>NC_016791.1:1865000-4613747 GCF_000244875.1 Clostridium sp. BNL1100
ATCAAACTCCGAATGCCGTAATGATGTTACTTGGGAGTCAGACTATGAGAGATAAGTCCCATGGTCAAAAGGGAAACAGCCCAGACCATCAGCTAAGGTCCCAAAATCACAGTTAAGTGGAAAAGGATGTGGGCTTGCTAAGACAACTAGGATGTTGGCTTAGAAGCAGCCACTCATTCAAAGAGTGCGTAATAGCTCACTAGTCGAGTGAGCCTGCGCCGAAAATTACCGGGGCTAAACTGTGTACCGAAGCTATGGATCAGCGTACATCCAATAGTATTGCTAAATAAATTAAGAAGCGATGAGGTAATTTCACGAAATGTAACATATCAAAAATGATTCAAAACATTTCGTCAAATTCCCACAGCTAAACTTGTGCCGTTAGCAGTAGTATTGGATGTACGAGGGTGGTAGGGGAGCTTACTGTTGTAGGTTGAAGCAAGATCGAAAGGACTTGTGGACGAAGCAGTAGTGAGAATGCCGGAATAAGTAGCGAGAGTAAAGTGAGAATCTTTACCGTCGAAAACCTAAGGTTTCCTGGGGAAGGTTCGTCCGCCCAGGGTAAGTCTGGACCTAAGCTGAGGCCGAAAGGCGTAAGTGATGGACAACAGGTTGAAATTCCTGTACTACCGTTAATCGATATGAGAGAGGTGGGGACGCAGGAGGATAAGTCAAGCGATCAGCTGGAAAAGATCGTGCAAGCGAGGTAGATAGTCCGGTAGGCAAATCCGCCGGATGTTTCGAAGACGTGATGCGGAGGGAAAACAAGTACCGAAGTGACAGATTCCACACTGACGAGAAAAACCACTATCCAGATTAAAGGTACCAGTACCGCAAACCGACACAGGTAGGTGAGGAGAGAATCCTAAGACGAGCGGGAGAAGCGTTGTTAAGGAACTCGGCAAATTGACCCCGTAAGTTAGCGAAAAGGGGTGCCTCAAGAGATTGAGGCCGCAGAGAATAGGCCCAAGCAACTGTTTATCAAAAACACAGGTCTCTGCTAAATCGAAAGATGAAGTATAGGGGCTGACGCCTGCCCGGTGCTGGAAGGTTACGGGAATTGCTTAGCGCAAGCGAAGGCATGAACTTAAGCCCCAGTAAACGGCGGCCGTAACTATAACGGTCCTAAGGTAGCGAAATTCCTTGTCAGGTAAGTTCTGACCCGCACGAATGGCGTAATGACTTGGGCACTGTCTCAACAACGTACCCGGCGAAATTGTAGTACTTGTGAAGATGCAAGTTACCCGCGACTAGACGGAAAGACCCCATGGAGCTTCACTGTAGCTTGATATTGGGTTTCGGTATTTTTTGTACAGGATAGGTGGGAGACTGAGAAGTGGTGGCGCCAGCCATCATGGAGTCGACGTTGGGATACCACTCTAAAAGTACTGGAACTCTAACCTGAGACCATAAGCTGGTCTAGGGACACTGTCAGGTGGGCAGTTTGACTGGGGCGGTCGCCTCCCAAAGAGTAACGGAGGCGTCCAAAGGTTACCTCAGCGCGGTTGGAAATCGCGCAACGAGTGCAAAGGCATAAGGTAGCCTGACTGCGAGAGAGACACCTCGAGCAGGTACGAAAGTAGGGCTTAGTGATCCGGTGGTATGAAAGTGGAATTGCCATCGCTCAACGGATAAAAGCTACCCTGGGGATAACAGGCTTATCTCCCCCAAGAGTCCACATCGACGGGGAGGTTTGGCACCTCGATGTCGGCTCATCGCATCCTGGAGCTGTAGCAGGTTCCAAGGGTTTGGCTGTTCGCCAATTAAAGCGGTACGCGAGCTGGGTTCAGAACGTCGTGAGACAGTTCGGTCCCTATCTGTCGCGGGCGCAGGATATTTGAGAGGATCTGTCCTTAGTACGAGAGGACCGGGATGGACGAACCTCTAGTGCACCAGTTGTCATACCAATGGCACAGCTGGGTAGCCAAGTTCGGCAGGGATAAACGCTGAAGGCATCTAAGCGTGAAACCCACCTCAAGATGAGATATCCCACTAGCAATAGGTAAGACCCCATGTAGACTACATGGTTGATAGGTCAGGAGTGTAAGCATAGTAATGTGTTAAGCTGACTGATACTAATAGGTCGAGGGTTTGACCCAAAGAAAACAGGTATTCAAAAGTAGAAGGTCTTAAAACTAGACAATGAGAGAGCTTCACATCTTTTTAAAGGATAACATTAATCAGTTCTGAAGGTACAAAAGTACCTAATAAATCTTCTGGTGGAAATGACGAGATGGCCACACCCGTTCCCATACCGAACACGGCAGTTAAGCATCTCAGTGCCGATAATACTTGGCTGGAAACGGCCCGGGAAAGTAGGTCTCTGCCAGATTTATATGAAAACCTCAAGCTCATAGCTTGAGGTTTTTTTTTGTTGTACGAGCATCGTGCCAGTGTAAGTCTGGCTAAAGATTATCGGAAAGCCGTGTTCGATAAATCCCACGCAAGGTTTGATGCAGAGAAAAGTGCGAAAAAATTAATTTATGTTTACTAGTGCTTCAAGATCTAAAAGAGGAAAATTATATATAGCAAATAGTGGTGGCATGGAGTTTTTATAAAAATACAATGCGAATTATGTAAATAAATAATATTTAATTGTGAATAATCAAGTATTATGTCAAAAAATAAAATTAATTGTAAAATATAAGATATGATATAAAATTTGCCAAAACTATTGATTTATGGGACTTTCAGTGCTATAATAGTTTTTGTAGTTTTCATTTCTGTTCGATGATTAAGTTTAATCAATCTTAGAATGACATCCTCCTCGCAACAAAAATTTTTCTTGTTTTACGGTAGTATAGACATCCAGAAATTAAAATTTGGATAGGTAGTATTAGTATAGTTATGTTCACTTGACCTTCCATAACCTTGTCCTTTTGTGTCCTGCAAAAAATATCCCGACAAGCATAATATTCAAGTAGAGACGTGACAGATTCTAGCTTTACTACCGTAAACAGAAAAAATTAGCCATTTACTTAAAATCAAGAGTATTCCAAATTATCAAAAAAATTTAATATCTTTTTTTTGAAATATGGTCATTTTAATTATTTTTCTTCTGGTACGAGATGTCGTGTAACAAAGTAATACAGAGAAAAATTTAATTGAGGTGGCCTATTTTTCATAAATTCTTTAAACTGTTAACTCGGAATATACATAAATTATAGTTAATAGCAATGATTATGGAAATTAAATTTGAAATTAATACATATAAATGGTAAATTATTGGTATTGCAGCTAAAAATATGAAAGGGTTTGGTAATGTTGAAAAAGGCAGTAGTTTTATTATCAGGAGGTATGGACTCCACAACAGCTTTATACATAGCAAAATCTGAAGGATACGAAGTATATGCTATATCTTTTAATTATGGACAGAGGCATTATAAAGAGATTGAATACGCCAAGATAATTTCAGAAAAAGCTGGCGTTAAAGAACATATTATTGTCAATACAAATATGAATGCATGGGGTGGGTCTGCACTGACAGACACTAATATTAGTGTACCCGATAGCAACATAAATAAGGATAAAATTCCAATAACGTATGTTCCTGCACGAAATATGATATTCTTATCCTTTGCAGCATCATACGCAGAGGTAATCGGTGCTCAGGATATATTTATCGGGGTAAGTGAAGTTGACTATTCGGGATATGTAGATTGCAGACAAGAGTTTATTGATGCTATGGAAAATGCTATTAACTTTGGTACAGTATGTGCTGTAGAAAAAGGTAAAAAAATCAAAATTCATGCTCCTCTGGTATGTATGACTAAATCAGATGAGATAAAGTTAGGTATTAAATTAGGAGTAGATTATAGTCTTACATGGACATGCTATCGTGGTGAAGAATTGGCTTGCGGGACATGTGACAGTTGTTCTCTGAGATTAAAGGCATTTAGAGAGGCCGGAGAAAAAGACCCGATAAAATATAAAGGGCTTTAGGTGAAGGATTGGACATATGATATTATGTTAAAGTTAGGAGAGAAATGATTGGGAAAATATCAATAACTGAAGAATTTTCTTAGGATATGGCGCACATGTTATCAAACCACAGAGGCTTGTGCAGTAACCTACTGGTCATACATATAGAATGCAGGTTCAGATATCGAGAAAAAATAAAGGAGTACTTGAAGACACTCTTCACTCAGACGGAATGGTAATGGACTTTTCTGACCTTAAAGAAATAGTTCAGAGAAAAATAATTGAGCCTTTTCTGGTGCGATACGAATGATTCTGTAGAACGTCAGATAGCAGAATTATTAAAGAGTAGCGGCAAAAAAGTTGCAACAGTTAAATATAGACCTACTGCTGAGGAATGGCAGCAAGTTTTTTTGATGATCTGACTCAAGAACTAGTCGGTAGTGATATTGTGGTTGATAAAGTAAAAATATGGGAAACTACGACTAGCTTTGCTGAAGTTATCAGAGAGGTATAATATGAATGTACAGCTATTTTAACAGTGTTTCCGGCGAGGGTATATCTGCAGGTGCAGTTATGACATTTGTATGGGTGGCTGGCTGTAATTTGAGGTGTGATTATTGTGATACTAAGTATGTCACAACGAGTTTGGAAATGGTATTCAAGTAGTTAAAACAAATGAAATTGTTAATAAACTAGACAACTATAATTGCAAGAATGTTTTGTGCACTGGCGGAGAGCCTCTTGAATTAGATAAAGTCAAGAGGTAGCTTCCTTTATATCTAGCTTCAAAAGGATTTAAGGTAAGAATTGGACTAACGGAAGCTGCCAATTGTAAGTGATACCGTATTAAATGATTTTGTAGAAGATACTAACTTTTTAAAGCTAAACTATGCTTTAGATGTCAGAAATTAAATTTATAGTTGGAAGTCGGAGAGATTTAGAATTCACATTTGAATCTATTAAAGAACATAGAAATATTCTATCTCAAACAGGCGTTACTATTAATTTCTCGACTGTTTTTGGGAAACTGGATAGTATTGAAATAGTTAATATGTTAAAAGAAAATAATGCCTACTTTGAGGAATACAAATTAAATGTGAGGTTGAGCCTTCAAATTCACAAATTTATTTGGCCTCCGGAGGCAAGGAGAGTTTGAAGTATACAGTATTAATCTTCAATATTTCCCAGTATAAAAAATTAAGAATTATGCAAATAAATACTAAAAGCCTAGTACTTTTACAGTACTGAGCTTTTATGTTGTCTATAATAATAAAAAAACACTTAGAAGAATAAATCTTCTAAGTGTTTCCTTTTGGCAGGGGAGACAGGACTTGAACCCGCAGCCGACGGTTTTGGAGTGCGTGCCAGAGCTTTATATAAGTTTTTATAAAATCATATAATCGTTGATATAAGCACGTTTTGTGGAATTGGTGTTTTATAACTTTTTATAAGTTTTAGCGGAATTTGATAACTTATTCCGCTAAAATTCCGCTAGAAAAGAGTTGAATTAGTATACTAACTAATCAATTTATTTTTAATTTAATTTATACTATGGATATATTTACCTGTAATTATTTGTGTTATTATTATATTGTCATATATTTTAGAATTATAAATATTGGAAGGTGACCTATGCAGTTTCTAGATGAAAAGTTATTTGAATTTTTGAAATCAGAGAATTTATTAAACATTAATTTTTATTCTGATTCAGAAAAAATTGTATTTCATGATACAAAAATAAATAAGAAATTCTTATTAGTAAATAATTCTTTTCAAAAATTCTTTTCACAAAGTTTAGAAGAATACGGAAGAAAAATTGACAGGTATAATACACTAAAGGATTACATATTAGAATATTCACGACTCTGCGGGTTTATAGATGGTAATGACAAGCTTAAGATGTATAAAAACATGGGTTTCTTCCAGAATAGCTATGCAGAATTTGTTATTATTCAGAGGGATTATCAGATTGATATCGGTAACTTGGGTGAATTTTTTATTGGAAAGCAAAAGATTGAGATAAGTAATGCAAGTAGTATGTTTAAAGTTATTTTTAAATATTTGGAGGAAAATAATGATTTTAGATAATAATGTTAAAACTATAAAACTATTTAATATTGTCGAAGAAAATGTAAATGATTATTTGCAGGAGGTATTATTTCTATTAGAATACTATAATCCATGGGTATTTCAATTAGGGCATATATCTTCATTTGAATATATGTATGATAAGAATTTAATTAAAAAATTTAAATCTAAAGTAATTAAGCATTCAAAATATACTGAGCCGATATATTTCTTTAATGAAGCAATAAAAAGGTATTATTCAAATCCCGAAGATGAAACTGTTTTTCTTTATTTTTATAAAGTCATAGAATATTTCTTTTTTATTAATCGTAAAGCTGAAATCATCAAAATAATAAGTGATAATATTAGTGATATGGATAAGCTATTAAAGGGAATGAATGATATATATAAAACAGAAGAGCGGAGATGCCTTACTTATGTTTTAAGAAATGAATTAGTAGAGACTAATATTAACAAAATACTCTTGAAAGCTAAAAAAAACAAATTAATTTTAAAAAAAAATTCTGAATCACTTGCAAAAGGTATATATGATTACCGGAATTCTATTGTTCATGGTAAGGGAGATTCTAATTTAAAATTAAGAATACCCTGGTCTTTAGATGAGGATATAATACTAGTACTCTGGAATCAGATTATTAAGGAGTTAGCTATAGTCTGTATTTCTGTATTTTGCTATGACAATGTATTATTAACAAGTTAGTCCTAAAAATTATATAATCATTCAAATAATTATTCGCCTTTTTTTAACTTTTTGTTATTTGATAATAATGATTTTTCCAATAAATCAGCAGCCATATTATCAACGCTTTCCAAGCTTTTAATATAAATATCCATTGTCGTGCTTGTACGGGAATGGCCTAGCCTTTTGCTTATACTTGCTATTGGAAGTCCTGATGCTGACAGTAGTGTTGCACAGGTATGTCTTAGGCCGTGGGGAGTAATATGGGGTAGGTTATGCCTAGAAAGAAACTCAGGAAACCATTTAGTTAGTTCGTAAGTATATGCCGGTTCACCGTTCCATTTTACAAATAAATGATTAGAATTTTCTATCCATTGATCCCCGCATTTTACTTGCTGTTCAAGCCACCATTTTCGATAAGTCTTAAGTGCTTCAATAATTGCCTTAGGTACAGTCATTTTTCTATTTGAAGATTCGTTTTTAGTACTTTTTTCAAAAATACCGAGTGAAGGAAGGTACTGGCTTGCTTTATTTACTGTTATTATGCATGATTTAAAGTCTACATCATCCCAAGTCAACCCCATTAATTCCCCAATTCGTAACCCGGTAAATATGTCAAGCAACACCATTGTTTTATGTTTTATATCCTCTGTTTCAAGAGCAGCCAGTAAATCTTTTGTCTGCTCCTCTGTATAGTAGCTTATTTTCTTATTTTTAGTTTTAGGAGCTTTCATTCTGGAACATGGATTGGTAAGTATAACCTGGGATTGTACGGCATGGGTTAAGATAGAGCTTATTAGCCTATGATGATGAAGTATTGTTCTGTCTGATAATGCTTTTGGTTCACCTGAAAGAGTAAAATAATCATTTAACTTTAATCCCAGATTATCACATAAGGTATTGGCTGTTTTGGCTGAAACAGGATTTTTGGCAATTAGGCTTTCAATAGTTCTTAAAGCTACACAAGACTTTTCTGATATTTCTTGCTTTTTGTAAACTTTTAATGCAGAAATAAATTTATCTTTTGCGACATATTTATTATCTAGCCTTATTCCATCCTCTTTAAGATTTTTATAAAATTCCTCAAGGTGCAAAAGTTTAAGTTCCTTCAATTTTATATGGCCTATTGCCGGAATTATTCTGGTATTTAACATTTCCTTATATCTGTATAGTGTTTTGGGTTCTAAGTCCTGCAAAGGTATCCACCTATCAACGTAAGCTGCAAATGTTATTTTATTATCCAATACTAAACCATTTTTGACTTGGTCTTCAAATAGGGCTACTTTCGATTGTAGCTCTTTTTCCGCTTTTTGAGTGTTAGGTTTACTTTCAAGCTTTATTGTTGCAAATTTACGTAGTTTTTTGCCCTTAGAATCGACCCCAGTTAAGACCTCAACCTTGTACGTGGTATCGTTTATTTTGGTTACGGTAGCCATAATTATTAATCCCTTCTATTTATTTGTTTCATTTTCATTCAACACTAAAACTTCACTAAGTCCTTCAATCATAGCCTCCATGGCTGACTTATCATCATAAATAGATGTCTGTGCAATAACACTTTTGAGGTATGAACTATCAGAATCACCAATAAAACTAAACCTATCTGAAGTTTTTTCAAGGTCAGAACAGATTTTCTCTATGTGCGGTTTTATTTCTGAAAGATGTAATATTGCGGAATTATAATATGCTAAAAGTTGAAACAGATTATTGATAATGAATTTTCTTTCAGTTAAATTAAACCGATTATAAATATAATCTATAAATCGGAAAATCTCACTATTTAAAGCATACTCATTTTCTAATAATTCAATTAATTTGTTATAATTTTCATTTCTTTTCTTAATTTGATCATTATTTTTATGATCACTTACTCCAAGTAAATAATCAGTTGATACATTAAAATATTTAGCAAGTTTTATAAGCATATCATAGTTTGGTTCTCTACCATTAAAATAATAAGATAAAGTTTGAGGGGTTATTTCTAATTCACTAGCTATTTCAGCTTGTGTCTTCCCACATATCTCCTTTAAAAGTTTTAATCTCTCACGAAAAATACTCATATATTTATTTCTCCTTTTAGTATGGTAATTAAATTATACAACATAAGCAAACACAAATCAACACTTTGTTAATATGTACATTGACAAATCAATAAAAAGTGGATAATATTAATATAAACAATACGTTGATGTAAAATTATAAAATCAACAAAATATTTACAAAGGAGGTGTTTAAATTGACAACTATAGTGCCAAAGGGAAAGCAAATTAAAGAGTTAAGAATCAAAAGAGGGCTTAGCTTAAGGGGATTAGCAATTAAATCAAATACTCATTATTCTACAATATCCAATGTAGAAAATGCTAAATGTAACACTACACCTAAAACAGCTAAAGCAATATGTGATGCTTTAGGAAAAGCTTTTGATGATTTATTTGAGATAAAAGGGGAGGTTTAATATGCTAGAAAAAGTAAGAATGAGAACGGTCGATCAGCTGGTAGCAGATGCAAAAGCTAAAGACCCACAGACTGCAATAAATCCAACAATGATAAGAAGGCTTATAAAAGAAAATAGAATTAAGTATGTACAAATTGGAGCTAAATACTTGATTAATGTGGATTGGTTTGAAGAATGGCTTTTGAACCCTGTTGACATTAGTGAAAAACCAAAAACTACTGGGGTACTAAGAAAAATAATGTAGCCAAGCTCGTTTGAACTTTTAAATAGTAAGCAATTTATTAGGGGTGAGAGAGTGAGCGACAATAAAAAATACTATTATCTCAAAGTTAAAGAAAATTTTTTTGACAGTGAAGAAATGATAATTCTTGAATCAATGCCGGACGGTTATTTATACAGCAATATCCTTCTGAAATTATATCTAAGAAGCCTTAAAAATGAGGGTAAATTGATGTTTAATGACAGAATACCATATAACTCAACTATACTTTCCCAAGTAGTAAGGCATCCAGTTGGAGTGGTTGAAAAAGCTATTCAGATTTTTAAAGATTTTGGTTTGATAGATATTCTTAATAATGGTGCTATTTATATGCTTGACATTCAAAATTACATAGGTCAAAGCAGTACGGAAGCAGACAGACAAAGGGATTATCAGAAAAGAATAGCACAAGACAAAGGAATATTACCACTACCAGAATGTAAGAAATCTAACAGAAAATCTAATAAGAAATCTGACAATAAATCTAACAGGAAAACTACACCAGAGATAGAGTTAGAGATAGAGAAAGATATAGATATAGAGTTAAAGAAAAAATCAAAGACCGCACTTGAAAGTGCTATTGATGATTTTAAAGACTATAGAAAAAAAATTAGAAAGCCAATGACTGATAGAGCCGTTCAGTTATTAATTATTGAACTCAATAAACTGGCATCTGACGATGAAACTAAAATTCAAATACTAAATCAGTCAATAGTAAATGGTTGGCAAGGGGTATTTGAACTTAAGAAAAAAAATGAGGGCACTGTTAGCAATGCAACTGTTAAGGAATTTCCTGTATTCGATAAATCGAAATTCCTAGCTAAATAATTTAAGGAGGTATTACATATATGACAATGGGATTGTGTATGACAACTGATGATGGAATATATATGGCAGCAGACAAAAGGGCAAGTTATTATAGGCCGGATGGCACGTTTGAAAGGGTAGTATCTGACAACGAAAAGAAAATAATTATCCTTGGAGAACGTACGGCTTTATTTCTCGGAGGGTTAACAGCCATCACGGAAAAAATTAAAAGTGAACTTTTATCTATTCAGTATAATTCTTGTGATGAAATAGAACAAAGGGTTATGGAGCTATGCCGGGAAGGATATGAACAGCATAAGGATATGGCTAAAAACTTAAGTATAGGTAGTATTATAGCTATCCTTGCTACTTTCAAAAATGGCAGGCCAGTACAAATAGGGTTTATGTCAGAGTTTGATTTTAGACCTGTAGAGTATTACGACAATAATTATCTTAATCTTAAAAGCAGCAATGATAATCTGGCTGCAAATGTGATTCAGCAAGTTAATAAGGCTATGATTATAGGTGGTAAAGTTGATTCATTACAGCTTTTAAAAAGAACGTTTCAATTAGTTTCTATGTTTGAGAATTCTGTCAGCTCAGCTTGTGATATATATAAAATTTCTTCAACTGGAATAACTGAATTAACAAAAGGTACAGAGCAAGGTTTGATTGAATCCCACTTGATAACAGCCGGAATACTAAAAGGAATTTCAGTTCAACAGGTTTCCAATGACGGAAAGCTCTTAGCTGAGTTATATAAGGATTCTTATGGTGGAGTGTTAAAAGTATACGACATAAACGGCTTTCTAAATGCCAAAATAGGTGTTGAATCCGGGGTATCTGATAATCAGGCAGGTACTTTGATATTGTACAATGACAGTCCATATAGTTCGACACCGGGAAGTATTCCATATCAGAGGGTAGAGCTAGGCATCGTATCAGGAAATGGTGTACAGAACCTCAGAGACTTAAACGGTAAGGGCAGAATTTCATTCTATGCTGATAGTTCCAATCCATATATAGGTGTAAGAAATTCAAACGAGAGTTTAACAACATATCTTACAGCTGATGCCGGTTATATTAATTCCGTGCCAATAGCTACCATGAGTGATTTAGTACAAGCTTTTAATTCCCACATTCAACAGTACCATAGCCAACCATAGGAGGAAATACATTTATGAGTAAAAAGGAATGGGTTGACTACCCAATAAAAACGGTATCTTTCAGCGGATCTGATAAAAAGGAAGGTGAAGAAAGTAGTGGAGACAAACAAACAAATGCAGGACAGGAAGCAGGAAACAAACAAACATCAATATAAGTGTGATTTATGTCAGGACACAGAGTTTATATATATTGCCGAAACGAATACATGTCGTGAATGTAAATGCAAGCAAACAAATGCCTACAGGCATTTATATGATAAGTCAGGAATAACAAGGCTATTCACAACTAAAACCTTTGAGAGCTTTAAAACTGAGGGCAAGTCCAGAGAGGTACATAATGCAAAACGAGTAGCAGAAAATTATACAAACAAATTCTCCGGAGTTGAAAGCCTTGCATTTCTTGGGGAATCAGGAGCAGGTAAAACACATCTGTGTATTGCAGTTTCAAATGAACTACTTAAGCAGAATATAGGCGTTTTATATATGCAGTATAGAGATGTATTAACAAAAATGAAACAACACTTTGTTGCCACTGATGGCTATGGTGATTCTATTTATCAAAAAGAGATTCAAAAATATAAAGAAGCCCCGGTTTTATATATAGACGACCTTTACAAGGGGAAAATTTCTGAAACTGATATAAACATCATGTTTGAGCTAATCAACCACAGGTATATAAATATGTTTCCTATTATTGTTTCGAGTGAAATGTCATGTGAGAGATTGCTACAAGTAGATAAGGCTATAGGCGGTAGAATCCTTGAAATGTGTAGGGGGAATATAGTTGAGTTTGAAGGTATTTCACTAAATTACAGACTAATATAAAAAAAGAGCCTTTTCGGCTCGGAATACCCAAATACATTATACCGAGAAGGCTTTTAATATTACAACAGAGTTATTTTAATTCTGATTATATAAAGAGAAAAATTAAAAGGGGTGTTATTTATGAATTATGTAGAGCCAATAAGGGACTCGGAAACTGTAAGGAATATAGCTGATTACTTAAAAGCGAACAATACTAGAAACTTCATCATGTTTTTTATAGGTATTTACTCAGGCTTAAGGATATCAGACATATTAAAACTCAGGGTATCTGATGTTAAAGGTAAAGATCGCATCAACATAAGGGAAAAGAAAACAAATAAACAGAAGAACCTTTCCATCAATCCAGTATTAAAAAGAGAGATCAATATTTACTGTGAGGGAAAGAAGCAAAACGAATATTTAATTCCAAGTAGGGAAGGAATAAACAAACCATTAGGTAGATGTCAAGCCTACCTCATTATGAAAGAAATAGGCAAGAAGTTTAATATACCTGATTTAGGTACACATACCTTAAGAAAAACATTTGGGTACCATTACTACAAAAAATATAAAGATGTTGCAATGTTACAAGAGATATTTAACCATTCAAGCCCATCAATTACTTTAAAGTATATTGGTATAAACCAGGAAAGCATTGATAAAAGTTTTAAAGATTTTAAAATATTCTAATATTAATTAAACATAATTAATCAATGTTCAATTAATATTTAGAAAACCTTAAAACACTTTCATATAAAGGATTGCAAGATATAAAATAATTAAACACAATATAAGATAAGTTAAACTAAATATTTATACATTTTTAGTAAATTTCAAAGAAAAATATAAAATAAATAATATAAAAAGTCGCATAAATAAAGTGTTTGGAAGAATGTATATTTATAAATTTTTGTTTTGAATTGTGATAATTTTAAAAAACATCTTAGAGCTAATTTCAACCATAAGCTTGTACTTACTGATAGTAGGTGAGTGCATACCATTTAATCATATATACCCCCCATCAAATAAAAACGTATTTTAATTTGACTACTCTTGACTCGGGGATGGTCACGACAAAAGATATTTTTTTGAAATTCACGTGAGGGGGGTGGTATTAAAATACAATTGTTGTCCAGTATCAGGTTAATAAAAAAATATAAGGAGGATTTTCAAATGCAATTTCTAAAAAGAAGGAATGACAAAAAAAATGAACAGGCTACTGTTCATGATATGCCGAAGAAGAGGGGAGAGAAATTTTCATATGAAAACATTATTACCAAGAAGTACAAAGAGAAAGTTCGAAACCTTGAAAAGGAAGTTAATGAATTGAAGAAAAGCGAAAAGGAAGTAATAGAAAGTATCGAACAAGTTCGAGAAGTGGGGGGAGGAGATGGCGAACTGATTTCTATCATAAGAAAAATAAGAGGAGAAATAAATGCAAGCCAAATTCAGCTTGCAAATGCAAGAGAAGAATTTGAAAAACAGACTTTAGGGTTAAGACTATTGGCAATTAACCTAGACAATATTGATAGGAACAATACGCTAGTAGATCTTTATCAGTTTTTAGGAGTCAGAGTAAATGAAATGCTTGCAGTATTAAATAAGATCGAGATCGTATCAGGTGGAAACTACTACGCTCCTGCTAGTTGTGCAATGATAAAAGATGCGACTATAAAATATATTATTCCAAATTTAAATATTGAGTTATCCAAGTTGCATAAAACGGATGAGAAAAGCAAAAAGGAGCTTACAGATAAGTTTCACAAAGAAATAGAGCGTGTAGATGCCGAAATCGAAAAAACAAAAACTGTAAGTGAGAAATATAAGACTTTCTTAAATAAATAGGAGCAAAACGAAAGGGGATTAACGATGAGAAAGAGATTCATTGAAAGCAAGCAAGAAATGGAAAATATATTAGCAAAAAAAAGTGTTCAAACATTTTTTCAGAAAATATACGATGTAAGGAAAGGTAATGGAAATAATGTTGAAGCACCGGAAGACATATACACTATAATAATGGATACCGTTGAGTCATATTCAAAACTTTATCCACTTATAGAATATTTCTTCCCTATAGGAAATGTACCGGGGAAAATCATAATTGGTAAAGATGTAACAGCAGCAGAATTTAAGCCTGATAATGTTGCCTTAAGTGCTGAAAATTTTGCAATCAACGTTGAATTTGAATATGGTAATGGCTTTAAGGTTGCAAAAGTTATATTTATTTCTAATAATATGATTGATGCACAACCCGATCAGTACGAAGCATACATAGTAAAAGAACTTGCAAGAGCTATTGCTTTAGCACTCGATGATGCTATTTTGAATGGTCAAGGGAAAGATAGCTATCAATTGGAGGGTATTATAAAAAACTTGCCTGAACAAAATATAATTGGTATTACCCTTACGGAACTGAGTGATATTCTGGAGCCTATAAACTTGGTAGACAGTGGAGAGTATAACGACAATGAAATAGTGGCCATAGTGAACAGAAACACTTATTACAAAAAATTGTTAAAGCACGTGATAAGCTGCAGCAATCCAGGAGCATTACCCAAATTTATTTTTTGCTATGCTATGCAGGAAGATAAAATTCTGTATGCTGACTTATCAAAATATATTCTAATTCAAAGAGGTGGATTTTCTTTGGAAAGTTCAAAGAATGTCAGATTTATTGGGGATGAAACAGGCTATAAGGGAAAAATGTATTTTGAGGGTAAACCAGGAAGAGCCGAAGCTTTTGCACTTGTGAACCTACAATAACGGATTGTAAAGGATAATATTGCGAACCAAAAGGGAGTCATTAATTTGGCTCTCTTTTTGTTTTACAAAAATACATCATTGGGGAGGCTTGATAAATGGAAGTTAATTAGTAGCTATTAGTGTGGCAGGAACTATGAGTGCTATTATATTTAGAACATTGGCTATCGGAACGGGTTAAAAAAAGAAAGTACAGATACAGGTAAGAATTCCGGAACCTTGAAGAGCCAATCAAACCAAACCGGGTGTGTGGATCGGAGTTATTAAAACACTAAAATACTTTGACAGCTTTATTATGAACATAGTTAACAAGATGGGAGGTAGGTCATAGTGAAAGACTTTTTTATAAACAATTGGTTTGTTATTTTATTTCTTCTTTGTTTTTCCGGTTATATAGTCTATTTAATTGTAAAACACCGCTGGGCAAATCTCCGGGAAATGGCTTATGATTTAATACGTCAGGCGGAAAAGGCTGTTACAGGAACGAAGAAAGGGCAGGAGAGATTCGATATCGTACTAACCCAACTTTACAATCTAGTACCGGCGTGGCTAAGATTATTTATACCTCGTACATATTTCGAACAAAAGCTTCAAGAGTGGTTTGCATTGATTAAGGACAGTTTGGATGATGGAGAGGTGAATAATTGGACTAAGTTTCCAAAAATAAAATAAACTAAGCCTTTTGAACGGCCGATTTGGACAAGAGAACAAGCTTAGCTAACGCCATGAGCTACGATGTAGAGCTCTGTGTAAAACGTAGATGGATAACTTAAAAATGGTATCTAGGCGTGTTAGGAGCGGCATAAATTTATGCAATTTAATACTTCATATTTCTAAACCTCTTTGTTTATAAGGACTATAAGGTTTTCCGCTTATTTTTAGAAATAAGTTAAACATTTATTTTATTAATATAGTAACTTTTTACAATTAAATCATATAATGATAATAAAAGAGAGAGGGGCTAGCGAAGGATACTAGCCCCCAAAAATAAAGATTAGAGTTTAAGAGTTTAATAGGGAAAAAATTAAATATACTATTGCTTCGATAAATAATGCAATTGCATTATTTAAGTGAGGCTTATTCATCACATTCCCCTCCATTTTAATTTCATATTATAGGTTATGAAATATAATGCGAAATGTGATTATTTTATTGAGTCAAATTTACCTCCAGGGAGAAATCCTTGGGGGTACAATTTTTCCTTACAACATATTTTTGCATAATACGGAGGAATTTAACAAAAAGTGAAGAATATAGTTTTGTATAAAAAATAAGGAGTGTGGTAAGGATGGGTTCTTCAACAAGGAAAATTCAAGCTAAAATTAAGAAAATCTTAAGCCCTGGTAGTCATGATGATAGTTATACAGTTGAGCTAGATAAGGCAATTCCATTAGTAATGATTGAAACATTAAGAATGAGAAAAACAAGAAAATACTTTGGTGATAAAGATTTTTTAAATTTAATGACAGGTGGTGTTCAGAGTGTACAAGCTTTAGGCGGTGGAAAAGTTAAAGAATTTTTTAGTGACGAAGATTTTGATTTTAGTAAAGACATCGGTAATGATTTAGAAACTGAAAGAGTTTTAGAATCTATTCTTAATAAAATTGAAAATGATATCGAAGATATAGATTCTTCTTTATTATTAAAGGCATTTAAAATAACTATGACAAAAATATTGATGGAAAAGAATTTTGATTTGTATTACTTTGTTAATGATTTTTGTGTAAATGCTTTATTTCTTATTGTTATGGAAAACATTAATGAATCTGTAATAGATACATATGATGAAAAACAAGTTAAAGATTATGATTCTAAAATAAAATTAAAAGCAAACCAGTGGGTAGATAAAAACTTGAAAGATACAATACTAGAATATATTAACGAAAAAATTACTATAAATGAGCTTATAGATACCTTAACAAAAAAAGTTGAAAACTCAAAAGGGGATTTTGATGAATAACTTATTTATTAACACATTTAACTGCTACCCATATGAGTATTTTTTTGAGAATTCGGACAATATGCCTAAAATAGATAATTATATTGCATTTGATTTTTTTAACATCTTTTGTTCGATTTATTATTCAGATATAATGACATCAATTAGTGGGTCTGATGGAGGACATAGAAATATAAAAATAGATATACCCGTTTCTGATTTACAAACTTGGAATGATAATAAATCAATTATAGAAAAAATAGCAAAATTTATGTCTGAAGATAATTGGGACGTTACATTTTTGCAAGGAAATTATTCTTTTAAAGAATGTTTAAATATTAAAAAACCATTAGATTATAAAAATGTTTCTCTATACTCTGGAGGCTTGGATTCTCTGGCTGGAGCATATAATAATTTCGTAAATAACAAAAAAACAATTTATTGTGGATATAAGCTTAATACACATGAACAGCATTACCAACAAGAAACTATTAGTTATCTACAAGGCGATTTTGATAAGTTTTTATTTAATAAAATTAGTGGAAGAAAAATAACTCCAACCCAAAGAACCAGGTCTTTATTATTTTTTTGTCTTGCAACTTTAACGGCAATTTCATACAATATAAAAATCATATATTTGTATGAAAATGGTGTTTTGTCTCTTAATCCTGAGGGTTATTCCAGACAGACTACAAAAACTACACACCCTAAGACAGTATATTTATTTAATATGTTACTTAAGAATATTGGATTTGATGTAAAGATAGAACACCCCTTTTTATTTAAAACAAAGGGTGAAATAATAAAAATGCTCGATACTAATTATAAAAATATTATTAAACTTACATATACATGTGGAATGTCAAGATTAAATAGAAATTATAAATCAAGTTTACATTGTGGAGTTTGTATTCCTTGTACTTTAAGGAAAATATCACTAGCTGCATATGATTTGGAAGAATATGATCGCGAGTATGAAATTCCATATGGTATAAATGTCAATGAAACAAAGTACATTCATAGAGGTGAGTATAAATCATCCAATGAATATTTTAGATTAATAAAAAGAAAAATAGATAATAGAGAAATATTTAACGAAATCGATTTAAGACCTGAATATTATGAGGACTCAGACTACTTATCGTTGACTAAAGAGCTTCTTACAAGGTTTAGTGAAGAAGTAGATGTTTATTACAGTAAATATAATATTATTTAAAAGGTGGTGAAAAACAAATGGCATTTATTGATTTCCATGTTCATATTGATTTCTATGATAATCCATGGAAAATAATTAATGCCTACGAAGATAGGGGCATCTATGCATTATTTGTAACTAATTTGCCGGAAATATACGAAAAACATTTAGCCAATTACGGTAATTTTAAATACGTAAAATTGGCTCTAGGATATCATCCAGAAATTATTAGTGAATATCCGCTTAATGAGGAATGTTTTTATAAAAACCTTAGATATACTAACTATATAGGTGAGGTAGGGTTGGATTTTACAGGGTGTAATGAATTAGATAAAAAAAAACAAGTTCAGTACTTTAAATCAATTTGTGAAATTGTAAAAGGAAAATCAAAAATCTTGTCCATTCATTCTAGAAAAGCAGAAAATATTGTTTTGCAAATTTTGAAAGATAACGATATTGAATTTGCAGTATTCCATTGGTATTCAGGAAGTATTAGCCTTATTAAGTCAATAATTGATAATGGATATTACTTTTCAGTTAATTATGGCATGCTAAATAGTAAATCTGGACGAAATATTTTAAGTCATATTCCTAAAAATAAAATTTTGTTTGAGACGGATGGACCTTTTATCAGGAAGGATAAAAAAGTGGTTTCACCCGATGATATCCCCCAAATTTATAAAGAGTTTAATGAATTTTATGGAATTAATGATTTTGGAGATATTGTATATTACAACTTCAAAAAATTACTTCATGATAGAATGATCAAAGAAACTAAATCTAAATTTCTAATTGAAAACTAATTAAATAAAAACATATGTCAATCTAAGGGCATATGTTTTTATTTAATATAATCTAGGTTAAATGAAAAAGTAAATTCCAGTATGCCTTAAACGAATTTAATCTTGCAATCTGGACGTTAATCTTACACAACCGGAATTTACTTTTTCATTTTTATTAGTGATTTCTAAATATTTAGATCGCAATTGCCTGATTATACGAAACAGTAATCTGATTGCCTATTTTTTCATCAAGTTTGTCGACGTTTGTTTCAGGTTTCTTATCAGTTCGAAACTTTCCTGAAGTTACGGAGACAAAGATAGATACAGTTAAAGTTTTTAGCTCTAAATATATATTTACGAATTCTTGATATAGGATGAACTTGCAATCAACAGACTATCAAATTGATAGTCTGTTTTGTTCAATTCAGGTACAAGTGATACAATAAAATCAAATCACGAACTCGTGAAAAGTGTTCACTAACTCCTGAATAGAGATAAAGTGTCTTTGCATTTTTGGCTGAACCTAAATCAATTTGAGTTAGGTTAATAAATCCAGTTTTCGCTTCGCTTTCAAGAAACTGTCACTCCTATTACTTTATGATATTTATTTTATAACCCATCCAATATTAAATTGGGTAGGCAGTTTTTGTATCGGAAATTTATTTGATAATTTTGGATACTTATTATTGACATGTGTAGATACGTTGTGATATAGTTATATATGAAAGGAGGTTGTCTAATGGGTATTGATATGTTACCAGAAGTTTTAACGCCAAAACAACTTGCTGAATTTTTACAAGTTAGTGACCAAACAATTAAAAGAGCAATTAAGGCCGGAAAGTTGAATGCTTTTAAGGTGGGTAAGGATTGGAGAATTGAAAAGGAAGCAGTAAAACAATGGCTCACAGAAAAATAAACCGTACAATTGTAGTAGCCCCTGCAACCGTCCAAAGTCAGCAGGAGCTACAAGTGTAAACATATCCTTTTAAGGATAGCTCATATCTATTATACTATTTCTTGAGCTTCCTTCAAGGGCAAATAAAAAGGAGGAATATCTATGTTAGATGAAAGTATTTTAAATTGTATTTGAAGTTATTCACTTGTGTATACATTTTGTTTCTGTCTGCTTTTGAAGGCTGGACTGTGAGTCCGACCTTCGTATCTATAAAAAATAATAGGCATTAAACTAATGAGGAACTTATAAAATTACAAAAGCATAAGCAGGACAACCTGAATTAAATAAATTAATAAAAAATTTGAGGGGGCTTATGTATGTTAAATAATGAATGTAATATAGAACAGGCAATAATAACTTTAAGTGACGAAATAGTGGAAATTCAAGACAATGTAGAAAAAGTGTGTTTACTAACACAAACATTGGCGGATGAATACTTTGGAAAGTTTAATGAAAAGAAAGAAGAGGATAAATTGTGTATATGGTGGGAATTCCCAAGGTATGCAACTTATGCAGGAATAATTAGGGATTATATTTATAAAGTAAAAGATACAATTGATAAGCTATCAGAAATAGAGGATAAAGCTTATGAGCGTAGAAAAATAGAACGAATGAATAATTCAGAAGAAACCTTTGTATTACCCGAACTTTCGGAAATGATTAAGGAACAATCAAAGGAAAATCAAGAAATGTTATTAGCATTGGCAAAAGGGTTAATGAAAAATCAAAATATAGATTAAAAGTATAAAAGCAACGAAAAGGAGAAAAACACCCGATTTTGGCAACTAGTATTAGAAAAATAGTATTCCGCTAAAATTCCGCTTTTACATAACAATAGCCACTTCCGAGAAACCTCGAAAGTGGCTATTTACTTGGCAGGGGAGACAGGACTTGAACCCGCAGCCGACGGTTTTGGAGACCGCTACTCTACCAATTGCGCTACTCCCCTAAGACGAATATTAGTATACAATAGACTATATAATTTTGTCAATGAAAAAGTTAAAAAATAAGTAAAAATGTTTTTTCCTTGAAAAAACTGTGTATAAAAAGTAAAATTATATAAAGAGGGAACCAAGGAGAAAATAATAAAGTATACAAAAGAGGCTATAATGAAGGTAAAAGACAATTTTATTATTCTATTTATCATATTTGCCATTTTTGGTATGCTAGTTACAGTACAAATAAGAAGTACTGTCAGCATGCAAAAACAGTCTGCTCTTACACTTGATTATAATAGGCTAAAAAGTCAACTGGATACAAGAGTTAAGGAAGGAGAGCAGTATAAGGCACAGATAGAAGAACTGGAACATAAAAAGGAAGATTTTCTGAAAGCTTCTCCTGAAACGAATTCCAGTAACAGTTTAAAAAATGAGCTGGATTATCTTAAATTCATATCAGGATTAACAGATGTGACCGGGGATGGTGTAATAATAACCTTAAATGATGCAGAAAACCCAGACCCTTCAAGTCAAATGAATTATATAATTCACGATTACGAGGTTTACGGTATTATAAATGATTTGAGAGATGCCGGAGCACAGGCCATAGCAATAAATGATGAAAGGCTTATTGCAACCAGTGAGCAGATTTGTGCAGGCCCTACCATAAAAATAAATAAAAACAGGTATGCAGTTCCGTTTGAAATAAAGGCAATTGGCGACCCTGACAAGTTGTATTCTGCAATAAAGGATAGTGACGTGGTAAGTGGACTTATTCAATATAAAAAGCGTGTTACTGTAGAACAGAAAAATAACATTGTTATACCAAAATTCATGAATGACATCAATGGATTGATTTCCAAGCTGGAGGTAGCAGAGAATGAAAGCAAAAAGGAGCAGTAGAAACATATCCATAGCATTAGTATGTGTAATTCTTGGACTTGCACTGTCATGGCAGTTTCAAAGTATACGAAATAATGCAAAGGTAATGACATTGGAAAATCAGAAGAAAGATGATCTGGTCGTAAAAATACTAAATGAGCAGAAAAATAATGAAAATTTAAGAGCAAAGCTTAATGAATTACAAACCCAATTATCCAAGTTTGAGAATGCAAGAGGTAATTCAGATGAAAATCTAAAACTTTTGTCGGATGAAATACAAAAGCTGAAAACAGTTGCAGGGTTATCCATGGTTAAAGGAAGAGGGGTTGTTGTTACCTTCAGCAAAGATGATGCTTTAAGCGTTGAGGATGATGATCTTCTATTCGTGTTAAATGAGCTGAGAGCTACAGATGCCCAGGCACTTGCAATAAATGACCAAAGAATAATTGATACAAGTGAAGTCAGAGGAGCAGGCGGATACATAAATGTTAATGGCAGGCATGTACTTCCACCATATGTTATAAAGGCTATTGTTGATCCTGATGACGCAGTGAATGCGTTAAATATGGTCGGTGGGGTTTTTGAACAAATTAAAGTATTCGTCGACGTCAGTGTTCAGAAATCAGATAATGTTGAAATTCCTCCAATAGGTGAAGAATTAATAAAGACAGATAAACTTAAAATAGTAGAAAATAGTAAATAGACATAAGACTCACATTGTAAGAATCCTTAGAGAGTGATGTAACTCACTTCTTTGAGGATTTTTTTGTTATAGGTAAAAGTTGTTCTAAAAAGATAGACGAACTATATATAAATATATGAGAAACATTTTATTTCGGATTTTAGAACAACTGCGATGACGGAGGTAATAAGATTGAAAAAAAATAAGGCGATTACCGTAATGGCTTTAATAGTAGGCGTAGCTTTGATTTTTGTATTTTTTACAATAAAGAAATATAGGGATTCAAATTCGGATTCCGGGTTTTCTGATATTGGAGGAGTATACAGTGCAAGCAGTAACAAAGTTGATTTTTCTACTGAACTGACAGGAAGACTTGTTGAAGGAAATAGCTCAGCCACAGAAGGAGAAGTATCCGATAAAAGTTCATATCCAAACGATAAAAAAAGATGCTGGGGCATGGCAAGGCAGTCAAATAATCAAACACCCAGAGCCGATCCGGGAACTCCTGAGTTGCTTTCAAAATATGGAGCCAAATATCTTGGAGATATAAGTAAAAAGATAATTTACCTTACATTTGATGAGGGCTATGAAAATGGCTATACAGGGCAAATTCTTGATACGCTAAAGGACAATAATGTAAAGGCAGCTTTTTTTATAACAGGTCCGTATCTTAAAGAGCATCAGGATTTAGTACGCAGGATGGTTGAGGAAGGACACACCGTTGGAAACCATACAATACACCACCCAAGTCTGCCGGAAAAAAGTGATACCCAAATTGAAGAGGAAGTGGTGGGCCTGGAGCGTGCTTTTACAGAAAAATTCGGTGTAAAAATGAATTTTCTCAGGCCACCAAAAGGCGAATACAGTGAACGTACCCTGAGTATTACAAATAAGCTTGGATATTGCAACCTTTTCTGGAGTTTTGCATATGATGACTGGTACAGGGATAAGGTAAGAGGTCCTGAATATACATATAAGGTAGTAATGCGTAATCTCCATAATGGTGAAATTATGTTGCTTCATGCGGTGTCTAAAGATAATGCAGATGCGTTAGGCATGATTATCAAAGGTGCACGTGAAAATGGCTATGAGTTTGGTAACGTTCAGGAGCTGGCAAATTAAACGATTAGAGGGTTGGATATGGCGGGGAGAATGAGTTCGGCAGGTAAAAACAAAAATAAGAAAAACACAAAAACTCCTACGGTAAAAAGTAACAAACCTAAGTTCAGAGAAAAAATTACGGAGATGCTTGAGTTACCAAAAGAGATTGTATTAAATATGCCTAAACTTGTTATGCTGGGCAACGGGGATGTTATTATCGAAAACTACAAGGGAATTGTAGAGTATGCGGAAGGAGTAATACGTGTAAATACTACGTCCGGGATTATTAAATTAACAGGTACCGATATTTATATCAAAGAGATTACTGCAGAAAATATAATGGTATACGGAAACATACTGTCACTTGAATTCCTCAAGTAATTACTTTCAAGGGAAAATACGGGGGTAACGAAAATGTTAATTTGGAGGTTGTGGAATTATATACTTGGATATGTTATTATAGTAGTTGAAGGATATTTTTTGGAAAAATTTATTAATATATGTACTCATCGTCAGATTAGACTATGGAATGTAAAATGGAACAGCAGCAGCAAACTGACTATGAAAATCAGTATAAAAGATTTTAGAATGTTGCGGCCTGTTGCAAAGAAATCCCGGTGCAGAGTACATATTAACAGAAAAAAAGGTCTTCCTTTTTTAATATACAAATACAAAAACCGAAAGGCATTTATTATCGGTTCAGCTGTATGTATAATTACTTTTTTCATAATATCTTCATTTATATGGGATGTGTCAGTTACCGGAAATGACAAGGTTTCCACAGAAGTTATATTAGAAAAGCTCTATGAAAATGGAATAAAACCCGGGGCATTTAAATTCAGCATAAACCCTGATAACATAGTAGACAATATAATGCTTGGGATAAATGACCTCTCAAGGATCAGTGTTTCGGTTCGGGGGACAAGGGTTTTTGTTAATGTTTCTGAAAGGGTGAAACCTCCGGATTTAATAGATAAAAATATACCATGCAATTTGGTTGCAGCAAAGGATGGTGTTATATACTCAATAGTAGCAAAAGAAGGCCTTGAAACAGTAAAAATTGGTGATACAGTAACAAAAGGCCAGCTACTTGTTACCGGAACAATAGAGAACGTAAAAAATCCTGAAGCCCCTCCGCTTATGGTTCACTCAATGGGGTCTGTAAAAGCCAGGACATGGTATGAAGCCAGTAGTCAGGTAGAGCAAACGCTTGTTAAAACCAGAAGAACGGGTTTCGAGAAAGAAAGGTATTCTCTTGTTTTTTTTACAAAAAAATTCAAATTATTTCATAGAAAAATTCCATATAATAATGCAGAGCACATAGAGGTAAAAAAGAAACTTTCTTTAGGTAAGAATCTTGCTTTACCTGTAGAATGGGTTGTTGATAAATACTATGAGTACGAATTGATACAGGAAAAGCTTGATATTGACAGAGCAAAACAATTAGCAGCCGAAAAGGCATTTAAACAGGTACAGGAACAGATACCGCAAGGAGCAGAGATAGCTAAAAAGAATGTATACTATACCGAAAATGATGATGGTAAAATAACTGCCACAGTAACGGTAGAATGTATAGAAGACATTGGAGTTACACAGATGATAGGAGGCTAATAATACTTGGCGGATATAACTGAGAGAAGTGTAGAGTTTTATACAATTGAACATGCAATGAATATCTTTGGAAATTATGATGAAAACATAAAAATTATAGAAGAAGCATTTAAGGTAAAAGTTTTAACACGGGGTACATCCATCAGGATAAGCGGTCAGACAGAGAGCGTAAGTAAGGCTGAAACAGTTCTTAACAAGCTTCTTGACATTGCTAAACAAGGACAGTCCATTACCCGACAAAATGTGCTCTATTTGGTAGGTTTGTCTAATGAGAAACAGATAGAAAAGGCGGATGAAATTCTTACAGATTATGTTTGCCTTACCGCAAAGGGTAAGCAGATAAAATATAAAACCCATGGTCAAAAAATCTATGTGGATGCCATTAAAAAGAATGACATAGTCTTTGGTATCGGTCCTGCCGGAACTGGGAAAACTTTCCTTGCCGTAGCTATGGCTGTAACGGCATTCAGAAATAAGGAAGTGGACAGGATTATTCTGACAAGGCCGGCAGTGGAGGCTGGAGAAAAACTGGGCTTTTTACCGGGGGATTTGCAGAATAAGGTAGACCCATATTTAAGACCTTTATATGACGGTTTGTATGAGATTATGGGTGCTGACCTTTATTTAAAATATTTGGAGAGAGGTATGATTGAGATAGCACCTCTTGCATATATGAGAGGAAGAACACTGGACAATTCCTTTATAATACTGGATGAAGCCCAGAATACAACACCTGAACAGATGAAAATGTTTCTCACAAGAATCGGGTTTAATTCAAAGGCAGTTATTACCGGTGATATTACACAGGTCGATTTGCCGGGGGACAAGAAATCAGGCCTCAGGGAGGTCACCAATATACTTTCAGATATAGAAGGAATATCATTTGTTAACCTTACAGAAAAGGATGTTGTGAGGCATGAATTGGTGCAAAAGATTATAGTCGCATACGAAAAACACGATTCAAACAAAAAGTGAGCTTGGATTCGGGGGAAAGCCAATGATAAAAAAGAAGAAAGGTAATGGCAGGCTGAAAAAGATTGCGAGAAATTTCGCTTTTCAGCGTGCTTTTCTTGTTATTATTACAGTAGTGATTGCATTCATAATAATTCAGACGGGGGCACTGCCTAAAAAATACAGATTAAGTGTAGGGGATGTGTCCACTTATGATATTACAGCACCTAGAGATTTGGTTAACGAGGTCCTGACAGAAAAAAACAGAATATCTGCAAGAGAAAGTGTTGAGCCTGTTAACAAGGAAGATACAAAAGCTTTTGTAGAGGTTATTTATAAGAAAGATGATTTTTTCAAGGCAGTTTCATCTGCCAGAGATAGTATTGATAAAAATTTAAAGCAGCTTGGTGTAGGTACAAATACCCGGGATTATGATGTGTATTTGAAACAGGCCCGTGATGAAGCAATAAGCAGCCTCACACAGCATGTATCCCAGCTAAATATACCGTTATCAACAGACCAGATAAATTATCTTGTATCCAAAATTTCAGATACAGAACTTGATAATTTTGAAGAGATTACCCGTCGGCTAGTTTCGGATGCCATGTCTGAAGAGGTAACTGAAAGCAATCTTGCTATTCACATACATAGGCTGCAGAACAGTTATCAAAGTGAACAGGGAATAAGCCAGGAACTTAAAAATATTGGTAATCAGCTTGTAAAAGCAATATTGAAGCCAAACAGGGTTATAGATGAAGCGGCTACTTCAAAGAAACAGCAGGAAGCCTACAATAATGACGCAAATATTGTAAAAATCAAAAAGGAATCAAGGATTATTAGCTTTGGTGATGTGGTAACAGAAGACAAGTTACAGCTTCTTGAAGAGTTAAATTTGCTGGAAACAAAAAGTAAATATGATTACCTTTTCTCAATAGGTACTCTTTCAACTATTTTATTTCTTGCGGGTTTGGTTATAGTGTTCCTTAAAAAATACAACAAAAAAATATACAACGACAGAAAGGACTTGTTATTATTATCCTTAATAGTTGTTATAATACTTGTTTTGGCTAGATGCCTCTATCCTTACTACGAGGGTCTTGTAATACCGGTTTTTGTAGGTACAATGCTGGTTTCTATACTTTTAAATATGGAGCTTGCCGTTGTAATAAACTGTGTACTTACAGTCGGTATTTCAATTATGATTAAGGGTGACAATAAGTTTTTGTTTATGGGCCTAATTTGTGGGGTTATTTCTGCTTTTCTTGTAACCAAAGCAAGCCAACGCAGCAAATTATCCATGAATGGAATACTACTTGGATTGATAAATGTCGTTCTTGTAGTTGCACTGAACTTTATATATAAAAGTGACGTACAAACAATTATTACGGACAGTATAGCCGTCTTTCTAAACGGACTGATTTCAATGGTACTTACTATAGGTTTATTGCCATTTTTGGAAAGTGTTTTCAATATTGTGACGCCATTAAAGCTATTGGAAATTTCCAACCCAAATCATCCTTTGTTAAAAAGATTACTGATAGAAGCACCGGGAACCTATCATCACAGTCTAATGGTAGGGAATCTGGCAGAGATAGCTACGGAGGATATTGGAGGGAATGCTTTATTGTCCAGAGCAGGTGCTTATTTTCATGATGTTGGAAAATTGAAAAGGCCGGACTTTTTCAAAGAAAATCAGTTGAACGAAAATCCCCATGACAGGATGACTCCAAACCTAAGTACTCTTGTCATAACATCACATGCCAAGGATGGAGTAGACATTGCTATAAAGTACAAGCTTCCTACTGCAATCAGAGATATAATAAAACAGCACCATGGCACAACTCTGGTAGCTTACTTTTTTCATAGGGCAATGAAAGCCGGAGGGGATGAAGAAATAAAGCAGGAGAATTTCAGATATGAAGGCCCAAGGCCCCAAACAAAAGAAGCAGCTGTTGTTATGCTGGCTGATTCAGTAGAAGCAGCCGTAAGATCAATGACAGACAAAACGGAAGGAAAAATAGAAGGCTTGATAAGAAAAATAATCAAGGATAAGCTTGATGACGGTCAGCTGGATATGTGCCAGCTTACGCTTTCAGACCTTGATACTATAGCTAAATCCTTTATGAGAGTACTCAGCGGTTATTTTCATGCAAGAGAACAATATCCTGAAATAAAAGACGCATTAAAAAAGGATATTTTTATAGAGGAAAAGGGAGAGTATAATAAGGAGAAGGATTCGGAAGATAAAAGAATAGGTGGAGGAACAAAACTTGATAATAATTGAAAATGAGCAGAATAAAGTTATAGTAGACAAAAAAATAGAAAGCCTTATAGAAAAGACAATAAAACTGTGTATGAAGTCAGAGAAGCTTGACAAAGATTACGAAGTAAGTGTTTTAATTGTAGATGACGACGAGATAAGAGGTATAAACAAAGAACATAGGGATATAGATAAATCAACAGATGTTCTATCCTTCCCTATGGTAGATTTTAAGGACGGTAAGCTTATATCGGATGAAGGGGACTATGATCTTGAAATGGGCGAGTTAATTCTGGGAGATATAATTATTTCTGCTGAAACTGCCAAGAGACAGGCGGAAGCCTACAGCCACAGTTTTGAAAGAGAGATGGCTTTCCTAACAGCACATTCATGCTTCCACCTTTTAGGATATGATCATATGGAAAAGAATGAGGAAGAGATAATGTTCAAAAAGCAGGAGGCCATTTTGAAGGAAATCGGACTTCCCAGAGAATAAGGAGTACTATGAAGAATAGAAATCTTATAGAAAGCTTTAATAATGCTTTTCAGGGCATTTGGTATACTATTGTAAATGAAAGAAACATGAAAATCCATTTGATAACAGGGACTATTGTAATATTACTGTCGCTGTGGGTTAGGGTTAGCAAAATTGAGCTTACTATACTATGTCTTACAGTATCAATGGTAATTTGTTTTGAATTAATTAATACAGCTGTAGAAGTTGTCGTTAACATAATAGTTGATGTTTACCACCCCAAAGCCAAGATTATTAAGGACGTTTCAGCCGGTGCCGTTTTTGTATCGGCAATTTTTAGTATTATAATAGGATTACTTATTCTGTGGGATAAAATTATACATAAATTGACTATTTTACTAGCATAGTTATAAATAAAAAGGAGGCTTCAAGATGAATGATATGGAGCTAGCATCTTATGCGAGAAAGGCCATGGATACAGCGTATGCCCCTTATTCAAAATTCAAGGTGGGTGCTGCACTATTAACCGCTTCAGGTAAAGTATATACGGGCTGTAACGTTGAAATAGCTTCTTTTGGTGCAACAAACTGCGCAGAGAGAACGGCTATATTCAAGGCTGTTTCAGAAGAGGGCAGGATAAAGATTGATAGAATTGCTATAGCCAGTGAGGATGAGGACTACATATATCCTTGCGGCATTTGCAGGCAAGTAATGGCTGAATTTGCAGATGATGAAATGGAATTGATATGCACTAAAAAAAATGGTGAATATATAAAAATAAGGTTTGGGGATTTACTTCCAAACGCATTCAGAACTTTTTAATAATATATTGGAGGAGAAAATGTCATATAAATCAGGTTTTGTATCAGTAATAGGAAGGCCTAATGTAGGAAAATCAACACTTTTAAATACGATAACAGGTCAGAAAATTGCAATAATGTCGGACAAGCCCCAGACTACAAGAAATACTATAAGAGGTGTTATAACAAATAAAGAATGCCAACTTATATTAATAGATACTCCGGGTATTCACAAGCCAAAAACTAAGCTTGGAGAATATATGGTAAACGTTGCTTCCGAGACAATAAAGGAAGTTGATTTGGTTCTGTTTCTGGTTGAAGCGAATGCGCAGCCGGGAGCTCAGGATATTAACATTATTCAGCAGTTAAAGCAGGTAAAAACTCCTGTTTTTCTTATATTAAATAAGGTTGATCTGATTAGCAAGGATAAATTGTTGGCAATAATAGACAGCTACAGCAAACTTATGGATTTTAAAGCGATTATTCCGATTTCGGCATTAAAAAATGACGGTATTGATATAATATTAAAAGAGGCATTGGATTATATACCGGAGGGGCCGCAGTTTTTCTCGGAAGATATGCTGACAGACCAGCCTGAAAAAGTAATTGCTGCTGAAATGATAAGGGAAAAAGTGCTGCTTAATCTTGATGACGAGGTTCCTCACGGTGTTGGTGTAGAGGTTACATCCTTCAAGGAAAGGGAAGACGGGCTTATAAATATTCAGGCCACCATATACTGCGAAAAAAGCTCTCACAAGGGCATAATCATAGGTAAGCAGGGTAATATGCTTAAAAAAATCGGAAGTGCTGCCAGATACGAAATTGAGCGCCTGCTGGACACAAAGATATTTCTGGAACTCTGGGTAAAGGTAAAGCCGGACTGGAGAAACAGCGACAATATGCTCAAAACACTTGGTTATAAAACAAATAAGAATTAATCGGGTATACTCTTGGCGAATTGTGAGAGAATATATGATGTAGAGAAAATATAGTTCTAAACAAATTTTTAAGCCAAGGGGGCTGACATTTATGTTACTGGACTTTGTATGGAATGTTTTTAAAACAACAGGAAGTATTGATTCTTATGTTCTAATGAAGGAGATCGAAGAAAAGTTTAAGTCTGAAACAGCAGAGAATGTCATGCGAGAGGAAACAGAAGTCTAGGTAATTATCGGGGTTAAGAATGAGTTATGTTAATTATAAGGGGTTAGTTATAAAAGAAGTAAATACTGGTGAAGCAGATAAGATTATTACGGTACTTACTGCTGAAGAAGGTAAAATTTCAATAGCTGCAAAAAATGCAAGAAGAGCGAAAAGCTCATTGAGCGCAGGGTCACAGCTTTTTGCCTATAGTGAGTACATGCTGTTTAAAGGAAAAGAACTTTACAATATGTCAAGCTGTCAGGTACTAGAGCCTAATTATGAAATAAGAAACGATATAGAAAAACTGACATACTGCTCTCATATACTTGAGTTGATTTCGGATAATGTTCAGGAGGGAGAACCATCAGAAGAGGTCCTTCGGCTTCTTCTGAACACACTCTATGTCATTTCCAAAACCAACCGCCCGCTTAAACTTATAACTGTAGTTTTTGAGTTAAGGCTCATGTCCCTGCTGGGATATGAGCCGCATGTTATAAGTTGTGTAAACTGCGGGAAAGCACAGGATGAGAATATGTACTTTGATTTTGACAGCTCAGGTCTTGTTTGTAAAAATTGCTTAAATCCAAAGTCAAGGTCTATATCGCTACTACCAGGTACTGTCAAGGCTTTGAAGTACATAATATTCATTAGCCCTCAAAAACTGTTTAATTTTTCACTTTCCCAAGAATCTATAAAAGAATTAGGGGAAATATCCAAAAGATATATAAAGGAGCACATCGGAAAAGAGTACAGAAAACTTGATTATCTGAAACAATTAAAGCTGGAGTGAGACATGAATACAAACTTATATTCAGCACTTTCATTAATTATAATAATATCAAACAGTATTTTCGTTATTACAGCACTCTTTTTTGAAAGAAAAAAGCCTGTTCGTGCTTTGAGTTGGATTTTAGCACTCACTCTATTGCCTGTAGCAGGTTTTTTACTATATTTGATATTTGGCAGACCATTAAATTTGAAAAAGAAAAAATTTCATATAAAAAATCATAAAGATGTTGAGTACAGTAGAGAGATTTATCAAACGTTAGGTACTGTTTCTTATGATGAAACCATGTTCAAGGAATCCTATAATCATTATGTGAAGCAGCTAATAAATTTTAATATAAATCTGCCCCAAAGCCCTTTTACCAATGATAATAAAGTAGAAATATTCACCAAAACTAAGGAAAAATACGATTCCTTGTTAAGAGATATAGAAGGTGCTGAAACTTCTATTCATATGCTGTATTTTATTATAAAAAATGATAAAATCGGTACACTGGTAATAAATACTCTTGCTAAAAAAGCAAAACAGGGTGTTACTGTAAGGGTACTCTTTGATCACGGACAAAATCTATTTCTCCCGTATAAAGCTTTTAAAACCATTATAGATAATGGAGGAGAGGTATTAAGCTTCTTTTCAAATTCAATAGATAACTACCTTAAAGCAAACTATAGAAATCACAGGAAGATAGTGGTTATTGACGGAAAAGTAGGATATGTAGGAGGAATTAATATCGGTGATGAGTATCTGGGACTGCACAAAAGAATCAAGCCGTGGAGGGATACTCATCTTAAAGTAACAGGAAGCAGCGTTTACTGCCTTCAACTCAGGTTTATGACAGATTGGCTGTATGCTTCCAAAAAAGAAGTAGACTTCGGAAGGTTGGATAAATATTTTAGGCCAATCAACAGAGAAGAAAGAGGAGATGTAGCTATTCAAATGGTATCAAGCGGACCCGATACCAATGCAGAGGAGATCAAGAGGGGCATGATAAAAATGATTAATTCTGCAAAATGCTCTATTCTTATTCAGACCCCTTATTTTGTTCCGGACGATTCATTTCTTGAAGCTTTACAAAATGCTGCAATGTCGGGTGTAAATGTGGTTATCCAGATACCTGAAGTACCTGACAAAAGACTTGTCTACAAAGTAACAACATCCTTTATTGAAGATGTCATGGATTTTGGAGTAAAGGTTTACTTGTATCCGGGTTTTTTACATTCAAAAATGATAGTAATAGACGACACTTGCTGTTCCATAGGTTCTACAAATATGGACATGAGAAGTTTTTCACTGGATTTTGAAATCAACGCTTTTATGTATGGTCATGACATTACTCATAAATGTTCAACTATATTTTACAATGACCTAAATATATCCAAAGAGGTAACCGAAGAAAATTATAAAAACAGAGGTGTACTGTCAAAAATACTGGAAAGCATTTGTAGACTGTTATCACCGCTTCTCTAAATATATATTCCTTTAGAAAAAGTTACAAATATGACACAAATAAAACACATTTATTATTTATACTTAAAGACGTAAATGTGTTTAGAAATCTTTGTATACTTTAGAGGAGGTAGTATTCTTGAATCGAAAGATGCTTGGAATAATTATAATGCTTCTTGCAGTAGTATTTCTTCTTTGGGGATGGAATAATATGGCCTGATACAAGTAAAGTAGCTATATCAAATATTTTCTTACAAGAGGAATCTTAGATAAAATGATGTAAACTAAAAGACTTATCCCGAGATTAATTAAAGTAAGAAAAGGTATAGAAATAACAGGATTGGCAATAGTACTCTCAATTTTAAGTTCCCTGTAAGCTATATTTATGAAATCATGAAAAAGATAAACACAAAAGCTCCCCTGAGAAATAAAGCCAAACAATTTCAGAACTTTATCGGATTTAAAAATAACGTTTATGTTTCTTGCAAGTAAAAATATCGCACAAGCCATAAGAACAACGTTAGGAGACATACCTTCAAGGAAAAGTGTATTTAGTGTATTTGATGATTCTGACCTATAAATAGTTCCTGCCAAAGTTGTAGCAAATCCTGCAGCTCCCAGTAAATACATAATGTAGTTTGTTTTTTTAGATAAAGTGTATTTATGTAAATAATGTCCTAGGATAAAATATCCGACGGAGGAGTATGCCATTGCTATTTTATACTGAACTACTATTCCTTTAAGCATATTAAATGGATAGAACTTTACAATAAAGGGGTATACAATTCCAAGAACAAACCATGCACATAGGGCGTATTCAATCTGACGCCTGTCCGCTGCATTCGTAAATACACGGATAATAGGAATAAGAGCATATATAAGAATGATTATATACAAATAATATAAATGAAAATGTGTATTACATGTAAGAAGATTTTTTACTGACTCCTTCAATACGGATAATTCTATAAATCCGGTATGTACATAATTCAAATAAACGTCACATGCTTCATACAATACAGCCCAGAAAACAAGTGCTACTATAAGTCGTGGTAAGTACTTACTAAATATCCGTTTTATGGAAACATTTTTATCGGAATTAAGAAATAATACTCCGCTACACATGAGAAAGACAGGAACACTCCATCTTACCACTGCTCCCCAGAAAACCGAAAGGTTCCAGTTTACAGAGGCAACTTCATAATTTATTAATGCTCTGGATGAAACATGAATAATTATAACGCCTAATATAGCTATAGTTTTTAGGAAATCAATAAACGGAATGCGTAGTTTCATTGTGAACCCTCTTTATGATATAAGAATATTAACTTTCCTTATTGTATCATAAAATTTCTGCTATCTGCATTGTTTTTCAAATATCAATGCAATATAATTGATAGAAATGAATAAAATCCGAAATAAAGGAGTGTAATATGACAATAAATTCAGACAAAATAATAAAGGAAATGATAAACTATTTCAATAAAGATGTTAAACGTATTAACCATGCTTTAAAGGTTTATAGCTTTTGTAATACTATAGGTACATTAGAGCAGCTTAATGATAAAGAATTGCTGATTGTAAGCCTTTCGGGAATTCTTCACGATATAGGAATCAAAGAGGCCGAAAAAAAGTACAATTCGTCTGCGGGACCGTATCAGGAAAAGGAAGGGCCTGCAATAGCAAAAGAGATAATGAATAAATACGATATCGATAATGATACTATTGAACGAGTTTGTTATATAATAGGGCATCACCACAGCTATAATAAAATAGATGGAGTAGATTTTCAAATACTGGTTGAAGCAGATTTTCTTGTGAACATATATGAAGATGAAATGGACAAAAATGCTATAACTACTGTCAGAGGTAAATATTTTAAGACAAAAACGGGTTCATCAATACTTGAAGACATGTATCTTTAGTTAGTTGCAACATTAGTAAAATAAGTTAACGTAAAATTGGAGGAAGTTATTGATTGTTTAAATTAATAAAATATTTAAAGCCATACCAGAAACAAGTTATTTTAGGTCCGGCATTTAAATTATTTGAAGCAATACTTGAATTGACAATACCTTTATTAATGGCAAAGCTTATTGATAATGGTGTAAAAGCAAACAATCCATCATATGTATACATGATGGGAGGGATAATGGTTGCAATTGCAATAACCGGAGCCGGCTCCGCATATATATGCCAGTATTATGCATCTATAGCTTCACAGGGGTTTGGAACGTCAATGAGAAACCTTTTATTCAAAAGGATACAAGGATATTCCTTTAATGAACTTGATAAAATAGGAACTCCTTCTCTCATAAATAGAATAACCAGTGATGTAAACCAGCTCCAGCTTGCAGTGGCCATGCTGATAAGACTTGTAGTCAGAGTTCCTTTTCTTTGCATTGGCGGTTTGATAATGGCAATGACCATCAACTTGAAGCTGTCTGTAATACTATTTATAACAATGCCGTTGTTTGCACTGGTTATATATTTTATAATGTCAAGAACAATACCACTGTATAAAACAGTACAGAAAAAGCTTGATACATTGTCGGTAATAGTACGTGAAAATTTGTCCGGAGTAAGGGTAATACGTGCGTTTGCAAAACTGGACAAGGAAAGAGAGCGTTTTTCAAAAGGCAACAGGGAATACGCAGATATGTCTATTAGTGTAGGTAAGGTTTCGGCACTTCTAAATCCTGCTACAACAGTTATAGTAAACCTCGGTGTTGCTGCGATACTGTGGTTTGGCGGAATACAGGTATATCATGGTACAATGACTCAAGGTGAAATAATTGCTTATATCAACTATATAAACATGATTCTTTCCGCACTTATTGTACTTGCTAATCTAGTCGTCACCTTCACAAAGGCGGCAGCTTCAGCAAACAGGGTCAATGAGATATTGGAAACTCAGCCGTCTGTAATGGACAGGGCTGATAGTGTCACAGATGTAAAGGCTGCTGTCGATGTTTCGGCAGGAATGCCTTTGATTGAGTTTAGAAATGTACGATTTACATACGATGGAGCCTCAGAGTACGCTTTGAAAAATATATCATTCGGAATCAAAAGTGGACAAACTGTAGGCATAATAGGTTCTACCGGGTCAGGAAAATCCACTCTTGTAAACCTTATTGCCAGGTTTTACGATACTACTGATGGTCAAATTCTGATAAACGGAACAGACATTAGAAATATCAAGCAACAGGATTTAAGACAGAAAATAGGACTTGTTCCTCAGAAATCAGTTCTATTTTCAGGAACTATCGAGGAAAACATAAAGTGGGGAAATGAACTGGCACAGGAAATTGATATTTATTGGGCTGCCGAAATTGCTCAGGCAACAGAATTTATCAAGCAAAAACCTGAAGGCATTAAGGCTCACGTTACTCAGGGCGGAGCGAATCTTTCAGGAGGTCAGAAACAAAGGCTTGCAATTGCAAGGGCTGTGGTCAAAAGGCCGGAAATACTTATTCTGGATGACAGTACCAGTGCCTTGGATTATGCTACAGATGCAGCTTTAAGAAGACAAATCAAGGATAATCTTAAAAGGCTTACAGTAATAATGGTAACACAAAGAGTAGCTGCAATCAGAGACGCAGATTTAATAGTAGTACTCGATGATGGAGAAATAGTAGGAATAGGCAGAAATGAAGAGCTGCTGGAATCCTGCCCTGTCTATGAGGAAATATACTATTCACAAAGAAAAAGCGAGGTAGCTCAGACATGAAAAGTGATGCAGTTAAACGCCTCGGCAGATACATTTTAGCCAATAAGCCATATCTGCTGGGAGCTGTACTATTTGCAGCATTAAGTAATATCCTTATGGTGGCAGGTCCATTTATAATAGGTAAAGGTGTTGATGCTATTGTCGGAAAAGGACAGGTTGATTTCAAAAGTATTCTTAATATTGTTATAGTTATATTAATATTGTATTTAGTAAGTGCATTTTTTCAATGGAGTTTGCAGGTAATTACGGCTGTACTGTCAAATAGAATAGTAGAGAGGTTGAGAAAAGATGTATTTGACCATATTCTTGAAATGCCTTTGAGGTTTTTTGACCAAAAGCCTCATGGTGATATAATGGGCAGGCTTACAAATGACATGGAAAATATAGGTGAAGGAATTTATCAGTCTGTTACTCAGTTTTTTACTGGTATAATATCCATTGTTGGTTCACTTGTTTTTATGTTTGTTTTGAATCCTTGGATTACACTTATAGTAATTGTAATGACACCTGTTACATTTTTAATTGCATCATTTATAACAAGACGTTCATCAAAAATGTTTAAGGAACAGTCAAAGGTAAATGGTGAGCTAAATGGTTATATTGAAGAGATTATAGGCAATCAGAAGGTTGTAAAAGCATTTAATTATGAGGAAAGGGCTCAGAAGAAATTTGAGGAAATAAACGGACGTTTGTATAAATGCGGAAGATGGGCGCAGTTCTATTCATCTCTAGTAAACCCGTCTACACGTCTGGTAAATAATATAACATATGTTTTGCTTGGAATGACTGGTGGTATTGCGGCACTTGCCGGCAGGTTAAGTATAGGTTATATCTCCAGCTTTCTAACCTACTCAACCTACTTTTCACAACCCATAAACAATGTAACAAGTGTAACAACCCAGATACAAAGTGCTGTTGCTTCTGCGGAAAGGGTTTTTGCAATAATGGACGAGGAAATTGAGAAACAGGCGGATATTAATGATATTGAATTAAAGAAAACTAACGGGAATGTCAGATTCGACGACGTATCATTTTCTTATGTTCAGGAAAAGCCTTTGATACAGGACTTTAACCTTGATGTTAAGGAAGGACAGAGAATTGCGATAGTTGGCCCAACCGGTTCAGGGAAAACTACTCTTGTTAATCTGTTAATGCGTTTCTATGAAACAGATAAAGGGTACATATATATTGATGATAAAAGTATAAGTAAAATATCCAAAGACAGTCTTAGGCAGTCTTTTGGAATGGTTCTTCAGGACACATGGCTTTTTGCGGGGACAATTCGTGAAAATATAGCATACGGGAATCCGAAAGCTACTGATGAAGAAGTAAAAAAGGCTGCGGTCTCCGCAAATGCACACAGTTTTATAAAGAGACTTCCGAAAGGTTATGATACAGAGCTCACAGAAGGTGGAAGCAACTTGTCACAGGGCCAAAGACAGTTATTGACTATTGCAAGAGTTATGTTGGTTATTCCGCCTATGCTAATATTGGATGAGGCTACCAGCAGTGTTGATACAAGAACAGAGTTAAATATACAGAAAGCTTTTTTGAAGATGATGGAAGGAAGGACAAGTTTTGTTATAGCTCATCGCCTTTCCACCATTAAAGAAGCGGATGTTATACTTGTTATGAATAATGGTAGGATTGTTGAACAGGGAAGTCATGAAGACTTACTGAAAAAGAATGGATTTTATAAAAAATTATATTTAAGTCAATATGAGAATACTTGAATAAATGAAGATTGACTAAATAAAAAAGACAGGTGTTGCTAAATGAATAAGTTAATTGAGAAATATACATTAAACAGGAGGCTTTTGGCAGAAGCCCTGGTTGAAAAGGATTACATGGAGCTGTATGAGGCTGAAATCCTTAAAAATCAATTTGTAGCCAAACTTGGCGAACCAAGATATGAGCTTCATAAGCTTGAGCTTGCTATAGCCAGAACCAAACTTAAACTTGAAATGATTGAAACTTGTGAAAAATTCAAGATACCAATAGACTATTCCTATATCGACAGAGAATTAGAAAAAGAGTTTGAAAAACACTATGAAGTACTTAAAAAAATGAGACTGGAAATAGAGTATGTTCATTCAATAGACTACGCTATGGAGAAGAAGAAACGTGACAATGAATTGGAAATGAAGGATGTGTATCTTGAAATAGCAAGCTATATTCATCCTGAATTGACAATAAATCAGGATATAAGCAAACGAACCTGGAAAACAGTAGAAAAAGCATATCAGCAGGGAGACATAGAAAAATTAAAAAGGCTTCGTAAAAAAGTTATTAAAGATTTTGGCAATATAAGCGAAAAGCATGAAGACTTAAAAAAACAGCTTACTGCAATAAAAGAGCGAAAAGCAGCTGTTCAGAACGAAATACAGGCTATGAAGAAAAGCTTTCCTTTTTCAGAATCGGATATGCTTGATGATGAAGTTGCTGTTATGAAATTCAGGGACGATATGGACACGGATATAAGAACCGCAAAAGAGGTACTGGACAAATTGGAAAAACAGGTACTGGAAAAGCTGCCTCCCGTGGGGAGATATAAAAATTAAAGCCTACAGGACATAAAATAAACCGGGAAAGGTGTTAGCAGACCTGTTCCCGGTTTATTGCTTTTAAACCGGCATATTTCAGGATTTAGTTGTCCTTTCTGAGACTTCTTCTGTTTCCGTCAGCATCTACAATAACTGTGTTGTCCAGTGTAGCCTTTAAATTTGCCCGAAATGCTTCGATATATTCTTTTCTTAGCTTATCTCTTTCAGCTAGCTCAGAACTCGTAAGAGAACCTGATTTCGCTTTTCTTGCCAGTTCATTCAATCGTTCAATTCTATTCTTCTCCATAAATATAACCAATCCTTATCAATCATTTTGCATAAAACACATGAGTATTATAACAAAAAACATTTGATTGTAAAAGAAACTGTCAATATTTCTTTAAAAAGCTTATCCGGTATGATAATATAAATATGCAAAGTTAATTTATTCTTCGGGAGGTTGGAGATATGAATGATATACAGGTTGTAGTTTTTGATTTGAACAATGAGCTTTGTAGTGTGGAGACTTCAATTGTCTATAAAATAGAGAAATATGGATCAATATCACTTGTTCCACAAATGCCCGATTATATTAAAGGAATATATAATCTAAGGGGGAAAGTTGTCCCTGTGGTAGACCTTAATAAAAGGTTTAATTTAGGAGAATCAGAAGTAACAAAAAAGACAAAGATTATAATAACTGAAAAGGATGATCAATTGTACGGATTTATGGTAAACAATGTTACTGAAATAATAAATCTTAATGAGAATTCTGTTGACAGATCCGAGGCAGTAATAAAATTAAACAACAAGAAATACATAAAAGGCATAGGTAAGAATGACGGGAAGCTTTTCTCAATAATTGATTTAAATGAAATTTTACATAATGAAGAGATAGAAGAGGTAACAATGGCACTTTCAGAAAACATAAATTAATGTCTGGTTATTTACATAATATAAAAACCCGAAAATAATAACTTTCGGGTTTTTTGTTTTTTCTAATACTAATATCATACTAAAAGTGTAACAAAAAGAAATATGTAAACATAAAATATTATCAAGCGGTTAATCAATGTAATCTTGTCCGCATATGAGTTATAAAGGAGGGAAATAAGGTAATATGGAAAATAAGCTTCACTCACATAGCTTTGCGGGAAAGACTTCAAATATTGAAGATCACATTCATCAATATTCCGGCAAGACTGATAAAACCAGTGACCAGATAGGGCATAAACACTATATTGAAGGATCAACTACGTTGGAAGATGGTCATGTTCATTATTATAGAATTGCTACTAGCCCTGCTATTTATGTAAACGGTGGACATTATCACGTTTATATGGGAAATGCAAATTTTGCAAAAAATCATGTTCAGGTTATAGCAGGCGACACATCCTTCTTTAAGAAAGATTAATGTTTACAGGGGACTTATCCGGTGCATAATAAATGACGGTGAATATAAAATATAAAACCTGCTGTTCTTGGTCAACAGCAGGTTTTATCATTATCATTGAATTAAGCTAAATTATACATTAAATCTGAATAATGTAACATCTCCGTCATGCATTACATATTCCTTACCTTCGGACCGAACCAGGCCCTTTTCCTTCGCAACCGTATATGAGCCACAACTAATTAAATCGTCATAAGCTACAATTTCAGCTCTGATAAAACCCCTTTCAAAGTCGCTATGGATTTTACCCGCAGCCTGAGGTGCTTTAGTTCCGTTTGTAATAGTCCATGCTCTTACTTCCTGTGGGCCGGCAGTCAGATAGCTTATAAGCCCCAGAATTTTATAACTTGCTTTAATGAGCTTGTCCAGACCGGATTCTTCCAGTCCCATAGCCTCAAGGAAGTCAGCCTTTTCTTCATCATCCAGCTGAGCAATTTCTTCCTCAATCTTTGCACAAATTACCATAACTTCTGAATTTTCTTCAACAGCCACTCCTTTAAGCTCTGCAAGAAATCTGTTACTATCCAGAGAAGATAGGTCTTCTTCGGAAACATTTGCAGCATAAAGAACAGGTTTTAATGTTATAAGAAATAACTGGTCAACAAGCTGCTGTTGCTCTTGGTCAAAAGACATTGACCTTACAGGTCTTCCGCTTTCAAGGTGAGCCTTTATGGATTCGTATAGCTCCATTTCAATCTGGAACTTCTTGTCTCCTGATTTAAGCATTTTTTTCGTTCTGTCGATTCTTCTCTCTATCATTTCGAGGTCTGAGAAAATCAATTCCAGGTTAATTGTTTCAATGTCTCTTTTTGGACCAATGGAACCGTCAACATGAACAATATTGCTATCCTCAAAACATCTTACAACATGAACAATTGAATCAACTTCCCTTATGTGAGAAAGAAATTTATTTCCCAACCCTTCACCTTTGCTTGCACCTTTAACAAGGCCTGCGATATCAACAAATTCAATTACAGTAGGGGTTATTTTTTCAGGGTTATACATTTTTGCAAGCATGTCCAGTCTTTCGTCAGGAACAGCTACAATTCCTACATTTGGTTCAATAGTACAAAACGGATAATTTGCACTTTCTGCACCTGCTTTTGTTATAGCATTAAAAAGAGTGCTTTTGCCTACGTTAGGTAGTCCTACAATTCCTAATTTCATTTATATATCTATCCTCTCATGGTTTGTAACATCAAAAAATACCATAAAAATTATATACTATATGATTTTTCATTGCAATAATATTAAGTTTATGCGTTGTATTATTGATTTTATTTTTTTATTAAATTAATATATAAAGCGAGAAAAAATAATCAGACATACAATATTCATAATCGTATACTAGAATGTAAATACAATAAGAAATTTGTATGTTCAGTAATAAATATTATTAACCATATATTTTTGAAAAAATCAGGAGGTATATTTATGTATTGTAGAAATTGCGGAAACGTTGTGAATGATCAGGCTGTTATATGCGTTACGTGTGGAGTCCCTACAGGAAAAGGGAATAACTTCTGTCCTTTATGTGGAGAAGCAACCGATTCAATGTCTCAGGTATGTATGAAATGCGGTTTTAGTTTAAATAATTACGGACAGCAAAAATCAAAGCTTGCTGCGGGATTGTTCGGAATTTTCCTTGGCGCATTTGGTGTTCACAGATTTTATCTGGGTTATATAGGGATTGGTCTGGCACAGTTGTTACTGACTGTTTTATCTTGCTTTATATTCTCACCAATCATTTGGGTATGGGGACTGATAGAAGGAATTTTGATTCTTGCCGGTTCTATTAACAAGGATGCTAAGGGTGTAGCATTAAAGGATTAAAACATAAAGTTTTTAGCAGATAGGAATTACAAATTCCTATCTGCAGGTTGGAAAGAGGATCACCTATTTTCCGATGAGTTTTTTCAGTTTACCTGCGAGAGTTGTGTTTTTCCGTTCTCTCCAACTGGTAATATACCTGTCTACCTCCTGAAAATGCTTGTCCATTTTGATTTCAAGTTTACGGGAACTATTTTCAACACAAGCTCCAAGTTCTAGCTTGGAGCTATGAATTTCTTTTGAAATATGTTCTCGAGTACTTATAAATTCTGCGGCAACATTATTAAAAAGCTGCTCTTTTATACCGTTTAAGGTTTCCATTATCATGGTCAGCTCAGCACTGCTCAATTCTTCCAATCTCTTTGAAACTACGGCAGGAAGCTGTTCTGTCGAAATTGGGACACTGATGTCTTTAGGCTTAATAATATTTTCATTCTCAAGAATTTTTCTTATAGCTTTTAGCTCAAGACCTTGATCCCGCATTGCTTTAATCTGATACATTAAATTTGCAAGGTCAGTAGTATAATATCGTCTGCCTCTGTTGTCCTTGGGGATATTTAACCCAAATTCCTTTTCATAAAATCTTAAAGCATGATCTGTTATATTCAAACATGTGCTAAGCTCTGTTATAGAATATCTTTCTTTGAGTACTTCCATGGAACCATCTACCCCCTGTAACTATATCTATAAATACTTACAATGCAATTTGATAGTACCATAAGACATTATTCGTGTAAAATATTTACATATTTATTGGCTTAGTATTTCCAGTAGCCCGGCTATATCAGAAGGAAGCTCAGCCGTGAATATAACTTCTTTTCGGGTAACAGGATGAAGTATCTCGGTTCTATAGGAATGAAGGGCTTGCCGGGAAATGAATAAATTTGTATTATCTGAGTACAAAGTGTCACCATAGATAGGAAAACCCATTGCCTGACAATGAACTCTTATCTGGTGTGTCCGTCCTGTCTCGAGCTTAAAACCCAGCAAGGCTGAATTATGTAAAGGAAAACTCTTAAGAACATTATAATGTGTTATTGATGGTGCTCCGTCCTCCGAGATGTGCCTTAGCATAATACTGCCAGGCTTTCTGGCTATGGGTAGATTTATAGTACCTTCACACTTTTCAGGTATACCTTGTACAACACCCAAATATTCCTTTTTAAACAAATTGGTATGCATTTGCTGGATGAGTATTTCCTGAGTAAACTGGTTCTTTGCAAAAATGATTATACCCGAAGTTTCTCTGTCAAGTCGGCTGACAGGGCGTACCTTTTTGGTAACACCTTTCTGTTTCAGATAATAAACTATACCGTTGGCTATGGTATTATCAGGATGGTAACTGGTAGGATGGACCACAATTCCCGGCTGCTTGTTGAGAACCAGCATACATTCATCTTCAAATATAATATCAAGAGGTATGTCCTGTGGCTCTATATTCTCACACTCTTCCTCAAGATCAAGTATTACCTTGAGCCTGTCCTCCGCCTTTACAACATAATTAACTCTTTCAGGATGTTCATTTACATAAATCTTCTGCTGTAATTTTAGCTTTTTTATTAATCTTTCAGAAAGCTGAAGTCCGTTTTTCAAAACATATTTAAGAGTTTTTCCGGCTTCATTCTCACTGACTATCCTCTCTAATAACATTAAAATCCTCCTGACAATATTGGAAACAATAAATGTATATAGTATATGCTGCTTGATATATTGTACTATAAATGGAATTTGATACGCAAAAGTTTTATAATTAACTTGATAAACCAAAACAAAGTAGATAAAATCATGTATATATAAACTACGAAAGAGGAATTTTACCAATGGATTTACAAACAAGAGAATTTTTAAAACAGAAATTTGAAATAGATGATAAGATTATTGAATTGGCTGAACAAGCTGAAAAAGATGCACAAGAGGTATTTGCACGAATTGACGGAACAAAGCAGCTGAACCAGATGAAAGTAATAAAGGCAATGCAGGAAAACAAACTAAGCGATTCACATTTCAACGGAACAACCGGCTATGGCTATGACGACAGGGGAAGAGAAGTTCTAGACAGTGTTTATGCAAATATATTTCAAACCGAGGACGCTCTTGTGCGCCATCAGATTGTTTCGGGTACCCAGGCACTTGCACTTTGCCTTTTTGGAAATCTCAGACCAGGAGATGAGCTGGTAGCTGTTACAGGTAAACCCTATGACACTCTGGAAGAAGTAATCGGAATAAGAGGGGAAAACTGCGGTTCCCTAAAGGAGTTCGGGGTAACTTATAAACAGGTTGATTTAACGGATGGAAAACCGGACCTGAAAAAAATTAAAGCAACTGTGTCCGAGAAAACTAAAATGGCAATGATTCAGCGTTCAAGAGGTTATTCATGGAGAGATGCACTGTCCATTCAGGATATAAAAAATGTAATAGACGCAGTTAAAGAAGTTAACAGTAACATAATTGTAATGGTTGATAACTGTTACGGGGAGTTTGTTGAGGTATTAGAGCCTACACAGGTGGGAGCGGATATAATAGCAGGTTCGCTTATTAAAAACCCCGGTGGCGGACTGGCACTGACCGGCGGTTATATAGCCGGGAAGAAGCACCTGGTAGAGCAGGCAGCATACAGACTTACATCTCCGGGCCTTGGCAAAGAGGTTGGCGCTTCTCTGGGAAACAACAGGCTTATGTTCCAAGGCTTATTTATGTCACCTCATGTGGTGGCGGAAAGCCTCAAGGGTGCTGTATTTTGTGCTGCACTTATGGAACGGGCGGGATTTGAGACAATGCCTTCTGTAAAGTCACACAGAAGTGATATAATACAATCAGTAAAATTTAATAATAAAGAAAGCCTTATTGCATTTTGTCAAGGTATACAGAAAGGGTCGCCTGTAGATTCTTATGTTACACCACAACCATGGGACATGCCGGGATATGATTCACCGGTTATCATGGCAGCCGGAGCATTTGTACAGGGGTCATCCATTGAACTCAGTGCTGATGCACCTATCAAAGAACCTTATGTGGCTTACATGCAGGGCGGTCTTGTATATGAACATGTTAAGCTGGGGAATATTATTGCTTTGCAGAAACTGCTAGATCAGGGGATGGTAAAGTAAAAGCGAGATGAAACAACACTAAAGAAAAGGTAATAGGTGGAGGGAAACAAATGGGGAATGTATTCAAAATCAAGGGCATTAAGATAGGCACACTGATTATGGGAATCTTTCTACTGATATATCTACCATCATTGCTTTACATAACATTTGGCAATACTATTGAAAAAGATATATTGAAAAACGGCAAAATAGAAGTAATTCAAAATGTTGATGGTATTCTGATAAGAAATGAAAAGGTTATAGATTCTCCGGATGATGGTAATTGTGTTATGGATGCGGTAGAGGGTGAAAAGGTTCCTGCTTTTTACAGGATAGCTACTATAGTTAAAAATGTACCCGTTTCAACTTATGAGGAACTTAAAAAAAAGGAAATGCAAATTAGCAGTGCACAAAAAGCTCAAAAAGAGAATTTGGGAGTTTTCTCCGGTGACATAATTAAACTTGACTCCGAAATAATTGAAAAGGTAAAAAATTTGGGGCAGCAGTCAGTAAGAGGAAGCTTGGTTGAAAGCTATGATACCGTGTCTGATATTGACAGCGTTGTGTACAGAAAATCCGATATATTTGGCGACAACAGTAAATCTGAAAAATATATAAACAGGCTAATCAGTGAAAAAGCCGAAATTGAAAGCAGACTAAACAATAATGTCAAAGAGGTAAGGGCCGGTTCCGCGGGATTGATATCTTTTGCGATAGATGGTTATGAATCACTGCTGACTCCGGGTTTTATAAAAAAGGCTACACCTCAAGACTTAGAAAATATCACCGTTAAAAATACAAACAGGGACTTTAATGTTGTTGATGTAAAAAAAGGAGAGCCTATTGCGAAGATAGTAAAAGATCTGGATAATTATATGGTTACTGTAGTTGACCAAAAAACAGCAAAGGATCTGACAGAAGATAAGCTCGTAACCCTCAGAATTAATGATATAGGCTACAGTATGGAGGCAGTAATAAATTACAGCTCAGATATCATTAACGGAAAAAAAGTCATTTCGTTTAAATATGATACCGGTTTAGATGAAACTATAGGTATGCGTAGGATAAATGTTGATGTAGTATTATCCAGCTATAGTGGTTTGAAGGTTCCTCGTAGCTGCCTTCAGAATATTAATAATCAAACTGCCAAAATATGTTTATTAAAGGGGAATACAGCTACTTTTAAAGAGGTAAAAATAGTAGGGATGAATGACGATGCAGCAATAATTGATAATCCCGATGGGGAGTCATCAGTAGCACTTTACAACACATACATTCTAAATCCCAAAAACATACAGGAGGGACAGATAATTGATTGATGAAACTATAAAGCAAAATCTGGACGACATATATTCCAGAATAAAAGCCGCCGCAGAAAAAAGCGGGAGAAAAGCAGAAGACATAAAGCTTATTGCAGTTACTAAAACTGTTGAGGTTGATAGAATAAGAAATGTTAGTGAATACGGAGTCCCGGACTTCGGTGAAAACAGGGTACAGGAGCTGTTGGAAAAGTACGAAAAGTTTGATGAATCAATAAAATGGCATTTGATTGGGCATTTGCAAACAAATAAAGTGAAATATATTATTGATAAAGTTCATATGATACATTCCGTAGACAGCTTTGAACTGGCAAAGGAGATTGACAACCGTGCTGGTAAAGCAGGCAAAAAAATGAACGTACTTTTACAGGTAAACGTTTCAGGTGAAGAAACGAAGTTTGGAATTAGGCCGGAAGAAGTTAATGCATATGTGGAGTATATTTCCCAATTAGAGAATTTATCTTTAAGGGGAATGATGACTATAGCCCCATTTGCGGATAATACCCAGGAAATAAGACCTATATTTAAGAATCTTTACGACATTTTTATTGACATAAAGAATAAAAGAATAGATAATGTTAGTATGGATTATCTTTCCATGGGTATGAGCAACGATTTTGAGGTTGCTATTGAAGAAGGAGCAAATCTTGTCAGAATCGGAACAGGTATTTTTGGAAAGCGAAATTATCCTCAAAAGTAGTAAAAATGAACAATAGACAAAAAATATATTTACTAAAGACTCAGGGGGTATTTGGAAATGTCAAAACTTCTTAACAAGGTGTTTAATTTTGTAGGCTGGGAAGCTGTTGATGAGGATGAAGATGAATTTGACGAGCAGGAATTGAGTACAAAGGAAGAAGTAAAAGAAGAACCTATTCAGACACACTTCTTTAATAGCTCAAAAAAGCAGCAGTCAGGTAAGGTTGTAAATATTCATACCGGTAATCAATTTAAAATGATTGTAGCACAGCCGAATACTTTTGATGATGCACAAGATATTTGCGATCACTTAAAGAGCAAAAAACCTGTAGTTATAAATCTTGAAGGCATTGAAAAGCAGGATGCTCAGAGAATAATTGATTTTTTAAGCGGTTCAGTATATGCACTTGACGGAAGTATTCAAAAAGTTTCCTGTGATATTTTTGTTATAGCTCCAAATAATGTAGATGTTAGTGGCGATTTAAAGGATGAACTGAGAAACAAAACCGTTTTTCCATGGGCTAAATAGTTTTGTCTCTTACATTGGAGGAGTAATTTAGATGGATTCAGTTTATAGAGCTATAAATGGTGTATTGTTTGCCTTTGAAATGGTTTTGGTAGCCAGAGCAGTTCTTTCTTGGCTTCCGATATCAAGGAATAACAAATTTGTAGATTTGCTACATGCTATTACCGAACCGGTACTTTCACCTATACGTAATATGCTTAGCAGATCAAGTATATTTAATAATTCCATGCTGTCTATGATGGATTTTTCTCCAATTGTTGCATTTCTGCTTATTGAAGTAATTAGAAATGTGGTTTTCAGTATATTTAGAATGTTTGTATATTAGGAATTTATGGATAAAAACGAATTATTCAAGATGGTTTCAAAACTAGAGGATAGGGTGCTTGTTTCACGTTTATTGGACAAGGTTGAACAGTGCCGTTATTCCTCTTTTGCATATTCGGATTTTCTTTCTCCTTATGAAGCTTCTGTTGCTAAAAAGGTTTTGGACAGGGTAAAAGATGTTTTTTATAAATTAACAGGCGGGTACGAAGGAGCAGAACGAGCTATAACTGTAATAAGCAGTGATTTTATCGAGGAAGATATTCCTTATAACACTCCCGTAGGCTTATTGAGAATAACACCTGTAATTGAAAATAAGCTTTCCCATAGGGATTATCTTGGGTCATTACTGGGATTAGGAATCAAGAGAGAAAAAATCGGAGATATACTTGTTAATGAAACATTCGCAGATGTTTTTGTTATTGATAAAATAGCAGAATATATATTATACAATTTGGACAAAATTGGTAATGTAAAAGTGCAATGTGAATTGTGTGATATATATCAATTTACTCCGCCCCAAAAGAAGGAGCGGAGCATAAATACCACGGTAGCTTCTCTTCGTGCCGATTCCGTTGCATCCAGCGGGTTTGGTTTGTCCAGAACAAAGGTAATGGACTATTTTAAAGCACAAAGAGTAAACGTAAACTGGGAATTGGTTCAAAGCCCGTCAAAAATGTTGGATGAGGGAGACGTAATATCAATAAGAGGAATGGGAAGAATTGTTCTTGAAAAGGTTTTGGGAAACACCAGAAAGGACAGAATTAGCATTGTTATAAAACGTTTCGAATAATATGATGTCTCAAGAAAGGATGACCATTTATGAATTATACGCCGAATGATCTTGATAATATAAAATTTAAGAAAAATTTTATGGGATATAATGAAGATCAGGTTAACGAAGTATTGGACAGTGTAATACAGGATTATGAGCTTTACATAAAAGAAAATATAGAGCTTAAAGATAGAATTTCAGTATTAAATGAAGGTATTCAACATTATAAAAATATTGAGGAATCCCTTCAAAATACACTGATAGTAGCACAGCAAACCGGTGAGGAAATTAAGAAAAATTCTTATGAAAAGGCAGAAAACATTATCAAAGAGGCGGAATTAAAGGCTCAAAGGATAATCAACGATGCTAATCAGGAAGTTATCAAGATTCGTTTTGAATATGAAGAAATGAAGAAAAGACTCCACCTTTTTAAAACCAAGTCGGAAACACTTTTATTGTCTCAGTTGGAATTGTTGAAACAATTGTTTAACACAGACAATGGTGAAGAATAAGCAAATACAGTACTAAAACTTTTAAGCCCTTAGAAACAAGGTAAAAAACTTGTTTCCAAGGGTTTTGTGTGTTAATGGAATAATAATAGAAAATATGATATAATTACAAACATATTTTTAAGTAAATTCTATCATTTAACAATAACTGTGGGGTGTTATTTTTTGCAGGTCAAAAAGGTAAAAAAGAAGAAAAAATATAAACGAGTTGAAAGCGGTTTTTCAAAATATAAAAATGAAATTTTAGGCCTTATTTTATTTGCTTTCGGAGTACTGGCTTTTTTCAGTTTTATATTTACAAAATCCATGGGTGTTTTCGGCAAAGGCATAACAAATGTTATGCTTGGTTTTCTTGGTGTAGCAGCATATGTGGTTCCCGTTGTTCTCATAGTATACGGTGTTGCTATGATATTTAAAATGGATAGTCATAATTTCAGACGCCGCTTGTTATATTTTGGTGTACTTTTGGTATTGCTTTCTGCATTTATTCAAGTATCGGTATTTAATTACGATGAATTTTCAGGCAGAGGTTTGTTTTACAGTATTTCAAAATTTTATGGAGACGGTAAAGTATTGTCAGGTGGAGGTATACTCGGAGGGCTTTTGAGTCTGCCGTTTTTGATGACATTTCAGGTTTTAGGAACTGTCATAATTCTTACAACAATATCTATTATTGATGTAATATTGCTTACTAATGTATCAATGGCGGCTTTCCTTAAAAATGTTTCGCTATACTTCTCCAATAAAATGAAAGCAGTGAATGAAAATAGAAAGATAAAGAAGCAGGAAAGAATGGAAGCCCAGGAAGAGTCTGTAAATGAAGTTGAAGTTGCTGAAGTTAATGAGGAAAAACCAAATAAAAAGCAAAAAATAATTAACTTTAAAATAGAACGTGAGAACAGAGGGAAATCAGCTCATAAGCTTGAACCAGAACCCGAAAATCAGGAGTCAGAGGTTGAAGCTGTTGAGGACGAGATGGAAGAATTCACTGTAAGCCTTACAGGGTTTAATGATGCTGCAGATGAGCTTGTAATATCTGATATAAAGGATGCGGGATTGTGTCCTGAAACCAATTCTTTTGCTGATTTGGAGAATCAGCATATCCCTGATGAAAATACAGAGGGTCAAACAAGTCAGCCCTTAGATACAGAAGCGGTTGCAGCTGACGAAAGTAATCAGGAGGAGCTTGTTATACCTCAGACAGAGATACAGAAACCTATGATTTATAATTATCCTTCAACGGATTTACTGGATTCAAATAAGGACGATCTCAATGTTAAGGCATTAAAAAATGTTGCACTTGAAGGTGCCAAGAAGTTAGAGGATACATTAAAGAGCTTTGGAGTTGATGCACGTGTTATAAATATCAGCCGTGGGCCTGCTGTAACAAGATACGAAATACAGCCAAGTCCCGGAGTAAAAGTTAGCAAGATTGTAAATTTGTCTGATGATATAGCCCTTAACCTTGCAGCAGCAGGTGTAAGAATTGAAGCTCCGATTCCGGGGAAAGCCGCTGTAGGCATAGAAGTACCAAACAAGGAAATGTCGGCCGTGCTTTTAAAGGATATTATTGAATCAAGAGAGTTTTCAAATCACTCCTCAAAACTTGCTTTTTCGGTAGGAAAAGACATTTCAGGGGAAACTGTTGTTGCGGATATCGGCAAAATGCCTCATATGCTGGTTGCAGGTGCTACGGGTTCGGGAAAAAGTGTATGTATCAATAGTTTGATAATGAGCATTTTATTCAAGGCATCACCCGAAGAGGTTAAGCTTCTGATGGTTGACCCAAAAGTCGTTGAGCTTGGAATTTATAACGGTATTCCTCATTTGCTGATACCCGTAGTTACAGACCCAAAGAAGGCTGCCGGAGCGCTTAATTGGGCCGTACAGGAAATGGTAAACAGGTACAAGTTGTTTGCCGACAAGGGAGTAAGAGATTTAAAGGGATACAATGCAATGTTAAAGGCAAATAACGAGCAGGGCATATTGCCCCATGTTGTAATTATAGTAGACGAACTTGCGGACCTTATGATGGTTGCTCCTAATGATGTTGAGGATGCAATATGCCGTCTGGCACAGATGGCAAGAGCAGCCGGAATGCACTTGGTAATTGCAACACAAAGGCCGTCTGTAGACGTAATTACCGGTGTTATAAAGGCCAATATTCCTTCGAGAATTTCTTTTGCAGTATCGTCACAGGTGGACTCAAGGACAATACTTGATATGAGTGGGGCAGAAAAACTTCTTGGAAAGGGAGATATGTTATTTTATCCGGTTGGAGAGCCAAAGCCTTTGAGAGTAAAGGGATCATTTGTATCTGATACGGAAGTTGAAAGAGTAGTAGAATTTATTAAAACACAGGGTTACACCTCATATGATGAAGATATAATTGAAAAAATAAATGACCAGGCTACGGGAAAAGATGATAACCCCGGAGATAACGATGAACTTTTGAATCAGGCTATAGAAATGGTAGTTGAAGCCGGACAGGCATCCGTTTCACTAGTTCAGAGGAAGTTCAAAGTGGGTTATTCAAGAGCCGCAAGAATAATAGACCAAATGGAAGCACGAAATATAGTTGGCAGGTTTGAAGGTAGTAAACCAAGGCAGGTACTGATTTCTAAACAGCAGTGGATGGAAATGCAAATGAATCAGAAGGACAGGCAAAATTCAAATCAGTAATATTACATATAATTTAATATAAAAATATTTTATTGCAAAATGTATGAATTGCTTAAAACTGATTCATACATTTTTTTGTAAATTGATTATTTCCCGGGATGGTATAAATACCTGCATTTCTTCATAACTATTTTATAAATACACACTTATATTGGACTAGCTAAAGAAAATTTATAAAATACGTGGGGGTGCAAAATGTTTATTTTAACTACATTTAATGCTTTTTTAATGGTTTTACTTCTTACTTATGTATTTTACAGACTTTTAAAAACTAAAAAGGCTGTAACACTTGTTTCTTTCACAGTTCAGCTTTCAGCATTAACGATAGTAATTCTGTCTCTTGTGAATGATGTAAAAATCAGTAATAGTATAGAACTTTTTTATATTGGATTTGGGATATTAATTCCGTCATGTTTTATTTTATGGGATTACAGGTTAACAATAAAAAGTCACAGAACTACAACAAGACACCAGGATTTTATAACAGTTGAAGATAAAATATTACCGCAAGTTGAAAATAGCTTGCCGGAATCCTCATCCGTCAGTACTGCCAAGATATGCCAAAGGGTTATGGATGTATTAGAAAATGAAGATTTTGTTGATGACACTATTGCAGAATTAAATTTACTGAAAGATGATTTATTTTTGGGAATTAAAAAGAAGTTAATTCAAGCCGAGAACGGGTATAGTCAGGGAAATTTTGATTTTGCATACGAAATATATAAAAGTATGCTGGACATTACACAAACTCCGGGGAATCTATTTTTTAACTATGGAAATGTATACTTTAAAAAAGGAATGTTCAGAGAGGCAGTCTCTTGCTATAGAAAAGTACTGGAGTTGAACGAGCAATTCGAAAAAAAATATCTTATTTATGTAAACTTGGGTATAACATACTTTAATATGGAAAAAACAGAACTCGCGCTGGAAAACTTCTTTAAGGCTCTGGAAATAAATCCTGAGTGTCCGACTGCAAAAGAAGGTATCGGCAGGATTTATACAACTACAGGTCGGCAAGCAGATGCGGTCATGTATTATGAAGATTTGCTGAAAAATGATGATAGCAATTATGAACTCTCATTATCACTGGGAAAACTTTTAGTTGAACTGGGCAATATTGATGAGGCGAAAGTACGTTTTGAAACATGTATTAAGAACAACCCCCAGCAGGCAGATGCCTATATCCTTCTTGGAAAGTTATTTATGACGGTGGGACAGTATTCTGAAGCTATTAAGGTTTTTAAAACATATATTACAATTAATGACGTTGATTATATAGGACATTATAACCTTGCAGAATGTTATTTTCAAAATAAAGAGTACAAAAATGCAATTGCTGAATATATGCAGACCATAAGTCATAACCAGAAAAGTCACGAAAGTTTGTACAAGCTGGGTTTAATCTATGATGAAATTGATGAAATAGAAAAAGCAATAGATTGTTACAGAGCTGCAATTCAGTTAAAATCGGATTTTATAGATGCATATAACAACCTTGGAATAGTGTTTGCGAAAAGTCAAAGGCATGTTGAGTCTCTTGCCGCATATACTGCGGGAATAAAGCTGAATCCTGACAATTTCAGACTTTATTTTAACATGGGTGTTGTATTGTTTGAGCTGAAACGATATGAGGACTCTGCAGATGCATTTGTAAGAGCTGTTGAGTTGAATCCGGAGGACAAGGATGTTTATTACTATCTGGGTGCCTCATTAACCGAATTAAAGCAGTATGATGAAGCAATCAAGGCATATGGAAAAGCACTTGATGACAGAATGCAGGAGGGCGAATTGTATTATAATATAGCAGCTGTTTATGCATTAATGAAAAAGCAGGATATTGCATTAGATAATCTAAAGAAGGCAGTATGCAAGGATTCAGACATAAAACGGGAAATTACCCGGAACAGCGTTTTTGATTACATGAGAACAAATTCTGATTTTATAGAACTGGTTTCGTAATTATTGTTTACTATAACCTTATTTGTGTTAAAATAACATAGAAAATATCAAATAACAAATAAGGTGGTACTAACAGATATAACCGTTAGTATAAGGTGAATAAATGAGTTTTTTACCCATAAGTTTTGAAGACATGAATGAAAAAGGCTGGGATCAGCTTGACTTTCTATATATAAGCGGGGATGCTTACGTGGATCATCCCAGTTTCGGACATGCAATAATAACCAGAATCTTGGAAAGCGAGGGCTTCAAGGTTGGAATAATAGCCCAGCCCGACTGGAAAAACAGCGAGGATTTCAAAAAATTGGGAAGACCAAAGTATGGTGTACTTATATCCTCAGGGGTTATAGATTCAATGGTAAACCACTATACGGCCAGTAAAAAGAAAAGATCAACAGATTTGTATTCTCCGGGAGGAAAAGCCGGATACAGACCCGACAGGGCTGTCATAGTATATGCAAATAAGATTAAAGAGATATTTAAGGATACACCCGTTATAATCGGAGGACTTGAAGCAAGTCTTAGAAGATTTGCACATTATGACTACTGGGATGATAAAGTAAGGAGATCAATTCTTGTAGATTCGAAAGCTGACCTTCTGATATACGGAATGGGTGAAAAGCCTATAACTGAGATAGCCAGATTGCTGAAAAAAGACGTTCCTGTCCATAGCATCAAGAATTTGCGTGGCAGCGCATACCTTGCAAGATACGAAGAACTTCCGGCTGAAGTCAGGGAGGCAATCGATTCAAATGGAACTAAGAAAGTAGCTTTATTGCCCTCATTTGAAGCGGTACAGGAAAGTAAAAAAGTATATGCAGAAGCTTTCAAAATACAGTACAACGAGCAGGATGCGATAAGCGGAAGGACATTAGTACAACCCCACGGCGACAGATATTTGGTTCAGAATCCTCCTACAATGCCTTTATCAACCGCTGAATTGGACAGGGTTTATGCTCTTCAATACGAAAGGACATACCATCCGGTTTACGAAAAGTATGGAGGAATTCCTGCAATTAATGAGGTGGAGTTCAGCATAACAAGTCACAGAGGCTGCTATGGCGGATGTTCTTTTTGTGCCTTGAATTTTCATCAGGGAAGGGTAATTCAAAAAAGGAGCCAGGCATCAATATTAAATGAGGCAAAGAAGCTCACCTGGACACAGGGGTTTAAGGGCTATATACACGATGTCGGCGGTCCTACAGCTAACTTCAGGAATGTTGCCTGCGAAAAACAGGTTAAAAGCGGCATCTGCAAAGAGAAACAATGTCTACATCCTGAACCTTGTAAAAACCTGATAGTCGATCATTCTGAGTATCTGGAACTTTTACGTAAACTCAGGGCACTTCCTGATGTTAAGAAAGTATTTATCCGCTCAGGAATACGTTACGACTACCTAATGCTTGACAAAAATGACGACTTTTTTACTGAATTATGTGAGCATCATGTCAGCGGTCAGCTTAAAGTTGCACCGGAACATGTAGTGGACAGGGTTTTAGAGAAAATGGGAAAACCAAAAAGACAGCTATATGATCGATTTGTAAAGAAATTTTATGATATAAATGAAAAAATTCATAAGGAACAGTATCTCGTTCCATACTTGATTTCAAGCCATCCGGGGAGTGATCTTAATGCTGCCGTGGAATTGGCGGAATATCTAAAGCAGCAGGGATATATGCCTGAACAGGTTCAGGATTTTTATCCGACACCAGGAACACTTTCAACATGTATGTTCTATACAGGTTATGATGCAAGGAACATGAAGAAGGTATATGTGCCAAAAACACCGAAAGAAAAAGCCATGCAAAGAGCCCTGCTACAATACCGTAAAAAGGAAAATTACCATCTTGTAATAGAGGCGCTAAAGGAAGCACATAGGGAAGACCTTATCGGATTTGGCCCGAATTGTCTTGTAAAACCTTTAAGAGGCAAGCAGTATGGTAATACACCCAATAAAGGAAAAACAGCGGGTGAAGGCGGCAAGGGAAGAATTTCAAGAGGAGAAAATAAAGCGAATACTGGAAAAGGTGGAAAATCTACAAAGCAAACATTTAGGGAAAATAGTAACAAAAATAGAAAACAAAGTAGTAAGACAGCCTATACAAATGCTAAATCAAAATCGGGTGACATGAAAAATTTGACAAGAAAAAAACGATAAAATAAAATGTAATAGTTATAAAAAATACTTAGGAAAAAGGAAAGGAAGAAACCATGTCTGCCAAAGTTTTGAATGGAACTGAGCTTGCGGCAAAAGTCAAGTCTGAGCTAAAAGCAAAAATAGACAAATTGAAGTTAAAGGGTATAAATCCCGGACTTGCAGTTATTATTGTAGGCGATGACCCTGCGTCAAGGGTATATGTAAACCACAAAAAGAACGATTGTGCTGAAATCGGTATTAAATCATTTGAATACGCACTTCCTGCAAGTACCTCAGAAGAAGAATTACTGAGTTTAATAGAAACATTGAACAATGATGCTACTGTAAATGGTATACTTGTTCAGTTGCCGCTACCAAAGCACATAAATGAAGATAAGGTTATTGCAGCAATAAGCCCCGATAAGGATGCCGATTGTTTCCATCCTATGAATGTTGGAAAGCTCATGATTGGAAAACCTGAATTCCTACCATGCACTCCGGCTGGGGTTGTGGAATTGCTGGAAGAAAATAATATAGAAATATCAGGAAAGAACTGCGTTGTAGTTGGCAGGAGCAATATTGTGGGAAAGCCACAGGCGATTTTGCTTCTTGCCAAAAATGCAACCATAACCATATGCCACTCCAAAACTGCCAATATTCAGGAAGTCTGTAGAAGTGCAGATATTCTGATAGTTGCCATTGGGAAATCGGAGTTTATCAAACCCGAATTTGTAAAACCGGGTGCAATTGTTATTGATGTAGGCGTGTCAAGGGGAGCAGACGGAAAACTGGTTGGGGATGTTCAATTTGCGGAGGTTTCGGAAATAGCATCTGCAATTACAAAGGTAACAGGCGGAGTTGGCCCTATGACCAGAGCCATGTTGATGAAAAATACATATAAGGCAGCATTGTTACAAAACAGTCTATAATTTCCTTGGTCAATAATAACAAAAACTAAGGAATAGCGTTTGTACTTTTCATTCTTGACATAAAAATTAAATAAGTTTACAATTAAATTGATTATGGAGTAAGAGCCAGTTCGTATTGTAGAGTTATATTAATTGATTATTAAGCTATTTAGGCTAATATATATATGCAGGTTTGTTTTATTAATGTTAAAAAAGCTTCAGCTGGGATTATTGTAAAAATTCTGGTATTATGCGTAGTTTAAATGACATATTTAGTAAAACGTCTCATATGTTTGAGTTTTATACATTATTTGTATCGGTCATAGCCATATACCGCTTAGTTATTATTATATTTTGCTATTCTACAGTACATAGGCCTTTGATAGGTTCATTTCTGCTTTTATTCCAATATTAATATGGTTATTGCGAATTATGAAATTTGAGCTTTGAAAACTGAATAAGGAGGAGGTGTTTAAGATAATAGTTAATATTTTAATAGGATTGGCCTGCGGATTAATTATTGCAGTTATTGCTTCTAAAATATTTTATGATAGAGGATTTGAGGCCAGAAAAAAGCAGGCAGAAGCCCAAATAGGCAGTGCCGAGCAGGAGGCCCAAAGAATTGTTGGAGAGGCTTTTAAACAAGGCGAGAATAAGAAGAGGGAAGCACTTCTTGAGGCTAAAGAAGAAATTCATAAAAGCAGAGTAGAACTTGACAGGGATATCAAGGATAGACGAAATGAGTTTATGAGGCAGGAAAGAAGGCTCGTTCAGAAGGAAGAAACACTCGACAAGAAAGTAGAAGCACTTGAACAGAAAGATGAAGCTTTAAATAAAAAACTGAAGGATATTGAAGTTTTGCAAGAGCAGTCCGAAGAGCTTGTTAAAAAGCAAACTGAAGAGCTCGAAAGAATTGCCGGATTATCTGTAGAAGATGCTAAAGAATACTTGCTTCGTAACATTGAAAACGAAGTAAAACATGAGGCTGCGGCACTTATAAAGGAAATTGAGTCTAACGCCAAGCAGGAAGCAGACCGCAAGGCAAAGGATATATTGGCAACTGCAATTCAGAAGTGTGCTGCCGATCATGTATCTGAAGCTACTGTTTCTGTAGTACCTTTACCTAATGATGAGATGAAGGGAAGAATTATCGGTCGTGAGGGTAGAAATATAAGGACTCTTGAGACCTTGACAGGAATTGATTTGATTATTGATGATACACCGGAGGCTGTAATACTGTCTGGATTTGATCCTATACGAAGAGAGGTTGCCAGATTAACTCTTGAGAAGCTTATTCTTGATGGAAGAATTCACCCTGCAAGAATCGAAGAAATGGTTGAAAAAGCTAAAAAAGAGGTTGACAACACTATTCGTCAGGAAGGTGACAATGCAGCATTTGAAACAGGCGTGCACGGCTTGCATCCGGAACTTGTAAGGCTTTTGGGTAAACTTAAGTTCAGAACAAGTTACGGGCAGAATGTACTTAACCATTCCATAGAGGTATCTCACCTGGCAGGTATAATGGCTGCTGAACTTGGTGTTGATGTTCAACTGGCAAAAAGAGCAGGTTTGCTGCATGACATCGGGAAGGCTATTGACCATGAGGTGGAAGGTTCCCATGTTACTATTGGTGCCGATGTGGCTAAGAAGTACAAGGAAAGTGCTGATGTGGTAAATGCCATTCTTTCTCACCACGGTGATGTAGAGGCGACAAATGTAGTTTCAGTTCTTGTACAGGCTGCGGATTCTATTTCAGCTGCAAGACCAGGTGCGAGAAGAGAAACACTGGAATCCTACATCAAGCGTCTTGAGAAGCTTGAAGAGATTGCAAACTCCTTTGAGGGAGTTGAAAAGTGTTTTGCAATTCAGGCAGGAAGAGAAATCAGAATTATGGTTAAGCCTGATGTTGTAAATGACGCAGATATAGTTCTGAAGGCAAGAGAAATAGTCAAGAAGATTGAAGATGAGCTTGAATATCCCGGACAGATTAAAGTTACTCTGCTAAGGGAAACTAGAGCTATTGAATATGCAAAATAATTAATTAAAATAAAATAAAAAAGCGTGGATTCCACGCTTTTTTATTTTTAGCATGTATCCATTAAAGTGTTACTTTTTATTGATATATGTATTATAATTGTTATAGATTACGGCATTACGTACTTAAAAATGAATGTCTGTACATAATAATAATAGCTTAATTAAATTTTGGAGGCAAAGAATTGAAGATACTTTTTATTGGTGATATTTTTGGAAACCCGGGAAGAAAGGCTGTAAAAGAATTTGTACCACAGCTAAAAAAGGAACTGGGAATAGATTTTTGTATTGCCAACGGCGAAAACGCTGCTGCGGGAAGCGGCATAACCTATTTGATCGCTCAGGAGCTTTACAAGTCAGGTGTTGACTGTATTACACTGGGAAATCACACGTGGTCAAAGAAGGAAATTTTGAATTTTATAGACTCTGATGAAAATATTATTAGGCCGGCTAACTTGCCCGGAAATGTTCCGGGTAGAGGATACACCATACTGAAATCTAATGGTAAAGAACTGGCTGTATTAAATCTTATGGGAAGGGTATACATGGATAGCATTGACTGTCCGTTTCAGGTTGCAGACAGAGAATTACAAGAAATAAAATCAAAAACCAAGGCAGTTTTTGTAGATATGCATGCGGAAGCCACATCTGAAAAGTCTGCTCTTGCCTGGTATCTGGACGGAAGAATATGCTGTCTGGCAGGAACGCACACACATGTGCAAACTGCAGATGAGAGAATTTTGCCATGTGGTACTGCATTGATTTCCGACGTTGGAATGACAGGGCCTTATGACGGAGTAATTGGTGTCGACAAGGAATTGATAATTGAGAGATTTATTACCAGAATGCCTCAAAAATTCGATGTTGCTAAGGGACGGGTACAGTTTTGTGCTGTTCACTTAGAAGTTGATGAAAAAACCGGAAAATGTATTAAAATTGAGCGTATATTTAAAGTAGCAGATTCTTTAGACGGAAAATAATGGGGGCATGAATGATAGCAAGCAATGAAAAAATTACTTTGAAACAAAAGAAAGATTTAATATATATTCAGTTTCAAAACTTTAAAGAGTACGAGCATTTACTTACACACTGTTTTACTACAAGACTTGGAGGCGTGAGCCAGGGGGCGTTTTCTTCTTTAAACCTTAGCTTTAACAGGAATGACATCAGAGAAAATGTTAGCGAAAACTATAGGCGGCTGGCAGATGCAATTGGAGTTGATTACAATAAAATGGTTCTGTCGAACCAGATACATGATAACAAGATAAGATTAGTGGGTATTGAGGACGCAGGGAAAGGTCTGACTTTAGAAAGTGACATTATAGGTTTTGACGGCCTTTCAACAAATCAACCGGGTATACCGCTGGTAACATTTTATGCTGATTGTGTTCCGGTATTATTTCTTGATCCGGTAAAAAAAGCTATAACAGCAGTTCACTCCGGCTGGAAAAGTACGGTAAAAAATATATCGTACGAAGCATTAGTGTTTATGAAAAATACGTACGATAGCAATTATGAAGATATTATTGTGGCAATTGGGCCTTCCATATGTATGGATTGTTTTGAGGTAGGCAAGGAAGTATATGACGGATTCAAGGAAAAATTCAGCTGGTGTGATAAATATACGGAATATAGAAACGGAAAGTACTACATTGGTTTGCAAAGAATTATAAAGCATGTTTTGGTGGAGACAGGTGTTCCGGAGAAGAATATTCTAATAAGTGATGTTTGTACGAAATGCAATACTGACCTTTTTTTCTCCTATAGGGGGGATAAAGGGAAAACGGGTGGTTTGGCAGCTGTTATGATGCTTAAATAAAATAAATATGTATTTGATAAGATTATTTGTTGGAGAAAAACAATGACAAAATCCATGAGACTTATTTCTTTACTGATAATTACAGGGCTGATGCTTTCAGCATGTACTGTTAATCTTAATAAAAAATCTGCAAATCCGGTTGAGGATATTTATGAAGGTAAATATGATGTGTTGGACAAAGGCCCTGAAAAAGGCGGGTCAGTACGTTTGTTCAGTACACCTGTAGATACACTGAATCCAATTCTAACAAACAACCAGTATGTTCAGGATTTTTTGGGTTTGGTATTTGAGGGACTTTATAAATTAGATGAGAAGCAGCAGCCTGTGCCTGCTTTAGCTCAAAGTACAGTAACCTCGGCTGATGGGCTAAAAATAACAATAACTTTAAAAAATGGTGTTAAGTGGCACGACGGCGCTTCACTTCAAGCCGGAGATATTGTGTTTTCAATAAATAGTATAATGGATGCTAAGAACAGCAGCGTATATGCGGCTGGCTTACAAAATATTGCATCTGCGTCAGCAGGTAAAAATAACTCGGTTGTAATTACTTTGAAAAAACCTGATGCTTTGCTGTTATACAGCTTGACTTTCCCAATTATACCAATGCATTATTATAATAAAGAGAAACTAAGCGAAAAAAATTCAAAGAAAAATCTTGCACCTGTAGGTACTGGGCCTTATGCTTTTGTAGCATATAATGCAAAAACAGGGGTAAAACTAAAAGCCAACGATGATTGGTGGAACAAAGGTGATTCTGAGTTGACGACTCCATATATCCAATCTGTGGAGGTTAAAATATTTCAGAATACCGGAAAAGCAACTAATGCCTTTCAATCCAGAGACGTTGATGTCGTAACGGCTGATTACAATGAGTTTAAAAAATACATCGGTCGGACTGATATTTCACTTAAACGTTACCCCGGTAAAAACTATGAATTTTTATCGTTGAATATTACAAAAGGGCCAATGGCAAATAAGAGTTTGAGAAGTGCCGTAGCAGGCTTTATTGATAAGAAAAAGCTTATTGATGCTGCCGCATATGGCATAGCTGTACCGGCTGAATTACCCATTATACCTAACTCATGGATAAACCAGCTGGTAAATATTGAACAGTATTCGGATTTAAAAAAGGCAAAACAGCTTATGACACAAAACGGATATGTTCTCTCGCGTAATAAATATGTAAGCAAAACAAACAGTAAAGCCTTTTCATTAAAGCTAATTGTTAATCAGGAAAATGTATTAAGAGTAAATACTGCTAATGCTTTAGCCGCTCAGCTGGCTAAAAATGGAATAACTGTAGAGGTTGAAAAGCTTACTTGGGAGAATGTGCAGAACAGAATAAAATCCGGTGCATATGATATGGCTTTACTGGGATATAAAATTTCAACAAAACCGGATTTGTCTTTTGCTTACTCTACGGAAAATATAAAGACAGGGCTTAATACTGCAAAATACAGCAATCCTGCAGTCGATGGGTATCTACAACAGATTTTAACCCAACCTGACGGTGAAAAACAAAAAAGTTTATATACGAACTTTTTAAAAACTGTTTTAGACGAAAGGCCATACATAGGCTTGTATTTTATCAATGAGGGAGTAATGTGCAGTAAAAACATAAAAGGAGCTGTAAATCCAAATGTATGGAGCAGCTATAATGATTTTTCACAGTGGTATGTACCGCAATAATTATATATTTAAAGAATGAATGGAGGACAAATATGCTTTGGGCGTTGATTATTATAGTGGGTTTTGCAATGGACAGACTAACAAAGGTTTGGGTTTTGGATAAAATCGCAGGTAACCCCGTAACCGTAATAAAAGATTTTTTTTACTTGAGGCATCTTGAAAACGAGGGCGCTGCTTTCAGTATTTTGCAGGGTAAAACTATTTTTCTTATTTTAATGGTATCCATAGTATCTTTGGCCATGTTATACTTTCTCATAAAGCATAAGCATAAGTTTTTGCGTCTTTCCTTGTCACTTATCCTGGGAGGTGCTTTGGGAAATCTGTACGATAGGATTTTCAGCGGTGGAAGCGTGGTGGATTTTCTGGAATTTCATTTTGGGTCATACGTTTTTCCAACCTTTAATGTTGCGGATATATTAGTTGTAGTAGGAACAATTCTTCTTGCGATATATATATTGTTCTTGTACAAGGAAGAAAAGCCTGAAACTACTAAACCAGAAAAAATTCAGAATGAAACAAAATAAAATAAATCATACATGTTCACGGAGGTTGCTTTGAAAGAATTTATTTTGGAATGTGATACAGACGGAGTAAGAATTGATTCATGGCTTGCGGTTAATCTGGAAGATTATTCAAGATCCTATATCCAGAAGCTCTGTCTGGATGGTAATATATGGGTAAACGAAGTGCAGGTAAAGTCAAATTATAAGGTGAAGCCGGGTGACAGTATAAAAGTGAATGTTCCTGACGCCGAAATTCTTGACGTAGAGCCGGAAGATATCCCTCTTGATATTGTATATGAGGACAAGCATATAATAGTTATAAACAAGCCTAAGGGAATGGTAGTGCACCCTGCTGTCGGAAACTACACGGGAACCTTGGTTAATGCCTTAATGAAACACTGCGGGGATAGTTTGTCAGACATAAACGGTGTTATAAGACCCGGAATTGTGCATAGAATTGACAAGGATACATCCGGACTGCTTGTGGTCGCTAAAAGCAACATTGCACACGAAAGACTCTCTGAGAAACTTAAAACTCATGACATAAAAAGGGAATACATTGCACTTGTTGACGGTATTATATATGAAAACAGCGGTAAGATTGATGCACCTATCGGAAGACATCCTGTTGAACGAAAGAAGATGTGTGTTAATACTGAAAACGGAAGAAATGCTATTACCCATTTCAAGGTACTGGAGAGATTCCCAAATACTACCTACCTTGAATTAAAACTTGAAACCGGAAGAACTCATCAGATAAGAGTGCATATGGCCTATATAAACCACCCTATTATTGGGGATATGGTCTATGGAAGGAGAAAGCAAAAGTATAAAACAAAGGGGCAGGTACTTCATGCATGGAAACTTTCATTCCAACATCCTGTAACAGGTGAAGAGATGAAGTTTGAAACAGCTGTACCTGAATATTTTCAAAGTATTTTAAGTCAATTGAGAGAAAATCTATAGACAAGCAGTTATTGTTATGGTATTATTTCATTTAAAAAGAGAGTTACCTTTAAATTAGTCCAGAGAGGCTATAAGGTGAGATATTAAAATATACTTGCATTTATGTATAATCATCAAAGTATGGTTGTATTTGTATATGTTAAGCTTCTTGCCTTAGGCAGGAAGCTTTTTTAGTATGTAGGCAAAATCGGCGAATCAATTGCATGTAAAAGTTTATATTAAAATATATGCTGTAAAAATGAGAGGAGACGACCTTATGGGACATACCGAGTTAATGGATGAAAACGCAATAGCAAGAGCTATAACAAGAATTTCCCACGAAATTATTGAAAAAAATAAGGGAGTGGAAAATCTGGTATTGATAGGAATTCAGAGAAGAGGAGTTCCTCTTGCAGCCAGAATAGCAAATAAAATAAAAGATGTTGAAGGCAGGGAAATTCCGGTAGGAATTCTAGACATTACACTATATCGTGATGATCTTAGCCTCTTAAATGAACATCCCGTTATAAACGGTACAGAAATAAACTTTGATATTGCAGGAAAGAAACTGGTCCTTGTCGATGACGTAATTTATACGGGAAGAACAGTAAGAGCAGCTATAGATGCTCTAATGGACATTAACAGACCCCAAATGATTCAGCTTGCGGTGCTTATTGACAGGGGACACAGAGAACTTCCCATAAGGGCTGACTATGTAGGAAAGAACGTGCCTACATCAAGAAGTGAGATAGTACACGTTAATGTTTTTGAAATTGACGGTTTAAATAATGTTACTATAACGGGTAAGGAATAGGAGAAAAAGAAATATGAACTTGAAATCCAAAGATTTACTGGGACTGAGGGATATTTCGGCAGAAGAAATTGAGTATATTCTAAATACCGCCAAAACAATGAAATGTATTGTTACATCAAACAACAAAAAAACAGCGCATCTTCAGGGAAAATCAATCATTACACTATTCTACGAAAACAGTACAAGAACAAGACTATCATTTGAACTGGCTTCCAAGTATATGGGAGCCAGCGCCGCAAATATATCCGCATCAAGCAGCAGCGTTCAAAAGGGCGAAACATTAATAGACACAGGAAAAACAATTGACGATATGGGTTCGGATATAATAATAATGAGACATCCAATGTCCGGGGCACCTCATCTTCTTGCTAAAAACGTAAAATCCTCAATAATAAATGCCGGGGATGGTATGAATGAACATCCCACACAGGCTTTACTTGACATGTTTACAATACAGGAGAAAAAGGGTACATTAAAGGGCCTGAAGGTGGCCATTATAGGAGACATACTTCACAGCAGAGTTGCCAGAAGTAATATATGGGGGCTGACAAAAATGGGTGCGGAGGTTAATGTATCCGGGCCTGCTACGCTGATGCCCCCTGAGATTGAAAAAATGGGTGTAAATGTTTTCAGTACGGTTCAGGAAGCAATGCTGGATGCTGATGTTGTCATGGGTCTGAGAATTCAGTTGGAGCGTCAGAAGAAGGGGTTGTTCCCCACAATAAGAGAATACGCAAGGTTTTTCGGAGTTGACGATAAAAGGTTAAAACTTGCCAAGGAGGATGCAATAGTGCTTCATCCCGGCCCTGTAAACAGAGGGGTTGAGCTTTCTACCTCAGTCACTGACGGAGAACAGTCTTTCATAAACGAACAGGTAACTAATGGAGTTGCAGTGAGAATGGCACTGCTATATCTTTTAACAAGGAGGGGAACCGTAAATGAAGTTACTAATTAAAAACGGACATGTTCTGGACGTAAAAACCAGTTTGGACAGTGTTGCAGACATATTGGTAGTGGATGGAATTATCCATGATATAGGAAGCGAAATAGATGAAACCGGTTGTGAAGTAATTGATGCTAATGGCTTGTATGTAATTCCGGGTCTTGTAGATGCTCATTGTCACCTGAGAGACCCCGGATATGAGTATAAGGAAGATATAGAGACAGGAACGAGAAGTGCGGCTAAAGGCGGTTTTACCTCAGTTGCGTGCATGCCAAATACCAACCCGGTACTGGACAACGAAGCAATGGTAAAGTATGTAATAAATAAAGCGAAAATTGATGGTATTGTAAATGTATTTCCTATTGGAGCAGTGTCAAAAGGGCTAAAGGGAGAGGAACTAAGTGAAATCGGGGAGCTCAAATTTGCAGGTGCGGTTGCACTTTCAGATGACGGCAGACCTGTCGGTAACTCCTCATTAATGAAAAAGGCAATGCAATATGCCTCAATGTTTGATATAACAATTATTTCACACTGTGAAGACCTTGACCTTGTAGACGAAGGGCTTATGAATGAAGGCTTCCAGTCATCAATTCTCGGATTGAAAGGCAATCCTGCTCCCGCTGAAGAAGTAATGATTGCAAGAGATTTGATACTGGCGGAATATACAAAGGCAACAATTCACATAGCTCATGTAAGTACAGAGCTGGGAGTTGATTTAATAAGGAATGCTAAAAAAAGAGGTGTAAGAGTTACTGCTGAAACATGTCCCCATTATTTTACACTCACTGATAATGCGTGTGAAGGTTTTAATACAAATGCAAAGGTAAATCCTCCGTTAAGGACGCAAAAGGATGTGGATGCAATAATTCAAGGCTTAAAAGACGGCACCATAGATATTATATCAACAGACCACGCACCTCATCATATTGACGAGAAAAATGTAGAATTCAAAATTGCCGCAAATGGAATGGTTGGCTTTGAAACAGCTTTTCCTCTGGCAATTACCTATCTGGTCAAACCCGGACATATGACACTTAAAGAACTTGTATATAAAATGAGTTTTAATCCATCACAAATGCTGGGACTTAATAAAGGTACCATTGAAGTCGGCAAACTGGCTGATCTCATGATTTTTGATATAAATGAACAATATAAGGTAGATATCACTAAATTCGAATCAAAAGGCAGAAATTCACCGTTTAACGGGTTTTCACTATACGGTCAGCCTCAGTATACCATTGTAGGCGGAAGCCCTGTGGTCAGAAAAAAGGTACTGTTGTAAAAATTATTATGCATTGGGTAATAATTTGTATATTGCCCGGAAATGGAGATAAAAATGTTTATTGACAGACTTATTGAGAGTATTCAGGAAAAGAATAATCCGACTGTTGTAGGGTTGGATCCAAAGATTGAATATGTGCCGGCTTTTATTAAAGACAAAGCCTTTAAAGAATATGGTAAAAATTTAAAGGGAGCTTCTGAAGCTATTCTAAGCTTTAATAAAATGATAATTGATTCAATATACGATGAGGTTCCAGCAGTTAAACCACAGCTTGCTTACTACGAAATGTATGGAATCGATGGATTAATTGCTTTCGAGGAAACCTGTAAATATGCAAAGGGCAAGGGCTTGATTGTTATTGCAGACGGAAAGAGAAATGATATTGGAACAACTGCCGAGGCTTATTCAAAGAGTTTTCTTGGTGAAACGGAAATAGACGATGGAGTAAAGCAAAAGGTTTTCGATGTAGATGCACTTACGGTAAGTCCGTATCTGGGAATTGACGGAATTAAACCTTTTATTCAGGACTGTATAAACTTTGACAAGGGAATATTCGTACTGGTAAAGACATCCAATAAGTCCTCGGGGCAGCTCCAAGATCTGGTAACTGAACAATGCAAAAGCATTTACGAAGTTATGGCCGGATATGTACATGAATGGGGAAAACCCCTTATGGGCAAATATGGCTACAGCAGTGTTGGAGCAGTGGTGGGAGCAACATACCCTAATCAGGCCAAATTGTTAAGGTCAATTATGAAAAATGCATATATTCTGGTTCCGGGATACGGGGCACAGGGGGGAACAGCAAGAGATTGTGCAAATTCCTTCAACAGGGATGGACTTGGTGCAATTGTGAATGCATCCAGAAGTGTAATTTGTGCATATAAATCAGAAACATGGAAGAATGAATATACCGAAGAGAAGTTTGCAGAAGCTGCAAGGGCAGAAGTTTTGAGAATGAAGGAAGATTTGAACGCTGCACTTGGCAGATAAATAATAAGACACAGAGGTGAGAATATGAAGGCTTTTTTATTACTGGAAGACGGTACGATATTCGAAGGCAACAGCTTTGGAATGGAAGGTAAGGTAGTTGGAGAGGTGGTTTTTAACACGGGTATGACAGGCTACCAGGAAGTTCTGACAGACCCGTCATACTGCGGACAAATAGTATGTATGACTTATCCCTTGATAGGTAACTATGGTGTAAATATAGATGATATTGAATCCTTAAAACCCCAGGTAAAAGGTTTTATAGTCAGGGAGCTTTGCAAAACTCCAAGTAACTGGAGATCAATTGAAACCTTGAATGAATATTTGAAAAGAAATGAGATAACAGGTCTTGAGGGTATTGATACAAGAGCATTAACAAGGATTTTGCGTGATAATGGTACAATGAAAGGTACTATAATTACGGCAGAACAGCTGGAAAATATACAGGAAGAACTTACAAACGTAAATAGCTATACAATTAACAACCCTGTATTACAAGTTACTACAAATGAAATAAAACATTACAAAGGCGAAGGCCACAAAGTAGCTCTTATAGATTACGGCTTGAAACAGAATATTGTAAGATCATTGTTAAACAGGGGCTGTGAAGTATATATCTTCCCTGCAAACGCAACAGCGGAGGAAGTTTTGGAAATAGACCCCGACGGAATAATGCTTTCTAACGGACCCGGAGACCCAAAGGATTGTCAGTTCCAGATAGAGACAATTAAAAAACTCATAGGTAAAAAGCCAATATTCGGAATTTGCCTTGGACATCAGTTGACAGCATTAGCTAACGGAGCAAATACCGTAAAACTCAAATACGGGCATAGGGGCTGTAACCATCCTGTAAAAGATATAGCAAAGGATCTCACCTACATTACTTCCCAAAACCATGGGTACACAATTGTCGACGAATCACTTGATAGAGAAACTATGACTGTAAGTCATATAAATATGAACGACGGAACTATCGAAGGAATAAAGTACAAAAATGCTCCGCTTTTCACTGTACAATTTCACCCTGAAGCATCACCGGGGCCGGGAGACACAGCATATTTGTTCGACGAGTTTATTAAAATGATAGATTATTCAAAAAGTAGTTTATAAAAGAAGCTGGAGGATATAACAAATGCCTAAACGTAATGATATACATAAAGTATTGGTTATCGGGTCCGGTCCGATAATAATCGGTCAGGCCGCAGAATTTGACTATGCAGGAACTCAGGCGTGTCAGGCGCTCAAGGAAGAGGGAATAGAGGTAGTGCTGGTAAACAGCAATCCTGCTACCATAATGACTGATACGAATATAGCTGACAAGGTTTATATAGAACCGCTTAAAGCTGAAGTAGTTAAAAATATAATAAGATGTGAAAAACCTGATAGCATCTTACCCACACTGGGAGGCCAAACAGGCCTGAATCTGGCGATGGAACTTGCAGAATCAGGTTTTTTACAGGAGCAGGGAGTAAAGCTTCTGGGAACAGCTACTGAAGCAATAAAAATGGCTGAAGACAGACAGGATTTCAAGGACACAATGGAACGCATAGGCGAACCATGTATTGCAAGCAAGGTTGTTACAACAATAGAGGATGCGGTAGAGTTTGCCCGTGAGATTGATTATCCGGTTATTGTAAGACCTGCATACACCCTTGGAGGTACCGGGGGAGGAATTGTATATAATGAAGAAGAACTGAGGGAAATAGGAGAAAACGGACTAAGACTCAGCCGTGTTCATCAGGTTCTTATTGAAAAATGTATATCAGGTTGGAAAGAAATCGAATACGAAGTAATGAGAGACAGCAAGGGGAATGTTATAACCGTGTGTAACATGGAAAACATCGACCCTGTTGGAGTCCATACCGGAGACAGTATAGTTGTGGCACCTTCCCAGACACTTGCAGATAAAGAATATCAAATGCTTAGAACCTCTGCACTGAAAATAATATCAGCCTTGGGAATACAGGGAGGCTGTAATGTACAATACGCCCTGCATCCAACAAGCTTTGAATATGCCGTAATAGAAGTTAACCCCAGAGTTAGCAGATCATCGGCACTTGCATCAAAGGCGACCGGATACCCAATAGCAAAGGTTGCTTCAAAGATAGCAATAGGCTACGGTCTTGATGAAATAAAAAATGCCGTAACCGGAAAGACATATGCTTGCTTTGAACCAACTCTTGACTATGTTGTAGTAAAAATACCTAAATGGCCTTTTGACAAATTTGTCAAGGCAAAGAGAACACTGGGAACACAGATGAAGGCAACAGGAGAGGTAATGTCCATAAGCAGCTCCTTTGAGGCGGCTCTAATGAAAGCCATACGTTCACTGGAACTGGGAATATTTACACTGGAACAGGATATTTACAAAAATCTTGAAGGCAGTGAGATATTAAAAAAACTTCATGATATTAACGACGAAAGAATATTTGTCATAGCAGAGGCAATAAGACGTTCTATAACAGTTGAAGAAATTCATGAAATAACCAAGATAGATTATTTCTTCCTTTGCAAGATTAAAGAACTGGTTTTAATGGAAGAAAAGCTTAAAACCGTAAGTAAGGATCAGCTAGATAAGGATATTCTAAAAAAAGCAAAGAAAATGGGCTTTACAGACAGAATAATCGCCAAGCTGTCCGCAATTCCCCAAAAAGAAATAACCGAACTGAGAAAGCAGAAAAATATTACCGCGGCATATAAAATGGTTGACACCTGTGCTGCGGAGTTTGAGGCTGTAACACCATACTATTACTCAACCTACGATGACCATTCTGAGGTTAAGAAATCCGATAGAGAAAAGGTTCTGGTTCTGGGTTCAGGACCAATAAGAATAGGTCAGGGAATAGAATTTGACTACTGCTCTGTCCACTCTGTATGGGCATTGAAAGAGCTAGGGTATGAAACCATAATTGCAAACAATAACCCTGAAACCGTAAGTACTGATTTTGATACAGCCGACAGGCTTTACTTTGAACCCTTGACGCCTGAGGATGTGGCAAATATAGTTGAAGCAGAAAATCCAAAAGGAGCTATAGTACAGTTCGGAGGGCAAACTGCTATCAAACTCACTAAGGCTCTGGATGATATGGGAGTTAGGATATTTGGTACTGAAGCTAAAAATGTAGACGCCGCAGAGGACAGAGAAAAATTTGATAAAATACTTGAAAAGACAGGTATTCCAAGGCCTCAAGGAAAGACTATATTTACTCTTGATGAGGCGATAGGAGCAGCTAATGAGCTGGGATATCCGGTACTTGTAAGACCTTCCTATGTACTTGGAGGACAAGGTATGGAAATAGCCTACAATGACAAGGATGTCAAAGAGTTTATGGAGATAATAACCAGGACCGTTCAGGAGCATCCCATACTGGTTGATAAATACATGATGGGTAAGGAAATAGAGGTTGACGCAATCTGTGATGGTGAGGAAATACTTATACCCGGTATTATGGAACATCTTGAAAGGGCTGGAGTTCACTCAGGAGACAGTATATCTGTATACCCATCACAGACCATAAGCGACAAGGTTAAGGAGGTTATAGTAGATTACACTGTAAAACTTGCAAAAGCCTTGAATGTAGTAGGAATGGTAAACATACAGTACGTTTTATATAACAATCAGGTTTACGTAATAGAGGTAAATCCAAGATCAAGTCGTACTGTTCCATATATCAGCAAAGTTACAGGAATTCCAATGGTAAATTTGGCAACAAAAGTAATGATGGGCAAGAAGCTTAAGGATTTCAAGTACGGAACAGGCTTATACAGAGAACCCGGATATGTTTCGGTAAAAGTTCCTGTATTCTCTTTTGAAAAACTCCATGAAGTGGACACAAGCCTTGGGCCTGAAATGAAGTCTACAGGTGAAGTACTTGGAATAGCGGACAATTTCCCAGAAGCTTTGTACAAAGGCATTATAGCATCCGGAATAAAGCTGCCAAAGCCGGGGGATGGAATACTTATGACAGTTAGAGACACTGATAAGCCAGAATTGATTCATATTGCAGAGGAATTTGAAAAGTTGGGCTTTACCCTCTATGCAACAGGTAAGACTGCAAATATGCTGAATAATAACGGAATAGCAACAAATGCTGTAAGAAAGCTGGATGAAGGCTCGCCAAATATAATTGAGCTAATTCATGCAGGTAAGCTGGCAATGATAATAAATACACCGACTAAAGGCAGAAACTCGGACAGAGATGGTTTTAAAATAAGAAGAAAAGCCGTTGAAATGTCAATACCGTGTCTGACCTCACTTGATACGGCAGAAGCAATAATAAAATGCCTCAAGCTCGGTAAAACCGAAGGTGAGCTTGAAGTACTGAATTTAAGCATATTTGACGAGTAAAAATACCGGAGGTAAATATGGGTAAGATTCTCAATGAACAGATTGTAAGCACACAAATGCTGTGCAAGGATGTTTTTAAAATGACTATCAGGTCAGAATATGTTGCTTCTAATGCAAAACCGGGTCAGTTTGTCAATATCAGATGTGGCGGGTTGGATGCAATGTTGAGACGTCCTATAAGCATTTGCGATGTAAATAAATCTCAAAATACGTTTGATATAGTTATTCAGGTAAAGGGCAGCGGTACCGAAAAAATTTGCAGTATGTGTCAGGGAGAGGTTGACATAATGGCACCACTGGGGAATTCCTTTATGATAGATGATAAACATAAAAATATATGTGTAGTAGGGGGAGGAATAGGAACCTTCCCTCTCCTTTATCTGTTAAAATCCTCCCAATCAATTCACAAGACTGCTCTACTAGGATTCAGAACCAAAGAGTCCGTTGTTCTGGAGGATAAATTCAGGGTTGCCGCAGATACAGTAGAAATAGCTACAGATGATGGTTCGTACGGGAAAAAAGCCTTTGTAACAGAATTGCTTGAGCAGACAATTGTGTCTCAAAAACCGGATATTATATATACCTGCGGCCCTGCTATAATGATGCAGAAGGTTGCCGCTATTGCGGAAAAAAACGGAATCTCATGTCAGGTATCCATGGAACAACGCATGGGGTGCGGTATAGGGGCATGTCTGGTTTGTGCCTGCAAGACCCAAAAAGGTGATGACTGGAGGTTCAGCCACGTTTGTAAGGACGGGCCCGTATTCTGGAGTACAGAGCTTTGCTGGGACTAAATGGGAGGTTTATATATGTCAAATAAGATAGATTTAAGCACAAATATTGCAGGAGTACAGTTTGACAACCCTGTTGTAATGGCATCAGGTACTTACGGATTCGGAAAGGAATATAGTGAGTATGTTGATTTGAACCAAATCGGAGGAATTTCAGTAAAGGGACTTACTCTCAAGGAAAGAAAAGGCAACAAGCCACCGAGAATAGCTGAAACCCCTGCAGGAATACTTAACAGTGTGGGGTTGCAAAATCCGGGAGTTGAAAGTTTCATAACGGAAGACCTACCTTTTCTAAAAAATTATAAAACTAAAATAATTGCAAACATTGCCGGAAATACTATAGAAGAGTATTGCGAAATGGCAGAAATACTAGGCGACTCCCAAGTGAATGCCATAGAAATGAATGTGTCCTGTCCTAACGTTAAAGCCGGATGTCTGGCCTTTGGGACTACGCCTAAAGGAATAGAGGAAATTACATCCGCAGTAAAAAAATATTGCAAGCAGCCATTGATAGTAAAATTGACCCCAAATGTTTCGGATATCAAGTCAATAGCAACGGCTGCCGAGGGGGCTGGTGCGGACTGTATATCACTTATAAATACAATATTAGGACTTGCAATTGATATAAATAAAAAGAAGCCAATCTTAGCTAACAATTTCGGAGGCCTTTCAGGCCCTGCGGTAAAGCCTATTGCGTTACGGATGGTATACGAAGCTGCGCACTCGGTTAAAATACCCGTAATAGGAATGGGTGGTATTGCTTCTTGGGAGGATGCAATAGAATTCATGCTTGCTGGTGCATCAGCCATAATGGTCGGGACTGCAAACTTTGTTAACCCTGCAATTCCAATAGAAATTGTTAACGGAATTGAAAAGTATCTTGAGCGCCATGGACATACAAGCCTAAATGAAATAATCGGAAAATTGGAACTGAATGACTGATTAATTTGATATAATTATTACTGTTGCAATATATTTATAATATTGGAGGTACTCATGAAAACAAGGCTTATATTTGTAAGACATGCGGAAGCAGAAGGAAATTTCAACAGAGTATTTCACGGATGGTATGACAGCAGGATAACGGAAAAGGGACATAAACAGGCGAAGGCAGTAGCAGAAAGACTTGCTGATTTGCCTGTTGACATTATATATTCAAGCAGCTTGACAAGAACCCTGCAGACAGCACAGTATATAGCTGATATCAAAAAGCTTCCTATTATCCGCACAGATAAAATGAAGGAAATCAATGGCGGAGATTGGGAAAATGTTGCATGGGAAGTTCTGCCTGAATTATATCCGAATGAAAACTATACATGGGAAAATGAACCTCATACGCATCAAATGCCAAACGGCGAAAATATGGAGGAATTCTACACCCGTCTTTTAAAAGAAGTTATGGATATAGTCGGACAAAACAAAGGAAGAAATGTATGTATAGTTACACATGGAACAGCCATCAGGGCAATGCTATGCAGGTTTTACGGCAAGTCTCTTAAGTATATGAAAAATGTATATTGGCATGACAATACATCCGTAACAATCGTTGATTACAATGATGAAAATGATGAATTTCAGGTTGTACTCGAAGGTGATATTGTACATTTAGGTGCGGAGTTGAGTACTATTCAGAACCAGGAGTGGTGGCAAAGCTACATGGAGTCAAGGCAAAAAAAATAATTAAGGTTTTGTAGGAGGTAACAATGGAAAAAAATAATCTGATCAACTGGCTGTTTAAAACCAATGCCGTCAGGATATGTCCTGAAAACAAGCCATTTTGGTATACATCATCCAAGATAGGCCCTTACTACATAAATACACATTTTCTTTATGGCAGTGAAGAAAAGGCAAATAGTCTTTTAAAAGTAATTGATGTATGCAAAGAGAATAAAATGGACTGCTCAGAGATAATACTTGAACTTGCCCATAAGAATTTTGAAACTGACGAGATATATAGAGGCCTTATAACCACCATGTGTGAGTATATAAAGAGTAATATTGACATAGATGATATAGAATATATATCAGGAGGAGAAAGAAGAGACTGGTTCTTTTCACTTATAATAGCAGATATACTCAAAATACCGCATATAACAATATTCAAGGATTTGACGGCTGTATTGTATAAAGATGGAATATCTTCAGAGATAGCGGACCTTGGAGGAGCTAATGTACTTCATATTGCGGATATTATAACAGAGGCTTCCAGCTATGTGCGTGCATGGATTCCGGCTGTTGATAAACTGAAAGGTAATTTGAAATACAGTCTTGTGGTAATAGACAGATTGCAGGGCGGTACCGAAAAGCTAAAGGATGCAGGTGTGGACTCCCATGCACTTATGAATGTGGATAAAGGGCTTTTTGACGGTGCACTTTCAGGCGGACACATTTCATCGGAACAATACGGTTTACTGATGAAGTATCTTGACAATCCAACAGGTACAATGAAAGAGTTCTTAATAAATAATCCTGAATTTCTGGAAAATTCCCTTAATGCAGATTCAAAGACTGCTGAAAGGGCACGTATTTGCATAGAAGCGGATATTTATGGTCTGAAATAAATAATTACTGAATACATATACCTTTGAAAGAATATGGGAATTCAATAAATAACTCGAGAGGGTTGGAGTGATTTAATGAAAAGGTTTGTATTTTTAGCATCCATAGTACTGGCGGCCGGCTTTATAGCATTATTATCATACAGCCACTTTGCCTTTCAGGATGCTTTTTTCTTTCTTAGGGGTGAGGTTAAAATTGATAGATTAATTTGTCATGGAGATATGGATGGAGATGGAATATCTGATAATGAGGATATAGTACAGGGTGCCAGACTGGAAATATCTAACAGGACAAAGTACCAAAGTACTTACTATGAGGGGGGATATCCACCAAAATCAGAAGGTGTATGTACTGATGTTGTGTGGAGAGCGCTAAAAAACGCAGGATACGATCTGAAGGCACATATGGATGTTGATATTTCAAAGAATACAATTGATTATAAAAACGGTATAATTATACCTGATCCTAATATAGATTTCAGACGTGTAAAGAATCAATATGTCTTTTTTAAGAAATTTGCTACGAATCTAACAACAGAGGTAAAACCCTTTGACAGGAAAAACTTGTATGAGTGGCAGCCCGGTGATATAGTAATATTGAAAAACAGTGATCATGTTGCTGTTATATCGGATAAACGCAGGAGAGATGGAGTCCCGGGTATAATACACAACTCCAGCACTTTTCCCATGGAAGAAAACTTACTTTTAAAATGGAGCAAAAATGGCCGTATAATAGGACATTTCAGGTTCCCGCAAAATGACTTGGAATAAAAATGGAAGAAGGGATTTGGTGTGGCAATTCAAAAGACAAATGTAATGAGAATTTTGGACAGTGCGAGAATTGATTATAATATGTATACATACGACAGTAAGGGCGGAGCAATAGACGGTGTTTCAGTAGCCGAAAAGATTGGACAGCCTGTTGAAAGAGTATATAAGACACTTGTAACCAGAGGGAACAGTAAGAACTATTTTGTTTTTGTAATTCCGGTCAGCAAGGAACTTAACCTTAAAGCTGCTGCAAAAGCAGTGGGGGAGAAGTCAGTAGAGATGATAAAAGTTGATGAAATCAATAAGGTTACCGGCTATATCAGGGGAGGCTGTTCTCCCATAGGGATGAAAAAGGACTATAAAACAGTAATTGACAGTACTTGTAAAAGCCTGGATACGTTTATCTTCAGCGGTGGGAAAATTGGTTTTCAGGTTGAGGTAAGCCCTAAGGAGTTAATTGAATATATCAAGGCAGACGTAGAGAGCATAGCTGAATAAAAGGAGATTATCATTATGAATTCAAATGAAGTAATAGCATTTGCAGTAGTACTTATATCAATCTTCCTCACTACTCAGGAAATACTTAAATACCGATTAAAGAAGGAACAAATTAAAGCTGATGCAATGGTTCGTGCTGAGGAGATAAAGGCTAAAAATCAGCTGGAAATTGAAAAGCTTATTCATCAGGATAGTAGTGAAAAAGTAATTAATATTTCTAATTCTGAAGATGCCATAAATAATGACGAAAATCTTAATAGCCATAGAAGCCGTATAAATGATAGATTCTAGCTTTGAACGACTTAGAAATGTAATTTTTTTGTTTACAATTTAATACAATTAATGTAATATATACCTATAATAATTTATTAGGAGGGGTATATATGAAAAGACATCTTGTAATTCTCTTGGTTATGTGTATGCTCTTTACCAGTTGTTTTTCTATGCTGGTAATCCAAGCAGAGGGTTTGGAGGATCTTCCTGCACCTCAAGACCGTTATTTGTGGTCAATAGCAGCAAATGACAACGGATTGTTTGCAGCCGTTGGAGATTACGGTATTGTTAGGTTGACAGAAAACGGAATGGATTGGAAGGATATTCAGCTTCCAACGGATTCTCAGCTAAATTCAGTTGCCAGCAGAGGAATTCAGTTTGTAGCAGTAGGTGATTTTGGTGCAATTTATACTTCAGAAGAAGGTTATGATTGGAAAGAGGTAATGCCTCCAAAGTTTGATTACAATCTTACCTCTGTAGTATCAAACGGAAAAGTTTTCGTTGCTACAGGAAGCAATGGAGCGATTCTTTACTCAGAAGACGGATATAACTGGGTAAAGATTGAAAGAACTTACACATCCTATAAAGAGACTATCCCCAATATAACAAGTCTTGTATGGAACGGAAGTGTATTTTATTCTTTGACTGATGTGGGGACAAGCCTGATATCAGAAAATGGGATTGACTGGAAAGAAAATGAAATCTATACAGCAGTTGAGTCTAAATATGGCTTTTCATTAAAAAATGTAACTTGGGGTAACGATAAGTTTGTTGCCACAGGTGAAAAAGGTACGATCGAAGTATCTTATGACGGCGTTTACTGGAAACCGGTTTTCCAAGACGAAAAAGCATCCTTCAGAAATATAGTTTGGAGCGAGTCTGAAAATGGTTTCTATGCAACCGGAACCCGTGGACTCATCAGTTTTTCAAAGGATGGCTTTGCATGGGAAAGAATAACAAAGGAAAGTATTTCTCCATATGCAATAGAGGATATGGCCACATTCAAAGATATATTTATTGGTATAGGTGGAGGCGGATTAATAACCAGAATCAAGTATCTTGAACACTCAGTCGAAGTTGTTCATGCAGGAGCAAATGATGGTTATCAGCTTTACGATGTCAGTTGTGACGGAAAAACATATGTGGCTGTCGGTACTGACGGCAGAATAAGAAGATCAACTGATGGCGGTTTAACATGGTCATACTTTAACCTTACTACAATAGATGACCTTGTTGATATCGATTACGGTGGAGGAGCTTTTGTAGCAGTCGGGCCCGGTGGTACAATTATTAGGTCTACTGACGGAGGCAAAAACTGGTACTCACCTGTAACAGGCTATGGTAATAACATAGAAGGTGTTACATATTCAAATGGAAAATTTATTGCTGTAGGAAGCAACGGACTTATTCTTACATCCAATAATGCAGGTGTTACATGGAGCGACAATGTTGTTTCACCACCTGTAAAATTGAACAAGGCGGAATTTAACGGGTCGGTATACGTGGTTGTAGGAAACAACGGTAAAATATTTACTTCTACTGATGGAATCAATTGGACTGAACAAATATCAGGAACAACTAAAAACCTGACAAGCGTTGTTTGGGACGGCAATAAATTTATAGCTGTAGGAAGCAACGGTGCAATAATTACTTCACCTGACGGAATAACTTGGTCAACTTCAGTTTCAGGTTTTCAGACTAATTTTACTGATATAACGGTAACTGATAATACATGGATTAGCGGTGGTTACAGAATTATTGCAACAGGACTTTCCGGTAAGACTTATGGTTCAAATGATGGCATACACTGGTTCCCTGTGGCTTCACAGGTTTCAACCAATCTGAATGGAACAGTATGGTGTAACGGTAAATACGTTTCAGTAGGATGCCATGAATGTATTACAATATCCAAGGATGGATCAATTTGGACTCAGGTTCTTGGACATTATTAAAATTTAGTTGAGTAAAAAAGGCCGGTGGCATAAGCTGCCGGCCTTAAATAATATATTTTATCGTACCTTCTCCAAAAAGTTGATTTATCTCCATTGTAAAAAATTCTTTAACTTCATCAATTGATTCCTTGGGATACACATATTTACCATAACCGAATTGTCCGAATTTAAATTTTCGGTTTTCGTTTATCATATCCAGAGTTGTATCAGGGAATATCTCTAAAATCTTATTTTTGGCTCTTTCTGTATACCTGTGTGTTATAATCTCAAAGCTTGCATTCTTTGCAGTATCGTCATCTAGAGTATTTCTAAGTTTTAACAATAGGTATTTATAATCCTCTTTCCACTCTTCATAGAGGAACACCGGTGCGATTAAAAATCCTACCGGATATCCTGCTTTTGATACCTTTCCGATTGCTTCAATGCGTTTATCTGCAGAAGCAGTTTTGTGTTCGTAGGTACTGATAATTTTTTGTGTATTAATACTAAAGCGTATTTCTGTTTGCTTGTTGTGTTCAAGTCCAAGAAGGCTGTCTATATCGGTAAACTTGGTTACAAACCTGAAGCTCGCATTTTTCTGATTTGCAAAAAAGTTAATAGAGGCCTTTAAAGCTCCTGTGTAGGGTTCAACGGGAATAGGGTCTGAGGTGGCAGCCCCTTCGAATATGGTGTTTTCAGGGAGTCTTTCTCGTATATATTTATCTGCACGATTTAATATGTCATCAATGTTTACATAAACTCTAATAAAAGGCTTATCACCTAATTGGGTATTGAGGTAACAGTATTCACATTGACCGACACAGCCGCTTACAAGGGGAAGCTGATAATGTGCAGAAGGCTTACAGCTCTGGAAAGTCAGGCTTTTTTTTATTCCTACTACAAGGGTCTGTTTGCCGTGTTTGTAAAGTGAGCGGTCATCTTCTCCCGGAATACATGACTTTACCCTGTTCAATGCACATTGATTAATCTCAATGCCTATAGAACTAAAATGGTCGTATAGGCTTCTGCCCAGTTCATAATCCAAAGCTCCTGTTTCAAAAATTACTCTTTGCGGTTTAAACATAAAAAATCCTCACACATTTGTTTTTGTTATTGTGTGAGGCTGACTTATATATTATTCACATTTTTAAATACTATTTCCAGCCGTCACTGTAATCATCATTCTCAGTTGTTTCGGTCATATCAAGGTCGGAAGTATCTGCAAGGGGAAGTTTAATTCTTTCTGAATACAAGTAGGCGCAAACAAGAGATGTCAGAGGCATTGTAAAAAGAATACCTATGCTGCCTACTAAAGACTGAAGAATTTCCACAACTATCATCTCTTTGTTAAGAAGCTCTAAAAGTGAACTGTTATATGAAACCAGAAGCAAAACAACGGAAAGGGAGCTGCCGATATAAGCAAGTATAAGTGTGTTAGCCATTGTTCCCATTATATCCTTTCCAATGGCTATTCCCGATTTGACCAGCAGACTGAACGGAGTATACTCCAGTTTTTCCTGCATTTCAGCAAGTGAAGCTGCAATTGACATTGACACGTCCATTATGGCTCCAATTGCTCCAATAAGAATGGCAGCGAATATTATTGCTTTTAAATCTATCGGATGCTTTGTATTAATGCGCAACAGGTAAAGGGATTCCTCGCTGACAAATCCCGTAAGCTTTAAAAGCTTATCCATAATGGTAATTAAAATACCGGAAACAAGGACACCAACCATACAGCCGATACCTGCTGCAAGACTTTTCTTGCTGGGGCCGTAAACGATAAGTAAAGTCATGCAGATTATAAACAGGCAGGTAATTATTGACCAGATATAAATATTGAAGCCCTGTAATACTGCGGGGACAAATACTGCAAATATGGCAGCAAATGTAAATATAAGTGACAATATTGTATTGAAGCCTTTGAATCTTCCAAATATCAGAAGCAGGACGAAAAAGACGATTCCCAGCACTAAAAGTACATTAGTTCTATGATATTCCGCCATTACCCAATCGTATTCGGAATCTTTGTTGTCAAGCTTATATAATATTACTTTGTCTCCCGGTTCAATTTCTTTTTGTGAGCCACCTGAAAATGGATCTATGGTTTGAAGAGCATTAATCTGCTTGCCTTTGTCTTTACCGGATAAAAGTTTTGCCGAAAAAGCAATATCCTTACCCTCATTCGGGCTATCTCCGCCAAGATTATACTCGGTTTTACTTGTTTTGATTATCTTAATAACACTGGCACTCTGGGCTTCAACACCGTCAACACCTTTTAACATATCAAGATTGTTGGTGGTAACCATGTTTCCTATGTATAGCAGTAATATGGAAATAACAATAGTAGAGATGTATATGAGAGTTTTTTTATTTATGAGCCTTTTTAAGTTGTGTGCTTCCATATAATTCTCCTCTTAGAACTTTTTAAATGCAAAGAAAACTGCACCTAAAATACATATAAACGATAAGATATAATTGAGCTTGAAGCTCTCTTTCAGATAAAGTACTGAAAACACACCAAAAACTATCAATGTTATTGCTTCCTGTACAATTTTAAGCTGGGCTGTGTCAAAGTTCTTTGACGCCAGTCTGTTAGCAGGTATCATAAAGCAGTATTCAAAAAATGCTATTCCCCAGCTTACTATAATAATAAGAGGAAGAGAAGCTGAACTATTTTTAAATTTAAGATTACCGTACCATGCAAATGTCATAAAAATATTTGAAATTACCAAAAGTAAAAAAGGCCAGAATTTAATAATTGAATACATATCTAAAACCCCGCTGATATTATGCTTTTATCGTACATGCATAAATAACATTATAATCTATTATTCATAATTTTCAACAGTGATTGCCATATTTGTCCCATTAATATGACAATAAGATTGAAAATTTTAACATAATTAGTATAATATTAGTATGGTATTATATATTTACCGGCAAGTGTTTTATAAAAAATATAGAGGATAGCCAGCAGCCGGGTGCTGATATATAAGGGCTTGAGGTAGTATAATGACATTAAAAAATATAAAAAAGATTATTTTGGCGGGCTTTACAGTTGTGGTTTTTCTATTGTTCTTTGGAATTTCGTTTGTAGAAGCAGTTAATAATGAAGTAATTGAAGATATCCGGCCAAAAAAGAATATTTTGATACTACATTCGTATAATGAAGGCTTGGCATGGACTAGTGATCAGAATACAGGTATAATCGAAACTATTGAAAAAGAATACCCAAATATCAGTACATATGTAGAATATATGGATTGGAAAAATTATCCTACTGCTAGTATACTATCTTATTTAACTGACTACTTCGAATTCAAATACAAACATAAACGTCTTGATCTGATAATTACTACTGACGATGCTGCTTTTAAATTTGCATTACTCAACAGAAAACAATTGTTTTCCGATGCGCCTATTGTTTTTTCAGGAGTTAACCAGGAAAATATTTCAGAAATTGCGGGGAGTTATAAAAATTACACCGGGGTTATTGAAAATATTGATCCTACTGAAACGTTCAGAATAGCTTTGAGAATAAATCCTCATATAAAGAAAGTTTATGTGGTGTTTGATAATTCAGAAAGCGGCTTGTCAACAGGTCGTTTGGTAATGGATAAGGTCGAGGAAATGAATCTGGAACCCATACCAATGAATAGAATGAGTTTCCATGAGCTCTTACAACAAGTAAGTAAGCTGGATGACACAAGTATTGTATTTTTTGCAACTTACTACAGCGATGGAAATGGAAAAATGTTGGAATTTAATCTGGCATCTAGGGAAATAAGCAAGTACAGTAGCGTACCTTTATATCACCAATATGACTTTGGATTGAATAAGGGGGCCTTCGGCGGAGAAATGTTAAGCGGCCGGCTGTGCGGAAACTATGCAGCAAAACTTGCTGTGAGGATACTAAAGGGAGAATCTGCTTCAGATATAAAGATTATATCACCTAAATCAACAAGAGTAGTTTTTGACTATGAACAGATGAAACGTTTTGAAGTTCCGGTTTGGAAACTACCTAAATCTGCAGAAATAATAAATAAGCCATTTTCATTTTTTGAAACTTACAAGCGGCTGGTTTTGTGTGTGATAGGTGCTTTTGTGGTACTGACACTGTTTTTAATTATTTTATTGGTATATATAAGGAAAATTAAAAATATACGCAAGCAGTTATATCAGAGTAACGAGGAACTCACTCAGACATATGAAGAATTGGTTGCCTCGGATGAAGAATTGAAGCATCAACTGGATGAAATCCGTTCCATACAAAAAAGTCTGTCTCAAAGCGAGGAGAAGTACACTTTTCTGGCACTTCATGACATCCTCACGGGTCTTCCCAACAGACGTTCGCTGATAGCGGATTCTAACGGGCTTTTGACCGGCAATTCAGAAAAAAAGCTTGCATTGCTATTTATTGATATGGACAATTTTAAATATATCAACGATACAATGGGACACGAATTCGGTGATGAACTAATAAACAAAGCAAGCCAAAGACTTAAAACGGCTCTTAAAGATCTCGGGACACTATACCGCCTTGGTGGTGATGAATTTATCCTGCTTATACATGATATTGAAAACCAGTTTGAGGCAGAGGAGTTTATGTGTCAAGTTCTTCAAAGTTTTAAAGATGAATTCGAAATCAGGAACAGCGTACTTCATGTCACTTTCAGTATCGGAGCAGCACTATATCCAGACCATGGGAACAGTATAGAGGATTTAATAAAGTGTGCGGATATAGCAATGTACAAAGCCAAGGAACAGGGCAAAAACAGGTATGTCCTTTACGATAAGGACATGGATAAGGCATTTTCCGAAAGAATGACTATAGAAAAGCTATTGCACACAGCTATGGAAAAGAATGAATTTGAGGTATATTATCAACCACAGTTTGATTTGGAGACACAAAAAGTAACCGGCCTTGAAGCTCTACTCAGATGGAAAAGTTCAGAGCTTGGAAATGTTTCACCCATGAAATTCATTCAGGTTGCGGAGGATACGCATTTAATTATCCCTTTAGGAGAATGGGTACTGAATCAGGCTTGTGCATTTATTAAGGAGTTGCATGATAAGGGTTTAAAAGATTTGACCGTATCAGTAAATATATCAACAATACAAATTCTCCAATCAGGCTTTACACGTAAAATAATTGATATAATAAACAGCTATAAGCTCAACCCCGAATGTCTTGAATTGGAGATTACCGAAACTATTTTGATTGAGTCATTTACTACTGTTTTCAGGAAGTTAAACAAATTAAAAAAAATGGGTATAAGAATTGCATTGGATGATTTTGGTAAGGGATATTCTTCGCTAAACTATTTAAAACAGCTTCCAATATCAACTTTAAAAATTGATAAATCCTTTATCGACAGTGTTTCAATAGACGAGGAGGGAAGAACCATAACTCGTCACATAATCACACTGGGAAGATCGTTAGGAATGACTATTATTGCCGAAGGTGTAGAATATACAGAACAACTGGAATACCTGAAAAAATATCACTGCGACAGGATTCAGGGGTATCTGTTTTCAAAGCCTTTGCCCGGAGAAGATGTTAAAAAACTGTTAAATGTGTAATTAATAAATAAGATTTATGACGACCATGCTAACCCGTGAAATACGGTTTTTCATGGTCGTTTTATGTCTGCTGAGCCAACTTCTTGACTTATTTCATTTAATTGGTATAATAATTATGTGCATATGCACATAATTATTATGAGGTGAAATTAATGCCAAGACCCAAAAAATGCAGAAGGGTTGGTTTTATACCAGATAATGCGTGCTTTCATCCCGAAATCAAAAGTCAGGTTCAGGTTGTTTTGAGTATTGAGGAGGTTGAAGCCATCAGACTTGCAGACTATCTGGAAATCGGTCAGGATGAGGCAGCAGATAGTATGAATGTTTCCAGAGGAACTTTTCAGCGTATAATAAATTCTGCAAGGAAAAAGACGGCAGATGCATTGGTGCATGGGAAGACTATCCGAATAGACGGGGGTAATTATCAGGTAGAGTCAGGCAGAAGTTGCTGCAGGAGACAAAGTGGGGAATGCAGCACACTCAACTGTGACAGGTGTGAGGGTTGTATGGACTGTCACAAACCAACAAATATATGACGAGGTGAATTATATGGTAGACAATGGATGCGGTTGTGGTGGAACAGATTGCGGATCAAGTGATTGCGGGGGCAGTTGTCCTTCAAGCGGTGGCCGCCCACAGAATTTTTTGGAAAATACTCATGAACTCAATTCAATTAAAAGAGTTATTGGGGTTGTAAGTGGTAAAGGTGGGGTAGGAAAATCTCTCGTAACGTCAACCTTATCGGTAATGATGAGAAGAAAAGGCTATGAGGTGGGAGTGCTCGATGCGGATATTACAGGGCCTTCAATACCAAAAATATTCGGAATTAACCAAAAGGCACAGGGAAGCGAGCTGGGTATTTATCCCCAAACGTCCCAAAATGGCATCAAAGTAATGTCAGTTAACCTTATGCTTGATCAGGACGATGCTCCGGTTATATGGAGAGGCCCAATTATAGCAGGAGTTGTAAAACAATTCTGGACTGATGTAATATGGGGCGAGGTGGACTATCTGTTTTTGGATATGCCGCCGGGAACAGGGGATGTTCCGCTGACAGTTTTCCAATCAATCCCTTTGGATGGAATAGTTATTGTTACTTCCCCTCAGGATTTGGTTTCCATGATAGTTAAAAAGGCCTACAATATGGCAAGGGAAATGAATATTCCTATTCTGGGGATTGTTGAAAATATGAGTTATTTAAAATGTCCTGACTGCGGTAAGGAAATAAATATTTTCGGCAAAAGTAAAATCGATGAAATTGCAGCAGGCTTGGGCCTAAGAGTACTGGGTAAAATGCCAATAGATCCGTCGATTGCGGAATTATGTGACAAAGGTGAACTTGAAAAAGTAAATCATGAACATTTGGCAGATGCTGTATCGTATATTGAAAATAAGCTACCTGTTGGAAAGGGGAACGGGATAATGAAAATTGCAATTGCAACTGAAGGTAACAATATTTCCTCTCATTTTGGAAAGTGCGAGTATTTTACAGTAGTTGAGATAGAGAATAAATCTATAAAGAGTAAGGAAGTAGTTAGTACAGAAGGAAATCAGCACGGACTTCTTCCGGGTTTTCTGGCTTCGCTGGGTATAAAAACCGTTATAGCCGGAGGAATGGGAGATGGCGCAAGACAGAAGCTTGAAGAAAATAATATTCAGATTATATCCGGAATCAGCGGAAATATAGATGAAGCAATACAGCTTTATATTGACGGGAATTTGAAATCAGCAAGTTCCGGGTGTTCAGGCCATGAACATTCACATGAACATAATCACGGTGAGGGCGGTTGCAGCTGCGGAAACCATTAAAAAATAATATAATAAAGCATAATGACCTTGGAAATAAACTTCCCTCGGTTATTATGCTTTATTTAGCGGTATTAATTTATATCTGACCCGTCATAAACTGAACGCCAATACTGACGGCTGTTACCGTAAACCATACCAGTAACCCCAGAAGAAGTGGTTTTAAACCGGTTTTAAGCATTTCCTTAAAATTTGCATTTAGTCCTACTGCTGATAAAGCCATAACTATAAAAGACTTACCTGTACCTGAAAGAAATGAAACTACTGAACTGTTAAATACGCCAAGTGTGTTTAATAGCGATGCAGCAAGAAATCCGGCGATAAACCATGGAAAAATACGCTTGAAGCTGTATGAAACCGTATCGTCCTGTTTTGCAGCTTTTCTTTTTCTGATTATTGTAATTGCTGCATAAATCAATGATATTGGTATAATCATTGTAGTACGGGTCAACTTTACTATTGTTGCATATGCTCCCGCTGCATTGCTGTAAGCATAACCTGCCGCTACAACGGAAGAAGTATCATTTATCGCTGTTCCGGCCCACAAACCAAAGGCTGTATCGGAAAAGCCCAATAAATGGCCAAGTGGAGGGAAGATTAAGACGGCTAAAATATTAAAGAAAAAAATAGTTGATATGGAATATGCGACTTCCTTTTCTTCAGCTTCTATTATGGGAGATACAGCGGCTATGGCTGAGCCACCGCAAATGGCTGTCCCAACTCCTATGAGACTTGTAAGATTAAAAGGTACCTTAAGAAGTTTACCAAACCCATAGGCCGAAATAAAAGCAAATGAAAGGGTAAACAACATTACATATAAGGATTCAAGCCCTGTTTTCCATACCTGTGTGAGACTTAAACCCGTTCCAAGCAAAATAATAGCATATTGAAGAATTTTTTTTGACGTAAATTTAACACCGTTGACAGACCATGCAGGTTTTCCCATCGTATTGTTAATTATTATACCTAGCAGAATACCGAAAACCGGGCCTCCTATAATTGGAAATATGCCTCCCAGCCATGTTGCAATAAGTGCAATGACCAACGACAGTAGTATTCCGGCAGTATTTTTTCTTATCCATACCATAATTAATTCCTCCGAATTTTTGATATGTTTATTTTAATATTATGTATACATAAATACAAATTATGATTTATTATATATCTATAAGAAATGTTTATAGATTGTTAGTGTACGGAGGTTATATATGATAGACCCTAAAATAACTACTTTTATTTGGGCGGCAAAATTGAACAGCTTTACCAAAGCCGCTGAAATGCTTAATTTAACACAGCCGGCAGTTACGCAGCATATCAAGCAACTGGAAGGATACTATAAGGTTAAATTGTTTAAAAAAGTTGGAAGACAGATATACCTGACTGAGGAAGGAGAGCTTCTTTTTAAGTATGCAAAAGAGATTGAGGCCAATTCTTTGTTTATAGAAAGAACCCTCAAAAATAAATCGGCACTGAACAAGCGATACAACGTCGGAACAACTCTCACAATCGGCGAATTTGTACTTCCCGACATGCTGGGACAGTATAAAAGACAGCATGAAAACATTGATGTTATAGTTCATGTTCACAATACCGATGAAAATTTGAAACGGCTTACCAGTGGGGAACTTGATTTGAGCATAGTTGAAGGGATTTTTGACAAAAACAGATTCAAGTATAAAAAAATGAGAGAAGATGAGCTGGTTCTTGTGGCTTCCCCTGCAAGCAGTTTTGCAAGAAAGGGAGAAGTCAATCTTGAAGATGTTGCATATGGCGGAAAGCTCATTTTAAGAGAAAAGGGTAGCGGAACAAGAATGGTACTTGAAAACAAAATGTCAGACATGGGTCTTAGTATAACTGATTTAAAGGTTTACATGGAGGTTGGAAGTATAGGTGCCATTAAATCACTGGTTCAGGCCAATCTGGGATATACGGTAGTTTCAATGGAAGCAGTTGAAAAAGAAGTGAGGGATGGAACACTGGTTGTAGTACCTATCAAAGGAATAAAAATCATGAGGGAATTCAATTTTATATATATGGATATTAGTCAAAATTCATTTATACAGGAATTTATAGAATACATTATGAATTTTAGAGAGAAAATCAAATAAAACTATATTAATATATCGTAATATTTAAATATATGGATTGACAATAATTAAGTGTTTTAATATAATAAGTATATCCTCGAGGTGCACAAAATTTATATAAGGAGTAAAAGATGAACACAATAAAAAGTTTTGTACACAAATGGGTATGGTTGATGCTTATTTTCTTTTGTATTGGGGGTCTGATATATCCGAAGTTAGGTATTGCCGCTATAATATGTATGCTGGCTCCCGTAGCGGTATCAATCTTCAGAGGAAGAATGTGGTGTGGTAATTTCTGCCCCAGAGGCAGTTTTAATGATATACTGATTTCTAAAATAAGCCGTAATAAAAAAATTCCACGACTTATGAAAAATAAGTGGTTCAGATTGTTTTTTGTTGTGGTACTAATGGGAGCTTTTGCGGTACAGTTATCGTTTGCATGGGGCAATATGGTACAGGTTGGACAGGTGTTTGTAAGAATGATATTAATAACCACTGGATTGTCTATAATTCTAGGAGTTATTTACAGTAATAGAGCATGGTGTGTTATTTGCCCAATGGGTACAATGGCATCTTGGGTTACTCAGGCTGGTAGTGGTTCAAAAGGTAAAAATATAACTTTTGATAAGCAAAGGTGTGTTAGCTGCAATCTTTGTACAAAATCCTGCCCTATGGAAATAGACGTACTTAAATTCAGAAGTAAGGGAGAGGTTACACACCCTGACTGTCTGAAATGTGGTGAATGTGTAATAAAGTGCCCGAAAGATGCACTTGAAATATAAATAAGTTAATTAACATGGAGGTTACAATATGTCCGCTATTGAAGCTAAAAATAATTATATAGGCGCAAACGGTAGTAGAATGAATTGTGCACAAGCAGTAATCAGTGCTTTCAAGGAGAAATACAATATAGAAGATGATTTGGTTGAGCGCTTTAGAAACTATGGAGGGGGCAGGGCTCCTGACGGCCTTTGTGGAGCTTACTATGCTGTTAAGTATATTTTAAGTAATTTCGATAAGGATAAGATTGCAGAACTGGAAAACTATTTTCTTGAAAATGCGGGGGCCTTGCAGTGCAGCAACATAAAGGGGTTAAAAAAGCTTTCATGTGTGGGCTGTGTTGAAAAAAGCTCTGAATTTCTTGAAAAACATGGATGATATGTAAGAGGGGGTTGCAAAACAGAAAGTTTTTATGTAACACCAGTACTCCCGTATAAAATTATATCAATGATTGCTTCTAAGATATTTACAAGAGTTTCTAGCGGCTCATCTTAGGATATTTTACCGTCGCTCACATTCATCGTCCATGATTCATTGTGTAGCTAAAACCTACATCGTGTAGATTTTTCGGTAAAATATCCGTATTCAACCATAAACAACTGCAAATATCTTTCACCAAGCTTCCATTGATACAATTATACTAGCGTACAGGGTAAGAAAGATAAAAATTAGTTTTACTACTCCCCCTTTTTTTCACTAAATTCCAATTTCGATTCACGCCAGCGGTTGTATAGAATATAAAGGCCGGTTAATCCTAACAATATCTGCCCGGTAATAACTGAATACGTCCAAGGAAAAAGATATCTGATAACTAATGGAAGACCATCCCATAAACCATGTAAAACTACCACCGTAATATATGATCTAATAACTTTACCATTGATAAAAAATCTTCCTTGCACACTTTCTCTCAGAAGAACGCTGGATAGTATTGCAGTCCAGGTTCCATGGCCTACGGGGGAAGTTATTCCACGCAGGAGAGTAATAAAAACAGTGTGTGTCAGGCTTCCACCGCTTTGCAGAAAGATAGAAAAAGCATACCCGGTACTTTCAAAGGCTGCAAATCCCATTCCGGCTGCGGAACCTAGAATAATCCCGTCCAACATTGAATTATATCGTCTATGTCTTGCAATTAGAAAGACACCAATAAGCTTAGTGAATTCTTCAATAATACCGACTGTAAAAGCCGTTGTAAATGTTAGTTCACTGATAAAAACAGGTTCAAGCAAAGAAGCTGCGATTGTACCTAAAGCTCCACCAAAGAAAAAGCACATGGCAGTAGCAGACATATTAACGCTGAACCATTCCCTTTTTTCATAGAAAAAGGAGACAAAGGCCACAGGTACCAAAAAGTTTCCTATAAGTACTATACTGGGAAACAGGTTGATGTTGCTTGTTAACATAAAAGCAAGAATTGTAGCTGCATAAACTATAAATCCTATAAAAAGTACACGAAGCCAGTATCTGCGTTTTGTTTGAGTCATATTATATATCACACCTGAAAGTTTATTTATTATTATGATTACAATTTATTTAATATAAATCCTTGGAAAAAACTTCTGAGTGAGTTGTAGAAAAAAACCTCTTACTTGTATGTAAGAGGTTTTTGGTGCGCCATCAGGGATTCGAACCCGGGACACCCTGATTAAGAGTCAGGTGCTCTACCAACTGAGCTAATGGCGCAAATATTTTTTATTATATTATTTGTTTCACAGAGCGTTTTTTATTATAAAAGCAAAAAACAATATTGTCAATACATTTTTAATAATTATGGGAAAAAATTATATATTTAAACAGGAGACAAGTAAAATTAATGGGTGGGCTAAAAGTATTAATAGCTTTATGCATATTTTCTTCTTCTCTTTTTTCTGGTCACTTTTTTTTTATTTGCAAAGAGTTTTATTAAAGAAACAACAGTTAAAAGCAGACTTAAAATATCCTTTATAAAATCTAAAAATTTCATTTACATACCGCCCTTCATAAATATGGGTGACCTCCAAAATACATCATGACCCCACAAATATAAAGGCAGGCACTATTATACTTTCAACCCACCGAAAATTTATTTTCCTGAGTTTAGTAATATTTATTCGGGACAAATCATTTTAGAACTGATTTAATTTAACTTGCCAAAATCTAGTTGACAAATTATCAATGAAATTATAAAATGTTTATAAAAATGATAAACGATTTAAGGAGTTGTGCAAATTGATTCATAACATTTTAAAATTATCCCTGGATGAAATAAAAAAAGGATACTCCTGCAACCCGGACAAAGGCATATTTACCTGTCTTATCTGCGGGAAAGTATTTGAATCAGGAGAAATGTTTTCTATTGACGGAAGGTACTACGATGCTTCAAAGGCTGTACAAATCCACAGACAAAAGGACCACGAGGACATGGTGGATATTTTGGCTTCCTTTGATAAGAAATACACGGGTATTACAGAGAATCAAAAAGAGCTGCTTTCCATGATATATAAGGGGATGTCTGACAACGATATTGCCAGAAAAACAGGAGTTGCTCCCGCTACCGTTAGACGTCAGAGGTTTGTTTTCAGGGAAAAGGCAAAGCAGGCGAAACTGTTTCTTGCCATATTTGAACTTGTAGAGAATAAATATTCACAAAGAAAGGAAAAAGCCGTGGAAGATGAATTAATAAATGTTCATGTGGGTGCAAAAATGATTGATGACAGATATTTGACAACGAAATCAGAGGAGGACAAAATCATCGAATCCTTGTTTGAATCGTTGGAGCCGTTAAGACTCAAGGTTTTTTCGCCGAAAGAGAAAAAGAAAATTGTAATACTCAGTAAAATTGCAGCACAGTTTGAGAAGAAGAGAAAATATTCTGAAAAGGAAGTAAATGAAATATTGAAGGGTATTTACCCGGACTTTGCCACAGTAAGAAGATATCTTATTGAATACGGTTATATGGAAAGGACAAAAGATTGCCGGGAATACTGGCTGAAATAAAAAGGTTTCAAAACCATATAAGGTGGTAAAATAAAGTCAGATTAACTTTTTCATAAGGCGAGGATAAAAAATGGGCAAAGTATATGAGTTTGAAGCAGAAATAAAAAAAGTACCTGATATCGATGGTGCATATGTTGAAATACCATTTGATGTCAAAGCAGAGTTTGGGAAGGGCAGGGTACCTGTTAAAGCAACATTTGACGGGGAATCCTATGATGGGAGCCTGGTAAAAATGAAGACCCCTTGTCATATAATTGGCATCAAAAAGGATATCAGGGCTAAAATAGGCAAGCAGCCCGGAGACATAATAAAAGTAACAATCCAGGAGCGGTAATCATATGACCGTTCTGAGTATTTAAGGAGACATAATATGCCAAGAAGAACCTATGTTACAAGTATGCCGGATAAGACAGGGGCATTTTTGCTTGCGTCTAAAATTATTGCCAAATATAACGGAAATATTGTCCGGGTAAGCTATAATAAGGCCATAGACCTTCATACCCTATTCATTGATGTTGAAGCAGACGAAGAAGCCCTGAGCAAAATCGCAGAGGAATTGGGAAGCATAGGCTATCTCAACGAGAAAATTTCCGAAACACGGATCATTGTTGTTAACATAAAAATTCCAGATATATCCGGAGGAGTCCTGCCTATACTGCGTATTCTGGACAGATACGGAATAAATATATCTTATATAAACGCAAGTACGAGTGATTCCGAGTACCAGGATTTTAAAATGGGTTTGCTCATAGAGAATCCCGGAATAATCAAGATGCTGCTGGATGACATCAGTGAGATGTATCAGATTGAGATTATAGATTATGATGACTCCGAAAAAAAACTGGATAATACCATCTTTTATATTCGCCTTGCCAATGAAATGAAGAAGCTTATGCATCTCAGCACTAAAGTGACCATGGAGTTTATTTCAGAATCTAACAGGATACTGCAGATGCTTCAGGAAAAAGGCGAAAGCCCTGACAAGGTTTTTGACTATATCAGAAGATTTGCATATTTTATAAGTCGGCACAGGGGGAGCAATTTCAATGCCGATATTGAAAGGCTGAAAATAAGTGATGCGGTTACCCTTTACAATATACAGCCCCCATGTGGCAGCAACACATATGTTATGGAGTCGGAAGAGGAGCTTGTTCTGGTTGATACCGGATATACCATTTATTCAGACGAAATGCATGGTATTTTCAGAAAGCTCTTTGGTGACTGGGAGGAAAGGGTAAAGAGGATATACATAACCCACTCGGATGTAGATCACTGCGGACTTTTGTCCAGGCTACCCAATGCCGGCATATACCTGAATAAAAAGAGTGCAGAGAGTCTGGAAAGACAGTACAAGGGGATTTCCGATTACAGGGAAAAAAGTAGTATAGGCTTGGGATACAGCAAGCTAAGCAGGATTATTTCAGGATATGTGCCGGTAGATACTGAACGGTTTGAGATTATGAACACCGGTACACTGGAAGATCACAAAGATCTTTTACATATTGCAGATTTTACCGTTGGCGACATTGATTTTAAGGTTTTTGAGGGTAGCGGAGGTCATATGTACGGTGAAATGGTTTTTGTATCAGATGACAGAGGTGTGATTTTTACGGGGGACATTTTAGTTAACATAAGTGGATTTTCCGCTGAACGTGCAGAATTTAACTCTCTTGCACCATATCTTTTAAGAAGTGTCAATATCGATTCCCAAAAGGCAACAGAAATGAGAAATCAGGTGATCCGAATGGCGGAAAAGATTTCGGCCGATATTCAAAAGCCGTGCATAGTTTGCGGAGGACATGGCCCGGTTTCTACTATAAAGAACGGCAGGATGGTAAACAGCGAAGCGGCAGAGACTGTAACGTTGTAAAGCCGATGATTGTGCAAACGGGCCACTGTGAATTGAGTTTCGATGCATTTTTGATTATACTTTTGACTGACAGCAGGTTAAACAGAAATCCCAAAGAGAATGAAATTTTTCCGGTATCATATTTCAGGTTGGAAGGTGAATTGTTGTTAAGAAAGGTATTTGTTGATGTTACCACAACTTTCACAAGAGACGGAGCCCTACAACACTTGTATTTTGTATGGAAAGACTGAATAAGGTAAAATATATTACAAATATGAGGTATAATTATATCATAGATGTTGATCTCATAAAGGGGGGGAAGTTTGTGAAAGCAGTGGTAGTTTATAAATCCAAATCGGGTTTTGCAAAAAAATATGCACAATGGATTGCAGAGGAGCTTCAGGCGGATATTTACGAAGCCTCAAAAATAGATGTTAAAATGTTAATGCTCTACGACACAATTATATATGGTGGCGGACTTTATGCAATTGGTATAAATGGACTTAAAACTATAACAAAGAACTTTGACAAGCTCAAAGATAAAAAACTTGTGGTTTTTGCTACAGGAGCTACGCCACCAAGAAATGAGGATATTGAAAAGGTTAGAAATTCCAATTTTACAGAGGAACAGCAACAACGGATACGTTTCTTTTACTTGAGAGGCGGTTTTGATTATACCCGGCTTAAACTTATTGATAAAGTGCTGATGAATTTGTTGAAGCTGAAAATCAAATCCAAGAGTAAAAACAAATTGATCCCTGATGAAAAAGGAATGCTTGCAGCCTACGACAAACCAATTGATTTTACAAGAAAAAAGAATATAGAAGACTTGATATTGTATGTGAAAGCAAAATGATTTTTTACTAGAATAGCTTGATTACTTTACCGGAATACTTTATGATAAACAAATAATCTAAAATTTGTTTACAAAAAGAGGGGGATAGCCGGCATATCGGCGGATTAAAAGGAAATGATACGTTTTAATTGTGATTACAGCGAGGGCGCACACCCTAAAGTATTGGAGAAACTTTTACAGACAAATATGGAGCAGACAGTAGGGTATGGAATGGACCCTTATTGCAAAAAGGCAGCTGGAATTATCCAAGATAAAATTCAGCGTCAGGATGCTGAAGTACATTTTCTGGTTGGCGGAACCCAGACAAACCTGACAGTTATTTCAGCAGCACTAAGGACCCATCAGGGAGTAATTGCTGCTTTTAGCGGACATATAAGTACACATGAAACAGGTGCAATTGAAGCTACGGGACATAAAGTTATTGAACTGCCAAGCAGTGATGGTAAGCTGACCGCACAACAGGTTGAAGAAACCGTGAAGGCACATTACTCTGATGAGAGTCCTGAACATACGGTTCAGCCGAAGATGGTGTATATTTCAAACCCTACGGAAATCGGAACAATATACAGCAAGAAAGAGCTTGTTGAATTAAGCAGGGTATGCAAGGAAAACGGTCTTATTCTATACTTGGACGGTGCAAGACTTGGATATGGGTTATGTGCAGAGGACAATGACCTTGATTTGCCGACTATAGCGCAGTTTTGTGATGCTTTCTATATTGGAGGTACCAAGGTAGGTGCACTTTTCGGCGAAGCATTGGTTGTTTGTAATAATAAGCTAAAAAGGGATTTGAGATACATTATAAAACAAAAGGGCGGAATGCTTGCAAAAGGCAGACTACTTGGATTACAATTTATTTCACTTATGGAAAACGATTTGTATTTTGAGATGGCTATCCATGCAAACAAAATGGCGAAGCTAATAAAAGAGGCTCTTTTAAAAAAAAGATACAGTTTTTTAATATCGTCAACTACAAATCAACAGTTTCCAATATTGCCAAATGATGTTTTAAAAAGACTTAAGGAGAGCTTTGAGTACTCTTTCTGGCAGAAAATAGATGAAAATACCAGTGCCGTAAGGTTCTGTACAAGCTGGGCTACTAGTCCCGAGGATGTACAGAAATTGATTGAAGAAATAGAAAAAGGTTAAAATATGCTCAAGGAAAGGAGGTTTTAATATGCCGGTAATTACTATAGAAGCAGGTAAAATGTCAAAGGAGCAAAAAGCTACCCTTGTTAAGGAATTGGTTTCAAAGGCAAGCGAAACATTGAACATACCTGAGCAGGCATTTGTTACATTAATCCGTGAAAATGAATTTGATAATATCGGAAACGGTACAAAGCTTTTGTCAGATTTGCACAAGTAACTAGTAAAGAATTAAAACGGAGTGTCGCAAAGCTACTTAAAAAGTAGCTGGTGATACTCTTTTACTTTTTTATAGACATTCTTTCAGGTTCTGTACTTGGCAACCAGCCCGAGGATTGTACAGCAAATCGGTTAGAGAGATAGAAAAATTATAAAATATATTAAAAACAAGGCTAAAAAACTGGTAGTGACAGTCTTTTCTAAAACAATCACATAAAACTTACAAAAATTTATAAAAGATTGAGCATAAAAATTATGTAAACCATCACCTATTTTTCATAATAAGCATAAAATACATTACGAGAATATTCTTGTAATATATTTTAAAAGGAGATTTTTTTATGGAAGAAGTACTCGATATTAATGCATTAAAGGCGCAAATAAAAGCTGAGCTCAAGGCTGAAATTAAGGCTGAATTAGATGTAGATATAGAGGAGGAAAAAGAGTTTCATAAACAGAAACAAACAAACAAACAAGTCAATTATACTGTATTGACTCAGAAGCAGTATCAGGGTCAGAAGGCTGAAAATGATGCAGATAATGAGGCTGAGAATGAGGCTGAGAATAAGACAAAGGCTGAGAATAAGACAAAGGCCGAAAATGAAGCTGAGAATAAGGCTGAGAATAAGACAAAGGCAGAAAGTGAAGCTGAAAATAAAACAAAGGTAGAAAATGAAGCTAAAGCTAAAGCTGAAGCAGAAAACCAAAAGCAAATAAAGTATTATGTCTAGCAATGAATAGTGGGATTTTTCCCACTATTACATATGATTTTTAAAATCATGTAAAATAGGAGATGAAGATATGGAATTTAAGGATCAAACGCTTCAGGAAGAAGAAGGAAAAGTAAAGAAGAAAAATAAGATATCCCTTGAAAAAGACAGTATTCAGTATAACGCTCAAGACCTTGATCAGGAACAGAAAATGGATGTAAACCCCACACAACTGAATTCACAAAATATTCGTCTTTACCTTAGTAGAGGGGAAAACAATAACTCAGGAAAAATAACCGGTACTGCCTATATAAAAGAGAGTAAGGAGGTTGTGAAAAATGCAGGAATAAACCTGTTCCTGGGCCATGATAGGAGATATCCCGTATACAAAACAAATTCTGACGAAAATGGAAATTTTATAATAGATGACATACCGCCAGGATTTTATACAATAGTTGCAAAATATGACAGCAATTTAAAATATGAATCACATTACATCAAAATTTTTGGCGGTCAGGTAGTACATCAGTCTATTTTGCTGGAGTAATATGTTTAAGTATTGAATTTGTATAATAAATCTCTTTCTTTTTTGTTTATATTAATAAAAAAAGGATATAAATAAATTATAAATAGAAGCAAGAAAGAGGTGTATTATATGGATTTATTTGATTTAACCGGAAAAGTTGCAGTAGTTACAGGAGCGTCATCAGGTTTGGGTGTACAATTTGCAAAGGCTCTGGCAAGACAAGGGGCTGATTTAGCAATAGTTGCAAGAAGGCTTGAAAAGCTTAATGATGTGTCTGAAGAAATAAAGAAAATGGGAAGAAAATGTTTGGCCTTCAAGTGTGATGTTTCAAATGAACAGGAAGTTAAAGAAACAGTTGCTGCTATAATTGAAAAGATGGGTAGAATCGATATCCTGGTTAACAATGCAGGTGTAGCGGAAGTTGTTCCTGCTGAAAATCACACGACTGAACAATGGAACCGGGTACTTAACACTAATTTGACAGGAGTATTCATGTTTGCCAGAGAAGCAGGAAAAAACATGATAGAAAACAAGTACGGCAGAGTAATTAATATAACCTCTATGTTTGGACATATAGCCAACACCGCAACTCAAAATTCAAGTTACCATGCATCAAAGGGCGCAGTTATAAACCTTACCCGTGCTTTGGCTGCTGAATGGGCAAAATATGGTATTACAGTAAATGCTATTGGACCGGGATTTTTTGAATCTGAAATGACTGGAGATATTTTAAGCAATCAAGAGTTTAATAATTTTGTCAGTTTCAGATGTCCTATGGGAAGAGTCGGTAACATGGGCGAGCTTGACAGTGCATTAATATTCCTTGCAGCCAATTCCTCCAGCTATGTTACAGGACAAACTGTTTTTGTAGATGGAGGCTGGACAGCGGTATAATACAAACAGATACCACCCGCCAGATTATTCACTGGCAGGTGGTTTTCTTTTTATACGGTTTTTTTGGGGGCGAATGGTTATATCGTTTACAACCATGTTTTCAGAACAACCCAAAATGTATTCCACTGCGTCTGCGGTTTGCTCCTCAAGCAAAACAGCGTCGGCATTACTGTCATAGGTAAAATCAAGATTATCATAAAAATTGCTGCTGGTAATGTCAGGGTGGACGACAGCTACTTTTACACCATATTTTCGTACTTCCTCAAAAAGGCTTGATGAAAAGTGTGAAAGTCCTGCTTTGGAAGAAGCATAGGCACAGCCATGAGTACTTATTTTCTTAGCGGTTACCGATGAAATGGAAATTATAGTTCCCTTGCTCTTTTTTAAAGCTCTTAAAAGTAGTTTGCATAAAATAAGGGGAGCTTCAAGGTTTGTACGTATCATGGTTTGAATATCGTTAATTTTCAGCTGCTCATGAGGAGCGAAAAAGCCTACTCCTGCATTGTTGACTAACAGGTTAATTTCAGTTTCCTCAGATTCGATTTGTTTAATTATCCTTTGAAGTTCATTGGTGTCCAGAACATCACAATTAAATCGGATAAAATTTTCATGAGAGTATTCTGTATTCTGAAAGGAACGGGCTACTCCGTATACTTTATAATCCATTGAAATGAGTCTCTTTACGATAGCCAAGCCGATTCCTTTTGAAGCTCCGGTTAATATTGCTGTTTTCATAATGTAAATATCTTCTCCTTTGACAAATATTCTTCTAAAACTTTCAGATGACTAGCCGTTACCATTTCCATAAGTTCAGGGGGATATGACACTATGTCATCTTTTATACTGTACTCATCTGCATAAAGCTGTGAATTATTTTTTTGCTTTTCTATTCTTTTGAAAAAATCCTTTGACATTCTGAAAAAACCGTAACCTACGTCTTTTAATTTATCCGGGTTGATTTCCGTGAAGAGATTTCTGAAAAATGGTTCATATAGTTTCTCGCTCCCGGAATTTATTATAACCGGATCAAAACACAATCGTACTTTGAAGCCTCTAGAAACAGCGGCTTTCACAGCTTTTATACGGGCTGCCAGAGAAGGCGTAAGCCTTTCAAATTTTTGTATAATTTCTTGAGGGGCCAAACTAAAAGCAATCACAATATTTTCAGCAGGTGAAAACTCATTGTAAAACACTGTATTGGCGCTCTTGGTACGGATTTCAACGTTAATGTCAGGATATTGAGTAAAAAAGTCCTGCAAGAAATCCCAGTACGAAATTACATTATGAAAACCAATAAGGTCAGTATCGTAGGAAACGGCCAGATAAGCTTTTTTCCCACCTAAAGTGTTTTCTATTTCCTTTTTGAATTCATCTATGTTAACAAAGGCAACTATATTTGCAGAGGGATACATTCCTTGCAGATAACAATAATCACAGTCAAAAATACAATTAAGAAGAAAAGAAGCATAATAAAAGTCCGAATATCCGAAATCCTGACACACTTCAGGGCCCTTATACAGAAACGGACTGCTTTTTACTGCCAATATAAGGGACTGGCGGTGTTTCTGAAGCTGGAAACACTGATTTCCTCGGTTGAATACGTCCTTGTAATTACGTATAGTAATTACGGGTATATCTGTGTATTTCTCCAGAACCATACGTACAACAGGATAATTATATGCTTGTTCTTCTACATATATTGAATTAAACAGATTTTTGCTTAATTTTTGCAATAATGTACTCAAAATATTTCTTTCCTTCCTCTTTAGAGTTGGCCTTAATTTCGTTAAATTGCTTTAATGAGGATAAAGGCTCCAAACCGTTTATTCTGGCTCTTTTAACTTCTTTGGTCAGAATCAGCTTCATTGCCTGTGTAAATCGCAAGCTTAAGCACAGTGCTTCTATTGAATCCTTTTCTTCTTCAGGAGGCAATTCACCAAAACCTTCATTCAAATGTCTCATTTCTTTTATTATACTTTCGAGAATAGGCATGTTCATTTCAATATAGCCTTTAAGCTTTGCCTTGTCCAGTTTATCAGGTTCGAGGTAATCTGATATTATTTTAAGTATGAGTACGTTATGGGCAAAGAAAAACTTTTTGGAAGCTTCCATGATACCGGCGGATTCCATGTCGCAGAATAATTCCTTTTTCTCAGTTAAATTTACTGCTTTTACAACCTTTGGATAGCATTCAACAGGTATCTGGGGAATTCCGTCACCGAAAAATACGTCAGGATAATAGTCCTTTCCCGTATCCATGTCGGTAACCTTGTTTACAACCAGTAAACTTCCTGTATCAAAGCTTTTGCTGTTTGTACCGCAAAAGCCGATATTTATTAATACATTGTTTTCCCCCGAACCGTATTTAGTATATAAATAAACTGAGGCCATGGCACTTTTCAGCTTGCCGACACCACTTACAATAAAAGTAATATCCGAACCTTTATAGACAGAGTAGGGATGTATTGTCATATCTTTTTTTAGTTTGAAATAATCAATAATAGGGGCAGCTTCCAGCATTAGTGCCGTCACAATAAATATCATACGCATTCTCCCGTTATTATGTTATCGCTCAATATGAGTATAAAGGAAATTATATCAAATTTACAGTTTAATGGAAAGATATTGCAAGATTTTAATGTAAACACATACCTGTTGAAAGATAAATAAGTGTAATATAAAATTAATCCAGATAGAATTATGTAAACTTCTTTCTTTTCTTATTTTGGAGGGTAAAATGTATAAAAAGATATTTTCTTGCTTCCTTTTATTTTTTCTTTTCTTTGGGATGCTTGCTCCCGGAGCTGCCATGGCAGCTGATACTACGGAACTTCCGACAGGTTCGATTGCATTATATATCGGAAGCAACAAAGCTTATGTAAACAATACGGAGAAATTAATTGATCCTATGAACGGGTCTGTTGTACCAATTATTCAAAACAGCCGAACTATGTTGCCTGTTAAATTTATTTCTGAAAACTATGGTTGTACTGTTCAATGGGATGGGGCAAACAGAAAGATTACTGTAAAATCTGGTGAGAACACTGTGGTATTGCAGATAGGTAACAAAACAGTGTATAAAAACGGAATAGGGTTTTTAAGCGATGTTGCTCCTTTTATAAAGGATAACAGAACTTATATCCCGGTGAAAGCACTGTCGGAAAGTATCGGTAAAAATGTATTCTATTACAGTAAACTTATTCTAATAAGCGAGCCGGAAACAACCTTTAACAGTGCGATAGACCAAACCCTTATTGGTGAAATGCTAAGCAAATATACAGAACAAAAGCTGACTATAGAGCAAATAGCAGCCTTTGATAAAAGTACAGTAATGATATATAGCTTAGATAGTAACAAAGTACCTTTTTCTCAGGGAAGCGGATTTTATATAGGCGAGGGGGTTATAGTTACAAATTACCATGTAGTCAAGGATGCAAGGAGCATTATCATAGAAACTGAAAATGGAAGCCAGTATGAAATAGCGGGCATGGTGGAATGGGATCAGACACTGGATTTAGCTATGCTCAAGACAAAACAAAAGCCTGATATGATTACGTTAAAGCTGGGATTTAACAAGACTTTGGTAAAGGGTCAGCAGATAGTAACCATAAGCAGCCCTTATGGTTTTAAAAATACTGTTTCAGATGGAATCATTAGCGGATTCAGAAAAGAAGGGGATGTAAATCTCATTCAGATTACTGCCCCAATTACTTTCGGAAGTTCCGGAAGCCCTCTTTTTAACATGTATGGTCAGATAATTGGTATTAATTCATCGGGAATGGAATCAGGCAACCTGAATTTTGCAATATCCGTCAATCACCTGTATAACTGGTATATGTCAAAAGTTGCAGGAAAAACATTCTATGAGATTTCAATAAAAAGTGCCTGAACTGTCATTAGTTCAAGCACTTTTATTCCTGTAAGGGCTGCTTTATATTCCGTATTTGCCATCAACTTTGTCAAAGAAAAGAGGAAGGTGCGGAGGTTGAAATGTCCAGTAAACAAATAATACACAAATGAGAGCAATAAGTAAAATTGAAAACCCGGCACCCAAACCCTCTGAATATCTGTAGAAATGAAGCCCCAGACACTGACCGATAATGCTGGCCAGAAAAAAGATAAATATGTCTACATAAAGTGATTGTAATCCAAATGCCTGGGTGTAAAAGTAGTAAAAAAACATCATTGAAAGTATTGAAGAAACAATGGATACTAATAATCCTGTAAACCATAGGTTGGCATCTATTCCGTATTTCTTTTGTTTTGCAATATAATAAACTAACCACCATAGTATAGTGGGGACCAGTAGCAGCTTTGTATGTTCCCACACACTTTCATTTACCGGGGAAATCAATCCTACTAAAACTTTTTGACCTGACCAATCATATAAAAAGTGAAAAATAGAACCTACTATGAATACAAACGGGATACCAATTAAAATCCATTTTTCAGGATGAGTAAACCTTTGTTTTTTCATAATGTCACAACCTTTCTTATTATTGCACTATTAAATCTATGGTAGAAAAAACTGGAATATGACATTTGTTTTTTCATAGGATTTCATATAATTGACATAACAGAACAGATTTATTATAATATGTTAGGGTTCTAACAATTAGGGTGCTAACTATTTGTGATATTTTTGTTTGAAACCTTTCAGGGGGTAGATTATGAATATTTACCGGAAATACTTTAAAAAGTACAGGTTTATGTTTTTGACAGCTGTGAGCTGTGTTTTATTTGAAGCGGTTTGTGATTTACTTCAGCCGGCTATCATGTCTCGTATAATAGACAGCGGAATTAAAAACAGCAGGGTGGACTCAGTTTTGAAGCTGGGGCTACTAATGCTTATCGTAACAATTTGTGGTGCTGGATTTGCGGCTACCAGAAATATACTTGCCAGCAAGGTTTCCCAAAGATTTGGGGCTGATCTGCGTTACGATGTGTTTTCAAAAATAATGAAGTTTTCGGAAGAAAGTGTAGATAAAATAGAAAGCGGTTCCCTTATTACAAGAATGACAAATGATACAAATCAGATTATGCAGTTTGTGAACGGTATGATGAGAATTTTTTTCAAAGCACCTTTAACATGTATCGGCAGTATAATACTTGCTGTTATTCTCAGTCCGTATATGAGTATTGTTCTGTTTTGTGCTATAGCCATAATTGCAATTCTTATTATAATCAGTATGAAAATGAGTTATTCTCGTTTTGCAAAAGTCCAAACTGCGATAGACAGGTTAAATACCACAGTACAGGAATATCTCCTTGGAATTAGGCTGGTGAAGGCTTTTGGACGTTTTAACGATGAAGAAAAAAAGTTTGATGCAGTCAATACAGACTTATTTCAAAAGAGTGTTTCCTCTCAATTGGTAGTTTCATATTTTTCTCCCGTCATGTCACTAACAATAAGCACAGGTATTGCATTGATAATTTATCTGGGTAGCATTTTATTCGGTAAAGGATATATTGAGGTTGGTAAGATTGCAGCCTTTATAAACTATATGATGCAGATACTAACTTCATTGATTATGATAACAAATATTTTCAACACTTTTATAAGGACAAAGGCTTCAACTGAAAGGGTTGTAGAGATATTAGAAAGTGAAGAAGACTTTTCCGGTTTGGATACTAAGGCAGTTTTCAGTGAAGGCAGTTTGGAATTTAAAAACGTTACCTTTGCATATCCTGGCGGGAGCGGTCTTCCGGCTCTGAAAAACCTATCTTTTAGGGTGGATGACGGTGAGACCCTTGCGGTTATTGGCCCCACAGGCTCAGGAAAATCTACTGTTGCATGGCTATGCCTTCATTTTTATGATGTACTGGAAGGGAATATTTATATTAATGGCAAAGATATTAAAGAGCTGGATACAAATTATATAAGAAATATTGTTGCACTGGCACCTCAAAAAAGTATACTTTTCACAGGTACAGTTTTCGATAATATAGCCTGGGGGATGCAGGAAACAAATGGTGAGAAGGTGCTAAATGCTGCAAAACAAGCACAGGCAGACGAGTTTATACAAAAAATGTCCAACGGGTATGACAGTTTGCTTGGACAGAACGGAGTTAATCTCTCCGGAGGACAGAAGCAAAGACTCTCAATTGCAAGAGCACTTGCAAAGGAATCTCCAATAATGATACTAGACGATTGTACCAGTGCACTTGATGCTGTTACCGAGGCAAAGGTAAGGCGGGCTTTACGAAGCACTGAGGATAAGAAAACCATTATTATGATAACTCAAAGAATTGGTACTGCGATGACTGCCGACAAAATCCTTGTTATGGATAATGGGATAAATGCAGGTTTTGGAAGCCACAAGGATTTATTGAATACTTGCAAGACCTACAGGGAAATTTACGATTCCCAGATTGGAGGCGACTTATAATGGCTGGTGCAAATAAACCCGGAAACATAGGCAATATGCCGGGCTTGGGAAACAGAATGGGAGGGCCGCCTCATCAGAGATTTCAACCCATGGCTAAACCCCAAAATAGTAAAGGCACAATGCTAAGGCTGATTAGTATGTTTGGCAAATGGAAAAGTTCGCTTATAGTGGCTACTGTACTTACTATAGTTTCAGCCTCGGTGTCACTTATCACGCCTTTTCTAATTGGAGAAGCAATAAATACATTTAATATTAAAACAGGAACTATAGATAAAAATATATTAACTATAATACTGACCGCACTTATTGCCTGCTATCTTGTGAGTTGGATAATAGATACTTCAAATGGTATTCTTATGGCAAGGGTTACTCAAAATCTTGTAAAAAGTATAAGAACGGACTTCTTTTCGAAGCTCCAGAGAATTCCTTTGAACTTTTATGATACCAGAGCCCACGGGGATACTATGAGCAGAATAACCAATGATGTTGACAACATCAGCAGCACAGTAGCTCAGACAACTACACAGCTTATATCCAGTATTTTTTCAATAACAGGTTCGTTTATAATGATGTTGTATTTAAGTCCTGTTTTAACCCTTGTTGCACTAATAACCATACCACTTGTTTTTATACTTACAAAAACAATAGCCCGGCACAGTCGAAAATATTTTAAAAGTCAGCAGAGTATGCTTGGGGTGCTTAACGGTGTAATTGAAGAAAACATTGTGGGATTAAAGATGGTTAAATCCTTTAACCGCCAGCAAAAGGTTTTGGAGGAGTTTAAAGCGGTTAACGGTAAGCTTTGCGAAAATTCCACCAAGGCTCAGATTTGGGCGGGTTTCCTTATGCCCTTTATGAATGTCATTAACAATTTGAGCTTTTCGTTTATTGCCTGTACTGGTGGAGTGCTGACAGTTAATAAAATATTAACTGTAGGTGTTGTAGTCAGCTTTCTAACGTATTCAAAGCAATTTGGTATGCCTCTTAACAATATTGCAGGAATGTTTAACACTATTCAATCAGCTTTGGCGGGAGCTGAAAGAGTTTTTGAAATTCTGGATGAAAATGAGGAGGCAACTGACAAAAACGATATAAAGGAATTTTCTGATATTAAAGGTAAAGTTGATTTCAGAAATGTATCCTTTGCATATAATTCGACACGCAAAGTTCTGAATAACATCAGTTTTCAGGTTAAACCGGGAGAAGTTGTGGCACTTGTTGGTGAGACGGGAGCCGGAAAAACTACTATTGTAAATCTACTAACCAGATTTTATGAGACTGATGAGGGAGAAATATTAATAGATGATACCAGTATTACCGATATTTCAAGAAAAGATTTGAGAAGTTGTTTTTCGGTGGTTTTGCAGGACACATGTCTTTTTACGGGTACAATAATGGACAACATAAGATATTCAAAGCCTGAAGCAACGGATGAGGAAGTTATGGAAGCTTCAAAAATGGCCCATGCCCACGAGTTTATTTCAAGGCTCCCCAAAAAGTATAATACACATATTACGGGAAGCTCCGATAATCTAAGCCAAGGACAGAGACAGTTGATTGCAATAGCAAGAGCTGTTCTGTGTAACGCTCCAATACTTATTCTGGATGAAGCTACAAGCAGCGTTGATACTAAAACAGAAAAAGAAATTCAGCTGGCATTACTAAAGCTTATGAAAAACCACACCAGTTTTTTGATTGCTCACAGGCTCTCAACAATACGTGATGCTGACAAGATTTTTGTAATAGGGAATGGCTGTATTCAGGAACATGGAACTCATTTTGAGCTTATGGATAGAAAAGGTATTTACTATAAAATGGTAATGAATCAGATGGGACTTGGCGAAAATTTTAATGGAGGTGTATACTGAATGAAAAACATTATTATAACAGGGAGTACCAGAGGTATAGGACGTTGCATGGCAATTGAATTTATGAAGGCAGGGTGCAACGTTACCATTTCAGGAAGAGGTGAGAGTATTCCTGAGGCAATTTCAAATGAGCTAAAAGAGTTTAAAGACAGATACATTTATGTACCCTGCAATGTTCACAGCATAAGTGATGTTGAGAATCTTTGGAGCCAATCTGCTCAAAAGTGGGGCAGGATTGACATTTGGATAAATAACGCAGGGCAGAATTGTCCACATGAATTTATATATAACACAGAAGCTCCTTATGTAGACAAACTCATTGATCAAACATTAAAGGAATGGTATATGGCTCACAGGTTGCGGCAAAAAATATGCTGAAACAGGGCGGAGGAAGAATTTATAATATGGAGGGTCTTGGTTCAAATGACATGATTCAGGTCAAAACTATTCTCTATGGTACATCTAAGAGGGCTCTGACATATTTCACACGTGCACTGGCAAAGGAACTGGAAGGAACTTCTGTTAAAGCAGGGAGGCTGTCTCCTGGTATGATGCTTACTGATTTTCTGACTAAAACACCTGACGGAGAAGCTTCTCCCGTGTTAAACGATAACAAATTTAAATTTATTTTTAATACTTTGGGAGATAAACCTGAAACAGTTGCAAAATTTTTTATACCTAAAATGCTTTCAGATACAAAAAATGATTCTCATATCGAGCGGCTGACTACTAGAAAATCTTTTGCAAGATTTTTATGTGTACCTTTTAAAAAAAGAAAACTGATATAGAGTTCAATATTTTTTAGTATATTTACATTTTATATGCAAATATTATAAATATCCAAAAAATCTTCGGGGGGATATTTATGAAAAAGCTGCTATACATTAGTGTTAATACAAAACCGGAAGAGATGTCTTCTTCAAAAACAGTTGCAAGAAAGCTCATTAACAGTATACTTGAAAAACATCCAAGTATGGTTTTCGAAGAAGTAGATTTGTACAAAGAGCATATACCACAGTTGAAATGCAGTTACTTTGAAAGCAGGAGTGCTATTGTAAATTCAGAGGCGTTGGCAAAGCTGCCTCAAGATGAACAGAATGAAGTAAACCAGATAATAAAGTTGTGTGATCAGTTCAGAGATGCGGACATTTACGTAATTGCATCGCCTATGTGGAGCTTGTCTTTTCCTGCTCCATTAAAGGAATACATTGATTGTGTTATCCAGTCCGGTAAAACAATTGCTTTTGATGAAAATAAGCCTTATGGTTTGCTAAATGATAAAGAGCGTACTTTTATATATGTACAATCGTCAGGAGCAAATATTCCATGGATTATCAGACCTGCTTTAAATAAGGGTTTGAATTATGTACACGATATTATGAGATTTTTAGGCATAAGCAAGTTTGAAGAGCTGTTGGTAGATGGAACAGGAACCACAGAACTTGAGCGGCAGGAAGCAATTGAGAAAGCAGCTTCAAGGATTGAAACTATGGTTGATCAAATTTAAGTCCTATCATAACATTACTAAATATTTCTTTTTACAACAGGGATCTTGTGAATCCCTGTTTTTGTTATAATCAAAATTCCATTCTTATTATAATAATTAGAAAAAAATCCCAAAAATTTGAAAAAACATATTGACATCCATATATTGGAAGTGGTATATTATTTTAAAGTGAATAAGGAAGCATGCTTTATTCATTTACTCTATAGGGTTATCCTGAGTGGTCAGGAAATATCTTTACACAACGTTGTGCAAAGCATAAACGTGAAGTATCTGTAAGTAAAATAAATTCACAATATGCCATTTTTATACGTATGATGCAAGAATGCAAGTATGTATTATTGCATAAGAGTTCCAAGGCAGCCGTGCTATTGGTTGGGTTACCATACAATTGCGCAGTTTTAATAATTATGTCATCAAATAAATTATGAGTCAAATTATGTAAATATGTGGCACGGTAAATTAAATAACTATAGCCAAAATAGAGGGGAGAGACATATATGAGAAAAAGTAAATTAGTAAAACTATTTTTTATTTTAACATTGGTGTTTACAATTGTAGGTACACAAACACTTACTTTTGCTAAGCCTTTAAACGAAGCAGCAAAATCCGAAAGTCCGGCATTTAAACTTACCAAAAGCCCCGATAGCAAATTATTTGTAAATCTTAAAGAGAAAATTGATGAATCTTCTGACGATGATGAAATACCGGTTACAGTGTTATTTAACAAAAAGCTCTCTGATACTGAATTTTCATCAATTGAAAAGCTCTTGGGTAATCCTAAGCTAAAGCATAAATTTGATATTATTCCCGGTGTTGCTCTAAACTTAACAAAAAAGCAAATAAGCCAGCTTGAAAAATCGGATTTGATTCAGCAGGTAGAGTATGATGCACCTGTTCATGCTACTCTGAACACTGCATCAAGCTCCTTTGGAGTAACTCAGGCCAAATCTGATTTTAATGTTAACGGTGATGCTGATAATGCTCCTACAACATATAGTACCAGTGACGTTGTAGTTGCAGTTATTGACACAGGTATTGATTCAAGCCATGTGGATCTTGACGGCGGTAAGGTAATAGCATGGAAGGATTGGGTCAACAACAAAACAACACCTTACGATGATAACGGTCATGGAACACATGTTTCAGGTATTGTCGCAGGCACAGGAGAGGGTAACTCAAGCTATAAGGGAGTTGCACCGGGTGCGTCCCTCATTGGTTTGAAAGTTCTGGATTCAGCCGGCAGCGGTACTATGAGTAACGTCACAGCTGCAATAGATTGGGCTGTAACAAACAAAGCCAAATACAATATCAGAATTATAAGTCTGAGCCTTGGAACTGATGCAAGTTCAGATGGAACAGATTCTACATCAGTTGCAATTAATAACGCTTTTGATGCAGGAATTGTACCTGTAGTCGCAGCAGGTAATGCAGGACCGGGAAAGGCAACTATAGGTTCCCCGGGAGCAGCATCAAAAGCTTTGACTGTCGGTGCTTTTGCAGATGTGGGAGAAAAAGGTTTCTTCCTGGCGGATTTCTCCAGTAGAGGTCTGACAGCTGACGGTAGAGTAAAACCTGATATAGCTGCTCCAGGTTATCAGATAACATCTGTACAGGCTAATTCAACCAATAAATACATAGCATACAGCGGAACAAGCATGGCAACACCTTTCACATCAGGAACAGCAGCATTGATTCTTGATGCAAACCCAAGTCTTACAGCATCACAGGTTGTAAATATAATAACAAGCACAGCTCAGGATTGGGGTCCTGCCGGGCAGGATTTGGATTATGGTTTTGGAAGACTGGACGGTTATGAAGCAGTGAAGAAAGCAGGTAATTTTACAGGTACCGGACCTTCCGTTCCAAACCACATTTATAAAGCAGAATCATTAGCAAAAACCAATACTTACGATGAATATACAATCTCTATACCTAACACAACATATCCTATAGCTATAACATTGATTCACCCTAACTGGTCATCCTCTCAGGATTTTGACGTATATCTATACAATCCTAGCGGAACAGAGGTTGCTTCTTCAGAAACAGCAACCAGACAGGAAACAATAAGTTATACACCAACTACTGCAGGAACATACAAGATAAAAGTGCTTTCATACAAAGGAAGCGGTTCATATTTCTTTGATGTAAGCTCCAGCGCAGCAACTATTACCCAGACTACTAACCAATAAATATTTCTTAACAAAAAACAGCGGAGAGTTCCTCATTTTGGAACTCTCCGCTATTTTTTTACCCCAAGCTTATCTTGGAGGTACAGGTGTCGGATTCTGAATATTAGTCGGTGATATTGTAAATCCTCCCGGATATTCCAGTAAAGCAGCTATTACTCTTGTAGCTTCTGCTCTGGTAATTGTTTTTTTCGGTCTGAACGTGCCATCCGGGTAACCTGAAAGAATATTATTCATTGATAGAACAATGATTGATTTATTTGACCATGAGTTACTTTCAGGACTTACGTCAATGAAAATTCTTTGAGAGAAATCTACAGTATCGGGAGTGAATAGTATCTTGTCACATACTACCGCAAATTCCTCTCTGGTAATTTTTCTTTCAGGATAAAACAGGTTCCCTGAATATCCGCTGAATATGCCCTTTTCCTTTACGATGGCAATTTGTTTTGCTGCCCAGTGAGTTTTAGTGTCTGCAAAGGAAGCAGTTGCGGTCTCATTTTGAAGTCTAAGTGTTTTTACAAGCAATGCTGCGGCTTCGGCCCTGGTAAGACTGCCGTCAGGCACAAAACGCTTGCCGGGCATACCACTGACAATACCTTTTTGAAACAAATCTATAATGTAGCTTTGTGCCCAGTGGTTTGATATATCTATAAATGGTTTACCAATGAGCCACTGGCTGTAATTATTCCAGAAACGCTGCGGTTCTTGCCCCAATGCCCAGCTACCTGCACCCAAAAGGTTATATTTTGAAACAAGGGATAGCTTTTTTTCTAGAGAAGTTTCATCCTCATACCAAATATCGTAGGTACCGGCTGAAAGTTTGCTACTTCCCCAGATAACCGCATTATCTGTTGAAGTTACTGTCACAGTTGCACGGGCACATTGGGAGGTACTGTCATACCAGGTTGTGGATTTGCAGGTTGATACCAGACGTTCAACGTCAGAAACAGTTACTCCGTAGCCGCCGCTTGTTGAACCCTGCTTCCAATATCTCCCGTAAAATGGTATTCCTAAAACTATTTTCGTAGAAGGAACATATTTCAGTGCATAGTTTACACTTTTTTCAACAAAAGAAAAGCTGGCCACCGCTCCCGGTGCACTTCCGGTGTAATGTTCGTCGTAAGCCATTATGAATACCTGATCGCAAACGGTACCTAATGCGGCGTAATCGTAGGAACCCTGCCAGCCAATAGTTGATCCCCACGGATTAGCAGCGACACATACGGTCAGTATTTTGGTTTTTGGCATATAAGAACGTAAAAGTTTTATAAAAGCTGTATATGAATTACGGTCTGATTCGGTAAGGTTTTGAATGTCTATATTTACACCGTCACAACCAAGCCGTACAATTTCGGCACTCAAACTGGCTACAAATGAATTTTGATTGGTCAATGCAGCTCTGCCAAGGGATCTATCCCAGTTATTGCTTAGGTAGGGTACGACTTTTATTCCACGTGCGTGCATGCTCTCCACAAAAAGAGGGTCCACTTTTATGGTATTTTTTAAAGTTCCGTTACTGTTAATTTCAAAATAATCAGGAGAAACTGTTGTTAGATTTGTACCGGAACGATTAACATTATTTATATAGGTCGTTGTGTTTCCTGCATATAGGTAACTTATGCTTTCATAAGCGGAAGTGCTTGTCTGAAAAAGGAATAAAAATATAAACATTGATATAATACATTTTTTTAGTCGCATGTTATTTCCTTTCCAATATTCGTTTACATATAATATGTGTTACATTTAAAAAAATAAACATGCTGGACTTATGAGAAACTAGTTAATAAGTTACTTGACAGTACTGGCAGTAAATAGTTTATAATTTTAGGTATGCATTTGGAAATATTGGAAGTTCATTGGGAGGACAAATATGGAATCAGAAGTTTCAAGCAGTATTATATTAGTAACAGGCGGGGCAAGAAGCGGTAAAAGTACATATGCAGAAAAGTTGGCTAAGGAATACGGTAAAGATGTTCTGTACGTAGCAACAGCAATACCTTTTGATGATGAAATGAAGCTAAGAATAAAAAAGCACAGAGAGCAACGGCCTGCAAATTGGGAAACTGTTGAGGCTTATAAAGACATGGATATATTGCTTGAAGATAAGTGCCGAAATAAAAAAGCAGTTCTTCTGGATTGTATCACAGTAATGATTACAAATATAATGTTTGAAGTATGTCCTGATTTTGATAAAATTGTTCAAGAGGATATGATTGCAGTGGAAGAGGCTGTTAATATTCAAATGGAAAGACTTATGGTCGTTGCAAGAAATTCAGCGATTCCATTTATTCTGGTTACAAATGAAATTGGAATGGGTATAGTGCCGGATACTAAGAGCGCAAGACTCTTCCGTGACATTCAAGGCAGAGTAAATCAGAAACTTGCATCCGCTGCTAAAGACGTTTATTTGTGTGTGTCAGGCATTCCTGTAAAAATAAAATAAATCATGAAAGAAGAATAAAAAATGATAATTTTAAAGCGTTTTTTACTTTTGCTTCAGTTTATGACTACAATTCCTATTCCTGTGAATCAGGATGTAGGCGATGAGGATTTTGGCAAGGGACTGGCCTTAGCACCGTTGATTGGTTTGTTAATAGGAGGGGTGGTTGCGTGTGCAGGTTATGTTCTGAATATGTTTTTTGCTCCCGCTATATCTGCCGTACTTGTAGTTATTACATACATACTATTAACCGGAGGAATTCACCTGGATGGCTTAGGTGACACCTTCGACGGTATTTTCTCCAACAGACCTAAAGAGAAAATACTCGAAATTATGAGAGACAGCAGGGTAGGAACATATGCGGTACTGGTTACTGTTTGTATCTTAGGGCTGAATGCGGTACTAATATATTTTATGATTTCAGCTCATATGTATTTTACTCTGGTACTTATGCCTGTAGCAGGAAGAATAGGCTCTGTTGTTGGAGCAGCCGTTTCAGAGTATGCAAGAAGCGAACCGGGGTTGGGAAAATCCTTTATTGATTATTGTGGATTAAAAGAGCTTATAATAGCATTGATAATCAGTATTATAACATTTTTTTCTTTTAGAGGATTTACGGGTGTTTTTCTCTGCATTTTCATGTTTTTATCAGCAGTGTTGCTGGTTAAATTTCTGGGTAGAAAAATCGGAGGTGCGACGGGAGATGTTCTCGGAGCTGTCTGTGAATTAAATCAGACCATATTTTTAATAATATCGTATTTACTGGTATTTCGTTAATAATTCTTAATTTTAATAATAGATAATTTGTGGGGGGATAAATTATGACTTTTATAGAAGCATTGAATGTCATAGGAGAGCTTGATATTAAAATGATACAGAAGGCACAAAAAAGATTGGACAGCCTGACGAAACCTTTGGGAAGCTTGGGCCGTTTGGAAGAAATCGTGAAACAGCTTGCAGGAATAACCGGAGAATTGTTTCCTTGTGTAAAAAATAAAAAAATCATAATAATGTGTGCAGATAACGGAGTAGTTGAAGAAGGAGTCAGTTCATGCCCTAAAAGTGTTACTTCTAGTGTTACACAAAATTTTCTGAAAGGCTTTACCGGAGTGAATGTTCTTTCAAGACATTCGGGAGCTGATACCTTTGTTGTAGATGTTGGTGTTGATGATAATATTGACTGTCCGGGAATATTAAGCAGGAAAATAAGAAAAGGTACATGGAATATTGCTAAAGGTCCTGCGATGACAAGAGACGAGGCTATAAAAGCTATCGAGACGGGAATTGAAGTTGTAGGAATGCTGAAGGAACAAGGAGTAAATCTCCTTGGTACTGGTGAAATGGGGGTAGGAAACACAACTACAAGCAGTGCTGTAGCATCTGTACTTACCGGATACGAGATAGGTGAAATGATAGGCAGAGGTGCAGGCCTGACCCAGGAAGGTCTTATCAATAAAGCAGAAGTTATAAAGAAAGCAATTGATGTAAATATGCCTGATCCATCCGATCCTATAGATGTACTGGCAAAGGTCGGAGGGTTTGACATTGCTGCACTTACCGGGTGTTTCCTTGGAGCAGCTGCCTACAGGCTTCCTATTATGATTGACGGATTTATCTCGGCTGCCGCAGCTTTGGCGGCTATAAAAATAAAGCCTGATTGTAGAAATTTTATTCTTCCTTCACATGGTTCTGCTGAACCGGGAAACAAGAGAATAATGGAAGTACTTGACATGACTCCCATGCTTATGCTGGAAATGCGTTTGGGAGAGGGGTCCGGGGCTGCGCTGGCATTCCATGTTATAGATGCTGCTGTTGCAGCCTACAATGAAATGGGGACTTTTGGCGATGCGCAAATTGAACAATACAAACCATTGGATTAGGCAATTAAAGTTAAATAATTGCAAAAAAATGGTAATAGAGTATAATATATATATAGCTTTAGCTGAGTAAGGTAAATTATCGGAAAAGAGGGTCGTTTATGTTTGAATATAAGTTTGTACAGGCAACTTTAGGAGGTTTTTTTACTGAAGCTAATCACCACGAAATAATAGATAAATATGCTAAAGAAGGATGGAGATTGGTGCAGGTTCTACCTATGTACTATAATTCACATGGAAAACCAACTGATTATGAAATAATATTTGAAAGGGAAGTAGGCAATTAAAAGACAAGTCGTTCTGACTGGTCTTTTTTTATTGAGTAGAAATTTGTATTAAAAAGGGAAAAAAAGGATAAGAGCAAAATATAGTCTTCTCATTGTTTGGAGAAGTAAAATATAGTAAAATTTGGGTATAGAACGAATGAAATATATCAATTCGTATCTGAAAAAATCGTGAAAAAGGATAAATGAAAATTATCCGAACATAGCTGGAGGACGGGCCGGGACAGTTGATAGCTGCTTACCCTGTTCCAGGCTTATTTTGGCCTTGTTCACTTTTTCACAAAGAAAGGTAGGGTCAAATGATGAAAAAAAAAGTAGGTTCTAAATTTCTCAGTTTGCTTTTAGTGGTGTGTTGTCTCAATTTGATGCTTTTACCAACAGGTATTTTAGCCGCATCAAATAGTAGCATCTTACCACCAAGCAATCTGACGGCTCAACTTACATCACCTGATGATGTAAAAGTAACATGGAATTCCGTATATGGAGCAAATGGCTACAATATATACGGAATAAGTGAGGGACAGCTTAAACAACTGGGAACGACTACATCTACATACTTCACTTTTAATGATCTTCCGGAAGGTACCTATACTTATGTGGTATCCACTCTCAGTGCAGCTGGTGAATCAGGGCCATGCGCACCTGTCTCTGTCGATATTGTTTACCCGGAAATGCAAGCACCCGATACACTTACCAATACTTTTCAGAATATCAACGACGTTACCTTAAATTGGTCAGCAGCATTATATGCACAAACGTATAATATCTACAAAATTTCAGCTGATGGAGAAAGAACTCTGCTTACATCTTCAACAAACCGTACATACACTTTAACCAATGTACCCGCAGGAAGTTGCAACTACGCTGTTACAGCAGTAAATTCTTTATATGGTGAATCTCCTCTCTCATCCGCTTTGGAAGTTAATGTAGTTTTTCCCGTCATAGCAGCGCCGGGCAATTTAACTTCAAAGATTCAAAATGGTACTGATGTTATACTGACCTGGAATTCAGCAACTTATGCTAACAGCTACAACGTTTACGAACTTATTGACGGACAGGAAGTATTGAAAGCAACGGCTAATACAACAACAATAACACTTGCAAATATACCTGCAGGCACTCACACATATGTTATACACTCGGTAAGCTCACGCTTTGGTGAATCCGTGGAAGGTAGCAGGGTCACCGCAACTCTGGGAGATGTTCTAATGCCGCCACCGGGTAACTTTTCCTGTACTGTAAACAATGATAAAGATATAGTTTTAAGTTGGGCAAGTGTGCCTAATGCAACAAACTACAGAATATATCAGGTAATAAACGGGGAAAAAGTTTTAAAAAGCACAGTAACCAGAACAACTGCAACTTTTTCCAATATGACTGCCGGCGACTATACCTATGAGGTTCATTCTTACTCCACTACTTATGGGGAGTCAAAAGAAGGAAATACGCTCACTGTAACAATAAAAGGACAGACAATGCTACCGCCTGCTAATTTACAGTACAGCCTTGCTAATCAGAATGACATAACATTAATTTGGACGGCAGCTGCAAATGCAAACAGCTATCAGATTTATCAGGTAGTTAACGGAGAAAAGCAGTTGAAAAAAACTGTAAGCACAAATTCAGTAACTTTCACAAATATGCCCGAAGGAGAGTACCATTATATCGTTACCTCGGTATCCACACTTTACGGAGAATCTCAAAGTGGGTCGGAAGTTACTTTTTCAATTGTTTTTCCTACTATGAAGGCACCGGAGAATCTGACTTACAAGATTCAGAATGTAAATAATGTTGTACTTTCCTGGAGTGCATCAGATAATGCCAACAGCTATAAAATTTATGAAGTAGCTGACAACCAAAAAACTCTCAAAACAACAGTTAATGTGTTAACTGCCACAATCTCGAATGTATCTGCGGGAGACCATACATATGAGGTTCACTCGGTAAGCAGTCGTTTTGGTGAATCTATAGAAGGCAGTCGAATTTCACTTGCAATAAAACAGGATATGGCAGCACCCTTAAATCTGGAATACAGTATTGCAAATGGAAATGATATTACATTGAAATGGGCAGCTGCAGATTATGCCACCAGCTACAACGTATATCAGGTGGTTAACGGACAAAAAGTATTGAAAAAGAATGTTACAACTACTTCTATTACATTTACAAATTTACCAGCCGGAGATTATGATTTTGTTGTTACTTCAGTATCCGGTGTATTTGGTGAGTCATCAAACGGATCAGAAATTAAATTTTCTTTAATTTTCCCGGTTATGAATGCTCCTACCGATTTGACATACGAAATTCAGAATGTAAATAATGTTGTACTTACGTGGTCGGCTGTTAATTATGCCTATGCTTATAAAGTATACGAGCTGGTTGGTGGAAAAGAGGTACTTTTGACAACCGCATATACACCAACAGCAAGAATATCCAATATAAAAGCAGGTGATCACACATACGTAGTTCACTCAGTAAGCAGTCGATTTGGTGAATCTCTTGAAGGAAGCAAGGTTTCAATGACTATAAAACAAGAAATGCTTGCTCCCACCGACTTGGTATATAGTATTGCTAACGGAAATGATGTTACATTGAAATGGACTGCTTCTCAATATGCAACCGGCTATAATATATATCAAGTGGTAAACGCAGAGAAAAAATTAGTAAAATCAGTTACAACTACATCCGTAACTTTAACAAACTTACTCGCCGGGGATTATCAATATGTAGTTACTTCAACGTCTACGGCATTTGGAGAATCCTCAAGTGGTGCAGAAATTAAGTTGTCTGTTGTTTTTCCGACAATGACTGCACCCGGCAATTTGACATATAAGATTCAAAATTCCAATAATGTGGTATTAACATGGGATGCAGTGAATTACGCTAACAGTTATAAAGTCTACGAAATAACAAACGGACAAAAGGTCCTTAAAACAACCGTTTATTATGCTACTGCAACTTTATCAAATATACTCCCGGGGGATCACACTTATGTGGTTCATTCAGTAAGCAATCGTTTTGGCGAATCTCTAGAAGGAAGTCAAGTCTCACTGAACATTAGTCAGCAGATGTTACCTCCTGATAATCTGGAGTATACTATTGTAAACGGTAATGACATTACATTAAAGTGGTCGGCAGCAGAGGCTGCAAACAGTTACAATATTTATCAGGTTATTGATGGGCAGAAGAAATTAATCAAGAATGTAACAACTACCACTGTAACATTTACGAATATGCCGGCTGGGGAGTATGACTATGTAGTTACTTCTTTATCACGGGTATTTGGAGAATCAGCAGGAGTATCCGAAGTTAACTTTTCATTAGTATTTCCGATTATGGCTGCACCGGATAATCTTATACAAAATATTGTAAATGGTAATGATATAGTTCTAAAATGGAATTCTGCAAATTATGCAACCGGATATAACGTATATCAGATAGTTGACGGGCAAAAATCTTTGGTGAAAACTCTTACCGGAAGTGTTACTACATTAACATTTTCAAATATGCCGTCAGGAAATTATCGTTATCAAGTTAATTCATACAGTACAAGATTTGGTGAGTCACCGGAAGGAAGTTCTGTAAACTTTCAGTTAATCTGGCCTATAGTTGAACCTCCGGTTATCACGTATAGTATTTACGATGTAAACAATATTACACTATCCTGGAAGGCATCAAGTTGGGCAAATGAGTATCGTGTGTATGAGATTAATGGTGGAGACAGACAGTTGCTTTACAAAGGTACTGCACTTAGTTTTAAGATATACAATTTGTCTGAGGCTATTCATACTTATGAAGTTACTGCATACAACACACGTTTTGGAGAATCAGAACCGTCCAACAGAATAACAGAGAATATTATTTTTCCTGAAATGCAGGCTCCTAAAGCAACGGTAAAGGTATTGGATTCAACAACTGCTTCGATATCTTGGAGTTTTGTTACATATGCAAATGGCTACAATGTTTATGAATTAGTAGATGGAGCACCTGTTTTACTTGTAAAGAACCTGAATAATCTTTCCTATCAGGTTAACAATCTTTCGTACAAAGATCATCAATTTTATGTTACTGCATACAGTAATTCCTTTGGGGAATCAGAACCTTCAAATATTGTGACAGCCATACTTATTGTTGATACAAAAGCACCTGTTACAACTTCAAATGCACCAGCCAATTGGGTTAACAAGACTCCTGTAGTTGTAACCTTAACTGCAACGGATAATATGACTGGTGTAGCAAAAACATATTATTCGTTGAATAATAGTGATTTTATTGAAGGAACTACTGTTACAGTTGATAAAGCAGGAGTTAATAAAATTTCATTCTATTCTGTTGACAAGGTTGGAAATAAAGAGGAGGTAAAAACTGCAGAGGTGAAGATTGATAATACCGCACCTGTTTCCACAGCAAAAGTACCTGCCGATTGGTCAAAGGAAGATGTGACAGTTACACTAACTGCAAAAGACGACCAGAGTGGGGTTGCCAAAACATATTATTCAGTAGATGAATCAGAATATCTGGAAGGAACCTCCTTCACAGTAAAAGGTGATGGGATTCACAAAATAAGCTATTATTCCGTAGACACAGCAGGGAATAAAGAAGAAGTGAAAACAGCAGAGGTGAAGACAGACAACACCGCACCTGTTACCAATGCAAAAGTACCTGCCGATTGGTCAAAGGAAGATGTGACAGTTACACTAGCTGCAACAGACGACCAGAGTGGGGTTGCAAAAACATATTATTCAGTAGATGAATCAGAATATCTGGAAGGAACCTCCTTCACAGTAAAAGGTGATGGGATTCACAAAATCAGGTACTATTCAGTAGATGTTGCCGGAAACAAAGAAGAGGCAAAAACTGCAGAGGTGAAGATTGATAATACCGCACCTGTTACTACTGCAAAAGTACCCGCCGATTGGTCAAAGGAAGATGTGACAGTTACACTAACTGCAACAGACGACCAGAGTGGGGTTGCCAAAACATATTATTCAGTAGATGAATCAGAATACCTGGAAGGAACCTCCTTCACAGTAAAAGGTGATGGGATTCACAAAATCAGCTATTATTCCGTAGACACAGCAGGGAATAAAGAAGAAGTGAAAACAGCAGAGGTGAAGACAGACAATACCGCACCTGTTTCCACAGCAAAAGTACCCGCCGATTGGTCAAAGGAAGATGTGACAGTTACACTAGCTGCAACAGACGACCAGAGTGGGGTTGCCAAAACATATTATTCAGTAGATGAATCAGAATATCTGGAAGGAACCTCCTTCACAGTAAAAGGTGATGGGATTCACAAAATAAGCTATTATTCCGTAGATACAGTAGGGAATAAGGAAGAGGCAAAAACTGCAGAGGTGAAGATTGATAATATTACACCTGTTACCACTGCAAAAGTTCCCGACGATTGGTCGAAGGAAGATGTGACAGTTACACTAACTGCAACAGACGACCAGAGCGGAATAGCAAAAACATATTACTCAGTAGATGAATCAGAATTTATTGAAGGAGCCTCCTTCACAGTGAAAGGTGACGGATTACACAAAATCAGTTATTATTCAGTAGACGCTGCGGGCAACAAAGAAGAGGTAAAAACAGCAGAGGTGAAAATTGACAATACCACACCTGTTACCACTGCAAAAGTACCTGCCGATTGGTCAAAGGAAGATGTGACAGTTACACTAACTGCAACAGACGACCAGAGTGGAATTTCAAAAACATATTATTCAATAGATGAATCAGAATATCTGGAAGGAACCTCCTTCACAGTAAAAGGGGATGGGATTCACAAAATCAGCTATTATTCCGTAGATACAGTAGGGAATAAGGAAGAGGCAAAAACTGCAGAGGTGAAGATAAAGAAATCAGAGCCTGTTATAACTTTGGATTTATCCGATGAATACAGTATTTGCACAAATTTGAAACTATCTTATAGTATAGAGAAAAATGGTTATGAAATAGTTAGTGAAAAAATGGTAGTATTTGGTCCTAATGAAACTACTGGAAAAGTTGTAAAGAACAACACTTGCATCAAATTGGATAAACCCGGAAAATACACTGTTACAGTGACAATTAAAGATGCAGATGGTAATATCACTACAGTTGAGAAGCAATTTGAAGTTTATCTGCCTGCAGTTGTCATCGTAACTCCTTGTGTTGTTGTTTTTAATAAAGGTGTACTTACCGTTAACGTTTTGGTACCGGGGCTGGGATGCAAAAAGGAATTTGACCTTGATACTGCTACACTCAACGGAGTAAAAGCTCTTTCAGATAACAAGGGTTATTATATGCAAGCAAAACTCGGACAGTTTAAATTTGACAGATCCGATTTTAAGTGGACTTTCTCATTAAATACTACTATGGAGTTCCGTTGTTACGTAGATGGTTATTTAGTTATCGGACGTACTAATGTAATAGTACTATAAAAAATCTTTTTGGTATTTTAAATTTGCTTCCTTATCGGTTTATCGTGGATGTAACTGATAAGGAAGCATTTTTTATTATTATAATCAAAGTTTTGATTACAATGGGTATTATATGATACAATGTATTAAAATGGATAATTTGAACGTTGACAATTGGATAATTTAGCTTAGTTATACATTAGCAACATATACGAATAACATTTGTTGTACTTTCCCTTTGCTCTCCTTTTTAAAATAAAAAGAGATTCTCTCTTCTTACATTCCCCATGAAATTCGGTAGTAAATTCAAAATTATCCAATATAGCATACAAATAAGTAGGTTTAAGGACTTTAGGTATCCTTTTTGCCTAAATTTTATTATTGGGGGGTGAGTTCTGCAATTTTTACAAAAGATAAAGTTTGCTCAAATATTTAGGGCAATTTATAAAAGCAAAAGAGAAAGAATGTAATTTAATGTTAGACAAAGAATAGGAGGATTTTATATGAAAAAAATGATTCGTTTATTAAGTTTATCTATGGTCTTGATGCTTGTATTCACAATGGCATTACCATTAAATCTTTATGCAGCATCAACAGTTACTGTGGATTGGGATACCAATTATCAAGCAATTGATGGTTTTGGTGTTTCAGAAGCTTTTCATCAGTCAAATAATATTGCTCTTTTAGGAGATACAAAGAAAAAGGAAATTTATGACTTACTCTTTTCAACTTCAAAAGGTGCAGGATTTTCAATTTTCCGTTCTATACTCGGTGACGGCGGAACATGGGGAAATGCTACAGACGGACCAAATAAGACAATGCAGCCATCAGAAACAACTTGGGATTGGAAAGAAACAAACGATGACCAGATATCCATGATAAGAGAAATAAAGTCTGCTTATGGTATTGATAAAATTCTTTATACTGTATGGAGTCCGCCGGCTTGGATGAAATCAAACGGGTCTACTTCAAGAGGCTATTTAAAGACTGATAAATATCAAGCCTATGCAACATATCTAGCAGAGCATATAAAAAACTACAAATCAAAATTCGGAATCGATATTACTCATATCGGGATTTCAAATGAGCCTAACCTGGAGACTGACTATTCTTCATGTACATGGACATCAGCTCAATTCAAGACATTTATGAAGGATTACTTGGTACCAACTTTTGATAAAGAAGGTATTACTGCAAAAGTTATTATGGGTGAACCAATGTCATGTACCGAATCATTTGCAATAGACAGTCTGAATGATGCTACCGCATTGACAAGAACAGATATTGTAGGTTGTCATAATTATGGGTCATCATACACAACTTTCCCAACCACAAAGGCAAAGGGAAAAGGAATATGGCAGACTGAAATATCAGATATGAATGGAAATGATATTACAATTACTGATGGCTTGAAGTGGTCAAAACAAATTTTTGATTTTATGACAATAACTCAGGGAAATGCATGGAATTACTGGTGGGGTGCCTGCTATAAAACTTATAACGGAGAAGGCCTCATACAAATGGACATGAATTCAAAAACTTATAAAATTGCAAAAAGACTGTACACAATCGGTCAATATTCAAGATTTATAAGGCCGGGGTGGCAGAGATTCTCCGCTACTTCAAATCCTGTATCAAATGTATATGTTACTGCATATAAAGATCCTGCTACAGGAAAATTTGCAATAGTTGCTATGAATGACGGTTCTACAAATCAATCGATTACATATACATTAAAGGGATTTACTCCTGACTCGGTGACTCCGTATACAACTTCTTCAACTCAGGATTTGGCTGAAGGTACAAAGATAACTGTAAATGGAGGAAGCTTTACAGCTAATTTAGCAGCAAATTCCATAACTACATTTGTAGGTGGAGGCGATGTGAATCCTGGCATATATGGTGATGTTAACGGTGACAAAGTTGTTGATGCAATAGACTTTGCACTTTTCAAACAGTATCTAATAAAGCAGATTAGCACATTCCCGTCACCAGACGGAATGAAGTTTGCTGATGTTAATGGTGATAACAGCGTTGACGCAATTGACTTTGCATTAATCAAGAAGTATTTGTTGGGTTCAATACCTAAATTGCCTGTATAAGGTTATTCATTAAAATTATATATAAGAAAAAAGGGACAAGGATAAATCCTTGTTCTTTTTTTAATACTTTGGGAGTTTAATATTTTTCAATAGGACATAATACAAATAAACAATTACAGGAGGTTTTTATATGAATAATATTGATGCTGCAATTGACAGAATTAAAATATTGGAATGCCCAACAGGAGAAATAGAAAACCGGGTTGTGGGAATACTTGAAAATTATGGTGTCGCTGATAGAAGTAAAGTTGACATTTCCAGGGCGCAGAACCTTGATAAGGATGAAGCACAGGCATATAAGGTAAAATTTCAAGGAGAGGACAGCTCAATCGTTGTTCTGGCAAAGTCTGGACTGGACGATTATGTTGCAACGGTTGTTGATGCATATAAAAAGTAATTGCAAGTACTTGGAATATTTAAGGAATTCATTTATAATCATCATTATGTATCGCTTTTATAAAAGTATAAATTAAACACTGAACTAATATCCAGTGGGAATTGAATCTCCCACTGAATGAAGTCTTGTTCAATATTAACTTAGGAATGGGAGATAAATTTTGAATGATAAAAATGGATGATTTCACTATTGTCAAAGATAAAAAAGCAGCCAAGATATATATTGATGCCAAAGGCCGGGATTACGACGGTTTGAGTCTTGTAGCACAGTCCTTTGCAAATGATATAAATTTGGTTGCTGCTACAGTACCAACGGTTACAACTAATATTTCTCTATTAGATGGTACAGTAATTGTTGCCGGCTCTATTGGAAATAACGATTTAATTGATGCTTTGATATCAGAAGGCAAGATAGATGTATCACCAATAAAAAATAAGTGGGAATGTTATAGGATTTGTGTTATTGACAGGCCTGTTCCGGGAGTGGACAGAGCTATGGTCATCGTAGGAAGCGATAAGAGGGGAACCATTTACGGTATTTATCACATATCGGAATTGATTGGTGTAAGTCCTTGGGTGTATTGGGGAGATGTACTACCTGAGAAGAAGTCCGTGCTTGATATTCCCGAAGATAAATTGAATTTTATTTCAAAGGAGCCATCTGTAAAATATAGAGGTGTTTTTTTGAACGATGAGTGGCCTTCTTTAGGTACATGGACAACAAATAAGTTTGGTGATTTCAACGAAGATTTATATATAAAAGTTTTTGAATTACTTTTAAGACTTAAAGGAAATTTCCTATGGCCGGCTATGTGGAGTGCAAGATTCAGCGAAAACGGAAAAAGCAGCAGTATTGCCAACGCAAAACTAGCTGATGCATATGGCGTTGTAATGAGTACTTCACACCATGAGCCAATGTTCCGTGCTGGTGAGGAGTGGCAGAAGCACTATAAAAATTACGGAACGAGTAATGAATGGAATTTTGCAAACAATAAAGAAGCTATTACCAAGTTCTGGGAAGACGGGGTTAAACGAAATAAAGACTACCAGAATGTAATTACACTTGGTATGAGGGGAGAACGTGATTCTTCTCTTGGTGGCGGTCTACAGGAAAACATTAACCTGCTGAAAAGTATAATAACCACGCAAAAAGAATTATTAAAAAAGTATGGGCTTGATAATGCTCCACAGGTACTTACCATTTACAAAGAGGTTGAGGAGTTCTGGTATGGAACTGAAACCGTAGAAGGCCTGAAAACTTGGGATGTTCTTGATGATGTAATTATTATGCTGGCAGAGGATAATTTTGGGAATATGCGTACTCTTCCAACACTTGCTGAAAGAAACAGAAAAGCGGGATGGGGTATGTATTACCATTTCGATTATCATGGCGGGCCAATATCCTATGAATGGGTTAATACCGTACCTTTGGAAAAAGTTTGGGAACAGATGACCATGGCTTATGAATATGGTATACAAGACATTTGGATAGTTAATGTTGGAGATTTAAAACCTATGGAATTTCCGATATCTTACTTCTTGAATCTAGCTTATGACTTTGAAACATGGGGAAGAAACGGATTAAATAAAACCGGGGAATTTACAAAAAGATGGGTTAAACAGCAATTCGGTAGTGTTAAAGATAATGAGACATTACAAGGGATAGCAAATGTATTGTCAGGTTATAGCAGAATGAACGGAATCCGTAAACCTGAGACGTTGACTTCTGAAACTTTCAGTACTACATATTACAATGAAGCCCAAAGATTACTGGCTAAAGCAATTAGTCTTGAAAATGATGCTGTAAGATATCACAACCAAATGCGGGAGAACATTAAGGATACATACTATCAGTTGGTTTACTATCCTACAGTTGCATCTGTAAACGTTTTGAAAATGCAAATTTATGCAGGGCTAAATAAGAAATACTATAATCTTAAAAGTGTTCTGGCCAACAGATATGCAGTATTAGTTAAGGAAACAATTACAGCTGATAAGCAAATGCAAAGCTATTACAATGATACTATGTCAGGCGGAAAATGGCAGGGTATTATGAGTTCTGCACATATCGGGTATGTAAACTGGGATTCAACTGGCTGGCATTATCCTGAAGTAAACCGTATAATTCCATCAGCTTCTGCCAATATGATTGTAGACGTAGAAGGGGATGAAAAAGGATACAGCTCAGGAACGGCAGCACTTCCGACCTTTACAAATTTAATGAAAGAGACCTACCATATTACTATTAGTAACGGTGGAAACGATAAGTTTGATTTTAATATAGACACAAGCGGGGATTGGATTAAAGTAAACATTGTAAAGGGTAGTATTACCGATGGAGAGACAATCCAAGTTTCAGTAGATTGGGATAAGGTTGCAGAAACCACAAGTGGTTTAATTAAAATTACAGGTGCGGGACAGACGGTGAATGCAAACGTAATTGCAAAGGTGATTGACGTAGGCAGTTTGCCACAAATGACTTTTGTTGAGACTAATAACGTTGTATCAATTGAAGCTGAGCATACGTCAAACCGTGTTGCAAAATCTGATGTTGAATGGAAGGTTATTGAAAATTACGGGCGTACATTGTCATCTCTTAAAATGTTTCCTATAACTGTTTCCTTTGAAAAAACTGATGATGCACCGTACCTTGAATATATGATCCGCTTGGAGCAGGAAGGAGAGTTTGTATTAACGGGTTATTTTGCTCCAACAAATAACCTGTCTAAAGGAAACAGATTAAAATATGGTGTATCCTTTGATGAATGGGCCCCTATTGTTGTTGATACACTACCCGATGACTTTGCTGCTGGCAACCATGACAATGAAGCTTGGTGTAAAGGAGTTCTGGAAAATATTCATACTACAACTACTATCCACAATTTGGAAAAAGGTATTCATATTCTACGTATTTATGGATTAGATGCAGGTTTAGTGTTGCAAAAACTTGTTTTATCAAAAGGAATGCTTCCTTATTCATATTTAGGCCCGGAAGAGAGCTACTACAAAAAGTAGTATAAAATAAGTGCTGCTGCCCAATGGATAAAAATATTCGTAGGGTAGCAGCTTTTTATTTTCACTAACATTATTTGTACTATGTAGGAATTTATGGTGGTTGATGCTATAATATACTTTATTACTAATAATTTTACAAAATACTCGAATGGAGTGGTGATATGGTGAAAATCAATGAGTTGGAACTTCCACGGAACAGAGGGTTAATAGAAGATTCATATGCTACAATTTTAGCTCCATTTGCGGTTGTAAAACCTAAAGACGGTAGCAGAGAACATGAAGATAAATTGGCAGAAAATGAAAACAGAGGCTCATTTCAGAGAGACCGGGACAGAATTATTCATTCAAAGGCTTTCAGGAGACTTATGTACAAGACACAGGTATTTGTAAATCATGAGGGTGATCATTTCAGGACACGATTGACACATACCTTGGAAGTCGCTCAATTTGCTCGTGGAATTTCTAAATCACTGGCTTTGAATGAAGATCTTGCAGAAGCAATAGCTTTAGGGCATGATTTGGGACATACCCCCTTTGGACATGCTGTTGAAAGATTTTTGAACGAAGAACTTAAAACCAGAGAAATGGGTCATTTTTATCATAATGAGCAAAGCGTAAGAGTTGTTGATTTTATTGAAAGGCGGAGCGATGACTATTTCGGGTTAAATTTAACCAGTGAAGTAAGAGAAGGAATTTTAAAACATAATACTGACCGAAGTGGTATTTATGAAAATTTGAATCCACATAAGCCTTGTTTTTCTCTGGAAGGCCAGGTAGTAGAACTAGTTGATACTATAGCCTATATATGTCATGATTTACAAGATGGTATCGAATCGGGTTTAATAGAAAACGCAATGTCAAAAAATAAAGATTTCGAAACAGATATTAAAGAAATTATTTATATAATTAATGATTTTTTAAAGTCTGAAAATAAAAAAATAGGAGTCACAAAATATTCTGATACCTTCTTTATCGATAGTTTGATTCACAAACTTATTATGAGTGTCACAGAACAAAGTGTTGTAAATTTAGTAGAGAAAAAAATTGAAACCTTAGAAGATGTTAAATCATTAGCCCTAAAAGGAGAGAAACTTATCACTCTTAAAAAAGAGGATGAAGATAGATTTAAAAAGCTTAAAGGTTTAATATATAAGTCAGTTTACGGTATACATACTATTCAAACTATGGACAGCAAGGCTGTAACTGTTGCCAAGGACTTGTTCGAGACATTCACAAACAATCCTAGGTTATTGCCGCCTGAAGAATTATATAAGTATATGCATATCGAGAATCCTCCGAAATACGGTGGGTTTACCAATAATGAAATACATGTAATTTGTGACTATATTGCAGGAATGACAGACAGGTTCGCATTAGAGGAACATGAAAGAATAAAAAATCCGCACATTAAAATTTAATTATCTGGTAGTAAATATCCTGTAAATTTTACCTAAACATTAGAGTATATTTACAGGAGAGATAATATGTACACCAGAGCTGCTCATGACAAAAGAAAACCCGACCAATCCTTGAGTTCACAATATAGCAATATTCAGAAAAAACCTTCCGTGTCGAAGCCTGAGGGTAAAAAGCCAAAAGCAAGGGTAACGGAGTTTTCACAAATAGTAGCACTGCTCCTCAATGACCCCGATTCAGTCACACGTGATGAATTTATGTTCTTTCAGTCAAAGTTGGGCTACAGTCAGACGGTCAGGCTCATGTCAGAGGGCAGAAAACGTAAGCAGCTAGAAAAGCAGGGTAAGAAGGTTGACCAGAAGAAAAGCTCTCTTGCCCTTATGAATAATGATAATAAGGACACCAATAAGGATACCAATAACGACCCCAAAAAACCTCAGGAGGAAAAGACATCGCCTACTGAGGTTAAGTCTGCTGTCAGTGATAAAACAACTAAGCCTAAAGCTGACAAAAATCAGGAAACCTCTGATTCAAATTATGTAAACACGCCTAAGGAAAGCACTAAACAAAAGTCTCATAGTGAAAAACCTCATACTGAAAAATCTCCCCAAGTGAAGAAAACTACTCAAAAAGCAGCACCCAGAAGTCCTGCTCAATTTTCTAAGACCAATGCTATAAAAACTACGGCTCCGAAAACTCAGGAGAATACACAAATAAAACAGACCGTTCAAACCAAGGCTGCGGCTCCCGAGAAAAAACAACCGGAAAAGAAACAGCAGCAGACAGCACCTGCTCCATCCTTTGCAAAGGAAATAGCTTCTATTGCTTCGGCAACAGCGGCGGCAGGGCAAAAAGCCAAAAAAGCTCCTGCGGTAAAAATAAAGGCAGGAGACCCGGGAAGCTTACTGTCGCAGCTTGAAAATGTACCGCCCACACAGGCATTGAATGCATATTCCCAGGTAACAGCCCTGTCTGGAGAGGCACTTAAAGGCCAGACACAGAAAACTCAGAAAACCGTACCGCAAATAAAGGCACCCACAGGAATAACAGCAGTATCCAAAAACAAAAAAACTAAAAAGACTCCCAAGACCTTTAACCATGCAGTACCAACAAGCTTCAAGGCGGAAAAGACAGGAAAAGCACAAGACGGTGCAAAAGACCTTAATATAAACATAAACAGTGAGGCAGAGCCTGACGAAATAATGGCACAAGCAAAGCACCAGGCTGCAAACACACCAGTCATGGAATTTACGGGAGAAGCAGACCCATCACAGATGGAAGGCTACAATGCCGAAATGTCTCAGAACGTACAGTCGGCAAAACAGCAAGAGCTTGGACAAATACACAATGACTTTGGAGAAAACAGTATATTCCCCGATGCAGACAACACAATCCTAAAAGCGAAAAAAGCATTGAAAGGTACAGCTGCCAAAGCCTACAAAGCCCCTAAAGCACTTGAAATACCGGTAGAAATGGAAGCACAGCTGAACAAGACCCTTGGTCCTAAAATGAAAACCAAGCTAACGGAACAAAAAGAAAAATACCAAACCGGACGAGAAAAATTTGATTCCGATGTAAAAGCTGCAAGAGCAGAATCAGATAGCCGAATAACGGCAATGAAGGCAGAAACAAGCAAAAAGCAGATGGAAGAACAAAGAGGTGCCAAAGCAGAAGTAGAACGCCAGAGAAAACAATGGAGACAAGAAATAGATGGGGCAGTGGCAGACTACGACAAGCAGGCAGAAGCAGAGACAAAAAACAAAACCAAAGAAATAAGCAAAATAAAAGAAGACAAAAACAAAGAAATAAAAGAGAAAATGGCAAAAGCAGAAATTGATGCCAATCAGGAATGTAAAACAGCAAAGAAAAAAGCAGAGGACAAAAAGAAAGAGAAAGAAAAGGAAAAAGAAAAAGAAGACAAGCCATGGTATGCAAAGGCCATAGACTGGGTAAAGGATAAAGCACAGAAATTCATAGAAGGTCTAAAGCAGGCGCTGAATTTCATATTTGATGCACTGAGAAAGGCAGTAAAATTCATATTCGATTTGGCCAAAAAGGCAATAAACGGACTAATAGAGTTGGGCCGCAGAATGGTAGTAGGACTCATAAGGGGACTGGGAACCTTCCTAAAAGGACTCGTAAAAATAGTATTTGCTAAATTCCCCGAAATATCGAAAAAAATATGCGGCTTCATAGACAAAACAGTAGACAAGACAGTAAACATAGTAAATACCTTGGCAGAAACCCTGAAAAAAGGAGTAAGTTCAGTACTGGATTTTCTGTCAGGAACACTGGACAAACTGCTGGGATTTGTACAAAGCGCCTACAATGGAATATTGACCTTTACGGGAATGTTAATCTCAGGTCAGTTCGCAGAAATAATGGAGGGAATAAAAGCATTAGGAGAAGCTGCAAAAGCCTCACTGCCCCATATAGAAGGAAAGGTATGGGAACAACTGATAGGAGTAGACCTGACACAGCCTATAGAAGACCAGGCAGCAGAAGGAGAACAGCCACAAGGCCAGACAGCAGAAAAACTATCCGAAAACGATATAGTCATAGAACAAGTGGAGAAAGGGGAAATAACCCCGGAACTACTTGAGGACATAAACCTAAAAGATGGAGAAACAAAGGAGTTGAATGGAAGCTCCAACCCGCATACCACAGAGAGCATAATGGAGGAATTTGATACACAAAAGGCACAAAAAACAGGTAACAGCTTCGCTGACGGAGTAAAAACACGTGCCCAGAATGCAGGAAAGATTATTGACCAGATAAAACAATTTGTAATAAAATGGTTAAAAGATAACTGGTGGAAGCTGCTGCTTGGAGTACTGGGAGCATTGGCCGGAATAGTAGCGGCTGAAATAGTAACAGGAGGAGCAATAACCGCAGCACTGCCTGCAATAATAAACGTAATAACCACGGCAATGAATGCGGCCATGGTAGTGTCCATAATAGATACTATAGCAAAAGCGGCAGGCTACATAGAAACCTACCTGACCCAGGGTTGGGCAAGACACATACAACCTGCAGCAATAGCCCTAGCAACAGCCTTGGCAATGGGATTGGTAGAACTGGCAATGGCACTGGGCTTTAAGTTCGCCGAAAAAGGCATAAAAGCAGCTAAGGGCGGTATCAAAAAAGGAATAAAAGCAACCGCCGGAGGAGCAAAGAAACTGGTTACCACAGCAGGAAAAGGTATTAAGAGCCTGCTTAAATCAGGAGCAAAACTGGTATCCAAAACAGGCAGCATGATAATCGAAAATGGAAAGATAATCATAAAGAGCCTGAAAAATGGATTCTCAAAAGGAGCAAAGAAACTCAAAGGCCTGATAGACAAAATATTAAGCAAATTCAGGTTCAAAAAGTTCAAAATAGAGCGAAAAGGTCAGCATATACGAATATATGGGGAGGTTAATCCGTGGGTACTACTGTATGATGGAACCATAGAAAAAATAGACCGTAAGAATACTCATGCAGGAGACATAATAGAACACGAAGGGAAACGTGGAATAGTAATTACCCGCAACACCAAACCAACCGCCAAAGTCGACGACCTCAATGCATTAAGCCAGGGAGAACGGAAAGCTATTTATGAAAATGCTTTGATGAATGGTGGGAAGGGTAAAGGTGGCTTAATTGATTATGTTAAATTGAGCGATGAACTTGGGAGTAAGATAGAAACTGATGGATACAAGATAATTAATATTGAAGATGCTACAACTGCAAATGCTGATTGGGCTGATATGGGATATGATTTACCCCCAGTAGCGAGTGGGACAAAAGCATATAATGTTGAAGCAGGAAATTACAAATATGCAAGAGTGTTTAAAGAGGGAGTAAATAAACCTAAAAGTCCTTTTATTTTACGAGCAGATGATATTGAAGGTTTAAGTGCTGCAGAAATTGCTGAAAAGTATGCACTACCGCAGGTTCCGGATAAAGTTGTATATCCTAAAATTCCAACTGACATACCTTTGGAGGTAAGTATTGTTGGTCCGCAAGAAAAATGGGGGACTTTAGGCGGAGATGCACAGTATGCAATTAAAAATGCACTTCTAGATGATGATTGGTTTAAAGATATTCACGATTTGAAGTAAAGGAGAAAAGTATGCAACAACTAGATAATAAATCAATAGAAGTCAATAACAAAATAATTAGAGTTGATGTTAGTATAAGTAAAATTTTGGAGTACAAGGACATTTTTGTTATCCTAATCAGAGAACAAAAGGAGATACCCAATAATATTATAGCCTATGATTATTCTGGACAAGAATTATGGAAAATAAATGATATTGTTCAAGCAAAGGTATTAAGAGGTTATGATCAAATAGAAAAAAAATCGGATGATATCTTAGTTGCACATTATGAACTTGGTATTATTTTTGAAATAGATGTGACTAAGAGACAAATAATAGAAAAAACTTATCTGCGATAGGCAAGTAATTATGTAGTATTCGATAACTTTGATAGAATATTAAGTCATATTAATGGTAAATCAATTGATACTTTTCTTAAGGACGAAAAGTGTCTTCAATGTGGTTCAAAAGAATTTGAAAGCAATCTCATTGAACCAGAACAATTCACTGATATTGAAATTCCACAGATTTCACATGAATTTTGGAAAAAATTAAGCAACGAAGATAAATACAAAAAAACTAAAATGAAGCTGCGAGAGATGAAATATATATAGAGTCTTATTAGAGACTTAAATTATAAAATTTCCATTTGTTAGGAGGAAGCTCTAAATACAGAAAGTAATTCTAAGAATATAGAAAGGCAGCCCAAAAAACTGAAGTCAGTGAGAAAATGAAGTTGTGTTAAAATTAGAAAATGGTAAATGGGTCGTTTATGTAACAGATGAAAGAGCTAGTAGTATTACAAAGTCAAGAGATGAATATTTAGATGAAGAAAGCGCATGTGGAGGATTATACAGGAAGTGATATTAATCCATGATATAAATAAAGACCTTATAGCAAAATTTTCGCCACTTCGGTCAATAAAGGGACGAGCTATGTAAAAATATATAATTGATTTCCGATAATATTAATATAAAGCACTTCTTTTATAACAAATTTTTGTTACGAAAGAGGTGTGTTTTTATTGAATTAAAGGGGACTGGGAACCTTCCTGAATGGACTTGTAAAATTATTTGCAAAATTTTTGGCAAAATCGAAAAGAATAAGTAGCTTTATAGACAAAACAGTAGACCCCAAATATGTAAACACCCTGGCAGATATCCTTAAAAGGGAGAAAATTTAGTACTGGATTTACTGGCTACAGCCTTGGCAATGGCACTGGGCTTTAAGTTCGCCGTAAAAGGCATAAAGCAGCTAAGGGCGGTATCAAAAAAGGGATAAAAGCAACTGCCGGAGGAGCAAAGAAGCTGGTTACAACAGCAGGAAAATGCATCAAGAGCCTGCTTAAATCAGGAACGGAACTGGTATCCAAAACAGGCAGCATGAGAGAGCCTAAAAACGGATTTTCAAAGGGAGTAAAGAAACTCAAAGGCCTGATAGACAAAATATTAAGCAAATTCAGGTTCAAAAAGTTCAAAATCCAGGGAAAAGGATTCCACATATACATATATGGGGAGGTCAATCCTAATCTCACAGATGTAATTCACAGTGTCAACTTAGCATTACAAATTTTACAGCTTGCAGTATTTGAACAAGTGTACTAAAATGGGACATACGAATCTAATTCTTTTAAACTTCAAAATTAAAAACCAGAAGTCCGTTATTTACAAATCGCCATGGAGGTAGAAATGTTCATTCATAATATTATTAAGTCAAGCGAGACTATTTTGGAATCTATACATGACGGAATTGCTATAGCAGACAGCGAAGAAAACGTTATATATGTAAATGAAGCCAATTACCGTATTACAGGTATTCAGGCAAGCGAATTTCTGGGTAAAAAGGTAAGTGAAGTTGTTCCTGGTTCGCATATTCCTCAAGTTCTGACAACAGGAAGCAAGCTGATAGGAATAAAAACGAGAGTAAATGATAGAGACGTAATATCTAATATTGTTCCGTTTGTTTATAATGGCAAGGTTGAGGGTGCAGTATCTATATTCAGAGATATTTCTGAAATTAGAGAACTAAACCAAAAGCTTAAAGATGCAAAATCAACAATTAAGCATCTTTATGAAGAATTGGATTTTCTTACTGATGCAGACAGCAATATTGTAGTAGGAAATAATAATGCTATGATTCAGACTCTAAAAACGTCACAAAAAGCCTCAAGGGTAAGTTCTACAGTACTATTGCAGGGTGAGAGCGGAACCGGAAAAGAAGTAATAGCCAGATTTATTCATAAACATGGCACAAGGTCTGCAAAACCATTTATTACAGTAAATTGTGCTGCTATTCCGGAAAGCCTTTTGGAAAGTGAACTATTCGGATATGAAGAGGGAGCCTTTACGGGAGCTAAAAAAGGAGGAAGACCCGGTATGTTTGAGTTGGCTGATACGGGTACTATCTTTCTTGACGAAATAGGGGATATGAACTTCCACCTTCAGGCTAAATTGCTTAGGGTATTGCAAAGCCGTGAGATTATGAGGGTTGGGGGAACACGTCAAAAGCAAATAGATGTAAGAGTTATAGCTGCTACGAATAAAAATTTGATACAAATGGTGCAGGAAAATACGTTCCGTGAAGACCTATACTATAGATTGGCTGTCATAAAGATTTCAATTCCATCCCTGCGTGAAAGGAAAGAGGATGTCCACCTTTATATACAAAATGCGGTAAATAAAATTGGTAAACGTCTTGGAAAGACGGTTTCTGTAACACCAAGAGCAATAAAGCTGCTTACTGAATATTCATATCCGGGTAATATCAGAGAACTGGAAAATATTATGGAGGTTTGCCTTGTAAGCGATGAAGACGGGATTATAGACATAAACGATTTGCCCGATAACGTTTTTCCAATAAAAAAAGAAGTTAAACACAATATAAATCTTTCTTTTAATGAATTTCCATCTTTAAGTGAAGTAGAAGCCTTGGTTTTAAGAAAGGCAATAGAGTCATACAGTTCCAAAGCTGATGTTGCAAAGAATTTAAAAATTTCTAGATCTACTCTTTATAGAAAATTAAAAGAATACGGGCTAGAAGAAGAATTAAAAGAATAATGTATTAAAATGATACATTATCGTAGAAATAAAGCTGCTTGAGTGTTTTAAAATGAGACACGAGGCAGCTTTTTTATTGTATACAACATCGAAATATTGTCTATCCAAGCGTGGAATAAATGATTTTTAATAAAAGACTGAAAGTGTATCAAAATGAATCAGATATCTTTGAGCTTTAATAAATTTGTGCAAAAACTACAAGCAAATATACAAAAATATATAAAAAATTATTAAAAACTAACAATTTTAGAGTCAAAATTTTTGGCATGAATCTTGCTGTTATATATGTATGTAAGTCAATACAAATATGATGGAAGAAGGAGATACAAATGAAACAATACAAGCTGAATGTTGAAACCCCACGTTCTTTTGCGTATGTGAAAAGAAATATTCCAAAAGTAACTGTTGAGCAGCGTGAACGCGCTCTGCAATCCACTCATTATAATGAATTTGCGTTCCCAGCTGGAATGCTGACTGTTGACTGTCTGTCTGACTCTGGTACAACTGCTATGACAGATCTACAGTGGAGTGCAATGTTTCTCGGTGACGAGTCCTATGGCCGTAACAAAGGTTACTATGTACTGCTTGATACAATGCGCGATGTATTTGAGCGCGGTGATGATCAAAAACGTGTTATCGACCTTGTTCGTACTGGTTGCGAAGATATTGAAAAAATGATGAACGAAATGTACCTCTGTGAATATGAAGGTACACTTTTCAACGGTGGTGCCGCTCAGATGGAACGTCCAAACACTTTCGTTGTTCCACAGGGTCGTTGCGCAGAATCACTTTTGTTTAATGTTGTAAGTCAAATTTTGAACACTCGTTATCCAGGTAAGAACTTTACAATACCTTCCAATGGGCACTTTGATACCACAGAAGGAAATATTAAGCAAATGGGTTCCACACCACGTAACCTATACAATAAGGATTTGCTATGGGAAGTTCCGGAAGGCGGAAAATATGAGAAAAACCCATTTAAGGGGAACATGGACATTGAGAAGCTGGAAAACTTGATAAAAGAAGTTGGACCTGAAAATGTTCCGTTGGTATACTCTACTATCACAAACAACACAGTATGCGGACAGCCTGTTTCCATGGCTAACATCCGTACTTGTAGCGAGATAGCTCACAAATACAACATTCCATATATGCTGGATGCTGCTCGTTGGGCTGAAAACTGCTATTTTATTAAGGTAAATGAAGACGGTTATGCCGATAAGTCTATATTTGAGATTGCAAAAGAAATGTTCTCATATTGCGACGGATTCACAGCAAGCTTAAAGAAAGACGGACATTCAAACATGGGTGGTGTATTGGCATTCAGAGACAAAGGTTACTTCTGGAAGAACTTCTCTGATTTCGATGCTGACGGTAATGTAACAAAGGATGTTGGTATAACACTTAAGGTAAAACAAATTTCAACATTAGGTAATGACTCTTACGGTGGAATGAGCGGCCGTGACATCATGGCTTTGGCATGCGGTCTGTATGAAAGCGGACGCTTTGAATATTTGCAGGAACGTGTAGGACAGTGTGAATATTTAGCACAGGGCTTCTATAAAGCTGGTATTCCAGTAGTTCTCCCAGCTGGCGGACACGGTGTATATATTAACATGGATAAATTCTTTGACTACGAACGTGGTCATGATACATTTGCTGGACAGGGCTTTAGTATTGAATTAATTCGTCGTTATGGTATCAGAGTATCAGAACTTGGTGATTATAGTATGGAATATGACCTTAAGACTCCAGAACAACAGAAGGAAGTTTGTAACGTTGTTCGTTTCGCTATCAATCGTAGCCAGCTGTCACAAGAACATTTGGACTATGTTATAGCTGCAGTTACTGAACTGTACAAGGACCGCGATAGTATCCCTAATGTGAAGATAGTTATGGGACATAACCTCCCAATGCGTCACTTCCATGCGTTCCTTGAGCCGGTTTATAACAAGTAATATTTAACAATAGGCAGTCTGTTATAGGAAGCGTGAAAAATCATTTCACGCTTCTTCAATCAAATACAAAGGGGGACTCCTGAATGAGTGCAAACTCAAACGACAAGCATGAGCTCAAACGTGGACTTAAAAACCGTCATATACAGATGATAGCTCTGGGTGGTGCTATTGGTACAGGATTATTTTATGGCTCATCCACTACGATAAAACAAACAGGTCCATCAATATCATTAGCATATGTAATTGGTGGAATAATTATTTTCTTCATCATGAGAGCCTTAGGTGAAATGTCTGTAGATAACCCTGTATCAGGTGCATTTAGTCACTATGCATATGAAAATATAGGTGAATTTCCAGGTTTCCTTTCAGGTTGGAATTATTGGTTTAATTACATTGTAGTAAGTATGGCGGAACTCTCGGTTGTAGGTATCTATGTAAACTTCTGGCTACCAGATATCCCAACATGGTTATCCTCACTAATATTCCTTGTTATTATTACTTTGGTAAATCTAATAAGTGTAAAACTTTATGGTGAATTTGAGTTTTGGTTTGCAATTGTCAAAGTTATAGCAATTATAGCGTTGATTGTTCTTGGATTATTCATGATATTCACTGGTATAGGAAACGGCGGACAACCTACAGGATTTAGTAACCTATGGGCTCATGGCGGATTCATTCCTAATGGTATTTCAGGGTTACTGTTCTCATTGGTTATGGTAATGTTCTCATTTGGTGGTGTTGAACTTATCGGAATAACTGCAGGTGAAGCTGATGATCCATCAAAGAGTATACCTAAAGCAATAAATCAGGTTGTATATAGAATATTGATATTCTATATTGGTGCGCTGGGCGTTATGATGACTATCTTCCCATGGAATAAACTTGGAGAAACTGGAAGTCCTTTCGTTGAAATATTCTCAAAGATCGGTATCCCTGCTGCAGCCGGAATCCTAAATGCAGTTGTGTTAACAGCAGCTGTTTCTGCTTATAACAGTGGCCTTTATAGTAACGGCCGTATGCTTCACGGACTTGCTCTTCAAGGAAATGCACCAAAGGCTCTTGCTAAGGTAAGTAAGAATGGAACACCAGTAGTTGGTGTACTAGCTTCATCAGCATTGACACTAGTTGCAGTAGCATTGAATTTCTTTATGCCTGGAAAAGTATTTTCATACTTAATAGCTATAGCAACTATTGCAGGTATTATTAACTGGACAATGATAATTATTACACAGCTTAAGTTCAGAAAATCAAAGAGTGCTGAAGAAGTAAGTAAATTAAAATTCAAGATGCCATTTTATCCTATATCCTCATATATTGCTCTAGCATTTATGGCTATGATTGTTGTTCTTATGGCAATTATGCCTGATTACAGAATAGCTGTTATTATTGGACCAATATGGATATTAGTTTTATATATTGCATTTAAATTAAAAAAAGGTTCAAGTAAAAAAGCAATTAAATAAAAAATAACAAATAGCAAATAATAAAGAATAATTAAATTTTTAAAGGAGAAGTAAATGCAAAAAGAAGTAATTTTTACTGAAAAAGCTCCTGCAGCAATCGGGCCTTATTCACAAGCTGTTAAGCTTGGAAACATGGTTTATACTTCCGGGATGATACCAGTGGTACCGGAAACCGGTGAAGTGGCTCAAGGAGATGCAGCTGCGCAAACTGAACAGGTTCTAAAGAATCTAAATGAGGTGCTGGTTACAGCCGGTACTAATTTTGATAATGTAATAAAGACAACTGTATTTATTAAGAACATGGGAGATTTTGCAGCAATTAATGAAGTATACAAAAAATACTTTACAGTGAATTTCCCTTCAAGATCTTGTGTGGAAGTAGCAAGACTTCCAAAGGACGTATTAGTAGAAATTGAATGTATAGCCGTAATATAAAGTTTTTATGAAAACTAATTAACCAATAGTCCGGGGCTCAATAGCTCCGGACTATTGGTTGTTGTAGTTGCTGGAGGTAACATATGAATATTGAAATAAATTTAAATCAGAAAATGTCTCTATCTCCGCAGATGCAGCAATCTATGGAGATTCTCCAGATGAGTACACAGGATTTGATGGATTATGTTAAACAATTAGCTGTGGACAACCCGGTGGTAGAGATTGAAGACCAACCTTATGAAAATGACAGATATGAGGTACTTAGGAGAAAACTGGAATGGCTTGACTCTGTAACCCAAGAATATAGAGTTTACAACCATGACTTTGAAGATGATGAAGACAATAAAGATGTGGCGCATTATGTACCAAGTGATGATGAGGATTTATATCATCATTTGCAATCACAATTAAACTTAATGAAAGAACCTCAGAAAATCTATAAAGCAGTGCAATATATGATAGGCTGTATTGATGGAAACGGGTATCTTCAAGAAAAAATAGATGATATTGTAAAGACAATTAACATTGACAAAAGTACAGTAGAAAAGGGCTTACACAAGCTCCAATCAATGGAGCCGGCCGGTGTAGGGGCAAGAAACTTAAAAGAATGTCTTCTGCTTCAATTAGAGAGACTTAATCAAAATGATCCAATTGTTATTACACTCGTAAACAGTTATCTTGAATTACTTGGAAAAAATCAGCTTGATCTCATTGCTAAGAGATTGGATGTTTCAATAGATAAAGTTAAGGATGCATACAAAGTTATTAAAAAGTTGAATCCCAGGCCGGGAATGGGATTTGGAGCCAGAAAAGATATTCATTATCAAACACCGGATTTGATAATTGTAAAATTCAGCGATTACTATGAGGTACTTTTAAATAATTTTTCAGCTCCTCATATTTCAATTAGCAGCTACTATCGGAACGTCCTTGTACAAAATCCTTCCGATGAGGTTAAGAATTATATTTCAGAAAAAATAAAAGAAGCTGATTGGGCTATTAAATGTATATCACAGAGAAATAATACATTGTTAAACGTCACAAGAATGATTGTGGATCAACAAAGGGGCTTTTTTGACAAGGGTGCAAGTTATCTTATACCTATGAATCAGAAAAGTATAGCAGATAAGCTGGAAATACACGAGTCCACTGTGAGCCGTGCCATAAGAGGAAAATATCTTCAATGTTCATGGGGGGTATACGGTCTTGATTACTTCTTTACAAACGGACTTTCTCTTGGTTGTGATTCTCAAATTGTTCCGGATGCTATAAAATCAGATATTAAGAAGATAATTACAGGAGAGGACAGAAAGAAACCTTATAGTGATCAGAAAATTGCAGAAATACTAAACCAAAAAGGAATAAGTATAGCAAGAAGAACGATAACAAAGTATAGAGAGGATATGGATATTCCGAAGGCAGCGATGAGAAAGGAATACTAAGTAAGGATTCAACGACAGATAGACAAAAATCTTGACTTCATAAAATAAATTGTAATAAAATGGATGAAATAATTAAAAATAATCCATTATCTAATTTATTATAATGGATTATCGGGTTGATGTTGGCTGATTGCTTCTTGTAAAGCTTTTAGCCCGATTTTATTATCCCATTGATTAAAATAGCACCTGAACTTTGAACCGCAGGTAATACATTCAACGAATTGTTTTGTGTCCTTCTGCTCTCGGTTATCAAACATAAAAGGAAGAAATTCATTTTTATTTCTAAGCCCGGGAGCGTCGGAATCGATTATATATGAGTAGACATAAGTTGCTTCGTATTTGATTAAAAAATTGCTGTTGTTGCAAACAGGGCATATTAAATTGTTTTCAGACATATGTGCCTCCAAATTATATTTATTATTTAAAATTGCCAGTATATTAATATGTTATTCATAGTTTATTTTAAAAATAAAAAGGAGGCTGTAAAATGGATTATACTATAAGGCCTATACGTGTTGAGGATGCACCGTACATAAATGAGATGTACACAATGGATGGGGTAAGAGAAAATCTTCTAGGGTTATTCAGTGAAAGAATAGATCAAACAGAAGAGTTTATAAAGTCCCTTGGCCAAAATCAATATCATATGGTAGCTGAGACAGATGAAAATGGGGTAAAAAAAGTAGTAGGTACGGTTGCACTGATTGTAAGCCAAACTCCAAGAACCAGGCATACTGCATCTGTAGGAATAATGGTACATAAAGATTATCAGGGAAAGGGAATAGGAACAGCATTATTAGAGAAAATTCTGGATTTGGCAGATAACTGGCTTATGCTTGTACGTGTAGAATTAACTGTATTTGTAGAAAATGAAACAGCTGTAGGCCTGTACAAGACACATGGTTTTCAGATAGAAGGCACAAAAAAGTATATGGCCGTAAGAAACGGTAAATATGCTGACGAATATTTAATGGCAAGGTACAGAAACCTTAATTAAAGTATAATAGCTGCGACATTGAAAAAGAAAAGATTTATTGATATAATAAGAACTAACGTTCTTTGATGAAGCTGATTGGTTTACCGGTCAGCTATTTTATTGATTATCAATTAATATTTTTTGCGGATGGAGGCTAATATACAAAAATATGGGCAAACCCGAGATAAAAATTTCAATCAGAAACCTTGTTGAACTGGTGTTGAGGTCCGGAGATATTGATAACAGGCTTGTTTCCTCGGGCAGAATGCTGGAAGGTACAAAAGTACACCAGAAAATACAAAAACAGGGTGGGGAATCATATAACAAAGAGGTTTCTCTTGTCCATAATTTTGACACAGAAGACTTTATATTCAGACTTGAGGGCCGTGCTGATGGTATAATAGCTGAACCGGGCGGAGTTGTAATAGATGAAATAAAATCCACAACACGTCCCCTTGAATTCATAGATGAAGATTTCAGTCTTCTGCATTGGGCACAGGCAAAGTGCTATGCTTTTATTTATGCGATTCAGAATGAACTTGACAGTATATATGTACAATTAACATATTTTCACATAGAAACTGAGGAAATTAAAAAAATCAGGAAACAGTTTTCATTTGAAGAACTGAAGCTTTTTATTGAAGAATTGCTGGGAAAATATGTGATTTGGGCCAGCATATCAGATTCATGGAATAAAAGAAGAGATACTTCTATAAAAATCCTCGAATTTCCCTTTAAAGACTACAGAAAAGGGCAGCGTGAGCTTGCAGTTGCAGTATATAAAACCATAATGCAGGGCAAAAAACTATTTGCCCAGGCCCCTACAGGTATTGGGAAAACCATATCAACGCTGTTTCCTGCAGTTAAAGCTTTAGGCGAACAACACATTTCAAAAATATTTTATCTCACTGCAAAAACCATTACAAGGCAGGTGGCTGAAGAGGCATTTTCAAAAATGAGAGAGTGCGGTTTGGTATTTAGAACCATAACACTTACGGCAAAGGATAAAATATGTTTCAACAAAGAAGGAAGCTGCAATCCCGATTTTTGTGAATATGCAAAAGGCCATTACAACCGGGTTAACAATGCACTGGAAGATGTGCTGAAAAATTCTGAAAACCTGTCCAGAGATGTAATAGAAGAATATTCGCATAAACATACTGTATGTCCCTTTGAATTCAGCCTTGATCTTTCATTGTGGGCGGATTGCATTATTTGTGACTATAATTACGCATTTGACCCAAGAGTATATCTAAAAAGATTTTTTCTCAACAATACGGGAGATTATGCTTTTTTGGTTGATGAGGCTCATAATTTGGTGGACAGAGCTAGAGAAATGTTTTCCGCTCAAATACTCAAATCAGGGTATCTTGAAGCAAAAAAGCTTATGAAGTCAAGAGTTCCTAGGGTTGCAAGAATATTGAACAAGATAAATTCCTATATGGTGGCTCTCCGTAAACAATGCAAGGATGAAGGTTTTATCGTTAGTAAAACAGAACTAACTGACCTATACAGATTGTTAAATAGTTTTATATCAGAAGCAGAGGAATGGATACTAAAGAATCAAAATAGCAATATAGATGGCTTTGACCAGCTTCTGGAGACTTATTTCAATTCAATAGCTTTTACCAGAATGGCTGATTTTTACGATGAAAGATACGTTACATTTATAGAAACAAAATCAAATGATGTCAGAGTAAAGCTTTTCTGTCTGGACCCTTCTTTTTTGCTTGCAGATGCCGTAAAAAGAGGCAAAGCAGCTGTGTTTTTCTCTGCAACCCTTACACCCCTTAACTATTTTATGGATGTATTGGGCGGGGACAAAGAGGATTATAACATAAATCTTGTTTCACCTTTTACTAAAGAAAATCTTTGTCTTATTGTTAATGATAATATTTCTACAAGATACAAAAACCGTGATAAAAGTTATGATAAAATAGTAGACATAATATGGTCTACTATAAACAAAAAGATAGGGAATTATGTAGTATTTTTTCCTTCATATAAATACATGAACGAGGTTTATACAAGGTTTACAGAGCAATATCCTGAAACCGATACAATAATACAGGAAACCTCCATGACAGAAGAAGAAAGGGAGAGCTTTCTAAACAGGTTCCAATCCGGTACGGGAAAGAGCCTTGTTTCATTTGGAGTTCTGGGAGGAATTTTTTCAGAGGGTATTGATTTGAAGGGAGACAGGCTTATAGGGGCTATAATAGTAGGGGTAGGACTTCCACAGGTTAGTCCCGAACAAGATATAATCATGAATTATTATCAAAACAAAAACCAAATGGGCTTTGAAAACGCATATATGTATCCGGGAATGAACAAAGTACTACAGGCTGCAGGAAGGGTAATCCGTTCAGAACGAGATGTTGGAACAGTGATACTTCTTGACGAAAGATTTTCCAATGGTAGCTACAGGCGACTATTTCCGAGACACTGGGAACATGCTTTGCGTGTGCAGGATACGGTACAGCTTGGAAAATTGTTGGAGTATTTCTGGATTGATAAAAATATTGAATAGGTGAATAGTACATGACACAATCTGAAATAGACAGGGAATATAATAAATCAACAGATATAGCGATTGAAGATGAATTTAAATATTTAAGTCTCGAACAAAGAGAAGCGGTACTTACTGTTAAAGGGCCTGTATTACTTATTGCCGGTCCCGGTAGTGGAAAAACAACTGTAATTGTAAACCGTGTTTATAATTTAATTAAATCAGGTATTAATCCAAAAAGTATTCTGACACTTACCTTTAATAAGGCCGCCCAGCTTGAAATGGAAAGGCGTTTTAGAAAATACTATGGAAGTAGGATAAAAGAAAAAGTACAATTTGCGACTCTTCACAGCTTCTGCAATAGAGTAGTTAGAGACTATGAGATAATGAAAGGGCAGAGCTTAAGGCGTATTGAGGGTACAGATGAAGATATAAATAAGAAAATGCTATTAAAGGACATGTATCACAGCATATACAGTGCAAAAATAAATGATGATGAGCTTGATAACCTTATAAACGAAATAAGCTATATAAAGAATAAGATGATAAAAAATGCCAATGACAGCTTTTTCAGCTCAAAGAAATTCACAAAGGTTTATAAAACCTATGAAGAATACAAGAAAAAAAATCTTATGATTGACTTTGACGATATGCTTACATATGCCTACAGTATTCTTTCAAGATATCCGCAAGTTTTAAAAGAATATAAAAAACAATATAAATATATACAAGTGGATGAAGGCCAGGATTTATCAAATATACAGTTTGCCATTCTCAAGCTGTTGGCAGGGCCGGACGGGAATATATTTATAGTGGCTGACGATGACCAATCTATTTACCGTTTCAGGGGTGCTGAACCCCAGTATATTCTGGATATAAGCCATGAATTTAATAACCTCAGGCTTTTCAGACTTGAAAATAACTACAGGTCTTCCAGTAATATTGTAGACCTTACCAGTAAATTCATAATGAAAAATGATAAAAGGTATTTGAAATCACACAAAACCAATAATAAAAGAGCAGACGACCCAATGATTCTCAGAGCTGAAAGTGAGAGCGAGCAGCAGGATATCTTACTAAAAAAGATAGAAGAGTTGCTTAAGGAAAAGAAGCCAAAAAGCATCGGGGTATTGTATAGAAATAACCTCTCATCAATTCTTATTTCGGATAAATTGCAAAGGAACGGAATATCATTCAGAATCAGGCAGAACAGATTGTTTTATTTCAAACACTGGCTTGTACAGGAGGTATGTGCCTTTTTATTATTCGCACTAGATGGCTGTGATACAGAATCATTTACAAAAATATGCTTCAGAATGAATAGATTTATATCAAAAACCATGCTGGAATGTGCCTTACAGGGTGAAGGAAGTGAAAATGTTATTGACAGAATAATAAATAGTCATGACCTTAAACCTTTTCAGCTTACTGCAATGAGGGAATTAAAAGGAGAATTCGCTTCGTTAGCAAGGAAGAATCCTTGGTTGGCATTGGAGTATATAAAAAATAACTTCAGATATCTGGAAAGTATTAAAGATTACAGTGCCATATCCGGTCAGTCCTTCGATTACCTGAACAGGTTGTATGGGATTTTACATGGAATATCAATTGATTGTCCTACTATTTCTTCATTTCTTATGCGGTTGCATGAGTTGGAACAAATATTTCAGGATGGAGGATATAAGCACGACAGTGAAAAGAATGAAATAACTCTGAGCACGCTGCACTCTTCAAAAGGACTTGAATATGACAATGTATTTATGATAGACCTCATAAACAGCGAGATTCCGGGAGACAAGGTTCTTGAAAACTCTGAAAAAATCGTACTCGAAGAAGAACGGAGACTTTTTTATGTTGGAATGACAAGAGCAAGAAAAAAACTTTACCTCCTCTATTCCGGAACTGAAAATAATGAAATAGTTTTACCATCTGTTTTTGTAAATGAGGTTGTACAACTTTTGCAAAAGGACATAATAGTTAATATAGGTGAAGGGAAATTTGTCAGCCATGCTAAATTCGGCAGAGGAGTAGTAGTTTCAATAGAGCAGGACCCTTTAGCCGATAAAAATATCATCGAAATAAAGTTTTTTAAGGTGGGATGCAGAAAATTTGATTTACAGCTTTGCCTTAACAATAAACTTCTAAAATTTGAATAATGAACACAATACAAGAAGAAGCACAAAATGGTTTGCAAAACATAATACGTTTTGCTATCATAGGTTGATATGGAGGAATTTACATGATTGAAAAATATTATCCTGACTTATATTTTAATAGTATAAGACATATTGATATAAATATACTTAAAGAAAGAGGCATCAAGGGAGTTATACTTGATATAGATAATACCCTTGTACCTATGCATACAAAGGATGCTGACGAAAATGCAATAAGTTGGGTCGCTGAACTGCAAAAAATAGGATTTAAGGTTTGCATACTTTCAAACGCTTCACTTAAAAGGGTAACAAGGTTCAACAAAGAAATGTCGGTAACGGCAATACACAGAGCATATAAACCCGCAGGAAAAGCATTTCTCAATGCTGCTGATAAAATGGGTCTGGAACCGGAAAAGGTAGCGGTTATCGGTGACCAGATATTTACCGATATATATGGGGGAAATAAAGTAAATATGCTTACAGTACTTGTAAAGCCTATAGATAAAAAAGAAATTTTGTATGTAAGGTTAAAAAGGCATATTGAAAAAAGAATCTTAAATCGTTTTAGTAATGTACAAACGTCTAGACTGGAAGTAAGAAATGAATGGAAAAAGAAAAGGCTTCAAATAGAAAAAAGCCGGTTAAAATGACATTGGGGAGGCAAGCCAATGAACTTGGTTGAAATTGTTAACGGAAAAACACAGTTGTATGGTGTGCTCGGTAATCCAATTGAGCATACAAAGTCACCTTTTATTCATAATACACTATTTAAAAAATTTGGAGTAAATGCTGTATATTTACCTGTACTTGTTGAAAACGGAAAGTTGGAACAGGTCATGGATGGATTAAAAGGTATAAACTTTTTAGGTTTTAACGTAACTGTCCCATATAAAAAAGACGTTATAAAATACCTGGATGAGGTTTCAGCAGAGGGTATGCTTATGGGCGCAATTAATACCGTAAAAAAGCAAAATGGAAGGTTCATAGGAACTAATACAGATGCTGAAGGTTTTGTCAGGGACTTTTGCGATGGTTTTGAAACCACATTTAAAGGTAAGAGAGTAATGCTACTGGGAGCTGGAGGAACGTCAAGGGCTATTGCTGTTAAGCTTGCAACCGAGGGTATAGAGCATCTTACAATAGTAAACAGGACAGAAGCCAACGCAAAAAGCATTTCTGATCTTGTAAACAGCAATTTCGGAAACATTGTTAATACAATGCTCCCGGAGAAAGACAAACTTGATAAAGAACTTGAAAATAACCAGATTGTTATAAATACAACACCTGCCGGCATGAGTACATACCTTGATTCAACTCCATTTGATATTGATTTCAACTTTAACGGAACTCAGCTGGTATATGATGTACTATATGTCCCTAAGAAAACAAGATTTCTAATACAGGCAGAAAATGCGGGATGCAAAATAAGAAACGGATTTGGTATGTTGATAAATCAAGGGGTTTCATCCTTTGAGATTTGGACGGGTATGCAGGTGGAAAGAAAACAAACCAACGAACTTTTAAAAATTATAGAAAATATAGAGGGATTTTGAAAATATTACCGAAATGATTAATGTATGTAATTTTATAAGTCGGTATAAGGGGATGAAAGTATGGTAACGTTGAAAAATTATATGGAAGAAGTTGTATTCAATCTGATAGACGGCGTCCTGGACGATATTAACATGTGCAAATGTGAATTGTGCGTTAAGGATATAGCTGCTCTTGCTCTTAACAGCCTTCCTCCGAAATACATTGCCTCTGAAAAAGGTGAGCTGTATTCAAAAGTAAACAGTTTAAGAAACCAATTTGAGGTAGATGTCATTTCAGCTATTACAAAAGCAGCAGTTCTTGTTAAAGAAGCACCCAGACACAAATAACTCAATAACTATTTATTTCCCATAGATTTATTGCTTTCTCTACGGGAGGAAATAATCTTGTAAATTACAAATAGGACTATGCAGATTAAAATCAGTGCTATTACTATATTTTCAAAACCCTTAAAATACGGCCTGATTTTAGTCTCATAATCCTTCCCGAACACAAAACCAAGATAAATCAGAGTAAAATTCCATGGAAGCATCCCGATTGTTGAGAAAATAATAAACTTAAATTTATTTATTTTAGCAATTCCTGCAGGTAAAGAAATAAATGTTCTGATTACAGGAAGAAGTCTTCCGAGACATACAGCCAGCATACCTCTTTTTTTAAATACCTCTTCCGCTTTATAAAAATTCTTTTCCGATACAAAAAAGTACTTTCCGTATTTCAGTATAAAAGGCCTGCCGCCATAAGAACCAACAAAATATGCAATCATAGAACCAATAAGACTACCCACAGCCGCAGCGATATTTGCTTCCAGCAGGGTAATGCTGCCCTGAGAAGCCATCATTCCTCCAAATGGCAGTATAATTTCACTGGGAAGAGGAATACAACTGCTTTCAAAGAGCATCCAAAGCCCAATTCCCCAGATTCCCATACCTTCAATAATATCTATTAAAGGCATTAAAATATTATGAATAATAGTAGTCATTTTTATACTCCTTAATTTTATCCCTTTGATGTTCCTTTAGTGTCAGTATCAGTATTTGAGGGATTTTGTTTCTTAATAACAGGCTTTTTTTTCACAGCTGGAGGAGCCTTTACCTCATCCTCATCATCGTTACTTTCATCAGGAACATAAAGTTCACCTGATGGCGTTGCAATTCCATTGGCGGAATAAAAATAATTTTCAACTATCTCAGCCGCAGGAAGAGATTCTTTTGACTCAATATTGATTAAATTACCGTTGTATACGTAGTACCATCCTTTATTTATAACCTTGTCTTCACCGTCAAGACGGAAAGAATTAAAGTTATCAGGCGAAATACTTATGAGCCCGGAGGACATCTTTAATGCATCTGACAAAGTCATATTGGTTATAATATTTTCAAAGGCATAATTAAGCACGGGATTTAGCTTTGGAATATTTTGTACCTTTAGCTTTTGTTTTATAAATTCCTTTATAAACTTCATCTGCATTTCAGTTCTCTTTATATCACTGCCGTCATAAAATTCTTTTAACTCTTGTGTGTAACGTTCACCGTTCGGTTTCCTGAAACGGAGTAATTGTTCAACCTTGTCACCGTCCAGCAACTGAGAGCCTTTTTTCAAATTTATATGAAGATTTTGGGTTGGATCATCATACTTCATATCAACTGGAACGTCAAAATAAACTCCCCCAAGCATATCTGTAATCTTTTTGATTGCGGAAATATTGATATGAACATAATAGTTGATATTGATTCCGGTTAAGTTACTTACAATCTCGGAAGCATATCTTGCACCTTCGTGGTTTCTTCCTCCTGCTGCATATGCTGCATTGATTTTTGGAAGTATATTGTTTTTTAGTTTAACCTTAGTATCTCTCGGTATTGTAACGATACTTATCTGGTTTTTTTCGGGATTATAATTTGCTACCAGCATTGAATCCGTATTACCGCTTGACTTGTCACCAACAAGCAGGAAGAAATTCATAGGTTCTTTATTGGTAGTGGCGTTAAGTCCTTGAAGTATCGCAGGAATAGCATTGTTACCGGTTGCTCCTGTAACGCTGTTTGCATAGTAAAGAAAAACTGTTCCCATACCAAAAAGAAACAAGCCTACTACTATAGTAATTATATAAGTAAATTTTCTAGTGTTCATTATCAGACCTCTTAATAGTTTATTGTTTACAGTCAGCAATTATTATATCATATATTTATAGAAAATTTCTAAAAATAATCTATTCTGGTGGATAATTAAAAGTTTGTTCAAAATTAAACATGTTTAAAACAATAAAATAAACCCTGTATAGTGCTAAATGTGTCGAATTTCTTCATTTACTTTAGACTGATAATACTTTATAATAATAAACAATGTATGCTGATTGTAATTAAGTATTACAATAATTAATCAAATAGAGATGGGGGAATATCAATGAAAAAGCTCATGCTCGGCAATGAAGCCGTGGCAAGAGGAGCATATGAGGCAGGCTGCTCAGTAGCGGCTGCTTATCCGGGAACTCCTAGTACGGAAATTACTGAGTACATATCAAAATATGACGAAATATATTCAGAGTGGGCACCAAATGAAAAGGTGGCACTCGAGGTAGCTATAGGTTCATCCATCGGAGGAGCAAGATCCATATGTTCCATGAAACACGTAGGACTTAATGTTGCAGCAGACCCTCTTTTTACGGTATCTTATACCGGCGTAAACGGAGGTCTTGTTATAATGGTTGCTGATGACCCTGGGATGCACAGTTCTCAGAATGAGCAGGACAGTAGGTTCTATGCAAGATCATCAAAGGTTCCTATGCTTGAACCTTCCGACTCTCAGGAATGTAAGGACTTCGTAAAACAGGCATTCTCCATAAGCGAGACATTTGACTGTCCTGTAATCGTCAGACTTTCCACGAGGGTATCCCATTCCCAAAGTGCTGTTGAACTGAGTGATAAAGAAGATTACAAGCTTAAACAATACTCGAAGGATGCAAACAAATATGTCATGATGCCTGCTATGGCAAGAAAAAGGCATGTTGAAGTTGAAAAAAGAATGGCTGCTTTGAGAGAATTCTCAAATGAAAGCGGACTAAACAAAGTTGAAATGGCAAGCAAGGACATCGGGGTTATAACCAGTGGAATTTCATATCAGTATGTAAAAGAAGCCATGCCTGATGCATCCGTATTAAAGATAGGAATGGTACACCCAATTCCTGAAAAACTTATTGCTGATTTTGCAGCAAGTGTAAAAACCCTTTATGTAGTAGAAGAATTGGAGCCATTCTTTGAAAATCAAATTAAGAAAATGGGTATAAAAGTTATCGGTAAGGAAAAGCTTCCTGTAATCGGAGAGTTCAGTGCTCAACTGGTTGCGGAAAAACTCCTTGATAAAAAGTTTGATTCTCAGGAAGCTTCCAATAACGCCGTTCCGGTAAGACCACCGGTAATGTGTCCTGGATGTCCTCATAGAGGCATGTTCTATGTTCTCAAAAAATTGGGTCTGACCGTCAGCGGAGACATCGGCTGTTATACTCTTGGTGCATTGCCTCCTAACGAAGCAATGGACATATGCGTGTGCATGGGTGCCAGCATTGGTGTGGCACACGGACTTGAAAAAGCACGTGGGGCCGAATTCAGGAAAAAAACCGTAGCTGTAATCGGAGACTCAACTTTTATACATTCAGGCATTACGGGTTTAATAGATATCGTATATAATAAAGGTAACTCCACTGTAATTATTCTTGATAATTCAATTACAGGAATGACTGGTCACCAGCACAATCCAACAACCGGATTTACAATCAAGGGTGAGCCTACAAAACAGGTAGATCTTGAACTTCTTTGCAAATCTGTGGGTGTTGACAGAGTTACGGTTGTAGATCCTTTTGATATAAAGGAATTCGAGAAGGTTGTAAAAGCTGAAACAGATGCAGATGAACCTTCGGTAATAATTTCTCAGCGCCCCTGTGCACTTTTAAAACATGTTAAATATGAAGGAAGTCACAGAATAATACAGGATAAATGTAAAAAGTGTAGAATGTGCATGAAAATAGGATGCCCGGCTATAGTAGAAAAGGGCGATCACCTTGAAATAAACCCTGCACTTTGTGTGGGTTGCAAGCTCTGCACAAAGATATGCGGATTTGGTGCTATCGAAAGGGCAGGTGAATAAGGTGAAAAAATTAAATCTACTTATAGTTGGTGTTGGCGGACAGGGAACACTCCTCGCCAGCAGAATACTGGGAACAGTTGCATTAAAACTGAATTTTGACGTTAAGGTCTCAGAGGTACATGGTATGTCCCAGAGAGGCGGCAGCGTTGTTACATATGTAAGGTATGGAGAAAAGGTATATTCTCCTCTGATAGAAAAAGGAGAGGCTGATCTCATTATTGCCTTTGAACAGCTGGAAGCGCTCAGGTGGGTGGAGTATCTCCATAAGGATGGCAAGATGATAGTAAATGAGCAGGAAATTGATCCAATGCCTGTAATTATAGGAAAGGCTAAGTATCCTGAAAAAATACTCGATACATTAAATACATCTTATAGAATTTACTCACTTGACGCACTTAAAATAGCCAGAGAATGTGGAACAATAAAAGCGGTGAATATTGTTCTGTTGGGAGTAATGGCGAAATTAGCAGGTATTGATAAAAACATATTTATGGAAGCCATAAACGAGGTTGTTCCTGCAAAGGTACTAGATGTAAATATCAAAGCCTTTGAGGAAGGTTACAATTATCATTATTAAGAATTTAAGCCTATTGCTTTTGTGTGGGGCTACATTTTGTAAGTAAACCCTGAAAGCCATTCCGAGTGGGATGATGGCAAAGAATATATAAATTTATATTTATTCTTGGGAGGGTGAAATGTTATGTCATATTGGAACCAGGCATACGAATGTATGTCCAGAGAAGAAATGCGTAAGGTTCAATCGGAAAGATTAATTAAAACTGTAAAGCTGGTATATGAAAATGTACCAACTTACAGAAAGAAGATGCAGGAAAAGGGTATGTTACCGGGAGATATCAAGTCTGTTGATGATTTGAAAAACTTACCCTTTACCTATAAGCAGGATTTGAGAGATACATATCCATACGGACTCTTTGCAGTACCTATGAGTGAAATTGTCAGAGTCCATGCATCTTCGGGAACAACTGGTAAGAAAACGGTTGTAGGTTATACGAAAAATGACCTTGATGTTTGGTCTGAGGTCATCGCCAGAACATTTACAGCTGCCGGAGCAGTGAAGGACTCTTTTCTGCAGATATCTTACGGTTACGGATTATTTACAGGAGGACTCGGTGCTCATTACGGCGGAGAGAAACTGGGAGCAACGGTTATACCTACTTCATCAGGAAACACAAAGCTACAGCTTTCAATTATGCAGGATTTCGGCACAACTCATCTTGCATGTACTCCTTCTTATGCTTTGTATTTGGCTGAGGAGATGGAAGAACTGGGAATCAAGAGAAGCGATTTAAAGCTGCAGGCCGGTATTTTCGGGGCGGAGCCTTGGTCGGAAAGTATGAGGCAGGAAATACAGGACAGACTAAAAATTAAAGCTTTTGATATATACGGATTAAGCGAGGTAATAGGGCCGGGAGTTGCATGTGAATGTGAATATCAGAGCGGTATGCATATACCCGAAGACCATTTTATCCCTGAAATTATTGATCCAGAGACAGGAGAAGTCCTTCCTGAAGGCTCAGAAGGAGAAATTGTCTTTACGACTATTACAAAAGAAGGACTTCCATTAATAAGGTACAGAACCAGAGATCTTTCTTCGTTGAATTATGATAAATGTGAATGTGGACGTACAGAAGTAAGAATGAACAAGGTTGCCGGTAGAACAGACGACATGCTCATAATCAGAGGTGTAAATGTTTTCCCTTCACAGGTGGAAAGTGTTCTATTATCAATTGGCGAGACGGCACCTCATTATATGCTGGTAGTTGATAGAAAAGACAATTTGGATACACTTGAAATTCAGGTTGAAATCACTCCAAGCTTATTCTCAGATGAAGTAAAAAGGCTGGAAGATGTAGAAAAGAAGATTTCTAAGGAAATTAACAGTACTTTAGGAATAGGTGCAAAAATCAAGCTGGTTGAACCCAAAACCATTCAGCGCAGCGAAGGCAAAGCAAAAAGAGTTATTGACAAAAGGGTTATTTAATAAGGGTTAAGTTATTCATTAACAATTATAAAGGAGGCCTGTTAACCATGCTTGTTAAACAGATTTCAGTTTTTTTAGAAAACAAATCAGGAAGGTTGGCTGATGTAACCAGAACACTTGCGGATAATAACATTAATATCTGTGCCATGTCTATAGCCGATACTACGGATTTTGGCATATTGAGACTTATTGTTAATAAGCCGGAAGATGCTGAGCGTTTTTTAAGTGAGCAGCAGTTTACGGTAAGCTGTACCAGCGTTATAGCAATCGGTGTTGAAGATAAACCGGGAGGACTTGCAAAGTCATTGGACATTCTTCAGGATAATGGTATAAGCATTGAGTACATGTATGCTTTTGTAGGAAAAACAGGTAATGAAGCATTTGTTATTTTGAGAGTTGAAAACCCTGAAACGGCAATAGAAACTTTATTGAAATACGGGATAAAAATACTACCAAGCGACAAGATTTATTGTGCATAAATAATAAGTTATAAAGGGCTGCCTCTCATATATTGAGGTAGCCCTTATATTATCCCAAAGTATGTAAAATATCCTGAACGGATACTTTACATATTTTATCCGGAAAACAATCTTCCTCAGAACAAACGGAAACGATATGGTCATCGTCAATTTCAAATAGACTGAAAAAGCAATTTGAAAGATTATTGGCATCTTTCGTTGTGAGAGATATCCTGCCTGAATCTATGTTAAAAGAAAAAGAATCGAGAGGTAGTGACAATCCCCTTCCGTCAGCTTTTATGTAACTTTCCTTCAATGTCCACAGCATAAAAAAGTACCTGGTACGGTAATGTGCCGGTTGGCTCATAAGACTTTCATACTCATTCTGTGAAAAAAATCTTTTTGCAATGTCAAAATCGGCTTGTTTTATAAGTTCCACATCTATTCCACAGGGTTTATCTGAAAGAATACAGACAACCCAATCACCGGAATGGGATATATTATAAAAAACAGACTGGTTCACAATTGCAAGGTATGGTTTATTAAAAGAATCCGTTTTGAAACTAACATCTTCATTTTTATAGTTTAAGTCTTTACATACAGCATACCTGGCTATGACTTCACCAAGAAGACATCTTATAGAATCCTCCTTAAATAAAAACCTTTCCATTTTTGCTTTTCTCTCATCAGAAATTAATCTTTTTAATAAATTAATATTATCATCAGTGCATGCAGAAACTTTTATCCCATATAAATTAACCAAGAAACCCCAACCTTTCATAACAGCATGCTTTGCTTATACGCCGAATTCTATTCTAACAGAGATTTACATATTTGTGAAGTTTATATAAGGATTAAGTAGGAACTATGGAAATCCTAAACTGTATAATATATAATATATGGGTTAAGTAAAAAAGTTTGGAAAATATTTAAACTATTTTATCAAGAGGAGTACTATGAAAAATTCAATTAATCTGTTTTGCTTTCCATATGCAGGGGGTTCCTCAAGCATATATTCCAAGTTAAAACATTTTGCTGACAAAAATATAAAAGTGAGGCCTGTGGAACTTGCAGGGAGAGGACAAAGGATAAGCGAGCCATTATACAAAAATATGGCAGAAGTAATAAATGATGTTTACGATAAAATATCATCGTCTGTAGATGAACAGCCCTTCGTTTTATTTGGACATAGTATGGGAAGCTCCATTGTACTTGAGCTAGCACAAAAGATCCTTAAAAACAAAAAAACAGAGCCGCTGCACCTTTTTATTTCAGGTCGATGTCCTCCTGCACTTTATAAGAATTGTAAGAAAATATATGATTTACCGGATGAAAAATTTATACATGAGGTTTATGAACTCGGAGGTACACCCAAAGAGGTTTTTGAAAACAAGGAATTGCGTCATTTATTTTTGCCTATTCTAAGGTCGGATTATAAATTGGTTGAAGAATATGATTATATTGAAAAAGATGAGAAATTAAGCTGTGACATAACAGTTTTTAATGGGAAAGATGACAAAATGACCAGCTTGGAAGGAATGAAGAGATGGGAAGATTTTACATATGGTAAAACTGACATAATTGAATTTGATGGCGGACACTTTTTTCTGCATAATCAAATGGAGCAAATCATGAATATAATAAATAAAACTTTAAATCGTTAATATTCAAAATAAATGTCGGAACCGTAAAGTCCTTTGGTTCCGACATTTTAACTGATTGTTAGGTAAAAATAATTATTTCTTCATAGAATTCGTATAATTATTGATAATTGTATCACACCAATCATCAAATTCTTTATCTTCAGTCTGGAGTTCTGGATGGGAAAGAATATTTTCCAAAACAAATCTGGCTCCCTGATCAAAACGCACAGTTGCATTAAAACCGGGTACCAACCTTTTTATTTTTGAATTGTCGAATACGACTGTGTTTGACTTATCACCCAAAAGGGATCCTGTGAAATCATAGTCGCTGCAAGCTGCAAGATAATCGGTTGCAATGTGTACAGCATTGAGATTTACCCCTAAAGTAGAAGCGAGTATCTGATATATCTGGTTCCATGTAAGGCTTTCATCAGACGTAATGTGAATCGCTTCACCAATAGCATGGATATTACCCATTAAGCCTATAAAACCTTTAGCAAAATCAGTGTTATATGTCAGAGTCCATAAAGAACTTCCGTCACCGTGAATAATCACAGGCTTGTTTTCCAACATTCTCTTTATTACCTGCCAGCTGCCGTTATTTCCATGAACGCCAAGAGGAATGCTACGATCGTCGTAAGTGTGGCTGGGACGTACAATAGTCACTGGGAATCCGTTGTTGCGGTATTCTGACATTAGAAGTTCCTCACAAGCAATTTTATTACGAGAATATTCCCAATAGGGGTTTGCAAGTGGTGTTGATTCGGTTATTCGAAAATCAGACAGAGGCTTTTGGTAAGCTGAAGCAGAACTAATAAATATGTATTGCTTTGTTCTGCCTGAGAAAAGTCTGATATCACGTTCAACCTGTGAAGGTACAAATGCAATGAAATCTGCCACAACATCAAAATTCTCATCTTTTATAAGGGAACTTACAAGTGCTTCGTCATTTATATCAGCCCTTAGGAGTTTTGCTCCTTCAGGTATCCTTTCTGATCTGTTACCCCTGTTAAGGAGATAAAGTTCCCAACCCTGTGCAACCAAAGAGGACGAAATTGCCGAACTGATAATGCCTGTTCCACCGATAAATAATGCCTTCATAATAATTCTCCTTTGATTTTATAAATTCAATCATTTGTACTGGTAAATAATTTATAAAAGTATTATATAACGATAATTAAAATAAATACATAATTACATGGTGAAAAAGTACTTGAAAGCCCACATAATTATGTTATAATTAAATTGATTAATTGAACTCAAATTTCTTTTCTGCAATTCCATTTCTTAAATTAATTCCTTTTTTTTAATGTTTGCTTACTATTTTGTTTTCATGTTGTATAATAAATAAATACGGTTTATTTACTTTATAACGGAGGCACAAATATGAGAGCAGAAATATTAGCCGTTGGTACAGAGTTGCTCATGGGGCAGATTGTTAATACCAATGCACAGTATATATCCTCAAAACTGCCTGAAGCAGGGGTTGGTGTATATTATCATAGTGTAGTAGGTGATAACCCAGATAGATTGGAAGACTCTTTGAAACTTGCTTTGGAACGGTGCGACATTGTCATTACGACAGGCGGTCTGGGACCTACACAGGATGATTTGACAAAGGAAACTATTTCACGGGTCTGTGGTAAAAAGCTGGTTATTCATGAAGATAGTCTAAATAAAATAAAGAACTATTTCAGCAGGCTTGGAAGGCAGATGACGCCCAATAATGAAAAGCAAGCCTATATGCCCGAAGGTTGTATAGTTCTTAAAAATAATAATGGTACTGCACCGGGATGTATAATAGAAATGGGAGAGAAGGTAGTTGTAATGCTCCCGGGACCGCCGGTAGAGATGAAGCCAATGTTTTTGGATTATGTTATGCCCTATTTTAAAAATAAGGGTGCTTACTCACTGGAATCAGTAATTTTAAGGGTTTTTGGTATCGGTGAATCGGCTATGGAAACTAAAATAATAGATTTGATTGATGGCCAAACAAACCCGACTATTGCCACGTATGCCAAGGAAGGCGAGGTTACGATAAGGGTAACTGCCAGTGTTCAAAAGGGAGAAAGTGCAGAACAAATACTGATGCCTGTTAAAAATGAGATTAAGAGAAGAACCGGAGAAAATCTGTACTCTGATAAGGATGAAACTTTGGATGCTGTGGCTGCAGGACTTCTTTTGGAAAATAATATTACAATTGCAACTGCCGAGTCCTGTACAGGAGGGCTTATTTCAGAGATGCTTACTGACGTACCGGGTATTTCCCGGGTGTTTATGGGGGGAGCAGTAACATATTCCAATGAAGCAAAAATGGAATACCTTGGAGTAAAGGAGCAAACAATCAAAGCTCACGGAGCAGTCAGCCGTGAAACAGCAGCAGAAATGGCCGAGGGCATCAGAAAGCGTTTAAAGACTGACATTGGTATATCCGTTACCGGAATAGCCGGGCCTGGCGGAGGTACTGCTGAAAAACCGGTTGGGTTGGTCTATATAGGTCTTTCCTGCGACAGCGGTACAATCACAAAAGAGCTGAGACTTTCAGGTAATAGAAAAAAGATCAGAACGATTACTGCATTAAATGTGTTTGACTTAATAAGAAGACATGTTTTAAAGCTGGAAATTGATCTTTGATAATTGATATACACAGGAAAAGGACTGCCAGATGGGCAGTCGGGAGGGTTGAATTTGAGTTCAAATAATAAAAAATTAACAGGTGCCGCAATAATAGTAATGGCATCGTTGGTTGTAAGCAGAATAACGGGTTATCTCAGAACAATACTTATTAATAATCTGCTTACGGCAGCACAGTCGGATTCATTGCTGGCAGCGTTCAGAACGACTGACTTGATGTACAATTTATTAATCGGAGGGGCAATTTCCGCTGCACTTGTTCCCGTACTATCAGGATACATAGCTAAAGATGAGGAAGAAGACGGCTGGAAAGCTATCGGAACTTTTGTAAACGTTGTATTTGTAACCATGATTGGTGTATGTATACTTGGAGTAATATTTGCTCCCGCTGTTGTATCCATGACTGCGTCAGGCTTAACGGGCGAAAAAAGAGAGCTGACAATCCAGCTTACCAGAATACTGTTCCCGTCAGTTGGTTTTATGATGCTTGCAGGAATAACAAACGGAGTCCTTTATTCATATAAGAGGTTTGCTTCCGCTGCATTTGCACCGTCAGTTTACAATCTTGGAACTGCACTTAGCATACTCATACTTAGCAGATTTGGTGTAAGATACGTTGCATTCGGCGTATTGGCAAGTGCAATCATATATTTCATAATGCAGATATCCTTCGCATGGCCCAATTTAAAGTATTACAGGCCTAAAATTCTTTGGCAGAATCAGGGGTTCAGAAGGCTGTTCAAGCTTGCAATACCATCTCTTGCAGCATCTGCCATAGCACAAATAAATATACTTATATCACTGAACTTTATATCAATGTTCAGAAATGACGGAAGCATAACGGCATATTACAATGCAAATGATTTATGGCAGCTGCCCTACGGCATATTTGCAATGGGACTTGGAACAGCTATTCTTCCTACACTTTCAGAAAAACTGGCACTTAAAAAGGTAGGAGAATTTAAGGAAATACTTGATAATGGTTTTCGAACAATTCTGTACCTTATAATACCGTCATCAGTGGCATTTATAGTCCTTTCTCAACCTGTTGTCAGCGTTGTTTACAAATGGTCGCAAGTTATCGGGAAAGAGAGAATCATAACGGCAGGCAGTATATTATTACTGTTTACGGCTGCAATGATCGCCCAGTCAATGCTTGCTCTTCTGAACAGAGCTTTTTATGCGGATAATGATACCAAGACGCCTCTTTACATTGGTACAATATCTATTGTACTAAACTTTGTTTTCTGTTACATATTTATGAAAGCTACAGATCTGGGCCCCGCCGGAATGTCATTATCATATTCCATACAAAGCGTGGTAAATATGGCTATTATGATGGTGATAATATCAAAACGAATGAATGGAATGGGATGGAAAAAACTGCTTAACTATTCATTAAAGCTGTTGGGAGCTGCGGTTATAATGGGGGTAGTATTATTCATATTAAACAGATTTATCCCTGTTGATTTTACAAAGCCTTTTGTAATGCACTCAAAACTGATTGAAATAGCAGCCTTGGGAATAGAAATTGTAGTAGGGGCATCGGTTTATTTTGCATTTACCATGTTGTTTAAGGTTGACGAGGCAGTTGCAGTTAAGAACAAATTTATTGGGAAAATTAAGCACTTAGTAAAAAAATCATAAGTAACAAAATATTTTAAATTTAACAGTTGACTGTAGATAAAATAAAATATATAATTAAAAAAGAACAAATGTTCGAACGATAAAGGAGGTCACCCCGTGTTAGAAAAGAAAAAAGCATTAGAGATGGCTTTGGGCCAGATAGAGAAACAGTTTGGCAAAGGTGCGGTAATGAAGTTGGGCGAAAATTCGCATATGAATATAGAGAGTATTCCTACAGGGTCAATGAGCCTTGATCTGGCACTCGGAGTAGGAGGAGTTCCCAGAGGAAGAATAGTGGAAATTTTCGGGCCTGAGTCATCAGGTAAAACAACAGTTGCACTGCATATTATTGCAGAGGCTCAAAAAGCCGGAGGCGAAGCTGCATTTATTGACGCAGAACATGCCCTTGATCCTGTGTATGCAAAGAAACTTGGGGTTGATATAGAAAATTTGATAGTATCACAGCCTGATACAGGTGAACAGGCTCTTGAGATTACAGAAGCACTTGTAAGAAGCGGTGCCATAGATGTTATTGTAGTTGACTCTGTTGCTGCTCTTGTGCCTAAGGCGGAAATTGACGGAGAAATGGGAGATTCACATATAGGATTACAAGCAAGGCTCATGTCACAGGCACTGAGAAAATTAGCCGGTGTTATTAGTAAATCAAAGACAACAGCTATATTTATTAATCAGCTTCGTGAGAAGGTTGGTATAATGTTCGGTAATCCGGAAACTACGCCGGGTGGTAGGGCATTAAAGTTCTATTCCTCAGTAAGGCTTGATGTCAGAAGAATAGAAGCCATTAAGCAAGCTAATGAAGTTGTTGGTAACAGAACAAGAGTAAAGGTTGTAAAAAACAAAGTTGCACCTCCATTCAAAGAAGCAGAGTTTGATATCGTTTATGGTGAGGGTATATCAAGAGAAGGTAGTATACTTGACATAGCTGTTAGCATGGATATTGTCAACAAGAGTGGAGCGTGGTTCTCATACAACGGTCAGCGTATAGGCCAGGGCCGAGAAAATGCAAAACAATATCTAAAAGAAAATCTTGCTATGTGCAGTGAAATTGAGAAACTTATCAGAAGCAATTTTATTGTAACTGCTGCTCCACAAAATGAAGGACCCGAAGAAGACGAAGATATTGCACTTGATGAAATTGAATAAGTGATATATAGAATAAAAGAAGAATAATTAGAGTCATTATAAGGCATGCCGGAGGATTAATTCCATACAGGCATGCCTTATATATAGTATGGACGTACTATGGGAATACTAAATGGAGGCTGTTATGCGGATTACATCAATAGAAAAAAGTAATAAGAATAAATCCATGGCAAGTGTCTGCATTGATAATAAGCAAGAATTCGTCTTGCCCCTGAAACGTATTGATGCTCTTAACCTTACCATTGACAAAACCATCGAGCAGGAAACGCTGGATTACATACTTAAATATGAGGTTTACGCCGCTGCAAAGAATTCTGCGGTAAAATTTCTTTCACTAAAGCTCAGAACTTCTTATGAAGTAATAGAAAAGCTTAGTGAACTTGGGTATGAGGAAAGTACAATAAGCCAAGTGATAAAAGATTTAACTGAAATAGATTACATAAATGATTACAAATATGCAGCTAAGTACATATCCGAAAAAACAAAGCTGAAGCCAAAGTCTATAAAGCTAATGGAAATGGAACTGGAAAATAAGGGGATTCCTAACGATATAATATGCAGTGTTATTGAAGAATTAAACCCTGATGATGATCAGGTAGCTTTGGAATTACTCAAAAAAAGGTATTCCAAATATAGTGAGTATGATGAGATTTTGATTAAAAAAATGAAATCTTATCTTGCAGGCAGAGGGTTCAGTTATAATCAAATTTCAAAAGCAATAAGTAAATACTTACCAGAAGACTGATGTAATGCGGATTTCAACTGCAACAAAAATTAAATATTTGCAAATTATTTACCTAAAACATTGACAATCTGTAATTATTATTAAATAATTTTTAATAGAACTTTTTAGAGTATTAAAACAACAAATATACGATCTTAAAATCGAAACATGGAGGGTTTTGGGTGAAAAAAAAGATAGGCATCGTCTCATTGGGGTGCCCCAAAAATTTAGTAGACAGCGAGATAATGCTGGGTATGCTGTCACATGCGGATTATGAAATTGTAAACAACAAGGAAGATGCTAATGTACTTATAGTAAATACATGCGGGTTTATCGAATCCGCTCAGCAGGAATCCATAAATACAATTTTAGAAATGGCAGATGAAAAGGGACGCAATTGTGAGGTACTTATAGTTACCGGTTGTATGGCAGAAAGGTATAAAGAAAAAATACTTGAACAGATACCGGAAGTAGACGCAGTTCTGGGCACGGGTAATTATAAAGAAATAGCTGAAGTAATTAATCTTGCTTATATGGGCGAAAAGACAGTATCTTATGGAAAGCTGGACGAAACTGATTATCTTGACCAAGAGAGAGTAATTTCGTCAGCCAAACATTCTGTATACTTGAAAATATCAGAAGGATGCGATAATCGCTGCACATACTGTATAATACCGTTTCTCAGAGGTAAATACAGGAGCCGTAAAATGGAGTCATTAGTTAGAGAAGCTGAGCTTTTAGCTGAAAAAGGTGCAAAGGAAATCATTATTGTTGCACAGGACAGTACTCGTTACGGTATTGACTTATATGGCAAAAAAATGCTTCCTGAGTTAATCAGAAAGATATCGGATGTTAGCGGAATAGAATGGATAAGGCTTTTGTATTGCTACCCTGAGGAAATAGATGATGGGCTTATTGAAGAAATAGCTAAAAATCCAAAGGTGTGCAAATACCTTGATATACCGATTCAACATGCATCTGATAAAGTATTAAAGCAAATGGGAAGAAGAGGCACTATTTCTGAGATTAAGCAGGTACTGAATAAATTAAGAGAAAAAGTTAGCGGTATTACTATCAGAACATCACTGATTGTTGGATTTCCAGGTGAGACAGAGGAAGATTTTGAAGAATTGATTGCTTTTCTAAAGGAATTTAGGCTGGATAGAGTAGGCGTATTTACTTATTCCAAAGAAGATGGTACACCTGCAGCGAAGCTGAAAAGCCAAATACCAAAGCATATTAAAAGAAATAGGCAAAAAAAGATTCTCGAGCTTCAAAATTCAATCAGTAGGGAAATAAATCAAGACAGGAATGGAAAAGTCTACAAAACTATAGTTGACGGTATTGCTGATGATGGTATATTCTATTATGGACGTACTTATGCAGAAGCTCCTGAGATTGACGGGGTAATTTATTTCACCAGTCCTGAAGAGCTTTCAATAGGTAGTTTTACAGATGTAAAGATTCTTAATTCCGAAGATTATGATTTGATAGGAGAGGTCATAAATGAATTTACCAAATAAAATAACTATATCAAGGATATTTTTAGTTCCGTTATTTATGATTTTTGTTATACCAATTCCTGATGCTACAGTTAATTTTCAGCTTTTGTCTTTCTTGAAAGATGAAATGTTGTCAGTTAATAATTTTATAAATAATTATGGAAGTTATGTTGCTGCTGCGTTATTTATTTTGGCTGCAAGCACTGACGGGGTTGACGGATATATTGCCAGAAAGCATAAACTTGTTACTGCTTTTGGAAAATTTCTTGATCCAATAGCCGATAAATTACTAATTACTGCAGCATTGATTGCTTTGGTTCAACAGCAAGTTGTAACAGGTTGGGCAGCTATGATTATAATCTCCAGAGAACTTTTAGTTACAGGATTACGTTTGGTTGCCGCAGGAGAAGGACAGGTTATTGCAGCAAACAAGTCAGGAAAAGTTAAAATGGTATTCCAAACTGTTGCAGTTTCGGTTTGTCTTTTAAAGAATTGGCCATTCTCAATATTTACAGATGTGCCGGTTGACTCCTACCTGATGTTTATAGCTGTTATAATAACTATATATTCAGGAATTGACTTCTTTGCAAAGAACTTAAAAATACTTAAGTCTGGCGGGATGTAAAACCAATCATCTATATTGATATACAAATGTAGCCGTAGGAAACTGCGGCTATTTATTATGTCTTAGGTCTTAGTGGTAGAGAGGTTCGGTAAAGAAAGAACCAAAATAAAAACATGTTTATGTAAATTTAATATTAGTACCTGCGGGAAATTTAATATTATCAGAAAATAGTTGCAATAATAGTAAAGTTAATATATAATCCTATTATCAGCAATTAGTATCTGGTAATAATTATAGATAATAATTATAAGGGGTGGTTGTAAGTGAGCAGATCTTCTTCTCACAAACAGCAAAGGCAAAAGACTCTGCTTGAAAAAATTAAGTACGACCCATTTTTAACAGATGAAGAATTAGCTGATTATTTTAAAGTGAGCGTACCAACAATCAGACTCGACCGACTGGAACTTTCAATTCCAGAGCTGCGTGAAAGAATTAAAAATGTTGCCGAGAGCAATCAGGAAAAATTGAAGTCACTTAAAAGCAGGGAATTTATCGGCGAATTAATAGATTTACAGCTTGGGCAAAATGCAATTTCACTTATGGAAACCAACAGTACAATGGCATTTGAAAAAACTCATATTGTACGGGGACACTATATTTACTCATTGGCAGAGACCCTTGCTATTGCAGTAATAGATTCACAGGTAGCCTTAGTTGGAGTGGCAAATATAAAGTACAAGATTCCTGTTTATGCAGGGGCAAGAATTATAGCAAAAGCAGAGGTCAGGGAGTCTAAGGGAAACAGGTTTATTGTCTGGGTCAAAATATACGAAAAAAACGTTGAAGTATTCAGAGGAAAATTTATACTGGTATCTCTTAATGAAAATACAATTAAAGAAAAAATATGAAATTGTTTAAGTATATTCTGAATATTTATTTAATGATACTTTTGGAGAGTGACAAAGATGATTAACATTATTGTTGATGCGATGGGTGGAGATAATGCACCTGATGCTATAATAGACGGTTGTGTTGAAGCAATAAATATGAAAGAAGGCTTCAATATTACTCTTGTTGGTAAAAGCGAAATTATAGAAAATAATTTAAGTAAAAAGGAATTTAATAAAGATAGAATAAACATTGTCAATGCAACAGAGGTTATAACAGGAGAGGATACTCCTACAAAGGCAATAAGAAATAAAAAGGATTCCTCCATGGTTGTAGGTATGAGGCTCTTAAAAGAAAATAAGGGTGATGCATTTATATCAGCAGGTAATACCGGAGCTATTATGACAGGGGCACTATTGATTGTAGGTCGTATAAAGGGAATCGACAGGCCATCACTTCCGGCATTGGTTCCGTCAAAAAAAGATATGGTTCTGATAATAGATGCAGGTATGAATACCGTTTGCAGACCAATAAATTACTTACAATTCGGCATAATGGGTTCCATTTATATGAAACTGATTTATAAAAAAGAAAACCCAAAAGTCGGCCTTTTGAATGTAGGGTCGGAAGATGCAAAGGGAAATGATACTCTCAAGCAGGCATTCAGTATTCTTTCTTCTTCTCAAATCAATTTTGTGGGAAATACCGAAGGGAACAATATCCCGGGCGGAGATGTTGACGTAGCTGTTTGTGACGGCTATGTAGGAAATGTTGCTTTAAAGCTTTATGAAGGTGCGGGATCTCTGTTTCTTGGAGAACTTAAAAAAATATTTACATCAAATTTTTTAACAAAGCTTTGTTATCTGATGCTTAAACCGTTTTTTAAGAATTTTAAAAGTAAATTCGATCCTGATGAACTTGCAGGAGCTCCTGTTTTAGGTGTTAATGGATTGGTAATAAAGAGTCATGGTTCATCGAAGGCAAAAACAATAAGATATGCAATTTTAAATAGAGCTATACCGTTAATAGAAAATGGCGTAGTAAATGAAATTAAAGAACAATTCAAGAATATGGAGGTGGACTCTTCCGATGATAAAATCGACTAAGAGTGTAGGGATAATAGGTACAGGAAGCTTTGTACCCGAAAAAGTACTTACCAATAATGATTTGGAAAAATTGGTTGATACATCAGACGAATGGATTATAAAAAGAACAGGAATATCAGAGAGACGCGTCTTAGATGTTGACGTTCCTAATTACACGATGGGAATTGAGGCAGCAAAGAGGGCTTTGGAAGATGCAGGCCTAAATGCTGAGGACATTGATTTGATTATTCTATCAACCGAAGCCCCTGACTACATGTCGCCATCAATGGCATGTATTATTCAAGGCGCTATTGGAGCTGTGAATGCTACTGCATTTGATATAAATGCAGCTTGTACAGGGTTTATTTACTCTTTGTCCGTTGCACAGCAGTTTATTGCAAATGGAGTTTATAAGCATGCTTTAGTAATTGGTTGCGAAGGTTTGTCAAAAATTGTTGACTGGAAAGACAGAAATACCTGTATTCTATTCGGTGACGCTGCCGGTGCGGTAGTACTTGGAGAAGTTGATGAAGGATATGGAATACTTGATTCATTCCTTGGATCAAACGGAGCTGAAGGTATGAATATAACAATTCCAAACCTGTATTTATCCGAAGAAGAAAAGGAAAAGAGAATAGAAGGAAAATACAATTCAATATGGATGGATGGCAAAGAGGTATTTAAATTTGCCGTAAAGGCCATGTCAACTGCAACAATGCATGTTTTAGATAATCTAAATATGGATATAAATGAGCTTGATTTCATTTTTCCACATCAGGCAAATACCAGAATTATTGATGGTGCCATAAAGAAACTTGGTATTACAGATGATAAAATACACTACATTATAAATAAATACGGTAATATTTCATCAGCATCCATCCCTGTAGCAATGGATGAAGCCAAAAGGGAAGGAAAGTTGAAAAAAGACGACAAAATGGTTCTTGTTGCTTTTGGCGGAGGACTGACCTGGGGGTCAATGGCTGTTAAGTGGTTTAAATAGCAAATAATTAATGTATTATTCTTTATAATGAGTAGGAGGATTTATATGGGTAAAGTAGCTTTTTTATTTCCTGGGCAAGGTGCTCAGTACGTAGGAATGGGTAAGGAAATCGCAGACGAATATAACAGTGCCGGTAAAATATTTGACGAAGCAACAGAGGCATTGGGTTTTGATGTCAGGGAAATGATATTCAACAGTGATGATGAAACATTAAAGATAACTGAAAACACCCAGCCAACTATTGTTACTACCAGTATTGCCTGCATGCAGCCTCTTTTGGAAAAGGGTATCAAACCTGATTTTGTGGCCGGTTTGAGTCTTGGTGAATATGCTGCCCATGTTGCAGCAGGTACAATTAGCTTCAAGAACGCTGTTTCTCTTGTTAAAAAAAGAGGAAAGTATATGCAGGAGGCTGTACCTGTAGGAGTTGGAGCTATGGCAGCAATTATAGGACTTGAAAATAATGATGTAATAGAGTGTTGTAAAGAGGCATCACAAATAGGTATTGTTGAACCGGCTAATTTCAACTGCCCGGGTCAGATAGTCGTGGCAGGAGAAACTGCAGCTGTCGAAAAGGCAGCGGAGCTTTGCAAGGCTAAAGGAGCTAAGAGAGCAATGTTGCTGCCTGTCAGTGCACCATTCCACTGCAGTCTTTTAAAGCCTGCAGGAGAGAAACTTGCAGTTGAACTTGATAAGGTATCCTTGAATGACATAAAGATTCCTGTGGTAACAAATGTTACAGGTGATGCTGTTACAGATAAAGGTATGGTCAAGGATCTTTTAATAAGACAGGTTAGCACCTCCGTACTTTGGGAAAAATGTATAAGAACTATGCTTGCCGATGGTGTGGATACATTTGTAGAAATAGGCCCTGGAAAGGCTTTGAGCGGCTTTGTAAAGAAGATTGACAAAAACGTGACAGTAATAAATGTTGAGAATTTGGAAACCTTGAATAAAGCGTTTGAAGTACTGGCTTAAAATACTTAATAGTTGTTTGGTTTGGAGGTGTACACAAAATGCAATTTGAAGGGCGAACTGCTGTTATAACCGGGTCATCAAGAGGAATCGGAAAGGCCATTGCTGAAAAACTCGGTAAACTCGGAGCAAATGTTGTTCTCAACGGAACAACAGATAAAGTTCTGGACACGGCTAAAGATCTGGAAGCCATGGGAATAAAGGTTGCAGCAGTTGTAGGTGATATAAGGAATGCAGAAGATGTGAAGACCTTGATAAATACTGCGGTAAATACCTTCGGAGGTATTGATATTCTTATAAACAATGCAGGTATAACAAAGGATAAGCCAATGGCGATGATGTCAGAGGACGATTGGGACAGCGTACTTGATATTAATCTAAAGGGTGCTTTTCTTTGTACTAAAACTGCAGCAAAATTGATGCTGAAAAAAAAGTATGGCAGAATAGTTAACATCTCATCAGTTGCCGGTAATTACGGAAATCCGGGGCAGGCAAATTATTCAGCATCAAAAGCAGGACTTATCGGTTTGACAAAAACCACCGCAAAGGAATTTGCACCAAGAGGGATTATCTGTAATGTAGTGTGTCCGGGTGCAATTGTCAGTGATATGACGGAAATATTACCGGATGATTTAAAGAAGAAGTATATAGAAAAGATAGCACTCGGAAGGTTTGGGACGCCGGAAGAAGTAGCTAATGTTGTGGCTTTTCTAGCTTCTGAAGAAGCCGGTTATGTAACAGGGCAGGTTATAGATATTGACGGTGGATTAGTTATGTAATAATATTATGTTTGGATATGCCGGGTATTCGGCTATTCAACTTAATAATTATTAAATTGCATACCAAAGTTAAAAATGTATGCATTATAGAACCATCCTTTGGAAGGAGGTGAATGTATGGTTTTTGATAAAGTTAAAAAATTGATTGTTGAGCAGTTGGGTGTTGAAGAAGAAGATATAACTATGGAAGCTTCCTTCATAGATGATCTTGGAGCTGATTCTCTTGATATAGTAGAGCTTATAATGGCTCTTGAAGAGGAATTTGGTCTTGAGATACCTGATACCGAAGCAGAGAAGATCACAACAGTTAGTGATGTTGTTGAATACATCAAAAGTAATACTTAAAAAAGTCCCCAATAGGGGCTTTTTTAATATTATATGACCTAACATCAATTTTTCTAATGTCTTATAGACGTTTTGATATATAATCTAAAATTTCAGATCTTTGTATATTTTAAAAATTCACCTTTTGGAGGTTTATGAAAATGAAAAGACGTGTAGTTATAACAGGGGCTGGGGTAGTATCTTCACTTGGTTTTGGATTGGATCAATTTTGGGGTTCAATAAAAGAGGGAAGAAACGGTATCAGTGAAATAACCAGAATTGATGTTTCAGAAATGTCAACAAAGGTTGGTGCTGAGATTAAGGATTTTGATCCTACTTTATTTATTGATAAAAAAGAAGCCAGAAGAATGGATAGATACAATCAGTTTGCTATGGCTGCTTCAAAAATGGCGGTAGAAAATGCAAATCTTGATTTGGATTCTTTGAATAAAGATAGATGCGGTGTTATTGTTGGCTCCGGAATTGGCGGAATAGAAACGTTCGAAGAACAGCACAGCGTTCTTCTTAGCAAAGGACCGGGAAGAGTTAGTCCGTTTTTTATACCGATGATGATCTCAAATATGGCTTCCGGACGTATAGCTATTCAATACGGATTCATGGGTTTCAATGAATGTGTTGTAACAGCTTGTGCAACGTCTAATAATGCTATAGGTGATTCATTCAAGGTTATACAGCGTGGAGATGCTGATTTAATGCTGACCGGCGGTGCAGAAGCATCTTTGACATCTATCAGTTTTGCAGGCTTCTGTAATATGGGAGCAATGAGTAAAAACCCTGATCCTGCAACAGCCTCAAGACCTTTTGACAAGGACAGAGACGGGTTTGTTATGGGCGAAGGTGCCGGAGTTTTAGTACTGGAAGAACTTGAACATGCACTTAATAGAGGGGCAAACATACTGGCAGAAGTTGTTGGATACGGATGTACTTGTGACGCTTACCATATAACTGCTCCTCATCCGGAAGGATTAGGCGGTATAAAGAGTATGCAGATGGCAATTAATGATGCAGGCATAAAGCCTGAAGAAGTTAGCTACATCAATGCTCATGGAACTTCTACTCCTTTAAATGATCCAGGAGAAGTAAATGTTGTAAAAACAGTATTTGGCCATCATGCCGCTAATCTTGCAATGAGTTCAACCAAGTCAATGACAGGACACTTATTGGGTGCAGCAGGTGCGATTGAAGCAATAGTTACAGCAATGGCTATTCACGACAGCTTCCTGCCACCAACAATAAATGTTCAAAACCAGGATCCTGAATGTGATATTGATTGTGTACCAAATAAGGGAAGAGAAGGTGACATTAAATATGCACTTTCAAATGCACTTGGCTTTGGCGGTCACAATGCAACAATCTGTTTAAAGAAATATGAATAATTACAAAGTGTTGATGATATTAATATAAAAGTGTAAAATAACAGGTGGGGTTTTTCCCTCCTGTTATTTTTTTGAATATGACTAATTATTTGATAAATTGAATTAAGATTTGAGCGTTATTGGAGGACTATAATGGAACAAACCGATTATGATAATAGAATTTCTGAGCTTGAAAATATAATAGGACACAATTTTAAGAACAAAGACATTATATTTGCTGCTATTACTCACAGCTCATATGCAAATGAAAAGAAGGCAAAAAAGTTAAAATATAACGAGAGACTTGAATTTTTGGGAGATTCAGTTTTAGGTCTTACAATAAGCGAATATTTGTTCCAAAAAAGGCCAAACCTTCCGGAAGGAGAGTTATCCGTAACCAGAGCTAAAATTGTATGTGAAAATTCATTATCCCAATGTGCCACTGACATAAGCCTAGGAAAGTATCTTTTACTTGGAAAAGGGGAAGAACTGTCAGGAGGGAGAGAGAAAATTTCTTTGCTTTCAGATGCATTTGAGGCACTGATAGGAGCATTATATATTGACGGAGGGTTTGAAACCGCCAAAGCATTTGTATACAAATACATGGATAAAATCATAAAGTCATGTATTGAAGGAAAACTTTTTTACGATTATAAGACGCAGCTGCAGGAATTAGTTCAACAAAACGGCGAACAACAAATTTCTTATAGTGTTACCGACCAATTTGGCCCTGACCATAATAAGACATTTATTACGGAAGTAAAGATAAATGGTGCTACTCAAGGGCAGGGAAAAGGACACTCTAAAAAAGAAGCTGAACAAAATGCAGCAAAAGATGCCTTGAATAATCTAAAAACTAAATAAGGCTAAGGAGTGTTTGCAAATTAAGAAGCATATAGTAATTCCCATTTTCGTACCACACAAAGGTTGCCCATTTGATTGTATCTTCTGCAACCAGAAAATTATTAGCGGCCAAACAAATGAGGCCAGTGAAGAAGATATCCGCCGTACCATTGAAAGTCACTTGGAAACCAGCGGTAATGCTTTTGTAGAAATAGGTTTTTACGGCGGCAGTTTTACAGGGATATCACTAAAAGAGCAGGAATGGTATCTCAAGATTGGATATAGCTACATTAAGGACGGAAAAGTAAATCAAATAAGGCTTTCAACCAGACCTGACTATATAAGTTCAACGATTTTGGATTTACTTGAAATATACGGTGTAAAAACTATAGAATTAGGCGTTCAGAGCCTGGATTACGATGTTTTGAAATGCACCAACAGAGGACATGGCATTGAAGAAGTAAAAAATTCTGCAAAAATGATTAAGGACAGAGGCTTTTCGCTTGGTGTTCAAACAATGATAGGACTTCCCGGGGATACCAGATTAAAGGCAATTGCAACTGCCCAAAAGGTGGTGGAACTGTCCCCGGATATTGTACGCATTTATCCTACACTTGTAATTGAGAATACTTATTTGCAGAAGATGTATAACGATGGACTATATCAGCCTCTTACAATTGAAGAGGCGGTGGATATTTCCGCCGAACTGCTGGATATATATGAACAAAACAATATCAATGTTATAAGAATAGGCCTGCAACCCACAGATAATATCAGCGAATCCGGAGAGGTTGTTGCAGGGCCTTTTCATCCTGCTTTCAGACAGCTTGTGGAATCAAGGCTTACGCTTAAAAGAATTAAACAATATATAATTAATAATAAACTTGATAAATTACCTGAAATAATTATACAGTGCAATCCTAGGTATATTTCTAATGTAATAGGGCAGAAAAGGGTTAATATCAATACACTTAAAAACGAGTTTAATTTTAAAAATATTCAGATTATGGAGAAGCTTAATGTCGAAAAATTCGAAATTATAGGAACATAAATAAATAAACAAAATTTTTTAAAAAATTTTAAATGTAAAAAGCAGGAATTCGATGAAATATATAGAATAGATATAAATACAATTATATTTTATTTTTTTGCTTTTTTTAAAGCATTTTTTTAGGAGGATGTATAATATGGAAGTACTAAAGGTTTCAGCTAATTCACAACCCAAATCAGTTGCTGGAGCATTGGCTGCAGTTTTGAGGGACAACAATTATGCAGAGATTCAGGCAGTAGGAGCCGGAGCAGTAAATCAGGCAGTCAAGGCAATAGCAATAACAAGAGGTTTTGTAGCACCAAATGGAATTGACCTTGTGGCAGTTCCTGCATTTGCTGAAGTAAATATCGATGGAGAAGAAAGAACAGCTATAAAATTCTACATACAACCTCGATAATTCAGTTTATTGAAATTAAAGGCTCGCTTATATAGCGGGCCTTTTTTTATGGGTTTTTATAACTCATTGTATTTATTGTAGTTAAGGGTATTTGACCGTTTGAGGCAAAAATCAGCCTGTTTTCCACCTCATTCCAGTTTACGATTCCCCACCATGAATCTATAAACTTTTTCCGTTCGTTCTGATAGTCAAGGTAATATGCATGTTCCCAAACATCACAAACCAAAATCGGGATACCTCCCCATTGAGTATGGTTCTGGTGCTTTTCAGCCTGAAGGATTTCAAGTCTTCTCCATGCAGGCTGCCAAATAAGGATAGCCCATCCTGAACCTTCCACTTTTTCAGCTGCATTTGTAAATTGTTCCTTAAAGGCACCAAAATTACCAAAATAGTTATTAATATAATTAATGGTTTGCATACCGGGATTCCCTCCCATACCGGGTGGTGCCATAATAGTCCAGAAAATACTATGCAGAATATGCCCTGACCCATTAAACGCCAACTCGTTTGCCCAGTACTTTATATATTCAAAGTCATTTTTCCTTCTTGCATCCGCAAGACTGATTTCTGCTTTGTTTAATCCGTCTACGTAGGCTTTGTGGTGCTTATCATGGTGAATTCGTAATGTTCTTTGACTTATAACCGGCTCAAGAGCATTATAAGAGTATGGTAGAGGAGGCAATTGATGTTGTCCTGTCGGAATATAATTATAGTTCATAATACATGTACTCCAAATAATATGCTAATACTAATATATTATTTTCTATTAGAAAAATGTGATAAATAAAAACAGATATAGTAAAAATAGCTTACTTAAGGATATTTTATTAACCTTTTGTAAGCTATTGTAAAATGTAATTAGTGTACTGTTTCAAAAGTGCTCTGTTCAACTGTGTTATACATACTCCCAAGCTTCTCCATGGTTTCAGCGGGAGCGGCTTCGAGGGGATAATAGCCTTTTTGAACCATCCATTGCCATATATCATACGCATGGTGTGAACTCATTTTAAATGCGTCTTCTAAGAACATTCTGATTTCAGGATTACTTACTTCCATTGCAGCCCAGGCATATTCTCTACCTGCACGCTTTAGTGTAAGCAGGTAGGCTGTTGCAATTTCACGGTCATTCAGTTCCTGTACATCAGTTCTTGGAGTAACAGGAACAGGGGTGGTTTCTGAACTGGTGTAATTCTGAATAATATTTGTTATTGGGGGAATAGGCAAGCCGGTTTTTGCTCCGGAGGTTCTGCTCAGGTATTCCACCTTTGTATTGTAATCTTTAATATGATACGGTAAATGCTTTTGAATCAAAGATTTTAGTTCATTGTCCTGTACTGAATTTAGAAATAAGGCCATGTTTGTAATTGAATTTACACAGCTTGTAGTTAGTTCTCTAAGATCATTTACTTCATGAGAAGCTAATTGCATATTTATTCCTCCTAAGTGATTATTTTTTACTCAGAATCGTGTCTCACTACATATTCTATTTTTACCTCAGTTTTCACAATTATTCGAAGTTAAATTTGCGATATAAAAAACAGGCAGCCTTTGTGAATTAAAGGCTACCTGTCTTGCTCGTGAAAAAATGTAGTATTAATAGATGCAGAGATTAACTTTATTACTGATTAAAAACCGCTGAAACCAAACGGAAAGAATGGACGGCGTCTTCTCCTTAATAATTCCCTAAGCAAGAGAATTGTTATGAGATCGCGTCTGAAACGTCTTCTGCCTCCGCCAAATCCATCGAATACGAATTGTCTGTTTTCACACCCTTCAAAATCCTGATAGTCCATATCAACATCTGCACCAACCCTATTGTCGATATCATCGACCATGGAGTCCATCATTTGACGGCTTGGATTAAACATGGGTCCGTATTGTGCACACATTCTATCGCACATACGTCCAACTTCAGGCATTATAATATGGTAGCATCTGGGGAACATGGCCTGTAGCTGATCTTGAGGCATCTCCATCATGGGTGAAAATTGGCTGGGAACATTCATCATTTGCATATAATCATTACAATTAAAATTTTGCATAATTCCTCCTCTAAAAAAATAATTCCATAGTATTTTATGCACTTTTCTTTCACTTGGTTACATTTTGAGATATTATGTAAATTGAATCGGGAAATAACAGTCCTTTTTTATTGACACTCTAAAATCAGAAATATATACTGAAAACTATAAATATACTAATTTAGGCTGAATTATACGGATACAGATGAATAGAACTTTTATTTATTCAATAAATTGGAGGCAGGTTGTATGATTAACGAAGAACTCTACAAAACGATTTTTACCAGAAAATCTATTAGAAAATATGATATGATACCCCTGACGGATCAAAAGCTAATAGAAATAAAGAACTTTGCTGATAATGTTAAGCAACTGATACCAAGTATAAAGTGTGAATTTTCTTTTCTTACCGATGACAAAGTAAAAAATATACTGCCTATAAAGGCGCCGCATTATATTTTAATTTACTCAGAAAAAAAAGAGGGGTATTTATTGAATGCAGGTTTCATGCTTCAGCAGGTTGACTTGTTTCTTTCATCAGTAAACTTAGGAAGCTGCTGGTTGGGTATGGCAAAGCCTTCTAAAGAAGTTCCGGCTTTACAAAACGGTCTGGAATTTGTTATTATGCTTGCCTTCGGCAATACGCAGGAGAAGCTACACAGGGCTGATAATTCTGAATTTAAACGGAAGGGCATTTCAGAAATAACATCAATTAACGGAGCAGACCAATTGCTGGAAGCGGCCAGACTTGCACCGTCGGCATCCAACTCTCAGCCATGGTATTTTAGCGGTAATACAAATGAAATCATTGTTTGCCGTGAAAAGTTGAATTTATTGAAAGCTCCTATTTATAATAAAATGAATCAGATAGATACGGGGATTGCTTTATGCCATTTATGGCTTTCAATTGAGCATCAGGGTAGAACAGCCTGTTTTGATTATACAAATTCAAATGCCCCGAAAGGATATGAATTTATGTTGAAAGTTAAAGTTGAGGGAGATACATCATGTTAACAAGAATAAATCAAAAAAACGGAGAAGAACTGTCTATTCTGGGATTCGGGTGTATGAGGTTTCCAACCAGAGCAGGAGGAATTGACGAACCAAGAGCAATAGGGATGATACACAATGCTATAGAAAAAGGTGTAAACTATTTCGATACAGCTTATATTTATCACGGAGGAAAAAGTGAAAGTCTCTTGGGAAAGGCTTTGACCGGAGGCTACCGTGAAAGGGTCAAAATAGCTACAAAATTACCCCCATTTATGGTAAAAAATCTTGATAATGCAAAGAAAATATTCAATACTCAATTGGAGCGCCTTCAAACTGACTATATTGACTATTATCTGCTTCACATGCTGACAGACAAAGCGGGCTTCGACAGACTTGCAGATATGGGTGTATTGACGTGGATGGAAGAGCTTAAAGCAAAAGGTACAATAAAAAATATTGGTTTTTCCTTTCACGGAGCTAAAAATGAATTCGAACAGATTCTGAGGGCATACCCCTGGGAATTCTGTCAGATACAATATAATTACATGGATGAAAATAATCAGGCCACAAAGGACGGATTAATTCTTGCGAATGAGATGGGAATACCTGTAATTGTCATGGAGCCGTTAAGGGGAGGGAAACTGGTTACAAACCTGCCGGAAGACGTAAAAAAGGCATTCGCAGAATGCAAACGTGACAGGTCTCCGGCAGAATGGGCCTTGAGGTGGATTTGGAATCATCCGCAAGTAAATGTGATTTTATCGGGAATGAGTGATGAGGCTCAGGTTGAGGACAATATAAGAATAGCCTCGAATTCACATGCCAATTCCCTTACGGATGAAGAACTTGTTGTCTTTGATAATGTCAAAAGGATATTGCATGAAAGAACAAAAATACCTTGTACTGCTTGTGGTTACTGTATGCCATGTCCTGCAGGAGTTGACATACCCGGTTGTTTTTCCCACTATAACGATAAGTATCTTATTAAGGATAAGGGAATAAGATTTCAATATTACAGAAACTTAGGAGCGGTTGCAGCACAGCCTTCCTATGCTTCCCAGTGTAAAGACTGCGGAAAATGTGAAAGCCACTGTCCCCAAAAAATAAGTATAAGGTCTGAACTAAAAACCGTAAGTAAGGAAATGGAAAGTATACTTTATAAAGCAGGAATAGCAATTGCAAGGAAAGTTATGAAAATTAAATAAAAATGTTAACCTTCCAATAAATCACAAAGTATGCTAGAATTATTGAATATTAAGTCATTTCTTTTATAGAAATGACTTAATATTTATATGACATAAACAAAAGAAAAATTACTACGCTTAATCAATTACAGGGGTGCGGCATGTACTTAAGAAAACTTGAAATACAAGGATTTAAATCATTTGCAGATAAAATATCACTTGATTTTAATAGCGGTATAACGGCAGTTGTAGGACCAAACGGCAGCGGAAAAAGCAATATCGGCGATGCTGTTAGGTGGGTACTCGGTGAACAGAGTGCAAAAACATTAAGAGGAAGCAAGATGGAGGACGTAATTTTTGCGGGTACTGAACACAGAAAGCCGGTTGGTTTTGCGGAGGTATCGTTGACTATTGATAATGACGATAATTATCTTCCGGTGTCCTACAGTGAAGTAACCATTACAAGAAGAGTATACCGTTCGGGAGAAAGTGAATATTACATAAATAAGACATCCTGTCGTCTTAAAGATATACATGAACTGTTTCTTGATACAGGAATAGGCAGGGACGGATATTCAATAATCGGACAGGGTAGAGTTGATGAAATACTGAGTACCAAATCGGAAGACAGAAGGCTTATATTTGAAGAGGCCTCAGGTATAATGAAATATAAAGTAAGAAAACAGGATGCAGAGAGGAAGCTTGACCTTACTGAGCAAAACCTTGTACGCATAACTGATATTATAAATGAACTTGAGTCTCAATTGGAGCCTTTAAGAGAACAGTCTGAGGCAGCCAAAAAATATCTTACCTTACGTGAAAGCCTTAAAGAGCTTGAAGTTAATGTCTACCTTAATAATATAGATAAGTTAAAGGAAAAAATAAAAGAGTATGAGAACCAATTTAAAGATATAAGAGATAATATAGAGGCAGAAGAGAGAAGACTGAGGAGTATTACTACTCAAAATCAACAAAAGACTGAACTCCTTAAAAATCTTGATGAGCAGATAACAGAAGCAAGAGGGAAGTTCTATATTATTGAAGCGAATCTTGAAAAGAACAGTTCTGAGGTTAAGCTCAAAAATGAAAAAATAAACAGCCTTGACGGGAACATTGTTCGATTAAACGAAGAAACCTCAGAAATCAGCTCAAAACTGGAATTATTAAACACAGAAGAGAAGAACCGCCAGAAAAAAATAGAATACTTAAATGGCCAGTATAATGATTTTTCCAAAAAACTTGAAAAATATCAGTCTGAACTTGACGGGATTCTGTCAACTCTGGATGAAAGCGAACGACATATTGAAATGCTTAAATCCGGTATTATGGACAAGCTTGATATTCAATCTGACAAAAGGACTCAGATAAACAATATAAAAAATCATATAGAAAACATGAGAAAAAGGCAAAACTCTATTGGCACAGAAATTTACTCCTTGAAGCTTGAAAAAGACAAGGACAATATGAAAAAAGAGGACTTGATTGAGAGTATAAGAAATACTTCCACTCTTATAAAACATTCGAGTGAAAAAATAAATGAATTGAATAACGAGAAGACAGAACTCAAAGGAACTCTGTCTGAACTGGAAAAACAGCATGGGATTATAAGAACCGATATACAGGTAAAAACCTCCAGACACAAGATGCTTAAAGATATGGAAAACAGTATGGAGGGATACAGCAGAAGTGTAAAGGAAGTAATGACAGCCTGCAAGCAATCACCTGACCTGGGCAAAGGGATACACGGTACAATTGCACAGTTGGTAGAAGTAGATAAGAAATATGAAACAGCTATAGAAATGACTCTTGGAAGTGCCTTGCAGAATATAGTTACGTCATCCGAAGATGCCGCAAAGAAAGCCATAGAATTCCTAAAAAGGAATAGGGTGGGAAGAGCTACCTTTCTGCCGATTACATCTGTAAAAGGAAAACGTCTTGACGATAATACTTTACGCAGATTGGAAAACTGTCAGGGCTTTTGTGGTGTTGCTTCAGACCTTGTAACCAGCGATCCGGCATACAACGGAATAGTTTTAAACCTGTTGGGCAGGGTTGTAGTGACAGAAAATTTGGATAGTGGAATCAGCATAGCCAGAAAATTCGGCTATACCTTTAGAATTGTAACTCTGGAAGGGGATATATTAAGCACAAGCGGGTCAATGTCCGGAGGAAGCAGCGACCATAGGAGTTCCGGAATACTAAGTAGAAGCAGAGAAATTTCAGAATTGGAGAACATAATAGAAGGACTAAAAAAAGATGAAATTAAGTATGGTGTTAAGATAAACGATGTTAGGCAAATGTTGTTGGAGATAGATACTGAATTCAATGAGCATAACAATAAGCTCAGGGATAACGAGCTTATTAAAACCAGAGACGAGAATCACCTGCAGATGATTGAGGACAATTTAAAAAAGACAGACGCCAAAATCGGCATGCTTATAAATGAGAAGGATCAAATGGCAAAGCAGGAACAGGAAACATTATTGGAACAGCAAAAATATGAGGCTGAGCTTGAAGCCATAGAAACCGACATATCCGAAACAAAGTCGATAATTGCTGAGCATCAGGAGAAATTCAAGGCAGATCAGACAGTTAGAGATGATTTACATCAGGAGATAACTGATTTTAAGATATCTGTAAATTCAATAACGGAGAGTATACAGAGTGTAACAGAGAATCTTGACAGAATAAAAGGAGAAAGAGAGGCTTTAACCAGAAGTCATACACGGAAACAGGAAGAAATAAACAAAGCAAACACTGAAATTGAATTATTAAAGCAGGAGATAAACGGTCTGGACAACTCAACCAGAAAACTTCAGGATGAAAAGACAGGGAAAACCTTGGAGATTGACAGGCTGGTTGAAGAGAAAAAAGTGTTGGAGGAAGAATCAACCGACTTTATTGAAAAATTAAATGCAACCAACAAGACAATTCATCTCCTGCACGAAGAATATAACAGAATTGACATAAAAAAAGCCAAAGCAGAAGCAGAAATGAAATCAATTCAGGACAGAATGTGGGATGAATATGAGCTTACCTATAGTAATGCTGTTGAGCTTAAAAAAGAAATAGAAAACATATCTGAAGCCCAAAGGAATATATCCGAATACAGGGCGCAGATAAAGGCCCTTGGTCCTGTAAACGTATCGTCCATAGATGAATACATTAAGACAAAAGAACGTTTTGAATTCATGTCTGTTCAGAAGAATGATATGGAGCAGGCTAAAGATAAGCTTCATAAAATCATATATGAGATGGTGCAGGTAATGAAAAAGCAGTTTGTTGAACAGTTCAAGCTTATAAATGAAAACTTTGGAATAGTATATAAGGAGCTGTTCGGAGGAGGAAGAGCTGAACTTATAATTTCTGATGAGGACAATGTTCTTGAAAGCGGTATAGAAATTGAGGTTCAGCCCCCGGGAAAGAAACTCCAGAATATGATGCTATTATCGGGTGGAGAACGTGCATTTACAGCAATAGCATTGTTATTTGCAATACTAAGGCTGAAACCTACACCATTCTGCCTACTTGATGAGATAGAGGCTGCGTTGGATGATGCAAATGTATACAGGTTCGGAGAGTACCTGAAAAAATATTCTCAAAACACTCAGTTTATAATGGTTACACATCGTAAGGGAACAATGGAGTCAGCTGATACCATGTATGGAGTAACCATGCAGGAGCATGGTGTATCCAAGGTTGTGTCAATGAAAATGGGTGAAATGGCAAGTTAAACAAAAATAAAAATTGTTTTTAAAAGACATTTATATAGTAAGAGAGTACATTATAATATAAAAATATCTTACGGAGGCTGCAAATGGGATTTTTTGATAAACTTAAAGAAGGACTTCAAAAAACACGTAAAAGTATAACTGAAAAAATAGACCAGGTACTTGTATCTTTTGGAAAGGTAGACGAAGAACTTTTTGATGAACTTGAGGAGATATTGATTACTTCTGACATTGGAATTGAAACAACAATGCGGGTTATAGAGGACTTGAAGGAAAAAGTTAAAGAAAGGAAGATAATCGACCCAAAGGAGGTAAAAGGCCTGCTCAAGGAGACACTTAAAGAGATACTGGAAAAGGGCGGTAATGAAATGAAGCTCAATACAAAACCGTCTGTCATTATAGTAATAGGAGTAAATGGAGTTGGAAAAACAACCTCTATAGGCAAAATTGCAAATCTGTATAAAAGTCAGGGTAAAAAAGTTTTATTAGCAGCAGGAGATACCTTCAGAGCTGCTGCCATTGATCAGCTGGAGGTATGGGCACAAAGAGTTGGTACTGAGATAATAATGCAAAAGGAGGGTTCGGACCCGGCAGCTGTTATATTTGATGCTGTTCAGGCTGCAAAATCCAGAAATGCAGACCTTTTGATATGCGATACTGCAGGCAGGCTTCACACCAAAAAGAATCTTATGGAAGAGCTTAAAAAGGTTTCAAGGGTACTTGACAGGGAACTTCCGGGAGCAGACAAGGAAACACTTCTGGTGCTTGACGCAACTACAGGTCAGAATGCCATATCACAGGCCAAAACTTTCAGCGAAACTTCTGATATTACTGGAATAGTATTAACAAAATTGGATGGAACCGCTAAAGGAGGAATAGTTGTAGCCATAAAATCTGAGCTTGATATACCTGTAAAATTAATCGGTGTAGGAGAACAGCTGGATGACTTGCAGAAATTTGACGCAGAGGAATTTGTAGAAGCCTTGTTTTCATAGAAAATGAATGTGAAGGGAGAAGAATAAATGGAAGAAGTATACGATTACTACAAAGAAAAGGATAAGAGGCAAAAAAGCGGAAAAGGCCGTAAAGGAAAAATTACAGCTTTGATAGTTTTTGCACTAATAGTAGTTGCTGCAATAATAGGAAGCTCTATATACATGGAGCTGATTCAGCTCAAGGAGTTAAACCCAAATGCTGATTACACTACCGTATATACAAAAAACCTCTTATACAAGACGGTATTCTTTATAATAAGTTTTGTGTTTATCACTTTATTTGTATTTATTACAAACAAAGTGATGGGGAAAAATCTTAAAAAGTACTTTACAAACAATAACCTTGAGCAGAGGAAATTGATTAATGCTCCTGTTGCGTTGGTAATAGGTATAATTGGAGCATTTCTCACCAAGGAGTTCTTTTTTAATAAGGCTCTTCTGTTTCTCAATTCAGCAAATTTTGGTATAAAAGATCCTCAATTCGGACAGGACATAGGCTATTACATGTTTCAGAGGCCTTTTTATATGTCCCTGTTTAATTTTATATCTAATTTGTGGCTGTTCCTTGTATTTTATACAGCTGCATACTATTTAATTGTCCTGATGGCAGCTTTAAACAGCACTCTATCTACTAAAGACCTCAAGGATAAAACTATTTTAAGACACAATCTCATAAATATAGCAATATTCTTTGTGCTTAAAACTATTTCCTTCAAGTTTCAAAGGGAATCGCTGCTTTTTTCAAACTTTACAAATAAGAATATAACAGGTGCTGGCTACGTTGATACAAATATATGGATCAAGTACTATACAATAGCTCCCGTAATTGTTCTTGTAATTGTTTTATTGACAGGTTTCTTCATGTGGAAGGGTAAGTTAAAAAAGTCAGCTGTTGTAATTGCAGCTTTCCCAGCATTATTTATTTTACTTACTTTAGTTTCAACAATAATACAAAATGCTATTGTAGGACCAAATGAAATTGAATTTGAAGATAAATATTTGAAAAATAATATGACTGAAACCAGGACGGCTTTTGGGCTGGATAAAATTCAACCCTACGATTTCAGCAAAATAGATGAACTGACCCCTGAAATAATAAACAATAACAGAAACACCGTGGACAATATACGTGTAGTTGACTATACACCTACTTTGAACAGCAACAAACAGCTCCAGAGTAATACGAATTTTTACACCTTCCATAACGGAGATATTTTAAACTACACAGTTAACGGTAAAGAAATACCTGTACTGATTTCTGCCAGAGAAATAAACTCGAATTATCTCAGGAATCAGAACTTTGTAAATAAAACCTTTAAATATACACATGGTTATGGTGTTGTTGTAAATCCTATAAATAAGTTGACAGCACAGGGGCAGGTAGATTTTTTAATAAGCGGACTTAAAATGGATACTGTTGACAAGGTTAACCTGAAGGTTACCGAGCCAAGGATTTACTACGGACAGCTAACAAACAATTACGTAATAGTAAACCCAAAGAGTGCCGGGAAGCTTTCAGAAATAGACTATGATGGAACGACATTCAGTTATTTTGATGAACAAGGAAACAAGTATGAAAAAATCAAAATGAATCTATTGAACAGGATACTGTTTTCAATAAAATATGCCGATACTAACCTTCTGGTTTCCAGCAATATATCATCTAACTCTAAAATTCTACTCAATAGAAATGTTGTAGAGAGGGCCCAGAAAGGAATACCATTTTTAAAAGTTGATTCTGACCCTGCACTGAACATAACTGCTGACGGAAAGCTTGTATGGGTTCTGGATGCTTATAGCATATCCAACAACTATCCGTATTCACAATATTATTATACTCAATCTGAGGACGATGACCTTCAAGCACTTAACGGTATCAATTATATAAGAAATTCCGTAAAAATAACCGTTGATGCCTATGACGGGACAGTGAAGTATTACGTTATAGACAAGGAAGACCCTATAATAAAAGCTTATCAAAGTGTATATCCGGGACTTTTTGCTAAAGATGAATTTCCTCAGGACCTTGCATCCCATGTAAGGTATCCAGAAACGCTTTTCAAGCTTCAAACAGAGGTACTTAAGAAATACCATCTAGACCCCAAAAAGGAAGATAATATATCAATCTTCTATACAGGACAGGACGAATGGAATATTGCAAAATACCCTGATCCAAATAACGAAAGCGGTGCAAGGGATATTGATGCATACTATAATATGGTGAAACTCCCCGGGGATATCGGCAAAAATGAGGAACTTATTCTTATGAGGCCTTTCACACCTTCAGGGGAGAAGCACAACATGGTATCATGGCTGGCAGTTCGTAATGATATGGCAAACTATGGAAAAATGATACTGTTTAACTTCCCTAAAAATACTAATATTCTTGGTCCTGACCAGTTTGAGGTAAATATAAATCAAATTAGTGAAATATCAGAGGATATGACACTGTGGGGGCAGGGTGGATCAAGGGTATTCAAGGGAAGCCTTCTTGTAATACCTATAGAAAACAGCATTTTATATGTGGAACCAATATATATACAGGCAAACAGTGCTTCATCCATCCCACAGGTTAAAAGGGTGGTAGTCGGATACCAACAGGGAGCAGATTTCAAGCATGGTATAGGAGATAACCTTGATAGTGCCATAAACAATCTGTTTGGAGGCAATGTAAAGCCTGCCGATAAACCTGAACCTAATAATCAAAACCAGCAGGACGAGGACAATACAACGGCTCCTCCAGCGGATGAATCACAAAGTTTAGATAGACAAAAGCTGGATGAATTGCAACAAAAGCTGGATCAACTTATGAAACAATCTCAGGAAATTAATGATCTTTTAAAAAGCTTGAGAAACTAAGAATAGTTAAGGATTATGGGAATAGTTTCCTTAAATGGAGCTATTCCCATTTTTGTTGTAGAAAAATGTTGCTAAATTATAAAAAATGTATATAATACTATGTTATGCAGCAGGATATTATTTATTAAATTTGCTATTGAAAATTGCTTAGAAAAGTATTAGAATACAATAAGCGTTTTGCCATAATATTCCTTGCGACAAAATGCAGAAAAAGCAAATAATAAAAACTAAATAACTTAAAATGGTGGGGCATTTATGTTTAAAAAAGTAAGAAGAATATTGGTCGGCAAACCGTTGAAAAATGAAGCATTGAAAGATCAAAAAATGGGAGTTCTCTGGGGTCTTCCGATTTTGTCCAGCGATGCTATTTCGTCGGTAGCCTATGCGGGTCAGGAAGTTCTGATGGTTTTGATACCTGCTGTGGGTATGCTGGCATTCAGACAGTTGTCGTATATATCTATTGCAATTATATGTCTGCTTATGATACTGATGTTGTCATACAGACAGGTTATTGACAGTTATCCAAATGGAGGCGGGGCATATGTAGTTGCTAAGGAGAACCTGGGAATTCTTGCAGGTGTTACAGCCGGTGCTGCATTGTCTGTCGACTATGTAATGACTGTAGCAGTAAGTATTTCTTCAGGAGTTGAACAATTTACAACTGCGTTTAAGGGCTTTAAGCCTTATTCGGTTATCATAGCAGTTGCCATGGTAATTTTGCTTATGATAGGTAATTTAAGAGGAATAAGAGAGTCTTCGAGAGTTTTTGGTATTCCTGCTTATGCATTTATAATAGGTATGGTTGTTATGATAGCTGCCGGTTTCGCAAAGGTAGCGGGAGGATATGTTCCGCCACCGGCACAGGATATGCCTGACATTGTTAAACCTTTGACACTAATGTTGGTGCTGACTGCTTTCTCAAATGGTTGTGCGGCTGTTACAGGCGTTGAGGCAGTGAGTAATGCAGTACCAAACTTCAAGAATCCAAGTACAAAGTATGCTAAAAGAGTCCTGTTTCTTTTGTCCATGGTTATTCTTGTTTTATTCGGGGGAAGTTCTATTATAGCAAATATATACCATGTTAATCCTTCTCATGGTAATGCAATGCTCGTAATGATAGCAGGTGAAATTTTCCACAATACCAAGTTTGATTTTATGTTTTATTATATAACTGCTACTACATTTATCATACTTGTTCTTGCAGCTAATACGGCTTATTCGGGTTTCCCGATGCTGATATCAATTATGGCAAAAGACGGATATGCTCCAAGACAGCTCAGTATGAGAGGTGACAGACTGAGTTATGATAATGGAATAATTTTGTTGTCCGTACTTGCAAGCGCCTTAATGATTGTATTTAAGGCAGATGTTTCAAAGTTGATAGGACTTTATGCAATAGGTGTATTTATCTCCTTCACACTGTCTCAAACGGGTATGTTCATTAAGTGGAAGAAGAGTAAAGAAAAGGGCTGGAAGCACAAAGCTATAATCAACGGAACAGGAGCAGTTGTATCGGGTATTGTTGTTATAATCATTGCCTTTACTAAGTTCAGGGAAGGCGCATGGCTGGTTGTAATACTTATTCCGATTCTTATATTGTTAATTTTTAAGGTAAAGAAGCACTATGAAGCTGTTATGAGACAGTTGAGGCTCAAGCCTGAAGAAATTGCTAACTTTGATATAAATAAGGCTGTTTACAGGAACAGAGTTATTGTTCCAATAGAAAGTATTAACAGGTCAAGCCTGAGAGCCCTTCGATATGCAAAAACAATATCGGACAATATAACTGCTTTTAGTGTGGTCATTGATGAAGCAGATGCGAAAAAAATAAAAGAAAAATATAATGCACTAAATATGGATATTCCTATAGTTGTCAAATATTCGCCTTTCAGAAAAGTTGTTGATCCGATGCTGAAATTTATTGAGTCGGCTGAGTATGACTATCAGAACGGTGATATGATAACGGTTATACTTCCACAATTTGCAGTTAAGAAATGGTGGCATAGATTCCTGCACAACAATACCAGATATTATGTTGAAAAGGAACTTTTAAAGCATAAGCATATAGTTGTATCAGTTATGCCATTACAATTAAGGGACGATGATTTTGTCCTTAACAGTCATAAATATGATTGATTAGCATGTTATATAGAAATAAATAATATCATTATATAAATGAGGCGTGTTAAATGAAATATACTATTGGTATTGAATTGGGAGTCAAAAATATCGTTGCAGGTATACTTGATAAAAATGGTAAATTAATTCGCAGAGATACTGTACCCACGAATAAAGACAGAGAATTTCAAGAAATAATTAAGGATGTTTGTGCATTAATAAGAAAGATAACTGCAGATGAGGATATTGAAATAAAAAATATAAAATATATAGGAGTAGGATGTCCCGGGGTAACCGATAATAAGAGGGGCATTGTTTTAAAAAACTACTCGCTAAATTTCACAAATGCCCATGTCAGGAATGAGATTCAGAAGCACATAAACCTTCCTGTTTTTGTTGAAAATGATGCAAACTGTGTAGCTATAGCTGAATATCTGCTTGGTGCCGCATACGGTACTGAAAGTTCACTTACTATTAAAGTAGGAGTGGGTATCGGCGGAGGAATTATTATTGACGGAAGTATATATAACGGATTTAACTTCGGTGGGACAGAGTTCGGTCATATGGTTATAGAGTATAACGGAAGGCCGTGCAGCTGTGGCAGAAAAGGTTGTTGGGAGCAGTATGTGTCGGGATCTTCACTTATTAATCAAACCAAACAACTGGCAGCAGAAAATCCGGATTCCATTTTAGGAAAAATGGTTATGAACAATGTTGCACAGATAACTGAATTAACAATATTCGAAGCTGCCAAGGCAGGTGATGAAAAGGCCAAAAAACTGTGCTCTGAATTCGTTGAGTATTTTGCTGAGGGATTAACAAACATTGTAAATATATTAATGCCTGAAGTTGTAATAATCGCAGGGCCTATAAGTAAGCTAGGAAATGCGATTGTAAACCCATTGGTTGAGCTTTTGAAAGACAGAATATATTCAAAAGAGCTTAATCTTCCGGAATTTAAAATGGCTGAAATGGGTAATGCAGGTATTGTAGTAGGTGCGGCAATGTTAGGGTCTTTTAAGGACGAAAAACTTGATGACTTGGTATAATATAAATTTTGGGAGGATTGTTATTTATGGCTGAAATAAAGTTTGAAATAACCGAAAATATTGGTACCCTGTCAGAGTCAGGCAAAGGATGGTACAAGGAACTGAATTTGGTCAGCTGGAATGATCGAGACCCAAAGTATGATATCAGGGATTGGTCTCCAGATCACGAAAAGATGGGCAAGGGCGTCACACTCACAAAAGAAGAATTGGTAGAACTTAAAAAACTTTTAAACAGTTTGGATATATAAGTTTGGACATATAGTAGTTCGGGAGTAATAGAGCAAATAAAAGCATAATAACCCGTAAAAACCTATTTTAAGCAGGTTTAGGTATGTCGGATTTTTACGGCATAGAGGTTGTTATGCTTATTTTATTTGCTATTTTTTACCTAAAATCTTTAATAGTCAAAAATCAAAACAAAAAACGATAAAGGTAGAAAATAAATCTTAATTAAGGCATACAGTCTCAAATTTAGATACATCAAAATAATAACTTGTTGACACAATATCTTGAGAGTGATAGTATAATTGCACCAACATATTGTTAAAAGTGATGAATATATACATATTCAAAATATAAAATTATTTAGACATAACGGCGTAAACAAATGTCCCAAGCTACTGCCAGGTTGGCTTGTGGTCAGACTTATTGTGCGATTTGATCTGCACATTTTTATTTGTGCGCATATTTTGCTTTTTGGCAAAAGGCAAATAATTTAATATACTGCAAAAGAAAAAATTTGAGAAGGGTGGCTAGCCACATGATAACCAAAATCAGAAAGCGTGACGGAAGAGAAGTACCATTTAACATTGAAAAAATTGCTAATGCTATTTTTAAGGCAGCTAGTGCTACCGGAGGTAAGGATTACAGGACGGCAATGGAATTGGCAGAAAGGGTTGTTGATTTCATTGAATCAAGTCTTGACAGAAGGGTACCCAGTGTTGAAGAAATACAGGATGCAGTAGAAAAAGTGTTAATTGAAACAGGCCATGCAAAAACAGCTAAGGAGTTCATTTTGTACAGGGCCGACAGAACAAAGGTACGTGAAATGAACACACGCTTGATGAAGGTTTATGAGGAGCTTACCTTTAAAGACGCAAAAGATAATGACTTAAAACGTGAAAACGCAAATATAGACAGTGATACTGCTATGGGAACAATGCTTAAATATGGTTCGGAGGGTGCAAAACAATTCTACGAAATGTATGTGCTTAAACCGGAGCATGCACAAGCACATAACAATGCAGATATACATATACACGACTTGGATTTTTTGACATTGACTACTACCTGCTGTCAGATAGATATTCAGAAGCTGTTCAGAGGTGGTTTCAGTACCGGACATGGATACCTGAGAGAACCAAATGATATCAGTAGCTATTCAGCTTTGGCTTGTATTGCAATCCAGTCAAATCAGAATGATCAGCATGGGGGTCAGAGTATTCCGAATTTTGATTATGGAATGTCAATGGGCGTTGCAAAGACTTTTGAAAAGGGATATAAACAGAATTTGAAAAAATCATTGGAATTACTAATTGGAAATGATTTTTCAAATGAGATTGCAGAAGCCCGTGAAGAAATATATAAAGAATTCGGTATAAGGCCGGCATTAAATAGAATGGAAGCATATATTAAAGCAGAAAAGAAAATTCTGTTGAAATATATTCCGGACGAATCCTTGCTTGAAAAGGCTCAGACTTTTGCAGTAAAGAAAACTGAAGAAGAGACTGACAGAATAACTTATCAGGCAATGGAAGCATTTGTTCATAACCTTAACACAATGCATAGCAGAGCAGGAGCACAAACACCTTTCAGTTCCATAAATTACGGAACCGACACTTCTCCTGAAGGAAGGCTTGTGGTAAAAAATCTTTTACTGGCTACCGAAGAAGGCCTTGGAAACGGTGAAACTCCCATATTTCCCATACATATATTCAAGGTGAAGGACGGAATAAACTATAAGGAAAGCGACCCCAACTATGATCTTTTCAAGCTGGCCTGCCGTGTCAGCGCAAAGAGATTGTTCCCTAACTTTTCCTTTATTGATGCTCCATATAACCTAAGATATTACAAGGATGGAGAGCCCAATACGGAGATTGCATACATGGGTTGCAGAACCAGAGTTATCGGAAATACATACGATCCGGACAGGGAAGTAATATTCGGTAGGGGTAATCTGAGTTTTACAACTATAAATTTACCTAGAATAGCCCTCAGAAGTAATAAGAATCTTAATATTTTCTTTGAAGAATTGGATAAGAAAATTGATTTGGTAACTGACCAACTTTACGAAAGATATCTTATCCAAGCAAAGAAAAAGGTTAAAAATTTTCCTTTCCTAATGGGACAGGGCGTATGGATTGATTCTGAAAACCTCAACTGGGAAGATGAAGTTGGGGAAGTATTAAAGCATGGAACACTTACAATGGGCTTTATTGGCTTGGCAGAGTGCCTCAAGGCATTAATCGGAAGACACCATGGCGAATCCGAACAAGCACAGAATCTTGGCCTTGAAATCGTAGGTTATATGAGAAAGAGGATGGACGAAGCAAGTGAGAAATACAATATGAATTTTTCTCTTATTGCAACTCCGGCAGAGGGTACGTCCGGCAGATTTGTAAAGTATGATAAAAATGTATTCGGTAATATAGATGGTGTAACAGATAAAGAATACTATACGAACAGCTTCCATGTGCCTGTTTATTATAAGATAAATGCAATGGACAAGATTAAAACTGAAGCTCCTTACCATGAGTTAACTAATGGAGGACATATAACCTATGTTGAAGTTGATGGTGATCCGCTGAACAATCTTGAGGCCTTTGAAAAGATAATAAGGGCAATGAAAGAGTCAGGAATAGGTTACGGATCAATAAACCACCCTGTTGACAGAGACCCTGTATGCGGTTATACGGGAATAATAGGCGATACATGTCCTAGGTGTGGAAGAGAAGAAGACGACGATAGGCATTTTGAAAGGATCAGGCGTATTACCGGGTATCTTGTGGGAACACTTGATCGGTTTAATGATGCTAAAAAAGCCGAGGTACGAGACAGAGTCAAACATATGTAATTAATTCAATAATAGTGTAAAATATGCCAAATGCCAGTTCATTTGGCATATTTATTGTGGTGATAAAAATGAGTAAACAGATAAGAATATCAGGAATAATCAATGAATCTATTGTTGACGGCCCGGGAATACGAATGGTAATTTTTGCACAAGGCTGTCGACATAATTGTAAGGGTTGTCACAATCCTCAAACTCATTCCTTTGATGGTGGTGAACTTATTGAGATTGAAGGAATAGTGGAGAAAATACGTAAAAATCCACTCTTGGACGGAGTCACATTCAGCGGTGGAGAGCCCTTCGAACAGGCAGATACTTTTGCGGTCCTTGCAAAGGAAATTAAAGAACTCGGACTCAACGTTATGGTTTATTCAGGGTACACATTTGAACAGTTAATTGAGAATTCAAACTACAGAAAAGGCTGGATGGAACTTCTTAATAATACAAAAATACTGGTTGACGGGCCCTTTATACAGGAACAAAAGGATCTTCTACTTAAATTCAGAGGTTCAGCAAACCAACGTATTATTGATATTGAAAAAAGTTTGGCAAGTGGTAATATAGAGCTTGCAGATTTGTAAATAAAATTATGGAATAATGGGGCTATTTACAAAGACAATTATTAGACCTAAAATAATATAGGTAAACGTGGAACGGTAGGTTGAATAACGTATTTATTTGTGCTTTCCGGGAATGGAGTTAATAATGGTAAATTTATTTTCGGCTAAATCCAAAAAAAAGATTGAATTGGGATATATTTGGACTTTTCTCTTAATAGCTGTTTTTACAGTGTTTTTAACAGTAACTGGCTTTCTACTTCAGCCAAATGATTTTCATACTATAGCGGCTAATGTACTCAAACATCCTTCTTTATTTATACTTAACGGGTTTCCTGTTTTTGCAGGCATATTGTTTTTTTACCTTGTATTCAATAATGTGTTTTTTTCAGTTTCACTGGTTTCGACTGTGTTCCATGTAGCATCTCTAATTAACCGCTTTAAGATTATTTTCAGAGACGATCCCTTTGTACCCCAGGATGTGTTTCTTGGTGCTGAGGCGGCTAATATAATGTCAGATACAAAGATGAAGCTGGATGTTACTTTAATTTCGTTAGTACTGTTTTTTTCTTTAGCCATGTTGGTTTTAGGAGTATTTATAAAGTTTAAAAAGATCAAAGTACCCATCAAAATAGCAGGATGTGTTGCTATTTTGGGGATAGCAATTTTATCAAATAGCTATGTCTATAGCTCCAGAAAAATATACGACAGAATGCCGTCTAAGTCGAAAGCGTATGTAGCAGGTGTCTTTAATGATGTTGGTTTCAATTACTGTTTTTTGTACAATATGAGCGCATATAAGATGGAAGTACCTGAAAACTACAGTAAGTCTGCTGCAGAAAAGCTGGTTAAAAAATATACAAAAAGTAAAGCTATCCCGAAAGTGAAGGCGAGTGTGATAATCGTTATGAATGAAGCCTTTTCCGATATAAGCTTGGATAAAGCATTCAAGTTTAGCTCTGACGATGATCCTCTCAAAAATTTCAAGGTTATAAGTAAGGAAAAGAATTCGGTGTCGGGACATCTGGTAGTGCCGAATTTCGGCGGCGGAACAGCAAATACCGAATTTGATGTAATGACGGGAATGCAGACATTAAACCTAAATACAGTACCTACTTCGTCTTTCAGACTTATTCACAGGAATATAAAATCCATAGCCGGATTATTCGGCGGTGATTCATATAAAAAATATTTTATGCATCCCGGTGACAGTTGGTTTTATAACAGGGCAAACGTATATAGATTCCTTGGCGTGGAAAACCAGACATTTATAGATCAATTCAAAAAGCCGGAGGACTTAAAGGGTTCGTTGATATCAGATAAAGCAGCAGGTAAAAAAATAATCAGTCTGTACGAAAAAAATACTGACTCCGGAAAAAATCCGGTATTTAATTACAATGTAACTATTCAGAACCATATGCCATATACGTCGAACAAGTACAATGGCTTAAAGGTCAAAGAAGTGCCTACAGACAAACAACTTTCTCCTCAGGCCAAGACCCTCTTATCAAATTATTTTGAGGGAGTAAGGGATGAGGACAAGCTGCTTAAAACTCTCACTGATTACTTCAGAAATAGACAGGAGCCTGTTATCCTTGTATTTTTCGGAGATCACAAGCCTTCATTGGGAGACAGTTACCTTGCGTACAAGGAAGCAGGTATTGATATAAATGAAAGTGGAACAATTGAACAGGCCATGAACAGCCGTGAAGTACCATATATTATTTGGGCAAATGAAAGTGCAGGCAATAGTTTAGATTTTGCAAGTTCTGCCCGAAACCTTGGTTTGCCCGAGGATAATACAATTAGTGCCAACTATCTCGGAGCAATTGTTCTACAATTAATAGGTTATGACGGATATGATCCTTATTTTGATTTCCTGAATGAATTGAGAAAGGAACTTCCGGTTATAACCAGATACAACTTTAAAACAAAGAACGGTTATACTGATAAGCTCACAGAGAAACAGCAGGCTATGGTGCAAGACCTCAGAATATGGCAGTATTACAGGATGACCAGTGATAAAGCAGACTAGAATAAATAAGCTATCAATATAAAAAAGCAAAATGAGCACAATGGCTCATTTTGCTTTTTTAGTATAAGTATATCTACAACACTTCACGCATTGAAATTCCTTCGGTATTAAAGCATATTGCAGCACCCACTGCAGTTGCATATTCTGCATGTTCTGGTATCTGAAAGTTAACATTATACAATGCGCTAAGCTGATCAAATATGTTTTGGGCTTGTGGGACGTTTGTAAGGTTCCCCGTGAGAACAACATCCCTTATATTATCAATTCTTGTATTAAATACAGCTACCATACCTATTGTCTGAAAAACAAGGTTTATAATGCCCAGTGCTAAATCTGCTTTTGTTACAAGGTCACTTATTTTCCCGAAATTAGATGCAGTGGTTTCGCTGGGTAGGGTTTCCAGAGCTTCCTTGGATATGTCACCAATAGTTAAGTCAACGTTAGACAAATCGCCTCCGGCGGCTGTCTCAATAAGTTCATCGAAATGTCGCACATTAAGCATCCTGTTAGAAAGACCCAGGAGTGTACCTCCGCCGATACCGGTTCCTCCCAGATGTACAGCTGTATTATTTTCGGCTTTAACAAGTGCGGTACCTGTTCCCATACTTACGATGATGGCCTTCTTCAAATTACTTAGAAACAGGCCGCCCAAACCAATAGCCATAAATTCATCGACTTTAGCTGTTGGGATACCAAAAAGTCTGCTGTCAACAAACGATGAACCTACACCTGTTACCATAATCTGCTCAATGTCCTCTATTTTAAATGAATTTATACTAAGAAATTTGCCAAAAGCCCCATAAACAGATGCAATTGGGTCATTAGCACGAACGAGAAAAGGACTAATCATTGTTTTACCGTCAAAACCCACAATCTTGGTAGTACTTCCCCCAAGGTCAATCCCTATTACCTTACCCACAAAACCACTCCTCATTAATAAATTATCCTCTTGTAAACATTTTAACCAAAGCAATACCCACGCCTGTTATACCTTCACCGCCAAGAAGACCGGAGGCCGCAACAGTACCTGTATCATCAGATGATGATTTACTTCTTACACGGTCTGCTATAAACCTTATTACTCCACCTATAAATACTGCAGATGAGATTGTAAAGGGAAGGAAAACTCCTATACCGAGAGTAGCAGTTGGAAGACCAAAAAGATATAGAACAGCCCCGATGCCCACTGCAATACCAAAAACAATGGGATTGCCTATACCATTAATCATAGCTGAGACACCTACTGCCTGAGCAGCGGGTAAAGCAGTCTTCGAACCTACCTCACCAAATTGATTGATAATGGCAAACAAGGCAAGGGAAGCTACTACAGTGCCCACAACGCCTCCAACAATCTGAGAAATTAGTTGTGCTTTCGGGTTGGTTCCCAACATTTGCCCTGCTTTATAATCGTTGAATAAGTCTCCGGAGAAGCCGCTGGCAATTGCAGTACATGCCGCAACCATCAGTGCATCCATGGCATCAATTTTAACAAAAATCCTTATAGCCAGAAGAACAATTATTCCGAATATCTCCATGGGATTAATACCTGTCTGCCCCGTAATAGTTGCAGCCATTAGGGAAACAACGTAAATACCTATAATCAGTAAAACAGAAGGCAGCACCGGGATTCCGCCGGCAACTGTAAAAATGAAGGCAATAACAGTGCCTGATACAATTAGAATCCTGCTGGGATTGAAAATGTTATTTTTATTTTTAAAGTTTTCGGCTTTTTCTGAGTAAATACCCTTTTGTCTGCCTTTTAGCTTTTTAACATATGAATATATTATCCCTACTAAAACACCGAGGCCCGTACCTACCAGAAGTCCAATACCTGCACTGGTTGTAAATGAGGATGCGGCTGTTTTATCAGTAAATAACCCCAGCTTTGGGCCGAATGGAATTATAAATGCGTTGGAGAATAATGCTCCCAGAAACCAAACCCCTGTATAAAGTGTTCCGAGAATGTATCCCATACCCACTGCCATAGGTGAATTCCATACACCAAGATTGGAGTTTTTATTAAACATAAACGCATCAGGAACTAGTCTTACCTGATCCCTTAGAAATGTATAAACCGTTGAAATAAGCATTGTTCCAAAAAGAACAGCGGATTTTTTACCGCCTTCGTCGCCTGCCTTTATAGTTTCTGCCGCAGCTTGTCCGATAGGGAAGGGCAGAGCATTTTTTACAATATATCTGTACCGTAGAATGTAGGAAGTAACGCTTCCCAAAAGCATACCGGCAACAGCTATGGCTAATACTTTAATATAGTTTGATGAAAAACCTGCAGACCCTTTCCAAATACCCATAATCCATAAACCGGGCAGAGTAAAGGCAAGTCCGCCTGCTACCATTGCACCTGCAGACATTGCTGTCTGTGTTATATTGATTTCATTGTTAGTCGTTTTTCCAAAAAGCTTAAGAAGGCCCATTGACAATACCGCTACAAAAATTGTTGGCCATGGAAGGGCACTCATTCTCAAAGCAACATACATGGAACTTGCAGTTATAACACAAGAACCCAGAGAGCCAGTTACCAAACTCCTTAATGATAATTGCTCGACGCCCATAAACTTTCTTTCCTGATTATTCAAAATAAAATTCCTCCCCATTCAGTAAACATGTTACACAAGTTTTATGTCATTTATTCATAGCATAAACAGCATCAAAAATAGAAGTAACAAAAGCTGATACTCCTTAAAATAATAAATATTGCATTTACACAATTTAGAAAGAAAGATTTAAGTTTGAAAAACAGATATGAAGTACATCATAGAATCAACCCCCGTTCTCATTCCCTAATGGGATATAAGTCGAATTAAATGTAATTAATAAAAACATGTCTGGTTTCATAATGAATACCAGCTAATAAGATATGATACCATATAAGAAAAACCAGTGCAATCTTTAAAAATGAGTAATTATTATTTTTTGGGAAAAATAGAGGCAATAGTCAACTTTATATACAAAACAAGGGCTTAATGTGCTAGTATTAAGTTAAGTGATTTTATGAATGAAAGGAGTAGAGTGAAAAATGAGTCCTGATGAAATGAGGCTTGCAGTATTGATAGATGCAGAAAATGTGCCTTATAGCAATGTTAAGGGGATTATGGAGGAAATTGCCAGGCACGGTACCCCTACAATAAAAAGGATTTACGCTGACTGGACAAAACCAACCATGTCAGGTTGGAAAAATGTGCTACTGGAGAATGCAATAACGCCAATACAGCAGTACAGCTATACATCAGGTAAGAATTCTTCTGATTCGGCTATGATAATTGATGCAATGGATATTTTATATTCAGATCAGGTAGAAGGTTTTTGTATTATATCCAGTGACAGTGACTTTACAAGACTGGTTACCAGACTACGTGAAGCAGGTAAAAAAGTATATGGCATAGGGGAAAGAAAAACCCCCAGTCCTTTTATAGCGGCTTGTGACAAGTTTACATATATTGAAATAATAAGTGCCTCACTTCAAAATAGCAGGACATTTGATAATGGGGCCAAAAAAGAGGAAATAACCGAGAAGGAACAAAGGAGCGGTACTATATCCATTGGTAAGGATATAATAAATTTAATATCTGTTTCAATTAATGATGTTGAGGATGAGAACGGCTGGGCATTTCTCGGGGATGTAGGTAATCTTATTATCAAGAAGCAGCCTGACTTTGATCCCCGAAACTTTGGTTTTTACAAGCTGACGCATCTGATAAGAAAGCTAAAAGAATTTGAAATAGAAGAACGCGATACTAATAATTCTAAAATTAAACATATTTATGTCCGAAACAGAAGCAAACGTACGGACTAGATTTGTAAAGTAAAAATACTTGACAATATACTATGATTGTTTTAAAATAAGCTGTAAAGTAAAAATACTTGACAATGAATTTGATTAACCCCGCATTCAACTAATGGAGGTTAATATGAATAAAATATACGAAACTTCACTGCTGCTTGATTTTTACGGACAGCTCCTGACAGATCGGCAGTACGAAATACTTGATCTGCATTATAACAATGATTTTACTCTGACAGAGATTGCAGAACAGCTGAATATCAGCAGGCAGGGTGTATATGATAATGAAAAGCGCGGAAGGGCGCTGCTCATAGAGTATGAAAACAAACTGGGACTGCTGGGTAAATTTTCACAGCAAAAACAAAAGGCACAGAATGTGCTTGAGATGATGAAGAAACTTAAACATGGTGAATTGGGCAAAGAAAACACAGATATTATTAAAAAAGTAATTACTGAAATAGAAGATTTGGCAAATAATATATAATACAGGCTTTTGTTTAGCAGATTGGAGGTTTTTAGATGTCAGTTTTTGAGGGTTTGTCAGGAAAGCTCCAGGAAACAATAAAGAAAATTCGCGGACAGGGCAGAGTATCCGAAAAAGATGTAAAGGATATGATGAGAGAAATCAAGCTGGCTCTGCTTGAAGCCGATGTAAACTTTAAGGTTGTTAAAGAATTTATAAGCAAAGTATCTGAAAGAGCGGTAGGTTCTGATGTATTAGAGAGCCTTACACCGGGACAGCAGGTAGTTAAGATAGTTCATGAAGAACTGATAGAATTGCTCGGCAGGGAGCAAAGTAAGGTTACATTTGCACCAAAACCTCCGACAATTTTTATGATGGCAGGGCTTCAGGGTGCAGGTAAAACCACTACGGCGGGAAAACTTGCAAATCTTTTGAGAAAACAGGGTAAAAACCCTTTGCTTGTTGCTTGTGACGTATATCGTCCGGCAGCTATAAAGCAGCTCCAGGTATTGGGAAATCAGTTGAATATTCCTGTATTTACACTGGAGAACAATCAGAATCCTGTGCAAATAGCTAAAGAAGCAGTTAGCTTTGCAGAAATGAAACAGCATGATCTGGTTATAATTGATACGGCGGGAAGACTCCATATTGACGAAAAGCTTATGGATGAACTGTTAAATATAAAGAATTCAGTTAAACCTCACGAAATACTTTTGGTTGTTGACTCAATGACAGGTCAGGATGCGGTAAACGTGTCTGAAACCTTTAATGAAAAGCTGGGTATTGACGGAGTAGTCCTTACGAAGCTTGATGGTGATACAAGAGGTGGTGCTGCTCTTTCTGTTAAATCTGTTACAGGTAAGCCCATAAAATTTGCTGCAATGGGTGAAAAGCTCAACGATATTGAGCCGTTTTTCCCTGACAGAATGGCATCCAGAATACTTGGAATGGGCGATGTTCTCAGTCTCATAGAAAAAGCTCAGGAAGCATATGACGAGAAAAAGGCTATTGAACTGGAAAAGAAAATGCGTACCATGACGTTTACGCTGGAGGATTTTCTAGATCAGATGCAGCAAATAAAGAAAATGGGACCTATCGGCGATTTGCTTGGCATGATGCCGGGTGTGGACTCAAAGGCTTTGAAGGACATAGATATTGATGAAAAGCAGATGGGACGTACGGAAGCTATTATCCAGTCAATGACAAGAAAAGAAAGACTGGATCCGTCAATTATAAACGGAAGCCGCAGGAAAAGAATTTCTGCCGGAAGCGGTACTACCATACAGGAAGTAAATGCACTCTTAAAGCAGTTTGAACAGATGAAGAAAATGATGAAAATGATGAGTGACATGGGCAAGAAAGGTAAAAAAGGCGGGCTTGGAAAGTTTAAGATGCCTTTTTGATAAATGATTTTGATTATAATCCTTTGAAGGAGGTGAAAATAAATGGCAGTAAAGATTCGTTTAAAGAGAATGGGTGCTAAGAAGAACCCTTTTTACAGAGTAGTTGTTGCTGATTCAAGATACCCAAGAGACGGTAGATTTATCGAGGAAATCGGTACTTATAATCCTGTTGTAGAACCAGCTCAGATTAAAATTGATGCTGAAAAGGCTCAAAAATGGATAAAGAACGGTGCTCAACCAACAGATACAGTTAAGTCACTTCTTAAGAAGCAAGGTATTGTTGAATAATTATCTAAAGCATAAAACAAAGGGGCTAAAAGGCCCTTGTGTTTTATTTGGCTGGGTTAGCCTCTTTTATTCTCTTACATACTGAGAATAAAGGAATTCATTTAGTTACAATTCGAAAGCCGCTTTAGGCTCATGGAGGCTAATATGATGAAGGAATTACTTGAAAGTATTGCAAGAGCCCTTGTGGATTTTCCGGATGAGGTTTTTGTAAATGAAATTCAGAATGAAAAGTCTATAATTCTTGAACTCAAAGTTGCAAAAGACGATATGGGCAAGGTTATCGGCAAACAAGGCAGAATTGCCAAAGCAATCAGAACTGTTGTCAAGGCTGCTGCAGTCAAGGATAACAGAAGAGTAGTTGTTGATATCATTCAGTGAGATAAGGGGCATAAGCCCCTTTACTTGCGTTTAAAAAGTTATATTTTCAGTAAAGGTAAGGTGACAATATGCTGGAATATTTGATTGTAGGACAATTGGTAAATACCCATGGTGTAAAGGGCGAACTAAAGGCAACAGCCCAAACTGATGATCCTCAGAGGTTTAAAAAACTAAAATGGGTTTATATAGATAAAAATGGCAGTCTTGAAAAGTACAATATAAGCGGTGTTAAATTTTTTAAGCAGTTTGTTATAATAAAATTTGAGGGCATAGACAGTATTGAAGAAGCTGAAAAGCTGAAGGGCTTTTACATTAAAGTGGACAGGGCAAATGCTGTAAAGCTTCCTAAAAACTCATTTTTTATAACAGATATTATCGGCCTGAAGGTTTATGACGAAAACAATCAGCTTCTTGGAGAATTAAAGGATGTAATACAGACAGGCAGTAATGATGTATATGTTGTAAGAGATTCTGAATCAAAAGAAATTCTCATACCTGCACTAAAGAGTGTCGTGAAAGAAATTTCCATTGAAGAAGGAAAAATTTCAGTTATATTACCGAAAGGACTGCTTGATTAATGAAATTTGACGTACTGACGCTGTTTCCAGAATTATTTGTTAGCGTGATGGGAGAAAGCATTATCGGGCGTGCCCAGAAAAACGGCCTTGTTGAAATAAATGCGGTAAATATCAGAGATTATTCAAAAGACAAGCATAAGAAAGTGGACGACTATCCTTTTGGCGGAGGCAATGGAATGGTAATGATGTGCCAGCCTGTTATTGATGCCTACAAAGCCATAACAGAAGGAAGGGAGCAAAAGCCTAAAGTACTATACATGAGTCCACAGGGAAAAGTATTAACTCAGGAAATGGCCAAAGAGCTTTCAACCCAAGAACATCTTATTCTTTTGTGCGGACACTATGAAGGTATAGATGAACGCATAATAGAAGAAATAGTTGACGAAGAAATTTCTATTGGAGATTATGTACTGACAGGCGGCGAGCTGCCGGCTATGGTACTTATTGATTGCGTAAGCAGGCTTATCCCGGGAGTATTGTCAACGGAAGGCTCTTTCAGTGACGAGTCACATTTCAATGGATTACTGGAATATCCTCAGTATACAAGGCCTGCAGATTACAATGGAAATAAAGTTCCTGACGTATTATTGTCAGGACATCATGCAAATATAGAGAAATGGCGAATGCAGCAGTCATTGGATAGAACCAGGGAAAAGAGACCTGATTTATATGAGAAATTTAAAAAATAATATAATGAAATATATAGGCATTCCTTATAATTAAGAGGAGTGCTTTTTGTTTGAATAATTTGATATAACTATTGACAAATAATTCAAGTCGTAATATACTATCAATAACATATCAAACATATATGAATTATAATTTTACTAGGATTTATTATTTTTAAAAGAAATAAAAAAAGGTGGTGCTATTATGAGTCAACAACAGCAAAGTATTGAGCAATTGAAAGTACCAATCTCAGAACAAGATATCCAAAAGCTATATGATATGGCCAAATCTCTAAGGTATGGCTCAATCACTCTGGTTTTTCAGGATGGAAATCTGATACAACTGGAAAAAAATGAAAAGGTCAGGGTAAAATAATAGAATAATTTTTCTTACATACTTATTTTTAATGATATAGATTTAGTTGACTAAAAAAATTAGAGGCTAAGTTAAAACCATTGTTGGTTTTGCTTGGCTTTTTTTATTGTATATAAACATAAAGGGGGCGGCACTATGACAAACTGCTGCAAGGTTGAAATTGAAGAAATTCAAACTGATCAAAAATTTAATCATCTTTTGGGAAAACACCCGTGTTTTAGTGCAAGGGCACATTTTAAATACGGAAGAATACATTTGCCTGTTAGTCCTACATGTAACATTCAGTGTAAATTTTGCAAAAGATGTATAAATAAAATTGAAAACAGACCGGGTGTTGCAGCAAAAGTACTTACGCCCAAGGAAGCGATTAAAATAGTAGCTAAAGCTTTGGAACTTTGTCCTGAAATAAGCGTGGTGGGTATTGCAGGCCCCGGAGAAACACTTGCTACAGCTGATGCTCTTGAGACTTTTGAAATGTTGAACACTGAATACCCTGATTTAATTAAATGCCTTAGTACAAACGGTCTTATGCTTGACAAATACTCCGAGAGAATTATTAATGCAGGTATAAAAATGGTGTCGGTTACAGTAAATGCTGTGGAGCCGGAAATTCTGCAGAATATCTGTTCAGGAATATTTTGGAATGGCAGTTATTTAAATGGCTATGAGGGGGCTGAAAAGCTCATACAAGAACAAATAAAGGGGATAGAAAAACTGAGCGGTAAAGGCATAGCAGTAAAGGTAAATACTGTACTGATACCGGACTTAAATTACGAGCATATCGAAGAAATTGCACGGGTGGTCTTGAAAGCCGGGGCATCCATTATAAATATAATTCCACTTATTCCGCAGCATGAAATGAAAAGTTTCAGACCACCTGATTGCAATGAATTGAACAATGCCAGAGAGTGGGCAGGAAAATACCTGAATGTTTTCAGACATTGCAGGCAATGCAGGGCAGATGCATGTGGCATTCCGGGTAAGGGCAAGGAGCTTGGAAATCTACTCTATGATTTTCCCATGGAAACCTTTTCACATGGCTAATGAGTAAACAACTAATCAGGAGGCTAATATGGCTTATAAAATAGCAATAGCCAGCAGTGACGGTAAGGTGGTAAATCAGCATTTCGGCCACTGCAGGCAGTTTTTGATATTTGAGAATGATGAAACGGGTAGATGGAAGTTTGTTGAAAGAAGAAACACGTTTCCTGCTTGCAAAGCGGGAGAGCATAGTGAAGCATCCATGCAGTATGTTGTCACACTACTTGAAGACTGTAAAGCTGTGGCCGCTGCGCAAATAGGTTTAGGCGCCGTTCAGGCTCTGACGTTGGCGCAAATAAGGGCCTTTTGTGCTGTAGGTCTTATAGAACAGGTTCTTGAAAAAGTTAATGAAACTTTAAATATAAAGACAGAAAGCTAATATTGGGAGGTTAAAAATGGCTAAAAAAATCAAACAAATTGCAATTTATGGTAAAGGGGGCATTGGCAAATCAACTACAACTTCAAATATAAGTGCCGCTCTTTCGGCAGCAGGATACAAAGTAATGCAGTTTGGTTGCGACCCCAAGAGTGATTCAACAAATACACTGAGGGGCGGAAACTACATCCCCACAGTTTTAGACACTCTTAGAGAAAAAAACACAGTAAAGGCCCACGAAGTTATTTTTGAAGGATTTAACGGTATTTACTGCGTAGAGGCAGGCGGCCCGGCTCCGGGCGTGGGATGTGCAGGAAGAGGTATTATTACAGCGGTTCAGCTGTTCAAACAGCAGAATATTTTTGAAGAGCTTGATTTGGATTTTGTTATATATGATGTTCTTGGAGATGTTGTTTGCGGTGGGTTCGCCGTTCCAATAAGAGAAGGAATTGCGGAACATGTTTTCACGGTTTCATCGGCTGATTTTATGGCAGTTTACGCTGCTAACAACCTTTTTAAGGGAATACATAAGTATTCCAATTCAGGGGGAGCCTTACTTGGCGGTGTCATAGCAAATTCTATAAATGCACCTTATGCAAAGGATATTATCGACGATTTTGCAAAACAGACTCATACACAGGTAGTTGAATATGTACCAAGGTCGGTAACAGTTACTCAAAGTGAATTACAAGGAAAAACCACCATTGAGGCTGCCCCTGACTCACAACAGGCAAAAATATATAAAGCTTTAGCTGCAAAAATTGCAGGACACGAGGAGTCAAAGGTACCATCACCACTGGATGTGAAGGAACTAAGAAATTGGGCTGCAAGATGGGGTGATTATTTGCTGGCTCTTGAAACAGGTGAAATCAGAACGGTTGCAGCAGGAAATCTATAATAAAGGAGACTGGAAAAATTGAGCAACATAAATATGAAAAGCCCGGAGGTTCAGATAAGAGAGGTGCGGTTAGGTTCCATAACAGGCTTTGAAGGAACTGCCGGGGAGCTTGTAAGGTGTGCCAGAGCAGGTAATTTGCAGGATAAATCAAGAAGCTTCAGTCAGTGTATGGGCTGCAGCTCCAGAAATGCATTCTGCCAACTGTCAATGATAAAAGATGCAGTTGTTATTAATCATGCACCAGTAGGTTGCTCGGGGGATTTTTTTGGTTTCAATTTCACGTACCGGGTAGGGCAGATGGAAAGAAATCTGCCTCCTGCAATAGGCAGATACTTTAATACAAATATCGAAGAAAAGGATACTATTTTCGGAGCTACCCAAAAGCTTGAAGCAACTATAAGGGAGGTATATACAAGGCTTAAACCAAATGCTGTTTTTATAACTACCTCCTGTGCCTCTTCCATCATAGGGGATGATGTAGAGTCAGTTGCCAACAATTTGACTGATGAACTTGGAATTCCCATAGTAGCTTGTTTCTGCGAAGGGTTCCGGTCTAAAATATGGACTACGGGTTTTGATTCTGCCTACCATTCTATAGTACGTAAAATAGTAAAACCACCTAGAAAAAAGAGTAATAAGGTAAACATAATCAACTTCTGGGGTTCTCATATTTTTGACGAGCTTTTAAAGCCCTTGGGCTACGAACCCAACTATATAGTACCGTTTTCAACTATTGCCGATTTGGAATACATATCGGAGGCAGCTGCAACTATTCAGATATGCCCTACTCTGGGAACTTATTTCGGGGCTGCTTTAGAGGAGATATACGGGGTACCTGAAATTAAGGCACCTCCGGCATATGGTATTAGCGGTACTGACCAGTGGATGAGAGAATTGGGTAAGGTACTGGATAGACAGGAAGAAGTAGAAAAAATAATCGTCAAAGAGCATATAAGAGTTATTCTCAAGCTTGAAGAATACAGGGATAAGTTAAAGGGTAAAACAGCTTACGTTACAGCAGGAGCATCCCACGGTCATGCTTTGATTGCTCTCTTAAGAGAGCTTGGTTTATCTGTACAGGGGGCTGCCATATTTCACCATGACCCTGTTTATGATAATGGTGAGCCTGATTCTGACACTCTGCTACATACAATAAACACATATGGTGATGTGCATAATTACAATGTCTGCAATAAGCAGGCTTTTGAACTTGTAAATATTTTAAACAGGATGAGGCCGGATATTATGATTGCAAGGCATGGGGGAATGACGCTCTGGGGGGCAAAGCTGGGAATACCTACATTACTCATAGGAGATGAACAATTTGGCTTCGGATATCAGGGGGTTCTTAATTATGCTGAAAGAATATTAGAAACACTTGATAACAGAGAATTTGTTTCAAATTTAGCAAAGTACAGCTCAATGCCATATACAAAATGGTGGCTTGACCAGAACCCATTTTCATTTCTCGGAGGTAATGTACATGTTGAAGTTTATTGAACAGCCAAGATATTCTTGTGCCATAGGAGCTCAGCAGACAGTTGTTGCCATCAAAAGAGGTGTTCCCATTTTGCATGCCGGCCCGGGCTGCAGTGCCAAGGTAAGCGATATAATTGGCCAAGGAGAAGGCTATGCAGGAGGAAATAACATTCCATGTACAAATACCGGTGAAGCAGATGTGGTATACGGTGGAGAAGAAAGGCTGAGAAATGTAATTGACGGAGCATTAAAGGTAATGGACGGTGATCTGTATGTTGTACTTACAGGATGTACCTCTGATATTGTTGGTGACGATGTGGGGAGAGTTACGGCAGAGTACCAACAGCAGGGAAAGCCTATAGTATTTGCTGAAACAGGAGGTTTTAAGAGCAATAATTATGTAAGTCATGAAGTAGTAGTAAATGCAATAATTGACCAGTATGTGGATATCAATTATAAAGGGGAAAAGACCCAAAAAAATCTGGTAAATGTTTTTGCAACGGTTCCTTATCAGGACCCATACTGGAATGGCAATCTTGAAGAACTCAAAAGAATCCTTGAAGGTATAGGCCTTAAAGTAAATATACTTTTCGGAAATGAATCCAACGGAGTTAGTGAATGGAAAACAATTCCTCAGGCGGAATTTAATATACTTGCAGGTGCTTGGACGGGCCTTGGAATAGTAAAGCATCTGGAAGAAAAATACGGGACACCCTATTTGCATTTTCCGTATCTTCCTATCGGGGGTATAGAGACAACAAGATTCTTACGAGATGTTGCGGAATTTGGGAATCTTGATAAGACAAAGGCAGAGGCCTTTATAAAAAGTGAAGAAGAAAAATACTATTCATTTATTGAAAGAACAGCTGATTTTATGCTGGAATTCAGGTATGGCCTTCCAAGGAGGTTCTATACCATACTTGATGCATCATATTCTTTGGGTTTCTCAAAGTTTCTACTCAATGAGCTTGGAATAATTCCTGCAAAGCAATTTATTATTGATGATACTCCCGAAATATACAGAAAACAGATTGAACAACAGTTTTTAAAAATATCTGACTTTAGGACTTCATCAGTAGCATTTTCAATAGACGGGGGCGAAATTCAGAAGGAAATCAGGCAGGAACAACAGAAAAACAGAGCTTTGATTTTGGGAAGCGGATGGGACAGAGATTTGGCAAACGACATAAAAGCTGATCTCCTTATTGTCAGTGCACCTGTTACATACCGTCTGATTCTGAATTGCGGTTATGCAGGTTACAGAGGAGGCCTCAGGGCAATTGAGGACATATATGACAGAGTTTTAAACACATACAGGTAAGGTATTTAATTAATGAAACATCTAAAGGGGGATTTAATATGGAAAGCGACATGATAACAGAAGCGGACATGCAGAGCTTAATTAGTACGTTGGTAATACATGGAGGGACAGACGGAGATGAAAGGACCGGTGCCGTAAGTGTACCCATATATCAGACATCAACATACAGACAGAAGGAGCTCGGTGTACATAGCGGGTATGAATATTCAAGAACGGGTAACCCTACTAGGGAATCCTTGGAAATACTTATAAATGAACTGGAAGGTGGAACGACAGGTTTGGCCTTCGCCTCAGGAATGGCAGCTATAACCGCAGTATTAATGCTTCTTAAAAGCGGTGATAGTGTTATCATACCCAGTAATATCTACGGCGGGACCTTCAGAGTACTTGACAAGATTTTTAAAAATTTCAATATAGAATATGAGATAGTAGATACATCTGACTTGGTAGAGGTAGAAAAACGGATTAATCAAAAGGTGAAGGCAGTACTAATAGAAAGTCCTGCAAATCCTCTGCTTACAATAACAGATATAAGAGGTATTTCAGAAATCGCCCACAGACACGGGGCTCTGGTTATAGTTGATAATACCTTTATGACTCCTTATCTGCAAAGGCCAATTAAACTGGGTGCGGACATAGTGCTGCACAGTGCCACAAAATATCTGGGAGGACACAGTGACGTAATTGCGGGGCTGGTTGTAGCAAAGGATAAAGCCACAGGGGAACGTTTAAAGTTCATACAGAATGCCACAGGTGGTGTCCTCTCTCCATTTGATTCGTGGCTCCTTATTAGAGGAGTAAAGACGCTGACAGTGCGTATGGATAGACATATTGAGAATGCCCGGTATTTAGTTGAATTTCTGAAAAACCATGCCGGAGTCACAAAAATATATTATCCGGGGCTATCTGAAAATGAGGGGTATTCAGTTCATAAAAAGCAGTCTTATGGCCCGGGAGCAATGATTTCCTTTGTATTATCAGATGATTATGATATAAAGGAATTTTTCAGAAATATAAAAGTAATAACCCTTGGTGAAAGCCTGGGCGGAGTCGAATCTCTGGTTAGCCATCCGGCTAGTATGACTCATGCTTCCATTCCTTATGAGGTAAGACAGAAGGTGGGAATCGTAGACAACCTTATAAGACTATCTGTTGGGATTGAAGACAAGGAGACACTTATAAACGATCTTGAAAATGCTTTTAAAAAAGCTGGAAAGTGAGGTTGTTTATGAGATATTATAATGATATTCGAGAGCTTATAGGTGGAACACCTCTTCTAAAACTTAATCATTCTGATATAAAGGAAAATGTAAATACTTATGCAAAATTGGAGCTATTTAATCCCGGCGGCAGCGTAAAAGACAGAATGGGAGTTGCACTTATAGAAGATGCAGAGAACAAAGGAATTTTACAAAAAGGTTATACAATTGTAGAAGCTACAGCCGGAAATGCCGGTATTGGTATAGCTTTAGCTGCATTAAACAAAGGATACAGGATTCTTTTTGCAGTTCCAGAGAAATTTTCACATGAAAAATTGGTTATAATGGAGGCTTTAGGAGCTGAAATAATACATACTCCCCTTGAAAAGGGAATGAACGGTGCGTTTGAAAAAGTAGAGGAACTGCTGGCAGAGGTAAAGAATTCTGTATGCCTTAGCCAGTTTACCAATCCGGTAAATCCAAAGATTCACTATGAAACTACAGGACCTGAAATATACAATGATCTTGACGGAAAGATAGACTATGTAGTAGCCGGAGCAGGTAGTGGAGGTACAATATCAGGAGTAATGAAGTACTTGAAGGAACAGAATAGAAACATAAAGGGGATACTGGCTGATCCGGTTGGTTCCACAATGGGCGGAGGATTACCCGGATGTTATTCAATAGAAGGAATAGGAAATACGTTTATGCCTGAAACCATGGACTGTTCACTCATTGATGAAGTAATAAAAGTCAATGACAGTCAGGCACTTGAACAGGTGAAACTCCTTGCTAAGCAAGAGGGTTTGCTTGTAGGAACTTCTTCAGGAGCTGCAATGTATGCTGCAAGAGTAATTGCGCAAAGAGTGGAACATGCAAGTGTGGTAGTAATTTTTCCTGATAGGGGAGACAGGTACATAAGTAAAAATATTTTTTAAATCTAACGTTTACACCCTCCACAAAAAGGGGTATACACGGTTGTAAACCATATACCCCTTTTTGAGATTTTTATTATTAAGAATCAAATTTAAGACTCAATTGACAATTACTGATATGCCTTGTATAATTGGAAATGTACGGATAATAAGTATGAAAGGAGTTGTTTTAATGTCTGTAAAAAATGTTGAGGTGTTTTTCTATTAATTAAATACTGGCACAGGTATATATTCAAGGGCCTTTTTATAAAATTAAGGTTTAATTGATTTTACCGTGCAGCTTCTTTCGAGCAACCTATATCGTGTATATATGCAGTTATGTGCCGGCACGCATTTAAGTAGCGTGTTTTTTTATTACATTTTTTGCATTATTAAATCGCTTTTATACCCGCAGGTGGTCGTTATCTGCGGGTTTTTTGCGTGCTTTTTAGAGTTGTGAAAAAGTAAGATGGGAAAATAAATTTATTGAAAAATTCAAAAATGGAGTGATGATAATGGCAAAAAAGAAAACTACTTTTGATTATATGAGAGAAATACGTGGAAGCTGGGTTATAAATCCCAGAACCAGAGTTCAGGAAAACAATATGAGAAATAAAAAGAAGAGAAGGCAGGAAGAAAAGAAAATAATAAAGGATGGGTACTAAATGAATATAAATGAATATGGCTGGGACGATTATTTCGAGAGTGAATGGAACAAAATGCCCACAAAAGACATGTATCCGGCAAGAATAATAGCAGACTACGGGCAAATGTTGAGAGTTGTTACTGACAAGGGAGAGCTATGTGTCAACAGACCCTTGAATAAAGATAATAATTATTTACAGCTTGCCGTGGGTGACTGGGTCGGCCTTGAAGAAATTGAAGCTGCGGAATATCCGGTGATACGCTTTGCACTTTCAAGAAAGACAAAGTTTTCAAGGGCTGCTGTAGGTTTTGAAGCAAAGGAGCAGATAGTTGCCGCAAATGTTGATACGGTTTTCCTTATACAGTCATTAAACAGGGATTTCAACATGAAACGTCTGGAAAGATACCTTATAGCAGCCTGGGATAGTGGAGCCATGCCTGTTGTTGTACTTACCAAGGCTGACTGCTGTGATGACATACCACAGAAGATGGCTATTGCAGCGGCCTCTGCGCCGGGTGTTGAAGTAATCAGTATAAGTAGTAAGACGGGAGAAGGGTTGGAAGAAATAAAAAAATTTCTGACACCCGGGAAAACAATAGCTTTGCTGGGTTCATCAGGAGTGGGTAAATCAACACTTTTAAATACACTGGCAGGTAAAGAGCTTCTAAAAACACATGAGGTACGGGAAGACGACAGCAGGGGCAGACACACCACAACCCACAGGGAACTGGTGCTTTTGCCAGAAGGTGGAATACTTATGGATACGCCGGGAATGAGAACCCTTTCGCTATGGGAGTCCGAAACGGGTATGGAAATAATGTTCGGGGACGTGGAAAAACTGACAGGCCAATGTCGGTTTTATGACTGTAAACACCAAAATGAACCGGGGTGTGCTGTCAGATTCGCCCTGGAATCTGGGGAACTTGACATTACCAGATGGGAAAGCTGGCTTAAACTGCAAAAGGAAATGGCACACCTTGAGGCTAAAAAAGAGGGGAAGCTGAGATTGCAGGAAAAGCAGTGGGGACGACAGATTTCAAAGCTTCAGAAGGAATTCCGAAAAGGAAGGGGTTGACAATAATTTTGGTCTAAACTAAATATTTTGATTTAGAATTTTTACTTTACAGTATATATTTTATTATGTTATAATATCACTCGTGTGTAATACGGATGGTCCTCTGCACTTATGATGCACGAACATCTAGGAGAGGAAGGAGGAAACAAATAATGGATATATTGAAGTCAATCGAAAATGAACAAATAAGAACTGACCTTCCTAAATTGGAAATTGGTGATTTTATCAAAGTTCATGCTAAGATTAAGGAAGGAAACAGGGAAAGAATACAGGTATTCGAAGGTACTGTTATAGCTTTAAAAGGTTCTGGATTAAAGGAAACTTTTACAGTTAGAAGAGTATCCTACGGTGTAGGTGTTGAAAGAGTATTCCCTGTTAACTCACCAAGAATCGACCATATTGATGTGGTTAGAAAAGGTGTTGTTAGAAGAGCTAAGCTGTACTATCTCCGTGATAGAGTTGGTAAGGCTGCTAAAGTTAAGGAAAGACTTGACAGAAAATAAGCATTAAGAGACAAAAACCTAGGGGCGACTGTTCCTAGGTTTTTAGTTATATAAAAATATTATATTATATTTATATTATTTATCTAAATCGCATTTGAAAAAAGTGCTATATTTATATATAATAGTAACGTTCTAAATGGAAATTTGGAAATCTTGATTATATAAATTTTAAGGTGGTGTTTCAATGGAGAACCAGAATATGGACGATAAGGATCAATTGAACTCGGAAAAAAACATTTCGGAAAATAATGCAGATGGTTCTGATAATGAAGGTGTTAAAGAAGAAGCAGGTACAGCTAAAAAAAAGAACTCTGTAGGCAGAGAGATTTTTGAGTGGTTTTTGGTGATTGTAGCCGCATTAGTTATATCCATGGTAATAAAGGCTTTCGTATTTTCAACCTATAAAGTTAATATGGTATCAATGGAAAATACACTTTTTGAAGGCCATAATGTAATAGTTTATAAGACAGGTTATTTTTTCAGTGAGCCAAAACATGGGCAGATAATAGTTTTTACACATGAAGAGGGCCAGTTTAAAGGCTTGCTTAAATATTTGCCTGTAGCAAACCCCGGGGAAGTTGATTATATAAAGAGAGTAATCGGAGTACCGGGAGATGAGATTGACATCAGGGATGGTTACGTTTGGAGAAAATCATCGGGAGATAAGGATTTTGTCAAGTTAGATGAGCCATATGCAAAGGGGCTTACAGACTCACATGGAATGCAGCTTCCCTATAAAGTGCCTGAGGATAAGTTATTTGTAATGGGTGATAATAGGGAACAGAGCCTTGATTCAAGGCAAATTGGTCCGGTTGATATTGATTCTGTCATAGGACACGCTGTAGTAAGGATATGGCCTTTTTCGAAATTTGGGGGATTAAAATAACATAACTTCATATACAAAGGAGAAATTATGAACATTCAATGGTTTCCGGGGCATATGGCAAAAACAAGAAGGTTAATAGCCGAGAATTTAAAGCTTGTTGATGTTATTATTGAGCTTCTTGACGCGAGAATACCATTTAGCAGCAGAAATCCTGAAATAAATTCATTAATAAATAATAAGCCCAGACTGGTTGCTTTCAATAAATCCGATCTTGCAGATGATAGAATATCAAGGCAGTGGATAAAGTGGTATGCTGATCAGGGAATTGATTGTATTCTGATTAATTCCATAAATGGAAAGGGACTTAACGAAATTAAAGCCAGGGCTAGGGAATTAATGTCTGAAAAAATAGAGCGTAACAAGGCAAAGGGAAAACTATTTACCCCTGTGAGAACCATGGTTGTGGGTATTCCCAATGTGGGTAAGTCATCCTTTATAAACAAGATTGTTGGTAAGGCAACAGCGGTTACCGGTGATAGGCCCGGTGTAACCAGAGGTAAGCAATGGATACGAATAAACTCAGAAATGGAGCTTCTTGATACACCCGGTATACTATGGCCAAAGTTCGAAGATCAGGAAGTAGGTATGAACCTTGCATTTACCGGAGCCATTAAGGATGATATTATGGACACAGGGGAAGTTGCCATGGAGCTTCTCCACAGGTTGTCTAAAACGTACAATACCGAGCTTTGTACCCGATTTAAGCTGGATCCAGAAGCTATAAAAGACATGGAACCTCTTGAATTATTGGAGACGGTTGGACGTAAAAGAGGGTGTATTGTTTCAAAAGGTCAAATAGATTATTCGAGAATTTCAGCTATAGTTCTGGATGAATTCAGGGGTGGGAAGATAGGACGGATAACCCTTGAGAAGCCAGGTGACAGGGCTGAAACAAAGACTGAATAGAAATTTAAAAAGGTTGCCCTTTTAGGGCAGCCTTTTTATGGCAAGAGCCATTTCTTTATAACACTAGTCATTATAAATAATATATAATAAAGTAAATGCATTTATTATATTGAATATATTGGAGAATGTAAAAATGGGAAATTTAACACTTAAGCAAATTCAGGAAGAGGCTCAAAAGCTTTCAGTTCAGGAAGCAATTGAGTACTTGTCGTCTTTACATAACACAGGTTTTAAAGTAGATAAGCTGTTGGAAAAGTATTACAAACTAAAAGAAAAGCACGGAAAGGAAATGGAACGCCTTCAAAAAATGCTCTGCTTTGAAAGACAAGCTATAAGTGAAGGCTTTGATTACATCGCAGGCGTTGACGAAGCAGGACGCGGACCTCTGGCCGGCCCTGTAGTTGCAGCTGCTGTTGTTTTACCTAAGGGACTGACAATAGAAGGTGTAAATGATTCAAAAAAACTTTCAGAGGCTCAAAGAGAAAAATTGTTTGATGAAATAAAAGATAAAGCCCTTTCTTATGGGATTTCAGTTATTGATGAAAAATACATAGACGAGGTTAATATTTTAAATGCTACCAAAATGGCAATGGCTGATGCATTAAGCCAGCTTAATCCCATTGCTGATTTTATTCTTTTAGATGCTGTAAGCCTTGATAATATAAGTACAAAGCAAGTTCCTATTATAAAGGGCGATAGCTTGAGTCTGTCCATTGCAGCAGCTTCAATTCTTGCAAAGGTTACAAGAGACAGGCTTTTAACAGAATATGATGCAAAATATCCCCAATACGGGTTTGCTGCACACAAGGGTTATGGAACTCCACAACATATTTCTGCTATTAAAAAATTCGGTCTTTGTCCGATACATAGATTAAGCTTTGTTAAAAATTTCGTGGAGTGATACATATTCTTCAGAGATTTGCATAGCAATTTATTGTATGGCTGGAGGATAAGAGATTGAGAATAGATGGGTTAGCAGCAGGTCAAATAAATATTTCAAATAACAATACAGATATTCTGAATAAGCTTAAACCGGGTGACGTAATCAGGGCACAGGTACTTGAAAACAGCGGAGAAGAGCTCATCATAAAGCTTTCAGACGGTTCAGAGGTACATGCAAATGCCTTAACAACCATAAATGCAAAAGAAGGAGACTTTGTCAACTTTGTTTTCAAGGGAACAGAGGGTGGTAAGCTTGTACTTGAGTCTTTAGGCACTAACATGACGCAGCCTGTTAATGAGGCTCTTGTAAATGCTAAAAGTGCTTTAGCTTTAATTAATGTGCCTATTTCTGACAAAAATATAGAAATGGCGATGGCATTACTTAAACAAAATTTACCTGTAACCAATGAATCCTTACTAAAAATAGCAGAATTGATAAGTCCAGACAAAGGGTTAAAAGCGGATGCAGCTGCTTTTCTTATAGCTTCAAAATTATCTGATAATATAAATAATATAGAAAAGCTTCAAAGCCTGCTTTCCGGTCGTTTAAAAATAACAGATAACATAAGTGGTCTTATAAAACTTGTGGAGGGTGCAGGGGAAACTGAACCCCCTAAAACCCCACAAGAAATTGTTAACAGACTTGCAAGTATCGTGAAGGAAAACAGTGAAAATGTACCTGTAAAAGCAGCTGTTATGGATAATCTCCTTGAAAGGCTTACTTCCGGTATAAAAATGAAGTTTGGAAATGCTGAGGGTATAGTTGAGGGAAGCAGTGCAAGTAATAGTTCTGCCGTAAAATCAGGGGCAGCACTCTCGACTGTGAATAGTCCCGCTACAGTTGTACAAAGTTCTGATACATCTGAAAATCAGGTAAATACGGCAAATACTCAAAACAGTCAGGCTAAAACTGAAACGATTAAGGCATCATTACGTGCAGAGAATGGTTTTGGCACAGATAACAGCATAACTCCGGCAGCACTTTCCAAGGCAGACCTGCCTGTACTCAAGGAACTAAGAAACCAACTTCAAACAATTACAGAAGAACAAAAACTTACTCAAGAACAAATTACTGCTGTAAAATATATTGCCAAGGAAATTAGCAATTCTATTGACAAAATAGGAGTTAGACAGCAGGAATTAGATAACTTCAACTTTGATGCAGGTAAGCAGCATATTATAAAGGATGCGGTAAATACTCTAAAAAACCTGATTGTCAGAATAGACCGTCAGAACAACGAGGAAATTAATCCTGTAAAGTTTTACAATGAGTTGGAAAGCTCCTTAACAGTAGTAAAAAATGCCATACAGCATTTGCCTTCCGTAGTTAGGGAAGCAGCCGTAAACATAGTCAATAGTTTGGAGAGTAATGTTAATTTTATTAACCAACTGAATAATTACAGTTCATATGTTCAGCTTCCTTTGAGTATTTTCAACCAAAACACTACCGGTGAACTTTATATGCTTAAAAAAGGTTCCAAGGCAAAAAAGCTGGATCCGTCAAATATAACGGTACTTCTTTCATTGGAAACTAACAATATCGGAAGGATAGATACCTTACTAAGTATAAAAGAAAAGGATGTCAGCACAAATTTCAGGCTTGAAGACAGCGGAGTTTTCAATATATTAAAGGACAGCCACAAGATGCTGTACAATTCACTACTAGAAAAGGGCTATAGGTTAGTAGATTTTACTTACAAGCTCTTAGAAGACCCAATCAGCATTGTAAATTTTGAAGAAGAAGCTAAAAAAGAGTTTATAAAAACGCCAAATAATATAGATATTTTAGTGTAAATACAGCAACAACAGAAAATACGAATGGTGGGGATGTCGGTTGAAGGAAGACAACGTAAAAAAACAAATAAAACATGCAGCTGCCCTGCAATATTCACCTGAAACTGACGCAGCTCCTAGAATAGTTGCAGCCGGAAAGGGCCAAATAGCAGAGAGAATTATTCAGAAGGCACAGGAAAGTAATGTTCCATTATATCAGGACAGTAATCTTGCCCAAACCCTCTCCTCTTTAAGCATAGGGGATGAAATTCCTCCGGAAATATATGAAGTGGTAGCAGAGATACTTATATTTATAGGCTGTGTGGATGAAAGCTATGGAGATTTGTACGATGACTGATACAAATAAAAGGGAAATTGGAGCAGTCGGCGAGAAGGAAGCAGCGGAATTTCTTCAAAGAAACGGATACACTATTCTGAAAACAAATTATAGGGTAGGACGTTTGGGCGAAATAGATATAATTGCCAATGAAAAGGAATACACTTGTTTTATAGAGGTTAAAACAAGAAGAACAAGTACATTCGGAACACCAGGGGAAGCAGTAACACGGACTAAACAGCAGAAGATTCGTCAAATAGCAACTATCTACCTGACAAACACAAGAAAAATGGATACTAAGGTAAGATTTGATGTTATTGAAATATTAATGGATAAATCCATGGGAAGTGCAAACGTAAAAAGTATAAACCTTATAAAAAACGCCTTTTAATTAAGTAAGAAATTTAAATTATTAAAATGGAGATGACAGCATGACTTTTGTTGATGCACATTGTGATACCATTACAACTATAATGAAAACAGGTGGAGCCCTGAAAAGTAATACTGGTCATATTGATATAGACAGATTAAAAAAGTATGATAGTTTTGTTCAGTTTTTTGCAGCATTTATTGCTCCTGAACAGGCAAAAATGGGGGCTTTAAGGCGTACACTTGATATTATTGACAAACTTTACAGAGAAATTGAAATTAATAAGAATGATATAATGTTATGTCGTAATTACAACGATATAGTAAACGCAATAAATAGTCGTAAAGTAGCTGCCGTTCTAACCATTGAAGGCGGGGAAGCACTTGAGGGAAGCTTATCTGTATTGCGTATTCTCTACCAACTGGGTGTAAGGGCAATAACTCTTACTTGGAACTTTAGAAACCAGATTGCTGACGGTGTAGCTGACTCTGTTACAAATGGAGGTCTTACACCCTTCGGCAGGGAAGTAGTTGCTGAAATGAACAGACTGGGAATGATGGTAGATGTATCCCACTTGTCAGAACCAGGATTTTGGGATGTAATAAATCTTTCGTTGGTACCCATAATAGCTTCCCATTCCAATGCTAAAAAGATTTGCGGTCACAGTAGAAACTTAACCGACGAACAGCTTCTTGCATTGAAAAAAAACGGAGGAGTAACAGGTATAAACTTATACCCATTTTTTATAATAAATGATGGGAAAGCTGAAATGAAACATGTCATATCTCACATTGAACATATTGTAGGACTTACAGGTGAGGATACTCTTGGACTTGGAGCTGATTTTGACGGAATAGATAAAACGCCAGTAGGCCTTGAAGGAGTACAGTGCTTCTCGGATTTAATCAATGAACTGCTGAAATTAAATTATAGTGAATCACTTATAAATAAAATCACAGGAGAAAATTTTTTAAGAGTGATAAAAACAGTTGTTAAGTAAAATAATTTACAAGCCGCTAATCTCAGCTGGACAGAAGGGGGAGTATTAGCGGCTTATATTATTATTCTTGAAAATGCCCTTTGAAGGCATTCATGTCTGATGTGGAAGCCTTACAGGCTTCTTTATTTTTCAGAAATAAGATGGAAGGTTTCTTAAAATACTTCTGTTTCCAGCTGATTCAGCCTAAAAAATTAAGGCACAGGTTACGCTGGCACCTATGTAAGATAACCAAACCTGAGCTTATGTCCTTATATCGGTTTACATAATATTATAATCTGTAAATTATTATATAAAGTACATAGAGTAATGTCAATTAACAAAATATATGTAATATCTGTATTTGTTGCTGTATTTCCCCTTCAAATAAAGAGGTGGTATAATAGCCTTTTATTGCTATATTTCAACATAAAAAGCCATTTAGAAAACTAACTGCAGTTTGTTTTTTGAATTCCTGCATAATTTCTAAAAAAAGTCTTTTAAAGAATATTGGAGGTTATATTTTTTGAATTGGTAAGAACATAAAACTTGCAAATATTAATAATATGTATTAAAATTTAAATATGTTTGTTACAGGTCAAAATGGCAATCGGAGGAGATAATTATGAAGAGCTATAAAGATTTTTCCAAAGAAGAATTAAAAAATGAAATTGAAATATTAGAAAAAAGATATAATGAATTTAAAGCACAGAATCTTAAACTCGATATGACCAGAGGTAAGCCCTGTGCTGAACAGCTTGATATAAGCATGGATATACTTGATATACCAGCAAAAGAACTCAGAAAGGCTGCAGATGGCACAGATTGCTTCAATTATGGGGTTCTTGACGGTATTCCTGAAGCAAAAGCTCTTTTTGCTGAAATGCTGGAAGTAAGTACAGATGAAATTATGGTTGGAGGTAATTCCAGTCTGAACTTAATGTATGATACTATTGCAAGAGCTATGTCATTAGGTATCTTGGGAAGTACTCCATGGTCAAAGCTGGACAGTGTAAAATTCCTTTGTCCGAGTCCCGGATATGACAGACATTTTGCTATATGTGAATTATTTGGAATAGAAATGATTACCGTAGATATGAAACAGGACGGACCAGATATGGATGCCGTTGAAAAACTTGTTTCTGAAGACGAAAGTATAAAAGGTATATGGTGCGTTCCCAAATATAGCAATCCTGACGGAATCACTTATACTGACGAGGTTGTTACAAGATTTGCAAACCTGAAACCAAAGGCAAAGGATTTCAGAATATTCTGGGATAACGCTTATTGCGTACATCATCTGTCAGAAAGTCCTGACAAATTAAAGAACATACTTAAAGCATGCAAGGATGCGGGAAATGAGAATATGGTATATATTTTCAGCTCAACATCAAAGATAAGCTTCCCTGGTGCAGGGGTTGCGGTAATGGCAACCAGTACTGAAAATTTAAAAGGAATCAAAAAGAGTCTTACTATACAGACAATTGGACACGATAAGATAAATCAATTAAGACATGCAAAGTACTTTAAAGACCTTGAGGGTATTAATACTCACATGAAAAAGCATGCCGACATATTAAAACCAAAATTTAATACAGTTCTTGAAATTCTAGATGAAGAACTCGGAGGCAAGGACATTGCTTCCTGGAATAAGCCAAACGGCGGATACTTTGTCAGCCTCAATACTATGGACAATTGTGCAAAAGAGGTTGCTAAGCTTGCAGGCGAGGCAGGTGTGGCATTAACTAAAGCGGGTGCTACATTCCCATATGGTAATGACCCAAGGGATAGGAACTTGAGAATAGCTCCAACAATGCCTCCGGTTGAGGAATTGAAGAAAGCAATAGACGTTCTGGCAATATGTGTTCAGCTTGTAAGTGCTACTAAACTGTTAAATCAATAATTATTTTATAAATAGCTTGAACAGGTGCATTTTTCAAGCTATAATAATCCATGAGTTAGAATTGTAATGTCAATTACAATCTCATATTCATAAATGTCTAAAGCGGGATAAAATCCCGCACTTTTTTTTGCAACTTTAAAATCCGAACATTTTTAAATTTATTGATGCAAATATTCGGCATATGTTGTATAATATTTGAGTGACATGAGATATGATTAAATTAAATATTTTGTTAGTTGGGGGATTGTTGAATGAAAAACGTCTATGAAAGTCCTTTTAATGCAAGATATGCAAGCAGTGAAATGCAGCAGATTTTTTCACCGGACATGAAATTTACTACCTGGAGAAAACTCTGGATTGCACTGGCAGAAGCTGAAAAGGAACTGGGATTGAATATAATCGATGCTCAAATTGAGCAAATGAAGAAAAATCAAGATAACATTAATTATGAAGTTGCCGAAAAGTATGAAAAAGAGTTCAGACATGATGTTATGTCTCATGTTCATGCTTTTGGTGAGCTTTGTCCCGACGCAAAGCCTATAATTCATCTTGGAGCAACATCCTGTTATGTAGGAGATAATACCGATATTATAGTAATGAACGAAGCATTGAAGCTTGTAAAAAGTAAAATGCTCATTCTTATTAAGAAACTTTCTGACTTTGCAATGGAGTATAAGGATCTGCCGACGTTAGGTTTCACGCACTATCAACCTGCACAGTTGGTTACAGTAGGTAAAAGAGCTACCTTGTGGATTCAGGAACTTCTGATGGACATGGAAGATTTAGAGCATGTAATTGAAAACATGAAACTCCTTGGCTCAAAGGGTACAACCGGTACACAGGCAAGCTTTTTGAACTTGTTTGACGGTGATCATGAAAAGGTTAAGAAACTTGAAAAACTAATCGCTGAAAAGATGGGCTTTAAAAATGTATTTGCCGTTTCCGGACAGACTTACCCAAGGAAGCTTGACAGCAGAGTTCTTGGTGTATTAAGTGCAATTGCTCAAAGCGCTTACAAATTCAGTAACGATATGAGACTGTTGCAGAGTATGAAGGAAATAGAGGAACCTTTTGAGGAAAAACAGATAGGTTCGTCAGCAATGGCATACAAGCGTAATCCTATGAGATGCGAGAGAATTTCTTCCCTTGCTAGATATGTTATAGTTGATGCTTTAAATCCGGCTATTACAGCGTCAACACAGTGGTTTGAAAGAACACTGGATGACTCGGCAAACAAGAGAATTTCCGTACCTGAAGCTTTTCTTGCAATAGATGCAATACTTAACATATATATTAATGTAGCAAGCGGACTGGTAGTATATCCTAAGGTAATTACAAAGCACGTTTTGGATGAACTTCCTTTTATGGCTACTGAAAATATAATGATGGAAGCCGTTAAGCGTGGGGGAGACAGACAAGAACTCCATGAATTGATAAGGACTCATTCAATGGAAGCCGGTAAGCGTGTTAAAGTTGACGGTGAGAAAAACGATCTCATCGAAAGAATTGCCGGAGATGCACGTTTTGGAATGACACTTGAAGAACTGAATTCCGTGCTGGAACCAAAGAACTATATAGGAAGAAGTCCGGAGCAGGTTGTTGAATTCATAGCGAATGAAGTTACCCCGATACTCGATACAGAACGCTTAGCTGATATTCAGGTTGATTTGAAAGTTTAGAATATTTATGTTGAAGTTTAATATTATGTTGTTATAATTATAAAGATAGGATGTCTATACATCATCCTATCTTTTATCACATTCTGGGAGTGATTCAATGATAAATAAATTTAGCAGCATACCGCTATATTTGCAATTAAAAGATCTATTAATTAAAAAAATAGAAAACAATGAATTTCCTGCAAATTCCCAAATACCTTCCGAACAGGATTTATGCCAGATGTATGACATAAGCAGGCCTACTGTGAGACAAGCTGTCAGTGAGCTGACTAACAGCGGTTATCTTTATAAGGAAAAGGGAAAGGGAACATTTGTATATGGAAGAAAAAACGTAATTGATATTAAAGATTACAGCGGGTTTACAGATTCAGTACTTGACTGCCAGACTCCTGCAGAAAAAAATATTATTGACTTGAAAGATATAGGGAGTTCATCTATAGGTCAACTTAATGAAATATTTAACTTTAATTCAAGTATGGCAATTGCAGAAATAACGTATTTATCATTTATAAATAATCAGAGAAATGAAGTCTATTCTCTTAATAAGTCGTACATATCTCTAAGTCTTTTCCCTGACATTATTTCCCAATTAAAAGATGGAAAATCTTCTATAGATATTTTAAGGGGGAAATACCCTTTAATTCCTGATAAGAGCAGGAGTATACTGGAAATAGTGTTTGCAGACCAAAATGATTCGCCACTTCTGAGAGTTCAGCCTGGTCAGCCACTTATTAAGCTTCAGAATACACTATTTTCAAAAAGCGGTCAGCCTGTTGAATATATAATATCAAAATACAGGGCAGATAACTGCAGATTATTGTTTGAAAATAGTAAATAACAGATATATTTTACAGATTACATTAATACTACTATAATGATAGAAGCAAATGTAATCTTATACGGAGGATAAAAATGAGTTCTTACTACTTTAAAAATGAAAAAAAGTATAAAAAAAGACGTGCACTTATTACTACAATAGGTGTGTTAGGAATAATAGCTATAGCTATGGCAGCTTACCTGTTCATGAATAAGGGGGAAACAGCGGCTACTTCTCCCACGGCTTCATCAAAGTCTGCTGCTGCACAAACCAGTATATCCACAACTACACCAACGCCATCTGATTCCACTGCAGCAACAGCGACAACATCAACTTCCGATACCACACTAAACGGAGCCAATACAAAGGATCACGGCTTTCTTCCTAATATAGGATCTGTTAAAAAAAGCGGTAAGATGGATGGATTAAAAAAATTAATAACTGACTATACTGCAGGGCTATCAGGAAAGTACGGAGTTACATTTATTGATCTGGCTACCGGAGAGATGGTCAATGTTAATGATACTGACCGATATATAGCAGCAAGTACTTCGAAGCTTCCTATCAATGTTCTTTTGTATAAAAATGTTGAGGCCGGAAAAGTTAATTTGGACGATATGCTTACTTATCAGAAGGAAGACGTTGAACCCGGTACGGGAATAATACAGAAATCTGCTTTCGGAACCCAGTATACCGTTCGTGAAACATCAAAGCTGGCAATAAGAAAAAGCGATAATTGCGGTGTTAATATGTTAATCAGGCTTCTGGATATACAAAATGTCCGTCAATATCTGGTTGATCTTGGTGGAAAGGTCTATTATGATAATCGCCATCGATCATGTCCATACGATATGGCATTGGTAGCACAGGATTTGTACAAACACTATCTTAAAAATCAAGATGTTTATGGGGAACTTATAAATAACCTTGAAAATACAGATTGGCATGACAGGATTGATGCACAGCTTACAGGTGTAAAAGTTGCTCATAAAATAGGTAATCAGGTAAAAACTGCCAATGATGTAGGCATAGTATTTGCATCGCATCCATATGTACTTTCGATTATGACAGATAATGTGGATTTTGGAACAGCCTGCAAGAATGAAGCTACATTATCAAAAAAGATTTACGATTATGTAGAGAATTACGCAGGGAAAGACGAATTACAAAAATAATACAAAAAATACAAATTGCAAAAAGCTCATTCACAAGTCATGTGCAATGAGCTTTTTGCCTTTTTCAGACAAACTATGAGTTATTGGGTATAATAGATATATGTTTACCAAGGAGGCTCCTAAAAATAATGCAAAATTTTATTTTTAATTTAATACATCATGTAATAAATAATAATGTTATAGTTACATATTTATTTTTCTTTTTAACCGGAATTCTTCAGTTGGTTTTTCCGCCTTTTCCTTCAGATGTTATCATTGTATTTGAAGGTTATCTGACAACACTGGGAGGGCAATTCCATTTTGCACCGGTATTAATTAATTCAATATTGGGGAGCCTTGTGGGTTCAATTCTTGTTTATTGGTTCGGGTATAAAAAGGGTAATGAAGTTTTAAGGTATAAGATAGTATTAAAATATATTGACGAAAAACATATAAAACGTTCCGAAAAGGTATTTCATAAATATGGTAAATATGGATTAATACTAAGTAAGTTCATACCGGGGACAAGCACCATAATGGTTTTATTTTCAGGAGTTTTTCGGGTTAAAAAGAGAGTTTATTTTTCGTATATATTTATCTCAATATTATTACAGCAGGCTATATATATGGTTATAGGACGTCTTATAGGTAATAATATTTCTGCGGTAAACAGATTTTTGTCATACTTTAATATTCTTTCTGTAATAGTTTTAGCTTGCTTGATTATAGTAGGATTTATCCTCTACAAAGTTAAAAAGTCCAAAAAGAGTGTAAGTACAGATAACGAGTAATTTTATTAATGTTAAAAATTCCTTAGTTTAATTATTTATAATGTGAAAATAATATCTTTTAGTACAGCATTACAGAAAAATAATACTGGGAGGTGATTGTGAATGGATGCACCTTGTATGAAAGTTAAGTGTGGCGTCACAAACTGTGCCTACAATGAAGGTCAAATGTGCTATGCCAATGCACTTGAAGTTAACTCAATGGATGGAGCCAAAGCCAGTATAAGTGATGAGACATGCTGCACAACATTTAAAGATAAAACTTGATATAGTATAACCTTGAATAGGATAATCGGTTTAGCACTGATTATCCTATTCTTTAGAAGGAATAAATATATTAAACAAGGAGAATTTAATTGAGCAGTAAATCTATAAAAAAAGGATTTAGCAGAAATCATCTAATTATAATGGCACTTGGGAATATAATCGGCTCCGGTATATTTCTCGGTAGCGGGACAGTAATTTCAATTGCTGGCCCTGCGGCAATTCTGGCCTACATTTTTGGTGGGATTATTATGGTAATGGAAGTAATGTTTATAACTGAAATGACTATTATTAATCCTGCACCGGGGTCTTTCAGGGTACATGCATCAGAAATATTCGGACCATGGATAGGTTTTGTAAACGGTTGGATGTTTTGGTTCAGCGGTGTCCTTGGAATGGCCAGTGAAGTTGCTGCTGCGGCAATTTTTACAGGTTTGTGGTTTCCCGGTATTCCACTATGGGTGTTCTGCGTTATTTATGCATTAGTAATGACGGGAATAAATCTAAAGGATGCCAGGGGATTGAGTATAATTGAAAGTTTTCTTGCTTCGATTAAAGTTTTGTCTCTTATTGTTTTTATTATATTTGGTCTTACTACTATAGTTGGTATAACATCCTTTGGCGGAATTAAGCCACTTCCTGTTTTCCAATCTGTCAATAGTTTTATGCCAAACGGATTAAGAGGCATTTTTGCGTCTATGATTATGGTAATGTTTTCCTTCACGGGTACCGGTATCATAGGACTTTCAATTGCCGAATCAGAAAATCCTGAAAAGGATGCACCTCCTGCTATTTATACAATAACCATTACAGTAATAGTTCTCTATACATTTTCAATACTTTTTATTATTTGTTTAATGCCCTGGGGAGCATTCTCAACTTCAGAAAGTCCTTTTGTTCAAATTTTAAACAGGGCAGGGGTGCCTTTTGGCAGTGATATTTTAAACTTCGTTGTGTTGACAGCGGCACTATCCGGACTTAACTCATCAATGTACAGTGCTTCAAGGATGCTGAACTCACTAAGTTTGGGGAAACAGGCTCCAAAGACCTTTTTAATAAAAAATAAAAACGGTGTTCCTGTTTATGCACTTGGACTCAGTAGTATCGTTCTACTTTTGACTGCTGTTATTTCATATATAGTACCATCAAAGGTATTTGAAATTCTGGCGGCAGCCAGCGGGTTTACTGCACTTGTTAACTGGCTTACAATTTCAATTACACATTTATTCTATAGAAGGAAGACACTAAAAGAGAAGCCTGACAGACTTAAATATAAAGTCCCCGGATGGCCTTTAATAAATTTTATAGCGATAACATTTATAGTAATAGTATTTGCCACATCACCTTTATATCCCGGACAGATATCAGGGCTGATAGGAAGTATAATTTTGTTTGTGTTTTTAGTAATTATTTATACTATACTGAAAAGTAAAAAGCTAATAAATTAATTATGTTGATATCATGTAAAGAAGTAATTACATGTAAAACTTATTAAAAGCGACAAAAAAATCATAAATTTTAGTTTGTTCATTCAACTTATAACTGTGGACAAGTTATAAAAGTATGTTTTAATATTGCATATTATTATTATTTATGATAATTTTATATCTAGAAAATTACAAAAGAGGTAGATAATTAACATAAAATAGTAATTATTTACTTTACGGTATGTAGAAAAATAGCACAAAAAACCAAAAAATAGAAGGACTAAGTTTATAAAAAATTACCAAAAATCCTGTTGAAAAAATGTTAAAAAAGTACTTGTCATTTAATTACATAAATGGTAATATGAATTTAAAGCATTTATGGCTATACGAAAAATATGAAAAAAGCGTTTAAAGGGGTAATGTATTATTAATTATTAAAACAAAAAATGATAAAATTTGATAATGGTAAGCACCTAAGGTAAACGGCTTAAACATATTCATTTCAAATATCTGTAAGATTCGCTTTTATAAGTATTAATTCTCTAAGTTATATTCTTTCTAACTATCATTATATCTTATTTTCAATTACGTCTACGAACCATTTGGTTATATTAGCTGTAAGCATTATGACAGAATAGTACCTTCTTTTCAGAAAAAGTTATCGTTATTTAAAAATCTAATAAAAAGTGATTATAAAAAGTATCAAAATAATCGTAATAGATAACTACGGTAATGCGGTTATGTTTTGAGAATTTTTATAAACAGTTGAAGCATTTCTGAATTAATTTAAATTATGAAAAACCACTTAGCCAATAAAGATTAAGGAGGTGAAAATATTTATTCAGTTATATCAGTGTGCCTAAAAATGAAACATTTTTAAGTAAGGCGGTTTAAAAGCATCTTTTTTTAAAAAGTACCTTTTATTATAACTGCCTTAAACTGATAAGCGGCTGAATATTGGTGATAAAACCTATAGTCAGAAGGCCAAATGGTTTTCATGTAAAATAAAAATAGGAGGTTTACAAATGCGTAAAAAGTCTTTAGCATTTTTATTAGCACTAACAATGTTGGTGACATTATTAGGAGCTCAGCTTACAGCTTTTGCAGCAGGCACTGGCGTCGTATCAGTTCAATTTAATAATGGCGGTTCACCGACATCATCAAATTCCGTATACGCTAGATTTAAAGTTACAAACACAACTGGTTCACCAATCAACTTGGCAGATTTAAAACTTAGATATTACTACACTCAGGACGCAGACAAACCGGTAACATTCTTTTGTGACCATGCAGGTTATATGAATGGTAGCAGCTACGTAGATGCTACTTCAAAAGTAACTGGTACATTTGTAGCGATGAGCCCTGCTATTACCAACGCAGATCATTATCTTGAAGTTGGATTAAAGAGTGATGCAGGAAGTCTTCCAGCTGGAGGATCCATAGAGATTCAAACTAGATTTGCAAGAAATGACTGGACTAATTTTGATCAATCAAATGACTTGTCATATACTTCAGCTAGTTCATACATGGATTGGCAGAAAATTAGTGCTTACGTAGGCGGAACTCTTGCTTATGGTTTTGACGGCGGTATCGTACCACCACCACTACCTACAATCAATCCTACTTCTATTTCTGCAAATGCAAAAGCATTTACAGATACTAAGATAGCTATTACTCCAAACGGTAATACTTTCAATGGAATTACTGAATTACAGAGCAGCCAATATACAAAAGGAACAAATGAAGTAACATTATTGGCAAGTTACTTGAATACACTTCCAGCAAATAGTACAAAAACTCTTACTTTTGATTTCGGTCTGAGCAGTAATAATCCTAAGTTGACTATTAATGTTGGCCCAGACGGTACTACGGATTCACTTAAAGTTACAGTTGGAACAGCTACTGGTGCTCCTGGAGAAACAGTAACAGTTCCTGTTACATTTGCTGATGTAGCAAAAATGAAAAACGTAGGAACATGTAATTTCTATCTTGGATATGATGTAAATCTGTTGGATGTAGTATCAGTAGCTGCAGGTCCAATAGTTAAGAATGCAGCAGTTAACTTCTCAAGCAGTGCAAGCAATGGAACAATCAGCTTCTTGTTCTTGGATAACACAATTACAGATGAATTGATTACTTCAGATGGTGTGTTTGCAAATATCACATTCAAATTAAAGAGTGTAACAACTAAAACTACAACACCAGTATCATTTAAAGATGGTGGAGCTTTTGGTGACGGTACTATGGCAAAGATATCTGCAGTTACTAAGACAAACGGTAGTGTAACTATAGATCCAGGTACTCAACCTACAAAGGAACTTAAAGTATCAGTAGGAACAGCTTCAGGTAACGTTGGAGATACAGTAACAGTTCCTGTTACATTTGCTGACGTAGTAAATGCAGGTAATGTAGGAACATGTAATTTCTATCTTGCATACGATGCAAGCCTTTTGGATGTAGTATCAGTAGCTGCAGGCCCAATAGTTAAGAATGCAGCGGTAAACTTCTCAAGCAGTGCAAGCAATGGAACAATCAGCTTCCTGTTCTTGGATAACACAATTACTGATGAATTGATAACTGCAGATGGTGTATTTGCAAATATCACATTCAAATTAAAGAGTGTAACAACTAAAACTACAACTCCAGTAACATTTAAAGATGGTGGAGCTTTCGGTGACGGTACTATGGCAAAGATAGCTACAGTTACTAAGACAAACGGTAGTGTAACTATAGATCCTGGTACTCAACCTACAAAGGAACTTAAAGTAGCAGTGGGAACAGCTTCAGGTAACGTTGGAGATACAGTAACAGTTCCTGTTACATTTGCTGACGTAGTAAATGCAGGTAATGTAGGAACATGTAATTTCTATCTTGCATACGATGCAAGCCTTTTGGATGTAGTATCAGTAGCTGCAGGTCCAATAGTTAAGAATTCAGCAGTAAACTTCTCAAGCAGTGCAAGCAATGGAACAATCAGCTTCCTGTTCTTGGATAACACAATTACTGATGAATTGATAACTGCAGATGGTGTATTTGCAAATATCACATTCAAATTAAAGAGTGTAACAACTAAAACTACAACACCAGTAACATTTAAAGATGGTGGAGCTTTTGGTGACGGTACTATGGCAAAGATAGCTACAGTTACTAAGACAAACGGTAGTGTAACTATAGATCCTGGTACTCAACCTACAAAGGAACTTAAAGTAGCAGTGGGAACAGCTTCAGGTCTCGCAGGCGATACAGTAACAGTACCTGTTACATTTGCTGACGTAGCAAGTGCAGGTAATGTAGGAACATGTAATTTCTATCTTGCATACGATGCAACCCTGTTAGATGTAGTATCAGTAGCTGCAGGTCCAATAGTTAAGAATGCAGCAGTAAACTTCTCAAGCAGTGCAAGCAATGGAACAATCAGCTTCCTGTTCTTGGATAACACAATTACCGATGAATTGATAACTGCAGATGGTGTATTTGCAAATATCACATTCAAATTAAAGACCGTAGCAGCTAAAACAACAACACCAGTAACATTTAAAGATGGTGGAGCTTTTGGTGACGGAACTATGGCAAAGATAGCTACAGTTACTAAGACTAACGGTAGTGTTACTATTGATGTTGGTAATCCAAGCCCAGCTATTACACCTGCAACTGCAACTTTTGACAAGTATGTTCCAGCAAATGTAAGTGTTACTCTTACACCAAACGGAAGTACATTTAAAGGTATTACCGGTTTGACATCAGGTACTGATTACACAGTATCAAATAATGTTGTAACAATCTTAAAGAGCTATTTGAGCACTCTAGCAGTTGGTTCAAAGACACTCACATTTGATTTTGGTGTTACAAACAATCCTACTTTGGCATTAACAATTATTGATACAACTCCTCAACCTACAAAGGAACTTAAAGTAGCAATAGGAACAGCTGCAGGCAAAGCTGGAGATACTGTAACAGTACCAGTAACTTTTGCAAATGTAGCAACTGCAGGCAATGTAGGAACTTGTAACTTCTATGTTACATATGACGCAAGTCTGTTGGAAGCAACAACAGTGACACCTGGTTCTATAGTAACAAATGCTGCTGTTAACTTCTCAAGCAGCATCAGTAATGGTACAATCAGCTTCTTGTTCTTGGACAATACAATTACTGACCAATTAATCAAGACTGATGGAACATTTGCTACAATTACATTCAAATTAAAGAGCACTACATCAAAGGTTACTACTCCTGTAGCATTCAAAGATGGAGGAGCTTTCGGTGACGGTAATATGGCAAAAATAGCTACAGTTACTAAGACAAACGGTAGTGTGACTGTTGATGTTGGAGATGTTACTCCAGTAAACCCAACTATCACTCCTACAACTGCATCTTTTGATAAGTATGTTCCTGCAAATGTAAGTGTAACTCTTACACCAAACGGAAATACTTTCAAAGGTATCACCGGTTTGACATCAGGTACTGACTACACAGTATCAAATAATGTTGTAACAATCTCAAAGAGCTATTTGAGTACTCTAGCAGTTGGTTCAAAGGCACTCACATTTGATTTTGGTGTTACAAGTAATCCAGTTCTGACTTTATCAATCACTGACTCTACACCTGTTCCTACAGGACTTGGTGTAAAGATTGCTTCAGTATCAGGAAAAACTGGTGATACTATAACAGTACCTGTAACCCTGAGCAATGTTGTTAAATCAGGTAATGTAGGAACATGTAATTTCTATCTTACATACGATGCAACTTTGTTACAGGCTGTATCAGCAACAGCTGGTGATATAGTAATAAATGCACCTGTTAACTTCTCAAGCAGCATCAACGCAACAACTGGTACTATCAGTATTCTTTTCCTTGATAACACTATAACTGATCAACCTATCGCAAGTGATGGAATAATCGCTAATCTTACTTTCAAGGTATTAGGTACTTCAAGCACAACAACTCCTATCGCTTTTAAAGCTGGTGGAGCATTCGGTAATGGTAACATGGCAAAAATCTCTGATATCACATTCACAAACGGAAGTGCAAAACTTAATTAATTATTGAATTTAAATTTTCCATACTTTATGGCTGCAAGGCCATAAAGTATGGAGTTTTAAAAAGCTTATGGCAGTTTTACTGCCATAAAATTCAAATAATAAGGAAGGTGTAAAATGAGTAAGAATTTTAAAAGAGTAGGAGCAGTTGCAGTTGCTGCTGCAATGTCATTATCAATAATGACAACAACAAGCATAAATGCAGCAGCAAGTCCTGTAAACAAGGTGTACCAGGATCGTTTCGAATCCATGTACAGCAAGATTAAAAATACTTCAAACGGATATTTCAGTCCTGAGGGAATTCCGTACCACTCAGTAGAAACATTAATGGTAGAAGCTCCTGACTATGGACATGTTACCACAAGTGAAGCTATGTCCTACTATATGTGGTTGGAAGCAATGCATGGAAGATTTTCCGGAGATTTTACAGGCTTTGATAAGTCTTGGTCAGTTGCTGAAAAGTATTTGATCCCGACAGAACAGGATCAACCTAATGTAAGTATGAGCAAGTATGATCCTAACAAGCCTGCTACATATGCTCCAGAATTCCAAGACCCAAGCAAATATCCTTCTCCGTTGGATACAAGTCAACCTGTTGGTAAAGATCCAATTAATTCACAATTGACTTCAGCATACGGAACCAGCATGATGTATGGAATGCACTGGATTTTGGACGTTGATAACTGGTATGGATTTGGTCAAAGAGGAGACGGTACAACTAGACCGTCCTACATCAATACTTTCCAAAGAGGTGAGCAGGAGTCAACTTGGGAAACCATACCTCAACCGTGCTGGGATGCACATAAATTTGGTGGACAGTACGGATTCCTGGATCTCTTTACAAAGGATACAGGTACTCCGGCAAAACAATTCAAATACACAAATGCTCCAGATGCTGATGCTCGTGCAATTCAAGCAACTTACTGGGCTGACCAGTGGGCAAAAGAACAAGGTAAGAGCGTAAGCACAGACGTAGGTAAGGCATCAAAGATGGGTGATTACCTCAGATATTCATTCTTTGATAAGTATTTCAGAAAGATCGGACAACCTTCACAGGCTGGTACCGGATATGATGCAGCACATTATCTGCTTTCATGGTATTACGCATGGGGTGGTGGAGTTGACTCCAACTGGGCTTGGATAATCGGTAGCAGTCATAACCATTTCGGTTACCAGAATCCATTTGCAGCTTGGGTACTTTCAACGGATGCAAGCTTCAAGCCTAAGTCATCAAATGGTGCAACTGACTGGGCAAAGAGTTTGGACAGACAGCTTGAATTCTATCAGTGGTTGCAGTCATCAGAAGGTGCTATTGCCGGTGGTGCTACAAACTCATGGAATGGACGCTATGAATCAATTCCTGCAGGTACTTCAACATTCTACGGAATGGGTTATGTAGAAAACCCTGTATATGCTGATCCAGGCAGTAACACTTGGTTTGGTATGCAGGTATGGTCAATGCAGCGTGTAGCTGAATTGTACTATAAGACTGGCGATGCCAGAGCTAAGACACTCTTAGACAAATGGGCAAAATGGATTAACGGCGAAATCAAGTTTAATGCTGACGGAACATTCCAGATTCCTAGTACAATTGACTGGGATGGACAGCCGGATACTTGGGATCCGACAAAAGGATATACTGGAAATGCAAACCTGCATGTTAAGGTTGTTAACTATGGTACTGACCTTGGTTGTGCTTCTTCACTTGCAAACACATTGGCTTACTATGCTGCTAAATCAGGAGATACAACTTCTAGAGATAATGCTAAGAAGCTTCTTGACTCAATGTGGACTAACTATAGCGATTCAAAGGGTATATCAGTTGTTGAACAACGTAATGATTACCACAGATTCCTTGACCAGGAAGTTTATGTACCGGCTGGTTGGACTGGAAAAATGCCTAACGGAGACGTAATCAAATCTGGTGTTAAATTCATAGACATTCGTTCCAAGTACAAGCAGGATCCTGAATGGCAGACAATGGTTGCTGCATTGCAGGCAGGACAGGTTCCTACACAGAGATTACACCGTTTCTGGGCTCAGAGTGAATTTGCAGTTGCAAATGGAGTATATGCAGTACTCTTCCCAGGTGGTGAAGAGCTTCTTGGAGATGTAAACGATGACAAAACTGTAGACGCTCTTGACCTTGCTTTACTTAAGAAATATCTTTTAAACAGTAGTACTACAATAAATACTACAAATGCAGATATGAATAAGGATAGTGCAGTTGACGCTATTGACTATGCTCTTTTAAAGAAAGCGCTCTTGTCTAATCAATAGTATTTAGTGCTATAACGCATATGTAACCTTAAAGTCCGGACGGTATTTGATGTGATTAAATTATTCATTCTTGTACTGTCCGGGCTTATGAGTTACAAAGAAAAATAAGAAAAAAGGATTAAGGTAAGAACATGATCAAAAGTTCAAGCTTAAAAAGAATTAAATCACTTGTAATGGTGGCTATATTCAGTGTTTCAATAATCTCAACTGCTATCGTTTCAAGTGCAGCTGATCAAATTCCTTTCCCATATGACGCAAAATATCCAAATGGAGCTTATAGTTGCCTGGCGGATAGTCAATCAACCGCAGATAATTTAGTTCGCAGTGAATGGGAACAGTGGAAAAGTGCACATATTACATCAAATGGAGCAAAGGGCTACCGCAGGGTTCAGAGAGACGCATCTACAAGCTATGATACGGTTTCTGAAGGCCTTGGATACGGTATGCTGCTTGCAGTTTACTTTGGAGAACAACAATTATTTGACGACTTATATCACTATGTTAAATTATTTTTAAATACCAATGGACTTATGTCCTGGCATATAGACTCCAGTGGAAATATAATGGGAAAAGACAGTGTTGGTGCCGCTACAGATGCAGATGAAGATATTGCAGTATCCCTCGTGTTTGCTCACAAAAAGTGGGGAACAAGTGGTGGATTTAATTACCAATCTGAAGCTAAAACTTACATAAGTAATATATACAATAAAATGGTAGAACCGGGTACATATGTAATAAAGGCAGGAGATATGTGGGGTGGGTCAGATGTTACTAATCCATCATATTTTGCCCCCGCTTGGTATAGAATCTTTGCTGATTTTACAGGTAATTCCGGATGGATCAATGTAGCAAATAAATGTTATGAAATAGCGGATAAAGCAAGAAACAGCAATACAGGACTTGTTCCTGATTGGTGTACGGCAAATGGTACCCCAGCTACAGGACAAGGCTTTGATTACAAGTATGATGCTGTTCGTTATCAATGGAGAGCAGCTATTGATTACAGTTGGTACGGGACTGCAAAAGCTAAAACACATTGCGACGCTATCTCAAACTTCTTCAAAAATATTGGGTATACTAACATAAAGGATGGCTACACAATATCAGGAAGTCAGATAAGTGCAAATCATACCGCTACATTTGTCAGTTGTGCTGCTGCTGCTGCAATGACAGGTACTGACGCTACATATGCGAAGAACATCTATAATGAGTGTGTTAAAGTAAAAGACTCAGGTAACTACACCTATTTCGGTAATTCTTTAAGGATGATGATTCTTCTGTATACTACAGGTAACTTCCCAAATCTATACAACTACAACTCTCAACCACAAACAGGTTTAAAAGGCGATGTCAATAATGATGGTGCTATAGATGCACTTGACATTGCTGCACTCAAGAGGGCTATTTTAACTCAAACTACTTCTAATATTAATTTAACAAATGCTGATATGAACAGTGACGGAAATATTGATGCCATTGATTTTGCTCAGCTCAAAGTTAAACTGCTTAATTAGACCTTAACTATTTTAAAGGAAATATGTCAAATTTAATTTTAGGGAGTGATTGCAAATTGCTTAAGACTAAAAGAAAATGGACAAAAGCTATTGGTGTTGCATTATCGATTTCGGTTTTGTCTTCTTTGGTTTCGTTTATACCTCAAACAAACACATATGCTGCAGGAACATATAATTATGGAGAAGCACTGCAGAAATCAATAATGTTTTACGAATTCCAGCGTTCAGGTGACCTTCCAGCTGATAAGCGTGACAACTGGAGAGGCGATTCCGGTATGAAAGACGGTTCTGATGTAGGAGTTGATCTTACAGGCGGATGGTACGATGCAGGTGATCATGTAAAGTTTAACCTACCTATGTCATACACATCTGCAATGCTTGCATGGTCTTTATATGAGGATAAAGATGCCTATGATAAAAGCGGCCAGACCAAATATATCATGGACGATATCAAATGGGCTAATGATTACTTTATTAAATGTAATCCCACAGCGGACGTATATTACTACCAGGTAGGAGACGGAGGCAAGGACCACTCTTGGTGGGGTCCGGCAGAAGTATTACAGATGGAAAGACCGTCGTACAAAGTTGACGCTTCTCATCCCGGTTCTGCAGTATGTGCTTCCACTGCAGCTTCTCTGGCATCTGCAGCAGTAGTCTTTAAAAACAGTGATCCTACTTATGCTGAAAAGTGCATAAGTCATGCTAAAAACTTGTTTACAATGGCTGACAAAGCAAAGAGTGATGCCGGCTATACAGCTGCTTCAGGCTTCTACAGCTCAGGCGGATTTTATGATGATCTTTCATGGGCTGCAGTATGGTTATATCTTGCAACAAATGACAGTGCATATCTGGACAAAGCAGAATCCTATGTACCGAATTGGGGTAAAGAACAGCAGACAGATATTATATCCTACAAATGGGGACAGTGCTGGGATGATGTACATTATGGCGCTGAACTTCTCCTTGCAAGGCTTACTAACAAACAGTTATATAAGGACAGTATAGAAATGAACCTTGACTTCTGGACAACCGGTGTAAACGGCACACGTGTTTCTTACACACCAAAAGGTTTAGCATGGTTATTCCAATGGGGTTCATTAAGACATGCAACAACTCAGGCATTTTTAGCAGGTGTTTATGCTGATTGGGCAGGCTGTACGCCATCCAAAGTATCTGTGTATAAGGATTTCCTTAAGAGTCAGATTGATTATGCACTTGGAAGTACCGGAAGAAGTTTTGTTGTCGGATATGGAGTAAATCCTCCTCAACATCCGCATCACAGAACTGCTCATAGTTCATGGACAGATCAAATGACTTCACCAACATACCACAGGCATACTATTTATGGTGCGTTGGTAGGAGGGCCGGATAATGCGGACGGCTACACTGATGAAATAAACAATTATGTAAATAATGAAATAGCTTGCGACTATAATGCCGGATTTACAGGTGCACTTGCAAAAATGTACAAGCAGTTTGGCGGAGATCCGATTCCTAACTTCAAGGCTATCGAAAAAATAACCAACGATGAAGTTATTATAAAGGCAGGTTTGAATTCAACCGGCCCTAATTATACTGAAATCAAGGCTGTTGTGTATAACCAAACTGGATGGCCTGCAAGAGTTACAGACAAGATATCATTTAAATATTTTATGGACTTGTCTGAAATCGTAGCAGCAGGAATTGATCCTTTAAGCCTTGTAACCAGTTCAAATTACTCTGAAGGTAAGAATACTAAGGTTTCCGGCGTATTGCCATGGGATGTTTCAAATAATATTTACTATGTAAATGTTGATTTGACAGGAGAAAATATCTACCCAGGCGGTCAGTCTGCTTGTAGAAGAGAAGTTCAGTTTAGAATTGCAGCACCACAGGGAACAACCTACTGGAATCCTAAGAATGACTTCTCATATAATGGATTACCAGCCACCAGTACTGTAGATACAGTTACCAACATACCTGTTTATGATAACGGTGTAAAAGTATTCGGTAACGAACCTGCCGGTGGATCTGGAAACCCTGATCCTGTAATTTTGTATGGCGATGTAAACAGCGACAAGAATGTAGATGCGTTGGACTTAGCTGCATTAAAGAAATATTTACTGGGCGGCAGTTCCAGTATAGATGTTAAGGCTGCAGATACATATAAGGACGGAAATATTGATGCCATAGATATGGCTACTTTGAAAAAATTCTTATTGGGGACGATTACTACATTGCCCCAGGGTTAAGAAGGACCTTTTGTAAGTATAAGAAGTTTTTAATGCTTGCTTTACTTTTAAATGCGAGCTTTAAAAAATAAAAAATTTTTACTAGGAGGTAAATATGAAAAAAAGGTTAGTGAAGAAAATTGCGATGGTTATCGCAATCGTGCTGGTTCTATCTTCTTCAATAGGACAAGCATTTGCCCTGGTTGGGGCAGGAGACATAATTCAGAACCATACCTTTGACAACAGAGTAGGTCTTCCATGGCACGTGGTTGAATCATACCCTGCAAAGGCAAGTTTTGATATTACATCTGACGGTAAGTACAAAATAACTGCTGAAAAGATCGGCGCAGCAGGAACAGGTGAAAGATGGGATATTCAGTTCCGTCACAGAGGACTCTCATTAGTGCAGGGACATACTTATACAGTGCAGTTTACTGTTACTGCCAGCAGAGCCTGCAAAATCTACCCTAAAATAGGTGATCAGGGTGACCCATATGATGAATACTGGAATATGAATGATCAATGGCAATTCCTTGAATTACAGGCTAATACTCCGAAAACTGTAACACAGACATTTACACAGAAAAAGGGAGACAAGAGCAACGTTGAATTTGCTTTCCATCTTGCTCCTGATAAAACTACATCTGAAGCACAGAATCCTGCAAGTTTTCAACCTATAACATATACTTTTGATGATATTTACGTAAAGGATCCACAGTTTGCAGGATATCCAGATCCTATCCCTGAACCTACTAATGTTGTACGTTTAAATCAGGAAGGATTCTATCCTAATTCTGATAAGATTGCAACAGTAGCTACAAGTTCAACAACTCCAATTAACTGGCAGTTGGTTAATAGTGCTGGAACAGCCGTTTTAACCGGTAAATCAACCGTTAAAGGTGCTGACCATGCATCAGGTGACAATGTTCATATCATTGATTTCTCAAGTTACAAAACAGTTGGTACCGGCTATAAGATAGTAACAGATGTTTCTGTAACCAAAGCCGGAGACAATGAAAGTATGAAGTTCAATATTGGAAATGACATTTATACACAAATGAAATACGATTCAATGAAGTATTTCTATCACAACAGAAGTGCTATTCCAATAGAAATGCCATACTGTGATCAATCACAATGGGCTCGTCCTGCAGGACACACAAGTGATATACTTGCTCCAGATCCTTCAAGGGATTACAAGGCTAACTACACACTTGACGTTACAGGTGGTTGGTATGATGCCGGTGACCATGGCAAGTATGTTGTTAATGGTGGTATTTCAACATGGACTGTAATGAATGCATATGAGCGTGCACTTCACTTGGGAGGAGACATGTCAGTTGCTCCATTTAAAGATGGTTCATTGAAAATACCTGAAAGCGGAAATGGCTATCCAGACATACTGGATGAAGCTCGTTATAATTTGAAAACATTATTAAATATGCAGGTTCCAGCAGGAAACGAATTAGCAGGTATGGCTCATCACAAAGCTCATGACGAACGTTGGACAGCTCTTGCTGTACGTCCTGACCAGGATACAATGAAGCGTTGGTTGCAGCCTCCAAGTACAGCTGCTACATTAAATCTTGCTGCTATGGCTGCACAAGGTTCACGTCTATGGAAACAGTATGATTCTGCTTTCGCAACTAAGTGTTTAACTGCAGCAGAAACTGCATGGGATGCAGCTGTAGCTCATCCTGCAATATATGCAACAATGGAACAGGGCCCTGGTGGTGGAGCATACGGTGACAACTATGTTGGCGATGACTTCTACTGGGCAGCATGTGAATTGTATGCTACTACAGGCAGCGACAAGTATTTGAACTACATAAAGAGTTCAAAGCATTACCTCGAAATGCCTACAGAATTAACAGGCGGTGAAGACAATGGCCTTACAGGAGCTTTTGACTGGGGTAATACAGCAGGTATGGGTACAATAACACTTGCTCTTGTTCCTAACAAACTTCCAGCTACTGATGTTGCTAAAGCTAAAGCTAATATTCAAGCAGCAGCTGACAAGTTTATTACAATAGAAAAAGCTCAGGGTTATGGTGTACCAATAGAAGAAAAAGTAATTTCTTCACCATTTGATCAATCTACTGTTTCAGGTTTCCCATGGGGATCAAACTCATTCGTAGTTAATGAAGCAATTGTTATGTCATATGCTTATGAATTCAGCAATGTTAACGGAACAAAGAATAATAAATATATCAATGGTGCTATAACAGCAATGGATTACATCCTCGGACGTAACCCAAATGTTCAGAGCTATATTACCGGTTATGGTGACAACCCACTTGAAAATCCTCATCACCGTTTCTGGTCATATCAGGCAAACAACTCATTCCCGAAGCCACCTGCAGGATGTTTGTCAGGTGGACCTAACTCCGGTTTACAGGATCCATGGGTTAAGGGTTCAGGTTGGCAGCCAGGTGTAAGACCTGCTGAAATGTGCTTCATGGATAATATCGAATCTTGGTCAACAAACGAAATAACCATCAACTGGAATGCTCCTCTTGTATGGATGTCTGCTTACCTTGCTGAAGCAGGACCAAAGATTGGCGGTACAACTCCTCCTCCAACCGATTTAGGAGATGTTAACGCTGACGGTAACAAGGATGCATTGGACTTCGCAGCATTGAAGAAAGCTCTGTTAACTCAGGACAATTCTACAATAAATGTTGCAAATGCTGATATAAACAAAGATGGTGCTGTTGACGCTGTTGACTTTGCATTACTCAAATCATTCTTGTTAGGAAAGATAACACTGTAATTTAGAAGTAATATATGGAACAATAGGAATGCTTTATGCATTCCTATTGTTCCTATCCTATTATAGTTTCAAGTGTTTAAACGGATATGTTATTTCCTTTAATTAAAATGTCTATAGTCATTTTATAGTAATAAATATATTGAATAAACAAGGAGAAAAGCCATGAAAAAAGTAATATTGGCAATATTAATAATTGTTTGCGTGACTGCTGCAGTAATATTTGGGGTAAACCATTTTTCATCTGATTCAGAAACATCAACTTCAACAATAAGTAGTACAGCTCCATCATCATCTTCTTCATCTGCTTCGGTATCCACATCTTCACCAGCAAAAAGTTCAGATTCCAAATCTACTAAATCAACAGCCGCCAAGGATAGTAATGATACAAAGAGTAATCCAAAAGACAAAACTCCGGGCGGAGAGGCAGAAATATCGATCGGAAAAGCAAGCGGAGCTACAGGTTCAACTGTAACAATCCCTGTAAAGCTTAATAACTTACCTGAAAAAGGTATTGGAAGCTTTAATTTTAATATTAAATATGACACAGATGCTCTTGAAGTTGTTGAGGTAAAACCAGGTGAAATTTTTGGAAGTAACAATTCCAATTTTGATTATACAGTTATTGATACAACCGGTCTGGTCAGTTTTCTCTATACAAGCAGTAATAGTGGAAAGGATGCTGTAACTAAGCCGGGAGTTATCACAAATATCACTTTCAAAATAAAGAGTAATGCTAAGAAAGGTTCAATTAAAATTTCACAAGGTACTTCAGGTGCATTTGGAGATACTGCACTCAAGAAGATTAATCCTGTATTCTCAGAGGGTGAGATAACAGTTAAATAACTGATTAATGCATGGAGTGTGTAAATATGGATAAAATGAAAAGAGTAAGTATATATGCCCTTATCGTTGCCATAGTAATAACCATAACTCAATTTAATTTTCAGTATGAATGTTCTTCTGCAACAGCCGCTTTTAACTATGGAGAGGCTTTGCAGAAATCTGTTTTATTTTATGAAGCACAGAGGTCAGGTTCATTATCTACATCAAATATTCCGACCAGATTATTATGGCGTGGAGATGCTCAATTAACAGACGGGCAGAAGGAAGGTTTAGACCTTACCGGAGGCTGGGTAGATGCAGGTGATAATATCAAGTTTGGTGTTACATGTGCTTATACAACAAGTTTACTCGCTTTTGGTGCTATAGAATATAAAGATGCATATGAAAAAAGCGGTCAGATGAAATGGCTTCAAAACCAGTTAAAATGGATAAATGATTATTTTATAAAGTGTCATCCGGAGCCAAATGTTTTTTGGGCTCAGGTTGGAATGACTGCAAATGATCATAACAACTGGGTTCCCATTGAAGTTACACATTTAATGAACGACAGGGCAGCAATAAAGCTGGATGAACAGCATCCGGGAACGGAAGTAGCCATGGGAACAGCTGCGGCAATGGCTGCTTCATCTATTGTTTTCAGAAACACCGATCCGACATATGCTGATAAATTGCTTGAGCATGCAAAGCAGTTATATGTATTCGGAGATAAATACAGAGGTGTTTTTTCTGATGTAATAAGTAAAGTTGACCCCCAAGGTGCAGCTGCTTATACCTCACACAGCGGTTATAATGATGAATTGGTATGGGGTTCAATCTGGCTTTACAAGGCTATGGAAGCTAAGTCTTCAGGAAGCGGTTCTGATTACCTTGCAAAAGCAAAAGAATATTATAATGGTATTGGTAAAGAAGCAAATCAACAGGTTCATAAGTATAAGTGGGCACACTGTTGGGATGACCAATCATTTGGATGTTATATTCTAATGTCTCAGATTGACCCTGAAACAAGCTTGTACAGGGAAGATGCAGAACGTTGGTTAAACTGGTGGACTGTTGGCGGTACCGAGAACAATGCCGACGGCACCAAGATTTCTTATACTCCTGGCGGACATGCCAAGTTGGACAGCTGGGGTTCTTTCAGATATGTTTCCACAACGGCATTATTTGCTTTGGTTTATTCCGATAAACTAAGTGATACTGTAAAAAAAGCACGTTACCATGACTTTGCAGTAAAGCAAATAAATTATATCTTAGGTGATAATCCTCGTAAAGCAAGCTATATCGTAGGCTTTGGCCAGAATTATCCTCAACATCCTCACCACCGTACAGCTCACAGCTCATGGGGACAGAAGATGGACAACCCGACGGAACATCGTCATATTTTATACGGTGCACTGGTTGGGAGTGTTGATTCAACAGATGGATTCAATGATGCCATAAGTGATTACGTTAGCAATGAAGTAGCCATAGACTATAATGCCGGTCTTACCGGGGCTCTTGCAAGAATGTATTCTGAATTCGGCGGAACTCCTATACCGGACAGCAGTTTTCCATTACCTGATAAACCTTATCAGCCTAAAGATGAATGGCCTGTATTTGCAAACACATATTTTAATGGTACAAGTGGTACCCAGTTTACATTAACAGTAGAAAACCGTTCTGCATGGCCGGCCCGTCCAAGTAACAAATTAAAAATTCGTTACTTCTTTACCCTTGATGCCAAGGATATAAGTGATATAAGCATAAAGGCTCCTACCTGGGTTAAAGTAACAGGCCCAACAGCGTGGGATACGGAGAAAAAAGTTTATTACTATACACTTGATTTGTCAGGTAAAAATATCTATCCCGGTTATGGCTGGGATGCAGGAGGACCTGAACTTGATTTTACAATAAGTTCAGCTTCTAATACATGGAATGTGTCAAATGATTGGTCCTATGAAAATTGGGATGCAACATACATAAACGGTACAAGAAAATATGCTCCGAATATTCCAATATATGAAGGTGACAGTTATAAAAAACTGGCCGGAAATGAGCCGTCAGGTGGAAGTGAAGAACCTGTTATTATACCTGGTGATATTAATAAAGATGGAAATATTGATGCATTGGATGTTGCTCTTTTAAAAAAATATTTGCTGGGTAACACATTGGAATATGATATCTCTGCAGCAGACATGAATTCTGATAAAAATATTGATGCTCTAGATTTTGCACTACTCAAGAAAGCTCTTCTGTCCCAATAAAATCCTTTTAACTAATCAACATAAATACTCTAAAGTCATTGTCTATTGCCCGACAAATGTATTTGCCGGGTAATGACATTGCTGAAGCAAGTCTATATTCAACATACTTAATTCACCAAAACTATAAAAAAGGGGGTATTATTTTGAATTTTAGGAAGTACGTCAGAAAATCAACGGCTTTTGCTACAGCATTGGCGGTTGTATCATCAGTGTTTTTGAGCAGCAGTGTTTATGCAGGCTCAACAACACCTCCTTTCAACTACGCAGAAGCATTGCAAAAATCACTGTATTTTTATGATGCTGAAAAATGCGGCCCTGGTGTAACAGGTGGTAAGATCGAATGGAGAGGTGACTGTCATGTTGAAGACTGTCAGCTTCCACTAGTTCCTATGAAAGACCATGTAGGAACTAATATGTCACAGACTTTTATTGATAAAAATAAGGCTTTTCTTGACCCGGACGGGAACGGAAGCCTTGATCTCCATGGGGGATTCCACGATGCGGGAGACCATGTCAAATTTGGTTTGCCCCAGGGCTATGCTGTTTCAACACTGGGATGGGGATTCTATGAATTTAAGGATTCCTTTACAAAAATCAACGAAGAGGATCACATGAGAGATATACTCAGGTGGGGAAATGACTATTTCTTACGTTCCACATTTATGGATAATAACGGGGAAGTAGTTGCATTTTGTTTCCAAGTCGGTGACGGAACTGTGGACCACGCATGGTGGCAGCCACCGGAACTGAATAAAAAGCAAGATGTACCAAGGCCTGCGTACTTTGCAACCTCCGAGACTCCTGCCAGTGACCAATGCGGAGAAGCGGCAGCTTCATTGGCAATAAATTACTTGAATTTCAAGGATTCTGATCCAACATATGCAAAGAAATGCTTGGACACAGCAAAAGCTTTATACAGGTTTGCCGTAAAGAACCGTGGCTTGGGTGATTCAGGCGGGTTCTACGGTTCGGCGTATGATGAGGATGAATTGTCATGGGCAGCTGTATGGCTGAATATTGCAACAGGAGTACAATCATATATAAATGATATTACTGCTGTTACTGACGGTAAATATACCGGTTATATGAGTAAGATTATAAAATCAACTCAAGACAATTGGCAGAATATATGGGTACATTCATGGGATGTAGTATGGGGAGGAGTCTTTGCAAAGTTGGCTCCAATAACAAATGATCCTATGCATTGGTATTTATTCAGATGGAACCTTGAATATTGGTCAGGTATACCTCATGAAAATACTACCGATCAAACATTTATGGCTGCAACTCCCGGAGGATTCAAGGTTGTAAACACATGGGGTTCTGCAAGATATAATGCGGCAGCTCAACTGTGTGCGGTTGTGTATACAAAATATAAAGATAAAATGGATGTTACTGAATGGGCAAAGTCACAAATGGATTACATTCTGGGTGATAACCCCATGAAGAGAAGCTATGAAGTAGGGTTCTCCGATATCTCTGCAAAGCACCCTCACCACCGTGCGGCACACGGATCAAAAACTCTCAGCATGAATGATCCTGTTGAACACAGGCATACTTTATGGGGAGCATTGGTAGGAGGCCCTGATGCAACAGATAATCACAATGACGAAACTACGGACTTTGTTTCCAACGAGGTTGCAATAGATTACAACGCAGGCTTTGTAGGTGCACTTGCTGGATTGTACAAATACTACGGCGAAGGCATGAAACCATTGGAGAATTTCCCTCCAAAGGAACCGGCTTCCGATGATTTCTATGCTGAATCAAAGCTTGAACAGGAGAACACAGAAAGAACTCAGGTTACAGTTAATATTCATAACGAAACAAGCAGACCGCCTCAATTTGTTGATGGTATTAAAGCCAGATATTTCTTTGACATTTCAGAAATGCTTGCGGCAGGCCAGACCATAGATGATATAACTGTTGCGGTTATGTATGACGAAGGTAAAGCCAGCGACGGCAAGGAAACAGCAATCAAGGGACCATTTGCTTGGGATGCAGAAAAGGGAATTTACTACGTTGAAATAGACTGGACAGGAAATGCCTTTTATGGAGACAAAGAATTCCACTTCGGATTGGTTTCATCTCTTGATTCCAACTGGAAGTCCCACTGGGATCCAACCAATGACTGGAGCAGAAAAGATATAGGAAAGGAATATTCTATAAACAAGAATATTTCTGTATACAGGGGGGATGTAAAAGTGTATGGAAATGAACCGCCAAAAGGTATCGTAGGAACAAAACTGGGAGATCTGAACGGTGATGGAAGCGTTGATGCTCTCGACTATGCAATAATGAAAAAATACATTCTATTGCCGACAGGAGACGTTAACCTCAGCGTATGGGATATGAACCAAGATGGTGAAATAAATGCTCTTGACCTTGCTTTATTAAAGAAGACTTTACTTGGTTAAGGTAAGTCTGTTGAATCAAAAGAAGTAGGAGGATTTACTATGAAAAAGATTGTTAGCCTGACAATTTCTGCAGCAATCGTATTCCTGACAGCATTGCCGTTGCCTGCTTCGGCTGCAACTACATACAAACTTGGTGATGTTGATAATGATACTCAAATTTCAGCGCTTGACTTGGCAACTGTTAAGCAACATCTGCTTGGCATCAAAACCTTGACGGGAGATGCTCTTAAAGCAGCTGATGTAAATGCTAACGGAGAAATTGAAGCATTAGATTTATCTGAAATAAAGCAATATCTTCTCGGAAAGATTACAAAATTCTCCGGTGAAGGACAACAACAACCGTCTGGAGTCGGAATAACTTGGATGGACGGTAATACCCTGTACCCTGTTGGAGTTAACTATGCATGGTATAACTGGTCATATGAATTTTCCGATAATAACTGGACTTCCAACTTTACAAGAATTAAGAGTGACTTAGACACAATGTCCACAAAGGGAATTCATTCACTAAGGTGGTGGGTATTCCCAGACTTGGCGTATGGTCCGCTATGGTCAGGTGCTAATGAAGGTAGCCTTTGTACAGGTCTCCCCGCAAAATGGGTTGACCATATGAAGGAAACTTGCGATTATGCATATTCAAAGGGTATAAAGATTTACTGGACAATAACCAGCTTTGATTGTGCAAGAGCAGATGATTCCGTTGACCATGACGATATCATTGATAATCCTACAGTACTTCAAAGTTTCCTTGACAATGCCATGAAGCCAATACTGCAAACATTAGGTACACATCCGGGCGTACTGGGCTGGGATATTATCAATGAACCGGAATGGATTATTAACAAAGAAGACAACGGTGAGCCAAACAATAAGGGAGAAAGCTTCCCACTTTCCGCAATGAGGAACTACATAAAAACTACATGTGAATTTATACACCAGTATGCAAAGCAGCCTGTAAGCTTCGGAAGTGCAAATATGAAGTGGCTGGGTGCACAGTATGATTTATGGGACGGATTGGGTCTTGATTTCTACGATTTTCACTGGTATGACTGGGCGACTCCATATTTTAACCCTGTTACAACACCAGCTTCAAGTTTGAAACTGGATAAACCGGTGATAATAGGTGAGATGATGCCTGACACCCAGGGTTCTTCACTAAAAATGACACACAAGCAGGTGCTGGATGCCATATATAAGAACGGTTATGCCGGATATATGCTTTGGTCATGGAATGATGGCGCATTTGACTGCAAGCCTTACGTTGGAAACAACTTTATTGATTTTGCAGTAGAACATCCGGATGTCGTGAGATAAATTTAATACAGTACTGGTAACCTGTCCGGTAGAGGACATTTCTGCCGGACAGAATTTTACATATATAAAAAAGGGAGGGATAGTTTTTGAAAAATAAGTTAAGTAAATTAGGTGCTTTGATGATTTCTGGAGTTATGTTAACAACTTCGTTTGTTAGCACAGGTACTACATTTGCCGCAGGTACACATGATTATTCAACTGCATTAAAGGACTCAATTATTTTTTATGATGCAAATAAGTGTGGTCCTAAAGCAGGAGAAAATAATGTATTTGATTGGAGAGGTGCATGTCACACAACTGACGGAAGCGATGTAGGTATTGATTTAACAGGTGGATATCATGATGCAGGAGATCATGTAAAGTTTGGCCTGCCTCAAGGCTATTCGGCAGCAGTTTTAGGTTGGTCACTGTATGAATTCAAGGATTCCTTTGATGCAACTGGAAACACTACCAAAATGCTGCAACAGCTAAAATATTTTACAGACTACTTCCTTAAGTCACATCCGAACTCAACCACATTCTACTATCAGGTTGGAGAGGGAAATGCCGATCATACATATTGGGGTGCACCAGAGGCGCAAACAGGTGAAAGACCTTCTTTATACAAGGCTGATCCAAGCCATCCTGCTTCAGATATTCTTGGAGAGACAACTGCTGCACTTACTCTGATGTATCTCAATTACAAGAATATTGATTCCGCTTATGCGACAAAGTGCCTTAACGCAGCAAAAGAATTGTATGCAATGGGTAAGGCAAATCAAGGTGTTGGAAACGGTCAGTCATTTTATCAGGCTACCAGCTTTGGTGATGACCTGGCTTGGGCAGCTACATGGTTGTACACTGCAACTAATGATAGTGCTTACATTACTGACGCTGAACAGTTTATAACATTGGGAAATACAATGAATGAAAACAAGCTGCAAGACAAATGGACCATGTGCTGGGATGACATGTATGTCCCTGCTGCTTTGAGATTGGCTCAAATTACTGGAAAGCAGATATATAAGGATGCTATACAATTTAATTTCAACTACTGGAAAACTCAGGTAACAACTACTCCTGGAGGTCTAAAGTGGCTTTCCAACTGGGGTGTCCTCAGATATGCAGCAGCAGAATCCATGGTTATGCTTGTTTACTGCAAGCAAAACAATGATCAATCACTTTTGGATTTAGCTAAAAAACAGGTAGACTATATTCTAGGTGATAATCCTGCCAATATGTCTTATATAATTGGCTATGGAAGCAATTGGTGTATTCATCCTCATCACAGGGCAGCAAACGGTTACACTTATGCAAACGGAGACAATGCAAAGCCGGCTCAACACTTATTGACTGGTGCATTGGTAGGCGGTCCTGATCAGAATGACAAATTCTTTGACGATGCAAACCAGTATCAGTACACAGAGGTAGCCCTTGACTATAACGCAGGTCTTGTTGGTGTACTTGCAGGAGCTATTAAGTTCTTTGGGGGTACAATTATTACTCCTCCTGCTAAAAAAGGTGATTTGAATAATGATACATTTGTAGACGCTATTGACCTTGCACTTTGTAAGAACTATATTCTTACTCAAAACGGAAATATTGATAAAAATAATGCAGATATGAACGGTGACGGCTCCATAGATGCAATTGATTTTTCTCTATTAAAGAAGGCTTTATTGGGATAAATGTCTTATTTATCAGCTCAAAAGATGTTTTTACTTTATAATTAGTTATATTAGCTGACTCAATGTTTTGCATATTCTAAAAGAATTGCAAAGCATTGACCCGGCTATTTGAGTCTTATAACTGTACCTGCCGATTGGAGGGTATAAAAAATGAATAAAAAATCATTTATAATCTTATCTTTTATTTTTATATTCCAGATAGTGTGCTTTATCCCAAGTATGAAAACCAATGCAGTTTCCACAACAATAAGCGGTATTGTAACAACAAACGGAACTTCTTTTATTCTTGACGGAAAAGTATTTCGCTTTGCCGGATGCAATAATTACGATTTGTTTACGTATGGAGACGGGTCAAATGATGCCACTCCAGATGATATTGAAACAAAATTTATGAACAAGGCCAGAATTGATGAAATGATGAGTAATATGGCTTCTGACGGAATAAAGGTTGTAAGGACATGGGGCTTTTCTCATGAAACCTGGCATGGATTTGAAAGCCAGAAAGGTGTTTATAATGAAGCACAATTCATGCTATTTGACTATATACTGGAATCTGCAAAGAAGCACAATATCAAAGTAATTATTGTATTGGAAAACTATTGGGAAGCTTACGGCGGAATTGACACAAGGTTAAAATGGGAAGGGCTTCCGGGAATAACTCATCCCAACCGTGCTGCATTCTTTACAAATGCAGGTTGTAAGGAACAGTACAAAAATTATGTAAAGCATTTTGTAACAAGAATAAATCATTATACAAATGAACCATATAAAAATGACCCGGCAATTTTCTCGTGGGAACTGATGAATGAACCAAGATATCAGGATGTAAGCGAGGAAGAAAATTTAAATGGAACAACACTAAGGGCGTGGGTAGATGAAATGGGTAAGCTTATAAAGGAGCTTGATCCAAACCACATGGTTAGTACCGGGCTGGAAGGTCAGGCTGCGAAATACGGTTATGGTGCCAATGCCGGTAATCCATTTGTATATATACATCAGTCTCCATACATTGATTTTACCACCGCTCATCCTTATCCGGATGAAGGCTGGGCAGGGTTAAATCCTGACCAGGCAGCGAAACTTGTTGCAACATGGATTGATGAATCTCACAACATAGTTAAAAAGCCTTTCGTTATGGAGGAATTTAATACCCATAACAATAAAGAGCAGTACTGGAACGCAATGTATGGGCAGATTGAGAAATTAAATGCTTCCGGTGACTTATTCTGGGCTTATGCTTCTTATTCGGGGGGATTCTACCTCACCCATGGTGATCCGTTGCTAAAAAGTGTATTTGCACCTCATGCGGCAAAAATGGCGCAAGATATTCCGATAATACCTGTCACTCCGGGTGACCTTAACGGGGATGGAAGTGTGGATGCACTTGATTTTGCAAAAATGAAGGTGTATTTACTTAATCAGAGTGGTTCCACTGATATGAATATTTGGGATCTGAATAATGATGGACAGATTGATTCCCTTGATCTTGTAACATTAAAGAAAATTCTGCTTATATAAAGGGGAAAATTCAAATTGAAGGAGGTATTTATTTTAAAAAAGTTTTTTATCTTTACTGGGAGTTTTTTTAGTAACAATGCTTACTATTAGTGTTGTTCTGCCAGCTCAAACTTATGCTGCCGTTCCTCAGCAGTCATATAACTGGCGTAATGTAACAATAGGAGGTGGCGGAGGATTTATTCCCTTTATGAAATAGTAAGCATATAGACCTTGTATTACTAAAAGTAAGTTTGCTTTCGTAGTTTTAAATTAAAATAAAAAGGAGAAAAACCTATGAAAAAAAGAATAGTTTCAATGCTTATGGCATTAGCAATGGTTTCAACTATGATGTTGTCCAACCATGGCCTTACTGCATCAGCTGCAGTAGATACAAATAATGATGACTGGCTTCATTGTGTTGGCGACAAGATATATGATATGAATGGACGTGAAGTCTGGCTTACCGGTGCAAACTGGTTTGGTTTTAACTGCAGTGAAAATGTATTCCACGGTGCCTGGTACGATGTTAAGAATATATTGACCAGCGTTGCAGACAGGGGAATAGGATTATTAAGAGTACCGATTTCAACTGAACTTTTATACAGCTGGATGGTTGGTAAACCAAACAAGGTTTCCAGTGTTACAGCCAGCAATAATCCGCCATATACCGTTGTAAATCCGGATTTTTATAATCCTGCAACCGACGGGCCAAAAAACAGTATGGAAATATTCGATATAATAATGAAGTATTGCAAAGAGTTGGGAATCAAGGTAATGATAGATGTACATAGCCCTGACGCTAACAACTCAGGTCACATGTATCCGTTATGGTATGGTCTTGAAACAACAACAGCGGGCATGATAACTACAGATAAGTGGATAGACACATTGACTTGGCTTGCAGACAAATATAAGAACGATGATACAATACTTGCCATAGACCTGAAAAATGAACCTCACGGAAAAAGAGGATATACTGCTGCAGCACCAACTGATATGGCAAAATGGGATAACACTACAGATGAAAACAACTGGAAATATGCAGCTGAAAGGTGTTCAAAAGAAATATTGGCTGTAAATCCAAAGTTGTTAATAATGATTGAAGGTATTGAGCAATACCCAAAAACTGAAAAGGGCTACACATTTGATACTCCGGATGTCTGGGGTGCTACCGGCGACGCTGCTCCTTGGCATGGCGGATGGTGGGGCGGAAACTTGAGAGGAGTTAAAGACTATCCTATCAACTTGGGCGCATTAAACAGCCAGATAGTGTATTCACCTCATGACTACGGTCCTTCAGTATATAATCAATCATGGTTTGATAAGGATTTCACAACACAGACCTTACTCGATGATTACTGGTATGACACATGGGCATACATAGACGATCAAAAAATTGCTCCTCTTCTTATCGGTGAATGGGGAGGATTCATGGACGGCGCAAAGAACCAGAAGTGGATGACTTTATTAAGAGATTACATGATTAAGAACCGTATCAACCATACCTTCTGGTGCTTGAATCCGAACTCAGGTGATACAGGAGGATTGATAGGAAACGACTGGTCAACATGGGATGAGGAAAAGTATGGATTACTTAAGCCTGCATTGTGGCAGTCAGGCGGCAAATTTATCGGTCTTGACCATCAGATACCACTTGGTAAGAATGGAATGTCCCTCGGACAGTACTATGGAGATGGACCAATTATAGTAGATCCTGAGCCTGTTGTTGGAGATGTAAACGATGACAAGAACATTGATGCTTTGGATATAGCTGTATTGAAGCAGTATATCCTTGGTGCAAACCCAAAGATTAACTTAAAGAATGCTGACATGAATTCAGATGGAGATATAAATGCCCTTGACTTTGCACTTCTAAAGGCAAAGGTTCTAGGTAAGTAATCAAATTTAATATGAGATAATGAAAAATAGGCTACCGGAAATTTCCGGCAGCCTATTTTTATATAAAAGTAACTTAATTAAAAACAATTTGTCCTAGAAGATACTTTTTGAATAAAGCTAAATCAATAGCGTCAACACTTCCGCTTGAATCTACATCTGCAGCTTTCAGAGCATCTCCTGAAAGAGTTTTAATACCCAGAACATGCATCTTCACTAAAGAAAAATCAATAGCATCAATCTGGGAATCATTATTTATATCGCCTTTAAGAGTAGGAGATATAATTACAGGCCCGTCAGTCCTGAAAGGCGAGGCAGGAAGACCTTCCTTATTATATAGATTCCCAACAGGATTGTTTGCCCAAGAATACCTGACAACTGTTGGATTTGAAATTGACAGGGAAGAGACAATAACACTGCTTCCGTCTATTACGGCATCAGCCCAAACAAACTTACCGTCGCTTCCAGCTATTGCAAAACCTTTAAGTGTTCCGCCAGCTACCTCTTTCACAGGGTCAAGACCTGCCTTTGTCCCGGCCATTAATCCGCTTGATGAATTTTTAAAATTTAACCGTATTTTATTGTTTTCTTTTGTCATTCCTGTATAAATAGGTCCTGAGTATGTAAGGTTTTTTCCATACTGTTTTCCGAGTGCACAGATGGCTGCACGCTTGCCCACATCCTGTTTGTTTTTTGGATGAATATCTTCCTCACCTATATCTATTGTGGTGACAAGACCTATATTATTATCCATCTGTGAAACAGTTGATTGAGCTTCTCGTATAGTAGCCCATGGGACGTTTTCTACCGGATTAGTCTGAACTTGGAGATAGTTGGGTAGCTGTACAATTATAAAAGGAGTATTTGCACCCAAACCTATTCTCCAGTCTTGTACAAGAGTATTGAGCTGTTTTTCATATAAATAATCATATTGAGTATTGGATTCACCCTGATACCACAAAACTCCCTTTACCTTTAAGGACAATAAAGGTGAAATCATACCGTTATAATATACATTTGGAGAACTGGGTGTATAGCCGGATAAATTGTTTTCCTTCATAAATTTATCAAAAGAAGAAGTACTTATCCAACTTTCAATAAATGAACCGCCGACAGCAGAGCATACAATTCCAATTGGAACATTAAGCTCCTTATTTAGTTCCCGTGCAAAGAAATACGCAGCAGCAGATAGATTTCCTACTGTGCCGGGGTTACTGGTATACCAGCTTCCTCCATAACCAAATGTGTCACTTGGTGCAGAAGTACCTGCATAGGGAGTTGTAAAAAATCTGATGTTTGTATTTGTTGAATTCTGAACTTCCGTGTCGCCGTTTAAGCAATAAGGAAGCTGCATAGCCATGTTTGACTGACCTGAACACAGCCAGATCTCACCGAAATATACATCATTTACAGTGGCGGTTGATGAACCCGTTACCTTTAACTGATAGGGGCCTCCTGCGGAAAAAGGCTTAATTGTGCAATTCCACTTTCCATCGGATTTTGCAGTACATTTAAAGACGTTTCCTCCTACATCTACAGAAACAACCTCACCCGGGTTTGTCCAACCCCAGATTATGTTTTCTACATCTCTTTGAAGAACCATATGGTCACCGAAAATAGGATGTAGAAAAGGTTTTCCTGTGGAATCGGCCGCTTTGACCGGAGAAATCTGGAGTATAGCCAAAAAGGCAATTACAGCCAAAAAAAACGAGAAGCACTTAATTCTTACAGTTTTCATTTTAATCCTCCTTAATAAATTATTTTCATATGGACGCAACTTAACAGGTAAGCGTTAATAGAAAATAACAGGAATGATACATCGAAACTGCAATGAATTATGGTGTACTTAACCATGTAGGCCGCACCAATGAAATGTAAGTAAATCTATAACATTATAGCATATTAAGCTAAAACAGTAAATATATTACACATAACTATTCGTTAGGAGAAAGCCAGGTACCGCAGCCTATCAACTGTTTTAGAAGCAGCATATACTCGGACGCAGCCTTGGATAAATATCTATTTTTCTTATATGCAACCAGAATATCACGTTTAGCAAAGGAAGTATTTAATTTGTAATACACAGGATGTTTCTGGTAATTACCATACCGTATAAGTGTATCCGGAATAAAAGAACATGCAATACCGGCTAACGTCCATGAAAAAGCCGTTTCAATACGGTCGGTAAATATTGTGTTTTGAAGATGGAACTCAGAAAACTGGGATAGCTCATTGGCGATAGTATCGTCATCCTGCATAAGAACAAAATTCTCTTTTACACAGTCGGAAAAGTCAAGAGGTTTTGCCTGAAATAATGCAGAGTTGTCATAAATTACATCCTTGGCACTTAGTTGATAAGCTTCTTTTCCGGTGTTAAAAGGACTATCAATGGGAACTGCAAGGTAAAGCTGTTCCTGAGCCAGAACTTCAGTTTGAAGAAGTTTATTATGAAGAGAACCTGACAAAATACATAAATCAAGACGGCTTTCTGTAAGCAAGGATTCAAGATTCGCTTCTTCATTTTCAATAATATGAATATCAACACCGGGATATTTTTTCCTGAAGGCTACAATACTTTTGGGAAGCATGCAAGAGGCACGAAAAGGAATAGTGCCTATGGCTAGTTTTCCGATATTTAGAATTGTAAGGTCAGTAAGCTCATTATCCAGTTCTGTGAGGATTATTTGAATCTTACGAGCAGCGTTAACGTAAAGTTCACCTGCATAAGTTAGTTTTATTGGGGTTGTACTTCTATCGAATAATTGCACTTTCAACTCAGTTTCAAGGTTTTTAACAAATTGACTTAATGCTGGCTGGGAAATAATAAGTTTTTGGGAAGCTTTTGAAAAGCTTTTTTCGTCAGCTAAAGTAATTATATATTGCAATTGTTGTGAAGTCATAGAAAAATCTCCATTAAAAAAGTATTATAAGCTTATACTTATACAAATCATACTACTATGACTATTGGATTATTTCAACAAAAAGTATTATAATTATAAACTAACATTTTCTTAAAATACGTTTGATTATATATGTTGTTATGTAAATATTTTTCAGTATCGGAGTGTAAAAATATGTATAAACGGTCTTTGATTAGTACAGGAAATAATTTCAGAATGAAAAAGGCCATGGAAAAGGCAGAAAATGGGGAAAGGGTTACAATCGCTTATCTTGGAGGATCAATTACCGAAGGTTATAATGGAGGCCCTAATAATTGCTTTGCAAAGTTAACCTGTGATTATTTTGCACAAACTTTTTGTAAGGGAAATAATGTAAGATACATAAATGCAGGTATGGCAGGAACACCATCTACAATAGGATTAATAAGGGTTGAACGGGATTTATTAATACATAAACCTGATATTGTATATATTGAATTTGCTGTTAATGATACAAAGGATACAACAAATATGGCTGTTTTTGAAAGCCTTCTACTCAGAATATTAAATTCGGAATCTCAACCTGCGTTAGTCTTAATTTTTACAGTATCTGAAGCAGGTTTTTCCTGTCAGAATGAGATGACACAAATCGGAAGTCATTATGAATTGCCTATGATTAGTGTAAAAGATGTAATAATTCCTGAATTTGATGAAGGCAGAATGAGATGGCAGGATTATTCAGATGACTATATACATCCACATGAAAAGGGACATGAACTTATTACAAAGCTTATAATATATTATCTGGAAAAAGTCAGCAAGGAAGATATAGATAGTGTTTACAAAATTCTACAAACACCTATTGTTGGTAATGAATTTGTAAACCTTAAAATGCTGGATAATACAAATTTGCAGGTAAAAGATTCAGGCGGATTTTTCCCGGACAGCACTATCAACCAGTTCCCTAGAGGATGGACACACAAAGCCGGAACCGCAAAGGGAAGGTTCACTTTTGATTTACACTGCAAGAATCTGTTTATAGTGTATAAGGAGTCCAAAAACACAGATACAGGGTCAGCAGATGTCTATGTTGATGGTGTATGTGTATTTACTGCAAACGGATTTAACAGCTCGGGGTGGAATAATCCGGTAGTAAAATTATTATTAAACACTGAAAATTCTGCAATACATAAAATAGAAATTAAAATGTCAAAGGGTTTTGAAGACAAAGAATTCAGTATTCTGGCCTTTGGATACAGCTAAATTCTTTAACATATATTTATCTCAAATATAGTATATTAAAGGAGAGAACAAATATTAAGAAGCAAATGAATGAAAAAATTTAATGTTATTTTTATAAAAAGAAAGTTTTTAGTACTCGTAGCAATTTTAATAATTGCTATATTAACTGTACCAATTATTTTGTTTATAGAAATGTCTAGCTCAGATACATTTACAGATCCCAAAAGCGGTGTAATTGTAATTGATCCGGGCCATGGAGGAATCGACGGAGGAACAAGTAGGGACGGAGTACTGGAAAAAGAAATAAATCTTGATATCGCTAAAAAGCTAAAATCTATTCTTATTAAGCAAGGATATAAAATAATTATGACTAGGGAAGAGGATGTATCTCTTGAAAGTCCAGAGAATAGCCGGAAATCAAGACATTTGAGGGATTTGACTGCGAGGGCCAATATTATTAATAACAGTAATGCACAACTGTTTCTCAGCATCCACGTTAACAGCAATTTAAAAAAGCCTGCTACTAATGGTGCAATAGTCTTTTTCAATAAAAAGTATGAGCAAAATAAAACTTTGGCATTATGCATTCAGCGTCAATTGAACAACATGGTTAAAGACGGAAAAAAACGAAACACACATGACCCGGTACAGGCAAAATACTATGTTCTTGACTATACTGAAATACCCGGTGTTATAGTTGAAACTGGTTTTATTTCAAACGAGGAAGAAAGGCAGGAATTAGTAAAGGACACCTTTCGACAGGAGCTCGCAAAATCAATATCAAATGGAGTAGAACAATATTTAAATGAATCCAGTAAGGTATCCTCGCCTGGCTTATAGAGTTAGAAATATTAATCAATTAACTCTATAGTTTCAGTAAAATTATCAATACCTTCTCCAAAATAGCTGTCCTTTTTAGAATATGGAGAATACAAGGAAACTTTAAGGGTGCCGGAGCGGGGACAGAATTTGAGAAATCGTAAAAATCCGTTACCGCCATTTGGGGCCTTCTGATAATCAGAGAGAATCTCCAGAACCTTTCTTGTAGTCCCATCAGAATTGCAAACCATTTTAACCTTTTTTTGAGCACCATGATAATGTCCGCACAATACCATAAAGACATTGTCGTTTTTAAGGACAATACTGTCCGAAACTATCCGGGCCTTTTCTGTCATCTCTCCATCTTCGTTAAGATATTCATGTAAAACCAGAATAGCATTTCTGTCTGGGTACTTTTCAAGAACTCCATTTACCCAAGTTGTTGTTTCAAGAGAAGTTTCGCTACTAAAACCTAGGTATAGTATAATAAAATCATGAGAGCTAAAAGATATTAGGTCGTAGTGGTTACGGTTATCATCCATGCTGCCTCCGTACCAAGGCTTATCTATATATCGGGAAGCACCAAAATAACTTTTAAATATGCTATAATTAAGTCCATTCATCATAACGTCATGATTACCAGCCAGAACACCATAAGGCACATTTGCATCATCAAGTTTTTTAAAGTTTCGGCTTGAAACCTCCCATTGGTTTAAACAGCTTGCATTGTCCACAATATCGCCTGATACAATCAAATATCCAAAAGAGTTATGCTTGTACTTTTTGACAAACCAATCCCCAAGACAATCATAAATTTGAGGATAGCTTTTGGCATAGTACTGAGAGTCGGAAAGCCATACCATAGTAAAAGGCTTTTCCTTACAGGAATCTTTTAATTGACCGGAAAAGAGTGATGCTTCTGCATGGAAACAGTTAAAGGACAATGAAATCAGCATAAATACAGTAAATAAACACATTAACAGTCTTTTTTTCATAAAACTACCCCCGTCAGCTGCAAAATTTAATTCTATAATATATAGTCTGTAAATCTATTTAAAAATATTATAAAAACCAACTTGATTTCCTCCATAAAATCTTCACATAGAAATGATAAGCTACTAAAAGCTAAATAAGCAGATTGTGAAATGAAGGAGGAAAATCTGATGAATATAATTCTTCAAATAGAAGGCATGACTTGTACGGGTTGCGAAACGAGAATAGAAAATGCAGTTAAAAAACTGGACGGAATTATAAATGTTAAGGCAATTTACAGCAGTTCAAATGTTTACGTAACCTATAATGAAGATGCCGTTAAGCTGAATAAAATAATAGAAACAATTGAAAGACTGGATTATACGGTAAAAAATAAGCCAAAAGATATGTCAAATAACATACAGACTTCAAATATTCCCGATAAAAAGTCGGAGTGGCCGGGAGCCGGGCAGGTTGCGGGAATAGCAGTAATTATACTCGCCCTTTACGTAATTATAAAAAATACGATTGGGTTTAATTTTGTACCTGATGTAAACCAGTCAATGGGGTACGGAATTCTGTTTTTTATAGGGCTGCTGACATCACTTCATTGTGTGGCCATGTGCGGAGGGATAAATCTATCGGTATGCGTCCGATACAAAGCTTCAGCCGGGGATTCAAAATTTGACAAACTAAAACCAAGCGTGTTATACAACATAGGACGTGTAATTTCCTATACCATCGTAGGTGGGATTGTAGGAGGAATAGGCTCAGTTGTAAGTTTTTCAGGTACTGCTAAGGGTGTAGTTGCAATTCTATCGGGTATTTTTATGGTTATAATGGGTATAAATATGTTGAATATTTTTCCTGCACTTCGAAAATTGAATCCCAGAATGCCCAAGATTTTTGCCAAAAAAGTACATGAAAACAGCGGAAGCCGTGGGCCTTTGTTGGTTGGAATGCTGAATGGACTTATGCCCTGCGGACCTTTGCAGGCAATGCAGCTATATGCACTGGGCACGGGAAGTGCCATGGCAGGAGCCTTATCAATGTTTCTATTCAGCCTTGGAACGGTTCCCCTGATGTTTGGGTTTGGTGCTGTCAGCTCATTTCTCAGCAGCAAATTTACACACAAAATGATGAAGGTAAGTGCTGTACTGGTATTGATTCTTGGTATTATAATGTTAAACAGAGGGCTTTCACTTTCGGGATTTAATACAAGCATAGTCCTTGGTGCATCATCTTCTGAAGGAGGAGTTGCAAAAATAGAGGGAAATGTTCAGGTAGTTACCACAAAGCTTGATTCCGGAAGGTACAGTCCTATAACGGTTCAAAAAGGTATTCCTGTAAAATGGACAATTACAGCTGATCAAAGTGATATAAACGGCTGTAACAACAGAATAAACATACCTGAATACAATATTGAGAATCTGCCATTGAAGGCCGGAGAAAATGTTATTGAATTTACCCCGGACAGTGAAGGAAAATTTGTTTACAGCTGCTGGATGGGAATGATTAGTAGCAATATAAAGGTTGTCGGTGATCTGTCTGCTGTAAGTGCTGAAGATTCAACTTCCGACACCGATTCTCAGGGTACTGTTTCCGGTTCAGGAGGGTGTTGTGGAGCAGCCTCGAAGGCTACTAAATTTGCAAATGGCAAGATTCCTACTGACGAGGTAGCCATTTCAAAGGTAAACGGAGATAAACAGGAGGTAACTGTAACAGTAAACGATTACGGGTATTCACCTGCGGTTGTTGTTTTGCAAAAGGGAATACCTGCTAAAATAAAGTTTGATACAGACCAATTAAACATATGCAACAGCATAATTGTATTTCCGGAGTATCAGGCACAGATGGATTTGAAAAGTGAAAAGGAAACACCTGAATTGTCGCCGACTCTTGACTTTACCTTCCAATGCGGAATGGGTATGTTACACGGCTATGTAAAGGTGGTAGATAATATAAATACAATTAATATTGAAGAAATAAAGGATGAAGTAAACAGCTATACACCATCTGCGGGAGCGTCAGCAGGAGGGTGCTGCGGCTAATGTATACACTATTACAACAAAAAAGGAGCAGATAAAATGGATAGGAAAGAATCCCTTAAAATCACAGGTATGAGCTGTGCAGCTTGTGCAGCAAGGATTGAAAAGGGTCTGAATAAGCTTGAGGGAGTAAAGAATGCAAATGTTAATTTTGCGGTAGAAAAAGCAACTGTTGAATACGATGACAGTATGACCGATTCAGCGAAATTTCAGGAAATAATCGAAAAGCTGGGTTATGGCGTTATAAAGGAAAGCGCAAAATCCGGAAACAAAATTGAATTGAAGCTTTCCGGTATGTCCTGTGCGGCATGCTCTGCAAAAATTGAAAAAAAGCTTAGTAAGACCGAAGGAATTGTTAAGGCAGCCGTTAATCTTGCCACAGAAAAGGCAAATATTGAATACGACCCGTCTACGGTAAAAGTTTCAGACATAATAAAAATAGTTGAAGGCTTAGGCTATGGAGCGGAGAAGGCCGAGGAGGTAAACACGGATACTGAGAAAGAGCAAAGGGAGAAGGAAATAAAATCCTTGAAGCTTTCTCTGATTGTATCGGCAGTACTAAGTACTCCTCTTGTACTTGCAATGATACTGGGAATGCTGAATCTGGACAGCCCTTTGCTTTCATTACTTCATAATCAGTATTTCCAGCTGATAATAGCAACTCCGGTACAGTTTATAATTGGTTTCAGATTTTATAAACATGCATATTACGCATTGAAATCAAAAAGTGCCAACATGGATGTATTAATAGCCATGGGTACATCTGCTGCATATTTTTTCAGTCTTTACAATGTTTTTTTTGAGGAAGTTCATAAAGGCATGATGAAAGACCTCTACTTTGAAGCTGCAGCAGTTATTATTACACTTATTTTATTGGGCAAATACCTTGAAGCGGTTGCAAAGGGCAAAACTTCTGAAGCAATAAAGAAGCTTATGGGTTTGCAGGCTAAGACGGCCAGAGTACTCAGGAACGGTACTGAAGAAGACATACCTATAGAAGATGTTCTGCCCGGTGATGTCGTAATTGTAAGACCTGGAGAAAAAATTCCTGTTGATGGTAAAATATTGGAAGGTAATTCATCCATAGATGAATCAATGCTCACAGGAGAAAGCCTTCCGGTTGAGAAGAAAGCAGGCGATGTTGTAATCGGAGCAACCATAAACAAATTCGGAACCTTCCGTTTCGAAGCTACAAAGGTAGGCAAGGATACTGCATTGTCACAAATAATCAAGATGGTTGAAGATGCCCAGGGCTCAAAGGCTCCAATTCAGAAGATTGCTGACAAGGTTTCAGGTATATTTGTTCCTGTGGTTGTGGCAATTGCGTTATTAACCTTTGTAATATGGTTGCTGGTAACCGGTGATGTAACGAAGGCAATAGTAAGTGCGGTAGCAGTTTTGGTTATAGCGTGTCCATGTTCCCTTGGGTTGGCAACTCCTACCGCAATAATGGTAGGTACCGGAAAGGGTGCTGAAAACGGCATACTTATTAAAGGTGGAGAACATCTGGAAATGGCTTATAAGCTAAACGCTGTAGTTCTTGATAAAACAGGAACAATTACAAAAGGTGAGCCCGAAGTTACCGATATAGTTGTTATAGACACTTCCTATACTGAAAAAGAAATATTAAGGCTTGCGGCAATTACTGAAAAAAGTTCAGAGCATCCTTTGGGAGTAGCAATTTATGAGCATGGTAAAAAAGAACTTAGTAAAATAAATGATCCCGACAAATTTGAAGCAATACCGGGAAGAGGCGTAATGTCTGTTATAGACGGTAAAACAATATATATGGGTACCAGAAAGCTTATGAGTGAACAGGGTATTGATATGGGGAATGTTGAAGCTGACATTGCAAGACTTGAGGATGAAGGTAAAACAGCAATGCTGATGTCTATAGACAACAAACTTACTGCTCTTGTTGCAGTAGCCGATACCTTGAAGGAAAATTCAAAGGAAGCAATTGAAGAATTGAAAAATATCGGCATTGACGTATATATGATTACAGGTGACAATAAAAGGACTGCTAATGCTATTGCAAAGCTGGTAGGAATAACTAATGTACTGGCGGAGGTACTTCCTGAAAACAAGGCAGAGGAAGTAGAAAAGCTAAAAGCACAAGGCAAAATAGTTGCAATGGTTGGTGATGGAATAAACGATGCTCCGGCTTTAGCTACCGCAGACATCGGTATGGCAATAGGCACAGGTACGGATGTTGCCATTGAAGCAGCAGATATTACCCTTATGAGGGGTGATTTAAGAACCATTCCAGCTGCCATAAGACTATCAAGAAAAACAATGACCAAAATAAAACAAAATCTATTCTGGGCATTCTTCTACAATATCATAGGAATACCATTTGCAGCGCTGGGATTACTCAATCCAATGATTGCAGGTGGAGCAATGGCCTTCAGCTCTGTATCCGTAGTAACGAATTCATTAAGCCTGAAAGGTTATGAGCCAATGGATACCCGTAAGTTTGATACTGTTGAGGAGTGGCAGAAACAGGAGTGGAATACGGGTAAAAAACAATAAGCATATATTACCAGGGCTTTGACCCCGCAAAGTATTATATATAATTCGAATTATATATTGACTGCTTGTATTTTTTGACTTAATTAAAGGAGGTGGTGAGGAAATCTAGTTTTATATAGAAGCAGTCAAAAAAATTTGCTGAATCTTCGTCACAAGTACGAAGTACGGAGGAACCAAGAAAAAGGGGGTTAATCCATTTTATATGGTAGGGTGATCCTATTACCCGAACCCGGCAGCTAACTTCGGAAGCACACTATAGGAGGAACAATGAAACAAAAGATTACCAAGGCACTTGCAGGATGTATTATTGCCCTGATTTTTGCATTTGCATCTACGGCTGTAATGGCTGCAACAATGCCGGCAAAAGTTACAGGTACAAATGTTAAAATGAGAAAGGCATCGACAACATCTTCTTCAATTGTTACCAAATTGACAAATGCAAAAGTAACTGTAACTGACCACTCCAAAGGCTGGTACAAGGTTTCGTATAACAAGAAAACCGGCTGGGTGAACGGCAATTATGTTAAATTGCAGTCTGTAAAAGGAGCAATAAATGCAAATGGCGTCAATTTCAGGAAAAGTGCCGGAACTTCAAGCAAGGTTATAAGCTCGCTTAAAAAAAGTACTTCCGTACAGATTCTTGATGTTGTAAAGGGTTGGAACAAGGTTAAAATAGGTTCAAAGGTGGGCTATGTATCATCTAAATTTGTGAATATTTCATCTGCCAGTACAAAAACGTCCAGATCGGTAAATGTAGTTGCATTCTCAGCCGTTGAGGACGATGGCTCTGTAAACAGTAAACTAATTGCGTATGCCCGTGAGTTTGAAGGGGTCAGATATGTTTATGGTGGAACGAATCCACAAACCGGTTTTGATTGTTCAGGTTTTGTAGGCTACGTATACAAAAAGTTTGATGTCAATCTTAACAGGTCGGCACAGGGTATGTATTCCAACGGAGTTAAGGTAGCAAAGGCCCAGCTAAAGGCAGGAGATATATTATTTTTTGATGCTTCAAGTAGAAAAGCATCAGGACAAATAGACCACGCAGGAATTTATATTGGTGGTAATACCTTTATTCATGCATCTTCATCAAACGGCAAAGTCCGCGTACAAAAGCTGTCAGAATACAGGGGTACTTATATTGGAGCAAAAAGAGTAATTTAGAAATCATGTAAATATAAATAATTCATAGCCGCAAAATTCATCTTTTGATGTTTTTTGCGGCTTTTTGTTTACTGTATAGCGGATAGGGACACAGATTGACATTAACAACCAATTAAAGTATAATTAGGGTAATAATTACAAAATATTTATAAAAAGTTAATCTAATTATGTAGAAATTAGAATATCGGCTGATGTTCATTGCTTTTTGTTGAAGGATTTATTTGATACGGGAGGAATGAGTAGTGTGTGTGGATCAAATGACACCAAGGGAAAGAATGTACGCATTTAAACATCAGCAGGCTGTTGACAGAATACCTTGCGGTCTTTGTCCTGGAGATTATATATATAAATTGGTGGGAGACAGTGTTTCAGATTTATATTTATCTTCCAAACAAATTGTAAAATCCCAAATTCAGGCTCGAAAAGTTTATGAAATACAGTCTGCCGGTACCGGACCAATAGTAAACGGTATAGCCGAAGCAGTAGGCTGTAAAGTAATTTATCCTAAACATGACACACCTTACATATCTGAAAATATCATTAATGATTACAATGATTATAAAAAGTTGGAGATTCCCGATCCTCGAAAAAGCGGAAGATTAAATATCATATTGGAAGCACTTGAGGAACTTTTGGAATGTTTGGGAAATGAACTTCCTATTGTATCTGAAATTCCCGGTCCGTTGACAACTGCATCCAATATACGGGGATTAGAGAATTTGATGATTGATTTATATGAAAATCCGGAGTTTGCAAAGGAAATGATTGAATTTTCACTAAAAAGTACTGTTGAATATATAAATGAAGCCTCAAAACTAGGGGTTGAATTTAGTATTTCAGACCCTGTTGCATCTCTTATAGGTGATTCCTTTTTTCAAGAATTTGAATTTCCGTTTCTAAAAGAACTAGTGCAAAGTGTTGTAAATTTGACAAAAGAAACTCCATTAATGCACATCTGCGGGAACACTACGAAATTGCTGGGACAGATTGCAGACACGGGAGCAGGGATAATCAGTCTTGATGAAAAGGTGGATATGGAAACTGCTAAAAATGAAATAGGCTCTAAGGTTGCATTATATGGTAATATAAGTCCTACTAAAGTTATGTTGTCAGGACGTCCTGTTGATGTTTTTAATGAAGCGAAGAGATGCATACAAAAAGCTTCAGATAATCCGAAAGGATTTGTTCTGGGTCTAGGATGCGGTATGCCAATCGATACGCCGGAAGAAAATATTTATGCGTTGCTTGAATCAGTCAGAAAGTTTGGACAATATCCGTTAAAAGGGGAATTTAATATAAATGAGAATATCTGCTATTAGCATTGATATGTTTCAAACACTAATCAATGTGGATAAAAGAGCTGAAAATATCTGGAGGGCAATATTAGGGGAACAATATCATCCGGATTCAATAAAAAAATATATACAGGAATATTACATTTTTTTAAGTAAAGCAATGGGAAAGGTTTATGAGACAAATGAATTTATAAACTTGAGAACAATTTTTACAGATATATTTTCACTTATAAAACATAATAACAACTACAATTTTATAGCTGAAGAAGCAGCTGACATACTGATGGAAGAACACTCAAAATCGTGTTTCTTCACTGATGCAACGGCATTTTTAAACCAGTGGAATCATTCTTGTGAGTTATGGATATCAAGTGATGCAGATCATATTATGATTGACCCATTATTATCTAAAATAGAATTTGACAAGAAATTTATATCTGAGGATCTAAAAGCATATAAGCAGGATAAAAAAAACAGATTTTTTAAAAAGGTGCTTTTAGAAACGTGTATTGACAGAGATGAAATATTGCATATCGGAGACAGTCCTTCTGATGTAATAGGAGCAAAGAATGTAGGCATTAAAACCTGTTGGATTAACCGTCTGAAAACGGAATGGAACAAACAATCCACACCAGATTACATAATATACGATTTAATGGAATTACCTGAACTTTTGCAGAGAATTGAAGGTTAAACGGTTAAGAATAAAAAAGTTAAAGGAGGAACACAACATGTATTTAGCAAAAAAGTTAAAGGGTGCATTAGCTTTGGTTTTATCCCTTACTTTCCTTTTAGGAGTTACAGGATGCAGCAGCAGTAATCCTTCTCCGATAACCAGTACCAACACGGAAGGTACTGTGAAGAACGGAGGAAACTTTACATTTGGTATAACAACGGAGCCGGATCACCTTGATCCATATCTTGCATCGGCTGCAGAGACTCGTGAGATTCTTTTTAATATTTTTGAAGGTCTTGTCAAATCCGATAAAGACGGAAATATTATCCCTGCGGTAGCTGAAAGCTATGATGTTTCCAAGGACTCTCTTACATATAGCTTCAAGATAAGAAAAGGACTAAAATTCCATAATGGAAGTGATGTTACTTCTGCGGATGTTAAATATTCTCTGGAAAAGGCTATGAGCTTGTCGGTTGCAGGTATGGACAATGTTAAGTCAGTGGATGCACCTGATGCTTACAACATAACGGTTAATCTGAAGAGTGCCGATAGTGACTTCTTACCATACCTGACTATTGCCATTGTACCAAAGGATTATTCGGATGGCGATGTCCACCCTGTAGGAACAGGCCCATTTGTATTTGATTCTTTTACACCTCAACAATCCTTAATATTAAAGAAAAACCCTAATTACTGGCAAAAAGAATTACCTCATCTTGATAAAGTAACTTTTAAAATTGCGTCTGATACAAATGCGTTGTTGTTGGAATTACAAGCGGGTAGCATAGACGGGTCAACGGTTTATAATGATCAAACCCTTTCAAAGCAGCTTGATCCCAATACATTTAAGATTGAACAGGCAAATTCCAATTCGATACAGCAATTAAATCTAAATAATTCCGTAAAGCCTTTTGATAATGTTAAAGTACGTCAGGCAATCAGTTATGCTGTAGACCCTGACGAAATAATAGAAACTGTAGTATACGGAAAAGGTACAAGGGTTGGAACACCGGTAATACCGGGTTTAAAGACTTACTTTGATTCAAGCCTGACTAATGCATATAAAAAGGACATTGAAAAGGCTAAACAATTGTTAAGTGATGCGGGTTATCCCAACGGTTTTAGCTTTACAATCTCTGTACCATCCAATTATCAGGTTCATGTGGATTCAGCACAAGTAATTGTAAATCAGCTGAAAAGTATCGGTATTACCGCTTCTATAAAGCAGGTGGATTGGGCTACCTGGTTAAGTAAGGTCTATAAGGAAAGACAATATGAAGCTACTATTATTTCTGTTGATGGTATCAATGTATCACCTAGAAGTTACTTGGAAAGATATGTTTCAACCAATGCATCGAATTTTATAAACTATAAGAGTTCAGATTTTGATTCACTTTACAAGAAAGCAAAAGATGAACCGGATGCTTCAAAAAGAGTGGAATTGTACAAGCAGGCACAGCAAATGTTATCCAAAGATGCTGCAAGTGTGTATATTCAGGATATTGCGGCATTGACGGCACTAAGAAAAAACATATCGGGATTTACACCATATCCGTTATATGTCTTTGATGCTTCAACCCTGTATTATACGAGTGAATCAAAATGAAATACATACTCAGAAGGTTTGTAACTCTACTTTTGACACTGTTTTTAGTATCGGTTTTAACCTTTATAGCATTTGATATTATTCCCGGTGATCCTGTGGAATTAATTTTGGGAACACAGGCATCACCGGAAAGGATAACAGCTTTAAGAACCCAGTTAGGATTAAATGAAAGCTTGCCCGTCAGATATTTCGACTGGTTATCAGGATTATTAAAATTTAATGCCGGAAACTCAATTCAGTATTCAAGACCGGTTAATTCGCTGATTTCCAACAGCTTTCCCGTAACTGTATGGCTGACTCTTATATCTTTTTCGCTTATTGTGCTTTTTTCAATACCACTTGGTATATTTGCTGCAAAGTGGAAAAACAAATTAATAGATAAGATTATCAGCACGGTAACAATGTTTAGTGTATCGATTCCAAACTTCTTTCTGGGAGTGATTTTCATTTGGCTATTTGGAATTGTTTTTAAATTGTTTTCACCTGGAAGATATGTGGATTATCATGAAAATTTTTTAGGCTTTTTGAATTATTTGATATTTCCGGCCTTGGCAATTGCCATACCCAATATCGGAATATCAGTGAAATTTTTAAGGACATCTCTTATAGGTCAAATGAATGCAGACTATGTTAGAACTGCCTACAGTAAAGGCAACAGGGACATTGCTGTCCTGTGCAGACATGTATTCAGAAATGCTTTAGCACCTTTAATGACTTTATTTGGCATGATAATTGTTGAAATCTTGTCAGGCAGCATAGTAATTGAGCAAGTGTTTGCATTACCGGGTATAGGCCGTTTACTGATTTCATCAATAACCTTCAGGGATTTACCTGTAATCGAATCACTTGCTATCTATATTGCTTTTATTGTAGTATTTATTAATTTTGCAGTTGATATAGCATTACAGTTAATTGATCCGAGGATAAAAATAAAGTAAGGAAAACAAGCATGAATAAAAAAATCGATTTTGATATGAAACTTGGCTTTTTTATAATAGGTATAATAATTTCTCTAGCTGTTATCAGCTTTTTTTATACACCTTATGACCCGTACACAATGGATATATCACATAGGTTTAATGGGGTGTCAATCAAACATTTACTTGGTACTGATAACTTTGGAAGGGATATTTTCAGCCGTGTAATAACAGGGGCAAGGTTTACGCTTTTTGTTGCGATATGTACTGTATCGTCAGGAACATTGTTCGGAATAGTTTTTGGACTAACAGCAGGTTATTTGGGAGGTGTAGCCGACGAAATCATTATGAGGATTATTGACGCTATAAACTCTTTCCCTGCCATTTTACTTGCGTTAGTTATGGTAACTGTCCTTAATCAGGGTAAATATACTATTATTGTGGCATTGTGCATACTGTTTGTACCAAGTTTTACAAGAATCGTAAGAAGCGGTACGCTACAATATAAAAATAATGAATTTGTAAAGCTTGCTCAGGTAATAGGTGCATCACCAATAAGAATTATGTTTGTTCATATTCTGCCGAATCTTTATCCTACGCTGCTTTCGGCAATTGTGGTAGGTCTGTCCAACGCTATTTTGGCTGAATCGGGAATGAGCTATTTGGGACTTGGGATTCAACCGCCTATACCAAGTTGGGGACGTATGCTATACGAAGCGCAAACTCATTTGTTCCATTCACCTCTCAATGCACTTGTCCCCGGAATGTTTATAATTATTACGGTATTGGGCTTTAATTTTCTTGGAGAAGGTATTCGTAAAAGACTAAATTGATAAATATCATACAGGAGGAACAATGTCGGATATATTACTGCAAACGGAAAATCTCGCTATAGACATAAAAAGTCAAAATAAAAACTTAACCTTTGCTTATGATATAAATTTCAGTGTAAAAAAAGGTGAAATTTATGGAATCGTTGGAGAATCCGGTTGTGGTAAGAGCTTGCTTGCACATTCAATAGCAGGTCTTCTACCGGAAAACGTTAAAATTTCAAGTGGAAGCATAATGTTTGACGGAGTAAATCTGTTGGCTTTAAATAAAAAGGAATTCCGAAAAATGCAGGGAAAAGATATTTCAATGGTTTTTCAGGAGCCTTTGACTTCATTGAATCCATTAATGAAGATAGGCAGGCAGGTTTCTGAGAATATAAAAATACATACTGATTTAACAAAGAATGAAATACAAATAGAAACACTTAATATATTAAAAAAAGTAGGCCTAAATAATCCGGAAGAATTGGTAAACTGTTATCCTTATCAATTATCGGGAGGAATGAGGCAGCGAATTATGATAGCTTCTGCGATAATCTGTAAACCAAAACTGGTTATTGCAGATGAGCCTACAACTGCACTGGATGTTACAATACAGTCGCAAATTTTGAATTTATTGCAGGACATAAATAAGACCTACGGTTGTGCGATTGTATTTATTTCACATGATTTAGGTGTTATAAGCCGTATTTGCGACAGAGTAGCTGTAATGTATTGCGGAAACATAGTTGAAGAAGGAGATACAAGGAGTGTATTCTGTAATCCCCAACACCAATATACTAAAGGTTTGATTGACTCTATTCCCACAAAGGACAAAAAAGGTCAGAGCCTTGTAACTATACCGGGTAAGGTTCCCGGCATAGTTGAAAAAAAAGAAGGCTGCTATTTTGCGAAGCGTTGTACAAAGGCCAAAGAAATGTGTTTTAAAACTAAGCCGAAATATACTTTAATAACCCAAAACCATAAGGTGAGCTGTTTTTTAGCTGGGGAAACAGGTGAATAAAATGACTGAAAAATCTAACTACATCTTAGAAATTAATAATCTCAGTAATTATTACAATAAAGCAAAACTAAAAGTACTTAAAAATGTCTCATTTAATATCAGACATGGTGAAATTTTTGGTCTTGTGGGAGAAAGCGGCTGTGGAAAATCAACACTTGGCAGGTCAATAGCGGGGCTAGTGGAAACAGACGGCAACATCGAAATTGATGGGGAAAGTGTGGGTAATAAAAGAAGTATGTCATTATGCAAAAAAGTGCAAATGATTTTTCAAGACCCATTAAGCTCCTTAAACCCTTGCAAAAAGGTAGGCTGGATACTTGAAGAGCCTCTTAGGATTCACAAAATTGGCAGTAGAAGAGAAAGGAAGAAGAAAGTAATTCAAATATTGGAGCTTGTAGGTCTTGATTCATCATATTATGAACGATATCCAAGAGAATTAAGTGGAGGGCAGAGACAGCGTGTAAGTATAGCCTGTGCCCTGATGCTTAAACCCAAGCTGATTATTGCAGATGAGCCTGTTTCAGCACTTGATGTCTCTATACAGTCTCAAATACTTAATCTCTTAAAAAATTTGCACGAAAATCTGCAGTTATCATTTTTATTTATTTCTCATGACCTGAATGTAATTTACTATCTGTGTGACAGAGTAGCAGTAATGTATTCCGGCCGCATAGTTGAACTTGCAAAAGCAGAAGAAATTTATAGCTTGCCTTTGCACCCCTATACAAGGGTTTTGCTCTCGTCTGTACCTGAAATGTCAGGTGAAACTGTTTTTTCACGTATTGATAAAGAAGCAGAGCTTAATGATAAAGTAGATACAGACATATTAGAAAAAGGCTGTGTGTTTTACAGTCGTTGCCCTGGAGCCAAGGAAAAATGCAAAAGAGAGGTCCCCGAATTGAAATGTATTGAAGGAAACGGTTCTTTAAAGCATTATGTCAGTTGTCATTTTGTTTGATAGGGAGGTTATGCATCAATGGGAAACTCACAAAGTTTTTATTTTTCTTCCTTTGATGGAACCACATTATATGTAAAGTACTGGTATTCTATAAAAAGTCAGAAAAAAGGACTTATACTAATAGCACACGGCCTTGGAGAAACAGCAGAATATTATGATGATTTTTGTACTGAAGCAATAAGCTATGGGTTTGATGTAGTTATTCCGGAAGCCAGAGGACACGGTAAAACGGCTGGAGAGAATGTTGGCAATCCCGGTAAAGACAGTATGCATAACATGGCAGAAGATTTAAAAGTACTACTTCAAGCTATCAAAAAAGAAAATCCTTATGACAATGTAGTATTGCTGGGGCATAGTTTAGGTTCTCTGGTGGCACAATTATTTGCTTTAAAATATAGCGAAGAGCTTATTGGCCTTGTACTTACAGGTATTCCTTATCTGGACAATGTTAATGAATTGCTTGCTATTGTAAATAGGGAGATTGAATCAAGAGGGCTCAAAGCACCTTGTACAGATGCATTTCAAACTATATTTTCAGGTATTAATAAACCCTTTGAGCCAGTTAAAACAGATTTGGACTGGATAACAAGCGATGAAAAGATGGTAAAAGAATCACTTGCGTTGCCCTCCACTTTTGTTTTGTTTAGCAATGAGTTTTATCGGGATTTTTTTAAATCTATAAAAGAAACCAATGAAACTGCAAACTGGCATAATATTTCAAGTTACTGTTCAATATTACTTTTAAGCGGCGGAATGGATGTCATGAGCCATTATGGCAGAAGCATAAAGGAAAGATATCATCAGTTGACGGCAATTGGCATAAAAAATTTACGATATAAGATATACGAAAATATGCGGCACAGTATTCTAAGAGAGGTATCACGCCAAGAGGTTATAAGAGATATATTGGAATGGATAAGATTGCGTATATAATATCAGTTTATACAAAATCATAATCCTTGTTGCATTTGCAACAACTCTCAAAATAGTTTTCTTGTATCATTGTATTATTAAAACCAAGAGACTATTATTTGGGAGGATTTGTCATGGGCATGTTTTGCTACCAATGTCAGGAAACTGGGAGAAACAAAGGCTGTGAATTTGGTGGTGTTTGCGGCAAAAGTGAAGACCTTGCAGATTTGCAGGATCTTTTAATATATACTCTAAAAGGAATTTCAGAAATTATAATAAAAGGGAAGCTTGATATTAAAAACTTATATTATGTCAACCGTGAAGTTGTAAAAAGCTTGTTTATGACAATAACAAATGCTAATTTCGATGATGATATTATTATAACTAAAATTAATCAAATGCTTTCTATCAGAAATGAACTAAGAAGTAAAGTATCTGTAGAAAATCTACATGATGCGGCCACATTTGAAATTGAAACCTTGAACGAAATGGTGTATAAGGCCTCATATGTCGGTATGATACCCAAGGATAATGAGGATGTCAGGTCTCTGAAACACCTTATTTTATTTGGGATAAAAGGGCTGGCTGCATATACTTATCATGCACTGAATCTCGGAAGGGAACTTGAAATTCTCTACGCTTTTATCTATGAAGCACTGGAAGCAACACTGAAAACAGACCTTACAGTTGAATACCTTGTTACCCTTGCCATGAAGGCAGGAGAGGCAGGTGTTAAAGCAATGGCACTTTTAGATGAGGCGAATACTTCTCAATACGGTAATCCTGAAATAACAAAAGTTAATATAGGAGTAAGAAAGAATCCAGGAATTCTCATATCCGGACATGATTTGACCGACCTGGAGCAGCTTCTTGAACAGACAAAGGGGACAGGAGTTGATGTTTATACTCACAGTGAAATGTTGCCGTCACATTATTATCCGGCATTTAAGAAATATGCTAATCTAGCTGGGAATTACGGCAATGCATGGTGGAAGCAAGAGGACGAGTTCGTTTCCTTTAACGGGCCAATTCTTTTTACCACAAACTGCATAGTCCCGCCAATTAACGAGGAAGTAAAGTCAAGAATCTTTACTACAGGCGTAACGGGCTTTCCGGGCTGTGTCTATATTGAAACCGATTCTGACGACAAAAAAGACTTTTCTAAAATAATAGAACTTGCAAAAACTCTGAAACCACCAGTAGAGATTGAATCAGGAAATATAGTTGGAGGATTCGCACATAATCAGGTTTTTGCTTTGTCTGATAAAGTAGTAGATGCAGTCAGAACCGGAGCCATAAAAAAGTTTTTCGTAATGGCAGGTTGTGACGGAAGAATGGAAAGCAGAGAGTATTACACCCAATTCGCAAAAAAACTTCCGAAGGATACCGTTATTCTTACAGCCGGGTGTGCTAAATACCGTTATAACAAATTAGGCCTTGGTGACATCGGAGGAATTCCCAGAGTGCTTGATGCAGGACAGTGCAATGATTCATATTCACTTGTAATGATTGCATTGAAATTAAAAGAAGTATTGGGACTTCAGGATATAAACGACCTTCCAATTGTATATAATTTATCATGGTATGAACAAAAAGCAGTATTGGTGCTTCTTGCCTTGCTTTATTTGGGTGTCAGGAACATTCATCTTGGCCCTACACTACCGGCATTTTTATCTCCAAACGTTACAAAATTTCTTGTAGATAATTTTGGTGTTGCGGGGATTGGAACAGTAGATGATGATATTAAACTACTCATGGGAATATAGGTTCAAAATCAGATTGTATAGGCCATGGGATTAAATGGTAAATATTCATAAATATTTCGAAATTTTTTCAACTTTATTTGTGGAAGTTGCACCAAATGGTAGATAAAGATTGTAAATTATGATATAATTGGAAAAGAAACAAAAAATTTATAAGAAAGGAGGATATTGAATGAAAAAGAAAATAATGAAGGCCCTGACTTTGGGCTTATCAATCGCATGTTGTGCCTTTGCTTTAAACGTACAGGCAGCAACAACCATTACTGAGAATAAAACCGGAACCATTGACGGATACGACTACGAGTTGTGGAAGGATAATGGTACTACAAGTATGACTTTAAATGGTGGCGGTAAGTTCAGCTGCTCGTGGAGTAATATCAATAATGCATTATTCCGTACAGGTAAAAAGTACAATGAGACTCAGACACATCAGCAACTTGGAACCATCTCATTGGACTACGCATGTAACTACCAGCCATCAGGTAATTCATACTTGTCTGTCTATGGTTGGACAAGCAGTCCCCTGGTAGAGTATTACATCATCGAGAGCTGGGGCAGCTGGAGACCACCTGGAGCTTCGTCAAAGGGAACCATTACTGTTGATGGTGCTACATATGACGTTTACGAGACTACTCGTGTAAACCAACCATCAATTAAAGGTACTGCAACTTTTCAGCAGTATTGGAGTGTTAGGACATCGAAACGTACAAGCGGAACAATATCTGTAAGTGAACACTTCAAGGCATGGGAAAAGATGGGCATGACAATGGGTAAGATGTATGAAGTTTCATTCGTTGTTGAGGGTTACCAAAGTAGCGGCAGAGCTGATGTTACTGATATGACAATTAATGTTGGTGGAGGAACTCAACCTATAGTAAAAGGTGATTTAAATGCTGATGGAAGTATTAATGCATTAGACTTTGCAGCACTAAAATCGCATTTAGTAGGAGCTACAAAACTTTCAGGAACAGCTCTTTCTAATGCTGACGTTAACGGAGATGGTCAAGTTGACGCTCTGGATTTTGCAATTATGAAAAAGTTTATATTAGGTATAATAACTACTTTCTAAGAAGTATTATAAACAGGAAGGAGCATCGCATACTGAAAAGGTAAGCGATGCTCCTTTATATTTTGCAAAAAAATCGGACTATTCTTACAGCCCAATTAATAGTTGTTTAAGGAACCTTTATTGCGTTGAATACCGATTCGTTTTTTACTACTTTGTATTTTTTATCTTTTCTCCAAGCGTTTAAATCATCATCATATTTTTTAATAATATAGCTGCTTTTTATTTCATCTTTTAATTGTGTAAATGAGTAAATTTTCATCAGCTTCATTACATGATAGCCATAGGAGGTTTTAACAATACCCGTATCTCCGACTTTCTTTGAAGTATCTACTGCCCAGTTCTCAAATTCCGGTACAAACTGGTTGTTTTTCATTACTGTGTATTTTCCGCCTGTTTCTTTGGAACCCGGATCTTCTGAAAGCTCTTTTACAAGTGCTGCAAAATCAGAATTGGGATCATTTACTTTTAGTAAGGTGTCTTCAGCTTTTTTTCTTGCTTCCGCATCTTTTTCGGGAGTGGACTGATTATTTTCGTCTGTAGTCAGGAACAGTATATGTCCTACAATTACCTTGTAAAACTTATCTTTGTTACTATTATAGAATTTTTTAAGCTCAGTGTCGGTGCATTTGTAACTATTTTGTGTTTCCGATGCAAATTTTCTTACTATATAGACGTTGTTATAAAAACTTTTGAATTGAGAAAGGGTATATCCTGTTTCATTTTTAATAATCTTTTCTTGATCAGCAGCTGTTGATGCAAGAGAATTTAGATATGAATTCATATTAGCGTTGAATTCATCCGTTTCCTTTTTAGTTAATGTTGTTTTTGCGACTTTAGCCTTTGAAAGCTGAATTTTATAATCTACGATGTTATCAAGAGCCAGTTTTTTTGCATAATCAGATGCTTTCATATTGTTAATGTTTGCATTCCAATCAACATTATAAGAATTATAATAGCTTTGTATCATTGAAATGGCATCTTTAAGGAAAAAGTTGTATTCTTCCTTTGATATCTTATCAGTTCCCACCTTTGCAACATATGTTTCCGGAGTGGCTGTCTTTGTAGTCGCTGCAAAGGTATTTGCGGCCGGAATCATCGATGTTAATACTAATGCAACCACAACAAGTGCATTTACAAACTTCCTATACATTTTTTACCTCCTGTTTTGACCGCTATGCGGCAAAAAAATTAATGTTAAAAAACCCCACTATATATAATTTAACACCGAGCTTCCAAAATCCTCTAATATATTATAAAAAATTACTTTTTTTAATCAATTGTAAGAAGCACGAAAATGTAATAATATATGTATATAAAGCTATTTTATGACATTTATGTAAAATGACATAAAGTAGTTAAAATTAAATTATTGAAAGGAGGGGATTAAAAATGGGTAAAAAATTCTTTTTAAAGGTTTTCTTAGTATTGGCATTAGCAGCACTGATACCCTTAATGTCAGCTGCAAATGTTCCTGCAAATGCCATGTCAGCAGAAGGTGTAAAGTATGAATTCGAAAACGGCATTCAGAATAATGCCGAAATTCATACTGACTATGTTGGGAAGACCGATGATGGCCTGACATTCGACCTAAGCGGTGCAACTTGCAGTTTCATTGGACAAAAGGGGACAAGAACTTCTGTTAATGTTGACATTGACCAGGCAGGATTTTACGAATTGGTTGTTCGGTATGCACAGCCATATGACAAGACCAAGAAGGTACAGTATCTTAATGTCAATGATTCCAATCAGGGAGAAGTTAGCTTTCCGTACACTCTCAATTGGAAGGAAATGTCCGCAGGAATTGTCAAGCTCAACAAGGGTACTAACAATATTGAATTTGAAAGCTACTGGGGATACACTTTTTTTGACTACCTTATTGTTAAACCTGCAGATGAAAGTATTACGGGTCTGAAAGTTGAAAAAAAGCTGGTGAACCCTGATGCTACAAAAGAAGCGAAAGCACTAATGAGCTATCTTGTTGACGTTTATGGAAAGCATATCATTTCAGGACAGCAGGAACTTTGCGGATCTCATAACTATGACGGCTCAGAGGCAGAATTTACCTATATTAAGGAGAAAACAGGTAAGATGCCTGCACTAAGAGGGTTTGATTTTATGAACTTCAGGGGCAACGGCTTGTTATGGGATGATCTTTGTGCCGAACGTGTCATTGACTGGTACAAAAATAAAGGCGGTATACCAACAGTTTGCTGGCACTGGTTTTCACCCGGCAATATCGGCAAAAAAGCTGATAACAGCTTCTATACAGAAAGCACAACTTTCAGTATATCAAAGGCTCTGACATCGGGAACTGCCGAAAATACTGCATTACTTAATGACATTGAATTTATGGCAGGAAAATTCAAACAGCTTCAGGATGCAGGTGTTCCGGTACTTTTCAGACCACTCCATGAGGCAGAAGGAGGATGGTTCTGGTGGGGTGCCGAAGGCCCTGAGAATTGTGTAAAGCTGTACAGGCTGTTATACGACAAATTTACAAATGAATATCATTTAAACAATATCATATGGGTTTGGACATCCTATACATATGACACATCTTCAAAATGGTATCCGGGTGATGATGTAGTTGATATTCTTGGTTATGACAAATACAATGCCAAGGATGGACTGCCAAACGGAAGTGCTATTTCTTCAACCTTCTATAATATGGTTAAGCTCACCAACGGTAAGAAGCTTGTTACTATGAGTGAAAATGATACAATTCCGCAGGTTTCAAACCTCACAAATGAGATGGCCGGCTGGTTGTATTTCTGCCCTTGGTACGGATGGTATCTAACAGGAGAGCAGAATAATCCGATAGATTGGCTAAAACAAATGTATACCAGCGATTATTGTACTACACTGGACGAGCTTCCCGATCTTGAAACCTACCCATTCCCGTCAGGCGGGGATACTCCTACAATCATGTATGGTGATTTGAATGGAGATAAACTAATCGATGCAATTGATCTTGCTTTATTAAAAAAATGTATATTAGACAACAATCAGAGTATAAAGTCAGCAGATGTTGACGGTAACGGTTCTGTAGATGCTATAGATTTTGTATATATGAAGAAATTTCTGACAGGTGAAATTTCCAGCTTTCCAGCAAGTGGAAAGTAATTGATTTTTTTGTTATTTAAAGAAAGGAAGATATAATATGAAAAAAGGATCGATTTTAAAGGTAACAAGAGCTTCCATAATGAGCATTGTTATCCTTGCAATGCTTGTAACTTCATTCACCGTTATGAATGTAAGTGCAGCAGGTACAGACTACAACTATGCAAAATTATTACAGTACTCACAATATTTCTATGATGCAAATATGTGTGGTACAGAAGTTAGTGAAAAAAACCAATACACTTGGAGAAATGACTGCCATATTTATGATGCAAAACTACCACTAGATTCAAAAAATACAAATATGACAGACAGCTTTATCAGTCAAAATAAGAGTGTGCTTGACCCTGACGGAGACGGAAAGGTGGATGTTTCCGGCGGTTTTCATGATGCAGGTGACCACGTAAAATTCGGAATGCCTGAAGCATACTCAGGTTCAACCCTCGGATGGGGATTTTATGAATTCAGGAATCAATATGTTACAACCGGACAAGACAGTCATATAAAAACATTATTAAGATATTTCAATGATTACTTTATGAAAAGTACTTTCCTTGATTCAACCGGTAAGGCTATAGCATTCTGCTACCAGGTTGGAGACGGAGATGTAGACCATGCATACTGGCAAGCACCTGAAGTTGATGAAATGTTCAGAAGAGGCTGGTTTGCAACTGATGCAATGCCTTCAACCGATTGCGTGTCAGCAGCAGCTGCTTCACTTGCAGTCAATTACATGAATTTTAAGGATGAAGACCCTGCATATGCAGAAAAATCCCTTAAATATGCAAAAGCCTTATTCCAATTTGCAGAAAGATGTCCTAGTAAATCAGTAAACACAGATGGACCAAAAGGATATTACACATCCTCCAAATGGCAGGATGATTACTGTTGGGCTGCATCATGGCTGTATTTGGCAACAAAGGATGACCATTACCTTGACGAAACACTAAAGAATTTTGATTATTATGCACCTTCATGCTGGACACATTGCTGGAATGACGTTTGGGCAGGTACGGCATGTATTATTGCTGAAATAAATGATTTAATTGATAAAAACGGACAAGTATTGGAAGATAGATATAAAACCGCTACAAATAAGAGTCCGTACGAAGAGATTGATTTTTGGAGTCAGATAGCAAAGACAGTAGATGGTTGGATGACAGGCAAAAATGTTACAATATCACCTGCTGGATACGCTTTCCTGAATCAATGGGGTTCTGCAAGATACAATACAGCTACACAGCTGTTAGCCCTTGTTTATGATAAGAATCATGGCGATACTCCGTCAAAATACAGCCAATGGGCTAAATCACAGATGGATTACCTGTTGGGAAACAATCCGTTAAACCGCTGTTATGTAGTAGGATACAGTGATAATTCCGTAAAATATCCGCACCACAGAGCTGCATCCGGATATGCTACTGCAGAAGGAACCGGTCCTCAAAAATATGTTCTTTACGGTGCATTGGTTGGTGGCCCTGATGCCAGCGATCAACATAAGGATATTACCTCAGACTACGTATACAATGAAGTAACAATAGACTATAATGCTGCCTTTGTTGGAGCCAGTGCGGGTATTTATAGATACTTCGGAAACTCAACAATGCAGGTTACACCTAATTTCCCACCACCGCCACCCGAAGATGATCCCGAAGATCCTTCCGGTTCCGGATACTGGGTGGAAGGTTTCTGTGTGGATGTAGCTCAATCTGACGGACCAAAAGCAACTGAAGTTACCTTATATGTAAAATCCAATGTTTCAAAAACTTCAAAAAATATTTCTGTAAGATACTACTTTGATTCTACAGGAATGACATCACTTGACCCTAACAAAATTGAAATGAGACAGTTGTATGACCAGACGGCTGCAGAAACAGATTATGCAGCTGAAATTTCAGGGCCACACCTCTATAAAGATAAAATTTATTATATAGAAGTAAAATGGCCTGATTATGTAATTGCAAATTCAAACAAGAAATATCAGTTTGCTATAGGTACATATGCTTGGCAAAATTACTGGAATCCGACTGATGACTGGAGTCATCAGGGCTTAAAGGTTGTTGAAGATAGCTGGAAAGGGACACCTGAAAAGGCAGATAATATCTGCGTTTACGATAATGGTGTTCTTGTGGGAGGTACTGAGCCTGATGGAACTACACCGGGTGGAAATACTCCTGACCCAACAATTAAACCGGGTGACCTAAATAGTGATAAAGCAATAGATGCTTTGGATTTGACATTGCTAAAAATGCACTTGTTGGGAATCAAAGTTCTTGCAGGAGATGCGCTGAAAGCGGCAGATATAGATGCCAGCGGTACAGTTGATGCTATTGATTATGTTCAACTGAAAAAGATTATATTGACACAGGCAGTATAACAACAAATGCAAAGGGAGTTTAACTACTTAAAAGTAGCTTGGAAGCTCCCTTTGCTTTTACTTAATTTAAGGCTGTTTTACTTTCAAGTGGAAACAACAGTAATAAAATAATTTAGGAGGTAAATTTGATGAATTTAATAAGTTCTGAAAAAAAGCGTAAAATAAAAGCAGGGATTGCATGCTTTACCATAAGCGGAATTCTCGCAACATCCGGGGGCATCATTCCTGGAATTTTAAATCAAAATGTGTATGCGGCAAGTACGTCTCCCGGAGATTATCAGCAGGATTCCCGCATACGTCTCAACTCTATCGGGTATCTTCCCGAAGCCGAGAAAAAAGCAACAATCGCAGCTTCATCCGGTGATTTTATTGTAGTAAATTCAAGCGGAACAGCTGTTTTAACGGGTAAAACTACTACAGTTTATGACTCTGATACCAATGAGCAGGTTAGTATTGCTGATTTTTCACAGGTAAAGACGGAAGGAAGCTACACCTTGCTTGTACCGGGAATAGGAAAGAGTGTAACCTTTAAAATCGATCCGAATATTTACTTAAATCCATTTAAAACAACAATGCTTGGAATGTATCTGTGGCGCTGCGGAACGTCAGTTTCCGCAACATATAACGGCAAGGTATTCTCTCATGAGGCTTGTCATACCAAAGACGCATATACTGACTATATTAATGGACAGCATAACATAAAAGATGGCGGAAAAGGCTGGCACGATGCCGGGGATTACAATAAATATGTTGTTAATGCCGGTATTACACTAGGTTCCATGTTTTTCGCATGGGAGCAGTTTAAAGACCAGATAAAAGACATTTCATTAACAATGCCTGAGAGTAATAACTCAATGCCGGATTATTTAGATGAACTAAAATATGAAACGGATTGGCTTTTAACCATGCAATATCCCGATGGAAGCGGGAAAGTAAGCCATAAGCTTTCTACAAAAGACTTTGGTGGGTTTGTGCTACCTGAAAGAGAAACTGCCGACAGGTTTTTCACTTCATGGGGAAGTTCTGCAACAGCAGATTTTGTTGCTATGATGGCAATGGCCTCAAGAGCATTCAGGCCGTATGATGCGGCATATGCCGACAAATGCATTGCTGCCGCAAAAGTCAGTTATACATTTCTAAAAGCAAATCCTGGAAATACAAAACCTGACCAGAGTGCTTTTACCACAGGTGCTTATGATACCACAGATACGGATGACAGACTTTGGGCGGCTGCGGAAATGTGGGAAACTACTGGAGACAGCAGCTACCTGGCAGATTTTGAAGCAAGCGCAAATACCTTTACTAAGAAAATTGACGTTGATTTCGATTGGGGAAATGTAAATAATCTTGGAATGTTTACATACCTGTTATCTGAAAAGAGCGGAAAAAACACAACACTCTATAATACAATTAAGAATGCATTGATTTCAGTAGCAGACAGTATCGTTGCTACTGCTGACGGACACGGCTATGGAAGGCCATTGGGAGCTACCTATTACTGGGGCTGCAATGGTACCGTGGCACGTCAAACCATGATTCTAAATATTGCAAATAAATTATCACCAAAGTCTGAGTATGTTAATACATCTCTTGATGCATTGAACTTCCTGTTCGGCAGAAACTATTATGATCGTTCCTTTGTTACAGGGCTGGGACTAAACCCTCCGATGTACCCACATGACAGACGTTCAGGCGGTGATTCCTTGACTGATCCCTGGCCCGGATATTTGGTCGGAGGAGGTTGGCCGGGAGCCAAAGATTGGAAGGATAATCAGGAGAGTTATCAGACCAATGAGATTGCAATAAATTGGAATGGTGCATTGATTTATGCTCTGGCTGCTTCTCTTGACATATCTGATACTCCTGATGCACTATTAGGAGATATAAATATGGATGCAAAAGTGGATGCTATTGATTATGCTTTGCTGAAACAGTATATATTGGGTTTGAGTAATTTGTCCGTAGATGCATTGAGATCTGCTGACGTAAACCATGATAATACAGTAGACGCATTAGATTTATCAATTTTAAAACAGTATTTGTTAGGCAAGATTACAAGCTTATAATTCGGTTGGTTTTTGATAATAATGCAATCGGGAGTGAATAAACAGCTCCTGATTGCAGCTTATAATTATCTGAAAAATGTCGGAGGTAGGCTATTATGGCACGATTAAAAATAAAAAGTATTATTTTGTCATGTATTATGATTATTACAGGAGTGTATTCTTCAGAGTTTTCAGAATTGGATGCAAAAGCAGAGAACATTAATCTTGATAATTATCAGATTGACTCTCGGGTTCGTCTAAACTCAATAGGCTTTATACCTAATCAGGAGAAAAAAGCCACAATAGCAGCGGAGTGCAGCCGTTTTTATATTTTAAGACAGAACGGTCAGGTGGTCTTTACGGGAAGTCCCACATCAGTTTATAATACAGACACTGATGAGCAGGTAAAAATTGCAGACTTTTCTGCTGTAACCAGTGAAGGAAGTTATGTTCTGGTAGCTGAAGGAGTTGGTAAAAGCACAACATTCAAGATAGATAAGAATATCTATATAGAGCCTTTTAAAACAGCAATGTTGGGTATGTACTTGTGGCGCTGCGGAACAGCGGTTTCTGCCACCTACAACGGTGATGTATTTTCCCATCAGGCATGTCACACAAATGATGCGTATACAGATTACATAAACAATCAACATACTATCAAGGATGGTACAAAGGGCTGGCATGATGCCGGAGATTATAATAAATACGTTGTAAATGCCGGTATTAGTGTAGGTTCAATGCTGTTTGCATGGGAGCAATTTAAAGACCAGATTAAAGATATTACCTTAACCATGCCTGAAAATAATGATGGAATTCCAGACTATCTTGACGAAATAAAGTTTGAAACTGACTGGCTTTTGACCATGCAATATCCCGATGGCAGCGGAAGAGTCAGCCATAAGTTATCAACGCTGGATTTTGGCCCTTTTCAGCCCCCCGAAAATGAGACAACGGAAAGATATTTCACTCCTTGGAGCAGTGCGGCTACAGCAGATTTTGCTGCAGTAATGGCCATGGCATCAAGAGCATTCAGGCCATATGATTCTGCTTATGCTGACAGGTGTATAGAGGCAGCCAAGATAAGCTATGACTTTTTGAAAGCAAACCCTCAAAATGTAAGACCTGATCAGAGTGCTTTTTTAACAGGAGCATATGATTTACCTGATTTTGACGACACTGACGACAGACTATGGGCAGCCGCAGAAATGTGGGAGACTCTTGGGGATAGCTGTTATCTTTCAGATTTTGAGTCGAGAGTTTCAAACTTTAATAATATAGTTGAAATTGATATGTTCGAGTGGATGCAGGTAAATAACCTTGGAGTCTTCACTTATTTGCTTTCAAACAGATGCGGTAGAAGTCAGGAGGTTTATAACACAGTTAAAAATGCGCTTATTTCCGCAGCTGAAACCTTAGTAGCAAACAGAGAAAATCATGGCTACGGACGGCCAATGGGAACTCTGTATTATTGGGGTTGTAACGGCACTGTTGCACGGCAGACAATGATTCTCAATGTTGCAAACAAGCTGTCACCCAAAGAATCTTATTTAAATACTACTTTAGATGCACTTGGCTTCCTGTTTGGAAGAAATTATTTCAATTGCTCATTTGTAACAGGTATTGGAATTAACCCGCCAATGCATCCTCATGATTCACGTTCTGCCAGCGATTCCATAACTAATCCGTGGCCGGGATATCTGGTTGGCGGAGGGTGGCCCAGTGCAAAAGATTGGGTAGATGAAGAAGAAAGCTATATGACAAACGAAGTTGCTATTAACTGGAATAGTGCATTGATATATGCTTTAGCTGCTTCGTTAAGCATAAGTCATCAATGCGGATGCCGTTAATTAACTTATGAATAGAAAACTCCTTTTTACAGTTGATAATTCAGCTATAAAAAGGAGTTTTTTGCTTAAATTACTGCTGTTGGTTTAATTCATTACCCTGGCTTATATAATTCAATCTGCTATTTAAATATTGAAGATGCTTTTCAAGGTCGCTGCTCATTTCATCATACATCTGTTTTGCAGATTGATCTTGAGTAGACTGACCCATTACCTTATAAGTTCCTTTTGCTGCTTCACAAGCGGCAACTGCTTTTTGTAAGTCACTTTGTACAGTCATTATTATCACCTCGCCTTCGACAAATAATATTTTAACCATGAATCAATTTAGAATTCAAAAATTAAGTAAACAAATAATGGATATATGGAATTAAAAATAATTTCTTAGGAATTATATAAATGTATGAAATTCCAAAGGAGTTATTATGATTGGAAAAAATTCCAGACGCCAGGTAGCATATATTAGTGTTCTTGGTACAACGCAGCTTCATTTAAGAAATCCATATGTTATAGCCTGGTGGTCAGCGGCATTTCCGGGTATGGGCCATTTACTGCTTTCAAAATACATTAGAGGGTTCCTTTTGTTTATATTTGAGATTACGGTAAACCTAAAAGCTAATATCAATACAGCTATACTTTACTCGTTTACAGGAAGGTTTGAGTCGGCAAAGATTATTTTGGATAAGAGATGGTTAATTCTATACTGTTCATTATATATATTTGCAGTGTGGGACAGTTACCGGACGACAGTTGACATCAATAACAATTATATTCTTGCGGAAAGAGAAGATTCTCAAATTAGTAGCTTCAAACTCAGCAGCTTGGAATTCAATTATCTGGATAAAAGGTCACCGATAGTTTCGGCAATCTGGTCCCTGCTTATGCCCGGCACGGGTCAGCTTTATATTCACCGTATTGTTATGGCAGCATTTTTAATCACATGGTGGATAGCCATTATATATTTATCAAATATACTTCCGGCTATACATTATACATTTATGGGGGATTTTGTAAAGGTAAAGCCGGCAGTTGACCCTCATTGGGTTTTAAATATTTCATCAATATACATGTTTGCCATGTATGACGCATATACAAACACTGTGGAGAATAATAAACTGTTTGATTGGGAGCAATCAAAGTTTATACAAAGAGAATATCAGAGTAACAATTTTAATATGCCAAGTAAAAAAAAGTGTTTCAGGGGTGACATAATGCACATTATTGCTACATTTGAACATTCTATATATCTGGAAAAAGCTATTACGGAAATTGAAATGAATGGTGTTCCAAAAGAAGACATACTTGCAGTGCCAATGGATAAACGGAACGAAAAGAGAAAGGTGTTTGATTCTATACATGGGTCAGACGGACTTAGTTTGATTGACCTGGGTGCCATACTGGGCACTATATTTATGCTCATGGGTACAATTTATGGTTTTTTACTCAAATGGGGTCCAATAATTTGGGGGTTGATAGGGTTGGTAGCAGGTTTTATTATAGGCCTTATAATTAAGCTGATTATCACTAAAAAGTATACAGATAGACCTGAAAGTAAAAAATCTACAGAGGTTGTTCTAATAATCAAGTGCGGGGAAGACAAGTCCAACATGGTGAAAAACGTATTCTGGAATAACAATGCTCTTGGCATAAGTAATATTAAATTTGAATAATATTAAGAGTAAAATGTTAAGAATTCAAAATTAATTTAAAAATTATATAGTATAATTATGATATAATAAATAAAGGTTCAAAATATAGAAAATAAATAAGAAACAAATGAAAGGATAATTATTTGGTGAAAAAGGGAACCGAGAGAACTGCTTTAATTATACTAATTATAAGTTTCATATTACAAATAATTCCTAACGTTATTTATATTAATAAAAAGTTTCCTCTCCATTCTCATAATCAGTTATTACCTAAAAACCTTTATATTTCTAATCACGTAATTAATAAAAGAAATGAAAATTATTCAAATCTCAAAAATTTACTTAGGGTCAGTACCTTAGATAATAATATTATTTTGTTTACTGCCTATTCGATGACAAAACCCTTACAAAATGACAAACCATTTGACCATAGAAAAAGTATAAGACAAACAATTCCTAATTTTTTTCACGGGAGTAACAATAAGCATCCTTATATGTAGAGTTAACATAATATAAAAATCAACTATAGGGGTGGGTCAATGACAAGAAAAAATCATATTAAAAGAGAAATAGTAAGATATATATTTCTATTTATCGGCTCAGTTTTAGCGGCTACAGGATTGGAAATATTCCTAATACCAAATAACATCATTGACGGTGGGATTGTAGGTATATCAATAATTACAAGTTATCTAACAAAGCTGCCGGTAAGTATATTTATAATTGTATTTAATATTCCATTTCTGTTTCTGGGATATAAACAGATAGGAAAAACTTTTGTTCTTTCATCATTATTCTCAGTTGTATCTTTTTCTTTTTGGGTGTCAGTATTCCATCCTGTACCCGAACTTACAAGTGACATCTTACTTGCTTCGGTTTTCGGAGGTATAGTTCTAGGAATCGGAGTAGGTATAATAATACGATATGGTGGTTCACTTGACGGTACAGAAATGGTGGCAATAATCATTAATAAACGTACATCCTTCTCAGTAGGTGAAATGGTTATGTTTTTTAATGTGTTTATTTTAAGCAGTGCCGGTCTTGTATTTGGTTGGAACCATGCAATGTATTCTCTTATTGCCTACTTCATTGCTTATAAAGTCATAGATATTATAATAGAAGGGCTTGATGAAACAAAAGCAGCGATTATTATATCCGAAAGCGGTGAAGAAATTGCTAAAGCAATTACGGCTCGGCTTGGAAGAGGAGTTACATTTCTTGATGGAAAAGGTGGCTTTTCAAAAAATGAAAAAACAATACTGTACTCGGTTGTAACAAGGTTGGAGGTTTCAAAGCTTAAATCAATTATATATGATAAAGATGAAAATGCTTTTGTTACTATAAACGATGTGTCGGAAGTAATGGGAGGAAAGCACAAGAAACGGGCAATTCATTAAAAATAACAAGTATCGACTGAAAAGTAATATAATGGTAAAATAACTATATTATAAACTTGACTTCAAGGAAATTAATAACAAATAAAGGGGTTGTTTTACCATGAAAACCATTAAAGTGCTTTCAATCGATGGGGGCGGCATAAGGGGAATTATACCTGCCATGATTCTTGCCAAGGTTGAGGAAATGACATCTAAGCCAATTTGCGAGTTATTTGACTTAATTGCAGGAACCTCAACTGGGGGAATACTGTCACTCATGCTAACTGTGCCGTCAAAGGAGAATAACGGTAAGCCTGCTTACACAGCCAATGACCTTATCAAGCTATATACTGAAAATGGCAAGAAAATATTCTCTAGTAGTATTTATCATAAAATTATTTCTATGGATGGTATATCAGAAGAAAAATACCCTGCTACTGGAATAGAGTCTGTTTTAAAGGAGTACTTTGGTGATGTAAAGCTTTCAGCAGCCTTGACAGATATAATTGTTCCGGCATATGAACTGAGTCTGAGAGAGCCGTATTTCTTTAAAAGTGTACATGCAAAGGATGTAAGCAAGGTAAATAAGGATTTTTACATGTGGCAGGTAGCAAGAGCTACATCTGCGGCACCTACATACTTTGAGCCATGTAAGCTTGAAATCGGCCAAAAGGACGGTGCAGATTATTATACTTTGATTGACGGCGGTGTATTTGCCAACAATCCAGGCATGTGTGCCTATGCAGAGTCTAGAGTACTTTATACGGATACACCGGATATACTAATGCTTTCACTTGGAACCGGGGAACTTAACCGCTGTATTCCATACGATGAAGCAAAGGACTGGGGCCTTATGAAATGGGCAAAGCCAATTCTGAGTACAGTATTTAGCGGGGTAAGTGAAACGGTTGATTTCCAACTCAGTCAGATATTAACTGATAATCGGTACTACAGGATGCAGGCCAGTCTTGCACAGCTTGGGAGTGATGCGATGGATGATGCCAGTGATGAAAACATACATGAACTAAAACTCCTTAGTCTAAGCTTAATTGATGAGTGGCTCCAAAATGGAAAGTTGGAAAAACTGTGTAAACAGCTTACTGAATAATAATTAAAAAAGTACGGATCACTCGTTCAAAGAGCTTCCGTACTTTTTTAATGGTTTATCTTTTTTAAACGGTTTAACTACCTAACGGTTCTTCGGAATACTCTGTAATCCCATCAAGGTCTATTGGCTCAGTTTCGTTGGGTTCACCGATTATCTTAATTTCGTCAGTATTAAAAGTATTTGTAAAGCCTCTTTCCTTATCAATAAATTTTTCAACAATTGTAGATGCATCCTGTGACACACTCTGATAAAATAACCAGTCATAATAAACCTTTCCAAAGGTCTTGGACAGCCAATCTAAAGAGTAACAACATTTTTAGCCAGTGACGGCGCTATATCAAGAGACTTGGGTTTACCGTTTACATATGCCGTTTTACTGCTTACAGAAACAGAAATATTAGACTTATCATTTTTAACAGTAGCCTTTTTTAATTTATTATCCCAAGAGTATTTTAGTCCGAGAGCCTCAGAAACATTTTTTAAGGGAACTATAATGTTACCGTTTTTAGATATAGGCTGAACAGGTAAAGTAAGTAAATTTTCATAAACATAGACCTTAATAGACGGGGCAGCAATAACATTCAAATTAAGTACAAAAGTAAGTGTAAAAAAAACAACAACAAAAGTTATAAACTTCTTCATATAATTTCTCCGTTTCAATAGCTATGAACTGTCTGATATACAAATTATAGAATAATTACCTGCCTATTACAAATTATGGCAAGCGTATATATTCTAAATAAAATCGGAGAAGGAGCATTTTGGTGTGACAAATAGTATCTTAATGAATAATATAGAATATAGCTGGTAAATCAAATTCAAGGCTTTTCATGGACAAAGTTGTGTGTTGATAAGGAAGTATGGCGGTGATATACTAACCAAGCTGTCTCGAACGGCGCCACAGTTTAATTCAACAAGGTATTTAAACTTACCGCAAATTGGATTAAAATTGAGTGTTGACACAAAAGTAATGACGTGTTAACATAACTAAGCTGTCTCAGATGGCAACACTTTAACAAGGTTTAAGGCAATAATAAAATTACCAAAAACTTAAAGTTAAAAAAGTGTTGACACAAAGGCAACACCGTGGTAACATGGTTAAGCTGCTTGCAAAGAGCAAACAGCAAAAACCTTACAAAGCAGTCGTAAGAAGGCTTTATGGACTTTGAAAAGTAAACAGTGATAAACATGTAAAGGAACTCGAAAAATTCCGAAATCGTAAAACGATTTCAAAATTGAGTAACTTGCGAACTTTACAACCTGGTTTTTGGAAACAAGAACTAGAAAAAAAGTCAGCAATTTTTAATGAGCTAATTAAATTTTTCAAATATTAATTTGAGAGTTTGATCCTGGCTCAGGACGAACGCTGGCGGCGTGCCTAACACATGCAAGTCGAGCGGAGTTACCTTTAGCACTGAGTATTCTTAATTATTTGATGCTGGCCGACAGCGTCATGCAAAAACAACCTTGATGAATTGTTTAATTAGAGTTTTTGCATCACGAGTTTTATCAAAGTGTCAACACATAATATAGAAGAGAATGTTCAGTGCTGAAGGTAACTTAGCGGCGGACGGGTGAGTAACGCGTGGGCAACCTGCCTGTTACAGGGGGATAACACAGGGAAACTTGTGCTAATACCGCATAATACAGCGAGAAAGCATTTTCTTGTTGTCAAAGGAGCAATCCGGTAACAGATGGGCCCGCGTCCAATTAGCTAGTTGGTGATGTAACGGACCACCAAGGCGACGATTGGTAGCCGAACTGAGAGGTTGATCGGCCACATTGGGACTGAGACACGGCCCAGACTCCTACGGGAGGCAGCAGTGGGGAATATTGCACAATGGGGGAAACCCTGATGCAGCAACGCCGCGTGAAGGATGAAGGTTTTCGGATTGTAAACTTCTTTAGTCAGGGACGAAAAAATGACGGTACCTGAAGAATAAGCCACGGCTAACTACGTGCCAGCAGCCGCGGTAATACGTAGGTGGCAAGCGTTGTCCGGAATTACTGGGTGTAAAGGGCGTGTAGGCGGGAATGTAAGTCAGATGTGAAATCCCAGAGCTTAACTCTGGAGCTGCATCTGAAACTATGTTTCTTGAGTGCCGGAGAGGAAAGCGGAATTCCTAGTGTAGCGGTGAAATGCGTAGATATTAGGAGGAACACCAGTGGCGAAGGCGGCTTTCTGGACGGTAACTGACGCTGAGGCGCGAAAGCGTGGGGAGCAAACAGGATTAGATACCCTGGTAGTCCACGCTGTAAACGATGGATACTAGGTGTAGGAGGTATCGACCCCTTCTGTGCCGGAGTTAACACAATAAGTATCCCACCTGGGGAGTACGGCCGCAAGGTTGAAACTCAAAGGAATTGACGGGGGCCCGCACAAGCAGTGGAGTATGTGGTTTAATTCGAAGCAACGCGAAGAACCTTACCAAGGCTTGACATATAGCGGAATACGGCAGAGATGTCGTAGTCCTTCGGGACTGCTATACAGGTGGTGCATGGTTGTCGTCAGCTCGTGTCGTGAGATGTTGGGTTAAGTCCCGCAACGAGCGCAACCCCTGTTGCTAGTTGATAACATTTAGTTGATCACTCTAGCGAGACTGCCGGTGATAAATCGGAGGAAGGTGGGGACGACGTCAAATCATCATGCCCCTTATGTCTTGGGCTACACACGTACTACAATGGCTATAACAGAGGGAAGCTAAGCTGTAAAGTGGAGCAAATCCCCAAAAATAGTCCCAGTTCAGATTGTGGGCTGCAACCCGCCCACATGAAGTCGGAATTGCTAGTAATGGCAGGTCAGCATACTGCCGTGAATACGTTCCCGGGCCTTGTACACACCGCCCGTCACACCATGAGAGTCTGCAACACCCGAAGTCGATAGTCTAACCGCAAGGAGGACGTCGCCGAAGGTGGGGCCGATGATTGGGGTGAAGTCGTAACAAGGTAGCCGTATCGGAAGGTGCGGCTGGATCACCTCCTTTCTAAGGAGACATGATTCATGCAGAACTAGTTTCTAAGATGAATCAAATCTTTAGGTCGAAGATAAATGACAGGAAGGCTTGAGCTAAGCTCGCCGGACTGAAAATCATTATCTTAGAGTTTCTTTACAATCACTGTTTAGTTTTCAAAGCCCATGAAAATGGACTTTGAAAGAAGAAAATACCAGTTGACATAACAATGAAAACTGATATAATAGGAACTCCGCAGTCAGTGTGGAAACACAAACAATTGCGAAGTTTGTACCTTGAGAACTGAATAATGTTATTCAAAGAATGCGTTTCAAACTATTAGTTTGAAATACGTTTTAAGAAGATGAGAAGACATAGAAATATATATGAAAGTATGTATTTCCGTAAAAGTAATAAGGGTAACATGTGAAAAGGAGAAATCCTTTGAAACACGTAAAGCAGTTTACGTTGGAAACATGCAACTCTTAGGAAACTAACTCATTGATAGGTTAAGACAATCACTTTAAATCAATTACTATGTAATTGACATTGAGAATCTGATCAATCGAAGATATTCGATAAAAATTGATAGAAGCAAGCAGTACAAGGAAGGCGACCGACGAGAAGCGGAGTTTACGGTGGTAAATGAGCATCGCAGGAGGGAAGCCTGACACAGTAATGCGAAGCTTATAGCAATTTTAGAGGTCAAGCTACTAAGAGCATAGGGTGAATGCCTTGGCACCAGAAGGCGATGAAGGACGTGACAAGCTGCGAAAAGCTACGGAGAGGCGCAAATAGCCATCGACCCGTAGATATCCGAATGGGGAAACCCGGCCGAGTTAAACACTCGGTCATCGTAACATGAATACATAGTGTTACGAAGGCAGACGTTGGGAACTGAAACATCTAAGTACCAACAGGAGTAGAAATCAAAAAGAGATTCCGTAAGTAGTGGCGAGCGAAAGCGGAAGAGCCCAAACCAAAAGATAGCAATATCTTTCGGGGTTGTGGACTAGCATAATGATCCTCAAGACATAGCAGAATGAGCAGCTGGAAAGCTGAGACCATAGAGGGTAAAAGTCCCGTAAGCGAAATGTTAAGAGGCAGGCTAGTATCCAGAGTACCACGAGGCACGTGAAACCTCGTGGGAAGCAGGGTGGACCACCATCCAAGGCTAAATACTAACTGGTGACCGATAGTGAAGCAGTACCGTGAGGGAAAGGTGAAAAGAACCCCGGGAGGGGAGTGAAAGAGAACCTGAAACCCTATGTTTACAAGCAGTTGAAGAGCGTTAAAGCTCGACAGCGTACTTTTTGTAGAACGGTCCGGCGAGTTATTGTATGCAGCAAGGTTAAGTACTTAAAGGTACGGAGCCGAAGGGAAACCGAGTGTTAAAAGCGCGTCAAGTTGCATGCTATAGACCCGAAACCGGGTGACCTACCCATGGACAGGTTGAAGCGGGAGTAAAATCTCGTGGAGGACCGAACCACATGACCGTTGAAAAGGTCTGGGATGAGCTGTGGGTGGCGGAGAAATTCCAATCGAACTCGGAGATAGCTGGTTCTCCCCGAAATAGCTTTAGGGCTAGCCTCAAGGGAAAATCATACGGAGGTAGAGCACTGAATGGGCTAGGGGCCTTACCGGGTTACCGAACCCTATCAAACTCCGAATGCCGTAATGATGTTACTTGGGAGTCAGACTATGAGAGATAAGTCCCATGGTCAAAAGGGAAACAGCCCAGACCATCAGCTAAGGTCCCAAAATCACAGTTAAGTGGAAAAGGATGTGGGCTTGCTAAGACAACTAGGATGTTGGCTTAGAAGCAGCCACTCATTCAAAGAGTGCGTAATAGCTCACTAGTCGAGTGAGCCTGCGCCGAAAATTACCGGGGCTAAACTGTGTACCGAAGCTATGGATCAGCGTACATCCAATAGTATTGCTAAATAAATTAAGAAGCGATGAGGTAATTTCACGAAATGTAACATATCAAAAATGATTCAAAACATTTCGTCAAATTCCCACAGCTAGACTTGTGCCATTAGCAGTAGTATTGGATGTACGAGGGTGGTAGGGGAGCTTACTGTTGTAGGTTGAAGCAAGATCGAAAGGACTTGTGGACGAAGCAGTAGTGAGAATGCCGGAATAAGTAGCGAGAGTAAAGTGAGAATCTTTACCGTCGAAAACCTAAGGTTTCCTGGGGAAGGTTCGTCCGCCCAGGGTAAGTCTGGACCTAAGCTGAGGCCGAAAGGCGTAAGTGATGGACAACAGGTTGAAATTCCTGTACTACCGTTAATCGATATGAGAGAGGTGGGGACGCAGGAGGATAAGTCAAGCGATCAGCTGGAAAAGATCGTGCAAGCGAGGTAGATAGTCCGGTAGGCAAATCCGCCGGATGTTTCGAAGACGTGATGCGGAGGGAAAACAAGTACCGAAGTGACAGATTCCACACTGACGAGAAAAACCACTATCCAGATTAAAGGTACCAGTACCGCAAACCGACACAGGTAGGTGAGGAGAGAATCCTAAGACGAGCGGGAGAAGCGTTGTTAAGGAACTCGGCAAATTGACCCCGTAAGTTAGCGAAAAGGGGTGCCTCAAGAGATTGAGGCCGCAGAGAATAGGCCCAAGCAACTGTTTATCAAAAACACAGGTCTCTGCTAAATCGAAAGATGAAGTATAGGGGCTGACGCCTGCCCGGTGCTGGAAGGTTACGGGAATTGCTTAGCGCAAGCGAAGGCATGAACTTAAGCCCCAGTAAACGGCGGCCGTAACTATAACGGTCCTAAGGTAGCGAAATTCCTTGTCAGGTAAGTTCTGACCCGCACGAATGGCGTAATGACTTGGGCACTGTCTCAACAACGTACCCGGCGAAATTGTAGTACTTGTGAAGATGCAAGTTACCCGCGACTAGACGGAAAGACCCCATGGAGCTTCACTGTAGCTTGATATTGGGTTTCGGTATTTTTTGTACAGGATAGGTGGGAGACTGAGAAGTGGTGGCGCCAGCCATCATGGAGTCGACGTTGGGATACCACTCTAAAAGTACTGGAACTCTAACCTGAGACCATAAGCTGGTCTAGGGACACTGTCAGGTGGGCAGTTTGACTGGGGCGGTCGCCTCCCAAAGAGTAACGGAGGCGTCCAAAGGTTACCTCAGCGCGGTTGGAAATCGCGCAACGAGTGCAAAGGCATAAGGTAGCCTGACTGCGAGAGAGACACCTCGAGCAGGTACGAAAGTAGGGCTTAGTGATCCGGTGGTATGAAAGTGGAATTGCCATCGCTCAACGGATAAAAGCTACCCTGGGGATAACAGGCTTATCTCCCCCAAGAGTCCACATCGACGGGGAGGTTTGGCACCTCGATGTCGGCTCATCGCATCCTGGAGCTGTAGCAGGTTCCAAGGGTTTGGCTGTTCGCCAATTAAAGCGGTACGCGAGCTGGGTTCAGAACGTCGTGAGACAGTTCGGTCCCTATCTGTCGCGGGCGCAGGATATTTGAGAGGATCTGTCCTTAGTACGAGAGGACCGGGATGGACGAACCTCTAGTGCACCAGTTGTCATACCAATGGCACAGCTGGGTAGCCAAGTTCGGCAGGGATAAACGCTGAAGGCATCTAAGCGTGAAACCCACCTCAAGATGAGATATCCCACTAGCAATAGGTAAGACCCCATGTAGACTACATGGTTGATAGGTCAGGAGTGTAAGCATAGTAATGTGTTAAGCTGACTGATACTAATAGGTCGAGGGTTTGACCCAAAGAAAACAGGTATTCAAAAGTAGAAGGTCTTAAAACTAGACAATGAGAGAGCTTCACATCTTCTTAAAGGATAACATTAGTCAGTTCTGAAGGTACAAAAAGTATCTTAAAAAAAGTTAATAAAATTGTCAGAAGCGAGTAGTAATACGAAGCTTATCACAATTTTTAAAATCTTCTGGTGGAAATGACGAGATGGCCACACCCGTTCCCATACCGAACACGGCAGTTAAGCATCTCAGTGCCGATAATACTTGGCTGGAAACGGCCCGGGAAAGTAGGTCTCCGCCAGATTTATATGAAAACCTCAAGCTTATAGCTTGAGGTTTTGTTGTATTTCCAGAATCTTTAAGCTGCAAGAATACCAAACATATATAAATATAGCACTTTATGTAAAATTATGATAAAATTAAACATGTCTTTAAGAATAATATAAAAATATGGAATGTCAAATGAAAGGTATGACTTCCTAATAGAAACTCAACCAAAAAACAAGGGTGATTTTTGTAGAATAAATGATTTCTTTTTGAGTTATTTTGTAATATAATATATGATGATTGTATTATTTTGGCAATAACTTTTAAGCACCTTCATTCTTATGGACAAAATTAAAAAACTAAGAAAAAATATTCTAAATCGTATTCTTTTGGAATACACATTACATTAGATAAATAAAAAAGAGAGACACAACAGCAAAAGAGAGGAGTGGGGGGTAAATGGTCGGGAATGTAATAGAAAATAACGTAGTGACCATTTCAGGAAGAGTAGTTTCAGAGGTTGAATATAGTCATGAGGTATATGGAGAAGGATTTTATTCTTTTCATTTAGATGTACCCAGATTAAGTGAAAGCAGTGATAAAATATCTGTTACATTTTCAGAACGTCTGGTTCCAAAGGAGAAGCTTGTTATTGGCTCACTGTTGGAAATAGAGGGTCAATTCAGATCATATAACAGCTATAAAAGTGAGTCAAATAAACTTGTTCTTACTGTTTTTGCAAGGGAAATCGTTTTTATTGATGAAGATAAAAGAATAAAAAATCCTAATCAGATTTATCTGAACGGTTATATATGTAAGTCACCCATATATAGAATGACCCCTTTTGGAAGGGAAATAACAGATATACTTGTGGCGGTAAACAGACCATATAATAAATCAGACTATATCCCATGCATAGCCTGGGGCAGGAATGCCAGGTATTCTCAGAACCTGTCTATCGGAGACAATATAAAGATATGGGGAAGAATCCAAAGCAGAGAGTATCAAAAAAAGCTAGAGTCAGGAGAAACTTTGACAAAAACAGCTTATGAGGTTTCAGTCTCTAAAATGGAAATATCCGAACCGTCAGACACTAAAGAAAATGATGAAAACAATGAAAATGATGATATTGAAAGTTCAACAGAAGAATAATTTTCTATAAACATAGAGACAAAAACCATCACACAGTGCTTTAGTTTTTAAAACATAGTGTGATGGTTTTTTTAGTTTATGAGCTTCGCCTAACAAGGTATCTCCATAACTTCATCAATGCTGGCATAAGGTAACTGTCAATGCCAAATACCCTTCCTGCACCTCCCAACATAGCTATCTCAGCAGGGATAAGCCACCAGCTAGTCTCATACAAGCCTGTTGAAAGAAGAAAATTTATGTTTAAAGCAATTGCCGCAAGACCTGCTATAAATGTAAATGTTCCTGAAATAAATGCAAGTCCAAGACCCACTTCAGCTAAAACTATCATTATTTGGAATAAAAGAGCATTTGGAATGACTAATCGGTTTGCTATCCATGCATACCACTCCGGTGTATGGGAGGAAACAATTCTGAATATTTTTTCTCCCGATTCCGTAATAGAAGCACTGGAAGCACCATCAACCGGTAAGCCTGCCAACATTGGTGAAGTCAGCCAGCCTTCCTTTATTTTATTGTATCCCTCTATAAGCCAGGTGTAGCCAAGAAACAGTCTTAGGGGTACAAGCCATATTGTAGCGGATCTACGGGTATAGTGGTACTCCAGAAACGATTTTCTATGTCTTTTGTTCATAAATTCATGATTCAGATACTTTATAACAAGTTCAAATCCTCCGATACCAAATAGATAATGGACGTTAACCATGTACTTCATTAGTATTGACATCCATACAGGCAGCTGCTTTCCCATTATTTCACTAACGGCAAAATTGCTCCCTATGGAAACCATGACACCATGCAGTTTAGGTGTTAATTTTACTTTCTCAGTGCCTCTGATATCAGCTAGAATATTAACAGCTGCATTTTTACCCGTTTGCACTGCCGATTCTACAAGAGGAGGAAGAATTTTATCATCATAAGTAAAAGCAGATACATCGCCTATTGCATATACATTTTTAAAAGCCGTTTTAGTGTATTCGTCAACAACAATTCTTGAAGTTCTGTTCTTTTCAGTGTCTATTTCATCAGTCAAAGAAGATGCTTTTATCCCGGCAGTCCAGATAAGTGTACGTGTATTTATTGAGCGTCCGTCTTTCAGTTCAACTTTCTCAGAATCAAGTTTTGTAATTGCACTTTCAAGAAGTACATTAACTCCCAAAGAAGAAGTAAGATAATCCATAGATTTTTTAACATTATTCTCATTTAGTATTGTAAGTATTTTGGGCAGGGCTTCTATTAGATAAAGATTTACCTGATTACGGGAAATACCGTAGTCAATGCAAAGTTTTTTAACCCATCTTCCCAATTCGCCCATCATCTCAACACCTGTAAAGCCCCCTCCGCCGACTATAAAGGTCAAAAGAGATTTTTTTCTGATTTCATCATTTTCCTGAGAAGCAAGTTCAAAGCAATCCAGTATATGCTCTTTTATCCGGATTGAATCTTTAAACGACCAAAGAGGATAGCTGAATTCCTTCATTCCGGGTATACCGTAATAGTTGGGCTCACTTCCAAAAGCTAAAACAAGATAGTCATATTCATAACGATTTTTATTCGATGAAATAATGTTACTTTCCATATCAAATTTAACAATTTCATCTTTTACTATTTTAACATCAGTGTACTGAAATATATCTCTAAGCGGTACAATAACTCCTTCTGACTCTATTCTGTTTCCGGCAGTTTCGTGGAGCTCTGTTAACAGTGTGTGATACGAATTTTTATCTATAATCGTAATCGATAAATCATCTTTCTTATTCTTTTTTCGTTGAAGGTATAAAGCAGTTTCTATTCCTGCATAACCTGCACCTACGATTACTATTTTTCTGGACATGATTATCTCTCCTGTTTTTGTTATAAAAGTAGAAATTTCAGGGAAACATTTATAAATAAATTTGTACGTTTATATAATGTATATTTTGCCTGAATTGTATTCACATTCGTAACTATATGGGGGTGAGTTGTTTGAAAAAAAATCGCATTTTAATTTTTTTATCATTTGTAATAGTTTCTTTTTATCTAAGCGGATGTTCAAAGAGTAATGCCAGTGATGATTACGTTGAAAAAGAAAGCTTTCAAATGGGTACCATAATTTCTCAAAGAATTTATGGCAGTAATGCTGAAGGTTCTGCCAACGAGATTATTCAAAGGTTAAACAGTATTGAAGAAAATATGTCTGTTAATATTAAAACAAGTACTGTTAGCCAGATTAATAGTCATTCCGGACAATCACAGGTATTTCGCATAAATAACGATATTTATAATATTTTAACTGCAGCCGACAAATTTTCCAAATTAAGTAATGGTGCCTTTGACATAACTATAGGGCCTTTAGTTAAGGAATGGGGAGTTTTTACTGATCATCCGCATGTTCCTTCCAAGAGCCGGATTGATGAACTTTTAAAACTTGTTAATTACAAATCTATTGACTTTAGCCGAGATAAAATGACTTTTAGGCTTCCTATAAAGGGCCAAATGATTGATTTTGGTGCTATTGCCAAAGGGTATGCCGCAGATGAAGCCGTTAAAATCTGTCGCAGAGACGGAATAAAATCAGCTTACATAAGCCTTGGAGGAAATGTATATGTAGTTGGGAATAAACCGGATAATACACCATGGAGAATAGGAATCCAAAATCCAAGAGCTGCAGACGGTAAATATATTGGTATTCTAAGGGTCTCGGACAAAACTGTAGTGACTTCCGGCGACTATGAAAGATTTTTTATGAAAGACGGTGTTAGATATCACCATATCATAGATCCCAGAACTGGATGCCCCAGTAATTCGGATTTGATTAGTTCAACAATTGTTACGGACAGTTCCATTAGTGCCGATGCTCTATCAACTGCAACATTTGTAATAGGGTTGAAGAAGTCTAAAGAATTATTGAAAAAAGTCGATGGTGTTGACGCTATATTCATTACTAAAGATAAAAAAGTTTATATAACTGAAGGCCTTAAAAAGGACTTTGATTTTCAAGATGAAAGTGGGGAGTTTACTTATGTTGAAAAAGGGTGACATAATTCTTTTGCTGGTAATAGTTCTTGGTATATTATCAGCAGTATTTTTTGGCAGAGAAAATGCAGTCAGTTTAAGCAATACCAGTGGAGGTCAGGTTGATAACTTAGGTATTAGGGCAATAATAAAAAAGAACGACAAAGTAATCAGAAGAATTAACCTGACAAGTCTGGAAAAAAGAGAAGTAATTAATGTATCAGGTTTGCATAAGGCAACTATTGTAGCAGAAAAAAACAGAATTTGCTTTCTTGAATCGGATTGCCCTGATAAGGTTTGTGTGAAAACCGGCTGGCTTACCCACCCGGGGGAAATAGCTGTTTGTCTTCCTAATAAAATAATCATTAAGCTGGAGCAAGACAAGAATCAAAATGTGGATGGAGTGGTAAAGTGAGATTGTATATAAAAAATAAAGTTGACATAAAGAAAATGGTGCTTCTGGCTGTTCTTGCTTCTCAGGCGTTGGTGTTGTCTGTTATTGAATCTTGGTTTCCGGTTCCTGTTGGGATTCCCGGGATAAAGCTTGGATTATCAAATATAATAACTATTGTTTCTTTAATCTTTTTTAGCCTATCAAATACTATGGCAATAGTTCTGGTGAAATGCGTTCTTTCATCCTTATTTATGGGGGGGCCGGTAATTTTTGCTTTTAGTATATGTGGAGGAATTTTGAGTACACTGATTATGTGGATAATGTTAAAATATATGGAGAGGTGGTTAAGCTTAATTGGAATTAGCATAGCCGGATCAATTGCACATAATGTCGGGCAGATATTGGTAGCGTGCTTTATAATGAGTGATTTGTCTGTTACAGGCTATTTACCTGTATTGCTTTTATCCGGAATTATTATGGGGACTTTTGTAGGTATATGCAGCTCCTTTTTTGTGAGAGCCTTGAAAAGGTTAAATATTATATCAAATTTATAAGGGGTAATTATGTTTTTTGAAAACCAAAGGTTAAACAGTGATATTGAGAAAGTCGAGGAAAATCTACGTACAAACGTTAGTTCAAAAAACCAGCTTTTGGTTCAAGCCATCGCCGATACAGTGGGTGCAGGAGGTAAGAGACTCAGGCCTGCAATGGTTATAGTTTCATCATATTTCGGTAAAATACGGCAGGACAGGCTTGTTCAGCTTGCAAGTGCCGTAGAATTACTTCATACTGCTACTCTGATACACGATGATGTTCTGGATTACTCACCCTATAGGAGAAACAGGGAAACAGTTTACAAAAAATACGGAACAGATATGGCTATCTACTGCGGTGATTTTTTGTATACCAAGGCACTTTTGATGCTTGCAGATATTGTTCCTGCAAACCAGCTGACAATAGCAGCTAAGGCAGTAAAGACAATTTGTGAGGGAGAAGTAGACCAATACAGGGATAAGTATGTAATGAACTTGTCAGTTCCTTCATATCTGAAAAGAATTTCAAGAAAAACAGCAGTACTTTTTGCGGCTTCTTGTGCTTTAGGTGCATTATGTGCAAAATGTAATCCGCGTATCACCAACAGTCTCTCAAAGCTGGGATTTTACTACGGGGTCATGTTTCAGATGATTGATGATTACCGGGATTACAAAAGCGGTGATTCAGAATGGGGAAAGCCTGTCTACAATGACCTTTCCAAGGGGATACTAACCCTTCCGGGAATATATGCCTGCAAAAATAATAAGGAAATATACGAGAAGGTAGAAACCTACTGGAGAAAAGAGGAGAAGTCAAATGAAGAACTTCATAGTATAATTTCTCAGATATGTTCTTCAGGAGGTATGGAATATACTGAAAGTTACATACAAAGATATAGTCAGAAGGCTTTTCGTGAGATAGAAAAGCTTCCAAAAAGTGAGGCAAGAGATATTCTTGCTGATTTGATAAATAAATTGCATATCTGATATAATATAGTGGTTCTTTAGAATATGTAATATGGAGTCGACATAATGAAAGTAACAACTGTATCAGTGGTGCTAAGTAATACAACCAGAGCTTTTGATAAAAAATATACGTATAGTGTACCTGAAAACTTGTCTCAACAGATTTTTCAAGGTTGCAGGGTTCTTGTTCCGTTCGGCAGCGGAGAGCAGGTAAGAGAAGGGTTTGTCATGGAAACAAACCCTTTGGTTTTTGAAGATAAACCAATTGTCTATAAAGAATTAAAAGAAATACTTGAGCCTTACCCGCTTTTGACAAATGACAGTATACAGCTCCTGGAATGGATGAAAAGAAGGTATATATGTACATACTCAGACATTATTAAATGTATGTTGCCTCCGGGGATAAGTGTAAAAACAGTTAAGAATATAAAGATTAATAATGATTTTCATAAAGATTTAAAAAAAGCAGGTTTGAAAAAGGTTCTAAGTGTTCTTGCCGATTGCGGAGGGGAATGCGAGTATGAAGAACTTAGAGGTCTTTGTACAATAAGGGGATTTAAGGCAGCTATTGAGGAACTGCGCCTATCCGGAGCAGTTTCCATGGAGGAAAGCTATGAACAAAAGGTTAATGCAAAGACGGTTAAAGCTGTCAGCCTTGCAAGACCAACCTCTGAGATAATAGATGAGCTTGAAAATAACCAGATTAAGAGGATTCAACATGTAAGAGTGCTTGAGATACTTCTTGAAAATGAAATAGTTTCGGTTAGCGATATGCAAAGGTTTGCCGGTGTCACAACTTCCGTGCTTGATACTCTTAGCAAACATGGGTACATAAGCTACAAGAGTATTGAAATTAAGAGGAATCCTCTTAAGGACAAGCATTATGAAAAGACAGAACCTCTATCTCCCACAGAGGATCAGGCACATGCCCTGACGCATTTAAAGAAACAGCTAGACTGCGGAAACTTTCAGGAGACATTGCTCCACGGTATTACGGGAAGCGGAAAGACAGAGGTATACCTTCAGCTTATTTCCCACTGCTTTTTATTAGGGAAAAAGGCTATTTTACTTGTTCCTGAAATTTCACTGACACCTCAGATGGTAGAGAGATTTGTATCAAGATTTGGAAACAGAGTTGCTGTAATACACTCAAAACTATCCCTTGGGGAAAGATTTGATCAGTGGAAACTTATAAGAGACGGCAAAGTCGATGTGGTAGTAGGAGCACGATCTGCGGTATTTGCTCCTATGGAAAATCTGGGATTGATTGTTATAGACGAAGAGCATGAAGGCTCCTACAAGTCTGAATCTATGCCAAGATATAATGCAAAGGATGTTGCCCGCAAGAGATGTGAAATTAACAACTGTCTACTTGTATACGGGTCTGCAACACCTTCTGTTGAGACATATTACAATGCTGAAACAGAGAAAATTCACCTTCTGGAAATGCAAAACAGACCCAGAACAGCAGTCCTGCCAAAAGTTGAGCTTGTTGATATGAGAGTAGAACTGGAAAACGGAAATAAGACACCTTTTAGTTCAAGATTGGTAGAAGAACTTCTAAAAAATAAAGCGAACAATCAGCAAAGTATTTTGTTTCTTAACAGAAGAGGATTTTCAACTTTTGTAATTTGCAGGAATTGTGGTTATACTATGAAATGTCCGGAGTGCAGTATAGCGTTGACATATCATTCAAAAACTAAAAGACTGATTTGCCACTATTGCGGATTCACCGTACAGAATCCTTCCGTATGCCCATCCTGTAAAAGTGAAAATATCAGGTATTTTGGTATAGGAACACAGAAAATAGAAGAGGAAGTTATAAAGCGTATTCCAGAGGCTTCGGTAATACGTATGGATATGGACACCATAGGCTACAAAAATGCACACGAGGAAATACTGAACCGGTTTAAAAATGAAAATATAAATATCATGGTAGGCACACAGATGATAGCCAAAGGGCATGATTTTCCTAATGTTACACTTGTAGGAGTGCTTGCCGCAGACGGTATGCTCAATACCGGTGATTACAGAGCCTCTGAAAGGACTTTTCAGCTTCTTACCCAGGTTTCGGGAAGGGCTGGAAGAGGAGACATCGGAGGTCGTGTAATCATACAAACATATAATACTGATGAGTACAGTATTATTGCAGCCTGCAACCATGACTTTAAATCATTTTACACACAGGAAATTTTGATTCGTAAAAGGCTTGATTATCCGCCGTTTACGAATATTGCATTAGTTACCTTTTCAGGCAAACGTGACAGAAGTGTTTTTGAGGCGGCCAAAAGTACCAAACCTCTACTCTGCGAAGAGTGTCCGGAAGACACCATGGTACTAGGACCTTCACGATGCCCGGTACCCAAGATTGCGAATAAGTACCGCTGGAGGCTTGTTATAAAGGAACGGGATATAGATTTGCTTATCGAACGGCTATCAGCCATGGGTGATAGTTTTTGGAAAAATAACAAGGACAAAGATGTTACTATGAGCATAGATATAAATCCTTATAATATGCTATAATAGAAAAGATATATATAATTGGAGGTTGGTTATGGCTTACAGGCAAATAAGGAAAGATGGGGACGAAGTATTAAGAAAGATAAGCAGACCTGTTGATACTATTGATAAAAAAATATTATCTCTTTTAGAGGATATGGCAGATACTATGTACAGAGCTGACGGGGTAGGTTTAGCCGCTCCGCAGATTGGTGTTCTCAAGAGGATGGTTGTTATAGATGTTGGGGATGGCTTATATGAGATGATTAATCCGGTTATTCTGGAACAAAGCGGAGAACAGGATGGTATGGAAGGCTGCCTGAGTATCCCCGGGATTTCGGGAAAGGTTAAGCGCCCCATGAATGTCACATTAAGATATACAGATAGAAACGGCGAGAGTATAACCATCGAAGCCAATGAATTTTTCGCAAGGGCCATATGCCATGAATTAGATCATTTGGACGGGATTTTATATAAAGATAAGGCACATAAGATGTACACTGCCAAGGAACTTGAGGAAATGCAAGAAAATTAGTATATGAAATACCACGGTTATTTAGGAGAGTGAATTAATAGTGAAGATAATTTTTATGGGTACACCTGAATTTGCAGTGCCTAGTCTTGAAATGCTTATAAATGAAGGGTATAAAGTTATTGCAGTTGTTACTCAGCCTGACAAACCAAAGGGTAGAGGGAACAAACTGGCAGCTCCGCCTGTGAAGGAGTTTGCCTTAGAACACGGTATTACAGTTCTCCAGCCTGCTAAAATAAAGACACCTGAATTTGTTGAACAAATCAGGGAATTGACTCCGGATTTACTGATTACCGCTGCATACGGAAAAATTATATCAAAGGAGATGCTGGATGTACCAACTCTTGGATGTATAAACGTACATGGTTCTCTTTTGCCTGCGTACAGGGGAGCGGCTCCTATTCAGTGGTCAATTATACATGGTGAGAAAGTAACAGGTATTACTACTATGTTCACTGATGTAGGACTAGACACAGGAGATATGCTTTTAAAGAAGGAGCTTGAAATAGGCTCCGATATGACAGCTGGAGAATTGCATGATGCAATGGCTGTTTTAGGAGCCCAAGTATTAAAAGAAACTCTTTTAGAACTTAAAAAAGGCACGCTTGTAAGAAAGCCACAGGATGATTCCTTGTCATCATATGCCCCGATTATTACAAAGGAAGTAGGGCTTATCGACTGGAATAAAACAGCTCAACAGGTACACAACCTGGTAAGAGGAACAAGTCCATGGCCTGGAGCGTACACCTTTTTGAATGAAAGTAAAATGAGGGTTTGGAAAACCTGTATTTCAAACTTGGAGAATAACCAAAATTATTGCCCCGGAGAAATTGTCAAGGTTGATGATAAAGGATTACTGGTAAAATGCTCGGATGGCTACATATTGATAAGTGAGCTGCAATTTGATTCATCAAAAAGGATGAAAGTCAGTGATTATTTGAGAGGACACAAAATTAGCATAGGTGAGAAGCTTGGAGACTAATGTTAAGGCATTTTTACGTATTTTAATTATTATATTGACGGTTTTTATATCACTGTTGATATTATTTGGAGCTGCTTACGTAAATGCTTCCATAAATGTTTATAGTGCCATACTAATTATATTGATTACAGTTGTAGGTTTTTGTATTGGTGCCTTAGCTGCTATGAGTGGAGCTATTTTTCATGCATTCAAAAGGAAAAAAGCATCAGGATTAACTTTGGCACTGACAAAACTTGGGCTACGAATTCTAATGCCTGTTGCAGTTTTATTTACAAAATCAAACAGTAAAGAAAAAAAGAGTATAAGATATTTTTATATAGAATTGAATAATATTGTGGTGGAATCCTATAATAAAAAGTATAATCCCAGAGATATCATGATTCTGTTGCCACACTGTCTTCAGAACAGTCAGTGTGGACTTAAGGTGACTTCAGACCCTGAGCTTTGTCGTCAATGCGGTAAATGCAAGATTGGAGTGCTTTTAAAATACGCAAAGGAAAATGGAATAAGCCTGTTCGTTGCAACGGGTGGTACAGTAGCGAGGAATATAGTAAAAAAAACAAAACCGGGTATTATAATATCTGTAGCATGTGAAAGAGATCTGATGAGTGGTATTTCAGATATTAAAGGTATTCCTGTAATTGGAATTATAAACAAACAGCCAAACGGCCCGTGTATAAATACTGATGTAGATGTTGAAGGACTTATTGAAAAAATAACACAGATTACCGTTTATGCAGCATAGATGCAATTATAAACAGGAGGACAAGTATTATGGGCTTTTTTTATATGGACAGATACTACTTGATACTGGTTGTTCCAGCACTGATTATATCAATGATTGCTCAGATACAGGTTAAAAGTACCTTTCATAAATATAGTAAAATTGGTAATTCCAAACATATGACAGGAGCGGAAGTTGCTCGTTATCTTCTTCAGGTAAACGGCATACAGGATGTAGAGGTCACTCAGGTAGGCGGTCAGCTGACAGACCATTATGACCCAAGAAAAAAAGTGCTTAGGTTATCTGAATCCACCTATGGAAGTACTTCAGTAGCCGCTATAGGCGTTGCAGCACATGAAACAGGACATGCAATACAACACAAAGTAAAATACGGTCCTCTTGTTTTACGAAGTACCTTGGTTCCGGTAGCCGGTTTTGGTTCTTCAGCCGGTCCATACATCGCAATATTGGGATTGTTTCTGGGCTGGCCGATAATAATTAATATCGGACTGCTTTTGTTTTTTGCAGCGATATTGTTTTATCTTGTAACCCTACCGGTAGAGTTTAACGCAAGTAAAAGGGCGATTTCTGTGTTGGGCAGCACAGGGATACTTATGAGTGAAGAACTGCATTCTGCGAAAAAAGTATTAAATGCGGCAGCGATGACCTATGTGGCATCGGCATTGGTTGCAATTGCCAGTTTTCTGCGTTTACTGCTGCTTGCAAACCAACGCAGGAACAGGGATTAGTGGTGAGAAATCAAGTTAATTAAAACACGCTATTTGGCTCATGGAGGTTAATGTGGCAGTAGATTTGGCAAGAGAAACGGCATTAAAGATTTTATACTATATTACTGAAAACCAAGCATATTCAAACATTTCAGTTAACAGGCATCTTGATAATGACAAGCTTAGAGAGATTGACAGGTCATTTGCAACAGAACTGGTTTATGGTACGGTGAAATGGCTTTTGCAGATTGATTATATTATAGGAAAATACTCCAGTATTAAGCTTAAAAAGCTGTCCCCATGGATTAAAAATATTTTAAGACTTGGTGTATACCAGCTTCTTCATACAGACAGAATACCTGTTTCGGCAGCCTGCAACACAGCGGTTGATCTTGCAAAAAGATACGGGCATCAGGCTTCGAGCAGATTTGTTAATGCAGTACTTAGAAATATTTCAAAAAACAAGGATAACATTCCTTATCCGGATAAAAGTGATATTGCAAGCTATTTAAGCATATTATACTCACATCCTGTTTGGATGGTGCAAAAATGGATAGACTTATATGGAAAAGAGTTTACGCAGGAACTGTTAAGAAGTAATAATCAGGTACCTGATTTCATTATCAGGACAAATACCTTGAAAACAGACAGGCAAACTCTGTTGGATGCACTACATAAAGAAGGAATAGATGCAGAACCGGGCAGGTACGTTGAGGAAGCAGTTATATTGAAAAACCCATCGTCAATATCCAACCTTGACTCCTTTAAAAAAGGTTATTTTCAGGTTCAGGATGAGAGTTCAATGCTGGCTGCCAAAATCCTTGATCCCAAAGAAGGTGAAACTGTAATTGATGTATGCAGTGCACCCGGTGGCAAGGCAACACATATGGCACAGCTTATGAATAACAAGGGTACTGTTATCGCAAGAGATATTTATCAGCACAAGCTCAACCTTATAGAGCAGTCATGTTGCAGATTGGGGATAGATATTATAAAAACTGAGATTCATGATGCATGCAATCTTGATGAAAACCTCATTGGAAAAGCTGACAGAGTTTTAATTGATGCACCTTGTTCGGGATTAGGGATAATCAGAAAAAAACCGGATATCAAATACGCAAGGACAGAGAATGAGCTAAAGGAGATAACCGGCCTTCAGCAGAAGATACTTAAAATTGCTTCAAAGTATTTAAAGGTCGGAGGATACATGATTTACAGTACATGTACAATACAGCCCCAAGAAAATCTGGAAATTGTGCAGGATTTCCTTGCTAAAAATCCTAATTTTAAGTTGACGGACTTTCGGGAACTTATGCCTCCAGCCCTGGATTTTTCCAGTTCAGAAGAAGGATATATTCAATTATATCCGAATATAAATCAGACAGATGGATTTTTTATAAGTAAAATAAAAAGGGAGAAATAAATTACCTAAAATGATAAATTTAATGGATATGACTTTGGAGGAACTTGAACAGATGCTGTCGGAGATGGGGCAGCAGAAATTCAGAGCAAAGCAGATTTTTAAATGGACAAACAGCGGAATCAGGTCATTTTCCGATATGACTAATATCTCAAAGCAATTAAGAGATGAATTAGAAAAAGTCACAAAAATCAGCAGATTAAAAATAGTTGATAGGCTTAAATCAAAGATTGATTCCACTGTCAAGTATTTATTTGAGCTGGAGGACGGTAATATTATTGAAAGTGTCCTCATGGAGTACAAGCATGGTTTTACAGCCTGTATATCTTCTCAGGCAGGGTGCAGAATGGGCTGCAAGTTTTGTGCATCCACAGGAGCAGGGTTTTCACGTAATCTGACTCCCGGTGAGATGCTTGATCAGGTAATGACTATGCAGGAAGACTCGGGAAACAGGATTGGCCATATAGTATTGATGGGAATCGGGGAACCGCTGGATAATTACGAAAATGTAATTAAGTTTTTAAAGATTGTAAATCATCCAGACGGATTGATGATAGGAATGCGTAATATATCTCTTTCAACCTGCGGTGTAGTGCCTAGAATGTTACAGCTTGCACAGGAGAACATTCCAATAACCCTTTCAGTCTCCCTCCATAGCGCAAAGGACGACAAAAGGTCGGCTATGATGCCAGTTAATAAGGCTTATTGTATTGACAAATTAATTTCAGCATGTAAGATATATACAGAGAGTACAAAAAGACGTATAACATTTGAATATGCAATGATTTCAGGTGAAAATGATTCTGAGCAGGATGCCAGAGAATTAGCGGGACTATTGAAAGGAATGCTTTGTCATGTAAATTTGATTCCGGTAAATACCGTTACAGGTAATGGTTATAAAAAAAGCTCAAGAATTCACATAGATAAATTTAAGAACATTTTGGAGTCTAAAGGTATTGAGACTACAGTAAGAAGGGAACTCGGCAGCGATATCAATGCGGCTTGCGGCCAGCTTAGAAAAAATAAAATTGACAGTAGTGCCAATTTACTTTATGAATCTTAAAAGTGTTTATTTCAGGAGTGATTTGTTTGAAGTATGGTATTAAAACTGATAGGGGATTGAAAAGACAGCTAAATGAGGATAATTGTAATGTTCTGGTAGGTTATCCCGGAATTCCTGTTTGTTTCGTCATAGCTGACGGAATGGGCGGTCACCAGTGCGGTGAGGTCGCAAGTAAACAGGCAGTTGACTCGGTCTGCAATCACCTTCTGAAATCTGATTGGTCGACAGAAGATATTCCTCAGTTATTAAAAAATATAATAACTACTGTGAATGAAGAAATATACAATTTTTCATTGCTCGACATTTCTACCCAGGGTATGGGGACTACACTTATTATAACTGTACTTAAAAACAGGAAACTTTATATCGGCCATGTTGGCGATAGCAGAGTTTACCTGATAAGAAATAAAACAATTGAGAAAGTAACCTGGGATCACTCATTTATAGAAGAAATGCTTAAAAACGGCTCTATAACAAAGGATGAAGCAATAAACCATCCCAAAAAAAATCTCATTACCCGTGCTGTAGGATATGAACCTGATTTGCAGGTTGATACATATGAAATAGACGTTGAAGAAAATGATGTTATACTTTTATGCACTGATGGCCTTAGCAACATGATAGCAGAAGACGAAATTTTGGACATAATTACTAATACTAAGGATCCCCAGGATGCTTGTGATACTTTAATCCAAAATGCGAATAATAAAGGCGGGGAAGACAACGTAACCGTAATCATTGGGAAAATATAAAATGAGGTGAAGTATGGAAGGTCAAATTTTAGGAAACAGGTATCTTTTATTGGAAAAGATAGGCGGCGGTGGAATGGCTGTCGTATATAAAGCAAAATGTACACTTTTAAACAGGTTTGTGGCTGTAAAGGTATTACGGACAGAATTTACAAACGATGATGAGTTTGTAAAACGGTTTAAAATAGAAGCTCAGGCTGTTGCAAGCCTTTCACACCCCAATGTCGTATCAATTTATGACGTGGGACATCAGGACGATATCCATTACATTGTTATGGAATATGTCGATGGTATGACTTTAAAGGACTATTTGAACAAGCATGGTGCGTTAAACTGGAAAGATGCAGTTAAAATAACCATCCAGATTTGTTCAGCAATTGAACATGCTCACAAGAATAACATTGTACATAGAGATATAAAGCCGCATAATATCCTACTGACCAAAGAAGGTATTGCGAAGGTTACGGATTTTGGAATAGCACGTGCAGTAACCTCTTCTACAATTACTATGGTTGGAAGTACCATCGGTTCGGTACATTATTTTTCTCCGGAGCAGGCAAGGGGTGGATTTATAGATGAAAAATCCGATCTGTACTCATTAGGAATAGCACTCTATGAAATGGTTACGGGCAAGGTTCCTTTTGATGGGGATTCACCTGTAGCTGTGGCGTTGAAGCATATTCAGGAGATGCCGTTAGAGCCTCACAAGCTTGTTCCAAGCTTGCCTTATGGTGTAAATGAAATAATAATGAAAGCTATTCAAAAAGAACAAAATATGCGTTATCAGTCTGCAACGGAAATGCTCAGCGATTTAAACACAGTTCTTGTACAGCCTCAGGGTGGGTTTATAGGTCATAATTCAGTTTCAAGTCAGTCAACAATTAGAATGAGATCGGTAAATTCAGACGATATCGACAGCACTGTGAGAGTAAGTACAAGGCCGACCAATGTAAATAATAAAAAATATGAGTCTGAAAGACAAAAAAAGAAAAACAATACTACTTACTGGCTGGCAGGGATTGCCAGTGTACTTGTTATAGGAGTATTACTATTTATAACTATAGGATTGTTAACAAAAGACGGATCTGATAATAAAGTCAATACTATGCCTGATTATCGTAACAAGAAATTTGAAGATATCAAGGAAGATTTAGTTAAGAGAGGAATTAATTATACCGAGAACTGGCAGGACAATGATGCAGTTGATAAAGGTGTAATATTTGATCAGAGTGTTGAACCAGGGACAGAGTACAGGGACGGTAGTTTTACAAATCTTGAGCTTACCATCAGTAATGGCCCTAAGAGTAAAAAAGTACCTGATGTTACAGATAAGGATTATAGAGATGCTCAAAGTCAACTTGAAAGTCAGGATATAAAATATAGGATTGAAGAAGAATTTAATGAGGATGTTAAGGAAGATTATGTAATCCGTACAGATCCAAAAGCTAATGAAGAAATTACAGAGGAAACGGTAGTAACGATTTTTGTTAGCAAGGGTGCGGAAGTTAAATTAATAAAAGTGCCGAATCTGGTAGGAAAAACCGAAAGTGTCGCTCTACAGCTTCTTAAAGAGGCAAAATTATCTCTTGGAAGCGTGCTTCCGGCAGGTACTACTAATGGAATCGTTAATAAACAAGCGCCTGAAGCATACTCTGAAGTCGCTCCGGGTGAAACGGTAACAATCTGGCTTACACCTCAGGATCAACAAGCACCTGCAAGTCCGAGCCAGAGCCAATCATCCGATACTCAGACCAGCGGTAATACGGGTGGAGATAATACAAAGGGTAATGGTAAAGGTAGTAAAGGAAATACATCCGGAGATCAGGATACCTCAGGTACACAACAGCCTGATAACGGCTCCGGAGACGGAGATAATAAAACAAACCCTGATGGAAAGTAAAATAGGAGGTTCATTTTGCCGCTTGGTATAATACTAAAGGGAATTGGTGGTTTTTACTACGTTAAGCAAGAAGAAACAGAGGATATTTATGAGTGCAAGCCCAGAGGGGTATTCAGGAAAAATTCTGTTACGCCCCTTCCTGGAGATAGGGTGGGTTTTAGCATTATTGACGAAGCAAAAAAGCTTGGAAATGTTGATGAAATACTTCCACGTATATCAGAACTTGTACGCCCGGCAGTTGCCAACGTTGACCAAATAGCCATTGTTGTAGCTGCAAAAGCACCAAACCCTGATTATATGTTGCTGGACAAGCTGCTAATTACCTCAGAAACAAAAAACATTAGAGTTATAATATGTATTAATAAAATTGACCTTGATGATGGTACTGCTAAAAATATCAGAAACGCATACTCTCTGGCCGATTATGAAGTAGTAGAAATAAGTTCTGTCCAGAATGTAGGCTACAAGCGATTAAAGGAAGAACTAAAAGGGCATATTACTGTTTTTGCTGGCCAGTCGGGGGTAGGGAAATCAACCATTTTAAATCATATTATGGATTCATGGGTTATGGAAACCGGAAGTGTAAGTAACAAGATTGAACGTGGCAAGCATACTACGCGGCATGCAGAACTTCTCGAACTTAAATACGGCGGTTATGTTGCAGATACCCCCGGTTTTAGTTCTTTTGAGATTATAGATATCCCGTATAATGAACTGGAAAGTTATTATCCCGAATTCCGGCCATATATTAATACCTGCAGGTTTAATTCCTGCAGTCATATAACAGAACCTGGATGTAGGATTATTGAAGCACTTGAACGAAGCGAGATAGACAACAACAGATATCAAAGATATATACAATTATATAAAGCCTTAAAAGATATTCCACAATATAAAGGAAAAAAGACCGAATCTAGGAGAGTGATAAAATGATTAAAATTGCACCTTCAATTTTATCAGCAGACTTTTCATGTCTTGGCAGTGAAATTGAAAAAATCGATAAAAACGGTGCGGATATTATTCATATCGATGTTATGGATGGACATTTCGTGCCAAATATAACAATCGGGCCGGGAGTTGTTAAATGTTTACGTAAATACACAAATAAACCCTTTGATGTTCATCTGATGGTATCAAACCCCGATGAATATATAGAGCAGTTTGCACAAGCAGGTGCTGATATTATAACCGTTCATGCTGAAGCTGCCAAACACCTGAACAGAACAATTCAAATAATAAAAAGTTGCGGAAAGAAAGCAGGTGTAGCTTTGAATCCGGCAACTCCGCTGACTGTACTGGATTTTGTATTGCAGGATGTGGATATGGTACTTATAATGACCGTTAATCCGGGCTTTGGAGGACAATCCTATCTACCCCACTCTACAAAAAAGATTTCAGAATTAAAAAATTTGATGATAAGAAATGCACTTGAAATAGATATTGAAGTAGATGGCGGAATTGATGCCAACAATATAAATATCGTAACAAAGGCAGGAGCCAATGTAATTGTTGCAGGTTCTGCCGTATTTAAACAGGATGATGTCGGAGAAGCGATTAGGAATTTAAAACTGAATTCCTATAACAGAAGTGCATTGTAATTCCATATGGTTGGAGGTAAAATGAAAGCTGTTTGTGTTTGTAATGGTTCAATCAGTAATTATGACAAAATAAAAGAATACATACTTGTTTCAGATTATATTATTTCTGTAGATGGTGGAGTGGGTCACCTGAGGAAAATGGGAATTAATCCGGATATTCTGATAGGTGACTTTGATTCTGCCAATTCGCAGGATTTAGACTATTATGTAAATAAAGGCATAAATGTATCCAAGTTTCCCGTTGAAAAGGATATGACTGATTCAGAGCTAGCTATTGAAAAGGCATTGGAGTTCGGAGCTGACGAGGTGGTCTTTTTAGGGGCATTGGGCACACGAATTGACCATTCCTTTGCAAACATTATGCTTCTAAAAAAAATGCTGGATATTGGCCTTAGAGGCTCTATTGTAGATGAACATAACGAAATATATATGTTCAACTCAAATTTCAGTCTTAGTAAAAAAGAGGGTCGAAATCTCTCTTTGATTCCAATAACAGAAAAAGTTACAGGTGTAAGTACAAGCGGTTTAAAATATCCACTTGTCAATGCAACTATGACTCTAGGAACTTCCTGGGGAATCAGTAATGAATTTGAGGGCGAAGTAGCTTCGGTTAGTATTGAAAGTGGGATTTTACTTGCATGCCTATCGAGAGATTGATATGCCAATAGCGCAGTAAAAATGTGGTTGCCAATAGTAAAAAATCATGTTAATATTGGATTGAACATGTAATAAGCGTGGGGCATTAGCGCAGTTGGGAGCGCATCACACTGGCAGTGTGGGGGTCAGGGGTTCAAGTCCCCTATGCTCCACCAAAAACAAAAAACTACAAGGCCAAAACCTTGTGGTTTTTTATTTTATAAAGGCAGCTAAAAAAATGAGCTGTCTTTTTTATTTTCTTAAAAAACTATTAGGAAGAGGATGGTAAATGAGAATTCTGTTTGGCAAGCTATATCCACAAAACTCATTTACAGATTAAAAATGATGGGTTATGGAGCTACATCAGTTAATACCAGCGGAAAGGAGGGTAATTGGGATACTGAAAAAATATGTGTAACCAAAGATGGCAGAGATTTGTGTGATATAAATTGTATTGAAGGTACGATTACATATCATAATGCTTCTGATCAGGAGGAAATAGATTCAATCCTTCATTCCAGTTAACGGATGTGCTTTTTTATTGTACAAAATAAGTCTATTGCGTACAAAGAAAGAAGGGATTCTATGGATTACTAAGTACCTATATGTGAATGTGGAGCAACGTTAGAACTTGAAGAAGTTTGGGCAGTACATATGAACGACAAAAGATAAAAAGAAGAGAAAAATACGAAGTGCAATTTGAATAGGAGGTAAAATCGAATGAAAACTTGTAATACGTGCAGATTTAATAAGTTAAGTGAACAAGAATAACCTTACAAAGAGTGTCTTGAGTACTTACACCAGTATAAAAAATGGAAGCCAGTTGAACAAACAAAAGTGGTAGGTAAAAATTCTTAATTTAGCGTAAAAATGTAGAATGGTTGAGGTTATCGAAAGTCGGTAGGTATAAAAAGATTAATAACATTTAGTTATGTAAACTCATATTATATAAATGAATTCATCATTTTTGGAGGCATTATATATGAATTACAAATATTCTTATAATAAAGATAAGATTGATTATAGAGATTTACTTTTTTCTAGTTCAGTATCGCCACATCCTGAAATAATACTACCTAAATTAATAGACTTAAGAGAGAAATGTCCACCTGTTTATAACCAAGGGAACTTAGGTTCGTGTACTGCAAATGCTGGTTGCACTTGTAGAGCTATGCTATTGCAAGATAAGCAAATTCAGTTATCAAGAATGTTCTTATATTATGAAGAAAGAAAATTAGAAGGAAAAACCAGCAAGGATGATGGGGCAAGTCTTAGAGATACGTGCAAATCAATCTATAAGAAAGGTGTTTGTGAAGAAAAATACATGCCCTATAATCCGGAAAATTATATGTTACCACCATCAAAACTTGCAAAAATAAATGCACGACAATACAAGATTATTGCATATAAATCATTAAGTTCCTTAGATGAAATCAAGCAAAACTTGGCTTTTAGACAGCAACCAGTATTATTAGGAATGAATGTATATGAAAGTTTTGAATCGGATGCGGTAACTAAAACGGGAATTATGCCAATGCCACGCAAGAACGAAAAGAAACTAGGAGCTCATGCTGTTTTAATAGTTGGTTATAAGGACATAGTGAAGAATCATGGTATGTCTGGTAGAAACAAACATCAACAAGGTTATCTTTTTGTGAGAAATTCATGGGGAGATAAATGGGGCGATAAAGGATATTTCTATATGCCATTTGATTATGTGATACCTGATTATACTTTTGATTATTGGATTATGGAATAAGATTTAACTTTATTTGAGTCTATTACGAGCAAATGATTCTTGAAAACTGAATAGTGCGGTAGTTATTGAAAATATAATTGATTAAGGATATATTAGATAATATTAATTTTTTTGGAGACTTTACACAAGACTAATTCCTTACAATATGGGCATTTGACATGTCTTTTGTTATATTTAACAGGAAGTCTGTATTTGAATGGTGACTTTAAAAAAGATATGAAATTAATTTGAAACTCCTAATTACACTTTTCACATCGGTAGCCGTATGTTATAGACTGCCCATTTTGGTCGCAAAATGAATAAGATGCGAACTATGAAAGGAAATTTATAAAATATGAAAGTTAAAGAGTTAATAAGTGTAATAGTTGATAAAGTGAATATATATAAAACAATTGGTGAAAACTTTGAAGATATTTATAAAGGCAACACGAATGATATCCCATCAAACATATTAGAAATGAAAGTTAGAATTATTGGAGCATCAAAAAAAGGTGTTTTAGATATACAAGTGTTTTAAGTCTTAATTTAAGAATGTGCTGTCGGTGATCCGGGAGCGGACATTGTAAGTCTATTGCGTCATAAAAAAGTTGTACATTGCTAATTGAATAGTGCGGAAAATTTAAAGAATTAATTTATATATGCCTGCGGATACCATATTTATTAATAGGAATTACATATAATACAGTAGATCGTAAATTTTGCCATAAGAACAACTTCTTAAGAATGGGGGTGAATAATTGAAAAAGATTTCTTTTTTATTTGCCATAAGTGCTTTTACACTTTTAATTACTGTAGCCTGTGGTAAAGTTGTGTTTGATGGTAGTTGTACGGGTAATAATAAACAATTTATTGTGGATTACAACGTTTTAAATTGTACTAAAACTCACCAGATGGAATTGGAAAGAGGAACAACCATTAAGGTGGTTGTTGAAAGTAAATCTGGTCGTGTTGGTATTCTTGTGGAGGATTCCAAAGGAGATGGTATATATAATAATATCAATGCCATTTCAGAAAAATTCTCACTTGAGATACCAAGAACTGATACATATAATTTTTCAGTTTCAGGTACTGACGCAAAGGGAAGTGTTAGTTTCAAAATGACTAAATAATCCTTAAAAAATCAGTGGATAAAAATAATATAGAATAAATATTACCGCACAGTTAATTTTAAATGTTGCGGTTTTTTACGCTCATATAAGTTCGCAAAATGAATAGAAAGCGGCGGATGAAAGTTGGACTTTGAAAACCGAATAGTGAGGTAGTAACAAAAGTAATTACTTGACGAAATCAAGCTCCCAATATAGTATTATTTGTAAGAAGTACCATAAAAAGAGATTTATATTACTGATACTTTTGCATGATATGAAAATTCGAGGATTTATTATGAATGGAACATTTGCTAAAAAGAATTCCCTTTCAATTAAATTAGGGTTTTGGTCAGCATTTCTTTTTACAGCTATGGGGATTGGTTATTTAATTGGACTAGGTACTACATTTTCTGTTTTCTCAATGCCATCATGGACAGATATTGATAGTTATGCTAGTTTCATAAAATCAATGCCAGGAATGTTTTATACTCTATGTCAAATAAGTGCATTTTTAGTAGGACCGCCTTTTATCTTATTGATGTGTAGTATTTATGATTTTGCACAGACAGAAAAAAAGATATTGGCTAGAATAGCGATTTGTTTTGGAATAATATTTGTTGTATTGATGAGTATGTGTTATTTTGTTCAATTAACTGTTATTCCTCAAAATGTTCATAGTGGAAATTTAGGAGGACTAGAACAATTTGTAGAGCTCAATGCAAAATCATTTATAGCTTCAATGGTTGTTCTTGGGTACAGTTTATTTTTAGGGTTTGCATCACTGTTTATTGCACCTGTTTTCTTTCAAAATAGACTGGAAAAAGCTATACGAATGACTTTTGTAATTGGTGGTGTATCTAGTATATTTGAATTAGTGGGGTGTATATTCCCTAAAATGATAATGTTAGCCATGGCATTTACAGGAGTAGCAAATATTTCGTTAATTATAGCAGGCGTTTTGCTGTGTATCCTATTTAGCAAGATTAGTAGAGAAAGTACATAATTCTTCTACATTAGAAAAGTTTTAATTATGAAAATAACGTTGCTACCGCACTTCAGTTATAAAGAAAGTGCGGTTTTTTTATGTCTTTAATTCAGACGCATAATGAATAGATAGGACACATGTTCTTTGAAAATTGAATAGTGCGGTATCGATTAAAACTTGACTAAATTAAGTTCTAGATATAGCATGTTATAAAAAAGAATTATTTTATAATCTTGGAAGGCATATCTTTGAACTATGATTTTGAAATTCATGTACCTACTAAATCAGAATGTGAATATATCGGAAATAAATTGCTTGAATATAACCTTAGTATAAAGCCGTTAGAGCAAAATGAACCTTTTATTGAAATAAAACAGATGTGTGAAGAATAGCGATGGAGAAGTTATTGGAGGTATTTTAGCAATAGCGGCATTATGGCATGTTTTACACATAGATACTATGTGGGTTAAACAAGAGTTTAGAGGAAATAGAATAGCATCTAAGCTTTTACAAGACGTTGAGGAATATTCAACAAGGTTGGGTTGCCATATATCGTATCTTGAAACCTACGACTTTCAAGCGAAAGAGTTCTATATAAATAATGGCTATAAAATATTTGGAGTATTGGAAGATTGCCACAAGGGCATAAATGTTATTGTTTGTCAAAAAGATTGTTAGCATAACATTTATTTATAAAAGTAATGGTGAGTTTTACTGTAAAGTATTGTAGGCAAAGAGTATTTTAGTTCATAAAGGATGGATGTGTAATGGCTACTGTACTAAACAAAATTGAACGTCGCAGCCGGGGTGCTTCTTCGGAGAATGAAAAGAATACGACAGAATAGGGCGAGAACATTTTAATAAATTCTGTTCACATTGTCCTACTGCTTTTGATATAAATTCTTCTTGGCACGAAGGAAATTGTACAAAATTCAATAAAAATCCATATATTAAGGGAAAGTCGTAGTTTGAATAAAGGGTGCAGCGGTGAGCTGCCGGAAAGGTAGGATATTATGGAAAATACACTGAGAATTAGGTATGAAATAATCAATAAACAAATATGGACGTTTTAGTTAAGCAAATCATATCTGAAAATACCGGAGTTGAACAAGATAAGCTATATAACGAATTTGAAGGAAAACTTGTTTTTGTATATGACGAAGAATCAGGTGGAGAATTATCATTGTGTTTTGGAGAAGATGAAACAAGCTCATTTGATGAAATTTCGTCTGACTATGTATGTGATATAATCACCATCAATGAAATTGCAAGCTCCGTTATTAACTGGAATGAAGAATAATGGTACAGAGATGAATTAAGTCTATTGTGTACTTAAAGAATATTGTATACTAGATATAAAACATATACAAATATGGAGTTAATTATAATGAAGTTTTCAACATTTTATTTCAGCGGTACCGGTAATACAGAATGGGCAGTTAGAGAGTTTAATCGTATAATTGTTGAATGTGGGCATGATGTCGACTCAATTTCAATAGACGGAATTGATGCTCAGAAGCCCTCTTTTCTTGTCGAGATATTCTTTTTGATGGAAAATATGCTGACCCAAACATATATGATCGGTATCGGGGGCCTAATGTTGTTAAAAATTAGTGTATATTATTAATAGAGTGGAACTAGAAAATCTATGGTTGTAGTAGAATTAATTGGAATTTGGTTTTAACTTGGAATGGATTTAAAATACTAAGGAGATGAGATGATGAAATCTATAAACTCAAAAGTTTTATTTTGTGTTGGTATTATTTTGTTAATCTGTTTTTTCGGAGGCTTAGCCTATCTACGCTATGATTATTATACCAATACGCTTCCTTCATATGCTTCTACACCATTGTCTGTATATAATATAATTCATGGAGTTATATTTTTGCCACCAAGTATTCTATGCTTTATAATGTCACTAATATTACGTACAAAGCCCAAAAAATAATTTAGCGTAATTACCGCATATTCAGATAATGAAAATGCGGTTTTTTACTGCCCATTTTAGGACGCAAAATGAATATGATGTGATGTAGTTGTAAAAAATAGCGATGTATTTCAAAGGAGATATTTATGATTTTAGATGGTGCAGAAGTAATTGCAATCTCAAAAAAAGATGATTTTGGTGTAATAAAGTATACGAATAATTCTATGAAACCAATTCCTGTAAAATATCTTGCTATATGCCAGTATGAGAATGATAAATCAATTTATGTCTTTCTTTGCAATGATAAGATTGAAGTTGAACAAAATAATATATTCTATACTGTGGAAGAAGCTAAACAATATGCGTTTAAAAAAACAAACATGTAATTTGGGAAGAAAGAAGCTATACAATGGACAAATGTACAAGAAAGGTAAAAAGATAGCTTATTCGCTATATGAATATTTTATGCTCTAAAGAGGTAGTCTAATATAGATAATTATTACAGATTATCTATGAAGATAAAGAATGGGTGTACAGATTACGAAGGTAGCAGTGACGAGGATGATATTTGTTACATAATAATAAATAATGCAACTTAAGGAGAAATATCTATGAGAAAGTACATAATCGCTTATTTAGTGATAATAGCATTGTTGACAGGCTGTTCGGTACAGAGTGTTCCAGAGAAGAATGAATCAACTACTAAATTAACAGAAAATAGTGTTTCTTTAAAATCCGCATTACCTAGTGAAAATCAAACGAAAATACCAAGCAAGGCCACCGCCCAGGCGACAAGTAAACCAGCTGAATTTTCTCCTTTTGAAGGAAAGTACAAGGAAATTAAAGTGGCTGGAGGGGATACGAGCGGAACTAGAAAATCTATGGTTGTAGTTGATATTGGATATGGTAGTAGAGAATACTGGGCCTATACCAATCAATATGGACAATTAATCAGGGTTACTGCTAAGAAGATTATTCTTCAGGATGCAAAAACCGAGCCGGTGCTGGAAAATGGCCGATATTATGATGAGGAAGCAAAGGTTCCCGGTACTGAGCGGGCAGATCTGGATCAGGGTCATGTCATTGCAGACTCCTTGGGTGGTGTTTCCAATGCCTACAATATAACACCGCAGGACAGTACATTAAACCGTTATGGCGACCAGGCATATATGGAAAAAAACATAAGGGATGCAGGCGGCTGTACGAATTTTGAAGCTATCATAACGTATTCCAATGCAAAGACGCAGATTCCGAAACATTATCGTTATACCTATACATTAAAGGGAAATGTTATCACTGATGATTTTGATAATGTGAATACTGATAAGGTAAATGAGTCTTTGAATGAGAACTCGGCAGAAAAGCCAAAGACTACTCCCAAACCGTCTACTACAGATAAGAATCATAACATTGATACTATAGATAAAAATCACAATGGTAAGGTGTCAATAGCTGAAGCAAAAGCAGCTGGGTTTAAGATGCCAATCACAAAGGATCACTGGTTGTATCAATATATGGATGATCGTGATGGAGATGGTATGGTTGGCGAATAAAAATTCAAGATGATAATTAAGACTTCATAACAAAATTATTTACAATACTGAATAAGTTAAACCACGCTGTGTACTTTTCTATCTCATATCATGTATTAAATAATTTCTGCCATTATTCCATACACGTTCTTATCTTGCGGGTACCTTTGTTCGCCACACCTTAGGGTAATTAGTTATTTGATGTAAATCATTGACTAAGTTATTACAATTATGGATGTTATATACCATCTAAAATTTACTTAAAAATAGAGTAGATAGCGTGACAAACAAAACATATTCAGAAAATGTTAAAGAGCAGGCTTTGAGTAAAGTAAGCAAAAATTTTAAAAAGATCCCTACTTTTCGAAAGCCTGTTGTGAAAAAGAATGTTAGAACAAGAGAATATAAAAATTTGCCTTACTGATCCAAATTCAGTTACTAATAAAGAATTTAAATTCTTTCAATACGTAATGGGATATAGACAGACGGTTAAACTATTAGAGGAGGTAATTGGATAACATCTAAAAAGACATTAAATATTTTATTATAAAATCGGATGTTAAAAACCCATAAAAATTTACATATAATTGAATAGATTTAGGGAGAGTGGTTTAATGCAGACCAAAATGTTGGTAAAAAAACCGGAGCCGGGTTGGACAAATAACCTTATGTATAATAATCAAAAGAACAAGCCTGCTGCAAATAAAAAAAATGTAAGAACAACAGATTACAAGAAATTGCTTCAGATAATGCTTAATGATCCGGACGCCATAACAAGAGAAGAATTCCTGTTTTTACAATCTATTACAGGATACCGGCAAACAGTAACATTAAGAGAGGATGCAAAAATACGCAAAAAGCAGAGAAAGCTAGAACAGACTAATGTTGCAATGAAGCCAATTTCATTAGAAAAAACAAAATCTGAAATAGAGAAGAACTCAGACAGCAAAATAGGGGCTTCAGAATTAAAGAATAATGATGAAAAAAATCCATTACAAATGAAGAAGGACAACAGCGAAACTCCTGGCTCAAGCTCTGGTATACAACATAATTTGAGAGCAGGGCTTGAAAGGTTATCAGGCATTGATCTTTCAGACTTAAGTGTACATACAAATTCAGACAAACCAAAGCAAGTAGGTGCTCTGGCATATACACAGGGAAATACTATTCACATTGCACCAGGACAGGAAAAACATCTTCCTCATGAAGGCTGGCATGCTGTACAACAGAAACAGGGAAGAGTTGTGCCTACACTACAAATAAAAACAGGTACTCTTGTAAATGATGATGCAAACCTTGAAAAGGAAGCTGATATAATGGGGAGCAAAGCGGTGCAAGTAGGTTCACAAGATAGTATGGGACAATTGAAAGAGTCTTTTCCTGTAAGTGTTGTAAAAAATAATGGATATGTTATTCAGAGAAGAAAAAAAGAAAATATCTTTACTGATTACATAAAAAAAGCTAAAGCTATCGCTGCAGAGAAAGAAAAGACTACTCCTACAAAAAAAGAAAATATCTTTACTGCTTACACAAAAAAAGCTAAAGCTATCGCTGCAGAGAAAGAAAAGACTACTCCTACAAAAAAAGAAAATATCTTTACTGCTTACACAAAAAAGGCTAAAGCTACCGCTGCAGAGAAAGAAAAGACTACTCCTACAAAAAAAGAAAATATCTTTACTGCTTACACAAAAAAAGCTAAAGCTATCGCTACAGAGAAAGAAAAGACTATTCCTACAAAAAATAAAAAAGGTACTCTATTAGAAAGTATAAAAGCCTATGTAGAAGAAGCAAATAATAAGAATGGTGATATGGAGAAGGATAATAGCAAAGATGGAAATACATTTTATGCTGAAGTAATAACGAGCCCAGGGAACCTTGTAGGAACAGTAGCTTCCTTATTGGAAACGACCATGGAAGCTGCAAAAATTTATGTTCCAAAAGAAATTTTAAAAACACCTAGGCGAAATAACATTGGGATAGGAAAATGGATCAAAGACATAAATGCTAAAGCTGCTTCAACTGCTTCAGGTTTTGGTAAAGTAGCAAAGGTAGCAAATGATATCGGAAAAGCAGCTGCAATTACATCTTTAATTGTTGATACATCATTTGGAATATATGAAAATATACAAGAAGATGCTCCAATAGATAAGATTATAATAGATGCGGAAGTAGATTCTCTTTATTCAGCAGGTGGTATTGCTGCATCTGCGGCTGCAGGATCAGTAGCTGGTTCCGTTGTACCAGGTGCAGGTACTTTAGCTGGTGCAGCAGGTGGTGCGATAGGTGGAATAGCATATATGATAGTGACTGAGGGAGTGAACATTGATGGCAAATCATTAAAGGATTTAACAAAAGATGCACTATATAAAGAAAAACATGGTCGCGCGAAACTTGGTAACCCAAATATATCTCTGAAACCCAATTCAGAAAGTATGAAAATGTTAAGGAAAAAGATTGAAGATAAAAAATCAAAAGACAGTAAAAAAAATTGAACACAGAATTCCAGTGCATCATTCAATACAAAATACCACCAAGTTCGATCTTATAAATATTAAAAACCATTATCCGTTTTTCCAACGTACGCCCCCCTCTCAGGCGGTGAAAATTGAATAATTCTAAGTAAAAGAAAGTTGGACTTTGAGAACGGAATAGTGTGGTACGAGTTACAAAAAAATACTATTGACTATTTATGGCGAATTGTGACAACATCACTTATTGCTCTATTGATATTCAAAGAGGCCATCCTCGCTTGTCTTGGTATCATTCTTTAAATTCAGAAAGCACTGTTACAGTATCAAATAAAAGGGTAAAAATATTAAGAAGGAGCTACGGCCCTGTTTCACTGGCCAACCAACTGCCAATCCTTATAAGTGAGAAATGTGGAACAAGGATGTGAAGAAAAACAGATGAAAAGCTACATATGCTGCATTCGTTTTCACGGCAACTTATATTTATTGCACAATCAAAACAGACACTATAAAAACCTTCGTTGTGAATTATTTGAGTATCAGGATGGCATTTTAAGTTATTTTATGAAAAGGAGGACTGTTAGCATGAAATCAACAGGAATAGTAAGAAGGGTTGATGAGCTCGGAAGGGTAGTAATACCTAAAGAGACCAGACAAATGCTTTCTATTAGCGAAAGAGATTCTTTAGAAATTTTTACTGATGAGGATATGATATTATTAAAAAAATACTCTCCCGGTTGCATATTTTGCAACAATGTCAAAAATCTTACGATATACAAGGGTAAGCATATATGTGAAGAGTGTAGCCAGGATTTAAAATCAAAATAATCTACCAACCAAAAGAATGTGTCTCATTGGCATGTTCTTTTGCTTTACTGGGGACAAATCAACATAAGAAGATACTAAAATATTAATAAGAATATTGGTTTTGCTGTATTATTTATAGCTGCTATTACATTAATGTGCACATTTAGTTTTGCTGAAAATAATAGAATAAACTATAATATATTGCAAGGGGATTTAATGACGGAAATAAAGAATATTCATCATCCAATTTTACTATTTTAAATTATGCTTCAGATGCAAATAGTGGTGTATGGTCAAGATTTGTATTAAGTATAGATTCAGGTAAGGAACTTTCAAAATCGTACAGGCGAATATACACTTCTTGACTTAGGAATTGATGCATGGTATTACGGAGATATCACAGCAATTACAGATGCAAGTAAATATGATGCCAACCAGATAATCAATGAAAATAGTAACTCAAATACTAGAAAATACCAAACATTTTGCAAACAATTAATTTTTTAAAGTAAACATTAATTGCACGAAAACAACAGCATGGAAACATGCTTTGTGTATTGAGTTTTTAGAAAAATATGAGTATCCGTAAGAATACTTTGATTGATTTGTACAAGATAGTGTTATTTATATTGATAGCAAATTGGAGGAGAATTGAGTATGGCATCGAGTAAAGAATACTTGACCTTTATTTTGGAGCAATTATCCCATTTGGATGGAATTACACACCGTTATATGATGGGCGAGTACATTATTTACTACCGTGAGAAAATCGCAGCATATATCTGTGATGACCGCTTTCTAGTAAAGCCCGTAAAAGCAGCTAAGGCATTAATGCTGGATGCAGTATATGAGCCTCCGTATGAAGGTGGTAAAGATATGCTGCTTGTGAACAAAGTTGATGATAAAGCATTCTTGACAGCACTATTTCAGGCTATGTATGAGGAGCTTCCAGAACCAAAGTCGAAAAAGAAAAAATGATATATGGCACTAAGTGCTTTATATAAAACAGCAAAGATAAAAACGCAACGTGAGATTATCTCACCAGAGCCGGAAGGTAGCCCGGCCGTACCATTAGGAATAATGGTGTAAGTAACCCTCCCTCCTTGGGTCGTCCATTCTTTGCTCATAACATCATTCATTTTAAGGAGGGAAAGTCATGGGCAAAATACAAGGCAAACTGACAGTGTTTTTCGAGGAGCCATTCTGGGTTGGTATTTTTGAAAGAATCGAGGATGGAAAACTATCGGCAGCTAAGGTAACTTTCGGTGCAGAGCCAAAAGATTATGAGGTTTACGATTTCATCCTGAAGCACTATTATGAGCTTCGTTTCAGCCCGGCTGTGGTTGCTGCTGTAAAGGAGAAAGCCATAAATCCGAAAAGGATGCAGAGGGATATACAGAAACAACTGTCTGATACGGGTGTTGGCACGAAGTCTCAGCAAGCATTAAAATTACAGCAGGAGCAGAACAAACAAGAGCGGAAACAAATCAGTCGTGAACAACGAGAGGCTGAAAAACAGCGAATGTTTGAACTGAAACAGCAAAAAAAGAGGGATAAGCATCGGGGTAGATAATGCCCCAGCTATCCTGATGTTTTAAATTTGGGAGAATTGTATGTGAGAAAAAATATATATCGGGTAAAATACATCTTCGGTAACCGGGAGCAGCCATTGTGCCAAAGAATAAAACTTGACATGGCAACATTCCACATGTAGGATTATTTGTTATATAATACACAAAATGGATTTAGCGAAGAGATAAAACAAACTACATTTGGTCTTTATACAAGATGAGTTTTTGCGACAACCTAGATAGTAGAATGAGGGGTGCTAGATTGAACAGAGATAGAAAGTGGACGTTTTTGTTTATTGGTGGTGCTTCAGGTATGGGTAAATCAAGTGTTGCCTATTAACTGGCTCGTTATTATAACGTGAATGTCATGGAAGTGGATGATATTTGCCAAGCTATAAAGGCAATGACAACGAGTGAGATTCTTCCGGCAATTCACTATTGGAGTAGCGGCATAAACTGGATGGATATCGGTGTAAGCGGTAATGTGAAGTGGCTTATTGACGTTAGTAAAGAAATGATTCCGGGAATAAATGCAATTGTTGAAAACCACATTGAAACTGATGTACCGGTCATTATTGAGGGTGATTTTATACACCCAGAATTTGCGGCATCTTTTGAAAATCAAAAGGTAAAATCTGTATATATATGAACCGGATAAAAACCAAATTTTGCAGAATTATTTTGCCAGAGAGGGTGGCGAATTGCAACATTTCAGAGCGGATATCAGTATCGAGTATGACGCTTGGTTAGTGGATACCTGCGGGAAATTAGGGATAAAAGTGATTGAATCAAGGCCATGGAATGCTGTTGTAGATAGGATTATAGAAAGCATACTGTAGAATCTCGTTTAAAAAAGTACCTTGCATATTCTGTTACATACCCAAATTACTTTTCCTACTTCACTTTCAACAGTAATTGTACCTTCTAAAACTGTAACTAGTGCTTTTACCACCATTTTCATATATTTTCCATTTTCCATAATGGTTATAATTACCAATATACTATCGAGTTATATATCTAAAAAGTAATGATTCTTGGGATTTATGTAAACTTATCAAATGGTTCTTAAAGCCTGTATGAGAAGATTATTTGAGAATAATATAATGACAGCTGTTATTGGCGGCTCCTATGACAAGACTATTCACCTATATGGTGAACCAATTTCATTTTTATGCTGCCTTTACAGAAGGTAAGATGAAAAAATCAGTGACAGAAGGATAATGCAAGTGCGGCAATATAATTTTCAGATATATACATGGATTAACTGCTGAAAACGATGAAAATAAATTGGTAATACTCCTTTTGGTTTAAAATTTTTAGTTAATCAAAAGGAGTATTTTTATGTAGAGATGCTTGCTGCTTCCTGTGTTTTCCTGAATTCCCTGGGACTAATATAATAAACTTTACTAAAGGCTCTGTTAAATGTACGAATACTTTGAAATCCACAGTCATACGCAATTTGTGTAATGTTTTTATTTGTATTTAAAAGCATGTTCCTTGCCCAACTTACACGAATACCATTTATATAATCGCTGAAGCTTACGTTTATTTTATCTGAAAACACTCTGGATAAATGATATTTTCCAACACCTAAAGCTTTGGACATGTCATTGAGTGATATGGGCTGCATGTAATTCTCGTTTATATAATTAATAATATCAAAAATTATATCAAAGTAATTCACATCGGTATTTGTAATGAGTTCCACCTGCTGCAGCAGCCTTGAAATAATAATCTGTATATACGCCTTACAAATAGGAGTGCAAACAGGAGGACTCTTAGCATGGTTATATTCCTCTAAGAGAGAATTTATAGCGTAGGAAACATCCTTATGAAGATTTTCTTTATTGATAAAAGGGTCTTTAGGATGAAATTTCAAAAGAGTATTTATAAAATCACCTGCAAGTGCCAAATTAAGTATGACTACAATGCAATTCATGCTTTCTTGATTCGGAGGTGTATGGTAGCTATGTACGCTGTTGGGAAAAAGAACAGAAAGCCCACCTTTTTTCATTAGGCGTGTGCAACCGTTGACTGTTATTTCAATTTCTCCATCCTCCACATAAAGCAGTTCAAGTTGAGCATGAAGATGTGGTAGGAAATCAAGACCGTTTTCTCTAAAGATAAGCAAATCTCCAGCTCTGTTTTCATAAAATGGAATCAATATTTTACCCCCACATACTGCAATATTTGGCCAAAAAATAATACTATATGTCAAGTATTATAAATTGTTCTATGCTAAAATTCAATTGTAAAAACAAAATTAACTATTCTAACCAAATTCAAAAAACACGGCATTATAAGGAGGAAGGTAAAGTGAAAAAAGAATTTCATGTTGCGGTAACCGGTTGTGATTTCGCAGAGGGTACCAAAGAGCATCCTTTCAGAACTATATCAAAAGCTGCGAAGGTAGCTGAATCAGGAGACAAAGTTATTGTTCACGAAGGCGAGTATCGTGAATGGGTAAAGCCTGAACATAGCGGATACAGCAATCTAAGCAGAATCGTATACGAAGCTGCCGAGGGTGAAAAGGTTATTATTAAGGGGTCAGAGAGAATCCAAAGCTGGGAAAAGGTTGAGGGTACAGTATGGAAAGCTGTTCTTCCAAATTCTTTTTTCGGTGATTACAATCCATACAAGGAAATTCTCAGCGGCGATTGGTTAATATATAAGCCCGGCATTAATCGTCATCCCGGTGATGTCTATTTAAACGGAGTTTCATTTTATGAAGCCGATTCCTTGGATGAAGTTAATAACCCAGTAGAGAGAACCGGGGTTATAGATATCCCGTGGACTAAAAAATTTGAAAAAATTCTGCATCCTGAACAAACAATTTACCGTTGGTTTAGCGAAGTAGATGAGGAAAAAACAACCATTTATGCTAACTTCCATGGTGTAGATCCAAATAAAGAGCTTGTTGAAATAAATGTAAGAAAATGCTGCTTCTATCCACTCAAATCAGGTCTGAATTATATTACTGTAAGAGGATTTGAGATGGCGCAGGCTGCTTGCCCATGGACGCCGCCTACAGCAGATCAACCCGGTCTGTTGGGTGCAAATTGGAGCAAGGGCTGGATTATAGAAAACAACATAATACACGATGCTAAATGCAGTGCTATCAGTATTGGTAAAGAAGCTTCAACAGGACACAACCTATGTTCCAGAAGACATCAGAAGCCAGGTTATCAGTATCAGATGGAGGCTGTTTTCCGTGCTTTACAGATAGGTTGGAGCAAGGAAAAGATAGGTTCCCATATCATCCGAAACAATGTAATTTTTGATTGCGGTCAAAACGGTATTGTAGGACATATGGGTGGAGTTTTCAGTGAAATATATAACAACCATATTTATAATATTGCAGTTAAGCATGAGTTTTTCGGTTACGAGATTGCAGGTATAAAGCTTCATGCGGCAATTGACGTAAAAATTCATCATAACCGTATTCATAACTGTTCTCTTGGTACTTGGCTTGACTGGCAGGCACAGGGTGTTCGAGTGAATAATAACCTGTATTACAACAATGACCGTGACTTGATGGTAGAGGTAAGCCATGGCCCATACTTAGTGGATAACAATATTTTTGCTTCCGATTATACCTTTGATAATTTTTCACAAGGCGGCGCATATGTAAATAATCTTTGCTGTGGTAAGCTCCATTTAACAAAGGTTCTTGACAGATCTACGCCATATCACTTCCCGCATACTACCGAGGTAGCCGGTACAGCAGTCGTTTATGGCGGAGATGATCGTTTTTACAACAATGTTTTTGTTGGCGGAGAAGGCATTGAAAACAGTGGAACAGCAGGGTATAATCCCAATACTGCTTCATATGAAGAATATGTTTCAAAAGTGCTTAGTCACGGAGTAGGTGACCTTGAGGTGTTTATGTTAACCGAACAACCTGTATATATTTCTTCAAATGCATATTTAAATGGAGCTGAAGGCTTTAACCGTGAAAATAACAGTTATATTAACAAAAAGTTTAATCCAAATGTAAAAATTGTTGAAGAAGGAAATTCAGTTTATCTGGAGATGAATGTAGAAAAAGATATGCTTGAAATACCGACTCAAATCATTTCTACTGAAACGCTCGGTACCGTACGTATTGTTGATGCTATTTTTGACGATCCTAACGGAAAGCCTATCGTAATTGACACCGACTATACTGGAACTTCAAGAAATACTACGCCTGTTGTAGGACCTATTGAAGGATTGAAATCCGGATTCAATCGCATTAAAATTTGGGGTTAATGCATAAATTAAAAGTTTATTTAAAAAGCCTGGGAATTAATTTTATTCCCAGGCTTTTTTATTACAAAAAGTCGAATATTTACTAAAAAAATACAATTATTGAATATTATGATATAATTTAAGTAAAAAAATTAAGAAAGGGGAAATGTTAATTGAACCTGAAATTAATGGCATTTTCAATAATTGTATCACTAATGCTTAGTTGCATAGGTATTTCAAGTGTTGTCGCAAATGAAACGATAAAAATCAACAATCAAACGGAACAGGCGTACAGAAATGTGGCATATTTTACTTCATGGAGCGGCTATCAGAGAGCCGCAGAGGTGGGTGATATTAATCCTTCCTTACTGACACATATTAACTTTGCATTTGCAAATTTATCTGCTAACGGAACTATTTCAGTTGGAGACCCGTGGATTGATACTCAAAAGCCATATGAAGATGGCACATGGGAAACAGAATTAAGGGGACATTTCGGACAGTTGATAAAATTGAAACAACAACATCCTCATATCAAGACAGTTATATCAGTAGGAGGATGGACGTGGTCAAAAAATTTCTCTGATGTAGCAGCTTCAGATACGCTAAGAAAGGCATGTGCCCGGTCTGCAGTAGATTTTGTTGTAAAATACGGTTTTGACGGTGTAGATCTTGACTGGGAATTTCCGGTTCAAGGCGGTGATAATATACCGCACCGTGCAAACGATGGTGACAACTACATTTTACTGCTTAAAGAGATCAGAACTGCATTAGATACGCAGGGAGAAATGGACGGAAAAGAATATATTTTAAGTATTGCAGGAGCGTCGGATGCTAAATTTATAGCAAATTGTAAAGTTGCAGAAATGATAAAGTATCTGGATTACATAAATGTTATGACTTATGATTATCATGGTACATGGGATTCAACAACTAACCACAATACTCCGCTAAACGCTGATTCAGGTAATCCCTGCGTATCAACTACCATTGAGAATTATATTGCTGCAGGAGTAGAACCGGCTGATTTAAATCTGGGTCTTGCTTTCTCCGGAAAAGGTTGGATTAACGTAACTGATCCTAATGGTTCAGGGCTGTATAAAAGCGGAGCGGCACCATCATCTGCAGGCTATGGAAGCGGTACATTTGAAGCTGCTGTATTTGATTTTTGGGATATTGCAGAAAATTATGTAGGTAAAAATAATTATGTGCGCCATTGGGACGATGTTGCAAAAGTACCTTATTTGTATAATGGAAGTACTTTTATTACATACGAAGATGAGGAATCAATCGGCTGTAAAACAGATTATATAAAGAAAATGGGTCTTGGGGGTGCCATGTTCTGGGAATTCTCTTATGACAAAAACTTAGTACTCCAGAATGTCATTGCCCAGAGTCTCAGTGTTAATAAAGTGCCGGAGGCAGTTCTTTACTATGGAGACGTTAATGAGGATGGTGTACTAGATGCTATTGACTTTGCACTATTCAAGTCTTTCCTTTTGGGTAAGGGTACTTTACAGAATATGGCCATTGCTGATGTTAATAATGATGGCAATGTTGATGCACTCGATCTTACAAATTTGAAAATGATTTTATTGGAAAAGAGTACTCCAAAGCCATTTTAAATGATTACCTTTTACATAGATTTTATAGATGGGACGGCTGATATTTTTATGCTGATCCATCTTTTTTTATGGGAGCAGCAGACTAGTATATTTAGTTCATAAATACTACGTATTTTGAGGCTACAGGAATATTTAAAATATGTAGATTTATGACATATAATAAATACATAATCTGTTAAAATTACAATTTTTATTCATTTTCGTAAAAATAATACCTTTTTTGAGGAGATATTATATGAATACTCTGGGAGAGATTTTTAGGTGTACGACTTGGGGAGAGTCACACGGAGAAGCTATCGGTTGTGTAATTGACGGGTGTCCTGCAGGCCTGGAAATAACCGAAAAAGATTTTACCTGTGAGCTTGACCGTGATATTACCGATGTCGAACTTGGTACCCCAAGAAAAGAAACGAACAATGTTAAGCTGCTTTCCGGTATTTTTGAAGGAAAGACTCTTGGAACACCTATTTGTATTGCAATACACAATGATGGTCAGAAAAGTAGGGATTACTATGAATTCAAGGATTATTACAGGCCCGGACACGCAGAATTTTCATACCATAACAGATATGGATTATATGATTACAGGGGTGGTGGAAGGTCTTCCGGCAGAGTTTATATTTCTTTGCTGGCAGCAGCTGCAATATCTAAAAAGCTCTTGAAGAAACATAATATAGCCTTTGAAAGCAAGGTGGTAGAACTTGCGGGGAGCTGCTGCGAAAGTGAAGAAGCAGAAAAAAGGGCCAAGGAAAAGTGTCTCGAAATATCTTCCACAGGAGACTCCTCCGGAGGAATTATTATACTCAGGATAAAAGGTGTACCCTCCGGGGTTGGCAGTCCTATATTTGGAAAACTGAATTCAATGATTATGTACGCTTTAAGCAGCATTGGAGGGGTGAAAGGGATTGAATGCGGTTTGGGTTTTGAATCTGCACAGATGTGTGGAAGCCAATTCAACGATTCCTTTATTATAAAGGGCGATGGAGTTTCTTTAGCAAGTAATAATTCCGGCGGTTTTCTGGGAGGAATCAGTACGGGCATGGATTTACTTTTCAGAATAGCTGTTAAGCCAACTCCTTCAATATTATGTGACCAAAATACCGTAAATTACAAAACTATGAGTGAAGAGATTATAAAGCTTAAAGGAAGGTTCGATAAGAATTTTACTCCAAGAGTAGGCCCTTTAGCCGAAGCTCTGGCTTCAATAGTTTTAGTTGATCAAATGATTCTATCAGGGCATATAAATCCTGTAAGAATTGAGTAAGGAGGAATTGATATTAAAAAAAGGTTTTTTATTATTTTGATTTGTTCCATAGTGTTAATAGCATTAGGTATTTTACAAAATGAAATGAATTTTGTATACCAAACAAATACATATGGAAATTTTGATACAACCGGGACTGAAAGCTGGGTAATGAAGCTGAAGCCCGGAATATCCGATTTAGCTTCTTCGATAAAATATGGCAGGTTCCATTCAAAACCACTTATTATAATTGGTATTCTATTTACATTAACTCTTTTATTTTCAATTTATAAATTAAAAAAGGAGCTTTTTCTTAGAAAAATAACTCAATGGTTAATATTTGCTACAGCAAGGCTTGGAGTTTTACGAGTTTCAGGTGTTTGCGGTATAAAGAGAAGTGAATTCGGCGTTTTCCCATTTTTAAATTGTCAGGCTTGCGAAATGGCCACTGGAGCATGTCCGGTAGGTATGTTGCAGTGGGGAATGATTAAGGGAAGCGGTATTTATCTGGCTCTTGGTGTAATGTGCTTTACCGGTGTTACATTAGGGAGATTCATTTGTGGTTGGCTTTGTCCTTTTGGCTTTATCTCTGACATTCTGGACAGAATATCACTGAAAAAAGTAAAGCTTCCGAAATTTTTTTATTGGGCCAGATACGTTGTTCTTATTTTAACTTTTTCAGCTTTGATTTTCAAAATACCTGTCTTTTGTGTCTATATCTGCCAAAGCGGCAGTATATACGGGCGTCTTCCATACTATTTGACCACAGGACTTCCGGGGTTGATAGATGCCTTTACTTCTTTTGGGTGGTTAAAAACTATATTGGTATATCAGCTCCTGTCATTACTTTTGCTGATAATTGGAGCAATATTGGTTAGCGGAAGATGGTTTTGCAGATACTTATGTCCTCTCGGTGCATTTTATGGCCTTTTCAACTATGTATCTCCAGTTAAGGTCGTACATGATAAAACTAAATGTAATGGTTGTAATGCTTGTTTGAAGCAATGCCCAATGGGTGCTGACTTATCAGTAAATCATTTTACGGATATAACAAGCTGTATTAAATGCGGAAAATGTACTAAACTCTGTAATGCCAGAAATTTTGAAGTACTCGGAAAGAAAATTAACTTGAAGGTTGGGAAGGTGCAGAATGATGAAACAAAAGTTATGGTCTCTAGCAATAAAAAGTAAATCAATGTCCATTTATCAAATGGCTTCTTATGCGTCACAAAACACTAGATTTTATAATAATTACTACAAAGGGTACAACACAGACGATTTTGAGTCTCTTCCAATATTAACAAAGTACAATTTGGTTGGAGTCAGTCCTTATGATCTGCTTAGCGATGAATTTAAAGACAAAGTTTATCTTTACGGCGAAACCTCAGGAAGCAGTGGAGCTCCTACGCCTTCATTCTTTACAAAAAATGATTTCGAGGGATTGATATCTCTAAGCTCTCTGACACCATACATTAAAACAATTAAGGAACATCTTAAAAAAAATCGAACTGCTGTTAACGGATTGACCTTTGGATATACGGTAGCAGGTTTTTCTTTTGGAGCCTTGCTTCAAATGCATGGAGCTATGGTTGCTCAGCTCGGTACTCGATCAACAATCGGAACACCCGTGAGAACTGCTGCTACCATAGTAAAGCTGCAACCCGGGGTAATCAGTGCAACACCTCTTGATTTTATGTCATGGGCAGAAATAATCAGATCAGACTACTATCCATTAGATTATGAAAAAACCATCGACAATATTAAAGTTTTGCTTTCCACTGCCGAGCCCTGTGCTAATTCGAGGCAACACCAGATTGAAAAATACTTTTCACTCACGCATGTTAATACATATGCTTCTGTGGATGGCTTTTTCTCATTGCCTTGTCCCTGCGGAGAAAAGCACTTAATTGACGGAATTAATTATATTGAACTTTTTGACCATAAAATGCAGCCGTTAGGTGTAAGCGGGAAGGGAAGACTGTGCTTTACAAGTCTTATGCGAAAAACTACTCCCATGGTCAGATACATGCTGGATGACCTTATTACAATCACTGATTCAAAATGCGAATACGGATTTAAAAAATCAGTTAAACCCCATGGAAGGTATGAGTTATCTTTGGAGCTTAACAATCAAACTTGGGGCAATCTGGACTTCGAGGAAATCATATATAAGTACGGTCTTTTCATGGATTACAAAGTTAACGTAAAAAACAATCATATTTCAGTTGAGCTTGAAGAATATCCAATAGCAAAGGGAGATTATGATTTGTCAGGGCTTGAAGATGAGCTGTATACAAGTACAGGCATGAAAAGTGTTATTTCTCTGCATCCACTTGGTTATCTCACCGACTGTTGGAAAGTACGGGAAGCTAAATCTATTGTTAAAGTAATTGACCAAAGATTATCATCCAGACAAACAATACCTCAGATTTTATAGCAAACCAGGAGGGCATATAGTGAGGGATAAAAATATAGTTTTAATAGGCTTTATGGGCGTTGGAAAAACAACTGTAGGTAATGTGCTTTCAAATGCCTTGAATTACAACTTTTATGACTGTGACAATATAATTAAACAACAATTTTCAATGAATATAAAGGACTTATTTGAATTATACGGAGAGGCATATTTCAGAGATGTTGAGGCTAAAGTCATAAAAGAACTCTCTAATAGCAGTAAATCTGTTATTGCAACAGGTGGGGGAATCGTTTTAAATCCCTCGAACATATATAATTTGAAAAAAAACGGAATTATCATTTTTCTTGAGGCTCTTCCAGCTACAATCCTACGTAACATTTCAAAAGACAATGTTAAAAGTACAGAAGACAGGCCATTATTAAAAGGCAATAACCCTTTGGAGACCATCACTGATATGATGTTACATAGACAGTTATTGTATAATAGATATTACGATTATAAAATAAAGACTGATTCTATGACAGTAAATATGGTAGTAGAAAAATTACTTGAAATATTAGAAAACGATGATAATAAAAGCTGCCGCATAAGAGGATGTACAACCATTTATGCGACAGCAGATAATTAATTATGCTATAATTTTATTCAACTTATTCAACCGGGAATTTATCAATCATGCCAAGAAGCTTTTGCTTCATATACGCAAAGTCCAGAGCATTTATTTGCCCATTCCCATCTACATCTGCATTTGTTAAGTTAATGGGGGTATTAAGCAATAGATATGATTTCAAAAGACCGAAATCTATAGCATCAAAATTTCCGTCTGAATTCAAATCGCCTGCAACTCCGACTGACGGTTCAGAACCGTAAATATCTGTAGGCAGTTCATCCAAGGTTACTACATACTGACTGTTGTAAATAGTATTCAGCAGTACCGGGTCATTATTTCTTGAACTTGTAATAAAATCGCCATACCATGGGCAGAAATAAAGCCACCATGCACCTTCGTTAACTATATTCTTAATGTCGGGTATAACGTCATTTTCAGTCATTGCTACCATCTTTGTATCGTTTGTATCATTTACAAGTGTCAGAAATGCTGTTGTTGCTGCACTTGTTTTCCAAGTATAAGGTGAGCCTTCGTACTTATCATAAGCAACTATATCGACATATTGGTCACCGGGATACCATTCGAGAGAATTTGCATATGTATAAAGGTTTACTTCCCATATTACATTGTGAATACCGTATTTTTCCGTCAATGTTGTATAAAGAAGCTTCCATAGCTCTTTATAAACATTTGACCCTGCGGAACCCCACCAGAACCAAGCACCGGAACCATCAGTGTTGTTATTGCCTTCGGCTTCATGGAAAGGACGTAAAAGCACGGGAACTTTAGCATCCTGAAGTATAAGGAGCTGCTTTGCCAGATCATCGATAGCCATCATCAGGTAGGCGTACTCTTTTGTTGTTTTATCAAGACAGTTGGCTGTTTTGAAGCTGGCAGTCGGTTTATAAGTACATTTTGTCCAATCCAGCTTATCACCCAGCTTATAGCTTGTGAAATCTGCCGGTACATTGATATGCCATGAGGATGTTGCAATACCACCTTTTTCTTTTACCCACTGTATCATACGATCTGTTGTACCATCTTCCCAGCCATACAGAGGGTTGTAGTTCATCAGGTCAAAACCTCTGATTGCAGGATATTTACCTGTCTTATCGTAGATATACTTGAATTCAAGTTCTGAATCTCCGTTATTACCGCCACCATAAATTTCCTGCTGGCCTGAAATAACATGGTTTCCATAGACGCTTGTTAGATACTTCATAAGAGACTTTGTTTCAGGGGTTGCCTTTGAATCGCAGGGGGTTGGGTCTATATTCAAATCAGGCATATCTGCATAGTCAAAGGATATTTTGTCATACAGTATGAAACCCCAGCTTCCGGATGTTCCAATCTCAATCTTGGCTGTTCCGGCTTCGAGATAGAAGAATCCAAAACTGTAATCCATCCAGCCGCCTTTGTTGGGAATATAGAAGTTGCCTTTGGATTCGCCGTTGATACTTACAGCCTGAAGTCTGGATTCACCCAGATTGCCCAGATACATCCAACAGCGTGTTTTAAGTTCATACATTGCACTTTTAGGAACTGTAACCTCTAAAGTTATCGTTCCTGCATTGGATGCCCATACAAAGCCGTCGCCTGAATAACCAGGATATTGAGTTCCATAGACATTTGTAGCAACTGTAGCACCGTTGCTGAGAGTGCAGGCCTCTGCTTCAACATTTACAGGTACGGAATACGCAGCCTGTACCGGAGAAGGAACGGCTGTCAGGATGGTACATGACAGTGCAACCGCTGTCAGCAGAGACATAACTCTCCCTAAAATCTTTTTCATAAAAAACACTCCTTTTAAATAAATTTTTCCCTGTTACGATTAAAAAAAGAATAGTGTTGTCGAGAAGATAAGACGAAATGATTGTAATGAAGTACATATTTAGTTAAAATATAACATATTTTTAGTTAAATATCAATTTAGATTTTACTTAAATGAAAATAAAATATTAAAAAAATACATATTTCGAGGAAAAGTTTTTAGTGTACAAATTTTATATATTTTACCAAGTAGCAGCAATCTATGGTAAAATTTTATTTGACTGCGAAATATGCGAAATAATTGAGAAAGGGGTTTTGCATGAGAGCATTAATTTTGGATATGTATGGGGTAATTATTAAAGACCCCGAGGGAGGTCTTTTACCATTTATAAATCGCACATTTCCCAATTTAAGCCGCGAGGATGTATACCTGCATTGGAATAAAGCTGATATTGGTGAATTATCTTCTTTAGAACTTTTCAGAAAGCTTGGGTTTGAAGGCGATTTGGATAAAATTGAAAAAGAATATTTAGATACAATAGAAATTGATGAAGATTTCTATGAATTTGCTCCACTCTTAAAGAAACATTACCATTTAGCTTTATTATCAAACGATTTAAGCGAATGGAGCAGGTATTTACGTGATAAATTTAATATTAATGATTATTTTGATGTCATAACAGTGAGTGGTGACGTAAAAATTAAAAAACCTGATGTGCAGATATTTAAGCTTACCCTAGATAAACTTGGGCACTCGGCATCTGATTGCATATATGTAGATGACAGAAGATTTAATTTAGCGGCTGCACAATCCCTCGGCATGGACACCGTACTATTTAATAGCAGAAATGTCCAGTATGAAGGAAAAAGCGTTTTTAGTTTTAAAGGACTTGCCAATTTGCTGATACATTTGTAATATTTATAAATTGCGGTACATTACAATAATCTTTATATCGGGGACAGGGAAGGCGTTAAGTATGCTTTGAGAACCCCTTTTAATAGTTCCAATACGCAGAAATTCTAAATACAAGACTATTTTGTTTTTGTTGACATATATCTGCGATATTTTATATACTTTCTTTGTAACGAGATACAATCTGTACTAAATGGAGTTGATAATTATTGGCAAGACCAACAAAGTGGAGGAAAATCGAAAATATTCCTACTATTCCATTTTTTATTCCATCAGAAACGGACATTGCTGAAGTTCCTGAAAATATATTGAAACTGGAAGAACTTGAAGCTTTAAGGCTTAAAGATTTGGAGGGTCTGGAACAAGGTGAATGTGCTGAGAAAATGGAGGTCTCCCGGCCTACTTTTCAAAGAATTCTTCTTTCTGCAAGAGAAAAGATTGCTGATAGCCTTATTAATGGTAAAACCATACACATTGAGGGAGGTAAATTCACCAGAAATATATGTCCTGTAAAATGCTTAGATTGTGGCGGTGAATGGATGGAAAGCTATGAGAATCTCGAATCTATAAAAAACGGTGAATACACTTGTAATATATGTGGCTCAAAGAATATTATTTGTAGTAAGAAATGTAAGCACAAGTTTTGTAGAAGAAACTGCTGGCATCAAGGTTATGATGTTGATTAAAGTACAAAAGATTCAAAATAAAAGGTCAGAAAGAATTTTTCTTTTTGGTCTTTTTTTATTTCACGAATATATTGTTGACATATGCTCATAATAATACTAAAATTTAGGTTGTGGGCATAAGCTCATAATAAAACAAACTACTCTGGAGTAATTTAAATGAAAATCCATATCCTTACGGATAACAGAACATGTAAAAGAGGTTTCTAGCTGAACACGGCTTGTCTGTTTATATTGAACATAAGCAGATAAATATATTGTTTGATACGGGACAATCCAATGTTTTTTGTAGTAATGCAGTTAATATGAATATTGATTTAAGAAAAACGGATTTTATAGTGCTGAGTCACGGGCATTATGATCACGGCGGTGGATTAGTTTACTTCCCAAAAACGAAAGAGTTCCTAAAATCTACGCTCATGAAGATTCTTTTGTAAAACGCTATTCTATTAACCATGACGGAGTAAGCTTTAGACAAATCGGGATACCATGGAACCCGGATGATCAGAAAATATTAAAAAGTAATATTGTGTTTACACGTGAAATTTATCAACTTGCCTCGGACGTATATATTTGCGGAGAAATTCCAAGTACTCATGATTTTGAAGAGATACCTGAAGGATTTTTTGTCGGTGATGTAGCCAATAAACATATAGATATGATTAAGGATGAGCAAATGCTCATTATTCGAACCAATAAGGGATTATGTATATTCTTGGGATGCAGTCATCCCGGAATCATCAATTGCTTAACCTATGTGCTAAAACAATTTCCAGGTGAGATAATCGATACTGTTGTAGGTTTATCAAAAAGATACCTTATGACAAAGATATTGGAAGGCTCAATTCCAACGGATTGGCAGCCGCACGTGAAAACGGAACATATAAGGAACTGTTTGAAAAATGCTTGACAAACTTGTAAAGGAGAATTTGCAATGAAACAACTTCTTATTCTGAGCGGAAAAGGCGGAACCGGAAAGACAACTGTAGCAAGTGCATTTATTAAACTTGGCTTTTGCTGACTGTGATGTGGACGCTCCAAATATTCATCTGGTAATGTCCCAGAATACGAAACCTGTAATAAATAATTTCTACGGTTTTCAAAAGGCATATATAGATAGTTCAAAATGTATAAGCTGCGGATTATGTGAAGAAAATTGCCATTTTGGTGCGATAAAAAAATCCATAGTTTCATTATATGAATGTGAATATGAATGTGAAGGCTGTGGGGTCTGTTGTGAGCTTTATTCGGAAAACGCCGTTTCAATGACAGAGTATGCTTTACAAGAAAGCAGTTGGCTCTTATTTGAATTTAAACTAGCCATCTGCTCTTTATTTGAACAACATGTAAATGACATAATATAATAAACGGTAAAAGTGCTTAAAAAAGGAGACTGTTTCATGTTAAAGGCAGAAAAGACAGATGATTTATCATTAGAAGAATTATTTGAACTGAACAAAATATATGCTAAAAATTGGCTTGCACATGATGGACTTTGGTTCCAAGCTATAGAGAACAAGTACGGTATTGATATGGCTATTGATATAGATAGGGAGTCATGGAGAAGGTTCACTGTAATTGAGGCAAGGCGATTGATTGAGTTTTTGGACCTAGGAAAAAATTCAGGTATTGCAGGATTAAAAAAGGCTCTTTCATTTAGACTTTATTCTTCCCTTAATGAGGATGAAATTACTGTTGAAAAAGAAAACGTACTGGTTTACCGGGTAAAAACCTGTAGAGTTCAGCATGCCAGGAGTAAGAAGGGGTTGTCATATTTCCCGTGTAAATCCGTTGGTATTGTTGAATACAGTCTTTTTGCCGAAACGATCGATGAGCGCTTTGAAACAGAAGTGGTAAGCTGTCATCCTGACATTACGGATACAGAATGTAATTGTATATGGAAATTTACTTTGAAAAATAAGTAAAAATAATTTGATAAATAGAAAAGGCATACTATGAAGAAACCAATAGTTTTTATGTTCTCCGGGCAAGGATCACAATACTATAATATGGGAAAAGAACTATTCCTCAATAATCCCCTATTCAAAGAATGGATGCTTAAACTCGATAAAATTTATTATAACTTGTGCGGCAGCTCCGTGATAGATCAAATTTATTACAGTAATAATATTAAGGAACAATTTTACAATATATTATATACACACCCTGCTATATTTATGGTAGAGTACTCACTTGCTCAAGTCCTTCTGCATAATGGTATCTACCCTGAATACGTTTTGGGGGCCAGCCTTGGTGAGTTCGCAGCTTGTGCTGTTTCAGGTGTTGTGGATTTCCCTGAGGCAATGGAATGCATATACCAACAGGCACAAATAATCAAAGAAAACTGTTGTGAAGGAAGGATGCTGGCAGTATTAAATAACTACCTTTCGTTCTATGATATTTCTGTTTTACATGATAATTCTGAATTAGCTTCCGTAAACTTTCAATCACATTTTGTAGTTTCAGGCGGTATTGAGTCAATATCTAAGATTCAAAAATATTTAAAAGAAAATAAATGCGCACATCAACTATTACCGGTAAAGTATGCTTTTCATTCTTCCTTGATTGAATCGGCAGCATCAGACTATAGACTATTTATAAAAAATAAAATCTTTAAAAACCCACAAGTTAATTATATTTCATGTATCTGCAATAAAAACAATTCGCCATGTGATATGGAATTTTTGTGGGATGTTGTACGTTATCCGATGGATATTAGGAATGCTGTTTTAAATATAATGAATAAGGAAGAATTAATTTACATAGATATTGGTCCAATGGGCACATTGGGAAATTTTATAAAGTACAATATAGGTACTAAATACAAGTCACAAATTTTCAAAATTATTACGCCGTATAGTGATGACAACAAACAATTGGAGGATAAAACATTAAAAGTTTTAAAGGACAGGGATGTTTAAAATAATTATCATATATATACCCAAGGGCAGTGATACCATCAATGCCCTTAGCTTAGTGTTATTTGGTGTTTTCCATTTTACCAATATACCCCAATATTGTTTCCTTATCCGTTTTTCCTGAAATATAGGTGAATAAAGAACCATCCTTATTAATAAAAAAGGTAGTGGGAAATCCAGAAACCCCATAGGTCTGGGAAACAGCACCGTCTGTATCCATCAGAACTTTAAGGCCAATATTATTTGAAGTGAGATATTCCTTAACAGTAGCTGCGGATTCTTGAACATCTACTGCCAGAATTACAGCATTATTGTCTTTAGCTAATTGTTTATCAAGTTCATTAAAATCAGGCATTTCAATCAAGCAATATTTACACCAGACTGCCCAAAAATTAAGTATGACAATTTTCCCTTTATAATCAGAGAGTTTAACGGTTTTTCCATCAATGTCCTTTAATGTAAAATTCGGAGCCATAATTTTACTGCTCTGGGCGGATTGGCTTTGTGGAGCGGTATCTTGTGGCGGTGTTACAAAATTCTGAGATTTATTCTTTGTGTAAAAGGTGTAAGCTGCTGCTATAATTGCAAATGCTGCTATAGTCCATATAATAGTTGTGACCTTCTTATTCATAACATTTTCCTCCGTTAGTATATTTTTATAGACCAAAGAAATTAAAATATTTAAAGCTGCCGGTAAATACTAAAATTCCTGCAATAATAAGAAGTGCTCCTGAAACAATATTTATAGTTCTGCTATGTTTCTGTATTTGCTTGAAAGCTCCTTTTACCCTCTCAAATATAATTGAAGTAATTATAAACGGAATACCGAGTCCGATGGAGAAACAGAGAAGTAAAAATACTCCTTCAAAAATGGTTTTTGAGTTACTGGCTAGTGCAAGTGCGGAGCCTAAAAAGGAACTCAGGCAGGGGGACCAACCAAAAGCAAAAACCATCCCGAATATTATTGAGGTAATAAATCCAAGACTTTTAAATTTAAAATCAATTCTTTTTTCCATGTTTATAAAACTTAATTTTAGTATACCTATAAAGTTCAGACCAAATACAATCATTACTGCACCGCTTACCTTTTCTAATAAGCCTCTGTGATTGGACAGAAAATGCCCCAAAGAAGTGGCCGTTGCACCGAGTACAGTAAATACCAATGAAAATCCAATAACAAACCCAATAGAATTTATAAGCAATCTGCTTTTGGGTTTAATATTTTGGTCATTTCCACCGGCAAGGTAAATAAAATATATAGGAAGCATGGGTAGTAGGCAGGGTGAAATAAATGTTAGAATTCCTTCTGTAAATGTAAGAAAATAATATATGGGAGACAGCAAAATCACCTTCCTCTATAAAGTTACTTTTTTATTATTAAGTTGTTAATATATACCCAATGCAGGTATATACTAAACAACTTAATTTAAATATCAGTATAATATTATTTACCATTTAACTTTTATAATTTAAAAAGTGTTTATACATACCAAATCCTATATTATTAATTACAAAATATAACATAAACTCAATAATGTGTTAATATTAACCCTTTATAATTAAAACCATTAAAGGACCTTTAAAAACTAAGGAGGCACTAGTTAATATGAAACACAGTATTTTATGTTTTTTCAAATTTGAATAATCTTGAAGTATATATTATTAATCCACCAAGAATTTGTAAAGAAGCAAATGATAATAATGATATGGCTTATACAACACCATATGGTTTAATCAAGGCTTATTTAAAATACCTATTTGGACAGGAAAATAATTGATTAAAATCAATATAAGGGAGGTTATGCTATGAGTGGAATAAAAGGAATACTATACGTTGCAGATTTAAATACACTTTTAATCTTTAACAATTCAATTCGATGTAAAGCCCTGGATATAGTAATGCCAAGGATAACTCATTTAGGTAGTGCTACAGCCACAATTTCTACTTGCATAATGATTACCATAATGGGTAATGGAGTAGTCAGAAAGATGGGGATTCAGGCATTATTTGCCTTAGCGTTGAGTCACTTATTTGTACATATATTAAAGAATAGTGTTTGCCGATTGAGACCCAAGGATGTTTTATTAAATATTAATACTTTTAATGTATCATTGGACTATTATTCATTTCCCTCGGGCCACACAACTGCGGCTTTTGCTATTGCTACAACAATTGCATTAAACCTTCCCATATTGGCAGTAATTTGTTTTCCTATCGCTCTTATAATTGCTATTTCCAGACTCTATTTAGGTGTACATTATCCTTCAGACGTACTTGCAGGGATGGCAATTGCCATATTATCTTCGGTAATTTTACAGATAATAATTAACCACTAATACAATAGAACAATTTGTATAATGAAAGGAGTTTTAAAATGGGAAAAAATAATATGAAACTCGTTACGATGACGTTAGTACTTGCATTAATTACATGTGGATTTGAAAGCTCGGTTACATTTGCTGATTCGCAGAAATTAGATGGTAAATATGTAGCAGGTGATTTTCATACACACACTTATCTGACAGATGGGAACAAGACACAAACTGAAGTAGTAGAAAAAGCATTTGAAAATTATGGACTTGATTGGATGGCCAATTCTGAACATGGTGGAACCTCATCGAGAGATCCGCTGGGTAATTCGTTTACAATTCCTAACAATACAACAGTCACTTCACTATGGAGATGGATTACATTGAAAGATTATTCTTTTCCAATCATTGAGAAATTACAGAAACACTACCCTGATAAAGTATTGATCCAAGGTTTGGAATGGAATGTCCCTACTCATGAACACGCCAGTGTTGCAATATTGGGCAATAGTGTTAACCCTATAAGCGATTTTGAATATATGTTCGACGAAAATGATAAGGACACAAGCAGGGCTGTTGAAAATATTAAAAAGGTAAACAAAACACATGCTGATGCAGTTGCAGGTGCTAAATGGCTTCAAACAAATTATAGAAACTCCAGCTATTTTATACTGAATCACCCTTCCAGAAAATTAAAATATACTATTAAAGATATTCGTGATTTTAACAATACTGCTCCAGATGTATGCTTTGGTATGGAAGGGTTTCCCGGACACCAGAAGGAAGTAGAAAGAGGGGGATACACAAGCACAGATTCTAAGGCTGAAACATATGGAGGAGCTGATTACATGACTGCAAAAGTTGGTGGACTTTGGGATGCTTTGCTTGGGGAAGGACGTAGGTTTTGGATATTTGTAAACTCAGATTTTCATGACAGTTCTGATACTGCTGATTTCTGGCCCGGCGAATATGCAAAAAGCTATACTTATGTAAAAGGAAATACAGCTCAAGGTATTGTTGATGGTATGCGCTCAGGCAATTCCTTTGCTGTTCAAGGCGATCTAATAAATAATCTTAATTTTGAAATCAGTCAAAATGTAAAAGGCAATAAAACCAATGTAGCTGAAATAGGTGGAACCTTAAAAACAATAAGAAATAATAAAGATATTACAATAACAATTAAGTTTAAAAGTCCAAATAAAAACAATAACAATGAAGCTGTGAAGGTTAATCATATCGATCTTATTGCCGGAGATGTTATGGGCAAAGCTTTTCCAGAAACGGCTGAATACACGAAAGATACAAATGAAACCACAAAGGTTATAAAGCGATTTAATAACAGTGACTGGAAAGTGGTCGACGGGTGGAATGCTATAACGTATACTGTAAAAAATGTGAATAAGGATATGTATTTCCGATTAAGAGGAACAAACATGGCAGTAAATACGCTCAATGAAACAGACGCGGATGGAAATCCGCTTGCAGATGAATTAGTAGGTGATAACAATGCTACTAAAGCTTATGCTGACCTTTGGTTCTATTCTAATCCGATTTTTGTAAGCGTGAGTAAATAAAGTTTAATTTATACTGAGGCATGTATTCAAGAAAAAATTTTGATTACGAATTGAAGGAACTTTGTGTTATTAATAACTCAGAGTTCCTTCAATTATAATATAATACTTATATATAAATACTAACTATAATAATAAAATAATTATGGTATAATTTTGATGAAACGTTTTGTCTGAGGTATTAGGGTATCGCAAACATTGTCGGCGGCTGGTGCTACCCCTAGTAATTGGTTCAATACCCAAACAAGGAGTACTCTGAATCCGGGTCGTTTAAATCGCATGATACATAATATGAGTTTTTTAACAGAGCCTTTTAATCTAAAAAGACTTTTCGTCGAAGGATTTGTAAAAGTAAATACTAATTTAGAACTTAACAAATTATTCGAAAAAGGAGACTTTGTATGGCTATAAATGTTAAGCTAGAGCAAGTCAGTAAAAGTTATGGCAAAAAAACAGTGTTGAATGACGTAGACTTGACCATAAAAGAAGGACAGATATATGGTTTAATTGGTCCATCTGGAGCTGGGAAAACCACGTTGGTCAAAACTATTGTGGGGATGGAAAAGGTTGATGTTGGTACCGTTAAAGTATTGGATACCAAAATGCCTAACTTAAAAGTACTACAAAACATAGGCTATATGGCTCAGTCAGATGCTTTATATCCAGAGCTAACAGCACAAGAAAATCTCCAATTCTTTGCATCTATTTTCAAAATTAGCAAAACAGAACGTAAGGAACGAATGCTTTATGTAGCAGATTTAGTTAATCTAAGAGAAGAACTAAATAAAAAGGTGTCTGCTTATTCTGGGGGAATGAAACGGAGGTTATCACTAGCAATAGCCTTTATTCAAAACCCCAAAGTGCTTATATTGGATGAACCTACAGTGGGAATAGACCCTGAATTAAGATTATCAATTTGGAATGAATTAATACGTCTTAAAAAGGAAGAAAAGAAAACTATCGTAGTTACAACTCATGTTATGGATGAAGCAGAAAGATGCGATTGCCTTGCTATGATTAGAGAGGGGAAAATCCTAACAAGCGGTTCTCCTAAAGAATTAAAGGATAATTATAATGTAACTAGTTTAGAAGAGGTGTTCTTAAAGGCAGGAGGTATCATATAGTGAGAATAACTGCGTTAGTTAAAAGAATTTTTCAGCAGATGCTAAGAGATAAAAGGACATTGGGGTTATTGTTTGTTGCTCCACTATTAATACTAACTCTAATGCATTTCTTATTTAACGGGAACACGGTGAATCCTAAGTTAGGGGCAATTAATATTGATAAAAGCCTTATCTCGGACCTGGAAAAGGTAAACATAGATATTAAAAAATATGATGGTATTTCGAAGGATATAATTGATAGAGACAAACTTGACGGGTTATTGGAGATGAAGAATGATAAGCTACAGCTAACTTTGGAAAACAGTCAACCTACAGTATCTAGAGTGATAGAGGCGAAAGTAAATCAAGTAGTAATCTCACAGAACATGCAGAGACATTTTGCTACTCTACAAAGTCAAATGAAGCAATTTGGGAATAGAACTACATTGCCAAATAATGTTCAAAAGGACAATGCTCAAGACAATATTAATGTTATCTATGTTTATGGTAATGAAGATACTAATTTTTTTGATATATTAAATCCAGTTTTAATAGGATTCTTTGTTTTCTTTTTTGTTTTCATTATATCTGGAATCGGTCTACTTAGGGAAAGAACTACAGGAACACTTGAAAGATTGTTAGCTACTCCAATTCAAAGAGCTGAAATAGTATTAGGGTACTTAATAGGATATGGAGCATTTGCTGTAATTCAAACTATTATTGTTGTGCTATTTTCAATTAATGTATTAAGTGTTGTTCTTGTAGGTTCTATCTGGAGCGTAATAACCATTAACTTAATATTAGCATTAGTAGCATTATCACTAGGAACTTTGTTATCAGCGTTCGCTGCCTCAGAATTTCAAATGATGCAGTTTATACCTATTATTATTGTTCCACAGATATTCTTTGCGGGGATTTTTCCTACAGAGAATATGGCTACATGGCTACAATCTGTTGCAAAAATAATGCCTATATATTATGCAGCTGATGCTTTGAAAAGTGTAATGTATAAAGGCTTTGATTTAAGTCAAGTTAGTGGAGATATATGCGCACTATCTATATTTGCAGTGATTTTTATTATACTCAATGTTTTTGCATTAAAAAAATATCGAAAAATATAAGGTTTATTATATTCAAGGCAGATTAATATACTAGGGAATTCCTATACAGTAGGCATTTTACTAGTTTTACTGTCATTTGGGCTTTATCAATAATTAGATTATCATAATGTTGATATAGAAAATTATTTCTAGTTACAAATTATTGTTATAAAGCCAGTATTCATCGGTATTATAGATATTCTATAATGTTATAGAATATTAGATAAAGTTCAATTATGAAAAAATGTATAATTATAAGAAAAAAGTCGCATTGGCGGCTTTTTTTAGTTATGTATAATTTTTTATAGTAGGACGAAAAAATTGGCTATTTTGCGATACACCTAAGGGTGCTGATGCAAGTGCAATTATTTACAGTTTGGTAGAAACAGCTAAAGCAAACAACCTCAATGTTTACTCTTATTTAAATTACCTACTTCTTTATATGCCAGGTATGGAATACAAAAAATATCCTGAGCTTATGGATGGCATGATGCCTTGGTCAGAAAGAGTGCAGAAGGAATGTAAAAAATAACTTAAGCTCGGCCTATTTGTCTTTCTTTATTCAAATTTACTTCACATCGATAGAAAGTTAATCATATCTTTATTGTCTTTAAAACCACTAAAAAGCTCTATTTATTAAGCTCTCAAACCACAACATGTTTGAAAGTTTTATTGTGCACAATTATGAAGATAGTTATAAATTACTCAAAAGGTAACATTATACAAAAATTGGAATAAATTACTTAAATCAACATAACAATCTTGACTCGGGTTAGATTTGTATGTTAGAGTAAATTTTGGGATAAATTTCACGCATTCAATATTGCTTCTGATCTATAGTATTGAAAAAGTGGGAGGATAAGAAATATGAATATTAAAAGTATGATAGGTATTGTTTTAAGCATTGTGATGATGCCTTATCTCGTAGCATGCAGTAATGCTAGGGACAGTGTTAATGAAGTTGCTGAGGTAACCTCATCGTCAACCCTATCATCAACCCCATCAGTAACCCATTCACAGAGAGAAACCCCAATCGTGTATATGACCACTGACATCAGCTCCAAGGGTTTGATAGCGGTTTATAATGCGCTGAACTGGACACCGAAAGGTGATGTTGCAGTGAAGCTCAGCACAGGTGAGCCGCCGGCTAGTCACTATCTGGATCCGAAATTGATTAAAGAACTGGTGCAGTCAGTCAAGGGTACAATTGTTGAATGTAATACAGCGTATGGAGGATCCCGAATCAGTACAGCCATGCATATGCAGGTTGCGAAGGATCATGGCTTTACGGCGATTGCAGAGGTGGATATTCTGGATGCCGACGGTTCAATGAGTCTGCCGGTAGTAGGGGGAGCCCATCTGAAAGAAGATCTTGTAGGATCACACTTTTCCAAATATAATTCTTATCTTGTATTATCTCATTTTAAAGGACATGAAATGGCAGGATTTGGAGGGGCTATTAAGAATATTTCCATAGGTCTTGGTTCGAGCGAAGGAAAATGTCTAATCCATACAGCCGGAAAATATAATTCAACCATATATGGCGAAAATCAGAATGACTTTCTGGAATCCATGGGTGATGCGGGTAAGGCAGTTTCTGACAGCCTGGGAAACGGAAAGAATATTGTTTACATCAATGTGATGAATAATCTTAGCATAGATTGTGACTGTAACGGCAATCCAGCAGAACCGGAGATTGATGATATTGGAATACTTTCATCCACTGACCCGGTAGCGTTGGACCAGGCATGTATCGATCTTGTATATGCTGCAAAAGGTAGTGAATCCCTCAGAGGAAGAATTGAAGATTTGAATGGATTACATACGTTGGAGCACGCAGAGAAAATTGGTCTTGGTTGTCGCACTTATAAATTGGTGAATATTAATGATTGATATACTGCATCGTGAGTTTATATATTTATTTTATTACTTTAGTGTTCAGCTGGAACAGATTTTTACATATTGGCTGTTAGGTATGATCATTGGGTCTGCGGTGTCGGTGTTTGGTAAGGAACGGATACATCGGCTGTTTAGCGGCTTGCAGAATAAGAGGCTTGGGGTATTAGGCATTTTCCTAGCCTGTTGTCTGGGGATAGCCTCTCCGCTTTGCATGTATGGAACGATTCCAATTGCCGCTTCCTTTTCGGAGAAGGGTATGAGAGACGACTGGCTGGCTGCTTTTATGATGTCATCGATTTTATTGAATCCTCAGCTGATTATTTACAGCGTAGCATTGGGAACTACGGCATTGATTGTACGAATTGTCGCCTGCTTACTATGTGGATTTATAGCAGGGTTGCTAATAAACATATTCTACAGGGAAAAATCATTTTTTAATTTCAGCGGTTTTTATGAAATGAAAAGTCATGATACAGATCCCAACATTCTACTACGTTTCCTCAAAAATTTAGGAAGAAATGTGAAAGCAACCGGTCTGTACTTTCTTCTGGGAATTTTATTGTCCGCGCTGTTTCAGAGATATGTACCAGCAAATGCATTTGCTAATCTATTCGGCAGTAACAAGGGATTCGGTGTACTGATGGCAGCCACCATAGGTGTTCCGCTTTACATGTGTGGAGGAGGAACGATACCGCTTTTGCGGCAGTGGCTATTTGACGGTATGAGCATGGGATCTGCAGCCGCTTTCATGATTACAGGGCCAGCCACGAAAATAACCAATTTGGGTGCTGTGAAAATTGTATTGGGTACCCGACGGTTTGTGCTGTATTTATCATATGTTATAATTTTTGCACTTTTAATTGGATTCTTATTAAATGTTTGAATTTAATAGCATCTAGAACAAACGGCGTTTTCAAAAAAACACCCAAAAAGGCTTTGATATATTCCCTCGAACGGATGTTTCCATTATATCGAATTGCTTTGTTTATGAATTCCTCAAAAAATATAAATGGATATTTAACAGAGTTATTTCTATTATTTTATTTTAATCATTTCTTTTAATTTAATAGAACATTGTAAGAAGATTTAAAGTCTGGATCAGATGTTCCTTATTTGGGTATTAAATATGAAAGTATTCCGTTCTACATAAATAATGACTTAGATGGGTTTGGTAGACTTATTCCAAGTATCACATAAATAATTAAAGCATGTATTTAAAATTTTGATAGCAAGGTATAAAGCTAAGATGTTGCATGTTTGCTTTAATTATATTGCAGGTTTAGGTTTAATCGACAGAGCCTGATAATCGTTATTGCTTATTGACCCCAATTACACGAAATTAAAATTTCGTGTAATTGGGGTGAATATAGAATGAACAGACTTCCGAGACGTTTTATACGTTCCACAAATAATGTCCAGTAAACCGAAAGCTGTAAAATAAATAAAGTAACCCTGTAAAAAGAGTTTCTTTCCAATATATTTTATACAATATCACTTTAATTTTTAAACTGAAACTTGTAAAAAGTCTGTAACAGAATATCGGTAACTGATTTTAATTATCTAGTTTAATTTCTTGGCCAAACTTTTCCTTAGCTAATACTTTTAAATAACTTCACATGTTTTGGCCATACCAATTATTTGCCATATATGTTGAGTTAACTGTTTAGTACCATAACTCTCATTCAACCCTTGAAAATATCTTTGGCCAGTATACTTTGGAGGCTTATTTTCTCTTAAATATGTTGCTATATCTTTATCCAAACAATCATATATAAAAGCATTTACATATTTACCCCAATACTTTGGCCACTTTGGCCGCTTTTTTAACTACCTTTCCATTTTGTTAATCTACCAAACTCTTGCCATAATTCATCTGCAGAAGCCGTACCTTTGTGGGCATCTATATGTCCTACAGCCTTTAACAACTCAGAATAAAGTACTTTATCTGTCACCGTGTGACTTGTAGCATTATAAATATATATATATAGGAAGTTCCTCACCAAACTTTTTACGTAGATTGTCCGAAATATACTTGATAGCTCTTGTTTTTCCGATACGAGGTCTACCATAGATAATAGCTCCGTAATTACTACGGGATACCCATTCTTCAACAGATTTCATTAAGTCCAATATTTGTTTTGTAGGTATAGTATAATTAATTGAGAATAAATATCTTTACAATTCAAGAATATCAATTTCATCTGTCATATATTAAGTAACCCTTTCTCATATGCTTCTTCAATAGACATGGAATTTATAGCTTTCATTTGTTCTTTTGTAATTATATTTTTTAATATCGGTTATTGTAGAAGGTTTACGATCACATTCACTTTGCTCTGTTAAGGTTGGAGTACCTTTTTTTTTACGTATAATTTCTGCTCTAGTTCTCGCACGTCTTCTTTCGCTTGCTTTTTCTTTGTATTCTTCTTCAAGTTTATCGAGAAAAGGAGTAAAAGGTGTATCAAAACTTTATTTTGATTCTTTCTTTTCAATGCTGCTTCTCTTGTTTTTATTGAATGTGGTCTTCTTCCCTATTCACCTGAAGTAGTTAATACTCCTAATTCCTCACCAGATATGTTGCAAGGTAAACCAAACATATTTGTGCACTTTCATTAAATTTGACCAGTGGGAATTAAATATCTTAACAATGTTATCTTTGCTAATCCACTCATCCTGTAACAAATCTAGGGCTTGCTTTAAAGCTTGGTCTTTATTTATTGAAATGATTTCTTTATCATAATCATTATCTATGTAAAGTGGACGACACCCATGATACCCTCTAATGTGTGTAAATTCATTTTTGAGATTTATTTTTGCGTACAAGTTTTTATTTATCTAAATTGTCTTCATCGAAAGTGAATACTCTTTTTTTCATAATTTACAATGCTTTTAGCATAATACTTCAATAATTAAAAAAAGGGACTGAAAATTGCTTCAATTTTAGTATATCTTATATGAATACCTCTAGTTGAGTATGGACCATTACTCCAATCTCTACGGATTTGTGCCCATTTTTTTGAGGCATCATACATTGCTAGATATGTTTTGAGAAGGCTATCGTCAGTTAGAGACACAGTTCATCCTTGAATGATAAATAGGTACACAGCTTCTAGTGGCCTTTGCTGACACTCCTTGATCTCTGGAGCTATGCGGTCGGTAATTTTACTAACCATTTCGGCGGACAGGTTAATCCCATAAAACTCACGCACTTGGTCTTCAATATCCCGCGTAGCCAGACCCCTTGCATAAAGGGCAATCACCCGTTCTTCAATACCGGATACATTCCTTTGATACTTGAGGTACGATTTTAGGCTCAAATTCAACTTTTCGGTTCCGTGGCATCTGGATGGCAACCACTCCAAACTCACTTTTCAAAGTCTTGGGACTATAACCATTGCGGCTATTGTCCACGTCCTTTTTACTGGTGTCATCTTTCGCGTAGCCAGCATTTCTTCAAGTTCTGCCTCCAGCAATTCATGGATCATGTCCTTGAAGATCTCCTTAGTGTTGACAGAAAAATCTCCTCCTAAGCATTCATTATTTCTAATTCTTGCCAAGAAGGAGTTTGTTCAGTCATCTATACACAGGATTTTTTACATCCTCCGGGGAAATGTAAGTAATTAACCAGTATCTTGTCGAATCAAAAAGGGCCGCCGCCCTTTTGATGACTGCGACCCTTCTTGTTCAGAATATTTTATTTGCTATGTAAGACCCAGGCGATTTCTTTGTTTTGCGGAACTTACTTTTGCTCCCCGGGTGCTACCCTTTTTTCTCAATTTTTTCGAGTGTTTGTTAATCTGTAGTTGGGTCAATATTGTTCAGTGCCCTTTCTACAATATTTTTATCAACCCTGATTCCTACTATTTGCGCCATCAGAATATTGTCCTGCATGTAAAACGCCATTCCCATGGTGCTCCTTCCTGTATTGAAATTTGTCGTTTCAATTTTTATCTGCATTTCATCCATGTTTTCTCTGTCTAAGCCTCCGGCAACTTGAAACAATCCTTGATAATTAATATTTGGAATCATAAAATCCATACCACTGAACCCGAATTTTTCCTGAAACAAACTAATTTTTTCTGAAAATGGTATTACTTCCGGATCAAAATATTTATCAAGCATGCACTCAATTTTAGTTTTCTTTCTAATATCGAACAAAGTAAAATTTGCATCAAGTGTTAATCCCAACATCTCAGTATTTCTGTGGTTTCTATTATGCCGCAATATAGTAAATGGTACTATTAAACTTTCTTCTGTTGTATCGTCGTATAATAAATTGGAGAAAAATTTCATGGCAGTATTAATTGGATTTACTGAAAACTCCTTGCTCTTTGTATTATCTAATTTTACACGAATGGACGTTAAGGAGTCTGGAGCTAACCTTTTAATTGACTTATATGTTGTAAAAACTAATTTAACACATTCCTCAAATGCCAATATCTCTTCTTTATTAAACACATAGTTTTTCTTAGTATTTTCAATATCGTTACAATATTGTATATATGATTGGCTGTTCTTAACCAATTGCCCTATTCTCAATTCTTCGGTAATCATTGCCCTCAACAAATCCTTTGATACTCCATCCCATATAGAATGATGTACTGCATGAAGAATTGCACAACGATCCACACCTGTTTTGAGTATCAATATCCTAGAGAGCAATCTATTGTCTGACAAGAAATTGAGTTCACGAGCGACTTGCTGAAATACATCAATGAAAGAATTCATTTCTACATTATATTTTTCAGTATCTAAAATAGGAATTATCCAGTCATCACAGTATTCATATTCTTCAAAGCGCTCTGTTACCTCATTGAACTTGACTCGCATGGCTCCTTGATGTGAAATTATAGTTCTCAATATCGAAGCAGTACCGTCTGCATCATAATGTATTTCATTTACATCAATCATTATATTCTTTATCTCTTTCAAAAAATATTGATTGACATATAACGTATTACAATCATTGTGTGAATTGCTTCGGAGGAAGTTATTCCCGTAATTCTCTATGGCATCAATAATATCGATTTTCATATTTCCAGTTTTGTCTTTTTCCGACTCGTCGGTTGTTATGCTCATGAAATCAATCATATTGATCTTTCTATCGTTTTCATTCACAGTACCGATTAACCTCGCCGTCTGCTTCTGCATTATATCTATTACTGTAAACTCATAGCCCTTTTCACGTAATTTCGAAACAGTTCGTACTGCCTTCATAGAGTCGCCTCCTAATTCGAAGAAGCTGTCATCAATGCCGATGGAAGTTAAACCCAGTATTTCCTCAAACACTTGAGTTATGGCACATTCCACATCCGTTCGCGGTGCTATGTAAGTTCGTCTAATCCCGTCCGGCTTCGGTAACGCACGCTTGTCAAGCTTACCATTTTTGTTCAATGGTAATGCTTTCAATTTTATTATAAATGTCGGGATCATATACTCCGGTAGTTTCTCCCTAAGTGCTTCACGAACGGTGAAGACATCTAGCTCCTGTGGCTCGATTCCCTGTTTAGGTACCAGATAGGCACATATGCTCTTGTCACCATCTATTTCGCGAACAATAACTACAGCATCTAATACACCGGGTTGTTTCCTTATAACGCTTTCGATTTCACCAAGCTCAATACGAAATCCTCTGATTTTGATTTGGTCGTCAACTCTGCCCAAGAATTCGATATTACCGTCACTTCGCATCCGCCCATAGTCGCCTGTTAAATAAATTTTTCCATACTCATCGTGGTTAACAAACACACGGTTGGTCTTTACGCTATCATTCACATACCCTTCTGCGACACCCTTTCCTCCAATACAAATCTGCCCGCTAATACCTACAGGACACATATGGAGTTTTTTATCAAGTACATACATCTTTTGGTTAGCTAGCGGTTTTCCGTATGGAATACTGCGCCATACATCTTTCACCTCATGTATTGGAAAATAAATGGACCATATTGAACTCTCGGTTGCCCCGCCTAGACTTGTCACCGAAGCGTTAGGAAACTTATTTCTTATTGCTCCCGTCAAATGCAACGGGATCCAATCTCCACTGAGTAATACATTCCGTAAGCTCATATTTACAAAGTTTTGGTCCACACTCTCATTGAAAATATCCATGATAGCTGGTACTGAGTTCCAGAATGTGATTTTTTGTTTGGCAAGAATCCCTTGAATCTCATTGACATTACGTTGATCTCCCACCATCACCAGTGTCGCACCAGTGCTCAGAGCTCCAAAGATATCATATACAGATAAATCAAATGCGAAAGATGATAAGCCAATGATTCTGTCTTTGGCATCAATTTGGAACTTTCTATTAATAGCTATAATCGTGTTGACAACCGCACCATGCCTGATAGCCACACCCTTGGGTGTACCAGTACTGCCTGATGTGTAGATAACATACGCTAATTCATCCGCCCCTCCTCGCACTTGGTAAATTTTATCGGAATAATGCGCTGCATCTTCCCACGTATTAGCTATGAGCGTCATCTTACAATCACTATTCGTAATGATATAGTGATTCCTTTCTTCAGGATAATCAGGACTCAACGGAACATAAGAACAACCCGAGAACAGTATGCCGAATATGTTGACGATTGTTTCAATTTTGCGCTCTCCCATCACTGCTATTTTTGCGCCCGGCTTAACACCTGATGCCAGAATAAAATTAGCCACCCGGCATGCCTTCTGATAGAGAAGGCTGTATGTAATCTGTTGGTCATTATAGATGACGGCTACATTCATTGGTGTCTTCATAACTTGTTCTATAAAGAGTCCGTGTAATGTTCCATTTTGAAAGCATATATCTGTATTATTATAGGGAATGAATACATCGTTGTTCTCCTGCTCTGTAATTCCAAGCATAATATCTTCGCATTCAATTGCCGTACTATCTGCCATCTGCGTGAGAATATGGTGAAAACGCGATAGCAATAGTTCACCATCCATTTTGCAATATTTTTTCGTATGGAAAAATACCTCTAATGTGTTATTGCCTCCTATCTTTACAATAAAGGTTAATTCATTGCTTGTTTGATCTCCGATTGATTTCGATTCTAGATCTCTGCCTTGAATGAATTCCTCATCTCTTAAGCAATCTTTTAACACAAACAGAACTCTCATTATGTTTCCGTTTTGGGCTGTCATCTCTTGAATAGAAGCCATCGTATAATGTCTATTACGTAAACTCTCGCTAGACTGCCTTGCTACATCCCTTAGAAGTTCTACCAGACTCATTTTAGATTCTGCCCTAAACCTCACTGGAATGGGGTACAAAGAATTATTAAATCTACTCTCACTATTAATAAATTCCTCGTTTTTCCCTAGTAATAATTTCCCAAACAATACATCGCTACTGCCAACATATTTCTGCAAAAGTAAGCCGAAGGCAGATTCAAAGATTGTACCTATCGATATATTTAAGTTTTTTGATGTTTCTTCAAGTTGATCCAACAATCCCTGTTCAATTTTTCGACTTACCACACCACTATACGCTTCATTAGAATCAACATCTGAAACAGACTTTATATAATAATCCCCTTCATAATCTGACAAAAGAGAGCGCCAATAAGCAAGAGAATCTGCTGTATTACGGCTTTGCAAATAATTCACGTAGCCACTATATGGATATGTTTTTCTAGCCTCGGACTCAATTAATGATTTAATATTTGAATCGCTGTTATCATGCGCAGACGTATGCCCTATATACTCAAGGTTTCCGCCAATCTGCCATCGTGCCAACTCACCACTGTGATATAATCTTCCTTCTCCATATGGATTCTTTCCAAATTTATTTTTGCTAATTTCCGTGTTGTTAAGTTGTCCGCAATCAAGTGCAGCCCCTGCTATGCAAAGCTCTCCTGCAACCCCAATCCCACACAACTTACCAGAATCAATGATGTAGATTTGTGTGCGGTCATTGATTCTTTCGTTGAAATCACCTAGGATTGTCTCCCGCTCTACGTCGCTAATCATCTCTAATTCTGCTATGCGTGCGTCCGGATTTTCAAGGATAGAGTCCAGCAACGCTTCAAAATGCAGAAGCATCGTCCGCGCCGATTCTTCCGTGAACAGATCCCGGCAATACTCAAGGAGAACCTCATATCCGCCGTTAAGTTCCGACACTTGCAGTAGTAGATCAAATTTTGCTGTCTTAGGCTCAGTTTCAAGCGGACGAAACCTCGCATCGCCCATTTGCAGTTCAGCTTTTTCGTTGTTTTGCAGGACAAACATCACATCGAACAAGGGGTTCCGTGACAAATCCCGTCTAACTTCCACATCTTCCAGAAGTTCTTCAAATGGATATTCCTGGTTCTCGTATGCGCCAAGGGCGTGCTCTTTTATCTCGGATAAAAACTCGCTAAATGTCTTTTCCCCGGTAGGATAACCGCGCATGGCCAAAGTGTTGACGAACATCCCTAACATGGACTGCGTATCTCTGTGCACCCTGCCTGAGATCGGCGTACCCACCACCACATCTTCTTGGCGGCTGTATTTGTACAGCATCACCATGAAGACCGATAGAAACGTCATAAAGTCTGTGGTTCCGCTGGCTTGATTTATCTTTTCTATCCCGTTTTTCAGCGCCTGATTCAGCAATATAGAAACGTGTCCGCCTCGAAAACTCTGGGTTTTCGGACGTGGGTAATCCGTCGGCAGATCCAGCACCGGTGCCTCGTCTTTAAATACATCCTTCCAAAATTCCCGTTGTGCGCTGAGATCTCGTCCTCGCAGCCACTCGCTGTAATCCTTGTACTGAACCTCCGGCTGCACAGGTTCTTCACCACCGGCAAGCTTAGAAAATTCCTTTATGATGATATTCATCGTCATACCATCCGAAATGATATGATGCATGTCGAACAGCAAAATGTGCCGGTTTTCCCCTATCACGTTCAAAATCTTTAAGCGGAGAAGCGGTGCTTGGCCCAAGTCGAATGGACGGGTGAATTTATCCAGTTCCTCCTCGCTATACTCATCAATCTCTTCATATTCTACTGCGGCTGCCACTTCATCTCGGATAATCTGCACTGCTTCTCCTTCAATCACGGTAAAGCTCGTGCGCAAGGCTTCGTGATGTCTTATCAAAGCCTCCAGTGTTTTTTGTATGTCGGCCAGGTGCAACTCCCCTGTCACTTCCACTGCTGCCGGCATATTGTAGGCCAAACCCGCACCGCCCATTTGGTCAATGAGGAACAACCGCTTCTGCGCCGGTGACATGGGGTAATAGTCTCGTTTTTCAGCTTTTGGTATTGGGTTGTATGCACCCGTTTCCAGCACCTGTAGCTCGGCTGCCAGTTCCCTTGGTGTCGGAGACACAAATACAGCCTTCAATGGCAGGCGTATGCCCGTGCGCTTTTCAAGGTCGTTCACCGCCACCGTCGCACGCAACGAATGCCCGCCCAACTCGAAGAAACTGTCGTCTATACCTATTGGAGATACGCCTAAGATTTCTTCATATACAGAAATAATGGCTTGTTCCATTTCGTTTCGCGGTGCAACATACTTCCGTCCCGCCAGTGCGTCCGGTTCCGGCAGTGCATGCTTGTCAAGCTTTCCGTTCCGGTTGAGCGGCAAGGCTTCCAACTGCGTCATGAATGCCGGGATCATATACTCCGGCAGTTCTGACCGCAGCACGTCACGGATAGCGGACATGTCCAACTCTTGCGGTTGTGCCTTATGTTCGGCGACCAGATAAGCGCACAGGCTCTTATCCCCATTCCTTTCGCGAACGATCACGGTTACATCTGCCACACCCGGCTGTTTCCTGATTAGACTTTCAATTTCATCAAGTTCGATACGGTACCCGCGGATTTTTACCTGCTCGTCTATACGTCCAAGATACTCTATATTCCCATCCGGCAGCCAACGCGCCAAGTCGCCGCTTCGGTATATCCTACCTTCCCCATACGGGTTCTCTATAAATTTCTCCGCCGTCAGCTCCGGACGATTTAAATATCCTCGCGCCAGCCCGTCGCCCGCAATGTACAACTCTCCCGGAACACCGATACCGCACAGTTTCCCGCCGTTTATGATGTAAATTTGCGTGTTTTCCACCGGTTTCCCAATAGGAATGGCATTGGGGATGGGGGTTCCCGCTTCGTATTCCCAACAGCTAGCTGTAACTGTAGCCTCCGTTGGCCCGTATTCATTTGTGTATGCAGACCCCAACCTGCGCGCTCGAATAACCGTTTCTACACTTGCCGCCGAACCTCCTGTGATTATCCGGCGGAGCTTAAGGTTTACCTGCGTAAAGTAATGGGGGGGCAAAAGCGCCATGGTCACATGATGGCTCTCGGCATACTCCTCAAAAAGCTTAGTGTCCAAGATGGTATCATTCGAAATGAGGCACAGCGATCCTCCAAAAAGCAACGACGAAGCAATTTCGTATGTTGCCGCATCGAACGACAAACTGGCAAACTGCAATATTGTATCTGCCTCACAAGGATTATTTCGTTGCAATCGTTTCTTTAGATTCACAACGCCCTTATGTTCTATCATAACGCCTTTGGGTTTCCCAGTTGTGCCGGATGTATAAATAATGTACACAAGATCCCGGGGACCGTTCACCTTGGACAGATTCTCCGATTGCATCCCGTAAGCATCCGGATCACTCAAATAAAGCACTGGCACACACACTTCTCCAGGTACACTCACGCCATACGCCAAAACGGCTTTGGGTGCTGTGTCCTCTATCACAAACCGAATTCTTTCCTCCGGGTACGCCGGGTCAATGGGCACATACGCACCGCCCGCTTTAATGATGCCCAGAATTCCCACTATCATCTCCACGCTGCGCTCTGCCAGCAACACGACCCTGTCGTCCGGTTTTACCCCAAGTTCCCGCAAACGATGCGCCAAGCTATTTGCTTTCCCATTCAGCTCCGCATAAGTCATTGTTTCGTTTCCAAATGTCAGCGCGATGTTATGCGGAGTCTTGGCGACTTGCTCTTCAAACAAATCCACTACGGTCGCATCTTGCGGATAGTTTGCCCGCGTGTCATTGAAAGCACCAAGGATTGTCTCACGCTCCCCGTCGCTAATCATCTCTAATTCTGCTATGCGTGCGTCCGGATTTTCAAGGATAGAGTCCAGCAACGTTTCAAAATGCAGAAGCATCATCCGCACGGATTCTTCTGCGAACAGCTCCCGGCAATACTCAAGGAGAACCTCATATCCGCCGTTAAGTTCCGACACTTGCAGCGTCAGATCAAATTTTGCTGTCTTAGGCTCAGTTTCAAGTGGGCGAAACCTCGCATCGCCCATTTGCAGTTCAGCTTTTTCGTTGTTTTGCAGGACAAACATCACATCGAACAAGGGGTTCCGTGCCAAATCCCGTCTAACTTCCACATCTTCCAGAAATTCTTCAAATGGATATTCCTGGTTCTCGTATGCGCCAAGGGCGTGCTCTTTTATCTCGGATAAAAACTCGCTAAATGTCTTTTCCCCGGTGGGATAACCGCGCATGGCCAAAGTGTTGACGAACATCCCCACCATGGACTGCGTATCTCTGTGCACCCTGCCTGAGATAGGCGTACCCACCACAACATCTTCTTGGCGGCTGTATTTGTGCAGCATCACCATGAAGACCGATAGAAACGTCATAAAGTCTGTGGTTCCGCTGGCTTGATTTATCTTTTCTATCCCGTTTTTCAGCGCCTGATTCAGCAATATAGAAACGTGTCCGCCTCGAAAACTCTGGGTTTTCGGACGTGTGTAATCCGTCGGCAGATCCAGCACCGGTGCCTCGTCTTTAAATACATCCTTCCAAAATTCCCGTTGTGCGCTGAGATCTCGTCCTCGCAGCCACTCGCTGTAATCCTTGTACTGAACCTCCGGCTGCACAGGTTCTTCGCCACCGGCAAGCTTAGAAAATTCCTTTATGATGATGTTCATCGTCATACCATCCGAAATGATATGATGCATGTCGAACAGCAAAATGTGCCGGTTTTCCCCTATCACGTTCAAAATCTTTAAGCGGAGAAGCGGTGCTTGGCCCAAGTCGAATGGACGGGTGAATTTATCCAGTTCCTCCTCGCTATACTCATCAATCTCTTCATATTCTACTGCGGCTGCCCCTTCATCCCCGATAATCTGCACTGCTTCTCCTTCAATCACGGTAAAGCTCGTGCGCAAGGCTTCGTGATGTCTTGTAAAAGCCTCCAGTGTTTTTTGTATGTCGGCCAGGTGCAACTCCCCTGTCACTTCCACTGCTGCCGGCATATTGTAGGCCAAACCCGCACCGCCCATTTGGTCAATGAGGAACAACCGCTTCTGCGCCGGTGACATGGGGTAATAGTCTCGTTTTTCAGCTTTTGGTATTGGGTTGTATGCACCCGTTTCCAGCACCTGTAGCTCGGCTGCCAGTTCCCTTGGTGTCGGAGACGCAAATACAGCCTTCAATGGCAGGCGTATGCCCGTGCGCTTTTCAAGGTCGTTCACCGCCACCGTCGCACGCAACGAATGCCCGCCCAACTCGAAGAAACTGTCGTCTATACCTATTGGAGATACGCCTAAGATTTCTTCATATACAGAAATAATGGCTTGTTCCATTTCGTTTCGAGGTGCAACATACTTCCGTCCCGCCAGTGCGTCCGGTTCCGGCAGTGCATGCTTGTCAAGCTTTCCGTTCCGGTTGAGCGGCAAGGCTTCCAACTGCGTCATGAATGCCGGGATCATATACTCCGGCAGTTCTGAACGCAGCACGTCACGAATGGCGGACATGTCCAGTTCTTGCGGTTGTGCCTTATGCTCTGCGACAAGATAAGCGCATAGGCTCTTATCCCCATTCCTTTCGCGAACGATCACAGTTGCATCTGCCACACCCGGCTGTTTCCTGATTAGACTTTCAATTTCACCAAGTTCGATGCGGTACCCGCGGATTTTTACCTGCTCGTCTATACGTCCAAGATACTCTATATTTCCATCCGGCAGCCAACGCGCCAAGTCGCCGCTTCGGTATATCCTACCTTCCCCATACGGGTTCTCTATAAATTTCTCCGCCGTCAGCTCCGGACGATTTAAATATCCTCGCGCCAGCCCGTCGCCCGCAATGTACAACTCTCCCGGAACACCGATACCGCACAGTTTCCCGCCGTTTATGATGTAAATTTGCGTGTTGTGGATGGGACATCCTATTGGTATCGTTTTTTCTCCTTTGTCACAATTGTAATATGTCACCACATTTGCTTCCGTGGGTCCATACTGGTTGGATAATAACGCCGCAGGGCTTATTCCATCCACTGGATTTAACACTTGTTTTACCAAATCAGGACTGAGCACTTCGCCGGCTGCAAAAATATATTTTAAGCTTCCCAATCCAAGCCTTAATTCCTTTTCTTTGATTTCAGCCACAAAAGCGGATAGCATGGAAGGCACAAAATTGACGGCGGTAATGCGTTCTTTGGCAATGAAACGTGCCAGCTCCTTTGGTTCTCTCTCAAGCCCATTCGGTAAGATAACCATCTTCGCCCCGACAAGACCCCACCAAAAAAGTTCACTCACTGATACATCAAATCCGTAATTAGTCTTCTGTAAGATGACATCTGTTTCATCCAATGGATATGTTTCCTGCATCCATAAAAGAAAATTTACCACGCTCATGTCCCGGAACATAACCCCCTTGGGTCGCCCCGTCGTGCCTGATGTGTAAAGACAATACATGATGCCGTTAGGATCCCGTTTTGGATTTGGCTCGTCGTCATCGAAGAGACAATGGGATGTCATTTCCACCTTTGCAACGTCTGTTTTCAAGGACAATGACTTGACGGCGTTCACAAGGGCTTTTGCGTTGCTATCTTCCAACATGAACTTAATCCTGTCCATGGGCAGAGCTGGATCGATTGGCACATATGCGCCGCCGGATTTAAGTATCCCGTAAATTCCTACGATCATCTCCATGCCGCGCTCTGCCAGTATCGCAACCCTATCATCCGTATGTACACCAAGCCTACGCAGACGCATCGCTAACTCATTCGCTTTTCTGTTCAGCTCCGCATACGTCATGATTTTATCTCCGAATTTTAACGCTACATTATCCGGGGTCCTGACTACCTGTTCTTCGAAAAGATCAACAATAGTCTTGTATCTCGGGTACGCCGCATAGGTGTCGTTGAAAGCACCTAGGATTGTCTCGCGCTCTGCGTCGCTGATCATCTCTAATTCTGCTATGCGTGCGTCTGGGTTTGCAAACAACGAATCCAGCATTGTAATAAGATGTCCGCAGAAATTAGATATATCTTCCTCCGAAAACACTTCTACCCGGTAATCAAACACAAATTGCAAACTACCCCTTGGTTCCCGGCGGGCATGGAATGCGAGGCTGTCCACTTGCGTTCCCGTAGAATACCATGTATGAGAAAATGCTTCCGATACAAATTGGCTCATGTCAAAGGAACCAAAATTCTGGTAGCTGAACGTTACATCCGACGGTGCCTGATTCTGACCTTGAATCTGATAATAATCCGCCAGGATATAATTCCAACTATACCGAAAGTGTTTGGCCGCTTTTATAAAATCCTTCGTAATTGTCTTGATGGTTTTCTCCGCCGTGTCTTCGGAATCTCTTTCAAATGCGTCGTCAAAAACGACCGGAATCGTGTTAACATACATCCCGGGCGATGCCTCTTCCACCGCTCCCTTCCGGCTCCTCATCACGGCGCACAAAATGCTAGTCGGCTTGCTGCGCACGTGCTCCGAAACGCACCTAGCAAAACATGACATGAGCACCGCAAATTCCATAACGCTGGCTCTCTTGCAGTAGCCTTTCAATCGTTCTTCAAAATCTGATGCCAACGGATACGAGAATCTCTTCGATGCAAGCGAATGCCCCGCGCACCGCGCGATTCTTGTTGGTTCGGTAATCACTGACAGTTTGTCTTGCCAAAACTCCCTGTCCTTCAGAAATTGCAGGCTGCCGTCATAGTACTTTGCTTCCTGCTCAATGAATTCCTGATAGCGGTATTCGGACTCGTCGATCTCCTTATGAGTTGCAACGGCATCGTAGTATTTTTTCACCCGTGCCAGCAATACAATCGCACTTACTCCGTCTATCAGCATGTGAGAGCCTTTGATGAGAAAACCATATTTGCTATCGTAGCTGAATGCTGTGATTTCACAAAGAGTCTCGTCCATTCTTTGTTCCGCATAGCCGGCAGCAAAGGCTGAATAAGCGACGGCGCTAGAAAACTCCCTAACACTTCCATACATGATATTAGGGTCATAGTCCCGGAAAAACTGCATGGGCACGCCATCCGCTTCCGTCACTTCGGTACGCAGGACTTGATTGTACTTGTACAATAAGCTGATGGCTTTACTGGCAGCGAACTTGTCCTGTTTTCCGTCAAATGAGACATCAACGGTCACGCTGTGGTTCATCGAGTCGGACAGTTGTTGTGTGAGCCAAATCGATTTTTGTGGCTCCGTCAATGAAAAATACGCACGTTCTTTATTTTTTTCATCCATTTCTCTTTTTCTCCTTAACTCTGAAATTTTTTATTCGCTCTTGTTTGACTTCTGGGACACATAAAAGATGTCGGTAATATGCCTCTTCTTTAACACGGTCTTCAATTCTAATCGCAAAAATCTATCTCATCTTTTAGGTAACCATATTAAACAGCATATAGTTTCTCTCAATATTTTCATCCTCTTTCAGCTCATGGTGAGATATCAGCGTAATATCATATATTTGCTGACATAATGCTTGTACCATATCCTTTTTATCATTCTTATATCTTGCATTTATTAACTTCCAGCTTCTCATTAATAAGCGCATCCTTGAAAATATCAGCTATAACGAACGAATTTGAAAAAATCAGCAAAAATTTCATATGATAGGATAGGTTGGCAGGAGTTTTTGCTACATTTGAAGTTCGTTCACTATAATAGTTGATGTTTGGTCATAAATAGGATAGTATCTTTTGTGCGGTAAAAAAACTTGCTATCACGAATGCAACCATACTCGATCAAAGAATAAACATTCTGTAAAAAGTTCCGCAAAGCATTATTACGAATATCAGGACAGCCGTGACACCTTTAAAAACCAGTCAGAAACTCCGGTAAAATATCTTTTATGTCATCAGCTACAAAACTCATTTTGATGAAGTATATTTTTTGAGCATTGACTCGAGCTTTCATACTTAGACTTTCATTTTGAAAAAAAGAAGTGGCTCCTTCAAAAAACTCGCAGTCAATTACTTTTGAATAATATTGTTGCCAAACATAAATCTGCTCGTCAATTAGTTTTTCATCGCTCCCACGCACAATAGTGGATGGGCATGAAATTTTAATGCTTGATTTTGGCATGTAAGCGGTTGCTGCAGCAAAGTCTGCCTTGGCAATGGGATAAATAAACTACATAATATATTTATTTTGAAGTAGCTCTACGTTAGCGTCGTTCATCAGGAGCAGTTCATCCATGATTTCACCGATGCTCATATTGGCGTAGTTTTTGTCGATCCTCTTTGCTGCGGGGAATTCACACGCATATAAAAAAATGATCTGGAAGTCGTAAATTGAGTTCTTGAAAAATATAACACAATTCAAGACAAACTAGAGCTCCAATCCATATGTTTTAGGGGTCTATTGGCCCGGCACCGGGCCAGGATTCATGACGTTCAGGGATGTGCTTCCAGAAAAATCTCTTTACGGTAATATCTCTACCCATCCGTCTTCACCGTTTACTCTTATCATATCACCAGTACGAATGGATTTTGTTGCGTTATCTACGCCTACCACTGCTGGCAAACCGTATTCTCTTGCAACAACACTTCCGTGAGTTACCATACCCCCGACTTCTGTAACGAGTCCAATGATCGAAAGGAAAACAGGTGTCCATGATGGGTCTGTAAATCTAGTAACTAATATTTCTCCATCTTGAATATCTTTCGCATTGAGAATATCTACTATTACTCTTGCTCTACCAATAATAGTACCTTTTGATACACCAATTCCAACAAGCGAATTATTTGGGGCTTTCGTATCATAAAAGGTTTTGATGACCTCACCATCAGAAAAAATAATTCTAGGTGGATTCAATATTTCATAATGGTTATAATCAATTTTCATTTTATCAATTTTTTTGTAATTGATTTCACCTCCACAGAAAGCACTTTTTAATTCTTTAAAGTTCATATAATAAATATCATCTATATTTCTAATTCCTAACCTTTTTGCCTCTTTTATAAGAGCCTGTTTATAAATCCAAAAGTGGCGCATCATGTAATATTTAGGGGCTTCACGTAATCCCCAGAAATTGCGATAAAATAGAATCCTTTTTTTCAAAACATTTGAATTTGCTTTCATCAATAGCTCGTCGATTACCTTTTGACTTTCTCTCAAACCTCTTTCAAATATTGTGTTAGCATGACCATTTGGTTGATTTAGGTTTGCTAGTATGATTGCAATTAAAGATTTATGATCTTCTGAATAACGCGGTTTTGTAATGTCTATCTCACCACTACAACGGCAACCATATTTATTTAAAAAAGCTGAAAATTCAGTCCCGATTTTAGTAATATCTTCGCCTCCATTTTTCAGATAATCGACAAGCTCAGGTTGTCTACGTACTATATCAGCAATCCGTCCAAGTTCTATCCCCATTTCACTTGTAATATTATTAGGGATGGATTTTCCTATTTCGCTTATAATGTCATTTTCCCCAATGTACTTTTCGCTCTTTTTTTTGATATATGAGGCTAGAACCCTTGCAACAGAAATACATCCCCATATTGGATCCTCCCGAAATGTTTTTACAAGGTTGGTTTTTATATCTCTTTCAATAAAACTCACTAATTCTCCTTCATGATGATTAACGATTTCCTTCTCGAGTTCCTTAATAGAGCTCTCCATGCGTCTAAAATACTTTTGAATTACTGAAACATCATTCTTGATATACGTCTTCCAACCCATTATAATAGTTGGAAATATATTGTTTGGTAATTTGAAGCTAAATTCTCCTTTTGGGATAGAGTGGATATATTCCTTTCTTTCTAAAACCTCTTGAACCCCATCATAAATCCTCTTGTCAAATCCTTTGAATTCCCACAATAAGAGATTTCTTCTAAATATACTTTTTAAGTGACGAGTTATATCCACATATATCCGCCCGCCACAAAATGATGGTGATTCTGTTCCCATCATACGCGATAGAAATTCACCACCGAGGGGAAGAATGGTGTTTGTCATCATTTGCAAATGTCCCATAGAGTAATAGCAGCGTTTAAAACCATCTGATGACTGAGGTTTCGGATAAAGCGTGGTTATCGGTCTGGACTGCACAATATAAAATGTATCGTCTTTTAAACACCACTCTATGTCTTGTTCACTACCAAAACTATTTTGGATATTATTCCCAATTTGAACAAGCTCATTAATTTTCTCATCCGATATTTTATTTTCTCCACTCTTTTGTATATTACCGTTCTTAACTTTATACATGGTCGGTATTTTCCGCCCGGAGACTAACTCCTCACCAAGTCCGGAAACTGCCTCAATTATTGTAGTCAACCTATCGGAACTAGAAGGATCAGCCGTGAACAAAACCCCTGAGTATTCAGGATCAACCATTTCTTGTAATACCACCGCCATGGAAAATGTATGTATTCCATTTTTTTCTCTGTAATGTATTGCTCGTTCATTATTGATGGATGCAAAACAGTTTTTGATTGCTTGTTTTATGTTTTCCAACCCGCTGACATTTAAATAAGTATCTTGCTGACCCGCAAATGAATTAGCAGGCATGTCTTCTGCGGTTGAAGAGGATCGCACCGCATATATGCCATTTAGAGAAAGGGATGAAAGCTCTGTTTCCCATTCTATTGGATAATTTTCATCAAACACTTTTGTAGTAATAACATATCCAACAGGAACATTAAACCCATGGTGAATGAGCCGTGCAAGATTTGCTCCTTTACCACCTGAAATATCCACGTTTTGTGCACTTATATCTGAAAGACTTAATATGTAATTCATTTTTATGCCTCCTTTTGGTTATTGAGCCTATTTCAGGACTATGGATTTCCTATAACGACTATGTGGAATCTTTTTGTAATCAACTTTGTATAATAATTGAATTGCTTAAGTATTCCTTCCTCTATCTTTGATTCATTTAAAGGGATTAAAGAGGATATAACATTGGCATCACTATCTTCTTTTTCTTCAACAAAGGAGGCTAAAAGAAAAAATACTTAGGTGTTTCGTACTTGGTCTTTTTTTACATAAGCCTGAAAAGTACTAGTCTTTCCCAAACTACTTATATTTTCATATATTGTATAAAATTTCTATAAAATAATTTTACATCTTCCTAATTTAAATATCAAATGTATTTTATTGTTATGTAATTTAATGTATTATATTGGATGAATAGTTAATAAAATAAAGACCTGCTAACTCAAGTCAATAGTAAAATCTACATATTTTTTTCATACCTTATATCTTCTTCGAAAATTTTTAAGGCATAAAGCCATTTCTCGCTTGGAATTAAATATCCCTAGATCATATAGATTAATTTTACTTACGTAATTCATTTAACTATAACATGTAAGATTTACAGTATTTTTGAACAAAGTGTGTTAATGGGCTTGGTAAAATTAATCCCGGTGATTTTGAATTAAATTTTACAATAAAGATTTGTTTGCTTCTAAACATGGTGGAGTGAGTCATATACAGTTATATCCCTAGTCTTGTAAATGCTATACCTTCTTTTAACAAATATATGGTCAGAATATACACATCTCCGACGATAAGTCACAACTACTTTTGCTATATTATTCATTTAATGTTAACATAAAATTTACGTATATTCTTTAATATTACATTAATAATATTGTGGCTTGCAGCCATATATTTACAAACCCAGGCAATTGAAGTAAATAAAAAACCTGTAAGTGTTATTATCGTTGTTATAAACATTATTTATTTAGATTGTCAATCAATACTATTGAAATTCATCCTTCTATTGTTCGTATAAGCATACGACATTAGTGTAGAATATATATTTCGTAAATTTAACAACATCTGTCAACTTCCTATTATAGTATTTATATATTTTACATTATTTAATATAAATTGGTATAAATACATACTAATATACAATATATATAGGAAACGTTCCCGAAAAATGTATTTACAATTTATAGATATTATGTTATTATACAAACATTAAATCGGAAACGTTTCTGAAAATATTGTTATAGGACGGTGTAATTCATATGCATAAAAATTGGATTAGAGTTGCCACTCTACTGTTGGTTGTAACTATAATCGGGCTCTTGTATGGATATCGACAAGTTATCTGGCCTCAGACCGAGAAAGATTCATTTAATCCGGAAGCTGTTGCTGAAAAAGCTGCCGAAATGCGAGCTTTAACGAACTCCCCTTCTATACTTCAATTCGTTAATACCTATCAAGATCTAGGCATTATCGACGCCCATAATCATGACGCCAGTGGTTTACGATACTCATCAATGATGAGTACCTGGGATGAGTATCACATAGAGAAGGTAGTATTGTTTGGGGATACCTCAGAGCCAAGTGCGATGAATACAGATTCAATCGCATGGGACGTCTATCAACAATATCCCGACAAATTCATCCCATATTTCTCTGGCTTTGACCTACATAGCGCTCAAAGCCTCGATGTGATCAAAAATAATCTTGAAAAGGGCTATTTTGGTCTCGGCGAAATAGTAGCAGCTTCAACATATTCACCTATGACATCGAAGGCTGCTTGGAAGGGGAAACATCCTATGGACGGTTACCTACCTCAGATCTATGATCTAATCGCAAAATATAAGGCTCCGATTCTTTTGCACATTGATCCCGCCAATGGTGAGCCTATCGACAAACTAGAACAAGCACTGGACGAACACCCGAATACCATCTTTATTTTCGGACATATTAATGCATACAACACGCCCGCCGAGGTTGAAAGGCTGATGGAAAAACATCCAAACCTTTATGCCGATTTCTTCGCAGGCTTCTCCGTTTATAGCCCAGATAGCGGCAATCATCCGGAGGAATTCATTCCAGTTATAAAGAAATACTCCGACCGTTTCATGCTGGGCACTGACTCTGGTTATGGCATAGGCGGTGGTGAAAAAAAAGCCATTCAAGCTATGTATCAGATCTTGGATCTGTTGGATGATCCGGTCGTTGCTCGGAAGGTCGCTCATACTAACCTGATGAACCTGATTCAGGCGCAGCCGGCAACACAAACACAATTGAAAGCGATCCATGAGTTGGAGCAAGTTACAGGAAAGAAGTATGATGCCAAGAGGCTTACGAAGCTTGAGGCAGGTCAAATTTTGGCAGAAGCCGGAAAAAGGTGATAACGATTAGCGCGACGATTCACGATATTGCAAAACGCGTTGGTATAGCAACGAGTACCGTATCCCGTGCTCTTAATGGTAGCTACGGAGTACATCCAAACACAATAGCTAAGGTTCAAAAAGCGGCAGCCGAGCTAGGCTATGTTCCGAATCTTGGTGCTAAACAATTGGTAACCCGTAAGAGTGGCCTAGTAGGTGTTTTTGTGCCTGAATTCGATTATGAATCGATTCGTGATGCTGACGATGTTCTTCCGTCGGTTCGGAAAGCATTACGTTTATACCATAAAGACATGTTGATTTTCTCCGTTCCCTTCTACGATTACCAGCCGAACAGTTTAAATGAATGGGTACAGATGCGTAATCTGGAGGGTTGTCTATTCCTGCAACCTTTCTCAAAGGAGCACCTGATTATGAAGGAGGCATTGAAGCTGAAGATTCCTTCGGTGAATCTCGGCTCTAGTTTAGGACCGAAATGCTCCTTGGTGGCATCTGATGATTATGAAGGCGGTAAGATGGCCGGGACTTTTCTTGCGGCACAGGGTCACTGCATCATCGGCTATGTAGACGGCCCGGTAGGATTGGACATCTGTAAGGAACGCTATAGAGGGTTTTGCGAAGGACTTCATTCTGCTGGAGTTGAACACGATGCCGCACTGGTTGAGACAGGTAATTTCAGCGGGGCCAGTGGAAGAATGGCAGCAGCAGCCTTGCTACAGAAGTCTTCTCAATTGACGGCAATATGCTGCGCAAACGATTTAATGGCTATGGGAGTTTTACTAGAGTTGTATAACAACTCGATCTCAGTGCCGGAAGATATCTCAGTAATAGGTTATGACGGTACCTTCTTCTCTGAATACACCACCCCTCCCCTCACAACGGTTCGCCACAATTACGAATCTATCGGTAATCGAGCCGCCGATCTCCTTGTCGAACTGATGAATGGCGGTTCTGGCAAGTCAGTTCGTTATATGCCGAGACTTATTATCAGAGATTCGGTAGGTAAACCAAATAGAAAGGATTAGAGGATTCATCCTTTCACGATTCACTCAGACCATTTAGGCACTTGTGTTTCTGTGTGCAAAAATCGCCCGAAGGGACTTACGAGGGAGACCAGTCTCCCCGTGAGTCCCCACTGGCTCTCCCAGCGGGGCTGACTAGCGATGCCAAATGTTTTTGGTCGGAGGTGTTAGTATTTTTGCCGGCGAGAAATGAATTATATAACAAAAAAAGCCGCAAATGAAATGCGACTTTTGTCTTATAAGTATACATTTTTTATTATATAACTTTTCTAATATTCTATAACATTATAGAATATCTATAATACCGATGAATACTGGGCTTTTAAACAATAATTTATAACTAGAAATAATTTTCTATATCTTCACTATGATAAGTTTCTCTCTATATCATAACACAAAATTGTTGTAGAAAATTCTGGATTCTAGTTTTTAAGCATTGTACAGTATTGTTATAGAAAAAGTATATTTATTCTATTTTAGACTGCTTATACTGGCAACAATTCTTAATCGCTCACTCAAATCTAACAAGCATGTAGAAGAGTTTTTGCAACAGAACCCTGTTCCATTGCTTACCGATTAGGCAAAATCTTAACCGCTTATTGATATTTTACCATCATCTTTAAGATATGGATCTGTCAATGGATCAGCAACCTTCAATTCCAAGTAATTCTCCTTCTGGACAAATAATTTTAGTATAATTTCTATCAAAACTAATATCAAAATGGCTTTTCTACGGCTTAATAATTGTATTCGGCAATACCAAATCCACATTCTGAAATCAATACTTGCATCTGCTTTGTTAAATCATACCTCGGCACAAGGATTAAAAGAATTTTAGCACTTGTACAATTAATCAAATGTATTATGAAAAAAATAAACAATAAATGTAACATATAACAAAAAATCAAGTAATTTAAATAGATAACTATAATTAACAAATATGTAATATTCTTTTTTTATGGTAAAATATTCAGTGATAGAAAACTACATTATTTTTAGACCAAATATTTGCTTATGTTCCGTTAAATTAAGTAAACAATAAAAAGGGCTAGGTGATCGAGTATGAATATTAAATCAGAGAAAAAGAAAATATTAAAAACAATTTATCCGCCAATAACATCATATCCTACTCATGCTAATATTCTTTCAACAGCATTGATAAATGATGAATCAATAATATGGTTCTATGATTATTATATACAACTATTTGCCGGTAAAGATTTATCTGAAAATTGTTATGTTGATTTCTTTGCACCTATTGCATGGAAATGCTGTCCATGGATTCATTATCAAAGAATAAACAGGGAATTTATTGAAAACAAGTGGTCCTCAATATGTGAATTTTTGGTTGACTCTATCGATTCAGGTTACTATGCCTTTCTATACTTAAATCAATTCTATATTTCTGACTTTCCGTGGGCTTACCAATCTAAGAACTTTATGCACGATACATATGTTTTTGGTTATGACGCTCAAGAAGAAGTTTTTTATACCGCTGATTTCTACAAACATAAATATGGACATGCAAAAGTGAATTTTACAGAAATGGAAAAAGCATTCTCTACAACCAACTTGAGCAATATTAATGACTTCTTGCAAGGCATTGTTTTAGTAGCACCAGTAAAATATGAAAAATATAATTTTAACATAAAGCGTACAATTTCATTCATTAATGATTTTTTGAACTCAGAAACAGGCTTAAAAAGCTACACTGATGGTTATCGACATGATGTCGAACAAAACAGTACTGAGTTTTGCTTCGGAATGGATGTTTATAAGCTATTAGAGGATTTCCTTACATTACTATCATGCGGAAATTCATGCAAGGATTACCGACCATTCAATGTTCTTGTTGATCACAAAACATTAATGCTTATGAGAATTGAGTACCTTGGTGTAAATGGCTATTTAAAAAACTGGAAAAATATTTATATGAAATATGAAGTAATACGAAAGAATACTATAACACTTCATAATATAATATTGAAAATTTTTGTATCAGGGAATATGGGAAAAATAGAGAATGCAATAAATCTTATAAGACAGATAGCTGTTGATGAGAAAGTAGCTTTAGAAATGATAATAGAAAATTCGTCATAAGGGCATTTCCTTTTCTATAAGTAAAGTTAAATGCCCTTACAAAATATGTCCAGTATTTATAGGTAACCGCAAAATAAGAATGAATCCTCACTAATTATTTTTGTGCAGGAAATTTATTAATAATTCCCAGCAAATATTGCTTGATTAATGAAAAATCCAATGCTGTTATTTGACCATCTCCATCAACATCGGCAGCCAGTTTGCCCTTTGACTCAGGAAAATCGGATATCTGGCCAAGTAGATACCGTTTATGTAATGAATAATCTAGTGCATCAATCACGCCACTTCCATCAACATCACCATACATTATAGCCGGATCGGTGGAGCTTGTTTGAACTTTTAATACCACCGCACCATGGGAAGGTACATTGGCTGTATACCCGGTGTTAAACGTGTCGCAATCCTTATGCTCCCAAAGATCACGAACAGTAGCAGGACCATCGGCAAGCTTAATATCTCTCCAATTGACTGTGATATCTGCCGAAGCGCCTCCTCGATTCAAGAGGATAACTGCCTTGGTAGTACCATCTACCCCCAGCGGTTTACACCACACTTCAAGTTCGCCTGAAGTACTTACCTTTGTACCTTGCACCCCTGCAACGTCTTGGTCAATAGCAATAACTTCTTTGTTGGTAAGAATTTCTTTGGTAGCAGGAGTCATATTCCTAATATCATTTCCTGCAATAAGTGGAGCTGCCATCATGCACCACATGCTGAAATGCGCTTTGTATTCTGTATCTGACATTTTACCATTACCAACCTCCAACATATCCGGATCATTCCAATGGCCCGGACCTGCGTAAGCGGCTGACTTGGAGTTTTCATCAATATTCTTTGTAATACTTCCCCAGTTGTCACTAATATCTCCTGTTGTTCTCCAAGAATTACCGCAATCTATTATCCATGGACCCGCAAAATACCAGCAGCATATGCTGTAGAAAATAGGTCTTCCTGTTTTCAAAAGAGCATCCCGCATTTTTTCGTAGCCTGCCTGCAGATTACTATCTGAAGCACAGTTATCATATTTCAAATAATCTACACCCCATTCAGCAAAAGTTTTAGCATCTTGTTCCTCATACCCCTGACTTCCACTCTGGGGAATATTGCAGCAGGTGGTTACTCCCCTATCACCATAAATTCCAAATTTTAACCCTTTTGAATGAATATAATCTGCCAGAGCTTTCATACCGTTAGGAAAACGTTTGGGATCCGGAATAAGTTTTCCATTAGCGTCACGAGCTGGGTTTGCCATCCAATTATCGTCAAGATTGACATACTCATAGCCTGCATCCTTCATTCCTGTTGTAACCATAGCATCTGCAATTTGTTTAATCTTATCTTCATTGATGTCACCTCCAAAGATGTTCCAACTGTTCCAACCCATGGGTGGAGTCAATCCCAGACCGTTGTTCAGGGCCAGCACTTGATTGCCATTTTGGACAGATGACGGAAATGGTGAGATAAACACCACTGTCAAAATTGCCAAGGCGATAAGGCGTTTTATTTTTTTCATTAAAATTCCCTCCTAAAATAATAATTTTCTAAAAAATTGAAAATCATCCCTTAAAGTATTTTATTGCAAATTTACCTACTGTTTGTGTTGCAGTCCAATCAAATACAAAGCCAACAGGGCACCAACTACTGGTATCATTTTTGTAAAACTAATCAAAGACTTTTCTCCGGCCTTAGTAATAACTTTTCGTCCTACTACATAACACTGGCTTCTCATTATAACAAGCCAGACTTTATCAACTTATCATATTTGCAAATAAAAAGCTTAGATATTCGGAATCTTGAACCTGACTTTTAGGTTTATAAGCATATTCGTTACCAGCATTTCGCACCAACAGTAAACCAACCGCTGGTGCGCTGCTCTGTACATGCAATTTTACCCGTAAATTATATTAATTAATATACGGTAATTTATCAAATTTCCCTAGCAAATACCCTTTCAGAATTGCTAAATCAATAGCATTTATTTCACCATCCATATTCAAATCTCCAACAAACATTTTGTCCAGTACTGGAAAACATTCTATTCTACCCAGCAAATATTGTTTTAAAAACGCAAAATCAATGGCGTCAACTGTTTTGTCTCCGTTATAATCACCTACTATTTCTACTTCAATTGGTGTTTCTGCCACTCCTTCTAACGTTGGAATTACTACCTTCATTAACCCGGTGTTGGTATCAAACTCCACTTTATCAATACAGGTCTCCCTATGATAAGCAAGTCCACTACTATATTGACCCAATGGTGTTACAAACCTGTGGTAAGAGATATAATACTCATCCTTGTTTGGAATCTTTATTATTGATTGATGTCCGGTTCCAAGAATATTGTTGTTTGGATTCTTTGATAAAACCGTGTACTGATATTGAATTGGCCCATATAAACTGTTTGAGGTACCATAGTTCACATGATAGTTTTCACTACCTGTATCATCACATGACCAAGTGAAATGATACAGACCGTTTCTCTTAATAACTGTAATTGATTCTCTGAAATCAGTAGCACCACTCAGGTTTTTCATAGACCCTGATTTAAAACTTATCATATCCTCATTCAACTGAACGATAGCAGGTAATCCATTGCCAAAAAGCAGATAAGAAGTTCCGTCATCATCTGTAAAGACTGACGGGTCTATAGTCTGACTTACTGTAACACCATTTTCCAGATTCTCAGGTGTGATTAAAGGCGATTTCTCTGCTATAAACGGCCCTGTCGGACTATCCGAGGTTGCAACTCCAATGCAGGATTTACCATCTGAACGCTTTGCACAGAAATAGAAATAATACTTTCCCTTCTTCCCTTCAATAGTTGGTGCCCAAGCACTTCCTACTGCCCAAGGAACATCCTTCCCCACTCCTGCATCCATGATAACCCCCTCATCTATCCAGTTAACCAGGTCTGATGATAAAAATGCATGGAACTGCGTTCCGCTCCATCCTGAATATCCGTCTGTTGTAGGATAGATATAAAATTTATCTCCAAATACATTGATGTCTGGGTCAGCAAATTGTCCTCCCAAAACCGGATTATTGCAGAGCACCCCTTCTACCGTCCATTCCTGTATACTCTGATCCGGCATTTTTATTTTAATCGAAACTGGCTGTGTCAAGTCTACCGGTTGCCCGATTGTTCCGTCTATTGTACAGCCACTTGATAACTCATATGTTAAAGGCACTGATGAGATTTCCTTTACAGTACTGTTACTGCGGCTGAAATATACTGTAGCCTTTTTACTTGCCGAATCACATTTAGTTGCTATAATACTGTAGCCTGCTGCAGATGCTCCTTTTATAATGTTTTCTTCTATTATTTTTGCTTTAACCTTTACCTTTGACAATACTTTTCCGTCTGCCATTGGAGCTCCGAAGTTGGGAGTACCGTCGCTATTCCAGAACAATTTCTGAACACGGGTATGCCTGCCCGCATCATATAGGGGTTCATAGCTGCTGCTGATATACTTTTCTTCCTGTCGGGCGTGGTATACAAGAATATCTTCACTACCATCCTCCGACACTGTAAATGTATTGTGCCCCGGTCCATATTGGCCTGCTGCCGTATTGAAGGTCATTACCGGATGCGGTGTCTTCACCCATGAACTCGGATTCAAAAGATCGCTTGTATCCGAGGCTGTAAGAAGTCCAAGACAATACAGAGCATCTGTACCACTAGCGGAATAAGAAATGAATATTTTGCCGTTTCTCTTAATAACGCTTGGCCCCTCATTCACCTTGTAGGCATGAATCTCCCAATCATATTGAGCTGAGGCAATCTTGACTGCATTAGTATCAATTGTATATGGATCTTTCATTCTTGCAATATATAAGTTTGAATTGGGGTCATTCTGCGCCCAGACCATATACAGATTCCCATTATGCTCGAAAACAGTTTCATCCAGAGAGAAACCATTAAAAGCCATGTCTGAAGAATTAGTCTTCTTAACAAGTCCCTTGTCCTGCCAGTTTTCCTTTACCATTGGATCCAGATTTCCCGGGCACATTAAGACATGTGGACGTATTTGCCAAACATCGGTGCTGGATATGGTAGTTGTATAGTAAATGTACCAGTTTCCGTTAATAAAGTGTATTTCCGGTGCCCAGACATGGGGGCTTTTGTTTCCACCTAGTGGAGCCTTTGTATATATTACCTTTTCCGTCCCAGTGGCAAGGCCCTGAATTGTCGCTGCTTTTCTAAGTACTATCCGGTCATATTGGTACATGCCTACATTGTTGTGTCCGTTTGAACCATCCGTATATGAAGCAGTAAAATAGTAATTTCCGTCGGTATGTTTATAGATACATGGATCTGCCCTGTTCAATATTAAAGGGTTATCGTACTCATTTTCATATACTGTTCCTTCTACTGTTGCAGTTCCATCGGTTGAATACTGAGCCTGACTGATATCGCTCCATAATACTTTTGCATTTCCAGTTGTACCATTGCTGTAATTAACTTTCACTTTAGAAGGCAATTCAGGTATTTGACCTGCCTTACTGGTAACAGTCACATCTTCTACACTTATTATTTTTACCGGCTTGTTAGCGATGCCAAATTCATCTGCAATTTCTGTTTCAGTAAATGCACGATTATAAACTTTTACATTGTCAAAATAGCCCTTGAAGTAAGGATCTGAATAGAAGGATTTACCTAAATAAGCCAGTAGGCTTGTACCCAAATCAGACATTGATATTGATACATTATTGTTTCTGCCAAGCATTAAGCCATCCTTATAAATAGCCATACTTGTAGGTGTTATTACCAACTTGATATTCATCCACTTGTTTGCTGTAGATACAGTAGTGGCTTTTACCTCCTGCTCATTCGAGTAGGAATTTATTGTAATTGCATTTCTGCTTTCAGCATCCCGTGTTCTCAAAAACATATACTTATTTGTATCTTTCCCTACAGTAAAAGTAAAGAAATCACCCGATACTGTCACAGGCTTAATATCCATTGATATTGTTACCGTATTCCTGCCATCAAAGAAACCCTGCGGGAACGCAGCAAAGGTACCTGACGTACCATCCAGATATAACACTTGAGAGTTCATTTCAGAGTCTTTTACATAAGTTGCATTTCCATTCAAGGTACCATTACGGTTATTACCTGATGTATCAACGATTGTATTGCCTGTCTTTGACTCATCGAATTTATATTCAAGTATTGGAGTTGTCTTGGGTTCTTCAACTGGTGTCGAGCCTCCCCATTTTGCCATAATTGCATTGTATTCTGCTTGTGTTATCTGCATTACTGTTCCATGGCGTGGCCCGGACGGCAATTTATACTCGGAGGACCCCAACTTTGTAAACACTCCCGAAGAAATGTCTGTAGAAACCATTGGATAGTAACCACCGCCTCCATAGTTATCTAATAGCAGACACCACTTATTTTGACCGTTAAATTTGAATATTGCCGGCCCTTCAACACCTTTCTGGCTTCCAACACTGTCTGATGCAACCGACACAAACTCCTTATTCAACAATTGGTCACATTTATCTATTATTATATTCTTGTTTACCTCGTCTTTTGAAAACCTGTAATACATACCTTCATGTTTAATCATAGTTGCATCTATTACATCAGAAGTTCTGTCTATATAAACCTTTGGCTCTGTAAAGGTATAAAAGTCTCTTGTCTTTGCAATGTATATCCTTTGCTTACTATAGTTATCTGCTTCTATTCGTGATGCCCAAAAAATCACATACTCCCCTGTCTTTACATCAAATACAATTTCAGGAGCCCAGGTACAGCCTGCATCATCTCTTGCAACCTTAACCAGTCTTTCTTTAGACCAGTTTACCAAATCATTGGATTCCCAAACAACAACCGATTTACTTCCGGCTGTTTGAGCCGCACTCCAACCGGCACCATTTGCTATTCTCAGATCGGTTGCTACCAAATAGAATTTATCCCCATCAGGAGATCTTAAAATAAATGGATCACGAACACCCTTATCTCCAACGGTTGAAGTTAGCACCGGATTGTTTCCATTGAGTTCATTCCAATGAAGTCCATCGGTACTTGAAGCAAAGTATATCTGTTCTGCATCAGATCTGGCAGTGCCATTAAAATATGTAAAGAAATATCCCTTATAATCTGATTCACTTATAGTTTTCGGTTTCGCCTTAACAATAATTGTCAAATCTGCCGTACCCGTTGCCGTTCCATTAGTCAGGTGAGCCGTTAAGGTTACCTGAGTGTCTGTATAAGGTCTTGTAACAATACCCGCAGGTGCATTGTCATATCCTGAATTCACTACTTCAATCACATTGACAATATAAGGCTTGTCCGTTGACCAGGTTACCTTAACAGTTACTCCATCAGTAACAATTGCCGTCGGCAATGTAATATTTCCACGTATATCATCTGCATTACGAATAAGAAGCTGTTTTTTTGCATTCTCAATTGCCTGATCCTGCCCTTGCAACAATGCCTTAACTGTAACTTTAAATATTTTTGTATCACTTACACTTCCTCTTGTGATAGTTGCGGTAAGTGTTGCCTGCTTATCTGTCTACGGGTATTTAGGACGAGTTACATACCCGGTTGAAGAAACAAGACTTGTGTCGGATGACACCCAGGTAATCGTACTGCCATTTACGCCTGCCGTTGGCAAGTTGATTTTAGAAGTTACCTGACTCAAATCTTCAAGGGTTAGTGCTGCTTTGTCCATTGCAACAATATCAGCTGCGCCTCCGTTACTTAATTCTACTACCTCTGTGGCGCTGAGTGCCCTGTTGTATAGACGGAAATCTGCAACCTTGCCTTTGAAGTAATTATCAGCAGTATATGGTGCTCTTCCAATAAAATTCGCTACCGTAGACTCAATATCTTTGGGAGTATATACGACATTTGTGTTTTCAGCAACCTTCACCCCATCTACATAAAGTGTACCTAAAGTCTCTTTTTGAGTATATGTAATGTACTTCCACACCCCAGTACTAAATGTCGAGTTGACCTTAGTGTTTTGTTCGTCAGTCCAGTGAGCTTTTGCTAGCATAACCCTGTATGCTCCTGATTCCAGTAGAAAACCAAAATAATGTGCATTTACATCACTTTTTGAATCTGTCGTCGTACCGAAATTAAATACCCAGGACGGGTTGACATTTGACGGATCAACAAACACCCTGGCGCTTACAGTAGTCTCTGTCAGACCTGACAGAAGGCCATTAGGCATCTTTATATACCCTGAACTTCCATCCAATGCAACTGCACCCGATCCATTCTGAGTCGTTATCCAACTGCAATTACCATTCAAAATACCATCCCTGCCGTTACCGGAGGAATCGGCAACTTTTGTTCCGGTTCCCTCGTTAAACCTGTACCAAAGCATCAAACCTGCGTCAGCATTTGCCTTATTTGCAGGTATAAATGAAAATAGTCCTGCAACAATTGAAGTAATTAGCAAACACGACAAAATACGCATTTTAATCATTTGCTTTCCTCCTAAAACTTACTGGTTAACATAAGATTTTATGGGAGCTTCTATTTCTACAAATAGATATCATCGTCGGGTTTATACAAGAACATTTTATCATAGTTATATACATATTAGTAAATATATGTATTAATAATTTTTATAGTTTTGATGGTAATATCGGCCGAAATATTATAGCCTATCAGGGTCAGAAATGACTTAAATTATTTTAGCATTGCAAGAATATTCCAATTTCATATATAATCAAAATGATTAATTTTACAACGTGGGGTTAACATGATGAAAAATGAAATTCAGAAGAATTTTCTCAGGCAAATGACTGAAGCAGAAATCCAGCTTCACGAAGATGCAGAAAAAAGAAACAAAGGAATCTTCACTAATAAACTATTTGAACTTCGATTTTATGGGTACAAATCTGAATATAAGCCACCTAGCAAGCTTTTACGTACAGTAATTTATATTGGACTGCCAATAGCGTTTTTATTATTATTTTTAACCATTATAGACTTTGTAAAATTTATAGCAAAAAATTAAAGCAGTCTGGCAGACTGCTTTTTCCCTTACTACTTATTTCTACATTCCTTTTCCTTATCCTTATATAAGCTTTGCTTATACTTTTTATAGGCTTTTTTATATTCATCCGCAGCTTTGGAATACTCCCCATTTTTATACAGCCTGAAAGCATTTAATGAAGGTTCTAAAATCTCTATTTTAGCCTTGCTTCTGAGTTTTTCAAGCCATGTATTTAGTTTATCCGATATGGAAAATTCCCTTACAAGCAGCATTTTCTTATATTCATCTTTAGGGTGGGCTGATTTCGGCATGTCCTTGTACTGTTTGGTATATTCATCGTATTTTGTGTTGAATTCGTTTTCATCAAGACTTATTCCATACTCCTTTGCAATACCCGGAACACTCTTTAACTTTAAAATATACAGTTCAACATCTTTTTTATATTCGGCTTCTGACTTATAGTCGAGGCCTTCGCTGATACTGGAACCCTCGCCACCAGCGCCTTCCAAGCTTGGCTTTACGTATTTATTGTAATAGTCATCTATTTCTTTTTGAGTCACTTTGTAACCTGATTCATTGTAAAAATAGTTATCTGCCAGTACTTTTTTGATTACTTCTTCGAGAATCAAATCATTGATTTCTTCATCGGTTTTCTGCATCAATGAAGAGTTTCCTTTGTTTCTATCAAAGAAAATATTTTTTTCATCACGAAAAACGCTGGTTTCAACAATTTTACCGTTTACTTTCAGTGCTTGCTCGCCGAATACATAGGTTGAAGGTTTTTCTGCTTTTTTAGATATGATAAATGCAGTAGTTAAAGTGGCGAGAACAATCAATAAAATTAAACTTATCAAAATTATCCGATTTCGTTTTACAGATAACTTACCTACACTTTGCATAGTATTTCATCTCCCCTTACACAAATATATAGATAATATTACAATAAATAATAAAAATTTACAATATTATAAAAAATTAAGCCAATCATCAGCTAAAGATGATTGGCTTAATTTTTTATGATATTGCATTTAAGAGGGATAATTACAATAATTCAATAATAGCTTCTGCCATTGATTTCAGGATAAGGTTACATGAAGTTGCACCTGCATCAAGAACTCCTCTTGACCTTTCCCCAAGTCTTGCCGCTCTACCTATTTTCGCCACCATATCCCGTGTAGATTCCTTACCCTTTTCAGCTTCGACCTTCATGTTCTCCAGTGCAGCTTTAAAATCCTTTCCTTCCGCCAAAGCCGCCTTGTAACCTTCAATTGCCGGAACCAGAGTATCCATTAGAGTTTTGTCACCAACCTTTGCTTTGTCAAAAGCCTGCATGCCTTTTAGTGCACCTTCTAAGGTTGCTCTGAAAGCCTCCTTGTCTATATCTTCAACATCTTTACATGCTTTGGAAAACTCCATAAAGAAGGTTCCGTAAAGAGGGCCCATAGAACCGCCAATTTCCAGTATCAATGTTTTGCCCAGTACATTAAACCCTTCCGATAAACTGACTTCCTTACCTCCAAGCTTATTTTTTGTCATGGTGAAGCCCTTGTTCATATTAACTCCATGGTCTCCGTCACCTATTAATCCGTCAACTTCACTTAAGTAAGTCCAATTATCAATAATTGTGTTTATCACATTATATACTACTGAAGATGCTCCTGAATTTTTAAAGCTGCTCATAGTTATTACCCCTTTCAGATTTTATATAACTATTATTTAAACTGCTTCATTCCAACTGTATTTACTTCTTCGTCTACCAGTTCCTTTAATTCTTCATCAACTTTCATCAGTGTTAGGGTAGCACCCATCATTTCAAGAGAAGTAAAGTAGTTGCCCACATAGGATCTGTATACTTTGATACCCTTTTCTGTAAGTATTTCTTCAACTTTGTTGTAAAGGATATATAATTCCATTATAGGAGTAGCACCTAATCCTGAAACTAGAGCCACAACCTCATCCCCGGCAACAAAAGGATAATCAGGGAGAATAATATCAAGCATTTCCTGAGCCATCTCATCAGCTGTCTTAAGTGCTGAAACTGATATTCCGGGTTCACCGTGATGACCAATGCCAACCTCCATTGTTCCCGGCTCAATCTTGAAGTTTGAATGTCCCACTGCTGGTATTGTACATGAGGTAAGACCGATACCAACACTTCTTGTATTATCTATGGCTTTTTGTGCAGCAGTTATTACTTCATCAAGAGTTCCGCCCTTAGCAGCTTTAGCTCCTCCAACCTTCCACATTAATATTTCGCCTGCAACACCACGCCTTTTTTCCTTCTCAGTTTTAGGTGCAGAAGCAACATCGTCATTAGCTACAACAGTTTTAACTGTTATTCCTTCTTCTTCCGCAAAGGCTGTAGCCATTTTGACATTCATATTGTCTCCGGCGTAGTTTCCGTAGAGACATGCCACACCATTTCCCGAATCTGCTTCTCTCATAGCATCCAGAAATGCTTTTGCTGTGGGTGATGCAAATATCTCACCTACTGCAACAGCGTCCACCATATTTTTTCCGCAATAACCGATAAATGCCGGTTTATGCCCTGACCCTCCGCCGGTAACAACACCGACTTTTCCGGGAACAGGAGCGTTTTTATATTTAATTGTTCTTGGATTGTCTGTTTTAACAACTATATCAGAGTGAGTCTTTAAAAAACCTTCCAACATATCTTCTACACAATTGAATGGATCATTAATAATTCTTTGCATATTAAAATCCCCCTCTTTTCATTTAATATGGATTTATCTGCAGCTTTTATAAAATTCATTTTCATATTCTGATATTTTATTAACTTTTGCCTCTGAACCACCGCCGTCAAATTCACATCCCAGCCATAAATTGACCAGCTGCTTTGCAAGCTCAATTCCTATTACACGTGCTCCAAGGGTCATAATCTGTGCATTGTTGCTCTTTCTGGAACGTTCAGTTGAGAAAGAATCATGACAAACGGCCGCTCTGATTCCGGGAACTTTATTGGCAGCAATGGCCATTCCTATCCCCGTTCCGCAAATCAAAATTCCTCTTTCATGTTTTCCTTCAGCTATTGACCTGGCAACGGCAACAGCAATATCAGGGTATAGAACAGGGTCGGTACTATATACTCCAAAATCTTCAACGTCCAACCCTTTTTCTATTAATAGCTTCTTTATTACTTCCTTAAATTGAAATCCTGCTTCATCACATCCTATAGCTATTGACATTTTAATCACCTCTATTTTATTTGGTTAAACTAATTTTCTATTTTATAGTAAAGCCTCCATCAATAAGCAGGTTGTGTCCCGTAATCATACCTGCTGCACCACTACAGAGAAATGCTATCGTACCGGCAATTTCATCGGGTTCTGCAAAACGTTCCGAAGGCATTTCCTTTTTAAATGCATCTCCAACGGGGCCTTCCCATGCTTTTTTACCCAAGTCGGTAAGCACTACCGTAGGTGAAACTGCGTTAACTCTGATACCGTACTTGCCCCATTCATATGCCATTACCTTTGTCATTGCAATAATTCCGCCCTTGCTGGCACAATAGGCAACATGTTTGTCAAGTGCAATAACACCTGCTTGTGATGCCATATTAACTATAGAGCCCTTTTTACCTGCATCAATCATATATTTACCAACCGCCTGAGCCATCTTGAAGGAGGCTGTCAGGTTTATGCTTATTGTCTTATCCCACATATTATCATCTAAAGTTTCAGCACTATCCAATGCTACTATTCCTGCACAGTTTACAAGAATATCAACACTTCCGAATCTCTTTACTGCTGCATCAATAACAGATTGTCTGTAATCCGCATTTGTTATATCACCGGAAACACCTATGCAATTTTCACCCAGCTCATGTGCTATTTTATCTGCTTCAGGATTTAGATCTGCTAAAACACAATTAACACCTTTTCCTGTAAAAAAGTGTGCAGTAGCCAGTCCTATTCCTGCTGCACCTCCTGTGATTATTGCTGTTTTGCCTTGCAACGAGAAATTCAAATCTGCTCCGCAGTATTCCAACATAATTAGACCCTCCATTTAGCTACATTTTATTTATCTTGTACATTTTCAGATTATAAGGAAAGGGAGCTTTACTCCCCTCCTCGTAATCCATATTAATCGTATTATTGTGCTCTTTGCTTGAATTCTGCTACGTTGTCCTTTGTTACGGGTTCAAAATCAATCCAGTATTCTTTGTCAACATTTTCGCCTTTCGCCTTAGCAACAGCAATTTCCAATGCTTTACTTCCCTGTCCTGCACCATCCTGGAATATAGATGCAATTAATGTCCCTTTTTCTACAGCATCCAAAGCATCTGTTATACCATCAACACCGATTGTAGGGATATCCAGTTTCTTAGCTTCAATTGCTTTTCTTGCTCCAAGTGCCATCTCATCATTTTCACCAACAACAGCATCTATCTTGTCAAAAGCCTGCAACCAGTTTTCCATAACTGTCATAGCTTCTGAACGTGACCAGTTAGCTGTTTTTTCTGCCAGAACCTTGATATCAGGATATTTCTTAAGTACATTTTGGATTCCCTCGCTGCGTTCCAACTGTGCTGATTGTCCGAGAGGACCGTCAAGTATAACAATGTTGCCCTTTCCACCGAGCTTATCGGCAATTGCCTGCATTTCCAATTCACCTGCATATACGTCCTTTGAGCCAACGTAGCTAGTGAGTTTTTCACTGTCAACACGGGTGTTGACTCCGATTACCGGTATATTCGCTGCTGCTGCCTTATCAACCGCAACCGCACAGGCTTTTGCATCCTGAGGGTTTAGGATAATAGCGTTCACACCGTCAGAAATCATTGTTTCAACCTGGTTTATTTGTGTGTTTGGATCATAGTTACCATCATAAATCTTGAGTTCCACTCCCAATTCTGCTGCTTTCTTCTTTGCAGCATTTGAAAGGCGGACTGTGAATTCATTTTTCAGACTGTACAGTGTCATTCCAACAACAATTTTTTTGTCAGCTGGCTTGCTTGATTGAGTTGCCGTAGTTGTGTCTGAAGACTTAGTTTCTTCAGATTTTTTACCATTGTCAGAAGAACAAGCTGCGAAAGAGATTAGCATTATTGCAGCTACTAGCATTGCTACGAGTCTTTTCATTGTTTTCATAACTATTTCTCCTTTAAATTTTAATTTAATAATAAACCGTTTTTTTAAAAAACGGATATTAATCATTAGAACTGTTCAAGCTATCCATCATAACAGCCGCAATAATTATCAAACCTTTAATAATTAACTGCCAGTAGGATGATACTGCCATCATATCCAAGCCATTATTTAAAGCTGCTATTATAAGAACTCCGACAAGAGTTCCCCATAGTCTTCCTCTACCGCCTGCCAGGCTGGTTCCGCCCATTACAACTGCCGCAATAGCGTCAGTCTCATAGTTTTGTCCTGCCATTGCCAAACCTGAAGATACACGGGAGGTCAATACTACACCTGCCAGTCCTGCCAAGACACCTGCTATCATATATGCCGACCACTTGATCTTCTTAACGTTAATACCTGATAGACGGGCAGCTTTGGCATTTCCGCCTACACCAAAAATGTATCTTCCGTATTTAGCCTTGTATATAAGAACACTGCAAATTATGAATACTACTGCAAGGATAATAACTGGGATTGGTATAATTCCAACATTTCCTCCGCCAATTTTCAGGAATCCTTCACTTAACCCCGGTACCGGCTGTGCATTGCTGGCCAGATAAGTAATTCCTCTGGCGACGCTTAACATACCCAATGTAGCAACAAAAGCGGGAACCTTAAGCCACGAGATTACTATTCCGTTCAAACTTCCTAGTATAAACCCTACACCTAATCCAACCAAAACTGCTACAAACCAGGGAATACTTTGATTTTGGGCAACCAGTGCTGCAAATATACCGGATGCACCCAATATTGAACCCACGGAGAGATCAATTCCTCCTGTTAATACTACAAAGGTCATTCCAAGGGCAAGTAAACCATTAATGGATGCCTGCCGTAACAGATTAAAAACATTGTTTACATCAAGGAATTTTGGTTTTAATAAAGCAAAAATCAATATAACCAAAAACAGTCCAATCAATGTTGCAAATTTCTCAAAAAACTGACCTGCAGTCATTTTTCTGTAATTTTTTATATTCTCCATTTTTCATACCCCATTATCACATTTTAGATACAGCAAGTCTCATAATGTTTTCCTGTACAAAATCTTCCCTCTTAAGTTCTCCGCCTAATTTGCGATTGCTTAATACAATAATCCTGTCAGCCATCCCCATTACTTCAGGCATTTCCGAAGAAATCATTATAATGGAATTCCCCTGTGCAACAAAGTCGCACATAATCTTATAGATTTCAGATTTAGCACCTACATCAATACCTCGGGTAGGCTCGTCCAATATTAACAGTTTTGGCTTTTTTATCAGCCACTTTGCAAGAACAACCTTTTGTTGGTTTCCTCCGGAAAGAGATGATACTAACTGCTCTTTTCCTTGTGTCCTAATACGGAGAGAAGAAATCTGTTTCTGAATTACTTCATCCTCGGATTTCATGTCAATCAAACAATTCTTTTCAAAGTCCTTCATAGAAGCCAGTGTAATATTGTTTCCTACACTCATATACGGTACAAGTCCTTCGCCTTTTCTGTCTTCAGTAACAAATGCCAAACCATTCTTAATTGCTTCCACTGGCTCCTTGGGATTAAGTTTTTTCCCCTCAAAGATTATTTCACCTTCATCTGCCGGGCTAAGACCGAACAGAGCCTGCATTACTTCAGTACGGCCTGCGCCAACCAATCCTGCAATACCAAGAATTTCTCCTTTTCTGACATCAAAGTTTATATCAGAAAATTTGTTTTGAAGTGTCAGATTACGGACTTCCAATACCTTTTCGCCTATAGGAACGTGGACCTTTGGATAAATGTCGCTGAGCTCTCGCCCAACCATATTTTTAATTAGGATTTCATTATTGATATCTTTAGCTTGCCAGGAATCCACATATGCTCCATCTCTAAGAACGGTAATTTCGTCAGAAATCCTGAAAACCTCATCCATTTTATGAGAAATATATATGATTCCCTTTCCTTCTTTTCGAAGGTTATCTATTATTATGAAAAGGTTATCAACTTCTTTATCTGTAATTGCCGAAGTAGGTTCATCCATAATAATAATCTCTGCATTAAAGGAAATAGCCTTTGCTATCTCCACAAGCTGCTGGTCAGCAACCTGTAGATTCTGAAGTTTTTCTTTGGGACTAATATTATTAATATGAAGCCTGTTTAATAATTCTTCTGTTTGCTTGTAAAGTGTTCGATAGTCAACAAATCCTCCTTTTCCAGGTTCACGGCCAAAATATATATTTTCAGCTACTGTCATTCCCGGAATAGGAGACAATTCCTGGTGAATCATTGCAATCCCCAGATTTTGAGAATCTGTAGGCGAATTTATTTCTACATCCTTACCATTTATACTGATGCTTCCTTTATCACTCTTTGTTACCCCAGCCAGGATTTTCATGAGTGTGGATTTGCCGGCTCCATTCTCACCCATAAGGGCATGAACTGAACCCTTTTCCAGTTTAAAATGTACATCATGCAATACATTTACTCCCGTAAAACTCTTGCTGATATCTTTCATTTCAAGTAAGCTCAATAATCACACCTCTTTTCCCATAACCTCTATGAAGTTACTCTTATATGTTTTATGTCCCCCTTGCATTTCATGTTTTAATTATATAATTGAATTAATGGTTTAACAGGTTTACTATTTTAATATTAAGTTTGATTTTTTATGATTTAAAAAGAAAAAATACATGAACCATCATTATTCATGTATTGCTTAGTGATTTTCTCTGTGATTTTCCCGTAATTTCCTTCAACGTATAGAATTTTGCCTGTAAGAAACCGGACTTACACCGAAAGTATTCTTGAAGACCACAGAAAAATATTTGGGGTTTATATATCCACAAAGACTGCTTACCTCGCCGATAGGGATGCTTGTATCGGCAAGCATCTGTTTTGCCATAGCCATACGGATACTTGTAATATATTCATTAAAGCCCATTCCGGTACCTTTTTTGAACAACGCACTCATGTATGCTGAAGTCCGATCAAATTTTTCAGCCACTATATTTAAATTAATATCACTGGCGGCATTTTCCCTGACATACTGCAATACATCTACTATTAACTTTTTATTAGGTACATCTATACCGGCTTCATTTGCTGCCTGGTGCACCTGGTTGAGATATCTGTTTATCTCCTGTTTAAGCTGTAAAAAACTCCATAATTCAAAAAACGGAAGAGGCTTAATGATACTTTCCGTTCTTGTACTGTTATACTTTACAAGCTGACGGTCAATAGTTTTAACAAGTTGTGTATAGCTCTGCTCAATACCTGACAGAGACTGTAATGAAGGTGGTAACATAATTAGTTTTTCAAAAGAGTTAATAATTTCTGCATTTTTAATATTCTCAAGGTTATGAATTAAATTACCCCAGTCACTCTGTTCATGCCTAACTGACATAGGTATTTCCGAAAATAATTGTACATTGTTGCCAGTACGATACAATTTATAATTGGTAGCCTCATTGGCAAAATTGAAGGTTTTGTGCAATAATATGGAGCCGTAGGCCACATCACCAATACCGGCAAATACATCTATCAGTAAATACTTACGGATTAAGCTGCAGATCTTATTTAGCTCCTGTTTTACCGAAAGGAGCATTGCCTCTCTTTTAAGACCTTCAAATACAGCAACAATTCGTCCTGATTCATATTGAACTGTAATTACAAAATCCTCGCCCATTTCCTGAGTCAATACTTCATCTGCTATATTTTTTACCGCAAAATCAATATAGTCCTTGTTTCCATTATTCACCTGGTATTGAATCATGGCACAGAGTAATAACTTTTCCTTAAAGCGGACACCCAAATCATAAAGCTCCGACAGACATCTCTTTGCCTCATCAGCATCCGTGGAATCCAGCAAATTCTTAAGGAGCTTTTGTTTTACATTTTCTACGACCTTCTTATTTTCACTTTCACGAACAAATTTTTCATCAATTCTCTGTTTCTCATTGGCCAAGCTTTTTACATAACCCTCAACCATAGACACAAGTTCCTGCTTTTTAATAGGCTTAAGTACATACTCTTTAACACCTAACTTTATAGCAGATTTCGCATATTCAAAATCCGCATATCCTGAAAGAATGATAAAAGTTGGGGAATACCCTGTTTCCTTGATATTCTTAATTAAACTAAGTCCGTCACAGAAAGGCATACGGATGTCGGTAATGACAAGCTGAGGTAAATGTTCTTTACAGAGTTTAAGTGCTTCTATACCATTTTCAGCCTCATAACAGCAAATATCAATATTTGGCAACTCCCTTTTGAGTATTACGATTATACCCTTTCGTATAACATCCTCATCATCTGCCACCAATATTTTAAACATTTTCTTCCCCTCCGTTTTGAACACCTGATTCAACAAAAATGGTTAAAGTAATTTTGGTTCCGACATTTTGTTCACTCTCAATGTGCATTCCGCTTCCTGCAGGACAAATCATTTCCACACGCTGATTTACGTTAATAATGCCTATTGAGTTTTTAGACTTACTTTTATTATAAATTGATTTATTTTCTGCAATACATTCATAGATTTCTTCAAGACGTTCATTTCCCATTCCTTTGCCATTATCTTCAACTGTTATGATAAGCTTGTTTTCCTCCATAGAAACATTAACAAATATATTCCATGGGGGAAGAGAATCTTTAAAGCCGTGTATAAAGCAGTTTTCAACCAGTGGCTGAAGTATCAACTTGGGAATCATAATATTTCTAAGATTTTCGGGACACTCCATTTGATAGATTAGTCTTTTATTAAATCGCATCCTCATAATTTCTATATACTGGTCAATATTATTGAGTTCTTCACTAATCTTTACCTTAGGACTTTCCCAATGTAGGCTGTAACGCATTAAATCTCCCAAATTTGCCAGTTCGTTTGCCACTACATAATACTCGTCTATTTCGCACTGCATTCTCATATTTTCCAAGGTATTATAGAGAAAATGAGGATTTATCTGTGCCTGAAGGGCGTGTATTTCCGCTTCCTTTTGTGCCTTTTCCTTTTGGACCATTGAAATAAGCAGTCCTTGAAGTCTTTCAGCCATATGATTAAAGCTCTCTGAAATTCTGGAAATTTCATTAACCCCATCAACTTTGATACGTACATCAAATCGTCCCGATTCAATATGTGTAATCATTTTATCAATTTCTTTGAGCTTTCTGAAGAAGATTCTGGCTGCAACATTAGTAAAAACTATGATAAACACAATACTGAGAATGGCAATCAATAGCAAAAGGGTATCTACTCCTGAAGTGGAGGCAAGAATTTTCTTCTTGTCCATAACTGCAACTCTGGTCAATCCCGTAATATCATCCCTGTCATATGCAATAAGGTAATCTGCATCACCCACTGTCATATCAGATGCGCCTGATTTTTTAGGGAACTTTATAGTGGCAAATTCTTTCATGCTTTTATCATCGGAAGCAAAAACCAATTTTTGGTTGCGGTCAAAAATCAGATATTTCACTTCTGAATCCTGATTCAAAAGTTCGCTTGAATTAGCAAGCTTGCTTATTGTCATATCCACTTCTATGAGCCCGATACACTCTTTCGTACGAATATCGGATATTTTTTGATAAATAGGTAATACCAATTCTTCTTTATTTTCAAGTTCTTCATAGTTTACAAGGTTTCCTAAAGATCTGTCGTATACACGCACATTTCCATATATATGCTCACTGTTGCTTTGCATAATCTCAGAATAATAATCACGGTCGTATAATCTTTCTATGTGATATGACCAATCAAAAAATTCATCAATCTGCTTATTTGAAGAATATATAACAAGTCTGTTGAATTTATTTGTGTATACATAACGTATATTTAGAAGTTCATTTTGAACACTGTAAACATAATAATTTTTTTCGTGTGTACTTAGATTATTTTCAGGATTTAAATAATACTGGAATTCCTGACTGAAAACCAATTGATTCAGTGCACTGTTCATGTCACTTATATTGGAATTTATGTTACTATCCAGCTTTTTCAAATTCTCCTGTACCTTTTTATTTGCTTCCTCCAAAAGATTATCTCTGACAATTTCAAAATATGATGTGGTTATCACTATTGCAGGAATTATCATTATGAGTGAGAAAACAATAGTAACCTGCCATACCAGACTAAGTCTTGTAAGCTTTTTTATCAGTGTTTTCATTTTGACACACATCATCCTATCTTGATTATTTGAATTTTAATAGGTTATATTTATGATTTTATGTTAATTTTTAATTAAAAGCAAGTTATGTTAGCAAATCTACCTATAAAAAAGACTGCCCCAAAACAATTTTGAAATCGTTGTTTTGTGGCAGCCTTTTTTCATCAAATATCAGGAGAATTATCCTTGTTTTACTTCTTTTTTCCTTCCGCTGAATAAAACTGATAGCACAATACTTGATGCCAGCACAAAGAATATTATTCCCAATGAAAGTTCAATAGGGATTTTAATGTCAAACATAAGCACTGACAGCTTTACACCTGTAAATACCAGAATCAGTGCCACACCGTACTTAACATACTTGAATTTTTCATGGAGATTACCAAGTACAAAATACATACTTCTAAGCCCCAATATGGCAAATATGTTTGAAGTGTAAACAATAAAAGGATCGGTTGTTACAGAAAATATAGCAGGGATTGAGTCTACAGCGAATATAATGTCTGTAAATTCTATTAAAATCAAGACAGCAAACAAAGGTGTAGCATACAGAATTTTGTTCTTTCTTACGAAGAATTTATCCCCTTCCACCTTGTCAGTAACCGGAATTATTTTTCCAAGAACCTTTATAATCTTACTATCCTTTACCGAGTTATTATCTTCATTCTTAAAAATCATTCTTATGCCGCTAATAATGAGAATAGCTCCAAATACATAAAGAATCCAGTGGAACATATTAACAATCGTAACACCAAGTAAAACGAATATAAGTCTTAGTATCAGTGCTCCGACTATACCGTAATTCAGTACTCTTCTTTGATATTCTTGCTTTATGCCAAAGCTGCTGAATACCATAATAAATAGAAAAAGATTATCGATACTTAAGCTTTTTTCTATTACATAGCCACCTAGAAATTCCAATGCCGGTTCCTTGCCCATAAATAAGTATATTCCGGCATTAAAGGCTAAAGCCAACCCTATCCAGAACATAACCCACTTTAGTGCTTTTTTTGTAGACATTTAACATCCTCCTGATTTTAAAATTATATATAAAAAAAGACTTTTAACATAATCAGTTTAAGATTATGTTAAAAGTCTCGTTAACCGTATAGGAAACTAAGCCAGATGCAGCTGCATCATGTATGTTGACTTAGTTATTTAATAACTACTCCCCTTTAACGAATTTATTATAATATACAAACCATATTTACGTCTATTAAGAGAATGTTAATTATATGTTAATTAATTCTGCTCTCCTAATAAATTCAGTAATTCTTCCGGCAGCCAATGCACCCTGGCCAACCGCCGTAGCTATCTGCTTGAAACCACCGGTGCAGTCGCCTGCTGCATACAGGCCCTCTATGTTGGTTTTCTGGTTTTCATCCACAACAATAGATGCACCCTTTGTCAATACACCAAGTCTTTTTGCAAAATCAATGCCGGAAGCAATATCATTTGCAACAAACAATCCATCCAGCTTTTCAAAGGAGCCATCGGTAAAATATATGGACTCAAGACAGTCCTTTCCGTTAAGCTTTTGTATGGATTTATTCACTATTCTGAAATTCTCATGCAATTTATTATAATCACCCTTGTATTCCAGCTCCATTCCATTTGTATATATGGTGATATCATTGGCAAAGGCTTTTAGCTCTTCAGCTTCATGTATGGCGAAATCCTTATTGCCGAGGACACCAACCTTCAACCCCCTGTAAAAAAAGCCATCGCAGGTTGTGCAGTAACTTACTCCTATTCCCTCCATTTCCTTGAGACCGTCTATTTCTAATTTTTTCTGTGGTTGACCGCTTGCCAATAATACCGTTTTTGCATAATAGCTCTTCTCATGGGTAATAACTTCAAAATTGTCTGTCTTGTTAATTCCCAAAACTTCTTCATCAGTAATATCAGCTCCGAGTCTTCGAGCCTGTAGCTCACCTGCTTTTAATAAATCACTGCCGCTGACGGCTTCGGAAAATCCAAAATAATTTTCAATTTTGGAGGCTTTAAAAAGTCCGCTGTTGCTCTGACCTATTACAAGTGTTTTGAGATTTGCCCTGACTGTATAAATGGCAGCAGATAGGCCTGCCGGTCCTTTTCCAACAATAATTACATCATATATCATTTTTGCAAAGCCCCTTCCAGTTCCTTTTCAAATAATTCCCAGCCTACCCGTTCAACAGTATACCTGAAACGCTCACCCTTTTTCCCGTGCTTTTGAAAAAATCCAAGAGTGGTATCAACAATTTCGAACAGCTCATCTTTTGAGAATACAATTGGGAGAAGCTGTTTTCCTATTGCTATTCTGTTTCCGAACAGACCTCCGAAGTAAACGATAAGGCCACTTTTTCCTTCCCACGCTTCTTTAGGACACGCTTTTACGCAGCGGTCGCAATATCTGCAGGCAGATATATCATAGGAAAAGCTTTTTGTGCCTTTATCAACAGTTATGGCCTTGTGACGGCAAACAGCTTCACATAGACCGCAATAGGTGCAATTATTCTTATTCCACCGGGGTTTGACAGCTCCCTTGACGCCAAGATCATTTTCTTCAGCTTTCAGGCAGTTATTACTACAAGCAGTGATGCCAAGCTTAAATTTGTGAGGCAATTCCTTCCCGTAATACCTCTTGCCAAACTCATTTGCAAGGTCTGTGGAATCTATAAGTCCGTTCCGACATACACCATTTCCCTGACAGGCTGTAATCGTCCTTACTCTTGGCCCACTGGCAGCTGGGTATAATTCTGCCTCAGCAAGTTCCAGCTTGACTGTTTCGATGTCCTCGAGCTTAATAAACGGGATTTCAATACTTTGCCTTGAAGTCATATGTATATAACCATGTCCATATTTCCTTGCAATTTCATATACTTTAAGCAATTGTTCTGCCTGAATCCGTCCGCCGACAATGCCTAATCTCATAGAAAAATTATTTTTTTGAATCTGCTGAATGAATCCGCCATTTTTCAATTCCTTGTAATCTACCTGTCCCATATCTCCTCAACTCCATTTTTATTTTAGTTTTTAATTAAGCCAAACAGGGAATCAACAACTTCCCCGATATCCGAATATTTGATATCTGCATCAGGCACATAGCTGTCAAATGGTGATTCTCCTATATTAACAATTATTATTTCATGAGTCTGGTTCAGCAGCTTTAGTTTTTCCGCTTCATAATCGTCAAGATTGAATACAGAGGTAATAAATATTTGCCCGGCATCAGTAAATAATCTGGCGAATGCACCAATCTGCCTTATCTGGCTGTCCCTGTCACCGGAAACAGCTGTAAGGCTTGCTATACCGAGGTAGTAGGTCGTATAATTTGATTTGAACAATTTGTACTCAAGTTCTTTTCCAATCTTGTGTATGGACTGTTCATATTCTTCATTACCTGAGGTTAAAACAACGAACTTAGCTTTGTGTCCATATGAATCTTCTCTCATATTTGAAGAGACCAATCCCTGCTCCCAGAGAAATTCACTTTGCCCTATATTCTGATGTAAAGTACTCCCTTTGTCAGAAACACCCTCCAGAATAATTCCGCCTCCTGATATTTCATAATTATCAACAATAACGAATCTACCTGTCAGTTCCATATGAGAAATAGGGTCAAAGGCGATGGGTTTTACGGTTTCAAGTATACACTCTGCCACATCATGTCTTTCAACCTGATTCTTGAAGGTATCTATATTAAGTTCTGCTGCATCAATTATATTCAAAATTTCTGCCAGCTTTACTGTAATTCTTGAAGTTCCTATCTTAAGCTTGTAATCTTTATTTTTTATTAATGGTAATTTACCTACCCAAAAAATATTTACTCTGAAACGCGAGCTTAAAACCGGCTGAATTTCATCTGCTCTGACCATCAGCTCTCCTGATTTTATGTATATCTGTGTTTTCAATGTCACGCCTATTGCCTGGCCGACGTTGGCTTTTTCCGCAGGATTTACATTAAAGCCCTCAATGCTGTTTATAACACTTTTCTTTTTCGAAGGTAGGAAGACGACCTCATCACCTGCCTTTATAGTTCCGCTGAGAATAGTACCCGCAACGATTCTTCTGTGGTCATTTTCCTCAGTAAACTTGTAAATATCCTGCACGGGCATACGGAAGGGCAGTTGGCTGTCTTCCTTCCTGTTTGCGAAGGAATCTAATTGCCTCAGGACTGTAGGGCCGTCATACCATGGTGTCTCACAGGATTTCTCAGCAACGTTGTCACCGTTAAATGCACTTATCGGAATGAAGTTTATAGGATTTATATTGATTTTGTTCAAGAATTCTGTAAACTCCTCGGTTATAGAATTAAAAACATCTCTGTCAAAGTCTACCAAATCCATTTTATTAACCAAAACCACAACCTGCTTGATTCCAAGCATTGAAACAATGTGCCCGTGACGCTTTGAGTTCTCCTTTATTCCCTCTTTGGCGTCTATTACCAGAAGTGCTGCTTCTGCCCTTGAAGCACCCGTTACCATATTTTTCAGAAATTCTATATGTCCCGGTGCATCAATTATAATATAGTCTCTTTTATTTGTTTTAAAAAAGCATCTTGCAGTATCAATGGTAATTCCCTGTGCCTGTTCGTCTTTGAGTGCATCTAAAAGAAATGCGTATTCAAAGGGTCTGGAATTCTTCCTACAGTATTCCTTAACCGATTCTAGCTTACCTTCAGGCAGTGAACCGGTGTCTGCCAGCAGCCTTCCTATCACCGTACTCTTTCCGTGATCCACATGACCTACAATTACTATGTTCATTTGCTCTCTGTTTTCCATATTACATATAACCCCCCCTGCGAAGTGTTTCGAGCCCGCCACCGTCATCCTTATCCTGTGCACGGCCTGATCTCTCTGCTACATTTGCAAATTTACCGCTCTTTAATTCTTCAATTATCTCACCTACATTTTTTGATGTGGATTCTACAGGAGATGTGCAAGGGTAGCAACCAAGGGATCTGTAACGTTTCCCGCTGCCCTGATCAAAATATAGTGATGTAATGGGAATATTCTCTCTCTCTATGTATTCCCAAATATTTAGTTCCGTCCAATCCAGAAGAGGATGGATTCTGATATGTGTCCCGGGAGCAAAATCCGTTTTAAACTGATTCCAGAATTCAGGCGGCTGGTCTCCAACATCCCAGTCGTTTTCCTTGTCTCTTGGTGAAAAGTACCTTTCTTTTGACCGGCTGCCTTCTTCATCCGCCCTCACGCCTACAATAACTCCGGTATATTTCTCTCTGTTTCCGTCCAAAACGTATTTGCCGGTTGCATGATTCATAATATATCTGTTCCATTCGCCTGATAGTGTATTTTTCAATGCTTCCGATTTAAGTTGTTGGCAGCAGGTTATGCGGTCTGCATTTCCGTCTGGGAAGGTTTTTTTCTGTGCCAGTGCTTCACTGTTTTCACCATATACCATGGTCAGTTTCCACTTTAACGCCAGATCGTCTCTGTATTTTATCATTTCAGGAATCTTATAATGTGTATCGATATGCACAAGGGGGATGGGTACATGACCAAAAAAGGCCTTCCTTGCCAGCCATAAAAGAACTGTACTATCCTTTCCTATAGACCATAGCATGCATATATTTTTAAATTCTCTGTATGCTTCCCTTAGTATGTAAACACTCTGTGCCTCCAATTTATCCAAGTGATTCATAACTAACCTCCATATAATAAATAATTTTTTACTACGCTAATACTTTATAGAATGTGCTGTTCCCAAATGGAGACCGCATTCTTTTTTATCAGGATCTTCCCACCACCATCTTCCGCTTCGTATATCTTCACCGGGCTGTACGGCTCTGGTACACGGCTGGCATCCGATACTACGGAATCCGTTCCTGTACAGATTGCTGTAAGGGATGTTATGTGCTTTTATATATTCCCATACATCTTCTTCTGACCAAAATACAATAGGGTTAATTTTGTAAATGGAATTACCGTTGTCCCATTCAAAAATTTCCATGTCCTGCCGAGTAGGCGACTGATCTCTTCTCAGTCCGCAAATCCATCCGTCTACAGTGCCAAGCACTCTTTTAAGGGGTTTGACCTTTCTGATTTCACAGCATTTTTTTCTTGAATCCACACTGTCATAGAAAAAATTTGGCCCAAACAGTGAAACTGTTTTTTCAATATCTTCGCTTTCAGGTGCATAGACTTCATAGTTAAATTTATAGGACTGCATTGTTTCTTCCATGAGGTCATAAGTTTTCTGAAAATGTCTTCCCGTATCAATGAAGAATATCCTTGCTTTAGGGTTAATATTTAAGATCATATGTGTCAGCACCTGATCCTCTATGGACAGGCTGGAAGCCAGTGCTATATTGGAAGGCCCCATTAGTTCCAGAATGTAACTGATAACATCTTTCGCACTTTTGTTTTCACTGTTTAGTGCTTTTAAATCTAGTTCTCTCATTTTCTTTCTCCCTTCAAAAATTATTACTTAAATCATTACCTAAAAACTTTTCCAGTACCATGGCACTGGCCCCAATAGCTATGGCAATTTCGTTAAATTGCCCTCCTCTGTTGAAAATAACTCCTCCGTTTTTTTGTATGTGACTTTTTCTTATAGCCATATCTGTGCAAATACCGTAAAACAGCTGAGAATTTCTGATAAGGGGACCGCTTAAAATCACAATGCCGGGGTTCAGCAGTTTTATTAGATTGGCAAGCCCTTCTCCCATAAACTCCGCTGCATGGGTTATAACGTCAAGTGCTTTGGGTTCCATGCTCTCAGCAGCCTTACAAATTTCAATATAAGAAACTTCATTTGGTATGGTTCCGGGATCAGAATTGGAATTTAATTTTTTAAATCTCTCTACCATGGAATAAATAGAGGAATAAGACTCAATACATCCATTGTTTCCGCAGGAGCATTTCACACCTTTAACATCCACAACCATATGTGCAAATGCATCTTCGGCATCGTTGATATTCCTTACAAACAGACCCGAGGTAATAATCCCCATTCTTATCCCTATACCGCAATTAATATAAATTACATTTTTAATTCCTTTTGCAATTCCGAAATAGGTTTCAGCCAGTACCGCAGCATTTGCTCCGTTATCTACTGCAACCGGGACTCCCAGTCTTTTTTCAAATATTGATTTTAGAGGTATATTCTCCCAACCGGGAGCTACAAAGTTTTCCGGATTTAGTACCAACCCTCTTTCTTTATCAATAGGGCCTACGGTACCGATGCCTACACCTATAATAGTACCGTTTTCTTTTTTCAGCTTACAACTGACATCCTTTAACCAACTGAGAATTATGCTAAGTACAAGCTTTGGAGTTGATTCTCTGTTCATATCAAACCTGTATTTTTTAATAGGCTGCATTTTAAGGTTGGTCAAAACAATCTGAGTATATGTTCTGGATATGTCAATGCCGACTATATAATAACCGGATGGATTCACATCATATAAAACCGGTTTTCTGCCTCCTGTCGATTCTCCGGTTTCTGATTTAACCAGGAGTTCCATTTCCTCAAGGGGCTGCATCATTCTGTTCAGGCTTGTGAGCTTTATATCAGATAGCTCTGAGAGAGTACCCTTGGTTAATGCCCGGTCATGAAGAATTAAACTGAATATCTTTTTTGATTCCGGGCTTAACCCGCTGAAAATATTATTGTCAATCATTAAATCACATCCTGACTTTTTACCGATTTAGGCAAAAGTATATAAAAAAATTTTCATATCATATAGTCTTCAGGGATAAATACTTTAAAATCCTTTGGCTTAACATAAACGTTCTGCCTTTCCTTGAGCATAAGTTTTTTATAAATATCTTTGCTTATTTCAGCTTCTACATATTCTCCGGTGTCGATTCGCTTCATTTCAAGGCTTACAATGGGTCCTACTGCTCTTATAAAGATAATCTCAGCTTCAACGAATTCATTTTCATTTTGTTCCAAACTTATTTCAATATCATGAGGGCGAATATAACTGATAATTTTCCTGTCAATGGCTTGCGAATGTTCTGGAGAATCCAGCTTTAAGCTGCCGAGTTCAATTTTTCCATTGTGTACTCTGCCGTGAAAAAGATTTACATTCCCCAGAAAGTTATAGACAAAGGGATTTGCAGGATTGTCGTATACTTCCTCAGGTGTACCAATCTGTTCAATTTTCCCCTGGTTAAGAATTACTATCCTATCTGCTACATCAAGTGCCTCCTCCTGATCATGTGTTACAAATACACTGGTAATGGGATATTCATCATGAAGCTTTCTAAGCCATCTTCTAAGGTCTTTTCGCACCTTTGCATCCAACGCTCCAAAGGGTTCATCCAGTAAAAGCACTCTAGGCTCAACAGCCAACGCCCTTGCAAGTGCTATTCTCTGCCGCTGTCCTCCGGATAACTGGGCAGGGTAACGCTTTGCAAGTTCCTCCATTTTTACCAAAGACAATAGCTCATGAACCTTTTTTTCTATTGCCTCCTTGCAAGGCCTCATTTTTGATGGCCTTACCTTAAGACCGAAGGCTATGTTTTCGAATACAGTCATATGTTTGAATAATGCATAATGCTGAAAAACAAAGCCGACCTTCCTATCCTGTGTACTTTTGCCGGTATTATCTTCTCCGTCAAACAAAATACTACCCTTATCCGCTGTTTCCAGCCCGGCGATAATCCTGAGAAGTGTTGTTTTACCTGATCCTGAAGGGCCCAACAAAGCCACAAGCTCTCCGGTATTGATTTTCAAATCTATATTTGATAGAGCTTTGAATGATTCAAATGTCTTTGAAATACTTGTTATTTCTATACTCATATTTTCCACTCCGATTTATGTCATTTTTGCTGTTGTTTGATTTTCCAATCTGCGATATTTTTGATTATCAAGTTAATGATTGCAATTACTGTCAAAAGTGAAGCTACTGCAAATGCAGCTGAAAACTTGTACTCGTTGTACAGGATTTCAACGTGCAGAGGAACAGTGTTTGTTAATCCTCTGATATGTCCCGACACAACAGACACTGCACCAAATTCACCTGCTGCCCTTGCTGCCGTAAGCATAACACCATAGGTCAATGCCCACTTTACATTAGGAAGTGTAATAAGTAGGAAGGTTTTAAAGCCACTTGCCCCCAATGTCAGGGCTGCTTCTTCTTCAGAGGTTCCCTGTGCTTCCATAAGAGGAATAAGCTCTCTCGCCACAAAAGGCAGCGTTACAAATAAGGTAGCAAGAATTATTCCGGGAGGTGCAAAAATAACTTTAATACCAAATTCATTTAAAACGGGAGCCAGTATACCGTGACTTGTGCTGAAAAGTAAAACAAATATAAGGCCTGCTACTACGGGAGAAATAGCAAAAGGCAAGTCTATAACTGTTATCAAAAGGTTTTTGCCTTTAAAACTGAACTTGGATACAGCCCATGCAGCTACCAGACCAAACGCAGTATTTATTGGAACCACAATAACAATTGTAAGTAATGTTAGCTTAATTGCCTCAAGTGCCATAGGGTCACTTACAGCTGCAAGATAAACCTGTGTTCCTTGCTGGAAGGCTTTGACAAATACTGATATAAGCGGAACAAAGAGCATTAGTATAAAGAAGAGTAATGCCAATACCGTTAGTATTATCCGTACAGCTCCGGAATTCTTTTCAGGTCTTTTCTGATATGTATTTTGAACCTTATGGTTCAAAGGTAGGCTTCCTGCCATGATATCCTCCTTTAATGAAGTATAGATTTGTGTCTGTTAACTGCCCACCACTGAAATAGATTTATGGCCAACAGCATTAAAAATGATATTATGAGCATAATTGCCGCAACTGCTGTTCCACCCGCATAATCATATTGTTCAAGCTTTGTTCTTATCAGAAGCGGTGTTATTTCTGTTTTCATAGGCATATTCCCTGATATAAATACTACGGAACCATATTCTCCTAAGGCTCTTGCAAAGGATAGTGCAAAACCGGTAATGATAGAAGGAAAAAGCTCGGGAATTATTATTTTACAAAAGGCCTGAAATCTGTTTGCTCCAAGACAGGCTGCGGCTTCTTCCACTTCTCTGTCTATACTTTGCAGAACAGGCTGAACGGTTCTGACTACAAAAGGAAAACTGATAAAAATCAATGCTACAGTTATTCCAAGAGGAGTATACGATACTTTGATGCCTAATGGCTCCAGAAACTTTCCTATCCAACCATTTGGGGCATAAAGCGTCGTAAGTGAGATACCGGCAACTGCTGTGGGAAGAGCAAAAGGTAAATCAATCAAGCCGTCTATTATTTTCTTGCACGGGAAGGAATACCTTTCCAGCACCCAGGCCAAAAGAAGTCCAAATATTGTATTTACTGCAGCTGCAAGGAACGATGTCCCGAAAGATATTTTCAATGATGCCGTCACTCTGGTGCTTAGTGCTATATCCATAAAGCTTTTGAAGCCCAGACTGGAACTATTGATAAATACCATTGATATTGGAATCAGAACCAAAAGGGCTATATACAGAAGTGAAATTCCCATGGTAATTCCAAAGCCGGGTATAACACTTGGCTGCCTGATTTTTAACGGCTTTATTGTAAGATTCATAATTTCACCTCCAGTTCTTAATTATTTTTTTATGTAAATTTGGTCAAAGACTCCTCCATCGCTGAAATGTTCCTGCTGAGCTTTGTTCCAGCCTCCGAATACTTCATCGATAGTAAAAAGATTGATTTTGGGGAACTGTGCTGCATATTTCTTTTCAATATTCTGATTCCTTGGTCTGTAGTAGTTTTTTGCTGCTATTTCCTGCCCTTCGTCACTGTATAGATATTGGAGATATGCTTCGGCAGCCTTTCTAGTACCTTTTTTATCAACAACGGAATCAACCACAGAAACCGGAGGCTCAGCCAAAATACTTATTGACGGTACTACTATCTCAAATTTATCCTTACCAAGCTCATTTATCGAAAGAAAGGCTTCATTCTCCCATGCTATAAGAACATCACCTAAACCACGTTCAACAAAAGTAGTTGTTGCTCCTCTAGCTCCTGAGTCCAGAACCGGTACATTCTCATAAAGCTGCCTGACAAAGTCTCTGGCCTTCTCACTATCATTATTATTTTTTTTCAGAGCATAACCCCATGCTGCAAGATAGTTCCAGCGAGCACCTCCGGAGGTTTTAGGATTTGGAGTTATTACCTGTATCCCGGGTTTTACAAGGTCATCCCAATCTTTTATGTGCTTTGGATTGTCCTTTCTCACAAGAAATACTATAGTTGATGTATAGGGGGTTGAATTATCAGGTAAACGTTTTTGCCATTCTTTGTTAATCAACTCTTTATTTTTATTGATTGAATCGATATCGTAAGCTAATGCCAAAGTAACTACATCCGCCTCGTTTCCGTCAATTACGGTTCTTGCTTGACTTCCTGAACCACCGTGGGATTGCTGAACTGTCACAGTTTGCCCTGTTTTTTCCTTCCAGTATTTTATAAATGCCTCATTGTATTCCTGATAAAGCTCCCTTGTAGGATCATATGAAACATTCATAAGGGTTATAGAGTTATTGTTTGATGAGCCGGAAGCTTTATTTGAATTTTCGGCACTACCACACCCCGTTAATGCTGAAAATAAAAGCAGTATAAACATGGTAATCACATTGATTTTAAGAATTTTATACTTCATTACAAATCACTCCTTTGATAAAAGATAGTATACATATATTTTTAATATGCATTAACTAAAAAAATTATTTGATTAATTAAGAAAATTATTGTAGCTTATATAAAACAATAATTATACCCAAGTAATCCAATATGTTTTGTAAGTTATCCAAATGTTAACATGTGGTTAAAAGTATGTCAATCATTTTTTAACAATTTTTGTAATTTTATTTTGAGAAAAAAATAAACAGAGGAACAATATCCTCTGTTTAACTCAATACCAATCAATATTTACTTACTTTTTTTCACAAGACTCATATTGTCTATGGTGACATCCGTCCCGTTAAATGTATCCCCCCCAAGGCTGATTATAAGAGCACAGTTGGAATCGCTTGCAGGTGCTTTTATAACTGTTTCGTAATGCTGGGGTTCTTTTGTGGCCTTTAACTCACTTGAATAGTATGGGGCCCATGGTGCATAATTCTGTTGAATACATAATGGCAGCTGACGGGTTTCAGTGCAACTGTAATCAAAGGAAAGTACATATTCAGCACCTTTTTCTATCATAAAGCCGGATGCATCCACCTGGGTATGCCAAATTTCGGAACCCCCATTCTTAATAGAGAGAGTCAATCCTATGTTTGGTAACATTTTATAGGTCAAATCTACCTCAGGTGTATTTATTAGTGCCAGTATCGGGCTTATCTCCAGTAAATTTGAGTTTGAGGTTAATTGCTTTCCGTTATAGTTTACAAACACCCCGTTTTTAAAATCCTTGCTGTTTATATATTTGGTCAACCATTTTATACGGTTGTTTAACCAGCTGCTAAGATAGTTATAATGCTTTCTGAAGGTTGTAAGTGCTGATATTTCAGCAGGTTCAATATATACCTGTTTACCGAGTACATCCCATCTTTCAAAGTTTCTACAATAAGATTTGTAATTTGTTTGGGCTTCTTTTATAACCGTTCTTGGCAAGCCATTTATTTGACCTTGTAGTTTATTCCAGCGTTTTTTTACTAAATCACGGAACCAACTTTTTGAAAGTGCATGGCAGAACCAAGGATTGGAATTTGCATTAACATTCAGGACATTATATGGATTAAAGCCTGCCCATGATTCAAAACCCTTTACACAGTTTGCATTTCCCATGGCAAGGTCAAAATCCCACATAGGGCCAAAGCAGAGCTTTCCGCCTGTATCCTTGTACATATAGAAGCTGTCCCAGCCGGCATCAACATTTTTGACAATTTCATTGCCTATATATATGTCGACTAAAGAATCAATATCCATGTATTTACTTACTTCCTTTTCGTTGCCGCTTTTCAATGCGTTGTAAGCCTTTTCAATGCACTTTGAAATATAATTAATCTGCTGATTTTTTATTGATTGTGTTTCAGATAAATCACTTTTTACTTCGTAGGTAGCCGTATCAATGTCAAACTTGTTATCTTCGGCGTATCTGCTCATTTCAACAAGATAACCGTTATTTTCAACTTCATTTTGTTCTTCTGAAATTGCTACACGGTTCTTATTTATGTTAACATCCTCGCACAGCAGATATACGCCCTGATATTCATGGTTCACATACAGCTCTATAGAACGGCAGTTGGGTGAATAGGAGATACCGTCCAATAATTCAGCAAAATGATAGACGGTAAGATTCCTTAAAAGTGAACCGTCATAGCAGTTTGAAATTAAGCACCATGTCTTCCCTTTTCCATCTCCGATATTTAGAAGATTTTGCTTTTCTCCAAATTTTATTTTGTAGCTCTTCTTTTCCGCATACATGGAACTGTTCCCACGAAGCTTTACTGATGTAGAAATATCGGACATTTCATATTTACCATCATCATTAATTACGCTGATTTTTGCATCGGTGTATACCTCATCAGAATTAATTTTACTGTCAGAGTCAGTATTTATTGCAACAATAGGCATTTCATACTGTATATATTTTGGTGCGTTGGTTGTTTCTGCAGCAAATGTCTGCGCGCTGAACCCCACCATATTTGTTGACAGTAAAGTAAAAATAAGTATAACTGCTATAGCTGACAATTTTCTTCTCATAGTTATAACCTCCTGTAAAATTTAAGTTTTAGTTAAAAGGACGTTAATGTACCAAGAAGATACTTTTTGAGTAATGCAAGATCGATTGCATTAACAGAATCATCTTTATTTACATCTGCTCTGACACAGCTTTCCGAATCCAATTGTAAAGAACCTAGTAGATATTTTTTCATTAATGCAAAGTCAATGGCATCTACAGTTCCGCTGCCGTCTACATCTCCGAGATTGATATTAATAACGACAGGTTCAATACCGTACTTGAGGTCACCCTTTATGTAACCTGTGATTTTGTTATTATCCCCAAGTTCAGTCATTTTTGAATCATATGAATAATCGTTTGTCTTGTCATAATCCGATGTACCCTCTATTCTGAACGGTATCGCCCCTGTACTTCCTCCCGGTGCGAGCTTTCCTGCTTCGCTTGTAAAACCGATTTCACAGTAGGTGTCAGCACTCGGAACAGGCTTGCTTATATTGGAAAAACTACCAGTGACATTGCCGGTTCCTAACGCTGCATATTCGCATGTAAAGGAATTTTGCTGGTTCCCGTCATTTGTGAACCAATAACGTAGCTTTATGTCAGACAGATTTATGGGAACCGTCCCGGTATTTTTTATATTTATGGAAGATCTAATGGTATTTTTAATGGTATCAGAAGTACCGCACTTGTAGGAAACACTTATTGATGGCGGAGTAGTATCAGGGTTTTCAGGGTTTGTTGACGGATCAAGCTTTGGAGCTTCTTCACCGTAAACCAAAGTCCCATTCAAATATACAGGCACATTCTTAGTTACTGCATATGTATCTGTAAGGTTCTTCTTGCTGTAGTCATTGGAAGAATCCCAATGGGTCATATAATTGGAATCCTGTTTTGCACGGAAAGATATTTGAAGTTCTCTGTCTCCATATATTTTACTTCCGCTCCAATCAAATTCATAATAGTATGTTCCTGCATCATCCCATTTGAAAGGCCCTGTGTACTTGATAGGATCCTGCTGCATGGAAATCTGTTCGTCATACTCTACTGCAAATATAACATCGTCTATAGTTTGTCCGCTTTTTAACAATTCATTAATGTTAAAGAAGTATTTTACCTTCATTCCTGTTTCGTAATGAGGTGGCTGACATGATTCATTATGAACTCTTAAAACTACCTGTGTGCTGTCAGCAGTTTCCCTTGCAACACGAGCTTCGCAGTAGTAATCATCGGCTCTTGGTTCCTTTGGTGGGAAATTTACTATTGGCTGTTGTCCCTGTCCGTAGTATTTATACAATCCGGCTAAGGCACCTACAAAGGCAGCATTATAGTCAACGGCAACTTCATTATAAGCATACTCGGTGGTTGAATCTATATGATAATCACTTGAATCAGGCCCCCCTGCCAAAGCACCCCATAATATATGTCTGTGTTCCACAGGGTCATTCATACTGTTCGTTTTTGAGCCGTGAGCCGCCCTATGGTGCGGATGATGTGCAAAAGGAAGCCCCTGTTCATAGCCGTAGCCTACTATATAAGAATATCCCATAGGATTTCTTCCCATAAGGTATTCCATCTCCATCTTTGCCCATTCACCGAAATCCGTTCTTTCCGGATGATGTTTCATATATACAAGAGCACATAACTGTGCGGCTGTATTGTAACGGGCAGATCCCCAGCCATTTATCATAGTATATCCTGCGGGTGATGGTTTATAATAGTTATGGTCATTTGGGTCTGTATGCTTTGCTACACCGCCGGACAAATATTCTACATTCCAGCTTGCAATAAAGTTGAATAGTTCATTATCTGGTAACAGTTCATTGAGCTTTAAAAATGTTCCGGCCCATACCGCATCCCAGCAATGAGTCCATGAATTATACCAGGTATTGGTATTATAGGTTTCAGGTATTATTCTTTTCATATATCCGGTATAGTTTCCCTGTGCATCAACAGAATCAATATCTTTTACGTAGTCCATATTTCCGGTACACTGATAAAGCCATACCGCAGCCCATGCCAGCTCATCTTCATCATAATCAGAAGTATAATAGCCGTCACCAGCCGCCTTACCTCTATATTTTTTTGCGAATTCATACATGGCTTTAGCGACCTTCAAGCACTTTTCTGCATATTGCGGGTCTGAATCCTTAAAATTCAGGTATGATGTACAAAGTGCTGCAGCAGTACTGGCACATACATCACTTCCCGGAGTTTCAGCAGTTGCAAAATCAGCAGGTCTGGTCTTTGCATATTCTTCAGGATATAGTTCCGGTGGCCCCCAGTAACAGTGGTCAACGTCACCTTCCCCTACCATATAGCAAAATGCAATGAGATTTCCATCTTTGTCAAGATAGGAGCAGCGCAAAAATGTATCGGTAAAGTATTTTAAAATATCAATTATATGCTGTTCTTCTCCTATTGCCTTGTAGGAATCCCTGAATTCGTAGAAACCCCAGCCTAGAGTACCGGCAGCGTAGCTCTGGGGAAGACCAAAACGGACGTGATCGCCTGCATCGTGGAATCCTCCGTGTACATCTACTGTATTGTCTCCGTCGGGATCAATTATACTCTTGTACTTTTCTAAAAAAGCAGCGGACAGGTTGGTATACTTTAAGGGTATTTTTGCATCTCCTTCATGACATGAACCCCTCCATTCAAGCCTGCCTCCTTTGTCGTAACCGGCTTCTTCGCCGCATTTCTCTGCATCGTAAAAATAAAGTGATTTCTGCAGTGCTTCTGCGAAGTTGAAATAGTTATAATTCTCCCAGCCTTCAGCCGGAGTAAAAGAAGATGGCGGTGCTTCTGCTGATACCGTAACTGCAGAAAAAATCTGTCCCGCTATAAGAGCAATTATCAACAAGACCGACAGCCTTCTTTTCCTTTCTTTTTGTACTTTTGACATTTTTTAACTCCCCCTAAAAAATTATTTTAATTTGGATTAAATATATTCCGAACTCGTCTAACCTTATTATGGAAAAATGAGTTCTCTACAACAATTATACCAAAATAATACATTAATAAAATAATCTTGTAAAAGGTTGTACAAAAAAATGCGGCATATTATATTCTCGATAATGCTTCTGCCATTTTAACTTCTGATTCTAAAATAAATGAAAAGTTATTTGATAATCTATTTAGGATATCTTTATTTTCAGGGTTGTTCATATATCTCAAAACGAGTGCTTGATTTATTTTCCATTTATCACTTATAGTTTTAAATTCTTTAGATAAATTGAGTAACTCTATATTACTGTATCTTTCACCTAAATGTTCTAAAAATAAACTGAAAAGCGTCCGGCCACCGGAAATTCTCAAAAGCCTCCAGATAATATACGAAGCACGAGGCTCACTTCCATGAGCGGTTTTTATTTCGGCTTCCACATCAAAGGAACTATTAAAACTGTTTACGAATTTGGATAGTGAGGAAAAAGTGTCATTTTTATTTGCACGGCTTACCGCATTATGTAAAATTACTCTCCAGTCTATATCAGTATTCTTATATCTATCTAAATTTATAGTTATACACCCCTTACAGCTTGCATGAAAGTCGTCAATTTTCATAATTGCTCCATTACATGGCGGTGCCGAATCAATACAAAACAGGTTTCCGTTTGGATCCAAATCTACTATGGTGCATGAATGATTAATGTGTACTTTTTTGAACACATTAGTCCATACACAGTTATACATATCTGTAAAAATAATTACTGGCATACCTTTGGAAGTTTCTTCTTTGATTAGCTGATATACTTCCTCTGTCGTAATATCATAATGTCTGATAATTTCCACATTGTAAAAATCAGACAGGCACTCAAATACATTATTGAAACCTTCTTCGATTCTTGGACCTAATGCACCCGGAAAGTTTGGATCTTCATCAGAGAAAGTAAAGCCCCAGATGTATGCAAAAGCTAATCTATACTCCAAATTTTTCGATGCCATAAGTGAGATTATAGGACTTGAAATACAATTAAGTTCACTGTTAAAAATCAGTGGGAAACTTTTCATGTTTACATCCTCCCCATAAATTAATTTGTCACCCTTAAATTCATATAATATCCATATATTACATAATTACACTTATATTATATATTATTAGCTCAACTGAAATCCAGCAGAGATAACATAATTCCGTATATTATTTGGTATAATGTTATTTGAATATTACCATTAAATACTAAGGCGGTTTTAAATGATTACAACTACAATCGTAATATTATTTATATCAGTATTGGCTGGTTTTCTAGGCTCTCTCCTTGGGCTTGGAGGCGGAATAATTATAACCCCCGCACTTACTCTTTTGCTTGGTATTGATATTAAATATGCAATAGGTGCAAGTATTATTTCTGTCATAGCTACTTCTAGCGGTTCTGCCATAGCATACCTTAAAGACAGAATAACTAACGTGAGAGTCGGAATGTTTCTTGAAATTGCTACAACAACAGGTGCTCTCACAGGTGCTTTTTTAGCAGGGCTGTTCAGCACCAAATACCTGTATCTTATATTTGGCTTCCTGCTTTTATACTCTGCTCTTAACATGTTTAAAAAAAGAAAGCAGGAACTGCCGAAGTATATTTCCCCCTCACCGTTGGCTGAAAAATTGAACCTTAGCGGTGCTTATTATGACAAGGTACTTTCCGAAACGGTGGAATACAATGTGACCGGGGTTTACGGAGGTTTTGGAATGATGTATGTGGCAGGAGTCATTTCGGGACTTCTAGGTATAGGAAGCGGTATTCTCAAAGTAATGGCAATGGATTCTTTTATGAAGCTGCCTATGAAGGTTTCAACGGCAACAAGTAATTTTATGATAGGTGTTACCGCTGCCGCCAGCGCAGGGATTTATCTTTCTAGAGGAAACATAGATCCCGGTATTGCAGCACCTGTGGCACTGGGTGTTCTTTTTGGTGCTTCTATCGGTACAAAAGTAATGCAAAGGTTGAAAAGTTCAACTCTGAGACTGGTATTTATCCCCGTTTTGCTTTATGTGTCAATACAGATGATAGTTAAAGGAGTAAAATTATGAAATCCAAAATTGAAGGCGCAGAGATATTTATAAGCAAAATTTTGAGAATCGGAGTAATTGCCAGTGCCATTGTAATAGGCTTTGGACTTATACTCCTTATTGCAACGGGTAAGAGCGGTTATCCAGGAAGCTCCTTTCCAATGTCCCCGGTTGATATTTTCAGCGGATTGGCAGTATTAAAGCCCTATGCGGTGATTCTTACGGGATTGTTGATTTTGATAATAACTCCGGTTTTCAGGGTTGGCATATCCATATTTACTTTCCTAAAAGAAAAAGACTATATGTATGTAATTATAACAACAATAGTTTTTGTTATTTTGATTATAAGTTTTTTACTTGGAAAAGTAGAATAAAGATATTGGCAAGAGTTTCTAGCGGCTCATCTTAGGATATTTTACCGTCGCTCACATTCATCGTCCATGATTCATTGTTTCGCTAAAACCTACATCGCGTAAGTTTCCGGTAAAATATCCGTATTCGCCGATAAACCACCCCCTCTTTTATTAATCGCAAGCGGTTATACCCGTAGGCCCTTTGCCCACTGCCACGGTAGCAGTTACAACATTGGATTTTGCATCTACTACAGTTACATTACCTGTTCCGCTGTTGGTAACAAATACAAATCTTCCATCCTTTGATATTGCAACCCCGTGGGCTTTTGAGTCTGCTGCAATGGTTGCTGCAACATCGAGGGTTTCTGTTTTAATTACGCTGATATTATTACTTGCTGAATTTGCAACATAAACGAATTTGCCATCAGGTGTTATATAATTCTGAACAGGGGTTTTCCCTACCGAAATTGATTCTTTGACACTCATAGTTGATGTATCAATGACATCGACCCTGTTTTCATCACTAATTGTTACAAAGACCTGCTTATTATCGGGAGTTATTGCTACCTGAGAAGGTTTTTTGCCTACCTTTATGGTCTTAATGACTTTGTTGGAACTCAAATCAATAACTGATACGTCATTGGAATTTGAATTAGCTACATAAAGATTTTTCCCATCCGGGGACATTCTTAACCCGTGAGGCATTTTACCAACCGGAATTTTATTCTTTACAGTCCCCGAAGCAATATCAAGAACATATACATTCCCTTTTTTACCTGAACTGCTCATTTCCCCTGTTTCTACCATTTCGGCTACTGTTACATAAGCGGTTTTTGAATCTTTTGAGAATGCGATATGGTTTGGCCCTTCTCCCACTTTAATCGTTTTTGTGATAATATTTGTTTTAGAATCAATTGCTGATACAGTGTTGCTTTTATTTTCTACTACAAAAACAAAATTTCTGTCGGGTGTTGCCTGTACATTATGAGGGGCTTTCCCAACCGGAATAGTTGCTGTAGTCTGCATAGTAGCCACATTTACAGCAGAAACGGTAGATTCATCCTCGTTTGCGGTATATATATAATACTGTGACATATTATTTATTTCAGACTGTGTAGTATTTTTAGCAGGCGTCTGTAGTGCATTTTCAATATTGCTTCGAACCGACTGGTTTCCTGTATTATTTAACGGTTCTTGTAATACTTTTTGTGAACAAGCTGTCAACATTAATAACAGCAACGGTGCTATAAACGAAATAACTCTTTTTTTCAGTCTACTCATTTTCATGGTTGACATGGTTTATCACCTCTTTGAAATTATTAAGAATCCATTATATTATTTGTTTTACTAATTTGTTTAATTCATAAGGATCTTTAAAGCTATATAACTCTTTTTGCACCTATATATAAACCTTTATACTGGGATAATTTTTGTATATGGACAGAACCTTTTGAAGAGGATGCGTGGATGAAATTATCACCGCCTAAATAAATACCTACGTGGTCGATTGCCCCCGCTCTGTTTCTGGAGGAGGCGTCAAAGAATAATATATCGCCGGCTTTTAGTGAATCTCTCGACACTTTCTTGCCGTTTGAGTACATGCTTTGCGCAGATCTGGCCAGTTTAACACCGAAATTATTATAAACGTACCCGATAAAACCTGAGCAGTCAAAGCCTTTCGGACTTGTTCCACCATAAACATATTTAACACCGACAAATTCCTTTGCGTAATCAACTACCATTCTTACAATATATCCGTTATAATCAATAGGGTTTAAAACCGGTGTGCTTCTTATATCAATACTTTTTATTACAGCTTCTGCCCGACTGTTTGATGCCATTACGTTAGTTGAAATAAAAAAAAGTAATAAGACCAACGTACAGCCTGTCAGAAGCTTTCTATACCTGCTTGACATTAAATCCTCCTTTTAGTGCTTTACTAAATCACATTTTTTATAAATATACCTTGGTAATTCCAACACGAAGAATTTATGGAGTTTTAGCAAAAATTATTCAAAACATTTCTGGAATACTTTTCATGGATAACCTTCTAATGTAACTGCACATATTAATGAATAACACAAAATATAAGGAATGATGGAATGTTTACAGATAAAAGATTGCTAAAAGCTTATAGAAATGCAAAGCTTCAACTGTTTGACAATAATTCCAAATATATATTTTTCAGTGATTCCCATAGAGGAGACGACAGCATTTCCGACGAGTTTGCCAGAAATCAGAATATTTTCCGCCATGCACTTAATTATTACTTTGATAACGGATATGTATATGTTGAGGCAGGTGACGGCGATGAGTTATGGGAATATACAAAGTTCAGACATATCAGATTAGCCCACAGCGATGTTTTTATAGTTCTTAAAAAATTCTTTGAAGACAATAGATTTATTATGCTTTATGGTAACCATAATATTTATCTTAAAAACAAGGACTTCGTAAGTAGGAATTTTTACAGCTATTACGATGATTACAGTCAGGATATTCATGATTTACTCAAGGGAATGACACCAATGGAATCTCTGGTTTTAAAAAACAAAGCCACCGGTCAGGAAATACTTGTTGTTCACGGGCATCAAGGTGATTTAATGAACGATCAGCTCTGGTTTGTTTCCATGTTCCTTTTACGTTACTTTTGGCGGTATATTCATGTAATCGGCTTCCACAGCCCGTCCAGTCCTGCCAGAAACCATTTTAAAAGACATAAGATTGAGAGAAATTATAAAAAGTGGATTCAAAAACATAAAATCATGCTTATTTGCGGCCACACTCACAGACAGAAATTTCCAAAGAGCAAAGAGCTGCCTTACTTTAATACAGGCTGTTGCATACATTCAAAAGGTATAACAGGTATAGAAATTTTAGAAGGCAAAATATTGATGGTTGATTGGAGAGTCCGTGCGGACGAAAACGGTGTACTGCAAGTTGAAAGATATGTTATGAGAGGCCCTGTGCCTATTGAAGAATTTGATATGAACAGCAATCATGACTATGAAGATTGTATGAATAAAGACCTCAAATACGACGAGGATGATTGCTGAAAAGCCATTTCTTATGTGATATACTAGATATATGAATAATTTGGTATCTGTATCTATTAATATTACATAGGGGTCTTACATATGAAAAATATTTATGATTTTGAAATGCCTGTGGTTTTAAGAGATTTTTTGAACTATATGCAAACTATAAAGGGTAAATCTATAAACACCATACAGGTGTATTTTTATGATCTTCGAATATTCTTCCGTTTTTTAAAGATACATAGAAATATAGTTGATAAAAACATTGAATTTGATAGCATTGAAATCACAGATATTGATATAGCTCTTTTAAAGACGGTTACACTCAGTGATTTATATACATATATGTCCTTTGTCAGCAACAAAAGAGATAATACCTCCCATGCGCGTGCACGAAAAGTTGCAAGTCTAAAATCCTTTTTTAACTATCTCTCGACAAAGGCAAAGCGGCTGGATATAAACCCTACTATAGAATTGGAATCTCCAAAGATTTTAAAGAGACTCCCCAGATATCTTAATTTTGATGAGAGTAAAAAGCTCTTAACCTCTGTTAACGAAGCGGATCATGAATATTCAGTGAGAGACTACGCAATAATTACGATTTTCCTAAATTGTGGAATTCGTCTTTCAGAACTGGTTGGAATAAATCTTCACAATATTAAGGATAATACTCTGACAGTATTCGGAAAAGGCGGTAAAGAACGCAGTATACCTTTGAATAAAGCATGTCTTCAGGCTATTGAAGACTATATGAAGGTCCGTCCCGTAAACGGTCTTAAAGACAAAAGTGCCTTGTTTATAAGCAGAAGAAACCAGCGAATCAGCAAGGAATCCGTACAGAAAATAGTTAAAAGATACATAAAAGAAGCTGGCCTTGACCCTCAGCGTTACTCTACTCATAAGCTGAGACATACTGCGGCAACCCTGATGTACAAATACGGGAACGTTGATATCAGGGCTTTACAGGAGATACTTGGCCACGAAAGTATTTCTACTACCGAAATATATACTCATTTGGATCAACAGCAGCTAAAAGAAGCTGTAAATAAGCATCCCCTTTCGGATTTTAGTGTGAAATAGTATGTAGAAAAAATTTTTAAAGAAAAATCTTAGTTTTTTATACTTTATTTATTTTAAATGTTGAACGATCGGCTTGCTGCTCTTGAGAAAGAAAATCCGGAAAAGAATATATCCATTTACGAGATATGTACCCAGTACCCTGGATATTTGTTGGCACAGGACACTTTCTATGTCGGCTATATCAAAGGTGTTGGGCGTATGTATAAGGAAACTGCCATAGATACTTACTCGGCAGTGGGTTTACAAAATTATATACAGCTAAGGTACCAGTGACAGCAGCAGACATATTAAATGACAGAGTATTACCATTCTTTGAGAACCACATGATACCAGTAATGAGAGTCCTCATAGATAGAGGGACGGAATACTGCGGAGCATCCGAGAAACACCTGTATGAGTTATTTCTACAGATGAACGACATTGAGTATACAATGACAAAGGCTAAAAGCCCTCAAACAAACGGTATCTGCGAGCGTTTTAACCAAACGATTCTGAATGAATTTTATAAACCGCACCCTTCTGGGGTATAAAATAATAAAAATGGGACTGTGCATATCAATTTACTATGCAACAGCCCCTTTATTATACAATAAATTAAAACCAAACAATTATATTAAGAAAAAGTTATTAAGTATCATTTAATTCTTCTATCGACATACACCACAAACACCCAAATATCAGCGTTTTGTGACTCTAAGTGCTTAATTATTATAAATACAGAAGCAAGATTGGTAAGTGTAACTATCATTTCCAAAAGATCCTATCCTGCCTGCAGGTGCATTATTTGTGTATCCAGAAGCAACTCTCATCTGAGAAGCACCATCGCCATCAAGGTTTACTGCATAGTCACAACCTAATTTCACCATTAACTTTGCACCGCTTACAAAATCCATATTACCAGCAACCACCATAACAAATGAACCATCCTGCTTATGACCTAAGAATGTTCTATTATTTCCGCTTTTACCAGAGTCTACTGTTGTACCAGGATTATTGTGTAACGTACTATTTTTCAATGTTAAGTCAGATCCATCTGCAATTCGTAAACCTCCATCCGAAGTATCATAAACTGCTTGGTCGAATACAGATTTTCCATTATATACCAAACAGTTGGTTGATGGCATTATTGTATCAATAGATGGTAAAGCATCAGCCAAAGTCTTTTTTGTGAACCATCTTATAGTTGCAGTTTTTATAGTTGAACCTTGGACAGGCTTTTTAATAACAAAACAAGGGAAAAATTGAAAGTCCATTTCTAGTAAATCTGAAATATTAGATGTAATTTTTTGAGCTGTTTGACCCCATATACCATTTTGGTAGAATACCCCATTAAAATATCCTAAACCTAAAACTTGTGCTACTGTTCCATAGCCATTTTGAACATTTCCATTAACTTTTGCAATTACAGTTTTATTTGGAATATTCAGAGTAACTAATGTTGCTGCAGGTGAAACAAAAAATGGTGAACCGCTCTGAGTGGAAGGATTTGACTTGAATATTTCAACAGGATAGCTATTTGTTACTCCGTTCAAAGTAAGAGTATAAGTTCTAATATTCAAATAGTTATAAATAGTATTATCTGATAATGTTCCAACATTAGAAGGATTTCCATCTGTAGTTACCGCCGCATACGCCTGTGTTAAACAAAGAGATATTACTAAAACAAAACTAGTTAATAAAGCTATTGCTTTTTTGAAAATAATTTTTTTCATAATTTGATTCCCCTCCTTTTTACTTTGTTCACTGACTAATATTTTCTAATTAACGTTCACATAATTTTTTATATGGCCACCAGAATCACCGATCAGTATCTTTTTTAAGTTTACTGTTTTTGTACTATTTGCACCAACTGTATATGTCAGGGTTGCTATTCCATTGTAAGAAGGTGTGCGTAGAAGACTTAAAAGTGATGGTGTGGAGTTATCATATACAAGGTATCGATCGTCAAAGTTTATTGTAATTGTTCTTGATGAACTTCCAGAATTCTTAATTACATAAGTGTCATTATATTCGACAGCCCAATTAGCGATATTATAATTAATATCATATGTTCTGTATGAGCCATCACTCTGTTTTTCCTTTATATTTAACATATCATTCCAAACATTTCTTTCTGATACCGAATCACCCGCATACCCTGCGTTTGTGAACCAAGTATTACTTGTTTGATTCCGATAAGTTACTGGCAAATAACCTGTAGTGGAGTTATTAATCTCCCATGAATACGTGTTACTTACACTGGGAAAAACCGCTGTTCCACTTGATTGATTAACACCTATTCCCTTATATGTAAAGTATCCTCCTTGCTCAGACTTATGTCCTTCATATATTGATGTTGAACTAATAGAATTCCTATACAAATATTCGGACACTTGAACAGGACCACTTACTGTAAACTTGGCAAGTGCATTAAGAACAGTATGATAAGGAACAGTTACCGAATACATAATATCCTGAGTGCCTCCTGCTGGTATTGTGTAGCTATAATTTAGTGTACTATTTGAATAAAAGTCCTTAAATGCCTGAATTCCATGTGATTCGGTATTAGCTTGACTTGCCCTTTTAATTATAGTTAAAGTTATTGGTGAGCTACCAGTATTTTTTGCTCTTAGACAAGCAACGAAGCTTCCTCCACTTGTATCACAATGATTTGCATGTTCAGCATAGAACTGAGCGGTACCTGAAGCAATATTCTCCTGAAAAACAATATGATTCCCTAGATTAGCATCGGCTAAATCACTATCTTCAACCCATTCTGGGTTATTACAATAAAGAAAAGTCCCTGGTTGTGATGTACTATAGCTGATATTACTTGCTGTACCCACTGTTGCATAACTTGTACTGTATAAAGAGAAAATTACGATATACATTATTGCTAAAATAAAAAGCTTTTTATTACCTTTTAACATACGGTATTTCTCCTTTCAAATCAACTAACTTTATGCCTAAAATTCGTATACGGAATTAAAAAATTAAATTTCCCAGAAAATCACATTGATCCATCGTATCATGCATATAAAATTGTGAATTATTGTATGATGTTAAAAACTTATCCCGAATGGTACTTTGGTGGACACTCCTCTGGGAAATATTAAGTTTATTTGGTACTGCCGTGGATTAACCCTGTCATCTTGTGATTTACTAATAGTTAATTGTTAAATACTCTCCATAAACATATCCAACAATACCAGAATCCTTTAATCTTACGAGAACCCATCCTCCAATTAAACCTTCTACATATACCTCGGTACCATAGCTAATTGCATATATTATACTTGAATTCAAACTCGGTTCCTTTCTGACATTTAATCCTAAAGGTGTATTTACCACTCCAGTGCGATTAGTGTATTCCATTACTTTACTTGGTAAACCAGACATCTCTTTTGTATTTGCTGCAAATGCAGGGTTCATTGCACCCAAAACTGCAATCAAGGTAAATACAGATAATCCTATCTTTATTTTTTTTGATAACATAGAGACTCCTCCTTCCTATTAAAAATTCCAACGAATTAAATTTTATTTGTATCCGTAAAATAAAGAATTGAGTGCTCTTTCAGTTTTATTAACTAACAAATTCAATGCTGAGTCATCTATACATGTTTTACAAATTACCAGTTTTCTACTAATATTTCGAAATTGGTCTATATAGACCACTCGCCATCTGACTATATGTATGATATGAGTAAACAGGTAGCGTTGGTGTCTGTTCAAAAGCCCAAACATATGAGCCACTAGAATTATTTGTATCTATTACAAACATATGCTCTCCTGTTACAACAACATCACCTTCTTGTAATGATGCATACGAACTAATAAGATCGCTTGTACTTGGGCTGTTAACATTATAACTTCCAACCTTTCTATATGTATTATTTGCTACACCATTTATAAAATCATAAGTTGTTTGAGGGTATATTCCCCATGCAAAGCTTGAAAAACCGGAACAGTCATTGCCGTACCTAGGCATTGTTTTAGTACCATTGCTCCACGGTGTGTAAAAGTCACTATATGACATTGCATAGTAAAAACCAGTTTCATCAACTTGCATATTTCTGTCCGTCGTAGTATAAGGTACACCATAATACATTGTCCCTGCTGTAAAGTATCCATTTACACTTGAATTATATTTAGGTAAGTTGCGTGTTGGAGTCCATGCATAGTTTAGCATACGGCTAGCTTTACCTGTAATATCATCTCTCCAAGTACTTGCTGCCATTACTGATTCATTAGATGATTTTTTTATCGAATGATTTAATTTTTCGTAATTTATATCATTTAGCACTTTTACATCAATTGTTTGTTTAAACCCTTCATAAGAAACGCTAACTTTTACAGTTCCCTTTCCCATTGCAAGCAGCCTACCGTTTTCGGCATAAACAATGTCGGTATTATCACTTTTCCATATCGCATCCTCATTTATATTTACTGAAGACCCATTTGGAAATGTTGCTATGGCATTCACATATTCAGAAAAACCCTTGTTTTGGATTTGAACAAAATATTTATCAAGATTAAAATTAACCATATTGCTTTGTTTATCAGAGTAGTTCTCTTTGGCAAAAGCGTTTGAAAATAAAAAAGTACACGTTAAGATAATACCCATGAATAAACTAATTTGCTTCTTTTTACTAATTGTCATATTTTACCCTCCTTATAATAACTTTCATTTACTTGTATTTTCGTACTTAATCTTAGAATTTCATATCAATCCGAAAGCTTAGTTTGGACAAATATTGAACATTAGTATAATATTGGATTATATTGGGTAACCTTCGACTAGCATAATTATATATGTAGGTCGAACTTGTAATTATTGATTCTTATATAAACAAATCCATGTCTTAAAATGTGGCAATTGTGTTTCTTAGCTAAATGTGATACTCGCGTTTTGCTAGCGATATCTCAGTCTGGAGATCTTATACATACTATCATTAAATCATCACCTCTTTTATTAACTTTTTGGCCTTTTAATGATTGAATTTTACTAAGATTCGCCCTGTTGAAGACAATCTTATTCTAATAAATTAAAAAGGTTATTTGGAAATGTTGTTACAAAATGTTAGATTTTCATTGTGAAATGTAAAAATATATAGGCTTTATAATATTGATTTGCTTATTATTAGTTCCTGGCTTATAACATCATTCTTCAATGTAGTATTAAATAGAACATTAGGATATGTTCTAATAATATTCATAACATGCCAAAGGCCAAACCCTCTGCCCTCGCCTTTCGTAGACCACCCCTGCTCAAATATTCTATCAACTTCAATCAGGCCTGTAGAGTTTTGGATTAAAAATATCAGGGTATTTTCAATTGTTTCAACTTTTATTTTTACAAATCCGTTTTCTATCTCGGATGCAGACTCCAAGGCATTGTCAACCAGAACACCAAGGCAGTCGCATAGATCCCCGATTTTCATCCCGCTGACACAAATCTCATTATCAACGATAATATTACAATACACTCCATTTTCGCGCATCGCATCAAGCTTGCTTAAAAATAGGCCTATAATCCCAGGCTCATTGATTTTCTTTAACATGGATATATTGTGAAGTCCAATGGTTGTCTGTTTCTTTCTTATCTCATTCACAAAGTCGGTCAGTCCCTCCCATTTACCGAATTCAATATAACCAGACATTGTCGCCAGCATATTATCAAAATTGTGTTTAAACGCAGATAATTGGTTGACTATGTCTCCTAATGATTTGTTATAGTGTTTTTGATATTCTAATTCCTGTTCTCTTTTAGTGAATTTTGTTATGAAATATAGAAAGACTATATTCATTAATAAAAAGAATATTGAAGTTCCAATGCTTACAACCATTTCACCAACATTTAGTCTATTTGCCTGAGCAATCATGGTGTTAACTGTCGTTATACTAATAGTACTAATTCCATATACTGTAATAAGCAATTCATGCTTTTTATTCTTTATTGTACCAATGAGTTTAACTGAAAGTAGCTTTTTTGATATTATCAGAACAAGTAGCATAATAGGATATACGCCTAATGAGATCAAAATTTGTGCCAGTATACTGTTTTTGAAAGCTGTTATAAAATCACCCTTAATATAGGTAAGTATAGTCATTACAATCATTTCACCACTGTATGTTGCGGCAAAATACACGATCATCCCTATTAATGTCTGGAGAAATGAAGCATGAAACAGTAGCCAAACGAAAAATGTACATGTTACTACTTGAGCTAAACTAATGCTATACTGTAGTAAAATGTTATTATAATAATTTTCCATAAACGCATAAAATGTTAATACGAAACTTAATCCTATAGTAATCGTACCTAATATTATTCTTCTATAGTCAATTTTTATTTTAGCAAATACAACAGCATACATAATTAAGATGAATGCATCTATTAAATTAATTACAATTCTTACAATGGGGTTCATAAGCAAAGCCCTTTTCTGTATTTTCTACTCATGTAACACACCTTACCAGTTACAAGTTCTATTTCAAGTTTATTAAATCTTATTTCTCTGATATATGCAGTATTTACTATAAAGCTTTTATGACACCTTAAAAAATTTTTGTCATTTGCAAATATCTCTTCAAAGTATTCAAGCGCCAGATAACAACAATATTGTCCGTTGAAAGTATATATTAAAGCCTTATTCCCCTGTTTTTCAATTAGTAGGATTTCATACTTTTTTATAAACAGTTCTTTATACCCGGATTTGATAGTTAATAAACTGCTATCCTCTGTCTTACTATTAATTAATTCATCCCTCAAATCATTGAATATATCTAATAAGCATCTGTTAACCTGTTCTTTCGTTACAGGCTTTGGGAGAAAATCATATGCATGAGATTTAAATGCGAGTAATACATATTTTGTGTGTTGAGTGACAAAAACAATATAAGGTTTTTTCAGCCTTTGCTTTATTTCATGAGCAAGTTCTATCCCGTTTATTTTCGAATTTAGGTCTATATCAATAAAGAAAATATTGGGCTTGTCCTTCTTAATATACTTTTCAACCTCGCTTGGAAATCGAGTTCTTAATATGATTTGCCCTTCAAGATTGTTCATCCATAAGCAATCTTGGATATATGCAGAAATAACCTCTAGGTATTCAGAATTATCCTCTAATACTACAATATTCAACATTTGCTTCATCGCCCTCCACAGTAGATTATTTTAATTATTCTAGCATTATTTTGCGTATTGGCTGAACCTTAATATGTCAATACATTGAAATGCAAACGTGAAGAAATTTAATCAGTAAATTTTTGGTAAACATCTTGGCAGACCCAAGGCAGAAATATCTAAAGAGTTGAAAATGTTTTTATTGAATAAAAATGGCTAAATACAATTATCCTTTATTTCCGCTGGTAACGAAGATGTTCCCATCGCCCATATGTATATTATAATGAACTAAAAAAGCATTTTGTGTCTTATCTTGTTATTGAAATGCAGAATTTTTTAAATATTATTTTACTTTTAATGAGGCAATAACTGCATATATATTAACAATTAGCAAAAAAACTGATAACAAAAGTCAATAGCTTATTATGCCCCTATACGTAACGGTAAATATAGTGCCAAAAAAGGTGCTAATAACTAGCACCCGGAAAAGTTTTTAAGAGGATTTCTTTTTTAGACTACAAAATGGGTTATAAATCCTAGTAAATTGATTATATTCATATTTTATTCTGAATTTTAACGGCAATAAAAATCTTTAGCCTTAAAATTTAAACTTTTGAAGGAAATTCAAATTTTACATTAAATTTACCTTCTACATTCTCAAGAATAGCAAAAATATTAAAAGTTGGAGACACTTTGATTTGAACTTTCCCTTTCTTCAACAAGCCTTAAGTCAAAAGAAAACATAAGTATAACTTTAAACAATATGGCAAATAACATTTCAACTATTTACGGTACATATTTTTATGCATCTAACTACCTATGAGCAAGGATAACATAATTCTCTAAAACTGCATATGTTATATAATATAAAACAAATGTTATTGGGGTATTGAATATGGCTACCTTTGGATTTTTTTCAGGTGTTGTTACAGCAATAAGTAATTTCTGGGCAGGGGCAGAAGCGCCTTCCGAGTGTTATAAACTAATGTCTGTACAAAATATGGATGGAAACATGGTAAACTTTGTAATAATGCCGACTACCTACTTTGTAGATCATGTAATGGTGAATATAGGAGATCCCATAACCGGATTTTACGATGCAAATGCTCCTGCTCCACTGATCTACCTTCCGCAATATCGAGCTTTAGTAATGGCAAAGGCGTCGGGAAATCAAAATGTTAAGGTTGATTTTTTTAACAGTCAGTTGGTCAGTAGTGATGGTACATTAAAACTTAATATCAGTCCCCTTACTGAAATTATTCAAGAAAATGGGCAGGCTTTTACCGGAAACCCGGCAAACAAGAATTTGGTGGTTGTTTATGGAACAGCCAAAATGGGTATCCCTTTCCAAACTGTACCCTATAAAATTATTGTTTTATGCACACTTATGTAGAGTAAGATGACTTCGACTTTAATAAATACCATAATTGGTTTGTTTTTCTATTTGTTAAATTAATTCAAGCTCCAGTTTGAGTTTTTTTTGAGACAAAGGCAATACTTAAGGCAACTGCTGAAAAAACGGAGGTGCTGAAATGTATCAGCACCCGCTTAAGTACAGGAAGAAAAAACTAATAGCATACAAATGACGCTATCCTCCTGGTGTCTATCCCGAAGTAAACCCAACGGAATCCCGTCCATCTCCATCCCGCCACAGACCTTGGCCCGACGAAAACCAACCAGGCCCAGAAGCGCTGGCCGTTATTCAGCCACAAATACACAAATCTGAACCTACAAGGCCTAATGGCCCCCGGATTTATCGAAAGGACTCCGGCTGACTGTTGCTGTACGGCGTTAGATGGAACAAAAGCCGGTGGAGGACCGGGCGGTGGTCCGCTTCCCTGAGCAGCGCCTCCAAAAGGTGGCATTCCAGGTGGAGGACCGAAAGGAGGATCCCGTTGAGTTTCATAGCTCTCCCATAAGAATCTGTCAGGCATTCCGTCAGGCATCATGTCGAGTGACATCTCTTCCGTCATCGCTCCTCTGAATTCGTCGGACATTTCGCTTTGCATACTATCTGATGTCCCGGTGTAACGCTGGGGCTGTTGCTTATCATAATAATCCTGCATTGATTGCACGCTCCTTTCAGTTTATAGTATGCATTTAAAGTAACAAAGGTTACATAATTACTTTACCTCTCATTATCGATAACTCCCCCAAATGATGCCATCCTGCATTGAATTTTTCTAAAAAACCTTTAATCTTATTTTTCAACTGTATAAATACCTGTGGCTTGTGAATAATTTCGCCAGTTTCTAGGTGAGCTCATAACTATGTTAAAATTATTTGAATCCTTATGGAAAAACCTTAAGTACTTGCACTGATGGCAACAGTAAATATTTTTTCAATCAAGGACAATGCTCCTCTATATCCGACATTTGCCCTTGATAAAACCACTTCATAGGATGCCGGGAAGCCAATTTCAACAATGTTTCCGCCAAGCTCCTTTGCAGCATCTCTGTCCCACGTTGTTCCTAATATAATTGAAGGTTTTTCTTCAGAATTGATAAGGGCTTGCTCAACCAAATAACCATCTTCTAAAAAAAGAGGTGTTACGCTAACATCATCTGCAATGTTTACAAATTCTTTTATAATATTGTCCCTATATTCTTCAGGAGGATTTTCCGTTACAATTTGTTTAACCGGAATCAATCCAAGCTGATTTACAAGAAATTTAGTAATGGCCAGATTATAGCTGCTTTCGCCCACAACAGCAAATTTAGATGGGACACCCCACCAATATTCTGCATAGAAATCTGAAAAATCCTCCAAATATTTATAATATAGTTTCTCTTCCTGTTGTATGAACTGTTCTGTCTTTTCCAGATTTAATCCTGCAAAATCCGATACTTTGCGTAAGAACTCAGATGTAGCTTTCGCCCCAATAGGGATTACAGGTATATGTAAAAAAGGTTGACCATATTTTCCCTCAAGATACTTTGCTGTACTAATTCCAAGCCAGGTTGATATAACAAGATTAAACTGTGCCTTAGGAATTTCTTTCCACTCCTCAACACCTTTTGAACTGTGTCCAAATAAAATATTAACTTTAAGGCCTATCCCTTCAAGACTACGTTTGATCTCAGAGAGATCCCCCCTCCAAAATGGGTTTTGATATGGAATTTCTGTCCAAACATTAACTACATTCTTTTTCTTTTGCCCTTTGTAGTCACCGACATATTGGTCAATAATTGCTTTTGTAACCAATTCATGACCTGTATAGTTATTCCCCTTAAATCCACCTGTCTCAGCGTAAACAATGGGAACACCTTTTTCTTGAAATTTTGATACCACTGACGGTACATCATCACCAACAAGGTCAGGTATACAACCTGTGAGTACCACAAACAAATCTGCATCAATTACCTTTGTTGAAGCTTGTATCAGTTCTTTAAGCCTCTCATTTCCTCCAAATACCACTTCATTTTCTGAGGCATTAAGACTGGGGGGAACAGCTCCACCGCCATAGCCTCCTCCCTGAAACCCGTTGTAAAAAGCAAGACTAACATATTGCTTATCTGCACAACCCGGTCCGCAATGAGTAATAGGAACTACTCTCGGAATTGCACTTGCAGTGTACATAGCGCCAATAGCACAGCCATAACGTGGTCGGCTTATGGAATTTGTTTTCTGATTTTCATATGAATTTCCAATCTGTGACATTTTTTACCTCCCAAATTAATCTTGATATATAATATCGGGGTTTTTAGCAAGGATATATGGATCGTCCTGACTTAGCCACCACTTTGTATAAGGTAGCTTAATATGCTGTGCCAAATCTTCGTGAAATTTCTTTCTTTTTAAAATAGCTAATATTGCTTCGCCCAAGTTTACAATGCCCTCATAACCTACTGCAATATGTTCGTCTCCAAGAGGAGCAGCCGGAATACCAAGACGTGATGCTAGAGGTGCAAGCCCGTTATGTCTTATTAATAAAAAGTCGGGCTGGGCTTTTATCAGTAATGCATAGAGCTGATGTTGCTGTCTATTGCTGACACTGAAATTTTCCACATTTCCATAGTTATTAACAAGAAAGGCTAAAGAGTCTTGTATAGGATCTTCACTGTCATAGATAGGATCGTGGTGGAATACCAATGAGCCGTTCACTTCAACACCAAGCTCTCTTAATACTGAAATCAGTCCATGAGAATAGGCAGAACCTGTTGCAACATATCCTTTTACACCCTTCAGTTTTTTCTTTAACTCTTCAATTTTAGGCGTTACACGCTCACGCTCTTTTTTTATGTAAGCTTCACAAAGCTCCTCACGATGTGTGATTTTTGCTATCCCCCTAAGCCATGCATCGGTTCCGGCAAAGCCGTAAGGTTGAGGAGCTTTCAATTCCGGAACACCAAAATTTTGTTCCAGTCCCTGAGCCAAATACGAGGAAAGCGTATTACAAAAGCCAACTGTAATAGCAGCCTCTGACATCTGTGCCAAATCTTCAACAGTCGCCAGATCAACAACATAATTTACACGTAAATTAAGTTCCTTAAGCATTGGTTTAAATACATCAGAACCCCAAAGATTGATTACATTTACCAAATCTTCCTGCTTTTTTGGGTTTTTCCTTACTATATCTCTTAAAATACCGTGTTGAGTGGCATCAAATCCTGTGCTCCAATGTTTTGAGCGGAAGCCTTCACAATGAAGCGGAATAATAGGAATTCCAAACTTCTCCGAATACTCCGATGCAACGCTGTCAACATCATCACCGATAATGCCGGTAGCACATGCTGTTCCAATAAAAATTGCATTGGGCTTATATCTCTCCCATACATCGCGCGTAGTCTGTTCAAGCTTTCCAATTCCCCCGAAAACCATATCACCTTCTATCAAATTTGTAGAAACGATTTTAAGATTTTCTACAGGAAGGCCTCTCATAGCAAGACCATTACGATATATTGAATTATAAATTGTTTGGCTTACCGCACAGCCAATAGGGGAATGCTGAATCAAAACGGCACCTCTCACATTTCCAGCCTGACATTCCACCATTTGTTCACTGCAAACAGAGCCTTGTGTAAAAGGTCCTTTCATTTCGCAAAGCTTACAACCATTGCCTTTTTTACCGCTGCAACCAAGAATAGAATATCCTGATTCCTCTACCAATTTTGAAGCTTCACCGTCCCAGCCTATGATCGTGCCAAGACGCTGTTCACGGCTTACAACAGTAGTGGCTGCTAAATTAATTTTACCCATCCTATCTCCTCCATTAATGCGTTTTATACTAATTACATCTAAAGCAGTACTTTAAAAATAAAAAAAGACTATTTTCAATATCTGCATAAGCAGAATTAAAGTTAGTCTCTAATTTATTTAGTCAACCTTTTCTTATTTTATTTTTATTTCAACGACGTAAAAGCTTCTTCCTTAATAAAAAAGACTATTTCCTTTTCACTGAAATTCAGCAAAGGTAGAAACAGTCTCTAATTCGTTTAGTAAACCAAGTTTAGTTTTATTTATTATAATTGTTATTTCCTTCCATGTCAATAGGAATACTATGATTACGTAATTGCTGACAATGTACTATCACGGAATTTATTTTTTACCAGAACCATTCATCATTTGCATTAATTGAGTTCAGACGGTTGCGGTCGTTCCACCTCTCGAATAATTAAATCTTTTTTCTTTATGTTATATTGAACCACTACTTCCTCTACAATATCTGGATCATAATAAGATAAACTTGCACCAAAGCTCAGTACATTTTCATTCTCCCATTTTATATTATATATACCGCTGTAGTTCTCTCTATCTGCACGCACATAAATTTCATAGCCTTTTTTACAGGCTAATCTAAACCTTGCAGTATCTACTAGCGCTGGACTTACCGTTCCTTCTGCCATATCATATATAGTCAAATAGGAGCTTTTATTAGAGCATGTTGCTACAGCTAGCTTTTTGCCATCTGGTGAAACAAACATATCAGTAATATACATAGAGGGCTTCGAATATTCATCGTAGCATTCTAGTACTCCATCCTTTATACGCCATAATCTGTTATCACTTCCGTAATCTGAATAATTATTAAATAGTGTAAAAAATATACTGCCATCATACATTTTATAAACCTTTTCACTATCATACTTTCCTGTCAGTATAGCTATCGCAAACTGTGCTGCTTGAGCAAGCTTTTTTTCTTTACTTTTTGAAAAAGGCGTTATAGCTGTTATAGCCTTCTCTCTAATTTTATGATTATTAAAATATTCTACAAGCTTATTAATAGCAATATACTGTTCATATGTATTGTCTGAATTTAGCGCATTAAAATATTTTTGTGCTTGTTCACTTTCATCTCCATGAGTAGTTAAACACATGTCTTCCGCCGACAAAAAACGCATGTATAGCTCTTCTGTATTTTTTTTAATAATATTTGCTGCCACTGTAGCAACAGAAAAAGAAAAAACAATACAAAACAATGCTGCTACAGTCATATAACGCCACTTTCCTTTTTCTTGCTTATGTACAAGTCTTCCTTCTCTTAATATACCCTTTAGCATCTTTTCCTTTTGCTCTTCATTTGGAGAGCAGGCTTCAAAAATTCTTTTCATATCTTTATCCTTCATTTCTTCTTCCCTCCTCCAAATCCATTTTTAACTTTTTACGTGCTGTAACCAGTTGTGTCTGGACCGTACTTTCATTTCTTTTTAACAGTTTTGCTATTTCTTTTACAGCATACTCCTCATAATAATAAAGATATAAAACCGTTTTATACTTCTCTGGTAATGCAAGGATTTTTTCTAACACCTCACTACCTTCATTCTCATTCATATAGCTAACTTCAGGTAGCTTTTCAAAATCTATGCGCCTTACTTTCCAAAAACATTTTAAAACATCCTTGCAATAATTACGTGCTGTCACTATAAGCCAGGCTTTTTCATGTGCCTCATTCTCAAAATATTTTTTTGACTGCATCAATTTAATAAATGCAGATTGCACTGCATCTTCTGCATCTGCTTGATTTTTTAAATAAATGTAGCAAAGTCTAAAAATCGTATCCGCATATCGTTTATATACCTGTATAAATTCTTCCTCTGTATATCCACACGAACTTACTCCCATTTCCTCACCTCCCATATATAACACGATTGAAATCTTATAAATATCTTAATATACATAAATTTTATTTCTACAAAATTCTCAACAATAATACAAATGCTTATCACAACTCCCAATGGACTCGCTCATTGTAAAACTGAATCTTACTTTTTCACCGTATAGATATTGACTCGATTTTATAGAAGAACCAAGTTCATTAGGCTCTTTAAGAGCTTGACCTTCTTTAATACGATTGTATCATCATTAGTGACAGTACCGATGGATTTCTTAACATTTGCCACGCACTTGCCACGTAAACGGCTTAGAGTATTTTCATCAACATCTGTTCCAGATACTGAAGCTCTCTCCCGTACATAAAGTATTTTTACATTGTCTTTTGACCTCTTTTTCTTTTTTTAGATAAAAATTAGAAGCTAGGTTTACAGGCCTTTGGTTGACCAAAACTTAGCCTCTTGTTCCCCCAATTTTAAAACGGTAGCTCTTTATCAGTTTCACTGTAATTATCTGACCAATATGCAATATATACTTCCTTATCAATAGCCACTCTTAAATTTATAGCCCTCGGTGAAGTCTTTATAAATCTATCGTCTGGTAAATATTCCGAACAGGGAAACCCGAGCCGTTTCGTAAGCTTAGAAATAGAAATTTCAAAATAGTTACATTAAACTATTTATAATATTTTTTGTGTTAATAGATGTGATTCATTTCCCTGAAAATTATAAAAAGCGACAAAAAAATTAGTGTTTATTTTGTCGCTTTACACTCGTATTATTTGATTAGTAATTCTGTCGTTTTAGATGGTTGCGGATATTTATTTACATGTAACCAGTTAAAAAATTAGATAATGAGATTCCTCGGTTTGTGTCGTTAAAAACTAATGCCGACAAAATGTAAATAATCCTTTATCTATCTGCATTATAACATCCTCATATATAAAGTCGTAAGTTTTTTACTTATTATTATCAAACCACTATTCATGTGTTAACCTGAACGGTGCTGTATTAAATATTTTATCTGCTTCCTTCAAACATTTTAAGTAGCCGCAGATAATGATTTGCTTCACGTAGTACGTGGTCACCAAGCAGCGGAATTATGATTGATCTTATTTTACATGAGAGAATTCCCTGTGTACCTTGTGCCTTGAAATTCCTTAAATCCTCAGTCGCCTTCAAGCTTTCGTCAGTAACGTTAGTCAATGGAGCAGTAGCATCCATTGCTGCTTTAGCTTCTGCTGTCAATTGATCAAACTCATTACCAAAATTATTAGCTTGATTGATCAAATTATTTTCTGTCGGGTCAAGAAGTCCCCTTATAAACTTAGCATGTTCTGCCATTTGCCTATTCCAGAAAAATTCCTGTTGGTAAGCTTCTCTTTCGAGATTTATCTCTTCCCTGTTTTGAAGTCTTCTAAGTTGTAGAAGGTATAATTCTGCCTCACGAGTTATGTGTATTATCAACAAAGGGTAATTAAATGTGAACATTTTACAGCTTAAAACATTAGATATAATATTTGTTTTAAACTTTATTAACGCAGCAGTTGCTTTTATTGCCCGTTGGTTAAGGGCAAATACACGTCGCTCAAGCATAGGGCTAGCCGTTATAATTCCACCGCCCATTAATCTTGCCTCTGCCTGTGTCAGTTGAGTTGGTATCCGTACTCCTGTAAAAAATGTGGTCGCCTGTTCTGCTTTAATAGTAAAGGGTGTTATTACTTCACCGGATTGTAAAACGCCTGGATTAACAACACCGTTGGAAAGTGAAATAACATCTCCTAGAATTCTATCAAATTCTTTGCGAAAATTATCAGCCTGTTGGGTAAAACTAGCGTCCTTTGGTGTAAACGCTGCTTCAAGGAAAAATGAGTGTTCTTTCATAATCCTTGCAAAAAACAAATGTAAACCCAGTGACTGTTTTATAAATTCAATGGTTGACAACATGGTAACACCTCGTGTAAAGGTTATTTTATATTAATATTTTATGTCAACTTGCATAAAAATGTTACAGGATATCACAACTTTATTTTATTAGGGGGTGCAGTACAACTTTTAAAAATTAGATTGCATTTCATTTTAAAGCAATGTATTGTGAAAAAGGACCGGTCACAAAGTAATGAAAGAGGGCTAAAATAAAATGAATATGAATATTGAAACTATCCCACTATGCTCTATTGCTTATATACGGCAAATAGGAGCTTATGGTGCGGAAAATATCCGAACTATGGAGCAATTAAAGCAGTGGGCAGTGGCTAACAACCTTATGAATAATAAAACTGTTATATTTGGTATTGCACATGATAATCCGCAAATAACACCGCCTGAAAATTGCCGCTATGATGCTTGTATTCTCCTTGCTGATAAACACTTTCCGGCAGAGGGCAATCTTAAGCATGGTGAACTTAGCGGAGGAAAGTATGCAGTTTTTATAGTAAAGCACACAGCTAAAGCTGTAGAGCAGGCTTGGGGAGATATATTCCCTTCGCTGTTTGAAAATGGCTTTCTTTATGACGCTACACGACCGATATTGGAGCGCTATGCGGCTGAAAAGGTTGAGCAGCATCTTTGCGAAATATGTGTTCCGATTTTTGATTAAACTTGAGAGAATTTTGTTGTAAAAAAGTAACCTTTTTATTATTCTTTTATGTTAAAATATGAAAATAGAAAATAACTCTTAGCAGAATTTAACGTTAAACCAATATCAAAATTAAAAGGAGAATAAAAAATGCAACTCTGTATTGTCACTGCTCCGTGCAAGGACTGAACCGGACGTAACTGCACGGAGCGGATTGAGTTCGTCCGTTCGGCTTTGCACTTTCATTAAATTGTAAGATTCTATTTGAAAGAGGAGCAAAGTCATGATTAAAAATTTAAAAATGAACATCAGAGAACTTCATACTTTTCTATTGTTATGGATTACACAGTCGTTTTCGGCACTTGGTAGTGCGATGACCAACTTTGCACTGGTGATTTGGTCTTATCAGCAACAAGGGTCTGCTCTTACCACCTCGCTATTGGCCATCTGTTCTTATGCACCATATGTCTTACTGAGTATCTTCGCAGGTGCACTTAGCGACCGATGGAACAAGAAGATAACAATGCTGATTAGTGACAGCTTTGCAGCACTTTGTACCATATCGGTACTAGTTCTGCTGACAACCGGTAAACTCCAGACTTGGCATCTGTACTTGATCAACACCTTGAATGGATTGATGAATACGGTACAGCAACCGGCATCAGAGGTGACCATCAGCCTGTTGACTCCGAAAAAGCATTATCAGAAGGTAAGTGGGATGCGATCCTTCTCTAATTCGCTGGTTACAATACTGACGCCTGTACTTGCCACGGCAATGCTTTCTTTTACAAGCATTAAGTTCGTCATCCTATTTGATTTGATTACATATGTCACAGCGTTTGTGTCACTACTATGCTTTATAAAAATACCTCAAGTTACAGAACAGAGAATTACTGCCAGCGAAACTGTATTGCAGTCTGCAAAAAGTGGCTTTCGGTATCTTAAGGATAATCGGGGAATTCTGGATTTGATCCTATTTTTGGCCGTAATCAATTTTACCGCCTCAATCTTCAATGCCGCACTGCCTGCAATGATGCTCTCACGTATTGGCGGCGGAGAGGTGGCCCTTGGCATGGTCAATACCGTAACAGGAATAGCAACAATGTTTGGAAGCATTTTGGTTTCTATCCTGCCTCCGCCAAAAAGCCGAGTACGAGTTATTTGTAATTCCTTACTTTTTGCAATGAGTACCGAAAATTTTATTCTTGCTTTCGGCAGGTGTACGTGGGTGTGGTGTTTGGGTGCAATCTTAGGCTGGATTTTTATTCCTGTAATGGGGACCAATATGGATGTGCTTTTTCGGTCAAAAATACCTATTGAGATGCAGGGACGTGTCTATTCGGTTAGGAATACGCTACAGTTTTTCACCATTCCTTTAGGTTATCTGTGCGGCGGTTTTTTTGTTGACAGAGTGTTTGAACCATTTATGGCAGAACAGTCGATGGGTAGCCTGTGGGTTACATTGTTCGGGTCAGGAAAAGGCTCCGGAGCAGCTCTGCTATTTTTTGTAATCGGAATTTTTGGCGCATTATCTTGTCTGCCATTTCGGGCGGACAGAAATATTTGGAAATTAGAAGAATAGTGAGCTAAAAACTACAAATAAAACCCATCAACCATTCAGTTACCTGAATGGTTGATGGGTTTTTCCTATTTCATCGTAAATTTCTCTAGTCAATTATATAGATTGTACCCAGAGTCCATGCTGACTACAATAACCATAAATTTTTCCGTTTCGTTGCCCAGCAGGAATATGGATATCGGCACTTTGCTCCGGATAAAGTCGTTTTAATAAAACAATATCGGTTCCCACATAAGCGATAAATCTAATAAAATGTGATTTGTTCATTTCATGGTCTATGGATATATAATTGTAAATATCTATTTCCTCAAAGGTCATCTGATGTTGCTCCAAATTTTCCATGGGCGTCAGCGGTACCACTTTTCTGCCGCAGCAGGAAATCGAAGCTTTATTTGAACTGGTGAGAACATTTCCGCAAGTCGGACAGACATAGAAGCGTATCTTTTTGATATTTCCGCTATCCGGTTTGTTGGGATCAAGTTCACCCTCCAGCATCTTTTGAATATCCGCCCCTAAAACTCCGGATAGATCTGCCAAAAGGGAAACATCCGGACATCCAAATCCACGTTCCCATTTTGAAACGGTTTTATTGCTTATGTTTAACGCATCAGAAACTTTTTTTTGTGTCAGTCCTTGCTCTTTTCGCAGCTGTAATATCAACTTTCCTACTTTTGAAGAGTCCATCCTTCACTCCCTCCCATCAACTGAACATCAACTACATTATTAAATCCTCCTTGCCCCTTCAATATTCCTAATGTAGCGATTACACATCTCTTCCAACTCATTGGTGTAATCTTCTTTTTCATTATCCTTTTCATCATAAGATAAAACTTCCAAAACTCCAATTTCAAATGCAGAATTTCCATGTATATTCCATAATTTTTGCAATTCTGAGTTGCGATGCATATTTGAATCAAGCTTAAAACGATTACTATTGATATATGCTTTTGTATCCTGAGAATATCCTATAAAGCATTCCTTTGTAGGCACACAAAGAAATGAGATAATTCCCATTTCAGTTTTTCTATGCTTATATTCCATTAAGAGCTGTTTTCTTCGATCCATTTTTGCCACCTCTCAATTATCATATTCCAATTGTCCCGGATAGACAATCCACGTTCCGTAGACTATTCAATAAGACGTTGGAAAATTTACTCAAAGTGTAACATAATGTCCTCTACCGATTGTTCGGGGGACTGTTCCGAGGTATCCAGCCAAAAGCCAATTCTGGGAGTCTCCCTCATGAAATTCTCATACAAAGTCTCCACCGTAAAACCAATATAACCCACCTTTCCCCGTTGCTTTTCACGATTTTTTACAGTTTTCACATTGGGACAAAGAACAATTATTTGAACAGGATAACCCTTTAACATATCTAATATGTGGAATAATTGTTCTCCGTAGTAATTATCCTGCAAAATAACGGAAAATCCGTTGTCATAATAGGTTTTTGCCGCATCTGCTGCCAAGCGATAACGCAGCTGTAATTGCCGTATAGCCTCATCAGAAGGCTGTGCGGACATCTCCGCACGTCCGGATACAATCATTCGACGAAACACATCGCCCCGCAAATGCACACCATTTCTCATTTTCGAAGCGAGCAGTTCCGAAACTGTTGATTTTCCGGACGCCATAACTCCAGTGATTAAATATATTGCTTTTTCCATAGAACAACTCCTCTAATTGATAAAATTTCAAGTTAAGTCCGCTTTCCATTAGAACGCTGGATTAACCCACATATTTCGAAATTTTATAGACTGAGATAAATTATTTTAACGTATTAAGTTTAATTTCTTATCTTTGATTTCATAAATAATATCAGCCACATTATCAAGCAGCCTTTTATCATGGGTGATAAACACAATAGTTCCAGCATACCCTTTCATCAGCACCTCCAAAGCTTCTAAACTTGGAAGGTCAAGGAAATTGCTCGGTTCGTCCATTAACAAAATATTATACCTTCCCATTAGCATTTTAGCCAGCAGCAATTTACTAATTTCGCCGCCGCTTAAAACAGATAACCTCTTGCCGATATCATTTTGTACAAAGCTCATGGAGGCTAAAACTGAACGAATTTCTGACACATTGTAATCACAATCCTCCTGCATAAATTCCATGACAAACTGATTAGGGTTGTACTTGTAGCCATTCTGAGCAAAGTAACCTATTTCAGCCTTGGATGAAATAGAAATACCCTTTTCATGGTTTAAGATCATTTCAATTAAAGTTGTTTTTCCTGTACCATTACCACCTGTCAGAGCTACTTTCGCTCCAAGCGGAATGCTGAAAGATGCATTTTCAAATAATCCCTTATCTCCAAACCTTTTATTGATTTCAGTGCCGATAATGGGATACGGATTATGAAGTTCAAGTACTTTACCCTGCCGAAAACGAATGGTGCGTATGCTTTCCGGAGCTTTGATGTCACCCAATGCTGCCTTCCTATGTTCCAAAGACTTGGCAGCTTTATATAATGTTTTTTGCTTACTTCCCATTGTTTTCTGATGGGCCAAACGTCCGCCTCTTTCAGAAGTTTTTTTCTTAGCAACATCTTTTGCTTTTTGTTCTATTTTACGTGCTTGTTTACGCTTATCCTTGGCAGCTTGTTCCAATCGATCCCGTTCTGCAATAAATTGATCATATTTTGCGACCTGATTTTTACGTTCATTCTCTTTCTGACAAAGATAATAAGAATAGTTACCCCAATACTCAGTGATTTTGCCATCTTCGAGTTCCCATATTTTATCCGCAACCTCGTCAAGAAAATAGCGGTCATGGCTGATAACCAGCAATGCACCTGAAAAATATTTTAACTGTCCAATTAAAAAATCGGTTCCTTCACGGTCTAAATGACTGGTAGGTTCATCTGCCAAAAGACAATGTACCTGCGCTGAAAGAGCCTGTGCTATTTTAAGTCTTGTTTCTTCACCTCCACTCATGGTCTTTACCTCTAATTGCCCAACACTAAGTTTACCTATAAGGGTAAAATCTTTTTCCTCCTGTAAAGTTACTTCATCCAACTGAGGGATATATGCAAATCCTCCACGGCGACTGATTTTGCATCCTAGCGGAGTTAATTCTCCCAAGAGCACCTTGAGTAAGGTGCTTTTTCCTGCACCATTTGCTCCCACCAAACCAATGCGGTCATAATCATATAATTCTAATTCATCAATGTCCAGAACATCACGTCCTGTATATTCCAAACGAATGTCCTTAGCTTTTATTATCAATTCCATATTTTTCCCTCCCGTCAAAATCGCATGTTCTCATTTACCTGTTCGCAGGGAAAATCCTGCGATTTGAGCTGGAAGGTTTATATAAAAATATAAAACATAAATGTTCCTCCTTAAAAATTTCCCTTTTCTTTTTAGTCCAATTTCCTGACTTCGCCTACTAGCGGACAAATTATAGCTATGCCGATAATTAAAATACCTGATAGCAGAAACCAGTTATTTACACCGATTCGATCAGCAAAGAATCCGGAAAGGATTAAACCAACCGGCATAGCTAAAGACATGATGCTCCCTGTCAGAGAAAACACACGTCCTAAATATTCAGGTTTAATTTTCTCTTGAAAAAGAGCCGTTTGCACGCCGCTGTAAAACGGAACCGATAGACCCATAATTACACAGCAGACTACAAATATTACGAATCCGCTTGTGGGAAGTAACCCTGAAATGGTCAAACTGGCGCCCATCATAAAAATAGAAGTTGTTATTAATACAATTCGCTTTTTAAAGCCTCCAAATAGTCCTAATATCAAACCGCCTGCCAGCATACCACAAGCATAAGCGATTTCGGTAACAGAAACATGTACCGGTGTTCCAGCAAAATATTCCATGCTAACTAAAGGGTAAAGTGCATTGATTGGCATATAAACAAACATATATAGTGTACCTATAAGCAGCAATGCAAATAGTCCTTTGTTTTCTTTTAGAACACCAAGTCCTTCCTTCATCTCTTTCATAAAATTTCGATCCAGGCTTTTCTGCTCTGCACTAAGCTTAGGAATACGTACAAGCGCTACCGTGATACATGCAATCACTGCACCCATTACGTCGATGGCTATTATCGTATTTAACTCCCAAACAGAATATAAAAACGCTGCAGCAGCAGGACTGAGAATATAGCTTATGGACTGCAAAGCCTGACTGTACCCCGCACATTTTGTCAGCTGTTTTTCAGGTACTAAAAGAGGCGTTGCGGCACTTAGTGCAGGTGAATGGAAAGCTGTTCCAATGCTTCGGACAAACAATACAACCATAACCATCCAGACCTGCAGTTCCATATACAAAGCATTAATAGCCAACAGTGCCCCGGCTGCAGCAACAACCGCATCAGCACCAATCATTATCTTTTTTCTATCATATCGGTCGACTAATACACCTATCACAGGCCCAAAGACTGCATATGGCAGAAATCCGACCAATGAAGCAATTGACAACACCATAGCTGATCCTGTTTTTTGTGTAAGATAAAAGATTATCGCCATTTGCAGAATGGCACTTGTAATAAGTGAAATCGCCTGACCTACCAATATGGTAAAAAAATCCTTTTTCCATTTTGAAATTTGTTTTTTCATACATGATTCTCCAGTCTTTTTATTGTAGTTCTTTTCAGGCAATAAAAAATGCAGGCCAAAATCCGCAAAGCGAGCTTTAGTCTGCATATTAACGTTAAAAAGACATTGGAAAAACATATAACCTAAGATAGTTACACTTCGCCCATATCTATGTCTCAATTCGTATAATAAGCACAATAAAAAAGCCCACCATTGCAGATGATGTTACCGCTTCTTTATTACCAGCTTATCTTAAACGAATAAAAACATAGATAGAATGTCCTCCTTTAATTAACTAAGTTTGAATTATTTTATCATAGATAATATATTGCTGTCAAAGGTTTGATTTCGTATTATGTTAACTCAATTAAAAATGTCCAAATGTACAGAAATCCTCTAAAGAATTTCTACATACCCTTCTAATCCGTTCACCCGAATTCTATCTCCGTCTTTTATCAATCTGGTAGCATTTTCTACTCCAATAACTGCCGGCAAACCATATTCACGTGCGATAACTGCACCATGGGTCATCATACCGCCAACTTCGGTTACCAGACCTTTTATGGATACAAACAGAGGTGTCCAGCTTGGGTCTGTAAAGGATGTGACTAATATATCTCCTTCTTCTAGATCAGCATTTTTCATATCTAATATAACACGTGCACGTCCTTCTACTACCCCTGAAGAAACAGGTAACCCCACAATAGCACCAGTTGGGAGATTTTCATGTTTATATTTCCCTATAACTATTTCACCATCAGACGTGATAACACGAGGAGGAGTTAATTTTTCATATAATCTATATTCTTCCTTACGTTTGTTGATGATCCGGTAATGCACTTTATCGGAGCGTACGGCTTCATGAAGTTCTTCAAAAGTTAAATAGTATATATCTTCTTTTTCATTAATAATCTTGGCTTGAACCAACTTTTCGGCTTCTTTCAGTAATGCCTTCTTATAAATAAAGTATCGACTGACAATGCTGTATTTTGGATATTCTCGATATCCGGCCAAATTTCGGAGTAGGTCTATCATTTTTTTTGTCTCTTCGGCTTTTTGCTTACCATCCGGCAATAGCTGTAACTTTTCCAATAACTCTTGCTCTTTTTGTAAAGCTTCCAGTCGTCCTTGCTCAAATTTCTTATTAGCGGCATTAGGTTCAAAATTTTTGATATTATTGAGAATCATTAGGACAAGTGTGTTTGGTTTTTCGCTCCAGCGAGGTTTTGTAATATCGATTTCTCCACTACATCTTATTCCATATTTGTTTAGATAAGACAAAATTGCATCCTTGGTCTCCTGACCACCTTCAAACTTAACCAGTTCATCCAAAAAGTTATCATCCTTTGTAGCTTTTAAATATTCAATTACTTCCGGATAAGGACGAATAACATCTGCTACATCCAATAATGCAAGACCCATTTCAGAAGTTATATTATTAGGTACTGATTGAGAGAGGGTATCTGCTACGTTTTTTTGGCCTAACCACTCTTTCATATTTTCATTGAGCCATGTTGTAGCTGCTGCAACCGCCATGATTACACCCATGCTCTGGGGATTAAATAAGCTCATCTTAAATTGGAGTGTATCTTCTTGAATAAAATCAAATAAATCTGCTCCTGATTTTGTTTGGATGTTTTGTTTTAAAATTTCGATAGATGTATGACTTCGCTCAATTAAACCGGAAACGATTAGCGGATCATTCCCTGCCTGAGCCTGTATATCTGCAGAGGACATGACTTTATTACCTTTATCTGAACCTTGTTCTTTCTGACTATCCGGTAACGGTTTTATAAAATCTCCCCGTTCTATGATGGTTATCAATGCATCTTTTATGAGAGGATCGTGTTGTCCCATGTTGTTTAATAAAATTCCCCTCATGTCAGGTGAAGCCAGCATTTGTGCTACCTCAACAAAGGCCCTTCCACCGGCTTTATACATATTTCCTGCAGCTGTTAACTGCCAAAAGGACAATCCTAATGGTTTCATGGCATCGGTCATCATTTGTTGATGTCCCACTGAAATATAAACGTGGTATTCCTTATCGTTGGCCTCTGGGATGGGATATAGTGTGGTAATGGGACGGCTCTGGACAATATAAAATGAATCATTCTCAAAACACCATTCAATGTCCTGAGGACAGCCGAAATGTTCTTCTATTTTTCTTCCTATGGACTCAAGCTGCAAAATCTGCTCATCCGTCAGCACTTGCCTGTTCTGCATGTCAGGCTCAATTTCCTGCTTTCTGGTACCACCCTCTTTTAGGGCATAAATGGCCAGGTTCTTTGTGGGTATCTCTTTGTCAATAATCTTGCCACTACTTACTTTATAGTTGTCAGCATTTACCAGTCCTGAAACTAAGGCTTCTCCAAGCCCAAAACCGGCATCTATTGATAATACTTTTCTGTTAGAACTTACGGGATCGGCAGTAAACATAATTCCTGCCGCCTGTGGGAAAACCATCCTCTGAATAACAACAGCAAGACATACTTTATGATGATCGAAGCCGTTTTGAATACGGTAAATTACTGCTCTCTCGGTAAATAGCGAAGCCCAGCACTTGCTGATATGGTTTAAGATTGACTTTATTCCAATGATATTCAAATACGTATCCTGCTGGCCCGCAAAGGAGGCGCTGGGTAAATCCTCAGAAGTTGCACTGGAACGGACAGCATATGGGTTTTTTGCACCATATTGAGAGAGAAACTGAGTAATATCTTCAATAATTTGGTCAGGAATTGCTGTCTCTTCGATTACTCTACGGATTTCACTGCTGAGTTTACCGATTTTATCACGGTCTTCCGCGTTGAGAATAGATAACTCATCAAGTAAATTGTTAATCTCCGGTATTCCCCAAATAACTCTTTTAAAAGCATCCGTAGAAATACAAAAGCCTTCCGGAACCTGTATTCCTTCGATCTTTGTAAGTTCCCCCAGATTGGTACCCTTCCCCCCTGCAACCATGAGTTTTGTTTTATCAATTTCCTTAAAACCAATTACATATGAACTCATACGCTTTACCTCCATTTGTTATTCCTTTTTAAACATCACAAAAACAAAACGGAATATTATATTTTTTACCTCTTAGAATATTCTATATACCCTACGACAGGGTGTTTTTAGCGTGTTATAGCATTATAGCACTCCGAAATTGGAACAAACAGTCTGCATTTTATTTTTTTTGTGTGTTATAATTAGAGTGGAGAGAAAGCAATTAAAAAAGAGCAAAGCCACAAAATCATTCGCTTTGCTCTTATAATTCTTAAATTTTAATTTTCATTAACCTTTATTTGAGTAATAGTATCTTTAACTTTGCAAAATCCAGTGCATCAATTACTCCATCTCCATTTATGTCAGCATTCTTTACATTTATAGTGTTATCGGCTCCTAACAGGTACTTTTTCAATTGTGCATAATCAAGAGCATCAACTGTATTATCCGCATTTACATCTCCAAGTACTATTGTGGTAGATTCTTTGTATTGTAAAAACATTGCTGCGAGCTGTGGGTCCTTGATTTTTCCTTCTGTTCTGGAGTAATGAGTACTGCTATCCCAAAGAAGAGGACAAAATCCCATATCATATGCAGTTTTACAAACTGTTGTAATATAAAGTCTTACACTGGTAGGGTCCTTATTTACTGTTGTAGTCCCATATTCTCCTATAATCACAGGAACCCCGTTATTTGTAAACTTGTTTTTCATCTTAGTAAAATCAGTTTTAACCTGATTAATTTCTGTATCTGTTCCCCATGTAGTTGCACATTTGCCCCAGTCAGCGTCCTGTTCAAGAATTGTAAAAGTAGACGGAGTATAATAATGTACCGAAATAATCAGTTTATTATTTATAGTATCAGTAGGCATTTTAAAGCAATCATCACATGTCAGGTCAATATCGGTTGCATATCCTGCAATCAGAAGACAACGAGATGAGTTGTTTCCTCCTGATGCCCTTACAATATTCACAAATTTCTGATTAATATTATTAAGTATATTATATGCTCTTGTTTTATCTTCCCCGGATGAGCCGCCGTATCTGTTCCAAATACTGTTCCAGCAACCCTCCTCGTTAAGAGATTCAAATATAAGGTTTTTAGGATAATCCTTGAAATAGTTGCTTATTTGAGTCCAGACTGAAGTGTATTTCTTCATACATTCATCATATTCAGTTGCAAATTTTTCAAACCAACCGCCATCCCAGTGAATATTTACAATGGCATAAAGATCGTTAGCTGAACAATAATCCGCTACTTCTTTAACACGCTTCAAGAGCTCACTATTGATGGTATAATCAGCTGACATAAGATTTGACCAAGCTACCGGGATACGAACAGTTTTAAAGCCTGCTGCACGAATACCGTCAATCATTTCCTTAGTTGTAACCGGATTGCCCCATGCAGTTTCGTAGTCTTTTACCGAGCTTCCGTTTATCCAATCGCCACAAGCTTCAAGAGTATTTCCTAAATTCCACCCAATACCCATGTTCTTAACTGTTTCAGTAGCTGTTTTATAATCTGTTAACGAAGATGCTGCAAATACATTTGATGTAAATAGTAAAGTAGCTATAAGCGATAAAATTAGTAGTAAAGACACTGTTTTTCTAAAATTCCGTTTTTTCATGCTAATCCTCCATTTTGCCTGCTGTTTGAGGCAGAAAATATTAATTATAATTAGATAAGCGACTTGCACCTTATCGGTTATAGTTATTCTTAAGAAAGATATAAGTACTTACGATAAATTTTTAATTATCTCCAAAGGTGTTTCTATTTGTATTGGTAGTAAGGTTTCTGTGATTTCAAATATAATAAAATGCAATCCACGGAATAAGCTTCATAAAACGAAGGGCTTAAAACCTTGTTATTCAGGATTTTCCGATAACGAGAATTGTATTTTATTGATATCTTCTTATATTTTTATTTTAGTAACAACATCTTCAGTTGGGCAAAGTCTATGGCATTGACCTCGTTATCTCCGTTCAGGTCTGCCACTTTCAGAGCATTGCCCGTAAGAACCTCCCCGTTAAGTATACTTTTTTTCAGCAAAGCCAGATCGATGGCATTAATATCGCCGTCACCATTTACATCACCAATTTTTATTGGGTTCTCACCTTGAAAGTTACTGTTGGCAAATGCGGTGATAAATTCGAGGGTGGAAGTGGAACCAATAGCGTGCTCATTTGTGGTCCATTCATCAGCACTGTCCAAATAGCATTTTGCGGGAAAGTTTGAAAGACCAATACCTTGATACCTGTTCGGTCCTAGCGGCATAAATCCCTTGGCTATCCCGGTTCTTCCATCACTATTAAAAGTAGAGAATATGTTTTTAATGCAATCGTCGCCATAGCCAGATACGAAGCTCTTTCTTAAAGGATTTGCTCCAAGAATCCAGTTTAATGAAGAAAGTGCCATATTGTTAATTGTATCGGTATTTGTTCCGAGAAGTTTGGAACCAATCAGTGCTTCCATACACATACCTATTATTTGGTTATTACTGCCCCAGTAATAGTTACTGTTTGTAATTGCATTACCCCACGCACTGTTTTTATACCGATCGATTTTGTTGTTTACCCAAAACGTAAACTCGGTGTTGAACCACTTTTCAGCATCACTGTTGCGGTTCCCGGCTTTCATATAAGAGAAAAAGGCAAAATTCCAATTACCTACCCAATCTCCGGACATATTCTCATACGTATCTTTTCCCTTCGAATAGTTTGCCACAAAGTAATTGTCATACTTTGCTTCACCTGTAGCACGATACAAGGATGCTGCTGCTAAAAGCCTGCTACTTATATCGCTGTCAGTATTATAAGGTCCGTTTGGAGATTTAATATTATTGGGATTTTGTTCAAGGTACGTCCATGCGCTCTTCGCGGCATTCAGACAAGTAAGGGCAAACGCTGAATCATATTTGGTATATACGATGGAAGCGTGGGCTAAGGCAGCAGCCGCACATGCAGTATCTTCTGTCGGTCTTATATTTGTGGTGTCTCCTTCTTTATCCTTTATAATCCTTTTTGTTATATTGCCATCATCGTCGGATTGGACTCTTGCATAAAAACCTCCGCTTGCAGCATCTTGCATTTTTAGAATCCATTCCAGTTCCCATCTTGACTCATCGAGTAAATCCGGTACACCGTTTCCGCTTTCAGGAATATTAAACTGATTATCCTGATATAGCTCTGGGAACATATCATAAGCCCAAAATAAGTTTATTAAAGTCCCAGCTCCCGTACTTACATACTTTCCAAGATCACCTGCATCAAACCATCCTTTAGATACATCTCTCGTCATCGCCGGATTTGAGTCAAAGATAGCGCTTGTATCCTGCGGTGTTCTGTCTTTTCTTGGGTAATCCGTACAATATTTTTCCGTAAGGTCTGTCCCGGAACGTTGATAATAAAAATATCTTGCTACATCTGTCTGTAACTGTTTATAAACGTCATTTCCAATTTTAAACTTAGGTGATTTCTCTATACCGGCCGCATTAACCGTGATGTAATAATCACCCTGTTGAGTAAGGTCGGTAAACACAGCTTTAAGCACCCTTTCCCCGGAATCCGGGTCATAATCCTTCACAAGAGTCAATTGTCCACTATAAGCAACGGAATCGTCAGAAACTCTTTTTACCTGGAATTGAGTACCGGTAGTGGCAGTAAGCTCATCCTCAAATCCTGAAACATAGGCATATTTTTCAGCATTTTCACGAAATCCTACCTGATTCAATTTAATGGCCTGATAGGCCTTTTCTTTATCTGGAGAAGTCAACTTCAGTTGATTGATCCAAACACAAAACGGATCAAGGGTTACTTTATCCAGAACGATAGCTTTTGCGTTGTATGGGTCCATACCAAGTGACGGATCCAAAATATCTTTTAAGGGTATTTTTACGTGTTGCCACTCAGTTGTAACAGTACAGTAATCTGTTATTGGTTTTGTTATTGTGTGCTCAACACCTGCTGAACGCTCACTTACATGATCAACTGCACCGATTACAAACTGCTCCCCTCCTTTTTTACCTTTTAGATTAAATTCAAGATATCCATTGGGAACATACTGCGATACATCATGACAGTTCCATTCCGCCAATGTAAGTATCACTGACATCCAATATGAGCTAAGCTGTGTTTGAAGATTCAATCGTAACGAAGGTAAATTTTCATATGTAACTTGAGAATCAACAGGTAAATTGCCGTTTACTGTTTCTAATTCACCTGCTCCGCTTCCGGACCATCCACTGATTTTATCCTTAAATACATAAAAATCCTGAAGATTTCTCCATCCCTGAGGAGCACTTGCATTGATAACAATCATTGATGTAATCAATGATGTACATATTATTGCAACACTTACAAATAAAGCAAGTATTTTTTTTTGTTTCATACTTTTCCTCCTATATATTATCTAGTTCTACCAATATGCCGGAAGAATTAGTAAGCCACCCCCTTTTATATTAATAATGAAAAAAGCATATCAGTTGAACTTTAGAACCAATTTTAAACATGGGGAGATGTAATGATATGTATATACAATTGATAAGAGTCAGATTAACTTTTATTTAAATATATAACAAATATATACAATATTCCTTGACTTTTTAGTCTAAAAATAGCATTATTTAGACAAGGAGATGAAATAAATGGAGTATATGTATCTTCATTATTTTACGCAAGACCCCGGTTTCCCTTTTTTCATTCAGTATGGATTCCATGATGATGCTATGCCGGAGCATTTTCACCACGATTTTTTTGAACTTGTGATAGTGTTAAACGGAACTGCCACCCATATTGTTAATTCAGAAGAATTCTTTATAAAAAAAGGGGATGTATTCGTTTTTAATATGGATATATCCCATGGGTACAAAGATCCACATAACTTTAAGATAATAAATATAATGTACAAACCTGAACGGCTCAACGAAATCTGTAATGATATAAAGAAATCTCCCGGATATCAGGCACTTTTTGTCTTGGAACCTTTTTTCAGAAAAAAGTACAGCTTTAGTAACACCCTATCTCTCTCTATTTCCAGTCTGGAATATTTAGCAGAACTTGGAGTTCGTATTAACGAAGAATATAAATGCAAAGCTCAGGGCTATCAAACCATGATTTACTCACGTTTTATGGAGATGGTAGTATACTTATCAAGACAATATGTTATTGAAAATAAACACTTGCACAATACATTTATACACCTTGCAAAAGCTGTATTATTTTTAGAAGATAATTACCTTAACCCGATAAAACTTGAAAAGTTGGCAGATGAAGCACATATGTCCGTAAGGCATTTTAACAGAATTTTTAAGGAAAATTATGGAACCACCCCTTTTAATTATATTCTGCAACTTAGGGTTAATCATTCCTGCTCCCTGCTTAAAAATAGTAAGTTATGTATTGCTGATATAGCGCTGGAAAGCGGCTTCTCTGACAGCAACTATTTTTCAAGGCAATTCAAGAAAATTATTGGCATAACCCCCAAGGAATACCGGGCAAGGCATAAATTGATTTATTCAAAAATAGGTTAATTTCTTCGTTTAATTAGTTTTACAATTTCCCACCACATTGTGGCCAAAACTGAAATAGCTATAGCCAGCAAGAAATTTTCTGCATTAAGGGGCGCAGTTTGTACAATTCCATTTACTGGCGGTACATAGGTTATAATAATCAGTACTGCGATTATTATTAAGTTAACAGTTATGACAACCTTATCCTTAAAATTAACTATATTTCTGAAAGCAAACTCTTTATCAGATTGATTTATGTAAACAAATAGTAAATTGGATAAACCCAGAACCAGCAATGCAAAGGTTCTTGCTTGTGATTCACCTGCACCGCTTTTATAAAAGTAAGTATACGATCCGAAAGCTGCAGCAAAAATCATTATTCCCTGAAATATAGATTTTAATATAAGTGATCCGGTTATAAGTGGCTCGTTATTCGACCGTGGTTTCCTATGCATGATATCCTTTTCTGCCGGTAATCGTTCAAATACAATAGAACATGTAGGATCAATAATTAGTTCCAGCAAAACAACGTTTACAGGTAATAAAACCAAAGGCATATGAAGCAACGGTGCCAAAAGTGCTATTAATGCAATTGGTATATGTATTACTAGAATATATCCTATTGCTTTTCTGATGTTATCGTAAATTCTTCTGCCATCCCCTACCGATTCGACAATGGTAGAGAAATTATCATCAAGAAGAATCATATCGGATGCTTCCTTTGCAACCCCTGTTCCCCTTTTACCCATGGCTATTCCGATATCCGCATACTTTAAGGCAGGGGCATCGTTTACACCGTCACCCGTCATTGCAACGATTTCACCATTATCACGCAGGGCCTTTACAATCCTCATCTTGTGTCTTGGCATAACTCTGGCAAATATATTTGTATTCTTAACTTTTTCCAGTAATACTTCATCCTGCATTATTTCAAGTTCCTGCCCGGTTATTACGTTGTTGCTGTGGTTGATGCCTATTTCACGTGCTATGGATTGTGCCGTAATTCCGTTATCGCCTGTTATCATAATTACTCTTAATCCTGCCGACTTACAAACATCGATTGATTCCATCACCTCATCTCTTGGAGGGTCCTGTAAACCTATAAGACCAACAAAATCTAACTTACATTCCTTCAATGTATCAGGATATTCTTTCATATCTGTACTTCTTGCAACTGCAATAACTCTATAACCCTCGGTTGCCAACATTTTTTGCCGTTTGGCAACATTGTTCATATCTTCTTCGGTAAGGCAACATAGGGGTAGTACGCTTTCAGGACTTCCCTTGGCTGCTAATGTTGCAGAGTTGTTTATGCTCCATACATGCCCCATCATTTTAGTATCTGAACTAAATGAATATTCATAAAGTAATGGGTTTTTAAATATATCCTCTTTATGAGCTCCATGACTCTCAATGTACTTTAGTAATGCCTTTTCCATTGGATCATAAGGCTCGATTTCACATGCTAATGCTGCCCAGTAAGCCAATTCATAATCGTCAAAACCATTAAACGGGCATGCCTCCTTTACACTCATTTGATTTTTTGTAAGTGTTCCGGTTTTGTCAACGCATAATACAGAAACTGACCCCAAGGTTTCAACAGAAGGCATTTTCCTTACAAGTGAATTCTTCTTTGCAAGTCTCCAGGCTCCCATTGCCAAAAATACAGTAAGAACAACCGGAAATTCCTCAGGTATCATTGCCATAGCCAGAGTAATACCTGAAAGAATACTGTCAACTATACTCCCTGTATGAATAAGTGTAATTACCGAAACCAAGATAAATAAGCACAATCCTATTAAAGCACAAATTTTCACAAGGTTTCTGGTTTGCTTTTCAAGAGGTGTTGGCCGTTCTGGTACACCAAGAATGTCTGTTCCAATTTTACCGTATTGTGTATCCTTGCCTATTGAAAAAACTTTGGCAATAGCACTGCCTTGTATTACAGTTGTCCCTGCATAACAAACATCTTTTCTCCAGAAATCTTCACTATTTTTATTGTTTTCATTGCTATCACCGTATGCCTTTTTCCATACGATTTCGGATTCCCCTGTCAGTGAAGATTCGTCCACTCCAAAGTCAAACATCTCAATGATTCTGGCATCAGCGGGAATTTTCTCGCCCTCCTCCAATATCATCAAATCGTTAATGGTTATTTCTCTGCTTTCAATACTTGTAATGCGACTGGCCCTGACTACACGTATTCTTGGAGAGGCTAATTCTTTTAATGCCTCCAGAGTTTTGTCCGTTCTCCATTCCTGAATAAAGCTGATTCCGGTCATAAATGTAACAAAGCATATCATTATAACACCGTCTCGTGCTTCTCCCAGAAAAAAGTATATAATTGCAGTACAAAATAGAAGTAAAAACATGGGTTCTTTAAAAACACCCAGAATTCTTATAAAAAGGTTCTTCTTTTTCTCAGAATTAAGTTCATTCATACCATATTTTATTTGATTTTCAGTAGCTTGATTATCAGTAAGTCCTGAATAGTCACCTTTAAAACCAAAAAACTTTGACATACTTCCTCCTTGTATTATAGAAATAAAAAATACATTGGCATTAAAAAAACCTGTGAGACTAAAAATACTTAGTCCCACAGGTTTATAACCTGTTGCCGTTTTCGGCCCAGCCCCACGCAGCTATCTTGCAATGTCGTTAGCTGCATCGCCTGCTCTAAATTAAAGTTTATTAAATTCAATATAGTACATTGTATTATATTGATGTTAAAAGTGTCAACAAAATCATAAAACAAATATTAATATTCTTAAGTCAATACTTAATATTATTAATTAATTGAGAATAATTATTAATTATTAATGATAATTAATATCAATTTTCAGGCCTGGATTAAGTAGCGTGAACCAATTAATTAAAAATAAAAAGCCTATATCGGCTAGTGACCGATATAGGCTTAACTAATATCTAATGTTATTTATAAAGAGGATATTTATTGCAAAGAATTTCAGCTCTCTTTGAAACATTGGATTTTGAATTTTCAAAATCTGTAATTGTGAGATAAATCAAGTCTGCAATTTCTTTCATATCTTCCTCATTCATTCCTCTGCTTGTTACAGCTGGGGTACCGAGTCTTATACCACTAGTGATAAATGGACTCTGAGTATCAAATGGAATACCGTTTTTGTTACATGTTATACATACTTCATCCAATCTGTGCTGAGCTTCCTTACCTGTAATATTCATATTAGTCAGGTTAACAAGCATAAGGTGATTGTCGGTACCGTCAGAAACAAGTTTGAAACCTTTTTCCATAAGTCCTGAAGCCAAAGCTTTGGCATTTTTAACAATGTTCTGCTGATATGTTTTGAATTCATCAGTAAGTGCTTCCTTGAAGCTAACTGCCTTAGCAGCAATAACATGCATCAATGGGCCACCCTGATTTCCTGGGAACACAGCACTGTCGATTTTCTTTGCATATTCCTGCTTGCAGAGAATCATACCACCTCTTGGGCCTCTTAATGTCTTGTGAGTTGTAGTTGTTACAACATCAGCATATGGAACAGGACTTGGATGCAATCCGGCAGCAACAAGACCTGCGATGTGAGCCATATCAACCATAAGAATTGCACCAACTTCATCTGCAATTTCTCTGAATGCTTTAAAATCAAGTGTTCTTGGATATGCACTTGCTCCTGCTACAATTATTTTTGGTGAGTTTTCCTTAGCGGTTTTTCTCAACTCATCATAATCTATGTAACAGTTGTCCTCTCTTACGCCAAATGGTACAACATTGTAGTATTTTCCTGATATATTAACAGGACTACCATGGCTTAAATGCCCTCCGTGTGCAAGATTCATTCCAAGAATGGTATCTCCGGGATTCAGGAAAGCAAAGTAAACTGCTGTGTTAGCCTGTGCTCCGGAATGTGGCTGAACATTTGCATGATCTGCCCCAAAAATTTGTTTTGCTCTGTCAATAGCCAACTGTTCAACTATATCAACGTACTCGCAGCCACCGTAATATCTTTTGCCGGGATAACCCTCAGCATATTTGTTCGTTAATGGTGTGCCAAGTGCCTCTATAACAGCATCACTTACAAAGTTCTCAGAAGCAATTAATTCTATCTTATTTCTTTGTCTGTTAACTTCCAGCTCAATAGCTTCTGCTAATTGAGGGTCCATCTTCTTTATTGTATCAATATTGTACATAAAATGCCTCCACTCCAATGTCACTAAATTATGACATTTGCTCGTTATTTTATCCACGCAAGTAAAATTATAATAAAATAACCATATATATGTCAATTAAATATGCAAATATCGCACTTATATTACATATTTATGCATTATTCAATTACTTTGTACAGTTCATCAGGGCCGGGAGCATCAATGTCCACTACAGTCCCTTCTTGCTTACTCATCAGTATTCTTCCAGAATTTTTGTCAGTAATTAATCCGATTATGGATGCCTTAATATTATTTTTTTCAAGAAGTCTTACTAAACCTTCGCCATCCTGACAGGTTATAATCATACATCCACTGGAAATTAGTCTTAAAGGATTTATTCCAAAGTAGTCACAAATTCGACAGGTAACAGGCTCAATCGGTATGGAGTCCTTATTTATAGTTATGCCCGTACAAGATGCCTCTGCGATTTCCCAAGCAGCTCCAAGTACTCCTCCTTCAGTAATATCATGCATTGATGTTGCACCAAACCCTCCTGCAAGAACCCCTTCGGGGACTACACTTATGGAATTTATAAAACTTTTTGCATATTGAAGCTCGCTTTTATCAAGATAAGTCGATAATTCATTTTCAAAATCACCTGCAATAATTGCAGTACCCTCAAGTCCGGCACTTTTGGTTAAAATAACACTGTCTCCCGGTTTTGCTCCTGTAGATGATATAACTTTACTTTTAAGCGCTTTACCTACACAGGTTGTAGACAAAATAATTTTATTAACTGCAGGTGTCACCTCTGTATGGCCTCCGATAATTTCTACATTGAGTTGTCCGGCAGTTTCACAAACCTGTTCCATAAGCTGTTCCAGCTCGGTTTCTGTCGTTCCGACTGGACATAATATAGTAACCATTATGCCCAACGGCTCAACACCGGAAGAAGCTATATCATTACAGGATATATGAACAGCAAGCCGTCCTGTATTTTTACCGGCAGCTGTTATTGGGTCCGTAGACATGACACATGCATATTTATCAAATTCTATTGCGGCACAATCCTCACCAATTCCGGGACGCATAATAACTTCTTTTCTGAAGGTATTAATTTTTCCAATAATTATTTTATTTAATATTTCGTTTGGTATTTTACCAGCTTCCATGTATTATCTTTTAGCCTCCTGAGCCTATAACCGGCCTTAATGTTGCAGTTATTTAAATAGTATAGCATAAGAAACGGATTAAAACAGGGGTATCGCCTGATTTAATCCGCTAAGTTTGATTTTTACTGGTTGTTTTAAGATTCAGTTTCAACACTGCCTTCAGTAGCTGCCAATTGGTCTTTTGCCAACTGATACTGTTCTCTGGCCATGTCGATTAATTTTGGATTACTTCTTGCTCCACTGGAGGAAACAATTCTGCTGAACCAAAGTACTGATTCATTGAGTTTCCCAATTCGTCTGTATAGCTCTGCTATTATGTACATACAAGTGTATTCGTCAAGTTTGTCCAGCGGAAACCGCTCTTTTTGATACGCTTCATTGTAAGCTTCTACCGCAAAAGTTAGAAAATCTATTTCCTTTTTATCCTCTTTTGCTCTGTAAAGCCAAGCAATTCTAAGACAAACTTTAGCTATTTCACTGCTTTTGGCCTTTCTTACCTGAAGATTAAAAAGAGCAAGTTTAAATGCTTCCAAAGCATTATCAACATCTCTTTCACCTAAAAAGCTTCTTCTGGTCCAATGGCTGGAAATCTTATCTCGTATTACAGGAATGTCCCTTGTAAATATATTATCAAACTTATCCTGCAACGCTGCATAACCGCAATTTTCGCAGACCCAGACATCGTAGAATAGTACATTAATACCTTCATAATATACACACAAGTCCGTATCTCTGGATTTTACTCTGCACCCTTTTGTCTTGACTTTGGTGACCTCAATTTCCCTGTTACAAACAGGACATATAACTTTTTTGTTGTAAAGTAAATCATTCATGGCAATACCCCTAGTCTTTTTAATCAGTCAATTTCCCTAATTCATAAGTTTTTTTGTACACAGCATTCTCCTATGACAGGCTTATAAATATCTGTACTAATTTTTTAACTATTTATTTTGCCGCCCTTATCATTATATGATTTTTCTATATATTATTACTTTTCAATCTTTACTCAATTATAGACAATTTTCAAGCATGCTAAAAAATTGTTATAAAATAGTGATACCCGGATTTATATCTTTGTTAAAGATATTTTACCATAATTATAAATGTATGTGGGTCTTTTGCAAAAAAATCACCATATTTTCATTATTTCCTATCAAATGTCTTAATCTATTCATATAAATTTATGGCTTTATAATAATTACTTCGGTATTTTCAACTGCAGTATTTATAAGCGGCTCAAAATCAACAACTGACTCGGACTTTAGTATTTTCTCAAGCTTTGGCTTGGTTTGAGGGTGTTTTGCAACAAACACGGTACAGCAATCTTCATACGGAAGTACTGAAGTATCAAAAGTTTCAATTCTCCGTGCTATATCCACCACTTCGACCTTGTCCATACCAATCAGTGGCCTGAATACAGGCATATTTACAGCGGCATCCGTACAGTAAAGACTCTGCATGGTCTGACTGGCAACCTGTCCCATACTTTCCCCGGTAATAAGTGCCATGGCATTTACTTTTTCAGCTATTTGCTCGGCAATCTTCATCATAATCCTTCGCATAATAATGGTAAGTTGCTCTTCAGGACAATTGTCGTTGATTTTAAGTTGTATCTCTGTAAATGGAACAACATGAAGCCGGATTTTACCACAGTATTGAGCCATAATCTGAGCCAGATCAATTACTTTTTGCTTTGCTCTTTCACTAGTATAAGGGTAGCTATAAAAATGTATTGCTTCAATCTCCACACCTCTTTTACCCATCATCCATCCTGCTACAGGACTGTCAATTCCTCCTGAAAGAAGCAGAAGTGCTTTACCGTTTGACCCAAGAGGCATTCCGCCCTGTGCCTTTAGTGTTTCAGAATAAATATAAGTGCTTTCTCTTACTTCAAGATAAAGTATAAAATCAGGATTTTTAACATCAACAGATAATCCTTCAATATTTTCTAATATAAAGCCTCCAACATCCGCACTGATTTCAGGCGACTGCATGGGAAACCTTTTGTTACCTCTTTTAGTCTCAACCTTGAAAGTCTTGTATCCCTTTTCTTCTACTAGTTTAGATGCCATTTTAAGAGAAGTAGCCTTGATTGTCTCATATTCGGTTTCAATCTTCCAGACAGGGCTTACAGAAACAACACCAAATACCTTGGCTACCTTTGCAAGCACCGAATCAAAGTCATAGTTTTCTTCCTGAGGTTCAATGTAAATTCTGCCCTGAGACTTTATTACCTTGGCTTTTCCAAACTTAAAAATCGCACTCTTTATATTTCCAATAAGTTTATCTTCAAAAACGGGCCTGTTTAAACCCTTTAGAATTATCTCGCCATAGCGTACCAATATTATATTATTCATCTCTTACCTCCACGTTTTATACTTATAATCGGAATAATTTCTTTGAGAGCCTCAATGGTTTCGTCCATTTCACATATATCGTTGGTGTGTGATAAACTGAAACGTATTGCACCGTCTATATACTTAGAACTAACACCCATGGCTTTTAATACATGACTGTGATGTGTCTTACGTGAAGAACATGCCGAGCCTGTTGAAACAAATATATTTTTTTGTTCAAGGTGATGCAGCAGTACTTCCGATTTTAAATTTGGGAATGAAACATTTATAATGTACGGTGATGCACTATCGGGAGAGTTGACAACCGATTCCTCAAATGTTTCATTTACCCTTTTTACAAAATGGTTTCTAAGTTCATTTGTTTTTTTATAATTATCATCAAGCCTTGAAAATATAATTTCTGCTGCCATTCCAAAGCCGCAAATACCCGGTACATTTTCAGTACCCGACCTCAATGTAGATTCCTGGCCTCCGCCTATTAAAACAGGTTTCAATCTCACTCCTTTACGGATATACAACCCTCCAACACCTTTGGGACCGTGTATTTTATGAGAACTAATAGACATTAAGTCGATATTACAGGTTGACGGGTTAATCAGTGTTTTACCAAAAGCTTGAACCGCATCAACATGAATTACAGCCTTGGGACACAGTTTATTTCTAAGATTACAAATTTCTTCTATTGGCTGTACAGAGCCCGTTTCATTGTTTGTATGAATCACACTTATTATGGATGTTTCATCTGAAACAATATCCTTTAAAACATCCAATCTGATAACTCCGTTGTTATCAACAGGAATAAAATCTACTTTATATCCTTCCTGAGCTAATTGCTTGTATACTTCTAAAACAGATGGATGTTCTATTTCACTTGTTATGACATGCTTACCTGCTCTCGGGTTTGCCTTCAGATAACCCAATATTGCCAGATTATTTGATTCAGTTCCTCCTGATGTAAAGCAAATATCTTTTGAATCCACTTTTAAAGCCTCAGCAATCTGGCCTCTTGCTTTTTTTACCAGATTTTCTGATTCGATACCTTTTGTATGTAAGGAAGAAGGGTTTCCGTAAAACTCCCTGCTTACTTTTGCAACATATTCAATAACTTCATCGTATGGCTTTGTGGTAGCACTGTTATCGAGATAAATCTCACTGTTCATATATAACCTCTCATAATTATAACTCGAGCAGTTTATCCCGAGTTATATACTGATTCAAATATATTATTAGTATATATTAATTTTTTATTGCTTTTGGTTATTTTCTTTTTGTTCTAGTTTCTTGCTTAGTTTCTTTAGCTGATCCTTTGTTATGTGTTCTTTCATAAAGTCCTGAATTGTAACACTACGGTATTCATCTACTTCATCAATACACCTTCCACAATCATCACAATGTTTTGTAGAATCAAGATCACATATATCACACTCACCGCAATCTATACATTCTCTGTCATATAGCTCACATTGGTCTTTCATTCTTACTTGCACGATCAATCCTCCAAATCGTGCTACCTCCTTCTAGCATAATATATATAGAACTTATAATCGTCCGATTGCTTTTAGTATACCATAAATTAATGCCTGAGGCCTAGGGGGGCAGCCCGGAATATATACATCTACTGGTAAAATCGTGTCAATCCCATTTCTACCTGCATAACTGTCCTTGAAAAGTCCACCACTGCAAGCACAGGCTCCTACGGCTACTACCAGTTTTGGGGATGGTGTCGCATTATAGGTTTTGACCAATGCTTCTTCCATATTTCTTGAAACGCAGCCCGTCACCAGAAGCATATCTGCATGTCTGGGAGAGGCAACGAAGTGTATCCCAAATCTTTCAATATCGTTATATGGCCCGTTAAGTGCCTGAATTTCATAATCACAACCATTACAAGAGCCGGCGTCAACCTCTCTGATATTAAGGCTTCTTCCAAATTTCTTACCGACTTTTTCATTTAACTTTTTGCCAATCAGTTCATAATCAATACCATTTATTTCTTCATCTCTGACATATAAGGGTGCAGCTCTAAGCAAATCTCTGCTTTTCTGAGCAAGCTCAAAATTATTGGATAATCTTACGGCCTGATTTGAACAGGCTTCTTCACAAAACTTACAAAATATACACTCATCAGCATTTACTGCTGGAAATTTCTCTTTTTCGCCGTCCTTGTCAACCGAAACCACTGCCCCAGTGGGACAAGCAGAAATACATTTACCGCACCGTGTACATTTTGAATAATCAAATTCTGGAATACCTGTAATATACGTACTTTTTGTATTCTTTTTTGGATATTCTACAGTAACCGTACCATGCTGTATCATCTTTTTTACTATGTTATACATTATTCCTCCTAATACGTGCAGTTTTATAAATCGTTTCCTGCATACGAGAGATTAAAGCTTTTATTTATTAACGGAAAGTCCGTCAAAGTATTAGTATTCACCGCATGACAAAGAGCCGGCCAGTTACAGAAAGACGGTGTTCGTACTTTATAGCGGAAAATAGTATTATTCTCACCTGTCATTACAAAATGTATATTTTCGCCTCTGGGAGACTCTGTCATTCCAAAACCATAGGAATATGGCTTCAATTCTCCAATCTCAACAGACACAGGCCCCTCCTCCGGCATTTTTCCCAATACCTGCTTTATAATATTTATAGACTCCATTACTTCTTCTATTTTTACATTCATTCTGCAACTAACGTCACAATTACCATGTTCCGGAATATTAAATTTAAGTTTTGAATATGCATCGTATGGGAATTCTTTTCTCACATCGGTTTTTACACTACTGGCTCTCCCTGCAGGCCCGACCACATTCAAATCTACCGCAATGGAATTTTCTAATATGCCAGTGTGCTCAACCCTATCTATAAACATTCCGTTATTTTTTATAATAGATACTGTTTCCTTAAATTCTTTATCCAGCTTGTTAATGCATTCCAGAATAATCTTCTCATTATTACGTATAAAGTCACGTCTTAAACCACCGGGTTTATTAGTATTTCTGAGAAATCTGCTGCCTGTAAGTTGTTCATTCAGAAGTTGTATCCATCTCCTCATCATTCCCAACTGGCCTGAAGGAAATATATAAGCCGTATCTACACATAGTCCTGATATATCCCCTAAATGACCACATATACGTTCAAGTTCCGCAAATATTACTCTCGAATATGCTGCACGTTCCGGAATATATGTGATGCCATTTAGTTTTTCGATTGCATGGCAGAAAGCCAGTGAATTAGTAAATGTTTCATCCCCTGAAATTCTTTCAGAAAACAAAAGAGCCTTCATATAATGCTGGTTCTCACATAGCTTTTCAAGTCCACGGTGTACATAATATAGTTTTGCTTCAAGGTTTATTATTGGTTCCCCTGCCACACTGAATCGGAAATGGCCCGGCTCGATAATACCAGCATGAACAGGCCCCACCGGCACTTCAAAAACACCCTTACCGGTAATAGTTGAAAATTCTAAATCCATTTGCTGAAACGGAAGATGTTTATTGGCTTTGAAGTCCCTTTTTAAAGGGTGAACGTTCAGAGGAAAATTTCCGTGGTGAACCAGCTCCCTGCTGTCAGGACATCCTTCAAAATCTATCCCATACATATCATGAATCTCACGTTCATACAAGCTTGCAGCCGGTACATCTAAAGCTATGGAATCGATCCTTGCTGAACCATCATTCTCAAGTTTCGAATACAGTGTAACTAGCGTATTTGACGATCTTACCGCAAATGTATAATAAACAGTAAGCTTATTGTCAATTGGTGTAGTGTCATTTGCAAATAAATCAACAAGCACACATTCAATATTTTTATATACATTAATGCAGTCCTCCTTCACAGTGGAAGAAGAAATGCAGAAGTATACTTCATTTTCATTGATAAGCCTGCTTTCAAGTACATGAGTGGATAATAGTCTATTTATCGTATCAAATATAGCTTCCGAAACCATCAGCTAACCCCCAATTCCCAGTATTATATTGGTTGTATTGTCCATTAACTCTTTGAAAGGCGTCGGAATATATATCCCTGCCAAAACCGTAATACATAAAAGAATAATAAGTACCGCCGGCCCGATAATATCCAGTTCCCCCTGTTTTATTTCAGGGTTGCTATTTTTACCATAAAACATTTTTCCCAACTGTTTTGTAAATCCGGCAAAAACCATTGAAAGAAATATTAAAAGCAAAGCCGTTACCAGGTATTTTTTTGAAAACAGTGTTCCCACAACAGTATTAAATTCACTCATAAACACACCAAAAGGAGGCATACCGGTTATTGCAAAAGTACCAAGGACAAAAACAATTCCTGTTACAGGCATTGTTTTTATAAGACCATGAATACTGGAAATCTTTTTGGTGTGATGCTTTAAATAAACATTTCCCGTTGCCAGAAACAACATCAATTTTGTCATTGCGTGATTAAAGATATGGTAAAGTGCCGCAAAAATGCTTACCGGCGTACAAATTCCAAGACCTAAAGCAATGATTCCCATATGTTCTATACTGGAATAAGCCAATATACGTTTATAGTCCTGCTGAACCAGTATGAATACAGCTGCGGTACCAATTGAAAGTATGCTCAGTAAAATCAGCAGATTTCCGGTGTAATTACTGCTTCCCAGACATTTATTCACAATGGACATAACCCTTATTACCCCATACATTGCTGTATTGAGCAATACTCCGGATAAAAGTGCACTTACAGGGGAAGGTGCCTGGCTGTGAGCATCCGGAAGCCATGTATGCATAGGTGAAAAACCAACCTTTGTACCGAAACCTATTAATATAAAAATAAATGCGATTTTTAAAATACTCGGGTCAAGTGCAACCGCATATTTGATAAGATAACTCCAATCAAGTCCCGAAATCCTTGCTCCTCCCAATTTAACAGTTGACGAGTAAAACAGGAGTATAATTCCAAGCAGGGCAAACGCAATACCAACCGAGCAAATAATAAGGTACTTCCAAGCAGCTTCGATTGCACGCTTATTATTGTAAAAACCAACCAAAAACGCAGAAGCCAGAGTAGTGGCCTCAATTGAAATCCACATGACTCCCATATTACGAGTAGTTAAAGCCAATATCATTGACAGTACAAATGCATTGGATAATGAATAATATAACTTTAGCTTACCAATTGTAATAACCTTTTTCTTCAATTCCTGTCCAAAATAACTTATTGAGTAGAGAGAAACTAAAAAGAATGCCAGTGTAGTTATAAACAATATGTAGCCGCTTAGTGAGTCCATATAGAAAAGATTTTTGAATAAACCAGAGCTTGCGATCACCTTGTTATTATTAATATCAATAAGTGAAAGGATTGATATTATCAGTAATCCTGCTGCCCCAATTAAATTTATAGCATGTATAAATAATTTATTTTTACTAATCCATACCAGCCCACCTGCCAGTACCGGTATAACTATAAATGCCGGAATCATATGCCCTCCCAGAAACTTAATTAATTTAACCTTTTAAATGCTTTAGTTTGTTTACATCTATTGAATCAAACGTGCTATTAATTTTAAAAACAAATATGCCCATAATCAAAAACGCAGTTAATAAATCAAAGAAAAGACCAAGTTCAACAATCATCGGCATTCCATCAGTAGTCATCATTGCAGCCAGAAACAATCCATTTTCGATTACAAGAAATCCAATAATCTGTCCCAATGCCTTTTTTCTGCTTATCATGAAGAATAATCCAATCATCACAACGGATAAAGAATAAATAAGATAATTTTCTGTTGTGGGATTTGTAATACCTTCTACATTATGAACGACATACCAACAAAGAACAACCAGTCCGCAGCATATAAGCATTGAAATAGGAATATTTATAAAAAAATCCTTTTCTACCTTGTATTCCACCCTGTCGGAGGTTCTTCTCATAGCCATTGGAATTACTACTACTTTAAATACTACAATCAACAAAAAAATAAAAATAACCTCATCGAACTTCTTTGTCTCAACCATACTTTTTACTGATATAATCAGTGAAATCAAAGCAAGTAGGAGTGACTGAAGTCTGAATGTTGTAATATAGGCATTTTGACGCTTATTTGCCACAAGCGTAAAAGACGAAATCAATATAAGAATTGCTAAAAGGTTTAAAGCATTATTGTACATTTATTTACCTCCATACCATATTGTTTTTATCTTAAAACAAAGCGGGTTAAAAAACCTAAAATAGCAATAATGAGAGCAATTGCAGCATAGTTGGGAAGACTGAAAAGCCTGAATTTGACTGTATTAATCTCAATAAAACCAACTAAAAAGGTAATTATTATTAATTTCAATAGATATATACCAAGTCCAACTAATATATTTTCCATGTTTAAACCAACAGGAATTAATATGTTAGCCATAAATGTCATAAATACCAATTGCTTTATATATGTACCCATTTCAATAAAAGCCAGATGCCTACCCGAGTATTCCAAAGTCATTGCTTCGTGGACCATGGTAAGCTCAAGATGTGTTGAAGGGTCATCAACCGGAATCCTAGATGACTCTGCAATCATTACCATCAGCATGGCTGCAAACAACAATATATTTATTGTTGAAAAAGTACTAGAGCTGTTATTTACTGCATAATCATATATTGAAAAAACACTTGTTGAAGCAATCTCTGGGTTTGCGCCTACTGTAATAATAATAAGAAAGAGCGCAGGTTCAACCAAAGCTGAAACCAGCAATTCCCTACTGCTTCCCATACCTCCGAAGGTACTTCCGGTGTCCAGCCCTGCCAAAGCCATAAAAATACGTCCGGCTACCAAAAGATAAACTATTACCAGAAGATCAGTATAAAAGGAAAACCCTTTAAACTGGTATACTATAGGCAAGCACATAGCTGCAGCAAGGGAAGTTATAAAATAAACATATGGTGCCACATTGTAAATCCATGAAGAAGTGCTTGATATCACCAAATCTTTTTTTAATAGCTTTATCAGATCATAATAGGGTTGAAAAATTGAAGCACCTATTTTATGCTGTATTTTTGATTTGATTTTCCTTATTACTCCGGTAAATAGCGGAGCTATTAAAAGTATAAAAAACATTTGAAAAATAAACTTTAATATTGACACAAACATATTAACAATCCTTTTTATTGTTGATAAATTTTTATAATCATGCCGTAAATGAATAGTATAAAAGCATAAGCACCATAATCCCAAAGAAATACATTAAATAGGCATGTATACTCCCTGTCTGAACAGTAAAACGGATTTTCCTTGAAAAATAAATTATAGTTCTGACAACAGGTTGATATAGGTATTTTTCAAAAAATTTCACTGTAGATGTTGTATATATGCCCGCTTTAATATGATAAGGTGCAATTCCTTCTGTTATTTCTAAGTCCCTTGTAGGTTTAAATAATCCTCTGAATATAATTCTCAAAGATTTAGAAAATCCTGTAGCAGAATACTGCATTTTAGAATTTAGTTTTGTAAATCCGCAATCCCACGTATTATAACGTTCAACGGAGGTTCTTTTTCTTAGTGCCATTATCACTAATAATAACAAAGCTCCCAATACTACCAGCAAAATAGCAATAAGACCCGTAGATATGCTTAAACTGTTGTTATCCACCGGGTAATACCGGGGTGACAATAGCGACCAGTCTGTTGCTAACATCTCTATATCAATCAATTGGCTGCCAACACTGTCTAGAAGTCTTATGGCATAATTGGGGAAAATACCAAGCAACAGACAGAGCACTGCTGCTGATGCAAGTGCCACAAGCATAGGCTTTCCCGGTTCCCTGGCATTTTCAGCCTCTTTACTTCTTGGCATTCCCAAAAAGCTAATACCGAAAAATTTAACAAAACAGAATGCAACCAAAGCCCCGGTTAAAGCAAGTGCAGCTGCAGCAACCATTAGGACTACAACCAGCAGGAAGCTTTGGGATGGTGCAAAATGGCTGATACTGCTAATAATCGTCCTAAAAATCATATATTCGCTTATGAAGCCGTTAAAGGGCGGTACTGCAGAAATAGAAAGGCAACCTATGAAAATAAACACTGAGGCTATAGGCATTTTTTTTATTAACCCGCCCAGTTTCTCCATATTTTTGGTATGCGCTGAATATTGAACTGCACCTGCACCCATGAAAAGCAGTGATTTGAAAACTGCGTGATTCAATGTATGCAGAAGTGTTGCCATTAAGGACAGCGAGAGCAGAAAATAATTACCCGAAGCTCTTGCAATAAGCATTATTCCAAGACCTGCCAAAATAATCCCCATATTTTCTATGCTGGAATATGCCAATAACCTTTTAATATTTGTGGTAGAAGCGATAGAATATGTAATTCCGATTAATGCTGAAGCAATACCTGTGCAAAGGACTACTACTCCCCACCACAAATCTCCAACAGGAAGAATGTTAAAAATAAATCTTATAAGGCCATAAACAGCCATCTTTATCATGACTCCCGACATCAAAGCTGATATATTGCTTGGAGCCACCGGGTGGGCATATGGCAACCAGATATGAACAGGAATAATACCTGCTTTGGTTCCAAACCCAATTAATAATAGAAGAAAAATGATATTAGCAGCACCTTGAGGTATGGATTGTAAATTAATTGATGTAAAATTAAAACTGCCTGTATACGCTGCAATCAAAACAAAGGCTGCCGTAATACAAGCTGTTCCGGTATAAGTCATTATAATGTATATCCTGCCGGCTTTCTGAACATCCTCTTTTTCATGCTCAAATATAACGAGAAAAAAAGAAACAAGAGACATCAACTCCCAAAAAACCAAGAAAAGCAGCAGGTTACTGCTTGAGACCAAAAGAACCATTGAAACAATAAACAGGTTGTACAAACAACCGAAAATAAATATATTTTTTTTGGAAAAGTAGTGGGACATATATGTATATGAGAATAACGAAACAATAAGTGCTATTATTGAAATAATCATTATAAAAAATGCAGATAGATTATCAATATTAAATTTTATAGTTAAAAAAGGAATATTTGTATTAAAATTTATATTTATTGATACGTCTCTGGAATATATCAACTTGTAAATCATTAAGAATGTAATTAAGCTACTTGCTAAAAGTGCAAAGGTATTTGACAATCTGTTGGACCACTTTGAACTTGAGAATGATGCTAGAGATGTCAATGCTCCGGTTATATACAAAATTACACTTACTATGAAGAACACTGCTATTTGATTTGACGACATGAACCACAAACCTCCAAAGAACCCCTTATTATAAAGACTTAATAAACACAGGTTATATAATACTACCATGAATTTTAAATGTCAAATAAGCACGATTCTTTGTTTGAAAATGATATTTTTTTATTTATCAAATCAAAAATTATTTCATTATATATTTATTTGTCGACCGGTACCAGTAGAGATACGTTCTCACTTAAATCACTTGAATTCATATGATTTATCTTTTTTATTAAATATATCTTCTTTCTGATATCAGTATTACCACCGTACTTCGAGGCTATAGACCATAAGGAATCACCCTTTCCTACCGTAACCGTAATGTATTGTTTATCAGTAAAACCTGCCACTGTGACTGTATAAATCAAAGTAAATGTAATAAATAGAGTAAAGAACAAAAAACTTAAAAATCTCTTCTTATTTTTTAAAACATATTTTTTTCTTGCCATATTAACCCTCCTCAATAGCAAACATACGTTCTTTATACTTATATTCTAAGGAACGTGTGTTCTTTTGTCAATAGTTTTTGGAAAAACATCCGAACATTAGTTTGATTTCCTGGTTTGTATGTGTTATACTATAGCAGTAATAACTGCACTTTTTGGATAATACGACTATTAAGACTTTTATTACATAAAAATATGAGCATAAGCTCAGGGAGGTCTTTATGGCAAAAAAGAATTCTAACAAACAACAGGAAATTCTTGATTATGTTTATAAATGTGTTCATGAAAATGGTTATCCGCCTTCTGTAAGGGAAATATGTTCAGCGGTAGGTTTTAAGTCAACTTCTACGGTACATTCCTATCTGCAAAAGCTTATTGATAGCGGACTTCTTCAAAAGGATCCTACTAAACCAAGAGCAATCAAAATTTTAAATAAAACAAACCAGGTTAAAGAAAGCCGTACCAGTAAAGATGGGTATTATACGTCCCGTGAAATGGTGGATGTTCCGGTTGTGGGAAGAGTTACTGCAGGCCAGCCTATTCTTGCCGTTGAAAACATTACGGATACTTTTCCCCTCCCTGTAGATTTCGTACAAAACAGCGATGCATTTATGCTCAGAATTCAAGGTGAGAGTATGGTAGAAGCAGGAATACTTGACAAGGACTTTGTACTTGTAAGACAGCAGTCTTCTGCCAATAATGGAGACATTGTTGTAGCCTTGATTGGCGATGAGGCCACTTGTAAAACCTTTTATCGTGAAAAAGACTACATAAGGCTTCAACCGCAGAACAGCAGTATGGAACCAATTATTGTAAAAGATGATTTGTCAATTCTAGGAAAAGTAATTGGTGTATTCAGACGAATGTAGCTATAATTCTTTACATAACAAATAAAAAACGCAAAAGGACAAATTTTTGTGATCCTCTTGCGTTTTATTATTTACATATTTTTAATATGTAGTATTATTCTTTTCCCTGCTCATTAAAAATAAGATTCACCGATTTCATTGGACTTATAGTGGAAATTGCATGCTTGTATACTAACTGCTGCTTTCCGTCACTGTCAAGAACCACAGTGAAATTATCAAACCCCTTAACCATACCCTTTAATTGAAACCCATTTGTAAGATAGATAGTAACAGCAATGTGTTCCTTTCTTACCTGATTCAAAAAAATGTCCTGCAAATTAATAGTATTCTTTACCAAAGTAATTCACTCCTTTGTTATATATATATTTATCCATAAGCTATCCCCACAAAAATCGGGCTTAACTTAAATTTGATATACTAAAACCACTCTTTTTTATTTTACTAGATAATGCCATTTCATGCAACAAGAATATAGTTCTACCAAGGTTTTTAGCCTTTTACGTATTCAAAAATCTCATTTATTACATTTATATTATTTCCAGAATTATCTATATTAAACCATTTAATTCCGTTAATTCTCTTAAACCATGTAATCTGTCTTTTTGCATATCTTCTGGTTCCCTGTTTTATGTTTTCGATTGCCTGCTCAAGTGTTATATTATTTCTCAAAAATTCCAGTATTTCTTTATATCCAATGCCCTGCATGGAAATTATGCTATCGGCATAACCAAGGTCTACAAGCCTTTTTACTTCATCTACAAGACCATTTTGTATCATAATGTCCACTCTTTTATTTATTCGTTCATATAAAACCTGCCTGTCCATATTCAAACCTACAAGAACAAATTGGTATCTGGGAGGTATACTCCTTGATATCTCATTATGATAAGAAATAGGCTTTTGTGTCTGATAGTACACTTCCAAAGCTCTTATTACTCTTTTTATGTTATTGGGGTGAATATTCATAGCTGAATCCGGGTCAACTTCCTGTAACTTTTTATGGAGATGCTCAGGACCTAATTCTTCTGTCTCTTTTTTTAAAGTTTCTCTAAGTTCCCAGTCGCTTTCACTTTCACTAAAGTTAATATTGTTTATCAAAGAACTGGTATAAAGTCCTGTGCCCCCTGCTACAATTGGCTGCTTACCCTTTTCAAGAATGATGTCTATATATTTTTCGGCCAGTTCCTTAAACCTTACAACATTAAAGTCCCCATTGGGAAGTACTTCATCAATAAGATAATGTTTTATACCCTGCATTTCTTCCTTGGTTGGTTTTGCAGTTCCAATATCCATATATTTGTAAATCTGCATGGAATCAGCAGAAATAATTTCTCCATTCATTCTTTTTGCAAGCTCAATTGATAAATTTGTTTTTCCTGATGCAGTAGGGCCAACTATTACTATAACTCGGTTCATAAGTTCCCTTTCTAAACAATTCTTTTAAACATTTTTTCTATTTCATACTTTGTCAGACGTATTACGGTAGGACGTCCGTGAGGACAGGTATACCGTCGCCCTGTATTGGAGAGTTCAGTCAACAGCTGATGTACTTCTTTTTCATCAAGTTTTTTATTTGCCTTTATAGCAGCCTTGCACGCAATAGTATGAATTATCTCATCAGCTAAAGGTGTGCTGACAGGTTTTATTGATTCCTGAAGCTTTTGTGTCAACTCTATAAATATATCTCTTGGCGAGCAGTCACCTACCATATACGGAATTCCTCTAATAATAATGGAATTGTTTCCAAAATCCTCAAAAACGAATCCTATACCATTCAAAAGTTCATGCTTTGTTTTTATTGCATCCAGTTCAAATGGCTGAAGTTGAATGACTACGGGCTCCAGCAATAACTGAGTTGTGTTTTCCTGAGAATCATACTTTGTTCTGAGCTTTTCGTATATTATTCGCTCATGTGCTGCATGTTGATCTACCATTACAAGCTCATCATTACTCTGTAAAAGAATATATGTAGAAAAGGCCTGACCTATGTATTTCATATCGGCAAGCTCAGGATGTACCTTTTCTGTTCTTACTGACCTGTCATCTTCAATTAAAACATCTTCAACATCCTCAGAGAAATCAGCCTCTTTGATTACATCAGAATTATTGTTAAGCTCATCAGAATTTTCCTGTTTCTTCTCAACTGTCACAGACTGTGGTTGCCTTACGTTATATTCTTCAGGCTTTGTAAAGGTAAGAGAGGACGTATCTGTCTGCGGCTTTTCCGTGAATGTACTTATTTTATGTACATCAGTCTTTGCTAATGGTTCCAGAGCTTTTGTAAATAACCGTATTTCATCCGCTTTTTTATTGTCATCCTGCTTTTTGTTTAATTCAATTTCCTTTTGAACATATTCCATTTTAGGTTCAGAATTACCTGAAAACTTAAACAGCTCTCTATCTTTATTCGGGACCGATACAGGATTAAATAGGCTTCCACCTGTAGTAAGTGCATTTGAAACAGCTATATATATGGTTCTGGACAAATAGCTTTCGTCAGCGAACCGTACCTCGGTTTTTGCAGGATGTACGTTAGCATCTACCAATACAGGGTTTATATCAATATTCAATACAAAAAAAGGAAACCTGTTTTTCATAAGTATGCTTGAAAAAGCTTGTTCAACAGAATATGATACCAGTTTACTTTTTACGTATCTTTTATTTATATAAAGGGACTGATAGTTTCTGTTGGATCTGGCAGCTTCAGGTTTCCCTACATACCCGCTTATCTTTATCTTTTCATCTGCGTATTCTACCGCAACAAGATCTTTTATAATTTCTTTTCCGTATATACTGTAAATTACACTTTTTAGGTCATTATTTCCCGGGGTATGAATTAATGTTGTTTTTCCGTTTGTCAGTTTAAAAGAAATATCCGGATTACCCAAAGCTATTCTCGATATTGTATCAGAAATATAACCCGCTTCTGTAGAATCCTTCTTCAAAAACTTGTAACGTGCCGGAGTGTTGAAAAACAAATCTTTAATAATAAAGGTTGTCCCGACAGGACATCCTGTCTGCCTTACATCTTGGAAAACTCCACCTTTTATGTGTACGTACATTCCGTATGTACTTGCAGCTGTCTTTGTCATAAGTTCAACAGACGCAACTGAGGCTATACTTGCCAGAGCTTCCCCCCTGAAACCCATTGTTATAACGGAATCAAGATCCTCTGCCCTTTTAATTTTACTTGTGGCATGACGCTCGAAAGCAATTTCTACATCGTCCTCATCCATGCCACTTCCGTTATCAGTAATCTTTATATAGGATATGCCACCATTCTTTATATCTACTGAGATGCTGGTTGCACCGGCATCAATAGAGTTCTCCACTAATTCCTTTACAACTGAAGCAGGCTTTTCGACAACTTCCCCGGCCGCTATTTTATTTGAAGTATTTTCATCCAGTACAATTATGCGTCCCATAATTCACCCCATATCATATCAATAACTATTCCCGGTTGTTCATTTTCCTTTGAAGCTCATATAATATGTTCATTGCATCAATGGGAGTTAGTCTTGATATATCAATTTTTCTTATCTCCTCAAGTATTTCGGCATCAGCAGATGCTTTTGCAGCTTGTGCAAACAAATCCAACTGTCCGTCAACCTGTTTCTTTAATCTTCGTACTTTTCCGTTCCTGTTTATATCAGCATCATCCAAGTTTGCCAATATTTCTTTTGCCCTGTCAATAACGGCATGCGGTACTCCGGCAAGCTTTGCCACCTGTATACCATAGCTTCCGTCAGCACCGCCTCGGATTATTTTTCTGAGGAATATTACATCGTCTCCCTTTTCCTTGACTGTTATACAGTAGTTCTTAATGCCGGGCAGCTTTCCTTCAAGCTCGGTTAATTCATGGTAATGAGTTGCAAACAGTGTTCTGCAGCCTAGCTGCTCCTTGCTTACAATGTACTCAATTACAGCCCATGCAATACTTAATCCGTCAAAGGTGCTTGTTCCCCTGCCTATCTCATCAAGAACAAGAAGACTTCTTTTTGTTGCATTAATTAATATATTTGCTACCTCTGACATCTCAACCATAAAAGTACTTTGTCCCGATGCCAGGTCATCAGAAGCCCCTACTCTTGTAAAAATCCTGTCCACCAAACCGATTTTTGCAGAAGCAGCCGGGACAAAGCTTCCTATTTGAGCCATCAAAACAATAAGTGCAGTTTGCCTCATGTACGTTGATTTACCTGCCATGTTAGGGCCTGTTATTATAGCAAGTCTGTCCTCTTCCATGTCAAGGACAGTATCATTTGGAACAAATCCGCTTTTGTCAGTCATTTTTTCTACCACAGGGTGTCTTCCGTCTACTATTTCTATCTTGTCAGAAACAGAAACATCAGGTTTACAGTATCCTTCCCTGTCGGCTACTTCCGCAAGCGAAGCCAGTACGTCAATTTCTGCAAGAGCTCTTGCAGTTGACTTTATTCTTGATAATTGCTCTGCAATCTTGTCCTTTATTTGAACAAATAGGCTGTACTCCAACTGTACTATCTTTTCTTCCGCTCCAAGAATATTGTCCTCAATTTCTTTGAGCTCCGGGGTTATATACCTTTCACAATTGGCAAGTGTCTGCTTTCTGATATATTCCTCAGGTACAAGGGAAAAATATGATTTAGTTACTTCGATATAATAGCCGAATACCCTGTTAAAACCTACCTTGAGGTTTTTTATACCTGTTTTTTCACGTTCCGAAGCCTCGAGAGCCGCTATCCAGTCCTTACCCTGTATTGAAGCCATCCTGAGCTTATCTACTTCAGAATTGTATCCGTCTTTGATTATTCCCCCTTCTTTTATTGTTACAGGAGGGTCGTCAATTATTGATATATCTATAAGATTACAAACATCTTCAAGGGAATCCAGCTGGTGATAGCAATTTTTTATATACTCTGTTTCAAACCCGTCAAGCAGGTTTTTTATGTAAGGTATCTGACACATGGAATTTTTAAGTGCTATCAAGTCTCTGCAATTCACACTGCCCAGTATTACCTTTCCCATCAGTCTTTCAATGTCATATACCCTTTTAAGTAACTCTCTTGCTTCTACTCTTGCCATAAACTTGTTTTTAAGCTCTTCTACAGCATTGAGACGAAGAGAGATATCACCGTGATTTATTAATGGCTGTTCAATCCATTTTCTAAGCAACCTTCCCCCCATAGAGGTCATGGTTTTATCCAGTACCCACAGAAGGGAACCCTTCTTTGACTTTTCACGCATGGTTTCCGTAAGCTCAAGGTTTCTACGGGATGAAGCATCCAGAATCATGTATTCTTCAAGTGCGTATGAATTAAAATTCTGTATGTGACTCAAATTTACTTTTTGAGTACTTTCCAGATATTTTAGAAGGGCTCCTGATGCATTAACCGCAATGTCATATTCCTGAATATTCAACGCCTTGTTTTCAAATTGATTTTTCAGGGTATCAATTGCATTTCCATACTCAAAAGAAGTTTCTTCAAAGGTTGACACATATGTATTAAATTTTTGCTTTATTTCAGATGTAAGCTCATTGTCACCATTTAACTCGGTATTAACAATAATTTCAGACGGAAGGTACTTTGCAATCTCATCAAAAAGTTTCCCCCTTGTGTTGCCCCAGGTTATTCTCGTTGCATAGAAATCACCTGTTGTTATGTCTACTGCCCCCAAGCCGTAAAAATTACCGTTTTTATAAATAGACATAAGATAATTATTTTTTCTTTCGTCAAGCATAGTAATATCGGTAACAGTACCGGGTGTAACGACCTTTATTACATCCCTTTTAACGATTCCCTTTGCCAGTGCAGGGTCTTCAACCTGCTCGCAAATTGCAACCTTGTACCCCTTTGAAACCAAACGGGCCACATAATTATCGGCAGCGTGAAAAGGAACGCCGCACATAGGTGCACGCTCCTCAAGACCGCAATCCCTTCCGGTTAGTGTAATCTCCAGTTCCCTGGACGCCAGCTCCGCATCTGAGAAAAACATCTCATAGAAGTCTCCCAGCCGAAAAAATAAAATACAATCCTTATATTGTTCCTTTATATCCAGGTACTGCTGCATCATTGGCGTAACAGTTCCCATTTTATCCTCCATGTATTAATGTACCTGATGTAAACAACCATCAGGCACATTGGTAAATTTAATATAATTGTTTTTATAAAGAGTGTTAGCCCCTGCAACCCCCGCCGCAGCTCTTGCATTTATCATCTGAGCATTCTGACTCTCCGGTTATTGAGTATATTAAAATATCATTTACCTTCTTCATCAAAGCTTCAAGATTTGCCTTGGCTGTCAGATAATCAAAAGTAACGGAGTATGAATTGATTTCAAGCTGTTTTGCAAGCAATTTTTCCTTTGTTTCTTCTATTGCCTGTGTTTCAGCTCCACCTTTTGTAAGCTTAACCATTTCTATCTGGAGCTGTTTGTATTCACTCATGAGTGTTGCTGATTTATCATCAGATTTCATAGCAGCTTCTGTAGTGTTATATTGTTGCATCTCCGGGGAATTTGCCAGCAGTTTCCCTAATTCTCTTGCTTTTTCTATAATGTCCATTTTAATTACCTCACCATTTATATATTTATTATTTATTTAAATTAATCAAACCTGATCTTCAGCAATTCTTCCTAATAGAGACCAAGTTTGTATTTCATCTATTTCAACTTTTACAAGCTTTCCTACCATATCAGGTTTTCCTTTGAAATTTACTATCTTATTTTCTCTGGTCCTTCCTGTGTAGGTGGTTTTGCTGCTTTTGCTTAGTCCCTCTACCAATACTTCCATTTCCTTGCCAAGAAGCTCATCATTTATTTCTTTACTGATTTTATTTTGAAGCTCTAAAAGCTTGTCGAACCTTTGCTTTTTAACACTTTCAGGTACCTGCTCCGGATTTTTTGCAGCAGGCGTACCTGTTCTCTTTGAATAAAGAAAGGTATAAGCCATATCAAACCTTGCTTTGGCAACAACATCAAGCGTTTCATTGAAGTCTTCTTCCGTTTCGCCGGGAAAACCAACAATTATATCAGTAGATAATGCAATACCCGGAATGTTGCTTTTAACCTTTTCAATAAGTTCAAGATACTGCTCCTTATTGTACTTCCTGTTCATTTCATCCAGTACTTTAGAACTTCCTGCCTGTACCGGCAAATGCAAATGCTCACATACTTTCTCACAATCCCTCATTGCATATATTAATTCATCCGACAAGTCCTTGGGATGAGAAGTCATAAACCTGATTCTCTCAATACCCTTTATCTTGTTCAATTCTCTTAGCAGTCCTGCAAATGTTAAGTCTCCTTCAAGGTCTTTACCATATGAATTTACATTCTGGCCTAACAGGGTTATTTCTTTACAGCCGTCTACAGCCAGTTTTTCAACCTCATTTTTTATTTCTTCCAAGCTTCTGCTGCGTTCCCTGCCCCTGACATACGGAACAATACAATAGGAACAGAAATTGTTGCAGCCATACATTACGGTGACCCATGCCTTTATATTATCTTTTCTTGATATGGGCATGTTTTCTGCTATTGACCCCGTGGAATCCCACACATCAATAACCGTACTTTTTGTCGTAATTGCCGTATTAAGCAATTCCGGAAATTTATACAGGTTATGAGTTCCAAATATTATGTCTACGTGTTTGTATGTCTTTTTAATATGCTCAACAACTTCCTTCTGCTGCATCATACATCCGCATATGGCGATCACAAGGTTTGGGTTTGTCTCCTTTAGCTTCTTTAAAGCACCAAGATGGCCAAATACCTTTTGTTCTGCGTTTTCACGAACACAGCAGGTGTTGAATATTATAAGATCGCTATCCTTTCTTTCTGAACATTCGGAATAGCCCATTTCAGAAAGCATCCCGGAGAGTCGCTCGGAATCGTTTTCATTCATCTGGCAACCAAAGGTTTCAATATTGTACCTTACAGGCTTTCCCAAACTGGATATAATACCCTGATTATATTGCTTCATTATTTCTATATATTTGTACTGCTGATTGATTTCTTCAGCAGATACTTTTGTGGTAATTCTTTTGCCCTCGCTCAAATAAATTCCTCCATTGATATAAGCCATGTATATTTTTATACAAAAGTTATTATAACATAATTTTATTAAATAAATATATAATTGTATTTTTCCTCTATAATATCTCTGCCGCCGAGGTTAACAGATGTAAACATATTTGTACTTTTGAAACCGAATTTCCTGTAGAATCCTTTTGCACGTTCGTTATCCTTTATAACCCACAAATAGCAATCTTCAAAGCCTTGCTGTTTAAGTCTTTCAACTGCATACTTTGTCAGCTCATAACCTTGTTTTGATTGCCAGTATTCAGGTAGGACATAAAGTGAAATTATCTCACCTGAATTACAGTTATAACAGTTACCTGTATAGGTACTGTCAGAAGTATCTGAATTTGGCATGGTACAGGTTTGACCAACTCGCCCTTTGCCAAAGGTTATACAGCCGGTAATTCTGTTATCCAGTTCAAATACGGCAGCTTCGTGTATATTTTCAAGTAATTCTCTCTTAAAAATTGGTATCCAACCCTCAACTGTTAAATTATCAAGATACTCCTTTGTGATAAAATCCCTATATGCAGTTTTCCAGGTTATTGAATGAATATAGCTCATCGCCGTTACATCATCTACCGTTGCAAGCCTGATTGTTCTCATATGTTCTCCGTAGAAAAATAAATTCCACCCTATTGTATCAAAGTAGTTTGGTTGTATCAACTAACCTTGGTTTAAAAAGCAATATTTACTTTTGTAGTTATTGTTGTATAATTAATTGTAATAAATTTCCTAATGCGAGGAGTACAAGTATGGAAAAAGACATAATCAAATTTTTCGAAAAAGACAGATTTGCTCATTTTGTTGGAATTGAATTAACTAAAGTAGGAATGGGCTATGCCGAAACGAGTCTTGATTTATCTGAAAAACATTTAAACGGATTGGATGTTGTTCAAGGTGGAGTTATATTTACTCTTGCGGACTTTGCCTTTGCAGCGGCAACGAACTCTAACGGATCAGCCACTGTAGGAATTAATTCTAATATTACATATTTTAAAGCCCCTAAGGGTAATAGAATTACTGCTGTGGCCAGAGAAACATCCGCAGGGAAAAAAATCTGCGGATGCGATGTAGATGTATTTGACGAAGACGGCACCCTTATAGCTAAATTCAGCGGAACAGGCTACAGAAAAGGCTTGAAAATAGATTTTGCCACAGGAATACTTACGAAAATTAAGTAATTATTTGGGTATTATTGTACCGGGTTGAATTCTTGGGTTTAAATAGTCGTAGGGGTTGGTGCTTATTATTCTTTGAACCTGATAATCGGAATTGCCATAACGGGATACTTGCACTTGTACCCCGTCAATATTCATTTCACTATAGTCAAGACTATTTTCCGCATTATCCTTGGGGCTGCTTCCCATTACCACATTGTGGTCATAAATAGTATAAAGAATCATTGAAGCCTCCCTCCCTGCTGCTGCAAAGAATTTTCCTTTCGTCTGATTTCAATAAGCTCATTGAGTTTCTTTATTGCGTCAGATAACCCACCTACCTGATCAATTAAGCCCGATTGTGTCGCTTCTTCTCCAAACAGTACTGTACCGACATCATTTGCCAGTTCACCGGTTTTCAGCATAAGTTCTCGAAATTTCTCTCTTTTTATCCTCGAATGGGAACACACGAAATTTACTACTCTTTCCTGCATTTTATCAAAGTATTCATAGGTCTGCGGTACACCTATCACCAGCCCGTTCATCCTGATAGGATGTATTGTCATCGTTGCAGAACTGGCAATAAAAGAGTGGTTTGCAGATACTGCCATTGGGACACCAATACTATGCCCACCTCCCAGAACCAGTGAAACCGTCGGTTTTGATAAACTCGATACCATCTCTGATATGGCAAGTCCTGCTTCCACATCACCTCCCACAGTATTAAGAACCAAGAGAAGACCTTCTATCTGTTTGCTTTCTTCAATGGCTACCAACTGGGGAATTATATGCTCATATTTTGTAGTTTTATTATGTGGTGGCAATAATATATGTCCTTCTATCTGCCCTATAATTGTGAGACAGTGAATATTACTCTCTTCTTTAGGAATTTCAGGTGTTCCCAGCTCTTTTATCTGCTGAAGTTCAGCAGCTTGTTTACTCTGTTCTGCCGGTTGTGTTTCTGTCCCTTCATTATTTTGATAGTTTTTATTATTCACGGTTTATACCTCAGTTTTTATAAATTTTGTCCTTCTTATTATCTATTTATTTTTAGAAAAAATACGTAATTCGGAGGAAGATAAGAATTGCCAACTTTAATCAGGTTATATTATCCCGACGAAAATTGGCAAAATTGTATTTTAGTTCTTATGTATTAATATTGGCTGAATCTGATTGTTTTTTAAAGCTTCAACAACAGTAGGTACAATTTTATCGAAATCAGCAACCAATGAAGTACATTTCTTTATGGGATCATCCTGACCGAACGGAACCATGTATACGTTTTTGGTATTTAGCAGTATACCGAGATTTTTTGCATTTGCACTCAACCCATCGTTGGTTGAAATTGCAATTACAACGGGCCTTGCATTTCTCAGATGTGCTTTGCAAGCCATTGTAACCGAGCTGTCGGTAACAGCATTGGCAATTTTGGCAATTGTATTTCCCGTGCATGGGGCTATTACAAGTATATCCAATATCGCTTTAGGTCCGATTGGCTCAGCTTCTATAATTGTGCTTATCGGAGTTTTTCCTGTAATTTGTTTTAATTTGGCTTTCAAGTCTTCAGCAGTTCCAAAACGAGTATCAAAATCATTAACAGCTTGTGAAATTATCGGAATAACTTCGGCACCCTCATTTATCAAATTTTCTATTTGCGGGACTGTTTTATTAAAGGTACAAAAGGAACCTGTTAATGCATACCCGATTTTAATTCCTTCCAGTAACATGTTTATACCCCCAACTCTTCAATAATGTTATATGTAGTATCTTTAATAAATCCTGCTGCTGTTACAGGGGCAACTTTTCCCGGAAGTGATAGAGCCCAGATAGCTTTTAGTCCAAGTTCTTTAGCCCTGCTGAAATCAACTCCTCCAGGCTTTGATGCAAGGTCTATTATAAGACATTCGGGATTCAATAATTTTAAAAGCTCATAATTAAGCACCATGGATGGAATAGTATTGAAGATAACATCTGCATTTTTCACAACCTGAGATAAATTACTCAGTATAACAGGACTGTACCCTAAACTCTTTATCCAAGCCAAATCAGCATACTTACGTGCTTCTACATAAACATTGGAACCTATACCATGCAGCATCTTTGCAAGAATTTTGCCTATTCTTCCGTATCCCAAAATCAGCGAATTGCAGTTATGTAAAGTTATCGGCATTTCTTCCATTGCAATTTGAATAGCACCCTCAGCGGTGGGTATTGCGTTTAAAACCGCCATTTCCTCTCTCTCTAGCAAGTCGACCGTATAAACATTACATACTTGCGCCAAGTGGGCTATTTTATCACCTATTCTTCCCGCGAGGAAAAGTTGATTTTTATTCATTGCTTTAAATAACTCATTCATATGAATACTCTCATTATGAAAAGGAGCATTTATAAATTCGTTATCATTTGAACAAGGTATGGGTCCGATTATTACATCTGAGTCTACTACAGCCTCGGCTAATGTTTTGCTTTGCTCCAGTTTTATTTCAAAACCTGCCGTTGTAAAACCATATATATTAACGGAATTACCATCTTGTGCAATTAATTCTGCCAACTTTACACTTCTTAAATCTCCCCCTATTATGCTATACCTTTTACCGCTCACCATAAGCCCTCCCCCACAGCCGAAGAATAAACTAATTATGACGACTAGTATATCTTATGAAACAAACATATACCGAGTGCCTGTACCAAATACACTAATTCTGATATTTAAGCATAACAAAACAGACCGATGGTTTGAGGCCATCGGTCCGTTTTGTTATTGAATTTTATATCTTGTTTTTAATATTCCCAACTGCTGAAATACTCATTTTTTGAAAATCAAAGACCCTTTTAATCATTTCATCAACACTGTCCATATTGACTCTGTCAATTTTTTGCAGTATTTCTTCTGGAGTGTTTATTTTACCAAGCATAAGTTCAGATTTTCCTATACTGTTCATCCTGCTGCTGGTACTTTCCAACCCCAAAATGTAATTGCCCTTTAGCTGTTCTTTTGTCTTAGCCAATTCATCCTTTGTTATGCCATCTTTTATTATGAGATTCAATTCTGTTTTTGTTAAATCAATTACTGTCTGGAGGTGCTCCGGATTCATTCCTGCATATATTACAAAAAGACCTGATCCCTGATAAGTAGATGGGTATGAATAAATGGAATAAACAAGTCCTCTTTTTTCTCTTATGTTTTGAAACAGGCGAGAACTCATTCCGCCTCCCAGTATGTTATTTAGAGATAATAAGGAATATAGCTTTTCGTTCCCGTGTTCAATACCTTCAAAGCCCATACATAAGTGAACCTGTTCTGTGTCCTTTTCACGTACAATTTTATTAACCTTGTACTGTGCAGAAGAAAATTTATTACTGAAGGTTTTTCCGAATTTCCAATCCTGAAAATACTTATTAACAAGTTCAATAAGCTTTGCTTCCTCAAAATTACCTGCAACAGATATTACTGTGTTATAAGGTGTATAAAATTCATTCATGTACTTTAATATCATATCTTTGTCAAACTTGTTGATACACATTTCAGTACCGAGGATTGGATACCCTAATGGATTTCCGTCCCAAACCATTTCTGAAAAAATATCATGCACCAATTCCTCAGGAGTATCCTCGTACATACCTATTTCTTCAATTACAACACGCTTTTCTACGTTAATATCATCACTGGCAAATGAGGAGTTAAAAAACATGTCAGACAACACATCCACGGCAATATCAAGATGAGTATCCAGTGTTTTTGTATAATAACATGTACATTCTTTACCGGTAAATGCGTTTATCTGTCCACCAATGGCATCTATACATTCAGCAATATCCTTTGCCGACCTTTTAGAAGTACCTTTAAAAAGCATATGCTCAATAAAATGGGATATACCGTTATTTTCTGAAGTTTCATTTCTGGAACCAGTGCCAACCCAGATACCTACTGAAACTGACCTAACATATGGAATTTTTTCATATACAAGTCTCAACCCGTTACTTAATTGTACTTTTTTGAACATCTAGTCCTCCGATGCATAATCTTTAAAGCCATAAAATTTTTAAATACATAATTGGGCGTAAACCAAAAGTCTACGCCCAAAAAAAACCAAGGATTTATTATTCTTCAGTAGTATTTTCCTCAGCCATAGCATCTTTTCTTGACAAATTGATTCTTCCTTGCTTGTCAATCTCAGTAACTTTTACAAGAATTTCATCACCGATATTAACAACATCTTCAACTTTTTCAACTCTCTTTTTATCAAGCTTTGAAATGTGAACCAAACCGTCTTTACCCGGTAATATTTCAACAAAAGCACCGAAAGTTGTTATTCTTACAACTTTACCGAGGTATACCTCACCCGGTTCGATATCCTTTGCTATTCCCTGTATTATTCTAAGAGCCTTTTGTGCTGCTGCACTGTCAGGTGTTAAAATATATACTCTGCCGTCTTCTTCAATGTCAATCTTTACACCTGTTTCAGCGATTATCTTGTTAATCATCTTTCCGCCTGGTCCAATGACATCACGAATTTTTTCAGGATCTATATTGGTAGTTATTATTTTCGGTGCATATTCTGAAAGCTCTTTTCTTGGTTGTGGTATAGCCTTCAACATTACATCGTTAATAATCTGCAAACGACCTTTTCTTGTTAATTCAAATGCCTGACGAATGATCTCATAATTAAGACCGTCAACCTTTATATCCATCTGGATAGCAGTAATACCTTCTGTAGTTCCTGCAACCTTAAAGTCCATATCTCCAAAGAAGTCTTCTATACCCTGAATATCCATAAAGGTTATAAAATTGTCAGGGTTCTCTTCATCTATAACCAAACCTGCTGAAATACCGGCTACAGGCGCCTTGATAGGAACTCCGGCATCCATGAGTGCCAAAGTACTACCGCATACGCTACCCTGTGAGGTTGAACCGTTTGACATCAATACTTCTGATACAAGCCTGAATGCATATGGGAATTCAGTTTCTGATGGAATTACAGGAACAAGTGACCTTTCAGCCAAAGCACCGTGTCCAATTTCTCTTCTTCCTGGACCTCTTGAAGTCTTTGCTTCACCTACACTATATCCGGGGAAGTTGTAGTGATGCATATATCTCTTGGTTTCTTCGGTATCAATTCCATCCAGCATCTGGACATCACCCATTGCACCTAATGTTACAGTAGTAAGAACCTGAGTCTGTCCTCTTTGGAAAAGACCGGAGCCATGTGTTCTCGGCAGTATACCAACTTCTGCGGAAAGAGCTCTTATCTCGTCCAGACGTCTACCGTCAACACGCTTACCTTCCTTTAATATATATTCACGTACTACTTTCTTTTCAAGCTTATATATAGCATCATTTATCTTGCTTTCCATTTCAGGAAATTGTTCAGCCAAGGCTGCCTGAGTTTCTTCTGTTAATTCTGAAACCTTGGCATCTCTATCCTGCTTGTCCGTTGCCAGAACTGCAATACGCATTTTATCGTATGCAAATGCTTTAACAGCTGCAAATAGGTCCGCAGGAACATCTGCTGATTCATAAGTAAATTTGGGTTTACCAATCTCTTTTACTATTCCATTAATAAAGTCGCAAATCTTCTTTATCTCTTCGTGACCCTTTTTAATGGCATCCAACATAACATCGTCAGGAACTATGTCTGCCCCTGCTTCAATCATTGTTATCTTTTCCTTTGTTCCGGCAAGTGTAACGTACATCTTACTTTTTGCACGCTGTTCTTCATTTGGGTTTATAATTACTTCGCCATCTATCAAACCGAGAACAACTCCGCCGATAGGCCCGTTAAACGGAATATCCGAAATACTTATTGCAACGGAAGCGCCTATCATTGCAGCTATCTCAGGTGAATTATCCTGTTCCACCGACATTACTGTATTTACAACAGCTACATCATTTCTCAAATCCTTAGGGAAAAGAGGTCTGATAGGTCTGTCTATAACTCTTGAAGTCAATATTGCTTTTTCAGAAGGCTTTCCTTCTCTCTTGATAAATCCGCCGGGAATCTTTCCTACTGCATATAATCTTTCTTCATAATCAACACTAAGTGGGAAGAAATCAATTCCATCTCTTGGTGCGGCTGAGGCGGTTGCAGAAGACATTATTACAGTATCTCCATATCTTATTAACGCTGACCCATTGGCCAATTGAGCAAGTTTTCCTGTTTCAACTGTTAGTGTTCTGCCTGCAAGTTCCATGCTAAATGTTTTAAACATATAAGTCCTCCTAAGTTTTTAATAGTTTTACATATGCTATTTTAAAACTATAGACTGTAGCATGTAGATTCTACGTCAAAGTGATTTTTGACGCACAATCTACCTTCTACCGTCTATAGCCATATGTGCTTTATTAGTATTATTTCATATTTCGCACAACTTATTTCCTATATATTATGCTTAAATATTTCCACAATAAATATGTACTCTGAATGCATATAAAAGCAGGCAGGCGGTTAGCCTGCCTGCTTTTATATGATTATTTTCTTAGACCAAGTTTTTCAATAATTGCACGGTATCTTTCGATATCATTCTTTTTAAGATAATTTAACAAGCTTCTTCTTGCACCAACCATTTTAAGAAGTCCTCTTCCTGAATGGTAATCCTTTTTATGAACCTTTAAGTGATCATTAAGGTGGTTGATTCTCTCTGTAAGAATAGCAACCTGAACTTCCGGTGAACCAGTATCACCTTCATGCAACTGATACTTAGCAATTATTTCTTGCTTTACATCTTTAACCATGTTTTTAATACCTCCAAAAATTTTGTTGAATCGCCATAAACCAGGTAATTGGATGGAGTAACCCAAAAACGTAGTTAATGGTTAGAAATTTCATACCTATGTATTTTAGCACAATTCATAAATATTTACAATGATTAATTTATGTATATCATAAAGGTGGATACCTTATATCACTTTATTTTAACTTGTTCTATTTTCTTAATTATGGTAATATATGTGATAATTTAGAAAAGTAAACTAACAATTATTACCAAGGGGTTTCTATGAAGGTTTTCTTAGAGGTAATAAAGCATATTTACCTTAGCTAACTTCTGAACCTTTGAAATATAAATCAGGCATAAAGAATTTCTGGCTTACTCCGATTATCTTTGTGCCTGATTTTTTACTGAGACATATCTAAATTAAACATGTATTTCCTATAAATAAATAATTTTCTAGAAATTATGGATTATATTTACTTATTCTTATATACTTAATATGTTCTATATTTTATCGCAAGGAGATGGTTTATATTAATAATAATTCTGCTCTATTAAAAAAAATTGCCGATAATGTTGAAAATGTAATTGTAGGAAAAAGAAATGCTATTGAATTAGCAATAATCGCACTTATTAGTAATGGACACGTTCTTTTAGAGGATGTCCCCGGCGTAGGTAAAACGAGCCTAGTTTCAGCCTTGGCCAAATCCATTTCGGCATCTTTTAAGAGAATCCAGTTTACCCCTGATGTTCTTCCCTCCGATATAACAGGTTTTTCAATATTTAATCAGAAAACAGGAGAATTCGAATTCAGGCCCGGAACTGCTATGTGCCAGATTCTTCTTGCCGATGAAATTAACAGAACCTCACCCAAAACTCAGTCCAGCTTGCTGGAAATAATGGAAGAGAACCAAGTCACTGTTGACGGCACTACATATAAGCTTCCAAAGCCATTTATGGTTCTGGCAACTCAAAATCCCATTGAATATATTGGTACATACCCTCTTCCTGAGGCACAGATGGACAGGTTCTTTATAAAAATATCTCTTGGATACCCTCAGCAAGGTGAAGAAGTTTACATTGTATCTAGATTTTTAGAAGATAATCCATTGGAAACTCTTGAAGCAGTTGCAACCAGTGACGATATTCTACAAATTCAAAAAGATGTAAAACAGGTTTACATAGATAAAACCTTGAAAAATTATGTCATTGATATTGTAAGTATGACAAGAAAGAACCAGTATATTGCCCTTGGTGCAAGTCCGAGAGGTTCAATTGCAGTATGTCGTGCGGCACAGGCATGGGCATATTTCAACGGCAGAGATTATGTGATCCCGGAAGATATAAAAAAGATGCTTTTGCCTACACTTTCACACAGACTTGTTTTAAAGCAGGAAGCTAAACTCAAAAAAATGTCTTCCTCTGACATATTAACTTCAATAATTGACAAGGTATACATACCTATGGTAGATAACTATGAGAAAAAGTAGAATTACCTTTATATTTTTATTTATATTGTCAATAATATTTTTATATAATTTCGGTGGTTTTGTATCCTTCTTCTTTTTCAACACCTTTGTTGCCTTATTGATCTTATCTCTTGCATATACCATATTTGTCTTTGTAAGAATCAAATTTATACAGGAAATAGATAAAAGGGTTATTGTTAAAGGAGAGAACGTAAGGCTTGTTGTAAAGATTTCAAACGAGGATATTTTAGTGTACCCTTATGTTTTTGCAACCTTTTTTAGTTCGCATTCCTCGTTTAAAGGCAAAAATTCTTCACAAAGTTTGTCCATTAGCCCCAAGTCCGGTAAGGAATTTATCTTTGATATGGAATGTAAATTCAGAGGTGAGTATGACGTGGGTCTAAGTGAAATCTATATTGAAGATTTTCTAGGTTTAATAAAGTTAAAGTATAAAATACCTGAACCGAAAAAAATTATTGTTTACCCTAAAATTGAGCATCTTGCAAATTTCAATATCCTGTCTTCGGGAAGTTCCGATTCTCAAAGCACTGAAAACGGCATACAGGATAATATAAATAATATTAAAGATATACGTGAATACATTGCCGGAGACAGTTTCAGAAAGATACACTGGAAGCTTACAGCAAGAAATGAGAAACTTATGGTTAAAAACTATGAGGGTACTACAGATGCAAACGTTAATATACTTCTTGACCTAAGGAAAAATGTCTATAATGACGAAGAAAATATTATAATTGAAGATAAGCTGATTGAAGCGGCTATTGCCGTACTGTATTTTTATTTGTCCAAAGGAGTTTCTGTCAATTATGTATACTTCAATAAAAAACTTGAGGTGTTTAAGGCCTCTAATATGATGGAGTTCGAACAAATCTACAAATTATTATCATGTATTAACTTTGATCAGCAGGTACCGATGCCCGATATTCTGAGGCTCCATTCGGAATCCTGTTCAAATTCATCGGATATGATTATTTTTACCAGTATATTGGATATCGATTTGTATAATGAAATGTACAAATCACAGATGGCGAACCATACTGTCACTCTTATTTATGTATCACCGGACAATTCCGGAAATGTTAAATCCGGCATCATCGAAGATATAATGGAAAATCTCCCCGAAATCGGTATTAAGGCATATTCCATACATCCTGACGATGATATTAAAATCTTACTTGGAGGTTCGGACTGATGGTACGTGAGAATAAATACGGTGTATTTGTTAACTTAATATTAGTAATCCTTTTATCCTTGTCTGTTTGTCAGACCCTGTACACATCTCTTTTTATGACATATAGATGGAACATAAACATATTTCTTTACGTAATACCACTAACTTTTGTTTTTTATCTAGCACTTAAAAATAAAGTTACCTGTATAGTATCCGGTGTTTTATTGTTTCTATTTGCAGGTTTTGTTTTTGTTATTATTTATCTTTCAAACAGCTTTAGTTCCTACTCCATTTGGCTGATTGATACAATGCAGGGATACATTAACGAACCTAACTCGCGCTATCAAGCAATAACCTTGTTTTTTATAGCCTTTATTGTTACTCTTATGGTATATATCTTTGCCGTAAAACTATATAATATCTACTTAGTCAGCTTTGTAACCTTCAGCTTGTTCTTCGGTCAGGCCTATGCCAATATTTTTGTAAGTAAACCGGCTTTTGTACTTTTCTTATTTTCATTTCTGCTATATTACTTTTTTTACATATTGAAAGGAAGGACCGAGGAAAAATCTTACGACCCGGGTAACAGACTAAAATATCTGCTGTATATAATTCCTGTCTGCATTGCCGTTTTAGTTATTAGTTTTAGCTTTCCAATAGGGACTAAAAGAATTTCTTGGTCATGGCTTGACCATAAGTTGGATAATGCCATTGAGAGCTTTTCACAAAAAAATACCTCCTCTTTTGATTTCTTTTCTTTAAACGCTACAGGATTTGGAAGCAATGATATTCTGGGGGGTAATATCAGTCCTGACAAAACTCATGTTATGGATGTAAAATCAGAGTATTATAATCTATATCTAAAAGCATCTTCAAAAGCATATTATAATGGTCACGGATGGTATGACACTGATCCTGTTTTTAACCCTGTCTATGGAAACGCAGTGGTTGCTTTAAATAATATAAACATGGATGCTAATCAGCTTGAAGTAGGAGCTCTGATAAACAACTCAAGTTCTAAAGACGAATTGTATAAAAGTTCAAAAATAGAGGTCAAATTTAAAAATTTGAAAACCAAATCACTATTCATTCCTCCAAAAACCTTTCAGATAACACCAAAAAAAGAACTGGGATTATTTACAGACAGAGCCGGAATGATTTCTGCCGAGAAACCTCAAAACAGCAATTTTGAATATATTGTCAATTTTGATTATATGTTTTTGAATAGTGACAAATTCAAAGACAGATTAAGAAAAAGCTACAAAGGATATTGGATGGATAACATAAACGAATATGAAAAAAATCAATACAAACTTATATTTAATATCGACATAGACAACCTGTCGGTTGAAAACAAACAAATCATCGACAGTGTAAACATATTCAGTGTCCTTCAGGAGCAATTACGTGATATTTATTCAAAATACGTTTCATTGCCAAGTACAGTAACTCAAAGAGTTCGGGATCTGGCCGAGAATATAACTATAAATCAAGGCAATAACTATGATAAGGCAAAGGCTATAGAAACTTATCTGGCTACAAACTATCCTTATACGTTAAAGCCGGGTAAACCGCCTTTGAAAAAGGACTTTGTTGACTATTTCCTTTTTGAAGGCAAGAAAGGATATTGTACATATTATGCAACCGCAATGACTGTGATGCTAAGGTGCTTAGGGATACCAGCCCGTTATGTTGAAGGTTATATTTTGCCTCCGGACAATAGAAACGGTGTTTTTAAGGTTACAAACCAGCAGGCTCACGCATGGGTTGAAGCATATTTTGAGGGATTCGGATGGATTCCCTTTGAACCTACCTCCCCATTTGTTGCAGCAATGTATCAGGATAACCACATAAGACCTGTTATTGCCAGTAATATGACCGGTCAGTATTATGATGAGTATCGGAGAATGATGGAGAAATATCAAAGAGAAGGTCAAAATCATTCTATCGATCTTTCCGGTAATTTCCCCATCGGCAGTAAGGATACCAATACAACCCGTGTAGCTTTTATTATAGCTATTTCATTGATTTCATTAATTCTGCTGTCTTTATTGTTCGTCGTTTTATTTAACAGAATAAGATTTTACTATCTGTTAGGTAAAATAAGAAAGCAAAATTCTAATGATGCAGTTCTGACCGGCTACAAATATATTATTAAGCTGTTTAAAATGCAAAATGTTACTATTTCAGCAGGAGAAACACCTTTTCAGTTTGGAATCAGAGTTGAGAAACTAATGGATTTTAAAGGGTACAGTTTTAATAAATACGATTTTAATATAATAACAGAATATTATGTCAAGGCTAGATACAGCAGGGACACCCTTCCTGACGAAGCAAAACAGGATATGATTAACTTTATTGAAACTGTATTAAAGCTAACTTCTGACAAAGTAAGCAAAGTCAAATTTAATTTTTATAAATATTTTCTTGGTAAAGTATAATAGTTTTCAAAAAGGCTGAAATCATTGATTCTCAGCCTTTTTTGACTTCTTTATAAAAGACAGCTTTGTTTCAGAAATGACAACTGCAATAAATATAAGCAGAAAACCCCAGGCCAGTCTGACTGTCAACTGCTCACCATAAAAAATAATTGAAAACATTATACCGAATACTGATTCAAGGCTCAATATGATTGCAGCAGCAGAAGGATGGGTGTACTTTTGTCCAATATTCTGGAACAGCAGAGCTACTGCAGTAGCAAAAACAGCCAAATACAGAATACCCGCAACATTTTGTATACTTACTTCTGTCGGAATATGTTCTGTGGTAAGACCTGTTACCCAAGAAAAAACAGCAGCAAATCCGAACTGGATTATGGTAAGTACTATAGGGTCCTTCCCTTTACCCAGTTTTGCAACAGCCACAAGGTGAGCAGCATATATAAAACCGCCAAGCAAAGTAAAAGCGTCGCCAATTCCTATAGTAAAGCTTCCTGTAAGAGAAACCAGTCCAATACCTGTAAGGCAGATAACTGCGGCTGAGTAATTGTATATGTCCGGCTTTGACTTATCAACAAGCCAGAATAAGAACGGTACGATTACACAATAAATTGCAGTCAGAAACGCATTTTTACCGGGTGTAGTATTTGTTATACCAATAGTTTGAGTACTATACCCCAAAAACAAAAAAAGGCCAATGACTCCACCTTTCCAAAGGTATTCAAAAGTTATATTCTTAAGCCTTCTGTAAAATATCACACCAAGCAGAATACAAGCTATAGTAAATCGGAACCCCAAAAGAATATGCGGTGGAAATACGTCAACGGTATCCTTCATTATAAAAAATGAACTCCCCCATATAAATGCAGCACAAAAAAGCGCCAGCTTTGGCATAAATGATTTCATATGTAAGCTGCTAATTTTAAATCAATCCTTTCAGATAACTGTTATGTAAAGTTTTTTAATTCAAAGATTTATGTATACTAAAGATACCTTCCTATTCTAACATTAAAATATTTAAAATAGAAGATATTTATATAGAGATTAGTTTTAATCTTCATTGTTATCAGGATTAGTATCATATCCCTTGCTGTCAAGATACCTTAATCCTAAAATGTATGTTATAAGTGCTATGTATCCCCCTATCATACCTAACAATATAATGGCCGGAGCAGAATCAGTATTTATAACCAAGCAAAGTAATAAACTCAAAAATCCGCCCAGAAAAGGCCATGTCCACATATAGAGTTTAAAGTCTCTGAAGTTCATATATTTATCCTCTTTCTTTTAATCGTGTAATATTTTACATTATATTACATAATTATGATAAAGACAAATATAAAACAGGTTTCAAAAGAACATAAAAATAGAGTTGCTGCACATTTGCAACAAACTCTATCTAGTAATTTGTATAATTACATTTTCATCATAAATAATGATGGGTCAAGCATACCAAATATCATTGCAATATGGGCTACTACAAGGAATATTCCGACGAAAATTGAGTGTAGCTTGAGTTTTCCCACTTCGTTTCTTTTTCTGCCTATAATGTTCATATCCAACAAAGCCATTCCCAGCAGAGGAACTATTCCCAAAAGATAAAAGCCTACTGCTACCACATCTCCAAAGCCTCTCCACTCTCCGTTTGCGGTTAACGGAATTACTGCATTGAAAAGCAGGTATAAAAATACACCTGTAAAATAAAGGCCTGCAAAAATACTTGTTATCTTATTCAGCTTTCTCAGACCGCCTGATAAATTTCTAGTAAAGAGTATTGCTAGCTCTGTTACAGCTATGGTTTCAGCACATATAACCGGTATTGCCATAAAGAGTATAAGGTTCCATGGCTGGTTTGATGCCAAAAGTTCCATATAATGAGTCATCATGTTCTCCATTGTTTTACCTCCGTAAAAATTTGATTAATTACTTCCCCCATATAATAATAAATTTATATGAAGGTTTTATGGAGAACGAAAAATTTTTTATCAGGCAACTTTTTTATATAGTCTTTCAATTCTGCTACCCAGACGACTAAGTAATTCATTTGTAATGGTCCCTGCCATCGAAGCCACCTGTTCAGCAGTTATAGCCTCATTTCCGTCATCTCCGATAAGTGTGGCTATATCACCCTGCTGTACATCCGGTATTTCCGAAATGTCTACGGTCAGCTGATCCATACATATATTACCTATTATAGGAGCTTTTTTACTCTTAATAAGCACATATCCTTTTCCGCATGAAAGGCTCCTTGGTATCCCGTCTGCATAACCTATACAAAGGACTGCTATTTTAGTTTTTTTTACGGCGATGAAATTTCTGCCGTAGCCCACAGATTCACCCTCCTCTATTTCTTTTGTAAGAACAATTCTGGCTTTAAGGGACAGAACAGGCATCAGGTCAGCACGAACCTTTGTTTTCTCATTTTCTTTGCTCATTACTCCGTATAAAGCTATACCTACTCTGGCATAATCACAATCCAACTCCGGGTAATTGAGTATTCCATAACTGCTCTGAATGTGTATTTTACTGGGGTTACGGTTATGACTTTTCAAGTAGTTAAGAGTATTATAGAATTTCTTTATTTGCTCTTTTGTAAATAAAATATTTGAAGGCTCTATACTATCGGCAGTTGATAAGTGGGTATATGTCCCCCCCACTATCAGGTTTTTACAGTTATAGGTTCTGTCTAAATTTGATAAAGCATCGTTGGTTTCGCCTAGTCTATGCATTCCGGTATCAATTTTTATATGAACCTTTATTTTAAGACCTGTGCTGTCTAACAGTTCTGCGTATTGGTAATCCACAACTGTCTGTGTAAGATTGTATTTTACAAGCAAAGGTGCTTCATGGGGATGAGTATATCCGAGTATCAATACCTCTCCTTTTATTTTATTAGAACGTAGTTCTATTCCTTCAGCTAGGGTTGCAACTGCGAAAGCAGAAATGCCTGCTTTATTCAGAAATCTGGATATTTCAATATCTCCATGTCCATAAGCATTTGATTTTACAACAGCCATAAGTTGACATTCATGGGGTAGGAGGCATTTAAGCTGATTTACGTTGTGTTTAAGCCTTTCCAGGTCAATTTCCGCCCATGCTCTGGACCTTTTTGGCTGAGTTTGTCTTTTATAGGACGCTAACCTTTTCCAAATATATACAATAGCAACAGAAACGGCAATTGTCACAACAGTTACAACAATAAAATGTATTAAACTATTCCCGATGAGATATGCCTCCAAGTTCAAAACCTTTGCAAAGCCCCTAACGAAAATAATGCAAAGTGGATGAAGTATATAAACAAGCATTGAAATATCTCTGAGAGTCTTTTGGCTCTCTCCCTTTATACGTAGCAATATCCTGAACAGAAAAATCATTGTGGGAACCAGCATAATATACATGCTGTCATGCCTCTGTAAAGAGTAATGCTTCAATATTAAGGCTTCTGCTATAAGAGCTGTAAAAGATAAAGCAAATCCAACTATATTTTTAGTTATTGAATATTCCCTTTTGGATTCTGCGATTATGGCTCCCAGAACAATGAATACGGGAGCGAAAAACAAACCATTTCTTGTATAATCAAAATATGAGAATAAAACCCCATAGAAACTATTTGCTACGTCAAATTTTTCCGATATCCCGTAGTAGCTGTCACCAAACAAGCCAATCAGGTATAAAATAAAGCTGAATGTAAACACCATTTTTAAACTTATCCTTGTACTCACGGTGTATACAATCATAAAACCTATAATGCTTGCAGGAATATACCAAAGGTGGTATATAGTACCATCAAATATAAGGTCTTTTACAAGAGTCGGAATAATTGGTTTCTCTTTGAAATATTCTGAATAAATATTTACCGGTAGATATATTAATATCGCAGCTCCATATAAAAACCCGGTTTTAGCAAGGAATTTCAATGATATCCTTTTTCTGTTTTCTGGGGATTCAATACATCTGGGTATAAGAAAATAGCCTGTACACATAAAAAAGAAAGGTACTGCGACTCTTGCAAGAATCCTGGTCAATACAAAGTCAGCTTCATGACTGACTGAAACCAGTGGTGATGTATGAATAGCGATAATCATTATGGCAGCAGCTATGCGAAATTTATCTATACCGGCATATTCTTCCCTTTTGTTAGTCATTGCACTGCCTCCAGACCGTAACTATAAAACCGTCAATGTTATTTCCCGAAACCTCATAATATAAATTTTCAGACAAATAAACTGATTTTACCTCTTCTCTTGCGTTTACATAAAATATTTTTGCTGTCCATCCTCGATTTTTTATTTGTAAATGCATACCGTCATATGGAAACTGCTTCAGATATTCTATATATTCTTCTAAAGTAAAGTTATTATCTGAAATAATTTGAGAATGAGGATTTCCAACATAGCGAAAATGCCATGGTTCATGGGATATTCCGGTAATTGCTTCCTTTCCTTTTGGATAACGTTCAATAAAACCGTATTGTGCTGCTTTTTCACGGAAATCCTGACAAATACCCTCATTTGGAAACGAAGGACAAATAAAATCAATATCAGGCTCGTTTTTTGCAACATCTATAGCAAGTCCCGTCTGGTGCTCACTGTGGTTTGGAAGAGCAACATATTTACTGGTAAATTCCTCACCATTTTCTTTCATGGAATCATTGTAAATTGCTATCTGCTCACTTAACGGTCTGAAACCGCTAACCAGTACGATTTCATTTTCTCCGTTGCAGGCTATAATCAGTTTTCTAAGCATTATTGTCGCTGTTTTATCAAGCAATATTTTTTTAGAAGCAGTGCTTACATTTTCTAGATTTTTAATTGTTAATGGCTCTGGCTTATTTATCGGGTTCTTTCTGTTTACAAGAACAAGATTACCTATATGAATATATGAATTGGCCAGGTTCAACCTGACTATATTTGAAATAAGATTTGTACTCATTTTTCCATCGCCATCCTTATCAGCCTGTCAACTATGGAAGCAAAGGATAAGCCCGCTCCCCGGAGCATATTGGGATAACGGCTGTGAGCTGTAAAGCCGGGTATGGTATTGACTTCGTTAAATACGATTTCTCCCTTTGGGGTCAGAAACATGTCAACCCTTGCGAATCCGGTGCAGTACAGAGCATTGTATAAAATCCTTGCAGTATTTTTAACCCTTTCTGAGGTCACTTTGTCAATTCTGGCAGGCATGTGGATTTTGGAAGTCTTTAATGTATATTTTTCGTTATAATCAAAAAAACCGGTCTGAAGTTCAATCTCATCAACTTCACCTATTATAAGATCATCGTTTCCAAGGATGGCACAACCTACCTCAAAACCATCTATATTCTCTTCAACAACTATTTTACTGTCGTATTCAAAAGCATTTATAATTGCCTTTTCAAGCTCAGATCTGCTATTAGCACGTGTTATACCGAAAGAAGAACCAGCTCTTGCAGGTTTGACAAAAACAGGGTATCTGAGAGTTTCAGCCATAATTAAAATATCTTTAAGAATCATGTTTTTATCTGCTGATATCGATATTGGAACACGTATTCCTGACGATTGTGCAATACGATGAGCAATATCCTTGTCCATGCACATGGCTGAACTTAGAATACCACAGCCTACAAAAGGTATTCCTGCAAGTTTCAGCATCCCCTGAACAGTACCGTCTTCACCGTTTCTGCCATGAAGTATGGGAAAGGCAGCATCAACAAAAGTAATGGAGCTTGAACCCTCTGAAAATTCATAGAAACCGTGTATGCTGCGGCTTTGGGAAAAAGCAACAGGATTACATCCTTTTTCCTGGAACCACGTATTATTCCTGATTTTGTCAACATCTCCGAAGTACCTGAGCCATTCGCCCTCTTTTGTAATACCTATTAAAATTGTATTATACAAGTCATTGTTGACATGTTCTATTACAGATGAAACAGAATTAAGTGAGACTTCGTATTCCGGCGAGCAACCTCCGAAAATAATTGCAATGTTTTTTCTATCCATTTTTATTCTCCTTGAGTTATTATTAAAATCATTTAAGAAGTAACAATTTACTACGATATAATTTTAATAATTTCCCGGCTGCTCTTTATTAATTTAGTCTTATTGAATTCTTAAGATTTCCTTACGAAATTATTTAGAATTTTATATTATGTTTTAGGAAGTGTTACTTTAAACTGTGTAAATTCTTCGTTGCTGGTTGCAGTAATATCTCCTCCATGCAAGTTAACTATTTCTTTAGCAATGGCAAGACCAAGGCCTGTCCCCCCCGTATGTGACGACCTGGCAGAATCAAGCCTGTAAAACTTTTCAAAGATGGATTCAAGTTTATCCGCAGGTATCATCTTACCTCTGTTTTTGAATGTAACTATGGTGACATTATCAGACTGTATAGCAGAAATCTCTATTTTAGTATTTTCATAGCTGTATGCAGCCGCATTTTTAAGTATATTATTAAATACTCGGGCCATCTTATCAGAGTCGGCAAATATATGGATATTTTCGTCTGCAACCACAACAGCCTCTTTATTTGAAGGTGCAAGAATAGGGTAGAACTCATCAGCCATCTGTTCCAGCATAAGGGTTAAATTTATATCTCCTTTTTCCAGAACAATACTCTGGAGGTTAAATCGTGTTATCTCGAAAAATTCGTTTATCAGCTGTTCCAGGCGATACGCCTTTTCTAAGGTAATATCAGTATATTTTAATCTTTGCTCCAACGGCATGTCAGGAGCCTCGTGCAGAAGGCTGAGATAGCCTATAACAGAAGTAAGGGGAGTTTTAATATCATGGGCCAGATATACTACCAGATCGTTTTTTCTTCTCTCGCTTTCCAGTGCTGCATTCTTCCTTTTTTCAAGAGTGTTTTTAACAGTATTGAGCTTGTTCTCCATAAATGAAAGCTCAGAAGGAAGAACTATCGGCGTTTCAGATTCCTCTACAAGTAAATCGATTCCCTCGCTTATTTTATTAAAATAACGGGTGTATCTGGACATTGCAATAAAAACAAAGGTTATCAGCAGTAAAACAAATCCTATTATAATAAAAATAGTCTTGTTTTCCGTAAATATCTTGTGATAAATAGCTGCAGCAGAATAATAGCTTACATGGAAAAGTCTTTCTGCTATGCGGACAAAACCTTCTGCAAAAGGTGCCTGCAAAGCATCATCTATAATAAAGACAAGGACAAAACCTCCGATTATTAACGCAAGTAACGAACCAAGCAAAATTTGCAGCAATATCTTTAATTTTAACTGAGTAAAATCATTTTTCAATTTTATATCCAACTCCCCATACAGTTTTAATGAACTTGGGATTACCTTCCGGCTCCTTCATCTTTTCACGGAGATGCCTTATATGAACCATTACGGTATTATTACTGCCTGAGAAATATTTCTCTCCCCATACCTCCTGAAAAAGCTTTTCGGAGCTGATAACCTGTCCCCTGTTTTCACAAAGTATCCATAGTATGGAAAATTCAGTGGGTGTCAGAACAAGAGGTTGTTCATTGAGAGAACATTCATGTGTAGTTTTATTCATTACAAGACCGGAGACTTCCAGTATATCATTTGACTGCTGTATTCCCTCGTTATACCTTGTAAATCTCCTAAGCTGGGCTTTAACTCTTGCAACCATTTCAAGGGGACTAAAAGGTTTTGTAATATAATCATCTGCACCCAAAGTCAGTCCGGTGATTTTATCCATTTCTTCAACCTTGGCTGTCAGCATTATAACCGGAAAATTGTATTTCTCCCGTATCTTCTGGCATAATTTAAACCCATCCATCACAGGCATCATAACGTCCAGTACGGCAAGGTCGTATTTTATCTCATCAATTGATTTAAGTGCTTCTATAGGAGAGTAAAACTTGTATATATTATAATTCTCATTTCTCAGGTACAACTCAACCAAATCCGCTATCTCTTTTTCATCATCAACCACTAGAATATTTGTGCTCATAAATCGTCCTCATAAATTCCCATAATAAAATAGATAAGAAAATTATAGCATTCTAAATTAAAACTTTATTAAGAATTACTTAATTTTTTTAAATTTTGGGAATGTTAAAGGTAAATTTTGTGCCTTTACTCGTATTACTCTGTACGTAAATACTCCCACCGTGAGCTGAAACAATGGATTTACAAATGGTAAGTCCTATTCCGGAACCACCTGTCAGCTTATTTCGTGACTTATCCGCCCTGTAAAACCTCTCAAAAATGTAAGGCAAATCTTCCTGAGGTATACCCGGTCCGTTATCCATCACAGAAATTTCAGTATTTGTATCATTATCCTGTATATTCATTTCTACCGTTCCACCTTCAGGAGTGTATTTTAAAGCATTTGAAAGTAAATTAACAAATACCTGGCTTATTTTATCCTTATCAGCATACACCCGGCAATTTGCACCAGTGAGTTTTAATTCCAGCCCTTTACTTAAAAACTCAGTTTCAAAATTCTGCACCTGCCTTTTTGCCAATTCAGTAATATCAAAGGTTTCCATGTTCAGTGTAAGATTTTCACTTTCATACTTTGCAAGTCTTTCAAGGTCACCTACCATCTTGCTAATCCTTACAATCTCTTCATGACAGCTTTTAAGTCTTTCCGAATCAGCAGGCCATATTCCATCTATCATGGCTTCTAAATGGCTCTGTAGAGTTGCGAGCGGAGTTCTGAGTTCATGTGCAACATCTCCGGTAAGCCTTTTTCTTAATATTTCCTGCTTTTGCATGTTTTCTGCAAGATCATTTATGGTAACAGTAAGCTGATTTATTTCTCGTGTATTTGACTTCTCTGTAATTCTATCTGAATAAAACCCTTTTGATATAGCTTTTGCCGTATTTATTACCCTTCCTATGGGCGAAACCAGTCTTTTTGACATAACAGTTCCGAACAACAGAGAAAGAATTAAGGAGAAAATCCCCACAGCCCAAAGTAAATTGTATAAATCATTTATAAATGCAATGTCGTGTTCATTAAGATAATTGTCTCCATAGGTTCCGATTTCTACAGTTCCTACCTTGTTAAGGTCATGGTTTATAGAATAGGGAACCTCTGTGTAGCTTGACTTACCGCTGCCGGGTATCCTGCTTGCATTTTTTGACATATGCTCTATTATTCTTTGACACATACCATTGTTGTGAGCTTTTGCGTCCCAAATAATATTACCGTTAATATCTTTGACTTTTAAGATAATTCCATTCTCCATTGAACTTATCCCGATGGTTTCAATTACTTTTGTATTCCATTTGCCATTTCCCATGTATTGGCCTGATAGGGTAGTAACAATTTCACGGTTTTTTTGTTCCGTATTTTGTTTTACATATTCTTCAAAATGCTTGTATATAAAAAGTGTTGTAAAAATACTTATAAGCATAATGCAAATAAGTGCAACCGCAACATATGAAATTGAAAGCTTGGTTCTTAAACTGGAATTCATGTCCGGCACCTCAGTTTATTTATAATAATAACTATTCTCCCGCAAATCTGTATCCTACTCCGTGAACAGTCACCAGATACCTTGGGGCTTTGGGGTCATCCTCTATTTTTTGCCTGAGATTTTTTATGTGAGTATCAACCGTTCTGTCAAAACCCTCAAAATCATCACCAAGGGCCATACTTATAAGTTCTTCTCGAGTAAAGGTTTTTTTAGGGAATCCAGCCATAGTAACCAATATCCTGTATTCATTAGGAGTAACATTTATTGTATTGCCTGCTTTTCTTATTTCATGTACAAAGGTGTCTATTGCAAGATCTCCATTGTCAAAAATAACTTTACTGTTATCTTCAACAGGTTCTTTCACAGTTCTTCTGAGCACTGCTGTAACTCTTGCAAGAAGCTGTCTTGGGCTAAATGGTTTTAAGACATAGTCATCGGCACCAATATCCAGTCCTGTTATTACATCGTCATCAGAGACTTTAGCTGTTAACATTATTATTGGAACGGAAGAATTTTTTCTAATTTTTTTACATATTTCCTCCCCTGAAATATCAGGCAGCATCAAGTCAAGTATAATCAAATCAGGATTGGTTTCATTGAAGACCTCCATAGCTTCTTTACCGTTTAATGCTGTAAACACTTTATAACCGTTATATTCAAGATATGATTTTATAACCTCTGATATTTTTGTTTCATCATCAACAACCAGTATTTTTTTTGCAGAATCAGTCAATCCAAAATCCTCCGTCCATAGTTTTTATATATAAATATACCCCGTTCCACACATATAATCAGTGAAACGAGGTTTACTTTTTCCTTCCGGACCTGTTGATAAAGCTTATACGAAATTATTATGTTCCATGGTAACATCATAACCCTGATCTTCAATTGCATCTTTAATTTGTTTTCCTTTAACAATCTCAGGGTCAAACTCAACTGTTACCTTTTTAGTAGCGAGGTCAACGTCAACCTTTTCTACTCCTTGTAAAGAGCCGACAGCATTTTTAATGCTGTTTACACAGTGATTACAGGTCATTCCTTCAACAACAATATCTGTTATTTCCTTAGCCATAAAAATACCTCCCTTTTTATAATTCTACAATGATATTATTTTTTAGTTTCAATTCTTTATGTATTCAACTTTTGCAAGTATATACCAATCACTGATTTCATGCAAGCTGCAAAAGTTGATATGTTATTTAATTTTACTCTGTTTTCCAATTAGCTGTAAACAGGCCCTTATTATTTTCGATAAATTCTTTTGGTATAGTGATATTTTCGGGATCCTCTTTTTTGTTTTCCCTATATATAGGAATTGGATTGCAGCCGCCTCTTTGTTGCTCTATCATATCCATAGAAAATCTGTTGCCACAATTCTGACAGACAATAACGTCGCCTTCCTGCTTGTAATAAGCTCTTGGTGAGCCATTGCACACCTGACATGTATTAAAGGCTGTTCTTATTGTACCATCACTTGCTTTAACTGCAAGAACTTCCATATTGGTCTTACCTGCCTTTACAGGATAAAATGTAACTTTATTTGTAATCTGACTCTTAGGTATTATAGTATCTTCAACAGCCACAATATTTTGCGAATCATTTCCTGCAAATTTTAATATTAAAATTCCGGCTAATACTACTATTATTGCTCCGATTATGGTAAAGTTTAACTTATATGAATTTTTCAATTTGTTACCTCCTTGTATTAATTTTTAAACTACAGCTAAATACTATCAATAAGATATGTAGATTTTATGAAGGTTACAAATTTGCAATGTTTATTTACTTATTTTGCTATGTTAATATATATTTTGTATATAAAAAAATATAGGAGTGTGACAAATGAAGTCTGCAAAGATATCCTTTTTAAGTTGCCTTTTCAGCGGAATTATTTTATTTATAATAGGTACTGTTCTAATGGTTAATATAAAAACAACGCCTCCTCCTCAACAAAAGAAAGAAAATGCCTTGCCGTCAGGCGATACAAAAAACTCTATAAATGTAACTGAAACATACACAAACAGCGGTAATCCGATTAATTTTCTTGTCTTAATAAAAGAAGCCTCCGGTGCAAATACAGATTCAATGATTGTTGCAAATTATGAACCTGCAACTAATCAAATCAGCCTACTGACCATACCGAGGGATACAAAGCCTACCAGTAAAGGAACCTATAAAATAAATTCTGTATTTTATCTGGGTACAAAAAAATATGCTAATTTGCCTTCATCTCAATGCAAGCATAAAGCCGCTGAATATACAGCTCAAACCATAAGCAATCTTACAAACATTCCTATAGATTATTATGTGTACCTCGAAATAGACACAATTAAGAAAATTGTAGACATGCTTGACGGGGTTTATTTTGATGTTCCTGCTGATTTGAGATATCCTGACCCATCTCAAGACCTGAATATTAACCTAAAAAAAGGGTATCAACTCCTTGATGGTGACAAGGCAGAGCAATTGCTGAGATTCAGGAAGCCCCCTTACAGTCTTAGAAAAGCACCTGAAGACCTTCGCAAGTATTACGACGGTTCAGACCTCAAAAGAACGGAAATGCAGATAAAGTTTGTCAATGAACTTATTAAACAAAAAGTAACTGTTTTGAACCTTCCCAAGCTTATTCCTGTTATTAACTATGCCTTCAGCAATGTAATTACAAACATTTCACTTTCAGATACGCTGAACCTCGCAAGTGGATTTACAAAGGCCAACAGACCGGAAATGAACACTTTTAAGTTATACGGTGTAGACAGGACTATAAATGATATATACTATTTCATATACAATAATAAAGTTGAAGATGTTAAAACAAGAGATCAGTATGATACTCAGGAGATAATTGAAAAGTTTTTTAAAACAAAAACCGGCAACTTTTTGCCTGACCCTGATAAAAAATACAATTATCACACAGTACTCGCCGATAACCCATCAAACAGTGAAACTGAGTCAAGAAACAACGGTAAAGACAAGCCTTAAAGAAAAAGCATAATAGCCGAAAAAACGGTTATTATGCTTTTCTATACTCTATCAATATCAAAGTTTTACTTCAAGGTGAAACTGTTCCAAATTGAGCTTACCATTTCTTTATTCGTATTGCCATAGTAGAAATCATTTGCAGTGAAGGTAACCTGTATCATTTGGTTTCCTTTAGTCAATACATATACATCCTGGCGGTATTGAGTGTTGTTTTCATTTACAATAAATACATATTTGTAACCGAAGGTACCTTTTTCATTAATGGCAGTTTTACTTTCCAATTTTAAATTCTTATCAAGTAAACTGTTAAAGTACTGGTCAAGACCTGAAAAAGAATCCGTTGATGATGTTTGCATTTCAGCCGTTGAAATATTTAAATATATACTCTCATCGCTACTATAATATGTTTTAGAATCTTCAGTATTATCTTGACTTGTTTTCCATCCGGAAGGAAGTTTAAAGGAATAATAGTCGTCGTCAATTGTACGGGTTTTTGTTGAGGCGGTTATTTTTGAAGGATCCATCAGCTTACCCGTTGCTTTTAAATCTAGCTGTTCAAATCTGAATGAATTAACCATCCCTTCCACCATCATTCTCTTGTTGGAATCATTATATGCTTCTTCCGGAAGCTCGTAACACAATACGTATTTATAGCTTTTATCCACGAAGAAAATATCACAACCATATTTTTGCTTACCTGACCTTGTATATTTATAATACAACTTGCTGCATTTTACTCCTCCAATAACAGCACTTTCCTGCCCCTCAAACTTGAACATTTCAGGATTGTAATCACGCTCATAACTCTTGATTGCTGATGATGTTATTAAATCCAAGGTCTCTCCCTTTTCAAGGGAATAAATATTTACTGAAAATAGCTCTCCGAGGAGACCATTAAACTGAACTTCATTATGAATATTTTCATCCTTATATTCGCTCCAGTAAGGTAGGATCTTTGCTGACCATTTCAGCTGAGTGTCCTGATACTTTCTGTATCCTGCGGTTGTTACATCAGACAAATCCTCTGTGCTACCGTCCTTGCTGAACTTAAACTGAAATGAATCAAGTAAATCCTGATACTTGCTATCCAGGTAGGATTTGTCATTATCTAAAAGCAGCAGCATTGAGAATTTCTTTGTATCGGTCATATAAACTCTCTTTTCAAAAGTTAAATCACTGTCTTTATAAACTATTTCTGCATATTCAAATCCCTTTAACTCATAAATTCCAGAGTCTATAAGTGTTGAATCCTCTGCTTCTTCACGAAGATTTTGCTGTTCATCCTCCAGAGTTGCATCCTTATCCTTGTCTCTGATTGCAACACTTATACTGTAGGATGCATCCTGTGAAATGAAAAAACTATAGTCTCCGTTAAAGCTTCTTGAACCCAGAATAAGCTCACGTGGAAGCTTCATAGACCAGTTATAGTAGCTATCTCCCACTTTTGTCTTATTTGTATTTTTTATTAATGTACCAAAGTCCTTTATGCTATTTGGGTTTGCGATTTCTTTTGTAAAAGTAACTTTTCCGCCACTATTTGTGAGGTCAGCCCCAAATACATCAGCTAAAAAAGAAATAGTTGCCATGAACGATGAATTTTTTATGTACGGAGCGGCATCCATTTTTGTTTTCTTGCCTGCTATTATAGCCTCTTGCTTTTTATCGGTAATTTTGATTTCCACATCATTGTATTTGATAACAGCAGTTTTTTTCTTTAAATCAGGGGTAAATGAAGCACCCAACGCGTCTGTTATAACCTTTACTGGAACAAAAGTTTTTCCTTTCACAACAGCACTGGCTTCTGCTTTTACTGCCTTACCGTTAGCAGTATAGCTTCCTGAACCTGCTTTAAAAGAAACTGTTATTATGGTTGATGTATTCTCATCAAGAAGATCATCTGCTGCAAATACACTCACCGAACTTAAAATCAAACAAACAATTAAACTGAACAGCACAAATAGCTTTTTCATTTTTTAAATCCTCCAAGTGCCTCTACCGGGCATATTTTAACTGTTATTTTAATTCGTCCATTACCACATTGAAACTCTGTACCTTACCGTTTCTTCTTACACCTACTTTGATTTTATTACCGGGAAGTACGGATTTATATGCTTCATTAAGATCCACAAGTGTATTTACATATACACCGTTTATACTGTAAATAAAATCATCTTTTTTTAAACCATATTTTTCTGCACAAGACCCTTTTTCAATGTTTGTTATTTTTAAACCATTTCTACTCGGTAATCCGTAAAGAGCCACATAGTCCTCTTCAAAATCAGCACCCAATGTAACTCTTTTTACTTTGCCATATTTGTAGAAGTGGTTTAAAACATACTGGACAGTATCTATGGGGATGGCATAACTTAATCCTTGTGCATTAACGGTTGTCATTGAGTTAATACCAATAACTTCTCCCTTTGTAGTTAGAAGCGGCCCACCGCTGTTACCGGGGTTTATGGCAGCATCAGTCTGTATAAGCTTGTATTGATAGAAACCATCAGCACTTCTGTTCAGCCCGCTGATTACACCAACTGAAGCAGAATTCCTGTTTTGAAATGACATAGGTGTTCCAATTGCTATAGCAGTCTTTCCGATTACTATATCCTGCATTTTGCCAAGTGTGGCCGCTGTAAGTCCAATCTTGTCAATCTTTATTACAGCAAGGTCGCTTGGCTTATCGATGTATTTAATTCTGGCTTGGTATCCTGTGCCATCCGTTAAAACAACGACAATTCTACTCATGTCTTCAACTACATGGGCATTTGTAAGGATATCTCCGCCGGATTTGATTATTATGCCTGTCCCCAGCACAACTCCATCGGCGGTAGAATCTCCTGAATCAATATTACCGATTATACCAACTACTGATGGACTTATTGACTTGATAATGTTTGGAATAATATCATCATTTTTAGTGGAAATATTGATAGACTTGCTTGTTTTACTTGCATTAAAGCCTAATTGATTTGCAAGTGCCTCCGCATCTACATAGATCTTGTTATTTACTGTTGTTGTTCCGATATCGGTTGAAATACCGTTTATAGACAGCTTGAACTGAGTAGCACCTGAAACAAGAAAATTGAAACTTAATAATAAGATCATTACTACCAGTAGTACTAAATACCTTTTTTTCATATTGTGACCTCTGTTGGAATTAATATTGTAATTCTAACACTATTTGGCAACCCAATTCAAGTATAAATTATTTTATGTTAAACTAATATTAAAATGGCCTTATAAAATTTCTTACTATAAAATATATTAAAGAAATCGCACCCAACGCCCACCAAAAGATACGGTTTCTTGGAAATACCTTTTTATGCCTGCCAAATACATAAGTTATCAACTCAATATATGCCAGTATAACCAGAATAATACCCAGCAATGGTACAGGGTTAAATCTTATGGAGCTCGGAATATCACCTTTTAGTAAATGCTGAACACTTCTTGTATTGCCGCACCCCGGACAATATATGTTGAGATAAGTATAGCTTGGACACGAAGGAAAAAGTGTCCCTAAATATATAATCTGATTTCTTAGGAAATAAGCTAAAATAATTAGCGCAAAAGGAAAAATACAAACTGCGGCCTTTATCCATTTTAGATTGTTTTTCAAAATCTACTCACCTTTCACTTATTCTAGTCTATAATCTTATTAACCGGAATTTGACTGCGTACGTTGTTTACCATATTGAGGTCAATATCAGCTATCAGTATTCCCTCTTTTTCGTCTGCCCTTGAAACAACACTTCCCCAGGGGTCGCACACCATTGAATTGCCGTAAGAGACATAATCAGCACTTGTATTCCTGGCAGAAGAAACCACTGCATGGAATATCTGATTATCAAGTGCTCTTGCCCTCACAAGCAGCTCCCAGTGTGCAGGGCCTGTTGTCATATTAAATGAAGCCGGTGTAATAATTATTTTTGCCCCTGCCTCTGTCATTTCAGAGTAAAGCCCAGTAAAACGCATATCAAAACAAACGGCAAGACCTACACCCCCAAATTCGGTTTCGGCAACGGTAACCGACCTTCCTGCTGTCAAAACATCGGATTCCCTAAAAGCAATACCATCCTTAATATTTACATCAAAGAGATGTACTTTTCTGTGTTTTGCTATTATATTACCTTGTCTGTCAAACATTATTGATGAATTGTAGACACAGTCATTGGAACGTTCAGGAATAGTCCCCGCTACAATATACATATTATTATACTTTGCCGACTCTGAAATGACTGATATGGTTTTACTATTTTCTATATTTTCAGCATATAAAGAAAACATCTTTGTGTCATAAGGGCAATTAAACATTTCAGGGAGTATTGCTATGTCTGCACCTCTTTTACAACATTCTTCAATCATGGACAGTGCTTTTTTTAAGTTATCATTTTTATTATCCGTAACAGCCATTTGGCATAAACCAAGTTTTATCTTAGTATTCATGAAATACCTCCTGAAAATATGTATTCCTATATCATCCATATATATTATAAGGGTGGTAAATTACCAGTTAGACCGGTAATTTGCCACCCTTTATAAAATTCTGTTTTATAAATTTAGTTTTTAAGGCTGTGCATTGGAGCCGGAATTCTTCCGCCTCTCTTAATAAACTCATTACTGCTGAAAGGATTTACTTTCATAACAGGACCTGAACCCAGTAATCCCCCGAACTCAACCTTGTCTCCGACTTTCTTGCCCGGAGCAGGAATTAATCTGACAGCAGTGGTTTTGGTATTAACCACACCGATTGCAGCTTCATCCGCAATTATTGCAGAAATAGTTTCAGCACTGGTATCACCCGGAACAACAATCATGTCAAGTCCTACTGAACATACACAAGTCATTGCTTCAAGCTTTTCCAGAGTTAATGCCCCTGAAAGTGCTGCATCAATCATTCCTGCGTCTTCACTTACAGGAATAAACGCACCACTTAGGCCACCAACGTAGGAAGAAGCCATTACTCCTCCCTTTTTAACTGCATCATTTAAAAGAGCAAGAGCCGCAGTGGTTCCGTGAGTTCCACACTTCTCAAGACCCATTTCTTCAAGAATATATGCAACACTGTCCCCGATTGCAGGAGTAGGAGCCAAAGATAAATCAACAATACCAAAAGGAACATTTAACCTTCTGGATGCCTCCTGCGCTACCAGCTGTCCCATTCTTGTTATCTTGAAAGCAGTCTTCTTAATAGTTTCAGAAACAGTTCCAAAATCGGCACCCTTAACCTTTTCCAAAGCACATTTTACAACACCGGGTCCGCTTACACCAACATTTATAACACATTCCGGTTCTCCGATACCATGAAATGCACCTGCCATAAACGGGTTGTCCTCTACAGCGTTAGCAAAAACAACAAGTTTTGCACATGCAAGTGCTCCGTTATCTGCGGTCAATTCAGCACATTTCTTTATAATCCTGCCCATTTCAGCCACAGCATCCATATTTATACCTGCTTTTGTAGAAGCAACATTTACAGATGAACAAACAAGTTTTGTCCGGCTTAATGCTTCAGGAATGGATTGTATAAGCCTCTTATCACCTACTGTGTAGCCCTTATGAACAAGAGATGAAAATCCGCCTATAAAATTTACGCCCACAGTTTGCGCTGCTTTGTCCATAGCTTCAGCAAACTTAACATATTCGTCGCTTTCACAACTTTCAGCAACAAGAGCAATGGGAGTTACTGATATTCTTTTATTAATTATGGGTATACCGAATTCCCTTTCGATATTTTCTCCGGTAACAACAAGCTTTTCAGCATATCTGGTTATCTTGTCGTAAATCTTCTTACATGAAATATCTATATCGGGATGACAACAATCCCTCAATGAAATACCCATAGTAATTGTTCTTATATCAAGATTTTCTTTTTGAATCATATCAATGGTTTCTAGTACTTCGAAAGGACCTAGCATTATTGTTCACCTCATATTCTATGCATTGAATTAAAAATATCTTCGTGCTGAATCTGTATTTTCAGACCCATTTCAACACCCTTGGATTCCAACTTATCAGAAATATTATGAAATGGTATGTTGCATTTGGATATATCTACAAGCATTATCATTGTAAATACATCCTGCAGAATAGTCTGGGATATATCAAGTATATTAACATTACTCTCTGCCAATATGTTGCTGACACCTGCAATTATTCCAACTTTATCCTTACCGATAACTGTTATTACTGCTCTCACGCTATTACCTCCCGCATATGCTTATAAATAATATTCTAAATTAACTTACTAATGTATCAGAGTTGGTTAATATTATATATCTTTAATATACAAATATCAATCACAAACATTCCGAACATGTGTTTGATTTATTGGATAAAATATGTTATACTACTATCAAATAGATAAATCAGCTTGATTTTGAGTAAATTATTTACGAGGAAAACATATATGGACTTGAATGAAAAATTAGGTATATTAGCAGATGCAGCAAAATATGACGTTTCATGCTCATCTAGCGGAGGGACAAGAAAAAACAAAAATGGTGTAGGAGACAGTCATGCATGTGGAATCTGCCATACCTGGGCTGATGACGGTAGATGTGTTTCTCTGCTTAAAATTTTATTGTCAAATGAATGTATATACGACTGCGTATACTGTATAAACAGGTCTTCAAATGACGTGCCCCGTGCGAGTTTTACGGCCGAGGAAGTTATTGAGCTTACCATGAATTTTTATAGAAGAAACTATATAGAAGGACTTTTCTTAAGCTCCGCTGTTTTAAAAAATCCAAGCCATACCATGGAATTAATGCTTGAAATCGTAAAAAAACTCCGTACTGAACATGGCTTTTTTGGTTATATACATATAAAAGCAATTCCCGGGGCTGATGAAAGGCTTATAAACGAAGCCGGAACGTACGTTGACAGAATGAGCGTAAACATTGAACTTCCATCTGACAAAGGCCTTGAAGTACTTGCTCCTCAAAAACCTAAAAAAGCTCTACTCAAACCCATGCATCAGATAAACAACAGAATAATAGAAAACAAGGAAAATAAGCGATTATTTAAAAAGGGAGATTCTTTCGTACCCGCCGGACAAAGTACGCAGCTTATTGTAGGGGCAACACCCGATAAGGATTTAAGTATTTTAAAGCTCTCAGAAGCCTTGTACGGCAATTTTAATCTCAAGAGGGTTTATTACTCGGCATTTGTACCAACCGTAACAGATCCTAGGCTGCCGGCTCTTATCAAGCCTCCTCTACTACGTGAACACAGATTGTATCAGGCCGACTGGCTTTTGAGGTTTTACGGTTTTGAGGCTGATGAATTATTAAGCAAAACCAATCCCAATTTTGATCCTGAGCTTGATCCCAAAGCTGACTGGGCTATGAGAAATCTGCATTTGTTTCCGATAGAAGTAAATTCTGCAGAATATGAAATGCTTTTGAGAGTACCGGGAATAGGTGTTAAATCGGCACAAAGGATTATTACTGCAAGAAGGGTTGGCAGACTGACTTTTGACAACTTAAAAAAAATTGGAGTAGTCTTAAAACGTGCAGGCCACTTTTTAACCTGTCAGGGTAAAACATATGATAGTTACAGCTCAAATGAAGCTATTGTAAAAGAATCCTTGATAAGTGCAAAACTTCAACCCAAAAGTAAAAAGTCTGTTTTAGGACAGATGTCATTATTCTCACTAGTAAATGATAGCGGAGCTGATGAAAACATCTCAGAGTTTCTTCTAACAGACTCTCCTTCAAATAACCGGCAATGGCTTAGTTTTTACAATCAACCACAAGACGGGAGGCTTTTGTTAAGTGATATACATTTATGACGGAACATGGGATTGCTTTTTGACAGCAATTCATCATTATTATTATGACAAACAGGATGTTTCAAAAATTGAATCGAGCCTTTGCTATATACCAAATCTTATTGACGAATACAGAACCATAACTACTGATATTATAAAGGCTAAGGCCGTAGAAGAAGCAATACTGCGCAAGATTTCAGCGGAAAGTCTTGAAAATCTTCAAAGATGTTTCTTTTCGGAGATCGAAGGGCGTGAAATGTGGATTTTAAAATATATTCGTCTTGGGTTTAAAATTGGTATACGCATAGACAGTATGCTTGGAGATAAAACCGTTTTAGATGTATTGATTCCTGCCAGAAAAGTAGGAATGGAGTGTCATAGAATGCTTGGACTGCTACGTTTCGAGCTTTTGGAAGGTGGCATTTATTATGCAAAAATCCAACCGGACCATAATATAATTTCTTTTATATCTCCTCACTTTAAGAACCGTTTTGCAGATCAGAACTGGATAATACATGATACAAAACGAAAAATTGCTTCTTTGTACAACACAAAAAAAATGCTTCTTTCCTATATGGATCTTTCCAATATCCCTGAACTTCATGCAGATGAACTCAAATTCCAGGCTCTCTGGAAAAATTATTATAAGCATATAGCAATCAAGAATAAAATAAATCCAAAATTACAAAAGAATTTTATGCCTAAACGTTATTGGAAAAACCTTACGGAGAAGAAACCTGATTAAATATCCATAATATTGAGTAAAGAGGCCGTTGAAACAGCCCCTTTAAATTTCAAACTATTTAAGCTTATTAACCAATTCTTTAAACACATTTCCACGGTGTTCAAAATTTTTAAACATATCAAAGCTCGTGCTTGCAGGCGACAAAATTATACAGTCACCGGATTTTGCCTGTTCATACGCTTTTTCAACAACTTCTTCATAACTGTCGCAATGAATTATTTTTATTTCATTTTCCATGTCCCTTTGCTGTAGATAATTCTTATATGCTTCCTCGATTCTTGAAGCAGTAGCACCTATCAGCAACAGGCACTTTACCTTCTCAGCAATAATTTCACCGATTGAATCATACGGTATTCCCTTATCCTTCCCTCCGGCAATAAGAATTACTTTATTCTTAAAAGTTTTTAATGCCGCTATTGTTCTTGAAGGGCTGCTGTCGATAGAACTGTTATAGAATTTTACCCCACTAAGCTCCCTTACCAATTCTATTCTATGTTCAACACCATTAAATGTAGTTGCAATCTTTGCGATGGTCTCAGGTTTTACATACTCTATAGTTGCTGCAGTTGCAGCCATATAATTCTCTATATTATGAACTCCTGGAATCTTAATTTTGTCACCTTCTATAATTTCGGTGCTGACGTTTCCGTTTTTCACCATTATTTTGCCGTCTTGATATACAACACCTTCATTAAGGTCGTTCAATCTTGAAAAGTAAACATATTTACCTCGAGCCTCATAATTAAAACTCTTTGTAATTTCGTTGTCATAATTGAGAATAAGCTTGTCATTTTCTTTCTGATTAATAAAAATGTTCTTTTTTGCATCAATGTACTCTTGCAATGACTTATGAACATCAAGGTGATTAGGAGTTATGTTTGTAACAACAGCAACCGACGGACAGTCTTTAATGGTCATTAGTTGAAAACTACTTAATTCCAATACTACCTTGTCAGTTTCTTCAACATCATCTATTTTGCTCAGTAGTGGTGTCCCTATATTTCCGCCAAGCCAGCAATTATAACCTTCCTCTGAAAGTATTTTATAAATCAAGGTTGTAGTAGTTGTTTTTCCATCGCTTCCGGTTACTGCAAAGACCTGTGCCGGACATAATTTTAAAAAAACTTCCATTTCTGATGTAAGTTCAGCACCATTCTCTACTGCCTGAACAAGTTCCGGTAGATCGGGTCTCATACCCGGTGTACGGAATATCAAATCAAATCCGTTTAACTTGGAAAGATAATCAGACCCAATACTATATTTAACAGGCAATCCTTTCAATTCAGTGAAAGCATCTGCAAGTTTTTCTTCTGGTGATTTATCAAATGCAGTTACATCTACCCCAAAATTTATGAGATATTTAATCAAAGGAATATTACTTATACCTATTCCCATAACCGCAACCTTTTTATTTATAACGTCTTTCTTGAACTGTTCCAGCTTATTATTCATAATTACCTCCGTTATTCTCCATATTTCACATAAAATAAATATTGCCTATTGAAAAAACAAAAAACATATAGTAAAATACTAATGCAGTTAAGTCGTGCGGATATGGCGGAATTGGCAGACGCGCATGGTTCAGGTCCATGTGAAAGCAATTTCATGCAGGTTCAACTCCTGTTATCCGCACCAAAAGAGTTTGAATATTAAATTTCAAACTCTTTTTTTATTTCTATCATTACTTTAAACCTGATAATTAAAATTATCTGAGTCCTTTATATAGAAAAATGTCTTCAGTGATTTAAAATTGTACTTATTTGCCATTATGAGCTGTTCCGTACTTCCTACAAAAAGCACACCTTGATGATTTAATGCCATATTAAATTTTTTGTATATTTCGGTTTTTGCTTCCTCTGTAAAGTATATTAACACGTTCCTGCAAACTATTAAATCAATGTTGGTGGGATAAGGTTCTCTTAAGAGATTGTGCTGCTTGAACTCAACACAATTCTTTACTTCATCCTTTATTTTATAGCTTTCACCCAAAACTGTAAAATACTTGTTTTTAAACTCCTGTGGTAAATTCTCGACACTTTTAGCATTATATATACCAGTTTTTGCCTTTTCTATGGCTCCCATGTCTATATCTGTTGCAAGTATCTTTATAGAGCTAAGAGGCATAAGTTTATTGAGTACCATAACAAGGGTATATGGTTCATCTCCTGTAGAACATGCGGCACTCCATATTGTCAGCTTCTTTTTTTTGCTCAGCAAAAGTGGAAAAATTTCTTTCTCCAAAACAGACCATTGGTCCGGATTTCTGTAAAACTCAGACACATTTATCGTAAGGTAATTTATAAATTCCTTGAACAATTCCTTATTATCTTTTAATGCCTGCACGTAATCCTTGTATGTATTATAATTATTCTTTCTTATAAGAGCATCGATTCTTCTTTTCATTTGCTTTTCTTTGTAGAGAGTGAGATTTATCTTAGTCATTTTGAAAATTTCTTCTTTAAAGCCTTCGTAATCCATATGAACCTCCTCATTGGTTTATTATTACGTTTTTTATACAATATTATATTCAGAATGAGGTATGATGATGTTTTTACACTTAAATAAAGGATGTACCAAATGTACATCCTTTATTATAATTATTTAAAATGAAAAGTATAATCAAAATTATCCTTTAACGCTCTCACCAATTGTGTTGGTCATATCTTCAACATGTTCTTTTGGAAGTTCTTCCTCTTCAGTTGCTGAAAGGCCTTCTTCCTTTTTTGCTCCTACAGGATCAATTGGGTTTACTTCCTTTATGCTAAGACTGATTTTCTTTGTTTCCGCATCAAATTCAATTATCTTTGCGTCAACCTGCTGACCAACTGTCAAAGCATCACCCGGCTTACCTAAGCGAACTGATGAAATCTGGGAGATATGAACCAATCCGTCAATTCCTTCTTCGAGTTCAACAAATGCACCGAATGGTACAAGTCTTACAACCTTACCTGTTACTACATTACCTACCTGATATTTTTCTACGGCCTTAGCCCATGGGTTGTCTGCTTGTTTCTTGTAGCCAAGTGAAATACGCTTCTTTTCCTTGTCAAAATCCAGTACGGAAACAATTATCTCATCTCCAACCTTAACAACCTCAGACGGATGCTTTATCTTGCTCCATGAAAGTTCACTAAGGTGTACAAGCCCGTCTACTCCGCCGATATCTACAAAAGCACCGAAGTCCATAAGGCTCTTTACCTGACCTTTGTATGTCTTACCTATTTCAATATTATTCCATATCACACTGGATGCAGCTTCCTTATTCTTTTCAATTAAAGATCTTGCTGAACCCACAACTTTTCTTTTCTGCTTATTTACTTCTATAATCTCAACCTGTAAAATCTGTTTTACAAATTCAGAAAGATCCTTAACGAATCTGTCACTGATTTGTGAAGCAGGAATAAATACTCTAACACCACTGGCATTACCAATTACACCGCCGTTAACCTTTTCAGTAACCCTAACTTTTACAGGCTGCTTGTTCTCAAATGCACTTTCAATTACATCCCATCCTTTAACGGCATCAACCCTCTTCTTGCTCAGAAGAACGTTACCTTCACCATCGTTTACCCTTACTACAAAAACGTCAATCTCGTCCCCAACTTTAAGTGATTTTTCAGGATTAAAGTCCGGATCATCAGAAAACTCCTGCATTGGAATGATTCCGTCTGATTTATACCCCATGTCAATAAATACTTCATTATGGTTATATCCAATAATTTTACCTTTTGTAATCTGACCCGTAGTCAAAGTTACGAGTGAGCTTTCAAAAGCATCAGCAAAGCTCATTTCCAAATCCTGTCTATTTAATTCACTCATTTTATGAATAACCTCCTTGATTACCCAGTCAGGTGTTGACGCCCCTGCAGTAATACCAATTTTTTTAATTTTTTTTATATCAACCGGTGGAATATCATCGGCTGTTTGTACTTTAAATGTATTATCACAATTTGCCTTGCAAATTTGATAAAGTTTATTGGTATTGGAACTGTTATTTCCGCCAATAACCAACACCATGTCAACCATTTTTGAAATTTTTTCTGCTTCAGTTTGTCTTTTGTCTGTCGCATTACATATTGTATCAAATTTTAAAACATTTTCAAACCTTTTATTTAATCTAAGTATAATTTTTTCCCATTTATCACGAATAAATGTAGTTTGAGCAACAATACATATCTTTTTTTTGATATCGGGCAGATCATTAACATTATCCTCATCTTCAATGATAAAGGCACTATTATTGCACCATCCGTTTATCCCTATTATCTCAGGATGGGTCTTATCGCCTGCTATAATTATCTGGTAACCTTCCCTATATTTCTTGTTGACCAAGCCATGTATTTTTTCCACATAAGGACACGAAGCGTCTACTACCTCAAGTCCACGGATTTTCAATCTTTCAATTACCTGTGGGCCTACACCATGAGCTCGTATGACCACCTTTGCAGGAGCCTCCGCCTCTTCCGGATTGTTTATTGTGGTAACTCCGTATTTTGTAAGTTTTTGTACTACCTGATCATTATGAATTATAGGTCCAAGTGTATATATTTTATGTTCTGATTTTGTCGCCAAATCAGATACTATTTTAACCGCATTATTTACTCCAAAGCAAAACCCGGCGGTATTTGCGATAACCAGTTCCATTAAATCGACCTCACAATTTATATGTTTGCATAATTCTTATAGAAGTAGAGTATTCTCTCAGCTACTTCCTCTATTGTCATGGAAGTAGAATCTATCTCAACAGCATCCGGTACTTTTTTGAGGGGGGCAAAAGCTCTTGACATGTCGTTATTGTCCCTATTTCGCATATCTTCTCTGACTTCATCTAAATTAACCTGTTGACCTTTCAAAACAAGTTCTTCATATCTCCGCTTAGCTCTCTCATCAATATCTGCATTTAAAAATATTTTAAGATTTGCCTGGGGCAGTACATATGAACCTATATCCCTGCCATCCATAACAACATCTTTCTCATCTGCGATCTTCCTTTGAAGTTCAACCATTTTAAGTCTTACTTCTTTAATAGCTGCAACACTTGCAGCACCTGCAGATACTTCCCCTGTTCTTATATCCTCTGAAACATCACGACCATCCAAGAAAATCTTCTGGGCATTGTCATTATGTGTAATGGCTATATTTATATTTTCAATTATCCTGATTATATCTTCCCTGGATTTAGTATCAACACCACTTTCTATTGCCTTCAACGCCACTGCCCTGTACATTGCTCCCGTATCAAGGTATATAAAGCCAAGCTCGGCTGAAACCTTTTTGGCAATTGTACTTTTTCCGGCACCTGCCGGACCATCTATTGCTATGCTCTTTGGCATTCTTATCATTCCGTTTCTTGTATTGTATTTATCTTACGTCTGCTACTACTTAACTAAGTCGGGCCTTAATACCTGAGCCCCTTTAAGATATACATGATTAATTTCGATGTTACTCTTTTCAGTATTAATGTGTATCAGCACTCGTATGCATTTTCCCAGACTGCCCGGAACGTTTATTTCGTTTGTACACATAAGAGGAATATCGTTCCAACCTATTTGTCTTGCAGCTACTGCCGGAAAAGTTGCATTCAAATCATGTGTAACCGTAAATATTGCACTTATTATATCTGTATTTTCTAAAGAATTTCTTTCTATAATTTCCACAAGAAGCTCTTTTGTTCCTTCCAAAATTAACTCTTTTGTATTTTCTGATACCGTTATTGCCCCTCTTACCGCTCTTACAGCCATTAGTCTCTCCTTAAAAATGGTATTTTAAATCTATACAACTCTATGTCCAAGTCCTATTGAAACCTCGTTTAAATTCAAGAGACCTATACCGAAAAACACGGCAACACTTACATGATCCTTATACCTAGCTATTCCGATTTTCCCTCCGACATTCAAGCCTATTGCCTTTGGCATTATCTGCGATATGGCCTCTCTTGTTGCACCTGCTACGGCACCCTGCTCTGCATGACTTTCGCTAATTACTCCTTCACGTTTTGACGATACAACTGCTCTCTCCACAATCTTCATAACTGATGAAATAAACTCACCACCATAGTCAACAGCAGCAGTGTTTATGCCTGATTGCAGAAATTCTTGCTGAAGCTTCTTCTCAGTTGTCCTGTCATTGGTTAGTGCAATTCTTATTGCTGCACTTGCTATTTCTTTGCTTCCAAATTCTTCATTAGCCATATTAACCTCCGCTAGCCATAGTGCGACTACTAATAATTATTATATATTTTTACTCATATTCAACTCAAAAGAACGATGATTGTAACATTTATTACCTTATTAGGAGTTTTAAGTCAACAAAAACCTATACAGTTAAATTATATAGGTTTTTCTATTATAAAACAATAATTAAGTTAATTTTGTCAAAGACATAAACCAATTAATTAAACTGGATTTTAACCAATTTCTTAATATTACGTTCAATATTTGCAATTGCATTTATACACTTATTGTTTATGTTTGATGAAGCATTTTGCACCTTGATAATGTGGCTTATCTGGCTTTCGCTGCCGTCAATCTCTATGACATCTCCATCGTTCACATTAATGGGGATTTCTATCTTGTCAAATACTGCAACCTGTTCACCATTCACCAGTATCTTGGCCTGCGGATCAGGCTCTTCATCAATCAGCTCCAAAGTCACCTTTCCTCTTCCATAGAGGTATTCGTCACTTCCAAGAGGTATTCCCACAGACTTATCCATAATATTCAGACGAACCCGTACTGAAGGCACTGACAGGACGATCTGAACAGATATAAGTACTATAAAAAATATAATACAAGTCCGAAACAATATCTTTTCTAATGATGATGTTTTATCTGTTTGAGTAACTTTATCATTGTTCCTTTTCAAGTTAATTTTCATATACCAAGCCTCAATTTGTTTATTTACTGTTAATATGTACAAACTTTCGGCCAAATACACATAATTTCCCAAAATTGATTATAACTTTTAGCAATTTAACCCTGCAAGGTAGCCTGTTGAAAAGGCAATTGTAAGATTAAAGCCGCCTGTGTATGCGTCAACGTCAATTACTTCACCAGCCATAAATAAACCGCTTATTTTTTTTGATTCCATGGTTGAGGGATTTATTTCACTTGTTTTTATTCCACCAGCTGTGACTATGGCTTCCTTAATTGGCCTTGCACCGATGATAGTAATTTTAAGGCTTTTTAGCAGTGTGACAAGTCTTTTTCTTTCTTCTTTTGTAATTTGATGTACAGGTTTCTCAGGATTGATTTCAGATAACTTTATTATAACGGGAATGAACTTTTGAGGCAGTAGATCATCCAGTGAATTTTTATATTGTTTTCTTGAATATTTGTCAAAATCCCTCTGAACTCTCTCATCTAGTTTTTCCAAAGTCAATGCGGGTTTTAAATCCAAAAAGAGAGCTACATTTTTAAAATCATAAGAGAGTAAATGTCTACTTGCACTCAGAATTACCGGCCCTGACACTCCAAAATGAGTGAAAATCATTTCACCAAAGTCGTTATATATCTCCCTACCGTTTCTGTTTTTAAATGAAACAAAAACATTTTTAAGGGAAAGTCCTTGTAAATCTCTAATCCAATCTTCCTGTGTAATAAGAGGTACGAGGGATGGTTTTAACGGAGTTATGGTGTGGCCCAGCTTTCTCACCATTTCATATCCGTCCCCGGTTGAGCCTGTTCCCGGATAAGACATTCCGCCTACCGCAAGTATAACCGATTCAGCCTCAACAGTGCTTCCATCAGCAAGGCGAACTCCGGTCACTTTATTGTCTTGGGCAAGAATTTCAGTAGCTGTCGCTTCTGTATTTATTTTAACACCATTTGATTTAAGGAAATCCAAAAGCGTGTTCAATACATCTCTGGAAGAATCTGATTCAGGAAAAACCCTTCCACCTCGTTCTACTTTGGTACGAAGTCCCTTTTGATTGAAAAAATCAATTAAATCCTGATTTGAAAACGTATAAAAAGCCGAGTAAAGGAAGTTCCCATTCCCCGGCGTATTTTCTATCAAACCTTCAACATCAGTATCATTAGTAATATTACATCTGCCTTTACCTGATATTAAAAGTTTTTTGCCAAGCCTGCTGTTTTTCTCCAATAAAATAACGTCCCGTCCTCTTCCGGCTGCAATTCCTGCAGCCATTATTCCTGCCGGGCCGCCTCCAATTACTATTACTTTACCCATATGTGTCCTTTCAACGTAAATTACAGTTTTTCATCATGATATTCGTCTTTTTCGTATACCTCATATTCATCCCATATCTTTTCAAGCTTTTCAAAGGTATTGTAGACATCATTTTTCCTTCTCATACCTACTGCTACTATTAATGCATTTATAAGGCTTAAAGGAGCAACAAGTGAATCTACGAAGGAAGCCATATCGCTTCTGGCCAATAAATACTGGTTGGCAGCCTGTGCAACCGGCGAATCTGCACTGTCAGTAATGGCAATTGTGTTAACCCCCTGGTCTTTTGCAAACTGTAATGCCTTTATAGTTCTTTTAGAGTAACGTGGATAACTAATCCCAATAACAACGTCCCCAGGCTGTGCTTTTATGATTTGTTCAAACATTTCGCTGACACTTGTGGTATGAACAAGTCTTATATTATCAAATATCAAATTGAAGTAGAAACCAAGAAAACTTGCAAGAGGAGCAGAACTTCTTACCCCAAGAATGAATATCCTTTTTGCTCCCAATATGGTTTCAACTATTTCATTGAAATTGTTTGTGTCCATTTGTTCAAGTGTTAATTTTATTTTATCCATATCAGATTGCAATACACTCTTTAGTATATTGTCTTCATTGAGCCTATTCGATGATACCTCTATTCGCTGTACTGAAGTAAGCTTGCTTTTTATAAGCTCCTGAAGGACCTTCTGAAGCTTAGGATACCCATCAAATCCCAATTCTATAGCAAATCTTACTACAGTGGATTCACTCACGCCTACTATTTCTCCAAGCTTGGCTGCAGTAACAAATGCAGCCTTGTCATAATGGTTTGTTATATAGTTGGCTATAAGTTTCTGACCCTTACTGAAATCATTATATTTCTGTTGTATTAAACTCAATAAATCGTTATTTTTAAGGCTGTTATTCATAATCTCCTCCAAATGCACTTCTAAACAATATAACTTATATATTACCTTTTTGCAGGAAAAAAATCAAGCAATTGCATTTTTTTAAGTACATAGAATCTAGAAATAACTTTATTAATATTATTTCAAAACCTACTAATAATATTGATATACATAATCAGCAGGAGGTTAAAATACTGAATATGATACAAATTGACGATGCTGGAAGCGGAAGCTTTATTGGCGGTACATGTATCGGTTTTTACAGACCTGAAACAAACGAATATTACTTTGATATTATTCCTGTGGAGCTTTATAATACAGATAACTTTAAAAAAAAATTGTATCTGGACGATGTTGTTGAAATAGCCAAGAAGGCCTTTAAAGCTCTTCGTGTATCAAAGTCTGAATCAATTGAAATTTGCAGAGGCTATATGTTTGAGAGGCTGAAGTGCTGGTTGACAGAAGAAGGCTTTTGTTGGTACGTAACCCAGATAACTGGACGGATACAGGAAGTTGTTGAAAAGAACTTTGAGCTATATGCAGTTAATCTCGGACTTCCTAATGATTATATAAAATTTACCAGATTCCCCTTTCACTTCCATAAACTTCTCAGATGGGTGCTGTCTGATTATGAAAACAGGATTAACCTGTGTAAGGTTGGATGGAAGAGCTGGCAAAAGATTAAAGATATTACCCCTACATTGAGTTATTCACAAATCCAGCAGTCAAATTTTGTATGTCTTAAATGCGGAAAACATATAAAAAAGGGCTCAGACGTTGCTGTACTTGAGTTTTTCAGTAATAAGCAAAATTTTATTTATCTTCACAGCGGGTGTGAAAATTAATTTGAAGCAAAAAACCCCCACAGTTTTACCGTGGAGGTCTCGCAATTGTGAAAAATTAAAACGGGGTTTTATGTTTTATATCTTTGTTCTGAATCTATCAAGCATACCGTACAGACCCCATCTGTTCTGATTTTGGTTAATCTTTGAGATGTTGCCGATTCTGTACTCTCTGCCGTCTCTTTCACCCATTTCATTGACTACGGCTGATATTGCTGCTACAACTTCGGGTTTTATTCCGTCTGCTGCTGGTGCAGTAGCCTTATTTCTATCCTCAATACGCTGTTTAAAGAACTTCTCGGCTACCTGAGGAAGCATTGCGTATGAAAGTATATCTTCATCCTGCTCTATATAGTCCTTAACAGCTTCTCTAATCTTTTCAAGCTCAGGCTCAATAAGATCTGCAGGTCTGCATGTAATTGGCTTTTCATCACCCAGAATCTTAGTTTTTATCTCATCACTAATAGGTGCAGGTGTTTTACCGTATTCACCCTTTACAACGCCTTTTGATTCCTTTGGTACCATCTTGTATCTCTCACCAGTCAATACATTAAGCACCGCCTGGGTACCAACTATCTGACTTGATGGTGTAACAAGTGGAGGATAACCGAAATCAGCTCTTACTCTTGGAACTTCCTTAAGAACCTCTTCATATTTATCCAGAGCATTTGACTGCTTCAATTGGGAAACGAGATTTGAAAGCATTCCTCCGGGTACCTGATAAATAAGTGTGTTAACGTCAACACCCATTACTTTTACATCCAATAGTCCGCTTTCTATATATTTTTCTTTAAGAGGTCTGAAATAGTCTGCAATTTCACTGAGTTTTTCCAAATCCAGTCCTGTATCGAATTCAGTTCCCTTTAAAGTTGCTACCAACGGCTCTGTAGGCGGCTGTGACGTTCCCATTGACATAGGTGAAATTGCACAGTCAACAACATCAACACCTGCTTCTATAGCCTTCAGATATGTCATTGATGCTACACCGCTTGTATAGTGCGTGTGCAACTGTATTGGTATCTTTACACTTTCTTTTAGAGCTCTTACCAATTCGTATGCCTGATACGGTACTAAAAGTCCAGCCATGTCCTTGATACAGATAGAGTCTGCTCCCATGCTCTCCAACTGTTTTGCATCTTTTACAAAAAGTTCAAGATTATGAACCGGGCTTATTGTGTAGCAGATACAGCCCTGAGCATGGCCGCCTTCTTTTTTACATGCCTTAATTGCCGTCTCAATATTTCTGGCATCATTCAATGCGTCAAATATTCTCATTATGTCCATACCGTTTGCAACTGCTTTTTGGACAAAGTATTCAACTATATCATCTGCATAATGCTTATATCCTAAAAGGTTCTGACCTCTAAGCAGCATTTGCAGAGGTGTCTTTTTTGCAACATCTTTTATTTTTCTCAGTCTCATCCATGGATCTTCATTTAAAAATCTCATACATGAATCAAAAGTAGCTCCACCCCAAGCTTCCAGCGAATGGTAACCAACATTGTCAAGCTTCTCAACAATGGGAAGCATATCTTCGGTCTTCATTCTGGTTGCTATAAGGGACTGGTGAGCATCTCTTAATACTGTTTCCGTAATTCTTACGCCTGCCATTTTTCCATCTCCTTTGCGGTAAAGTCAGCCTTTTAGGCTATAGATACCATTAATTCTCCAGCAGTAACAGACTTTCCGGCTTCAACAGTTAAAGTAGTTATTTTACCGTCAGCCGGTGCTACTATTTCATTCTCCATTTTCATGGCTTCCAGTATTAAAAGCACCTGTCCTTTTTTAACCTCGTCACCGAGATTAACCTTTACCTTTAAAACAGTTCCCGGCATTGGAGCAGCAACATCCCCTGCCTTGCCTGCCTGAGGCTGTGCAGATTTTGCAGCCGCAGTCTGCCCTGGTTTGGAGGCTCTTGGCTTTGGAGCAGCCGCAACCGGTCTTCCTCCGCCAACTTCTTGAACCTCTACTTCATAAGGAGTTCCGTTTACCTTAATTATATATTTATTCATTACACTCATCCTCCAGATATTTTGTTTCCTATATTATAGCGGAATGTTACCATGCTTCTTTGAAGGCCTGTTTTCCCTCTTCGTATCCAACATTTCCAGTGCCTTTATAATTTTTATTCTTGTTTCAGAAGGCTCTATAACATCATCAATATAACCTCTTGATGCTGCTACATAAGGATTTGAAAATTTGTCTCTGTATTCCGCAATCTTTTCCTGTCTGGTTTCTGCCGGATTTTCAGACGCTGTAATGTCCTTTTTGAATATGATATTTGCTGCTCCGTCAGGTCCCATAACAGCTATTTCAGCTGATGGCCATGCCAAAACCATATCTGCTCCGATTGTTTTGCTGTTCATGGCAATGTAAGCTCCGCCATATGCCTTTCTGAGAATGACATTTATCTTTGGAACTGTTGCTTCTGAGAATGCATATAAGAGTTTTGCACCATGGCGGATTATACCGTTATGCTCCTGTGCCACACCGGGTAGGAATGCAGGTACATCTGTCAATGAAACTACAGGTATATTAAAAGCATCACAGAAACGGACAAAACGTGCCGCCTTATCAGCTGCATTCATATCAAGGGAGCCAGCCATTACTTTTGGCTGATTCGCAACAATACCAACACTTTTGCCATTCATTCTTGCAAATCCGATTATTATATTCTGAGCGAAATAACTTTGAATTTCAAAGAAATCGCCATCATCTACTACTTCAGCTATTACGTCAAACATATCGTAAGGTTTGTTTGATTCTTCAGGAATAATACTATTTAGGCTTTCGGCTAATCTGTCAGCAGCATCAGACACTCCGTAGTACATAGTATCTGATACGTTATTATCCGGAATAAAGCTTAAAAGTCTCTTTATATCTTCTATGCACTCTTCTTCACTTGAAGACTTGAAATGTGCCACACCGCTTACAGCAGTATGAACGTCTGCACCTCCCAGATTTTCAACTGATACGTCTTCACCCGTAACAGACTTGATTACCTGTGGTCCTGTAATAAACATCTGACTTGTTTTTTCTACCATAAATATAAAGTCGGTTATAGCCGGTGAATAAACGGCACCGCCTGCACATGGCCCCATTATTACTGATATCTGGGGAATGACACCTGATGCGAGAGTATTTCTGTAAAAAATATCTCCATAACCTGAAAGTGCATCCAAACCTTCCTCGATACGAGCTCCGCCCGAATCATTAATTGCTAAAAAAGGTGCTCCCATTTTCAGAGCCATATCCATAACCTTTGTAATCTTCTTTGCGTGCATCTCTCCCAATGAACCGCCTATAACAGTAAAGTCCTGAGACGCTACAAAAACTTTTCTGCCGTTAACTGTTCCGTAACCGGTAACAACCCCGTCACCAGGAAGTTTCTTCTTCTGCATACCAAAGTCAAAGCATCTGGATTCTATGAATGCATCTACTTCAACAAAACTGTTCTCGTCAAATAACAAATCGATCCTTTCTCTGGCAGACAGCTTTCCATCTGCGTGTCTTTTTGCTATTTTCTCTTCTCCGCCGCCCTGAGCTATAGTTGTCTTCATATTTTTTAGATTTTGTATCTTTTCAATTTGTGACATGCAATCACCTCTTTAAAATATATACTAGATAAATTATTCTATAAATTCAACGTGTTAATTCTCAAATTGATAATTTATCCGGCAGTTTCATAACTATTATTAGTTATTAGCACCTAGTAATAATTATATTATATTAGGAAAAGAGTGTCAATATAGCTTATATACTCTCCTTAAATTTATTTGATACAACATGGAAATTTATATATAATAGTAGATATTTAATTATGTCAACACAATTGCTGTTTATAGGTTTGTTTTATAAAATTTTTCTGTTTGCCCCCTCAAAACAGAATGTACTTGCGAATAATATTGTAAGGAGTGAATATATAAGTTGACCATTCTAAATTTATTTAGCAAATCCCGGAAAAAAGCACAGTCTATCGAAGAAACTGTGGCTAAGATCAAGAATGGGGAAACTCATTTAAAAGAAGGCTTAATTAACGACTACAAACCTTTCATTTTAAAAGTAATATCCACGGTCACAGGTAAATTTGTTGACACTAAAAACAGTGATGAGCTCAGTATTGGCCTTATGGCTTTTAATGAGGCTATTGAGTCTTATAACCCTGAAAAAAATGTAGGGTTTCTGAGCTTTGCTGAAACAGTTATAAAACGAAGAATAGTAGACTATATAAGAAAGGATTACAAGCATAGTAACGTTTATCCTTTCACCTATTTTCAAACTAACGATATTGATGATAAAGATATTATTGAAAATAAATACATGGTAGTTGAAGCAAGTACTTTTTTTGATAATGTGGAACTAAAAGAAGAGATTGATTTATTCAGAACAAGACTTAAAGATTTCGGAATAAGCTTGTCTGATTTGGTTGGAAATGTCCCCAAGCATACAGATTCTAAAAAACTGGCAATAAGTATTGCCCGGGTTCTGTCGGAAAATAAATCCTTGTCTGATATGCTCATTACAAAGAAAACCATCCCTATGTCGCAACTAATGAAAATAGTGCAAGTAAACCGTAAGACCGTTGAAAGAAACAGAAAATTTATAATAGCAGTTTATTTAATACTGAACAGTAGACTTGAAGTATTACAGGAATATGTGAGCAATATAGAGAAAGGAGGAAATAACCATGGGAAATAATACCGGAATGATTCTTGAATTTAAGGGTAATAAAGCTATCGTAATGACAAGTACATGTGATTTTATAACTATAACCAGAATGCCTGAAATGTTTGTTGGACAGCAGCTGGATTTAAGCAACTCTGTTCTCCCAAGGAAAATTAATCCGATGAAATATTTTGCTATCGCCGGGATGTTTGTTTTAATATTTTGTTCGCTTTTAATTTACCAATTGGTTAAACCGTCTTCTGTTTTTGCATATGTTGATGTAGATATAAACCCAAGCCTTGAATTATCAATAGATAAAAAAGCCAATGTTATTGAGGTCAAAGCACTGAATAGTGATGCGGCAGCTCTTATAAAAAATATAAGACTTGTAAACAAGTCCTTAACCAGTGCCGTAAGGATTATTATAGAAGAATCACAAAGTAAAGGGTTTATTCATCCCGGCACCAAAAATGCGGTTTTGATTTCGGCTTCAATAAAGTCCGGTAGTGAAAAAGTTCTTGATGGTATTGTTTCTGAGCTTCAAAAAACGGATTTCAGAGTGGGGTCTGAATCTATAAAGCCGGAGGTAATTAAGGTTAATCCAACCGAAAGATCCAAGGCTGTAAGAAATAATATTTCCATGGGACGTTATAAGCTGTTTGAAGAAATTTCAGATTCGGACGGTGATATAGATATACAAAAGGCCAAAACCGAAGGTATTTCCAAAATAATTGAAGCATATGAAGCCAAAAAGCAGAACAAAATATCTTCTGATAAAAATAAAGACAATAATTACAAACCTGTACAAGAAAATGAAAAAGCCCTTGACATGCCAGAGAAAAGCACTGATAAAGATACTCCCACGGTTCCTAATAGTAAGAAGCCAGAAAATAACGACTCTAAAAATTATAGTAATGAGAAAACAAACAACTCAATAAGTTCTGCTGAGAAACCGGATAAAGCAGATAAACGGGTTAAGGTCATTCCTTCCGGCAGTGAAGATAAATCTTCAAATAATAGTGATAGCAGTGGAAATACTGTCAAAGAAAGCCCTGATAAAAAGGAAACTTTTAATCAGGGCTCAAAACCTATTCCTTCGGAAAACGGTAAAAAAGCTCCTAATGATAATACCAACGGAAAGCCTAATAACAATTCCTCAAGTGAGAAAAAAGAAGAAAATGGTGCTAACCAACAAAATGAAAAAGGTCAAGGTAAAAAATAGAGAGATAGCCGCTTTTTCCTAACCAATCTTCTCTAAACAAACAAAAATAGGAGGACAGTTTATCTGATTAACAAATTCGGTTTGCATTACACTGAATTTCTTGCAGTCTATTGTTTTAATATAATTAATAACTTCGTTCTTTTCATCAAAACCACTGTCCCCCCCATAGTATACAACTATACTGATTATACCGTGAGGAACTACCAGCTCCATGGCACTTTTAATAGCCTCGATGGTAGTTCCTCCCCTAGTACCTATGTTATGGTCTCCTCCCGGAAGATACCCCAGATTAAACATAGCAGCTTTAATAGGCTTATTTACATACTTCATCATATTTTGATGGCCGTCATGAATTAGATTAACCCTGCTCAAAAGATTTTCCGATTCCAATCTGTTTTTTGTGGTATCTAGTGCCGATTCCTGAATATCAAAGGAATAAACCTGCCCACCCGCGCCCACTAGTCTTGCCAGAAATGCCGTATCGTGCCCGTTCCCGGCAGTCCCATCAATAACGGTATCGCCGTTACAGACCACACGGGAAACTATTTCATGAGATTGGTATAATGAATTTTTTAAAATACACATTAAAAACTCTCCTTTTCATTAACTTTACTTATCGTAGATATATTATAATGATTGTTTTTATGCTATAATTTAAACACACATTCTAAAATTTGTATTAAGGAGATTTAATTATGGATCAATATAATGAATCGGATATTGCTTTACAGGATGATCCCCAATCAACAGCAACTAACAACGCAGTATTAAACAACAATACCTATCAGCAGCCGCAAGCTGACTATCGGTATCAGCAACAACATATACCTCAACCGGGTATTTACAATTCCATCATCAACAGTCTGTCAGGATGGATGAAATTTTTAGGAATATACACAATTGTAATCGGTGCAATAACCTGTATAGGTATTATATCTGCAGCAATCGGTGTTCCTCTTATATTTGCAGGTATTTCCCTTACAAATGCATCTAAGGCTATAAAGGAATATGCTGATTTTAATAATCCCAATGTACTGTATAATTTGTTTACATATCTTAAAAAGTACTTTAAAATCCAAGGTATCATGGTAATCGTGTCTCTTGCACTTACCTTTGTGTATATTGTTATTATATTGGTTGTTTTTGCCCTTGGTGCTTACAGTTATATGTACAATTATTAATATAGAATTTTTATTTCATTGTCATGAAGATGTCTCCACTTTCCCTCGGGAAGGTTATCCAGAGCTATAGGCCCTATCTGAATTCTTTTTAATGTCAGTACTTTATGGCCTATGGCTTCGCACATCTTTCTCACCTGTCTGTTTTTCCCTTCATGGATGGTAATTCGGACAAGTGTATTAATTCCCTGCTTACCTAAAACCAGAAATTCTGCCGGAGAAGTTTGATAATCTTCTATTTTCAATCCGGATTCAAACCTTTTAATTTCATCCTTTTCAGGAAAACCCGAAATGACAGCTTCATAAACCTTATTTATCTCATGCTTTGGATGTGTTAGGCGGTAAGTAAAATCACCGTCATTTGTGAGAAGAATAAGCCCTGATGTATCATAGTCAAGTCTCCCGACCGGATACAACCTCTTTCCCGCATCCTTTACCAGGTCAATAACCGTGGGTCTTCCGAACTGGTCTTTGCTGGTAGAAACATAACCCACAGGCTTGTTCAGCATTATATATACTTTTTTCTCTTCTGTTATAACAGGCTTTCCGTCTACAGTTACTACATCAGTGCTTGATACAGTAACCCCCATGTTCTCCACTATAATGTTATTTATGGCTACCCTACCCTGTTTGATCATTTCTTCTGCTTTTCTTCTGGAAGCAACCCCGGCATGTGCCAAAAATTTCTGTAATCTGATTTCCAACATTCATAATATTCCTTATATAAATTTTAGTATACCTTTTATTCTATATTTGATTTTAAATTGAGTCAACATTATCAGAACTTACAGACAGTGTAAAACTACGTTAAGTAAAACAACAACTTACAACAAAGTCACTTTGTCCTTTGCGAGTTGTTGTTTTGCTTTAACGTTAAGAAAAATGTTTTCCGACACCTTTTATTCTTTACATTTTTCATTTTCTTCTTTTTTATTTTTACTGTGTTCTTCTTTTGGTTTTGACATCTTTTCATTAAGCATTTGACTTGCTTTTTGAACCAATTCCGGAACCATATCCAGAATTTTGTCAACAGATGAATTCACATTTACAGGAAGGAGTTTAACCTGATTCTGTCCGCACACCATAAATGCCACAGGATTTATTGAAACACCTGCTCCACTACCTCCGGCAAAAGGGAATTTTCCTTTATCTTGTTCTTCCTGTGAATTATTAGAGGATGAATCTTCACCATAGTCCCCTCCTCCTGCTGCAAATCCAAAACTAACCTTAGATATAGGTATAATTACAGTTCCGTCAGGTGCTTGAACTGCATCTCCAACTATTGTATTAACATCAACCATTTCCTTGATACTTTGCATTGCTGTAGTCATTAGACCTTCTATTGGATGATTTGACACCAGCACCACCTCCCTTTCTATTTTTTAAGTACAGTATGGCAATTACTTTAGCTACAGTAATAATATTTACAATTTTTAGGCTAAATATGCAGTCTAAGTTTACTTTAATATATTTTCCATTAAAATCGGCCTCAACTTTAATTTCTTTATTTTTAACCTTATATTGCGTAAAAATCAGATTCTCTATCATTCCAATTGCGCTCCATAAAAAGCCGTATAAAATAGCAGTGTTGAACGCATCTCCGGTTCCTTGCTTAATATGAAGCTTGAAGTCTTTTATTATTAAGGATCTTCTGAAAAGTCCTCTCAATATGTGCAAGCTTTTTTTTAATTCTTTCAAGTCTCTCTTACCATTTACCGTTTTTCTCTTAGGTTTTTTATTCTTTTTGGGAATAGGATATATCATAAAGTTTTTAACAACATTATTTCTAAATGAATATATAGTAATAAAAACTGAACAGTCCTTGTTTTGAAGTTTTGCTGTAAAACCCAGTGTCAGTCTGATATTCAAAATTATAGTTACAAGAATGCAAATTATTATAATAACAATAAAAAAAATAACCAAGGGAATCACCTCTTGGTTATTTTTGACATGTTTTACAGTTTTAAATCACTTATTATCCTCTTCTTGTACTTCATCAACAAGTTCCTGAAGATTGAGATCACTTAAATCATCAATATCCAGCAATGGCAAATCCCTAAGGGATTTAAAACCAAAGCATCTCAAAAACTCATCGGTGGTTTCGTACAATCTGGGTCTTCCCGGTACATCCAGTTTTCCTGCTTCTTTAACGAGGTTTCTTTCCAAGAGTCTTGTTACTGCACTATCGGAATTAACACCCCTGATTTGCTCAATCTTGGCCTTTGTTATAGGCTGATTATATGCAATAATCGCAAGTACCTCATATGCTGCCTGTGAAAGAGCCTGTTTCTGCCTGATTTGATAGAGTTTAGATACATAATCAAAATATTCGGGTTTTGAACACATCTGGTATTTCTCGTTGATTTCTCTTATAATAATACCCCTGTTTGACCTGTTATACGAGTCCATCATATTTTTAATTATGCTTCTTGCAGTTTTTTTATCCAACTCCAGTATTTCGCATATTTTATCTAGTGGTAAAGGATCGCCGTAGGAAAAAATAAGGCTTTCAATTACGCACTCTATAGTACTGATTTCCATTTTAGACCTCCATTTTATGACCGGTTCTAGAATTCACTTATGTTTTCATCTATATCATTATATAATTCATAGTCTTCTTTTTCGTTCTGGGTATTGCCGATTACATGAATATCTGAAAATTGTTGATTCTGAACAATTTTGACCTTCTTCATCTTAGCCAGTTCTAAAATCGCCATAAAGCCTGTGACAACCTCTGTTTTAGACTTGGTTTTAAAGGAAAAAAGCTCTGAGAACTTAAAGGAAACCTTGTGAATCAGCTGTTTTACTACCTCTCTCATTTTGCTACGAAGTGAAACTTTTTCATGTTCAACAAGCTTTGTAATGTTTTTTGCACCCAAATTTATTTTTTTCTTATTTCTGTCTAATATTGCAATGTACTGCTGCCGCAAAACCTGAGGGTCGATTTCCATGATTTCCTCTCTTACGGGCAAATCAAGTGCTTCCGGAAGTCTGAAAGAAACTCTATCCCATTTCTTTTCCATCTCTTTTAGTTCTTGTGTAAATTCCTTATATCTTTTATATTCAACCAAACGTCTGACCAGTTCTTCCCTTGGATCTTTTTCCTCTTGCTTTTCCTCTTTTTTGCTTGGGAGAAGAGTTTTTGACTTTATATGCAACAACGTTGCAGCCATTATCAGAAATTCGCTTGCCACTTCAAGGTCAAGCTGCTGCATGGCATACAAATAATCAAGATATTGGTCTGTAATAGAACTTATAGGTATATCGTAAATATCTACCTGATTCTTTTCAAATAAATGAAACAACAAATCAAATGGACCTTCAAAATTGTCAAGTTTTAAAGTACAGGCGTTTGTAAGGGAGCTTTCCATCAACTACCACCTTAATTATTTATGTAATATCGTTTTTTTAACCTTTTAATCTTATCATAAATGGGGCAATAATTACAATATTATTGCGATGGTAGACATATCATTAAAGTTCTAGTAAAATTTATACAGCGACATCAAAGAGATGCTAATAAAGTCGGCCTTTCAGGAATGGAGGAAATATGCTTTTTTCACGCGGGGATATAATTTATACGTTAATGATTATACCGGGAATACTTTTGGGGTTTGTACTGCATGAATTCGCTCACGCAGTTACCGCAAACAAGCTTGGTGATCCTACACCTAGGGTTCAGGGAAGAATTACTCTTGACCCCAGAGCTCATATAGATATTATAGGATTTATTATGATTCTTCTTGTGGGATTTGGTTGGGCAAAACCTGTTATGACCAATCCACGACATTACAAAAAGCCCAGAAGGGATGACATTCTTGTTTCCCTTGCAGGGCCTTTCATGAACTTACTGGTAGCAATCGGTTTTTTATTAATTTTAAAACTGGTAGCAGTAACGGGGTTTCTTTCAAATAACCAGGTTGTTCTTGAAAATGTGGCTAATCTTCTGACATATTCAGCTCGAATAAATGTTGTACTGTTTGTGCTGAACCTTCTTCCAATACCGTTTTTTGACGGCTATCATGTTATTTCAAACATATTTAATACTTGGAAGTACCGTTTCTTTACCATATTGGAGCAATATAGCATGGTTATTTTCATACTTTTGTTATTTACCAGAGTTTTTAATAAGATAGTTGGAATTCCTGCATCATATATTTTTATTTCACTTTATAAGGCAATTATTTTTTAAAGGAGGGAGAGCTTTTACGCTCTCCCCAGACTGAACCACCTTACAATTAGTTTTGAAAAAATTCTGCCGTAAGATACTTTATCAATTCTTTCACTTGCAATGAGATCAAATCTTCCTGCTTCTTTTCCGTCTATTTTATAAATTACTTCCCCAACCTTTTGATTTATTTCAACTGGTGCAGAAAGACCCGGTACAAGTGCTACTTCCTTTTCTACTTTACCCTTTTGACCTTTTGAAACCATTATACTGGTATCAGTACCATATACCGCACTAACACTCAGTTTGTTTCCCTTTTTTACGGGTATATTGCCTACAGCATTTCCTCTTTTATCCAGATTTATTACCTCATAGTTTGCAAAACCGTAATCCAAAAGTTTCCTTGACTCAGCAAACCTTGTATTAGAATCGGGTTCGCCAAGTACAACTGAAACCAGTCTTAAATTGTTTCTACATGTTGTAGCTGATAAGTTAAAGCCTGCTTTGCTGGTAAAACCCGTTTTAAGGCCGTCACAATTTGCGTAGAATTTTACCAGCTTATTTGTATTATACAGGTCAAATGATCCGTTTCTGAAAGTGTCATGCCATTTTCCGGTAAACTGGAGAACTTTCGGGTGTTTCATAATCAGTTCTCTTGACATTAAAGCCACATCGTGTGCAGAACTGTAACCGTCATCATTCAATCCCGTACAATCCATAAATTTTGTATCCTTCATTCCCAACTCTTGAGCCTTGTTATTCATATCAGTTACAAATGTTTCCTCGCTCCCGCTGACCTTTTCTGCCAAAGCAACCGCAACATCATTTGAAGAGTGTATTGCCAAAGCATTCATCATTTCAGTAACAGTAAATTCCTCACCAGGCTCCATGTACGCTTGAGAGCCGCCCATGCCTGCCGAATATTCCGATACGCTTACTTTATCATCAAAAGTAAATCTACCTGAATCTATAGCCTCCATTACCAGAAGCATAGTCATAACCTTGGTTACACTTGCAATCGCAAGTCTCTCATGGCTGTTCTTTTCAGAAAGAACTTTTCCGGAAGCTGCGTCCATCAGTACAGCAGATTTTGCCTTTAAATCAAGAACATTTGTCTTGGTTTCCAATTTTGTTACTGTCACAACGTCATATTTTGCGGATGCCTCAACTGCAGCTTCGTTTGTATCTGCTAATACCGCAGCCGGTAACATGGTTGTAACTATAGCTATAATCAAAGAAAAAGCTAAAACAGAGTTTCTTTTCACTTAGGTCCCTCCAGTTAACTATTCGTTATTTAAAATACAATTCGTCCTAGTTAATTGTTATGCGGGACAATATTAGTATATTCTAGTAAAATAATTATTTTTTTATGTTTCCTTCACTGTCGATATACGCCAGAATCAGCGGTTTTCTTTCATGAGGCAAATCATTTATTACAACTGCTTCGTTTAAAAGAGAAACAGCCTGTAAAAGCGTCTCTTCCCTGTTTGTATACAAAAATGCAAGACAATCTCCAACTTCAACCCTGTCGCCGGTTTTTTTATTTAACATAATACCTGCACTGTAGTCGATTTTACTATCCTTTGTCTCCCTTCCGGCTCCAAGAACCAGTGAAGCCATGCCAATTTTATCGGTTTTCATAGACTGTATATAACCCGGCCTCTTACATATAAAGCTCATCTTGTAAACAGGCTGAGGGAACAAGGTATAGTCATTTATAACTTCTTTATTTCCCCCCTGATTCTCAATCAACTCAGCAAATTTGGACAATGCTTTTCCGCTTTCAACCGCATCGACAACTTTTATCCTGCACTCTTCAAGATTGCCTATGCCACTAAGTTCAAGCATTCTGGCAGCAAGTTCAAATGAAACATCTTTCAAATCCTCAGGCCCCTTGTTTTTTAGTGTATCAATGGCCTCAATTATTTCGAGTGAATTCCCTACTGCATAGCCCAGCGGTATGTCCATATCAGTAACTACAGCAACTGTTTTTCTACCTGTATTACGGCCTATCTTTACCATAGCCTTCGCAAGTTCTACAGAATCCTCATAGGTTTTCATAAATGCTCCACTTCCGGTTTTTACATCCAACACAATTCTGTCGGCACCCGAAGCAAGCTTCTTACTCATAATACTGCTTGCAATAAGCGATATATTATTTACGGTTGCAGTCACATCTCTCAAAGCATATATTTTTTTATCAGCAGGAGCCAGATTTCCTGTTTGTCCAGCAATTGAGATGCCTATGCTTTTTACATTATCTATAAACTGTTCTGTTGAAAGGCTTGTATTGAATCCGGGTATTGACTCAAGCTTGTCTATTGTTCCTCCTGTATGTCCAAGCCCTCTTCCTGACATTTTTGCAACGGGTATTCCGCAGGCAGCAACAATAGGTGCTAGTATAAGCGTGGTCTTGTCTCCTACACCTCCTGTGCTGTGTTTATCAACCTTTATACCGGGTATTGAAGAAAGATTTATTCTATCACCTGAATTCGCCATTACATTGGTTAAATCCGCCGTTTCCCTTTCATTCATCCCCCTGAGGAAAATAGCCATTAAAAGTGCAGCCGCCTGATAGTCAGGAACATTATTATTGCAATATTCCGTAATGAAATAATTTATTTCATCCAAGCTGAGTTCTAAACCATCTCGCTTTTTCTCAATTATTTCGTACATTCTCATGATATAACCTCCATTGGACTTTCTTTGGTTCAAGTAAATCGTATATGTAGCATTTTATCATAAAAAAAGGACATCTCACTATAAATGAGTGTCCCTTTGTACAACAAAATTATGCTCTGGGATGAGTCTTTTTGTAAACATCTTTAATTTTGTTTTTAGCAATCTGCGCATATATCTGAGTCGAAGAAATATCTGAATGACCAAGCATTTCCTGTATTGACCTTAAATCCGCACCATTTTCAAGTAAATGTGCTGCAAAGGAATGTCTTAATGTATGTGGTGTTATGTCCTTATTTATTTTTGCTTGATTCTTGTAATGTTTTATTATCTTCCAGAACCCTTGTCTTGTAAGACGTTTACCGTTTACATTTACAAAAAGTGCTGTTTCCTGACTGTCCTGAATCAAAAAGTTACGGGATTTTTCAAGATACTCATGTACTGCGGCCATTGATATGGATCCGATGGGAATTGTCCTTTCACGTGTGCCTTTATTGCACTTTATAAACCCTAATTCAAAATTAATATCGTCTAAGTTTAGTGATATAAGTTCTGAAACACGAATACCTGTTGCGTATAATAATTCAAGCATAGCCTTGTCACGGATTCCTTTAAGATCAAGGCACTTAGGCTGGTCGAGCAGCAACTCAACCTCTTGGGTTGATAATATCTGTGGAAGCTTTTTTTCTACTTTAGGTGATTCCAACTCGGAGGTAGGGTCATTGTCTATTACTTTATCCTTATAGAGGAATTGATAAAAGGACCTTATTGACGCAAGGTTCCTTGATATGGTAGATGTAGCTCTACCCTTTTTCTGTAAATGTAACAAGTAGGCAATTACAGTTGTCTTATTAGTATTTGCGATGTTGGTTACGTTAATTTCTTTTAAGTATGTTATGTATTGTTCTATGTCCCGTTTATAGGACTGAAGCGTATTGAGCGATAATCTCTTATCTCTCTCTAGAAAATTAATAAACTTTTCAACATTAGCTTCCATCAAACAACGACTCCTTTATTATCTATTTATCCATTTTATGTAAATGGATAATTATACGAAACCATTTTATAATTTGGAATGGTTTTCTAATAATATTCTAATACAAATTATGTAATTTTGAAAGGATTATTTAGGATTTTTATCAATTTTTAACAAATTTTCTATCTGTAATTATACAAATGTCAATAATCTTAAGGTAAATGGAGCTATAAAAGCATCCATAATTGTCATAACCAGTATAAATAAGGAAAAGAAAATAGCAACAAAACAGTAGGGCAGAAATCTAAATTTTAATGTGTCTTCTTTTTTAACAGGTTTTTTAATCCAATTCTTGAATATTCCTTTTGTTAATCTTATACCATTAACTCCGAGGGCAATAATAAAAGGTACTGTCAGGATTTCTTTCGGGAGAAAGCAGAAAACTGAAACCAATATTCCCTTTTCTCCCAGAACTCCCATTACAATCCCTGAACTGAATCCGGTACTAAACCCTTTCATTCCCAAGGTCAGGTAATAAACAGGTAATCCTATTACTGTAACACCAAGCAGCCAAAAAAGTATTATAATTCTCATACTGTCCAGTATTGAAATCTTTAGTAACGATATTCCATTTACATTATCACTGTTTAACAACTTTAAAAAGTCATTGAAAAATGTAGTCATTTCGGTTTTCTGGTGGTAGTCCAGCTCATTAACAGATAGTGCACCGGCCACAATTCCTATTATATAAAAAATAAACAAACTAAGGTATGTGTATTTATTATCTCTTATGTGTTCTTTTACTACATTTGCTGTTTTGTGAATCACAATCTTATCCCCCGGCGTCAAATTGTTTAACCCTCGTTACTTATTAAATATATATGCCGGATAAACATAAGATATTACTATAATTTAATAACTTTTTACATTACTTTTCACGCAATATTTTTTCTGCCATCATAACACCTATAATAGTCTTTGCGTCTGTTATTTCGTGATTGAGAATCATGTCAACGAGTTTTGAAACATGAATTTTTTCTACATCCAGAAATTCGTCTTCGTCAGTACATGAGTCTCCCTGGGTAAGCTCAGTTGCTGCATACATATGAATAACCTCGTTACAGAAACCCGGCGTGGTATGTATGCTTATCATATGTTCTATCTTTCCGGCGCGGAGACCTGTCTCCTCCATTAACTCCCTTTCGGCGCATAGTTTTGGATCTTCCCCGGCTGAATCAAGTTTACCGGCAGGCAGCTCAAGGGTTGTCATATCAAGAGGTTTTCTGAATTGCTTAACCATGTACAATTCACCTTTTTCGTTTATTGGAACAACAACCGATGCTCCCGGGTGTAATACTATATCTCTTGTAGCCTCTTTTCCGTTTGGAAGGCTGACGGTTAAATTTTGCACCTTAATTATGTTGCCTTTGTAGATATCCTCTGTTTTAAGTGTTTTTTCATTATAATCCATATTTCAATTCCTCCTAGCTGTTTTTCTTAATTTCGTCCGTTGCAAGCTTGTCACACCGATTATTATATACATTATCTGCATGACCTTTAACCTTTATCCATTTTATTTCATGAATATCTGCAAGCCTAACAAGTTCTTTCCATAGTTCTATGTTTTTTACTTCCTCATTTTTATTCCGCTTCCATCCGTTTTTTATCCATTTATCAAGCCAGCCCTGTAAAAAAGCATTTACCAGATAGGCACTATCACTGTATAAATTTACCTTACACGGCTCTTTTAGCCTTTTCAGAGCTTCATATGCCGCCGTCAGTTCCATTTTATTGTTTGTGGTACTCTTTTCAAATCCGGATATTTCAACTTTATGCTCACCATACATGAGCACTGCTCCCCAACCGCCTGCACCGGGATTTCCGGAGCAGGCTCCATCGGTGTATATTTCTACCTGCTTCATTCCGCCTCCTGCTAATCAGCAAATTCTTTATCCGTAGATTTTACCAAGCTCTCTTGCTTTTTTTGTACACTCGTTCATAGCTTCCATTATAGAGTTTCTGAACCCGTGCTTTTCCAAAGCCGCAACCGCTTCAATTGTAGTACCTGCCGGTGAGCAAACCTGATCTTTTAATTCTCCCGGATGCTTACCTGTCTCAGCTACCATTTTTGCACTTCCTGCCACAGCCTGAGAAGCAAGCCTGTACGCAGTTTGCCTTGGGATACCTGATAAAACAGCCGCATCTGCCATTGCTTCTATTAACATAAAAATATATGCAGGACTGCTGCCGGTTAACGCTACAACTTCATTCATAAGTTTTTCTTCCATACATTCTACTTTTCCAAGAGAACTCAGCAAATTCATAGCTTCTTTTACTTCACTATCCGGAACACAAGAATCAAAGCTTATGAGGGTCATTCCTTCACCAATTACTGCGGGAGTATTTGGCATAGCCCTAATTATTTTTTTGTCTTCGCCAAGTGTATTCTTGTAGGTTTTGAGAGGAATACCAGCCGCAATACTTATAAAAAGCTTTTCATTGGAAAATACATCCTTTATATCTTCTAAAACTATTTTTACTACGTTTGGCTTAACTGCAAGAAATACAAAATCACATTTCTTTACAATTTTTCGTGAACTTTCTTCTGCATTTACTCCCAAATCGCTGCATAATACATCAAGCTTTGCTTTATCCAAATCAAAAACATGAATATCTGAAGGGTTGACAATCTGTGCCCCAATTATTCCTTTTATCATTGCTGTTCCCATCATTCCTGTACCTATAAATCCTATTTTTTTCATAAAGTTTCCTCCATTCATATAATTTTCCGTTTTATCAATACTACTATTATATCTTATAAACAGAATTTGAAAAGTAAATCTGAAATTTCGTTAAAATGGCACAGTACCATTAGTACTGTGCCACAGCAAATCCCAACGAATGTTTTTATTGGTTTCTCATATCAATAACACGCTTTGCTTTTCCTGTTGTTCTTTCAATTGATTTTGGTTCTACAAGCTTAACCTTTGCATCTATCTGAAGAACGACTTTTAATTCATGACGTATCTTTTTCTCAAGTTTTTCTAACTCGCTAAACTTTTCAAGGAGTCTCCCATCAATAAGCTCAACATGTACTTCTATTGCGTCCATATATCCGTTTTTAGTAACAATTATCTGGTAATGAGGTCCAATTCCTTCCATACCTACAAGTACACTCTCAATTTGAGAAGGAAATACATTTACACCTCTAATTATCAGCATATCATCAGTTCTTCCAAGAACCTTGTGCATTCTAACGGTAGTTCTTCCACACTCACATTTTTCCGGGTTCAGTATGGTTATATCCTTTGTTCTGTAACGAAGCATCGGAATTCCCTCTTTTGTAATTGTTGTAAGTACAAGTTCTCCTTTATTTCCATACTCAAGAGCTTCTCCTGATTCTGAATTAATTATTTCAGGATAAAAATGGTCTTCATTAATATGCATACCGCATTGGCAGTAACATTCACCTGCAACACCGGGGCCCTGTACTTCACTTAGTCCATAATTTTCTGTAGCCTTTATACCCCATCTTCTTTCTATTTCAGCCCTCATTTCAGGAGTATGACCTTCACCGCCGAATAAACCCAACTTTAGCTTAAGCTTACTCTTGTCAAGACCCATTTCATCAGCAGTCTCTGCTAAATAAAGTGCATATGATGGTGTTCCTACAAGAATGGTGGTTCCAAAATCCTGCATAAGCATAAGCTGTCTTTCGGAATGACCACTGGAGGAAGGAACAACTGTAATTCCAACCTTTTCAAGACCCTGATGCAGTCCAAAGCCACCCGTAAAAAGACCATATCCGAAAACAACCTGTGCTATATCGTCTTCACTTCCGCCTGCTGCAATAACAAGTCTTGCTATGTTTTCAGACCAGTTTTCCATATCATTTTTGGTGTAACCTACAACTATGGGTTTACCTGTTGTACCGGATGATGCGTGAAGTCTTACTATTTTCTTTAAAGGTACTGCAAAAAGTCCATAGGGATAGTTGTCTCTTAAATCATTCTTTGTTGTGAATGGAATTTTCTCTATATCTTTCAACGATTGGATATGCTCAGGCCTCAGGCCTATTTCGTCAAATTTTCTCTTATACATTGGAACATTCTCATATGCAACTCTTACGATATTCTTCAAACGTTCCAGCTGAAGCTCTTTCATAGAATTTCTTGTCATACACTCAACCTGAGTATTCCAAATCATTTTAACTTCCCCCTAGTTATCTTATATTTTTAATCCTATTTTAAGCAACATCATTGCGTACACAGATGTTACAAATGTCAAAATTAATGCGAAAACAAATGCTATCCTGATTACTTTGTTTTCTTCACCAAGCTTGTCTATTGATGCTGCTGCATTTTGAAGCTTTGCAGGAGATATTACACTTGCGAGACCTCCTCCAAATGCAAGTGCAGCAGTAACAATTATAAGTCCGTCAAGTCCCAGATTCAGCTTATTAGCCGTCTGCATTGTATAGTTTGCAAACATGGCAATGGTTGAGGCTTCACTTCCCGTTACAAAACCACCAAAGAGACCGACGAATCCTGTTATAAATCCATAAGCTCCACTGAATGCATTTGCTGATGTACTTGCAAGGACTTTTATCATACTTTCGGTTTGGTATGCCATGGTATTAAGACTCCAACCCGAATAATTCATTACATCACCTATTGCGAAAAATATTGCAGCCGAAAACACAGGTCTTGGAGCTCTCTTAATCCATACTTTTACAGAGGCTTTTAACTCTGATTTTTTAGGCTGTATTACAAGCATTGAGACAACTACGGCAACTGCAATCCATGTATATGCATTCCATAGTGCTCTTGTAGCTATAGGCCTTCCATCAACAGTTATTCCCTTTATAGGCAGTGCCAGATTGTAAAGGTAGTCATAAATCGGCTTTGGAAGATTTAATGCAAGTATAAAGCCAATAAGTATAATCCAAGGACTCAATGCCTTCCAAAGAGGGTACTTCTTCTCATATTCTCTTTCTTCATCGGTTAAGATGCTTTTATCAATAATCTTTTTACCGGTAAATTTCAGGTAAAGCGCCATCGCTAATATTACCGCAAGGCCGCTTAAAACTCCGGTCAATGTTACCAGATTATCAACCTTGTTTGTGAAAAATGCTACAAGTGCTATAACCCCGCCCGTTACAATACAAGGTAGAAAGCCCTTCTTAATTCCGTTCCATTTGTCAACGATATACAACATACAGAATCCGATTAAAGTTGAAACTAAAGGTAAAAACATAAAAAATACTCTTCCTGCCTGTGAAGGTGTTATTTCATGCCCTTGTCCCAAAAAGTTGTTTGCAAAATCCAGAAATGCCACAAGAGGAGCACCCAGAAGTGAGTATGTACAAAGTGAATCATATCCTATAGATGGAAGTGCAATTGAAACATATGTGGAATATCCCATTGCTAGGAGTATAGGCGGAAGTATGGATACAGGTGTAGCACCCACAGCTACCATCAAAGTACCAAACCCTATGTTAATCATCATAATCTGAACTGCTTTATTATGACTTGCTATTGTCTTTATGAATATTATTATTCTTTTCAGAGCACCGGTTTTTTCCATATAAGCCATCATAAATAATGATGTCAATACTATCATTGAAACCGGAAATGAACGAATGAATCCCGAAGCAGTTGACCGGAAAATAACCGGCAAAGATGTTTTAAAAAATAGAAATGCTACAACAGATACGCAAAGCCAGCCTACAATACCACTGATGTCAGCTGACTTCTTAAAAATTACAAGCATACATACTATTACCAAAATTGGTAATAGTGTCAAAATTAGTGACCCTACCATTCTACCGTCCTCCACAAAACTAAATTAATTTTAAAACCCATTCTACTAAACTACTGACGCAAAATACAATCGCTACTATAATATTTTATTACAAACTTCTACAAAAATAAAGAATTATTTGGAGGATTCTTCCGAAGTATAATATTTTGAGAATAACTGGTAGTAGGTATATGTCTCCTCTGCATATTTTTCTTTTGTCTTAATTGGTCCGATGTTTTTTGAAATTTTTGACTGATTGTATTCAGCCAATATCTTATTTAGCTGCTCCTTCTTAAGATTATTTAGGTTTACGTTTTTGTCACCGGTAATTTGAATTGCCCTTGCTTTAAGCTGAACCGCACAAAAGTATACTGCCAGTTCCGGGGTTTCCAACATTTCCCTGATAAGTTTATCGGAATAATTTACAATCAAAGAGCTTTTTCCGTGTACAACCTGTTCGTTAAGGCGGACATTATCTATTCCAATCTGACAAATACCTATTGATTTCCCTCCCAGAATAGGAACCCCATCAAGAATATCCTCCTGCCCGAGAAACATCATTTCTCTGAATAAAACTGAAGATAAAAAGGCCTTAGGCATCTTTTGGGCTTTTGCAGTTTTTGCAATGACAGGCTCAAGTTCTTTTAGAGCATCAAAAGTATACTCAAAATCGTTTATATAATAAAAACCGAGCTTTTTATCTCTGTATGAATCTGCTTCAACCTGACTTTTTAACTGCTGAGTGATACTTTTAACCTCAGGTTTGTACATAAAATCACTGAATTCAAAATCCCCTCCGGAGCTTTTAAAATTTTGCTCTTGAAGGTACATGTATCCTTTGCTGCTGCTGTTAATTAAATTGTTAAGGGTCTTACCATCATATGTATTATTTGAATTATATGTTACGTTATCTCCGTCGGAGTCATTAGAACCTCCCGTATACCGGTCTCCCTGCGATGTTCGTTCACCGTACATATACTTCATTTCTTTTTCTTTTATTTTTACGTATGTCTTTCCTATATCATCTTTTATATGTATATATCCGTTTGCATAATTAAGCAACGTAAAACATGTCATTATCATAATTAAAGAAAAAGCAAATTTTTTCTTTAATTCAGCCGTCTTCATATGATTTTCCTCCATGCACCGACTTTATCAGGTACAATAATGTAAGTACTCAACTTTAGTCAATATCCCTATTTGTTATACATATTTATAAAAGAAATGTCAATTATTCTATTTTACCAAAAACATTAAAATTCAGTAAGTGTTATCCATTACCGCCATATAAATCTCTTTATTTGCTAAAAGGTATGTTTTCCTAGCACATTTGCAAAATTGCTCAAAGTCTTCATTTCCTAAGGATTTCAGGCATAAAAATAGACAAAAACACAGGAGTAACCCTATCCTTTTTTGTCTATTTTTAATAGTCCCATATTCAAAATTACAATATAGTAATTTTTATTTTAAGGCTTCAATAATCGATTTTTCAACCATTTTGAGTTTGGCAGCAACTTCGTCTATTTCCACATCTGACTTTTCCTGCTTTAAATCATTTTTAAGTATTTCTGATAATTCATCAAACTCTTCTTTTAATGTTTCAAGCATTTCAACCACCGCAAGACGTCTAAATCTCTTTTTGGCATTTGCACTAGGAACATGTTCGTAAATGCTTCCTCCACTTATGACATAACTCTCACCTCTTGAAGGAACAATGCACTGTAAGCCAAGCTCATCAGTAATAGTCTGTGCAAATGAAGCAGCAACGCCCTGTTCTCCATGGACGACAAATATGTTCTTTGGCTTTCTTCCGATGCTCCTAATCCAAGAAAGAAGTCCTGCCTTGTCCGCATGTCCCGAAAAGCCGTCGATACTTTCTATTCGTGCATTTACAGATATCTCTTCACCAAATAGTTTTACCTTCTGAGCCCCATCCTGTATTTTACGTCCAAGAGTTCCTTCAGCCTGATAACCCACAAAAAGAATTGTTGATTCTTTACGCCAAAGGTTATGTTTGAGATGATGCTTTACTCTGCCGGCATCGCACATACCGCTGGCAGATATAATTATCATGCTTTCAGCTTTTTCATTAAGTTTCCTTGATTCCTCGGGAGATTGTGTAAATTTAAGAGACGGAAAGTCAAGGGGATTGTCTCCGTTGGCAATATATGCCTTTGCCTCCTCGTCAAAGCAGTCAAGGTTTTCCCTGAATATCTGGGTTGCTGAGGTTGCAAGGGGACTATCAACATATACGGGAACATTCAATATCTCATTTACCTTGTCACCGAAAACATCCATATGCTTGTTTAAATCATATATCAGTTCCTGAGTTCTTCCTACCGCAAAGGATGGTATAACTACATTTCCTCCCTTGGAGATTGTTTCTGATATTATACTTATAAATTTTTCAATTTTGTCAGTCTCTTTTTTTAGTGTATGCAGCCTGTCTCCGTATGTAGATTCAACTATAAGGTAATCAGTATCCCCGATTATGCTGGGATCCCTGAGAATTGGCATTCCCTTGTTTCCAAGATCACCGCTGAATACAACCTTTGTTTCCTGGTTATTTTCCCTTATCCAAATTTCCAGTATTGCCGAACCAAGAATATGTCCTGCATCATTAAATCTAACCCTCACATTATCTGAAACAGATATTACTTCATCATATGCCACACCTTTAAAAAGGCTGAGGCAATCAGTAGCCTCTTCTAACGTATATAATGGTTTAACAGGAGGTTTTCCGGCCCTCTGCCTCTTTCGGTTGGTCCATTCATTTTCCATTTCCTGAATGTGCCCGCTGTCGGGAAGCATTATACCACAAAGTTGTACTGTAGGCTTGGTGGCGTAAATAGTTCCTTTAAAACCGTCCATATAAAGTTTTGGAATTCTTCCACTGTGGTCAATATGTGCATGGGTCAAAAGCATGAAGTCCAATTCACCGGGATTAAAAGAAAATGGTTCTGTATTTAATAAAACTTCATTTGCCTTACCTTGAAACATTCCGCAATCAACCAGAAATTTTGTTTCCTTCGTTTCAACCAAATAACATGAGCCTGTAACGGTTTTTGCTGCCCCCAGAAATGAAATATTCATAACAGACCTCCATTCGACAAATAAAATTAAATCTTTATCTCTAATAATACTAATTCTGCTTTAAATCCTGAAATTCCTTGTTGAAATTTCCAATATTTTAAATTTGAAACTTTCATTTACTTGTAATGTTTCATAAACAGACCCGCCAGCTTGACACAGTTATTTAAATCTTGAATGCTCACCATTTCACAAGGGGTATGAACATACCTGCATGGAATTGATATACCTCCGCATGGTATTCCTGTTCCAGATGTCTGCATTGCGCCGGGATCACTCCCTCCCCTTTCCAGTAATTCCAAGGTATAGGGAATATTGTTTTCCTGGGCTAAATCCTGTAAAGTCCTGCGAATCTGTGGATGAGCTATATAAGAAGAATCTTTTACTTTTATTGCAGGGCCCTTGCCAAGCTTTACTTCCATACTGTTACATTCCGGTGTATCACCTGTACGTGTAACATCAATTGCGATGGCACAATCCGGCATAATTCCGAAAGAAGCTGTCTTTGCACCTCTCAGTCCCAATTCTTCCTGAGTAGTAAAGACAAAGTAAATTTCATTATCTGTTTTAGGCATGGTTTTTATAAGCTCAATAAGTACTGCACAGCCGCTCCTGTCATCCATTGCCTTTGAAACGGCAAAATCCCCCTGAACATGAAAATCGCCTGTAAAGCTGGCTGTATCTCCAACCTTTACGTATTTCTCAGCTTCCTCTTTGCTGGTGCAGCCGATATCAATATACATTTTTCCAAGTCTGAGATCCTTCATGCTTTCAAGTTTCTCTTCTGCATTTATACAACCCACTGTGCCGTTTTTAAACCTCACTCTTTGTGCAAGGGAATTGAACGCTGATACTCCCCCTAAATTGGAAAACCTTATAAATCCTTTATCATCAATAAAGGTAGCTATGACACCAATTTCATCCATATGGGCCGCAAATAGGATTTTCTTCTTTTTTCCTTTTTTTACTGCAATCAGATTTCCCATTGCATCAACTTTTATTTCATCAACATATTTTTTTATTTCAGAAGTAATTATTTCTCTGATATCTTCTTCATTTCCGGATACACCAAAGGCCTGTGTAACTGTTTTTAATGTTTCCTGCATTTAAATCCCTCCAATTTTGTTAACTCACCTGTCTCTATACTGCTGCCATGTTTTTTATAAAATCCTTATCTTTGTTCATTTCATTTAATGCCGCAAGTGTAAGTCTTTCTACACATTCAAAATCACTTCTGCTCATAACAGAAACGGGAGAATGTATATACCTGCAAGGAACAGAAATTGATGCCGTTTTAACACCACTACCAGTTCTTTGTATCTGTCCTGCATCATTTCCACCTGTTGTGGTCTGTTTATATTGAACTTTTATTCCATTTTTAACTGCCGTATCATATAAAAACTGTACCAGCTTTCTGTCGCTGTAACAGGTTCTGTCTACCAGTGTAAGAGCTGCACCATTACCTAGTTCTGTAGAAAAATCAAAGGGTTTTACCTCGGGAACGTCGGCACAAGTAGTTCCTTCCAGAACAAGGGCTACATCCGGCATAATTTTAAATGCCGCTACTTGTGCACCTCTAAGTCCAACTTCTTCCTGCACTGTAAAGCACGCATACAAATCAAACTCAAAGTTATACTTTAAAACCTCCATAAGTACTGCACAGCCTACTCTGTCGTCCAGTGCCTTTGCCTTTATACTGTCTTTCCCAAGTTCTACATAATCACTGTCAAAGGCTATAAACTCTCCCAAAGGAGCTAATTTTTCGGCTTCTTCCTTTGTTTCCGCTCCAATATCTATATATAAATCCTTAATTTTAGCTATCCTTTCCCGTTCTTCAAGACTTTGCTGATGTAGCGGCTTTGCACCGATTACACCTTTGAGTCTTTTTTTACCAATTACCACTCTTTTACCGGGCAAAATTCTACTGTCAATACCCCCAACAGGTTTGAATTTTAAAAATCCTTTTTCCATATAACCCGAAACCATGAATCCTACTTCATCCATATGGGCTGAAAGCATAACCTTAAGCCTGCCGCTGCTGCCTTTTTTATAAGCAATAATATTTCCGATTGTGTCAACCTCTATAGAATCACACAATCCATTAATTTTATTTTTAATATATTCTCTCACTTCATTTTCATTTCCAGATACACCATTTAAATCTGTAAGTTCTTTTATCAACGTCATACAATCCTCCACAAGCCTTACTGCCGTAATATACTATTTATGATATGATTTAATCAGATAGTCTTTCATTGCAGAACTTTCTCTAATTTCTCACTGCTAAGTCTTAAAAACTCCGTTATTATTCTGGCCGTATACTTTATATCTTCCAAATTAACAGTCTCTACAGCAGTATGCATATATCTGACCGGTATTGAAAGCAGAGCGGTAGGTATTCCGCAGCCGCTGACCTGAGTTGCCCATGCTTCAGTTCCTGTATCCCCTGATTCAACCATTTTTTGAAAAGGAATGCATATATCTTTACCAAGTTCAAACAGCTTTTCAACCATTCCCTGATGGAGGTTTGGGCCTATCGATATTTCAGGCCCTTTTCCCGGGGTTGAGGACACATCCTTTGAAAGATCAGGTATGTCTCCATGGCATGCATCAATTACTATTGCAGCATCCGGCTTCAGTGCAAACGCTGCGGTTGTGATACCTACAAGACTTGTTTCTTCCTGAGTTGAAGCCATAAATATGATATCATTTTCATGGTTTATATCCTTTAGAGACTGTAATATTTCCATCAAACAAACAATACCGGTACGATTGTCAAAAGACTTTCCGCTGGCTTTGTTTTTGTTCATTAAAGAGAAGCTTGATTTAAAGGATACAACATCGCCAATTGAAACTACTTTTTTAAGATCTTCCCCCTTTAGTCCTGTATCCACACGTAAATCCTTTATTTTTACTGCCTTTCCTGCATCCTCCGGCTTCATCAAATGAGGCGGCATTGCTCCTATTATACCGGGGATATCCTCTCTGCCGTGTATTATTACTTCCTGTGCCAGCAATATTTTGCTGTCTATACCTCCAATTGAGCTTATACCGATAAAGCCCTTATCGTCTATGGAGTTGACCAGAAAGCCTATTTCATCACTGTGTGCGGTAATCAATATCTTTTTTGCCGACTTATTAAAACCTTTTTTCAGGAAAACTACATTGAAAAACTTATCTATTCGGACTTCGTCGCAGTAATCCTTAAAGGTTTCAGCAATTTTTGCAGCTGCTGTTGCTTCAAAGCCTGCTACTGCCACAAGTCCTGACAAATACTCCAAACAATTTGCTATTTCCATTCTTCTGATTCCCCTATTTTTATTTGATCTGTTATTAATCTTTTATATAATACTAGCAAAAAATCATAGATTTTCCTAGAGAATTGTAAATCTTAAAGCACTAAAAAAATATTTATTAATAAATTTATAATATTACTATTGACTTAATTTAATTTTTTTATTATACTAAAACTCGTCCTTTCGAGGGCCTTTAGCTCAGTTGGTTAGAGCAACCGGCTCATAACCGGTTGGTCCGGGGTTCGAGTCCCTGAAGGCCCACCAATTAGTTTGTTAGTGTTTTAAAAAACACTAACAATCTTGCCCAGATAGCTCAGTCGGTAGAGCAGGGGACTGAAAATCCCCGTGTCGCTGGTTCGATTCCGGCTCTGGGCACCAAAAAAGAATTTTTCGTCTACAAAACGAAAAATTCTTTTTTTATTTTCAAAGCCATATCTTCGTCAAAAACATCGTCAGGAGCAAATACACTCCAATACTTATCAAAATATAAGGCCAGACAACCTGAATGATAGCTATAAAAATTGCTAAAATGTCTTTGAATGATTCTCTTTGTATTAATTTCATATTCTTACTCCCTACCTCAGGTAATTGTCAAGCAAAATGACATGCAACTTTATGGTTTTGTCCAACATCTTTCAATTCCGGTACCTGTTGTTTGCAAATATCGCTGCACTTTGGGCATCTTGTGTGAAAGCGGCAGCCGGACGGAGGATTTGCAGGGCTGGGCAAATCCCCGGATAAAACTATTTTTTCTCTTTTAAGTCTAGGGTCAGGCAGTGGGACGGCCGATAAAAGGGCCTTTGTATACGGATGAAGCGGATTATCATAAAGCTCTGTTTTGTCAGCAATCTCAACAAGGCAGCCAAGATACATTACTGCCACCCGGTGTGAAATATGCTTTACTACGCTTAAATCGTGTGAAATAAATAAGTAGGAAAATCCATATTCTTTTTGAAGATCAGATAAAAGGTTTATTATCTGTGATTGAATGGATACATCCAATGCCGAAACAGGCTCATCGCATACAATAAATTCAGGATTCAAGGCCAAAGCCCTTGCAATACCGATTCTCTGCCTCTGCCCTCCTGAAAATTCATGGGGATATCTGTCAATATGAAAGGTCAGCAGTCCGCACTGTTCCATAACCTTTAATACACGCTGTTTTAAATTCTTTTTTTCACAAAAACCGTGTTCAAGAAGTGCTTCACCAATAATTTCACCAACTGTAAGTCTGGGATTCAAGGAGCTGTACGGGTCCTGGAAGACAATCTGAATTTTGGGCCTCAGCTTTTGCATTTCTTGTTTCTTAAGGTCAAATAATTCTGTTCCTTTAAATAAAACCTCTCCTCCGGTTTTATCATGTAGCCTCAGAATTGTACGGCCTACGGTGCTTTTTCCGCATCCCGATTCGCCTACCAACCCCAGAGTTTCACCCTTATTTATTTCGAAGGATATATCTTCTACTGCTTTAACGTGTCCTACCGTTCTCTGGAATACTCCTCCTTTTATGGGAAAGTACTTTTTCAAATTTTTTACCTCAAGCAAAGCTTCACTCATCTTGTCACCTCCCCAAACAATGTACATGCAACGAAATGGTCATTTCCCATATCAATCAGCTTTGGAAAACCTTGTTTACAGACATCCTTGCACATTTTACACCTATCTGAAAAGTAACAGATTTCAGGTAAATTAATAAGGTTCGGTACCTGTCCGGGTATTGTATAAAGCCTGTCACTTACAGTAGTTATACTCGGTTTTGATTTTAGAAGCCCTATTGTATACGGATGCATGGGATTCAGATAAATGTCGTTTACATTTCCCTGTTCAATTATTCTTCCTGCATACATTACTATTACATAATCCGCCATTTCGGCTACGACCCCAAGATCGTGTGTAATTAACATTATGGAAGTCCCGAATTTTCTCTTTATTTCTTTAAGCAAATCTAGTATTTGTGCTTGTATTGTAACATCCAAAGCTGTTGTCGGTTCATCTGCAATCAAAAGTTCGGGATTGCAGGAAAGTGCCATGGCTATCATGATTCTCTGTCTCATACCTCCGGATAATTCATGGGGGTAAGAGTCATATATGCCTTCTGCACGAGGTATTCCAACAGTTGAAATCATTTCGATTGCTTTTTCCCTTGCCTGTTTTTTTGTTAAATTTTCATGAAGTATAAGTGATTCTGCTATCTGGTTACCAACTGTAAAAACAGGATTTAATGAAGTCATAGGTTCCTGAAATATCATTGAAATCCTGTCTCCGTTTATTTTCCTCATTTCACTCTGGGATAGTTTTACAAGATCCTGACCATTGAAAATTACCTGTCCCTCAACTATTTTTCCCGGTTCCTGTATTAATCGCATAATAGAAAGAGACATGACACTCTTTCCACAGCCGGATTCACCAACTATGCCTATCGTTTGTCCTTTATTAACCTGAAAGGAAACGCCGTTTACCGCTTTAACAACACCTGCATCAGTATAAAAAAATGTATGTAGATCTTTAATTTCCAAAAGTTTTTCAGACATAAATGCTTCTTCCTCCTACTTTTTCATTTTAGGGTCAAAGGCATCCCGTAGGCCGTCACCCACAAAATTAATTGCAAGAACTATGGTGAAGATACATATTCCCGGTGGTATCCAAAGCCATGAGCGGAGAATGAAATCATTGGTATCTCTTACTGCCTGAACCATGTTTCCCCACGATGGGAACGGCATAGCCACGCCAAGTCCAAGAAAAGATAATGCAGATTCCATCAATATGGCATCACCTATCCCAAGAGTTGCAGATACAATTATACTGGGGATAACATTAGGAATAAGGTGTCTTACTATTTTTCGCCTGTCCTTGAGTCCAAGTGCTTCTGCTGCAATCATATACTCCTGTTCACGTAAGGTAAGAATCTGTCCGCGAACCAATCTCGCCATTACAGGCCAGCTGAGAACTCCTATTATGAACATTACGAAATATATCCTGCGTTGAGGAGGTATATTTAAATCAGACATTATTGCACCTATTATTATTACAACAGGCAAAAATGGGATACTAAGGAATATATCAACAAGCCTCATAAGCATATTATCAATTTTACCACTGTAATAGCCTGCCAAGCCTCCTATAGTGGTACCCAGGAGTATTTCCAGGAGTACAGCAACAAAGCCTACGGTTATGGAGATTCTCCCTCCATACATCAAGCGTGTTAAAATATCACGTCCGCTGCTGTCAGTACCCAATAAATGCTCAGGCCCCGGTTTAAGCTTTGCCATAATTATGTCTGTTTTCAGTAAAGGATATTTAGAAAATACCGGCCCGTAAAAACATATAATAATAAGAAAAGATATCAAGAATAATCCCACTATTGCCAGTTTGTTTCTTTTAAATTGTTTGATAGCCATAGTCCAAGGTGTCTGAATATTGTCTCCTTTGTTGCGTTCCCTAGTATCCAGTATTTTGAGTATAGCTACAAAAATCAAGGAAACAAATGCAACTATAACCAGGAGCTTTGCACCCGGCCCGGTCTGAGACGTAATATCACTGGTTTTAAATATAGTTTTACCATCACCGGTTTTTAATTCAAGGAGTATGGTACCAAAAAAATCAGTTATGGATGTCTGACTGTTGGAAAGCTGTACTCCATATGATATTACAGCACATATAACTGCCCCCAAAGCACCTGAAAGTGCTTTACTGCTTTTACGTAACTGATAGTACGCTAATAAAGCAATAGCAGCAATAAACAATAAAAATGTTACAAGCAGTGGAACAGAAGTGCTTGTAAATACATAAGTCTGTATGTTTTCAGTAAGCTTGTGAAGCTCTTTTCTTTTGAACAGCGACGTTATAAGATTAAACCCGTTTATTGAACTATAATCCTTAAATGTGAGAAATGGGAGTATATAACACAAAACTGCTGCAAACAATGATATCATCGTAAATATTTTTATCTTCATTTTTCTTTCCACCTCACTTTAGCTTAACTCTGGGATCAACAATTGCATAGAAAATATCCGAAAGCAGATTTCCCAGAAGGGTAAGTACAGCAACAAACAGTGAAAATCCCATCAAAAGCGGATAATCTCTTTTTGTCACTGCTTCCAGTGCAATTTTTCCTATACCCGGAATACCAAATATACTCTCTGTTATGATTGCACCTGAAAATAATCCCGGAAGTGAAAGACCAATGAGAGTAACGATAGGAATCAATGCATTTCGCAATGCATGTTTATATATAACCACCTTTTCACTGAGACCTTTTGCTCTGGCAGTCCTTATATAATCCTGTTTTACAATTTCAAGTACAGCAGTTCTTGTGTATCTCATCATAGACCCGGCACTTATTAATGCAAGTACTAGAACCGGTAGTATCATATGTTTCAGCCGGTCAATTATAAACGCAAATCCTATATAGTTGGAACCCGGCGTATTTAAACCCGCCAGTGGCAGAATATGAAGGTTTACGGCAAAAACTTTTATTAATATATATCCAAGGAAAAAGGATGGAAAGGAAATTCCGATTAGTGCTAAAAAAGTAAAAATCATATCAGTCTTTGAGTATTGCCTGGTAGCAGAAATAATACCTATAGGTATTGCAATAAGCAGCTCCAGAATAAAAGCCACAAGCGCAATACTGAAGGAATTCCATACATATGTATTGATTACGGTAGAAACAGGCTTCTGGTATGTAAATGAATCACCAAAGTCAAAATGAACGGCACCTTTAATCCATTTAAAATACTTGAGATAAATGGGGTCGTTAATCCCGTAAATATCTTTAAGATGTTGAATCTGCTGGGGTGTCATATGTGTGGATGAAACTTTTGAATCAATAAAATTTCCGGGAACCAGATTGATTATTAGGAATAATATTATGGAAACTCCAATTATAATAGGTATCATCTGAAGGATTCTTCTGGCTAAGTAATTCCACATGTTACAACTCTCCTGTCGTTTGTTAATTTGGGTTAAAGAGAATGTCCGTTCATTTTAATGACGGACATTCTCAAAAACATATGTGAAAATTTCTTACTTTCCAATTTCGGCTTTATATAAGTTATAGAAAAAATCCCTGAAAGATGAAAGTTCATAGTTCTTTATTCTGGAGTTGGCTACCCACATGTCACTTCTCTGATATACAAAAAGTACAGGTAAGTCGTTATTCAATATTTTGTAGAGTTCCTTGTAAATAGGCTTTCTCTTTTCTGTGCTTATTTCGTTCAGACCTTCTTCGCACAGCTTATCAACTTCGTCATTTTTGTAATTGTAATAGTTTTGAGTTGCGTTTGATTTATATGCATTTGCTAATGAATTATCAGGATCCGGAGTAAGTCCGTTAGCCATAAAATAAGCTTCCAGCTGCTTTTTGGTTGCCTTTTGCTGAAGAGTCGGCCAGTCAAGATTCTCAACAGTAACATCTATCCCCAGCTTTGCATAATCGTCCTTCATAACCGGAACCATGATGTCCGTTACAGGATGAGGGCTCATACAGGAGAACTTGATTTTAAACTCTTTACCATCTTTTTCACGTTTTCCGTTGCTGTTTAGCTTCCAGCCTGCTTCATCCAACAGCTGTCCTGCTTTATCCAGATTATATTCATATGTATTGCAGCCTTCATCGTCGTATGCCCATGATACATTTGACTCAGGTATATTCACGACTCTTGCATATTCACCGTATACCTTTTCTACAACAGCAGCTCTGTTAAGGGCATACATAAGAGCCTGTCGTACTTTTACATCACTGAATTTAGGGTCAGCATCGTTTAATCCCACATATCCGTAACCATTGGTTGCGAATCTGTATATGTCTATAAACCCTGCATCCTTTGCTGCTTTCATATTATCAGGTGAAACATCAGCCATATCTATATCCGTCTCCCCTGCCATGACTCTCTGAAGTTCCTGACCTGTAGGTGTTACTGAAAATATAAGATTTTTAATTTTAGGAGCTCCCTTGAAATAACTCTCGTTAGCTACAAGTTTCAGCTCCTGACCTGCTTTATAATCAACAAATTTATATTGACCTGTACCCATTGGTGCTCCGTTTTTTTCCTTGACCTTCGCAGTATCACCCTTCTTGAAATCTGCACCGTAATACTTCTTTTCAAGTAACGGAACCTGTAATGCATAGATTGCAGGGCCACTGGCTTTGTCAACGGTAATTTGCAGTGTTTTATCATCAATTACCTTTATACCTTCGATTTTATCAGCGCTTCCGTTTTTATATGCATCAAGACCTTTTATGAATGTTTTTGATATATCCGACGGTCCATCATATTTGGGGTCTGCTTCAAGATAATATGCAAACTCCAAATCAGAAGCTGTAGCAGGATTTCCATCCCAGAACTTGACACCGTCTTTGATTTTAAAAGTATATGTGAGTCCGTCATCCGAAACTTTATAATCGGTTGCACCCGGTATTGCCTTACCATCGAAATCAACTTCTATATTGAAATCAAACATGGTATAGATTGCATACCAATCGTAAGCATTATCGCCGTACAAATAATTAAATATTCCTGTTGTATCCGGTAAACCAATAACTAATGTGTCCTTTCTGTCTGTTGCAACTTTAGGACTTTTTCCTACATCAGTAGCGGCAGTATATTCAACGCCGTATTTCTTGTAGCCAAATCCTGTCTGACTAGCCTTTGTTCCTGTTGATGTGCTTAATGACGAGCTCTCGGATGTATCTCCGGGTTCAGATTTACTGGTGCATGCAGGTATTGTCAATATAATTGACAATACAATTGATAATATTGCTAATTTCTTCTTCATTGCAATCCCCCTTTTTTAATGTTAATAGCATTCTGCTTACAAAAAAACACAGATAGTTCTACTACATGGAGCGCCCTTGCTTCCATTTAGAATTAATCCATGTTAATTTCAACATGCATGTTTTGAATCTAGATTGTGGTTTGTAATTATTTGTTATTTTACCATATATTTGTGTGTTTAGCAATTTATAACTGATATTTATAATTATGTTATTATTTTTTACAGTAAGTATTCTTCAAATAATACAATTAAATAAAATTATCAAAAGTTGTTGACAAGATGTAGTATTTAGTGCATAATTTTATTTGTTGCTGAAAACAACATATTGATTTTGGAGGGGTTCCCGAGTGGCCAAAGGGGGCAGACTGTAAATCTGTTGTCTCTGACTTCGATGGTTCGAATCCATCTCCCTCCACCAACAAAGCTCTGTACATTCGCTTTTATGCTGTGTACGGAGTTTTTTCATTATCAACCTTTCTTTAGGAAACATAATACTTTTACATTTTTTATTTTACAAATATATTACAGCTATTGACAGGACTTACTATGCTGTAATAACATATGTTGGTAATGTATTCTTTTATATTACAAATTCGGTGAAAGGAGTGTTTAAAAAATATGTACAATAAAATTAGCGGGGTATTTCATCCATAATTTAATATCGGACCTTTATATAAAGCATTTGTTATTTTGTTTTGCTTTTTAAGGTCAGCACTTAAGTAACCGTCATACAGTTAAATATGTTAAATAAATATATTGAACACGATGCTTGCGTTATCGTGTTTTTTTATTCCTTATTTTTCAAAAATTTCTCATAATACACCCTGTTTTTATGTGACTGTTACTAAAAAATCATTACATTTATATAAGGAGAATTTATCATGCAATCCAAAAACAAAGGTCGATTTAAGATGCTCTATTCATTCATGGAAGGATATAAATGGTTATTTGCTCTTGCTGTGTTGTTTACAATGCTAGCAATAGTATTCAACTACCTGATGCCACAAATAACTAAGATTATTGTTGATTCAGTTATTGGCAATGAGGAGCTGAAACTGCCTAAATTTATTATGAATTTTATCAACAGCCATGGAGGCAGGGATATGCTGAGGAGCAATCTGCTTGCCTGCTCCCTTCTGGCACTGGCACTTGCCGCTTTGTCAGGTTTGTTTACATTACTTTTCAGAATATGTATCGCAAAGGCTTCAGAGGGTACAATCCGTAAAATGAGAAATCACTTGTTCAGTCATATTCAGAGGCTACCCTACAGCTGGCATGTTAAAAACCAGACTGGCGACATAATACAAAGATGTACTTCTGATGTTGAGGTTATAAGAAATTTTATCTCCCAGCAGCTTATAGAAATGATAAGAACTGTTTTTTTAGTAGGCTTCTCTATTACTATCATGTTTACAATGAATATCAGGCTGTCTCTTATAGCACTAGCTTTCTTCCCTATCATTGTGGCATACTCAGCAATTTTCTATAATAAAATTGCTGCCAAGTTCAAGTTTGCTGACGAAGCAGAAGGTGCATTGTCTGCAATGGTACAGGAAAATCTTACCGGAGTACGTGTAGTGCGTGCTTTCGGAAGACAGAACTATGAAATAGAAAACTTTGACACTAAAAATGATCACTTCGCCAACTATTGGATTAAATTGGGCTTTCTTCTAAGTAAATATTGGGGAATCGGGGATTTTGTTTCCGGCCTTCAGGTTGCGCTCATAGTAATCATGGGATCAATTGACGCAGCAAATGGAGTTATTACACTTGGTGAATTTCTTGTATTTGTTTTCTACAATTCCATGTTGATTTGGCCGGTAAGGAACTTCGGACGTATTCTTTCAGAACTTAGTAAAACCAGCGTTTCTCTGAATCGTGTACTTGAAATAGTTGCAGAAGAAGAAGAAAAAGATTGTGAAGATGCTGTGACACCTGAAATGACAGGTGATATTGAGTTTAAGAAGGTCAATTTTGATTATGAAGGTGTTAAGCCGGTACTAAAGGATATTTCATTTAGAATTAAGGCAGGAACCACTTTTGGCATACTGGGAGGTACAGGTTCGGGTAAGTCCACAATAACATACCTTCTGGACAGATTATATAACCTGCCTGAAGATCAGGGTTCAATTGAAATTGGTGGAGTGGATATCAGAAAAATACAGCTTGAACATCTCCGTAAAAATATTGGGTTTGTTCTTCAGGAACCGTTTTTGTTTTCCAAAACTATTAAGGAAAATATAGATATTTTTGAGAATACGGGAGATATGGAGCGAATCCGCTATTGTGCAGATGTTGCTGCCGTAGATGATGCCGTTATGAGCTTTTCCAAGGGGTATAACACTATTGTAGGCGAGCGTGGAGTTACTCTCTCGGGAGGACAGAAGCAAAGAGTCGCTATTGCAAGAATGCTTATGCAGAAGCCACCAATCATGATATTTGACGACTCCCTTTCTGCAGTTGACTCTGAAACAGATGCAAAAATCCGCAGTGCCTTAAAGAATAGTACCGGGCAAAGTACAGTACTTCTGATTTCCCATAGAATTACAACATTAATGCAGGCAGATGTAATCATGGTTCTGGATAACGGTAAAATTTCGGAAATCGGTTCACATACTGAATTACTTGCCAATGACAAAGGTATCTATAAAAAAATATATGAAATACAAAGCAGTCTTGAAACTGAGCTTTCAGATTCAGCTGTTCAAACAGGAGGTGGTAATTAATGGCATATTATGAAGAAGAAGATTACAAAAAACCTTTTTCCATAAAGGTTTGGGGAAATGTTGTTCCCTTTGTAAAGCTTTATAAAAAAGCCTTTGCAATGGCTATGTCATTTTTAATACTTGTTTCTTTGATTGACATTATATATCCGTTTTTTCAACGGTATGCAATAAACAATTTTATAATACCAAAGTCTACTGAAGGAATAGGAAAATTTGCACTGGTAAACACTTCTGTACTACTTGCTCAGGCCTTAGCGGTAATTATTTTTATACGTAATGCAATGACTGTTGAGCTTAATGTATCAAAGTCCATTAGGAAGTCTCTTTTTGTACACTTGCAGAAGCTTTCCTTTACTTATTACAATAAGACTCCCGTGGGCTATATGATGGCCAGGGTTATGAGTGATACCGGAAGGATAGGCCAGATGGTTTCCTGGGGTCTTATTGATTTGCTATGGGCTGTTATTTATGTAATCGGTGTTTTCATAGCAATGCTGTTCCTTAATGTTAAACTGGCCTTGTTGGTAATGACTATTATCCCGTTTATTTCTGTTATAACTATGTACTTTCAGAAAAAGATTCTAAATGTTAACAGAAAAATCAGAAAAATCAATTCAACCATGACAGGTGCTTTTAATGAAGGGATAACCGGAGCGAGAACCTCTAAAACTCTGGTAATTGAGGACAACAACTTGAAGGATTTTTCACAGGTTACAGATAAGTTTTACTCCTCGACTATGCGTGCAACTGTATTGAATGCAGTATTTATACCAATCATTCTATGTTTCAGTGCAACTTCTCTCACAATGGTATTGACCTATGGCGGTTACATAGTAATGAAAAATCCAAGCGAATTAGGTACTCTCTCTGTATTTATTACCTATGCTGTCAGCATTTTTGAGCCAATACAGCAAATAGCCCGTGTATTTGCAGACTTTGTATCTACCCAGGCAAATATAGAACGTGTTACGGGTCTGTTGGAGACAGAGCCTGATATTACGGATACTCCTGAGGTTATTGAAAAATACGGAGATAATTTCAACCCCAAGAAAGAAAACTGGGAACCACTTGTAGGTGATATTGAGTTTAAAAATGTTACCTTTAAATACCCTGACGGTGACGAATATATATTGACGGATTTCAATCTTAAAATACCGGCAGGAACAACAGTTGCAATTGTAGGTGAAACCGGTGCGGGCAAAAGCACTCTGGTTAATCTTGCATGTAGGTTTTTTGAACCAACCTCCGGTGAGATACTCATTGACGGAAGAGATTACAGGGAGCGTTCACAATTGTGGCTACACAATAACATAGGCTATGTGCTTCAAAGCCCCCACCTGTTTTCCGGAACTGTCCGGGAAAATATTCGTTATGGTAAGTTCGACGCCACTGATGAGGAGATAGAAGCCGCCATAAAAATAGTGGCTGCAGACAGTGTTATAAACAGTCTGGAAAACGGTCTTGACACAAACATAGGCGAAGGCGGCGACCGACTGTCTACCGGGGAAAAACAGCTGATTTCATTTGCCCGTGCGGTTATATCAGACCCAAGGATTTTCGTACTCGACGAAGCAACCTCCTCTATTGACACACAGACTGAGCAAATGATTCAGGAAGCAATCATGCATATTCTGAAAAACAGGACATCGTTTTTAATTGCTCACAGGCTTTCTACCATCAAGAAAGCAGATATTATTCTAGTTGTAAAAAACGGTAAGATTATGGAACGTGGAAATCATAGCGAACTGCTTAAACAGAAAGGTTACTATTATTCCCTGTACAAGAAGCAGTTCGAAGATGAGACAGGTGCAGCAGTTTTGAATAATGCATAAATAAAACTTGTAAGTGTTGAACTGTCACGTAAGGACGACAACTTCAAATAAATATGAAGCATAATTCATAGCTTTTGCTAAAATTGTAGGCTCACAGCAATCCTTTTTTCCGTTAAGTGACAGGATGTCACTTTATGCAAAACGCCGAGCACACGATGTGCGAGTCGTTGCAACGCTAAAAAAAGGTGAGCTGTGAGCCGAACTATTTCAAGCAAAGGCTTTGTGTGCAAGCGTTTATTTGAAGCTTGTTCAGGGTAAGCAGGCGACCACCCCCATGCAAGTTAAATCAAGTTGATAATTATCTTCCACCCATTGATAAATTTTATTAATAATTGATATAATACCCATATCAAATGACATGGAGAGAACAAATGAAGGTACTTGGAATAGTTGCAGAATACAACCCTTTTCATAACGGGCATATGTATCATATAGAAGAATCAAAAAAACTCACCGGCTGTGATGCAGTGGTTTGCGTAATGAGCGGTAACTTTATACAAAGAGGTGAACCGGCCATTATTAATAAATTTGCTCGTACTGAAATTGCTCTTGGTAACGGCGTGGATTTAATCATAGAGCTGCCTGCTCCCTTTGCGGTATCAAGTGCAGAGTTTTTTGCATTTGGTGCCGTAAGCATTTTAAACTGTATAGGTATAGTTGATTGTATCTCTTTCGGAAGCGAGTCAGGCGACATTCGTTCTCTTAAAAAATTAGCTAAAATCCTTGTTTCCGAGCCGGAAAGCTATAGGGATGAATTGAAAAAACAGTTGTCCGGAGGGCTGTCTTTCCCTGTTTGCAGACAAAGAGCTTTGGAAAAATATCTTAAACTACAAAATGATTCAAATGAGGATCTCTCCTATTTACTTGAAACCTCTAATAATATACTTGCTTTAGAATATTTAAAGGCTCTTATAAAACTTAATAGCCCCATACAGCCGTGTACTGTAAAAAGGATCTCCAACAGCTATAATACACCGGAGCTTACCGGTAGTATTTCCAGTGCAACTGCTATCAGAAACAGTATTCATGAGAGTGAAATTGTTGCCAGCAGGCAAGCCCTTCCCACACTGGCACTGCAGATTTTGGATAGGGAAATTTCCGCGGGCAGAGGGCCGAACAGCTTGTATTCTTTTGAAAATATAATATTGGCCTTTCTGCGTCACGCCACAACACAAGAGTTGGAAAATATTCAGGACGTTGCAGAGGGCCTTGAGTATAGGATAAAAAATGCCGCAGAAAATTCAGGCTCCTTTGATGACCTGCTTGCCAATATATGCACTAAGCGTTATCCTAAAACACGTATACAGAGAATACTCATTTCTCTCCTTGCCGGAATGAAAAGGGTTGATATGGAGGGATTCATGGGAAGTGGTGGTCCTCAATACGCCAGAATTCTAGGATTTAACGAAAAAGGACGTGAGCTACTGTCCATTATGAAAAAAAAATCAACAATCCCGGTTGTAACTAAGGCATCCCACTACAAATCATCCTCCGACAGTTTGATTTCAAGAATGCTGGAGGTTGAGGCACAGGCAACGGACACGTATGTTCTGGCATATAAAAACCCGGCTTTCAGAAAAGCCGGGCAAGAATTTACTCAAAATATTGTTATTTGCAGGTAAATGAACTTATATTTCCATTATTATAGGCAATATCATTGGTTTACGCTTTGTACGTTCGTAAATACAGTCCTTTAGAGCTTCTCTGATAGCTGACTTTCTTATGGACCAATCTCCCTGATTTTTAGAAGAACTTTTGAATATTGCCTGTTTTGCTATTTCTTTAAGCTGTTCCATTAAATCCTCAGATTCACGGACATATACAAAGCCTCTTGAGATTATGTCAGGGCCTGCCACAACATTTCCGGTATCGCCCTCTATTGTGATTACCACCACTATTAGACCATCCTGTGAAAGGTGCTTTCTGTCCCTTAAAACAACATTTCCTACATCTCCGACACCTAAGCCGTCAACAAGAACCTTTCCTGCTGTAACAGACCCGTTAATTTTTGCGGAGTCATTGGTAAGCTCCAGAACTTTTCCTGTTTCCATTATGAATATTTTCTCTCTTGGCAAACCCATTTTTACGGCAAGCTCAGCGTGCTGTCTAAGATGCCTGTGTTCTCCATGTACCGGCATAAAGAACTTTGGTTTAACTAAGTTATGAATTAGCTTGATTTCTTCCTGACATGCATGTCCTGATACATGGACATCCGCAAGTGCTTCATATATTACCTTTGCACCTTTTTTGAACAACTCATTTATTACCTTTGAAATCAGTTTCTCATTTCCCGGTATTGGGGACGCTGATATAATAACCAGGTCATCCGGAACTATTTCAACTTTTTTATGTTCATTGAATGTAATCCTTGTAAGTGCTGACATAGGCTCGCCCTGACTGCCTGTAGTTATTATTACAAGCTTGTCCCTTGGTACCTTGTCCATGTTGTCAAGATCAATCAGTACTCCTTCCGGCACATTAAGATAACCCAACTCCATTGCAACATTTACAACATTAATCATGCTTCTTCCAAGAACTGTAACCTTACGTCCAAATTTAACTGCTGCGTTGAATATCTGCTGAACCCTGTGAACGTTTGAAGCAAAAGTTGCAACCAGAATCCTGCTTTTACAGTTCATAAATATCTCGTCAAAGGTCTCTCCTACAGTACGCTCTGAAAGTGTATACCCTTCGTTTTCTACATTTGTACTGTCGCACATAAGTAGAAGTACACCCTTCTTGCCTATTTCCGCAAGTCTTGCGAGATCCATTGGCTGTCCCTCAATCGGGGTATAGTCAATTTTAAAATCTCCGGTATGGATTACAGTACCTACAGGTGTAAAAATTGCCAAAGCTACGGCATCGGCAATACTGTGAGTAGATCTTATAAACTCTACCTTAAAAGACCCCAGCTCTACTGTTTGCCCCTGATGAACAGTTTCCATCTGGACAATATCAAGAAGTCCATGTTCTTCAAGTTTGCACTTTATCAAACCAAGAGTAAGCTTTGTTCCATATATAGGCACATTTAGTTCTCTCAATACATATGGTAGCGCACCTATATGGTCCTCATGACCATGTGTCAGAACAATTCCTCTAACTTTTTCTTTATTTTTAACCAGATACGTAACATCAGGTATTACCAGGTCTATACCCAGCATTTCATCCTCAGGAAATGAAAGACCGCAATCAACAACCAGAATGTCATCTCCATATTCAAAAGCAGTTATGTTTTTCCCTATTTCCTGTAATCCGCCAAGTGGTATTACTTTTAATTTCTTTTTACTCTTTGACACAATTAAACCTCCAATTTTAACTAAATAATAAAATCAATCCCTATTTGAGCTGTTATATTGAGAAATAACATAGTTATATTCATGTAAAATTTGCTCCGTTATTCTATTCCAATTATAAAGCCTATGTACATTTTCCAATGCATTAATACTAATCTGTTTTGCTAAATTATCATCACAAAGCAGTTCAAGGATACAGTCTGCCAGAGAATTGGAATTTCCGCTGTAAAATTTCATTCCGTTCACCCTGTGATCCACTATTTCCCTTAACCCTCCGGTATCCGATACCACTACTGGAATGCCTGCAACCATTCCTTCAAGTGCTACAATTCCAAAAGGTTCATAGGTACTTGGAAAAACTGCAATATCTGAACATTTGTATAACTTCTGTAAAACCTCCTCACCTACAAAACCGGTAAAATAAACTCTGTTTTGAATTTTAAGATTACGGCTTTGTTCAATTAAACTATTTAAACACGGTCCTTTGCCCGCAATTACAAACTTAACATCATTATAACTTCTTATAATTTTAGGTATTGCATTTAATAGCACATGCACTCCCTTTTCACTTACAAGTCTTCCCACAAAAAATACTATTTTTTCATTAGGGGCAGCATAATTATTTCTGAATTCACTATCACATTCTATGTTATCGAATTTGCCCAGCTCGATTCCATTACTTATTACACTTATTTTGTCCCCAGTTATATTAAATATAGATTTAATTTCTTCTTTCATATATTTACTATTTACTACTAATTTTCCCGATTCTTCAGAAAGCATTACTTCAACATCGTTGATTGCTTTTTGCATATCAGAGTAAATTCCGTTGTTTCTACCAAATTCTGTTGCATGAATGGTCGAAACCAACGGAATTGAAAAGGAGTTTTTTAAAACTTTTGCTGCATAAGCAACAAGCCAGTCATGCGCATGAATAATGTCAAATTTGCTTTCCCGTAAAAGCCTGACTGCTGATTCAAGCATTGCGAAGTTCAGCTGCAAAACCCATTCTATAAAGTTTGTTGTAGAAACCTCACTGACATGGACTCTATGTACAGTTACATTACTTTCAATTTCAAAATCCGGGGTACCTTCTTCCCAGCACGTAACAACGTGAACCTGATTACCGCAATGACCTAACTTATGTGCCAAATCATGCACTACTCTTGAAATACCTCCGATTATCCTTGGCGGGTATTCCCATGAAAGCATTAATATTTTCATAAATATTCCTCATTTTCAATGAAGATATATAATGTATATACATAAAATTACAAATAACCTATACTATTTTATCATAATGGTATATCTTTTTCAAAATAAACATTTTATGCTATATTTTAAATTTATTCCTAAAAAGTAATTGACACTATATTAGAATAAAACTATAATATTATTACCAATATACACAGTCTCTTTTGTTTTCCCCGGACGGATAACAAAGAAGATTACTTAAAAAAACAGAAGTTTTATAACTTCTGTTTTTTTGTTTTATACAGAATAAAGTTATTCGTACACATGAAAAAAGTATTTCAGTTTGATTAAAACCAAACTGAAATACTTTTGGCTGCGGGTCAAGGGCTCGAACCCTGACAAACTGAACCAGAATCAGTCGTGCTACCATTACACAAACCCGCATCGCTCATCGACAAGTGGTATTGTAGCACATCCCGAATATTTATGTCAATACATTTTTCACTATTTTTTTATTTTTTACTTACTAATTTTAATACTTTATTTCAGATAAAATATTTACCAAAATTTAACGCTAACATAATCATATTTAAAAGCTCTACTCATATAATTATATTAAGCATTTGTAAATTTCCTATTTAAAGGCTTAAGAATAACAAGGCCTTTTTTTTTACATTTCTACTATATCCCCTGTTGAGAATAAATAAATGTATCTTTCCTTAACCCGTTTTAAGGTTAACATTTCTAAAGCTCTTGAATAATAAGAAATTTGCAGTTTGTACTTTTCCTTCATGACCTCAATGTCACCGTTAGGAACATAATCCGTTTTATAATCAATAAGAACGATATTATCCTCCTCTTCAAAATAGCAGTCAACAACACCCTGAAGCAGTATTTTGTCCTCATAGCCGCTCACACCAGGCAACTGAGGGTAGATTTCCTTATAAGGCAATTCAATGTTAAAGGGAACCTCTCTGTGTATCTTACCGGACTCGAGCATCCTTTTCCCTACGGTTGAATTAATAAAGGCATATATTTTTCTGATATCAATATTTTTTGCCTGAACTTCAGTTAAAAGTTCTTTTTTAACCATCAATTCAATTTGTCCGGCAATATCTTCATTACGGAAATCCACATGCTGCATTACAAAATGCATGGCAGTTCCCTTCTCTGCCGGACTCAGTCCTTTCTTTTTCTCCAGAAATGCAGGTTTTTTTATGGTAGTAGTTTTGTATTCCTGCTGACTATTTTCTTCATCGTTATTAAGATTAAAATACCTTTTTAGCTCTGTTACTGATATTTTAGAGGGTATTTGAGCAAAATCGCTGTAAGTATATTTCCAGCCTAAACGGCGATGAATCTCACTAGCATCTTCTCTATCGCAATTATCCTTTTGCTGAAGCCAATTTAATATGTCTTCCCTGTCCTTGATATCTGCTTCGAGCTTCTTTGCCACAGCAATATCCGACTGATTGGTAAGTATTATTTCCCAGAATGAGTCATCTGAAATAGTAGGCCCGTTATAATCCACACCAAGGCCTGCTGCTTTTCTTAAAATTTCAGAATCCTTGTGTCTCATAATGGATGGGCATATCCAATCCAGATAATTCTGTGCCTTAAGCATATTATTGGCTGGGAACTTATTACCGTTGCTCTGTGCTGTACCCAACCATTTTAATGCAGATTTTTCAATATTATTTACCGACCCGGTAATTATCAGCTTTTCTCTTGCTCTTGTCATTGCTACATAGAGTATTCTCATTTCCTCCGACAAGGTTTCAACTCTTATTTTCTGCGCAATTGCCTGCTTTGGAATCGAAGGATACTTTATTCTCTTTTTATAATCAACAAAATCAGGCCCAAAGCCCAGTTCCTGATGCAGTAAAACACTTTTATACATATCCTGCATATTGAACTTTTTCCCGCAGCCGCACAAAAACACAACGGGGAATTCCAATCCTTTGCTCTTGTGAATGCTCATTAGCCTGACAACGTTATCGTTTTCTCCAAGAACCTTTGCACTTCCCATATCTCCCTTGTTTGTTTTTAGCTTATCTATAAAACTTATAAAATTAAAAAGCCCGTTGTAGCTTGTATTTTCAAACTGTAAAGCACGTTCAAACAGTATTTTCAGGTTTGCTTGTTTCCTTTCACCGTCCTGCATTGCTCCTACTATACTGAAATAGCCTGTCTCGTCATAGAGCTGCCAAATGAGTTTGTGAGTTGACATATAGAGTGACATTTCTCTCCATTTTGCAAGCTTTTGCAGAAATTCAGAGGATTTCTTTGATACCTCTGTGTCCTGCACTGCTATTTTTTTAAGTGCTTCAAATATGGAAGCGTTACGGTTCATTAGGCGTACTTCTGCCAAATCACCTGTACTGAAATTTACTATTGGTGATCTTAATACTGACAGCAAAGGAATATCCTGATAAGGATTATCAATTATTTGAAGCAGGGACAATATTACCTGTATTTCCGGTGTCTTAAAAAATCCGCTTCCTGTATCTGCAAAAACAGGTATATCCGACTTGGCAAGTTCTTCTGAAAACACTTCCGTCCAATTTCTGGTGGTTCTCAGCAATATTACTATGTCATTAAACCTAACATCCCTGTAATCCCCTAGTTTTTTATCGAATACAACAAACTTCTTTCCCTCTGCGTCAGGTTGAAATAGCTCAATTATCCTGTTTGCAACCATTCTGGCTTCCTTTTGAATATTATCAAGTATTTCATCTTCTTCCTGGGAATCTTGTTCGTCCACCGGTTCACTACTTTCTGCTTGCATGCTGTTATCCACAGCAGAGGTTTCTATAAGATGCAGCTCTATAGGCCCTCCAACTACTTTTTTTTCATTTTGGCGTGGTGGAAAGCCTGCTCCTGGATTCAGCTCTTCTATTTCATTGTAATCAAGCTCTCCCACCTTTTGAGACATTATCTGCTTAAAGATGTAGTTGATACCGTCAACAACATCCTTCCTGCTTCGGAAATTCTTAAACAACAGTATTTTTCTATAGCTGCTGCCTTCATCAATTGAGTAATTATTATATTTTGCAAGAAAGAGTTCCGGTTTAGCCTGTCTGAACCTGTATATGCTTTGTTTTACATCTCCCACCATAAAAACATTAGGGCTTCCTTTATCCTCTTTTGAAATCATATTAATTATGATTTCCTGAACTAAATTGCTGTCCTGATATTCATCTACCAATATTTCAGTAAATTTATCCTTGTAATACTTAGCAATTTTTGTAGGACGTATGTTTCCGCCCTCATCAGTTTCCGCTAAAATATTGAGGCAAAAATGCTCAAGGTCGTTGAAATCAACAGAAGCTCTCTGATTCTTTTTCTGTGAATATCGTCTCCCAAAATCCATAACCAACCTTGAAACACATTTCAGTATTGGGTACATGTCCCTAAGGTCAGAAGCTATTTCATCCGACTTCATGAAAAAAACTTCATTTCTAAGCCCAGTAATTACAGCCTTTAACTCGTCCCTTGTTTTCTTTACACTTTCCTGCACTGTTTTTTCTGCATCCTTTCCGCATCTGGGCAGGGTCTGAAATTCAAAACTATTGATATAATCGTACAGTTTGTCCCATTGCACTCCGGTTTTACATACTTCAATAAGCCTATTCAAGTTATCGTTATCCTCAACAAAAACAGGCAGATATTTTTCCAGACCTGGTGCGTATTTGATTTTTTCACATGCTTCATTCATAATATCTCTGAGGCCTTCAAGCCTCATAAAACCGGTTTCCAGAAGAATTCTACCCCAGGGTGTTTCTCCAAAGTCGTTGGTCTCGAAATTATAATTTTCCACTTGTTGTTCAAGCCATTTTTCCGGCCAAGGATAACTCTGGACGAAGCTGTAAATATTGAGAACCATATCTTGAATCTTCTCATCATCTCTGTTTCCCCCATAGGACTCTAACAGGTCAAAAAAATCTTCGTTTTCCTCAACATTTTCGTAAATTTCTTCAAACAACTCACTCAAGGTCTCCGATTTTAATAGAGTAGCTTCCGTCTCGTCAAGTATCTTGAAAGCCGGGTCTATTTCAATACTCTGAAAGTTGCTTCTTATAACCTCCAGACAAAACGAATGAATTGTAGTAATGGAAGCCTTATTTAGAAGTATAAGTTGTCTTGAAATATTTTTTGAACCTTGATTTTTTTCTATTGCGTCGGAAATTGCCGCCCCTATTCTTTCTCTCATTTCAGTAGCTGCAGCATTTGTAAAAGTTACTACCAGCAATGAATCTATATCCACAGGGGTTTCTTCATCAGTTATTTTCCTTATTATCCTTTCAACAAGTACGGCGGTCTTGCCTGCACCGGCCGCCGCAGCCACAAGCAGGTTGCAGTCCTTTTTAGTTATGGCGGCGTATTGTTCTTGTGTCCACTTAGTTTCAGACATGTATTGTTCCCCTTTACTTACATTCATTAATTATCTTTTGAGTTTATTCCATCCATAAGTTTCCATATATCATCATCTTCTCTGTCATGCAGCATCCTGAAGCTGTTCTCCTTTTGGGTTTGATCAAACTGGCATACTGATGAATAATTGCAGTAGCTGCAAGAAGTTAACTTCTTTTTTTTGTATGGACTTATGGGAACATTCCCCTTCATAAGTTCGCTGCACATATCTTTCAAAATCTGCTTTACGAAACCTCTTAATACTGTAAATTGTTCTATGGTAGCAGCAGATGATTTTCCTAAAACATCTCCTTTATTTATCCTTGCAGGAATAATGATAGAGTTCCCTTCTATTGTATTGTCCATATATTTAATAAGCTGGACATCAGCAAGGAGCAACCCCTTCATTTTTAGCTTCTTCATTATGGCTGCTTCTATTTCTTCCGGTGAACTGCTGCCCGTACCCCTTATCATTGGATCATCAACCCGGAAATACAGAATTCCTCCCGGCAAGGCCTTTTCTCCACTCTTTTCGGAGTGTTCCCATAATGCATCCAAGTAGGTAATAAGCTGCATTTGAAGGCCATAATAAACATCACTGAGTTTAAAATCCTTTTCACCGGATTTATAGTCTACTATTCTTAAATATGTTCCGTTATCAGTACTCAAAGTATCGATTCTGTCAATTCTGCCAACAAGTTTTATCTTTTCACCTGTATCCAATTCAATGACTATGGGAGGATATGCTCCACCCTCTCCGAATTCCACCTCATAACCCACAGGTTCAAAACTGCTCCGCCGTATATGCTCTGAAATAAGCCATACAGCTCTTGTAACAACTCGTTTCAGTCTTACTGCAAGAGCTTTAAACCTTTTTGAGCCCCCAAGTATGGTATTTTTCATACTGGCCAAAAGCTCATCTACTATTTTTGAAATCTCATCACTACACCATTGTCTGTCAAATTCCCTCCAGGAATAGTTGTTTTCATCTACCATTTTTGAAAATCTTTCAATGACTGCATGCATAAAGGTTCCGACATCCGGTGGACTCAGCCGGTATATCTTTCTTTCTCTTGCCCCCAGACCGTATTGCACATAAAATGCAAATGGGCATGAAGTGTACTTTTCCAGTCTTGAAACTGTAAAATAAGGATTTTTTCCGTACAACTCTCGCATTTTTGACTTATCAACGGGGACAGCTATGTTTCTGTATTTCAATGCATTTATCATTGCAGCACACTTTTGCTTCCATTCTTCCTGATCTGAAAACCATGCAAATAATTCCTTCCACATGTCTCCCGGCTCTATTCCCTCATTTTTCTGCCTAAGAATAGAAACCAACTGATTAAACGCTGGTACAGGTGATGCTAATAAATCAATGTTCTGCTTGTCCTCAGCAGGTTTTAAAATATTATTTTTTTCGATGATATTTGGAAATATCTTTCGCATCCTTGATATTATTATGGAAGGACGCATTGTTCTTCCCTCATGGTCGGCAATAGGCCAGCTTATTCTCAAAAAGTTTTTCGGTGTGGTCAATGTTCTATATATAAGGTACTGCTCGTCAAAAGCTCTGGATTTTGTATCGCTGGCCAGTTCAATACCGCTTTTATTAAGTATTTCCCTATCGGCATCCGACAAAATCCCCTCGCTTATCCCTGCGGATGGAAATACTCCGTCGTTGGTTCCAAGAATGTACAGAGCTTTTATTTCGTGGCTTCTTAGATGCTCGATACTGCCTATCAAAACCTGGTCAAGGGATGCCGGAATAGATGAAATCTTGTATTCTGCCAGTCCTATTTTGAATACATTGGCAAACTTTTCAATTCCAAAGGTTTCATCTCCCATTACTTCTACAACCTGATCAAAAACATCCATTAGTATGTTCCACACCTGCTGATATTCCCCTGCAAGCCTTAACTGTCCACTTTGGGTAAAGCTGTCTATATAATCACGAATTCTTTCTTCTACACCGATTTCAACCAGATACTCATAAATTCCGGTGCAAAAATCTTCCGCAGTTCTTCTTCCCTTTGTCCTGTTTCGAAAACGTAAAAGAGGCTCCCTTATTTCGTTTCTAGTCATATTTACCTTTAAGAGCATTTCATCATTTTCAGGATTCTGGCTATCGTCAGGCCTGAATTCAATACTTGTATTCCAGTTTGGCTCCTGAGTCCAACGGCTGCCCCTGATACCGCAGGCCAGAACGTAGTTTTCCAGTAGGTCTATCTTTGTATCATCTATTCCCGTAAGCCCTGACTTGAGATATCTGAAAACCGCTTCATAGGACCAATTTTCAGTAAATATCTCCAGCATTGAAAGAACCATCCTAACCAACGGATGATTTGTTATTTCGGTTTTTGAATCTATAAAACAAGGTATGTTGTACTGGTCAAAAATTACCTCTATAAGATGTTCATATCCTGTAAGATTTCTTGTGGCGACGGTTATGTCCTTAAACTGCATACCATTGTCACGGCACTGCCTGATTATATCCCTTGCACATTCTTCGATTTCAGTATAAATATTTACCGATTCAAAAAGCTCTATATCTGTTGTTGGCTGCTGATAAACCCTATAAGGATAGGAAAAGTAATTTGCTTCAAGACTCTGCAGTTCTCTGCTGTCTTTAAACCTGGGCAGTTTTGCCGTATTCAGACCCATAGGCGGAAGTATATTAACACCACATGATTCCGCAATACTTACAAATTTTTTGCAGGATTTTTTTACTGCTGCAAAAACATCCGTTGAATCTGACTGCGCCTCGTCAAAAAGGATATCGGTACACATAGTTATGTAAACATTCTCCGCCTGTTGAATAAGCTTCGATATTACATCAACCTCCTGAGGAGTAAATCCAGCAAAGCCGTCAATCCATATCTCCGATTGATTATACATTTCTGTCGATTCGAGTTTAGAAGCCAGTAAAGTCAGTTCATCATCCGTATCTCTGTAGCGACTTTCCAGCATATTGTCAAACTCACTGTAAATAAGCTTTATTTCCTTTAGCTTATGTAAAAGATAATTGTCGTCGGTAAGTTCTTCTAAAACTTCATCGAAGCTTTCAGCCCTTACGTTATATCTTTTGAGCTCGGTTATAAGTGTTGATAAAGTATTTACAAATCCTTTGCAATTGGCAGATTTGTGAAATATAGTAAATTGTTCTTTTAATCTCTCCAGAATACGATATATAATCATACTCTTTCCGGCAGGATGTATATGCGGATATGTAATTCCACCAACCTCGTTCATAACCCTGTAGGCCATTCTTCTGAAGCTCAACACCTCAGTATTTAAAATTCCTCCTGTTCCGAGAACCTTTATCAAGTCACGTTCCGCCTGTAATGTATACTGCTCAGGTACAAGCAGGACAAGTTTCTTATTAATATCCTTATTCTGTTTCGTTTTTATTGAATTCAGGCAATGGAAGGATTTCCCTGAACCTGCCCTTCCATATATAAATTGAAGACTCATAGCTTCATCCTTTTCTTATGTATTTTAACAAGTAGTTTTTATGTCTTCTACGGTCTGCACCGGCTCTTTAATTATAAATCCTGTAATAAAGTAAAATAAAATACCTGTAATTATTACTGAAATGAGATTACCTGCGGAGTTAAAAGCTGATGTGTAAAACACGGTATTTGTGGAAAGTACATTATCAGGATAGCTCATAATTAAAAATCCTATCAGATTGTTTACCGCATGAGCCCCTATTGCTGCCTCCAAAGAGTTTGTTTTTATTGTAATCATAGCTAAAATCATTCCAACCACGAAATAATTCAAAATCATGCATATAGTACTTAAAACACCTATTTTGCTTGAAGCAGTTACTTCAGGGTTCATTAGATGCGGAAGCGTGAACATAAAGCCCGAAATAGCCGAAAGTAGCATACCGTTTTTTATTTTAAGTCCAAAGCTCTGGATTACATATCCCCTGAAAACAAATTCTTCTGTAGCCGCCTGTATAGGTGTCATTATAAGGATGAAAGGCAAAGCTATCCAAAATTTTGACCCATCAAAACTAAATGTATAGGTTTCAGGTGATAAGAAATAATCAATTACAGACCCGGCAGCAATAAGACCGCCGTACACTAAAAAGCCTATCCAGAATCTGCTCCACTGCATTTTTGTTTTCGTTGTTATAAGTGAAGTAAATGTCCTGTAATGTATAAACTTTGTTGCAATAATCAATCCCGCTAACATAAGGTATATTGTAAAATTGGTAAATATGTAATTGGTAAAAGGGTTTACATATTTATCCATAAATGCATAAACATCAGTTGAAAATGTTAAATCAAAAATAGCATCCTTATTTTTGAATAAAGCATATACTATCGGTATTGAGCCTATAAAGCTTCCGATAAAAAAATAAAAGTATAGTATAACTGAAACAGATGCTACAAATCTCGATGGCTTAGTATTACCTGTCATGGCCATATCCTGATATTTAATTGACATGTCAGTCCTCCAACATTTTATATTCAAGCAGTTATAGTTTTAATTATACTATTTTTTTATTTTTATTAAAATCCTTTAATCCAATATGTAAAAAAGCAACAGTCAATAGGGCTGCTGCATTTTTAATTAATTTATGTCTACCTCAAAGCTACTAGTACACAAGCCATAACTGCATCAAGTCCAAGCTCGTTAATCCGCTTTAACAATTCATCATCATATGTTCCGGGCTGAAGCCAGATGTTTTTAATACCCAATTTTGCAGCTTCTTCTATGACAATCCTCCCTCTTTTAGGGGAAACAACCATATCTATTACTTCGGGTTTTTGTGGAAGCGAGGACAAATCCCTATAGCATTTGTCACCTTCTACAGTCTCATATCCCGGGTTGACAGGATAAACTTCATATCCCCTGTTTTTCAACTTTTTATATATTCTATTGCCATACTTTTCGGGGTCCTGATTTGCACCTACTACTGCCCATACCTTTTTTTCAAGCATTTGTTCTTCATTCATTTGATTTATCCCTTTCTATTTATATTCTTTAGAAAATCTATTTATACTTTTAGTATACCACCTGTTTCAATTATAAAACGGTAATTATGTTCTACGTGTGTACAGGTTTGTACGTGCTATTGCATTTGCCGCTTCCATGCCACTTTTGAGAGCTCCTTGCTGCCATCTGTGTATTGCTGATACGTGTTCTCCTGCAAAGTATACTCTTTCCCCATATTCCGGCAAAGTCATTATCCATGAAAATAATTTTTTCTGCTGGGGTGTAAAATAACAGAATGCACCTCTGAAAAGGGGATCATTATCCCAAACCTGTGTTTTAAAGTCTGTAACAATGTTATTTAGATATCCTTTAGAAAGACCGTGTACTTCTTCAACATTTCTTTTTATTTTGTCAAATCGATCTTCGTCCGTCATATTACCCAGCCTTACAGCATCCAGATTAAAATTATAAGAACCTACAATTACGCCGGGTTCGGCTTCTGTTCTTCTTTGATTAAGTCCCTGCGGAACCTGCCCCCGGCTGGAAGTATACCATATACCAGTTACAGGCAGATCTGTATATGAACCGCCACCGAATATCCCCTGTTCCTCCCAGAATCTCCTGTTGCAGTTAAGCAGGGTCTTTTGAGAGTTGCCGTAGGTTACTTCCTTTATTGCCTGCATTTTTAAACTGCTGAACATAGGAGCTATTTCAAAGGTTCTCAAAACGGAGAAAGGAACTGCACATACAATATAATCAAAATTTTCATATCCTGTTTCCATGAGCTTTGTATTATCATATGTAATGGTTACTCTGCCGTCTTCAAGGCATTTATATATGCCTTTTACCTTTACCCCCTGCTTCCATGTGACTTTACCCAGAAGTTCAGCCGGTATATCCGGATAGTACTCCCAAGGCGCATTACTTATAAATGATCTGTGGAATGCTAAAGGTAAATTTACCATTCCTCCTGTTATTTCATATAGGAACCAGAAATTCACAGGAAAGTACTCCTGCACCAAATCAACATAATTGTGATACAGGAACTCTCCTCCTATTGGAAATAGGTTTGAAAGGAGGTTAATCGCACCCTGACTGAGTTTTTTATATTCAAACATCTGACGCGTATTAAGGCTGTCCCAAAACAACAGTTGCCTGCTATATCGTGGTTTTACCTGAATAACTTCAATTCTGGCAGCCGGAGGAGCTTCAAGAACAGGTGCTTCTATCCCGTAATACCCCAACTCCTGCCAGGATGTTTTTGCTTCCCATGAGGCGAGATCGTAGGTTGGATAAATATACTTCATAACATTTTTACCGTATGGATCATTTCTTGCTCTTCTTTGGTGAAGATATATAAAAGTCTCCGGGTAACTCTGTATAAATGGCCTTGTATCAAGCTTGAATAAATTAATATAATGCCATACTGTCTCATGGTTAACCGGTATTCTCATAGGCCCTAATTCGCCATAAAGTTTTTTTTCCCTATCAAAATAATATGTATAAACCCTTCCGCCTATCCGATCCTCCGATGCCTCTAATATTGTTATATCAAACCCAAGCTTACGAAGCTCATAGGCGGCTGCCATTCCTGCTAGGCCTCCTCCTATAATTCCCACACTTTTTCCTTTAAACTGGCCGGGCTTGGCTATTGATGTAATATTCTCAGATGGTGAAAATGCATTCAAAATATTGCAATAGTCCTCCGGATGACAGGTTCTGTATAATGCATATTTTGCCATGGTCTGACGTTCCTCGAATGACGGATTATCAGGTTGCGGAGGCCTTGGTTCTTTAGAATAAAGAATATTTGGACAAATCATATGCGCTCTCTCAATCTACAGTACTTCTAATTATTTATATGAAAAGTGATTATTTTTTGTGTTTTATTTCACTTTAATATGGGAATTCATATAATATTATATTTAATCTTGGAGGCAATAGTTTATGAATGACGTTATAATAATAGGCGGAGGTCCGGCAGGCTATACAGCTGCTCTCTATAGTTCCAGAGCACAGCTAGACACCCTGGTTATTGAAAAAATGTTTTCGGGTGGTCAAATGGCTACAACGGACGTAATGGAAAACTACCCGGGATTTGAGGAGCCTATCGGAGGCTCCGACCTTGCTTTGAGAATGGAAAAACAGGCTAGAAAATTCGGTACCGTAGTATTAAATGATGAAGTACTTGAGCTTGATCTGGATTCACATATAAAAAAGGTTAAAACAAAAAATAATACTTTTGAAAGTAAAACAATAATTCTTAGCATGGGAGCATCACCAAAAATGCTGGGCCTGCCAAAAGAAGAAAAATTAAGGGGTTCAGGCGTCTCCTACTGCGCAGTATGTGACGGTGCTTTTTTCCGTGGAAAAACAGTTGCAGTTGTTGGAGGCGGTGATACTGCTGCTGAGGATGCACTATATCTGGCAAGATTTTGTCCCAAAATATATATAATTCACAGAAGGGATACAATGAGAGCCACAAAGCTCCTTCAAAACGAGCTGTGTTGTAACAAAAAAATTGAGTTTTTATGGGACTCGGTAGTAGAAGAAATTGAAGGGCAATTTGGTGTTGAAGGCTTGAAAATTAAAAATATCAAAACAGGAGAACAAAGTTCTATAAAAGTAGACGGCTTATTTGTAGCAATTGGTTTAAACCCCAATAATTCCCTTGTAAAGGATAAGGTAGAACTTAGCAAAGATGGTTATGTTATAACCGATGACAGAATGAGGACTAATATTCCCGGTGTATTTGCAGCCGGAGATTTACGTGAGAAGTACCTTAGACAGGTCATTACTGCTGCTGCTGACGGAGCTTCTGCAGCCTACACTGCCGAACAGTATATAAACGAAAATATGAAAAATTTTAAATAAAAAAATTTCCACGACTTTAATCATTTCTTTCGGAAACAATAATTTTGAATTCATTATGAAAGGATGATTGCGATGAAAGTAAAAGATATAATGACCACAAATGTAACTTATGTTGAACCGAACGCTTCTATTCTCGATACTGCAAAGTTAATGCAGCAGCACAATGTAGGGTCAATTCCTGTTTGTGACAAGGGAAGCGTTGTAGGTATGGTAACTGACAGAGATATTGTTGTCAGGAACATTGCTATAGGCAAGAACCCTCAGCAAACACCGGTTAGTGATATTATGACAACCGGTATAACTTCTGTCAGCCCTGACATGGATATGTCACAGGTTACCAAAATGATGGCTGATAGCCAGATAAGAAGAGTACCTGTAGTTGACCAGAACAATCTTGTAGGTATTGTTGCACTGGGCGATGTGGCTACTGATGCAAAATTTGACACTGAGGTTGCCGACACTCTTACTGAAATTTCAAGACCTTCAAAGCCTCAGTAAAACTATTGAGGTAGTCTAAACAAGGCTTCATCAGATGAAAATCTGATGAAGCCTTGTTTATTATTTTAGCCTTTTTTTCCGGTGTAGATGAGAATTGCATCTCTCAGGAATTCTGCCGTACCCGGTTGTTCCTTATCATAATATGCTCTGAATCTTTCGTCATCTACATACATTTGGGCAAGCCCTGCATGAGCCTCACTGCTGTAACTTGGCCACGAAAAGCCAAGCCATTGACGATGGAGGTCAGCAGCTTTCTGTGCAAGTTCTCCCGACGGATCTCCTGTTTTAAAGGCCTGCTTTAATGTCTCCTGAACAAGGGCTGTAAGTTCTTCAAGTTCCTTATATTGTTCCTCTGACATACCCCTTAATTTATCGTATGATTTATTCACAGTCTCTTCGCCGTACTTTTCACGGATTTCCTCTCCATATTTCCTGTCATTTTCATTAAGAATCTTTTGTTTGAATCCCTCAAATTTCTCTTTATCAGTCATTTCAATTCTCCCTTCATTGGCAGCTATTGTTTTATCAATAGTCCTTATTAACTGCTCCAACTGGTTTTTCTTTTCCAAAAGCTTTCCTCGGTGGTCTTGTAAAGCTGAAATACAGTCATATTCCGGATCATTCACAAATTCTCCAATTTTATCGAGTTCCACACCCAGTTCACGATAAAACAAAATGTGCTGAAGCTTGTCTATTTCCTCCTGACCATATATACGGTATCCCGATGAATTTATTCTCGCCGGCTTGAGAATACCTATTTCATCATAGTACCTGAGTGTCCTTGTACTTACACCGGCTATTTGAGCCAGCTTTTTTATTGTGTATTCCATAGCTTTTAAACCTCCTGACAGGATTAATATACACCTTTACGTTGCGTGAATGTCAACATTGTTTTAAAAAATTATTCACCAAATATTAGTTTAAAACATACAATATAAACAGTATTCCCTTTTACATATTTATGGAGGTAATGATGAGCTATACATATCCATCCGGCCAGCCCCAAGGCACTGCACGTAAGGTTACCAACAGGCTAAGAGAAATAATGATTGCAGAATTAATTGCTATTAACGGGTACCAAAGACACATTGCTAATTCCTACATGATAAATGTAAACGAGGTCTGGCATCGTATAATGCTAGATGAAATAAGGCACTATGAAACCGTTCTCAACCTTCTGAGAAAATATGACCCTGTCCAGTATAAAGCTTCTTTAGAACAACACGAGGATTATCTGAAGCCAAAATCACCCATGCAATTGTACAATCCATCTTATGAAAAGCAAATAATACTAAATAATATAAGAGAAGATATTAAGGGAGAATTGGAAGCCGTAATACTTTATGAGGAAGAAATTGAGGCATATTCTTCCTACAAGGATATAAAAATTGCAATTCAATCTATAATTGATGATGAAAAAGAACACACAGAACATTTAACTCAAGTTCTCAAAAAGTATGAAAATGAGCAATTTATCTATATAAAAGAAAAAGGAAAGAGTGAATCACACAAACATAGTAAACCGTAAATTTTCCCACGTTTTGAATTACATAGAATACTGAATAAAACCAATAATAATTTAATAAATAAATTTTTATTGGGAAGGTAATTACTTTGTTTAAAAAACTGTCAAGGTTCATAAAATTTGTTAATGATGTAAGAAGCAAGCAAAGCGATAATAACAAGCCTTCACCTGATAATGTGTCTTATGTAGGTAATCATCAAAGCTTAAATGATTCTTTGGACGAAAATTCACAAAAGCTAAAAGCAGCCTTGGGCAAAAGTGATGACATCATATTCAGAGAGTTTTATTTTGGAGTAAAGCATCAAACTAAAGCTCTAATCAGCTTCATTGACGGAATGGGGGATAAGAAGCTGATACTTGAATATGTTGTTAAATCTCTAATGGTTAACATCCATATTACAGACCCCCATGGTAAACTTGTAGATAAGCGGAACATGTTTGATGATATCAAAAAATATATCCTAAGTATTGTCGAAGCAACTGAAGTAAGCAATTTAGATCAAGCCATCGACGCAATTTTATCAGGTAATACACTTCTGTTAATAGACGGATGTAATCTGGGATTCTCAGTAAGTGCAAAAGGCGGAGAAAGCAGAAGTATACAACAACCTGAGACTGAAGTTGTTATTCGTGGTTCACGAGAGGCTTTCGTAGAAACACTCAGGGTTAATACTTCTCTGATACGTAAAACAATCAAAAACCCCAACCTTATTTTTGAAACCCTTGTAGTCGGCAAGCAGACCCGAACTGATGTTTGCGTTGCATATATTCAGGGAATTGCCAACGACAAGGTTGTTCAGGAAGTACGGGACAGGATAAATCGAATAGACACCGATGTCGTACTGGAATCAGGTTATATCGAGCAGTTCATTGAGGATAATCCCCTTTCCCCTTTTGCAACTATAGGAAACAGCGAAAGGCCAGACAAGGTTTCTGCAAAACTTCTTGAAGGAAGGGTCGCAATTTTCTGTGGAGGAACCCCTATTGTATTGACAGTACCCTATACTTTTGTTGAGTCACTTCAAGTACCGGAGGATTATTATTCCCGGCCGTATCTGACCAACCTTGTAAGGATACTGAGGGTTCTGGCTTTATTTATAACTCTTACCCTGCCTGCAGTATATATTTCACTTACCACCTTCCATCAGGAAATGGTCCCCCCCGTCCTTCTTGTTACCTTTGCTGCTGCGAGAGAAGGAATTCCTTTTCCTGTTATGGTTGAGACTCTTATTAGTGAGATTATATTTCAGTTCCTGCGTGAATCCGGAATAAGGATGCCTAAAGCTGTTGGTACGGCAGTGAGTATTGTTGGTACTCTTGTTATAGGACAAGCCGCTGTTGAAGCAGGAATAATTGGCGCACCTATGGTCATCATAACAGCATTGTCAGCTATTACAAGTTTTATACTCCCGTCCATTTACGATGCTTTAATAATTTTGAAATTTCTAATGATTTTTATCAGCAGTGCTTTTGGGCTTTTTGGCGTTATCGTAGGTATGTTCTGCATATTGGCACATATGTGTTCCCTTAGAACCTTCGGAACACCATTTATGTCACCTTTGGCCCCTATAAACTGGAGCGACTTGAAGGACAGCATTCTCAGATTTCCCCTCTGGATTATGAAGAACCGTCCTAAAGCTATTACATGGAAAAAGTCTAGCCGGCAAGCATCAAAACAAATGCCCAATAAGCCTGACAAGAAAAAAGGAGGGAAAAAATATTGAATAAAAAGATTGTTGCAATAACAGTTATCATTACCTTTTCTGCAATGCTTCTAACAGGCTGTTGGGACCGTAAAGAACTGAATCAATTGGGAATTGCAATGGCTATAGGGTTGGATAAGGGAGATGACGGCAGAATCCAATTAACAAGTCAGATAGTCCGTCCTGCAGCAATGGAAAAAAAAGGCGGTGGAAAAGAACCTCCTTATGAGCTAGTCATTTCGTCAGGAGACTCTATATTTGAAGCAATCAGACATACAGTTAAGGAATTTGACAGGAGAAGCTTTTTCTCTCATATTAAAGTAATAGTCGTTGGTGAGGACTATGCACGAGAGGGCCTTGGAGACACAATTGACTTCATAACCCGCAGTCATGAATTGAGAAAAACAACATGGCTTATCGTTGCTTCAGACTGCAAAGCCTCCGATGTACTTGGCGTTAAACATGGACTTGAAAAGGTACAGGCAAACTATATGGAAGGCATACTCAAATCTCAGAAGATAGAGTCAAGTTCCGCAGTCTCTAAAGTAATAGATTTTATAAAGACAATGCCCGGTGAAGGAAGCAACCCTGTTACCGGTGTTTTTTCGTTGATTGATGTTAAAAGTGTCCCTGCAGAAGGAACAGAACCAGAGCAACGCAAAGGACTAAGTCTTACCGGATCAGCACTATTTAAAAAGGATAAACTGGTGGGGTTTCTTGATAATAAAGAAACTCTTGGTCTGAATATTTTGACCGGAAAATGCAAAAAGACATCCATGAATGTACAAGCTCTTAGTAATAAAGCCGACAGTCAAGTTACAATTGAACTGATAAAAATTAAATGTTCTGTCAAACCATCCATCAATGATAAAGGTAATATATCATTTGATGTTGCAATAAAAGCAGAGGGAAATATGACTGAAGTCAAGCAAGACCTTGATGTGACTAATCTACAGCTTTTTGAACAAATTAACAATAATTTTTCAAATTATATAAAACTTTTAACTAGCAAAACAATAAAGGACATACAGGAAAATATGAAAACAGATGTATTTGGTTTTGGAAGAGCTTTAGAAATAAAGTACCCTAAAACCTGGAGTAAAATAAAAAGCAAATGGGATGATGAGATATTTCCTAATGTATCATATACAGTCGAAGTAGCCACTTGTCTCAACAGAACCGGACTGACCTTAAAACCACTCAATGCTAAAAAGCTTGGTAAGTAAAAGTAGCCTTTAGTTTTTATTACCTGAAATCAGTCTTATCAGTGATAGTACCGCATAGTATAAAGCTACGGCTACTAAGATAAAAGCATATCCCCATGCCGAAAATGCTATTATACTTTGCCCTATCCCTGTCTCTATTGTGTCATTTATTATTTTTGTGATAAACTTCATCATACTTCTTCTCTTCTTCCCTAACTTTTATTTATTTTGAATATTTAAATCCTTATTACAATATCTTTTTAGATGAAATATCAATAAAAGCATTATAGGAACTATATTGCTAACTGGAACCCATTGCTGCCAGTACTGCGGTACAAGGTATTTTACATGAAACGGATAATTGGGCTCGTATATTTTTGAATACCACATAATGAAAACAGCCAATGGAATTAAAACCCATCTGTAATCTTTTATATGAAATAATTCTGCAAAGATTAAGACTGCCGAATAGTAAAACAATATGGTTAGATAGAATCCACCCATAAATACAAGAATAACTCCTATTGCATCAAGGTTAGTAATTATATCTCCTATACTAATGAGTTTGATTACCTCCAGGAACGGTATAGTTGCATTGGAAGTATAATTAGTACCCATTGAAGTAACCATTATAATAAGGGAAACAGTTAGATTTACCCCTGTCAATGCTAGTGCCCAGTAAGTTGTTTTTTTTACTTCCTTTATCGACCCGTTATACTTCCAGAACTGAAAAAACACATAAACCAAACCGAAGGGAAAGTTAATTCCTATTGGATAAAAAGCCTTTAGTATAGGTTTGAACCCCCCTTGAAATACAGGCAGCAGTTCTTTTAGATTTATTTGTTTTGATGCAATTATCATAATATAGATAGATATTATTAATAAAATTACTACAGGAAATATTATTTCCGCAATACGTCCCAGAGTCTCTATCCCTAAAAAAAGCACATAAATAATTGCTATATAAAAAATAATCTGTATTACCAGATTGGGTGTATCCTGGAGGAATGTTACATTTATCAGATCAGCAAATTCACTTGTGGTTCTGGTGGCATTAAAAGTATATATCATAAAATAAATAAATCCCAATGGCCATCCCAAAGTTTTACCCAGAATGGATTGAGTTATTCCCACAATGTTCTTTTCAGGATATTTACTGTATATGGATGTATACAACCAGACCAAACCCATTCCGGCAATTGTTGAAATTATATCTACAATCCAGGCATCTCTTTTTGCTTCAATACCTAAAGCCCATAGATTGGTGCTGCCTATCTGTCCCATCATTATCAGACAGAAAAGTTGGTTCTTACTTATTTTCTCCATAATAAACCACTCATTCTTATTTTTTATTTCAATATTATGCGCATTTGTATTAATGTGTATTCGGCGGTGTTTTTTACCATTTTTTAAACTCCCATTCTTACATTAGACAATCCCGCATATATTTCTTTAGAGGGAGGTTTAGCATGTTTATCTTAATAAATAGGAACAGATTATTCTCAATCTTCACAATTTTTATAATGTCCATTGCTCTCTTTTTTGCAGTTAATACTTATGTTATCAAAGGGAGTTTTACAAGGCATGCAGCTAATAACCAACAACAATTTCTGATATTGATACATATAGATGAAAAAACACTTTACTTATTTGAAAACGATAAATGTATAAAGAAATACCCTATTGCATCGGGAAAACCCGGATGGCCCTCTCCAATAGGAGAATGGAAAATAGTTGAAAAAAGCCAATGGGGAAAAGGTTTCGGCGGAAGGTGGCTGGGCTTGAATGTCAGATGGGGTAATTATGGGATTCATGGTACAAAAAACGAAGCCTCAATTGGAAGGTCGGCAAGTCATGGATGCATACGTATGTATAATAGGGACATAAAAGAGCTATATGATATAGTGCCTTTGGGAACAGCAGTTGTTATACGCAACGGTCCATTTGGGCCCTTTGGAATGGGATTCAGAAATTTGAAACCGGGAGACAGGGGATCAGATGTTCTGGCCGTTCAAGAAAGACTAAAACAATTGGGATATTTTAATGGTTATGAATCAGGTATATATGAGGATGATTTAAAAGAGGCTATCTTTCAATTTCAAAAAGATCATAATCTTAAAGTAAAAGTTACAATTTCCACGCCAGATTATAATGCAATGGGTTATTCGGAATTTGAATAGGATTTTAGAAAGGCTATGGGCATACTGTCTGAAATTACTGGAATTCCCAATTTGCCTTGATTCTCAGTTGGATGGCAGGAAAATCAAAACCGTAAAATGGCCCTCCCATTCACTTCTAATAGTCGTTAAGCGTGGTGAACAGGAGATTATCCTAAAAGGAGATACCTTTTTACAATCAGGCGATTATCTTGTTATGCTTACAAATGAGGATAGAGTTTTAAAAATTAATGATTTGATGCTAACATTAACCGAAAGCAAATAAAATAAACCCCTCAATATTAGTCTACAATTTGGCCATGCTTTTCGTAATTGGTTTTACAAGTAATACGATTATTTTCGTCAACAAATACTACATTGGGTTTATGCTTCTGGGCTTCTTCCCTGGTCATCTGTGCATATGCCATGATAATAACTTTATCACTTATTTGTGCATATCTGGCAGCTGCACCATTTAGACAAATCACACCCGAACCCTTCTCACCAGCAATTGTATATGTTTCCAACCTTTTACCGTTATTAATATTTACTACGCAAACTTTTTCATATTCCATAATCCCCGCTGCTTCCAAGAGATCTTCATCTATAGTGATACTTCCTACATAGTTTAATTCTGCCTGCGTAACTGTAGCTCTATGGATTTTTCCGCTTAATAATGTAATATTCATACCTGCACCTCGTATAAAATCAATTAGATTGTTTAATCGGGTATAAAAGAAAAATTGTCAATTAGTCTGACATTTCCTATATAAACCGCCATTGCTATTAGAACAGGTCTGTCTATAGTATCAACCTGCTGCATTGTCATTGCGTCTACAGCTTTTAAATAATCTATCCTTGCTAACGGCTCCTGGTCTATGATATCTTTCATCTTCTTTAAAAGAAGATCTACTTCCCTGCATCCTTCTTTAACCATATCTTTACCGGCGAAGATTGATTTACTTAGTGCCAACGCCGCTCTTCTTTCTTCACTGTTCAGGTAAGTATTTCGCGAGCTTTTTGCAAGACCGTCTTTTTCTCGGATAATGGGGCAGCCGACAATTTCAACATCCATGCTTAAGTCCTTTACCATTCTCTTTATGATAGCCAACTGCTGTGCATCCTTCTCTCCAAAATAAGCTTTGTCCGGATTTACAATATTGAGCAGCTTATTTACAACAGTGCATACTCCCTTAAAGTGCACAGGGCGGCTAAGCCCGCATAAATCCTCGCTCAGAACCGATATGTCCACAGAAGTACAGAAGCCCTCAGGATACATCTCTCCCGGTTCAGGGTTGAATATTAAATCCACACCTAATTCCTCGCAATACTTTGAATCCTTTTCCAAGTCTCTGGGATACTTGTCCAAATCCTCTGTAGGCCCAAACTGCATGGGATTTACAAATATACTCACTACTACTTTAGAATTTTCACGGGCTTTGATAATAAGGCTTCCATGGCCTTCATGCAAATATCCCATAGTAGGAACAAAGCCGATTGACAAGCCTTGTTTTTTCCAAGCATTTACTATATTTTTTACTTCATTTATCGTCTTGACTACTTTCATAACTTATCCTCCGAAATCAACTTCTCAATAACCGCTGCATCTATCTTATAAGAATGTTCTTGTTCCGGAAAAGTTGAGTTCTTTATTTCACTAATATATCTTCTAAATGCCGATTTCATCTCCGAACCTATATCAGCATATTTTTTTACAAATTTAGGAGCAATATCCGAATAAATACCCAGCATATCCTGATATACAAGTACCTGCCCATCACAGTATTTTCCTGCACCTATTCCGATTGTGGGTATAGACAGCTTATTGGTAATAATTTTTGAAAGTTCTGCCGGAACACATTCCAGTACAACAGCAGTAGCACCGGCAGCTTCAACAGCTTTGGCATCATCAATTAATTTAATGGCAGCTGCTTCATCTTTACCCTGTACTTTAAATCCACCAAAAGAATTTATGGATTGGGGTGTCATACCCAAATGGGATACCAAAGGTATTTTTGCATCTACAATTGCTTTTATCTGAGGACATACTTCCTTGCCACCTTCAAGCTTTACTGCATGTGCATTTCCTTCCTTTATCAATCTTCCTGCATTTACAACAGCATCGTAAACAGAAGTATGGTAAGACATAAACGGCATATCTGCAATAATAAATGCAAACTTACTTCCCCTTGATACGGCCGCTGTATGGTGTATCATGTCCTCCATTGTAACCGATAAAGTATTCTCATAGCCAAGCATAACCATACCCAGTGAATCCCCCACCAGAATACAATTAACTCCTGCTTCATCCATCAATTTTGCTGTTGAATAATCGTAAGCTGTAAGCATACTGATTTTATCGCCGTTTCTTTTCTGATTTTGAATAGACGCAGCTGTATTTTTTATTCTATTTCCTTCTACTGTCATTCCATCAACGCCCCTATCGTATTTACTTAATTTTGCCCTAAAAGGTCTTCTAATTCAATGTAATTTTTTTCAGGGTTTTTTATTTTGGCTATTTTAACTAATTTTCTGGATAATGAAATATATATATTTTTTTCTTCTTCTGATAAAGCCTGAAGATGCTTTCGTACGGTCATTATATCATTACGCTCAACAGGCCCTGTTAATGCCTCTGACAATCCTTGTTTCTCAATATTTTCAATGGCATGACCCATTAGAAAAAGAACGGATTTTATAGCTTCATCCCGGGTAAAACCACATTGCTCCAGAAGGTCTGCGCCCTGCCCGGCAAGTGCTATTGGCTGATTACTGGCAAAAACCGCTGCAGCATGATATTTAATTTTTTGGGTCGAATCAATTATTCTGGTACTGTTTCCAAGTCTTTTGAAGAATTCTTCAACTTCCTGCAAACGCTCCCGGCTTCCTTCAATTGTTATCAACGCATCATACAGTTTTTTATATGAGGAGGTTTTGCTGCTACACGAAAAAAGAGGATGAATTGAATAACCAAATGCCCCTTTCTCGCCAATCCCCTTAAATACATCCGAAGACAAGGCTCCAGAGCAATGACAGATTATTTTACCTTCAATAGATAGATCTTTTATATCTCCCCATACGTTTTGTATAGTATTATCAGTGGTTGTAATAAATATAATATCACTGCATTTAACAAGCTCGCTTAATGATGTATATACTACCGACAGTGTAAAATCCGCTGCTTCCATTGCAGCATTTATATCAGTATCATAATACCCCGTCAGTTCTATGTTATTTTGTTCAAAGTATTTTCCAAGAGTATTGCCGACTTTTCCCGCTCCAATAAATCCTACGTTCATTACAAGTAACCTCAATAAGCATATTTGGTTAAATACCCAGCCTTATTATATGTATAATATACTTTTTCGAAGTGTACTTGTCAACCTTTTACAAATATCGCAAATTCGTACCTCTTTGTACATTTATTCTACAGTTGTTACCTTAGTACTGACAGACACCGACTTTGGTTTGTGAGGATTACTTCTTTTTAACAAGAAACAGATAGGTACCGCAATCAGCACTATAACCATAGATATGAAATAAACATCATTTATACCCATTACAAAGGACTTATCACTTATAAAATCCTTGCTCAGTTTTAACGCATCACCTGTTTTTACAAGGTCAACAGCATGCTGTTTTGCCTGAAAAGTCAGTAATGATGTGAAAATACCTATTGATAAACAGCCTATACTTTGAGTCACCCAGTTATTAACGGAAGAACCGTTACCTACAAGTTTCCTATCCAAAGAAGACATGCCTATATTAGTCACAGGAGAAGTCGCCAATGCTATTCCGATATTACGGAGCATCATGCATAATACTATATAGGTATGACTGCTATCCACAGTTAAATGAGATAAAAAATATGATCCCACTGCCATTGAAATTACTCCTGTTATAACAAATATTCTAGGGTCAATACGGTCGCATAGTTTTCCCACAATCAACATGCTTAATGCCATAACCAATGAAGATGGAAGGAGAATCAATCCGGCATCCAAAGCTGAAACATGTTGAGCATTTTGTAAAAATAACGGCGTCAACAATGACCCTGCATATAGGCCCATTGTAATGACACTCCTGATTATAACACTAACAGTGAACCCTTTGTTTTTAAATATACTCAAATTTAGTATAGGATTCTTGGCCTTCAATTCACGGATTATAAATACTGACAAAACTGTCAAACCTACTGCCATAAATATTATAGTTTTAAGGGAAGTCCAACCCCATTTTGCAGCCTCGCTAAATGTTGTCAATAGCAAGATGCTTGCTGCCAAGCATGTTGTAAAACCAAACAAGTCAAAACTCACAGGTGGATTCAGCTTATAAAACGGGATAGCTTTGATAATTAATAATATCGCAACTATTCCAAAAGGTATATTGATTAAAAAGATTGCTTTCCAATTAAATACTTGTATGAGCCAGCCACTTAATGTAGGCCCGAATGCAGGGGCAAGCATTGCAGAAAGACTCCATAAACTTATTGAAAATCCTTGCTTTTCTCTGGGTACAACCTGATAAATAATTGACATGGTTGAAGGAACCGCAAACCCATTGAAAATGCCCTGAAATATACGAAAAACTATTAAGGATTGTACATTCCAGGAAGCTATACATAATAATGAGCATACTGTAAATCCGGTAATTGAAATCAGGTATGTTCTTTTATAACTGAATTTTTCTCCAAAAAAGCAGGTTATCGGTGCCATAATTCCGGTTGCCAGCATAAAGCCAGTCATAGTCCATTTCACCATATCAAGACTGGTATTAAACTGACTCATTAAATAAGGTAATGCTATATTAATAGTACTGGAAGCGAGACTCATGAGAAATGCGCCTGTGACTAATGCAGTCATTAATAATGCGTAATTTAATTTGCTTTTTTCATTGGTTTCCATTAAATAACTCCTAATATTAAACTTAGTAATTGATTATATGTCAATATTGACATATAATATGTTATATATTACTCTTGTATTTTTAATATGTCAATAATGACATATTGGATAAGGAATGCTTATGAACAAATTATCTTATGGATTGCTTAGCTTTTTATCAACTGAACCAATGACAGGGTATGATTTAATGCTTAAGCTGAATCAGTTCTGGCGTACTACCCATAGTGCAATATACCCTTTGCTTGCTGAACTGGAAGAAAAACAATACGTTATATATACGTTGGTTGGCCAAAATAGCAAGCCTGATAAGAAGGTTTACGAAATAACCGAACCCGGCAGAGAAGTTCTCAAAGGATGGATTTCGTCTCCAACTGATGAAGCGGTTAGAAAAGATGAAATGATGCTAAAAATTTATTGTATACAAGGTTTTGACGGTGCAACTATTGAAAAGCTAATTAATGAAATGGAAGAAAGGTATCAAAAGCAGCTTATTAGATATACTGAGTCGCTGAATAAACTGATATCCGGTGTTAACAATAAATTTGATTCCTTTAAATCACAGGGATTCGGCTCTTATTTGCTGCTTGAGAAAGCAATATGTGACGTAAAATTATCAATAAGGTGGTGCAAATGGATTCGTGATATATATAATCGCAATAAGGAAATTGACTGCACCCACGATAATTTTAGAGGATTTCAGGAAAATTAATTTAGTTAAATAAAAGCAGGCATTGTAAAATGCCTGCTTTTTTATACATTACTATTATTAAAATTCAAATTTATTTTCAAAATATGCCGCAAGATCTTCAATTTTGATTCTAACCTGTTGCATTGTATCTCTGTCTCTTATTGTAACACTCTTGTCTTCAAGTGAATCAAAATCAAAAGTAATACAATATGGTGTTCCTATTTCATCCTGTCTTCTGTATCTCTTACCTATGCTTCCTGTTTCATCATATTCACAGTGATATGTCTTAGTTAACATATGGTAAACCTTCTCTGCTTCTTCGCCCAATTTCTTTGAAAGCGGAAGAACAGCTATCTTTACAGGTGCTATAGCAGGATGGAATTTTAAAACAGTTCTTACATCACCCTCTGCAACTTCCTCTTCGTTATAAGCATCACACAGGAAAGCCAGTGTAACTCTGTCAGCACCCAAAGACGGCTCTATACAATATGGAACATACTTCTCATTTGTAGTAGGGTCAAAGTATGACAAGTCATCTTTTGCATGGGTCATGTGTTGTTTCAAGTCAAAGTCAGTTCTGTCTGCAATTCCCCAAAGCTCTCCCCAACCAAATGGGAAAAGGAACTCAATATCAGTAGTTGCATTACTGTAGTGTGAAAGTTCTTCCTTTTCGTGGTCACGAAGCTTCAGATTTTCCTTTGTCATATTCAGGCTTAGGAGCCAGTTATAACAGAAATCCTTCCAATATTTAAACCATTCAAGGTCTTTTCCGGGTTCACAGAAGAATTCAAGTTCCATCTGTTCAAATTCTCTGGTTCTGAATGTAAAATTACCGGGTGTTATTTCATTTCTAAAAGACTTACCTATCTGTCCGATACCAAAAGGTATTTTTTTTCTGGTTGTACGCTGTACATTCTTGAAATTAACAAAAATACCTTGTGCAGTTTCCGGTCTCAAAAATATTTCAGCCTTTGAGTCTTCAGTAACACCTTGAAAAGTCTTGAACATAAGGTTGAACTTTCTGATTTCAGTGAAGTTTGCAGATCCACATCCAGGACATTTTACACCTTTATCCTTTATGTATTGCATTAATTCTTCATTTTTCAGACCATCAACTCTGAACTCAATATTATTTTCTGCATTCCAATCTTCAATAAGTTTATCTGCCCTATGACGTGTTTTACAATCCTTACAGTCAATTAAAGGATCACTGAAACCGCCTACGTGACCTGAAGCCACCCACACCTGAGGATTCATAAGTATTGCACAGTCAACTCCTACATTGTATGGACTTTCCTGTATAAATTTACGCCACCAGGCTTTTTTTACGTTATTTTTAAGCTCTACGCCAAGAGGACCGTAGTCCCATGCATTTGCCAATCCTCCGTATATATCGGAACCTGGGTAAACAAACCCTCGGTTTTTAGCTAATGCAACTATTTTTTCCATTGTCTTTTCAGCTGCCACTTTACAACGCCCCCTATTTTATCCCGCTCTTTGTTCTAACATAAGTTATTTTATCCTCTGCTATCTCATGTATAGCAATAGTAACTTCTTTATCGGAGTTAAACTTAGTCATCTTGCTTGATCCGTCTACTAATTGTCTTGCCCTTTTTGCAGCTTCAACTGCTAATGTGTACCTACTGTCAACTTTTTTCATCAATTCATTAATTGAAGGATAAATCATTATATAATACCTCCCGTATTACTTGAATAAACTTTCTATCATTTCAATATTTCTGGATGGCTTTAACCGCTCGCTATCTAAAACCTTTTCTATATTCAAAACTGCTTCATCAACACTGTCATTTAAAATTAAATAGTCATATTTTGAAACATATTTAATTTCGTTGGCAGCCTTTTGCAATCTTTTTTCTATAACGTCAGTACACTCTGTAGCTCTGCACTCTATTCTCCTTCTTAATTCATCAAAGGACGGCGGCAGAATAAATATAAGTACGGAATCAGGGTACTTTTGCTTTATTTCAAGAGCCCCTTCAACGGTTATTTCCAATATTATGTCCATACCGTTTTCCATGCAGGAATCAACATATGACTTTGGTGTTCCATAGTAATTGTCACAGTACTTATCCCACTCGATGAGGGCATCATTCTTTATCATATCCAAAAATTTGCTTTCTGAAACAAAGAAATAGCTCTGGCCCTCAATTTCACCTTCACGTGGTTTTCTGGTAGTAGCTGAAACAGAATACCTTACATTTTCCCTTTGAGACAACAACTTTTTGCATACCGTACCCTTTCCTGTTCCTGAAGGTCCGGACACTACAACTAATAGGCCTTTTTGTTGCATGATTTCCTCCTACTCAGTAACTGAATCTTCATCAGTTTCGTTGTCATCGTTGTCCTTGGTATTTAATCTGTGGGCTACTGTTTCAGGCTGTACCGCTGATAAAATTATATGGTCGCTGTCGGTAATTATTACTGCTCTTGTTCTTCTTCCGTATGTTGCATCAATCAACATACCTCTGTCTCTTGCTTCCTGAATAATTCTTTTAATTGGTGCCGACTCCGGGCTTACAATTGCCACAAGTCTGTTAGCGGAAACAATATTCCCAAAGCCAATATTTATAAGCTTCATACGATCCTCCTGATATCTATTCCATATTCTGAATTTGTTCTCTTATTTTTTCTGCTTCACTCTTTAATTCCAAAACGTTCTTAGTAATAATTATGTCATTTGATTTTGAACCGATTGTATTTATTTCCCTGTTTATTTCCTGAACCAAAAAGTCAAGCTTTCTTCCAATAGGCTGTTTCTTTATATTTAATATATCTCTTAACTGTGTTAAGTGACTTCCCAGTCTTACCAATTCCTCATCTATACCACACCTATCAGCAAATATTGCCACTTCCATTGCAATCCTGTTTTCATCTACTGTTTGCTGATTCAGCAATTCTTTTATCCTGTATTCCAGCTTTTGCTTATATTCAGTGACAACCTGAGGACTTCTTTGAGAAATATCTGATATAATGGTTTCCATATAATCAGCTTTCTGAAGTAGGCTGTTTCTTAATTCATTTCCCTCTTTTTCTCTCATTTGGAGAAGCGAAGCTATTGCCAAGTCCAATGCTTTTTTAAGAACAGACCATAAATGTTCTTCATCATCTTCATTTTTCTCTATTCTTAAAACATCCGGAAAACGGGAAATAAGTGATACACTCAAGTCATCCTTCAAGCTATATTTTTCCTTGAGCTTTTCAACTGCCTGTATGTAAGCACTTGCCAGTGGCTCATCAAGTGTAACACTTCTGGAATTATCTGAGCGGTCTTCGAAGGATATAAATATATCTACTTTACCTCTAAAAAGGCTTTGAGAAGCTACTTCTCTGACTCTTTCCTCAAGATAACCAATCTGTCTCGGTAATTTTATATAAAAATCTATATAACGATGGTTTACAGTTTTTATTTCTACAGTAAATTCTTTGCCATTATCACTAAAGGTTCCTCTACCGAAACCTGTCATACTCCTAACCATATATGCCTCCGGTAACTGGGATAAAATTTAACCCAAAATATAACTATTAATCCCGCTTAGTATTATAACACAAATTTGCAGAATTTAAAGGATAAATTACTACTTTTCATATATTTTTATCAATTTACTTCAATTTACTTATGTTTTTAATTTGTTGCAATATTTCCTAAAATAATGTGTTATTACTCAAATTTATAAAAAATAAAATGGAGGACATTATCCCCCATTTATATAATAGACATATTATCAGAGATTTATAACATTTTCAATTGCTTGTTGAACCCTGGTTTTATCAAAGGGTTTAACAATAAAATCTTTAGCTCCCATTTTTATTGCATCTATTACCATAGCCTGCTGCCCCATTGCCGAAACCATTATTATCTTGGTAGCAGGGCTTACTTCCAATATTTCCTTGATTGCCATAATTCCATCCATCTCCGGCATTGTGATGTCAAGAGTCATTATATCAGGTTGATTGCGCTTTGCCTGTTCTATAGCTTCTCGGCCATTGGCACCTTCACCCACTACATGATAGTTTATATTTTCTTCAATCATTCTTTTTATTAAGGTTCTCATAAATACTGCATCGTCAACAACAACAAATTTAAGTTCTCCCATTAGACACATCTCCTAATTCATACATCAAAAGTGATAAAGCTACCATTCCGGCAGTTTCCGTGCGTAGGATTCTTGGCCCCAGAGATATCTTCTTAACCCCTCTGTCTTCTGCCAGTTGAACTTCTTTTTCTTCAAACCCGCCTTCAGGACCAATGATAATACTTCCACTGGTAATTCCTTCATAACGGGGTACAATATTTTTAAGCCCAACCGCACTTTCCTTTTCATAAGGTATAACTGCCAGTTCAGCTTGAGATGCCATTTCAACAGCCTCTTTAAAGGTTATGGGATAGAGAATATTGGGAATCGTTCCCCTATTACACTGCTTTGCTGCCTCTCTTGCTATCTTTTGCCATCTCGCAAGCTTATTTTTAGCATCCTTATCAGTATTTATCCTTGAAACGCAACGTTCTGTAATTACAGGAACTATTTCCCATACTCCAAGTTCAACACATTTCTGTATAATTAACTCCATCTTGTCCGACTTTGGCAAGCCCTGAAACAAGGTAACTTTTAATGGCGATTCTGTAAAATTTTTATTTACATCTGTTATTACACACGAAATTGAACTATCATTTATTTTTTCTATTTCAGCCGTGTAGTCAAATCCTCCACAGCACACAGTTACTTCGTCCTTTATCTGAGCCCTTAGCACTTTTTTTAAATGCTGAAAATCTTCACCGATAATGTTAATTCTGCCATTAGCTATTTGAGCTTCTTCTACAAAGTATCTGGACATTTAAACACCATTGCCACCCATTCTCCCATTTCAAGGGTTTCTATCCGTGACATCCCGTTTTTTTCACACGTATCTATTACTTCTTGTTTTCTTTCTTTGATAATACCTGAAGTAATAAACAAAGATTCCTTTTTTAAATAATAAGGTATTAGCGAGGACAAGTCAATAATTACATTTGCTATTATATTAGCTACTATTATATCGTATTTATGATCTTCCTGCTTCAAATCAGACAATATAGCCTTATATGCCGATACTTTTGATATTTCCTGATTCAGCTCGATATTTTCCTTGGCAACTTTTACAGCAACTTCATCTATATCAATAGCTTCAACTGTTTTTGCACCAAGTTTCGCTGCTATTATTGAAAGGATACCCGTACCACAGCCGATATCAAGGACCTGTGTGTTATCCTTCATGTACTTATCAAGCAATATAGAACACATCTGTGTTGTTTCATGTGTCCCTGTTCCAAAGGCCATTCCGGGGTCCATTTGTATTATTATTTCATCACCTTTGGGACTATAATCTTCCCAAGTTGGTTTTATTACTATTCTATCTGTAAGCTGAAGGGGTTTATAGTACTTTTTCCAAGCTGTAGACCAATCCTCATCATCTACTTCGCCGTATCCCTCAAGACCTTTTCCAATATTTAAAAATTGGGAAATATTTCCCAATCCATCATTTATTTTCTTTAATAGCTCGTCTATATTATTTCCGCTCTGGAAATATGCCTGTATAATAACGTCCTCACCTAATGATTCAAGGAATTCATCATCTGCATAGTCCAGAGTATTTGGCTTTAATATTTCTTTTTTTATATCAAAAGGGTCCTTGATAGCCACGCCTCCGGCACCCATTGTAGTAAGCATTTCAGAAACCGCATCACTTGCTTCGTCAGTAGTACTTACACGTATTTCATACCATTTCATATTATTCCGTTTGCCTCCATGAGCAGTAAAATTCTTAATTATTTAAACGCATCCTTCATTTTGTCAAAAAAGCCTTTTCTCTGCTCGTGGGATTCATCGTCACTGATTTCAGCAAATTCCCTCAGCAATGCTTTTTGTTTGTCATTGAGTTTTTTCGGAACTTCAATATTTACCTTAACATACTGGTCTCCACGTCCATTCCCTCTCAAATAAGGGATTCCCTTGCCCTTTAATCTGAAAACAGAGCCTGTTTGAGTTCCTTCCGGTACGGTATATTTAACTTTTCCGTCAAGGGTAGGTACTTCTAATTCAGCACCTAATGCTGCCTGTGTAAATGTAATGGGTACATCACATACAACATTATTTCCCTGTCTTGAGAATAACGGATGAGGCTTTACACGGATGTTAACATACAAATCTCCGTTTGGGCCACCTTTTAATCCCGGGTCTCCACCACCTCTTAATGAAATGGTCTGGCCGTCATCAATTCCCGCAGGAATATCTATTTTTATTTTCTTTGTACTCCTCAGTCTGCCTTTTCCGTTACAAGCAGGACAAGGCTCTGTAATAATCTTTCCTTCACCTTTACATGCATCACATGTTTTAGTGTTTATAAATTGCCCGAATGGTGTGTTTTGTTTTACCTGAACCTGCCCTGTTCCGTTACAATGACTACAGGTTGTTACATTACTTCCGGGTTTGGCTCCTGATCCGGTACATTTTGAACATAATTCCATTTTGCTTACATTTATTTCCCGTTCAATACCAAAGGCAGCTTCTTCGAAGCTGATCTCCATAGAGTATTTAATGTCAGCACCCTTTTGAGGACCTCTTCTTGTTTTGCTTCTTCCTCCAAAGCCTGAGCCTCCAAAGAAAGTTTCAAATATATCTCCGATTCCTCCAAAGTCAAAATCAGAAGAGAAACCTCCTGCACCGCCAAATCCGTTAGGGTCTGTTCCAGCATGACCGAACTGGTCGTACCTGCCCCGTTTCTGAGAATCACTAAGAATCTCATAGGCTTCATTTACCTCTTTGAACTTTGCTTCTGCAGTCTTATCTCCTGGATTGACGTCCGGGTGGTACTTTTTTGCAAGATTTCTATATGCTTTTTTTAGTTCAGCATCAGAAGCGTTTCTCTCAACGCCCAATACTTCGTAATAATCTCTTTTTTCTGCCATCCAATTCAACTCCCGTCTCATTACACAGCAAACCAGCAACCTAAAATAAGCCAGAGCTGTATTATGTAAGCTTTGGCGTTTATAAAAACCTTATGCTGTTAATGCTGTTAATGCTGTTAATGCTATAGGGGCTTTTTAAGCCCCTATACATTATTATATATTTATTTATCATCGTCAACTACTTTATAGTCTGCATCAACAACATTATCATCCTGTGCTGCTCCAGCTGCTCCCTGTTGTCCTCCAAAACCAGCAGCTCCAGCGTCTGCCTGTGCTCCTTGAGTCTGTTGATATATTTTTGAGGATATATCATAGAAGGACTGCTGTAATTCTTCGGTAGCTTTCTTTATTGCTTCGGTATCAGTACCTTTAAGGGCATCCTTTACCTTGTTTACTCCGCTTTCAATCTTTGACTTGTCTTCAGCAGATACTTTATCGCCAAGATCTTTTAATGACTTCTCTGATTGGTAAACCAAGGAATCTGCATTATTTCTAACATCGATTTCTTCTTTACGCTGTTTGTCTTCCGCAGCAAATTTTTCTGCTTCTTTTACAGCCTTGTCTATATCGGAATCAGACAGGTTAGTTGAGGCAGTTATTGTTATCTTCTGCTCGTTACCTGTTCCAAGGTCTTTTGCGGATACATGAACTATACCGTTTGCATCTATATCAAAAGTAACTTCGATTTGTGGTACACCTCTTGGTGCTGATGGAATACCTGTAAGCTGGAATCTTCCAAGAGACTTGTTGTATTGAGCCATTTCTCTTTCGCCCTGCAATACATGAATCTCAACACTTGTCTGTCCGTCTGCCGCTGTGGAGAATACCTGACTCTTCTTGGTAGGAATAGTTGTATTTCTTTCAATCAGCTTTGTGAATACTCCGCCAAGTGTTTCAAGTCCAAGTGATAATGGTGTAACATCCAGAAGCAGAAGTCCGGTTACATCACCTGTCAATACACCCGCCTGAATTGCAGCACCAACGGCAACACATTCATCAGGATTAATTCCCTTGAAAGGATCTTTTCCTAAGTACTTCTTTACTGCTTCCTGAACTGCAGGAATTCTTGTAGAACCACCAACTAATAGAATTTTGTCTATCTTGTCAGGTGTAAGTCCTGCATCCTGCATAGCCTGTCTTGTAGGACCCATAGTATTTTCAACCAAATCAGCTGTAATTTCATCAAATTTTGCTCTAGTAAGAGTTACATCAAGATGCTTTGGTCCTGTTGCATCAGCAGTTATAAACGGCAGGTTTATATTTGATGAAGTCACACCGGAAAGTTCTATTTTTGCCTTTTCAGCTGCTTCCTTCAATCTCTGCATTGCCATTTTGTCGTTTTTGAGATCTATTCCACTTTCCTTTTTGAATGTATCAACAAGGAAATCTATTACTCTCTGGTCAAAGTCATCTCCGCCAAGTCTGTTGTTACCGTTTGTTGCAAGAACTTCGAATACGCCGTCTCCGATTTCAAGTATGGATACGTCGAATGTTCCTCCACCTAAGTCATAAACCATTATTTTCTGGTCATGCTCTTTGTCAAGACCATATGCCAAAGCTGCTGCTGTAGGCTCGTTTATAATTCTGAGAACTTCCAATCCCGCAATTTTACCGGCATCCTTTGTTGCTTGTCTTTGAGCATCGCTAAAGTATGCAGGTACGGTGATTACAGCCTGAGTTATGGTTTCACCAAGATAAGCTTCCGCATCAGATTTAAGCTTTTGAAGAACCATTGAGGATATTTCCTGTGGTGAATATTTCTTACCATCTATATCAACCTTACGGTCGGTTCCCATATCTCTCTTTATTGAAATAATTGTTCTTTCCGGATTTGTGATAGATTGTCTTTTTGCGACTTGCCCTATCATACGTTCACCTGTTTTTGAAAATGCAACAACAGAAGGGGTAGTTCTATTTCCTTCCGGATTTGCAATAACAACAGGCTCACCGCCTTCCATAACTGCCACACATGAATTTGTGGTACCTAAATCTATACCAATTACTTTTGACATAAATAATACCCTCCTTAATATATTTATTAATCGTTTTTTTATTTTTAAACTACTGTGTTAGTTTACTACCTTTACCATACTATGTCTGATTACTTTACCCTTCATTGTATAACCCTTCTGAAATTCTTCAACCACAATATTTTCACCGATTTCATCATCTGTTACATGCATTACGGCATTATGGAGTTCTGGGTCAAAAGAATTATTGACCGCCTCTATTGCTTCAACTCCTAGTTTGTCGAGACAATCCTTCAACTGTCTCATAACCATTTCAACGCCTTCCTTCAATGGACTATTTTCAATGTTTTCTGCGGCTTTTAAGGCTCTTTCGAGGTTATCTACTACCGGAAGGAAGGTATTTACAGTGTCTATTGCTATATCAAGGCTAAGGGCTTCCTTTTCCTTGATTGTTCTTTTTTTATAGTTGTCAAACTCGGCTGCTGTACGCTGAACCATATTTTTGAAATCTTCACATTGTTTTGCCTTTTCTTCCAACTTTGATTTTAGTTCCTCAATCTCCGTACTTACTGCTTCGTCACCCTTCACATCAGCAGTCCCTGATACCTCCGGATTTTCTGCTCCTTTGTTGATTTCTTCAGCATTCATTTCATTAGTGTTTTCGTTTTCATCCTTAGGATGTTTTTCTTTTTTCATTACCTGAATACTACCTCCTTATTTATACTATCCATTATCCAGGAGTTTAAGAATCTCCTGATTGATTTTATTCCTTATATAATTCATAGATGACACAACCTTTGAATACTCCATTCGGGTTGGCCCGATAATGCCTATTGTTCCTATTACATGATTACCTACACTATAGGATGCAGTAACCAAACTGCAATCCTTTATACCTTCTATAGCATTCTCATTTCCTATGTGAATAATTATCTCATTATTTTTATTTGAATTATTTGTAAGAAGGTCAGATACAAATTTCTTTTCATCTAATATATTCAAAAACTCCTTGGCCTTATCAACTTCCTTAAACTCCGGAAAATTCAGAATATTTGTAGCTCCTTCAAGATATACTTCCGGCTTATCAATGGTCTTAATCAAATCCTCTATTCCGTCGAGGATAGGTTTAATTAATCCATAAGGCAATGAATTCAGTTTTTCAAACTTTTCATTTAATATGTCCGATTTTAGCATTTCCAAAGTAAAACCTTTTAACTGCTCGTTTAGCATATTTGAAATCTGAATTAAGAAATCGGGCGTAACACTTTCAGGAATTCTTATCAGATTATTTCTTACAACGTTAGCATCTGTAACAATAATTACCAATGCTTTCCCAGGCTCTATAGGTACCACCTGAACAGCTTTTAATACACTCTGTTTCATATGAGGGGTTATCGCCATAGAAGTATATTTGGTAAACCTGGACATAACCGCTGATGCATTCCTTATAAGCTGGCTGAGTTCATTTATCCGAATGTTCATATCACTTCGGATTTTCTCTATTTCACTATCTGTTAATTCATTTATCTTCATCAGCTGATCAACATAAAGCCTGTACCCTTTATCGGAAGGAACTCTGCCTGCCGATGTGTATGGCTGCTCCAAAAGCCCCATTTCTTCAAGATCAGCCATTTCATTTCTAATTGTAGCCGAGCTTAAACCAAGTTCATGCTTCTTGGCAATAGTTCTGGAACCTACAGGTTCAGCAGAGTATATATAATCATCTATAATTGCTTGTAGTATTTTCAATTTTCTATCGTCAAGTAGCATTATAATCACCCCTCTTGTTAGCACTCTTTAATGTTGAGTGCTAATTATATACTAAAAATAACATTAGCATATTTGTTTGTCAAGTATTTTTCTTGTAATATTCGGTAATAAATTATAAAATCTAAAAGACCCTGCACAGAATAAATATACATTCCGATACAAGGTCTTTTTTAGTATTTCAAATAGTTATTTTTAAATTCCGCCGCTCATTTGTTTGTAGTATTCTGCACAAGCATACTTTCCTGATTTTTCACGATATATTTCAAAGAAAAATACAATTGTTATAAATTCGGCAAGATATGATACTATGGACGATACAGCTCCTCCAATAATAGGAATCCATCCTACCACCAATCCTAATATTGATCCGGCAATTGTTCCAATTATAGTAATAAGGATAGTGGTACCTAAAATTGTCCAGAAATTACCTGAAACATAACGGAATGATTTTTTCAACCCTGTCAGTATATCTGAATCTTCTACACAAACTGATGTAAACCACAGTGAAGTGTATACACCAAGCGCTACACAAGCAACTATGAAAGCCAAAGTAAACAGTACCATCAATATTGCACCTGCAACATTTGAAACCACTGTTATTACTACCACTGCAATTGCAACAAGTATTAAATAAGCAACTATCATTCCTATCCAAAGAGCAATTTTTAATAATCCGTAGAGTACAAATCTTCCGATATACTTTGTCATGGAAGATGTCATATCACTAAGAGTTGAAGTACCTGTCTCATACTTTTTATTTATCATTCCGTATGTTGCAGGATAAACCAGAATAGATAAAACCAGAGTCAAAACTGTTGAAATTATCATACTTATAATCATTGCAGGCCCATACAAGCTGAGGAACATATGGTACGATGGAATAAATTGCCCACTATTGTCCATCATCTGTTCAAATATCTGTTCAAAATTCTTAATATTAAATAAAAATCCTAAGGATCCCACACCCATGATCATACTCGGTATTGCCATAGCTATTAGCAATGGAATCGTTATTATAAAGTTCTTAAACGTAAACTTAAATGCGTTTTCAAGGTATCTCATACCTAACCTCCCAATTAATATATTCTTCTATTTCTTATTGCTATTGCCTTCAATATATGCCGATATAAGACTGTTATAACCTTTCATAACATTTTGGGTTAGAATATTCTCCGATGAATTTAATATACACCCATCTATTATTTTTATCGGCAATGCATTAATGGATGTACCAGTTATAAAAGCTGCATCAAAATTACTTAACTGATCAACACCAATCAATGTTTCTATAACTTCGTATCCTAGTTTTACACAAACATCAATTATATATTGTCTTGTAATACCTTTCAATATATATTCTTCGGGAGATGTATAGATTTTGTCACCTTTTACAAAAAAAACATTGGATTTTCCGCCCTCTGTTATTTTATCGTTGTCATCTACCAAAAGCACTTCAAAAGCATTATTTTCTTCTGCAACCCGCTTAATTTCTGCCTTGTATGAAATATTTATCATTTTGATATTTGGGTTGCTTCTCTTGAGCTTAACGGTACAACACTTTACACCACTATCATATTCGTCTTGTGAAGGATAGTAGAACTTGTTTATATGGAGTAGTGTAATCTGCACTTTTTCATAGAGAAGCACCAACACTTTTACATTGCAGTCTGCTAGATTATTTAGCTCACATATTTCAGTAATTTGGGTCCTTAAATCCTTTTTTGTTACTTCTAATTCATTTAGAGTCTTTTGTACAGAACTTTTAAGACGTGTAAAGTGATCATCATAAAATAGCGGAATTCCCTTTATTATACGTATAACTTCATAGCAAGCCGTATACTTTTCTTCTGAATATTTATTCAATGCTTCAGACGACAAGGTTTCACCGTTTATAATGCACTTTGTACCTATGTTATCTTCAAATGTCATTTTTTTGCCCCTTTTGATATTGAATTAAAGAATGTATTAATTTTATATTTTTCCAATACAATCTTAATTATATAACAGTCTTAATAAATTAATCAATCTCATCAAGGGACAAATTAAAGCTTGGTATAAATTTTTCCATGAAATACATAACCTCAGGCAAATCAATCTCCATTATTGTTTGTAGAATGGTTTCCCGGGCCTTTTTGAATTCGTTGTTTCCGGCCTTGACTTCTTCTATACATTTTATATAGGCAGAAATCCTGTCAGCCGCCTTTACAAGTTTCCAACAATTCATATCATCCGGATTTTTAAAGAATAAAGAATAATATTCATCTGCCATTTCCTCAGGCAGCATAGATATAATTTTCTCCTTTGATATATCTTCGATATCCTTGTAAATTTTACTTATCTGAGGGTTATAATATTTTATGGGAGTAGGCATATCCCCTGTTATTATTTCATTGCAGTCATGAAACATCGCAAGAATTGCCACTCTCTCGGGGTTTATTTCTCCGTTAAAATATGTGTTTCTGATTACCGCCAGCCCATGTGCTATTATGGCAACCTGCAAACTGTGTTCCTGTATATTTTCAGTAGACGTGTTGCGCATAAGTCCCCATCTATTTATATATTTCATCCTTGATAGAAATGCAAAAAAATGAAAGCTCTTATCATCCATATTTCCACCTACATCCAGTATATTTCTTCAAAGCAGCTTTGTGCAAACTGGTCTGTCATGCCTGCTATAAAGTCAATAACTTTCTGTGCATCACTTTCAGACTTATCATATGCCTTGTCTGCTATAAAGTTATAAAACATTCTGTAAACCTTATTTTCATTTGTCTGAAGCCTTTCAAAATCTGATAGGCTGTTGAGCAGGCTGTCAAACAAGCCTTCAAGGGTATTTTCAGCAATTTTTTCGTACCGGGTTATCTTATCGGCCTTGTAAATCAACCTTACATTCTCGTTGATTAGTTTTTCAAGTGCCTGACCTTTTTCCGGACTAAGCTGAATACAATCCCTGCCATAGCTGTTCTCAACCATATCGCAAACCAGAGTGTTTATTATTTCTCCATTTGTATTTCCCAATTCATTTCTTATATCCATGGGTATGTCATGCATATTCATTAGGTTTACACGTACAGCATCCTCAATATCCCTGCCAACATATGCTATTTTATCCACCAGTCTTACAATGCAGGCTTCAAGAGTAAATGGAAGATGGCCTCTATCTTTAACATTATGCAGTGATCGTGGTGTTTTCCCTAAATCTCTTCTTAAAGAGTATTCATTATAGTTCTCGCCGCAATGTGAAACTATTCCGTCCTTTACCTCAAATGTAAGATTAAGACCGCATTTTTCATGTATCTTTTCTTTTGAGATACGTGTAGCAAGCTTTTCTACAACCCGAAGGCTGTGAAGTTCATGTTTAAAGCCACTTTCTTTACTTACTTTCTTCATGCATTTATCTAATACACGTTCTCCGCTATGACCGAATGGTGCATGCCCCAGATCATGTCCTAAAGCTATTGCATAAGTAAGGTCCTGATTCAGATTGAGGGTCCTGGCTATAGTGACAGCTATTGATCCTACATTTAGTACATGCTCCATCCGTGTACATATGTGGTCGTTCTTTGCATTAAAAAATACCTGAGTTTTGTGCCTTAGTCTTCGAAACTCCATAGAGTATAGAATTCTGTTTCCATCCCGCTCATAATCTGTCCTGATAGGACATTTTTCTTCATTGATTATCCTGCCAAAAGAATTAACACTTCTTGCGGCATAGGGACTCAACAAATTCTCTTGTTGCTCTCTTAACTGCCTCCACACCATAAAAACACACCTCCGGCCTTTAACTCTAATATACCATATTCTTGCAGGAAAGTATGCATTACAATTTATGACCTAGTTTACCATTGTCCCTTTGTTTTCTTACCACTGGCAAATATTGCAATACCTGCTGCTATGAGTGCCACCGGAATGAAAAGACTTGGTTTTATAAATGTCAATATTGTGTTAAGGAACATACATGCAAAGAAGAATGCTGAAACTCCTGCAATTATCAAACTTGCTATTAATAAACCCTTTTCTCTATTTGAAAACAGATACATCTGAAATAGTCCAACAGCTACAGATAATATATATACAGGCCAAGTATACTCTGCAAAATACCAATTTGTTGCAACCTCGAACATAAAGAGTAGTCCGATAGTTGTAATAATTCCTCCGGGTATGAGTAGTCCGGGCTTTCTTCCTGTTAAGAAATAACTGAATTCAAAAGTCAACCCAAACAGAAGTACTATAAACACCCAAAGATCTCCGGTGTTCAAATCCAGAAAATTTATACCAAACAGCATTTTTAAAACCAGTAGCAAAGCACCCACAGCTATGAGTAATGTGCCTACCAAAGAATAATTTTTTTTCATAATATCCCTCTCTTTTTTAATTTCTATTGAGCTTATTTTTAATTACATTGATTATACATAATTTTGTTATTTTTTGTCTGACTCTTCTAGATACGAATTTTATTTTTTTAACTGGAAATAATATGCCTATTATTCAAAAACAGGAGTTGAGTACCATTAAGAAGAGAGGCAGGTTATTATTACTTATTATCAGTGTCCTTATTAGTTTATTTTGCATTTTTATCTGGAAAAACGTTTATGATGCCAGCTATACTCCTGAAGGCCCTCAGGCGAATATTTCATGTATTTTAAAGAAAAATAAACTTAGCAGTGAAGATTATTCTTTTTTATTTAAACAAACAGGCCTTTCTCAAACAGCTATTGATGAGTTTCGTTTATCCTCTGATGGTAATGAAAAAATACTTTCAATTCAGAGTAACTATTTTAAAAGAAACAAGATATTCAGAGAGCAACTGAACCCTTTTACAGTTCAGGAATCAATTCTTGTTAACGGCTCTTTAAGCAGGTTTATTCAAATGGCGCCGGTTAAAAATGGGGACATACTTTTGACTAAATCCTGCTACACCCTTTACTGGAGGCATGGACACTGTGGAATTGTTATTGATGCTAAAAAAGGAATAACTTTGGAATCTCTTACACCGGGAAGCCACAGTATAAAACAGGATATATCCAAGTGGCAGTACTTTCCAACCTTTAAGATTTTAAGGCTTAAAAATGCAGATCAGAAAAAGCTTGATGAAATCGCAGCTTTTGCAGCTAAAAATCTTGCAGGTATAAAATATGGCATTTGCTCTCCTAAGCGCTACGATGATACCAAGCCAAAGGTGGAGAACTGCTCACAAATGATATGGCAGGCATATTACCACTATGGATATGATATAGACGGAAATAAAGGCTTATTGGTGACACCTTCCGATTTAGCAAAGAGTGATCTTTTTGAAGTGGTCCAAACATTTGGATTCCCTCCGGATAAACCTTGGTGATTTTTATAAAATGATAATGCTTGTCAATAATATCAATACTGAAAACAGCATGGCAAAATAATCCGGACAAAAAAAGCGATATGTCTTATACCCGCTGTCCTTCTTTCTTAAATTAAACCCTCTTAATTCAGCAGATATTGCACTACCCTCAATGCGTTTTACGGAGGATATGAGAAGGGGAACACACAGTGGGAGCAGTAACTTCAGCTTCTTCACAGGGTTTTTTGTATCAAATTCAACTCCCCTTGCAGTCTGGGCTTCGATTATACCCGTCATCTCATTTTCAAAAATGGGTATAAATCTCAGGGCTGTTATAAACGCAAAGGTGTACTTGTACGGTATATGAAGTTTTTGTACCATAACATTGGTAAGATCGCTCATTCTGGTAACTGTCAGAATTATAACCAAAGGCATGGTAGCCCCTACAAGTCTCAAAACAAGCATTATACTAAATTTCAAACCTGTATCTGTAATGTACAAATTGAACGGAAGATTCAAAAGGGTATTTCCTGTTCTGATGAAAAAAACCTGTAATAAAAAAAGTACAATTCCTATTTTAAATAGTGTAAGCAGCAAAGAAAATGCCCTGTCAACTATTCCAGCAAGATAGGCTATAAAAAGGTTTACAACAATAATTCCAATTGTACAATAAATGTTACTGTTGGCAAAGCTGCTCAAGCAAAGCAAAAAAGCAATTACCATTTTTGATAGAGGGTTTAACCTGTGTATAACGGTCTCACCCTGACTGTATTCTAAAATGCCCTTCACATTATACACCCTCTCTCTTGGCTTTTTGTGATATAATTCCTGTCATTTCATCCAATGTAAATACACCCTCAAAGCCTTTACCAAGCCGTATAGCAAGTTCGGCTATCTGAGGTGGGGCTAGGGATGCCTCCTCTAATACGTCCGTCCGGGACATTACCCTGCGGCAAATATCATCAGCAAGTATACGGCCTTCACCCACCACAATTATCCTTTGTACAAAATCAGCTACCAGTTCCATATCGTGGCATACCATGACAACGGTAGTTCCGTTGATGTTCAGTTCATTTACAATTTCCATTATATGCATACATTCCTTATAGTCTAACCCGGTAGTGGGTTCGTCCAATACCAGTATTTCAGGAGACAAAGCCAGTACTGATGCAAGCGCAACTTTCTGTCTCTCTCCCCTGCTCAAAGAAAAGGGATCCTTGTCAGCGGTCAAACCAAATTTCTCTATTGTGTTCCTGCACCTTTTTTCTATATCAGCATTGTCTGTCAGAATACATTTTAGGCCGAATTCTATCTCTGCCTTAACTGTGTTGCGGCAAATCTGCCTGTCGGGGTTTTGAAACAAAAATCCTACATGCCTTGCCAGTTCACTTGTCCTTGTTACTGAGGTATTAAGGTTCGCAATGGTGACTACACCCGAGGTAGGTTTCAGTAAGCCGTTTAGCAGCTTCATAAGAGTAGTCTTTCCTGCACCATTTCTGCCTACAATAGCAACAAATTCTCCTTTTGTTACGGAAAGACTTATATTGTTCAGAATATTCATTTTGTCATATGCGAAGCACACGTTGTCGAACATTATCACCCGATCACCCCCCTAACCATGGTTTCAGCTTCCATTATATTGACGGGAACCGGTCCATTGTATATTTTGAGCTGATTAAGATTGTTTGCCAGAGATGCTACCCTTGGGCAGTTAACACCAATATTAGTCAATCTGGTGGTGTCACTCAGCACCTCTTTTGGTGTCCCCTCCAGATAGATTTCACCGCTGTCCAAAATTATGATTCTCTTGGAAAACTCGCTGAGCAACATTATTTTTTGTTCAACAACTATAATTGTTATGTTCAGAGTTTTGTTCAGCATTTTCAACATGTTATATATTTGCAGGCTACTCTGTGGGTCGAGTTCAGCAGTTGGCTCGTCAAGTACCAGTATATCAGGCATCATTGCAACCACTGCCGATATGGCAACCTTTTGCTTTTGACCACCGCTTAGTGTATTGATGTTTCTATATCGTAAATCTTCTATACCTACCATTTTAAGGATATCTGTTATTCTCTGCTCGATTTCTTCTTTCGGTACTCCGAAATTTTCCAGACCAAATAATATCTCATCTTCAACAACTGAGGATACCATCTGCCCGTCAATATCCTGAAATACACTTCCTACGCTCAATGCCAACTGTGTCGGTGATGAATCAACAGTATCCTGCCCCTTCACCCTGACCTCACCATAAAAATCACCTTCATAGTGATGTGGAATAACTCCGTTAACTGCATAGGTAAAGGTCGACTTGCCTGCTCCGCTATTTCCTATGATACCTACGAAATCACCTTTTTGGATAGAGAGATTCTTTATTGTTAATGCAGGCTTTTCACCTGTTTTATATTTAAATGAGAAATCCTTGAACTCAATCATCTTTTCCACGTCCCAATGCCAGTTTTACAGGTATATAAAGGATCTGAACTATTACCGCATTTACTATAGCAGTTAACAGTATCATTATTGAAAACATACTGAAGGGTATTGCCTCTACATCCGCACCTGCATAAAATGCAATATACAATACTCCAAGATAAGTAAGGCCACTTGCCAGAGTACTCAGGAAAGTACCTAATACGGGTTTTAATAATGAATAGGTTTTAAACTTCAGAGGTAGGCTAATAAGAACAGCCATTACAAAAGCACCTAAGGGCTCACTTATTAAATTTATGTACGGTGTCCCCGGGAATACCTGACAGATGGCCCCTGCTATAATGCCTATGATTATAGCTTCAGATAACCTTGGCTTTATTATAAGAATTGCCAGACAATACATTGCAATAATAAAATTTGGCTTCATACCAGCATTGAACATAGAGCCCACGAAGAACTTAAGTACAGCCCCAGTTGCCAGTAACACACCTACAAGAATTACGTCGGAAATAGTAAGTCCTGCTTTTTTCTCTTTTAGAACTACTCTTTTTTCCATAAAAAAACCTCCATCAATATTTTTTTGAGTAGAGGTTTTGAATTTGTATTTATTATTTTAAGCAGCCAAGCTAAATACAACCTATTAAGCCAATAGGCGTACTCATCCTTTTCTGTTTCTGATCTCATCTAATCTAAACTCGTCTCTTCTCGTCTCTACTTGTAAAGAATATAACATTCATCGGCAAGGCTTGTCAATATAAGACAATAAATATTATAATTTGTAAATAATTTACAACCATTTACAAATTTATTTATTAAATACTTTATTGTAATAATTTGTATCCAATATTTTTGCAGAGTACGTAAACATATTGTTTACACGTTGTGAAATATCTGCCCTGTATTGTTTGTTTGCAGTTTCTTTTGTTTCTCCTTCTGCCAAAATAAATTTACCATTTTTTGAATTGTAGCGGGCTTTATCTGTAAGCCAGCTCCAGTTTGAGAACACAACAAGTGGTGGTTCATCTGAAAGTATATCTCTTCCCATTAGTAATCTGGAATCATATTCCACACCCATCAGGTTAGAAATTGTAGGCAATATGTCCAGACTGGCACAGGGCTTGTTTATTTCTTCAGATTTTATTCCCTTTGACCATAAAATAAATATTCCCTTGTAAAGTTCGAAATTTGTCTCCACAGGGTGCCCTGCAAGTTCACTTATTTCGCTGTTTGTAAGTCCGTAGGGATAGTGATCGGGGCTTATAGCAATAAGTGTATCTTCAGCAAGCCCGGATTTTTCAAGTCTGGCAATTAACTCTCCCATAGCCCTGTCGAATTCTATATTGCAAGCAAGATAAGCTTTAACTGCACGTGAATATGGCAAGTTTTTGACAAGCTCTCTATTTTTTTCTGCCATGGCATTTCCGTTAAATGTATACATCAAGTGTCCGCTGACAGTCATATAATATGTGTGAAAAGGTGTTTTCCCTATATAGTCATCTGTGGTCTTCTGAATCATTTCAAGGTCTGATTCCGGCCAAGATTTTGTCATTTCAAGTCCATTACCAACAGCTTTAAAAGCATATCCCATATTTGGGTGGGATACATCCCTGTGATAATAGGTATAAGAGTGGTCGTGGTATGCACGTGTACCATATCCAAGCTTTTTTAACTGGTTTCCCATACAAAATGGCATATAGTTTCTTCCCGAAACATAGAAGCTCCATATTCCGGGCTTTGGTATCAGTGAATTGCAAGCTACATATTCTCCGTCAGATGTACTTACTCCCCATATAGGCGTATAAAATTCGGTAAATCTGAAACCTTCCTCAGACATTTTATACAGTGTTGGTGTCAAATCCTTGTTTACCGCATATGGCGAAAATCCCTCAGCAGTTATCATTATCAAGTTTTTACCCTTGAAGATTCCGGTGTATTTATTCTTTTTAGTCGGTTTGACAGATTTAAAGTATCCGTGCATCGAAGCAATGGTAGAGTCGCTTTCTCCTGCTATAAGTTTGTCAAAATCAATGTCCATTATATTATACTCTTTGCTTGGTTCCGGAGTAGAATTGACTTTATCATTCGAAGAATTCTTGCTTTCATCAAGCCGGGGTTTTCCAGTACTTTCCTGACTTTGCTTTGCTGACTGATATGGAGTCCCCATTCCTTTGTTATCGTCAACAGCAGTCATTTGTTCTTCTTCTCCACCGTCATCGATGCTTGTAAATCCAAAAACCAAATGCTTTACATCCAAGCGTGAAGTAGTAAGCATACCGAATCTGTTTACTGCCAAATCTGGTATAACTGCTTTTGAATAAAGAAAGCTTGTACTGAGCTCTCCGGTATTTGACATAGAAACTAGAATTGTAGCTGCCACCTGAAAACATATCATGCCCCCTGCCAAAAATGCTTTCCGCTTTCCCGTGGTCTTTTTCGCAAGAAAAAGAATCCTACCGAAAATAAGCAGAAATAAAATTGGTACCAGTAGTAAAAATATAGCACCGGCATTGTTTTTTACGGCAATGAGTACCTCCTGCCAGAATTGGAGTACCTGATTTGTACCGTTTAGTGAGAATAAAGCCAAAAAGGTACTGAATATTTGATAGTAAACAATCTGGACTATATATACGAATGTTAGAAATACAGTAAGAAATATGGACAGAATTCTGTTCACTCTGCTGTTGAATAAGCTACATAATAAATATAACAATATCCCAGCCGGAATTGAAAATAAAACCATATATATAAAACCAATGTTGAATAGTTCTTTAAATACAGCTAATTTAAATACTGACTCAAGATAAATAATAGATATAGGAAAAAACAATATTGAGCCATAATGTTGTAAGCGGTCTATTTTTTTATCCACACACATTCCTGCTCTCTAATAAATTTGTAATAACATTTGTACATTTATTATCAGTAAATCCGCTGACAATATGATATGTCAGCGATACTTTTTTATTGGTACTTATGGGTTGTTATGCCTTTTAATGTCCTTTATTTTCCTTCTATAAAATATGTTGCTTCCATGTCTGCCGTACATAGTGCAAATGCCAGCGGAAATTGCTCAAATGCATCTCCTATGCATCTTTTATCTTCACAGCCCGAAAAGCCCATGTGATAACGTATAGCAAAGGCTTCCTCTCTAGTCAGCTTCATAAACCCAGTTATTATGTATACTGATTTTTCACCATGTCCATAAGGCAGCCTGTCATCATACTCATAAGTTGGAACGGTCTGCCAAACGCCACGTTCATCCTTCACATTCCGGGTTCCCGGCCTGTAACAGTTTATTTTACATAAATCATGTAAAAGTGCAGATATTGCAATGGTTTCCGAATCGTAGTTTAAACCATAGATATCCTTTACTCTTGTCCTTGAAAGGTAATCAACCAAACATTCATATACATTTATACTATGTTCAACTAAACCACCTTCGTAAGAGCCGTGAAACCTTGTACTCGCCGGGGCAGTAAAGAAATCACTTGATTTGGACAGCATGTATTCCAAAAGTTTGTCGGCTCCGTCACGTTTAATATATGTATTATATAATTCAATATATCTATCTTTTAAATTCATATGTAACCCCTTCACTTGGATAATTCTAATTTAAACACAGTTAACAAGCTATTTTATTATAATATTTTTATAAGAATCAAAACAAGAGTAACTTTAAAAAAGCTGTACAGTACCTGAACCTCAGGAAAACTGTACAGCTCCATAAATATTGATTTTTTAATTGTTATACTTCATTAAACTACATTTATTTGGCATTCAACCTTCTGAGAAAAAGGTGTCCCGGTAAATACAAGCTTATGACTTCCCGGTTTTACTGCGGTGAATGTCCAAACTATTAAGTACATGGAATCAGCCGAATTCGGGTGCTCATCCAATATCTCTTTTGAAAGTAACGTAAATGGTATTTCTTCGGGAATGGTGTATTTCCAAGAATAACCAGCAATTCCTCCGCCAATCATTGCTATTTTAAATGTATCACCTTGCTTTACGTTTATTACGGTACCATTTACAGTACTTACATATATATCACATTTAACGGTTTTCAATGGCTCCACATCTGTTTCCCAAGGCTTCCTGTATGTAAACTGAATTGTATACCTACCCGCCATTAATGCTTTAAAAGTCCATACCTTTTGAATAGGCGTACCATCAAGATTTGGAGTGAAACAATAGCTGTCTTCTGAAATTAATGTAGCTGCAGCAACATCCGATATTACATAATCCCACTGATAACCTGTTGACCCGTTTTCCTCTAATGCTATTTGAAAAGTATCATTAAGAAAAGGATAAATACTGCTGTTATCACCGGTACTCGGATATTTTGTTTTAACAGGAAATGTTCTAATCTCTCCGGTGATGAACTTTCCCATTATAGCTAAATCTAATGAATTAACATCCTCATCACCATTTAAATCTGCTGCTTTCAGATTTACTGTACTCGGAACAGTCGTTCCCAATAATATCATTTTCATTTTTGCATAATCAAGAGAATCGACGTTATTATCACTATTGAGATCTCCGAAAAGTGTATAACTTCTCGCCACTCCGTCATCCGTAATAGATGTTTCCGCACGTACTTCTGCAAGAGCAATAACGCTTAAAAACATTACTACAGCCATAAAAACAGAAGTGTACCGTATAACTCTTTTGGACATCCATCTAAAATCTTTTTTCATTAAGTTTCCTCCTTATATAAGCTATTTTCACCTTCTTTTTGCAAAGAAAGTGAAAATAGTCATGATGCTTCATTAAACAACATTTATATCGAATTTCGCACCATTTGAAAAAAATGAGCCCCCTTCAAATATTAACTTATAGCTTCCGGGTCTCACTGCAGTGAATGTCCATTGTGTCAAATTTAGGGCATCTGGTATCCCCGGATTTTCCTCAATGATTTCTTTATTGAGTAAACAAATTGCTGTTTCATCAGTATTGGAATACTTCCAAGTACCCCCGAAGATTCCTCCACTAATAAGTGCTATGTTAAAGGAATCACCTTGCTTTATATTTATTGTTCCACCAACATTACTTACATATATATCGTATTTAACGGTTTCCAGCGGTTCCACATCTGTTTCCCAGGGCTTTCTGTATGTAAACTGAATTGTATGCTTTCCAGACTTAACTGCTTTAAACGTCCATACCTTTTGGATAGGTGTACCCACAAGATTAGGAGTAAAACAATAGCTGTCTACTGAAATCAAATTAGCTGCATCGGCATCCGATATGACATAATCCCACTGATAGCCTGTTGACCCGTTTTCCTTTAATGATATTTGAAATGTATCAGCGGAATCAGCAAGAAATAGATACGTACTGCTGTTATCATAGGTACTTGGATATTTCGATTCAACAGGGAACGTTCTTATCTCTCCAGTGATTAATTTTTTCAATAATACTAAATCTAATGAATTTAAGGCCTCATCTCCATTCAAATCTGCCGCTTTCATATTTACTGTATCCGAGGCATTTGTTCCCAATAGTACCATTTTCATTTTTGCATAATCAAGAGAATCGACCTTATTATCACTATTGAGATCTCCGAAAAGCGTATAACTTCTAACCACTCCATCGTCAGTACTTGATGCTTCTGCATTTACTTTTACCGGAGCAATAAGTATTGAAAAGATAAATACAGACATAAGAACAGAAATGCATTTCATAACTCTCATGGACTTCCATGTGTAATTCTTTTCCATTAATATTTCCTCCTTACATAATCTATTTTTCAAACCTTCTTGTTTTATCTGATTTATCAAAAGATTTTACAGAAAAGTAATATAGATTAGTTACTTATTTTGGGAAATATGGTTTCTATATACATTATATTGAATAGGATACAAAAAGTCAATTTTCTTCTATACCTTTACAGTAAGCTTCTTAATAATATCATTTATTTTCACCGCTACCCATATAGGAAGTATTGAAGTAATTATTTTTTGACAAAAGTTAATAATTCCAGCCATAAAAGGTGGTCGTATTCCATATTGTTTTTTTGCTCTTTTGCGCACAATAGATATAAATTTAAAGGTTCTTTTAATATCTGTCGAAATAAGTGAATTCTGCCTTTGACGGTAGAGTATGATTGAATCTTCTATATTGGCAAACTTTCCGTATTTAAATAACCTGAAATACAAATCCAAACCTTCAGCTACTGTAAGGGTTTCATCAAAGTAGAAAACTTCGGGAGGGATTTTTGAGCAGTTATACATACTGGTTGGATCTGCGATAGGCTGAAAGGAGAAAAACTTCTTTTTTATTTCTCTGTCGCTAAGGGGAAATCTGGTTCCGCCTATTATTTTATCATCCTCGTCAATATACGTTTCCTGCCCTCCAACAACTATACACTCCGGATTTTCCATCAGATAAGCAACCTGTTTTTCAATCCTGTCTTTGACCATGATATTATCTGAATCCATGCGTGCAACTATTTGACCTGAACTGTATTTAAGTGCATGATTCAGTGTATGGCTAACACCCCTGTTTACATCATTCTGAAATACTTTAATACGACTGTCTTTTTTGCTGTATTCATTTAGTATTCCAATGGAATTATCCCCGGAACCGTCATCTACTGCAATGATTTCTATATTTGTATATGTCTGGTTTACAACACTCTCCAGACATTTGGCAAGATATTTTTCAGTATTATAAACAGGGATGATAATACTAACCTTTGGGCAATCATGGCTTTTATTCATAATAAATCACCTTTTTAAATACATATTTATAGATAATGGATTGTGATCTGATAAACCCTTGTGGGGAAGGTATTTGTGTGAGCTGATAAGGATATTGTCATTTTCGGGGATAAGAGCGTAGTCAAACCTCCATAGTTTTAATCCATCCATCTCAAACGTTAGTGGTAAAATATCTCTTGAATATTTTACTGTATCAATATGATCTTTCAGCAGTCCGTTCATTACCCCCATAGATTTTGAAGAATTGAAATCTCCTTCAATAAAGTAATCTGTATTCGTTTTTTTGATGTCTTCGTTTAAGTTTCTGAACCCAATTTCCCTAGCCTTATATCTTCTAGATATTGCATTGTAAAAATACGGTACAAAAGGATTTCCGGGTTCTATGTGAAGTAGCATATGAACATTAAAAAAGCGCATTGTTTTACCGTTTATATCTACATCTGAAACCGCATACTGCTCAGAATAGTCCGCATGAGACCGAATTATAGGATATCGAGAGATAATAACAAACTGGCCGTCTGTTGAGAAAAAGTATCCCGGAAATTCTTTTTTAATTCTTTCTGTTTCGTCTATTGTAAGATAATTCGGTGGAAATCCCGGAATAATATTGCAGATTTTAAATGGCGTCTGACTTTTATCATTTCTGTCAGTTACACAGTGAAGGTATTCCTGAAGAAGGTATACATCTGCTTTTTGATTTTTCAGATAATCATAAAACGCATTTCCGTCTTTCAGCTGATCCCAGAGGTTTGTATTCCAGCAAAATACCTTCACTGGTATGTAATTATCCTTATTTATATTGTTATTGCTTTTTGTTGCAATATTTATATCTAACTGAGTTGTTCCCATTACCAAGGAGACTGACATTATACCTATGAATATGACTCTTCTCTTTTTTTGAACTAAAAAGTATACCAACAGTATAACGGGAACAATTACGAAAAAGAATGTAGGCGTACTTGCTGGGAAATTCAGAAGAAAGAATTTTCCTACAAATGCAATATGTATAATCATATAAACAAACCATAATACTGCCAGTACCTTAATTGCATTTTGTACATGTTTTTTCATCACAGATATAAAACCTCCGAATTTATTTAGACTTGGATTCAGAAGGAGCTAACGGTATATAAGCTTGTTCAGAAATTTTGCCATTCGTATTGAAGCTTTATCTCCTTCAATCTTTCTGAGGAAATACTCAAAGTTCTTTTGATTTTCGCTACTTTGTTGAGATTTATTTACAGGATGAACAAGATGGTAATTTACTATCGAGAAATTTCTTTTGATTTTAACTCCCGATTTGCCTAACCTGTATCCCAGATCTGTATCCTCAAGACCCCATCCGGTAAAATTTTCATCAAACATATTGACAGCTATCAGGTCTTCCCTGCGTGCCGAAGAATTTCCGGTACTGAAAGTTATTCGTTCTATAAGCTGGCCGAATATAAGGCGCGCAATTTTTTTTGCGGGTTCATAGGGTTCAGGTATTGAATCCCTGTCAATCCTACTGTAATCTGATTCTGTTAAGCCATTCAAATAAAGCTGTTCAAGCACTTCTTCCGGATATTCGACATTGTTTCTTTGTCCAACTATTGCAAAACGCCCATTTTTATGGCTAATTACATGTTTTGATATAAAATCACTGCAAGGTATCCTGTCATCATCAAGAAAAATGACTATTTCACCGGATGCCTTGAGAATACCGGAGTTACGTGCTTTTGACCTTCCAACGTTTTCAGAGTAAATTATTTGTATCGGTTCAAAACCCAGCTTCAACTTTTTAAAATCACAAAGCACTTCGTCAGAGCAACCATCAAATATTATTATAACCTCTACAGTATCATCAACCTGAGATTCCAGAGCCTTTAGAATCAAGCGGAGCCTTGAAAGCTTATTCATTGTAGGAATTACAATACTAGCTTTTTTCATACGTTTACTCCCTCTGTTGTTTTCTTTTTAAGACTAGCTTTTTAGCTTTTTAAGGTAATCAAAACCTACTTTCCATAGGTTATCACTTAAAACTTTCTTGAGGGATTCAATAAAGTAATCTATTTGTTCTCTGTTAATAATAAGGCTTGGTGTAATAAGTATCTGGCTTGAATCATGAGGAGGTGTGTTAAGCAGAATACTGTAGTCCTTGAGCATTGAGGTTATTACAGAACCTGTAACAAACTTTTCTACCAAATCCGTACCTGTACTTGAGAAAAATTTAACTATCTTCTCTGCCCTTGAATGGAAGATGATACATGCTAACAGACCAACTCCACGTACAGCGGCTACTATATCAGGGAATTCCTTTTTGACTTCCTGAAGTCTTGACAACAGGTATTTACCCATTTCTTCTGTATTTTCCAGCAGTTTTTCATCTCTGATAATATTCAAAACTTCAATGGCGGAAATTACCTCTTCACCAAAACCGTTATATGTAGTTGAGTGTAATGTTGCTTCATTCATTTTTGAATATGCCTTATTAAATATCTTTGGTCTTGTAATAAATCCTGCAAATGTGGCCTTTCCACCACCAAATGCCTTTGAGAAGGAACAAATGTCAGGGCAAATACCATAATGCTCAAAGCCAAACATTTTTCCTGTTCTACCGAAGCCGGTAAACACCTCATCCATTATAAGTACGATGTCATACTTGTCGCAAAGTTTGCGAACCTCCTGATAATAGCTTTTATCAGGTATAACAACACCTTCGGAGCGGATTGCTTCTACTATAAATGTACCTATTTTAGTTGAATTTTTTCCGGTTTTATTTTCTTCAATAACTCGTTTGAAATCTTCGATATCCCCATACTTTATCATTATGCAGTTTTCGGTTTTATTGAAATGATGATTTTGATGCTTTTCAGATCCTGATAATGTAAGTGTTGCATGAGTCTTGCCGTGAAATGATATGTCCGTATAAACAACGGTTTTTCTTGACATTCCGCTATATTTTTCTGCAAGCTTCAATGCTCCCTCATTGGCCTCGGCTCCACTATTGCAGAAGAACATAACTTCAAGGTCTTCGGGAAAAATAAGTGAAAGATTATTACAAAGTACTCCCTGATATGGTGAGGGGAAAAATTTCCATGACTCCAATCTCTTTTCTTCCGCCCACTTTCTTCTCACTTCTATTATTCTCGGATGGTTATGTCCCGCAACAAGCATTCCCAAATGCCCCGTCATATCAAGAACTTTACGCCCATCTCTCAAAGTAACATACATTCCGCTTGCTTCTACAGGTATGGAATCGGCAAAACCGAGCATTGAAAGTGTTTTTCCCAGCTGGCTTGAAATGTGCTTTTTAAATAATCTCAGGTTTTCTTTCTCTGTCATGTTGTGTGCATCTTCAATTGTTAAAAAATTCTTATCCTCGTACATTTTCTAACTCCCCCTTGTTTATATTTTTAAAATCTTATATTTTATGACTTAAAAAAATAGTTTGGCATATTTTAAAATTCCCTGGTTCCAAACAACATTATTGCTTGCCCCCGGTTTGTTTCCTATCTTATTCTTGTTTTCAAGATACCACCGGTAATTTCTTACCAAAGAATCCTTGTTTGAATGCTTTGGCTTATAACCAAGCTTCCTTTCTGCCTTTTCAATAGAAACGTAGTAGTTTCTGTTGAGCTTGAGATAAAGCCTTTTGTAAAAAGGAGAAAGCTTTAATTTCTCAAGGATATTCAGAATAAAAAACATCGGTTTTGCGGGAAAACATATTATCTTTTTATTAAAACCTGCCGCATCAAGTACCGCCTGGTAATCGTCCTTTATACTCGAAAATTCCTTAGCTCCGATGTTGAAAAGGTCATTTGCATTGTCAGCATTTACCGATATGGCCAAATAAATTGCCTGACATAAGTCCTCTACATCCAGTAATTGGTACTTGTTTTTACCCGGCCCCAGCATGGGGAAGTTCCTTCCTTCACTTGCCCATTCATAAAGTATCCCGAAGGTTCCCAGTCTTTCAGGCCCTAAAAAAGATCTCGGACGAAGTACGCTGACACAGTGACCTTTAGATCTCCACTGGTCACAAAGTCTTTCTGTCTCTATCTTGCTCCTGTTGTATGGGTCATAGGGCTTAACTTCGTCTGTTTCATATATTGGAGCCTTTTCAGGCACTCCATATACGGAGGTGGATGATATGTAAACAAACCTTTCGACCTTTCCTACAGTAAATGCACATTCCAATAAATTGGCTGTACCGTTTATAATTATGTCGTATATCTGAGATTCCTCATAAGAAGGAGATGCTCCGGCACAATGAACTACAATATCAATATCACCTATAACCTTTTCTATATCTTCTCTTTTTCTTATATCACCCTTATATGCCAGAAAGTTTGAAAATTCGGAGTTATTCTGATTTATATCAAAAAGAACAAGTTCGTAGTTTTCACTTTCGTTTTTATGTAAATACTTAACAAGATTTCTGCCCAAAACTCCGTTATTTCCGGTTATAAGAACTTTCTTTTTCATTTGTTCACCCCTCATAGGAATATTTAGCACGGAATTTACTACTGAATATCATGCTTAAAACACCTCTGACAAATCCCCAAAAGGCAACAGCAGTGATAAACCAGTGAAATGCTATAAATACCAGAGTAAAAAAGAATCCTTTTTCCTTAAAAACAAACAGATATTGTCCAAAATCTGAGAGTACAAAAGCCAGAACACAAGCCAAAAATAAAGCTGCAAAATACAGGCTGAGTATTGTCGCCGGAATCGCCAGCGTACTTAAACCCACAGCCAACATTCCAAGCCCTCTCAAAGGAGTTTCAAAACCTTTTGTAAGTTTTTTCCTGTGTAAATAAAACGGTATTCTTTGCACAGCTCTGATATGTATCTTTCTTGCAAGAGTTTTCAGGCTTTCTTCATCATCATGGCAGCCTATCACCTTATCGGAAAGTAGTAGACGGTAATTCTGATTTAGTCGGTTACCAAATTCAATCTCTTCCGTATTACTGAGATTAACATTAAATCCTTTTAGTTCTTGGAATACTGATTTTTTTACAGCTCCTAATGAGAAAAAGCCTGCCGTTACATAACCTACAGAAGTTATTCTCCAATAGTGGCCCTGAAGGGTCCGATAGTCTTTCGCCAAACCTCCCTTAAACAGTGGATCTTTTGAATAAATTCCGCACACTGAACCAAGTGAAGGATCCTTCTCAAATTCTTTTAAGGTGTTTTCAATTGCATCCTTATACAAAGCAACGTCACTATCAAGAAAAAACAAAATATCTCCGGAGGCATATTCAACCCCAAGGTTTCGTGCCGCTGCCACGCCTCCGTTTTTAGGTGTTTTAAATATTTTGCATGGATACTTTTTAGCTACTTCTATGGAATTATCAGTACTGCCGTCATCTACAAATATAATTTCAAAATTCTTATATGTCTGATTCATCAGTGCTTCAAAACATTTTGGCAGGGTTTTCTCATAATTATAGTTAGGAATAATGACTGAAACTAAAGGTTTACTATTCATCTTTTCTCCTTTCACTTCTGAAAATCATTTCAGTATTTTAATTTGACTTTGTTTATTTTTTAGATATTTGAATTTTATTATAATTAAAAACACTCCCACCAATGTCAGCTGAGTTACAAGTAATGAAATCAACTGACCCGTTATTCCCCATGACCTTGTCAACATAATACTTGCAAATATCAATACCGGCATAGGTAGACCTAATACACTCATACAAATTAAAGCACCATTTTTACCCTCTACAGTAAAAACGGAATTAAATACGTAATACAAAAAATGAAAACCCAGACTTACCGAAATAAGCAAAACATATATCCAATTAATGGTGTAATTTTTTCCGTAAAGTAATATCATACAGATACTAAGAGCCATGTTGGCAATTATTGCAATTGGAAGCATAAGAGGTATAAGAGACTTAATCCTTTTATATATTTTCATGGTATCCATCTGAACAATAGTCGGAAGAAATACTACTGCAAATATCTCATGAAACATCAGGTTAAAAAAGTTTTTTACATTAACCTGATAAAGTGAATATATACCTACATCATAAGCTGAACAGAAATGATTAACGATATAAAGGTCGCTGTTAAACATGATATAGGATAAAACACCACTGACCATATTGATTGCTCCATATTTATACGCCAGTTTTGAGGTTTCCATGGAAAATCTGAACTTCTTGATTTTTATGGTTTTTAATGACCATATTATTACAACAACCTGATTTATGATCATACCATACACAAAGTAATAGTAATTTTTAAAAACAAGACTTGAAATCAATGTAAATGTAAAAAATATCAAAGAACTTACCATCTTAATAATGCCTAAGGCTAAAAACCGTTTTCTTGACCGTAATATTGCCTCGGTAATCATTGAATAGTTTATAGTAACCGCCATAATCACAGTCAATAATAATTGTATTGCGGAAAAGTCCAATGCTTTGTTTATTAATGAGTGAAACAGCCAGTATAGGATTATTGATATCACTGTTAAAGCTAAACTCCAAATACCGATTGAGCCCAGAAGCCTCTCGCTTTCTTCTTCATTTTTGCAGTCAGGTAAAAATTTTATTATTGAAAGGTTTATGCCAAAACACATTGGAATATAAAGAAGATAAGCAGTATTTTGAATCAGTGTAATATTTCCTACCGAAACTGCTCCAAGATACCTTGCTGCCAAAACTAACCCAATAACACTTAAAATGGCAGATGTAAATCTGAAAATAAAGACAATACCTAAATTCTCAATAAATGCACGTATTTCTCCATTGCGAATTAATTTGCTGGATTTTTGCTTTAAGTTTTCTATTAACCCTTGTGTAGATGTCATTGTTTCGTCCTTTTCCTTGAATTATGCTATTGTATTAGAATAAACTGTTTGTCAGTAGTTTTGCAGAAATATATATAGCTCCCCACACCAGTATAGCCAAAACTATAGGCCTGTCCTTTAGCAATACCATTTCGGGACTTTCACCGAAGCCAGCTTTATCAGTAAGATATTGATACCTGAAAATTCCATATACTACTATGGGGATTGTAAGAATTGTATATTTCACCTTTACTTCATACAGGGTATGGAAAGAATAAGATATTACCGCACAGGCTGTCAGCATCGGAATTATTTCGTTAATTAATCCAATGGAATATTCACCAAGATTTTTGCGGTGTTTTTGAGAATCCTCTTCCAGTGTAAGCAGCTCTTTTTTACGTTTATTCATTCCAAGATATAATGAAAGAAATGCTATACTTAATAAAAACCAGAATGAGTCTTTTCCATTAACTAATATAATTCCCGATAGTGTCCTAAGAACAAAGCCAAAAGAAATAATTAATAAATCAATAAATACAAAATCTTTTAGTTTCAGAGAATAGGATAAATTCATCAAAAAGTATACGCATATAACTATTCCAAAGTATTTGTTGAGGAAAAAGGATAATACTATTGTACCCGGACAAATTACATAAAAAATTGACAGAGCAAACTTTACTTTTATTTTGCCTGAAGCCAGAGGTCTAAGTCTTTTTACCGGATGCAGCATATCCTTTTTTAAGTCAATTACGTCATTAATAATATATACTGCACTTGAAATCCCGCAAAATAATAGGAATGCAATAATTATTTTAACTACCTGCTGTAACCCAATTAAACCTGATGGAAACAGTACTCCTGAGAAAACGAAAATATTTTTTGACCATTGCCTTACACGTATTAATTTAATAAAGCATTTAACAGTATTTGTAAAACTGGTTTTTTCTTCAATTACGTTCAAAGTACTTTCTTGCTTCATGTTATTTCCATCTTTCTTTATGAAATATCTGTAAATTTTCACTTTTCTTACAGATTATATCATAATGTGCAATTGCTACCACTGTATTATACTCCAGTAATTTGTAGCTTAATTTATTGACTGGATTATAATACAGTGGTATCTTATCTATAATTCCATGTCATCCAAAGATATAATTCCATATTTAAGAACCTTCATTATAGCTTGTACACAGCTTTCAACATTTAGCTTCCTGAAAATATTTGTTTTATGATACCTGACAGTTCCAAGACTTATACCCAGTTCCATGGCAGCGCATTTGTCCGTATAACCCCGGGCAAGTACTTTCAAAATCCTTAGTTGACTATTAGTAAGCTTAACATCACAAAAATCAGTGTTATTTATTTTTCTTTTTTTGTATTCATTGGAAATTTTATAAGCCAGGAGCCTGACTATAAGAGCTATTTCTTGACTAATGCAATTTTCTCTGGAAAGTATGCTTATACACCCCTGATTTTCATTCTTCGTTTTTATTGGAACAGAAAACATATACCAATTTCTAAGAAAATCACAGTAGTTGCTTTCAGGCAGCATATAAGAACTACTGTTAAGTCTCATTGCTAAATCTATAGAGTTTGTCCCACTTATTAATTCATCAAAATTTGTTCCTGTTTGTATTAGTGATTCCTGTGCATAGGATAGGAGTTTTTTTCTTCCGAAAAGTTTTAGAGCGACTTTGTTAACATCTGATAATATAAAAAAAGACATTTATCGATATTTTTACTTTCTATATTATCTAATGCTTCTTCAAAAACTGATATTAAGATTTTATTTTTATCCAACCTCTTCTTTATTTCTTTTTCTTCAAAATAGCTTAGGGGTACTTCTTTCTGTGGTAAAAGATTATTTTCTATACACCTCCTCCATGATAGTAATATTTCATCTTTTTGCTGATAGTTTTCCATTACATAGCCTCCCAAGAATAAGTTAATTTTATGTTAAGTCTAAAAAATAACATCAGAAGTTTAACATTGTAACCTTATTTCCAAATTATGTAAAATTATTAAAGTGAATTCTCTTATGGAAATTTTAGAATTTTATTCGGTTAGGATGAGGCTTATTGCCAAGAGCTTATTACATTATCTTCTTGCAAAATACTAGTTTCGGACTTAAGGCTTGAGTTATACGGATTATATCGGAATTTTCGGAATAGTTGAACTACCTTCTGCAATGAGACATAAATTTACTTGTACATATATTTCCAGTCAATAAATCTCAATTCAAAAATTAAACTTACCTATTTTTTATTAATTATTCTAATTCTATACAATATTTACAAATATATCAATGTATTGATTTGGCATCACATTTAAACAAAATAAAAAAGGACAATAGCGGAAGTACTTTAAAAATTAGCTGTTATGCCCTTTTTATTGTCTTATTAAAATTATAAAAATAGCCGGATATTAAGAAAATGCTTTCATTAATATTCGGCTATGTACATTCATTTGTTATTGTTTTAAAAATTTCTTTTAAGGTTACGGTACAGAATCAAATTTTGGTTATAGCAACAGATTGCTCAAGTTACAAAACTCATAACTATGACTTTGAAGTTTAGGAATAATAATATACAGAGCTTCAGGTGTAGTATGTGGTAAGCCTTGAACATCATGCATCAGAACAATTGAACCATAATTTAATCCGTTGATAACGTAATCCGCTCTTTGCTGAGCAGTTGTTCCGGCTTCCCAGTTGTGAGAAAGAACACCCTGAATGAATGTTAAATCAATGGCACTTGACATTGTACTGCTTGTTGCGGTTTGGTGCACGGAAAAATTTAGGAGTTGTACCTGAATACTTTTTATTAGCTGCATTTGTGTCATTTATTGACTTTTGTATATCTGCAAATAACATTATATTCATGCTTGAATATCCCCATGAATGATTTCCAATCTTATTTTATTTAGTTTTTTTACTTTTAAAAATATATTTTTTTAGGTTTATTGAGTAACTTTTTATATATTTGTTTTTATAGGCTTATTTAGTAATAGGATGGCTTTTATGGGTGAGTGTATTATTGTTTCATTTTTTATCCTATCTTGTATGCCATACTCTCCACCCACACAAAAAACCCCCTTCAACACTTATGTTGAAGGAGGTTTTTTGTGGAGCTGGTAAGCGGAATCGAACCGCTGACCTGCTGATTACGAATCGGAATTTTTACTTTCTATTGCTTTGTACAAATTCTCAAAAGTATTGATATAAGTCTATTACAGAGTTTTTATTCATTATATCCTTTTATGAATTCTGACTACTTTTTATAACAATAGTAGTCAAATAGTAGTCAATTTCTAAAAAACGACTAACCACGATGGATTGAGTGGGATACCTTCTTTGGTAAGTGTATAGTATGATATTTTCCTCCTGGTCGAATCCAGTCTTTCACTCAAACCAAATTTGGGGTCAGTATCAAAGTTACACCATTACCAAGCTTTTCAACTCACCTCGGATTTCTTACATTATACCTTCTTGTTTCTTACTTATTTAATTTATATGACGATCTCTTCTCTATCTCTTGTGACTTTAAATTCTCCATAATAACATTAGCTAGGAAATCATATATAGGGTGGTCTTCTGGTATTACAGCTTTACTTATATCTTCTATTACTGTCCCGTCAGCAAGTATATGGACAACATTTATTTTCGTATTCTTTTTCATACAATCACTCTCTTTTTTATACTTTTACAGGATTTTCTTTAGCTTTCGGGAACTATTATAACTTTTTTTGGCTTTCTTCAATATTGCCAATATATTGTTCAAACTGATATGGATTAATATAATAAGTCCATTTTGAAGAAAGTTTTATAGCAGTTCCGAAAGGTAGTCTACCTAACTGCAATCCAACTCTTACAAAGGATGGTGTTTTACCCATTCTAAAAGCAGTATCACGAACTGTTATATTTTTCAAGATAACAAAACTCTCCTTTAATAGTTTAATTAACTACATTGTTTTTTATCAACCGGCTTTCTATTATCCGCTATCATGATTTTGTACACTATTTTACAACCGATTAAATATCCATTTTTAATGGCTTCTAGTATAAAGTTATTTATGTTTTTTTTGTTTCTAAGATGAACCTTAGGTAAAGAATTTATTAAACTCGCATTTTCCTTTATAAAGTATTCTCTTGCTTCAATTAATTTTTGATTTATTGTGTTAAGTGTATTCTCAAATTGATGATTTCTTATTTCTTGGAGGTTATTAAGCATAAATTCAATAAATATCCTTTCCCCTTTTTTCGTTGCTAGACTCGCTATCTCCATTAATGTTAAACCGCAATGTACTTTTCCTGAATAGTAGTTCTTGATACTTTGGAGAATGAATTGATTATTTAAAGTTGTTATTTCCTTTACCACTTCTTGAGTAGAAATCTCTTTTTGCATACGCATAAGCCCCCTTATATATTAACTCAAATTAGTATTTCCATATGTTTCTTAATTATGTTTTTACAATTAATTTTTTATGTAGGGTTTTGTGTTCTGCCCTTGTATTATCTGCAATTTTATATTCATCTTGAACTGTTTTTCTTCTTTCCCTTTCCTGCCTTATTCCATCTATCCGGCCCATTTCATAAACTGCAGCAAGGCCCCAATAAAACCCTTTATATCTTGTTATACTTTCAAAATACAATCTTTTTAATGAATTCAAGTCAATATTTCCAAAAGATTTAGATTTCCCAAATAAGAAATTCATTTTTTTAAGACCTTCTTTTGTTATAGAAGTTATCATATTTCAGTCCCTCCCTTATTTGCTTCCATAGCTTGTCCTATAGTTATGCCGTGTAAAAATGCCTGTTTACATGCAAAATCAATTATAAATGCATCTGATTTAGATTCAAGTTCGTCTATTTTCATAAGTATTTGAAGTTCTGATTCAGACAATTCCTTTCTTAGTTCTTCTTGAAGTGTGATTATTTCTTTATTTAAAGTTTTGTATTCATCGGTTTTTCCAACCTCTTCAGAAATGTCAAAAGCTATGTTCCTAACAAATTTACATATATTCATATATACATAAGCCCCTTTCATATTTTTATTTAAATAATCAAGTAGTCAAGGTTATCCCTGCTTATGCTTTTGTGGATTTAACGGGTTTCTCATTTGTAGTATAAGTCATTTCTTAAGTACTAAACAAATTTATGGAATTTAATAATTCAGAAGTTCATGATTAAAAAAGATTTCTTCTAAATCGATAGTCCTCCTTCGTTTTTATTGAACGAAGTCACCTAAAATGATATAATAGATTTCAAAAGAAGGTAACTTCTAATTGGAAATAGGGATTGTTCGCTTTGGTCGGGGAGCAATCTCTATTTTTTTTTGTCAAAATATTCTGAACATATAAGCCTTACAATAGATGCTAATGAAATATTTTTACTTTCAGCTTCTTTTTTCAATTTTTCGTATAATTCAGAAGGTATTTTGATATTTAATGCTTTATCATTCAAAAAAGTCACCCTCCTTTCAACTACAATATTACTACAATACTTGTAGTAAGTCAATAAATATTCCTAATTAATTATAAAAAAATATGGGAAATTTAATACTCTCAAACGACTAAAAAAAGAATGAGAAATTTATTACAAAAAGCAAGATGGAGAGTTTTTATAAAATTGATAAGGCCTGACTGACAGTCCGACCTAAACAAAGGCTGGGTATCACAACCAACCTTATTAAGTAACCCCACAGTTGTAGCAAATAGGATTGATGATGAAGAACGGTCTAAGTTCAACTTAGGTCGTCAGGGAAAGGCTATCAGTATTAATGAAATTGGTATTTCTAATTGTAAAAAGGGTAAAAACTTTCAACTTAAGGCAAGGTTAAATCACTTAGGACTTTCTCGGTTTTAAACGGAGAAAGCGCAGAAATCAGTTATAGGTATACTTAGTAAATTCAAATAATATAGAATACTTTAGGAAACCTTAAACCTCCGATTTAAAATCAGAGCATGTACAAAGTATAGTAACCTATTCTAAGCTCGTAAACGCCACGCTAGGCATTGAAGCAGGACAAAGAGACAAGTTTACCTACTATTTGCATTAATACCATCAGAGCCACTGAGATCAATATCAACGGCCTCAATTAATTCGCTTCCCCCAAATTCATATTGTTCAATATCACAAATTAATATCAAATTACCTTTTGAATCAATAATTTTACTTTTAAATATATATAATGTAACAACTCCTTCAGAATTACGATCTCCATTCTCACTGTCGGTTCTATTATATTTATATCTTAAATACCTATCTGATGCCAATAATTCATTTCTTTTTGCGTTGTTTATTTCAAATACAGTTTCAGATAAAATTGAACTACTAAATGGATCTTGATCAATTACAACAATCCATACTCTATTTTCTCCATTAGATATATCCTCAAATGAGCCTCCAGAAAAAAATTCCTCCCAGTTAATATCAATTAGCATAATACGTCTCCTTTTTCTTTATCTGTTTACCAGTGTTTATACTACATCTTCAATTTTTATTATTGCTCTACGATATCGGGGTGAATTTGATTTATATCCATTTTGCACATTAAAAATATCACCCTTAATCCTTATACTTGTTACATATTTAACATCAAATTCTCGCCAATTGCCACCGGCGACTAAGGGGTTCGAGGAATCGCCCTGAATCTGGAATAAATCAAATAAAATATTGTTTGTAGAAGTATGTACATACAGTGCGTGAGGATAACCAATTCTTTCACCTTTTGCATTGTCTCCAGGTGTATCATATTTTAAAACTACTGACTTTCTTAACTTTATCGCCTCAGATAAAATATTTATAATCTCTCTACTAATCAATCGCTTTATCCCCCTTTAATATCTACTGCAATAGAAAAATATACAAATATAAATTAGTTTATTTGAAATAAGTTTCTATTAACTGATTCCACTTTTATTTAACTTTTTTTCCAATCGAGCCCTCTTTTTCGCTTCTTTTTCAAGCCTCTCTACTTCCCTTCGTGCTTCTGCAGCATCACGTCTTTGCTGATTTATTTCCTTATTTCTTGTATAGTCATCAATTACTTTTTTACCAAAAGGTGTTTCGGCCCATTCAAGAAGTTCATCCTTTGGGAACATATATTTGCCACCCTCTTTAATAATCGGTATCTTATAGTATAAAAATGCATGAGCTATTTCACGCATTTTCCCAAGAGAAATCCCCAGTAGATTTGAAGCTATCTCCGTATCCACTTTTTCCTTCTCTTCTTTTTCCTCTCTAAATTCCAGTCGAAATTTCTCATTTGCCCCGACAGGATTAATTGTAAATCTCAAATAATTGTTCAATATAGCCACAGGATCATCGTCATTACTAAACAGCCTCTCTCTATTACGTTTTTTTATTGCCTCAATTTTCTCGAATAGGTATGACATATTTACATTGTGGAGCCATGCCATTAAAGCTACTCTTGAAAATATATATTTCGAACCTATTTTGCGAAATGGAATTTCTTTATTATTACAGCCTTCAATAAGAGTTGATTTTGATATTCCTAACAATTTAGCTGCCTCTGTAGAGTCGAGAATTGGGTTTGTGACATCATTAAGTGGCTCAAGTGTAAACAATGCCAATAGCTTATTAATGCCTTCTAAAATTGCTATCTGACCATTTATAATTTCATTAACCTGTTCTTCATTCATTTAATGCTCCCATCCTTTCAGCACTTTAAGGTCTTACTATTATTTGAACAAAAATATATTTGAGAAGAAATGTCCAACTACTTGACACTTTCAACAGCATTCCAAAAATCATTTTCGTGTACAATTAGAATGCCCTTACCTGATTTCCTTAATGTAACGGCCTGTTCAACTTTTCTACCGTAACATGAGAAAGCCCAACATGGATTACCGTTATCGCCTATAATTAAATATTTTGTGTCTTTTGTTACAGTGTTCTTAAATTTACCTCCTAAAGATTCCACAATATTCTGAATATCAGCCCTTCTAAGCCTTGAGGAAACTCCGGTAAAACAAAACAATTCATTGCAAAAATTAATATTTGGATCTACGCTACACAATCCTTCAATTTTTATAATATCTTTCAGTTTATTTATTTCATCAATATCAATATTTACAGAACTATCAAAATCAATGAAATCACTAAAGAATACCTTAAGCATCAACTTTTCATTATAATCCAATTTACCATCTGATAACACTGAAGAAACAATTGAAAGCAGTTCATCATAAGGATAAAGTCCTTTTAAGTGGTGATTCTCAAAAATCCAGTTCTGCAGACCCTCAACTTCCTCTAAAGATATCTGATTGTCAGCCAATATTCCATGCATAATTCCATGCAGCTTCTGAATATCAGCTGTAATTACATTGTAATATTTGCTTGAACCCTTAAAATTGTTACAGGCCCATAATATATCCTGAATTTCATCTTCAGTAAGAACGTTATCTTCAAGAGATGTTTGGATCAGTGGGATAAGTTCATCAAAAGGCTTTTTATAAATCATTTCTTTATATTGATCGCACCAATTCATAAGTTCAACTACTTCAGCTGTATTTATCTCTCCATCAATTTTAATGCCATTAATTATTCCTTCCAACATGTTTATTGCTTTATCAAGTTCACTTTTAAATGTATATTTCGCATATTCCATATCTTCATAATTTGCAATAGACATATAAACCCCTCCTTATACGTGTACATATTATTAATCTACTATATATTCCCATATTATACAAGTCTTGATATAACAATGTTAGAATAGCTTGAGTTTACTGCTGTCACTTTTTGGGAGAGTAAATAAATATAAGGAGTAATAGAAATAACAAAAAATCAACATTTACGTTTAGATTAAAACAATGTATCCTGTATATAACACATCTTGATTCAAATCAAAAAAATGTGTATTGTAATACCACGCAAAAAACGGGCGAAAGCCCGTTTTTTGTTTTACAGAAAAATAAGCCCCCACCGGAATGAGGGCTTTATGTTATGCTCCAAGGGTACGAACTTTGTACGTATCCTTATGTAGCTCTTCACTGTTTGTTTTTAAGGATTCTTTTTTAAATACAACCCTCTGTACTTTCTGTTGTATATGCCACCAAAAGTCCAAAACGTGAATATTTACGGATTTGTTCTTTGATATATCAGTTAATATATACACATTTTGCTTTTGCCCGCTATTATCTTTATACTCACTGACGATAAAATAGTCGTTAGCATTTCCCCACTTCGGAAAGGATGGACTGGCAGTCTGACCTTTAAAAGATATAACTTTTGTGTGTTGACCGCTTTTTAAAGGTTAGTTCTGGTATCCAACCTTTCAGAGTTCTTCAAAACCTCTAATATAACCCTTATTTATTACTGTTTGTTAAGTTTAACCGCAAAGAAAAAGCTTGAATGTATGACCCCATTGGAATACAGACAGCATCTAGCTAGCTAGATGGTATAAAAACGACTCCAACCATCATTAAATGATTGACGTCATAAAGAATTTTATATTTTTCCACTGTCTACTTAAGGGAGCAGATTGTTTCTCCCTGAGGGCTCTTTCTATTTTTAGTCTAATATTATATCTAGCAAACCGTAATTCTCTAGCTTACCTAAAATACCATTAACTTTTGTTATAACATCATCCAAAGTTGCTGTGTTTGGTAATTTAGATGCAGTTTGCTTTGGAATAGGCTCTTTATCAAAAAAACCAACAGCTCCCACAATTTGCGTACCATCATAACCATTATAAATTCTTCAATGCTCTAATTATATCATCAAGTTTTCTATCTAGATTACCGGTATTTGAGTCTATACTACTTGTGTTTCCCTCTGTATAGCTTACTCTATTATTTATACAATCTAATTTATCATCTATGCTTTCGAGTTTTTCAAAGATGCTTTCCAATAAATTAATAACCGTCTCGTTATTAGACATAGTATCACACTCCCTTCTATTACATAATTCTACATAAAAGAGAAATATCCTTCTATTATCATTAATCGTTCCAAGCTCCTCACAATGATGCCAGAGCTTTAATATGTGCTATAGTGTGACAGTTTTCATTCGGGCTAATCGCTATAATTTAGAATTCATTTATCTCTTTTTCTCAAGGGTTGGGTTAAAGCTCTATCAATATCCCACCCTCTCATGAGCCGTTTCTTCAGTTGATAGTATGTCATACCCCTTAATCTTGCCCATTCAGCTACTGTTTTTGTCTCTCCATTATATGTAACAGATTCAACTGCAGATATAGGTTTTAATGCTTCATCAATGGCCAATCCTTTCTTAAGCCTGTGGCGAAAGAGCTCGTAATCAATACCATATTTATCTGCCGTTTGAGAAACAGTTAGTGTTTCCCCTTTATAGGTAATATGACGGTTTGCTGTCGTGTTATTGGCCTGAGTTTTTTTATCTACCCATCTACAATTTTCTTTATTATAGTTACCATTAACATCTATTCTATCAAGTGTCAAACCTTTTTTATAATCATCCAGCATATCATCCAGGAATCCCTCAAAGGTTTCCCATTTCTCACAATAAGTTATTCCTCGTCCTCCGTAATTTTTAAAAGACTTATTTTTAGGATTATTACATCTTTTCTTCATGTTAGCATGAACATTCCTTAAAGGAGACTGTGAAAGTCCATGCTTATAATTTGAACGCCCGCGTAAACAGCCACAGCTTGTTTTGTGCCCGCTTCGTAAATATGATGTTTTTGATATAGTTTCGTTCCCGCATTCGCATTTACATAGCCATTCGTATTCTTTCTTACCTCTTCCAAGCCCTTTAACGACAGTAAGAATGCCATACTTTTGACCTTCTAAATCTATCACCTTTGCCATATTACGCTCCTAAAGTTATTTCAGATTATACCAACAGTTGCTCTGATCCTTTTTACAAGCCTCTCATACAAATCCTCTTCATCTTTCCAAATAATGTGGTTTATCTGTTGAGTATCAAAATGAGGATTAAACATGTCTGCTTTGCATGTCATAATTACATCTTTTTTCAGTCCTCGAGCATATCCAGCTTCATAATATACCCCTCCTCTTCCCCCTGTAAAATCAGCAACAACAAATCTACAGTTTTCTATTTCATAGAGAATTTCCGGAACAATAAAGCTGTTGTACTCCTTTTCATCAATAATTACAGGGATGTATCCACAGTATTTTATGGCTTGTATTATTTTACCCCTTGCTGCTGCCATGCTCTGATCAAACCACATTGCAATGAATGCTTGAGGTAATGACTTGCTTTTAACCTCCTGAACCATGCTCCATGCTAGCGCTGTTAAAGTATAGTACCGGTTATTGTCATACGATACTATCCTTTTGATATAACCATTTTCTATGAGAATATTAAGGATTTCATCCAATTGTGAAACGGCATACGTCGTGTCATATCCTTGATCAATAAAGAACAGAGGATACACCTTACTATATTGAGCCTCTTCAACACCAAATTCGCCGCCAATAAAACCAATTTCATTTGATATATTGGTAATAACCATTTCTATTTGTTCATTGATGTTTTTAGGGTAAAGTTTTAATAAGGAATTGACATTTATTAATTGATAATTATTAATAATCCCTTCATCCCAATCCGAAGATATAATATGTGGAATCGGTTTACCCTTTTCGCTATTATTATTAATCTTTTTAAAATACCAGTAAACACATGCTCTCACTTTAGGACCTGATGCAGGATCGCAAAATAGGTTAAGAGTATCAGCTTCTATAATAAATTTGCCACACCTTTTACATAGATAGTAATTTGCAAAATAATTTGTAACCGGCTGTTCGTATGCATCCATACTGCAAACTGGGCATTTACAATTTATATTGGACATATAATTTTCTCCAATTTAAAGTAATATTTAATTTCCTTTATTTTACCACTTTTCACCTTAAATTTGGAGTTATCTTTATTATCAGTTTCTAAACATTACCTATTGCAGTGGCACAATACTATTTTCCGCTATGAGTTGAGCCAACATTTTAAAAAAACAGAACAAAAACAACTACCTTTGATTATGACTTTTTTACCACTTACTCGATGTCGGAGTTAATTCAGGGTAACATACTATTTTTCCAAACTGATTCAAGCAGCCTATTTTTAATAGGTTACGCTATTTTCTCTTCAAAACTGAGAAAAACTTGTGTTAAACATAGATATTTACGATATTCCTCAAAATGAACTTTATGAAGGTTGATACCGATAGCCCCTACCTTTGATGTGTTGCATTTTATTTCATATATGGCATTGTAAATAACCTATACTCGGTAACATATTTATCCTGATCCTGGAGAGCTTTTTATTATCCTATTATCGGGACCGTACCACGGTCATAAGCCAATATCTTTTATTACCGGCCAATCTCCATGGAATACCTTCCCTATCTGAATCCAGGTTTGACTTAAATTATAGTTTAGGCCGTAAATCTCGGAAAACTGCCTAAAATTATTAAACGAGTAGTATATGAAATGCGTATACAAAAGGAACCAATCATGCCGGGCATATTTAGGCAGGGGAAAAAAGGCTTTTTAATTTTTCAGCCCTATCAGCTATTATCGTATCAAGCCCAATTGGTCTTGCCATAATTCCTACTTACATGCACACGCGCGAGATAAAGTTATGTTTTCTTCTATTTTTAACCCCTCTTTGTAGTACCGGAGCTATTCATTTACGTCTGTATACAAATAACCTCAAAAAGGAATATAATTCAATTAAAGGGTTAAATAATACAATTTGGAGGTGCAAATCAGATGAAAAAATATATAGCCGGACTGATTACCGGCTTAATAATTGCAGTTTCTTTTACCACTTATGCAGCTGTACAACTAAAGGTAGTGCCAAATCCATACCCAGTATTCATAAATAACACAAAAACTAACGTACAGGGATATAACATAAATGGCTCAACCTATCTCAAGATCTCAGACCTTAAAGCTGTCGGCCTTGATGTCAAATTTACTGACAATAAGATTAATGTAACATCTGCCAATGAACCTAATAGTAACGTCCCCTCCGCAGAGCAATGCTATGCAAATAAAAATATAGATGGCTTTAAGGTATTTCAAAAAGACGGTAGGGAGTATATAAAGTATGGAGATGTTCTTAATTACTTCAGGGGTAAATATATAAGAGGATATAAGATTGGTGAAGCATCTGAAAAGCTTGATGAACCCGAAGTATGCGAACAAGATACCAAATATTGGAAATCCGTGTCTATAAAAATTATCAAAGAGTCAACTTCTAGAATAGCATTTTCGTATATTCCTTGTGAGTATGTATCAATTGATACTAGTGGAATGTTTACTGTATTTATAACAGTAGATGATTATCAAAAATATATTAAGCCACTAATAAATTTATCAATTGAAGAAATTTGGAATAAGGCACATTAGTGCCTTATTTTTAGTACGTAGTAATCAGTCCTAAATTCTCTAGCTGATGCATTAATCCATTTATTTTTGTTATAATTTGTGCTGTTGTCGCTGTACTTGGTAACAACTGTGCCGTTTGTTGAATAATAGGAGCTTTCCCATAAAAGCCGACATTACCATATACCTGCAAATCGTCTGTTGTTGTTGGCCCACTAATATAGTTATTAGCTCCCGAAATATAGTTATTACTTTCTTGGCTATTTATATTAACTCCTTGTGTTGCCTCAACGGTAAATGTATCCTGACAGACAACATTTAGCCCGGATGTGGAACTCAAAATCATACTACCCTGGTTATCCAAACTTATTGCTGATTTATTCGAGCCCCCATTATAAAAATTTAGACTTCTATACCCCGTCGGTAATTGATCCGAATCCCCAATATTAACTTCCTCATTTAAATTCGCTACACCGCCGTTAAGTTGATAGGCGAATATTTTTCCAGTAACTACATAATCCTGTCCCAAAGTTGTGTATAATTGTTGACTTGTCAATGCTCCTAAATCTGCAGCTGTTTGAGGTATAAAAGGCTGGTCAGTTAACTGCCCCCAACTAAGTCGGGCATCCGGGCCCATATTTACATTCCGTCCGAAAGTCAAATCCTGCATAGCATCCTCGTATACTAATTTAGCCCCATTTCTATCTATACAATAAATTGTAATTTTCCCTCCGACTGCATCTTCTTTTTGTGAAACCTGTCTATAGGCGTTCACAATATTTTCAACAGGTTGAATATTTGAAAAATCTCTTAATATTAGTTTCATTGCTAAATCTTGGCCCATACCCCTTGTTTTCAATTCAGAGTCGTTATGTACTATAGGAATGAAGCTATCTGTATGGCAATAGTCAACATAACCAGAGATATTATTTTCAACGTCATAGTAAGCAAGTATTGCAGCTATTGTGGTATACCCTGAATCACAGTATTTCTTTAAGTCAGGGTATCTTTTTAGATAATCTTCGTGGCACTTTCTTGACACATTTTGTACTAAAGTGAATATTTCATTTATAGGCGTTTGTTCACTTACTTCTTTCTTAACTTTTTTAGCCACATAATCCGCAGCCCCCTGTACACCAGAAGCGAATAGCAGAACATGCTCTGTTATTTTTGTAATCTTATTGTGGTTATCTGAAATAAGACTATTGCCTATATTTCTGATTCTTCCGTCTGAGGCTAGATATACGAAGTTCTTAGGGTTATTCATTGCTACACATAAACTCATTTTGGTAATCTCCTCTACTTATAAATAATTAATCTCATAACTCCAATATTAAGTATTTGGTATCACTTCATCGTAGAGATTTCTAAGTCTCAAATAAAACCATTCCAGTGTCGGAAATGGTACCAACCTCAATACGGATTCAATTATTTCATTCCGGAGATTGTAAAGTCTCCGAATCCAATTTTACTTGCTACCATTTTCTTTCGTAGTTCTTCTTATGCGTATTAAATAAATCTGTCAAGGGATACATATTTTTCATAATATTTAATTCTTTATTTTGGGAAAAAATGTACTCCAAAGAGTTCAAAAGTTAATGTGGGAATATTTTATTTACAGAGGTGGACACGTGGTATCCGAGGGCCTTAGTTTTTTATCATGCCATACCCCGGGGGGTATACATAGCCATATTGCTCTGATAATAAGTCAAATAACACTTCTTTTTTGATTTCCCCACGTTCTGCTTTCTTGTGGTACTCATCGGATAATGTAATAAGGTTCTCATCATCCAATCTTAAATCCCAATTGTCTTCAATAGGTATGATATGATGTGTTGATAAGTTAGTGTATACATATCTTGGTGGATTCTCTCTTAATGATAGTTGGCAAAGATATTTGTCTCTTTGCTTTATATCTTCACTCTTATTTCGCCACCTTCGAACAAACTGCTTAATTTAGCTTTTTCAGCTTTTATAATTTCATCTTTTGTCATATCCTCGTATGTCTTTGTTTTTGTCAATAAAATTCACCTCTTTTCAAATACTACACCCCCTATTGTAAAATCCCGTGTGTTAAATGTAGGTGGACACATGGTATTCACTGTTTCCCCACCATCGGGTTTTATGGGGGGGTTACGCCTACATGCATTTATCCTCCACTGGTATTACATTTCCTTGATCATCAAACCTATATCTAAGTTCAATAGGACTATAGCCATGTTCATTGAGCTCGTCAGCATTATGACAATCCAAGCAAAGATATTCTAAGTGCCTATGATTATTTGTTTATGTAATCAGGATCATCTGCAGTCTGACCCTGTTGGTTTATATTATTTTTCTCTGCTCTAACCACTCATTTTCAGCATTGAATTTATTAATCAGTTCATCCAAATTTGTTTTTACTGGTGGAGCAATTATTCCATAATCCTCTGCTAGAACTCTTAATTTATTGTTACGCTTAAGTTTACTTCTTGCCTTATTTATATGGTTATGTATGTCTCGCTCAGTAAGGTTATACTTTTTGCTTAAATATCTTATTGATAGCTGCTTGCCTAAATTTTCAAATATCAATTCTCTTGCTGGGCGGTCAGTAGTTTCTGTTAGTATTTTTTGTACTTCTGATTGAATAAAACTTAATTCTAAATCATCAACAAATTTCTCAGCTTCGGGATCCTGTATCATATCAATAAATTCAACATCTTCGGTATCATTATTTACCTTTGAATTAAGAGACATATTATTCTCATACCTTCTCATTTGGCCTTTTTTTCTTAATATCATCCAAACTATTGCATTACCCAAATATGAAATGAAAAGTATCTCACGTTCTGGTTGATAAGCCTTAACACAATTCAAAAGTACAAAATAACATTCCTGGAGGAAATCGTCTCTATCCTGCTTTGAAACGCTGTATCTAAAAATGAGCTTATGCATGATACCGATATTTTTGTCGTACAGAGCTTGTAAAGCTTGTTTATCTCCTTGCTTTGCCTTTAGTATTAATTCCTCATTAGTCATTGTAATAAGCCTCCTCGACATGGTATAATTGATATATAGAATTCGAGCCGAAAAGGCTTCTTTTTTTATGCCTTCATGTATGACTCATACTCCATTTTTATGAATTCAAGTGTTAATTCTTCCTGTTTGATATAGTCGTCTGTGTCTCTAATTCTGAAAATAAGTAGTTCATCTGTTTCAAACAAAACTTCGCATACTTCACGTTCTGGGCAAAAAGACGTTGAAATACTGCCGTCCTTAAAATCAATATTAATCTTAATTACGTTTTCTTCGCTACCGTCTCTTATTTCTTTTGGAATACTATCGTTAATGGGTATGTATTCAAAGGCTATATTCTTTACCCCATAAGCCCAAACATCATTTACCATTACAGTTTTGCAATTAAACCCCTTAACTGCTTTTTCTACTATTTTCATGTTGTATTTTTCTAACCTATTATTCATAATTTTTCTCTCCTTGTTATTAAAAATATTTATTTGAATCCGTCCCGGATTTCTTGGTCACTTACAACTACATTCCACTTTTTTAGAACATATATGTACTTAGCCATTGGTTCAAGTATCTCTAGTCTAATTTCAAGTACATATAAATCCTGTTCTTGAACTGTATCAAGAAAATCAGCGGCTTTGTTTTGACGTTCGATTAGCCTGTTATAGTTTTCTTTTATTGCAGCTATTATTTGGGGTGTAGGCTTAATGATATCCCATATCTCAAGTGAAGTACTCAAAAAGGCCGCCCCCTTTGTTCTCTGAAACTAATCCTTGGTTGTATGTTTAAACTTTTTCCTAATAGTCTGTATACCTGTCTTTTGATTTCATCTACTCCGGAAACTATAGGCGTTTTTTCTTCTACAAGATTAAGCTCTGATGCACTTGGTACATAATATTCTGATTTATGATCGCTGATTTGAGTACCATTATAGGTAAACTGCTCTCCTGCAGCACAATCACAATGAGCTACAAATGGCTGACTTAAAAGTTGTTCGTCCTTATACTCATATTGATGCCTATAGGTTAAATAACCTCTAGCATTACACTTGGGACAACTACAGCTAATGATTTCCTTGTTTCTGTTATCATATTTCCAATATTCTTGTAAAAATGAGGATATAGGTGGAAGGCTTTTACTATCAGCTCTTTTATACTGATCAATCAACTTGTCACATTTTTTAAAATCGAGGGTTCCCATAGACTTCATCCATTCAACCTTAACACCGTCGTCACCAAAGTTATGAAATGTAAATACTGCCTGTAACCGCTTTATTGTTCTATCAGCTTCACTCTTTGTCAAAATACTCATCCCCTATCTCGTCAAGTATGTGCTGATTACTGTCTGTACTTTTTGACTTTGCCTTTATACCTTTTTGGTTTGATACCTCTTTAAGTGTAAATATCCCTTGCCAACTATTTAATATTGATTGGTTTAGTACATCAATCTTAGATTGCTCATTGTCAGCAAGCCTGTCCAACTTTTTAAGTAATAAGTTTAATGCATATTCCGATTTAATTGGTTTTTTCAGCCCTTGCCTGAACCTTATAAATTCATTAATTGTATTTCTAAGGTCTGGGTTTGTTGTGTAATTATCAACTATAGATTGAAAAATTTTCGTGTTATTATATTTAGTATTTGTATTAGTATTTGTATTAGTATTTGTTGTACTGCATTTTTGAAGTAGGTCGTCCTCTATTTTTGAAGTAGGTGGCACTTCACTTATGAAGGTACTGCATTTTTGAAGTCCCTCTATTTTTGAAGTAAGTATAAAATATTTGTTCCCAATTCCTGCTACAGTCTCTTTTTTTAAATATCCTTTTCTTACCAATCCGTTTATGCTATTTATTAACGTTTTGTCATGTTTAACTTTACTTACATTTTTAAGTTGCTTGTAGCTAGGGAATGCATATCCTTTTACTTTGTTATTAAACCGTATTAAGGTAATTACTATTAATAGTTCTTCTTTGTTTAAATTCTCATCCTCAAATATGTAGTTTGGAATTACTGTAAAACCGTTTTCGCCCACTAAACCACCGCCCTAAATCTTTCTGAGCTTACCATATTGGGTTTTGTCTGCAATATTTTCCTCCATTACCGGGTTTTTAAGCCACTCTTCAAACCAATCAACATTTATTAAGTATTTTGCCCCGACTCTTACAAATTTGATTTTCCCTTGCTTCAATAAACTTCTTAGCATAGTAGGGTTTACTGCGGTCTGCGGATCATTTTCCTTAAAGTATGCTACTGTTTGTTCAACTGTTCTCATTTTAGCCGTTGCCATTTTCTAAGCCTCCCTTATTTCAAATAGATCATCAAAACATTTCCCTAACGCATCACATATTGCTTTTGCTGTTTTTGGTGAAGCACTACATTTTGAATTTTCTACATTAGATATGGTAGAATAATGTGTTTTGGACTTAATTGCTAAACCTCTTAAGCTTAGTCCCTTTTTTATTCGAAGCACTTTAATTTCTTTCCCTTTTGGAACTATTGAAATCATTCTTTTCCCTCCTTTTTATATCAAATTTGTTGATACGTTTTATAGCTTGTATTAATATTGTTTATATTTATACTATATCAATATTATTGATTCGTCAATGTGTAAATAAAAAAAGTGTTGATTTTCGTTTATATCCATAGTATACTGAAACCAATATATAAAGGAGTGTTAATTATGAGTGCTTTTCATGAAAGATTAAAATTATTGAGAGATGAATCAGGTAAGACACAGGCTGAAATAGCTGCAGCGTTGGGCTTAACTCCACAGGCTTTATCATATTATTTTAATGGCAGAGAACCTGGATATGATCTTTTAGCAAGACTAGCAAAACACTTTAATGTTTCTACTGATTACTTACTAGGCATTAGTGAAAATAGAAATAACGCAGAAGTTATAAAAACAAATGGTCTTTTCTTTAAACTTTTTAAGATGTTGGATGCTAATGAGGATATGAAAGAAAATATGTTCAATATTGTTAAAAATATGAATTCAAGTATATTTAGTTACGCTGAAAAAAACTATATCAATAATAATTTTACGGACTTATTGTTTTTATACAATATTGCCTTAGTAAATTTAATAAATATAAAACCAAACCTAAAGTCTGCCGAGGAATCGTATGCAAAATTATCATTGGATTCTGCTTTTAATTTTGTCCAGATAGTAACAAGAGGTACACTATCAGATACTATTGCAAGCATAAACTCATTAATTAACGATATGTGTAATGTTTTAGATGCTGATGAAAAAGCCGAGCGACCTATAATTAAAGACGATATGAGTGAAGAAATTATCAATAGTTATTTAAATGATATTCAGTCTTACAATAGCGATAACCCTTCGAAGGGAGACGAGTAATCTATGGCCAGCATGAGACAAAGAGGAGAAAACTCATATCAGGTAACTGTTTCAAATGGATACGATAGTAAAGGCAAAAAACTCCTAAAAACAAGGACAATAAATTTAGACCCCAAATTAACAGAAAAACAAAAAGAAAAAGAACTTCAAAAACGAGTTGTATTATTTGAACAAGAAGTAAAATCCGGCTCTTACTATGAACCAACTAAAATGACTATGTCTGAATTTATTGGATTGTGGCTTGATAAGAAGAAAAATAACATTGAAAGTAAGACACATCAAGGTTATTCCGGACTATTAAAAGGTAGGGTTTTAAAAGTTATGGGTGATACTAAGTTAATAGACTTAAAACCTCTTCATCTTATTAACTTTTACGAGAATCTTCAAGAAGTAGGCATCAGAGAAGATGGCCGGGAAGGGAAATTATCGGCTAATTCTATTTTACATTATCATAGAGCTTTAAATGCCATGTTTGGTGACGGTGTTCGTTGGGGACTTATTAAAGAAAACCCATGTTCAAAGGTTAGACCGCCTAAAGTAGTAAAAAAAGAAATGAGTTGTCTTGACGAAGACCAGATTCCACAACTAATAAACGCCTTAAGGAAGGAACCTATAGACATAAGTACTTTTATAACACTAGACTTGGTAACGGGGTTAAGACGTGGAGAGTTATGTGGGCTTCAGTGGGATAATATTGATTTAAAAAATAATACAATAGTAGTTGAACAGGCTGTAAGCTATACACCTGAGACCGGTACTATAATAAAAACTCCGAAAACCAAGTCATCTATTAGAATGATTACTATTCCTAAAACAACAAGTTACCTACTATCTCTATATCGTAAATGGTGGTTGGAACAAAAAATAAAAGTAGGCGACCTATGGCAAAAATCCGCTAGAGAAGATGCTGAAAAGAATGGAGAAACCTGGGAAGATCCTGAGTATTTATTTACTACTTGGAACGGTTATGTTATGCATCCAGACACATTAACTAAAACTTTTAAAAAATTTATTAAAAGAAACAATTTGCCGGATATAAGGCTCCACGACCTAAGACATACAGCTGCTACAATGTTAATCCATGCAGGATTAAACATCAGGGCTGTTGCCGCTAGAATGGGACATGAAAACCCTAATGTTACATTAGCAATATACTCACATGCATTGCTCAGTGCAGACAAGCAAGCCGCTGACGTAATGGGAAATTTGATAAAAAAGAAACCCAAAAAAGAAAAAGCTAAATAAGTATTATAACTAAAACCTTAGGACATTTCGTTTATGAAGTGTCTTTATATTTTATAAATTCTTATAAAACTCAGTATCTTTAGTAGTCAAATAGTAGCCAAATCAATCGTCAACAATAAAATATACTTAAAAGCAAAACCCCTCAAAGCTTTATGCCTCAAGGGGTTTAAATGGAGCTGGTAAGCGGAATCGAACCGCTGACCTGCTGATTACGAATCAGCTGCACTACCGACTGTGCTATACCAGCATACATGCAATTTTCATCTTGCACTCTATATATTAGCACTAAATTCCTGCCAGTTCAATTATTTTTCTAGAATTTGCTTATTAGATAAAGAAGGTATTATATTATAAATAATTTCATGCAAAGCGTTTTCGTCATTACTCACAGTCACTATATCAGCCGCAACTTTAACGCACTCTCTGGCGTTACCGACTGCAATTCCTACATCGGCTAAGCTGATCATTTCAATATCATTATCATAATCACCTACTGCGATAACTGTTTTATCACTGTACTGGTGTGAATTTTTTAATCTCTCTAAAGCCGATCCCTTTGAAATGCCTTTTTTAATAAGCTCAAGATAAAATACCTGTGAAAAAACACTATCTACCTTATCAAGCAAATTAAAACCTTCCAACTTAAACTGTGCTTTTTGAAGAATTTCCGGGCTGTCATACAAAAGTACTTTAATCCAGTCCATTTTCATAACCTCATCAAGTGTAGTTCTGCTGAACACCTGTTTTTCACTCTCAACATAGGGGTCGAGTATATGGTCAGGTGTTATTATGTACATCATTTCAGGCGTGAATATTTCAACTGCCATGTTTTTATAGTTTTTCATACAATAAATAATATATTCCTTAACTGCACTTCTGTCCAGAAATTCCGTACCCAGAAATCTTTCCTCTTGGAAATTGTAAATTCCCCCTCCGTTATATAGGATACAAGGGCCATTCAGGATTAAATTTTCTATGTAGGGACGAATATTGTCCTTTGTACGTCCTGTGGCAACAGCAAAGCTTCCACCATTTTTTGTAAAATAGCTTATTGCATCTAAATTCTCTTGTGATATGAAATGCTGTGAATTTATTAAAGTACCGTCTAAATCGCTTATTATAAGGTATTTATTATAATTAAACATATGACCTCGCAAAATAATTTGTACGCTTTCATGATAATTAAACTATAAAATATAATATGGTTTTCTCTGTAAAAAATCAACTTTTATTTTAGATATGCTACAAAATACAGCTTCCCACATGAGAGATTCATGTGGGAAGCTGGTTTTAAGGAAGTTGGTTCTTGTACTGCTGATTTGAAATTTTATCCGTTTCTTCTACGTATCCCTGATTATCAACTTCATTTGTGTAAAATTCTTCATAATCCGCATATCCAGACATATCCTGAGGGCTATCTGCACTTCCGTATTTTAACAGGTCATTAAATTGATCCAAACCTTCAAACTCGTCGTCTTCTTGCTTATTCAAGTACTTTCTGCCAAATGGGCTTTCAAAAATTTCGTCATACTGCTGATCCGGCGTATTAATCTCTTCTGCCTCTTTATCCTCCTGACATTCCATACAAAACCTGGCAGTCGGCACAACTTCCAGCCTCTCCGGATTTATATCCTTTTTACAGTTTTCACAAACACCATAGGTTCCGTTATCTATTTTTTTCAAAGCAAGCTTAATATCATTAAGTTTTGTCTGTTCATGGACTTTTAGAGCCAGATTCATCTCCAGTGTATATAGCTCGCTTCCCAGTTCTGCAGGATGATTATCGTAATTTGACAGCTCCAAAGAAGTATAATTGCTCATTTCCCCCTGGTCTAAATCCCTCATTTGTTCCAATGCAGTGTCAGCCCTTTTTGCTTCGGTTATAAGCTTATCTTTGTAATGCAACAGCTGATTCTTGTCCATATGATTCCTCCTATGTTCATCTGTCATCTAACATTTCTACTGCTGCTTTGCACAATCTTCACTATATCACTTATAAATTGTCCGATGTATGGAAGATTTATTTTTACTATAATATTTAAAAAGTATATGGCAATTGCTCCTAGAATAGTAAAACCTATAGCTATTCCAAAGCCTCTTGCCAGACCACTTACAAAATTGGCCCATAGCATTTTTCTCGGATGTTCAAGATAATAAACGTAATCTACGAATTTCATCTTCTCCATTTTAAGAGACAAATTATCAACTTTTTTTGACAGTTCACTAATTAAATGATTGTTGTTGGCCATATTTTTATAAGTACTCCCTCCACATGAAAACAATTTAAAACTTTTCACTATAATTATGGTTGTTCTGTTTAGCTTTATTTATTCGTAAGAAATTTTTCTAAAACATACAAAAAAGCATATTAACCGTATTATCAAATACTAAAACGGTTAATATGCTTAATCAAAATTTTTTAATATTAATTGGCCAAATCAGAAAGAACCTTTTTAATCAATCCGCTGTCTTCAATGGTACACTGGAAAACCTCTCCAATTCTACGTGGTAAAACAAACTTTAGCCTATTGTCTTTTACCTTTTTATCGTAAAATATCTGGTTGTATACTCTCTCAACATCCAGTCCCGGCAAAGAAACGGGAAGTCCAAGTTTTACAAGAATGGCTTTAACCTGATTAACTGTTTGCTCACCCAAAATTTCCATGTAATGCGCCATTTTGTATGCTCCAACTATTCCGATAGACACACATTCTCCATGCAAAAGCCTGAAATTTTCAACTGTTTCAATGGCATGACCAATTGTGTGACCCAAATTAAGAATAGCCCTTAAGTCGTCCTCTTTTTCGTCCTGTTCAACAACATAGCCTTTTATGGAACAATTCTTTTTAGCCAGATATTGTAGTACATTTTCATCAAATTTAAAAATTTTATCAGTGTTGTAATTAATATAATCACAATATTCTTCATCCATAATCAAGCCATGTTTGATTACTTCGGCAAGACCTGCAGAAATCTCTCTCTTAGGCAGTGTCTTAATAGTATTTACATTAATAAACACTGCTTTAGGCTGATAAAATGCACCCACAATGTTCTTATGCCCATTGAAATCAACCCCGGTTTTACCTCCAACACTGCTATCTGCCTGAGCCAATAGTGATGTGGGTATCTGTACAAAGTTGATACCTCTCATATAGGTGGCAGCGGCAAAGCCGACAATATCGCCGACTACACCGCCTCCAAGTGCCAGCGCAATACTGCTTCTGTCCAGCTTGCACTCTGCCATTTTATTATATATACCATAAACTGCCTCAAGTGTCTTATTATTCTCACCGGGCTTCAGAACATGCTTGTTAACCTCTATTCCGCTGTCTTGAAGTACTTTCATACACTCATCAGAATAATAGTTATCAACATTCTCGTCGGTAACCAACAGTGCTTTGTTACCCTGTCTGAATGATAGGACAATTTTCCCAAGTTCCTGAAAGTCTGTTGCAATACAAATAGGATAACTTCTTTCCTTTAGATTTATAGTATGTCTAATCATAATATGTCTCCCAAATCTGATATGCTTTATTAACCTACTATATCAGCACATCTCTTACAAAGTGTCGGGTGTTTTTCGTCCTTGCCCACAAATTCGCTGAACATCCAGCATCTTTCACACTTATCTCCAGGTGCCTGTTCAACCGAAACCTTTATTCCGGGCATTTCCTCTCCCTTTTGAGCAGCAGCCGGAGCATCAGCAAGATTTTTAATTTCGACAGCTGAAACTATGAACACGGTAACAAGGTCGCTTTCAATGCTCTTTATAAACTCAAGACTTTCTCCATCAGCATATAAAGTTACTTTTGCATTTAGAGAATGGCCTATGGTTTTGTTAGCTCTTGCTATTTCCAGTGCCTTTGAAACATCTGACCTAAGCTCGAATATTTTTTCCCACTTTTCTGACAGTTCTGTATTTACATACTTTTCATTTACCTGTGGCCAGCTGTTCAACTGAACACTTTCAGTATCATCGTCTGCTCTGTGAGGCATGTACTGCCATATTTCTTCAGTAGTAAATGCAAGAACCGGAGTCAACATTCTTACAAGGTTATGAAGGATCTCATACATTACAGTCTGAGCTGCTCTTCTTTCCTTTGAGTCAGCATTTGAAGTATAAAGTCTGTCCTTTATTATATCCAGATAGAAGTTACTCATGTCAACAACACAGAAATTGTGTATAGCATGGAACATCAAATGGAATTCATATGTGTCATAGGCCTCATTTACCCTCTTTATGAGGTTATTCATCCTGCTCAATGCCCATTTGTCCAGTTCATTAAGTTCATTGTAATCAACACTATCTGTGTCTGGGTTAAAATCATTTATATTACCAAGAATATATCTTGCAGTATTCCTTATCTTTCTATAAACCTCTGACAGCTGCTTCAACAAATCCTTTGAAATTCTTATATCAGTTGTGTAATCGGAAGAAGCAACCCAAAGTCTTAGTATATCTGCTCCATACTCCTTAATAACATCTGCAGGGTCGATACCGTTTCCAAGCGACTTAGACATCTTACGGCCTTCGCCGTCAACAACATAACCGTGTGTCAGTACTTTTCTGTAAGGTGCATTTCCCTTTGTAGCCACAGATGTAAGAAGTGAGGATTGGAACCATCCTCTATGCTGGTCACTTCCTTCAAGGTACAGGTCTGCCGGCCAGGATAATCCTTCTCTGTTTTCGAGAACCGCTACATGGCTGGAACCTGAATCAAACCAAACATCCATAATATCTGTTTCTTTTGAAAATTCGTGATGTCCACATTCACATTTAGTTCCCTTTGGAAGAATCTCTGAAGCGTCCATAGCATACCATGCATTTGATCCCTTTTCTCTGAAAAGATCAGCCACAGCCTTTATGGATTCATCAGTTATTAATTCCTTACCACAGTCTTTACAGTAGAATATCGGAATCGGCACACCCCAGATACGCTGTCTGGAAATACACCAGTCTCCTCTATCCCTTACCATGTTAGTAATTCTTTCTTCTCCCCATTCAGGTATCCATTTTACATCTTTGATTGCTTTCAATGCTTCTTTTCTGAACCCGTCAATGGATGCAAACCATTGTTCGGTAGCACGGAATATGATTGGGTCTTTGCATCTCCAACAATGGGGATATTGGTGAGTAATCTTCTCGGAAGCTAAAAGTCTGCCATCCTGGGTCAATTTTTCAATAATTGCAGGATTGGATTTCTTGTAGAACATTCCCGCAAACGGTCCTGCCTCTTTAGTCAGGAAGCCCTTGCTGTCAACAGGAACCAATACAGGAATCTTGTATTTCTGGCATACAAGAAAGTCTTCCGCACCATGTCCGGGAGCAGTATGAACACAACCAGTACCTGCTTCAAGGGTAACATGGTCTCCAAGAATAACTATTGAATCCCTGTCCAGGAACGGATGCTTGCAAAGAATTCCCTCAAGCTCGCTTCCTTTGAACTTTGCAACGGTTTCATATTCTGTTATAGCAGCAGCCTTCATGGTATTTTCCACAAGTTCTGCAGCAAGTACATAGTATTCATCGTTTGCCTTTACAACAGAGTATTCAAATGACTCATTCAAACAAATTGCAAGGTTTGCAGGCAAAGTCCATGTAGTTGTTGTCCATATTACAAAGTTAATCTTTTCCTTCGGTGCAACACCTTGGAAAATTCCCTTGTCATCCCTTACCTGGAACTTAACATAAATTGAAACGGTAGTATCGTCCGCATATTCAATTTCAGCTTCAGCCAGAGCGGTTTCACACTCAGGGCACCAGTATACAGGCTTCAACCCCTTGTATATATGGCCCTTCTTAGCCATTTCACCAAATACTTCTATCTGTTTTGCTTCAAACTCTGGTTTCAGCGTTATATAAGGATGTTCCCAGTCAGCCCTTACACCCAGTCGTTTGAAAGATTCTCTCTGTATATCCAGGTACTTCATGGCAAAGCCTTCACATGCCTCTCTGAAAACAACAGGACCAACTTCATGCCTCTTTAGCCCCAATTCCTTGATGGCTCTCTGTTCGATGGGAAGTCCGTGTGTATCCCAGCCCGGAACATATGGAGTATAGTATCCTGACATACTTTTATACTTTACAACGATATCCTTTAATACCTTATTCAAAGTAGTTCCAAGGTGAATACCTCCATTTGCGTACGGGGGTCCATCATGAAGTATAAAGGAAGGCTTTCCTTCTGCTTTTTTTAATTGCTTATTATAAATATCCATGTCTTCCCATTTTTTTAGGAATTCTGGTTCCCTTTGAGGAAGGTTTGCCCTCATGGGGAAGTCAGTTTGTGGTAGATTTAAAGATTTTCCATAATCTTCTGCCATTTCTATTACCTCCGGTTAAATATAGTAAATTAATTATTCTAAAATATAATAAAGCCCCGTTCCATCAAAGGGACGAGGCTATTTTCGCGGTACCACCCAAATTATTTTGTAGCATGAAAAATAATAACATGACAATAATCACTTCGTTTTATAACGGCTCATCACCGGCACACCCTACTTCAATTTATGTCCTATACATTTTTATTGAATTTCAGGCTGCAACTCATGGATGATTTTCAAAAGCTTGAACCTGCGGAAATCCCACCACGCTTCCGCTCTCTGTGAAGCCAACTGCTTTCTACTCTTTCCAATCATCATATTTAGAATATTTTATATTAAATTAATAATACATCAATTACCCAACCGCCGTCAAGGCTACTATTTTAATTTTTACCACTAAACGACTCTCTTATAATTAAAAATCACATAATCAAATCGTTTGAATAAAATGTAATGTACTTTATATTTAGGAGCACAAAATGCATTTTGACTTTGATGAACTCATTTTTAATCTAAAAAAGAATAACTATAAACGTATCGGTTCGGGTTCATGTCGGAACGTTTATGACTTAGGCAATGGTTATGTAGTTAAGGTAGCAAAGGATGTCAGAGGCATTTTACAGAATGAAACCGAGTATTCTACTTACCGTTCATGTAAGTCAGACTTCTTTGCAGAAATTGCTGCTGCTTCTGAAAATCATAGGTATCTTATAATGGTAAAAGCTAAAAAAATCACTGATATTAGAATAGTTTTAAGGTACTACAAAGTACAAACTATGAGTGACCTTATTAAAAGGCCATTGTTTGAGGAAGATATAGAAAGTAAAAAAATAGGCAGTGGTGACTTAAAGAGAGCATCAAGCTGGGGAATCGTTAACGATGTCCCCGTCTTGATTGATTATGGATTAAGCCAAAGTACCTATAAAAAATATTACAGAAACAAGCTTTTCGGAAGATTCAGACGGCTTAACTATTCTTCTTGATAATTATTTTTAAGACACTTTTCCAAAATCGCCATACCTTCACTTATTTGGTCAATTCCTGCTGATGCAAAACTAAGTCTTATATAATCATCACAGTTTTTGTGTATATTATCATAAAATATATCCGATGGAATAAACACAAGACCATTTTTTTTGCACTTTTGATAAAAAAGCTTTGCTGAGAGATAACGTGGCAATTTTACCCAGAAGTACAACCCTCCACCTGGTCTTTCATATTTCAGTCCATATTTTCTCAGTCTTTCCAAGCCGGTAAGCATAAACTCAAACCTGCCTCTGTAAATCTCCTTCATATACTGCAAATGTTCGTCCCACTTTTCGCTTCTGAAATATAAGTCAAGGGACCTTTGTATCAATCCGGATGAAGAAATATCACTTGTATGCTTTATTTTAGTAAAATCATCAATTAAATTTTTAGGTATAACCATGCTTCCTACTCTTAAGCCCGGCATAAGGATTTTTGAAAAGCTTTTTAAATAAATTACATACTCGTTGTCTTTATCCAGAGCCTTCAGAGACGTAGGCTTTTCCTTTTCAAAATATAACTCCGACATAGAATCATCTTCAACAACATACATGTTATTCTCTTTCGCTAGAAGCATCAGTCTTTCAAGCTTTTCCTGACTATAGCACACCGTAGTTGGATTCTGATACCTTGTCATGACATATACAAATTTGGGTTTGCATATACGAATCTTTTTTTCAAGTTCTTCCATGTCCATTCCATCTTTATCCATGTTTACACTGACAATCCTTGCACCTCTTGATTTAAATGCTGCAACAGCACCATCATAAGTAGGAGTTTCTGTTACAACATAATCTCCGGGGTTTAAAAGTACTTTGCCTATAATATCTATACCCTGCTGTGCTCCTGAAACAATTTGGAGAAAACTCTCATTTTCAACGGAAATAGAATACTCCCTGTTAAAATAATCAAGAATTGACTGCCTCAATGGCCTGTAGCCATTACTCTCGTCATACCCGAAGGCAAAGCCTTTGTCCCTTTCCAACACCTCATTTATACAAGCTTTAAATGATTCAATAGGAAAAATTGACGGGTGTGGGGTTGCACTTGCAAAGTTAATAACAGAGGTATCCTTGAACAATCCAAGATCACTGGAAAAATGTGTATCCAGCTTTCCGGTTTTTGTATTTGAAACAAAATATCCGCTTCCTTTTTTGGCTGTTATATAGCTGTTGCTCTCAAGCTGTTTATATGCATTAACTATTGTACTCGTATTTACTCCCAATTGGGAAGCGAGACTCCTTATTGCAGGAAGACGCTCTCCAGGTTTCATTTCGCCCTGTGAAATCTGTTCTCTGATGCTGTTAAATAGCTGTAAATACTTTGGTTGCTCATCATTTGTTAATTGTATCGATACAATTTTCATACTGCCTCCACCTTCACATTAACTGACACAAGCTCTAAATTTATATTATACATTTGAAATACTCCATTTTATCTGTGTATTCAAGTAAAAAGCCATTTTATTTTTTTTGAAATTCATATTGACATTTAATTTTCTTTGTGTAAAAATGTACGAAATTTAGCCGCAATCACTTATAAGTGTATCGGTACAATTAGTATATTCTATTTATAAATAAAAGTAAAGGAGTATGTATTATGAATGAGAGATATGAATTAAACAAAAATCTTGCACAGATGCTCAAAGGCGGAGTAATAATGGATGTAGTAAATGCAAAGGAAGCCGAAATTGCACAAAAAGCCGGTGCCGTTGCAGTAATGGCACTTGAAAGAGTTCCTTCAGACATAAGAAAAGCCGGAGGAGTTGCAAGAATGTCCGACCCAAAAATGATAAAAGATATACAAAGCGCCGTATCAATTCCTGTTATGGCCAAGGTTAGAATAGGACATTTTGTTGAAGCACAGGTACTTGAAGCCCTTTCAATCGACTATATTGATGAAAGCGAAGTATTAACCCCCGCCGACGAAGAATTTCACATAGATAAGCATACATTTAAGGTTCCATTTGTATGCGGTGCAAAAAATCTCGGAGAAGCTCTCAGAAGAATTGGTGAAGGTGCATCCATGATAAGAACAAAAGGTGAAGCCGGCACCGGGAATGTTGTTGAAGCTGTCAGACATATGAGAACTGTAACAAACGAAATCAGAAAGGTTCAGAGTGCATCCAAACAGGAACTTATGACCATAGCAAAAGAATTCGCTGCTCCATATGACCTTGTGCTCTATGTTCATGAAAACGGTAAACTTCCTGTTATTAACTTTGCAGCAGGCGGAATCGCAACTCCCGCAGATGCAGCATTAATGATGCAGCTTGGATGCGACGGTGTTTTCGTTGGTTCAGGGATATTCAAATCTTCAGATCCTGCCAAAAGAGCTCAGGCTATTGTAAAGGCAACTACTTATTATAATGATCCCAAAATTATAGCAGAAGTTTCAGAAGAGTTGGGTACTGCAATGGATTCCATTGATGTAAGAGAACTGTCAGGCAACAGCCTGTACGCCTCCAGAGGATGGTAAGCTTACAGAAAGGGATAAAAATGAAAAAAATAGGTGTATTAGGTTTGCAGGGTGCTGTCTCGGAGCATTTGGAGAAACTATCCAAAATACCAAATGTAGAGCCATGTAGTGTAAAATATAAAGAAGACATTGATACAATAGACGGACTTATTATTCCCGGTGGTGAAAGCACTACAATTGGAAGGCTTATTTGTGATTTCAGTTTGACAGAACCAATAAAAACAAGAATAAACTCAGGGATGCCTGTATGGGGAACCTGTGCTGGCATGATTATTCTTGCAAAAGAAATCACAAATGACCACCGCCGTCATCTGGAAGTAATGGACATAAACGTTATAAGAAACGGGTATGGGAGGCAGCTGGATAGCTTTACTACGGAAGTTTCCCTTCCGGCTCTTTCCTCTGAAAAAATTCCTTTGGTATTTATAAGAGCACCCTATGTGGTTAATGTAGCTCCACAGGTGGAGGTTCTCCTTCGTGTAAACGAAAATATAGTTGCATGCAGACAAAACAATATGCTGGCCACATCCTTTCATCCGGAACTTACAAATGACCTTAGTTTTCACAGGTATTTTTCAGAAATGGTCTAAAAACATATATTAAAAGGCATATTAACCAAATTTATATTGGTTAATATGCCTTTTCTTGCTTTGTTTCTTATTTACTGTTTTCAATACCGGAAAGCATCTCATTAATATTTTCAGTATTCGTTGAGCCTGATTTTTTGGCTTCCTCAAGCTCCTGCTTGGCTTTATCAAATTCTTTTGTATTATAGTATATGACACCCAGCAGATAATGTCCGTCAGCCGGACTTAGTTCCGCTAAAGCCTTTGAATTCTGAATCCCCTCATCAAGTTTTCCCTGACCTACTTCAGCCCTGATTAATGACCATAATACCCTAATCTTTGTATTTTTGTCGGATGGGTTCAACTCAAGAATTTCCTCTGCCTTTTTTTCCGACTCCGGCCAGTTATTCTGAATATCAAACTGCTCCAGTGCAGCAAGCTTAGGAGAAAGAACATTTATATCATTATTAAAGCCGTAAAATAGCATTCCGACTGCAATTGCTGCCACAAGCAAAATCGATGTTGCTTTTTTCAGTAAGGTTTTTCCATTTCTTTCTTGGTAAGAATACACTGCTGCGGTAGTCAGAAATCCTCCCACAAAACCACCTATGTGTGCATGGTTGTCTATTCTCTTGTTCATAAAACCATAAGCAAGGTTTATTACAAGCATAGTAATAAGATTCACACCATAACTGCTTTTTAAAAGAGCAGGACGTCGTAACGAAAAATACAACATAGCACCTACCAAACCAAATATTGCACCTGATGCCCCTACAGAGGAATTCAGCGAGAAGGCAAAACTTGCTGCCGAGCCAATGAAACCCGACACAAAGTAAATAGCCAAAAACCTTCCTCTTCCGAATATTTTTTCCACCTGAGACCCTATAATATAAATGGAATAGCAGTTTACAGCCAAGTGAACAATATCAGCATGGAGAAACATAGGTGCAAAAAATCTCCAATACTGCCCTTCCATAATGAGATTATTTACCTTGGCCCCAAAGGGTTCTAGCTGTTGTTCATAAGCAGTTCCGGTTTTCATGGACACAAGCTGCAACAAGCCATACATAACAATATTTAATGCGATAATAATATATGTCAGCCATGGCGTTTGAACCTTGAATTGTATTTCAAAGTCCTTTTTTCTTTTCTCAATAATGCCTTCTATATCCTGATAATCGGTTTCTCTTCTATCAAGGCCCTTTGAAAAAAATCTTTTAAAAGACTTTACCAATCCGGCATCAAAAGCCGGAACACTGAAATATTTCTCAACCTGTTTTGCAGAAATGTTTAAAGAAATACATTTCAAAAAACGTTTCTCCGAGGTAATATCCATCTGATGTTGCTTTATAATTTCAACTTTATCCATATCAGTTGTGTTTTCAAACAGAAAAACCTTGAAAATATAAGCGTTACTACCTTGAATATTATTCAGCATTGCTGCACCATTTAACATGATGTTCCTGATTTGTTCTATTGTGTATCTGTCTGCATCAATAATTTCAACAAATACAGAAGTTCCCTGAATCTCTCTAATCATACTTGCAATACCATTAGATAAATCAGGCATCTGATTGTCAGCTGATATCAGGTGGTAATAATCCTTTTCCACAAGATATCTAACAAGGGAATTTAAAAAATTATTTTTCATTCGAAATAAATCCTCCAACATTTACAGCCCCGTACTTATAAAGTAATTCATCCACACAGTCAGAAGCCTTAGTAATTACTCCCGCCCTGCCTTTGTATATTCTCAGAGCAGCCTCCAGAGACTTGGGATTGTCCGATTTTAAAACAAATGGCTGTTTCAAGTAAGTCTGAGCTTCCTTTACTACATGAGATAACAGCAGTTCGTCTGCCCCGGCCACATCTACATCAATAGCTATTAATCCATAGTCCTCTTCCATCAAATCCATAGCGGTATCTGTAATGGAAGATACATCTCCTGCCAAAAGGTCTTTTTTCAGAATTTCTTCCTTATTAATATCTATCCATCCAATTTCTGTTTGTTTTATATCTACAAAAGAAATTACTTTTGTAGAGGATGTGATAAAATCTACATTCAAAGGAAAACTTACCGCATTACATTCGCTAACTACCTTTGAAATTTCAGCAATAAATTCAGGTCTTGATCCGCAGCACCCTCCAACAAGCCTTGCTCCATTTTTTATAAATTCATGTGCGTATTTTGCAAATTTTTCAGGAGTTTCATCATAGACCAATTTACCGTCTACTGTCTGAGGAATCCCTGCATTGGGCTTAATACTAAAATTCAAACCAGTCTTTCCGTAGATTTCGGCAACCTTTATCATGTATTCCGGTCCAAAGGAACAATTTGTACCAACCATATCAGCTCCAAGTGAGTGCAGAATGTAAGCACAAACAGCGGGGTCTGAGCCCATCAGCGTTCTTCCGTTCTGCTCATATGAGATTGAACAAATAACAGGTAAGTTACAATTTTCTTTAGCAGCTAAAAGGGCAATTCTCATTTCACTTACATCTGTAAATGTTTCAAAGCTTATAATATCAGCGCCCCCGGCAGTTACAGCAACAACTTGCTCCTTAAATGTATTGTAGGCCTGCTTAAAAGTCAATTCTCCGAATGGCTCCAAGAGTTTTCCCAAAGGGCCTATGGAAGCAGCTACATATCCATTATCCCCCATTACTTCCTTCGCAAGACTAACACCTGCAAAATTAATATCATAATGCTTGTCCTGCAATCCATATTCAGAGAGTTTCATAAGATTGGACTGAAAGGTATTTGACTGAATTACATTCGCCCCTGCATTACGGTATGCCGTATATATCTCCTTGACCTTATCAGGGTGAGTAACATTCCACTCTTCGGGACAAGTTCCTACTTCAAGTCCTTTGCTTTGAAGCATAATCCCCATAGACCCGTCAAACACCAAAACTTTTTTTTCTATATCATTTAAAAAAGACATATATACCTCCATATATAAAAATTGCCAGTATTTAAACTGGCAATTAATTACTTCTATTATATTATTATAATATTCATTAAGTAAATTGGCAACCACACATTATGCAGTCTCTATAGCCGCTTCATCCTCAAGTCCAAGTTGGGCAATGGCATTTTCCCTCATTTTGTACTTCTGAATCTTTCCGCTTGCAGTCATTGGGAAACTGTCCAAAAAGCCAACATATTTAGGAGTTTTATGTCTTGCCATATTAGCTTTTACTGCTTCTTTAACCTGTTCTTCTGTTAAGACGCAACCCTCTTTAAGTATAATACAGGCCATTATTTCCTCTCCGTATACTTTAGACGGAACACCGATTACCTGTACATCCTTAATTTCCGGCAGGGTATATAAAAACTCTTCTATTTCCTTTGGATAAATATTTTCTCCACCTCTGATAATCATATCTTTTATTCTGCCGGTTATCTTGTAATATCCGTTTTCATCCCTTGTTGCCAAATCACCTGTATGGAGCCACCCGTCATCATCTATGGCCTGTGCGGTTGCTTCGGGCATCTTGTAGTACCCTTTCATTACATTATAGCCTCTGGCAACAAATTCTCCGGGAACGCCGTCCGGAAGGTCCTGATTCGTTTCGGGATCAACAATCTTACATTCAATGAACGGAAGTGCACGGCCCACAGTCGAAACCCTAAGTTCAAGACTGTCTCCTATTCTTGTCTGGGTACATACGGGAGAAGCCTCTGTCTGACCATAAGGAATAGTTATATCCTTCATATTCATTTTTTCCACAACTGCTTCCATAACTTTTATAGGACATGGTGAACCGGACATAATTCCTGTTCTTAATGACGAAAAATCAAATTTACTAAAATCGGCATGATCAAGCATTGCTATGTACATCGTAGGAACACCATGTACTGCTGTACAGCGCTCGCTTTGAATTGCATTCATGACCTTTAATGGTGAATAATAATCAACGGGAACCATTGTTGTTCCATGAGTCACGCAGGCCATTATTGCAAGAACCAATCCAAAGCAATGGAAAAACGGAACAGGAATACACAGCTTATCTTCGTGGGTAAAATGCATACAGTCGCCTATACACATACCATTATTTATAATGTTGTAATGTGTAAGCATTACACCCTTTGGAAAACCCGTAGTTCCTGAAGTGTACTGCATGTTTATAACATCGTGACAATCAAGACTATTGCTGATGTTGTAAAGTTCTTCGTCAGAAATATCTCTGCCAAATTCAATAATATCATCCCAGCTAAACATTCCCGGATGTTTCTCAGTGCTGACACTTATGATATTTTTCAGATACGGCAGTTTTTCACTATGAAAACTACCCGGTTCGGAGTTCTTTAATTCAGGACAAAGTTCATTAATAATCTGTATGTAATTGGAATCCTTGAAACCATCTAAAAGAACCAATGTATTTGTATCCGATTGTTTTAACAAATATTCAAGCTCAAATACTTTGTAGTTAGTGTTTACAGTAACGAGAACAGCTCCTATTTTTGCTGAGGCAAACAGTGTAATAAGCCATTCTGGTACGTTTGTTGCCCAAATTGCAACATGATCACCCTTTTTAATCCCCATTTTGAGAAAACTCTTTGCAACTTTATTGCACAGCTCGTTGAATTCAGAATAAGTTTTTCTGAATGGGCGGTCTGTGTATAATGCACAGTCATGATCTGGATATCTCTTTGCCATATCATCTAGTAAACTACCAACAGTAATCTCTATCAGTTTCTCCACAACCAACACCTCCAAGTTAAATTGTAACCATATTCATAAAATGTTTAAAAAAATAAAAAGCCTTCCGTCTCGTAATCATGAGACGAAAAGCTATGTTTCCGCGGTACCACTCAAGTTAATTCCTTTTCAAGAAATTCTCTTTAAATCATATAACGGTGAAAACCGTTTCAGCCTACTTATTTCAGCCAAAAATGCTCCAGGGCGAGCTTCAACCTTCAAAGCCGCTGTCTTTCACCAACCGACAGCTCTCTACTGACTTATGTACGGTTTACTATTCCCATTCACTGCACTCTTCTATTGGAAATTATTAATATAATACTATGTCGGCAAACTAAGTGTCAATACTTTTTATACTTTTATGTTATGTTTAAATGCATAGATGGCTGCCTGAGTTCTATCATTTACATCCAGTTTTTTGAATATATTTGATATATGATTTTTAACGGTCTTTTCACTTATATAAAGGGTTTTAGCAATTTCTTTATTAATCATTCCCTCTGCTATAAGTTTTAAAACTTCCACTTCACGATTGGTCAGATTGTTTACAATAGATTTATCCTGTTCATACAATGTTACTCTGTTAAACTCCTTCACAAGCTCGCCAGTCATATTAGGCTGTATGTACGTTTGGTCACGGTAAACACTTCTTATTGCCTCTATCAATACTGATGATTCTGCATCCTTTAAAACATAACCCTCGCACCCAAGCTGTAATGTCTTAAACAGATATTCTCTGTCCTGATGCAGCGTCAGTACTATTATTTTATAATTAACAGACTCCTGCTTCAACATTTTAATGGCCTGAAGGCCATTTATAACAGGCATATTTATATCCATCAGGATAATATCAGGCCTTATCTTTTTGGACATGGCTACAGCTTCCTCACCATTAGAAGCCTGCGAAACCACGCAAATATCTTCCTCCAACTCAAGGATAGTTTTTAATCCTTGTCGAACCATAGCATGGTCGTCCGCAATCATTACCCTAATTTTATTCATTTCTGAGAGTCCTCCCCTTCATCCAGTAATGGTATATGAATCGTAATTTTTGTTCCTACTCCTACCTGTGATACTATATCCACCTCTCCTTCAAGCAGGGCTACCCTCTCTTTCATGCTAAAAAGGCCAAATCCGCCAGTACTTTCAGGCTCTATTATTTTAACATCTTCGGTGTTAAATCCAACACCATTATCAGCAATAATAATATTTAATTTTTGATTGACATGCTCCAAGAGAATTGAAACTCTTTTTGCCTGTGCGTGTTTTAGTACATTATTCAAAGATTCCTGTACAATTCTGAAAACGGCAAGAGATATGACGGGCTTAATTTCTTCATTAATTGCTCTGGATCTGAGCTGAACATCTATCCCTGTTTCTTCTCTGAATGAAATTACATAACGCTCTAAAGTCGGCAATAAACCTAAATCATCAAGAGCCATTGGCCTCAGGTTATAAATTATCTTTCTGACCTCCTGGAGACTGTCCCTCATAACTTTTTTAAGGTTCTGCAGTTCTTTTCTTGCTTCATCAATATCTTTATCCATCAGACGTTCACAAATCTCAGCTTTAATAACGATATTCGACATTGATTGTGCAGGACCGTCGTGAATTTCTCTGGCTACTCTTTTTCGTTCTTCCTCCTGAGCCTCTATAATCTTGATACCGAGAAATTGCCTCTGCTGCAAATTGTCCAACTGCTCCCCTGCATTTTGCAGATCTCCGCTAAGATAGTCCAGCGCAATGCCCACATGTCCTATGAGACTACCTGCCCTTTCCAGAGTTTTTATACAATCCTTTATTCTTATTTCAAGATCGTTTCTTCTTCTTATAAGAAAAGTCTCCTGTTCACGCCTTACTGCAAGCTCAACCCTTATATTGTCCGCTGTCTGGTAAGCCTTAGCAAGCTCATTCTGGCTATGTCTGTTAAATTCCTTATTAACATCGTATAGTTTCTTTTTACTTTGTTTAAGGTCATGTTCCAGATTTTCGATTACACTGACAATTTCAAAGACCTGCTGTTTTAATGTTACCAATTCATCTTCAAGTCTTTTGCATTCCTTTCTGGAATTCTCAGCAATTTCAATAATCTCATTTTTACCTGATTCAAGAGATTTTATTGTTTTTGTAATTATATCATTCATCTGTACAGAATTATGTTTATAGCTTCTCATGTTTTTGTCCAATCATAAATAATCCCGCAAATAGCAGGTGAATATTTTTACACTATAGTATATTTTACCTAATATCTATTTTTCCTACAATAAATATTATAAAAAATATCATAATATATAAATATTAGTAAAAAATACTGTACATTTAACTGAAAATTTTATATTATTTTTAGAAATTAAGTGTTGACAATAATAATAACAGCTCTTATAATGTAAAAGTGTTCGGAGGGCAAGTCCTTAAATAAAATAGGCGCCATTAGCTCAGTTGGTAGAGCACCTGACTCTTAATCAGGGTGTCCCGGGTTCGAATCCCTGATGGCGCACCAAACAAAAACCGCTTACTTAAGTAAGCGGTTTTTGTTTGGTGAAAATTCTTAAATCATAAAAATAGAGAGCCTTTCAGCTCTCTTTATCTTTTCTGATTACTTGTTACGGCATACACGAAAACCTTGATCGTATCCCTTACCATTTGCATCAAAATTACCTCTGTAAGAAATTTCACAGGCATGTTCGTCACTTAGCCAGCAGCCGCCCCTCCAAACCCTGACAGAGCCACTTTTACTGTCCAAAGCATCTCCATACCAGTTCCAACACCATTCCCTTACATTACCCGACATATCATAAAGCCCTAATTCGTTTGGTTTCTTTGAACCAACAGGTTTTGTTTGATTTTTATTGCTTTCAATCTTTGGCCAGTACCAATCTCCATCTAATTTTTTATTACCGGAGTTTACCCAGTCCCATGCTACTTCATCTACATTATTACTTCCGCTGTATGTATAATTTTTACTATCCTGGCCTCCGCCCGCAGCATATTCCCACTCTGCCTCTGTAGGTAATCGATAACCATTAGCTTTTGAATTGATAGTTACTGTCCATTTTATATCATCTATTTCGCTTATATTATTTGAGTCTTTTTTATTTTTGTCTATGTTGTAATATGGATCCAGCCCCTCTTTTATACTCCTTTTATTGCAGTATTCAATACATTCATACCAGTTTACCATTTCTACCGGTAAATTATCACCTTTGTATTGTGATGGATTGCTTTCCATTATGTCTTTCCACTCTTTCTGGGTTACTTCATATTTTCCAATATAGAAATCAGAAATTTTTACTTTTTTCTCATAGAGGTTGGACTTCGTATTCTTAAAAATTCCTCCTTTGACTAATACAAAATTATCAGACATTTCTTTCTTATTAAGATTTTCTTGCGCACTAGGTTTATCTTGAGAACATGCGCTAATGGTAACCATCATTGTGATTAAAAGGAAAATTAATAGCTTTTTCATTAATATGTCTCCTTAACTGATAAAAAGTTATAGACTGTAAAGTCCTATAAATTTAGTCTTTTTAGCATTGAAGGCCGTTCATCTAGAAACGGCCCAACGCTTTTGGACTATTTAATCAAACCGGAATACACACCTACTGGCCTGTCTCCAATTTACAGGAACCGTGGATAAAAATTCCACCCTGTTCTATTTTACTCTTTTGAAAGATAATATTCAATTAATATGTAGGTAAGTAATTTTTTTATATATAAGGCAACCGATTTGTAACCGGGCAACCTTACATATATACAGTGAAAAGTATTTTAATGGTCAAATGACCTCTTACCATACTGTTACGTTAGCGCTACCGCTACTTTGATATCCTTCTACGCATAATGCCTGGTATGACCAGCTGCTTCCAAGATTCATTCCTTTACTTTTCCATGCATTAACATGGTTAGCGAAGTTAATCTGAACGTTTTGTCCAGTAGATCTCTTAGACTGTCTAACACTCCAGTACTGAGTAAAAGTCTTTGTACCATCAATGGAAGGTGCATTTACTCTCTGAGTAGTATATATATCATAAGTACCGCCATCACTTGTTACGGAACCCTTGTATGTACCAGTAGGTCTATAAGTACCCCATGAATCAACAACATAATATTCTATAAGTGAGTTTCTTGTCCATCCATAGAAAGTTAAATAACCATTACCTGAAGGTGAGAATACGCCTGCATTGTAGTTACAAACTCTATTTGCAGTTCCGTAATTCCACCCTTTACCAACAACGAAGTTTCCACAATTAGACCAATTAACGCTGTAATTTCCGCCAGATCCATTAGTTACATTTACTGTTCCGCCACCATCGGTCCAGTTCTGCCAGTAATCAGTTGCTGCATATGTTGTTCCTGCAAATAAGCTTGTAACACTCATTGAAATTGCAAAAATTAGTCCTAAAACTTTCTTATTAAACTTACCCATACTATAATCCTCCTAAAAATATAGTTTATTTTACTACTTACCTACATACTAGTTGAATACTATCTTTCTTTTAGCCCTGTTTGTGAAGTTTTTTACTTTAACACAAAAATTTGAACAAAAATTAAGCCATCGCAAAGTCACTAAAAAGAAGTTTTTTATAAATAAAACCCCGGATTTAGTAACAATACCATAATATGCAATATATAGAATGCATTTTTTGTGTAGTTGGGAATTAGTAAATACGTTTAGTAGAATTGTGCAATAACATGTTGAAAATATAGATAATTACTTAGATAACGATGTAATAACTTCTAGATAAAGTAATCTGTAGAGTAAATGAAAACTTAAAAAATCTATTCACCTCCTATATTGTGAATTAACGTAATGACTCTACTAAATCATGTTATCATATTTATACAGTTTTGTAAATATTTTTATTGTATTTTTTTGCTATTTAGTGGAAAAATTTGTTACGCAGGTCGAATCCGTAATAAATCAATATGGAGTGCTAATTTCCCATCAACCTCCTAAGTACAAGATAGCGGGAATATTTTCCTAAATCATAATATCATTTTTATACACATTTGTAAATATATTTCATGTAAAATGTTGCTATTTTGTGGAAATAATTGTGTGCGTAAGAAGAAACTTTGAATTGTCGTATCCTAGATGAAAAAAATAAAAAATACTAAAACAATACTTTAATAAGTTGTACCATTTAGCTCATTTGAGACAAGTTTACTGATCCGCCTCCCAAGTATAAATTAACGTAATCATTCTACTAAAACATATTATCATTATTATACACTTTTGTAAATATCTATTGTAAAATATTGTGGTATAAGTAGAAAATATTGTTACCAAGATTCAACAATAGGTATTCTACATTTTTTTCAGATAAATAAGTATTTTGTTGTTGACATTATCAAATATTGCTCTTATAATATAAAAGTGTTCGGGCGAGGTAAGCCCATAAATATTAAATATGCGCCATTAGCTCAGTTGGTAGAGCACCTGACTCTTAATCAGGGTGTCCCGGGTTCGAATCCCTGATGGCGCACCAAAAAGCCGTTTGAATAATCAAACGGTTTTTGTTTTTTTGTGAAACAGTTCTATTTAATCCATTTGAGCCGAAATTAATGTTTCTTTTTGCCTTCTGGTCATTTTTTTAATGCTGTATTCTCTCGATAACGCTATAGATTTGGTTTCAGCCTCTTCGTAATACACAAGTGTCACCGGCAGTCTTGCCCTGGTATATTTTGCACCCTTGCCTCGGTTATGAACTTTAATTCTTTTTTGCAAATCATCTGTATACCCTGTATACAGTGTCTTGTCAGCACATTGCAAAACGTAAACGTAATACATTTTAAGAAAACACCTCTGATATGTAAATATTTAATGATTTATTCAAGTATTTTTGCAACTGCCCTCACCATACAGGAATCAGCCCTTATTTTTAAAGGAAATGCCATTAATTCAAAATCAGAACCAGCCGGAATTTTGTCCAGGTTGGTTAGATTCTCAAGTAGCAAAATACCGTTGCCGAGCAAATATTTGTGTATTCCAAAAGGAAATCTGTCAGGTGAAGGAGCATCCATTCCCACTAATTTAATTCCATGTTTCACTAGCATTTCGCAAAATGTCATACCTAGCACAGGATGATTATCATAATAGGTTTTCTGTCCATAATATTTATCCATTCCGGTACAAACCATCACTATTCTCTTATCTTTCAAAACTTCCAAATGGCTGCTTTCTGCTTCTAAAACGCTTTTACCGTATGTATGTATTACACAAGCGGCGCCATAAAATTTTTCCAGAGGATAATTACATATATATTCACAAGCATCAGTAATGTGCATTGCTCCATCAACATGAGTTCCGACGTGCATCCCTGTTTCCAGCCTATGATTATTATACTGGTCCTTAGAAAATTCATGGGTTTGGTGTAATCTCACAACATCATCTCCGGGATAAACAGGCATATTGTTAAATATATCACGAGATAAATCTATAAGTTTCATAATTTACTTCCTAATATTTTTTTAGTTTATATTAATTATACAGTTTTTTTGAACTTACGCAAAACTAATAACAAAAGGCTTCATAAAGCCAAATTAAAATCAGCTGAATGAAGCCTTTTGTTACTTATTGTACACTGTAAGTCGTCACAAGTCTGCTTGCGCCGCAGGTAATCTCAATATTATATGTCCCGGTATCCGTTTTTTCGTCCACCTTCCAAGTACATAAAAGATTTCCATCCTTACCTGCAACTAAATTTCTCACAGAAGAATAATCTCTCCCGTTTATTTTATAGGATGCAATAATTCTACAATTTGAGCCGGGTGCAACCCTTATTGCAAGTACCCCTATTTCTCCGCGTCTGATATACGGTCTTCTTGCAACAATTTCTATTCCTCCGTCAGTCTGGGCTTGGAGGTTGATTTGCCTATTTGCTACATCTATACTTCCGCTCTTTAAAGCCTTGTAGTTTATAAAGCCCGGCAACAATAATGTAATGGCTAATAAATAAGATAAAATACGTTTCAAATAAAATCACCTCAAAGTATTTATTACTTATTTTTCACCATTATTATTTTAATATTAATTGTTCAAGGTAGTAATTAATGCTAATTAATAATTTTTTGCAAGCATTTGGAAGTATGCTTGAGGATGGTCGCATACAGGGCATACTTGAGGAGCTTTTTCTCCTACATGAATGTGTCCGCAGTTTGCACACTGCCATATTACTTTTTCACCTTTGATAAATACGGCATTACCTTCAACATTCTTCAGAAGAGCTAAATATCTCTCCTCATGTTCTTTTTCAATTTTTCCTACAGCTTCAAAAAGATATGCTATCTTGTCAAAACCTTCTTCTTTAGCCTCTTTAGCAAATTGCGCATACATATCAGTCCATTCATAATGCTCACCGTTTGCAGCATCCTTGAGATTAGAAGCAGTATCACCTATGCCATCATGCAAAAGTTTAAACCATATTTTAGCGTGCTCTTTTTCATTATTTGCTGTTTCAGTAAATAATGCAGCTATTTGCTCGTATCCCTCTTTTTTTGCTTTTGATGCGTAGTATGTATACTTGTTTCTTGCCTGTGATTCGCCTGCAAATGCAGCCATAAGATTTGCTTCTGTCTTAGTTCCCTTTAAATTACTCAATTGAAATTACCTCCTGTTTAATTAAAAATAATAATAGATTTATTAATGTTATACCACAGTTTTCTGAATTTGAAACCAACATTTTCAGAAAAAAACTCATGATAAATTATATCACACAAAGGTAATTTTAATGAATTATGCCAATACTATGTTTGCTTATATAAGTTATAATGTTAATCAAAAGACATTGTTTAATATTATTAATAATAGATATAGAATAGGAGGTTGATTATCATGGATAAATCAATTAGAAAAAAAGTATCTGATTCCAGAACTGAACAAATTCAAATACTAATGCCTGAACATATAAATGGTTTTAACCGCCTTTTTGGTGGCAAGCTTATGGAATGGATTGATGTTGTTGCAGCTGTTGTTGCCAGAAGGCATTCCGGCTGCAACGTGACTACAGCATCCATAGACAATTTACAGTTTAAAGCACCTGCTTACGTTAATAGTACTATATTTTTACTGGGACAGATTACTTATGTAGGAAATACGTCAATGGAAGTAAGGGTAGATACTTTTGTTGAAGAACTTAACGGAACCCGGCGTATGATAAACAGGGCATATCTGGTTCTTGTTGCATTAGATAAAAAAGACTTCCCTATTCCCGTTCCAGGAATAATACTGGAAACTGAAGAAGAAAAAACAGAGTGGGAAGCCGCCAGAAAGCGCTGTGAATTGAGAAAGCAAAGACGCCGTGAAGAGTTCTGAGAAAGTACTGTTTAATCTGAATCAAATAAATATCTGATCATTTTTTGGGGAGTGTTGAGGAATTGTCTGGTCACAATATAATGCTCTGTTTCTTCATATTGAGTCAGCTTGATTCCATTCTCATCTAATGTAAAAATGTCTGCATCCGGATAAGCCAATAGAATAGGTGAATGGGTCGCTATAATAAACTGACAGTTTTGCTTCACAAGCTCTTTTATACGAACCAGCAGTGTCATTTGTCTGGTTGGGGACAGTGCAGCCTCAGGTTCATCAAGTACATACAGGCTGTTCCCTCCAAACCTGTTCAATACCAGTGACATGAAACTTTCTCCGTGTGACTGGCTATGGAGAGATTTTCCTCCATATGTATGTATGAATGGGTTTGGTGCGGCCTTATCAAGCCTGTCAATCTCACTTGCAACATTATAAAAGCTTTCCGCCCGCAGGAAAAACCCATCTTTCGGTCTCTTTACGCCCCTTACAACAGTGAGATTTTTATATAACGTAGAATGTGTTTCAACTGAAGAAAAATTAAAATTTCTGGAACCACCCTCTGGATTAAACCCTAGATTTACGGCAATAGCCTCAAGTAAAGTTGATTTTCCGGTACCGTTTTCACCCACAAAAAAGGTTACCTTCTTATTTATAATTAAAGGTTCAAGATTCCTGACAATGGGAAGAGAAAAAACATAGCTTTCATCGGATGAAATATCCTCTCTTAGCTTAATTTCTCTTACATATAGATCATTGAAAAGGTTAGGCATCCTTCTTCCTCCATCATTTCCTAAGGGTTTAATCAATTTCCATTATATACATGTTTCTTTAATTTTTCAAGAACATTTGTTCTGTTTGTTTTAACTTGTAGCCTTTGATTATTTAGGAAAATATGCAATAATAATTATATAATCAAAGACGGAGATGTTTTTAATGAATATTGAACTATTGACTGATATCTTAAAAAATGCTGACAGCATTGTATTTTTTGGAGGAGCAGGAATGAGTACCGAATCTGGTATACCTGATTTTCGTTCCGAAAATGGTCTTTATATGACATCTGACGGCTCACAATACTCACCCGAAACAATGCTTTCACACAGTTTCTTTGTTTCACATACCGATGAGTTTTTCAAATATTATAAAACTAAAATGATATACAGAGAGGCAAAACCAAATGCAGGACATTTAGCTCTAGCAAAACTTGAGGAATCCGGCAGACTTAAAGCAGTTGTAACACAGAATATAGACGGCCTCCACCAACTGGCTGGCAGTAAAAAAGTTTTTGAGTTGCACGGCTCGGTTCACAGAAATTATTGTACCAAATGCAGAACCTTTTACGATTTGGATTATATATTTTATGCAAAAGGTACTCCCCGCTGTGTCAAATGCAACAGTGTTATCAAGCCTGATGTGGTTCTGTATGAGGAGGCTCTGGACGATGACGTTGTAAACGGGGCAGTAAATGAAATAAGGAATGCCGACGTTCTTATTATCTGCGGAACCTCGCTGGTTGTATATCCTGCAGCAGGACTTATTGATTTCTTTAGAGGCAAAAAACTCATTCTTGTTAATAAAAGCCCTACTCCCTATGATTCCAAAGCCGACCTTGTAATAAATGATTCAGTGGGAAAAGTCCTTGAGACTGCTGTGAAATCCATCTAATAAAAAATTATATATTCGCAATTGTTTTAGCAAGCATTTTGCCTAATACAACACCTGTAAGGCAAAATGCTACGCTTAAAATAATATTTGCCACACCAAAAACTGCTTTTCCTTCCTGAAAAAGGTTAACTGTTTCTAGGCTGAAGGTTGAAAATGTTGTAAACCCACCTAAAATACCAGTAGTTAAAAACAACTTTATTTTTTTATTATCAGGGCACAAGGCAGCAAGCAATTCTGTAAGGAGTCCTATTAAAAAAGAGCCCAGAATGTTTATTATAAGTGTTGAAACCGGAAAACCACAATTCCCTGAACGATTTATAAAGCTTGACAGCAAATATCTTGATGTTGCGCCAATAAATCCGCCAAGTCCAACAACTAATGCGTTCATTTAAAATCCCCTTCTTAAAATACTTCAACAATTGAGAACCAATGAGAACCCAAAATAAATGTTCTCTCTGGTTTAAACAAAATTTGAATGTTTTATTATTATATAACATGTTATGTTTATACTCAAATTCTATTTAAATCGATTTGTTTAAATATCCAGATAATTTTTTCAATTACATAATTGCACTATTTCAAAAGATATGATAAATTATTTATGCGTGTTTATGCATAAATTCGACTTTTTATGCATTTACAGCTCTCTGGAGAGTCCCAGGTATGGGCGCCGAAGGTGCAAGGCAGTGGTTTTTCCATTGCCGGTCTCTCAGGCAAAAGGACAGAGCTTTATAGCTTAACGTCTTTCTCTTGGAGAGCCAAAACATTTGTTTTGGCTTTTTTGTTTTTCAAAAATTTCAAGAAGGGATAGGTTAAAAATAATGTTAGAAAAAATCAGCAGTTTCATTTCTTGGTTTGATGGTATTGTTTGGGGATTGCCATTAATTATCTTAGTACTTCTCGTTGGAATTTTACTCACAGTAAGAACCGGCTTGCTGCAAGTCAGGCATCTGCCCCGTGCTCTAAAGTATATGGTTAAGAATGAAGAAGGCGGGAAAGGTGAAGTATCCAGCTTTGGCGCACTTTGTACAGCACTTTCTGCCACAATCGGTACAGGAAACATCGTAGGTGTTGCAACTGCAATCGTTGCAGGCGGACCCGGAGCTTTATTCTGGATGTGGATCGCAGCGTTTTTCGGTATGGCTACAAAGTATACTGAAGGACTACTGGCTATAAAATACCGTACCATTGACGAAAACGGACACGTTTTAGGTGGGCCATTCCTTCTACATACGAAACGGTATGGGTAAGAGATGGGGCTGGCTTGCAAAGGCTTTCTCATTTTTCGGAGCTGCTGCCGGGCTCATGGGTATCGGAACCTTTGTGCAGATAAATGGTATTTCTGATGCAGTTCGCAATTATTTTGATCCAAAAAATCTTCATACAATATCTATTCTGGGAAAAAGTTATTCGTGGGCAATAGTATTAACTGCTGTTATTGTTACTTTGTGTGTAGGATTGGTTATTATCGGTGGCTTAAAAAGAATAGCAAGTGTATCGGAAATCATAGTTCCTTTTATGGCAATTTTTTATGTTATAGCTACACTCATAGTTGTTTTTGTAAATATAAAGGCTATTCCCGATGCTTTTGTTCAGGTTTTTCAAGGTGCATTCGGGCTCAAAGCTGTGGGTGGCGGGGCAATAGGTGTTGGAATAAGTTCAATGCTTAATTCCATGAGAATGGGTATTGCTCGAGGTATTTTCTCAAACGAATCCGGTTTAGGAAGCGCCCCTATTGCAGCTGCTGCCGCTAAAACACATGAACCCGTACGTCAGGGTCTTGTTTCAATGACAGGTACTTTTGTTGATACAATTATTATCTGTACAATGACAGGTCTCTGTATTATAACCACAGGTTCATGGAACATAGGACTTAAAGGTGCCTCTGTAACACAGAACGCATTTAAAGAAGGTTTCGGTTTTGCACCGACACTTGGTTCCTTTATTCTGATGATAAGCCTGGTATTCTTTGCCTTTACAACAATTATCGGCTGGAACTATTACAGTGAACGTTGTATGGAATATCTCACAAACGGTAATATGAAGGCAGTTAAAGTTTTTCGCTGGTTTTACATTCTGGCTGTTTTTGCAGGCCCCTTTATGACAATAGAGATCGTTTGGAATATATCAGATATTTTCAACGGCTTGATGGCCTTTCCAAACCTGATTGCACTGATAGCATTAAATGGTGTCGTTGCAGCGGAAACTAAAAAATATTTTGCAAAGATAAAGGAAAAAAAGCTTAGTTAATTTTTGATTTGTTTTTTATTTCAGCAAAAGCAGCAAAGGGTGAGTGTCGTAAGACTACTAAAAAGTAGTAGCGATTTACAAAATTTAGTTGACATATAAAAAACAGCTTTCAAAATATTGAAAGCTGTTTTTTTATGGTCGGAATGACGTGACTTGAACACGCGACCTCTTGCACCCCAAGCAAGCACTCTAGCCAAACTGAGCTACATCCCGATAATGCGAAATTAATTATAGCACACTAAATTTAGAATGTAAAGACTAAACAATATTATTTGTGTACTAGGAAAAAAACCGGAATGCATATCAGCAATCCGGTTTTCTCTATTCCTCTTTTGGTTGTAATTCACTTATATGATACGTAATACACTTGGAAGCTTTTGGTACTTTAGTAATCTTTGGTGTTGTATTAATCACAGCAGCAGCTGTTGTGGTTTTAGCACGCCCTGCTTTTTTGGCCTTTGCTTGTAAAAGCTTGCCCAAATTTGTACTACAATGTTTGTTACTACAACTTCCATTAATAATCATTGACCCACACTTGCAGAATTCTACCATATTATTCATCCCTTCAAGTCTTGTATGAAATACTAGTATACCACAAGAAGGTCTATAAATGTAACTGGAAATAAATGTATTTAAATTGTAAACCTATTATTTCTTATTAACCAGCTTTAATGTAATTTTGAAACTCACATTACTCTTCCGCTTTGTTTTACCATTATTAAATGTCCTGTTTTTATTTCTGCGCACCGCAGTAACGGGATAAATTCTCAAAACCTTATGTATCATTTTTAAAACCGCCTTATCCACAATACTCCAGATAATATATCGGCATTTTAAAACAAAAAAATAGCCTCTAATAAAAACAAGGCTAATGTTTGAGTAGTATTCTATTTGAAATACACAAGGTTAATAGCGTTGACCCTTTTTAGTGATTAATCTATAAACTATATATCCAGCAATAACAAGGATTGCTAATGGTATTAATTGTTTTAGTATGAACCCTACTATGCTAATCGCCGTTATCAGCAAAAATATCGCTACTATTATAGTTATAATTCTTTTAGTTTTATCATCCATATATTTTTTCCCTCCATCTTTATTATAGGTAAATTATACACCTATATGTATACTTTTGTCTATAAAAATTTAATTATTTTGATTCAATTATTAATTTTTTTAATATTTGAATCAATTTCATTAATTTTCATAACCTTTTGCAATCAAATTTATTGATTGTATTACAAAATCGACTTCAGCATTTGTGTTAAAACATCCTACACTCAATCTAACAATTCCGGAATTTACTGTTTTAAAATGTGAATGTGCCAACGGAGCACAGTGGAGACCTGCTCTACATTCAATTTTATACTGTTTGTCAAGCTGATAGCTGACTTCTGTAGAATCCACTCCCTCAAAGTTAAAAGCCACTATCCCACTGTTTTCTTCAACACTTTCGGGGCTGAACATCTTTATATTATTAATACGGCATATTCCATCAAAAAGTCTGATGATTAGTTCATCCTTTTTTTTACGAATTTTATCAATACCGTTTTTCTGAATAAACTCCACTCCCGCCCCAAGTCCTGCTATACCCGGTGTATTAAGAGTTCCGCTCTCAAGTTTGTCTGGCATTATTTCTGGCTGATACAGCAGTTCTGAACTGCTGCCTGTACCACCTCTCATTAGAGGCCTCATCCTTATTTGAGGTGACACATATAATCCACCTGTCCCCTGAGGGCCAAGAAGTCCTTTATGTCCGGGAAACGCAACCATATCTGCATGAATCCGGTTTATATCAAGTTCTATACTACCCAATCCCTGAGATGCATCTATCAGATACATTATGCCATTATTCCGTGCTATTTTTCCAATCTCCTCCACAGGCATAATTATCCCGTTAACGTTTGAAGAAAGAGTACATACAATCAATCTTGTTCTTTTATTTATACTTTTTCTTATATCCTGCGGATCAACACGTCCAAGACTGTCAGCACTAACTATGGAAAGTTTTACTCCTCCGTATTTTTCAAGTGTTTTTAATGGCCTTATCACTGAATTATGCTCCATACAGGTCGTAATTACATGATCCCCGGGTGAAAGACTTCCGCAAATTGCTATATTCAAGGCCTCTGTTGCATTTTTTGTAAAACTTATATTGAGATCGTCCTCTATTTTTAGCAGCTTTGCTATACGTTCACGGGTAGTAGTCACAGTTGAAGCACTGGCAACCGACATTGTATGACTTCCTCTGCCCGGATTAGCACAGTAAGTTCTCAGGCATTTGTCTATTTCAATATATACAGCTTCAGGTTTCGGAAAGGAAGTGGCAGCATTATCCATATAAATCATAATATACCTCAACTATTTGGGTTTATTATATGGTATGAAACAATTATTTCTTTAGTTCCTCTGTAAGAAGCTCTCCCAATATTTTAACTCCCTTAACAATTTTGTCCTCTGTAAGTCCCGAAAAGTTGAGTCTCATTGTATTTTCGTGTCCTCCTCCCGGATAAAAAGCACTACCCTGTACAAAAGCCACTCCTCTTTTCATTGCATTAATTAGAAGCTCCCTGCTTGACATTCTTTGCGGTAAAGTCACCCACAAAAACATTCCCCCCTGCGGTTTAGTGTAGGATATTTCCTTGGGAAAATATCTCTTTATTGAATCAAGCATTGTATCTTTTCGCTTTTTATAAATTAATATATTATCTTTGATATGAGCTTTAATATCGTATTTTTCTATATAACGTGCAATAAGCATTTGCGTAAAAAAATTTGTATGTAGGTCTGTCCCCTGCTTTAGAAGAATATATTTTTTTAAGATTTCTTTCGATGCACTCACCCAACCAACCCTGAAACCGGGACAAACTGTTTTTGAGAAAGTGCTCAGGTATATTACTCTTCCTTCGGTATCAAAGCTTTTCAATGGGGGAAAGTTATTTCCATCAAAGCAAAGTTCACTATAAGGATTGTCCTCAACTATAATCAAGTCATACATATTGGCAACATCAATAAGAGCTCTACGACGCTTCAGACTCATTCTCCTTCCCGTAGGGTTTTGGTAGTCAGGTATAGTGTACAAAAATTTTATGTTTTTATTTTCATTTAGCTTCTTCTTTAAGCCTTCAATAATTAAACCTTCTTCATCCATTTCAATTTCGATATATTCAGGGTAACATGGGTTAAAAGCATTTATCGCAGATAGATAAGTAGGACTCTCACAGAGAACAACATCTCCCTCGTCCAGAAAAACCTTAGCTGTAAGATCTAAACCCTGCTGAGAGCCTGATGTTATCAGAATATCGTCAGGTTCGACATCAATTCCCTTTTCACCCATCAGCTCTGCAATAATTTTATGTAGTTCATTATATCCTTCTGATACTGCATACTGCATTGTTTTAGCTCCATTTTCGGATAATACCTCATGGCAAAGTATTTTCATTTCTTCAACAGGAAACGTCTCCTCAGCAGGGAGACCACCACCAAAGGATATTATGTCCTCCGAATCCGTTAATTTCAGAAGTTCTCTTACTTCAGATGACTTAAGTGTACGAGCTCTCCTTGCAAATGTATCATTTAGCATTAAATTCCCTCCTCCATATCAAGAATTTTATAAAAACGGATTAACCTCTGCTTCAAATTCATATTTCTTTTTTAAGCTACCTGTCGAGTACTGCTTTATGCAATTTTTTAAAATAGAAATACCCTCTTTTATGTACTTTTCACTGGGATATGAAAAATTAAGCCTTATATAGTTACCATCAATACTATAACCCGGATAGAATATATCACCCAGCATCACCACAACTCCTTTGTCGGCCAAGCCTTTGACAAATTCATTCATGCGTATATAATCAGGAAGCCTGAGCCATATAAAATATCCTCCATTTGGGACGGTTATTGTCATACCGTCCAAGTTACTTTTGTTTAGTTCATTTAGCATCAAATCTCTTTTATCTTTATATATTTTTCTTAAATAATCTAAATGGGGCCCCATATGTCCACCATTTAAAAATTCATTAATTATAAACTGCGAATGTGTACTTGTCTGTATATCCGTAATCTGTTTAAACTGAATAAACCGACCTATAATATTCTCACTTGCCACAACAAAACCTACTCTTAGACTGAATGAAATTGTTTTTGAAAATGAGCTGAGGTAAACTACATAGTCGTTATTATCCAAGCTTTTCAGAGAAGGTAATGGGTTTCCACTGTAATATAATTCACCGTAAGGATCATCCTCAAGAATCGGTAAATTATAATAATATGCAAGCTTCAGTAATCCTTTTCTTCTTTCGAGACTCATGGATATTCCCGTTGGATTATGAAAATTAGGCTGAGTATATATAAATTTCGGCCTGTACTTTATAAGACAGGATTCCAGAATATCCAGCCTTATTCCCTCATCATCCATTGGTATTCCAATAATTTTTGCATCATAACTTTGAAATGCTTGTATGGCACCTATATACGTAGGTTCCTCCACCAGAACTACGTCACCCGGTTCTATAATCGTCCGTGCAAAGAACTCTATAGACTGCTGTGATCCTGATGTAACCATTATTTGTTTTGTTCCGGCATTAATACCATTTTCCTGTATGTATGCCTTGATTGCCGTTTTCAGTTCAATACTTCCATCAACCGGAGTAGGCATAAACAGCTTCTCTCTGTATTTTTCTATTATCTGAATGTGTAGATTTTTCATGAGATTAATATCACACGCGTCTTCTGAAGAAATACCCGATGCAAAGGAGATAATTCTTTCTTTTTCAAATACTGATAATATATTATTGATTGTTTGCTCTCCTGATCTTGCAGATCTCTTGCTTTCAAGCTGTCCCCACCTCAATGGTGGTATGTACATTTTCTCCTGAGCGATGTCTTTTGTCAGTGGTGCAAGAACTACAGTTCCACTGCCTATTCGTGACTCGACCAGCCCGTCAGCTTTAAGCTCCATATACGCTTTAACAACTGTACTTCTGTTTACACCAAGTTTCATGCTTAGTGTCCTTTCGGCAGGTAAAATAAAATTTGCAGGCAGCTTGCCAACTGCAATCTGATGCTCTATCTGTTTTTTTATCTGCAAGTATATAGGAGTTTTTGATTCTCTGTTTATAATAATATCCATTTTTTGCCTCTCCTTAGACTACTAATGTACTTTATATAAATAACTGGAAAAAAATAATTCAAAATTGTAATTACCATTAGTAAGTTCATAAATTGGTATCATCCAATTTCATTATACGTCATAATTAATTTGAGAAAAACATCCAATTTGGATATTTTACACCAATCCAATTTTAGATAATATAAGCAAAAAGCTGTACCCTTGAAATCGTCTCTCTTCAAAGGTACAGCTCAATAATTTGTTTAAACTAATTAATCTATTGCCTTCCTCAACCTGGTGATTATCGGTATTGCAATAAATCCTCCTATCAAGGCAGTTACAAGCTGTGGCCAACTGAACATAGCTAAAAGTTTTTGAGCAAACTTTGGAAATTGAAATATATTCAGAAACAAATTAATTGAACCGTACAAAAATCCAAATTTCAAAATAGAGCCCAAAATAACACCTGAATATTTGTTTTTGTTATATAGGAAGTAAAATATTATTACCAATATAAGGTTTGCTACCGATATTACGGGAGCATATAAAAGTAGTGCAGCTGCCAGCGGAGCATGGTTATTTATTAGTGATGTAAACGGAGATAATACTGCAATTGCTACCCCACCTCCGATTCCGGCAGTCATTGCTGCTATCAGAATACACATATTTACCAGCGGGCCGACTATAAAATTATTGTAAGGAAGGCTTCTCCCGGCCATCTGCACCACAACTACAACAGCAAGAAGAACCGAAGTTCTTGTAATCATTCCAATCTTATCATTTTTCATATATGTCCCCCTTTTTATAAATAATATTAATTATATGAAATGAATAATATATAGAATTATTGTATAAATATACCACAAAATTCTGCTTATTAACATCATTTTAGTAATGTGCTTAACTAAATTCCCATTTTCTATAGACTTTTTAAATGAAAAGTAGCATAATAAATCTAGAATTTTCACATAAATTGATTGATACTTTCTTATAAATTATCAAATTTTGTTAATAAATCATAGAGAAGGGAGTAATACGAAAATGAATATTTCTATTACCAAAACTACAAGTCCTAAACAAAAACCTGATCAGAACAATTTAGGATTTGGATCATATTTTACAGACCATATGTTCATTATGGATTATACTGAAGGAAAAGGCTGGCATGACCCGAGAATAGTGCCATATGCTCCTTTAGAAATGGACCCGGCTTCAATGGTTCTTCATTATGGTCAAGCTATTTTTGAAGGTTTAAAAGCATACAAAGCTAAAAACGGCCATATTCTTCTTTTCAGACCCGATAAAAATATGGCAAGAGTAAACAGTTCAAATGAACGTCTTGTAATACCTAGAATTGACGAGGACTTTGGTGTACAGGCTATTAAAGAACTAGTAAATGTTGATTCAGACTGGATTCCTGATGCTCCGGGTACATCTTTGTACATACGTCCGTTTATAATTGCAACAGATCCATTCCTTGGTGTAAGGCCTTCTGACACTTACAAGTTTATAGTCATTCTTTCACCTGTTGGAGCTTATTACAAGGAAGGAATGAATCCTGTAAAAATATATGTTGAGAACAACTATGTACGTGCGGTAAAAGGCGGGCTGGGGTTTGCAAAAACAGTTGCCAACTATGCATCAAGCCTTAAAGCACAGGTTGAAGCAAAACATTCCGGGTATACTCAGGTTCTTTGGCTGGATGGTATTGAGAAGAAATATATAGAAGAAGTAGGAACAATGAATGTATTCTTCAAGATAGACGGAGAAGTAATAACTCCATCCCTTGAAGGCTCAATTCTTCCGGGGATTACTCGTATGTCAACTATAGAGATGCTGAGAAAATCAGGTGTAAAAGTTACTGAACGCAGAATATCAATTCAGGAACTATATGATGCACATGCAGCAGGAAAATTGGATGAGGCATTCGGTACCGGTACCGCTGCTGTCATTTCACCTATAGGTGAATTTAATTGGGACGGAAATGTTATTGCTGTAAACGGTGGAGAAATAGGACCTGTAGCTCAACAAGTATATGATACAATCACCGGAATTCAAAGCGGTGAACTTGAAGATACTTTTGGCTGGACACAAATAGTTAAATAATTATTTTTGATTAGAAAAGCTGTTGTTTTCGAACCATGAAAACAATGGCTTTTTAATTTGAAGTTATAATATAAATGGTACAGGTATATATTAGAAAAGGATATTCTAATAAGTGCGGTATCAATTAGAAATGAATTATTTTTTATTTTCATCATTTATTGCTTTTGCTTTAACTTTCTATTTTTGTAATAAAAATAGAATTTCCCATTATATTAAAAAAAGCTTTCTACCCCTTTGTGCTGTATTATTTATTATAGCTTTGATAGTTTATCCAAAAACGGCTGTTTCTTCAGCTTCAAAAGGTATCCACCTATGGTTGGAGGTTGTTTTTCCATCTCTTTTTCCATTTTTCGTTGCTTCCCAATTGTTAAACCGCTCAGGATTTATTGGATTTGCAGGTATTATAATGGAACCGGTAATGCGGCCAATTTTCAATATACCCGGTTGCGGCTCTTTTGCTCTTGCTATGGGTATTGTAAGTGGCTATCCAATAGGTGCTTCTATTACAAGTGATTTAAAACGTCAGAACCTTATATCTAAAACTGAGGCCGAGAGACTTCTGACTTTTACTAATAATTCAGGCCCCCTGTTTATTATGGGAGCTGTGGCTGTGGGAATGTTCAATATGCCGGCAGCAGGTTACCTTCTATATATTAGTCATGTTGCTGCTTGCCTTACAGTAGGGTTTATTTTCAGATACTACAAAAGTTCTGAAAAAAGTTCTAAAAAACCTTATTTAAAGGTGTCACAAAAAATTAGAATTGAACTTAAAAAGTTGAAGAACTCAGATATAAACCCATACACCCTTTTTGGTGAATGTGTAAAGAACTCCATATCAACTATCTTAGCTATAGGAGGATTTATTATATTTTTTTCAGTTTTAATAAATATTTTGATTTCAAGCGGAATTAGCGGGTGGGTATGCAGTAGAGCCCCGGCTTTGCTTGACAAATTGGGTCTGGGGCGGCAAATATTAGAAGGAATTTTTTGCGGCTTCTTTGAAATAACTACCGGTGCAAACTTTATCAACTTAGCAAATGCAGACTTGATTATAAAACTATGTACGGTTAGCCTGATAATAGGTTGGGCAGGTCTTTCGGTACATGCTCAGGTTTTAAGCGTAATAAACGGCTCCGATATAAGCGCAAAGCCGTATATATTAGGTAAAGCCCTCCAAGGAATTATTTCATGTATATATACTTTTATAGGTTATAATTTATTCAGTAGCTTCATTCATAAAACATCTTCTGTATTCTCCAATTCAGAAAAGGTATTTTCCGACAACTGGAAAAGCATATTACAATCCTCTTTTCACTCTGTCTTGTCAATATCAGTAATAATGCTGTTGATTTCCGTTATTTATATATGTACAACTACTTTTGTGTCAAGGAAAAACTTATTTTAATTCTTCCCTGTTGGTCCTGATTACTTCAGCAGCTTCAGACAGTATATCCTCGACTTTATTTAGAACACCGTCGGCATACTCTCTGGCACCTAAACGCACTTCTCTGGCATTTTTCTGTGCAGCTGCAATGATTTCATTGGACTGTTCATAAGCTTTTTTGGTAATTTCATGCTCGTCAACAAGAGATGCAATTTTATTTTCAGCATCTTTCATTATATTGTTGGCTTCCCTCTGTGCTTCCAGCAAAATCCTCTGGCGTTCTTCCTTAACCCATTTTGCCTGCTTTATATCGTCTGGTAGCTTGAGCCTCATCTCTTTAATTATTTCAAGTATTTCTTCCCTATCCAGAAGACATTTTCCTGAGAATGGTACACTTGGACTTTTCTCAACAAGTTCCTCCAATGTTTCCAGTATAGTTAAAATTTCCATATCATAAACCTCCCCGGGTTATTTGAGTTTAAATTTATCAATAATGTCTTTTTCTATACATTCAGGTACCAGGCCACTTATATTTCCACCATGTCTGGCAAGCTCTTTTACCATACTTGAGCTTAGAAAAGAATAGTTTATACTTGACATCATAAAGAGTGTTTCAATGTCAGGCGCCTGATTTTTGTTCAACAATGCCATCTGCAGCTCATACTCAAAATCTGATACAGCCCGTAGGCCTTTAATTATTACATTAGCGTTTTTTTCCTTTACAAAGTCAACCAGTAATCCTGAAAAACATTCAATTTCAACATTCGTACTATCCTTAACTACCTTTTTTAATAAGTTAACCCGTTCTTCAATAGAAAAGAGAGGATTTTTACTATGGTTAATTAATACTGCAACAATAAGTTTGTCACAAATTTTTGATGCTCTCTCAATAATATCTAAATGACCGTTTGTAACAGGATCAAAACTTCCGGGATATATAAATGTGTTCATTATTTTATCATCCTTGAAATTTATATTCTTTTGTAAAAAGTTAATTTAGTTTTTCCGTAAATCTGCTGCCTGGACACACAAAGTGTGCCTATTTCCTTCGGTAGCTGATCTTCTATATCTGTTTCCACAGATATTAAAACTTTTTCATCCAGTACTCCATAGTTTTCAAGATCTTGTAAAATACCCGGTACAATTTCCTTTTTGTATGGAGGGTCTAAAAAAATTATATCAAACTTTTTACTTAGTTGGGAGAGTTTTTTCAGTATTATTTGTGCTTCTCCCAAAAAAACCTCCGATTTATCAATTAATTTTGTATGCTGTAGGTTTCTAGTTATAATATCTGCACTTTGTTCACTCAGGTCACAAAATACAGCACTGTTTGCACCTCTGCTCAATGCCTCAATGCCAAGGCTTCCAGTTCCTGCAAACAAATCCAGTATGTTTGAACCGGGCATATACGGTGCTATTATATTAAATAGATTTTCTTTTACCCTGTCTGTAGTGGGCCTTGTGTTCATCCCTTCCAAAGTAAATAACTTTAAACCTTTGGCACTTCCTGAAATTACTCTCAGCATGCTAATCACACCTTACTTCTGTTATGATAATGTAACCTTGTCCCCAAAATACACGGCAAGGTATTTTTTCAGTTCGTTATGTTTCATAAGCCCCGGGTCAGCCTGGATAATCTCCATTGCGCTATCCTGAGCCAGCTTTAAAATTTCCATATCCTTGTACAGATTCGCTATTTTTAATTCGGGAAGCCCGTGCTGTCTGGTACCAAAAAACTCACCGGGACCTCTTATTTCTAAGTCTTTTTCTGATATTACAAAACCGTCGTTTGAGTGAGTCATAATTTTCATTCTTTCTTTTGCAACCTTTGAGTTTGATTGGTTAAACAAAATACAGAAGGACTGCTCATCTCCTCTGCCGACTCTCCCCCTCAATTGATGCAATTGTGCCAGACCAAATCTTTCAGCATTTTCTATTATCATGATTGTAGCATTAGGTACATTTACACCAACCTCTATTATAGTTGTAGATACAAGTATACTGATTTCACCTGAAACGAATCTTTTCATTATATCTTCTTTTTCAGATGATTTCATTTTTCCATGAATAATTCCTACGTTTAAATCGCTGAATACACTTTTGCTTATATCTTCTGCAGTAACTACTGCTGATTTCGCCTCAATCTCCTCAGATTCTTCTACAAGGGGACAAACAATATATACTTGCCTGCCTTCTTTTACTTTCTCCCTTACAAATTTATTAATTCTCTCCCTCATAGTTTCATTTACAGAGTATGTTTTAATTGGTTTTCTGCCTGGCGGGAGTTCATCAATTATTGATATATCGAGGTCCCCGTATAAAATCAGTGCCAGGGTCCTAGGAATTGGCGTTGCAGTCATAACCAACACATCAGGATTCTGACCTTTTTCTGTCAATATCGTTCTTTGGCGAACTCCGAATCTATGCTGTTCATCAGTGATAACAAGCCCCAGCTGTTTAAATTCTACATAATCCTCTATAAGTGCATGAGTTCCAATAACTACATCAGTTTTTCCTTCCTTTAACTCTTCTACTATTAACTGCTTCTGCTTTTTAGTCAGACTGCTGGACAGTAATTCAACTGAAATACCAAAGCTGTCAAATAAGCTCTTTATAGATTTAAAATGCTGTTCTGCCAATATTTCAGTGGGTACCATTAAAGCTCCCTGATAGCCGCACTTAACAGCTTTAAACAGCGCCAAAACTGCAATCATTGTCTTTCCTGAACCAACATCACCCTGCACAAGCCTGTTCATCACATGAGAACTTTCCATGTCCTTTTCGACTTCTGCAAAAACCTTTTTCTGTGCGTTTGTAAGCTCGAAGGGAAGAGATTCAATAAAGCCTTCCATTTCGTCTATGTGAGTATATTTTATACCCACTCTTGTATCGGTTGCAAGGCTCTTGTACGATAAAAGACCCAGCTGCAGCATAAAAAGTTCTTCAAAAACCAGTCTGAACCTTGCTCGTTCAATATCCTGGGTAGAAGCCGGAAAGTGTATTTGTTTTATTGAATAGATTTTGTCAGCGAGCTTATACGCTTCTCTGACTGGTAAAGGTATCATGTCTTCAAGCTCAATATCATTTATTCCCTTAATTGCCTCATATACAACCGACCTTATAATGTTCTGTCCCAAATCTTTCGTAGATGAATAAACAGGAAGTATTTTAAGGCTTTTTTTCATGTCTTTAGAACTTGTTTTTTCAAAAACCGGATTTACTATTTGAAGTTTATTTAATTTTCTTTCTGCTTTTCCGAAAAATATATAGTTTTCTCCAAGAGCCAAAGAGTTTTTTACATATGGCTGATTAAACCAGATTGCCGTAATCTTTCCGGTACTGTCCTCTATTGATACTCTTGATAGAGTCATACCTCTCTTAGGTCTTGTTAAGCTTACATTTGATACTATAGTTCCCTCAAAGGAACACGGAACACCATTCTGAAGATCGGCTATATTCTTTATACTGCTCCTGTCTTCATAGTCTCTCGGATAATAGGTTAAGAGATCAAAAAAATTGTGAATTTCCAATTTTTTGAATAGTGATTCCCGTGATTCACCAACACCCTTTATATATCTGATTGATTTTTGTTTCAAATCGTTAATTGTTATTTTTTTCATACAACCTCTTTTGTAAGTACACTAACAATATCCCGTTAAGTCTACGGCTATGTAAAGTAAATTGTACCATATTTTTCGACATAGAAAAAGGGTACATGGTCCTGTATCCTTTTATCAGCTATAAATGCTTTTACTTTTAAATTAAAAAGACTTGCAGTATATGGCTTTTGTGTGTTAAAATAGTTATTGCTTGATGCCGAAATATTGAGAAAATAAAATTCTCCAATAATTAAAGGAGGTGTAATATATGGCAAAGTGTGAAGTATGCAGTAAAGCAACTACTTTCGGTAACAACCGAAGCCATGCATTAAATGCTACTAGCCGTACATGGAAACCTAATGTAAGAAAAATAAAGATAATTGATAATGGCACACCAAAGTCAATTAACATATGCACAAGGTGTCTTCGTTCAAACAAAGTTACCAGAGCTATATAATTTGATTACGTTAAATTTCTAAAAATAAAAAAGCGTTACGAGACGCTTTTTTATTTTTTTTTATTTTTATTACTTCCTCATCAGTAAGATTAGCCTATTTTAAATACCTTCTTTAATATGTTTCCAAAAAACTTAGGCATTTTTACGACTACTATTTTCATAATTACACTCCCCCTGAATAGCTCTTACTATCTATCATATTCTGCAAAAAGTACTTTCGTGATAGTAAATACAAATTCTTAACCTAAAAAAGTTGTCTAAATCTCTATTATAGTGAATAGATATATACGGATAAGCTATTTTTTTCAAAGGGAGTGGTCAGATGTTTTCTTTATTTCATGTTAGTCAAAGAAAAAAACTTATAGTGATAATAGCATTTATTGTATTTTTTGTTGGCATTATTACATTTGTTCGTATTTTTTTTTATGGAAACTCTCATTATACTATAACAGTTAACAGCCAAATCTCATTTTCTTATCCCATGGATTTCTCAATTAAAAATGTGTATGCCAGCGACCCTGCTTCTGCTCCTTATATTCAGGCAAGCAACAGTAAATATAAGAGTTTTATTGATTATAAGTCACCCGAAGACAAATTTCATTTCAGCTATCCTTCCAATTTCAAATTGTATCAACAGGCTTTTCCGGGCAGTGAAATACTATATCATGTAGATTTTCAAAACAAAAGCGATAATTCCTTTACAGGGTTTGTTCAGGTCTGGAATCTGCCTTATGAACTCAGTAAGTTTCTTGAAGAATCAAAGGAAAACTCCCTTACCGATTTTATCAATTTCAATTCCAAAGAAATCGAAGTTAATAAAATGAAGGGGTATTTTTGGGAATATACCGTAAAAGGTTCCAATGAAAATTATAAAACACTTGAAGTATTCCTCTCAAAGGATTCCAGACTATATAGAATAAGTTTTTATATACCTGAAAAAAAATATACCAATGAAGACTATGATATGTTTTGGAAAATGGTAAATTCCTTGAAAGTTAATTAACCCACTTTTTGAGAAATCATAATACAGTTTCTTCCATTTTCCTTTGCCTTGTATAGTGCATTGTCTGCATCTCTGATTAATCCTACTTGGTTGGAAGATGTTTCAGGATAGCACGCTATTCCGAAACTTGCAGTAACAGAGGCTGATATAAGATTGTCTTTAATTACATTGCCTGCAATCTTTGTCCGCAAAAACTCAACTTTTTCATGAGCCTGCTGTATTGATGTGCGAGGTAATATAAGTACAAACTCTTCTCCCCCGAACCTTGCAATGGTATCAGTTCCCCGCAGGTTATTTTTTACGGTTTGTGCTACTTCTTTCAGTACTACATCACCAAAAAGATGGCCGTATGTATCATTAAATATTTTGAAAAAGTCAATGTCCAGAATTACCAGAGATAAACTGTACCCCTTTTCATCTGCCATCTTAAATTCATATTCGAATTTTTCATGGAAGTAGACACGGTTGTAAACTCCGGTCAAACCATCAACTGTGGCCATTTCCTGAAGGTTTGCATAAAGCTCGGCATTTTCAATTGCCATACTTACCTGTTTTCCCATGGTAGTAAGCAGCCTTAAGTTTTCGGTATTAAATGTATTGTTATTTCGGTGTTCAATGAGAGTGAGCCCGAACTTTCTGGATTTCAAGCTCAAAGGCACGCACATAAAGGAACCTATTTGTCTTGTTTGAATAAAATCATATTTATCAGGGTTAACCATATTTTCTATCAAAGGCTTTTCATTTTGCAATATATCAAGGAGAAGCTCACAATTAACATTATCAGCCAAAATCGCAAGCTCTTCTTTATTGGTGATATTTGTAAATTGTACCTTAAGTCTGTTTTTCTTCTGATCAAACAGTAATATGGTAGAATAATTCACGCCCATTACACCTATTATTACATCATTTACAAAATTAAGTAACTCATTTATGTCTAGAATGGAGCCTATGGCCTCACTCACTTGTTGAAGCGTATAAAACTCTGCAATACTGGACGTGAGCCTTTTATTTGTATCTTCAAGCTTAAAATTGGTCTCCTTGAGCTTTTCATACTGGTTTTTTATTTCATCTTTGGCTGAAGCAAGCTGCTCATACTTCTCACCCAATTCATCAATCAACCGGTCATTTTCCTGTTCATTTTTTAAGTTTTCAGAGTAAATTTTAGCACTTATACTAAATATACAAAGTAGTAATATGTATATGCACACAATCCTTAAAAGACTATAAAGTACTTTTGTAGCATCAAAGGACTCTTGTACACCATATAATATAAATATATGTGTTACCTTGATTACTGCACTGAAACTCAATAACGTATAGGTTAACTTTTTGCCCTTATGAATGCTTATAAAAAATAAAGGCAATACAAGAGAAAGGTACTCTATTCCATCCGAGAATGGCAATAAGAATACAGAGGTCAAAAAGACTTCGATTGACCTGAAAATGTCAAATACTTTATCTGAATATAAATTTATACTCTTTACAAATATAATTTTAACAATATTCAGAGCCAGAATTAACACTATAAATAATGTGAGAAAAATTTCCTTACTAAAATAAACATTAGCATCAGTATAAAGTTCCTGCTTGAAAATCAATGCAGAAAACAGTAATACAATAAATACCCAATAAAGGTTAATCATAACCTTTTCATATTTTTGTATTTTATTCATATATTTCCTTTCTAACTACAATTGCATATTCTCCCAATAAATTTCTATATTGTCTCCCTGAGAAATTGTATCGGTAAAATTTGCCTGACTTCCATTTAATTTTAATATAATGTTTCCTTTAGGTACTGACAAATCAAAATTAATATAGTTGAAAATATCCACAAAAATATACTGCTTGTTTTCTTTCAATTCAATTCTTTCACCGTTTACATATATAATAAAGCCTTTTTCAGGCACAGGAACAATGTTGTTTTCCATATAGTACTGTTCAAATTTATCTATTGGTTCAGAATAAGTCTCATAAATCTCTTGTTCTTCAAACCCCTGATCAGGAGCAGTTACAGCATCTGATTCCTCAGGTTCTGAATCAGTTATCCTGTCGTTGTCCTTTAGTATGTATTCAGGACTGACGATTTCCCCATTTACCCGCAATAAACTGCTTTCAAGACCAAGTTCAAATTTTGTTAAGAAGTCCTTTAGTGTGACTATTTCCTCTATTTGAACCTTATCACCATTTTTTATAGGTACATCCATACCGCATACCTGCCCGTTAATTGAACAGTACGGTACGAGCTCTATCCTGTCTTCGTTCAAAAAGACAGTTAGTCCTCTTGCGTATTTTATATAATCAGTCGCTCTCTTTTGGGCGTCCATACCATTGTATGAAGGCTTTATATAAATGGAATCATTATTATTTATTCTAGTATCAAGACTTGCCGGCTCATTGTTAACGAAAATTTCAGCCGCCATTCCAAGTTCACCCTTAATGCTCATATCTTTACCATTAAGTGTGAACTTCAATGTCTTACCTGATCTGCCAATCAGCTTATCAGGATTATATCCTACCAATATTAAAGCATCTGCTACACTTAGCTTCTTGGAATTGAACAGCTTTATTTTATTTTCATTTACAGTGACAGTCATAAAGTCCTGGCCTCTTTGCATATGTGCCATCATAGCTATCCCAAAAGGTGTGATGGATTCAGGCCCTGTTAGCTTTTTAATCTTGGTCTTTATGTTTTGTATTACATCCCTCCCCCTTACTGCAACTCTGTTATCAGGAAGTCCCAGTCCTTCAGCTATCCTGTTTGTAAGCCCGGGTATCTGGCTCCCGCCTCCTATCAAAAACACCGCATTGGGAGCCTTTTGGTTAAATTCCAGAATTTTATCACATATACTTCCTGCTAAAAAATCTATAGCAGGCGTTATTATTTCAATAGCCTTTTGGTGTGTAATCTCATACTTATTCCCTAGTATATCTGTATACTTGATATTTTCTGTACCAGATGAAATAGATATTTTAATTTTTTCTGCTGTATTGAAATCAACCAAAAACTCCTGAGCGATTTTTTCGGTTATCTCGTCTCCAGCTATTGGAACCATGCCATAGGCCACTACGGAGCCGTCCCTGGTTAGTGCGATATCTGATGTTCCGGCACCAATATCAACCAGAACAAGATTCAAAAGTCTTAAATCCTTTGGAATAGTTACATTTATTGCAGCTATAGGCTCAAGAGTCAGACTTATTACCTCCAGTCCAACCTTTGACATAACCGTGTACAAGCTGTCTACTACAACGTGAGGTAAGAATGTAGCCAGTACTTCCACCCCGATTTTCTTACCCTTATGCCCTACCAGTGACGAAATAACATACCCATTGAGAAAGTAGTTTACAACACTATACCCGACACAATAAAAGGTCATTTTTTCTTCATTGGATATTTCGTTATCAAGCTTAAATTGTGCATTCTGAATAGCGTCAACTTCCAGACTGCCAACAATTTCCGATGTTATTTCACGTCCCTGTTCAATATCGTATTCCAGTTTGGTCTGACTTGTTTTTAGAACCCTTCCTGCAGCTGCTATGGCTACTTTTGTCAAAGTAACCCCAAGTATCTTCTCCAGTCGTTCTTTTACTTGAGTTATTACTTCGGCAACCTTTTCAATATCATGTATTTGTCCATCAAGCATTGCACGACTCTTATGTTCACATATCTCAGCCGCAACAACTCTGAAACATTCCTTCTCATAAACCCCTACTATACCTATAACTGTTCTTGTTCCAATATCAAGAGCAAATATCAAATCTTCCTCATTAAAAGTTTCTACTTTAGTTTTTGTTATCTTCTGTTTACCAGGCATACATTACCCCCATGTATAAAAACAGTCGTGACCCTATTTCTTAGCATAATAACTACATAAATGATTCATTTCACACTTTTCACATTCAGGTTTTCTTGCGTTACACACAGCTCTGCCATGAAAGACCAACTTATGGCAAAAGTCTGCCCATTTATCTTTAGGAATTATTTTCTGTAAATCGTATTCAATCTTCTCAGGATCTTCATTCTTGGTTAGACCCGTTCTGTTTGAAAGCCTTTTAGCATGAGTGTCAACAACTACTCCCTGCTTTCCATGTATCTCATATAAGTAAAGGTTTGCTGTCTTACGTCCTACTCCGGGCAATTCAAGCAGTTCCTCCATATTATCAGGAATTTTTCCGTTGTATTTTTCAGTAATAATCTTACAGCAAGCGATTATGTTTTTTGCTTTATTTCTGTAAAATCCCGTTGATTTAATATCCTCCTCCAGTTCTCTTACATCTGCATTTGCAAATGCCTCTACCGTAGGATACTTTTTATATAAATCCTTTGCAACTATATTTACCCTGGCATCAGTACACTGGGCTGCAAGTTGAGTAGAAATCAAAAGCTGAAGCGGATTCTCATACTGCAGGGAACACTCAGCATCAGGATAAAGCTTGTCAAGAACTTCTATCATCTGCAGAACCTTTTCCTTTTTAGTCATCGAATTTTATACCTTCTTTGTGTTATGTTATCTATTTTTGTTTTCTATAGCTATATTATATAAATCTAAGTACTTAATACAAGGCTTCTTCCAAGAAAAATCACTTTCCAATGCCCTGACAACCAGTTCTTCCCACTCTTTACTCTTTTTGTAATAAACCTGTATTGCCCTATTCAAAGTATTCTCAAATTCCTTTTCATCAAATTCAGAGAAAGAGAACCCATTTCCGTTTTTTCTATCCTTATCATAATCTATTACAGTTTCAGCAAGGCCTCCTGTAGCCCTTACAACGGGAATAGTACCATATCTGAAACTAATAATCTGTCCTAAGCCGCACGGTTCGAAACGAGAAGGCATTAAGAACATATCTGCTGAGGCATATATCTTTTTAGCCAGTTTTTGATTGAATTCCAAAAAAACTGCTACATTATCGGGGTACTTTTTCTCAAGTTCCTTAAATGAGTTGTGATAATATTCATCCCCGATTCCAAGCACAGCCAACTGTATATCATTTTCTTTTATAAATCTGTCAATACACCCCAAAATTAGTTCCAGCCCCTTCTGGTGTGTCAATCTCGTAACAACTGCCAACAGTGGAGCATCACTTTCAGCTAAGCCGACCTCTTTCTGGAATTTTCTTTTATTTTCCTTCTTATTCCATGGGCACTTAGAGTCATAAACCTTATATATATCTTCATTCTTACCGGGATCGAACTCTTCGTAAGATATTCCATTTACAATACCAAAAAGGTCTTTTTTCCTGTTATTAAGTATACCTTCCATTTTTTCTCCGTATGCAGTTGAAAGAATTTCTTCTGCATACTGCTTGCTTACTGTATTTATTTTATCGGAATATACAAGCCCGCATTTCATAAAGCTGAACATTCCATAAAATTCAGCCTTGTCATAGGTAAAGAAGTCTTCCTCCACGTTCAGAAAACCGCATATATCAGCACCGAAATTTCCTTGATACTCAAGATTGTGAATTGTATAAACCGTGGTAATATCTTTATAAAAATCCTGTTTTGCATATTTTTCTTTCAGCATCAGGCATAACGGGCCTGTATGCCAGTCATTGCAATGAATAATATCCGGCTTAAAGTCAATATATGGCAACATTTCAAGGGCTGCCTTGCACAGCATTATAAATCTTTGTGCATCATCCTGATAGCAATATATACCGTCTCTATAATAATAATGATAGTTTTCTATAAAATAGACCTTAACTTCTTTTGAACCTGAAACAGGTATACAGCTTTCCTTGATTACACATGTTTCTTTTCTTTCGCCCATTTCAACAGGAAAATCGGCAACATAAGTTAAATCTTTATTTATACTTTTGTATCGTGGCATAAGCACTCTTACATCCTGCCCCAACAACGTTAACTCCTTTGGCAGAGAACCTGCAACATCAGCTAAGCCCCCGGTCTTTGCGAAAGGGTCAACTTCTGCGGATACAAAAAGTATTTTTAACTGTTTATTAGATAAATTCACCACATTACCTCCAAAATGCTAGTTGTTAATCAGCTCTTTAATCATGTTTATAAAAAGATCCGATATTCTTGGGTCAAACTGAATCCCCTTGCATCTTTCAATTTCGTTAATTGCCAATTCCATTGTCATACCTCTTCGGTATGTTCTGTCACTTGTCATTGCATCAAAGGCATCGGCTATACATAATATTCTTCCTAAAAGACTGATTTCCTCACCCTTCAGCCCATTAGGATAACCTCCACCGTTATATTTTTCGTGATGTTCCAGAATTGCTTTTAAGCCGTTTCTTAAAAACTCTACATTTTTAAGTATATTATAGGAAATGAGTGGATGTTTTTTAATTTCTTCATATTCACCATCAGTTAATTTGTCTGATTTATTGAGAATTGAAGCTGATACTCCTATCTTTCCAATATCGTGCAAAATAGCCGCATATCTTAAATCCTGTATAGTATCTTCATCCAACTTCATGCGAGCAGCAATTTCACATGAAATTTCCATCACCCTCTGGCAATGTCCGCTGGTATAAGCATCCTTTGCCTCGATTGCATTTACCAAAGACATAACAGTTTGTATATATCCTGTATTTAGGCTTTCTGAGTACCTTAGAAGCTCTTCATTTTTTTGGCGAAGTTCGTCCTTGGCTATATTGAGACTTTCAATATTATTATTCAAATCGTCGTTTACCGCAGCAGTTTCCTCATAAAGGGCTTCTATTTCCTGCTTTTGTAAATATACATCATTTATTAGCTGAGATTTATACATGGCAACAGCCGCATAATTTGCAAGACTTTGGAGAAATGTAAGGTTTACTTTTTTAAAAGAATCTTTATTTTTTGTTTCTAGAAAAATAACACCCAACTGTTCGTCTGATATGCTCAGTGGTATCACAAGCTTATCTCCCAGTATACCTCTTCTTTTAATCTCAATTCCGCATTTAACTACAACGGAATTTGTATTAAAACATTGTGTAACAACAGAATCCTCATCAAAATATTTCCCTACTTCTCCAAACACTATTTCTCCCAATTCATATTTACAATATATATCTTGAGAATTTACATCTTTGAAGCAAATAAGGCACCTGTCACACCCGGTAAACTTTTTAAATACATCGTACACATATCTAATTATATTTTCAATTTCAATTGTAGAGTTAAATTTTTCAGACGTTATGCTTAAAGCTTCCAACTGATTCTGTTTTTCTACAAGAAGTTTTAAAGTCTTAAAATAGCTCTTTCCCGCTATTGTATTGAGAAGATACTCATTTTGCTGGAGAATACCATATTTTTTTATATTTTTTCGGTTTTTTCTATCTATAATAATATATTCACAAATATCATATGCTAAAAATAAAATACACAAACCACAAGTTATAGCCAACGGTTTCTCAGCATTCATATAAATTCCGTATATAAAGCATGGTAAAGCTATAACGCATATAATTATTTTAACTAGATGTGAATAATATTTGCTTAAGTTCATATATGCCTCCAGCATTTTATAATTCCAGAAAAATCCTTAGATTATATATCTAATTGTAAATTTTTTTTTACTTATTAGCAATACAATTTATTTATTCCCTAAATTTTTTTTATTTTTCAATTAAAGAAAGCTGTCCAATGAAACAATAAATTGTTCACAAGACAGCTTTCATTTAAATGTTATTTACTTTGTTTCGCCTAATTTCGCCTGAACAGTTTTTGTATTTCCATCTCTGAAGATTTCAATCTTAACAACATCTCCAGGTTTCATCTTATTCTTCAATTCTTCAAGCTCATCATAGGACTTAACTGCTTTATTATTGAATTTAGTTATTACGTCCCCAGGCATTATACCTGCTTTAGCAGCGGCACCAAACAGTTCAACATCTGCTACATATACACCTGCCGGCATATTATTTGCCTTTGCTATATCCTCCGTATATTGCTCATTAACTGAAATCCCCAGATAAGGTTTTGCAATGTAGGTTTTTGTCATAAGTTCGTCTGCTATTCTTTTTGCTTCATTTACGGGGATTGCAAAACCAAGTCCTTCAAATCCTGTTGCAACCATTTTTACTGTATTTACTCCAATAAGCTGTCCCTTAATATTCACCAATGCACCGCCGCTGTTTCCGGGGTTTATAGCAGCATCTGTCTGAACAAGCCTAATTCTCTTTCCTCCATCCAACTGAACGGTTCTGTTTAGTCCACTAATAACACCGTATGTCAAAGAACCCATGTATTCGAGGCCTCCCGGATTGCCTATTGCAATGGCCGGCTCACCTATTTTAATGTCATCTGAATTACCAAACTCTATAACAGGTAGATTTGTCTCATTTATTTTCAAAACAGCAAGGTCTGTTTTAGAATCGTAGCCTTTAACTGTCGCAGAATATGGCTTATCTATTTTGTTTGGAAGGAACACTTCAATTTTTGCATCACTTCTGATACCTCTGGTTTTGTCATTTAAAGCCCCTTCAATAACGTGATGGTTAGTAAGGATATATCCATCTGCACTAATTATTATTCCTGAACCTTCGCCGCCTTCAGACTGAACACCAAATAATTCATTTGTATTCTGATAAGATGTTTTTATACCAACTACAGAAGGCCCAACTTTTTCTGCTACACTTGTAACTGCTGATTCTCCGTTTTGTACAATTTCTACTCGTTTTAGTTCTCCGGTAATATTGGGTTGTGTACTTTCTGTTTTAAGACCCGGGAAATTATTTCCAAGGTATTCTTTAATATGTGGCTGTACAACCGGAGCTATAAAAAGCATTAACAATGCAAGAAGAGCTGCTCCAACAAGTGAGCTTACAGCTGATACCAATACATATTTCCATGCATTAGACTTTTTAGTATTTGTTTTTTTAAAGCTTTCCTTGTAATAATTGTTATAAGCCGGGCTCGTTACACCTTGCGTTTCCCAACTGTTATCTTTTACACTAAAATCAGACGTAACGCCTTCTTGTGGTCTGGTTTGTGATTCTTGTGTGTTTAAATCAACAGTATCTTGATTTGTTTTTTCTCCGGCTACATTATCAACCGGCTCATTATTCTCAATTACAGGATTCATTTTTTCATATTGGTCGCTACTATTTGTGTTATCCTCCTGACTTTCATTTACAGACCCCTGTGATTCAGAATTACTGTTTACTTCATAAGTGCCGTTATCATTCTGCGGCTGGTCACTATTGGAACCATTTTCATTTATCTTATCATCTCTATCGTCGATCATTATGAAGTCTCCCTTCCTTTTTCTATAGTTTTATTTTAAAGATGTATTTTTAAAAAAGTATGAACAAAGTGTTAATCTTCAATATGACTTTTGTAGTAATCAAGTGTAAACGTAAACTTTGTTCCTTTTCCTACCTCACTTTCTACCCATATATCCTGCTTATGTTCAGTTATAATATTTTTTACGATTGCTAAACCAAGACCGGTACCTGTTTTATCCTTTCCCCTTGATTTATCGGATTTGTAAAATCTGTCCCATATTCTTTTTTTATCATCGCTGTCTATTCCGATGCCGTTATCTTTAACAGATACATTGACCTTATCTTTATTCTTTGCAGTTTCAACTATTATCTTACCATTTTCATTTGAAAATTTTACGGCATTGTGTAATAGGTTTATAATAACCCGTTCAATGGAGTCTTTGTCAGCTAATACCATCATGCTGTCTATCTCAAAATTAGCTTCAATTTCTATATTTTTAGAGGTGATTAGAGTTTCCAACTTTATTACGCAAATTCTTATTAATTCGTTTATGTCAAATGCCTTCATAGATAACGTCAACTCACCGGATTCCATTTTCGCCAGATCCAGAAGATCATTCACCAATCTGTTAAGCCTGTTGGTTTCATCCCGCACAATCCTTAAGTAGTCTTTTTGCTTTTCAGGCGGTATAGTACCGTCAAGGATACCTTCTATAAAGCCTCTTATAGAGGTCATTGGCGTGCGTAGTTCGTGGGAAACATTGGCAATAAACCCTCTTCTGAGCTCTTCCAGCCTATGCAAATCTTCAACCATATGATTAAAACTGTCCGCAAGTTGCCCTATCTCATCCTGCGAACTGACCACAATTCTTTTTTGGAAGTCTCCCCCTGCAATTATTTTTGCGGCATTGTTAATCTGTTTTAAAGGACGTGTAAACCTTATTGAAAATATATAAACTAGAATTATTGCCAGAATTATGGCTACTCCACCTGAAATAAGAAATAGGCTGAATACCGAGGTTCTTACTTTTTGAATTGCAGGTACCGGAGTATGCAGGTAAACGGCCGCTATAGTCTGCTGCCTGCCATTAATTGGTGTTACTTCAAAGGGCATCTGGATGGTAAGCCACGAACTTCCGTATTTTTGGAAAGCTTCATTACTAAAAAAGCCAAAAAAGTTTCCTGTTTCTGTTTGAGTTTTACCACTGCTATTCATTACTTTTATATATTGCCTTATATCCGGCAGCTTCGGATATCCCGAATCATCTATGTACTGCTTCAGAACATCACTTATTTGGTCATCGCTGGATACCGATATAAGGATATGTCCTGTATTATCGACAATCCAAATTATAGAATTACTTGAAACACTATACATTTCAAGAGTTTGACGGAAAATCCCCTGCACCAGTTGGTTGTTTTTATTTGGTAGGTAATAATTGTAGAAGAAGTCCCTTATATTTTCTGCGCTCTCACCAAGAGTATCAGTCTGCTGTTTTGTTACGAAACCATTTAAAAAATAGTACAAAAAGCCTCCTGTAACTACGTAGCTTAAAACAAGGAGTCCTATAAAAACCACTACGAGCTTCTGAAATATTGTCTTTTTAAATCTGATCATTATTTCACCTCAAACTTATAGCCAACACCCCATACGGTTTTTAGCTGCCACGGTTGACCTTCCAGATCTATTTTTTCACGAACTCTCTTTACGTGTACATCAACAGTTCTGGAATCCCCATAAAAATCAAATCCCCATACGTGTTCCAGAAGCTGTTCCCTTGTAAAAACCTTATTTGGATTGGAGGCTAGGAAAAACAAGAGTTCCAGTTCCTTTGGAGGAAGTTCTATCAGGTTGCCCTTAAGCCTGATTGTATAATTGCTTTTATTTATAATCAGGTTTGGAAATGCAACTTCCAATGTATCAACTTCCTTATGCTCATATCTTCTCAATACTGCCTTTACCCTTGCAACAAGCTCTTTAGGCTCGAAGGGTTTAACCATGTAATCATCTGCTCCCAGCTCCAGTCCAAGGACCTTGTCAAAGGTTTCGCCTTTCGCAGTTAACATAATAATAGGTATAGAACTTACCTTCCTTATTTCCCGGCATACCTGCCAACCGTCAATTCCGGGAAGCATAATATCCAGAACTACCAGGCTAGGAGTCTGTATTTTAAATGTATCAACAGCGTTAAGCCCATTATAAGCATAAAGGACTTCATATCCTTCTTTTTCAAGGTATAGCCCTATCAACTCACATATATTTCTGTCATCGTCAACTATTAATACTTTACTTTTACTACTCATAAGTACTCCTTGTCTTTATAAGTTAATTTTTTTCATAAAATTAATTTAATTATATCAATTCCGCATGAAAAAAGTTAAAAATTTTAAATTGTTAACAAAAAATTAAAATCAGTATTATTGATAAACATAAAAAAACCTCTTTATTCATAGGTATTATTTTACCAAATAAATAAAAAGGTTTATTACTAATTTCTAAAAGCATACCTTACTAGCTTACCTTCAATTCCAATCTCAGCTTATCGGCAATCATAGCAATAAATTCTGAATTGGTAGGTTTGCCCTTACCGATATTTACTGTATATCCAAACAATGCATCAATAGCCTCTACCTGACCTCTGCTCCACGCAACTTCAATTGCATGGCGTATTGCTCTTTCAACTCTGCTTGGAGTAGTATTATATTCCTTTGCAATACTGGGGTATAACAATTTTGTGATGGAATTTATAACGTCAAGGTCTTTAACAACCATCATTATTGCGTCTCTCAAATACTGGTAACCCTTAATATGTGCGGGTACTCCAATCTCATGCATGACATTTGTTACTTCAACTTCAAGGCTTCTTGAAGTATTATTAATATGTGCCGGTTTCTTTTCTGTGATGAATGAATCACTTTTGTGTTGCGATATGGAAGAATTCATTGATGTGGAAGTGCTAGCTGAAGGTAAATATGTGTTATCCTTAAGTTGTCTGATTCGGCTTACAAGAACATCCATGTCAAATGGCTTCACTATGTAGTACTCCGCACCTAATGATAAAGCGCGTTGGGTAATCTTATCCTGTCCTACGGCAGAAAGAACAATAAATAAAGGCTTTTTCTCAAGATTGGATGAAGCTATTTTTTCCAAAACGCCCAAGCCATCCAAATGAAGCATTATTATGTCCAGAATTGCTATATCAGGAGTATTTTGAAGGATCAAATCAACTGCTTCGAATCCATCTCTTGCAAGACCAACAACCTCTATATCTTCCTGGTTGGACAAGTACTCGCATAAGATGTCTCCAAACTCTCGGTTATCATCTGCGATTAGGACTTCTATTTTTTTACTACTCAAACTGAAAACCCCCCATGTTTTTAATTTTTCCATTATATGTCATGAATCTATTATATTTTGAACTCGACATTATTTCAAGTTTTTTACACCAATTGCCAAGGAATTATTTTTTTAGAAATTTTAAAATCCGCTCTATAAGTCTATAGTAGCACATTTTCTTGCATTTTAAAAATTTTCTTTTAAAATAAAAAACATTATATTATTGCCCAAAAAGAGAAATAAGTATAATGTTTTCATTTATATTTATGTTACTTGCTGACATTTTATCTGTAGTTTATCCTGCTTCTTTCTTTGCAGGGAATTCGGAAATATTTTTTAACATCCATTCTACAAATATTCCGTAACCTCTTGTAGGATCATTAACCAAAACATGTGTGACAGCTCCGATTAATTTACCGTTTTGTATTATTGGACTGCCTGACATACCCTGAACAATTCCTCCGGTAGAATTCAATAGCTTCTTATCAGTTACCCTCAGAACCATCCCTTTTGGCCCACTGAAAGACTGCCTTGAAACCTTTTCAATCATTATACTGAACTCTTCAATTTTGTTTCCTTCTATATTTGACAAAATCGTTGCAGGTCCAACTTTTACTTGTCCTCGTAAGCCTATTGGATATAATCGGTTTTTGTTAATATGAAAATCTTCAAACATCTGCCCATATATTCCGCATTCTGCATTGGTAAATATATTTCCCAATGGAGGCTTGTTTTCCATGAATATTCCTTTAAGCTCTCCCGGCGTTCCTTGCTCGCCTTTTCTTACCGAAATAATATTTGATTCCATTACTTCTCCGCTGTTAACGGGCATCAATGTTCCGGTGTCAGCATCCGTTATTCCATGCCCCAGTGCGCCAAATCCGTGAGTTTCGGGATCATAAAATGTCATAGTTCCTATACCCGCTGTGCTGTCTCTTACCCATAATCCAATGTGATATTTTTTGTCATTTACGCCTTCAATTGGATTAATGGTAGTACTCATAAATTCATTTCCACGTTTGAATTTAATTGTTAGCTTGTCTCCTTTACAGTAATCAATCTGGTCAATCAGATCTTTGATACCTGACAATTTTTTGCTATTTACCTCATAAATGACATCTCCTGTCTTTATACCTCCATCCTTGGCAGGCGCAGACTTAGAACCGTCAGGCTTATCAACCTCACTAAGACCGATTACTAAAATACCATCCATTTTAATTTTAACCCCTATAGTATTTCCGCATGCAGCAAGCTTTTTGCTAGGAATTATGTCTACTTGCATAGTCTTTAACGGTATAACTCCAAATGCTTTGAAATTAAGTTTCACCGAGCCTCTCTTTTGTGTTTTAAAAGAAAGGGGTGATATTAATTCCAGGTAATTCCCCTGTGCTTTTATATCAGTATTATTAAGTTTTAAAACTGCCCTGTTATCAGCCTTGATATTTACAAAATAGAAGCTCTTAAAATTGTAAATATACTCCTCTCCTTCCAGAAGAATAAGCTTTTCTGGAATTACGGAAAATGCTTGCAAGTAACTGAGTGTAATAACACAAAAACAAACAAATAATAATACAAACAGCTTTTTCTTATTTGATTTGATATAGTGCATTTATTTTCACTCTCCCGATATTTAAAATATCTTTACGGCTGCTTGCGGATAATAAAATCACGCCTATTAAAGCGTGATCTCAAAATCATAATCATAAGTTAACCTTTATGCATTTTTATTATTCAAGTAAAAAAAAACATGACAGGTAATTAAAGCTCATATCTGTCATGTTTAGCGACTTTTCGATTTTTGGAAACGATTTCTATAATTATTTTTTCTTAAAATTTTCAGCAGAGTGAAGTAATTCTTCCGCATGCTTATAAGCAATGGAAGTTATGTCAGAACCTCCTATTATTCTTGCTATTTCCTGAATACGGCCCTTTTCATCCAAAATTCTTACGGTAGTGTATGTATTTTCACCGTTAGAATTTTTTTCAATATAGAGGTGATTATCCGCCATACAAGCCAGCTGGGACAAGTGAGTCACACAGATAACCTGATGGGTTCTAGATATATAGGACAGCTTTTCTCCAACTTTTTGAGCTGCTTTTCCGCTGATTCCAGTATCAATCTCATCAAATATAAGTGTTGGGATTGCATCTACATTGGCAAGAATAGTTTTTATAGCAAGCATAATTCTTGACATTTCACCACCCGAAGCTATTCTGCTAAGTGGTTTCAGAGGTTCCCCCGCATTACTTGAAATCAGGAATTCCACATTATCCAAACCATTTTTAGTAAAATTATTCTTTGTATCATCCATTATAATATTGACTTTGAAACGGGCATTTTTCATTTCAAGATTTTCAAGTTCAGCGGTTATATTACTTTCAAGAATCAGAGCTGCCTTTTCCCTCTGAGAATGCAGCTTGGTAGCTGTTTCCAGTAATTTTTGAGTTATGGATACCAGCTGCTTTTTCAAGTCTTCAGCAAGGCTTTCACTCTGGAGTAATTCGTCATATTCTACCTGGGATTTCTTGAGAAAATCCAAGGCTTCCATAATACCTGCTCCATACTTCCTCTTTACCCTGGTAATAATATCAAGTCTTTCCTCTATTACGGACAGTTCATCAGGGTCAAAATCACCTTCATCCCTTCTTGCCCTCAACTCCTCACAAATATCCTCAAGCTGGTAAACAACTGATTCCAGTTTTTCAGACAAAGGAATAAGTCCTTCATCGTACTTCTGAACGGCAGCAAGCTCGGAAAGTGCCTTGTTAATATTATATAGAGCTGATTTACCACTGTCTCCGCCATCACTCAGCAATTGATAAGAACTATGTATGGAATTCATTATTTTCTCGGAATTAGCGAGTAGTTGTCTCCTTTTTAATAGCTCCTCGTCCTCGCCTTCCTTTAGTTTGGCATTTTTTATTTCGTCAATCTGAAATTTCAGCATATCCATTCTGCGTTCAATTTCACCTTTATCCCCAACAATGCCTTTGAGTTTGGATTTTACTGATTTATATTCCTCAAAGAGACAATGATATTCAGACTTAACTTTTTGAATGGCTTCTCCGCCAAAAGCATCCAATAATTCAATATGTGATTCTGTTTTAAGCAGCGACTGATTGTCGTGCTGACCGTGGATATCTAAAAGAAGCTGCCCTACCTGTTTGAGCACTGAAACATTTACCAATCTTCCGTTTATACGACACGTATTCTTTCCGCTCAAGCCTATTTCCCTTGATAGGATTAAACTGCCATCCTCATGTTCAATACCCAGTTCGTTCAAAATGTCATTTATATATGTACTGTCATATTCGAACACAGCTTCAATAAATGCCTTTTCTTTACCATTTCTAATTATGTCCCTGTTTACACGTTCTCCGAGGACAGCATTTATTGAATCGATAAGAATGGACTTTCCTGCACCGGTTTCACCTGTAAGGACATTTAACCCCGGTGCAATTTCAAGACTTATCTTATCAATAAGTGCAATATTCTGGATATCGAGCTGTAACAGCATACAAAAACACCTGCCTGTTTAAAAAGTAATTTATGATTTTATCATTTTATTAAATTTATTAACAATGTCCTCAGCAATTTTTTCAGCCCTGCAAACCATTATCAATGTATCATCTCCGGCAATTGTACCCAGTATTTCAGTCCATTTGAGGGAGTCTATTGCAGAACCGGCTGCCTGAGCCATACCTGAAAGAGTCTTAACAACAACAATATTATTTGCGTAATCGCTTGAAACATATGCTTCTGTAAGTATGGTAATCAATCTGTTTGAAACCTGATTTTCAGACTGAGCGAAAGCAGAATATTTATATTTGCCTTCAGCAGTCATAACCTTAATCAGCCTTAGTTCCTTAATATCACGGGAAACTGTGGCCTGAGTTACATCCATCCCTTGTTGTTTGAGCTTTTCTGCAAGCTCTTCCTGTGTTTCAATATCGTTATTATCGATTATATCCAAAATTTTTGCATGCCTGTTATATTTCATATTTTACTCCTCTTTTCTCTCGTAAATTTTACTTCTAAGTACGGTAAAAAAGTTTTTAGAATTCACTCTGATTATTTTTACAGTACTGTCTGTTTTCTCTATTTCCAGGTAATCCCCACCTGTAATTTCAAGATTTTTTTGTCCGTCCACAGTTACAATAGCTTTGTGCTCAAAACCCTGTGAGACACATATTTTTATTTTTCGCATATCCGATGTAATTAATGCTCTTGAAGACAAAATATGCGGACAAATCGGAGTTATGATAATCAGCCCCGATGTAGGCTCAACTATGGGCCCTCCTGCCGATAAAGAATACGCTGTGGAGCCTGTTGGGGTAGCAACAACGATGCCGTCCCCCGGATACATCTCAACAAGGTTATTATCAATATAAGTACTAAGGTGAAGTATTCTTGGAATACCCCCTCTCGAAATCACAATATCATTTATTGCCACGTCCCGGGCAACCAACTTCCCATCCTTATATAATTTGGATGATAACATTATTCTATCTTCTAAAGTGTACCTGTCATTCAATATATTTTCTACCGCTTTGTCTATTTCACCTTTTTCAACATCAGTTAAAAACCCAAGAGAACCAAGGTTAATTCCCAACATAGGGAGTCCGTACAAATATGCGGTTCTGGCTGTTCTCAGAAAAGTGCCGTCTCCACCGAGGCATATGATCATATCGCAATTATCACAAATTTCAACTACATGGTTGTCAATATCATCCATTTCAAAAGTACCGTCATAAGTAGGCAATACAGCTTGTCCACCGTGTTTTTTAATACTTTCAACCAATTGTTTTGTATATTCTAAACCTTTATCTTTTTCTCTGTTGGTTATAATTCCGATTTTCTTCATAGTCGTCAGCCTCCATGAGCCGTGCAGTAACATAGTTGTTTATCTTTTTTTACACTTTAACAGATTATTCAGCTTTTTACCAGTGTGTTGTGTGCTTCGGAAACAACACTTTCTACAAGTTCATTAATATCTTTTGAATCCTGATTTTCTTTTTTTGTTGTATACAATAAATACTCTATATTGCCTTCCGGGCCTTTAATCGGTGAAAACGATAACTCTTTTATATATAAATTACTGGCAATAACAAAATTAATTATATTAAATATAACTTCCTTATGAACAGCGCTGTCCCTCACAACACCGTGCTTGCCAACCTTTTCCCGCCCTGCCTCAAACTGTGGTTTTATAAGACATACCAGCTCAGCCTCGTCCTTTAAAAGTGCCAAAACTGCCGGCAACACCTTTGTAAGTGATATAAACGAAACATCTATTGACGCAAAATCAGATAAAAAGCCGATATCTTCCGGCTTAACATATCTGACATTTGTACGTTCCATACATATGACTCTGGGGTCGTTTCTCAACTCCCATGCCAGCTGACCATACCCAACATCTACAGCAACTACCTTTGTTGCACCGTTTTTAAGCATACAATCCGTAAAACCTCCGGTTGACGCACCTATATCAAGGCAGGTTTTATCTTCAAGATTTATATTAAAACGACTGACGGCTTTAGCAAGCTTTAATCCTCCCCTGCTTACATAAGGATTGACATTTTCCTTTATTTCAATCTCACATTCAACAGGGACTTTTGTACCCGGCTTGTCCTCCCTGATTCCATCAATCCACACAAGTCCGGCCATAATAGCACTCTTGCATTTTTCACGGCTCTCAAACAAGCCTTTATTTACAAGTAGTACATCAAGTCTTTCCTTTTCCAAAATATACCCTCCAAAAGATTTATTATAACGTGGTATTTTTTAACATATCTATTATATCATTTGTTACGGCGTCTGTATCTAATCTGAGTTTTTTCATTAGTTCTTCTCTTGAACCCTGAGATATAAACTGCTCCGGCAAACCTTTTATGAGTAAACGTGTTTTATAATTAAAAGTGTTAAGGGTATCAAGTACTCTGCTGCCGAATCCACCCATTACACAATTGTCTTCCATTGTTACGAGGTTTGTATATTTATCTGCACATTCCTTAATCAATTCTACATCCAAAGGCTTAATAAACCTTGCACTGACAACTCCTGCATTAATACCTTGCTCTTTCAACTTTTCTGATACTTGTAAAGCTGTTTCAACCATACTGCCGACAGCCAGTATACACACATGCTGTCCCTCTCTTAGCACTGCTCCCTTGCCAGATACTAAAGGTATTTCCTGTTTTAGTAAATCTTTTCCTCTGCCTCTGGGATATCTGATAGCTATAGGCCCGGTATGTTTGTTTATTGCATAATCAACCATTGCTTTTAGCTCATAATAGTCGGCAGGAGCCATTATTGTAAAATCAGGTATGTGATTTAAAAATGACAGATCAAATTCACCCTGATGAGTTTCTCCATCCTCACCTACAATCCCAGCTCTGTCCACGCCTATAACTACATGCAGTTTCTGAAGTGCTACGTCATGTATTAACTGGTCATATGCTCTTTGTAAAAATGATGAATAAATTGCAACAACCGGTATCATACCATTAATGGCCATTCCGGCAGCTGACGTAACTGCATGCTGTTCGGCTATACCCACGTCAAAAAACCTTTGAGGGTACTTTTCACTGAATTTGGATAACCCGGTTCCCTTTGCCATTGCTGCTGATATGGCAACCACCCTGTCATTCACTCCGGCAGCTTCTAAAACCGCTTCTCCAAAAACTTCAGAATAGTCGGGCAACTTCTTACCGTAGGTTTCTCCGGTCTCCACCTCAAAAGGTGCTATTCCATGAAATCTGTCAGGACTTTCTTCTGCATAAGAATAACCCTTTCCCTTCTGAGTACATACATGAATTAGAACAGGCCCTTTAATTTTTTTTGCTGCCTGTAGTGATTTATTTAACTCATCCAGACTGTGTCCATCTACAGGTCCGTAATATTTATAACCTAACTGTTCAAAAAATACTCCCGGTGTAATGAGGTATTTCACAGTACTTTTTAATTTTCGTACAGCTTTTCTGGCTTTCTTACCAATATTCGGCATTTTGTCAAGAAAATTATCTATATCCTCCTTAGTCTTTGTGTAAACAGGGTCAGTACGCAGTTTACTTAAGTATCTTGACATTCCGCCAACATTTTGTGCTATGGACATCTCATTGTCATTAAGTATCACAATAAAGTTACTTGTCAGTCTTCCGGCATCATTTAAGGCTTCATAGGCCATTCCGCCGGTCATTGCTCCATCACCTATCACAGCCATTACACTGTAGTTTTCTTTCTTTATATCCCTTGCACGGGCAATACCCAGTGCTGCAGAAATTGATGTACTGCTGTGCCCTGTGTTGAAACAATCATGTACGCTTTCACAGGTTTTGGGAAATCCGGCTAAACCTCCGAATTTACGTAACGTATCAAAATCTGCTTTTCGGCCTGTCAATATTTTGTGGACATATGATTGATGTCCTACATCCCAAACAATTTTGTCCCTATTTGTATTAAAGTTATTATGAATCGCAAGTGTCAATTCAACAACACCAAGATTAGAGGCTAAATGCCCCCCGGTTTTTGAAACTTTATATATAAGAAATGTTCTGATTTCTTCTGCAAGAACCTTTAACTGTTCAATCTCCAATTTTTCTATATCTTCAGGAGAGTTTATACTATCCAAATACCCCACTTGTATTACTCCTTTATAGTACCTTTGTTAGTGCATTTTTTTTTATTATTCCATTTCTTTTTCTTTTTAAAATTTAATTTTCCGAAAAGAAATTTTATAACAACTGCTACTTTATATATAATGTAATTACTATTTTGCAATGCTACGGATTTACCCAGTGCTTTTCCGCCAACAGTGAGGGATGCAACCATTGCTGTAATTGAAAGTCCAAAAATAGAATTTTGTGCATCAGTACCTCCGCCCGAAAACTTGTATACTATAAAAGCAGCCGCCGTACCACTTATTACACCGCAAATATCCCCAACGACATCGTTGCAGAAATTTGAGACCTTGTCGGCATTTCTTATTAATATAACAGCCTGTTTAGCACCATAAAGCTTTCTTGATGCCATAGAATGAAAGGGTGCTTCATCCGCAGCTGTCGCAGCTGTACCTATCAGGTCAAATAATATACTTATGATTATTATAACAAAAACAATAAGAAATGAAACAACTGTGGTAGCATTACCTAATGTTTCATTTGAAAAAAAAGACATAAAAATAGAAATGAAAAAAGTGATTACCGTTATTAAAAGTGTCCAAACTCTTGTTTTTTTTTAGAGCTAATTGCATTAGCCCTGAATTTAACTTTCTTTTCATCGGCTGGATGTTTAAAATTATCTTCCACACCAATCCTCCAGATTTATTAGAAAAACAGGTGGCAGTTTATTGAGTAAATTTTGCGGCTTAGGTCAGGCAGGATTTCCCTGACATGTGCTGGAATGTCGCCAAACCAGTGGTTTCCCTTTAAACACATCACCGTACGTCTCCGTTTACGGGGCCTGATTACCACTTAGTCCACACTTTAATCCCCAATAAACCACTTTTAAGAACAGTCTAGGGGTTTTCCCCAGCAGTCAAAATGATTCCTAGCCTCTTTTGCAAAAAAGGTTTCAAACAGCAATAATGCTTATATATCGGCCAATACATGAAGCATCTGATCCGTTATTCACCGGATTTCACTCAAGGCAGGCTACACTGTTCACAGCCATCATAAAGACACCGCATAACAGGTTTAATCCCTTTTCGTAGTCGAGGTGGCAAGCAAAAGCTTGACTTTTCTTCCACAAGTAAGGGTCTCCACGGAAAAGGGGTCAACGCCCGCATGCCATTGCGGATCGCCCCTAAGCCTTAACTCCCAGCATCAACCCACCACTGGGCGTAGCAAGCCGACACAAGGAACTTCATCGATGTGCCCTTAAACGGATTTTTAGGCCCGTCTTCAGAATCATCAGTACTGACTAGAATACTGCGCCACCCTGTTTTTTTGTCAATAGTATTAATATTAGATAACATAAATGTCATCGAGACAACATTATAACATAAAAACTTTGATAAACAAAGAGAATATTATTCCCCAAAATTCATCTTACCGGTCCCTTACAACCAGTGATAATGCAAGTTCTTTCAAAAACTGCGCCTTATGGCCAAATGCTTCAAGGCAGGAAATACCTTCTTGAGTTACTGTTTCCAGAAGCTTTTTTGACTCTTCAAGTCCATACATGGTTACATAAGTTGATTTATTACAGGAAGAATCGTTTCCGGGATTCTTTCCCATATTTTCAACGGTTCCTTCTATGTCAAGGATATCGTCTTTTATCTGAAAAGCTAGCCCCAAATTTGCTGCATATCCTGACAGAAGCTCAAATTCTTTTTTATCGGCACCACATATTACTGCCGCAGCTTCCACTGGCGCTTTTATCAACGCACCTGTTTTCAGTCTGTGCATTGTTTTAAGCCTATCACTTTCAATGGTTTTTCCTTCTGATTGAAGGTCAATTACCTGACCTCCTACCATTCCTAATGCCCCTGCTGCCTTAGCAACTATTCCGGCAGCCCGCATTTTTTCAATACTATTTGATTCAACTGTATCATTAATCATTATTTCATAAGCCATATTTAATAGTCCGTCTCCGGCCAGTATTGCCATGGCTTCACCAAACACCTTGTGGTTTGTCGGCTTTCCCCTTCTATAGTCGTCATTATCCATAGCCGGTAAATCATCATGTATCAGTGAATATGTATGAATCATTTCGATTGCACAGCCAAAATTAATTACCTCATTAAGCGGCTTATCTAGCATTTCTGCAACAGCTAGTGCCAATAAAGGTCTCAATCTCTTGCCTCCAGCTAAAAGACTGTATGACATTGCTTCCTTTATTTCAAGGTAGTATCCGTTTACTTCCGGAATAATATTATGAAGCCTCTCTTCAATCATATTCACATATATATTGTTTTTTTCCTTAAAATTCATATTTCCTCCGCATTACATGTTAAAATCTTTTTCTTGCAAATTACCCTCTTCATCCTGAATTAACATTGTAATTTTCTTTTCTGCTTCATCCAGCTTTGCTGCACAGTACCTTGACAGTTCTATTCCCTGCTGGAAGCTGGTAATGGACTCCTCCAATGTGGCTTCACCCTTTTCAAGCTTCACAACAATTTGTTCAAGCTCTGCAATAGCCTCTTCAAAGCTCTTTTCAATTTTAACACTCTTGCTCATATATTTTTCCCTCTCTTACCGATATAACGTCACATTCTGCTAATCCGTCATTTATCAATATTTCCAACTTATCTCCTGTATTAACCTGCTTTACACTATTTACAACATGTCCTTGAGAATTTTTTACAACACTATATCCACGTTCCATTATTTTCAAGGGACTCAAAGCATCCAGTTTTCCTGCAAGCATTCCAAACTGTGACCTCTTATCTTTTATAAACGATTGATTTTCTCTTATAAGACTTTTTATTAAATTGTCTAATGTCTGCCTTTGCTGGTTTACTCTGTCATACGGCTGTGTAAAAAAAGGTCTTGAATTTATTTTTTGCAGTTGGTTCTGCAATGCGGTGACTTTTTTCACAAGGGCATTTTTCATTCTCATATTGTAACTTTCCAGCTTATATAATAGTACCTCTATATCAGGGACTGCAAGTTCCGCGGCGGCAGAAGGAGTTGGTGCTCGCATATCCGAAACGAAATCGCATATGGTGAAGTCTGTTTCATGTCCAACAGCAGATATAACAGGAATATTTGATGCATATATGCTTCTGGCAACAATTTCCTCATTGAATGCCCACAATTCCTCCAGTGAGCCGCCGCCCCTGGCGACAATAATTACGTCAACCTTATTATGCTCATTGAGGCGCTTTATTGCTTCAGCTATCTGCCCTGCTGCCTGTAGTCCCTGAACGGCTACAGGATACAGAACCAGTTTCATTTTGCTGTTTCTTCTATAGGTAACATTTATAATATCCCTTATAACGGCACCGGTTGAAGATGTTACAATGCCTATACTTCCAGGCAGCACGGGAATACTTTTCTTTTTTTCCGGATCAAATAACCCCTCCCGCTCAAGCTTCTCTTTCAGCTGTTCAAAGGCAACATGGAGAGCACCCACTCCATCCGGCTGCATATTACTTGCATACAGCTGATACTGTCCGTCTCTTTCAAAAACAGAGATATAGCCGGATACTATCACCTTCATACCGTTTTCGGGAGCGAATCTAAGTGCAATGGCCTGTGACTTGAACATAACGCATTTTAAAAGGCTGTTTTCGTCCTTAATTGTAAAATACATATGCCCTGTATAATGGTGCTTAAAGTTGGATATTTCACCCCTAATTGACACATCCGATAATATTAGGTCCCTTGATACCAACTGCTTTATATAATTATTTATGTCAGAAACCGAATAAACTCTATTCATTATTCTTAAAACTCCTATATTTCAAAAAAGGATAATGTCAAATGTATCACATTACCCTTTAAAGCTTCTATTATTCAGAATCAATTTCACTAGCTACCGTTTCTTGAGGCAAATCACTCTTTGATACCTTAGCCAAAAGTCCATTAACAAACGCTCCTGCATCCTCATTGCTATACTTTTTAGCTAATTCTACAGCCTCATTTACAGAAACACTAAATGGTATATCGTCCCTGTACAATATTTCGTAAATTCCTATTCTTAAAACTGATAAATCTATTTTAGATAAACGATTTATTTTCCATCCGGTTGCTTTTTTTTCTATTATACCGTCTAAAACCGGTGTTTTTTCGTATACCCCATAAACGATCCCTTTAATATATTCCCTATCGTTTTCAGTTAAACTTTCGTCTTCCAGGGCCATGTTAATTTGTTCGTCTCTGTCAGTTTTCTGTATTTCCAATTGATACAACAGTTTCATCGCAGATTCCCTGGATGCACGGCGTCCCATTGATATTCCTCCTTAAATTAAGTTATTTCTGTCTATCTGTATGTACCAGGCGGCAGTATCCTGTCCAGAAGATTTTTGATATAGTCTTTGTCCTGGTACAATTTTTTTCCAACATAAAATCCAAAAACTACACACAACACTATAAACAATGCCTTTAACAATCCAAGAATCAATACAATAACTGCAATCACAAAACCAATTGCGGCCCCCAGTATTTCACCCTTGTGCTGATTGTAAAATTCGGTTAATACCTGTTTATTCATGGTAACACCTCCAATTGTTACTCAACTCTAGCAGATTTGTAACCAGTGAAAATGCTCTCCACTAAAACTCTGACACTATCCACCTGCACGCCCGTGCAATCTTCAACTGCAGATTTTACTTTCAGCTGCATATCTTCAGACAGTAGCGGAATGTTTATGTCAGGAAGAACAATTGCTTTCACAGTAATGCTTACACCTTCGCCTACTTTTGTAACAAATGCCTTGGAATCACGAATCCCGTTGAGCTTTCTCGATGTAGCCAATGCAATGTTCTCGATTGAGTTTAAAGTAATTCTGATATCGCCGTTTTTATTGTATTTGGTTATAGCTTTTTTATCTCCTTCAGGCTTAAAACCGGAAAGAAGGAATGTCAAACTCAAACAGAAAAATATTGAAGAAACAATGAACATTAAAATTGATGGATTCCGATACGCCAACACATCGTTATATAAGTATGTATAAGCCTCCGACAATATGTCAGACTTAATTGTAACAAGCATTGCGAACATGGATGCAATTGTCAGGAAAAATGCATATACGGCTAATAGTACACGTAAAATTATGTTCATATAAACTTCACCTCTATTCTTTTATTTTAAGCAAACAATACCATAAATTCGGTAATTAATTTCATTATATTTCAATTATGTATAAAAATCAAACGTATATGAGAATGTTTGGATAATAATCATTCTCATATACTTTATTTAATTATTTCCAATAACACCGATATTGATACCCTACTTAGTTTCGGAATCCTTTTTAATCTCTTTGTCAAAATTAACTCCCTGAATGTGAATATTAACCTCAACAACATTGAGTCCAGTCATTTCCTGTACTGTGCTTTTTACCTTGTCCTGTATGTCCCATGCCACTTCAGGTATTCTTGCACCGTATTCTACTATTATATATAAATCTATAGCTGCCTCTTTTTCTCCAACCTCAACTTTTACCCCTTTTGAAAGGTTCTTCCTTCCAAGAATCTCAGCGATTCCTCCTGCTATACCACCACTCATTCCCGCTACCCCAGGAACATCAGTCGCAGCAATTCCGGCGATAATGGCAACAACTTCCTCAGATATTTTTACAGAACCATAGTCATCAATTATATTATTTTCTTCCATAATATACCTCCATTATATCAGTCAGGCAATATTACCATTTCTTCTGGATAACAGCTTGTAAAATTATATCACTTCAATCTTTAATTATCAATCTATACTAGTATTTTAAATAACAGCTGTTTCTAATCATTTGGAATAATGTTGCTGCTTGTCCAAAAAACTTATAAAAACAAAAAGGCTATCTTTTTCAAGATAACCCCTTTTTGAGCTGATTTATTTATAAAATTATAAGAATCAGAACATATTCTTGATTATAATCTTATCAAAAGGAACATTTCCCTGTCTTGCAACAATGTCAGCTATTTTAGCCCAGTCAGCCTTGGATATTGCTGGAGCTTTTACAACAACATCTACACTTCCGTCATCAGAAAATAATGCAACTACATCGTTAAAACCTTTTTCTTTAATAAGTGTTTCAATATTGGCCTCTTTCTGAGACGTTTCAACTATTTTCATCATTTTTTCATATGCCTTGGATTTTGCATCCTTACTGGCCATATCGTCTTCATAAACACCCTTCATTGTTTCAATGTCCTTGTCTCTTGTAACATCCCTATCCATTTTTGCCTGGGCAAAAAAGTTGTTTGCTTCCTTTGATGCCGTAGCTGTTTTCTCTTCATCCCCGGCAGTTGCAGTGTCAATATTTTCCTTATCAGATGCATCCTGATTATCTACATATACTGCATCGCCAATTTGAGCGGAGTCATCTTCGCTGTATTGTGAGCTTTTGTTGTAGTTGTACTGCAGATAGCCTGCTACTAACAGCATAAGTACAAGGGAAAGTACAATTATTTGTTTTCTTTTTAAAAAATTCATTACATAGACCCTCCTAACAATCTTTTAGTTTATTGTTTCTCCTTGGCTTTTCACCTAAAGGATTTTTGCTCGTCTCACACATTATGTATATTCATGTATATTTAAGTTTATTTCTATTTTTTAAAATTAGTTTTTATTTCTCTCAAATACCTGTATCTTGTGGGAAGCCACTTCAAAAAGTGCCTCCGTAGCTTTTGCCAGGCTACTTCTGACTTCAGCATCTCCGGCCCCGTCTGCAACTATGACAACACCTTTTACTTTTGGGAGCAGCTCCTTTGTTATGTATGGTTTTTTTACTCCGTCGCTTTCTTCGAAAATGATGCTATTCTCCCTGTCTGCCTGTTTAACTGACCTCGTACCTCCTTCCTTGTCTTTCTCCTGTGTGTCGCTTGTACTGTTTTTAGTGTTATAAGCCGGCACGGATTCATTACCGGAATAAAAGGTCACCATAACACTTACCTTACCAGCTCCTTTTATTTGGGACAGGATAGCTTCCAGACTTTTTTCCAGTTTATCCTTTGTTTCACCTTCCTTCTGACTTAATGTTTCCACAGCCTCTGTCCCGTTTTTAGGCTGGGGAGTAACCTTCTCGTTTTTCTTGGTTGTGCCTTGAAAAAATACACTGCCTGCAATGAGTAGAATTATTCCTATAATTGCAACTATTACGGTATTCTGAATTACCTTTTTACTCCCGTCAGCAGTTATTCTTTTTTTCAGATCCGTTATAAGCTTACTAAATTTATACATTTATATTCCCTCCTGCACCATTTATTCCGAAAATTTATGGGTTATCAAAAATAAATTAATTGACTGTAACAATAATACTGTCCTTTTTTATTTCGAAGGATTTATTTATGGTCTGTTTTAATTGTTCCGTTATTTTTTTACTTTCATCATCTGCAGGTGCTTCTAGTGTTTTGCTATCTTTCCCCTTTACAAAAGGTAACGAAATATCAATCTTTTTAACAGGCATTACAGAATTAATTTTTACACTGTCCGACTGCTTTTTACCCCGTTTTATCTTCAGATTTACTCTGGTTATTTCCCCGAATTTATTTGAAGAGTAGTCCTCGTTGATTTCAATATCAGCTTTCGCCTGAGAAACTCCATCAACCTTAAGGGCTTGTTCCTGTATACTGTTAATCACTTTTTCCTTGTACACCTGGGATACTTGTTTCATCTGCTTGTCCTTAAACAGTTTGCTGCTGGCTTCCAGCTCATTTTTATCAATATACATGCTATCCGATATCACATTCTGTCCAAGATCAAAATTTTTATTTTTAAGAGTTAAAAAAGGGTTTATTACAGCAATCAGCAAAATAAATCCAGCTACAAGACTTATTATTTTCTTTATTTTTCCTGAAGGCATTATTATTTCAAATAAGACAAGAATGATTGTGATTGTAACAATGTTGATAATCCAGCTTTTTAAAAATTCAAGCATTGAAAGCCCTCCCTTACCTTATTGCGGCAGACATATTAGTAGTACTTATTACAATTGTAATTGCTATTAGGAACATAACTGCTATAGCGGCTGTTACTCCTAATATATATGTCAACGAGCCTGACATATCATTAAGGCAATTTGTAATCTTCTTATCTGATATGGGCTCTACAAATGCACAGGCCAGCTTGTACAACACAACCACGGCAAGAATTTTCAAAAGTGGTGCAAGGCATATTAATAGGATTCCAATCATTGCAATAAGTCCTGATGCATTTTTAATTACAAGAGTACAACCTACAACCGTATCCGCTGCATCTGCCAGATACTTTCCTACTACCGGTATAAATGTTCCCAGTGCAAACTTTGCTGTCTTGCTTGTCACGCCGTCTACCACTGCACCCATTGACCCCTGTATTGATACAATTGCTATAAATATTGTAAGGATAAGCCCCAGCCCCCAGGTACATATTTGTTTCATAAAACCAGCAAGTTTGGTTAATTGAATCTTATCGGAAATATTATTTACGATGTTAAGTATGGTAATAAGAAAAATTAATGGGATGAAAAAATTCTTGATTGCTGTGGCACCTATTTCAATCAACATTACCAGTACAGGTTGGAAAACACCTGCTGAAGATATACTTCCTGATGTTGCCAGAAGTGAAATTAGCAGCGGTATAATTGAATGCATAAACGACACCATATTATCAATAATATCCATGCACATTTTCATAGCCGTACTAAAGCTAACCATCAATACTGAAACCAATACAATGTAGCAGACGAAAAAAGCCATTTCACCCACACTTTCACTTAGAAATGAATTTTGCAGGTTTTTCAGTATAGCGCAAATAATGCAAAGGATTATTATTTTTATTAATATGTCTGCATTTAAAAAGACTTCTTTAAGAAGGTACCTGATTACTCTGTTAATAACTCCTGTAAAGCTGAATTTCAAATTACCTTTTGCCGCATCGGAGACAATTTTCCCGGGGTCGAAGTCCGGAAAGAGTTCTTGTGAATCTTCCCCATAATACTTACTTACATTGTCGCTTATACCAGAGTTATCCTTGAGCTGATCGTTAAGAATCTTATCATTTTCAGTACTGCTGTCAGTATTTTGCTGTAATGTCTCTGCATGTATGCAAAGTGGAGAGAAAACAGTTATAAATAATAAAACTGTAAATACAAGTTTTTTTAGTTTCATTGGTAAAATTCCTCCAAGGCTAAAAGCAGCCATTAACGTGATGTATGTCGGATACCTGCTATGGCATCAGTTTTACTACCAGGTCCAGGAGTGATGTTATTATTGGTACTGCCAGAACTACTATGGTAACCTTACCCGCAAGTTCTATTTTGGATGCAATTGACGATTCTCCTGCATCTTTGCAAACCTCTGCTCCAAACTCTGCTATATATGCGATTCCGACTATTTTAAGCAAAATAGCAATATATGTTGAGTCTATATCAGCCTTCTGACTGAAGGTTTTTATAAAATCTATGACTGCGGATAGCTTTACTGCTACAAGCATAAATATGAGAATCCCGGTAATAATGCTGACCTGCAAAGCAAGCTCCGGTTTCTGTACCTTTATCACTGATGAAAGTGCTACCGCAACTATACCAATACAAACAATCTGAAGTATGTCCATATCATATGTACCCTCGTATCCATAATGCTTTTGTTAAAACTGAAACATGGTTTTTACCGCCTCAAAAAGGCCTGCAATCTGTTTTGATACCATTAAAAGTACAACTACTATTCCTGCCAGAGTAGTCATCATGGCCTGCTCTTCCCTGCCTGACCTGATTAAAACCTGATTCAATACCGAAACTAATATGCCTATTGCTGCAATTTTAAATATGAGATCTACTTCCATAAAACTTCACTCCTTTGTACCTAAAATAATACAACTACTATAGCCAATCCGCTTAATACACCAAGGCTTTTGTACATTTTTTCATTTTTCTGTCTCATCTGCTCCGCTTTCATTTCCTGAAGTTTCAGTTGGGATGAGACAAGATTTATATTGTTAATCTGGCCTTCCAGATCTGAACTGCCAAGCATTTTACCGAAGGTAATTAAAATGGCCTTATCTTCCTTATTTAAACCCAGCTTCGAACAAGTGTTCTCTACAGCCTTTTCCCACGCTGTATCTGCAGTTATTCCGGGCAAGGACAGGTTTTCAGCTGCTTCCTTGAAGAGTAGTGAGGCATCAGTTTTGGAGCTTGTATATATCCTTTCAAAGGACTGTGCCAATAAATTTGACAGATAGCTTATCTCATTTGCAAACATTTGCATCAATACCTGAAGCTCTCTTAGCACTTTAGGTCTTTTAGAGCAGTCTGCTGCCAGAGAAAAGCCCATAAGGCTGGTGGCACATATGAGAAGCGCCGAGCCGATAATTTTTATAATCATTTTCGCAGCTCCCTTCTATGGTGATATTCTGTAGACCGGTGTCATACCTGAGTCTACAACTTCTTCAAGGGTTCCCGGCCCGTTTCTGGAACTTAGTACTATATACCTTTCAAAGGCTGCGGATTTAATCAAAGAAAGGAGTTCATCCCTCATTTTTAGCTCTGTTATGTTATAGCCGTGTGCTGAAGCTATTATTTTGATTCCGGAATTTAACACTTTCAGAATAGCATCCCTGTCACCATGAGTCCCTATCTCATCCGTAATTATTATTCCAGGTGACATGCTCCTCAAAAGCATTTCCATCCCTAATACTTTTGGACAACCGTCTAAAACATCGGTTCTATATCCAACATCACTCTGAGGCACACCTTTACAGCATGCAGCGATTTCAGACCTTTCATCAACTATTCCCACCTTCATACCGTTAAAATCGTATTCTGCCTCACCGCTACTCAACATTCTGGACAAATCTCTAAGTATGGTAGTTTTTCCGCATTGAGGCGGCCCGACGATAAGTGTGTTATAAATATCTGAGCTGTTTTTTATTATATATTTTATTATATGTTTTGCACTTCCCTTTACCTCTTTTGCTATACGTATGTTTAGTCCGTTAAAGTCCTTTATATTTCTGATTTTACCTTCCTGCAATACAACCTTACCGCTGAGTCCTATTCTGTGTCCTCCCCGTAAAGTAATATAACCTGATTTTATTTCGTCCTGATATGCGTAAATGGAATTCTCACTCATAAGTTCCAGCGTTTTGACTATCTCTTTTTGGTCCACTATATAAGCCTCGCTCAAAGAACGTGTTAACCGCCCGTTTTGAGTGACAAACCAGTCATTTTTTTTATAAAATACCATTAGAGGTTTTCCTGCCCGCAATCGTATTTCTTCCAAATTGTTTAACTCATTAATATGAATTTTTTGAATAACTTCCCTGATACCGGGAATGAGGAAAGGTAATATTTCAAATTGTAAGTTAGTCATGTGTTAATCACTCCTTGCTTTTCTTTAGTTAACACCCTAGTGTTAAGAAACTGCCTGAATCTCAAATAAGAAATTTATTTATTTATATATATTAGGCTTTGTCCAACATTATGACAAAAATAAAAAAAGGTATAAAAAAACACCCGACGATACCATTTTTGGCTCTATCGGGTGTCTTATTTAATCTATATAATTTTCTCTTATCTCAATGAAACTTTTTTATTCATAATGCGGCCTGTAGTATAGAAGAGGACACATACCATTATTATATCAAATGTATATCCTCCCAGACCAATAACCATATTTGAAGGATTTTGGTTGTTTATGTTATTTATTAAATATCCAACCATATTCTGTGCAGTTAAAGAAATATCAAAACCGCCGGTCAGGCTGACTGAAATTGAAAAAGGAATTATTATGGTAAGTATAGTCTCTACTATCTTTAGTGCTACATTTGTAACCAGAAACAATAGAATCGAGGCTCCTGCCGCCCCTAAATTATGAAATCTTGGACGATTTGCCAAGGTTATAGAAAAGTAAATCTGGCTCATTAAGTACAGTATTGATAAACATACCATAGGTATAATCGCATATATATAATTTCCCATACCATAGCTTTCTATTTCATCCAGAACCGACGACCACACCTTCCCATCTACTCAAAGTCCATACAATGCAACAAAGAAAGCTCCCATACAAATCAGTACACTCAATATCATCCAAATAAATGATACGATTGACTTCGAAACGAGGTGAAGGTGAGGTTTTAAAGGTAATGTAAAACTTAAGTATCCTTCGTTTGAGTATAAGTTTTTATAAAATCTCATACATATTACTACCAGTGTAACAATAAATACTGCAATTCCAACTAATAGCAGTAGCACTGAAGATGTTACCTTGAACCAACCCAACTCCAGTTTTCCGGCAAGCAAGGACAAACCTGCCAGAACTGCTGTTATTACATAAAAGAAAGGTATTATTCTTGATGTATCCTTAACCTCATATTTGAATAATTTCCCTAACATTTGAACACCTCCTCAAAAAGCTCTTCAACAGATTTACCATTTTTCTCACGTATATTATCAACAGTATCATCTACCAGAATTCTATTTTTTCCCACCATGATTACCCTATCAAATATTCTTTCAACATCGTTTATCAGGTGAGTTGAAAGAAGTACTACTGCATCCTCAGAATAATTGTTCAGTATAATATCAAGCATTGCTTTACGTGAAGCGGGATCAAGTCCTCCCAGAGGTTCATCCAGCAAATATACCTTTGCTTTTCTTGACATTACAAGAATCAACTGAACTTTTTCCTGCATTCCTTTTGACATGCTTTTTATCTTTTGATTTGGATCAAGCTTAAATTGAGAAAGCATTCTCGTTGCCTTCTCCCGGTCAAAGTCGGAGTAAAAATCTTCAAAGAAGTCCAGAGCATCCTTAGCTCTTAAATTATCAGCAAGATATGTTTTCTCCGGCAAGTAGGAAACAATGGACTTCGTGTACTCGTCAGGTACTCTTCCATCAATCAGTACCTGCCCTTCATAATCCTGTATAATACCTGCAATTATCTTAATCATTGATGTCTTACCGCATCCGTTTGGTCCCAGCAGACCTACTATTGTTCCACTTCTCAAGGATAGAGACACATTGTCCAGCACCTTTCTGGCCCCATAACACTTATGCAGTGCGTTTATTTCTATTACATTACTCATTTTTAAGACCTCCTTTTTCAATATCAGCCAATCTGCTTGATACTACATATATTATTTCTTCTTTCTTATAACCTAGCTTCTTCATCAGGTTGTAATAATTCCCGGTGTATTCTTCAGCCATCTCATCTCGTGCTTTTTTTATTTTTTCCTCGTCCTGAGAAACATATCTTCCCGATGTTCTTTCGGTATACAGCAAGCCCTCTCTTTCAAGTTCAGAAAAAGCCTTCTGCATGGTATTGGGATTAACTGAAAACTCTACAGCCAGTTCTCTGACAGATTGAAGTCTTTGCCCTGCTTCCCATACTCCTGAAACAATCTTGAGCTTAACTTCATTCATTATTTGAATATATATGGGAACATTAGACGAAAAATCATTAGCCATCAGACCATCTCCCCTTGCAGTTATTTTTCATTATCTTCACTTGCCTTTCCCCATGTAATTTTGTAGCTTCCGGAGTGCTTTTCACCTGAAACTTTCAGTTTGTAGTCCCCGGGCTTATCGAGACTTACTGAAAAGGAGGATGTAGGTATATCCTTCCCTTCATAAACACTGTGGTCCTTTTCATCTGTAATCGACATGTCCAGCTTTCCTGTATTTGAAACAATATCAACATTTACGTCAACGGGATTGCCTTCCTTTACTTTAATAGAAGTAGCTTTGTATCCGTTAAATTTCTCATAGCTCATGGACATTTGACTGGAAGTACTGATTTCAACCGCTCTTGTGCTACTATAGCTTCCGTAAGTACATCCGGATAATAAAATTATTGTTAAAACAATTATTAGTAATATGTACTTTTTATTTATCATAGATTTTTCTCCTTTAAGTTGTATTATTGTATTAAGTGATTAATACAATAATACAACTTAAATATACCATTGTCAATAGCAAAACATTAAAAAAGCTTCCAACAAATATTTGTTGGAAGCTTTTAATAATAATTATATTAAATTATTCTTCATCATGATCATGTCCGCAGCCGCAACCACATTCATCATCACATTCGCAATCCCATTCCAATTCAATCTTCTCGTGGCAATGGGGACACTCGATGGTTTCAGCATCTTCATCAATCATTTCAAGATCAACGTCGATTTTTTCGCCACAGTTTGGGCACTCAATTTCTTCAAACTCAATGTCATCCTCATCATAAATAAGCTTTTCAATCTCTGCGAGATCCTCATCTATGCTGTCTACCTGCTCACCAAGGTCATCCTGAATTTCCTCAATATCTTCAATTGCAAGTGAAATGTCATCAAGTACATCAATCATAGCGTTTAACAGCTTACCTTCATTGGTTGAATCATTAATCTTCATACCCTCTGCCAAACCTTTAATGAATGCTACACGTTCGCTTATATAGCTCATATTTACCTCCTCATTACCACTTCGGTATTTTATTATTTAACTCTTTCCATGTATTCATTTGTTCTTGTATCAATTCTTATTATATCTCCAGTGTTAACAAAAAGGGGCACTTTTATAACAAAACCTGTTTCAACTGTAGCAGGTTTTGTTGCACCGGTAGCAGTATCACCCTTAAAACCGGGATCTGTTTCTGTTACCTCAAGCTCTACAAATGTTGGAGGCTCGATACCGAAAACATTTCCTTTATGTGAAAGAATCTTTACAATATCATTTTCTTTAACAAGATTAAGAGTATTTCCAATTGTTTCCTTGTTTATAGGAAGCTGTTCAAAGGACTCAACATCCATAAAGTAATATAAATCTCCATCATTATATAAATACTGCATATCTTTTCTTTCGATATGAGCTTTTGGCATTTTGTCTGTTGGATTGAAAGTTCTTTCAACTGTTGCACCTGTTATTATATTCTTTAACCTTGTTCTTACGAACGCAGCTCCTTTTCCCGGCTTTACATGTTGGAATTCAACTACCTGAAATATATTATTATCCAATTCAAATGTTACGCCATTTTTAAAATCTCCAGCTACTATCATACCTTACCTCCATAAATATAAAAATGCATAAAACTTTATTTTATCTTTAATACTATCCTAGTTTATATTAAATTAATTTTCTCTATTAGGCAAGAAAAATTTTCAATTTAATGATAAAAGTCAATAAATACACCGAAAAAGTCTAATTTTGGCTTATATAATAATCAAGTCCTTTTTAGAACGGGTTAAAACAAGAGGGTTGTCATCCCTGATTATAATGGTATCCTCAATTCTTACTCCTCCAAGTCCCTCCACATAGATACCCGGTTCTACGGTAACTGCCATATTGTTTTTCAGTATTGTTTCTCCGCTTGGGGACAGGCGTGGATTTTCGTGTATCTCAAGGCCTAAACCATGACCAAGTCCATGCCCGAATTTACCTTCAAATCCTTTGCCGTATATTTTATCCCTTGCTATTTTATCTATTTCCTTCCCTGTTTTTCCTTGAACGGCACCTCTCTCTGAAGATAATTGAGCCTCTAAAACTATATTATAGATATCTACCATTTTTTTATCCGGCTGACCAAGAAAAACCGTTCTTGTTATATCGGAGCAGTAATGGTTATATAATGCGCCAAAATCCATTGTAATTGTATCACCAATTTCGAGTTTCTTTTCAGATGCTACTCCATGAGGCATGGATGACCTCAGCCCTGATGCAACAATTGTTTCGAAGGAAGCACCTGATGCCCCTAATTTTTTCATTTGATATTCCAGTTCAGCAGCAACATCAAGCTCTGTAATTCCGGGCTTTATGATACCAAGAACGTAGTTGAATGCACCATCTGCAATTTCTACAGCCTTGGTTATAGTATCTGTTTCAAAGGAATCCTTTATACTTCTTAACTTTTCAATAACAGAACCTATTCCCTCCAGTTCAGTATCCTTGAATTTGCTTCTAAATGATTTGTATTCCGCATAAGTCAGGCTTTCGTCTTCAAAGCCAAGCTTTTTAATTCCTTCTGAGTTTAATATTTCAAGGATAGAATCTTTTATATCGGTCTTATGCTGAATTATTTCAAACATAGGTGCCTGCTTTGCCGATTGTTCAACGTATCTGAAGTCGGTCAGCAGATATGCTTTTTTATCAGTAATAACAAGGTTTGCCGAGGTACCTGAAAAACCTGACAGATACATATAATTTTCTCTTTTTGTAATCAATGCGCCATCCTGGCCGAGGTTTTTCAGTTCTTTTCTGAAAGTATCCAACCTATTTGATAATATTTGTTTGTCAACCATTTAACTACCTCCATAAATCCCTATTTTTTAACTATATATATATATATATTAACCTTTAAAGGTTTGCCGCCGCATGAAGCGCCAATATGTAGCTCATCTTTCCGAATCCGCATATCTGTCCTACACAAACGGGTGCTATCATGGATGTATGTCTGAATTCTTCTCTGCTATGTATATTTGAAAGGTGTATCTCTATTGTAGGTATTTCTATTGCCTTTATTGCATCTCTTATAGCTATGCTGTAGTGTGTATATGCCCCCGCATTAATTATTACAACATCATATACACCACGTGCTGCATGTAGTTTGTCTATTATTTCCCCTTCATGGTTTGATTGTATAAAATCTGACTCTAACCCAAGCTCCTGAGATACGATATTAACCTCTTTGGCAATATCCAGCAGTGTTTCGCTACCGTAAACAGCTTTTTCCCTGATACCTAACATATTCAGATTAGGCCCGTTTAAAACAAGTATTTTTTTCATTTTAACCTCCATTTTTTATCTAATGAACTGTTGCAAAACAGAAAGTTTTTCTATTTTAACACCGATTCTTCCGTATAAAATTATATCAATGATTGCTTCCAAGATATTTGCAAAAGTTTATAGCGGCTCATCTTTGGATATTTTACCGTCACTCACATTCATCGTCCATAATTCATTGTGTCGCTAAAACTTACATCGTGTAAGTTTTTCGGTAAAATATCCGTGTTCGCCGGTAAACATCTGCAAATATCTTTAACCAAGCTTCCATTGATATACAATTTATACTCCAAAGTACAGGTTAGAAAAGATAAAATTAATTTTGCGACACTCACTTATAAACTACTTTAAAACAAGTTTTGATTTTCCAATATGCCATAATAAATTTCTTTCATTTCTGCGGCATCTTCAGCCATCATGCCTCTTGATTCACAAATAATAACAGGCTCCATTTTCCTGTTAACCAGTACAGGTGCAAGATGCTCGAATTCAGGCCCAAACTGCTTGTCTGCAAAATTCCAGTGCTTTTTTTCTCCGCCTTTGGAAAACTCTATCCGGCTGAAGTGACAATGGATTCTTTTAGTTCTTTCCTTGCCGATTGAGTTTTCTATAAAATCTATGACCGTTTCAAAGTCTTCTTGAGAATTCAGTATTCCAAGGCCTCTGGCATGAATATGTCCGAAATCTATAGTAGGTATCAACCTTTCATCAATTTTGCACATTTCCATTATTTCTTCAAGTGTTCCCAACTGATTATGCTTACCCAATACCTCCGGACATATACTGATATCGCCAAAACCCGCAGCATCAGACATTTGCAGAGTTTCTTTAAGAATCTGTATTGCCCACTCAAGGGACTTTTCCCGTCCTAGTTTGCTGGTGGATCCTGTATGAGCAACTATTCTCTTGGCACCCATCCACTTTGCAACCTGTAAGGTTTCCATAATGTATCTCTTAGAATTTTCTCTTTTGTCCTCTTCTTCACTTGACATGTTTATATAATACGGAGCATGGATACTGACAAAAATATTGTTGTTTTGAGCCTGTTGACCTATTTCCCTTGCAGTTGCCTCTCCAACCTTTACTCCTTTTGTACAGGAGTACTCGTAAGCATTCAGGCCCTTTGAAGCAAGCCATGCAGGCATTTGCGCCGACGATTTGTATCCCTGTTCATAAAAGCTGTCTGAATTTCCAGATGGTCCGAATCTTATCATGTCCTTTTCTCCTAATAACGTTATTTGCTTTCAAGGAAAACTTTCATACCCTTGTAACTCATGTAAATATCTATTTTACTTGATATTTCAATTGGAGAGTGCATAGAAAGTATCGGCACTCCACAATCAAGTACATCAACACCAAGGTTAGCAACATGTTGAGCAATAGTTCCTCCACCGCCCAAATCAACTTTACCCATTTCTGACAAATGCCATATAATGCCTTCTTTATTAAATAAGTTTCTGATTTCTGCTACAAATTCCGCATTGGCATCACTTGCATCATATTTGCCTCGTGAACCTGTATATTTTTGAAATACAATACCATTTCCCATATATGATGAATTTGACTTTTCATTTACACTTTCATACGTAGGGTCAACAGCTGCATTAACATCAGCTGAAAGCATTTTAGAATTTTCCAGACATTGATTTGTTAATATGTCTGAATAGTTATCTGCAGTTAAATATAATAGTTTTGATACAAAATTCTTAAGAAGACTGGACTGGGCTCCTGTATTTCCCATGCTTCCGATTTCTTCTTTGTCCGTAAGAATACATAATGCAGTTTTTTCAGGCTGTACAAGATCGAGCATTGCTTTTACACATGTAAATGCACAAACCCTGTCATCCTGACCGTAAGCTCCTATCATACTCCTGTCGAGTCCAATATCTCTTGCCTTGTATGCAGGTACTGCCTCCAGTTCTGCTGATATAAAATCTTCTTCTACCATTCCGTATTTTTCGTTTAAAAGTTTTAATATATTCAGCTTAATCTTATCTTTTACCTTATCATCCTTTAAAGGTATTGAGCCAAATAATATATTAAGACTTTCACCTTCAATAACCTCGGTGGCTTTTTTCTGCATCTGCTCCTGAGCCAAATGAGGAAGTAAATCTGTTATGGTAAATACAGGGTCTTTTTCGTCCTCACCGATACTGATTTCCACCTTTGAACCATCTGCCTTAATAACCACACCATGTAATGCATAAGGAATGGTTACCCATTGATATTTTTTTATCCCTCCATAGTAATGCGTCTTCAGAAGTACCATACCGGAATCTTCATAAATCGGGTTTGGCTTTAAATCAAGGCGTGGAGAATCTATATGGGCACCTACCATATTTATGCCCTGAGTAAGAGGCTCTTGCCCGATTACAGCAAAAACGGCAGACTTCTCCTTATTTATGTAGTACACCTTGGCACCTTGTTTCAACTTTGTACCTTTTTTCATAAGTTCAGTCAGATTTTCATATCCTGCCTTAACTAACTTGCGTTCTACAACTGAACAGAATTCACGTTCTGTTTTTCCTTCATCAAGGTACGTCTTATATTCATCGCACAATTCAAAAGCTTGTTGAACCTCTTTTTCACTATTCTCCCAAGCATTTTTTTGTTTGTAGGTAAGCTTTTCTTCTAATAATTCACCCTTGGTCTTTTCTTGATTCATTTTCTAACCTCTCTCTTTTTTGACTTTTAGTTTAAAAATGTAGATAATATTAATTAGTATTACATTATTAACGTATCATATTTTATAGGATGGTTAATTTTAGTTTTATTATACTTTTCAAAGGAGAAAGTTACAATGCATGACAACCATATTCATTCAAAATTTTCTACAGATTCACGCATGGACGCTGAAGAAGCCTGTAAAAGAGCAGTCGAAATAGGGCTTCAAGGGTTGGTTTTCACTGACCATGTCGATTATGACTATCCGGATTTTGATGAGAGTTTTTTAATAGATTATAATGAGTATTTTTCCTATTTTAGTAAGCTTAAAGATAAGTGGGAATCAAAGCTTGAAGTACTTATAGGTGTTGAAATGGGTTTTCAGCCCCAAGTCGTTGACAAAATTAATAATATTTTGAATCGTTATGACTTCGATTTTGTTATTAACTCGGTTCATATAATTGAGCACAAGGATCCTTATACCGGGGCTTTCTTTTCAGGTAGAACACAGCATCAAGCTTATGAAAGATATCTTGAGGAAATCCTTTGTTCAGTAAATGCATATGATAATTATGATGTTATAGGTCATATAGGTTATGCTGCCCGATACGGCAACTTTGAAGACAAGCCTCTCAGATACAAGGATTACAGCGATATTATCGACGAGATTTTAAAAGCAGTTATAGAAAAGGGAAAAGGTATTGAGCTGAATACTTCCGGGTTAAGAAGCGATCTTGGATGTACAATACCTGGTTATGATGTTTTTAAACGCTATTTTGAGTTGGGTGGAGAAATTATTACCATAGGGTCAGATTCCCACTTTACCGAACATCTTGGACATAGTTTCAGCGAGGCCTTGGAACACCTAAAAAGTATTGGATTTAAACATGTGGTTCATTTTGAAAAAAGGAAACCTGTTTTTGAAATGATAAAAAGGGGTGCCTAGAAAAGCACCCCTTTGTTTGAATTTATTTGTGTATCAGGTCTATGGAACCCAGTACAACGTGTGCTACTCCAAACCCAATAACGCCTGCTCCAATTGCAACTGCTGTATCACGCTTCTTCATGCCATGTCTTTTCATGTCATAACCTCGCATTGCCAGTCCTGTTGCGGTAACAGCCGTTCCTAATACCGTTGGAATTAATCCTTCACGCAAAGTAAATCCCTCCTCCTGCTTTTAAAACAAATACTTATTTATGGTTTGCACTTAAATAAAAAATATGTTGGAAAATAAACAGTATCAAAGAAATCCTTGGTTCTTTGACCATTTTTCTTTGCTTTGGTACAATTTTTCTATTTCAGCAGGAATTTTGCCTTCAACGGTTTTTAAAATCTGTTTAAAAAACACAAGGTCATTGTATGTAACTAACGGGTAATCATCTGTATTAAATACACCCTGTGGTGTAACCCTATACCATAAATCACCGTTAGGACGTATCCACTTGCTGCTGGTCAACTTTATGGAATTGAGCATTTCTAAAGCAATTTTATGACACTCTTTATCACCTGTCAGATTATAGTAAAGAAACATTACCTCTGTTTCTGCAATAAAATGATTTAGTGAGGTAGGATTAATCTTGTTTTTACCGCTGATATCCATATAATCTGGTACAAATATTGCTTTCCCAACCTTATACTGTTTTGTTTTGTAATAATTTTTATAAAAATTTATATACTTATTCAACTTTTCAAGTACGTATTTATCCGGATAGTCCTTATATATGTATAACAGCGATGTCATGGTATCTGAATTGAACCTTGTATCATAGAAATTGTAACTAATGTTGTAATCCGACTTCAACCATTCAGACATTGGCTGTGTTGGTATGTAGCCTTTGTTACCTATTGAATCGGCAAATACATACATTGAATAGACCCCTACAGTTTTAAAAAGACTTCCTTTATCCAAAACCCATTTGCAAGCCCTTACCTGAAGGCCTGCAGGATTCTTAAAATAGGTTCTTACGCTGGATGACCTGGGAACATAATTATACATGTTTTCCCTGTATACTCCATCACTAAAAAATATTGTACCTGTTTCGAAGTCCATTTTCAGCATTGTATTAAAAGCGGTTTTATGACTCCAATCAACCATAGGATTAACGGATAAAAGCCAGTTTCCCCTGATTTCTCTTTTTGCAATTGAGTTTAATGTTATCTGTGAGTTGAATCCATCTTTTGATTTTGTCAGAACGTTGTCTGCCTTATACTTGTATATTTCGCATACTGTGGAGCCTAACCCTCTGGCTGAAATAATTTCGCCGAACTTAACATAACGTTTTGCACTTTCCAGATATGTAACTTTATTTGAGAGGGTTACTTTGCTCGATGTTTTTTCTCTTTTTAATACATATTTGCCCTTTTGATTTGGAAAAGTCAGTATATCCACATTTGTCTGTTGAGTAAATGCTTTGATTTCATATTTGAGTTTAATGTTATCTTCGTCCGAATAGTAGTTAACAAAAAACATCCAGTTATTGTTATCACTGAGACTTTTCATAGTAAGGTTAACATATCCCGTTTTTTTGCCGTTTTTATACTGTACCAATTTATAAATCTTAGATGTCATATATTTGTATTTATTGATATATGGATTTTGAACTATATATTTCACATCTGAACGGGTATTGTACAGAGATACCTTGAATTCAGGATTTTTATCATTGTCGGCATCAATATCGACAGATTGAATAATCGTATCTTTATTAATGTGGTCGGCACTATAAATATTGTCTACATGAAAAAATACTGCAATAAAAACTACTGCTAGAAAAATAAATTGCAACTTATTTTTTTTCATAATTACCTCCATTTACTATTTCTATGATATATTACCAGTACATTTATGTAAATTCAATCATTTTTTTGAATATAATGCAGAAAATCTCCTATCATAGCTTGAAAATAAACTTTGATAGAAGATTTTAAATAGAATTATGTTAATTATTAATCTATAGTACCGCCGCCTACAACTACATCGCCGTCATAGAAAACTACCGATTGCCCCGGAGTAATGGCTCTTTGAGGTATATCAAATACAACCCTTATCCGGTTTTCATCAATTACATTTATTGTTGCAGGTGCTTCCTTTGCAGAATACCTGATTTTTGCGTTTACCCTCATTCTGTCTATCGGCTTCTCGATTGAAATAAAATTCAAATCAGATGCCGTCAGTGTTTCGGAAAACACCTCACTGTCTTCTCCAAGAACAACTGTATTATTTTCAGGATTAACGGCTACCACGAACATTGGTTTTCCAAAGGCTATGCCAAGTCCTTTTCTTTGTCCTACGGTGTAATGAACAATTCCTTTGTGATTACCCAGCACATTCCCCTTTGTATCTACAAATTTTCCGGGAACTATTTTTTTGTCACAGTTCTCACTCAAAAATTTGCCATAATCGTTATCATGTATAAAACAAATTTCCTGACTGTCAGGTTTCGTTGCTACCGAAAGTCCTATTTCCTTTGCAATTTCTCTGATTTCATCCTTTGTATAATCACCCACCGGCATTAGCGTATGGCTTAATTGCTGCTGTGTCAAATTATACAGTGCATATGTCTGATCTTTTCTGTCGGTAACTGACTTCTTCAGAATAAATCTTCCCGTTGCAGCGTCCTGCATTACTTTTGCATAATGTCCTGTGGCAATATAGTCTATTCCCATGGAAAGAGCCTTGTCCAGCATAGCCTGCCACTTAACATGTCTGTTACAGGCAATACATGGGTTTGGTGTTCTTCCCTTGAAGTATTCTTCTTTGAAGTATTCTATAACTGTTTTATTAAAAATGTCCTTAAAATTTAAAACATAATAAGGTATACCTAATTTATTTGCCACCCTTCTGGCGTCATCAACAGCTGAAAGTGAACAGCAGCCGCCTTCCGACTTCTGCCTTTCTTCATCCATGTCCTGCCATATCTGCAAAGTGACTCCTATTACCTCATAACCCTGTCTTAATAAAATGGCGGCAGCTACAGAACTGTCAACGCCGCCGCTCATACCAAGCATTACTTTCTTTGAACCCATTATATATCTCCTGCAAGAATTCTATTCTTCGTCTTCAAAGTCTTCCTCACGTCCATGGCTGTGGTGACAACATGAACATTCACCTGTACAATCTTCGCCTTCATTAGGGTCAATCAAACCGTTTCTTTTTCTGTAATCTGTCAATGCAGCGGCTATTGCTTCCTCTGCAAGGTTTGAACAGTGCATCTTTGCCGGAGGTAGTCCGTCCAGTGCTTCCGCAACAGCCTTATTGGTGATTTTCATTGCTTCTTCAACAGTCTTACCCTTAACCAACTCGGTTGCCATACTGCTAGTGGCAACAGCTGCTCCGCATCCGAAGGTCTTGAACTTTGCATCAACAATTATATTATCTTCTATTTTAAGATACATTTTCATTATATCCCCGCATTTCGGGTTTCCTACCTGGCCTACACCATTTGCATCTTCTATTTCTCCCACATTTCTCGGATTTGAAAAATGATCCATAACCTTTTCACTATACATTTTTATATACCTCTTTTCCCTATATAATAATTTACTTTTTATCCTTTACAGCTTCCCAAAGAGGTGACATATCTCTTAGTTTGCTAACCGTTTGGGGTATAACCTCAAGTATATAATCAACATCTTCCTGGGTATTTTCATCTCCAAAAGTAAGCCTTAGTGAACCATGTGCAATTTCATGGGGTAAACCTATAGCTAATAGGACATGAGAAGGATCAAGTGAACCTGATGAGCAGGCTGATCCGCTGGAGCCGTATATTCCTTTCATATCAAGCATAAGAAGAAGCGATTCTCCCTCTATAAACTCAAACGAAATATTTACGTTACCGGGAAGTCTGTTATGTCTGTGTCCGTTTAACCTAATATAAGGAACTTTCGCAAACAGACCCTCTATAGTTTTTTCTCTGAGCTCAATGAGTTTCTTGTTGTATTCATCAAGGTTTTCCGTTGCAAGTTCAATTGCTCTTCCTAAGCCAATTATGCCCGGAACATTTTCTGTACTGGCTCTTTTTCCACGCTCCTGCTGTCCCCCGTGGATAAAGGATGAAATCTTAACGCCCTTCTTTATATATAACGCTCCTATGCCCTTTGGTCCATAGAATTTGTGACCTGATAAAGAAAGGAGGTCTACATTCAAATCCTTAACATCTATATTTACATTTCCAACTGCCTGCACAGCATCCGTATGGAATAAAACTCCCTTTTCCTTTGCGATGGCACCGATTTCCTTTATAGGCTGAATAGTACCTATCTCATTATTTGCAAACATTATGCTGATAAGTATTGTATTATCTTTAATTGCATTTCTTACCTGTTCAGGTGATACAAGTCCGTCACTGTCTACCGGAATATATGTTATCTCAAAACCCTCACCCTCAAGATACTTGCATGAACTCATGATTGCGGGATGCTCAATAGCTGATGTGATAATATGGTTTCCCTTTTTCTTGTACGCAGCAGCTATTCCTTTAAGTGCCCAGTTATCTGCTTCACTTCCTGAGCCGGTGAAGTATATCTCTTTGGGTTCTGCACCTATTGCCTTTGCAACCTTTTCTCTGGACTCTTCTACAGCTTTTTTGCTGTCACGGCCCAAACTATATATAGACGAAGCATTTCCGAAATGCTCACTGAAATACGGTTTCATAGCTTCAAATACTTCAGGTTTAACATATGTTGTTGCAGCATGATCTAAGTATACTGTTCTATCCTCCATCACTAACACTCCCTTTTATATATGTGAAAATTGTATTTATTTTAATTATACCCCTGCAAGAAGCAACAAAAACAGCTTATATGTAGTAAATATAATCATTATTGGTTTTATTTCCCAACTCTGAAACAAGATCAGCCAGAGTTATTGAGTCAACTACTTCGTTAATTTTATCTCGTATCTTGGCCCAGACATCTGCCGTAACACACTCATCAGCCCTGTCACAACTGGCTGGCACATCAGGGTCAATACACTCTACCGGGCATAATGTTCCTTCAAGGGACCTTAAAATATCTCCAACGGTTATTTTATCAGCCGGTCTTGCCAGAAGATAGCCGCCTTGAGCCCCTCTTATGCTTTTAACGAGACCTGACTTTTTCAGGGATGAAAATAACTGTTCCAGATAGTTTTCTGAAAGTCTTTGTCTTTCGGCAACACTTTTTAGGGAAACCTGTCCTTCACTTTCATGGGCAGCAAGATCAACAATAGCCCTGAGTCCATACCTTCCTTTTGTTGATACTTTCACTTTAACCTCCACGCCCCTTATAAAAATTAATTTAGGCAATCAGCCTTTTAAAATAGTGTCTTAAAAAAGCTAATCACCTCAATTCCAATTAAATTACTATGATTTAATCAGATGTTAACACATTAACAAAGTTAATGCAAGCATCTGTTAATTTTTTTATTGTTTTATTTTGGCTAAAAAAACGAACTATAACACCTAGTCTTTAACATATAATCAATTTCGTCAATACTCTTGCCGTTTGAACATACTATAAAAACTCCGTAACCTGTACTGCCTGTACCATCATTAGAACTTACGTTATCTTCGGTAATTGCAGAGAAATCAAAGTTTTTTCCCTGATAAACAACTGCATCCACAGGCTTTTTATAGGAGTACAGGTCAACAACCGTATAACCTCTTTTTTTTAACCCTTCTGCAATATCCAATAGATTTGAAGAAACCGCAACAATCATAAATCCACCTCAAATATCCAATAGTCTGTACCAGGATATTATTTGCTGTGGATTTATTATTATTCTTAGTTCTATTTATTTTTTTCAACATCCGACTCTGTTTCCTGATGTCCGGTAGTATCTGTGAAATTTTTGTTTTCTCTTGCCAGCCTTGGCCTTGAAAACAGAAAAAATATAGCTATTATTAAATACAATGCCACACTTGGCACAATTAAAACATGGAATATCGTTATATTTAACAGCAGAAGTACGAAACCTGCAAGTAATACCCATGCCAAAACTCTCTTAAAAGTACTAGTTTCCATTTTACCTCCATTTTTCGAGCCATTCTTTTATTCTGGCTTCATACCCATTTTGAGTAGGGTTGTAGTAGATTGTTCCCTTCATTTCCTCAGGGAAAAACTCCTGCTTGACTATGTTGTTTTTATAGTCATGTGCATATTTATAACCTATACCGTACCCCAGTTGTTCCATTCCCTTTGCTGCGGCATTTCTCAAATGCATAGGAACACTTCCGGTATTTTTTGATTCTACATCTGATAATGCCTTGTTTATTGCCATATATGCCGAATTGGATTTCGGGCTGCATGCCACAGTAACAGCTGCATGGGCAAGTATTATCCTTGACTCCGGCATGCCTATCATTTTAACTGCTTGAGCTGCAGCTACTGCCACCTGTAACGCTGTGGGATTGGCCATTCCTACATCTTCCGATGCACATATAATTATTCTTCTTGCAAGAAATTCGACATCTTCACCTGCATAAAGAGCCCTTGCCAAATAAAATACAGCTGCATCAGGATTACTTCCTCTCATTGACTTTATAAAAGCACTGATATTATCATAATGCTCTTCTCCGTTTTTATCAAATCGTATTGCCTTTTTTTGAACACACTGTTCTATTGTATCAATTCCAATGTCTATTTTACCGTCTTCGCCCAGTTCCGAGGTAAGGACTGCAAGCTCCAATGAATTCAATGCAGTCCTGGCATCACCGGAACTAACCTCACAAAGGTAATCCATTGCTTCATCCGTTATATTAATCTCGTAGTTTCCTAATCCTCTTTCTTTGTCCTCAAGAGCATATTTTAACAACTCTTTGATATCATCACTTTCAAGCGGTTTCAGCATAAATACGGTAGATCTTGATATTAGTGCCTTATTTACTTCAAAAAACGGGTTTTCCGTAGTAGCACCAATAAGTACAATAGAGCCATCCTCAACAAAAGGGAGCAGTGCATCCTGCTGAGCTTTATTGAACCTATGAATCTCGTCTATAAACAATACTGTTCTTCCATTAGGGTTTAACAGTGTGTTTTGTGTATCAGCTGCTATTCTTTTTATGTCCGCTACACCGGAGGTAACAGCATTCAGCTTTTCAAAGCTGGATTGGGTTGTATTTGCTATTATTCTCGCCAGAGAGGTTTTTCCTGTCCCCGGCGGGCCATACAAAATGATAGAGGTTATTCTGTCAGCCTTTATCATCCTGTAGAGCATCTTGTCCTTCCCGATTATATGTTTCTGTCCGACAAATTCATCAATTGTTCTCGGCGACATCCTGTACGCCAAAGGTTGTATCCTATCTCTCATTTTACACCTGTTATTTCGTGATTGTAAATGACTTCCAGATATCATTAATCTCCTTGACTGCCTTATCAGTTGCAGTCAAATCAGGCATGAAACTCATAAATAAATATGAATAGCTTCCTTTTTCAAAAATGTGGATTTGTACAGTCCCGTATAAATCCTGTTCTTCATCTTCTGCCCGGTACGTATAGTTACTGACTTTTGTTCCCTTGTCCGAAGTAGTACTTTTTGAGGTAAGTTTATAACCAGGCATAGACATAATCGAGCTAAGAAAAAACTTTTCCTTATCCGGAAGGTTTTTGGTTTCAGGAGTATTCTGTGTAGCTTCAATCATTATAAAAGCGTTTGAATTGGGATTGCTGAATTGTATAGTGTTAAACATACTGGAATCCGTCCAATAGCCCGGTATTTTCAAATTCCATTTATAGGCTTTATTTACGTAATTGAACGGTTTATCATTTGGAGATACTCTGTCCTCTTCCTTTGAGGCGTTAAAATCACTTATTTCGTCAACCAGCTTATCCCCATTTTCACTAAATAATGATATTTTATCAACCGTATTCAGATATTCATTTTTTGCTTTGGAATATTCATTTTCAGGAAGCTTTACTGAGATTTCATAAACAAATGAACCTTTCTGTAAGTAATATTCATCAATAACGTAACTTTTTCCACCCTGTTTTATCTTGAACTTAAGGTTTTTAGCGGTTTCTCCGGCTAAAGTTCTTTCTCCGGCACTGACAAAGGTATATGCCTTTGAACTAAAGTTTTTGTCATAACCTTTTTTAACATTTTCTACATATTGTCCCAGAGTTTTTTCTTCCAAAATGTTTACAGCAATTTGAACAAAGTGTTTTGTATCAAGTCCTAGAAAAGTTGTTAACTGATTACTAGAAATTTGAAGATTGTTCCAGTTTGCAGGAATATCCATAGACCATGAAAGGTACTTATTACGGGATGAAAATGAAATATAGTTATAATAGCTCACCTTACCGTTAACTACTTTTGAAAGATCCTGTATTCCTTTTACATTGCCTTTGTATTCAAGGCTAAAGGAGTTTATAATGTCTGAGTAATACTTGTCGGACATCAGATGCTTGGAAGATACACTCCCGTCGTAGCAGCCAATTGTCAAACAATAAAAATACTGACCCTTATCGTAAATCCTTGTTCTTGTGGGTTCATCGTATTCTGATGTACCTGAACACTCGAAGTACGGGACTTTTGCCTTTAGATTTAAATTAGATTCTTCTGTACTATTCTCAAGCTTAAATGTATTTGAATATTGTGATAGTGTTCTGCCATTTTTGGGTTCAACCTTAATTTCAAAATACAACCCTCTACCCTCGTTTGTCAACTGAATAGAGTCGGACTTGAAACTGTTGGATATAACTCTTGAACCGGAAGGTACACTGAGACTCCATCCAAAATAACTATTACCGATTTTAGGGGTACTAATACCACCTGTAAGAAATGATAAATCACTTAATGAACCATCGTCTTCCAGAACAATTTTTACTGTTCCTCTATCAACATCGTTTGTGACAGTCACAGGGAAATTTGATGTTATAAAATCCACAGGAACCATTGTACTGTTGTTTTTTTGTTGAGGAGCAACTGACATGGTCTTTTTTTCATAATTTGATGTGTATAAAGTTTGACCTATAGTTATTTCAGCTGTATTTCCGCCGTAAATGATTCGTTCACCCTCAGAGGTTTTAGTTACCTCGGCACCTATTGTATCGGCAAACCACTCCATAGGTACTAAAAAAGTACCGTCAATAACATACGTTGATTCAGCTATATTGAAATAATTTCCATCTACACAAACCTGATTGGTACCTGCCCGGAGTTCAATTACCGTCCTGTCATCATCAGATGCATATGTACCTGAAATGCTTGCCAAAAGAATTGCTAAAACAATGAGTATACTTATATATTTCTTTTTTTTCATATTTGCACGCCCTTATTAATTAATATTATTTCTCCCCAAAAGTAACAGTTATATTTATTTCCCTATTGTCACGCTGTAGTTTAAATTCAGCAATGTCGCCGGGCAGATAATTCTTTAATTCTTCATTGTAGTCTGTGGTTGAGTTGACCTTAACACCGTTAATGGAAATCAGTCTATCATCAACTTTGATATTGTATTTTTGAGCAGGAGCGTTTTTTTCAATTGATTTTACAGTTACTCCCGATGCAGTATTCGGTAAGCCGTATATTGATGTTATACTGTCGGAAAAAACCAAGCCTAAATAAGGGCGTCTGATTTTCCCAAACTTTTCAAACTGGTCTATGGCATATTTAACTGTATCTACAGGTATTGAAAATCCCATACCCTGTACACCTATTCCAGCATAAACCCATGAATTTATTCCTACTACCTCGCCTTTTAAATTAACCAACGGACCCCCGCTGTTTCCCGAATTAATAGCAGCGTCTGTCTGTAGAAATCTATACTGTCTGTTTTCAGACCTGTTCATCCCGCTGATTATTCCCCTTGTAGCGGAATTTCTCAGACCAAAGGACAATGGTGTTCCTATTGCTACAACCTCATCTCCTACAGCTACTTTTGAAATGTCCCCAAATGTTGCAGGTTGGAGACCGCCTTTATCAATTTTTATCTCTGCCAGATCAAGATCCTCATCAATAGCTTTCAGCCTTGCCTTGTATGCTTTACTGTTTGAAAGTACTACAACAATGCTCTCCATATCTTTTACAACATGGGCATTTGTTATTATGTAACCGTTACTGCGATATATAACTCCTGTGCCGAATATGATGTTGTCTGAAGTTTCATCATATTCGTAACTGCTTTCTTTCAATTTACCTATAATTCCGACTACGGAAGGGCTTACTTTTGATACTACATTTGAAATCCTGTCCGAAGAATTTATTTCGACGGAACTGTTCCCCTGTGTAATTGAAACACCTTCCAGATGGGATGACAATGCATCAACGGATATATACTGCTTACCCTCTATTGTCTTTATTCCGCTCGATAGTTCCTGTCCGTTTATCCTAAGTGTAGTTCCGGCTGCAAAGGTATTTGCAGTGCATAAAATGGAAACAAAAACTAGAACTGCACATTTTGCTAAATTATTCCTTTTCATTTTTACCTCCGTATGAGTTTTCTTTTGTAAACCATGTCCCCAAATGCTTTAAATGCTATTTGAGTAATATTTTATCATTATAATTACGTGAATACAATCAGACGAATCTGTAACCTTTTTAGTTAAATCTACAAATCATGTTGGAGTTCAGCCCTTTCAAGGGGAACATATGCAAGCTTATCATTAATACGCTTGCTTTCCATGAGGGATATTGACTTCACTTTGACAGTAAGCTTCTCAATTTCTGTTTTTTCTGCCAGTGATCCAAAATCCCCCATTTTGACTTCCCTTGCCAGAGTTATGTGAGGATTATAGCTTCTTTCCTCTTTTTGATATCCGTTTTGAGACAGGCTATTTTCCATATTATTGTAAAGCTGTTGAAGTTGTAAACTCTTTTTCAAGCCAACCCATATTATACTCCTGTTTCCTTTCCTGAAATTTCCCAGTTTGTCCAGTCTGAGCTCAAATTCAGAAATTCTGGCTGAATCTTTTAATACCTGCTTTAGATTTTCAACCTGCTGCATATTCTGTTCACCTATAAATCTTAGAGTAAGATGAAAATTTTCTTTAAAGGAAAAATTACCGGAGATACAATGGGATCTGACTTCATGCTGAATTTCAAATAAATAATCCTTTATAATTTCGTCAAACTCAATAGCGAAAAATACTCTCATAGCGACTCACTCCATTTTATATAGGTAAATTTTAACATAACATTTTTATTTTTACATCTTTAATCTTTGCAGATATAATACCTGTTATTCGTTATAGTGTAACTTAAAAATGCATCTGAAACTTAAAGATTCAGATGCACTAAAATAAATATGAACATTCAAGTTATCTTGTTTTGACTGATTGTCTTTACTTTATCTACAAAAACATCTGTTAATTCATGAGCAAATTCCTGAGTATAACCTTCCCCTATTACCTTACAAACAGGCTTTTCTGCATCAGGCAATACCAGAACCCACCCCTTATCACCCACTACTTTAACTCCTTCAATTGTTTCAACACTGTCTGAATTCTCCTCAATTATAGCCCTAATAACCTTTCCTTTTGCAGACCAGGAGCATTTTACCTCTTTTTTTATGATATGAAAATCGGGTATCGAATCCATTATCTTTGCAAGGTTTGTATTACTAAGCGCCATATAGTCTATTATTCTGATAAAAGCTTCTATAGGGTCAAAATTCATAGCAAAGAAATCCAACATACTTTCGTCAAATTCATCATCAAGTATCCTGTTCATCAGCTCTTTTGCTGACGTCTTTGTTCTTATAACCCTTTCTTTATTCTCTCCTGCCATTTTTTCAATTACAGTACTGGCATTTAATGGGACTATAACCTTATTGCCAGCTTTTGATTTTAAATGAATGTACGAAATAAGTGCCATATACAAGTCATCAGCTATTATTCTGCCCTTTGTATCTATAAGAAATATCTTATCATATGAGTTTGCAAAATAAACTCCCACATCAAAGCCTCCGCGCCTGACAACTTGCGAAAGTGTTTTCAAATCTGAAAAAAGGCTTTTTCGTTTATCATGGGCTTCTTTTGTATTAACAAACTCATACCGGCAATTCAACTCGTTTAACACTGCCGACACTATATTCTTCAGATCACCCGAAGGTGCTATTAAGGCAATTTTCAAATCATGGTTTTCCGATATTGTATGATTTAGTATACTTCGAATATAGAATACTTTATGATCGGGTACATTAATAACTGCTTTTATTTCATCTGCCTCGCATCTGGTAAAGTCTTCCCTTATATAGCAGTTTTCAATTTTTCTCTCTTCATTTCTGGAAATATTTCTTCCCTTATTATCTAAAATATCAATTATGATTTTGCCTTTTTTATTTCCTTCGGAGATATGAATTCCACCGGCTAAATTATAGTAGCGTATAGCAGACCTTGTAACAGGCAGCAAGGACGTTCCTAAATCGTAGGCTTCCGCACCTGCTGAAAGCACACCTGAAACGCAGGCGTTTTTCACCATTTTTAAAGCATCTACTTCCTCACAGCTTATAGCCAGTCCCGAACCTTTTTTACATACAGCACCGTAGGCCGCAGCCATTCTTGATGCAAATTCAGGTGTAATATCAACATTGATTTCACCGGAAATTCCTCTGCTTCCAAAAAGGTTTTTTGAATATCTGGAACCCCAAACAATGTTTGTACATACTTCCGTACCCATGTCAATGTGCTTTTCAGGCCAGATCTTTATACCTGGCTTGATCAAGGAATTTTCACCCAGAATACAATTTTCACCGACAACCGTTCCTTCAAAAGCCGCTGTTTTTTCCCTGCATTTAACACTACTGCAAAGTACGCTTCCTCTTAGCTCAACATTATTCTTCAAAATACAGCTATTCCATAAGATACTCCTTTTGGTGGTACTGCCTTCACCAATATGACATTCCTCACCTATGACAGTATAGCGTCCCAGTACACTGCCATCCTTTATAACAGAATTTTTACCTATTAACACGGGAGGCTTGATTACAGCTTCTTTTGATATTGCTACTCCTTCCGAGGCCCAAACCCCCTGTCTGATTTCCCGGGCATTAATGCTTATGTTAACCTTTTTATCAAGAATATCGGTGTGTACTCCAACGTAGGCATCCAAATCGCCGATATCACACCAGTAGTCTTGAGTTACAAAACCATACAGTGGCTCTTCTTTTTTCAAAAGGATTGGGAATAAATCCTTACTGAAATCAAAAACAATTCCCTTTTCGAAATATTTAAGTACCTCAGGGGACAAGACATAAATACCGGTGTTTACAGTATCACTGAAAACCTCTCCCCAGCTTGGCTTTTCAAGGAATCTTCTAATTTTTCCGTCTGCAGCTGTTACAACAACTCCGTATTCTATAGGACACTCAACTTTCTTCAAAACCAGTGTCGCAATAGACCTGTTCTTTTTATGAAACTCAAGAGCCTCTTGCAAATTAATATCTGTCAGAGCGTCCCCGCTTATAACTATAAATGTCTCATCCAAAAATTCCTCGGCATTTTTGACGCTTCCGGCAGTGCCAAGGGGAACATCTTCTGTAAAATATTTAAGGTTGACTCCGTACTCTCTTCCATCGCCAAAATAATCTTTTATTTTTTCCGGCATATACTGCAAGGTTACCGCAATATCCCTGATCCCATATTTTTTCAAAAGCTCAATAATATGCTCCATTACAGGCTTGTTGGCAATTGGCACCATAGGTTTTGGCCTATTACAGGTCAGCGGTCTTAGACGTGATCCCTCTCCACCTGCCATAATCACAGCTTTCATCAGATCCATCCTTTCAAAATGTTTTTGTATAACCTTTTGGTATGTCCAATTAAACTGCAAAATTTGAATGAGAGCCTAAGGAACTATTTTATAATTATTTGTTCCAAATATGATAATGAAATTATTTTTACCTTATGTATAGAAACTATTCGATATAGCTTTACAAAATATTTGGTAATGGTATTTTGGTTTAAAATTTACAAAAGACTGTGCAATGTTATCGCACAGTCTTTTTTCTGCTTTTTATTTTTTTAATCAAGCTTCAGAACGCTCATAAAAGCTTCCTGTGGGACTTCTACAGAGCCGACCTGACGCATACGTTTCTTTCCTTCCTTCTGCTTTTCAAGGAGTTTTCTCTTTCTGGTTATGTCACCACCGTAACATTTTGCCAATACGTCTTTTCTGAATGCCTTAACAGTTTCACGTGCTACTATCTTTCCTCCTATACATGCCTGAATAGGTATTTCAAACATCTGTCTCGGTATTGATTCCTTTAGCTTTTCCGTCATTCTTCTGCCTCTTGTAACTGATTTTTCACGGTGTACTATAAAGGACAAGGCATCAACTATTTCACCGTTTAGCATTATATCAAGCTTAACAAGGTCGGATTCCCTGTAGCCTATAAGCTCATAGTCAAAGGATGCATAACCTTTGGTTCTTGATTTCAAGGCATCAAAGAAGTCATATATTATCTCATTAAGAGGCATTTCATAAGTAAGCATAGCCCTACCCTCATCGATATAGGACATATCCTTGTATACCCCTCTTCTCTCCTGGGACAATTCCATGATATTTCCTACGTATTCTGTGGGTACCATTATTGTTGCTTTTACCACAGGCTCCTCCATCATATCAATTTCAGTAACCGGCGGTAGATTGGTTGGGTTATCAATTTCAATAACATCACCATTTGTGGTTGTAACCTTGTATATAACACTTGGAGCGGTTGTAACCAAGTCAAAATTGTATTCTCTTTCTAGCCTCTCCTGAATTATCTCCATATGAAGCAATCCTAGAAACCCACATCTGAAACCGAAGCCAAGGGCTACCGATGACTCAGGTTCAAAGGTAAGTGCAGCATCATTAAGCTGCAGCTTTTCTAAAGCATCACGAAGATCACCATACTTTGAGCCGTCAGCAGGGTAAATTCCGCAGAAAACCATGGAATTTACTTTTTTATATCCCGGAAGCGGTTCTTTAGCAGGATTATCAGCAAGAGTTATAGTATCACCAACACGGGTATCCCTTACATTCTTGATACTTGCCGCTATATATCCTACATCACCGGCCTTGAGTTCTTCAGCAGGGGATAGTCCCCCGGGTCTGAGATACCCCAACTCGGTGACAACAAATTCTTTTTTAGTGTACATCATTCTGATGGTGTCGCCTGTTCTGACAGTACCTTCCTTAACCCTCATATAAACTATGACGCCCTTGTAACTGTCATAGAATGAGTCAAATATCAAAGCTCGCAGCGGTGCATTTTCATCAGAATCGGGACACGGAATCATATCAACTATTTTTTCAAGAACCTCTTCAATATTTAGCCCGTTCTTGGCTGAAACCATTGGTGCTTGCGAAGCATCAAGCCCTATAACATCCTCTATTTCCTTCTTTACAACGTCGGGTTGTGCACTTGGAAGATCTATTTTATTTATAACCGGCATTATCTCCAGATTATGCTCCAGTGCAAGATAAACGTTTGCCAATGTCTGGGCTTCTATGCCCTGTGCCGCATCAACAACAAGAATGGCACCTTCGCAAGCAGCAAGGCTTCTTGACACCTCATAATTAAAGTCAACATGTCCGGGAGTATCTATTAAATTATAAATGTATTCATGACCGTCAGGTGCTTTATATACCATTCTGACCGCTTGGGCCTTTATGGTTATCCCACGTTCTCTCTCGAGCTCCATATTGTCCAGAACCTGTTCCTGCATTTCTCTGGATGTCAGAACCCCCGTCTTCTCCAACAATCTGTCTGCCAGGGTTGACTTACCATGATCTATATGTGCTATTATACAAAAATTTCTTATATATTTCTGTCGTTCACTAGGCATTTATTACCTCCAAAGCTTTGATTCCACATAAACACAATTATGCGCATTTAATTATACCATATACTTTTAAAGGTGCAATATAGTGATTTGATACTTATTGTCCCAAAAACACAAAGCTATAGTCACCACTTTTTGCAGGTGACTATAGCTCATGACTTAAGTCCCGAATAATAATTACTCTTTAATACCGGAAATCTCAAAGTACTCCTGATCCTTCACCTTGCTTACAGACAGGGTTACTATGGTGTCAGACGATTTTCCAGTAGATGTAGCCCAATGGAATGTTATTTTAAAAGTACCATCGCCGTTATCCTTAACATTATATGTTGTAACCCACGGGCTGGATACCCCTGTTACCCAATTCATTTCTTCAAAACCCGTTTTGTTGGCAGCCCTTAATTTTGCTGACATAAGGCCGTACTGAATTACTCCTTTACGTTCCTTTACAGCTTTTGCATATAAATCAGCACATTCTTTTCCACTGTCAGCTCTCATAAACTCAGTGCTCTGTATATCAAACTGACTCGGGGTTACGGTTGATTTAGTGAAAAACCGTATTCCCTCTCCGTCATAACTTACATCCTCTTTTAAAACTTCTGAAAAGTATGAAATAGGTACATACATTACATTCCCTACTATTTTAGCAGGAGTCAGCTTTATTTTTTTTGAACCTTCTGTGTAATATGTGTCAACATTATTCTTAATATATCCACCTGCTATGCTTGCTCCCTTCTTTGAATCCCAGCCTACCTTGTAGCCAAGAATTTCAGCAGTTGTTTTGAGGGGTACCATTAATACATAGTCTTTTTCAAACGTTTTGAACTGGGTTTTCATGCTTGTACCATTAAATCTTATTTTCTCAAGAGGTTTTGCATTTATCATTTGGTTATAGACGTCATCCTTCAGCAATCCTTTAAGCTCTTTGGCAGGTAGGCTGAATTTTGATATCCCCCCTGCATATGGCCTTAATTCATATACTCCGAAGTATATTACAAGTCTGTTTCCGTCAATATAAAACTTGTAATTACTCTTTGCTTCATCTACAGTAGTCTTTGCATCATCAAAATACATATCCTTTTCTTTATCTATTGACTTTTTAATTTTATCAAGAATAACATTCTTGTAGTTTGAGTTGGGATTAAACAAAGAATTAAACGAATATATTTCACCTGATTTGGTATTTACAGTATATGATTCCAGAGTAGTCATACCGTGTGCACCACCGGTGTACACATATGTATTTGTAATCAGGGATAGAATATCACCGCTTGTGTTGTAATCAAATAATGAATCTATGGATGCTAAAGGAAGATTTTGTTCTCTTGGAGGCATATCTTTTATGTATTCATCCAAATACGCCTGTTCTCTCCTGATAAATCCGATAGAATCAAGGTTTGAATTATTGAGTAAATCATTTATTTTTTTAGCTGAAGTAAACCCGCTTAAAACAGGATATATTATCTTAATGGAACAGATGCCATCAATTTTTTCTATCTTTGCAGTCTCAACTTTTGCAGACGTTTCTGAGTCCGCAGCGACAGATGAAACACCTGTAACAGCCGGAAATAAAGTTAATGCTATTGCAATAATCATAACAAATAATAGTGCTTTTTTCATTGTGTCAGACCCTTTCTGTTTTTAAATTAATATCTAAATGTAGATTAACACATCCTACCGATATATTGGTAACAATATGGTTACACTACCGGTCAGTAATAAAAAAAGCTCTTACTTTTAAAACATTACCCTTTAAATACTTCAAATTAAGGTCAAAATAATTACCTAAAAAGGTTATCCGATATATATTTGGATCAACAGACGATATTTGCATAATTTCCATTTTGGGTTCACCATAGTAAATATAACTTTTACTATAATCAACTGCTAAAAGTCCAAATACAAGAATCAGCACAAATACTACTGATACAAGTGCAATTTTAAATCGGTACAATCTCCTTTGCTTGAATCTTGTTTTTCTTGGCATATATAACCCCGCATTTTTTGTTATTTTCGGGTTCAAATCCGTTTTAGTAACAAACCCTTATGTACATTTTTAACAATACAAAGTTATTTTAACCCTATTTCTTTTTGGATATAACATCATTTATAGCCTCTGCCAAATACGATGTACTACGGACACATTCATCAATTACATTTCCGTCCCCTCCTATTTCCACTATAACCGAACCGTTCATTAAATGCTGGTTGTACCTGTTTTTACTTACGTAGATTGGCTTTGCTATTCCTGGACATATTTCGTTCAGCCTGGCCTGGACTTTAATTGCAAGTTTCAGGTTCTCCTTCCACCGTGGGTTGCTTAGCTTGGCATCTGTACCAATAACAAACATTATTTCCGCTACATTTTTGCCGTTAATTTTCTTCACTGCTCGCAGTTTTCCTTCGCCTGCGGCATCACGGTGAAGGTCTATGGCCATTTTAAGGGAAGAATACTTGTCAACATAGCCTGTCAGCGTATTAAGAGACTTTACATAGGAACTGTTATAGTCAGCATCATGTATGGTAGTATTATGCAGAACATCTATATTATATTTTTTCAGATTATTTATCAAAGCGTCTCCAACTCTGACAACATTGTATTTATTGTTAGTGGTCCTTGAAGGGGTGTTGCTTTTACCTATTTCGTCGGCGCTCTTTAAAAAGCACTCCGTTGTGTGGGTATGATAAATAAATATCTTAGGGCCTTTTTTATCAGGAGCAAGCTTTAAAGGCTCATTAAGCAACTTCTTTATATCTATTTTTAAGCTTGTTTCGTTTTTAATGTTGATTTTTCCACTTGAAACAATAGGATTATTTTTCTGATCCGTTTCTTCAACATCACCCTCAAAGGTTATACTGCTTGATGCCTCTTTTAACTGTCCTGCGGGAGTATCTGAAGGCTTTTTAGATACATTTTCCTGTTGCTGTACAGGTTTTGTCTGTGCATCTTGGATTTTGTTAATCTCCTGTTGTACTTTTTCAGAAGCAGGCGGCTGATATTTTTTATCATAAAACATTTTAAAATATGGATAGTTTGTATTTAATATTGTTATGGGATTGTACAGGTCAATTCCAAAAAGCTTAAAAACATGCTCCTTTATGCTTTCGGATGATTCTATTGTTGAAGAAGCTTTCGGGCTAATCTGTTTAAAATCGATTGGTATATTTACCTTTCCGTTAGCCAATCTAAAGGCTAACCCCCCCAGTACAATACCACCAACGGCACACAAAATTATAGGTAGTTTTGTCAGATTACCCTTATTTCCTTCCAGATAGGTATTATCGTAAATAGTATCTCTCATAGCGTTGACCTCCATATCTAACGGCAAAATCCTTATAAATTTCGGGTTATAAAAACTATATTCATATAAAATAAAAATATTACTGGCTTGTACATATTTTCAAAATTTGTAACGTATTCATGGGAAATATTGTAATATAATTTAGTACTATTTATATGAATGAAGTTCTAAAAATAGTCAATTCTAAATATACCTTATAGAATATAATTGAAATGGGGGAAGATATTTTGAATTTTTGCACGATTAGATGCTGCATTTGTGAAAGTGTGCTATTAAACCTTCCGGAAGAAGAAATAAGCAGACTGAATGGACTTACTTTCAGATGTGAAAGCTGCGGGCATAAGCTTTTACTTGACGGAACAAATGTATCAAAGGATATGAGTGTCGACTCAACTTATAATTTGTATAAATACGACTTGAATATCTAGCCAAACGGGAGTGCCATTACCTGTTAAGTACAGTAAAGGCACTCCTGTTTATATAAATTATCTTTTCTTTATTTTCTATATAAACCATCCCCTTCATGTTAAGAATATCTTAAGAATTTTATCAATAGTTCCGTAAGATTGTCCTGCTATTATTGTGTAATGTAGATTATAGCTATATTTTACATGTCCTGAAAACCGAATAAAAGGATGTGATATAATGTTTGCGTTGAATAATTTCAACTTTAACATAACTTTAGCAGTATACTTTGGGAGGTAGTTTTTTGTGAATATTCTTGTTTGTGATGATGATAAGGAAATTGTGGATGCCATCGAGATATATCTGAAAAATGAAGGTTATTGTGTTTATAAGGCATATAACGGTGCTGAAGCTCTTTCAGTATTTGATAATTCTGAAATACATCTGGTTATCATTGATATAATGATGCCTGTAATGGATGGAATCCGTGCCACTATGAAAATTCGTGAAAAGTACAATATTCCTGTCTTAATGCTAAGTGCAAAATCAGAAGACACAGACAAGATCATTGGTTTAAACATGGGTGCGGATGATTACGTTACCAAGCCGTTCAACCCTCTTGAACTCGTTGCCAGAGTAAAGTCACTGCTTAGAAGGTATGTATCATTGGGCAGCTTTGTTACAAACTCAGGTGTATTCAAAACAGGAGGCCTTGTTATTGATGATGACGCAAAGGAAGTAAGAATCGATGATAAACCGGTAAAGTTAACACCTGTTGAATATAAAATTCTAAAATTTTTATGTGAAAATGCCGGAAAAGTGTTCTCCATTGACCAAATATATGAGCAGGTGTGGAACGAACCCTCCTTTTCACCTGAAAATACAGTTGCTGTTCATATAAGAAGAATTCGCGAAAAAATTGAAATTAACCCGAAAGAACCAAAATATTTAAAGGTGGTATGGGGAATTGGATATAAAATTGAAAAAATATAGATATTCCGTCTGGCTGAAAACTTTGGCAGTAATAGTATGTGTTGCGGGAATGCTTACAGTAGCATACGGATTGGAAAAAGCCCCTTATTTTGATACCGGAATTCAGAATAAGGATTTTAAGAAAAGTATGTACCTTCGGGACATTCTAACAGAAACTTACAATCAGGTTTTTGATATTACCGTGAACTACATAAATGAAGAAAATATAAAATCAGGAGCCTGCTTGGATAAAAACAATATAAACGATAGAAAAAATCAACTTCTGAGCGATAAACAAATGGAGATTAACCGAATAAACGATTATTATCGTTCAATGCTGGTCAATTATACAAGCGTAAATGATGATTTTAACGATACTATCGACTCTCAGGGCGAAAAAAGTCCTGAAACGCAAAAATTGCTGGATGAGAGAAAAAGTGAAATTGATAAATTAGAAAACGAATATAAAACCAAAATATATGACATCGAAGCCGATTATATCAAGGAACAGTTGGCAGATTACCATATGAAACTGGATTCCCTGAAGAAAACTAAAGGAATCTATTACGCTGTTGTAAGAAATGGTACCGTAACGTTAACAAATAACAGTAACTATAACGTTACAGATTTCTTTAATTCACTCCCTGTAAATTTTCAATTTAAGCAGCCAGGTGAAAATAAGAATCTTGACATATTTTTTTATACAGGCAATATTCCCTCAGATACTACTATCTTTCTGGGGTTATCTCAGGAACGATACGATGCCGAACTGTCAGTCTATAATAGAAATGTTCATGAAGGACTGTTAGGAATCAAATTTGTAGTAATTGGAATAGTGGTCTTTTTATTTGCCCTTTCCTATATTGTTTATGCGGCAGGACGAAGCAGACGTAAAGACGGGCTCCTGCTTATTCCCATAGATGATATATATCTTGATGCTGCCTTAGCAGTTTTAGCAGGAATTGTAGTTATTTGCATTGCCTCTGTTTTTGAGTATGGAAGGTATGTAATATACAAAAATAGCTCCTACTACAATGTAAATATTTTGACTCTTCTGTTAGGTGCTGCAATATCCATTGGAACACTTGCCGGAATCGTTTTTGTTACTATGTTTGTAAGAAGATTTAAGAGGCATGAAGTTCTAAAGAGTACTGTTATCTGCAGAGCTTTTATATGGATAAAAAATAGCTTTTTCAAGAAATTATTCAAAAAAATTCTCTCTGTATATGATAACAGTCCTGCAGCATTAAGATTAATTCTCATTTTTGGAATATATGCTCTTGCCACATTGGTTGGCGTAGCATTATTGTTTACAAAATCACTTGGCATTCTGGTTGGCCTGGTCATGGTAGTTGGTATTAATGTTACAGCAGTGTATTTTCTGATGAAGGCCTTTAAGATTCTGAAGATTATAACGGAAGGTGCAAAAAGAATCCGCTCCGGGGAACAGTCAACTAATATTCCCCCTCAAAGAATCCCTGAGTTTAAAGAGCTCTCCGAAACCATTGACAGTATTGCGGACGGCTTGAAACTTGCAGTAAGCAGTCAGGTAAAGGCCGAGAGGATGAAAGCCGAGTTGATTACTAACGTCTCTCATGACCTTAAAACTCCTTTGACCTCTATAATAACCTATGTTGATTTGTTAAAAAGCGAGGGACTTGCTTCTGAAAACTCTAAAAAATATCTTGAAATAATTGATAAAAAGTCTCAAAGGCTTAAAACATTAACGGAAGACTTATTTGAGGCTGCAAAAGCATCCAGTGGAAGCATAACTGTTAACCCGGAAGAAATAAATATTGTATCCTTAATAAATCAAGGCCTTGGTGAATTGTCAGACAAAATTCAGGCATCAGGACTGAATTTCAGGACTAACTTTTCATCTGATAAACTACTTGTCATAGCTGACGGCAAGCTTCTTTGGAGGGTTATAGAAAACTTGATTTCAAATGTTTTCAAGTATGCAATGCCAAATTCCAGAGTTTATATTGAAACTGCTGATGTAAATGACAACATAGTTGTTTCAATAAAAAATATTTCTGCATATGAATTGAATATTCCCGCTGACGAGCTGATGGAACGCTTCAAGCGTGGAGACTCATCCCGTAACAGTGAGGGGTCCGGCCTCGGTCTTTCAATCGCCAGAAGCCTCACGGAAATCCAGGGTGGAAGTTTTTCAATCAGTATTGACGGAGACCTTTTTAAAGCAACAGTTGTAATACCTAAAGCGAAATAAACTATTGAAAAAGCTTCAGGATATCTATCCTGAAGCTTTTTTTATTTCCTACATTTCTTTTATACTGAAATGCTACGCTTGCTTTTTCTCCTGTTCGGGATTCTGATAGCTTTCCTGCAAATCAGTCTCACCTCTCATGTTTTTAAATGCAACCGACATCATAAGCTTTATTCTGTTAAGTTGGTTAACTTCACTGGCACCCGGGTCATAGTCAACTGCAACAATGTTTGATTCAGGATATCTTCTTCTGAGTTCCTTAATCATACCTTTTCCCGTAACGTGGTTAGGAAGACAGGCGAATGGTTGCATACATATAATATTTCCGGCTCCGCTCTTAATCAGTTCAATCATCTCCGCCGTCAGGAACCATCCCTCCCCTGTCTGGTTTCCCAGAGAAAGAATCTCCGAAGCACTGTTTGCAAGATGATATATTGAGTGAGGTGCATCAAACCTCTTACTTTTGCGAAGGTATTTCTTTAAATGGCGTCTATACCACTCTATTCCGCTTATGGCAGCGTTGTTCACAACTTTACTCTTTAAGGAACCTGCCAGATGCTTACGCTTGAAGTTAGGCCCATATGCGCAGTAAAGGAAAAAGTCAATGAGGTCAGGCATTACCGCTTCTGCACCCTCTTTTTCCACAACATCAACTACATTATTGTTTGCATCAGGGTGGAATTTTACCAATATCTCACCTACCAGCCCAACCCTTGGTTTTACCTGATCACTAATTTCCAGTTCGTCAAAATCCTTAATAATTGCCTTTATATTCCGCTTAAAACTACCTTTTTTATCTTCATATATAGACTTCATACAGATATCTGCCCATTTTCTATACAGTTCGTTTGCAGAACCCGGTACCTTTTCATAAGGTCGAACCCTGTACAATACCCTCATCAGCAAATCTCCGTAAACAAGACCTTTTAAAGCAAGATCCAGAAGCTTCAATGAAATCTGAAATCCCGGCTGGTTTTCCATACCCAGTGCATTTAAAGATATAACCGGTATCTGTTTCATTCCTGCTTCTGCAAGGGCCTTTTTAAGGAAGCCTATATAATTTGTAGCACGGCAGCCTCCTCCTGTCTGAGTAATCAGTACGGAGGTGTTATCAAGATCATACTGTCCGGATTTTAGTGCATGTATAATCTGTCCAACAACAATAATAGACGGGTAGCACGCATCATTATTTACATATTTTAACCCATCCTCAATTGCATTATTATCAACATCCTGAAGCACGACGATATTATATCCTGCTTTTTTGAAAGCAGCCTCTACAAACTGAAAATGTACAGGTGACATCTGCGGTGCAAGGATAGTATGTGTCTTCCTCATTTCTTCGGTAAATACTTTTCTTTCAAAGCTGCCGGATTTATTCTGGTGTTTGACTGTTTTCTTATCTCTTTCCTCAATGGCAGCAACCAATGATCTGATTCTGATTTTAGCTGCTCCCAGATTGTTGCCCTCGTCTATTTTCAATACGGTATAGATTTCATCATTGGAGTGTAGTATCTCCTGAACCTGATCTGTTGTAACAGCATCAAGCCCGCATCCAAAGGAATTCAGCTGAATCATTTCAAGTTCCGGATGTTCCTTTACTACTGTTGCCGCTGCGTACAGACGTGAATGATATTTCCACTGGTCAACAACCCTAAGCGGTCTTTCTGTCTTTCCAAGGTGAGCCACAGAGTCCTCTGTAAGTACTGCAAATCCAAAGGATGTAATTATTTGAGGAATTCCATGGTGTATTTCGGGGTCCACATGATACGGTCTTCCTGCAAGCACTATACCCTTTTTGCCGGTATCCTGTAAATATTTAAGGGTTTCTTCACCTTTTTCCCTGACGTCTTCCCTAGCCTTTTCTTCTTCTGCCCATGCCTTTTCTACGGCCTGTTCAATTTCGGCTTTAGAGATACCTAACTCTTTGCCCAGTACTTGGAAAAGTCGTACCTTGAGTTTCTCCTTATCATCATACGGTAAAAATGGATTAAAGAATTTAACTCCGCTTGTGTGAAGTATGTCCATATTATTTTTAATTACTTCAGGATATGAAGTAACAATCGGACAGTTATAATGATTGTCAGCTTCCTCATCCTCAACCTTCTCATAAGGTAAAGAAGGATAAAATATATAGTTAACCTTTTGGTTTATAAGGCTCATTATATGACCATGTACAAGCTTAGCCGGGTAACAAACCGATTCCGAAGGCATAGTCTCAATACCCAGTTCATATATTTTCTTTGATGAACGAGGTGACAATACCACCTTAAATTTCAATTCATCAAAAAAAGTAAACCAGAACGGATAGTTCTCATACATGTTCAGAACACGCGGTATACCTACTGTTCCCCTACTGTGTTCAACATCGCTATTTTGCTTGTATCCGAATATCCTTTTATATTTGTAGTCATACAAATTCGGAAATTCCTGTGTTTTGCTTTCAATGCCTGCACCTCTTTCGCATCTGTTTCCGGATACAAATCTGTTTCCGTCACTGAATTGATTAATAGTAAGAAGACAGTTATTGCTGCAAAGTTTACATCTTTGAAGCTCAGTATCAAAGACAAAGTTTCCTATATTCTCCCTTGATAAAATGGTTGATTTGCCCCCGGTATACCGTTCTTTTGCTATAAGAGCAGCACCGAAAGCGCCCATTAATCCTGCTATATTAGGCCTTACAGCTTCTCTCTCCGATATGAGCTCAAAACTTCTTAGTACAGCATCATTGAGGAAGGTTCCTCCCTGTACGATTATTTTTTTTCCCATTTCCTTAGGGTCTCTTATTTTTATAACCTTCAAAAGTGCATTTTTAATTACGGAATACGATAAACCTGCTGATATATCTCCAACCTGAGCCCCTTCTTTTTGAGCCTGCTTAACTCTTGAATTCATAAATACGGTACACCTTGAACCGAGGTCAACAGGCTTTTCAGCCAATAATGCCTGCCGGGCAAAGTCTTCAACTGAAAAATTCAGTGACTTGGCAAAAGTCTCAATGAAAGACCCGCACCCCGAAGAACATGCCTCGTTAAGCATAATGCTGTCAATTACTCCATCTTTTATTTTAAGGCATTTCATATCCTGACCACCGATATCAAGTATAAAATCTACTCCCGGCAGAAAGAAATCTGCAGCCTTATAGTGTGCAATTGTCTCTATTTCTCCGATATCTACCCCTAACCCTGACTTTATCAATCCTTCACCGTAGCCTGTTACGGTGGAGTTAACAATCTTTGCGTCAGCAGGCAATTTGGAATAGATATCATTTAATATTTTAACAGATGAACTCAAAGGGCTTCCCTGATTGCTGCCGTAGAAGGAATAAAGAAGTTCGCCCTCATTATTAATTAAAACAGCCTTTGTTGTTGTGGAGCCGGCATCAATTCCGAGGAAGCAGTCTCCCTTGTAATTCTCAAGGGGTTTAACCGAAATTGACTGCTGCCCATGTCTGTTTCTGAATTCATCCAATTCTTCCTGCGAACTGAATAGGGGCTTTAAACGCTCAACCTCATGTACAGATATAGTATTTAAAACCGGTAATTTATTCTTTATTTCCTTAAAGGATGTTATTTTACATTTCTTTGAAGATAGAGCTGCACCCACTGCTACAAAAAGCTGTGAATTTTCGGGAAAAATAACTTGTTCCGGTTTCAAATTAAGTGTAATCTCAAACCTTTTTCTAAGCTCAGAGAGAAAATAAAGAGGACCTCCCAGAAACGCAATATTTCCGCTTATGGGTTTTCCGCATGCAAGCCCACTTATTGTCTGGGTTACTACAGACTGAAATATTGAAGCAGCTATGTCCTCCTTTGCAGCACCTTCATTAAGCAGCGGTTGTATATCTGTCTTAGCAAAAACACCGCACCTTGCCGCAATTGGATATATGACTCTGCTTTTTTTGGCAAATTCATTAAGCCCTGCTGCATCCGTCTGCAGTAAGGAGGCCATCTGGTCAATGAAAGCACCTGTACCACCTGCACAGGTACCATTCATCCTCTGTTCGAGTCCTCCTCGGAAATATGTGATTTTAGCATCTTCTCCACCTAATTCTATAGCTACATCTGTTTGAGGAATGACGGTTTGAATTGCTTCCGAACCTGCAATTACCTCTTGAATAAATTCAAGTCCCAACCACTGTGAAACCAGCAATCCACCGGATCCGGTTATCATCATCGTACATTCTTCCTGATAAAAATAATTACACATTTCATTCATTAATTCAAATATAGTTTTACGTATATCTGAATAATGTCTTTGATATTTTGAATATACCATTCTATTATCTTTATCCAGTACAGCCATTTTTACAGTGGTTGAACCAACATCTAACCCCACATGATATTTTTTCTTCATAATTAGCGACCTAATCTCTCCAAACTAGAATTTTAAATTGATTATTCTTTTGTTATATTTATATGCAATTCTTCCATCTGTTTTTCATCAACAACGTCTGGTGCATTTGACATAGGACATGATGCATTTTGTACCTTCGGAAAAGCTATTACGTCTCTGATGCTGTTTCTCTTTGCCATAAGCATTACTAGCCTGTCAAGACCAAATGCCATTCCACCGTGAGGCGGGGTTCCGTACTTAAATGCCTCCAGAAGGAAACCAAACTTCCTGTTAGCGTCCTCTTCTGAAAAACCAAGCATTTTAAACATCTTGGATTGTAATTCCTGTATATGAATTCTGATACTTCCTCCACCAAGCTCAACACCGTTTAAAACCATGTCATAAGCCTTTGCACGTACTCTCCCCGGGTCTGTATCCAAATATTCTAGGTCTTCATCCATTGGACTGGTAAAAGGATGGTGTTTTGCAGCCCATCTCTGTTCTTCCTCGTCATACTCGAAAAGCGGGAATTCAGTAACCCACAGGAACTTGAATTCATCCGGATTCAAAATATCGAGTTTTCTTGCAATTTCAAGTCTCAACTGACCCAGTGCATCAAAAACCACATTGTTCTTATCAGCTACAAAACATATCAAGTCTCCAGCCTCAGCTTGAGCCCTGTCTAGGATAGCCTTCATTTCATCCTCTGACATAAACTTGGCAAATGAGGATTTTATCTCGTTTTCCTGACTAATGGAAATCCATGCCATTCCTTTTGCCTTGTATGTCTTAACTACTTCTACCAATGCATCTATTTCTTTTCTGCTAAATTTTGCACAGCCCTTTGCATTTATCGCTCTAACACTGCCACCCATGGAAACCGCGTCGGTAAACACCTTAAAACCGCAATTTGCAACCATGTCTGACATATTTATCAGTTCCATTCCGAAACGGGTATCCGGCTTATCCGAACCAAACCTCTCCATAGCTTCCGCATAAGGCATTCTTATAAACGGAGTTTCAACATCTATATTCAAAGCTTCCTTAAAGGCTTTCTTTACAAATCCTTCATTTACCGTAAGAACATCATCAACATTCACGAATGACATTTCAATGTCTATCTGAGTGAATTCAGGCTGTCTGTCAGCTCTCAAATCTTCATCCCTGAAACATTTAGCAATCTGGAAATATCTGTCATAGCCTGATACCATTAATAACTGTTTGTATAACTGTGGGGACTGAGGTAATGCGAAAAACTTTCCGGGGTGAACTCTGCTGGGAACAAGATAATCTCTTGCACCTTCGGGTGTACTCTTTATCAATATAGGAGTTTCAATTTCCAGAAATCCGTTTTCATCGTAATAGTCTCTTGCCACTTTTGCAACTCTGTGTCTGAGTATAAGATTCCTTTGCATATCAGGTCTTCTTAAGTCCAAAAATCTGTATTTAAGACGTGTTTGTTCATTAACCTCTGAATTCTCCTCTATATACATAGGCGGTGTTTCAGAACTGCTGAGTATTCTCAACTCACTGGCAATAATCTCAATTTCTCCTGTGGCCATCTTTTTGTTTACTGCCTCTGGGGAACGGGCCGCAACAGTTCCTACGGTTGCTATTACAAACTCGCTTCTTATTGATTTAGCCTTGTCAAACATTTCTCCGTCTTTATCCGTAAAAACAAGCTGTACAATTCCGGTTCTGTCTCTTAAATCAATAAAAACTAAGCTTCCCAGATTTCTTTGTTTTTGAACCCAGCCCATTACCGTTACTTTCTCGCCTATATTTGAACTGCTCAGTTCTGTGCATTTATGACTTCTTTTCAAGCCATGTATTGATTCTCCCATGTGTTTATCCTCCCATCAGAATTTTTCTGATTATATGTTATCCTGTGCTTTTAGTTTTTCAATAATCTGTTCAACAGTCAAATCAGCCTGTTCCCCTGTTGCCATGTCCTTTAACTTATAAATACCCGATTTAACCTCATCTTCACCAACAACTATTACATAAGGTATACCCAGTTTATCGGCATATGAAAACTTCTTTCCTATTTTTCCTTCGTTAAAGTATATTTCAGCAGACACGCCTTCATCCCTTATTTTTGTTGCTATTTCCAAAGCATTTCCCATTGTTCCGTTCATTGGTATTACAAGTATCTTTGAAGGCGTGGCTCTTTTCATTTCCCCAAGGATTCCTGCTTCCCTCAGCTGATAAAACAGCCTTGAAAAACCTATGGAAATACCTACACCCGGCAATTTCTTTGTTGTATAATTTTGAGCAAGATTGTCATACCTTCCGCCTGAACATACACTGCCTATAGACGGATACTGGTTAAGAACAGTTTCGTAAACAGTACCCGTATAATAATCCAATCCCCTTGCAATAGTAAGGTCTATGGTATAATTAGCTGAAGGTACCTTGAAGGAATCTATGTAATTAACCACTAATTCCAGTTCGTCTATACCTTCATTAAACATTTCATTCTGAACATTCATTTCTCTAAGATGTTTTATTATGTCCCTGCAGCTGCCCTTGGTGCCCACAAATTCCAAAACTCTTTGAGACTTTTCCTTGGATAGTCCTATGTCTTCAAGCTCCTTTAAAACCCCTTCATTGCCTATCTTTTCAAGCTTATCTATGGTTCGTATGACTTCAGTTTTGTCTGATACCTGAAGTCCCTCAAAAAATCCGTTAAGTACCTTTCTGTTATTTATCCTGATAGTAAAATCATCAAATCCAAGTGCTTTAAAAGTTGAATATATAACGCTTAATATTTCAGCATCATTAATTACGCTGAGACTTTCATTTCCTATAATATCTATATCGCATTGATAAAACTCTCTGAATCTGCCCTTTTGTGGTTTCTCACCTCTGAAAACCTTGCCGATATGATACCTTTTGAAGGGAAATGTCAAATCACCAAAATGCTGTGACACATATCTGGCAAGCGGAACCGTAAGGTCAAATCTCAAGGATAAATCGTTATCTCCCTTATTAAACCTGTATACCTGCTTTTCTGTTTCACCGCCGCTTTTTGCCAGCAAAACTTCCGACTTCTCAATCATCGGTGTATCAAGAGGTATAAAACCGTACTTTTCATATGTTTTTTTAATGGTATCCAGCATATTGTTAAAAACAATCTGATCAACCGGCAACAATTCCATAAAACCCGGTAATATTGAAGGCGTAATTACTTCCTTTGCCATTTAAACAACTCCTATCATAAAAGTATAATACACTACCAATTATTAACACATTAATTAAAAATTAAAAAGAAATATGTAATTTCTAACGAAAGCATATCCACGAACAGTAAAAAACCTCCCGTATCCCAACAAGGGACGAGAGGAACTTCCCGTGGTGCCACCCTAATGATTCCAATATAGAACCCACTTAGATCCTTAACGCGGAAAACGGACGAATCATTCTCATCAGCCCGGAGCTATGCTCTAAAGGGTGTCTTTCAGTAGTCTTACTATAAGCTGCTCTCAGTCCATGACAGCTTTTCCCTTAATAGCAGTACTAATTACTCTTCCCTTTTAAGGCTACTTCCCTATTTACATACATATATTTTAGAATTTACATTTAAGCTTGTCAATATTTATTATTTTCTTCCATAAGAATGTTGGCTTTCCGTTCCAGCATTTCGTCAATTCTACCGATATATTCCTCAACACTCTTTACATTAAATGACCTTTCTATTCTATTCATTGGGAAAATTACCTTTGTAACAGCTCCTGCTCCGCAAGCGAGAATTGTCTGACGTTCTTCCATAATTTGTATATTGTACAAACATTCCATATGAGGCCGACTATATCCTACATTTTCCAGATTGCCAAGAATATTTTTCTGTCTGTAAAGGTAATACGGGTTAAGACCCATTTCTATTGCGCAGGCCCGGGCCATATCAACCATTACGGCAGAATCAACATACTGTGTTTCCAGACTGTAATTGTCCATTTCCCTTGTAAGCTGTGAAGCTCTTTTTATAGCCATTGTGTGAACTGTTAAACTGTCCGGGTTCAACTTTTTTATTTTACTTAAAGTTTCATCAAACATTTGAACGTCCTCTCCGGGTAGTCCGCAGATTAAATCCATATTTATATTGTCAAAACCCATATCCCTTGCAGCGTAAAAAGCCTTGGCCACATCTTCCGGTTTATGTAGTCGGCCTATTCTCACAAGGGTTTTTTCATTCATTGTCTGAGGATTTATGCTGATTCTCGATACCCGGCTATTTTTAATAACCTTAAGCTTTTCAATAGTTATGGTATCGGGACGGCCGGCCTCAAGGGTGTATTCTCTAAGGTATGTCATATCAATACACTCTTCTACCCCACTAAGGAGACGGCTAAGCTGCCGTTCGTTCAAAGAAGTAGGTGTCCCCCCTCCAATATACATACTTTCAACAACAAGTCCTTTTGCTCTCATAAGCTGTGCTGTATGCCTTATTTCTTTCAAAAGCGTATCTACATATACATCAACCATTTTTTTATATTGAGCTATCGTACTTGAACTAAAGGAACAATATAAACAGCGGGTTGGACAAAAAGGAATACCCATGTACAGTGATACGCTATTTCCCTTTGATTCTGTAAACAATTCCCTTTGATTAACTGCCACCTCATAAAGAAGCCTTGATTTATTCTCAGTTACAAAATAATCCTTGTGTAAAACAGAAAGAATATCGCTCTTTGCCATCTTCAGATCAATTAACTCGTTTACCAGTTTAACAGGCCTTATACCTGTCAGGATACCCCACGGAATAACCTTGCCGGTATATTGGGTTAGCAATAAAAACATCTTTCTCTTTAATATTCTTTTAAACTCTTTTACTTTAAGCTTATCCGGGGAATCAATTATACCTGTGCAGGGAAGGCTTATTATCTCGCTAAATTCTTTGTCCTTCAGACTGATATTGAAGAAGTCATTTCCGTCCTCGTAAGACATAAAACAGAAAAGAAATGCCCCGGAACACTCATCCCAAGGCTCATCGGCTTTCTTTATTTCGTTTTGAGTAAAAAATAATTTTATTACATCTTCAAGTTCATAATCAAAATATTTAGTCTTGTTATTGTAAATTAACATTTTATCCTCTTTTTACCATTGTATCGCATTTTTTATAGGATTGTTTCTTATTTCATCTATAATAGTTGTACTCCCACCATGCCCGGGATAAACTACGGTTTCACCATGCAGTACAAAAAGTTTCTCGACAATGGAGTTATAAATGTCAGAAAAATTACCGTTGGGTAAATCAACTCTTCCATATCCGTATTTAAACAGTGTGTCTCCTGAGAAAAGTATATCTTCAACCTGAATACAGATTGACCCGGCAGAATGGCCCGGAGTATGAATTATTTTAAACTCCAGTTCTCCGACTTTTATACTGGTTCCATCCCTAAGGATTTCATACTTGCTCTGAAAGGTTGATGGGGTGCCGGTAAATGCAGAAACATTGAATCTTGCATCCGTCATCGCCTGCTCATCATCAATATGGATGTAAACCATGGCATTTGTTTTCTGTACTATATCGTCAACATGTATTATATGGTCAATGTGCCCATGGGTAAGTATTATTTTTTTAATATTGGTATTAAGTTCTTTTTGTGCAGCAAGCACCTTGTCAGCGGGAACTCCTGCATCTATCAGCACTGCTTCATTTCCATTTCCAACAAGATAGGAAACCGAGTCAAATAAACCTCCGTTTATCGGTTTTACAAACATATGCCGAACCTCCGTCATCTAAAATTCCTTTTTACTGTCCAATAAAAGTGTAACCGGACCGTCATTGCTTATATCTACTAGCATATCAGCCTGAAAAATTCCTGTTTCGGTAACTACACCGGCTTCTCTGCACTTGTTTACAAAACGTTCGTACAGTTCTTTTGCAATCTCAGGCTTGGCAGCTTTGTCAAAACCGGGCCTTCTGCCTTTCCTGCAATCCCCGAAAAGTGTAAACTGTGATACAACCAGCAACTGCCCTTCTATATCTATCAGAGACTTATTCATTTTACCGTTTTCATCCTCAAAAATACGCAAATTCAGTATTTTATCTGATAGATATTCTATATCACGGTCGTCATCTTCCTTACCAACTCCAAGAAGAACCATAAGGCCTTGACCAATGTTTCCTGCAATTTTCTCACTTACAGTAACAGTTGATTTTTTTACTCTTTGAACAACTGCTCTCATTTACATACAAACCCCCGATTTATTGTTTATTTCTGGTTACATCAAATACGCTGTCTATTTTTCTCAATCTTTTAATTATTTTTTCAAGCTGCTCGGTGTTTGTTATCTCAAGTGTAAGAGTTATAACCGTAATCTGTTCCTTGGTAGTCCTTGCGTTTACTGCCTTTATAGGTATTTTTGCTTCTGTGATACAGTTGGTAACATCCAGTAAAAGAGAAGTCCTGTCATTAGCCATAAGTGTTATGTCTGCCTTATAGGCAACATCATTGGTAGTACGCCACTTAACGTCTATAAGCCTTTCTTCTTCCTCCTGATCAGCAGAAATATTTATACAGTCGCTTCTATGGACCGAAACACCTCTTCCTCTGGTTATATAACCTATTATCTCATCACCGGGAACAGGGTTGCAGCATCTTGATAAACGTACAAGACAATTGTCAATTCCCTTTACTACTACACCGCTTTCAAGTGTGTGCTTTTTCTTTCTGTCATTTTTAGTCTGGGCTATTGTTTCCAGTATTTCTTCCAATTCTTCAGGCTTAAGTGTCTTCTTGAATTCTTCCTTGAGCCTGGTTATAACCTTATTTGCCGTAATCGCTCCATACCCTACTCCGGCATATAAATCTTCCTGAGATGCAAAATTGTATTTTTTTAATACAATTTCAACCCACTCGGTTCTAAATAGCTGTGTATAGGACAAGCCCTGCTTTTTAAGCTCACGCTCAAGCATTTCCTTGCCCCTGATAATATTTTCTTCACGTTTTTCTTTTTTAAACCACTGATTTATCTTACTTTTTGCCTGACTGCTCTTAACAATTTTAAGCCAGTCCCTGCTGGGACCATGAATTGTTGATGACGTAAGAATGTCTATTATATCGCCGTTTTTCAGCTTGTAATCTATAGGCTCCATTTTACCGTTTATCTTGGCACCTATCATTTTGTTACCGATAGCACTGTGTATTGCATAGGCAAAGTCTACAGGCGTGGAGCCCACCGGAAGATTTATTACATCACCTTTTGGAGTAAATACAAATACCTCGTCAGTAAACAGGTCAATCTTAAGTGTTTCCATAAATTCGCTTTCGTCTCTGGTATCCTTCTGCCATTCCAAAAGCTGCCTGAGCCATGCAAATTTATTGTCGGAATCCTTTGCGTTGTTAATTCCTTCTTTATACTTCCAATGCGCCGCAATACCAACCTCTGCAACCCTGTGCATATCCCATGTTCTTATCTGAACCTCAAAAGGCTGCCCCTCAGGTCCAATCAATGTTGTATGTAAAGATTGGTACATGTTTGGCTTGGGCATGGCAATGTAATCCTTGAACCTGCCCGGCATTGGTTTATATAGCTCATGGACAAGCCCCAGCACTGCATAACAATCTTTTACAGAATTTACAATTATTCTGAAAGCAAATAAATCATATATTTGTTCCAGAGTCTTGTTCTGCTTTACCATCTTCCTGTAAATACTGTAGAAATGCTTTGGCCTTCCGTCTATCTGTGCGTTTTCTATTCCAAGTTCATTTGTTTTTTCACGTAGAGTATCAATGATTATTGTTATATATGCTTCTCTTTGTTTTCGTTTCGTATTAATTTTTTCAACAAGATCATAGTATCCCTTTGGATCAAGATATCTGAGACAAATATCTTCAAGCTCCCACTTAATTTTGGAAATACCAAGTCTATGCGCAAGGGGGGCGTATATCTCAAGGGTTTCTCTTGCTTTTTCAAGTTGTTTGTCCTGAGTCATGTACTTAAGGGTTCTCATATTATGAAGCCTGTCGGCAAGTTTTATCATAATAACCCTGATATCCTTGGCCATGGCCAAAAACATTTTACGAAGATTTTCAACCTGCTGCTCTTCTTTTGTAGTGAATGGGATCTTTCCCAGTTTGGTAACACCGTCCACCAATTCTGCTACTTCTTGTCCAAACTGAGCTTTCAGCTGATCGTAAGTACATGTTGTATCTTCAATGGTATCATGTAAAAGGGCAGCAACAAGAGCCGTACAATCCAATTCCATCTCGGCAAGAATTATAGCAACCTCAACCGGATGAATAATATATGGCTCTCCTGATATTCTCTGTTGACCCATATGTGCTGCTTTTGATACAGAGTATGCTTTTTCAAGCATCTCAAAGTTGCAGCCAGGGTCGTATTTTTTAACTTTCTCAACAAGTACTGAAAAGCTGTCTATCAATGTGTCCCTCCACCTGTCAAACGACTCCCGAATGAATTACATAATTAATCTTGTTAGAATTTTACTAAAGAATCAACTTTATAACCTTTGAGCTTATCTCTTCCATTCAGGGACATAAGCTCAATAAAGTATACTATTCCTGCAACCTCTCCTCCCAGCTTCTCAATAAGTTTAATATTAGCTTGAGTTGTTCCGCCGGTTGCAAGAAGATCGTCAACTATTAACACTCTCTGTCCCGGCTTGATTGCATCTGAGTGCATTTCGAGGACATCTTTTCCGTATTCCAGATCATATTCTTCACGTACGGTTTTATATGGGAGTTTTCCTTTCTTTCTGACAGGAACAAAGCCCTTATTCATGTGGTACGCTAGGGGTGCACCAAAAATAAATCCTCTTGACTCTGAACCTACAATAATATCAAAATCTCCCATCTTTTCCGCAAGTGTCCTGAATGTGTCCATACATGCTCTGAATGCTTCGGGGTCCTGAAGAACTGTTGTAATATCAATAAAATCGATTCCTTCCTTAGGAAAATCCATAACGTGTCTGAGTTTATCTTTAAAATTCATAGTAAACTCCTCTCATAAATAAATATTATATCATACATAAATATATTATAAATAAATAAATCCAAGGTTACAAGGTTGTATAAATTTACTGTAGGAAAATATTATTTTTTCTGTAAGTAAAAAAGGACTAAAACACAAGTATTATTTTATCATGTTTTAGTCCTTTTTGATTACCTCATGTTTTTTGCTTTTGCTGCATATTTTTTCTATTCAACCGGGAATTGCGTTCTTTTTCCAAGCAGATACTCTTTCAGAAGTACATAATCCAGTGCATCTATTGAACCGTTTCCGTCCAAGTCCGCAGCAGTGAGTCCATCGGGGGAAGGGAACTTTGTTATTGTTCCAAGAATGAACTGCTTCATAAGTGAAAAGTCAATTGCATTTATGTCTCCGCTTCCGTCCAAATCTCCATATACAATTTTATTTGCTTGAGTGCTAAATTTCCAATTATTTACATTAAATAAATACCCGCTTCCCCCTGTAAATTTCAGATATAGGTCGTGTACCCCTGTTGCACCGCTGACTGTACAGGATTTTGTTGCCCAAGTCTGCCAGCCTCCGGTTCCTGAGATGTTACAAGTTCCAACAAGTTTTCCATTAGCACTGTCAAGACGTATTTCTATATTGCCTCCACTGGTTGCTGATGCTACACTTGCATCGAATGACGTTGCACCGGTGGAACCAAAATCAACGCCTCTCACCTTTACCCAGTCTCCATTCTCAATATTGCAGACATCACGGCCACCTGAACTGCAATCCTCCGTATTTATACCGCTCTCCTGTGCCATGGTTTCTGCTTCATTAATAACATAAGGATTTACATACTTAAGTTGGGTAAGACCATCTGTTGTAATGTTAACCTTCTGCATAGTTCCGTCTGCGTTGTATGTTATTTTATCTATACAAACACTTCTCTGGTATGTTCTTGCATCACCGCTGGAAGCACCATTAGCTATGGCAACCGCTCTGTTGTGATAAGCTATATACCAGTTATTCTTAAATGAGAATATTGAGTGATGGTTATTATTACCCTCATTAGAAGGAGGGTTTGGCAATACGGTTCCTTTGTATTGGAATCCTGTCATTGGGTTGTCACTCATCATATAATCTATAGTAGCAGCTCCTTTTGAAAAATCGGTAGAATATGAGAAGTAATACTTTCCATTGTACTTGTGAAGCAATGAAGCCTCAAAGAAAATCGGTGCCACAATCTTTGATGCGGAACCGTTAATACTAATCATATCACTGTTAAGCTTAATTACCCTTGTATTCCCCTCGCCATTTCCGCCAAAATATAAATAAGCCTGTCCGTCATCGTCTACAAAAGCGGCCGGATCAAAGCACCAGAATCCGTTAGGGGGATTTACACCGGGAGTGCTTCCGGTTACAAGTGCTTTCCCCAGTGCATCCTTAAAAGGCCCGGAAGGACTGTCGCTTACTGCAACTCCTATTCCGCCGCCGCCATTTCCATAGTACATATAAAATTTATTATTCTTGGCTACAACTGATGGAGCCCATGACAATGAAGCCCAGCCGGATGCTTTAAAAACCTCTCCGTGATCCGTCCAGTTCTTTAAATCATTTGTAGATATACAAGTTATATCATTCATGATATAGCCCGGATTATTTGGATTGTACACATCGTGTGAACAGTATAAATACAGCCTTCCGTTGGCTTCGATACCAGTAGGATCAGCCGTATAGCGCTGGTAAAAAATCGGATAATCGGCGAACACGGTATTAATCCCTGAAATTGATACCAGTATACAAACCACAAGAAGAATTGACAATTTCTTAACTCTCTTAAACATAAAATAAGCCTCCTTAAAAATTTTTAAATTGGGGTTTAAAAATTGAAGCACTAAAATAGCTCCTATGTCACCTGTCTAACATAATGATGAGTTATTACTTACTTTACTGAATTTATTGACACAAATTAACGTAAATTTGGAGAAGTGTATAAATGATTCGATTTCTACATATTAACCTCCCTTCTTAATTTTTATAAATTAATTTTCGAACCAACGAGGCACTTTATTTGATTATCACTAATGCTACGACCGAACAATTTTTCTCAATAATTTGTAGGCATAATTTTTTAATAGGCAGGTGTAAAGAATAGGAGCAAGATGAAAAGATCGATTAGTAAATCTAATTTCAACTCATTATAAAATGTAAACTGTTTCCATCTCAATATAAATTCTTTTGACTTTGGTATAATAATTTTGTGACTCTTTATACTTGGGCAAAAAAAAATACAACAACTTTGTATTTTTTCTCAAAACCTTTTATTATTTATTTTTGTTAAGCTGTTACCTGTAATATTGTAAAACAAGTTGTACATTTCTATAACCATTATACTCATTAATATCAATGTTGAAAATCATATCCAGCTTTATTTTATTGGTGCGTCCTGCATAGATGTTTTGCAACTCTTCATTTCCAAACCTTTCAGCAACATATGAATCAAACTCATCAATATTTCCGAAATAAATGCAGTCGGCAAAACTGTTTCCGCCCTGCAATCTGAGCTTTAGTACTTTTCTTTCGTTTCCGAATACCCCGGCTCGCTTTACCGATATATTTTTTTCAGCAAACAGAGGTTTTGTGTTTCCTTTTCCGTATGGCTCCAAATAATATAATTCTTCTGCCGTCCTCAAATTTATTGCAGATAACGGTATATGTGCGTCAATATATATTTTAGGGATAAGGTCTTCATCTGTAAGTGTAGTAATACTGTTTACCCTTTCTCTTAAAATATCAACTTTGTCAGCGTCTAAACTGAATCCGGCCGCCATTGGATGTCCCCCGAATTTGGTAAACAGTTCCTTACATTTTAAAAGTTCCTCAAACATATTATATTCTTCTATAGAGCGACCCGAGCCTTTTACACAATTCTCACCCTTTGTAAGTATAAATGTGGGAACATTATATTTCTCTCTTACCTTTCCCGCAATGATACCAGCAATACTTTCATGAATTTCCGGCTTATATACTACCAAAACCCTGTCACCTTTTAAATCACTGTTTTCAATTGTTTCAATTGTCTCCTCCACACCTTTTACAGTCATGGATTTTCGTTCATTATTCAGTTCGTATAATTCAGCTGCCAAGACCTCTGCTTCCTGTTGGTCGTCAGTAAGGAGTAATTTCAGCCCCCTCATAGCCCAATCCAACCTTCCGGAGGCATTAATACACGGACCTAATATAAAACCAAGATGATAAACACCGATATTTTTTCCCAATATTCCGGTCTTTTGCAGAAGTGCGCTAAGTCCGATATTTTTTGTATCAGCTATAGCATTAAGCCCCTGTCTTACAAGAATCCTGTTTTCTTCTGTCAAATCAACTACATCACAAACAGTTGCAATTGCAACAAACTCATAAAACTCGCATTCCTCCTCCCGGGGAATACACATTTCCTCGTAAAGTACCTGTGTAAATTTAAACGCTACCCCCGCCCCGCAAAGTAGTTTAAACGGATACTGACATTCTGCCTGCTTCATATCTATAATTGCATCAGCTTCAGGAAGAATGTCAGGTACATCATGGTGGTCTGTAACTATTACTGTCATACCGGATTCTTTTGCATATTGTATCTGTTCTCTTGCTGCAATACCGTTATCACAGGTAATAATCGTGTCAATTCCGTCATTTAAAGCATTTTCAACCAAGCTGTTGCTTATACCGTATCCATCCAGTATCCTGTGAGGAATGGCATAGTCAACAGTTGCCCCGCACCTAGCCAAGGCTTTATATAATATATAAGTACTAACAACCCCATCAACATCGTAGTCGCCAATTATTCGTATTTTTTTATTTAGCTTGATTTTTTCTTTAACAATTGAAACGCCTTTCACAATATCCTTCATTAACTTTGGATGGTTTAAACCTTGCAAATCGGCCTTTATAAATTTTCTGGCATTATCTAAATCCTTTATACCTCTGTTTACTATAATCCTGCAAAGAAGTTCGCTGATTCCCAATTCCTTTGACATTTTCTTAAAGTCAAACTTAGGATTCTTTAGTATCCACTTTTGCAAATCCACCTGACCCCCATATATTAGTATTATTTCATTGAGGCTATGAGAAGCTCAATCGCCGTTCTATCAGTCATTTTTCCAGTTTTAATGGACTCATCCAGTTCAAGGCTATAATACATGGCCTTTTCCAAAATACCTATTTTCATATTTCTGCTTAATGCAAGAACTTTTGAGGCAACAAAAGGTGTTAATCCCATTTGCTTTGCTGCCGCATCCTCTCTCATGCCCTGTTGTTTGAGTAATTTCATTCTGTAAACCATTCTTATTTGTCTTACAATCATGTACATTATTTTCTGCATTGGTTCCTTCAAAGAAGCCATATCATTCAATAGTATCAGTGCTTTGGAAATGTTGCCTTCTGCTACGGCATCAGTTAAATCAAAAATTCTGCTTTTTATGGTTTTTGTACATACCGACTGAACATCATCAATGGAAATCTGCTGTTTATCCTCTGTAAAATTAACTATTTTGTCTATTTCGTTCAGTAGCTCTACCATAGAATATTCACTGTTCTCGACTATATACGATGCTGCAACATTATCTATGTTTTTTTTATGGCTTTTAAATACCTTAACAACCCATTTTACAAGGTCAGCAGGCTTCTGATAATTAAACTCAACAACAAGACCTTTTTTCTTTATAACATTTACCAGCTTAATTCTCTTGTCTACTTCCTGTTCCACAAAGATAAGACATGTATAGGGAGGCATATTTTCAATATAGTCTGCAAGTTTATTATTTTCTGATTTCTTATCAGAACCCTCGCCCCCACCTTTTTTTGACTTAAAAAAGCCGGAGTTCCTCGAAATTACAAGCTTTTTATCACTGAAAACAGGCATTGTCTCACAGTTTTCTATAAGAGTTTCAGTATCTTTTTTACCTTCAAGATATATATAATTTAAATCCTTTGTTTCTTCGTTAACAATCAGGTTGGCTATAGCATTCATATAATACTTTATAAGATAATCTTCCTGACCATAAAAGAGGTATACATTTTGCAGTTTATTTTCCTTTAATTCTTTTTTTAATATATCAAAACTCATATTCTTCCTCTTTTTATTATATTTTTAAGGTAGCATTGTTCTAATGTTAAACCCATTTCCATAGCTGGTTGCAATAACTGCTCCGTTTTCGTCTGTCCTAAAAAGTTTTGTTCCATTCTCTTGAAATGTATCAATAACAAATTGGCTTGGATGGCCGAAATTGTTTCGCCCTACTGAAACAACCCCATATTCCGGCTTGACCGCCTTTATGTAATCGTTGCTTGAGGAGCCTGGAGAACCGTGATGCCCTACTTTTATTATGTCCGCTTTTAAATCCAGACCTTGTTTTAACATTCTCTCCTCTGACGGAATCCCACTGTCCCCTGTAAACAAAACTTTTACATTCTTATAAACTAATTTTAACACTAATGAGCTTTCATTCAAATCCTCTTGGGCAATGCTGTCTATTTTATAAGAGAGCGGGTTTAATACTTCAAATATCGTTTCGTTATCAAGGTTTATTCTATCTCCTTGCTTACATTTGATTACTGAAATATTTTTTTCCTTACAGATACTATTTACTTTCTCCAATCCTCGTCCATCAGTTTCAGGTACAATTACTGTCCCTACAGACAGCTCTCTGAGCACTGCCTCAAGTCCCTCCGTATGGTCAGAGTGTCCGTGGGACGCAATAACAATATCAACTTTTTTCGTACCCCTATCAAGAATATATGGTACCATAACTGACTCACCTATATCAAACTCGGATTTCGAATTTGCTTCACGTCCGCCTCCGTCAATAAGTATTTTTGTACCATGAGCTGTTCTTATAAATGTGCTGTCACCTTGTCCAACATCTAAATAAGTTATTTCAAGTGGCTTAGGTATTAGCGACTTAGCCCCGAATATAATAATTATTAAAATAATAATTGCTCTTTTCAGATGTTTTGTGTATTTTTTAGCCTGAAAATAATTTCTGCCTTTAAATATATAAATTATAAATAAGTAGTAAAATAAAACCATTCCAAATGTTGGGGTAGGTAATTTTAACAATGAAAATGGTATTTTAGAAGTTACTTCTGTAACAAACAATATGAAGGACAGAAATGTGTTATTGATATACCCGATAATAACCGCCAGGTATATATTAAGTAAACCTGCAAAAACCATAATAAAACCTATTATTGTTACAAATTCAACCAAGGGCACAACGAGGATATTAGAAATAATGGAGAATGTTGAAAAATTGTTAAAATAATATAAGGTAACAGGTATAACTCCTAACTGTGCTGCAATTGTTGCTGCAAGAGTATCTGAAATCACGTTGGGGATATATTTGTACTCAGTGAAGGATTTAATTTGCGGATAAAACATGACAAGTGACAGTGTTGCACCGAATGAAAGCTGGAATCCTATATCAAATAGTGTATAGGGATTGATTATTAGTAAAATAAGTGCTGAGGCTGAAATACTTGTATATATATCGGGTTCCCGCATTATGATTCTTCCTGTCAGTATTATTATTCCCATAATAACAGCCCTGACTACCGAAGCTGAAAAACCCGTAACAAATACAAATAATATAAGTATAAAAATAGTAATTATATTTGCTTTTAAACTGCTCAATCTCAACTTTTTGAAAATAAAAGTAAATGGCAGAATTATAAATGCGACATTCATTCCTGAGGCTACCATGATGTGGCTAAGTCCGGCTTTACTGAATGCTGTAAAGGCATTTTCATCCAAGCCGTCCTTATATCCGATGAGCATACCTTCCAGCAGTCCTGCCTGATTTTTATCAAGAGAATAACTGATTATGTCAACAACTTTATTTTTAATCGCATATCCTATTCTATATAAGTAGCCTCCTCCTTTTTGACCGGAAACTTGAATATCTGATGCACCATGTAAATATATCCGTCCTGAAATCCCTATTGATGCCAGATATCTTCTATAATCAAATCCTGCCGGATTAGTTGCAGGCTTTGGCTTTTCAACAACCCCTGTAAAACCGATTTTTGTTCTGTAGCCTATTTTTATGTTAATATTGTTTACATAAACCAGTATCCTGTTTTTAACCTTGACGGTCTTATTTTTATAAACTACAGATTCTGTTTTTAGAACAAAATTTGACTTGCCGTCTTCCGAATTCTGTATTTCACTATCAATAAAACCCTTTACTTCTACAGGAATACCGTAATATTGATTAAAGCTTCCAATATAGCGATATTCTGCATTATAGAAAAGCATTCCGCCTGCTATAAAAAAAGAAAGCAAGATAAAAATTATAGTTTTTAAATTTCCGAGTTTTTTAAGAAGACAGATTATAGCTAACATCATTATAGAAGAAATTATAAGAAAACGATTCAATCCAATGCTGTTTATAAGTAGTATCCCTAAAATAAAGGACACAGCGAAAAGACAGAGCGGTCTTTTGATATTCAAAACAACCTCCATATTAAGTTTATAGTAAACTAGAAATTATGAATTTTCAAAGATAAAAAATGAAAGTTAAGAATTAAAAGTTGACATAGACCACAAAAACGTCTTATAAAAGACGTTTTTGTGGTCTATGATAAGATTTAAATTACTCTTTTTGCACCAATGTAAGTTCCCCGGTATTCAGATAAACTCTGAATAAGCACTTTTCCATTGGAAGTTGATGCATGAATAAATTGGTTGTTACCTAAGTAAATACCTACATGGTCTATAGCACCAGCTGATTTTCTGGAAGATGCATCAAAGAACAACAAGTCTCCAGCCCTTAAAGCTGTCTTAGAAACCCTTGTGCCATTTGAATACATGCTTGATGCTGAGCTGTTGAGGCTAACGCCAAAGTTCTTATATACGTAGCCGACATAGCCAGAGCAATCAAAGCCGCTTGGACTTTTCCCACCATAAACATACCTTACACCAATAAACTTCTTTGCATATGCAATTACCCTGCCAACCAGAGAATCATCCTCTTCGCTGACAAATGTTGCAGCTTCCGTAGAACGGGAAGTTTTTGTTGAATTCGCCGCTGAAGAAACAAATTTCTTTGAAACGTATCCAACCTTTGAACCTACTTTAACCTTGTGCCATTCAGTAAGTGTATCCAGTATTTGTACATCGGTTCCTTCTTTTAGAGAACTAATTACTTTGCTGCTTGTACTGGCACTTTCTCTGAAATTGACACCATTAGCATTAATACTTCCTTTTGTGGTAAGAACCTTTATGTAGTCACTGTTTACCCAACCGGTCTTTCCATCAAAAGAAATCTTGTACCAACCGCTAGACTTATCAAGCACTGAAACTCTCTTATTGGAAAGTTTAGTGATGACACTTGCTGAAGTATTTGGGTCTTTTCTTACATTGACGCCAGTACCCTGAATCTGGGCTGACTGCGAAGCAGCCATTGCAGCAGAGCATACTAACACAAGTGAAAAGGCGAAAATACAACCGACAAGTACCTTGGTAATCTTACCTGTCATTGGCCCCTCCTATAGTAGCGCTTCCGAAGTTAGCTGACGGGCTCGGGCAATAGGACCTCCCTACCATTCATTAAATAATAAAGAATGGATTAACCCCAAATCTTGGTTCCTCCGTACCTCTTTCGAGGATTCAGCTTATTAATTTCGTTATTATTATATTTAATTTATTACAGTTTGTCAAACTTTTAGTAATAAAACAGCAATTTTTTGGTAATATTTTTGTAATATTAATGATTTTTACACTTTCTTCCACATGATCAGAGCATGTTCAGTTATTTTTTGTAAATCATAAAACGTGTCAAATTCATATTCGGTATAACCACACTTTTCCCAGAATTTTATACCGGATGTATTATTTTTGCTTACCGAAAGACAAACAGTATTCACATTGTATGATTGCTTAAAATAACTTTCGAGAATACTAATGACTTTTTTACCATAACCTTTGGATTGGTATGGCAAGTCAATAGCTATTGAATTTAACCAGAGTATATTTTCCTCAACAGACAACGAACCTTTGACCAGACCTATAGACTTGTCGATAATAAAAGAATCCTTTTTTTCAAGAAAAATATCCAAAAAGAATACATTATTCTGAGATATAAACTTAAAAAGCTGACTGGAAAATACATCATAGCTTATAAAACTATAAACACCGGTTGCATATTTAAAGCCGTCTGTATTTTCGTAAATTGAATATATATTTTCAATACTTCCGTAGCTAATATTTTTTAAATGCAAATCATCATTCAATATATCTATCTTTAGCATATTACCATATCCTTACTGAACAAAAAGGTATTGATACAAAGAATTATACCAAATAATTGCAGTATTAAGAACAGCATATATTAGGAAATATTTGACACATAATATAAATAGCTTTATTTTTATTATATAAGCAATATAAACATTTTACAAAAGACAGAGAGGAACTAAAAATGTGTAAGGTATTTAACGAGCAATTATTTGAATGTTCTTTTATAACTCTTAAACTGTTACTGGAAGTGTTTAAAAAAAATCTAATAGATATAACTGATTTTAAGAGCAATACCGAACTTAAAATCAGTTATATCCAAAGTAACCTTAAGCATATAAATCAAATTGAAAGAAGGTCATTTATTGAATGTGTAATTCATGAATGTATTGAAATTAATCGCAGTTGCTAATTAAAACTGTAAAATTGCAAAATTAAGTCATCTAATCTTTTACTGATTCTAAGAATGTCGTGTTTCGCCCATGGTTCATTATCCAACAAATCATAAAGCTGCTGCTTAAGACACTCGACTTCTTTGTTAAGTGTATAAATATTTGTTTGCATTATGTAACCCCACTTCTTTTCTTTGGTAAAATATATACTTATTTTACCATTATTTTGTATTCAAGTAAATACATATCCTAAAATTTGTAAGTCCTTGTTGATTTTTTTGCTAAAAGCAGTTTACTTTTTAATCGTTCAGTAGTATATTAAAATAAAATAGTTTGAAATTCAAATTAAGTGAGGATTAAAGACCATGAACTCAGAAACAGAAAATAGTTTACTTATTGTGGATGAACTATTTAGAAAGCTTTTTGATAAGTACAATAAACTTGAGAGTAAAAAATTTTTTAGTAAAACTCTTGATGATCTTACTGTTATCGAAATTAATACAATAGTTGTTATAGGTCACGGTGAAGAAGATAAGAAGATGTCAGAGATTGCAAATACTTTGGGCGTCACCTTTGGTACTCCTACTGTAACTGTTGACAGGCTTATTAAAAAAGGTTATGTAATAAGAAGGCGTGACAAGGAAGACAGAAGGCAAGTTTTTATTTCTCTTTCTGAAACCGGGAAAGATGTTTTTGAATCTATTATTATTATTAGGAATATACTTGCTGAAAAAATATACGGTATCCTTAGTGAGGACGATAGAAAGGCCCTAATTAATATACTTTCATCACTTAATTCACACTTTGATGATATTTTTTGCTTCAAAAATAAGTAGTTTTTTTTTGTCGAAATACTTTGAATTTCAAATTATTTAAATTTACAATATTCGAGGTGGTGAAGTAAAAATAAAATGAACATCTATCCAGAAAAAAAGGAGGTAAAAATTATGCAAACACTGAAAAAGTACAAGAAATTTGCCGTAGTCATTGCAGTTATTTTAATTCCATTGGTCTACAGTTTTTTCTATCTTGATGCCTTTTGGGATCCATACAGCAAACTTGATAAACTTCCTGTAGCCGTAGTAAATCAAGATAATGGAGCAACTATCGGCGGTGAAAACAGAAATCTGGGAAAAGAAATTACAGACAATCTAAAAACCGATAAAAATCTTAAATGGGTTGTTACATCAGAATCTGATGCAAAGGACGGTGTAGAGAACAGAAGGTATTACGCAATGATTAATATACCTGGTGATTTCTCCAAAGATATTTCTTCGGCAGCCGACAGCGATAAAACTCAAGGTAATTTAACATATACTGTTAATGAGAAAAGAAATTATCTTGCAAGTCAAGTCCTAAGCAGGGTTACATTAGAGTTTAAGGATAAAGTCTCCAAGTCTGTTTCCGAAGAAATCGTCGGAACCCTTTTAGATCAGATAAAAGATCTTCCTAATAGTCTCAAGGAACTTGATAATGGCTTAAAGGAAATAAAAGACGGAGCTGAACTACTCTACGACAGCAATGGTAAAATTGTAAAAGGTCAGAAAAAATTTAATGACGGTGTTAATAAGCTTAACAACGGACTCTCAGAAGCCAATAACGGTTCTACTACTCTGTCAAAAGGTTCAAAACAACTCAGCGACGGTGCAGAACTGTTCTACAAGAGTTTATCAGGCGGTTCCGATAAAATAACCGGTTTGGTTAGCGGTTCCAATGCTTTTATGTCAGGTCTGTCAAATCTGAATTCAGGTTTAAATCAGCTAAATTCAGGCATTGCTATAGCTGCTCCCCAGATATCTCAACTGACTAAAGGTAGCTCTGACTTAAACAGCGGAGTACAGTCTTATACATCAGGTGTTGACAAGTATATTGAATCGGTAAACAAGGTTTCTCAGGCTCAATCTGTTTTAGCAAGCTCTATTCAGAAGTATGTGGCAACCCATCCGGAAGCCTTGACAGACCCGAATTTCAAGGCTGTAATCGCTACTCTGGAGGCCTCAAATTCTGTTCCTGAACAGCTCAAAGCTGGCGGAGAACAATTATCTTCTTCTGGAAAACAACTTGCTGAGGGTTCAGGTAAAGTTGCAGGCGGAGTTTCCCAGTTGGCTATACAATTGGGTTCTGTAACGGAAGGTATAAATAAACTTACTGCAGGATCAAACAAATTGAATAAATCATATCCAATGATTAACAAAGGTATCCTTGATACTGCTTCTAGTATCAAAACTGCCTCTGATAAATCCAAGGAGCTTGCTTCAGGTGCTTCATCAGTTAATGAAGGAGTCGCAAAACTTTCAAGCGGTGTTTCTGCACTTGCAGCTGGTAGCGAGGAATTGTTAAAGAATTCTGGTGTTATCCTTGACGGTGAAACAAAGATTCAGGATGGTTTAGGCAAACTTAAGGATGGAGTAACAGCAGCCAGCAGTGGTGTATCCTCTTCCCTTCTAAAGGCTGACGGTAAATTAAACGGTACAGACGGCTTAAAGGAATATGCAGCAGACCCTGTTAAAATTACAGAAAAGAAGGTTTACGGTATTCCTGACTATGGTACAGCCTTTACACCTTATTTTGTATCTCTGTCCCTTTGGGTTGGTGCATTGCTGATGTTCTTTGCAATTTATCTGGATGAGGAAGTAAGATTCCGCAGGTTTTCTTCCGAATCTAAAGGCTATATGAGATTTTTTGCATATACTTTCATAGGCATTGCCCAAGCTCTTGTCTTAGACATTGTTATTTTAAAAGGTTTGCACTTGGAAGTTGCTAATATGGGACTTTTTGTACTGACAAGTATCATAATTTCATTGTCATTTACATCTATAATGAGATTTTTACTTGTACAATTAAGGGATGTGGGCAAGTTCATTGCAATTCTGCTTTTGATATTACAGCTTACTTCCTGCGGAGGAACCTTCCCGATGGAACTTGTTCCACGCTTCTTCAATGTGCTTAATCCGTTTATGCCAATGACATATTCAGTTAATGCATTGAGAGAAGTAATTTCAGGTATTAATGATGGATTCCTGGCACAGAACCTGATTGTTTTAGTTGCTATAATGGCAGGTTTCCTTATATTGAACCTTATAGTATCAAAGCTGAGGTTTGGAAGCATTTCTTCTGATTCTGATGATTTTGTTAAAATATCCGAAGAAGTTTCAGCTTAAATAAAATAAATTTATAATAATTTACAAAATCCGTAAACTGACATAGTTTTTGAACTGTGTCAGTTTTTTATTGGAAGCATATCTTTGCTGTTTTTCTAGCAAAATATTATTAAAGGTATTCACATTATTTTATAGCCATAATTTGGCAGACGGAGGTATAAGCTATGAGAAACAGGAAAATAGACGATGACTCGCTTTTAACCGTTTTTGAGCGAATTATAAATAGTATTCCAATAAGATTTCAAAGTAACACCAGGGAGAATTCATATGATGACAGTAAAATGTCTGAGGATGATATCGAAAAATTCCGATAAACTGTTAATTTTAAGACTATGGCCGTATATACCATAGTCTTTTTCTCTTTTTTATTAAATTATATTCACACCTGTCTTGACAAATATGTATTCTATTTTATATTCTTTTGTTATAAGAAAATAATATTCATTTTAGAGATAATTCGTTTAATTTTATATGAGGTGATTATATGTCATGGAAAATTGAAACCAAATGCCTTCAGGAAGGCTACAAACCAGAAAACGGTCAACCACGTGTACTTCCTATTTACCAGAGTACAACCTACAAATATGACTCTACCGAGCATGTTGCCAAGCTTTTTGACTTATCTGTTCCCGGGCACATGTATTCCAGAATCAGCAATCCTACAGTTGAGTGCGTTGAAAACAAGATTGCCGCACTGGAAGGCGGTATCGGAGCTCTCTGTACCTCATCAGGACAAGCTGCTTCTCTGATATCAATTCTTAACATATGCGAAGCAGGAGATCATTTTGTATGCTCAAGTACTATTTACGGAGGCACAATAAATCTTTTCGGTGCCAGCTTGAAAAAACACGGTATAAGCGTAACTTTTGTTGATCAGGACAGCTCGGAAGAAGAGATTCAAAAAGCTTTTCAGCCTAATACAAAAGCTCTATTCGGTGAATCAATTGCCAATCCTAAAATCAGTGTACTTGATATAGAGAAGTTTGCAAAAATAGCCCATAAAAACAATGTTCCCCTTATAATTGACAATACCTTTGCAACACCTATTCTACTGAGACCTATAGAGTATGGTGCAGATATTGTAATACATTCCACTACAAAATACATGGATGGACATGCCGTAAGCGTTGGTGGAGTTATAGTTGATTCAGGAAACTTCAACTGGGAAAATGGCAAGTTCCCCGGTTTAACAGAACCTGATGATACTTACCACGGTATGGTTTATACAAGAGACTGCGGTAAAGCTGCCTACATAACCAAAGCAAGAGTACAGCTTATCAGGGATTATGGCTGCTACATGTCTGCGAATAATGCATTTTTACTGAATCTTGGACTTGAAACCCTCCATTTGAGAATAGAGCGTCACTGTCAGAACGCCGAAAAAGTTGCAGAATATCTTTCAACAAGTGATAAAGTAATATCTGTAAGCTATCCTACTCTGGCAAGCGATCCATATCACTCACTTGCAAAAAAATATCTTCCGAAGGGTTGCAGCGGAGTTGTGTCCTTCAGAATTAAAGGTGGCAGAGAAGGTGCGGTTAAGTTTATGGATAAGTTAAAGCTTGCTGCGATAGTAGTTCATGTGGCTGATTGCAGAACAGCGGTACTGCACCCTGCCAGTTCTACACACAGGCAATTGAGTGATGAACAGCTTGTACAGGCTGGCATCGATCCGGGGCTTATCCGTTTTTCCGTAGGTATTGAAAATGTAGAGGATATAATAGCAGACATAAAACAGGCCTTGGAAGATTAACAATTATATAGTATGGATAATACTGCTTAGTATTTTAATTGCAGTGTTATCCATATTATTTTGTACCAGCCAATATTTTAATGAGGTGTTAATATGCAATTTACTTTTGACGAATTAGATAAACAAATACTTGAAATAATACAGGCAGACCCCGTAATTTCAAACAAAGACCTTGCCGAAAAGGTTGGGCTCTCTCCTTCTGCATGTCTCAGCCGTACAAAGAGACTAAAGGAAATAGGTGTTATAAAAAAGTTTGCAGCAGTTATGGATGAAAAAAAGCTGGGATATGAAGTAATAGCATTTACTTTTGTAACCCTTTCACCTCATACCAGGGATATAACTAATGCTTTCCTGTCTAAAATCAATGAAACGCCTCAGATACTTGAGTGCTATAATATTACAGGCAGCTGGGATTACCTTATTAAGATTGCTGCCCACAACCTAGCAGATTGCCGGGACTTTCTTATCGATACTCTTCTTTCATTTCCGGGCGTAAACAAAATTGAAACCAGTATGGTTCTAAGCACTGACAAGCAGAGTTTCAGCCTGCCGGTGGATTCGGCTGACCAAAAACAGAGCTAGTCTGTTAGCCTCTAAAATGGTATACTAAATATAATTTGGGAAATAAGTTGAAATAATTGCAGCTTTATTTTTTACAAATTGCGTTTGTTAAAAATATGCATGTCAGGAGCTTTAAAAATGCCATTTGATGGAATAGTAACAAAATGTATAGTCAGTGAACTAAATGATTTACTTTCAGGAGGTAGAATAGACAAGGTATTCCAGCCGGAGAACGATGAGATAGTTTTGTTGGTACGTTCAAAAGGTCAGAATTACAGACTTGTTGCAAGTGCAAATGCAAGTAATCCAAGACTTCATTTGACAACCTTACAAAAGGAAAATCCTGCTACTCCCCCTGTTTTTTGTATGCTTATGAGAAAACATGTTGCAGGCGGAAGGCTTTTGGATATAAGCTTCCATGATTATGAACGTGTCATTACATTAAATATAGAGTCTGTCAACGAGCTTGGAGACCTAACAGTAAAAAAGCTTGTTGTAGAAATCATGGGCAAGTACAGTAATATTATCCTACTTAATAGCGAAAATAAAATTATAGATTCCGTTAAGCATGTTGACAGCGATATAAGCAGCGTCAGAGAAGTCATGCCTGCCAGAACTTACATCCTGCCTCCTGCTCAGAATAAGGTGCTTCCTGAGAATATGGAAGTTGATAAAATTTTCAATGAAGAAAACATTGAAGGATCAAAGCATCCGGAAGGTTTGATTTTAAATGCTATTAAGGGATTTAGTCCTTATACCTGCCGCGACATATGTTCTGCTGCAAGGGTTCTACCAAAAACTCCTTTAAATGAGTTAAATGACTCTGATAAAGAAAAAATTAAGGTTGCCCTTGCAAATTATATTGACAAAATTAAAAGCAATAATTTCTCGCCCTGTATTGTTTATGAAGATAAAAGCTTGTTGAGGCCAATTGACTTTTATTGTTTTGAGCCTTCAAAGGAGGTTTTCTATAAAAGCTACGACCTTTTGTCCACAGCTTTGGACCAATACTACATGCTGCGTGATACCAACGAGCGTCTTGGCCAGAAAATGGGTGATGTTTTAAAGGTTGTCAAAAACGGTATTGAACGATGCCAGAAAAAGGCCTCAATGTTTAATGAAAAGCTTAGGGAAGTAGCAGACAGAGATAAACTTCAACTGTACGGAGAGTTGATTACTGCAAATATTTACTGTATCCCTGAAGGTGCAAAATCTGCAAAAGTACTGAATTATTATAGTGAAAATGAAGAATATGTTGATATTCCTCTAAACGAGTATAAATCTGCTCAGGATAACGCTCAAAAATATTTCAAGCAATATTCAAAGGCAAAAAGTACTCATTTAAATGTAACCAAACAGCTTGAGGAAACCTTGTCAGAGCTTGAGTACCTTCAAAGTGTCCTAGCTATGCTTGAAAATTGCAGTTCAAGACAGGAAATCGATGAAATTAGACAGGAGTTAATCGACCAGGGATACATTAGACAGTCATTGAAGAATGCCAGAAAAAAGCAGGACAAGCCGTCTTCCCCTCTGGAATTTGTATCAAGCGACGGATTTCAGATTTTAGTGGGCAAAAACAATAAGCAGAATGACTTGCTTACTCTAAAGACAGCAGCTTCCAATGATTTATGGCTTCATACAAAAAACATACCCGGTTCACACGTTATTATCAGGACTGAACGTAACACTGTTCCCGATTCTACATTGTTAGAAGCCGCAACCCTTGCAGCATATCACAGCAGTGCAAAATTGTCTTACAATGTTCCTGTAGACTATACCACTGTTAGAAATGTTAAAAAGCCTTCCGGCGCCAAGCCGGGTATGGTAATATATGAGAATTTTAAAACTATTAATGTTACACCTGAAGAAGAAATGGTAATTAAAATAACTAATAATAAAAATATTCTTTGTAAGTAGGATTGGGGGACTCATTTAAAATGATATCTAAAAAAATAAGCCATAATCTGGCTAATTCATCAATGATAAGAGCGATGTTTGAGGAAGGTGAAAAGTTAAGAAAAATATATGGAGCGGACAAGGTTTATGACTTTTCGCTGGGCAATCCTGATCCTGAGCCTCCTTTTGAGGTTAAATCTGCCATCATGGAACTTGCAGGCTCCAGCGAGCAAAAAATGCATGCCTACATGAACAATGCAGGATATCCGGAAGTAAGGGAAACTATTGCTCAGAAAATAAACAGTGAAACAGGACTAAATTTAAGCTTTACCAATGTTGTTATGACTGTCGGTGCAGGAGGTGCTTTAAATATTGTTCTTAAAACACTGCTTAACCCAGGTGAAGAAGTAATAGTATTTGCACCGTTTTTTGTAGAGTATACTTCTTATATCGATAACCACGGAGGAAAAACGGTAATCCTTAACACTGATTTCAAAACCTTCCTTCCTGACCCTGAGCTTTTAAGAGCCAAAATAACTCCTAGTACCAAGGCAATTATTATAAATACACCTAACAATCCTACAGGTGTTGTTTATGGAAGAGATACTTTAGAAAGTATTGCGAAAGTTTTAGAGGATAAGAGCAATGAGTACGGAAATACTATTTATCTTATATCCGACGAACCATATAGGAAACTTGCTTATGATGTTGAGATTCCTAATATTTTAACAATTTATAAAAATTCAATAATGATTGACTGTTTCAGTAAATCATTATCACTTCCCGGTGAACGTATGGGATATATCGCTACAAATCCTGAAGCGGACGACGTAGCTACCCTAATGAGCGGTCTTATTTACTGCAACAGAGTGCTAGGCTTTGTTAACGCCCCCGCCCTGTTCCAGAAAGTTATCGCAAAATCTATTAACTCATTAGTTGACATAAATATTTACAAAGAGAGAAGAGATTTATTGTATAACAGTCTTACTGAATTCGGTTATGAATGTGTTAAGCCTGACGGAGCCTTTTATCTGTTCCCGAAAGCACTAATTCCTGACGATATTGAATTTAAAAACCGTGCTGTAAAATACAATCTGCTTATTGTACCGGGTTCAGGGTTTGGAGCACCGGGCTACTTCCGGCTTGCATACTGTGTAAGTCTTGAAACAATTAAAAACTCTCTGCCGGCCTTTGAAGCTCTTGCAAAAGAATTTAAATAATTCTGAACTGTCTTTTTTAATAAAACACCCGAAAAATTTGCTTTCCGTAAATTTTTCGGGTGTTTTTATTTTTCAATTTAATTTATTAGTTATTTTCATTATAATCCAATCCCCATGTTATTCCGTACTTATCCCTTACTACAGCATGGTACGCTCCCCAAAAGGTCTTCTGAAGTTCATATTCCGCCTTTCCTTCCTTTATAAGGTCTGCATATACCTTCTCTATTTCCTGCTTTGAATCCATTCCAAGTATCATCTGAATATGAGAGCTTTGTGATTTGTCACCGAAAATGTCTGTAAGATATATAACACAATTTTTGCCGACATGAAGCTCTGAATGCATTACCTTACCTTCATGTCCTTTGAACATTTCCTCTGTATCCGCAATTTTAACATTTTTTAGTTCTCCGCCAAAAACATTTTTATAGAATTCCATAGCTTCTTGGCAATTATTTACTGATATATTGGGTATTATACTTTTCATATAGTATCTCCTTTTATATAATTTTATCCTTTGTCTACCGAAAGACCATCTCCGTATGCGACCTGACTGAATATGTTTTCTGCCTGTACCAACGGTATTCCCTCAATAGTGATTTTCTCAATATCACTTTCACCAATTTTTTTATTACTGCATTCGAATAAATATCGTATTGCCTGAGGCTTAAACCCCATAAGCCGTGCTGCCACAGTATCTGTTGCTACCGGATCGCACCCTGCAACCACCAGTCCTGTATGTCTGGCAATACCTTTTGTAGGACCTGTTCCAATCATTGCCGGGCTTGCACTTACTATTGACAAATCAATAGGTATTTGCTCAGCCATTGCTGATATGAACCCATGAAGCTCCTTATGGATTCCACAGTTTTTCTTTGGATGACCATGCTCGTCTGCCGGAGGCCAACCCAACGCTATGTTTTTAATTGCAGCCGATATTGTTGCCTCTTCATGTTGTTTTAACTGTGTAAAAGAGATAAGTACAGTAACCTCTTCCAAAAGCTTGTTTATATTAGTGGACGGCACAACTGAATGGTTGAGGTTTATCCGTATAAATGGTCCATGATTAAGGTCAATAAATTCTACCCCTTCATTTCTTATTACTTCTCCAAATCCGACATTATTCATTACATCAGCTGTCTCACCATCTGCCGTACCGGTTGCAACTACAATTCTTTTGGGTTGCATCTGCTTTATCATTGATATAATCTGCCTTAAACTTTCCGGACCTACAACTACCCCTGAATCAGGACTTTTTTTATTATTTACCCAGTTAGGAGTAATAACAACAACATCCTCTTTACCGATTGCAGGTAGAACCTGGAGGAGTTCAACAGCTTCTTTTATAGCAGTTGACTCATTAACATTCCGTGTAATAGCTACTGATGAGTTTTTCCATCGTCTTTCTTTTCTCATATTACCTCCAATTTACAGCTGTGTATATTTATTTATTCTTCATATACAAAATGACCATCGGGACTATTGTACCAAGTATGGCAACTACGATTGTACTGAAGCCTCCCAGCCTGTTTCTCCGTTTTATCTGGTTAATTCCGAAAGTAAATGTATAATATCCGCTTAAAAGCATTAAAAACATCAGTATATATATCATATCTCTTACTCCTATTTTGCAGTTTTATCACTGTATCTTACCGGCATACTTTCAGCCATAAGCCCGGTTCTTCTTATATTAGTATAAACACTTACATTTATCTTGGCATCTATAAAATGTGATAACCAGTTATATTTTTCAAAATCGTTTATTGTTAAAAATTTACTTGCAGCGTAATAACCAAAGCCGAAAATATCGGTTCCCATTTGCTTCTGAACTTTTTCTACAGTTTTGCTTACCCCGTCTTCTATAGAACCCTTTAATAATCCGTTTAATTCATTCATTTTATCTATGCTTTCATAGTGCATACCGCTTTGTATACCAACTATGTCAGCTTCAATATTAAGATTTAAGTCAATTACGGGTTTGCTTTTGTCAAACCTTACCTTGATATCGGGTTTTCTTCCCGGGCGTAAATCAAAGGGTATAGCCATTCCGGGATTCTTTTTGTCCTCAACAGTCAAAATTCCATGTTTGAACTCGTTTATTATCATCATAAAATAACGGGTTTCATCTGCATTTAGGGTACCGGTTAGCTTGTCACCGTTAAATACAGCCGTTCCTATCATTTCCTGTTTTAGGTTACCTTTCTTTGGAACCTCACCGGGATAAAACTGCTCGTCGGTTTTCAGTGGAGGCTCTTCCTCAGTTTCTTTTTTGAGGTTCTTAAAATTATTCAACCCTACATATAGTGCGTATGGCTGTGAGTAAGGCGATATAGTACTCCTGTAAACATTTGTAAAAAAAGCCATAGGGAACAGTCCTGAATTTTCCGACTGAGAAAATGCAAGCTCTATTGATTTTGAAATATTTTCACCTATCAGTGTTTTATTTTCCATGATATAGTCTTCTGCTTTTCCCCTGCAAATACCTACCGTTGCAATACGTCTGGTTTCTCTGAATCTCGCAAAATCGGACAAATATAAGTTTATTCCCTCATATGCTAATTGCTCTGAGAAAATAATACCCTTGCAATGGACAAGGGATATATGTCTGGAAGTTGAAGTACTAAGTAAATTGATACCTTCCAGCACAGTTGAGGATTCTACCGTAGTGACAATCGTTCCGTCAACCTGACCTGATTCCTTTTCTTCACTTTTTCCGCCCCCGCCTCCTCCGCCGCCGGCGCCTGAAGCACTACCGCCTCCCCCTCCTTTATATGTGGGAAACTGAACAGTCAGCCTTATTTTATTATCTACTCCCTTGTCAATTCCAATCATTATTGCATATACCTGATCGTCAATATTTTTACTGTCTGTTGTACAACCTGTTAAAATATATACAAATATCATTGCCAGAATGATTATTTTACTGACTTTGCGCATTGTCTATCCCCCTTTTTGCCGAATATTACTGAGATTAATAAGACTAGTATCGGTATTCCATATATTAATGCCATACTGTATTCACGCATAAAAACGATATTTGTTTTTGCAAGCTCTATAAGGCCCTCAGGCAAAAGGGTCACCATAAATGTTAAGAAAGCAAATTGCAATATCAAAGGTCTATGATTACTAATCTTAAATGCTTTGCAAAAAATACTAATAGCAATATAGAATGCCAGTCCAACAGTTATTAGGGATGCAATAATCCAAATAAAAAGAAATATTGATTCAATTCTTTGGAAGAACCTGCTAAAATATATGACTCTGGCCAACTGGAAAAGATCTGACACATTTTCGCTTGCCATTGTGTAGTCGAAAGCCATAATATCGCATAATGATGAAAGAGAGAAAGCAATTCCCGAGATAACAATGCTATATATTCCTACTTTCTTAAATGTCTTAACACCGTCTATTGAGTTTATTATAAATGCCAATATAATTACTTCGTCATATGCTGAGCTTCTGAAAAAACCTGATTTTATTGTTTCTGCAATACCATAGCCACCGATTGGGAATATAGCTCTTACATTATAATAAGGATACGCAAGAAAGAGAATTATGATTATTCCTACAAATATGGGATAAAAACTAACTGCTGCCAACCTGGCTATACCCTCTAGTCCAATATACGCCAAAATTACCACTACTGCCATAAAGGCAACAATTATTAAGCTGGGTGGTGTATAGGGAAGATTATATGCCTTTATCATTTCGAGAAATTCCCTGAGACTGGATCCTGCGTAGTACACAAAATATGCCGAAAATATAAGCGTTAATATCTTTCCAAAAAATCTACCCGTAACAAGTTCAAATATTTCAACCAAGTTTTTGCCCGGAAATCTTTTCATAACCAAGGAGATCATGAGGAAGAATATTATGGTTATAATACATGATACAAGGGTCATATACCATGCAGCTGTTCCTGTGTTTTTTATCATAACACGTATACTAGTATAAAAGGTTTTTGATGCTATAACAAGAGTAATCAGGTAGATTGCTTCTGCTGTCCCGAATTTTCCTTCTTTAATCATCATCTTCATCCCTTTCATAGCTGTATTTTGGCTCATCCTCAGTCCACTGTCTTGATATCTTGGCTTGTCTTTTCTGTTTTAAAGCATTTAAATAATCCGGTCTGTAAATTTGCTGCCATGCAGGTTTTTTAATGAATAAGTCACTGCTTTCTTTTGTTTTAGGGGCAATAGGAGCAAAAAATGGCACTCCAAATGATTTGATATTGGTAATCAGTATAGCAAACAAAGCAATTCCAATGCTTATTCCATAAAATCCAAGTAACGCTCCCAAAATAATAAAGCAGAAACGGGATACTCTCGCTGCTAATGCCAGACTGTAATTGGGTATTGCAAAGTTGCCAAGGCCAGTTACCGAAACAACTATTATCAAAACGGGGCTTACAATATTTGCCTGAACGGCAGCCTGTCCGAGAATCAATGCACCAATAATACCCAGTGTGTTACCGATTATACCTGGAATCCTTATACCAGCCTCCCTTATAAGTTCAAAGGATAATTCCATTAATACTACCTCAACTATTGTTGGAAACGGTACATTCTCTTTTGCCTTTGCTATGGCAATAAGAAGCTCTGTAGGTATCATTTCCTGATGGAAATTGGTAATGGCAACATAAAGACCCGGCAGTAATGTAGCAATAAATGCGGCTATAAACCTTATTAGCCTTATTAAGGTGCCATATGGCCATCTCATATATGAATCCTCTGGGCTATGCATTAGAGATGGAAGAGTTACAGGAACAATCTTTGCAAAGGGTGCTCCTTCAACAAGTATTGCGACCTTTCCTTCCAGTAAGTGCGAAGCGGTTCGGTCAGGCCTTTCAGTACTTAATATGGTGGGCACAATTGAATATGGATTATCCTCTATAAACTGTTCTAAAATTCCGTCCCCAAGAACCATATCGCTTTTGATGTTTTTTATTCTTCGCTTTACCTCTTCTATTATTGCAGGATTAGTTATTCCGTTTATTGACATAACCGCACATAACTGTTTGTTTACATTTCCAACCTTAATAAATTCGGTAGTAAGGTTGTTATTTTTCACCAATTTTCTGATAAGGGTTACGTTTGTTCTCAGATTTTCATTGAATGCTTCCTGTGATCCAAGAACCACTCCTTCTATAAGAGGTTTTTCTACTCCCCTTTTGTCATAGCCTTTTGTTTCATTGGAAATATAAAAGTTACACCCATCAACATATAAAAGTGTATTTCCTGAGAGAATTTCGTACATAAATTCATCGGGATTATCTACTTTTTTTGCCTGATTGGTCTGCAATATGTTGGACAATATAAAATCCAGCTTGCATTTATCATCAGAATCTTCATCGAATTTGTCGTCGTTTACCATTAGCGCCCTTAAAATAAAGTTGTTTATGGTTATCCTGTCAACCATTCCGTCAATATATGCAATAAATGCTTTGTACTTTTTTGCGACCGTCAACTCCCTTATAATAATATCTTTATTAACAGGAGAATTAAATTTATGCTTTATATATTTTATATTTTCTTCAATGTTTATAGATATTTTCTCATCGTCAGCCTTTTCATATTCAGGCTTATTTTCTTTATTTGATTCTGAAACAGGAACAGGCCTCTTAATCCTTCTGTTTTTTAGACTTTCTCGTTTTATGGTAGTATTTTTTTCTTGCTCGGTTTTAGTATCTTCATTATCTATCTCAGGAACATAAAATTGTTTTACAGGTTTTTTTTCTTTATACGTTATATAAGAAAACAGAGTTTTTATAAAACCTTTCTTTTTACTCATATTGTTCACCTTAATCTCTTTTTAGTTGTAATTAGTATAAGAATATTTTAAAAAAGGTATCCGAAGTAATTTTTGCAAATATACTCAAAATATGAGAAAGTTTTTATATAATAAGAATAATATATATTGATACAATAATATGCAAAGGACGGTTTTTATGAGTAATATATTTACTGAAAACGAGAAGCTTTTCTATATAGATATAAAAGAAGGGCTTATTTGTGAAGGAAAATTTATAGAAAATAACGGCAACGGAATCTGGATCAAGTTAAAGGGAGATGCCCTTAACACCTATGTCTACTCTGACTTAGTTGATGAAAGAGTCTTTAAAGATTACGGCCCTGCTGCTGAGGGACTAGAAACGATTAAAAACAAAATGAAATCAAGACTTTCCAAAGATGACGCATTTATAAAAGATTTGCTTACAAGGCTAAAGAAAAGCGAAGGTGATCTGTATGCCACCATTATTGGAGAGATATTGTATGAAAAAACAAATACCTAGTTTAAATTAAAAGAACTGACTGCTGTATTATTAATAATACAACAATCAGTTCCTTTTTAGATTATTTTAATTAATTATTATATCGTCATATACAGCAGTATTTGTAAAACTGTTTCCGGTGTCCAACGCAATTCTGTCAAACTGAGCAGCGGAACCTGTAAACGGGCAACCTGATTTTATGAGAATATCATTAATGTATGCGTCAAATTTCTGAGTAGAGGTATCGGCAACAATTTTTAAATTGTACCACGCGTTTGCAGAAATCATTTGTATTACATTTCTTGTAGAAGTTCCCGTAAGCCAGCCAAGCCCTTCTTCAAAATTTATAATGTCTATTCCTATGTTGGTTCCATTGTAAAATCTGATTCTATCCCATCTCCCGGTATTAGCATATTTAAAGCTTACGTTAAATGTAACTATACCTTTTTTCGCCGGAAAATCCTTGTAGGCATAACAATAGTTGGATGTTGTGCTATCCGACATTTGTAAAGCCTTATCTCCGTCTACCGAAAGCACTTGTAAATCAGTCGATGCAGGTTGACTTACATTCCATTGATATGGATCAGCGTTTGTCAGCACTCCTTCGAAAGTATACTTGCGATAATCATTAGCAATAGCACCAAATTCTGCTGCAACCTTTACCGTATCAGTGTAGTTTAGAGATACTGATGTTTCATTAAATAGTAAAGGCATCATCAGGTATGACGAATCACTGACTTTTCCTCCCCACGCACCGGCCCATCTATCAGTGAGGTAAACAAAATTTTGTCCTACCGGAAAAACACACGCCCCCTGAGAGTCATAGCAGGTTGCATTTCCTAGGTTTGTTAAGCCCGTCCATCCTGAGGATATTGATGTGGAAGTAGCATATTTCTGCTGGTTTGGACTCCATCCCGTGCATCCTGATGTTATCAGATAATATGTATTGTCACGTTTAAACATACATGGAGCTTCTCTTTTTTGTCCCGGCCAAAGAGTTACCACTTGTGAGGCTATTGATTTATAATCAGATGTCAGCCTGTAAACTATCAAATCAGCATTTTCGTTTGCAGCAGAGATAAAATAGCCTGTACCATCAGTATCCACAAAGGTAGTACAATCTCTTGACATATTATTATTGGGTCTGAAACTTCCGAGATAAGTAAATGGCCCTGTCGGACTTGTACTGTATGCTACAGCTGCCCTTGCTAATGAATAGTCCCTACCGTTTTCGTAATGCATCCACATTACATATTGATTAGTTGATGCATTGTACATAACTTTCGGTCTTTCAATATTACAGGAGTTAAGCTCTGCCGCAGATGTACTGGATAAAGCATTGCCTCTGTCTACCCAGTTAACTAGATCGGTAGATGAGTAAACCTTCACTGATACAAACAGGTTATTTGTATTACGGTTTTCTCCATACCAATAATATGTATCACCAACCTTGATGATGCTCCCACCGTGCGCCTGTACTCCTCCGAAATTTGTTCCGTTATTGATTATGCCAATATCAGCAAAAGCCACAGAGGTGCCTAATATAAGCACAGCAAGCATAACCATAAATAAAACGGCTATTTTTCTAATCATATTTTCCCCTCCTAAAAAACAAGTCTTTACTAATAATATACATATGTTTTCTATTATTGTAAATAATTTGAATTCAGTTAATAGGAATACTTTTTCATCTCTGAAATCCAAAGAAGTTATAGGGTGAAAAGGTTAATGTCTATGGCTTCTGCAACTTTTTCATATCCAGCCGGACTAAGATGCAAATGGTCTCCGCTATCATATGTACTTAGCAGCTTGGTTGGATCGTTTGGATTTTTAACTGCAGCATCCAAATCTATTACTGCATCAAATTGACCGCTTGTTCTTATCCAGCTATTTACTGTCTGTCTTGCCTGTTCATGTATGTTGCTATCGTATTGTGAGCCTCCAAAGGGTGTAATTGTAGCTCCATATACAAGGATATTTTGGGAATGTGCCTTACTGATAAATTCTTTGTAGGCATTTATTAGGTTTGTTGCTACTGATAAAGAAGAACTTGGCCCTATATCATTAACCCCCTCAAATACGATGAGAAATCGCACTCCGCTTTGTTCCAGTACATCACGCTGGAATCTGGAAAGCGCAGTCGGCCCTAAACCTCCTGAAAGTACGGCATTTCCGCCTATTCCCTGATTAAGTACCGATATATTTAACGTAGAAGGATTATCTCGTAAACGACGTGAAAGGTTGTCTGTCCACCTATTGTTTGCGTTTGAGGTGGACCCTCTGCCGTCAGTAATAGAATCGCCCAAAGCAACTATCCCTTTACATGAGTCATCGGTAAGTACATCTATTCCGGCTATAATATACCAGTGTTCAGTAGTAACTGCCGTGGGCATACTCAAACTATTAACACTATTACAGGTTTGAATATAAGATATTGTCCTGGAGCCTGGATGGCCTGTTAATGCTGACGGTACACTTCCAAAGTATATTGTAATGGCAATATTTTTAAGCTTTGATAAACTAAAATTAACAACATCTGAAACAACAGTTTTTCCGGCTGGAATTGTTACAGCTTCCCTTCCTTCGAAAGTCACTGCCTTGTCTGTACCGTCCTGAATTGAGCTTCCACCTGTTGAAACGGCTAAATGAACAGAATTCATGGTAACAGGTGTACTCCCGTATTGATTGGAAAATTTCATTCTCAATTGATTCCCACCAATTGATACATGTACTACCTGACGAAGGGTATTATTAGTTAATCCCGGACTTGGCGGCATATTAGCAGGTTCAGTCAATTGCTGTGCCGCTGTCCATGTACCAACCCATTTAGCTGCCGGTTGTGATGGGTTGTAAGGTAAATTGCTAACCTTCCCCAGTAAGTATTGCTTCATTATTGAATAATCAATTGCATCCACTGCATTATCTTGGTTTAAGTCCATAATGTTACTATATTTGTCACCCTGATTCATTATATTTTGCTTTAACAATGCTAAATCCAGAGCATCTATATTTCCGTCATTATTGCAGTCCCCGAATGCTAATGCATCGACTGCCAGTTGTCTGTCCATTGGTGCAGCTGAAGTAGTGTAATTATTAGGTATCAACATAAACATTAATGTGAAAGATATAATAAACGAAATAATTCTGTTTATTATCTTCAACAACTATGTACCATCTCCTTTAATATTATAAATATACAGCCCAGTCTACAAGCCAATTCATTATACCAATTACCAATATTTACAGTCAACCAATCATATTAAAAATAGGCACTAGTTAAGAAATATTTTATTCAGATTGATAGTACTAAATAAATCCTTACAAATTTACTACTATAAAAAAATTACCAGCCGAGGGCTTGAATCATCTTTTCAGCATATCTCTTGCCCAGTGTTACTTGTGAATCATGACCAAAATGAAGCTTCCACTGTGTATTCGAAGGATCAACTACCAAGCCGCTTGCAGATACTACAGAACAATTCTTTACAATAGAAGGCAGTTTATTTACCAGTGTATTATGTCCTGCACAGCTACCACTGTAAAGCAATTCTCCGGCAATAAAAGGAATATCGCCCAGATTAAGATCCTTTTTCAGGTCTTCTACTAATGTATTTACCTTACCTGGCCAAGTGGTGTCCCCATTATTTGATTCACCTTGATGGAAGAGAATACCTTCAATTACTCCTCCCTTTTGCTGGGCGAGCTTTGCACGGTTAACAATCCAATTATATTTACTTCCGCCGGACTTTAGAAAAGTCTCTATTCTCTCGCCGTTAATAGCACAAGGTATCAATCCTATCGTATCACCGGCAGGTATTTTTTCTACAATGGTCTTTGCAAACCAGTCACCAGGGCCAATGGCACCCTGATATGTTGAATGCAGTGGAGGACAAGCTATATCCCACTGATCCGTTACTCTTCCGAGAGCAGGGTTATTGTCATATCCTAATACAAGTACCCGGGGATCTTCTACTTTATCAGAAGCCAGTGCCTTGGGATAACCCTCCATATTTGACTGACCTAACAATAAGAAACAATGGAATTTCGGCTGAGTTACTGAATCAACCGGAAATTTGGATATCTGTCCCAACAGATATTTTTTGAATAAAGCGATGTCAAGAGCTGTAATACTGCCATCACCGTCTACATCTGCAGCCGTAGTGTTTGTAATGCTTTTAATCCCAAGCAAATGCGATTTCATTGCTGCAAAGTCCAGAGAGTCCACAGTACCACTGGAGTCAACGTCCCCATAAACCGTAGCTGCTTGAATAGCACTAAAGCTAAATGCACTGAGAATTAGCATTAGTACTAACAATAAATAGATTTTTCTTTTCATACAAAATCCTCCCAAAAATTATTTTTGATATTTTAGTACTATCAATCTAAAATATATTACAAATTTTGTATTAATCGTAAATGTTTGTAGAAGTTAACAGTGATTTTAAGTTTAGCTCTCTTTGACGTGTATTTTGGAATTTTTATAGGTTAGATTATAGATAAGTCAACTTGTCTTTATTTTACCATTACTTACATTTAAAATCAATGAAGGGGAAATACGGAAAATATGACAAAGGGGTCTGTCACCTATATACCGGACTGACAAGACCCCTTCTGGCCGTACTTTAACTTCATTAACTACTTATTTTACCGGATAAGCTACTCAACTTGTTTTCTAACTCGTTAAGCCTGTTATCAAAATTATTACTATCTGTTACTCCAACAACAGTACCACATACCAAGCACTGAACAAATGACAAATTATAGTTGGTTCCTGCTAAAGATTTTTCAACAACCTCAAAATTATGATTATTACATTTAGGACATGTACTCCAAGCCATACAGCAACCCTCCTGTTGTTTTTCTAAATTAATAACAATTAAGCTCCGTTATACACGGAGCCGTAAAAAGGATGTACCCTATGAATAAGGTTTGTAATTATTTTACATCTATCGTATTAATTTAGTATTTTGAAATCGTTAATTTCTTGTTAATTTGATTCCAAATTTAATTCGGAAGATTCTACATCAACCTCTATTTCATTCTTTGTCTTTTGTTTGAAGATTGCACCAAAAAGGAATCTAACAAAAGGCTGTATGAAAAACAACTGAGTTAACAGTGCAAACGGAAAATTAAATACAATTTTCTGCATCCACTGAGCAAGAAACTCTGTACTTATTCCGTTATATAAGATTGTAGCTATAAAACTCATCGTTGGACACATAAGTACAACCGTTGAACAAATTATAGCGGTTGTTATAATATATGGTTTTTCATCTCTCGGATTTATAATCCGAAAAGCCATTTTTTCTGCAAGTGGACCGACAATAAATATTTCGAGTAAAAAAGCAAACAAAAACTCAATTCCAACTACTTTTCGAGATGCTATAAATACCTGATTAGACATTCCCCCCATCTCGATGGCAAGATTATAAAATACGAATAAATGAACCGTGATTATAACGGTTAAAAATGCAAAAACTACTCTTTGAAACTTTGTTGTTGGCATAAAAACTCCCTTTCCTGATTATTATGAATTTTGACAATAAAAAAACACATTGCAACACTTTGTACCGTAATCAGATTTACGTGCAAAGCACCACATGTGTCGTTTTCATTTCAAAAAATATTTAATTGACTTAGTTATTATGCAATATTTCCTTCAAAAAGTCAAGGTGTTTTGCCTTTGAAAAACCAAAGATAGTACTTTCTGGATAGGTACAGTGTTAAATAAAATGTAATCCATGAATAGTACCAAGTCCAGTGGATATATTCAATCAGGTCAGTGTAAGTCTCACATAATACCTCAAAAATTGTCATTCCTGTACAGTAACAAAAAAAGTATAAAAACTGCTTTTTCTTACTGCTGTCTTTTGGGTAATGTAAATTGAAAATAACACAAATTGAAGGGTATATAAAATATTCAAAGGAAAAGCTTGTTCTGTTTGCATAGGAAAATAATCTTACAGGATACTCTATAAGTCTCATTTGAACTATTATTAGTCCTAAAAGCCAGGTAACAAACTGTTGAAATAAGAATATAACCTGAGCATGCCTTATTTTGTTTTTGGGGACAAAGACTATTAACGTTATAATCATTAATATCCAAGCAGCAACTAATATCACTATTTCCTTCAACATATATTCTCTCTTATATCTATTTATTTACAACAATAATTGTATTTTCATTTATCTATGTTTACCTTTTTATCGGTTTTTATTTGAATTAAATAAAAAAACATGATGCAAAATTGATTTTGCATCATGTTCTTTTTCAATTATTTTATTATTTTATTATTTTATTCTTTTCCTTCAGGCAGTTCTTTTTTATAAAAACTTTCACCGCTATCATCATCTGAATCTTCTTCGTCTTCATCATCTTCTGCTGTAGGCAACATAGGTTCTACGACATATTTCTTTATAGTAGGATCAACGAAGAAATTATTCATAAGTCCAATGAAGCTAGGAATAATGAGTAAATATAAAACTGCTCCAATGATAGGGTTATAGAAAGTTGCGTACGCTATTAAAATGTTTAATATTAAAAACAGTATGTTTGGCAATAGCTTTAAAAGCGAAAATATAAATGCATTCTTATAAAGATTTTTTATACTTAATTTTACTGTTACCAACATTGGATATAAATATAAATGCATAATACAATACACAATTATGGATAGAAATACAAAAGCTGATGCCGCTGTCGCAAGTATTCCTGGGGTACTAAGATAGAAATTCAATGCTATACCCAAAATATACATTACAACAAAATCAATCCCTGTTATTATCATACCTTGTTTAAAATTCTTGATGAAATTATCCTTAAAATCCCACCAGATAAATGCATGTTGTTCTCTGGAATAATTCCTCATAATATAAGTGAAACCTGCTTGTACGGGCCCAATTGTTACCACTGATAAAAAAATCATAATAGCTGCAAGGAATACCCTGAGATAAAAATCGCTAAATCCTGTATTATCTATTTTGACTTTCTGTAGATAAACGGTGGAAACATATAATGCCAATAGCAAAGCGGGTATATTGCAGAGAACGTACAAAAAGTTAATCTTTATAAGATGCCAGAATTTCCTTTTTAATACCTCAAAAAATATAAAAAATCGCGGTTTTGGAGGTGCATCTTTATCAACCCCAGGTCCCGGCTTATTGTAATTTGCACTAAATAGACCCACGTATAACTCTCCTTTTTATTTGTGTCATTAAATAGTATTGTACCAGCCGTAGCATTTCACTTCAACACATTTTGCGTAAAATAAATAATTTATTTACATTATGTTATGGTAATATAATTTAATAATTTTTTTTAAAATATTGTATTGACAACCTCAATAGTAGCTAGTATAATCATACTTGCTGATGCGGAATGCGGCAGCGAAAACACAGAAATTTAATAGATGCGGTCGTGGCGGAACTGGCAGACGCGTACGTTTGAGGGGCGTATGGGAGACCGTGTGGGTTCAAGTCCCACCGTCCGCACCAAAAAAAGTAATCAACATAATATGGTTGATTACTTTTTTTATGTCATTTTTCTGATACTTGCTTCTACATAATTGTCATTCATCCACCGTTTTGCTTACCTTGCGAAGTCTTCCTTTTATAGGTGTTTTCTGTAATTCCTTAAAGACCAGCTCACCTTTATTGTTTAATATTTCTACAAACGTAGATACATCAAGTATATTGATGATACCTATATCTGCCGCTGTCATACCTTTTAAATTACAGAGTGTCCCAACGATGTCCACCGGCCTCATCTTGGTTTTCTTTCCTGCATTGATATGTAATTTCATAATCTCTTTATTAAGTTGCACACCTTTTGTTTCTTTAATTTCAGGCGTAGTAACTATTTTCTCAGAAAATTCCTGCTTTAAATTATTCACAGTATCTTTATCGGGTATTTCTTTTAATAAAATTTCTTTACCAATGTATTGATTTATATCATTCAGATACTTACTTTCATCTTTTGTTACAAAAGTAATAGCTTTGCCATCCCTGCCTATACGACCGGTTCTCCCTATCCTGTGTACATAAGTTTCACCATCTTGTGGAATATCATAATTAATTACAAGTGAAATGTTGTCTATATCTATCCCTCTGGCTGCAACATCTGTAGCTATCAGATACCTGAAATAGCCCCGCTTGAAGTTATTCATTACTCTTAATCTGTCACGCTGCTCCATTCCTCCATGAATCTTTTCACAGGAATACTTGAAAAGTGAAAGTTTATTATATACCTCATCCACCTTTTGCTTTGTATTACAAAATACTATACAGCTATCCGGGTTTTCTACTATTGTTATATCTCTTAAAAGGTTTATCTTATTTACTCGGTCTACATCATACCTCTCCTGATGCACCCTTTCTGCCGTTGGATTTTGCTCCTCTATTTCAACACGTATAGGCTCTTTCATGTATTTGTTGCATAGAGCCTCTATATCTCTTGGCATTGTTGCTGATAGTAGCACCGTAACACGTTCCTTCGATAGACTTGATACTATAGTCTCTATTTGTTCAATAAATCCCATATGGAGCATTTCATCAGCTTCATCTATTACAAGATACTTTATTTTTGATGTGTCAAATGTATTTCTTTCGATATGGTCTATGATACGTCCCGGTGTTCCAACCACTACATGCGTTTTTTGTTTGAGTTCCTTTTCTTGATTATAGAAGGGAGACTTGCCGTAAATCGCTGATACTTTAAGCCTTTTAAATCTACCTAAATTAAACATATCTTCCTTCACCTGAATAGCAAGTTCTCTTGTAGGTGTAATCACTAATGCCTGAGGTTTATTTTCATCCCATTCTACCAATTCACAAATGGGGACAGCAAATGCAGCTGTCTTTCCACTTCCTGTTTGGGATTTTACTATAATGTCCTTTTGCTCTAAAACAGCTGGTATAACCTTTTCTTGAACCTTTGTAGGACTTTTAAAATTCAACATGCTTATTGCTTTTAATATTTCACTACTCAATTTATAATCACTAAAAGCTGGGTTCATTTTTTAGTATCTCCTTTATCACGATTTCTCTTTTGGCTTATTTTCCTTAACAGTTTCGGGAGAAATCTTAGCGGGCCCTAGTATTTTTCAAACTTATTCTTCTTAATAATTATTTATTTTTCATACTTAAAGCCTATTTTATACTTGTCCATTATTACAATGTACAATTATATCATATCTTAAAAATAACCCTAACACAAAATAATACTCCTATGAGAGGGTAAGGTAGACTGTGTGGGCTCAAGTCCTACTCACCACACAAAGAAAAGAGAAGATTACTTAGTCTTCTCTTCTATAAATTATTCAAGTTGCGCTCAGTTTCCAAAAGAGTATTGCTTTTACTCAGAAAGACAGTGAATTATAATACCTGTGTGAACTACAATATCAGATTCTTTAGAGAGATTGCCACTCTTCTGCTAATATCGCATATACACAATCATCATACCATTGGTTGCCCAACCTACAACTTTTAATAAAGTGAGCTTCTTTTCTAAATCCGATTTTTTGAAGAAGTTTTATTGATTTTAAATTATCAGGGTCAACTGATGCAGTAATTCTATGTTTTTTAAAAACAGTAAAGGCATAATTAATTACGGCCTTGACTGCTTCCACAGCATACCCGTTACCTTGATATTTAGGAGAAAGTGTATAGCCAATTTCAATCTGATAATCATCCTCTAAAAAATGAATTCCAATATCTCCAATCAGTTGCCCTTCCTTTAAGCACACAGCCAATTGCATCCACGTATTTCTTGTGTTAGGGCATACAGAAATATTTTTATTAATAAACTCTTCAATTTCGTCGATATCCTTTGGTCTCCATGCTTGGTATTGATAAATCTCAGGCATGGAACGATATTGGAAAAAATCATTTTTATCTTCCATTTTAAGTATTCTAATTAACAATCTTTCTGTTTGTATAAAATAAAATTTGTGCATTTATTATTATTCCTTTTTAAATACTTTATTAGTATCTATTATGCATCTTTTTTATTTTCTTAGCAAACAAACAGTCTCCATGTATCATAAAACCGCTTAAAATCTATTTTTCACAATTAGTTAGAGTCAAAGTTTAATCTCTAGCTTTCCCATTTCATTTCTCAATTGTAATAGTAGTTTAAATTCATTCATCTCAGACGGTTTCCAACCGTCCCATTGCTTCTTCCCGATTCCTGACTTAATAAAAACTCACAGACAGGGTTACACACGTTCTGGCACTCAAAATACTTTACCACATCCACGTAAGATTTGGCGTTGACCTTGTCAAAATCTTTAGGATCAGGTGTGAAGCTAAAAAGTTTGAGTGGACTTGCATCCAGCTGAATACAGTTATCATTAAAAGGCTGTGTTCCTGACATATGAGCCTCTCCGGTACCTCCAAGCAGGCTCAAATATTGTTTTATAAAATCCAAAATGTTAAATATCGGTGTTTGTTCATCCTTGTTTAGTCTGAGACCAAAAGTATTTGGCTGGGATGAGCTGTTTGAAAACTGTTTGAAGGCATTTATAGGAATATTGTTAGTTAGACCTCCATCTACCCAGACCCCTTCCAGTTCCCTATGGTTTTTCCAGTCTGAACTTCCAAAGATGTATTGCAGGTCTTCGGGCTCAATTATTATAGGTTTATATGCAAATGGAATACTCATTGAAATACGGACAATATCCGCCGCGGATATTTTATTTGTCATATCATCAAAGCTGGAAAAGATGTAACTTTTCATATCCAGCATATTAGTACCTGTAAATGCAAGCTTGGTTTTAGTCAACTTACCCAAATCACCGATAGAAGTATTCATATAGAGTTTCTTAAATTCATAAGATGATTTACTCTGATCATAAGTACGGGATAAGTCAGATATACTGGCATTTTTAAACATATCAGGGTTCTCAATTCTCACCCTTGCCATAGAGATCCATTTGTCAAAGAAATTTCTTATTTCATTTCCCGTAAATACTCCAAAATCGGTATGAAGGCAGTAAACTAAATCTCTTTTCCCTTTTTTGATTCTAAGAAGTACTTCGTCGGGTAGGTTGTTTTTGCCGAAATTTGTAATCACATCGTCTATAATTGGGTTTAAATATTTTCCTATTATTCCTTGAAACTCTCCCAGCTTAAAATCTCTTAACGTTTTGAATTTTATTCCAAGCCCCTGTAATATCTTCTTGTGTATATCACTTAGACCATTTAAACGTTTTTGTTCTCTTTCAAGGAACCTTGTGTTGCTCATTTTATTATTGTTTATTAAAAACGGCTGCTTATTTATATCAGGTCCATCAAAGAATTTATTAAAGTTCTCCAGCTTTAAAATGTCTGTTATCTCTCTGGAATTATATCCGCATGCCAGAAAGAGCGATGTTATAGAGCCGGCGGAAGCGCCGGCTACTCCTTTTATATTTTTGATACGGAAGTTCTCATGCTGAATTACATTTATATCCTCAAGAGCCTTGATTGCTCCGATAAAAGCATTGCCACAGCCACCTCCGCCTTCTAAAGCCAGATATTCTATATCTTCCTTCATTATCTTCAACTTAAGTATCCCCCCCCTATTAAAAGGCTGTTGTTTATTATCTAAACAATAAGTGACTTGTATTAACATAATTCACTGAATTCCTAAGCTTCCAGTTCATCACTCTTCTGAAGAATAACTAATGAGGTTGGGATTGTAACTTCCCACTGTTCACCGGTAAATACACCTTCTGCCGTATCATTGGTCTGTGATTTTATTTCATCAATAATCGATACATAAAGATCATCATCAATAAGAGGGACAGTTCCTCCATTCCAAAGCTTGCCGGTGTTTGTATAGAAAGCCAGTGCTTCTTCATAATTGGGGCGAACGGGGACAATCACCTTTGCTGCACCTGCATGCAGGAACTTGGTGAATTGTGGGTCGGAGCCTTCAGTGTCTTTAATTGCATCATCCCAACCTTCATTTCTCCCCCAGAAATATGGATAGAATACATACGACACTTGTTCCCACTCAAAAGCCTGCTCAAAGAATTGCACATTTTCACCAATTTTCGGAACACTGTTTAGTTTTATATTAATTTCTGAATCGGTTTCGTTGAATGCACTAAAATTAAATTCCTCTCCCCTCAGTAAGTGAATACACCACTTTTTCAATTCTTTCTTTTCAATTTCTCTATTTGTTGCCGGATTACTATAAACGGGTTGGGTATATTCCAATTCAGAGAGCTGTTTGCGGTATTCTGCCATCTGAGCTTCATAAGCCTCCACTATGGCTGTGTATGTTTTAATCTGCCAGCTTTCATAAAGTTCGGGGGTTCTTTCACACTCGACAACGATATTTATTGCAACTCCGGCATAATCTCTCATCATTATGGCTACAGGTATATCACCTATATAACCGTCAAGGTTCATTATTTCGAATAGCTGGGGTTTATCTCTCCATACTTTTCCTATCACTACCTGAAAATCACTATTATTACCTACACCGCCTCCTCCGGCATATGCCCGCACAGCTTTGTATCCATCCGGCACTTTAAGTTTTTTGGTTACATTAGTTACTATAGCAGGATGATCTGCAGGTATATCATAGGATTCTCCAATTGATACCAGCTTAACAGGTGGCGGTGTAACTCCCTTTACATTATATTGATGTATAAAGTTATTGAAATTGTTCTCGGTTATATCTCTATGTGTTATACTCAGTGCACTGGGCATTTTCACACCTTTTTTCATTTCAGTCTTTGATTTCTTATTTATAAAGTTGTAAAAAGCAGCCGGCTCGGGAACGATAAATTCATAAAGCATTCTCTTGCCAAAATTGAATATTTTTGCTTCGTAAACCTTATCCACCCATCTATATATCCCAACCACATTATCAGCACCTGTTTTGTTGTCGAAAGAATGGTTGTTTTTTTCTTCTATCTCGCTTATTGATGTACTTGTACGGGACTCTTTAACTCTTTCCGTTATTTTGGAGACTGCACGTGACACTATTTCTCTGGAGTAGTCCGAAGCTATTCTGTTTGTTTCTGATTGTGAACCGGAGTGTGATATATTTGTGTTTGCAGTAAGTTTGACAAATTGTCCGTAAGAAGCGGATACACTCAAGCCTGCGCTAAAATCGGTATTTGAGGAAATTATGCTTTGGGATTCTCTTTGAAGACTGAACCTTTCACTGTTTTGAAGATCCTTTTCATCCTCTTTTGTTGTTTCTGTTTCTAGAAACGAAACATCTTCTGTCCTATCAAGCCTCCGGTGAATCCTCTCTCTAAGCTCTCCCTTTAGTACATTTTCAATATAGGCTATATCACCCATTTTAGCCCCTTTATATGTCTGCTTGACAACTTTAAGGTCGCCTACGCCCAGTACTTTGAAATGTTCACTCTGGGAAGGATTTGAAGAGGTTTTATTCTTGAAAAAATGCTTTGGAATAACAACTGATGCATTTAAAATTGTATGTATATCTTCAATAGTCTTTGTTTTGATATCATTGTTTGTTAAATAATCTATAAGGTTTATTACTCTTAGGGAGGTAATTACATTTTCATGAGCCTGAGGATCGTCATATGTCCAATAGGCAAACGAAAGCAGCTGCTTCCAAAGTATACTGTAAATACTTTCATTCGTTTCTTTATTTTCCTTCTTAACCGATGAATAAAGCTCCAATGAGCTTGCATACCCTTTTTCCATAAGAATAGCATCTATATCATGTATGAGTTTTTCAATATACTCATTTTTCTGTATATTAGATGCCAAACTATATATACAATGCATAATATCGTAAAAAAAAGGTGGGATTTTCGTGGTGTATGAGCGGATTTTTCTTGCTGCAAGATATCTGTTTCTATAACTTGCTATAGAATGTGTCAGGTTGTCATCAATGTTTAGCGTATAATTTAGGTATTTCAAACCGTCCTTATAATTTATTACTTTTTGTGCAGGCCTGATGCCTACAAATCGGAAAATTTCACTTTCCAAATACATCGCCCCCTAAATAAAATTTAAATTTAAGGTCTAAAAAAACAAAAACAGAGTGCAATTTACATAATTATACAATTAGCTCGATACTGTGTCAATGGACTAAATGAATTTTTTGGAATAATTTTTAATTTTTTGAAAAATTGTGTTCCATTTTGTATATTATCGCACTCTTCTTGCCATTATTATCAAAAGTAAAAATCTCAAACTCTCTAGAGTCTGAATAACAGGGCGTCATATTCTTATAACTTTGCTGTGTAATTGCTTTCCCGTCTAATCCAAATAATTTTGATAAACCATTGGCTTCAGCACAAATTACGTTTTTTACAACCTGAATTCTTGTGAAGTTTGGATTTAGAATAACTGTACCTTTTTTATCAAGTATTCCGAACTTTCCTTTTTCCTTTACTATATACAATTGATTTTCGTAACTATGTTCAATTGAATCGTATTTAGGATTCGTTAAGTACTTTCCATTTTTATCTATAATCCCGTACTTACCACCTTTTAATACAACTGCAGTTCCAAATTCAAAATTCTCATTACTGTTTTGATCTTTCATTATTTCAAATTGTGCCGGAATAACCAGCTTATTTTTTATATTGATATAGCCTATTTTTCCTTTTATAACAACCGGGGCTAAACCGTAACAAAATGTCCCTGCTCCATCATACTGCGGTTTAATTATCTCTTTACCGTTTTTATTTATAAAACCGTATTTGTTACCTTTTTTTACTTTTATATATCCATCGGCTGATATTGTACCGGCAGCGTCAAATTGCGGCTTAGCGAGTACAGTCATATTTTTATTTATTAGACCCAATTTTTTACCTTGAGAAAAGAAAGTGATATCATTTCTCCCAAAGTCATAAATATTATCATAAATCGGGTTAAGTACTACACCGTCCTTAGTTGCAAGCCCCACTTTTTTATTTTTTACAAATGGAGCAAATCCGTCTCTATAGTCATATGCTTCATCAAACTGAGGCTTAACAACCTCCTTTCCGGCTTCATCAATATACCCCCATTTATTGTTAAAATCCTTTACCTGAGCAATCCCACCCCGAAAGCTGATGAGAGTACCGATACCTTCTGCTTCATAGCCAATCTGTGCATATTTGGGGGCAAGTATCTCTTTACCTGTCTTATTGATAAGTCCCCATTTCCCATTAACACATACAGGTGCAACACCATCAACAAAATTAAACACATCATCATATTTTAGTGGTATGACTTCTTCTCCTGTAGTGTCTATGAAGCCCCATTTTCCATTAAACTCCACCCTGGCAAGTCCTTCAAAAAAGTTTCCGACACCATACATATCATATTTGATGTCAGTAATTTTTTTACCGTTCTCATCTATAAAACCAACTTTATTTTCTTTTGTAACAATAATAAATCCATGAAAGTAATCCCATATATCATCATAAATTGCATCTACTATAATAACCCCGTCTTTATTTAAAACTCCATATTTTTCACCTTTTTGAAATTTTAAAAGTGGCAGGTTATTGTCATTTATATCATAATCTGAACTTGAGAATCCCTTTAAATTGTCATACTTAGCTTGTATAATTGTTATTTTCGAATCTAAAGAAGCTGCACCAACATTTGTGCATAGTAATAATGATAAAACTGCAGTTAAAAAAATAAGACATCCTCTCTTCATAAATTACCTCTTTTCAAAAAATAAATGTAATATACATATATTAGAACATATTGAATTTAATAACAATCAGTTGAATATTACCATAGTCCATCAGCAATTTAATGCTTTTTATTTTTCATGGATATCCTTATGTTTTTGACACTCCTTTAATTTTTGCACCAAAACACAGGTAATCTCCATCTGTAATATAAGGGTCGTATTTGACTGTTTAATTACTCCTTTTTCCCAGTAAAAAAATAATATCTGTATTTTCGACATTTTTCTCCACGACTATTTTTCACACAAAAAAGCAGGTACATACTTGTACCCGCCATTCCCACTAACCTTATTGAATTTTTTTCAATTTCTACTCAGGTTTTACCCCGTTATTAAGCCATTCAACGAACTGTGCTTCTGTTATAATACTTATGTTTAACTCCTTTGCTTTTTTATTCTTTGATGAGTTAGACATATTATCATTATTTATCAGGTAGTTGGTTTTTGAAGTAACTGAGCCGGTTACTTTTCCACCTTTTTCCTCAATGACATCCTTTAATTCATCCCTGTTTTTAAACTTCTCAACGGAACCTGTAATAACGAAGTTCATATTTTCGAAAATCTGTTCTGATTGAGATAACTGAACCTTTTCAAGTTCCAATTCTTTTAAAACATCATGAACTATAACCTTTTTCTTTTCATCAGCGAAAAATCTAATAAATGATTCCGCCATAATATCCCCGATTCCGCCTATCTGAATCAATTCAGTAAAGTCAGCATTCTCAATTTTATTCCAATCGTATTTAAAATATTTGCATATAAGCTTCGCATTAGACAGACCTACATTGGGGATTCCAAGGCTGTACAGAAGCCTTACAGCAGTAGTTTTTCTAGCCTTATCTATTGACGCAACCAATTTATTAAAGGATTTTTCACCCAGGCCCTCCATCTCAATTATTTCATTTTTGTATTTTTCTATATGAAATAAGTCCGCCAGCTCTTTTATTAAGCCTTTTGCAATTAATTTTTCCAAAGTGGCTTCGGATAAACCTTCTATATTCATAGCATCTCTGCTGACGAAATGCGTAAATGACTTTATCTGCTTTGCAAGACACTCATTATTAACACAGTATAATGTTTTTACTCCATTTTCCTGCTTTATTTCGGTTTTGCCCTTACAAACAGGACACTCATCAGGTATGGGAGCCATACCGCTTCTGGTGATATTTTCAGAAATCTGGGGTATTATCATATTTGCCTTATATACACCTATGGTATCACCAATTCCAAGCTGCAGACCTTCCATAATGCTTAGATTATGGATACTGGCCCTGCTTACGGTGGTTCCTTCGAGTTCAACGGGCTCAAAAATGGCAATAGGATTTATCAACCCGGTTCTTGAAGCGCTCCATTCAATGTGCAGAAGGGTAGTTTCTTTGATTTCGTCCCTCCATTTAAAAGCAATGGAATCTCTCGGAAATTTTGCTGTAGAACCCAACGACTCCCCGTAGGCGATGTTATCGAATGTAAGTACCAGCCCGTCTGACGGTAAATCGTTTGCTTCAATATTCTGTGAAAACCATTGAACCGTTTCTTCTATATCAGTACTTGTTACCTCTTTAAATTCCACTATATCAAAGCCCTGATTTTTCAACCAGTTCATTTGAGAAGCTCTGGAATTACCTAACTCAACATTATCGGCTTTCACCAAAGAAAAGGCAAAGAAATAGACATTCCTTTCCGATGTAACCTTGTTGTTCAGCTGTCTTACAGACCCGCTGCAAAGGTTCCTCGGATTCTTATACTTTGCATCAACATCCTCTATTTCATTATTTATTTTAATGAAATCAGAATAGCGGATAATGGCTTCTCCACGCAAAATCAACGTACCCTTGTATGCTATGGTAACCGGCAGGTTCCTGAATACCTTTGCATTATTTGTAATAACCTCTCCCACTTCACCATTGCCTCTTGTAACCGCCTTTAACAAATGCCCGTCCTGATAAGTCAACACAATAGTAAGCCCGTCAAGTTTCCATGAAAGAATGCCCTTTTGGCTGCCTATCCATTCCTTTAAAGTATCTACATCTTTCGTTTTATCAAGAGACAGCATTGGCTTTTCATGATGTTCTTTTGGCAGATTGCTCAGTAGTTCATATCCTACATGAATAGACGGACTGTTGGATAGAACAACACCTGTTTCTTTTTCAAGTTCCAATAATTCGTCATAAAGCTTGTCGTATTCTATATTGGGCATTATTTCAGTATTTTCCTGATAGTATGCTTTTGCCGCTTTGTTAAGTATCTTAATCTTATCTTTCATTAATTGAATTTTATCTGCCATGTTTCCCTCCGAATAGTCATGTATAATCAATATTTATGTTAACATTTAAAAATTAGCCTATTTATATAATCAATATTTTTTCCGTGAAGGCTTACTTTTGCTCTTTAAAAAAACAGAATACACCGCAAAAATGGATATACCTACCCAAATCATACCCCAAACTATTGCTGGAATATGAGTTAGTCTGGATAAAGATACAGCATCAGTTACCGGCATACTGCCCATTCTGAAAAGGCCAAACTGATAATTAAGCTGCATTATCACGGTATCCACCAGCGTGTCATATATTGCATATGTAACACTTCCAATACCAATTATCTCAATTACCCATTGGTTTAGGGTGTCATTCTGAATCATATAAAGTATGAGTGCAAAAACAGCAAATATTACTGAGTAAAGCATTGTAAATGACGCAATACCGGAATATCTGAATGTAAATCCAAGAAATATAATGGCTATGACCCCTATTATGTATTTTCTGAAACGGGTATTTTTAAGAACCAGTATCAGAATTGCAAAAAGAACACTTCCCAAATAACCTCCATTGGCGATAAGAAAGGCTGACCACCAGCTTTTGGGAAGTGACATGACATGCCCGCTTTCATTAAAATATATTTTAAGCTCAGTTATACCGCTGCCGGTGGCAATAGCCATAAAAGCATGCCCCAACTCATGGAGAAAAACAGTAAACAATTTTATGGGCTTAATCAAAAATGTATTCCATAATATCATAAGTGAACCGAATATTATCAAAAATCTTCCTGTTTGCTTCAAAATTACCTCCTAAAGGGAAATGTCGATGTAAATGCCCAAATAAAATTATAACCTGTGAGGCAGCAAAAGGGAAGATATTCATATATATCAGTTAATATATCTGCCTACATCGTCAAGTGTGATTCCTTGGTGTAGAGCCATATTGAGCCCATTTGCCACTACCTTTGAAACACGGCTGATAATATCATCTATTTCCTTAGGAGTAACAATAAGGTGGCCTACAAAGGGATTTAAGGCCTCCTTGATAAGTTCATACTTCTGGTCACGGTCAATATCCTTTAAAGTGTTGTAAAACCCGGAATCCTTTGGTGATTCATTCATAAGGCTGTCAATAACAAGGTCCATAGCATCATTTGTCAAAGTAGCCGCATCAACTACAGTTGGCACTCCTATAGCAACCACGGGCATCCCCAAAGTCTGCTCGCTTAGCTCCATTCTCTTGTTTCCAACTCCTCCTCCCGGTGCAATACCCGTATCTGCAATCTGAATGGTAGTGCTAACCCTCTCCATGCTTCTTGCAGCAAGAGCATCTATCGCAATCAAGGCATCAGGTTTAAGTCTGTCAACGACGCCTCTTACAATTTCGCCGGTCTCAATTCCAGTTATGCCCAATACTCCCGGTGAAATTGCACAAACAGGACTAACCCCCTCATCAACATGTTCAGGTACATATTGAAGCAGATGCCTTGTTACCATCAGGTTTGAAACGACCTTCGGTCCCAATGCATCAGGAGTAACGTTCCAGTTTCCCAACCCAATAACAAGGGTAGTAGAGCCTTCTTTCAGCTTCAGCATATCCCTTAATTCTCTTGCCATAGCGTCAATAGTCTTTTTATTTACATCCTCATTATTATCCTTTAATTCAGGGATCTCAAGAGTTATATAGTTTCCCATAGGTTTTCCGATGGAAGCTTCTCCTGTACGTGAAGTAATACGCACTCTTGTAATCTTTACATCCTCGTCTCCGGCATTTTCAATAACCACTCCGGGAGGTGTTTGGCCTTCCTGGGCCTGCTGCTTTGCTTCACTGCTGTTCATAAATATTTCATGTGCCTCAATGGCAAGGTCTGTATACCTGTTGGACAAATTAATCATAAATAATTTTCCTTTCGTTATAAAACTATTAAAATTCATTAATATTATTTCAAAATGTCACATTTTTAGTATTAAATTTTAAATATTAATATAGTGTACTAATCAAATTTATCCAGTTTGTACTTGCAATTTAAAACCTTTCATGGTAAAATATCATCTGTTATGGGCAAGAAGCGGTTTGTAAAACCGATTAACATATTTTTTGTAATTTTTGCTCACTTATTATGCTAAACCGGCTCGCAGGAGGTGAATACTGTGCCAAACATTAAATCTGCTATAAAGAGAGTTAAAGTAATTGAGACTAAGACTTTGAAGAACACTATCAGAAAGTCTGCACTCAAGACTACTGTTAAAAAGTGTAAGGAAGCTATCGCTACTGGTGAAAATAAAACAGACGCTTATAAAGCAGCTACAAAGGCTTTAGATAAAGCCGCAGCAAAGAACTTAATGCATAAAAACACCGCTGCGAGAAAGAAATCCAGATTAGCAAAAGCCTTAAATGCAGCAAAATAATTAAAAAACAAAAACTCAGGTTTAACCCTGAGTTTTTATTTTTGCATTTTATATTCATACAAATTCTACAAACACCTGATTAGCCAAGTCAAAACCAAGTCTTGTTAATTTAACGGAATCACCTGTTATCTCAATAAGTCCTTTGTTCTTAAGCCTTTCAAGAGAATCATTATATTTTGTAAATAAGTTCTGATTAAAACGCTGAAAGAATTCTTTTCCTGTCACCCCTTTTGTTAACCGTAATCCCAGAAACATGTACTCAGACATTTTATCTGTTAATTCAAGTGGAAATTCCTCATATACAGGCTTGTCCTCACGTTTCAGATAATCTATATATCCCTCTATGGAAACTTCGTTTGAAAATCTTATGTCCTTTAAACATGAATGTGCCCCTGCACCCAAGCCAAGGTAGTCCACACACTTCCAATATGTCAGATTGTGCTTACATTCATACCCCTCTTTTGCAAAATTGGATATTTCATACTGCTTTAATCCCTTTTCACTTAGGTAATCAACTGCATAATGATACATTTCTCTGTCAAGCTCGTCTTCCACCGGAACAAGAACGCCTTCTTCCTCCATACTGCCAAATTTGGTACCCTCTTCAATTTTAAGACTGTAAGCTGAAATATGGTTGATACCCAAAGAAATTAAATATCCAAGGGTTTCTTTCCAGTCATCAAGGGTCTGTCCGGGAATTCCAAAAATAACATCCGCATTAATATTTTCAAAACCGGCATCTCTTGCATTTTTTACACTTTGAGAAAAATCCTTGTGGCTATGGCATCTTCCAAGGTATTTAAGAAGCTTGTCCTGGTGTGCCTGTAATCCCATACTTATTCTATTTATACCTGCATTTTTATAAGCCTTTAGTTTTTCTATGCTTAACGTACCGGGGTTGCTTTCTATACTTATTTCACAATTAGCGGATATATTAAACTCAGTCCTGCATTTTTCCAGTATTTCAGAAATATATCTATCATTAACAGCTGAAGGCGTACCACCACCTATAAATATCGTATGGATTAGATAATCTTTCATATTTTCTTTATAAAGCTCGATTTCTTTTTTCATGGATTTAAAGTAATTCTCAGCAAGATTAATCTTTCCAGCATAGGAGTTAAAATCACAGTAATTACATTTCGAACTGCAAAAGGGCACATGGATATATAAACCTGCATTATCCCTATAAAGCAAAGCCTTCATCTCCCAAAAGTAAGGTTTTATTAACTTTACTTATGGTATCACATTATGATATTGTATACTAGTTATAAAATGATTCAAAATACGGAGTATTCAAAATGGAAAACAACATCATAACCAAGGATACTAAATCCTTCTACAAAATGGCTTTCGCTCTGGTTCTTCCTATGGCTATCCAAAACCTCATAAATGTAGGAATAACCTCAATAGATGTTCTTATGCTTGGAAAAGTAAGCGAAACTGTACTTTCTGCCGCTTCTCTGGCAGGTCAGGTTCAGTTCATAATGACGCTTATATTTTTTGGGCTAACTTCAGGTGCGGCAGTACTTACAGCTCAATACTGGGGTAAAGGTGACACCAAAAGCATTGAAAAAATAATGGGAATCTGTATGAGATTTTCTCTTTTGGTTGCACTATTTTTTACTGCAGTCGTATTACTATTTCCTGCACAGGTAATGACAATTTTTACAAATGAAGCACCGGTTATTGCAGAAGGTGTTAAATACCTAAAAATTATAGCATTATCATATATTTTTATGTCAATTACCATGATTTATTTGAACATTATGAGAAGTGTGGAACGTGTAATTATTTCAACAGTTGTATACCTCGCTTCACTTATTGTAAACTTAATTATTGCGTCATCTCTTATTTTTGGTCTTTTTGGTTTACCTAAAATGGGAATAGTTGGTGCAGCAATCGCAACCCTGGCTGCACGTGGAGTTGAATTATTAATCGTAATCATATATCACTTAAAGGTTAATAAGCTGATTAAATTCAAGCCATCCGATTTATTGGTACACGATAAATTATTATTTAAGGATTTCTTGACTTATTCAATACCCGTAACAATAAATGAGCTTATGTGGGGTGCAGGTGTCGCTACCAATGCGATTGTAATAGGACATCTGGGGAGTTCTGTAGTCTCGGCAAATTCCGTAGCCCAGATTACCAGACAGCTTGCTACAGTCATAGCATTTGGTCTCGCAAATGCAACAGCCATAACTGTCGGTAAGGCAATCGGAGAAAATAATTATGAAGGTGCAAAAAATTATGCAAACCGTTTTATAAAGCTAAGTATACTTGCAGGTATAGCAGGAGGGGTTCTTATACTCATTGCAAGGCCTTTTCTTATGTCAACACTTAACCTTACTCCCATAACAAGGGGGCATTTATCGGTTATGATGTTCGTCATGTCCTATTTCGTGGTAGCACAAGCCTACAATACTACCCTTATAGTTGGTGTTTTCCGCGGTGGCGGAGACACAAAGTTTGGCCTATTCCTTGATATATCAACCATGTGGGGTGGTTCAATTCTATTTGGTGCATTGGCGGCTTTCGTTTTCAAATGGAGTGTACCTGTTGTCTACATAATTCTGATGAGTGATGAAATTATTAAAGTTCCTCTGGTTTTATGGAGATATAGAAGCCTTAAATGGCTTAGAAATGTGACAAGGGACTAGCCAAAAAGAATAATAATTGCCTGAAAAGCACAGTATCTGCCACATATATGTGAAGGATATTGTGCTTTTCTCTTTCAGGTATTTCTATTCAAGCATATTCAGCTTTTCTCTATAGTCGGTAGGATTTATTCCCACAATTTTTTTGAACGCCGTACTAAAATAATATGCATCACGGTAACCAACCCTGTCTGCAATTTCATAAATTTTAAGGTCTGTACTTTTAAGCAGATTTTTAGCACTTTGAATTCTTAGGTTAGTAAGATAATCTATAAAATTCTGTCCGATATGATCATTGAACAGTACACTAAGGTAACCGGAACTAATCCCAAAACCCTTTGAAATACTTGTGAGGGTTATGTTTTCATTATAATTCCTATCCACATAATCCTTTACTTTCGAAAGCAGCTTTTCATTTCTGTTACTTCTTTTTTGATTAATATATTCATTAACTTTATAAAAAAAGCTGAGCAGCCATTCTTCAAGCTGTACCAGATTATTTATTTCCTTTACATCAAAATGAAGGTTGAAATCCTCGCCCATTATTTCAAAAACATCATAGCCCAACTCATTTATAGTTTTGCAGGATAAAAGTACTATATTATAAATAATGGTATTTATAGCATCCAACTCAAGTTTGGAGCTCTTAATCTGTGTAATAATGTCAACAATATCATTTTTTATTTCGGGAAACGCACCTATTTTAAGGTCATCATACAGCTTTGTATCTCCAAGAATATGAAGTTGTTTACTGTAAACCGTATTACCAAAATTAAGGTCATTGAAAATATAAACTATTTCCCTTCCGTATACACGGTCAAGCAAGGCCGCAGAACAAGCTTCTCTGTAAGAAATATGCACATCTATAAAGTTTTTATACTTATTCCCGATACCAATAGTTATGGAAAATCCCAGTTCCTGTCTGCCTGACTTAATTAAGTCTTCGAAAGCCGGAATAATTTTATCTATATCATCATAAACAGCAATAACAAGCTGATCTATTTTATAATTTATAACAGAATAAATAAGCTTGTCTTCATAGGTATTGGATGAATCTGTTCCGAAGGATGAAAGAAACTTGGTAACGAGGTTGTAAAAGGACAGATTTACTATATATTTCTGCTCCTCATCCTCTTCTTTAATAAGCTCCATAAAATTATTAATATTTATTACTGCAATAAAGTAATCCCGGTCCTTTATTTTTGAAAGCTCAAGATAATTCAAGTCACTCTCTATATCGCCGATATAGCTGTTGCTTAATAAATCATTGAAGAGTTTTTCACGTAAGGCTTTCTTATTTTCTCTTAACTGCCTTCTCAGGTTTTCAACTTCTACGCGCTCGTTCCTCTCCCTTATAATTTCCTCGGAGAGTTTTTTTACAATATCTAACAGATCCTTGGACTTAAAGGGTTTAAGGATATAATCATTAACATTCAGCTTGACCGACTCCTTTGCATACTCAAACTCTGCGTATGCAGTAATAATTATACACTTGATACCCCGATTAAGGCTTTTTATCTCTCTGATAAGCTCAATGCCGTTCATTTCGGGCATTTGTATGTCAGTAATTACTATATCAATGTTATTTTTTCTGACAATATCAAGGGCCTCTATACCGTTTGCTGCTTGAAAAACCTCAACAAATCCGTGTTCTTTCCAATTTGTATTGTATATTATTTTGTTCCTTATCATTTCTTCATCTTCAACAACTAAAAGCCTGAACATACCCTCACCTACCTATCTGCGGAATATTTACCACTACTTTTGTACCTACAGATACCTTGCTTTGGTATTTTAAGCCGTACTCACTTCCAAAATTCAATTTTATGCGTTCATTTACATTTCTAATACCAAAATACATGTTCTGATCCTCAACCTCTTCTTCCCCCGCCATTATTCGGTTAAGCTGCTCAGTTTTTTCTTCGCCTATCCCTTCACCGTTATCTGAGATTTCAAATATAATCTGGTCATCCTTTAAATAGCCGTTTATAACTATAAGACCTTTTTTATCCAGATTTCTTATACCATGATATATAGAATTCTCAACAAGTGGCTGTAGTATTAACTTAACAGTTCTAAAATTGTAAATTTCATCATCTATCTCAAACAAATAGTCAAATTTGTAGGAAAATCTAAATTGCTGTATCATAAGATAGCTTCTGATGTGGTCAATTTCTTCCCTTATAAAAACAACTTCCCTTCCGTGGCTAAGGCTTGTTCTAAAGAACTTGCCCAGGGAATCAACAATATCTATAGCATCATCATTCCTATTCTGTTCAAGAAGTCCGATAATAGAATCAAGAGTATTGTAAACAAAATGTGGCTTAATAAGCTCCTGCATTGCCTTCATTTCCATAACTCTTATTTTCTGTTGATCGTCTTTGACTTTATCCATAAGCTCCCTTATCTGATTCATCATTTTATTAAAACTGCTTGCCAGCTGCCCTATTTCATCCCTGGTTCTTATATCCGCATAAATAGACAGATCATTTTCAGAAGCTTGTTTCATGATGCTCCTCAGCTTCCTCATTGGATTTGTCAGAACAGAGGTAAGATATATGGTAAGCAGTAAAATTATAATGATTATCAAGGTTATAAGCCAGAAAAATACCCCTCTTAGCGTACTGACTTCTCTGGTCATCTCAGCTTCAGGAGTAACTCCTATGATTTTCCACCCGGTAATGGCAGATGTCTTATAAGTAATGATATAATTTGTGTTGTTTATGCTGTCTACAAGGCTTCCATCTCTGCTATCCATAAGCTTAGGATTTTGAGTTATTATATTTGAAAATCCGTGCTTATCCGAGCTCTGTGGGGTAAATACCACTTCACCATCCTTTTCAAAGAAAACAAAACCTGTTTCACCCAGCTTAATATCACTACAGATTTTTTTCAGGAAATTAACGTCTATATCAATAGCCATAATTCCCATATCTCCTTTTACAGTGCGGTTCACTGCCTGACCGATGGAAAATACTTTTTTATTCAGAATATTCAAATGTGGCGGCTGTATAGCTACAACATCCTTTTTTTTGGTAACCAATTCGCGATATAACGGTTCAGTTGTTATATCTCCCCAGTACCTGCCGTAACAACTTATAGCACTTCCGGAGGGAGACATATATCTTATGTCAACCAAATCTGTTTTCATTTGTTTAAGACTGTCAAATGTTTCCCATATTCTTACTGTGTATTTTCTGTTTCCTTCTATATCCCCTGCTTCATTTAATTTTGAATATTGTTGAAAGTAATAATTGCTTCTTAACCGCATAATATTTTCAATATCACTGATGTAAGTTTCCAGATTTTTGTCAACTCTTTCTATTACCTGTTCCGAATAGCTTGATACATTTTTGTGGAGGTTTTGCAAATAAAGATGGTATGAAATAAGTCCAAAAATAAGAATAGGAATAAGACCCAAAGCCAGAAAACAAATGGTCATTTTGGATCTTATACTGTAAAAACTGAACTTTCTGAACAAACCGAAAAAAAAGTTGTCCTTCATAACTATTTTATCTCCCATCTTTGTTTTCCCTGAAGGAGTTTAGCAAAATTACTCTTATTACCCAGTTCAAGGCCTGTATCTATAAAACTTGAAGGAATCTTTTCACCCTTAATTGCTTTATACAGATTTTTTATACTCAACTCGCCCATCTTATTAAAATTCTGGCCCACCAAAGAATCCGCCAAACCCTTTTCAGCGGCTTCCAGTACCGGATAATAGGTATCTACAAGAATAGAAATTCCTCCATTTTTACACCATGCATGAAAACCTGGAAGTGATTCCGGCGGCGAAACAAAGGGCCATCCCCCCGTACTAAAAAATACATCCGGAGTATCCCCTGTCCTAATATGATTTTCAAGCATATCTCCTGCAATATTCACGTCATCATTGCAGTACAGGGTAGCTGTTATATTGAGTTGGATTCCTCCCTCACGAGCTGTTTCAAGAAAGCCATTGAGTCGCTTGTTCAGATTGTTGCTTTCTTTATCTGCTGTCATTATTAAAAGGTCTAGTGCCTGCTTGTCCTTTCCCTTTGCCTTTGCTTCTTTTATCAGAGCCTTTCCGCATGCTACTCCCGCCGCATAATTGTCGGTTCCGCAGTAAAAAAGCCTGTTGCTGTCAGGAGAATCCGAATCAAATGTGGCAACCTTTATACCAGCCTGGACAGCTTTGTCAATAACAGGCTTTATTTTACCGGGATCAATACAACTGATAACAATTCCGTCTACTCTGCGTCGTATAAGGCTCTCAACTATAGCAATCTGTACATTTGTATCAGACTGCATAGGTCCCTGCCATTCAACTTTAACACCCAATTCCCTTCCAACACGCTCACCTTGTTCAAGTGCATCAAGAAAAACAGGGTTATCCAACGATTTTGGAACCATTGCTATTATAATATCCTTTTTCTCAGAAACCTTCGAATTTTCTTCATAAGATGTGCTTGGCTTAGCTTCTTCGCCTTTTTTTTCATAGGTTGAACCGCCGCACCCCGGTAAAGCTATAAATAACGCCAATACCAAGTAAACGAGTTTGGTTTTATTGAAAAATCCGCCTTTATCCATTTTCAATCAAAACTCCTTAATTATATCAGTATTTGCCTTCACAGAATTATATCATTAAAGCCGACCCAAATATAAATAATAGGATTTCTACCGCCGCTAGTAAATAACACGGACAGTACGAAATCCTATTTTATATTTGTAAGCTTACCTCTTTTTATTTTGATTTTGATTTAGAAAGTACATCAAATGCAACTGCTACCAATAATACAAGACCTTTGATTGTCATCTGCATGTCACTACCTACTCCGAGTATCGACATACCGTTATTCAGAACACCCATAACCAGGGCACCAATAACACCCCCAACAACTGTTCCTATTCCGCCGTAAGCAGATGCTCCACCTATAAAGCAGGCTGCAATAGCATCAAGCTCAAAGTTAACTCCGGCTTGAGGAGAAGCTGCATTAAGTCGTGCAGTGAAGGTTATACCTGCAAGCGCAGCCAACACTGCCATATTTACATATGAGAAGAAAAGAACCTTGTTGGTATTTATACCTGACAGTTTTGCTGCTTTTTCATTTCCACCCATTGCATAAAGATAACGTCCTGGTACTGTCTTCATTGTAAATACTGAATATGCCAATATAAGAATACCAATTAATGCAAGGATTATTGGAATTCCCTTGTAAACAGCCAACCAGTAGGTGAAAACACCTATTGCAGCTACCACAAGAACTAATTGGATTATGAACAGATATCCCGGTGCAACTTCAAAATCATATTTTTTTCTTTCTGCTCTTTTCTTAACTTCAAGATAAATATATATAATTGAAACAATTACTCCTATGAATAGAGTTAACATGTTGAGTTTTGTACCAAATCCGTTAAATAGGTCAGGAATGTAACCTGCGCTAATATTAGTAAAGCTTTCAGGGAAAGGTGAAAGAGTCAACCCTTTAAGCATAGTTATTGTAAGACCCCTGAAAATAAGCATTCCAGCCAAGGTAACTATAAATGCAGGAATTCTTACATATGCAATCCAGAAACCCTGCCAAATTCCAATAATAAAACCAATTAACAAGCACAGTAAAACGGCAAGTCCAACATTCATTTTCATATTTATTACAAAAATACCCATGATGCCGCCAATGAAAGCACAAACGGAACCTACCGAAAGGTCTATGTTACCGCCGGTTAAAATACATAGGGTCATACCAACTGCAAGGATAAGAACATAGCTGTTTTGAAGTATCAAATTTGACACGTTCATCGGTAACAGAAGGACACCCTTTGTTGAAATCTGAAAAAATGCCATTATTACAACCAAGGCAATCAGCATGGCATACTGCCTTATGTTCTTTTTGAAAATATTTTTAATTGTTTCCATTACACTACCTCCCTGTTACTCTGCATAATGCATTTCATAATGCTTTCCTGTGATGCTTGACTCCTGTCAAGTTCTCCTACAATCCTTCCTTCATTCATGACATATACTCTATCACTCATGCCAAGTATTTCAGGAAGCTCTGATGATATGATTATGACTGACTTTCCTTCGTCTACCAATCTGTTTATTATGGTATATATTTCATATTTGGCTCCGACGTCGATACCTCTTGTAGGTTCATCCAGAATCAGCACATCCGGTTCAGTATATATCCATTTGCTTAAAACAACTTTTTGTTGATTTCCGCCTGATAAATTGCCGGTTTTTTGTAATATGCTAGGAGACTTAATGTTCATTTTTTTACGAAAATCCTCAGCAACACGGATTTCCTGATTCTCATCCACAAGCATATTTTTCTTGAGTTTTTGAATTCCTGAGAGAGATATATTATTTTTTATATCCTGAATAAGGATAAGACCCGCTGACTTTCTGTCCTCAGTTACATAAGCCAGTCCATTATCAATTGCTTGTTTTATATTGTGAAGCTCGATCTTTTTTCCGTCCTTAACAATCTCTCCGCTGATATTTTTACCATATGACTTTCCGAATACACTCATTGCCAGTTCGGTTCTTCCTGATCCCATTAACCCGGCAATACCTACTATTTCACCTTTTTTTACATTAAGGTTTACGTTCTTTATAACCTTTTTGCCTTCAATAGCAGGATCATAAACATTCCAGTTCTTAATTTCAAAATTTATATTACCGATTTTAGGTGTCCGTTTAGGAAACCTGTCAACCAGCTGACGTCCAACCATTCCCTTTATTATTCTGTCTTCAGTTAAATCCTCATCTTTTTGGATTGTCTCGATAGTTGCCCCGTCACGAAGAACAGTAATAGTGTCAGCTACCTCCAAAACCTCATTAAGCTTATGTGAAATTATAATGGAACTGATTCCTTCTGCTTTTAACTCAAGTATAAGTTTTAGAAGATTTTCTGAATCATCTTCGTTCAATGCAGCAGTCGGCTCATCCAATATAAGCAGTTTAACGTCCTTAGCAAGAGCTTTTGCAATTTCAACCAACTGTTGTTTACCTACACCAATTTCAGATATAAGTGTATATGGATCTTCCTTAAGACGTACTTTTTTCAGAAGTTCGGTTGCCTGAATATGTGTCTTGTTCCAGTTTATAAAACCGTACTTTGACCTTTCATTACGTAAGAATATATTTTCTCCTATGGAAAGATAAGGTTCTAAGGCTAATTCCTGATGAATAATAACGATACCCATCTTTTCACTATCTTTAATATTACTAAAAATACATTCCTGTCCGTCAAAAATTATATCTCCTGCGTAAGTGCCATGGGGATAAATTCCACTTAGTACATTCATCAATGTGGATTTTCCCGCTCCATTCTCTCCAACAAGTGCGTGGATTTCCCCTTTTCGCACTTTGAAATTAACGTTGTCAAGGGCTCTTACTCCGGGAAAAAGCTTTGTAATATTTCTCATTTCAAGTATAAACTCTGCCATTTCCTCATCTCCCTTTACTTTGTATTCGGCTTGCATATATGAAAGCTTATCAAGCCTTGACATATGCAAACCGAACACATCCATGTCCGGTTTGCATAATGTAATTAGTTTGCTTAATTAAATTATCTGCATATTCCTATTATTTATTACTTCAGATCAGCTTCCTTGTAATAACCACTGTCAACAAGAATTTGCTTGTAGTTGTCTTTGTCAGCGTATACAGGATCACAGAGGAATGAAGGAACAACTTTGCTTCCGTTGTCATAAGTCTTAGTGTCGTTAACAGGAGCTTCTTTTCCCTGTAACAGAGCATCAACCATTTCAACAACCTTTGATGCAAGAGTTCTTGTATCCTTGAATATTGACATTGACTGTTGTCCGTTAATCATTGCTATAACGTTTGGCTTATCGCAGTCCTGTCCGGTAATAATCGGATATGGCTTGTCACTGCTGCCGAAACCTGCATTTTTGAGAGATGCAACAATACCGATTGCAAGGCTGTCATTTGGTGAAAGAACTGCGTCAAGTTTCTTACCGCCTGCATAATTAGCTGTGATCAGATTATCCATTCTTGCTTGTGCTTTTGCAGAATCCCAACCTTGGATTGCGATTTTTGCAAAATCTTTCTGACCGCTTGTTACAACAAGCTTACCGCTTTCTATATATGGTTTCAAAATACTATATGCACCGTCGAAGAAGTAATTTGCATTATTATCATCAGGTGATCCACCAAAAAGTTCAATATTGAATGGTCCTTTTCCATCTTTAAGGCCCAATTTTGTTTCAATATATTGACCTTGAATCACACCAACCTTGAAATTATCAAATGTTGCATAATAGTCTACGTTTGGACTCTTCATGATAAGTCTGTCATAAGCTATTACTTTTACTCCGTTATCTGCTGCTTTTTTCAAAACGTCAGTGAGAGCTGAACCGTCAATTGCTGCAATAACAACAACTTTACTGCCCTTAACAATCATGTTTTCGATCTGCTGAATCTGAGTGTTTACATCATTGTTAGCATACTGAAGATCAACCTTGTAGCCTTTTCCTTCAAGTTCCTTCTTCATGTTGGCACCATCTTGGTTCCAACGCTGTAATGACTGAGTAGGCATTGCTACACCGATTAATTGTCCGCTGGCAGCTGTATCTGTAGCTTTTGCAGAATCAGTTGATGCTGCTGATGAAGATGCGGAAGTATCAGTTGAAGTTCCACAAGCTGCAAGCATACCTACTGAGAGGACAGCTACCAAAATCAAAGCGATTACCTTTTTCATGTCTTTATTCCTCCTGAAAAATATTTTACCCTTCCGACGTATATTAGAAGTAAGTTCCGGGAACAATAAGTATGTCGGTCAAGTTTTATACTGTTATATTAATCTTTTGAGGAATCTAAATAAATGTGATTTTTTTTATAATCCTTTGATTTTTTTAGAAAATTTTTAGTAATTATAGACAAAGACAGACAGAAAATTAATTTGTTTACTATAAATTTTGTACAAAAATAATCTCATTTCCATACTCTTCGAAGCTTAAGGGTTTCCTGAATATATCCCCAAACAGAAATAGGACTCATTAACATCTGATAAAATAAAACATATAAAACGAATCCCATAACATTTTTTCTTACACGCAGATTTAAAGATTTAAAAACACCCTTTTGATAGGTGTACAATACAAAATTCTGAAATAATGCAAGTGGTATTACAAAAAGAGTCGCCGGGCCCACAATCCAAAAATGCCCAAAAAAGGCCAGTACCAACCCCGGTAGCCAGCAAAACGTATACACAAAATCCATGAACGGCATGAATAAGTTGCAACCCGTAAGATATCTCCCATAATATACTGGCTGGGACCAAGGCTTGAATAGCTTCAAGGCTTCAACCATTCCTCTGGCCCACCTGCTTCTTTGTCTGAAAAAATGCTTCAAAGAAGTAGGAACATCTGTAAATGCAACTGCCAACGGCTCAAAATAAACCCTGCAATTATTTTTTAAAAAACTCCAGGTCAAAACTATATCCTCTCCTATTGCATCAGGCCAGCCACCCACTTGCCTAATCAGCTTAGTCTTGTACAATGAAAAAGCTCCCTGTGCTACCAATGTGCTTTGAAACAACCCCTGCAATCTTTTAATACTGGCAATTCCTAAAAAATAGTCCCATTCCTGAATTCTTGCCAGCATTTTCCCACGGCTGTTCCTGACAAGAACTGTTCCTGCAACAGCGCATACGTCGTCAGATGAACTTTCCATACGGGCAACAATATTCCTTAAAGCAGATTTATGCAGCAATGTATCTGCATCAAGCGTCAACACATATTCTGTCTCTACATGTTCCAGTGCAGCATTTAAAGCGAAGTTTTTCCCGGGAGTACTCTCATGAATTACGGTCAGATTGAGCTTCATTTTTTCTCCTGCTTTTATTGCAGCTTCAGCTGTTTTGTCCTTTGAATTATTATCTATTACTATTATCCTTATTTCTCCCTCATAATCCTGTGCTGCTACATATTTTACAGTATTTTCAACACTTTTTTCCTCGTTATAACACGCAATCAGTATGGTTACGGGGACTTTGGGCGTAGAATTTTTAACTTCCGGCTGCCTGTCCAATAAGAGGCTTGATACCATGAATGCATTCATATATCCGGGGATATATGCTATACCGGCAATTACCAGTATGGAGATTGGCAAAGTTATGTAATGTGATAAATCAATAATCCATGGTATGGAAAAATAGATGGATAAAGCCATCCAAATTAGTCCTACAATCATGCTTATTATAAACTTGTTTTTTACAGGGATATAAATTTTTTTCTTAGTCTTTACCCTGGTTGTCATCATCCGCTTCATTGATTTGCTCCGTTGAATGTCATAAATTAATTTACATAATAATACCATTGACGAATTTATTAAGTCAACTAACGTTAATTTAGTTTTACCAAACAAAGACATTGATTATGCTATTGGCAATTTTTAATCAAAAAAGCACAAAAAAATACCCCAAATCCTTCCTTTATCCGTTAAGATTTGAGGTATTTTTTTTAAGCTTTTTTCCCAAATATTTCAAGCATTTTTTCAGCAGATAATTTTATATCCTTTTGTGCAATAATAGCCGATACTACAGCAATCCCGTCTATTCCCGTATTTTTCAGTTCAACTGCATTCTGTGCATTTATTCCGCCTATCCCTACTATAGGAATTGATACTTCTTTTAAAATTTTCATGAGAGTCTCTTTGGACACTGACTTTGCATCTGTTTTTGTGCTTGTAGAAAACAAGGCACCCACCCCGATATAGTCAGCCCCGTCTCTTTGAGCCTCTATTGCCTTCTCAACAGACCCTGCCGATACACCGAGTATTCTGTCTTTACCTATAATTTTCCGCACAACAACAGCCGGCAGATCACTCTGCCCTACATGAACTCCGTCAGCTCCTATTGCCAAAGCGATATCAACTCTGTCATTTATAATAAGCGGTACCTTATAGTTGTCTGTTATTGCTTTAACTTTAAGTGCAGTTTGGTAAAATTCCCGGGAAGAAGCTGTTTTTTCACGTAACTGAACCAAAGTACAGCCTCCCATTATTGCCTGCTCTACTGCTTCTTCCAGTGTTTTGGTACTCATGAGGTCACGGTCGGTTACAAGATAAAGGGTATAATCAATTTTAGAGTTCATTTATTATTGCCTTCTCTCCGAAAATATTTTCATCCATCTTACTAATGGAATCAATTATTGCAATATGATAGCTTCCCGTTCCTTTATGTCCTGCTGCTTCATAGGCAATCTCTCCCGCTATTCCCATTACTGTCACTCCTGCAACAGCAGCTTTGAAATAATCTCTTTCTGCACCACAGAAGGAGCCAACCAAGGCAGTAGTCATGCAGCCAGTTCCCGTGACATTTGACAGCATTTTATGTCCGTTGGAGATAGTCACAACGTTTTTGCCATCTGAAACTACATCAACGGCTCCGGTTACGGCTACAATACAACCAAGCTTTGCAGCGGCTTTTTTTGCAACGGCCGTGGAGTCATTGGATTCAATATCAGTTTCTGATGCATCAACACCTTTTGTTGTGGCATTAAGCCCTGCTATATAAGATACCTCAGACAAATTTCCTCGCAAAACACTTATTTTCACTTTATCCAGAATAGTTCTTGTGACTTCATTTCTGAACGTCGAGGCCCCTGCACCGACAGGATCAAATATTACGGGAATACCCTTCTCATTTGCTTTTTTACCTGATAAAATCATTGATTCCACAGTTCTTTTGTTTAATGTCCCTATATTTATTACAAGTGCGGAAGAAATGGAAGTGATATCCGCAGCCTCATTAATATCATCTGCCATAATTGGGGAGGCCCCTATTGCCAGAATTACATTTGCACAATCATTTACGGTTACATAATTTGTAATATTGTGAATAAGTGGCTTTTTGCTTCTGACTTCAGCAATTAAGCTTGCTATTTTCTTTGTATAATCATTCATAGTTGGTCTCCTTTACTATTTCTCTGTTACAAACTCGACCTTTTCACCGGCTAAGATCTTATTTGTAGTCCTCATAGCACACATTTTTCCGCACATTGAACAGGTATGTTTGTCAGTGGGAGGTGTACTTTCAAAATATGCTCTTGCCTTATCTTCGTCAATAGCATACGAGAACATTTCTTCCCAGTCAATTCTGCGTCTGGCATCGCTCATTTTGTTATCAATTTCACGTGCATTGGGTATTCCCTTAGCAATATCGGCGGCATGGGCAGCGATTTTTGAAGCAACAATTCCTTCTTTTACATCCGAAAGGTCTGGCAATCTTAAATGCTCTGCTGGAGTTACATAACACAAGAAATCTGCACCATTAGCAGCAGCAATTGCTCCGCCAATTGCCGAAGTAATATGGTCATAGCCCGGTGCTATGTCAGTTACGAGAGGCCCCAGTACATAGAAAGGTGCTCCATGACAAAGTCTTTTCTGAATAGTCATATTGGCGGCTATTTCATTCATAGCCATATGTCCCGGCCCTTCAACCATTACCTGTACATCCTTTTCCCATGCACGTTTGGTCAGGTTGCCCAGCTCTATAAGTTCACTTAATTGTCCGGCATCTGAACTGTCGTTGATACTGCCGGGCCTCAGTGCATCTCCGAGACTTATTGTTACATCATATTCCCTGAGAATTTCAAGGAAATCATCATAATATTCATAAAAAGGATTTTCATTGCCGGTCATCTCCATCCATGCAAAAAGAAGGGAACCTCCTCTTGAAACAATATTGGTAAGTCTTTTTGAGCGTTTGAAGCACTCAACAGCACGTTTATTTATTCCTGCATGAATTGTCATAAAGTCCACGCCTTCTGCAGCGTGAGCCTCAACAACTTTAAAAAAGTCTGAAGCCTTAATATCCATCAAGTCCTTTTCAAGGTAGCCTATGGCATCATACATGGGAACTGTTCCTATCATGGCAGGAGAACGCTTAATAAGCTCTTTACGGAAGGTGTTTGTCTTTCCGTAATTACTAAGGTCCATTATGGCTTCAACGCCAAATTTGATTGACATATCAACCTTTTCCATTTCTTTTGTATAATCAGGACAGTCTCCTGATATACCCAGGTTTACATTGATTTTTGTTCTAAGTCCTTGGCCTATTCCCTCAGGACTTAGGGACCTGTGGTTTATATTTGCCGGAATGGCTATTTTCCCCTCACCTACAAGCTCCCGCAGGTTGTTTTCGTCAATTGACTCCTTCTGTGCAACAATCATCATTTCATTTGTAATAATACCTTTTTTTGCCGCTTCCATCTGTGTTTTATAATTCATAGCAACCTCCAATTATCCAATCCGTTTTTGTAAACTCCATATAAATGATGTGTGGGGCCATGCCCCTTTCCGATTTCAAGTGAATGTTCAATTGCCATTGTGACGTATGCTTTTGCTTTTTCAACCGCTATTGGAAAAGACAGTCCCAAGGCAAGGTTCGAGGCTATGGCAGAAGAAAATGTACACCCTGTTCCGTGGGTATTTTTTGTCTGAATTCTTTTAGTTGAATATATGTAAAATTCTCTTCCGTCAAAAAGTATGTCTTCCGCATCTCCATTCAAATGTCCGCCTTTTATCAGAACATTTCCTGCACCCATTTGGTATATGCTAACAGCTGCCTTTTTCATATCCTCTGAGGTAGTTATCTCCATTCCGGTTATTGCCTCCGCCTCGGGAATATTGGGGGTTAGTATGCCCGCCAGAGGTATCAATCTTTTTTTAAAAAACTCCAAAGCGTCTTCTTTCATCAGGGCGTGACCGCCTTTTGCAATCATTACAGGGTCAATAACAACGTTTATAGGCTTATACTGTTCCAATTTTTCAGCAACTGCTTCCATACACTTCCTGCCTGACAGCATACCTATTTTTACAGCGTCGGGTGTTATGTCTTCAAAAACTGCATCCATCTGCTTTTTAAGCATATCAGGAGTTATATCCTGGATATCAATAACCCTGCACGTATTCTCTGCTACCACCGATACAATAACACTCATTCCATAAACTCCATGAGCAGCAAAGGTTTTCAAATCTGCCTGAACTCCTGCTCCTCCACTGCAGTCAGATCCTGCAATAGTTAATACTTTTTTCAATAATTGCTACACCTCCTTAATGTAACAGGGGTATTTGTTCCGCTTGGCCTTTGGCAAAGTAAAAGACACATAAAAAAGATGCCTTCCAACAGGAAAGCACCTTTAACCTATACAATAAGTAATCGTATTTGCTTCCCTACACCGGTATTAGCCGACAGGTTCCAAGGGTCAGGTTTTACCTTCTCAACCAAAAATTGGTCCCCCCACAATCTCTAATATAAAATTTTACAATAAAAAACGCCCACCTTTGTAAGGTGAGCGGCATTTATCAAAATCTTTCTAAAATTTCTGATAATATTTTGCTTCCCTACACCGGTGTTAACCGACAGGTTCCAAGGGTCAGGTTTTACCTTCTCAACCAAAATGGTTCCCCCGCAACTGGTACTATTGAATTTTATCATAATATAGTAAATGGGTAAAGAACTAATTTACCTTTTCAAATTGTCTGAAGTCTCCTGCCAGCTCTAGTCCCGTATTATTACCGGAATCTGAAAAAATTATATTACCGCTTTTATCTTGTAAAATAACGTCTACCTGAGAAGTTATGCTTTCAGTTATATCTATATCCATAATGCCGTTTTTTGGTGCTTTTAGAACTCCGCCCCTTGATACGGAAGCTTTTAGTAAAAGTGTATTCTTGGAATCTTCCACAACAATTTCAAGAATGTTATTTATATAAGATAGATTTTTAATTTTAGCTCCGGTATAAGTGGCAAATCTAAAAAAGTTGTCTCCAAACTTTAAAAATGAAATCAAACCGTCAAAACTTGATGTCAGCCATGGTATGGCTGCAATTGAAAACATAAGGCAAGTGTTTTCCGATTTAAAATGATTACACTGAAGCCAAATCCATGACTTTGGAAAAGAGGTTCCCCAATCCTTTTCAAGATATCCGTAACCTCCCATAAAATCCGTATCCCTCCCGTTAATATTTAAAAATCCTTCAATTCCGCAATGTATGTTTACAATTCCATGGTAACATTCCATAAAAGGTATAAAAGAAAAAGGCCCCATAATGCCGGGGTTAAATATGGTCTTGGGAAACGGAACCACCTCTGTATAACCTATTTTACCTTTTAAATTAAAGTCCCCATCCTGTATATTAACTGAAAAACCATTTCTGTCAAAGTGATTGTCTTTTATTGAAATATCAAATTCTTTTACAGAATATGAAAAGTCACTGATTGGGAACCTTTTATACAGTGTTTTCCCCGAAACCGCATCAATTACCTGTATAAAAGCATGCTTGTCACTTTTGGTTTTTGACACACCAGGAATAACCGCATAAATATTTTTAGCATATTTATCAATTATTTTGAAATACCATCCCTCAAAATAACCTCTATGCCTATACCTTCCCTGATATATTTCCGGGTTGAAAATTCTGTTGATTAAATACATAAAGAAACACTCCGTTATTTATATATAACGAAGTGTTCCCATTATTTAAGCGATATATTATTTCTTTATAAATCCGGCAATATCATTTATAACATATTGAGGAATATATTCCATTAACATAATATAAGTTATATAATTTATTCCCTGCATTTTTTACATAATCCATAGAACTGTACTCTGTGGTCTTTTACCAGAAAGCCGTTCTTTCTAAGAATTTCTTCCTCCAGATTATCCAGTAAGTCTTCCTCAACTTCCGAAACACACCCGCAGGAACTGCAAATAAGATGATGATGTCTGTGATCCTCATTGGGTTTGACCAGCTCATACCTGCTAAAACCGTCATCAAAATCAAGTTTATGAACAAGATTGAGCTTATCCAACAAAACCATAGTTCTGTACACTGTTGCAAGGCCAATTTCAGGATGCTTGGCTTTAACCATATTGAACAGCTCCTCCGTACTTACATGTTGTCCTGAACACTGAACCAATGTATCAAGGATTGCCGCTCTTTGCCCTGTAAATTTATATCCGCATTCCTTTAATTTTTCTTTTAAAAAGCCGCTGTCGCCAGTATTCAAAAGGTAGTCCTCCTTCAACTATTTTTGCAGGTTTTCCACAATGAACATCCTTTACAATTTTCACATCCCCGCTTTTCTATAAATATTTTACCACATCTTGGGCACTTTGTATTTTCTTTTTTCTCTGAATTATATTCAAACTGGTAATTACACTGGCTGCACACAACTAACATAATTCATGCCTCCTTGTTAGACTATCAATTGAGCCAGAACTCCTCCTACCAAAAATGCTATAGCAAAGCTTCCAAGCCAGATTGCAGTTGCCTCTGCCTTTGATCTTTCCTTAAATATCATAATAATTGAAGCTACACATGGTACAAACAACGTAATAGTAATAAGTGCCACCAGCATTTGCGGATTTGTCAGTACCATGTGACTTAGTCCTGCTGCGCCAAAGTCTCTTCTGATAATTCCCATTATGAAAACTACAGATGCCTGTTCAGGCAGCTTAAGCCATTGAACCGTCAAAGGTGATATGGCATTTTCGATTATTCCAAGGAGACCTGTGTACTGTAATACCGTTATTAAAACCGCACCAAGAGCAAATATCGGTGTAGCCTCAATAAGGAAGGCTTTTGCCTTTACAAATGTCTTTTTCATAACATTCTTAAACTGAGGCATCCTTATTTGCGGTAAGTCTATAAATAACTGCGTAGATTCTCCCGGCAGGATTTTGTTCATTAGAACTCCTGAAATGCCGAATATTAAAATTAATAATAGGGTATAAGCTATTATATATTTCATTCCCAAAGGGGTCAGCAATCCTATGATTACACCAAACTGTGCTGAGCATGGAATCGTCAGTCCCAATAGAAACGTAGCAATTACACGCTCTCTTCTTGACCCTAAAAGACGGGTTGTCATTGTAGCCATGGTTATACAGCCGAATCCCAATATAAGAGGTATTATTGCCCTTCCGTTAAGGCCAACCTTTGAAAGGGTTTTGTCTGAAAGTACTGCGATTCTGGGCAAGAAGCCGGAATCCTCAAGAATTGACATAAGCATGTAAAACCCTATAGTCAAAGGCAGCAGCAGTCCTAATATATAAATTACTGTCATTGTTAATAATCCGTAATCGCCTATCAATAAACTTCCGATAAAGGAGTTTTTAGGGATAAAACTTAAAATTGATTCAATAAAAGGTTTATAATAGCCCTCCATCACTGTTCCTTCTGTAAAATCAACAACTGTTTGTGCTACAAAAACTCCTATGAACCAGAACATACCTACCATTATTGCAAGCAGCATTGGTATACCTGTAATAGGCTTTAACAGCAGTCTTCCAATGGTAGTTCCCAAACTTGTTCCATTATATGAATCAGAAAGAACGCTTTCCAGAATTTTGTCTACTCTTTGACGCCTATTTTTATAAATCTCTTCCCGTTTTCCCGCAGTAGGCAAATCCTTTCTTTCCGAAAGAACCTCATCATCTTCCAAAAGCATCAAAGCTTCTGCTTCGGTTATTTCGTTTAGGTCATAATTATTCAAAAGCTCCTGAACACCTTCAGTTTTTATGCCAACTCCGGCATTGGCTATCTTTTGCTTAATTTCATTCATGCCAATACCTTTGAGCGCGGAGGTAGCAACAACTTCCACCCCCAATTGTCTGGACAGCGCTTCAGTATCTACCTTAATGCCGTTTTTAGTGGCCTCATCAATAAGGTTCACTGCAACAATTACTTTTTTGCCCATATCAATAAGCTGCTGTGTCAGAAAAATATCTCTTTGCATATGAACCGCATCAATTACATTTAATACCAGGTCTCCGTTAATTATTACGTCCCTGGCAACTCTTTCCTCATCATTAAATGAGGATACACCATATATTCCGGGTGTATCCTCTACTATATAATCTCCGTAACGCCCGGTGCTTATATCTACCGTAGTACCGGGAAAGTTCGATACATCAACATACACTCCTGTAAGTGCGTTGAAAAATACCGATTTCCCTACATTTGGGTTTCCCACAAGAACCAGATGCTTTAAATCTTTTTTAGTAATAGTCTTTTCCATAATATCCCCCAGGCATACCAATAATTTCAGTTAGTTCAGCTCACTTTTTCAATAATTATGTGTTCTGCAAGTTTTCTGCTGATAGCAACTTCCTGAAGTCTGTTCTGCAATATTATCGGTCCAGCCGGCAGTTTTTCGGCACACTTCAGTTTGGAACCTTCGTATATACAAAGGCGGATTGCTTGGGCACGGATATCCTTATCTTCTATACTTACAATTTCAATGATATCTCCTCTGTTAACTTTGTCTAATGTCAAATTAACCGCCACCTTTTTGATAACTATTCTCAATAATATATTAACTTAAAATGATAATCATTGTCAATAAGATAAAGGTAATTTGTACTAAACTTTTTCACAAATTTTACTCTTTTTTCAAGGCTTATTTTGTTTGTCCTTTACATCATAGCCCTGACAATTGTTCCCCGATGACTGGCGAACGGAAACAGAAGGCATCTGTCTGCCTTTAAAGCCAAAAAGCTTACAGCCGTAAGGCATTCTGGCATCATAAGTTATAAAGTAATGCTTGCATTTAAGGCAATTTACTTTTTCCTGTTCCATTAAAACCTCCAGTTTACAATTTTTCTACTTTAGTAACCTCCTTGGTTGATATGAGCTGTGCTCCCGTTCCCAATAGGTCATTTATAATTATCTGATGAAATGTTACCGGGGCTTCAAGCCGGATTTTTTTTATTTCATCCAAAGCCGCTGATATCTTTTCTTTTGGAATGGGCTTATCAGTTCTGACACTTACCAAAGGCAAAACGCCATTTATTACACCCACAGTTGAAGTAATACTTCTTTTAGGGAATTGTATTTCGTTTACAGCGTATTCCTCACCTTTTTTACATGAAGCATTTTCTACAAGTGTTACTTCGTTATTTTCATCGTAGGCAACATTCATTCTGCAGCCGTTTGGACAAACTATACAAACTATTTCACGGCTTTTATTCATCTATGCATACCTCCAGACCGCTTATATCCTTGAGTTCATGGGATTTTAGTTCAATCCTTACCATTTCGGCAGGATTTAAAGCCATAAAGAATTTTTTCTTTAATTGTTTTTCCCCGTCTTTAAAAACTATTGTTTTTCTTTTTGAAGGATTATTAACCCTCATTGAAAAGGTAATATCCTTGTCTGCGGAAATGGTCTGGGGGAGTACATATCTGATACCCTCGCCGGCTTTAACCATAACTTCTGATTCTATTGGCTTACTATTTCTTATATAGGAAACTGCACTTTTGGCAGCAAGTTCACCTTCCGCAGAAACATAGTCAACCAGATCATGTACCTGTAAAACATTGCCACATGCAAAGATTCCGGGTATATTGGTTTGAAGGTTTTCATCTACAGACGCACCGCCTGTGACGTTATCCAGAATTATTCCGGCGTTCAGAGCAACCTCATTTTCAGGTATTAATCCAACTGATAAAATTAATGTATCACAGTCAAATTTTATAGATGTTCCACGTATAGGGTCTCCCTTTTCATTGACTTTTGCTACAGTTACACTTTTAATCCGTTCATGGCCCTCTATATTTGTCACAGTATGACTTAACAAAAGCGGTATGCCAAAATCTTCAAGACACTGGGTTATATTTCTTTGCAGCCCGCTGGAATAAGGAAGTTTTTCTACAACGGCTAAAACCTCAGCACCTTCCAAGGTCAACCTTCTTGCCATAATAAGCCCTATATCGCCTGAGCCGAGTATCACTACTTTTTTTCCTACCATTATATTTCTGATATTAACCAGATTCTGAGCTACCCCTGCTGTAAATACACCTGCAGGACGTGTTCCCGGTATGCAGATTGCACCCCTAGTCCTCTCCCTGCACCCCATTGCCAGTATAACAGCTCCTGCCTTGTAGGTTTCTAATCCGTCCGGGCTTATGGTAGTAACTTCTCTGTTGCTGCTAATATCCTGAACCATGGTATTTGTGGCTATTTCTATTTGCAGCTTTTCAGCCTCGTCTATATATTTTCTGGCATATTCCGGGCCGGTCAGGGCTTCATTGAACTTTACAATTCCAAACCCATCATGAATACATTGGTTTAATATACCTCCTGCGATAGGTTCTCTTTCAACCACCAGAATATCTTCTATCCCGTTCTTTTTAGCTTCTATAGCTGCGGCCAGGCCTGCTGGGCCTGCACCAACTATAACTAACTCTTTATTTATTATCATACGCCTCACCTATACTTTTTTACTTTACCTGTCCGGTAAACAGTTTTGAATTTTTACCTCGTAGAGTTATTTCTTCAGGATTTAAACCTTTTTCATTTTTCAGTATATCGACAATTCTAGTCAGACAGTAGCCACCCTGACATCTCCCCATCATTGCTCTTGCCCTGTATTTTATTCCTGCAAGAGTTGTAACTCCAAGTCGATTATTTACTGCGTCCAGTATTTCCTTTTTGGTGATACCCTCACATCTGCAGACTATCTCTCCATATTCAGGACATTCTTTTATCAATGCCTGCTTTTGCTCCGCAGGTAATTCCCTGAACTGAACAATGCCCTTTCTTTCGGAGGTAAAGTCCTTTTTAGATATCAAATCCTCTTTGTTTGCAATAATATCCCTAACCATACGGCTGATTGGAGCTGATGATGTAAGTCCCGGAGATTCAATTCCTATAAGGTTTATAAGGCCCGGTACTACATTTGATTCCTCTATAACGAAGTCCCCGAAGCCCCCGGTTTTAGGACCTACAATTTTTGATCTGATTCCCGTATAACTGCGTATAATATGTTTCATGCTCAGGGGAGGAAGGAGTTCCTTTGCCTCTTTAAAAAGCTTGTCCATTACAGTCTTTGTAGCACTGTAGTCATTTTTTGTTTTAATATACTCTGCACTTGGGCCAACGAGTATATTTCCCTCCATTGTAGGTGTCAGGTGAACGCCAAGTCCTCCGATTCCGGGCCTTGGAACAGGGTAAACAGGCATATTCAGATATTGGCTTGTACGTTTGTCCAATATAAAATATTCTCCGCGGCAGGGATAAATCTTGTAGCCTGTTTCTCCTGCCATTGAAGCTATCCTGTCTGAGTAGAGTCCTGCACTGTTAATGACATATCTGCTATAGTAATACGTCTCTCCAGCCTTTATACGGAAGAGATTGTTTCTTTTTGAAATTCCCTTTACCTCGGTTTCCAAAAAGAACTTAACTCCATTTTGTACTGCGTTTTCAGCAAGAGCCACCGTATACAAAAAAGGGTTTGTTATAGCCGTATTGGGGGACAACATTGCTCCAACCCCTCCAACGTGGGGTTCCAGTTTCTTAACAACATCTTCACCTACAAATTCAAGGCCTTTTACGCCATTCTTTTTACCGTTTTCAATTAACTTGTCTATTCCCGCAAAGTCACTTTTATCAAAAGCAACTATTAGCTTTCCTGTTTTTTTATATGGGACATCCAGCTCTCTGCACAGGCTCTCAAAGCCTTCATTTCCTTCTACACAAAACTTTGCCATAAGGCTGCCTGGCTTATTGTTGAAGCCTGCGTGCACTACAGCACTGTTTCTGCCGCTGGTTCCGGCTGCCACATCACTTTCCTTTTCAAAAACCGCAATTTTCAATTGGTATCTGGAAAGCTCTCTTGCTATTGCGCAACCCACAGCGCCCGCCCCAACTATTACAATATCAAAATTATTATCATTCACTTCCATAAATACCTCCGTAATGTCCAAAGACCTGCAAAAGTCCCCGGACAGCTAAGCTCATTTTTCAGTTGATATGCATATTTAGAATTGTATAAGTAAATCATATCCTTTATATTGTATATCTTATAGATAATATGTTACAACCATTAAATTCTATAAAATAACAATCTCATATATTTTAGCACTGGTACTCCCTATTGATCGAAGTTATACTCGCATACCAGCAAGAATTATACTATATTTGCAACAGACACCATAATTTCCTTAACATAAAAAACAGGATGCAACAGATTTTTAATTCACTGCATCCTGTTTTATTAATATTCATTAAAATCCCGGCTACAACCCGGGTTTCGTACCCGGGCTTATTTCATAGAGCACTATTTGACAACTATATTTACATTCTTTGAAAATCTGCCGTAATTAACCGTAATAGTTGCCTTTCCTTTTCCGACAGTAGTAATTTTCCCTGTTTTTGAGACTGTTGCAACTTTCGCATTGTTTGTCTTATATGTTGCTTTAGAGGTTACATCCGTTTTACTAAAGTTACTTGCACAGCTTTGCAGATTAACCATAAGCTGAACGGATTGTTTTGGTTTCATTGATGAAAATACAATTTTTTTGTCAGTACTGAGGACTTCAAGCCCGTCTCTATAGCTATAAAGCTTTTGGATATCCGTCGGACTGACCGCAAAATTATAAATTCTAAGTTCATCCATCATGCCTTTGAAATATATACTGTCGGTTGTGCCGCCTATCCATAACGGGCCGCTGGAATTGGATATATCTCCGTTGAACTCAGAAGATTGAACCAATTTACCGTTAATATAAATTTTTACTGTATTTGAGCCGCTATCTGTGGATTCTTCATCATCTGCCATGCCATTGTAGGTTGCAGCATAAAAATACCATCTGCCATTAGTTATTTGTGAATTATCATCAATATCAAAATCACTAAGCTCCCCATCTTTTTCAAAATCAGACAGTGTAATTCTGGGCGTTGAGTCTAACCAATCGATCAATTGATAAGAACATGCTTTCCTTTCATTACTGGAACCATATTTAGATAAGATAGGCTGGTTTTTGTTAGTATTTTCTTTATAAATCCACCCTGCAATAGTAAAGTCCTTGTCTAAATCAAGGGAATCACTGTCCTTCACCTCTATATAGCTTGATCCGCTAAATTTAATTGCCTTACCCGCAATTCCATCTACATATTTGAAGTTATTCGCCTTTACGGCAATACCATTGTTACTAAACCCAGAATAATCTTTTAAATTATTTTCAAACTTATAATATGCTACAAGATTATGGGGCTTATCTATTAAATTCTTCCCGGAAATGCTTGCTGCAACTTTACTATACAGGTCTTCAACTTCGGAATAAGTAAGATCAGTATTATATATTTTCATATCATCCAGAACACCCTTAAAGTAGTTGTCAACTGTCATAAAGTGGCCGAAACCTATATAGAGCGGTTGAGAAGTTCTTTGCAGATTTATATTTGTTAGCTCGCTTTTTACCAGTTCCTTGTCCCGGTAAATCTTCATGGTTTCCCCGTCATACGTAACTGAAATCATAGTCCATTTGTTTATGTCCACTTTTTTTTCCGAAGTAACTTCATATGAACTGGAATCATCTGAAAATGTTATTCCGGGAGTCAACTCAAACCATTCGTAAACACCGTACGGAATATCTTCATATGGATCCGGCTTCTTGATTATATAGGGTACTCCGCCATCCATAGAATCCTTTTTTCTCATTTCATCCTTATATACCCAGAATGAAAAGGAAAACTTGTCATTTAAATCTAATGAATCGCTGTCGCTTACCTTTATGTAGCTTTTACCGTCAAGCTTTACACCTTTGCCTATAATGCCGTTTACAAAAGTTACACCTTTTGCTCCGCCAACAGCTGTCCCGTCATTACCAAATTGTGCGGAATCGTCCAGATTGTTGTCAAATTTCCAGTGTGCAACAAGCCCTCTAAAGCCTCCCAAGTCAGAACCCTCTTCAGAAACAACCTCCTCCGATTGGTCATCCTGCTGTTCTTCGTCATCATCTGCCAGCACTATAACGGAAGAAAAGACAAATGTCAGCAGCATACTGATAAATACCAATAAAACAAGCCAGTTTTTATATCTCTTCATATTCAGCCTCCTTAGCTTTATACATGTATAACAAAAGTATAACATTTACTAAAAAGGAAGTTCTTCGGATAAATTGCCCTGCAGACACGTTATTATTGCTGTCGGATTGAGAAAAAAGTATTATTCAACTGTAGTTTTGATAGAATTTTTTCGAAATTGAGATGGAAGTATTCCTACCTTTCTTTTAAAGGCTGACGAAAAATGCTCCAGATTGTTAAATCCACACTTAAGGCCTATTTCAGTTAAGGTATATATATCCTTTTTTAGATACTTTATTGATTTTTCTATCTTTATATCCAATAAAAAATCATATGGGGTCTTACCGGTTATTAATTTAAATGTCCTAATAAAATAGTACGGACTCAGGTTTGCAACTTTAGCCACATCCTTAAGGGAAAAGTCCCGGTAGTATTCTTCATGAAAATAAGCAATAACTCTATTTATATTTTCCTTTTCACAATATCTTTTTTCTTCTGTAAGACCGGATATGTTGCTTTTAAGCTGCCTTATGAAACTTACTGCAATCAGGTTTGTCAGATTCTCCGCAGCAAACCTGCTGGCTATTTTATTATTTGAGGTTTCCTGAATAAACATTTTTATAAGGAAATTAGTTTCAGAAGAAATACTGCAGCTTTGATTTTCAAAAATTATATCCTTTTTTTGACAGAATTCTTCCGAAATATCATTAAAGGTTTCACTGTCTATCTGAATTCCGGTAAGCCTGCAATCATAAATTTCTCTCATTTGACCGTGAGGCTGTTGTGGATTTATTGGAAAAAGCCTTTCTTTGGGAATACTCATCAGCCTATTGTCAATAATTGAATAGGCCATATCATTCAATGGTATCAAAAATTCATAGCTTGAATGCATATGACTCCCTTTTGGTAATTTAATACTTCCTTTAGGTGAAATTATAATTATTCCCGGCCCAATATATGTATCAATCAGCACATTGTTATCGAATTCCTTTTCAGGGAAAGGATATGGGCCATAGCCCAGTATTCTTTTTATTTTTTCATCCATTATAGACCTCACAATATTAATATATGGTTTAAATTTTATTTTTATTTAACAGTATTGTCAATGTATGGTAACCAGTTTTTAAGGTAATTCCTGTAAATGTTAAAGGAAACAGTGAAACACATAATATCATTTAGCAATATTAAGATAAATCCATAAGATATGATTCTATTTCAATCTCTTAATATAAACAGACTAAAATTTGGCAGAATAAGGGGTAGGTTGCTTTGGTTAGTCTCTATTTATATGGTATAATAATTTTTGATTATATATTTTATTGAAAGAGTGATGAGTTTTGTATTCCCGTAAGGAAAAATATTATGACGGCCGGGGAATTTTAAGAAATCCCGGAGACAGTTTCTTCGATAAAGAAGGAATAATTCGCGATCCGGGCGAAGATTATTTTGATTATTTCAGTATATTAAGAAAAGCCGATGAAAACTTTTATGATAGTCAGGGCCTTTTAAGAAATTGTGATGAAAGTTTTTATGATGGTGCAGGAAACATGTGTGAAAGATAAATATAGGATGTCTCTTATTGAGACATCCCTTTTTGTATTTAAAATAATTTTTTCTTGTAAAGTGTGTAACCAGTAACCATACACATAGCCACCGCAATAATTACTATAAACCAGAATGAATGTCCTCCTCTTAAAGGCAAATCAACATTCATACCAAAGAAGCTTGAAATCATTGTAGGTATTGCCATAACAATCGTTACTGATGTTAAAAACTTCATTACTATATTAAGGTTATTTGATATAACGGAAGCAAAAGCATCCATTGTTCCCGACAGAATACTGCTGTATATATTGGCCATCTCTATGGCCTGCTTGTTTTCTATGATAACATCCTCAAGAAGTTCTTGGTCATCCGGATAATTCTTTATATACTCAAATTTCATTAATTTTTCCAGAACAACTTCATTTGATTTTAATGCTGTTGAAAAGTATACAAGACTCTTTTCAAGTTTTAGCATCTGAATTACTTCCTTGTTCTTCATGGACTTGTAAACTTCCTGTTCTATTCTGCTGCTGGTTTTGTCTATATGCTTGAGGTATTGTAAATACCTTGTTGCATTCCTGTATAGAATCTGGAGCACAAACCTTGTCTTAAATTGAGTTAAAAAGGATTTAACTCTGTTGTTTGCAAAATCATTAAGTATTGTGTCTTCTTTCAGACATACCGTAATAATTATGTGCTTTATAAGTATTATTGCAAGAGGTATGGTTGTATACACATTGAGCTTACCCTCTTTTTCTACAATGGGTACGTCAACGATTATGAGAGTCTGTCCATTGTCACTTTCAATACGGGCCCTCTCCTCTTCGTCGAGTGCGGCCTTAAGAAAGTCCATTTCAACACCCAGTGTATTGTGTACCTTTATAATCTCTTCCTCGGTAGGATTAATGAGATTCACCCATACTCCATCCTCAAATGTTTCTGTACGCACGATTTCATTATTTACTGTTTTATAAATTTCAATCATAGATATCCCTCTTCTCTATATAGTCTTACATTAAGGGATTATTTGCATACATTACTTTGTCGACAAAGTAAACGGCACAGCAAACAAGCCCACATAATTTATTGAATTACGTATGTGATAATTACTATCAGGGTCGCAATCCATACCGTTCACCTCCTAAAGAAATTAAAAGAAATAAAAAAAACCGTCGCAAAACGAGTGACGGATTTATGTCATAGAAATAACCTTCACTCGTTGAGTTTTAGCACTATACAGCTTTGGACCACTTCTCTCCAGCTACATTAAGTAAAACCTTATTTCGGTAGTACCTGTTGACCCATTGGCATCTCTCGATGTTTCCGGGCAGCAGCATATATCTGTATAGGAACCTCACCTAACGAATATTTAATTAACAAAGTAATTATATACCTCTATTGTTCTTTTTTCAATATCTATGGATAATTAAATTTTTTAGAATTTTTTCTCGAATTTCTACAGTTGGTTAAGCAGGTTTGCCATTTCTATTGCGGTTACAGCCGCATCATACCCTTTGTTCCCTGCTTTGGTACCCGCACGTTCAATGGCCTGCTCAATTGTATCGGTAGTAAGCACTCCGAAAATAACCGGTACACCTGTATCAAGTGATATTCTGGCTATCCCTTTTGACACCTCTCCCGCCACATAATCAAAGTGCGGTGTAGAGCCTCTGATAACTGCACCTACACAAATTACTGCTGCATATTTACTTGAATTCGCCATTTTTTGTGCGGCTATGGGTATTTCAAAAGCACCCGGAACCCATGAAACAGTGATATCCGATTCATCAGCACCATGCCTTACCAATCCGTCTATAGCCCCTGACAAAAGCTTGCTGCTTATAAACTCATTAAATCGCCCTACAACAATTCCAAACTTCAAACCACTTGCAATAAGATTACCTTCATTTGTTTTAATCGACATTTTTATTTTCCTCCTGATGCGCTGTTGTATTTTCCTGACTTGCATTATTGTTTAAGCCTTCAAATAAATGGCCCATTTTTTCTTTTTTAGTTCTAAGATAAAATTCATTTTTTTCATTTTCTTTTATTTGTATAGGCTCCCGTCCAACTACCTCCAGACCATACCCATTTAGCCCAACCAGTTTTTTGGGGTTGTTAGTCAGTAGCTTTATTTTCTTTATTCCTAAATCGTACAGGATTTGGGCACCTATACCGTACTCTCTCAAATCTGCCGGAAAACCCAGTTTTATATTTGCTTCAACAGTATCCATTCCTTGGTCCTGAAGCTCATATGCACGTATTTTATTTATCAGGCCAATGCCCCTTCCCTCCTGACGCATATAAAGCAAAACACCTTTTCCCTCCTGGTTGATTCTGCTCAATGCGGCTTCAAGCTGTTCTCCGCAGTCGCACCTTTTAGAATGAAAAGCATCGCCTGTGAGACATTCCGAATGGACTCTGACCAAAACGGGGTCTGTTGAGCCTGCAACATCTCCCTTGACAAGTGCTACATGGTGTTCTCCATTAGTGGTATTCTCATAACCTATTATTTTAAATTCGCCATAAGCAGTGGGCATTTTTGCTTCGGCAGCTTTTTTAATCAACTTTTCATTTTTTCTGCGATACTCAATGAGATCTGCTACAGTTATTATCTTTAAACCATGCTTTTGGGAGAATTCCATTAATTGAGGAACCCTTGCCATCCTTCCATCATCATTCATTATTTCACATATTACTCCCGCCGGATGCAGTCCGGCCATTCGAGCCAGGTCAACTGCAGCTTCAGTATGTCCGGTGCGTTTGAGAACTCCTCCGTCTCTTGCCGTAAGGGGAAATACATGCCCCGGCTTTTTGAAATCTCCCGGACGTGCATTCTTATTTGTAAGTTCAATTATTGTATGTGCTCTTTCAAAGGCCGAAATACCTGTTGTTGAATCCTTGTGGTCTACAGTTATCGTAAATGCCGTACCGAGACGTTCCTCATTGTGACTTACCATGGGGAAAAGTTCCAGTTCTTGTGCTCTCTCTGATGTCAGCGGAACACATATCATACCCTTGCCGTAGGTAGCCATGAAATTTATACTTTCCGGGGTAGCCTTTTCGGCGGCCATAAGGAGGTCACCCTCGTTTTCCCTGTCTTCATCATCTACCACTACAATAATTTTGCCTTGGCGGATATCCTCTATTGCTTCTTCTATTGTACTAAAATTCATGAAATTCACTCCCTTTTTGATTTTTATTGTTACATAAACCCGTGTTCCCTGAGAAATTCAGCTGACAAATCCTTTTTGGAAGATTGTGATTCCAAGGGTTCGCCTTTTAACATCTTTTCTACGTACTTCCCTATAATGTCACATTCTATATTTACTCTGTCGCCTATACTTTTAGAGCCAAGTATGGTGAATCCCCGGGTCAGCGGTATAAGGGAAACCGTGAAGGTATTTGTACTTAGCTCCGCTATGGTAAGACTTGTACCGTCCAGAGCCACCGAACCTTTTTGAACAATATATTTCATAATTTGTTCAGGTGCAGTAATTGTAATAAGAACTGCATTATCCTCTTTCTTTAACCCGGTAATAGTCCCCGTTCCATCAATATGACCGCTGACTATATGTCCTCCCAGCCTGTCAGCAAGTCTTAATGCCCTCTCCAGATTTACCTTTCCGCCGGGCTTCAGCTTTTCAAGCCCTGTTTTCCTCATGGTTTCCGGCATTACATCAGCCGTGAACCAGTTTCCTCCTAATTCAGTAACAGTAAGGCATATGCCGTTTACAGCTATGCTGTCTCCTTTAACAGTACCTTCAATTACAGTCGTACACTCTATGGAAAGCTTAATTGAGCTGCTGCCATATACAATGTTTTTAACACTTCCCATTTCTTCAACAATTCCCGTAAACACGCCTGTCACCTCCCAAATCGCTATTTGTCTGCAATATATCCCTCAATAAGTACATCCCTGTCAAATTTTTCGACTCTGATATCCGACAGAGCTATTGCATCCTTCATTTTATCTATTCCATTCCCTCCTACAGGCGTTACAGCCGAACTTCCGCCTATTATTTTGGGTGAAATAAAGGACATTACCTTATTCACTATTCCTGCCTCCAGTGCTGAAAAGTTAAGGGTACCTCCTCCTTCCAAAAGAACACTGTCAATTTCAAGCTTGTACAATTCCTTCATAAGCTCCCTGAGATTCACCTTACCATTTTTCTCAGCGGTTTTTATAATCCTTACCCCACGGGATAAAAGCTGAGTTTCCTTGTCTTTATTAATTTTATCTGTAGTTGCAAGTATAAGTCCTGCCTTTGAATCACAATAAATAACCTTGCTATCCATTGGAATCCTTCCACAACTGTCAACTACGATACGGACAGGGTCAATGCCATCTCCAGAGGACGGTCTTGCAGTCAATGAGGGATTATCATTTATTATTGTGTTTACGCCTACCATAATTGACGATACTCTATTACGTATTTTATGGACATACTCTCTTGAGGGTTCACCGCTTATCCATTTGGAGTCGCCTGTAACCGATGCAATTTTACCGTCTAAGGTCATTGCCGTTTTCATAATTACAAATGGAAGTCGTTTTGTTATATAGTGTATAAATATTTCATTCAGCCTTTTTGCCTCTTCCTCAAGAACTCCCACTATGACATTAATATTGGCATCTTTTAGTATTTGTATGCCCTTTCCTGCTACCTTGGGGTTTGGGTCCACCATGGCTACAACTACTTCCTTGATTCCAGACTCTACAATCGCTTTTGCACACGGAGGCGTCCTTCCGTAATGGGAGCACGGCTCAAGATTTACATAAATAGTAGCGCCTGAAATATCAGTGGTAGCATTTTGAAAAGCACAAACTTCGGCATGGGCACACCCTAAGGCTTCATGGAAACCTTCAGAGATTATTTCGCCATCCTTTACTATAACAGCTCCAACCAATGGATTCGGGTTTGTTCTCCCCCACCCCCCTTTTGCAATTTCCAATGCCCTTTTCATATAAAACTCATGTATATTCATTTTGTTCTCCTTGCTTTTATTTCCTTAAAACGCAAAAATCCCCAGAGGTAGACAACCCCCGGGGACAAAATAGCAAAATTAAATACACTATCTTTCATCCAGACTGTACTGTCGGCTCCGGAGTTTGACCGGATCTGCTTTCGCTCGCGGGCTTATAGCTTGTGCTATCTACCGCCGGTAAGGATTTTCACCTATCCCTGAAGTGTCATTATTATTATTAACATATTTTATTAAAGTAAACTATAACAGTATTGGATGTTTTAGTCAAGGTGTAGTTAAAAAAACCCGAAGGCCGATAGTCCTTCGGGTTTTTCTACTTTCTTTGGCTTATTGATTAATAAGCTCTGACTTTTGTAGGAGTTTACGCACTATTACTGCGGTTTCAGCCCTTGTAATATCAGATTTTGGTGCAACCATATTATTTCCTCTTCCGGTTACAATTCCGGATTTTACACAGGCTGCAATTCCTGTTATGGCATAGCCGGAAGCAATTTCAGAGTCTTTGAATCCTGATAGAATACTTGCTTGCTCATCCTGTGTTAATTCAATGTTTAAGCCTGTTATATCCATTGCTTTTGCGATTATTGTCATTGCCTGTTCACGTGATATTCTGTCCATAGGACCGAATTTTCCGTAGCCATAGCCGGAAATAATTCCGTACTCGCTTGCAATGGAGACTGCGTCATAATACCATGTACCCTTTGCCACATCATTAAATGTGTCTTTTCCTGTTCCGGTACACATCAAACCAAGGCCCTTTACAACGATTGTAGCAAATTCAGCTCTTGTAATATCTCTTTGTGGTGCAAATTTTCCATTGCCCACACCGCTGATTATAAGCCTTGAGCCCATATCATTAACAGCAGCCTTTGCCCAATGGTTTTCTACATCATCAAATGTTTTCGGACTCCAGATTACTGAATATGTACTATTTGTAATGCTGTTTATTTTTGCATAATATCTGTTGTCTATTTTATTTATCACCGTTGGTACATGAGAGAATGATCCATCTGCGTTAAGCACAATTCCGGTAGTAATCTTGTTTGGGTCTATTCCGTCCGGTATTGCAACCATTCTTTCAACATATGCGTTAAATCTGGTAACATCTATAGTTTTGTCACCATTTGAACATGTAATATCAAAGTCTACAGGCTTCACCATGACTTGATAGTTGTTAGTTTTAGCCGTAGTTTCTACGGTCTTTACTGCACTGTCCGGAGATGCCGAAATTTTTATTTCTACATTGATATCCTTTAATTCTACTTGTTTTCCTATCTTTTCACTTACATTATCTATATTGATTTGTGAAGCCTGTATAGTATAGGTTACATTATCTGTTTGAATTTTCAGAACAGAATTCTTTGTTTCCATATATTTTACAGTCTGTCCGGTCAATTGACTTACGACGATATCTGAACTATTTCTCACAGGAATTGTAACAACTGCATTGTTACCTTCTTGTTCTATTTTCTGTTCTACTTTTTTATCATCAACCGTAAGTGTTAATACTGATTTACCATTTTGTTCAGATTTTGTTGCCGTTGCAGCAGTTTCAACCTTACCGTTAACTAATATCTCAACCCCTGTATCACTCGGTGTTGGAGTTGCAGGTGTTGAAGGTGTTCCTGTTGAATCACCACCCCCGCTTGAAGGTGCTGAAGGTGTTACCTGATTAGATGGTGCCGACTCATTACCCTCTCCAGCCGCATTTACAGCCTTTACGGTAAAGGTATAGGTTGTACCATTGGTAAGACCTGTAACTATTATTGAATTTGTATTTCCAGTTGCTGTAATACTACCCGGAGTTGATGTTACGATATATCCTGTAATAGGGCTTCCTCCGTCAGATGCAGGAGCATTAAAAGTGACTGTCGCCTGTGCGTTGCCCGCAACTGCTTTAACAGTTTGTGGTACACCGGGTACGGTGTATAAAGCAGGTACATTATTTACAACATCCTGAAGTCCAAATGTTGCCAGTACTCCTGTATCTGCGGAAATTATACTTCCGGTTGCATAGGATATCTTAACAATCTGACCGTTTACAACAGGAGTTGCAAGAGTAAACTCCAATGTTGAATCAAAATCTGCGTTGGCAATTGATGTAACTACCGCCGGACTCCCGTCAACAGTTACAGTAAACTGACCTTGTCTTCCATCAGGCCTTGCCATCATGGTTTTATCAAAAACCGCAATTACTTTTGAACCAGATGTGTCTGTAGCGGCACTTTGAAATACAGGTGCAGCTGCCGGAACATTGGCTCCGATTACCTCTGTATCCATTGATGAGTTCCCATGCTTATCTGTAAGTTTTACTGATACTACACGGTTTCCGTTTCCTGCATTGATTGATTTAAAAAGTAAATGGTTTACCAGTTTACGAACATATTCATTTGTAGCGTTACTATTAAATGTTACAGTAAACAATGTATTACCTGATACCAGATATTTTGCGGTATTAGCACCTGCAGCTGCAGGTACAGACATTGTTCCGATAGATACCCCGGCTGCGGTAACATCAGTACCTGAGAAAGCTATTATGGGAGCTAATGTTGAATTTTCAAAAACCCCTAATTGGTCGTTCTCAGTTGCATTCCATTCTAATTTTACTTCCATTTTTCCGCCATCCCAGTCCTGATCACCATCACGATCATTTACAACTGCTCCGGCGCCAAACCAGCAATCGAATCCGCTTCCCAAATTATAAACATTTATATTATTATTCAGATCAATAACAGGTGCTGAATTGGATGGAGATATTTCTCCATTTGTTCCTACGTTGTTAGTTTTTGACAACAAGTTATCTATAAGGTCTATAGGATTTGAATTGAACATAATTCTTGTATCATCATCAAAACCGTCCCCATCAAAGTCACCATATGATGCCCCCTCTAAAACACTTTCTGAAAAAACCTGAGAGACTAAAACGCCATCATTTTGCAAAAGTAGTTTATCACCATACTTTAAATCCCATATTACAGTTCTCGACGCATTATCAGCTGAATCCACTATAAATGTATTCTGACCACCCAGACCAAAGAGGTTGTTATTTCCTGCACCTCCGTTAATTGTGTCGTTTCCGGCACCAAAGGTTGGATTGTTTAACAAAAGTGTCCTAAGTACTGATTCTGTAAAATAACCACGTACACTGCCTGTAGTGTCATTATATGTATGTTGGTTGGTATCTCCGTTTGCTCCGGTTAGTCCATTTGCATTATTGGCCCCTGCTCCTCCTGCGGCTCCTCCGAATCCTGCTCCACCACCTCCTGCGTATACAGAAGGTGCACCACCGGCACCAGGAACCCCATTTTCATTAGATGTTGTACTTGCCCCACCGGTTCCACCGTTTGTACCGCTTTGAATTCCTCCTGAATTACCTACTCCAGTGATAAGAGTTGCACCGGGGATACATGCTCCGCTTCCTCCGGCTCCGCCGCCTCCGCCGCCAATTCCGCCGATTCCACCTGCAGGAGGCTGTCCAAATATACCGCCTGCACCTCCGGCACCTCCGCCTCCTATTCCTCCATTTCCGGGATACCACCCAAGATAGTCCTGTCCGTTAAAACCATCGCCAAATATGACGTCATCACCGTCTCCGCCATTGATTATGTCAGCTCCACCGCCACCAACTCCTCCTCTGGGGTTGATTGAACCGCCCACGCTTCTGCACCCGGCTCCACCGCCGCTGCCATCTCCAAATATAACGTCACTTCCTATGGTCCCGTTAATTGTATCGTTATCCCCTCCGCCGTTACCTCCGGCACCCCCGGCAAAATTACTGCCACTGGCTCCTCCGCCTCCGCCTCCACTTCCATCACCTATAATATATTGACCTGGAGCAGATGCTGCATTTGCATTAAAAGGTACAACTAAGGTTGAGAGTGCCATAACCGCTGATAATGCAACGCTTAAAAATTTGGCTTTCCGATTGTGCATGTAATAGTCCTCCTTTTGGTGTGTATATTTCATAGCTTGTCAGTTGCCCCTCTTGCCTAATTACATGCATTAGAGTACAACTTAATTCCCATATACTTCTTCAATGGAAGGTTATGTAGATTTATTACTTATTACATTATCATTGCCATATATTTGTAATAAGTTTACATAATTTGCATCGACGAATGATATTATATTATAGAATATTTTAATAGTCTACATAATATCATGATAATTTTGTACAAAAAGCAAAACAATTTTAGAGATACACAATTTTACCTCTTTACAAGAACATTTGTTCGGATTTATAATGATTATACGAACAAACGTTCTGACTGGAGTGACCTTATGGATAGAGTAATTTTACACTGTGACCTGAATAATTTTTACGCTTCTGTTGAATGTCTGTACAATCCACAGTATAGGGATTATCCTTTAGCAGTATGCGGAAGCCAGGATTTGCGTCACGGAATTGTCCTGGCTAAAAATTATATTGCGAAAAAGTTTGGAATAAAAACAGGCGAGGCTATCTGGCAAGCAAAACAAAAGTGTCCCAATCTCGTTGTTGTTAATCCCAATTATGCTTTATACCTGAGATTTTCAAAGGAAGCCAGAGAAATTTATTCGAGATATTCCAACCTTGTTGAGAGTTTTGGCATAGATGAATGCTGGATTGACGTTTCCGAAAGCACCAAGCTCTTCGGAGATGGAGAAAAGATTGCAAATGAAATACGTGAACTTATTAAAACAGAGCTTGGTGTTACTGCTTCAGTAGGAGTGAGTTTTAATAAGATATTTGCAAAGCTTGGGTCTGATTTAAAAAAGCCTAATGCTACTACTGTTATTAATCAAAATAATTTTAAGGAAATGGTTTGGAAATTAAATGTTGGCGAATTGCTTTATGTGGGCAGGTCAACCCGTAGGAAACTTAATCAGGTCGGCATAATGACTATCGGAGACCTTGCAGGGACGCCTCTTTCTTTCACTAAAAGATATCTTGGAAAATGGGGAGAAACTCTCTGGAATTTTGCTAATGGCATGGACTATTCCGAAGTAACTGCAACAGATTACCAAGAAACTATAAAAGGCATAGGAAACAGCATGACAACCGCAAGAGACCTTGTAAACACAGAGGATGTTAAACTTACTTTTACTGTGCTGGCTGAAAGTGTTGCGGAAAGGCTTAGAAAACATAATTTAAAGGGTTCTACAATACAGATTTCTATTCGTGATAATGAGCTTGCATCAATTGAACGACAAGCAAAGCTCCCGGTTCCCAGCTATATATCCGGTGAAATTTCACGTAAAGCAATGGATATTTTTAATGCAAATTGGAATTGGCATAAGCCTATACGTTCTCTTGGTATACGTTCAACTGATTTGGTTACAGCGGATACTCATACCCAGCTTTCCTTTTTTGAGGATTATAATAAACGTCCACAATTGGAAACTCTGGAATTTAGTATTGATACTATTCGTAAAAGGTTTGGCCATTACTCTGTTCAAAGGGCAATTTTGCTTAAAGATAGTGCTCTTAACGCCAACCCAGTTGAAGACAATATTATTCATCCCGTTTCATTTTTTAGGTAAGGTGATATTATGAAGAAGGTTTTTGTACAATTAAATGCAACATTTTCTCCCAATGGTGAGCTGATACCTGTTTCCTTTATTTGGGAAGATGGATCAAAATATATAATAGACAAAGTATATGACCATAAAAAAGCGGCAAGCTTAAAAGTAGGCGGGCAAGGTATTCGCTACCGTTGTAAGGTTATGGGAAAAGAAGTATTTATTTTTTTTGAGGAAGGACGTTGGTTTGTAGAGGGCAAGTAGCTCTATCGTTTATAAAATATAACTTGGAGGAGCAATATTTATGTGTGGAAGATACGCTATTTTTACAGAGGAAGAGAATCAGGAACTTAGAAATATAGTTAATGATATTAATGAAAAACTTAAGGAGAAAGCTACAACAATTAAAACAGGTGAGATTTTTCCCACTGATACCGTTCCGGTTATAACTGATATTTCTTCTGATGGTAAAAAATCAACTGATTTGTTTAAGTGGGGATTCCCCAATTTCAAACAGTCCAGCGGGGTTATTATAAATGCCAGAAGTGAAACTGTTCATGAAAAACCCACCTTCAGAAAGCTTCTTCAATCAGGAAGATGTATTGTCCCTGCCAGCGGTTTTTATGAATGGAGAAAAGCTGACGGTAAAAAAGAAAAGTATTTCATTCGCTCAGCAACAGGCAATTTAATATATATGGCAGGACTGTACAATAGGTTCATTGATAACATGGGAGCTGTAAGTAACAGATTTGTTATTCTGACCACAGATGCAAACGAACAGATGTCTTATATTCACAGCAGGATGCCTGTAATTTTAAGTCCTGAAGATACTTTTATCTGGCTTGACAACAAGCGTGGTTATTTAAAGTTTGCTGAGCTTTTTAAACCTTATGGCGGAAGTATTTTGTTAAATAAAATGGGGTGATTTTTTTCTAAACCAAATCTTAAAACATATAATTCCAATAAATAGTGCAATAATTAAAATAAGCTTTCCTATATCTGAAATCCAAAAGTATTTTATATCTCCTGCCAAAATATAATTAATTGATTTGTCCTGGAAAAGGTTGTTATACCACTTTTGTGTAATTTCTACATCAGGATTAGTTTTGAATTCTTCATTACAAGTTCCATTATCAGTTAATCCCATTGTAATTGAGAGACTAAATACATAGCCACTATTAGGTAATGCACAAATTAAAGGGCTTCCTACAATACCATCACCTCCTGTCTTTTCTCCTACTATAGTCGCAAAACCAGTATTTTTAGAAAATATAGCAAAGGCTTCTGCTGAAGAAAAAACGTATTTATCAACAAGCAAATATATTTTGCCCTTAAAATTTATAGAATTAACCGGATAAATTGTATTTACAACCTTTTTGTAATACTTAAAATTCTTTTTCAATTCAGGTGGTGTATTAGTTAATCCTTCCCTGTTAATTTCCCTGACTAAATCCAGTCTATCATAGCCATTCCCAATCATATGGCTAATAAATGGCTCCTCAAAGGTTGCCCCCCTAAAAACCCAATATATTTTGTTGCTTAGTGGTTTGCTAATAAGAGGCTGAACAATATTTTCTATCCAATATCTGTCATTACCTCCACCATTTCCTCTAATATCAATAATCAATTTACTGTAATCTTTAATGCTGTTAAGAAAAGGTTTTATTATTCTTCTATCTTTCTCAATATTATAATAATCAAATCCACTAACAGCCAGGTATGCAACTTCCCCTTTTTTAATTATTTTTGTATTAGTATTTGTATGTGGTAAAAAGCTCAAAATATCGAATTTACCACTGGCTACGTTGTTTCTCTGAAATATATCTGATGAATTTGAAACTGATTGTTTACTTTCTTTTTGGTTATAGCGTAATAAAACTTTATCATTATTTAATTCTTTTAACCAAGGTTCATTACTACCACTTTCCCAGTTTAAGACAAGATTTTTCCAATAAGAATAATCCTTTTCGCTAAACATGTGCGTATGCCCATTATGAAGTTCATTAAGTATTTTTGACATTGTATCAAAAAATTCCTGATCATTTTTTGTTGACTTCACCATACTTACATATGTATCTTTCTTTGCTAACCAGTCTACACTATTATTTCGTTTATTAACTTCGAAAAAAGGATAATTTTCTTTGAGTATATTACACATGTATTCAAAATCTGCTAATTTTTCATCTTGTGATAATTGATTTGGTAATTCAGAATCTACTTTGCATCCGGTAGTGATAATTGATATAACTGCAATTAAAGTAATAAGTAATAATATTCTTTTCAATATAATTCAACCCCTAGAATTTAATCAAAATTCCCTGCTTCAAAATATAATTATATATCTATTTGTAATAATGTTACAGCAAATATTATTTATTCCAGGGGGCGTGGCTTTGATTTATAGAAAAAACTTTACGTATTCAATTCATCCAGCCTACCAAAGTTTTTTAGAAAAATAATTTTATCAATGGCAACTCTGGCTTTCCACCAATTTTCACTTATAGCAAATTCCTTTGCAAATCTCTCATTGTTTTCAAACCAGCTCCATGTAATATTCCAAACACCATTCTGAGGCCTTGTATCAATTAGGTAATCAAGTTCTTTTGTTATAATATCCTGGTTATCCTTATAAAAGATACTTTCAGGTGAATTTATATAATCGGAAGGCCTTCTAGTATAATAAATCCATTTAGTTGTATCTCTTTCGATAGAATTATATACAAGCTTTTTTACTTTTTCTGTAAGTGATTTATGGTCAAATTGTAACGCCATCCCTGTTTTTCCCAAAGCTTCAAGTAACACACAATAACCTCTAATTCCCATTTCTCCATAATTGTCCGCTTTGCTGAGATTACCGATTATACGGTCAGAAATCATTAGAGCCTTATTGAATATTTCAGAGTCTTTATCAGCATTCAAGAATATGAAACTGGCAATTTCTGCGGTTAGTCCAATGCCTTCAAAAGAGTTGGCTTCCATATTGTATGTCCACCAAGGTGCATGAGCATAATCATCATTAGACGGAATATTGAAATACCATCCGTTTTCAGAACAATAAGCATTACTTTCCAGAAACTTAAATATTCCTCGTACTATCGGATGATGCTTATCATTAAAACCAACTTCTTTTAAAATATTTATTGCCTTTAATGTTGTATATGGTGATGAATTTGGGTTCCAACTATCTGCTTCAAGGGCATGACCAAACCCACCGTCGTCATTCTGATAAATCTCTAAAGCAGAAAGCACTGCCTCCTTACTGCCGTTTTCAAAGTAAAACTGCCAAATTGCTAATTCTAACGGTCTTGCATTACGGTACATCCATGATTTAATCTCTTTGTAGTCTTTTAATGTAAGTTTTTTCACAATATCACCTTCAAATATTAAAATTATTAGAATCTTTATTAAAAATCAGGCATTATATAAATAGACACCACCATACACCATACTTATCTATCAATTCCACTCCACATGGGCTAAAAAATAGTTCACCAAAAGGAGTAATAATTTCGCTACCGTCAAGCAGGGTTTCATATGCCTTACGTACCCTCCTCTCTTGACCTGCTCCAAATTGAATGCAAAATTGCATAGTATTGCCTGTAAGCCTTTTATCTCCGCCGGCACGGGTGGTGTCATGAGCCTCACCAACCGCAATGGCTTGTCCACAAACGTCAAGTTCCCTATGGATGACTGTACCATTTTCGTCTACATCCTCAAAACCTATATTTGCATCAAACGCCCTCTTATATAACTCGAAAGCCTCATCACTTCCTTTAACATAAATTTGAAGTATTGTTCTAAACATATATAACCCTCCCCAGTGATTTAACACTTTTTATCTGATGCTCAACTACTTCCCAAATATAATCAAGCATCAAGTTTTTATATAATACCATTTTCAGTTTTTGTTGTATTGTAAAAATCCGACATCACCTGGTTTTATAAGCAAATATTCTAGCATCTGCAGTAGATAAGGTGTGATATTTTTTGAAATCATTAAGTAAATGCGATTGGTCTGTATATCCATATTTGCAAACACTATCGTGAATATTTAAATTTGTATTATATAAAATATCCTGCCAAAGGTATTGGTAGCGAACAAGACCTGAAAGTTTTTTGGGCGAAACCCCGACGTACTCTAAAAACAACCTTTCTAGCTGCCTTTGGCTTACTGCCGTGAAACCGGCAAGTTCAGAAATATTGGCTGTACCTTTAGACTTTAAAATTTTATAAACAGAATTCATTATATTATTGTTCTGTTTGTCATGGTTTATCTTTTTAATGAGATATTGCTGAACCTTATCTACTCTATCAAGAAATAACTGATTGCTAATCAGTATATCATACAAGTCACGCTTAAAGTTTTTAAAGTAATCTTCAACTACAACGAAAGAATTAAGAACATGTTTCATTGATTCATCGGAAAATAATAGTACAGCCCAGCAATAGAACCTAATGGCAAAGCAAGACATTGAAGATGTAACATTTTTTGTCTTATCTATAAATGTAGTATCACTTACACCTGCAAAAAAACCATCAAGCTCGTTTTTATCCGTATTAATGTTAAATATTATATCCATGCATGTATCAGGTATTACAAGCTTATCTTTTATTTCAGTTGAAGTAAAACTCGAATAAGGCTTCCGAGTACCCCAAAAACAGCATATGTAGGGTTTAAGCACTTCACAAGGTTGAATTTCAGTATAAGATTCGTCATTTAAAAACGGCTGGGCAGTAATTGGCCGATAAATAGTATTTAATTTAAACATTTACTAATCCTTATAGGTCTATTTAGATAAGTTATTAGTTTAAAATCCAAAATATAAAATTACGTAGTAAATTTCTCCAAGATGTTAATCATATTATTACTTGTACAATACCAAAAGTCAATGACAAAAACCAAGGGTTTCAGCGAATAGCTGAAACCCTTGGTTTTTCTGGTACAGGTTTATAACAGATTCCTATTTGTAAGGTAAAGTTTTTACGATACCCAGCAGGTACTGCTTCATGATAGCAAAATCAATTGCATCTATAGTGTTATCAAGATTAAGATCCAAAACTTGATTGTATGTATGTGTGGGACTCATCAAGTACATCTTTAAAGATGAGAAATCCAAGGCATCAATACTTCCATCATTGTTACAATCTCCATATTTTATTGTAGGAGTACTAGTACCAAAAAAGTTAACTTTTTGCATTTCAGCCCACATAGCTTTTGCTGTTGCTACGCTTCCAGCTGTAGTAGGATGTATACCATCAGGTAGTGTATACTCTGATAAATGTCCGTCCCATGTTGGTCTTATATCAAAGAAATATGTTTCCGGCTTTACTGCTGCGTTAGCTACTGTAGATTGCATTATAGGTCTTAATGCATCCAATTTTCCCTTTAAACCGTTGAGATCTCCGTTTGGATCAGGGTAGAACAAATAAAATACTTTAACAACGCCATCAGCTTTCATTTGTTTCAATAGATTAGTAACTGCATCTGTTGCATTCTTAATAAAAGGAGTGCTTTCAGTATACGGTGGAGCAGAATAACCTTGTAGACAATCGTTTCCACCACCATCCATTATTACATACTTAACTTTACTAGAACTAATACCATTTGTGTACTGAGAAGGAATGCCATTATTTGCTAATGTAGCTCCAGATACTGGATTGTTTCTAAATCTATCATTTGCACCTAAAACACCAGCATTTCTAGCTTCATTTTCTAAGGCTCTGACAATTTCACCAGACAATGCGAAATACGAATCGCCAATAACCATTACGTCACTTCCGTTGATTTGAGGGGTGGCAGCAAAAATAGTTGATGGTGCAAAGCTTGCCACAATAACAGCCACGATGATAGAAAATAAGAGTAGTTTTTTCATGTTTCTTACCTCCAAAAGATATTTTTATATATGAATTCACTTTGATACTAAAATTTTTATTGTGGAGTTACAGCCAAGAGACTATCTGTTGATATAATTTCATTGAATGCATTCGGTGAATTTCATTTTATATTACATTATATTACATATTGATAATTATATAAAGATAATATTGTAAAAATATACAAATTATAATCAATACTGCTATCAACAAATTGAGCCTTGAGAAGCCGATTTGAGAACTTTTTGTAAGGTTAAGGATTTACTCGTCAGTAATCCTTAATTTGCATGGCTTGAAACCATTTTTTATTATTCTAATTTCTAATCTCGAAAGGGTTGTATAATATCTGTATCTCGTTTATCATTTACCTCAAAAAACTACTGATTAACTTGGCTATCCAAATAAATCAGAAATAAATGATTATTCTATTACATACCTACTTTTGGTATAATCATTGTATTAATAAATGAGGTGGATAATAATGAAACTTTACAGACCCGTTGGAATTAAAGAACTTGATAAATTTAAATAGTCAAATAATTGGGAAAATTCGTGTTATTAATACATAATACGGTGAGAACTATCAAGGTGATAAGCAGGAACTTCCCTATTACAATTCTATATAAACTAATCTTTTTATTTAGATATACGTTAGGAGGTTATTTTATGTTTCTATTTACAGTAACCACTTATCCAAGTAAACATCAAAGAGAAAACTGCTATTCCGAGTTTAAAGAAGAGCAAGCTTGGTACTTCGGAGCTTTAATTAAAAACGGTCAGATTCTGATGAATGACTGCAATACAATTTTTCAGGAAGACAAGTTTATAACTTACTTATTGGCTCCTGAGCAGGATTCTCTGGACTTAAGGAACGCAAATAAATACGTAAATGAATTTTATATAAAACTACTTACCCTTTGTACCCAAGAGCCTACAATCCAATTATTAGGTAAATCTTCGGATTATGAAGAAACTTGTAGCTGTGAAACACCTAGCTGGTATATGTTATACTCGTACTATACAACTAATGAGTCTCCAGTTGTTTGTGGTGATTGCGGCAAATCAGTCCCGCTGTATAGATTACCTAAAATTCTAGGCGAAGACGAGTATTATTCTGTCCTTGGATGGCAGAAAGCTTATAAAGCATGCAACCGTTTATTTCTTGAAGGAATTGCTGAGCGAGTAGCATATCAGAGGTTATCAAAACCCACATCAGATTTATCAAAATTAGGCCATGAAATATGTACAGCATTCGAAAATGCCACTGAAAAGCCTTTTTATTACTATCTATTCCGATATTATTCTTCTCATAAACCAGTATGTCCTATTTGTTCATTACCGTGGAAACTAGAAGAAGATAATAAATCATTTATGGACTATAGTTGTGATAAGTGTAGATTAGTAGCTGATGAGGTTAACTTCAGATAGCTTATTGAAATAGAGATTTACCTCATATTTTCCAAGAAAGGATATGTATATGAAGAGAGAGAAAAAAAGAAAATCTAAAAAAAACAAATTGATAAAAAGTAAAATGCTTAATAATCAGCCTACTCCAACCATTTTAAAAGATACTGATATTGAAATATCATACAAAAATATTAATATTACAATTCTTTTTGTTGGTTTAATAATATCATGTGGAATTATAATGGGTTATATTAAATTCTTTCAATGGAGTTATACACTTAAGGTTAATATCTATATTAATATATTTATAAGAACTCTATCTGCACTTGTGTTGGTTCCATTTCTAATACTTGGAGTACTTTTAATACTAAACAGTATAAAAGATATCAATAAAAATCTATCAATTAAAATCGAAAAAATAAATAAATTATTAAGCCCTCCATTAATTAGAATTCTGCAAATTGAGTATAGACCTATTGGTGCGATGATTGTAGCCTGTATTTATGTCTTACTGAGCTTAATTCTCTTTGTTTTAACCGTAGTACTTATATCATATCTGGGTAATGGGAAATTAACTTATGATAACCTCTATTTTTTGACGGGGACAATTTTAGTATTGGTAGAAGCGTATTTATTTGGATTTTTACCTTATTTTTTCTCAAAAGCTGCAAAGTATTTCAGTTTAAGTAAGGACAAAGAAGATATTTCTCTTGATATATACAATGTTACTGCCTTAAAAGTAACTAGATTCATCCTTTATCTAATTGCAGGAATTGCATATTTATGTAAGAATGTAGATTTTTTTATGGTAGGAGCTATAGAGTTAATAAAAATATTAGGATTCGGTACAATATCTAAAGATCAGTATAGTAAAATTATAATTGAAGTATTCCTTACATTTATTATTTTTGATACTGCCTTTTATATTTTATTCGTTGATATTTTAAACCCGTACTTGAAAAAAGGTAAAAAACAAGAAACAAACTAAAAGTAGATGATATTAAATAAGATATTGTTAAAATTTCGCCAAACTAGCAAAATTTCATGTAGATTATGTGGGTGTCCCTAACCTTTTTATAATTATTTTCTTCTTTAGCAAAACCACATATAAACAAAAAACAAGGGTTTCAGCTATTCGCTGAAACCCTTGTTTTTTTGGTGCCGAAGACCGGAATCGAACCGGTACGGTATCGCTACCGCTGGATTTTGAGTCCAGTGCGTCTGCCAGTTTCACCACTTCGGCATACATAACATCTGCTGCTTGTATATATTAACACAGAAAATAAGATAACGCAATACTAAAATTATAAAAAACTAATAATTTTTAACAAGCTATTTAATACCGCATATTTTCTTTACGAGGTAGTCTAAATCCTCATTTTTCTTAAACTTATATGTTCCCGAAATAATCTTTCTGGAAGCCTTGTAAGAATGAATAACATTGGTAAAATCTTTTTCGCTTGTTATAATACCTTTATCAAGGAGTTGTTTCATTACCTCGTTAGAAATATGACCGTCTTCTATTTTAATTACAATATTTCGTTCGTTAGTATCAGTACCTGTTTTCTCTTTGTTTGCGGTGCTTGCTTTATCCGCAACCTCTGTTGAAGCCTGAGAAACTGTACTTACTCCCGGTGACTTTTCGCTTGTCGTATCAGCAACTGTACTGTCTGCTGCTGAATTATTTTCATTAAGTAATTTAACCGGTTCAATCAAGCCATAGCTCTTGGCACGGCTGATTATCTCATCTTTGGTTAGTTCCTTTTGTGTCCCCCCGGAATAAATCATCCCGGCTATTGCGGTTATAATCATTCCGATACCGATTCCCAACAATATACTTTTCTCGTGCACTTTTCTCATCTGTATACTCCTATGCAAATATCACTTTAAATTGTAAATTGCACTATTTACTGCTGCTTAAACCACGTATAAGTCCGATTTCACCTTTTCCCATTTTCATTTTCTCTGCGATTTCGTCATTGCTCAAGCCCTGTTCAATTAATTGCAGTACTTGCTTTCTTCTGCTGTTGAGTACTAATTTTGAAGGCTTCTCATCGTCTTCCTTGGTATCAATTGTTTCATTGGTTGGCTCATTTTGCTGTTTTTTACCGCTTTGCATATTCTTGTAGCTCTGGATATTTGTAAGCTTCTGAATATCCTGATTGATTTGCTGATTAATTTTATCGACTTCAGCTGAAAGCTCCGGGGTTGAAATAACCGGCTCCTCTATTTGTGTCTGTTGTTGAATTTTGTTAACAGGTTTTTCTTGAACTTTGTCTTGGTTATCTAAATCTTTAACTTTCTTGAAAAATTCCTGATTTTTTTCAGAAATTACTGTTACAACGTAATCAGACATTCTGTTAAGTTCATGTATCATTTCTTCTGAATCCTGAATTAAACCAAACATCTCGTCCTTTTTGCGATCAAATTCTTTAAAAAAGTCTTTACCGTTAGCCCTATCCATTATAATAAGGAAAAGAGATACTGCTACCAAAATAACTCCCAAGAATATTATAGTAACGTAAAATGCTCCCATATCCACCTCTAGAACTTATCATTTGTTTTTATCAGACCCGAATGTCTATTGTGGGTCTGTCATCATCCTTATTCTGCCGTTTCTTTTTCTTTTCATTCTGCCTTGAATTGTCTTTTTCCTGCTTTTCTTTAACACGACCGTTTTGTACATTTTCTCTATTAACAACCTGTTTCAGATTATTGTCTATTTTCGTCTGACTGGCTGTTTGCTGCTGCTGCTGAATTGCCTGATTTTTATTAACGTCGTCGTTATAAATCTTTGATACTTCAGATGTCTTTGGAATTACCATCTGAAAATCTATAGGTTTTATTGACAAAAAAACCGCCCCCTATGCCGGATTTATTTAACTAAACAATCCTTAGAAATACTTGTAATAAGCATATGGAAAGAGCATTAGCCGATCTCTTATTACTTGTCAATAGGCCCAACACGTACATCTGCTCCGTCTCTGTACAAGGTACAGTATTGAAGAGGTTCCTTTACATACATCATACATGTTCCTATTGAAACCTTTACTCCGGGATAAATATAACTTAATGCACGTATCTTGCCATTGCCTTCCTGTTGCAACTTTTCATCCAAAATTGCAATTTCATGCTTTACTTCCTCAATCTTTGTTGATAAGTATACTTTTGTCCGGACACTCTTTGTTAAAATCTCCTGCTTATCCGGAGTCAATGCACCCGCACTTTCCATCTTACGTAATATTGTAATTGCCTGATCTGCCTTTTTTATATCACTTTCCATTGAAATCATTTCTTCTCTTGCATTTTTGTATCTTTCTCTTACAGAAGGATCTGCACCTACTTCAACATCTGTAATTGTAGCCATATGTGATCCGATAACCTTAGCAACTACAATGTTGCCGACCTTACACGTACCTCCCACCAGAAGTCCCTTGTTTCCGGTTAGCTCAAGCTTGTTCCCACATTTTACATTACTGTGCATTACGGCTTCTGCCTGAATATTGTTACTTGCTTCTATGCTGCTGTATTCTATGTATCTAGCTACTATATCACCGCCGGCAATGAGTGTTCCTTTACCCATACCCTGCATTCCCCGTCGTAATATAATATTCCCGCCGGCTCTAATTGTTGCACCTTCAACAACCCCAAATACTTCAACATTTCCACCAGCTTCTACTGAGAAACCTGATAAAACATTTCCCTTTATAATAACGCTTCCTACGAAACTTACATTTCCTGTTGAATTATCTACATCAGCAGGAACTTCATGATTTGTATATACGCTTACTTTCGTAGCATCCAGATATTCAACCTCTCCCGCAGTAGTTGCAACAAGATTTTGTCCATCCTCAGATATTGCAACATTCTTACCTCTTGGGAGTACCGCAAGTTTACCGCTTACAGCAGGGATAACTCTACCTTTAACGGTTTTTCCTTCCACTCCTTTTACAGGAGGAACCAAAGAGCAAAGTACCTGCCCCTCCTGAACCGACTGAATCAGATTTAACTCTCTGTAATTTATCCTGCCATCCTCCATTAGAGTTGGAGTTTTGTTAACATCAGTGTTAAAATGATATGTAACCATCCCATTTTTACCATTTTGGGGTGCGATACCTTCCGCTACACAAAACGCTTCGTTGTACATTGGGCTTTCAACAAGATATTCTATTATATCTTCCTTGATACCAAAAACTACTCTCTGACTGTCAAGAGCACCGATAATATCATCTTTTTTAATTGCTAAATTGTCTCCGGTGTTGTAAAGTGTTATAAAAGCTTTTAGCTCGTCTGGTGAAACCGTTACCAAAATTTTTAAATCTTTTTGTTCTACCATATTTTCTCCTTTACGATTCAAGCATTATCCTATGCCTAAACAGCTTTCCCTTCATTCTAAGTAGTGCTTTTGTATGCAACTGAGAAATTCTTGATTCGGTTACATTCATTATAGCACTTATTTCCTTTAAAGTCAGTTCTTCAAAATAATAGAATGTAATTACTGCTTTTTCTTTCTCAGGTAACTTATCTATAGAATCTGCAAGAAGTTGCTTCATTTCATTAAATTCCAGGGAAGCCTCCGGTTTGTCCTCAGTACTTTCACTGAATATTTCAAGCCCTCTCTCGTAATTTTGTTCCATGAACTCATCAAGAGACATCATTGAGGACACATTTACGTCGTTTAATAATTTATAGAAATCGTCCATACCCAATCCCATTTTCTCAGCAACTTCCTTATCGGTTGCAGTATGGCCTTTTTCGTTTTCTATTTCAGCATATACTTTTTCGAGTTCCTTATTTTTTTGCCTCAGTGATCTTGGAACCCAATCCATATCACGTATGCTATCTATAATTGAACCTCTTATTCTTAAAGAGGCATATGTTTCGAATTTAACACCCTTAGCGAGATCATATTTTTCTATCGCATCTATAAGGCCAAATGCACCGTATCCAACCAAATCATCAAATTCCACATTCGAACCAAAATATATACTTAACCTTCCAGCAACATACTTTATCAGGTATGCATACTGAATTATTAGCTTTTCTTTTGCAGAAGCATCTTTAGTTTCAATATACTGTTTCCACAGATGATTAATACTTTCGCTAAACATGTTAGTCCTCCAATTAGTATCTTACTATAAATATCACTAAAGTTACTCTTTCATTCTAGTCCTCACTGCCTGTGATAAATCTAGTGGAGTAAAGCCATCGTCTAGATTGCTATCTGCAACTAAATCCAGGTTGTTACCTAAATGTTGCTCTTTGGCCAATTTTTCCGCCTTTTCTTTTTCTATTCTCAATCTCTCCTGATTTTCCTCTTCCTTCTTTTCCTTTTCAGCCTGCTCCTTCAGCTTGTTTTGTTCTCCTACAATGCCGGTAATAGTAGCTTTTAATAGTGTACCGATAAAATAAAAGATTACCATTGCAATTATCATATATATACAAGTCTGATTCAAACTTTTATTATTGCTAATACCGATTAATCCTGTAATAATAGCTGCAAACAATGCAAATAGAAACGGTATTTTCATGATTGTCTCCATTCTTACACCTCAGTTGTAAAACAAAATCATATCTTCTCTCTATATTTGTTTTATTCCAAAACCGATTGTTTTTATCATTAGTCTTCCATCATCGGAATACAGTTCTATGGTACGTCCGTAATTTCCTCCTGTATCCTCTGATATGATGGGAATATTTAATAGTTTGAGTTTTTCCTTTGATGCAACCACATTTCTGTATCCTATTCTCATTAAATCCGAACTTTGATTGAATACGAACATTTGGGCTCCACCGGCTAGTTTTGCTACTATTCTGTCCTTCCTTGCACCAAGTTTTATCATGTCATCTACTAATTTTACTATAGCCGTATCAGCAAATTTAGCAATATTACTGTTATTTTTTGCCTGTTCGCTGCAAGGCAGCATAACATGTGCTAATCCGGCTATTTTTGATGTAGAATCATACAGGGCAACCCCCACACATGAACCGAGACCTAATGTAGTTATCATACAAGGATGACGCGATGAATTAAGGTCAGCCATACCGACCTTTATAATTTCAATATCCATTATTCTATAACTCCCAATGCTCTTAATAGTATCTCGTATGATTCAACATCAGGTATCAGTAGAAAGTCTCCAAAAACCCTTGTAATACCTTCACTAAACTCAGTCTCTATGTACAATACCGAATCGCCGACCTTACCAAACTCAATTGCCGGTACACTCAGTATTGCACCTGCCATGTCAATAGCCAGTTCAGGTACAGAAGGCAATATTTTTAAGTTTGTCAAGCCAGCCAATGCTGAAAGATATGATGCCGTTAGTATGTTACCGATTTCCTTTAGTGCAGATAACTCCAATTCGTTAAAATCCAGATTAGTTTCATCATTGGAACCCAGTAATATATTTACCAGTTTTCTAGCAGCATTAATGTCCAAAATAAACATCATATTACCAGTTATATCCCCGGTTACATTAAGCAAAATTCCAACGACAAGTATTTCTTCACCGCCAAGAATCTGACTTACCCTGTCAAATCCCATTATTTTAACTTCGGGTACAGCCATATCCACTTTTTTGTCTATCATTTTGGCCAAAGAAGTTACTGCATTTCCTGCTCCTATATTTCCAATCTCTCTAAGTACATCCATCTGAATATTGTTTAATTCATCAAAACTAATTGACATCACTCATACCCCTATTTTTATATTTAAACAATTATATTTTAACAAGCTTATCGAAATTCAGAAGTGTTACAATTTCTCCGTCAACCTTACCAATTCCGAATATATAGTCCGCTATAGTACTGTTCATCAAACTTGCAGCACTCTCAATAGACTCTCCGCCCAGCTGTATTGTTTGAAGTACCTGATCAACTATGACCCCTATAGAAACTTCTTCAAGCTTCAAAATTATTATACGTGTTTCTTCTGTCTCTTCTGCTACAGGAAGATTGAATTTTAGTCTTAAATCCATTACAGGGATTATGTCTCCTCTTAGATTTATAACACCCTTAATATACGGTGGTGTTTTAGGTACCCTTGTTATTGTTTTCATTCTGTCTATAGTGGTAATTTTTAGTGAGTCAATACCAAAACGCTCTTCTCCGAGACTAAATACAATAAACTGTTTTGTTTCAAATTCTTGAAGTTGTAAGTCAGCCATATTTATCTCCATTTCCGTCACAGACTAAAGTAATGTATAATGCATCTTTCCGGTCTGTGCCATTTTTTTATTTTATTTACGAATCCTTGTCCGAAATCCGCATATGAAAATTATAGTCCTCATCGTTAAGTAATGGAATTTACATCAACTATTAATGCCACATTTCCGTCACCAAGTATTGTAGCCCCTGCTAAATACTTGATTCCGGTCAGGAGTTTGCCCAAGGACTTAATAACTATTTCCTGTTGTCCTATAACACTGTCTACAACAAGTCCTGTCAGCTTTTCACCTTTTCTCACAATTACTATCTTCAACTGCTTCTGGTTAGCCTGCTCATCACGGTTTGGAACCTCCAGAGAATCAGCAAGCCTTGTGATAGGCACAACCATGTTACGAAGCAATATAACCTCCTGTCCCTGAACTGTTTTAACCTCTTCAGCAGACCAATTGTATATCTGATAAATCGCACCTAACGGTATGGCATATTTTTCTCCGCCTACATTTACCAATAATGCCTGATATATTGCAAGAGTCAGCGGCAATTTAATAATAAATTTACTTCCCTTACCGCTTTGCGTTTCAACTTCAACCGTACCTCCAAGCTGCTCAATTTTAGTTTTAACTACGTCAAGGCCCACACCTCTCCCCGACAATCCTGTAATCTTGTCGGCTGTGCTGAAGCTTGGTCTGAAAAGAAGCTCTATAGCCTCCTGTTGAGTCATGGAACTGGAAGCTTCTTTAGTTATTATACCGTTTTCTACAGCTTTATTCTTTATCTTTTCTATATTTATGCCTGCACCGTCATCTTCAACCTCAATTAATACGTTATTTCCTGACTGGTATGCTGTAAGGTTGATTCTTCCTAGCTCAGACTTACCAAGTTCTTTTCTTTTTTCGGTAGATTCCAGACCGTGGTCGCAGGAGTTTCTGAGCAAGTGGATAAGAGGATCTCCGATTTCATCAATAACAGTCCTGTCAAGTTCTGTTTCCTCACCCGACATCTTCAATTCTATTTCTTTTCCCAAATCCTTTGCAATATCTCTGATCATTCTAGGGAAGCGATTGAATACGGTCTCAACAGGAACCATTCTTACCTTCATAACTGCGTCATTCAGATTAGTTGTTATTCTTTCAAGGTATTCAAGAGTTTCATGGTATTCCTGAGGCTTTTCGGTTATATCAGTTCCTTCAAGTCTCGTCTTTGTTATTATAAGTTCTCCAACCAGATTCATTAAAACATCAAGTCTGTCTATATCAACTCTGACTGTTCTCTGTGTTTTTTTAGGAGCGTTATTAGCACTTTGTTTTGCAGCTTCCTGACTCTCAACGGCATGTTTTTGAGCCTCCTGCGCAGTTTCACTGGCTTTTGTCTCAGAAACAGGTTTATTTTCGTCTGCAACTGAAGACGAACTGTCAGCATCAAACTTTTCAAGAGTGGTTATAATTACTTCATCGACCTCTGCTATGGAATTCAATTCCTTTGCAAAAAGTTGTTCATTTTCTTTTGACACTACAATTACTGTGAATTCATTATCAAATTTTTCATCTTCAATATCTTGCACTGAAGGCTGTGACTTTATAATTTCACCATATCTTTCCAACGTCTGGAACAATATGAATGCTCTCGCTGATTTCAACAAACAACCGCTGTTAAGTACCAGAGTAATCTTTAATGCATTAATGCCCATATCTTTTGCTTTGTTGACTGCATTTTTCTCAAACTCATCAAGCTGCATCTGTGCAGTTAAATATTTACCCTCATTAACAGGCTGTTCTGCCTTCTCTGCTGTTCTTGTTTTCTCCGGAGTTTTAACAGTACCCTTATTGGCAAGTATCTCATTTAGAGCGTCTATTACATTTTTATATTCTTTATCGCCCTCGCCGCCGGTATTAACTACACTGTTTACATAATTTTCAAGTGCATCGAGACACTTAAACAATACATCAACAAGGTCTGAAGTAACCTTGATTTCATCGTTTCTAATAGCATGAAGAACATTTTCCATATCATGGGTCAACTTTGTCATTTTTGTATAGCCCATGGTTCCTGCCATTCCTTTAAGTGTATGTGCTACCCTGAAAATCTCGTTCAACACATCTTTATCTTCAGGATCCTTTTCTATCTGCAAAAGACATTCATTCAAGCTCTGAACGTGTTCTTTTGCTTCCTCTATGAATATTTGTAAATACTGACTCATATCCATTTTAACGCACCCCCAAATATTGGATTATTTCACTTGGAATTTTATCAAGTGATACTATTTTGTCTACTGCACCGGTTTGTACTGCCATTTTCGGCATTCCATAAACTACGCTTGTTTCTTCGTCTTGGGCTATTATAAAACTTTTATTTACTTCCTTTAATTTTTTAATTCCTACACTCCCATCAGCACCCATACCTGTCAGAATAACACCGATTATATTTTTTAGCCCAGTTTCCGACAAAGAAGTCATCATAACATCTACTGATGGTCTGTGTCCTCCGACAGGAGGAGATTTGTCCAAATTAATTATTATATCACCATTTGCAGATGTTTGAATCTTCATGTGTGAGTCCCCCGGTGCTATATATGCATAACCCTCAAGTACTTTTTCTTTATGGGTTGCTTCTTTGACTATCAAGTCACTCTTACTATCCAGTCTTTCTGCAAGAGACTTTGTAAATCCGGGAGGCATGTGCTGAACAACCAGAACTGCTATGGACATATCTCTCGGTAAATAAGGTATAACCGTTTGCAATGCCTTTGGTCCACCTGTAGAACTTCCGATTGCTATAATATTTTTCACAGGCTTTGTGCTTTTTGAGGTCACTCTTTTATCATTATCTATCGACTTTTTCTGAATAGATTTTAGCTTAATATTTTTAGCTATAATAATTTTTTCTATTATTTCATTTCGTTTAGAATCATTTTTAATTTCAAATATATTCTTGGGCTTTACAACAAAATCAACTGCACCTTCATCCAGTGCTCTTATGGTCATTTCAGTACCATACTCTGTTTCACTTCCAAACATTATTACGGGTCTTGGAATTCTCTGCATAATTTGCCTCAGACAGTTAATTCCGTCCATTACAGGCATGTCTACATCTAATGTTACCACATCCGGATGCAGATGATGTATTTTTTCCAATGCATCCTTGCCATCAACAGCAGTACCAACCACAGAAATAGAATTATCTGAGTTAAGCATGTCTGATAACACTTTTCTCATAAATGCAGAATCATCTACAATCAATACCTTTATTGGATTGTTCTTTTTTAAATTTAAACTCATTGGTTACCTCAGCCTTTTATTAGAAGTTTCATTGCTGACCTACTATTATCCTATTATCTTCTTCATGTCTTTGTAGCCAATTTTATATACTTTAAATATAAATTTTTATTTTTTCCCCGTTAAAATTATAAAACATACCAAAATAATCCTATCTAATTATAGTATACTCTCTTATTAATGAGTAAACAACCCAACAAAACGGTTCAGGAAACCTTTAATGCCAGATTGTGTATTTTTTTGTTGATTTATGTCGTTTTTTATGAGTGTATCAGCAAGTTCTATGAACAATTTGCTGGTGTAATTTTTAGGATAGCTTAATAAATACGGTTTCTGAAGCTTTACTGATTTTATTAACATCTGATCAAAGGGCAAATAACCCAAGGACTGAAGCTTCATACCTAAAAACTTTTCAGAAACCATTGCAAAGTTATTGTATACATTTCTAGCCTCTTGCTCACTTTCAGCTCTGTTTATCAAAACATTTATAGCACAGTCCTTTTTTATATTTGACACAGTCTTTACTAATGCATATGCATCAGTAATTGACGTCGGTTCGGGTGTTACAACAAGAACAACTTCGTCCGCAGACATTACAAAATTCATAACAGTATCAGATAAACCGGCACCTGTATCTATTAAAATATAATCAGCAATATGATCAAGTAATGACATATTTGCCATAAAAATTTCCAAGGAACTTTTGTCAAGATTAATTAGTTCCTGTACCCCTGACCCACCGGAAATAAATTTTATATTACCCGGTCCGTCACACAATATATCCAATAAACCTTTGCCATTTTTAATACAATCCAGCATTGTGTATTTAGGAACTATTCCAAATACGACATCTATATTTGATAAACCCAAGTCAGCATCAATTATTACAACTCTGTAGCCTCTTTGACTAAGAGCTATTGCAAGGTTAACGGTAACATTTGTTTTACCTACTCCACCTTTTCCGCTGGTGACAGTAATAACCTTTGCACGCTTTTGTTCTGCTAAGTTTTGAGGCTGCTGCGGGTTTTCCGTTTTATTAAGATTATTAACTATCTGCCTTAACTTATCAGCTTGATCTATCATATTATGTTATACTCCCCAGTAGATTTTTTGATATCTTTTCTGTGTTCACCACTTCTATATCATCGGGTACATTTTGTCCGTTAGTTATATACGCCAAAGGTTTATCCGAGTAGCATTTTGTATTGAGTATACTGCCATAAACAGGCGTTTCATCAAGCTTTGTAAAGATAAGTCTGTAATTTGGTATAAATCCGTAATTTTTAATTATATCTCTGCAGTTTTTTGAGCTTACCGTTGCACTCAGTACAAGGAATACTTCATCTGCATTGCAGACTTCTATGATTTTTTGTAATTCCTCAAACTTTTGTTTATCCCGGTAGCTGCAGCCTGCAGTGTCTATAAGTATTACATCCTTGTCACTGTAATTCTCTATTTGACTGCTAATTTCCTCTACCGAATATGCAATTGATATCGGTATTCCAAGTATCTCTGCATAAGTCTTTAGCTGGTCGACAGCAGCTATTCTATAAGTATCAGCAGTTATAAAACCGACGTTTTTATTGTTAGTCAACATAAATGAAGCAGCAAGTTTAGCAAGTGTAGTTGTTTTTCCTACACCGGTAGGGCCCACGAACAGTATTACCGTTGGCTTGCCATCCTGCCTGAAGTTGATAGGTTCTGCCTTGCCCAATATTGAAGATATAACAGATAACATAGCGACTGATGCATCATTAATATTTCTTGCATCACTCTTCTCAGCGACTTTTTCTATGATCTTCTGTGCAATATCCTGATCTACTTCATTTTTCAGCAGGTTATTGTATAATAATTGAAAAACCTGTGACAATTGTGCAGTTTCATCACTTTTAGCAACATCAGCACTTTTGTTTTCCGGTTTTATAATGTCAAGTATACGATCCAATAAAGTCTCTATTTTAGTTACTTTATTCTCTAGCTGAGTTATTTTTTCCTCTTTTTGTGACAGCATATTTTTAGGGCTTACATCGTTTTCCAAGGAATTATCAGGTCTTGTTAACTCCTTTCTGGACGTTTTTGCTGAATCATCATCTATTGCAGCCATTACCTCCATCATAGGACTGGTAAAATACTTTTTAAAGCCTTTTTGCCTTACTTTTTTTGTACTCAATATAATTGCATCATTTCCCAGATCCATTTTGACTTTCAGCAAAGCTTCCTGTGTATTTTTACCCATATAGCGCTTTATTTTCATACGTTAACCTCCGGATTTGTTTGCAATAGACTACTCTTATTAGTCTCCATTAAACACTGACTGTTCCTACTGATTGTATTTCTACCCCAGAATCAACTTCATTATAAGATAAAACCACCAAACCTGGAATTACATTTTCTGTCATACGTTTAAAATATAATCTTACAACAGGTGAAGCCAGTATAATCGGTTGACTTCCAAGTTGTATTAATCTCTGAACATTTTTTGAAACGCTGTTTATTATTGTGTTTGATACAGCAGGGTCAAGAGCAAGATATGAGCCAAATTCCGTTTTTTGTATGGAATCCAGTATCATTTGCTCTACCTTAGGATCCAGTGTAATTACATTTGTATTTCCGTTAAGGAATTTCTGCGATATTGACCTTCCTAAAGCCTGACGCACATACTCAGTCAGCATGTCAACATCATGAGTGGCAGGAGCATAATCAGCCAAAGTTTCCATAATGGTAACCATATCCCTTATTGTTACATTTTCTTTTAACAGGTTTGCAAGTACTTTTTGTATTTCACCGATACTCATAATCTTAGGAACAAGTTCATCAACAATAGCCGGATAAGATTGCTTGATATTGTCCACCAATGCCTGTACTTCTTGTCTTCCAAGCAATTCAAATGAATGTTTCTTTATAACTTCGGTAAGATGTGTTGCTATAATTGAAGGTGGATCAACAACAGTATATCCAAGCATTTCTGCTTTGTCCCTCTGATTTTCCTGAATCCATATTGCGGGCAAACCAAATGCCGGCTCTATGGTTTTTATACCCTCCAGCTCTTCGTCAACATCCCCTGAATTCATTGCAAGGAAATAGTCAAACAACAATTCTCCCCTTGCCACCTGAGTACCTTTTATTTTAATAATATACTCATTTGGCCCTATCTGAATGTTATCTCTTAATCTGATAACAGGAACAATCATACCAAGTTCAAGTGCCAGTTGTCTTCTGATTAAAACAACTCTATCCAGCAAATCTCCCCCCTGATTTACATCTGCCAGAGGGATAATACCGTAACCAAACTCAAGTTCAATAGGGTCAACTTGAAGAAGGCTGACAACATTCTCAGGTTTTCTGATTTCCTCAACTTCACTTTCCTGAATTTGCACTTCCTCATCCTTATCAGCTTCTTGTTGAAGTTGTTTAATTTTATAAGCTACGATAAGTAGGACAGCAGCAAGAATTAGAAATGGCACGGGGGTTAAAAACGGCGCCATTCCGATACTGAGTAGGGCTGCTATAATAAGAACTTTGGGATTATAGAATAACTGCTTTACTACATCCTTGTTAAGATCAGAATCTGCACCTGCACGTGTAACAATAAAGCTTGTAGCTGTTGACAGCATAAGTGCAGGCAATTGACTTACCAAACCATCACCTATAGTCAGAATTGTATATGTATGTAAGGCTTCACCGACATCCTTCCCTAGCATAACAACTCCTATGATGATACCGCCTGTGATATTTATCAATGTAATAATAATACCTGCAATGGCATCATTTTTTACAAATTTACTGGCACCATCCATAGAACCATAAAAGTCTGCTTCTCTTTGTATCTTTTTCCTTCGCTCTTTTGCTTCTGCATCATTTATAAGACCTGTATTCAAATCGGCATCTATAGCCATCTGTTTACCGGGCATAGCATCCAATGTAAATCTCGCTGCAACTTCTGCAACTCTTTCAGAACCCTTTGTAATTACAAGGAAGTTAACAATCATAATTATAAAGAATATAACAAAACCAACAACCAGATTATTTCTTCCTACAAATTGTCCGAAACCCCTGATGACATGACCTGCTTCACCATTTGCCAGAATAAGCTTTGTGGCCGTAACATTAAGTGACAGACGAAATATAGTTGTAACGACTATCAACGTTGGAAACACGGAAAGATCGAGTGCCGTTTTAAGATATATTGTATTGAGCATAATTATAGCCGCAAGTATTATATTTACTGCAAGTAAAAAGTCCAACACGCCTGTAGGTATTGGCAAAATAAGATTTAAAATTGCAAGTACAACAATTAATGGTACAAAAAAATTGTTAAGCTTTGCCACTTTTTGTCCCCCTTTTCGTAAGTAAAAACTTCGTCGCTATCCTGCCTTACCGCCGTTTTTCAAGTTGTATACAAACGCAAGTATTTCCGCAACAGCTTGGTATAGATCAGGCGGAATAGCCTGTCCGATGTCTACTGTACTGTACAATGTTCTAGCCAATGGCTTGTTTTCAACAATCTGCACCTTGTTATCAGCGGCTATTTGTTTTATTCTAAGTGCTACATAATCCTGCCCCTTTGCTACAACAAATGGTGCAGCCGCCTTTTCCGAATCATACTTTAACGCTACGGCAAAGTGCGTAGGATTGGTTATAACCACATCAGCCTTGGGGATATCCTGCATCATTCTTTTCAGCGACATCTGACGCTGTTTCTGCTTGATTTTGGACTTAATCTCAGGATTTCCCTCCATCTGTTTATATTCTTCTTTAACTTCCTGTTTAGTCATTTTTAGGTTCTTTTCATAGTCATATCTTTGGTATAGATAATCGGCAAACCCTAGAATCACCATAGCCATACATATTCTTAAAGCCACGGTGAATGCTGCATCAGCTATAAATATCAATACACTCATCAAATCAGTATCAATCAGTGTTAAAACCTGTTCGGTTTTTGATTTGAGATATGAGTACGCTACCCAACCCACAATTATTATCTTAATAATTGACTTTAAAAGTTCTACTACCGACCTTAAAGAAAATATCCTTTTAAAGCCGCTTAAAGGATTTATTCTGTCTCCCTTGATTTTCAAGGTTTCCATAGTAAACAGTATCCCGACCTGTGCATAATTAACGATCAGGGCTGTAAGAAACGCTACTAAAAGTAGCGGAAGCACCGTTTTTGCCAGAACCATTAAGACATCAATAAATAGATTTGCAAGTATATTAAAATCTATTGCATCCTTAACTGTAAGATAATCATTAAATGTCTTTTTTAAATATTGTGTAAGCTGTGCATAAAATGTACCGCCGAATATCCTCATTGCAACAACAGTTACAATAAGGATTAGTGATGCTGACACTTCTCTGCTCTGAAATACTTGGCCTTTTTTCCTTGCATCACTTTTCTTCTTTGGAGTTGCTTTCTCGGTTTTATCCTCTGCACCACCGGATGCAAAAAGCTGATAATTTAATTCCAACCTACAATCTGCTTCAAATATATTGTTTGTTATGGGGTTTCTCATTCCACCCTCCAATTGGCGCCGAATAAATATTTATGTTTTCAAGGAATTCCCCATATCCTTAAGGAACTTGAATATCTGTGTATTCATGTCATCTGTAATAACTGTCACTATATATACAAAAGCAGGTATTGTTATCATAACAATAAGTATACCTAAAAATATTTTCAAAGGCATACCAAGTATAAATACATTCATTTGAGGTATGGTCTTTGATATAATTCCCAAAACTACGTCAGTAATAAAAATTGCGGCTACTACGGGAGCGGCTATTTTGAAACCCATACTGAATACTCCCGATATAATACCTATTACATCATCGGTAAGCTTGGGGCCAATTACTCCGCTTCCTAACGGAACAATCTGAAAGCTCTCATATAATGCCTTAATCAGCATGTGGTGCCCATTAGTCACCAAAAAAATTATCATTGCCAATATAAAATAAAGATTTGCAGTAACAGGAATCTGTATATTTGACATTGGATCAAAAACATTTACCATTCCAAACCCAATCTGCATGTCAATAATCTGTCCCGCCAGATATATACATGTAAATACGGCATAAGCTACAAATCCTATTATTATACCTACTAAAAATTCTTTTAATATATATAAAGCAAAAATTAAAAAATTATCAGTATTAATTATATGATCAACCCTTATGACACTAGACGCTAAAATAGCAGTTATAAAGGCAAATCCAACTTTAAAGTATACAGGTATGTTCCTTCTTCCAAAAATGGGAGCTGTTACAAACAAGCCTGTCATCCTTACAAATATAAGCAGAAATAGTTCTACATTGTTAAGCAACATACCAAAAGGTATCTGCAATGACCTCAACTCCCAAATTATTTTATAAACTGATTAATGTTTATAAATATATTCTGTGTATATTCTATCAATACTCTCAACATCCATGAGCCGAAAAGTGCTATGGCAGCCACAACCGATAAAATTTTCGGAACAAAGGTCAAAGTCTGCTCCTGAATCTGTGTAGTTGCCTGAAAAATACTTATTACCAAACCGACAACCATACTGATTAACAGAATAGGTGCGGATACATACAATATTACTTTTAAAGCTTCTTGTGCGATGTTTATAATGCTGCTCTCGTCCATTGAGAATCCACCCCTCTATACACTAACGTAAAACTATTACTCAATATACAAACCAACTTTATCCTCCCGGCTCGTCACCGGGCGAAACTAGTAATAATTGACTGAGTAAGCATAGACCATCCGTCTACCAGGACAAAAAGTAATATCTTGAAAGGCAATGAAATCATTATTGGAGGAAGCATCATCATACCCATTGACATCAATGCACTTGATACAACCATATCAATTATTAAAAAGGGAAGAAATATCAAAAATCCAAATTTAAATGCTACGGTAAGTTCACTTATTAAAAAGGCCGGAGCAACTATGGTAAGTGACAGCTTAGAAGCATCCTGAACCTTTACAGGGTCCTTCTGACCTCCAAGAGTCATAAATAACTCCAAATCCTTTTCCCTTTTATTACTGAAAATCTGCTTAACCATCCAGGTTTTAATACTTTGAGAACTTTTATCTATAGCCTGCTGCTGTGAAATTTTTCCGTTAGTATAGGGCTGAAATGCATTTTCATTGATATCAGACAACACGGGACTCATAACAAACAGTGTAATAAATAAAGCTAAACCTATTAATACCTGATTAGGCGGCATCTGCTGTGTTCCAAGAGCATTTCGTAAAAAGGACAGAATAATTATTATCCTGGTAAAGCCTGTCATCATAATCAATATTGAAGGTGCAATTGCCAGAACTGTTAATGTTACTAAAAGCTGTATACTTGAAGAAACCTCTTTAGGGTCACTGGATGCGCCTATATTTATGCCGTCTTTAGTAACAGATACTGTTGGTTCAGCAAGAGCTTGTCCGCCCATTAAGCAAAAAATAACAACCAGAATTCCGGTAAATACTATTAACCTTTTAATTTTCCTCTTTTTATCCATTTTCGCTCCGATGATTATTCATACTATTAGACAGGTTTTTTAGTTTTTCTAAATTACTCCTGAATACCACATTATTCTCACTCTCATTTTCATTTTGTGAGGGTTCAGGAACTTTTTCTTTAGTCGTCTTTACACCAAAGGTTAACCCGTTAGTGTATTTTTTCAGTATTGATGTAAAATCAACAACCTCTGAAATTGGATTTTTTACTTCTTGCTCTTGATAATCATTTATACTTACTTGTGATAAAAATTCGACATTCTTATTTGAAGCAGCTACAATAAAAAATTCTTTATCGACTTTAATAAGATGAATCCTGTTACTAGTCCCAAGGTTAAGCGTCTCAATAATCTGCATGTAATTTCCTTTAAGCATTTTCTTGGACTTATAGGCTAGATACCTTGTAGTCAGAAGCAATAGAACCATAACTACTATAAAAGCCAGTATAACAGTAAATACCTTCCCCATAATTCAATAAGCCCCTCTGCAATTTATGTTATTAAAATACTTACATGCTTTCTAAGTCCGGCTAACCCATCCATTACAAAATATCCTGCTGTTATCAGTAAAAGTTGTATGGCAATAGAAACAAATTCCTTCAACATACAGCTTTCTCAGCACTCAGCAGGATATCACAATTTAAAGCCTGTTTTTTATTAACCGATAACTTTCTTTACTGCTTCTACAACACGATCTGCTTGGAATGGCTTAACTATAAAATCCCTTGCACCTGCTTGAATTGACTCAATAACCATAGCCTGCTGTCCCATAGCTGAGCACATGATAATCTTAGCATCACTATGTATTTTTTTAATCTCTCTAACTGCTGTTACACCATCCATTTCAGGCATAGTGATATCCATTATTACCAAATCAGGAGTAAGTTCCTTATATTTTTCGATTGCCTTTAACCCATTGTCAACATCTGCAGCTATTTCATAACCGTTTTTTGATAAAATATCTTTAATCATCATCCTCATAAATGCTGCATCGTCAACAATTAAAATACTCTTCCCCATAACTTATCTCTCCTTAACAATTTGTTGATTTTATAACTATAATCGTTTTGATGGATGAATTATATCTGTAATCCTTACACCAAAGCTTTCATCAATAACAACAACTTCTCCCTTGGCAATAGCTTTACCATTGACTAATATGTCTACCGGTTCACCAGCCAGTTTATCAAGCTCAATTACTGAACCCGATCCAAACTCAAGTATATCTTTTATTAATTTTTGAGTTCTTCCCAGTTCAACTGTTACTTGCAGAGGCAAGTCCATAATAAGGCTTATGTTCTTTTTCTCTGCTGCTGAAAGCCCATCATCAAAAGCCTGAAATTGTGCAGGCTGAATATTTACAGGACTCCTTTGCCTTTGAGGCTCCTGATAACCTCCGTCAAAGCCAAAGTTAGGCATAGCCTGTTGCATCATCGGCTGTTGCATCATCGACTGTTGCATTTGCGGCTGCATTACGGGCTGAACAGGTGGCTCGATGTATGTATTCTGATTACTGAACGAAGGAGCCTGCTGTGGTGGAACAGGAGTTTTCGGCGGTTCAGGTATTACAGAATCCCGTTTATCTTCTGTTGAATTCAATAATGATGACACAAGTTCCTTGGCAAACTTAATTGGAAGCAACTGCATTATTTCACTATCAATCAAGTTTCCAACAACCATTTTAAATGCTATTTTAACCAACTGCTCATCCGGCTTAAATTCACCATATGGATCACTGCTGTCAAAACTTACAGTATAAGCCTTTGGCGGTGATATGTCAATCCTCTTGGAAAACATGGACGACATAGATGTCGCTGAGGACCCAATCATTTGATTCATGGCTTCACTGATTGCACTTAAATGAAGATCGGTCAGATCGCCTTCTATTTTGACACCTTCTCCTCCCATCATTAAATCAGTAATGATCTTAACATCATCCTGCTTTAAGATTAAAAGATTCGAGCCAATCAATCCGTCTGTATATTCTACTTTTACAGCAACGTACTGAGAAGAATAGCTCTTGGATAACTCCTCCCAAGTAGATAGTGTTACATTAGGAGTAGTTATTGTTACCTTCTGGGATAATAAAGTGAATAGAGTTGTTGCAGAAGTACCCATGCTTATGTTTCCAATTTCACCCAGCGCATCAATTTCTTGTGATGTTAAAGTCTCAGTTGTACTATTGCTGCCTGTTGCGTCGTCTGGTTCTTCTGAAGAGGAAGTACCATTCAATAGTGCATCTATTTCTGCTTGTGTGAGCATATCTCCCATTAATCTTCCTCCCTTCTAAGAACTTCAGTAATTTTAACTGCCACTTTATTCTTTTTTACACCTGGTTTAGCGTTAAACTTAGGTAAATCACCTACCAATATTTCAAGGTCTCCATTAACATTTGTATCAAGAGGCAAAACATCACCGCTCTGTAAATCAAGAAACTCGCTTATGCTTATGGAAGTCCTTCCTAATACTGCCCTGACCGGAACATACGTATGTTCAATCTTAAACTCAATATCGGATTTATTATGTTCAATCTTCTCATTCTCAACATTGGTAAACCAAAGTTTTGTACTGAGCTTAGGCATAATAGGTTCAACTGTCATATGCGGAATACAAATATTAATCATACCCTTTACTTCTCCGACTACAACATTCAAAGTAATTAAAGCAACCATTTCGTTTGGATGAATTATCTGTGCAAACTGCGCATTTGTCTCAATTTTTTCAAGCCTTGGCTTTATTGCAATTATACTCTCCCAAGGCTCTCTCATTAAATTGAGCATCTGAATGATAATCCTCTCAATAATAGCTATTTCTATTTCTGTAAATGAACGGACACGCTCCATTGATGCACCCCTGCCCCCAAGAATCCTATCAATAAGTGCATACGCAATGCTAGGGTCCATTTCAAATATAACTGAACCATTTAATGGAGTAAAATCAACAATGGCAAGAATTATCGGGTTTGCCAAAGAGTTACTGAATTCACTATATTGCAGGGCATCCACCGATAAAACATCTACCTGTACCAATGATCTTAAATATCCCGATAAAAACGACTGAACAAGTCGTGCGTAGTTTTCATTGATAAATTGCAATGTTCTTTTATGATCATTTGCAAACTTAGGCGGTTTTTTAAAGTCATGAATTTTAACTTTCTTTTCGGTTTTTGTTGATTGAATCTGCTGAACATCTATGTCGCCTGTTGTTAAAGCCTTTAGCAGCTCATCAATCTCATTTTGAGAAAGTATATCACCCACAAGCTCACCCCCTATTGATATAACCAGTAGTCAAAGATTAAATTATAAACAAGTGGACTTGTCTTTTTTTCATTTTGAGTCAATATTTCATTTATCTCTTTAGTGAGATAATCTGAAGCTTTTTTCTTAGCATCAAGCTGACTAACATCGTCAAGAGTTAATCCTTGAAAATAAGTGCCTATAGTCTGATTAATTTCCTTTGAATAGAAATCAATCTTTGCGGCTACTTCTTCTTCATTCAAGTCATCAGTGGTTTTATAGTACTTCATACTTGCACTGACAGATATAACCGCTACTTGTTTAGCGTCTGTCTTTTTAAGGTTAAAGTTCCTGTTTTCAAAAATTGTTTTCATTGCAAGATCATTATCGGATGGTACCGTATTGGTTACAACAACTGCTTCCTTATCCGCCCTGGAGTTGTTGTTTCCAAAAAAGAAAAACCCTATTGCAAGGAAAGCAAGTGTAATCGATAAAAAAGCCACGATCACCAATAAAATAAAATAGCTGCTTTTTCCCTCCAAATTTATATCCCCCTTCAAGCTTATGTATCCAGCAAATAATTACATTAGCATATAAAATGTAAACACATTATTTATTAAGGTTTATCTTATTTCCAGAACTTTAGGGCTAATTTTCATTAGCGTATTTTAAAATACCGGCTTTAAATTGCATTACTTTTTTAACAACTTCATCAACGCTCTCACATACTACATATTTTTTACCGTTGGTAAGTGTTATAACCGTATCTGGTGTACTCTCAAAACACTCTATTAAATCACTGTTCAAGACAAAGAACGTCTTGTTTAACCTGGTTAATCTTATCATAATATTTTTGCTCCAAAAACACAATAGATAAATCTCAACAATTTACAAAACAGGACCTAAATCGATATTTTACTACTATAGACTAGGCTTTAAGCCTTAGTCTATAGTAGTTATTTTTAACTAATAAATTACCTCTTTAGGTTTACAAGCTCCTGCAACATTTCATCTGATGTTGTTATTATTCTGCTGTTTGCCTGGAAACCTCTCTGTGTAATAATCATATCCGTAAACTCTCTTGAAAGGTCTACATTGGACATTTCTAGAGTACCCGGACTCAATGTACCTACACCCTGTGAACCTGCCGGAACGCCTTTAATAAAGTCACCGGAGTTAGTTGTCGGAATAAACAGGTTTCCTCCAACCTTTTGCAAGCCGGCAGGATTATCAAAGCCTGCTAGTGCTATAAGTCCCAACGGTTGTTGCTGACCATTACTGTAAACGCCTGTTAGCATACCGTCAGAACCAACGTTGAAGGTAACAAGATTACCTGTTGTATATCCGTTAACATTAGATGGCTTTACGGAACTATCTGCCGCATACTGTGTTAATTTTTTGAAGTCAAGAGTTACATCAATTTTTTTAGTACCACTAGTAGAGCCCTGATCATACTCTAAAGTGATATTATCAGGAGAAGCAGGAACATCCTTTGACAACTTTCCATTTGCATCAAACACAAGTGTAGGCTCAGGGGATGATGATATAGTATTCTTATCCTCATCCGTAATATTGTATGTCCATTGTGTAGCAGGAGCCGTAATAACTGTTTTACCATCTTTATCAAGAATAGGCGCAGTTACCGCATCACTAGTTTTTCTAAAATTAACCGACAACTGATGCGCATTTCCTAAAGAATCATAAATGGTAAAAGGTACTGAAAACTGTGAGCCAGCACCTGTAGTTACAGCATAAGCCGAATTCAAGTTTCCTGAAAATTCTGCATATGAAGTAGGTTTCGCTGCTATAATCTTCTTGTTGCCGTTGGTTGCATCAGAGTACAGATTTATCGGTTCAATCGGGGTTTCAGTATCAAACTTTACCGTACCATCACCTAATGTTTCATACTTAGTCCAACCATACACATTCATACCGTCGCCTGACACCAGATTTCCTAACTTGTCCAGACCAAAGTTTCCTGCTCTGGTGAATTTAAAGGTATCAGCATTTGAACCCTTCACTATAAAGAAGCCATCTCCTGAAATAGACAAGTCAGTAGGGTTATCGGTTCTTTGCGGACTTCCGCCAGTCATTTGGTTGTCGATTGAACCAACTGCAATACCCAAACCAATCTGCATTGGGTTTGTACCGCCTCTTGCAGTGGCAGCGTCAGGCGCTCCGGCACCTCTCAATGTCTGGTTGAATATTTCCTGGAAGGTAACTCTTCCTGCTTTAAAACCTAATGTGTTTACATTTGCAACGTTATTACCAATAACGTCCATTTTTGCCTGGTGTGCCTTTAATCCTGATACACCAGAAAACATAGATCTCATCATAATTTTTTGACCCCCTCATTTAAGGTTATCTTATTGTTCCGTCCGTCATTCGGGAACATTCTTTCAGCCTCCCGTCAGGGTCCAGCCGAATATCATTTGCTATGCAAAAATTGCACCATCAATGTTTGTAAATACGTTTTCTTTTAACTCACTATTGTTCACTGCCGTTACAACCGTTTTACTGTTTACGTTAACAACAAATGCCATGTCATCAAGTATTACCAGCGAGTCCTTAATCCCTTTCTGCTGAGCTTTTGAAACTGCATTACTGATCTTATCTTTTTGAGTCTGGGTAAGATCAATATTTCTGGCTTGCATTCTCATTTCAGCATGCTTTGAAAATTTAACTCCGGAACCCTTGTCAATCGCCTGCTGAAGAAAATTTTCAAAATTAACTCCTGAAGCATTGTTGTTGACATTTCTGGGATTCCCCGTTTGAACCTTCCCGGTTGTTAATGGCGGCTTAATTATCCTGTTTGAATAATTATTATTGATTACCATAACTCACCTTCTCTCACTTAGCAACTCCTAATGTGTCTATCTATGGCTTTTGTATGTTTGATACACTGTATACCGATATGTACATGTTATCAAGTACTGCGGTTACCTTACCTGTGTTTTCATCTATACTATAGCTCTTCAATGTTGCTGTAACAGGTACCTTTGCTCCTGTGGTACTATCCTTTATGGTTACCTTAACCTGCTTATCGGCTTCGGTTGTTCCGTTTACCTTTTGTTCAAGATAGTTCTTAATATAATTCGGATCTACAGCAGTCGAGCCTGTTACTTCGGCAATTTCAACGTTTACTCCGTCCATTACCGCATAGTCCTCATTTGCACCTCTCTGAATCTGCTTAACATTTCCTGAGAGATAAATAACGTTGCCATTAGATGAATCGTATACCGCACCTTTTACTTTATAACCTAACAGATTTGAAAAGTCAGCCAGGTTTTCATAGGAATTGTAAAGTGCGTCATCAACCTGTGTAATACTGTCTACGTCAACGTCCTTGTTATTAACCACAACAAAGGTTTTTCCGTCCTTCATTTTAACACTTGTAACTGTACCCTGTACGGAATTAACTTCAAGAGTTTTGTCATCTGATGTTGTTGCAGTAATAACCTTTCCTATCAGGGTGAATGCCTGAGATTTAGTCATTGAACCGTTCATATTCTGCATTTGTTCCAGAGAACTGAACTGAGCCATTTGGGCTATAAACTCTTTGTCGTCTACAGGTTGTAATGGATCCTGATATCTTAACTGTGTTACTAAAAGATTAAGAAAATCATTTTTTCCAAGCTCACCGCCGGTTTTTCTGGCAGCTGCCTCCTGCTTGCTCTTGGTACTTTCAATTATCTGATCAATTGTAAGTGAGTTATTTATTCCGCTGGTTTGTGCCATAATCGTACCTCCCTTCTATGCAGTCAGGTTAATTGTATTAAGATCATCTGTATACTGTGCCAACCTCTCGGGAAGATTCTCCAAAAGACTTACTCCGGCAACAGTTGACCCGGTCACACCTTCTGCATGCTTCATTCCGTTTCCTGAACCGTTATTTTTACCTTGAGTCAAACTCTGATTACGGTTTTCACTTCTGTTCTCCTGTCCAACCTGAACACTCACACCGTCTATTGCTATGCCCTGCTTTTGCAGTGAATCCTTCAGCAACTGCATGTTTGTTTCAATAATTTCTTTTACCTGCTGACTTTCAGCTATAAATTTTGCAGCTACAATACCCTGCTCAGTAACAACCTTTAGTTCAAGCTTTCCTAGGTGATCCGGCTTGAGCTGAATGATCATTTCTGTTTTATCCTGTCCCAGAATCACTTTAGCCTGTTCCATAACCTGATTTACAACGTCTGAGGTTTTAATTGGTTGGCGAACTGAAAAAACTGATTTTTCAGCAGCTATCTGGTTGTTATTTAGGACGGTCTTAACGTCTCCTACTGCCTGAAAATTCTGAGTCAAATTCTGCTCATCTGTTGTTGCTGTTTCAGCTGAAGTATTCAACCCTTGCAGTCCCAACTGTGGCTTGGTTGACTCTGTACTTTCATCATTGTCTTCCTTGGGCACATCTTTTGATTTAGTTTCAGTATGAACTTTATCGGAATCAGCTTTTTTACTGTCACCTTCTAGAGATACTTCCTCTACAACATCAGTATCAATATTTTGAGAAACGGCAGTTTCCACTGATTGCGATTGAGATTTCATTACCGCTATTATTTTAGCTGCTTCATCACTGATTAGCCCCGGATTATTCTGTCCGTTTTCAATAAGTGTGTCCAGCTTCTCTTTAACACTTAAAGCTACCTTTGACAAATCAATAGACACCTTTCCTGCCTGTGGATTAATATCCTCACTTGCCGGAATGTTATTACTATTTTCAGTAACGGCTACTGACTCAGGTTTTATCTGTTTTGTAACTTCTGTAGCCAACTTTAGCAGAATGTCCTTTTGCTTGTCATTTAGTTCAAGCAAATCAGATACCTTTTGCATAAAAACAGTCAGTTTGTCAACATTCTTGAGATCTTTCAACGAGAAACCAAGTTGTTTTGCCAAGTCAACCAACTGTCCGGGTGCAATCCCCAGCATTTGTGCAAGAGCTAATATCTGATCATCATACTTTTCAGATGCTTGAGCTTCGTCTGTGCTTACATTTGCTAATTCCTTATTGGAATCGGCTTGCACTACTGACTTTGTAGATACAGACTTTTTACTCAATTGAACTTCTGCAAATGACTTAAACTTCGTTTTACTGTCATTATCCTGCCCGACATTGTTGTTTGCTGCAGTCTCGTTACGTTTTGAATAATTGTTTACAGTGTTATCAAGTACTGATTTAAAAGATGTACCGGGTGAACTCTGTGTGGTTTTGGATTTAATATTCAAAATGTCATTACCGCTGTCCTGATTCAAGTTAAGTTTTAGTAAATTACTACTTGTCATTATCATTTTCTCACCTCCTTGTTTTTATTATATTTATGTAATGGGGTAGGAATTCTCCGTTCCCCCAATTACCTGAATTATTTTTTGGGAGTAGTTCCTGAAACACCAACCTTGTATTCCTTAGCCAATTGTTCAGATACCTTTGCTGCAAAGGCAGGTGTCATTTCAGTTAGTATTTCACCTGCGGTATCCTTTTTGAGATTTTTCATTATATCAATTATCAGTGTCATTTTACTGCTGCCCATCTGTTCCATTATTCCGGCAACAGCTGATGCGTCCATTTGTTCATATATTGAACAATATTTTTTAACATCGTCACTGACCTTTTCTTCTTTCATAATGCTTTCATACAGTTCTTCAGCTTTTTGCGGGTTAACCTTCTTAAAATAGTTCTTGTATTCGGTTGTGTCCCCAGCAGATATAACCTCGAACAGTTTGTCATAATCCTTTTGAAGACTGTCCTTTTGGGATTGCAATTTATTTTTTTCAGTCTCAAGGGCGTCCTTCTGTTGCTGAAGCAATGTGGTATTACTGTCCTTTGCAGTTACCTGATTTTTAGTATTATCTAACTGCTTTGTTAAGTCTTCAACCCGTTTTTCCAATTCTTCTTTTTGTGTTTTAATCTCGTTGTATCTGCTTCTTACCTGCTCTTCAGTCATATTTTTCTCGTCTTCGGGGTCAGGTTTCTCCGGCAGAGACCACTTTAACACAGGTATGCCCCGTATGCTGTCACCCATACTGTCTGCAACACCATTTACATTAAATTTGACAGCAAGAAATAATGCTCCCCCAATAATTAAGACAACAAGCAGCAAAGCTGTTATTATTGATACTATATAGAAAAGAGCACTGGTCGTCTTTTTCTCTTGTTTTTTTGACATTTCTGTCTTTTTAAAAAGTGTTTCTACTTTTTCATCTTGTTCTGTAAAATTAATATTTTCCGGCATTTTCTTCTCCTGAACCATCCTTGAACTTAAAACTGTTAAGCTCATCTATTAATAGTTGTTCTGCTTTACCCTGTTCCTTCAAGAACTCGCCATATTTCTTTTCTCTAAGTTTATCCAGTATCTTTCGTTCCTGTACTGCTTTGACCAGACTCTCTCTTCTTATATCGACTTGATTCTGGGCAATATATACATTTTCTTTCTGTTCTGTTATTTTTTGTTTTAAAAAGGACAAATAATTATTATAGGCCTTTATTTGACTAATGGAAATTCCTTGGTCTACCTTTGAATTAAGTTCACTGATAGAAGATTCTCTAGTTGTTTTCAAACTGGTCAAAAATTCTTTTTGCTTCTCTAACTCTCTTGAAGCTAAGGCCAGGTTATTTTTAGCATTGTCCTCCATCTGTACTTTAAGGTTCCGTACTGATTCAAGTCTAAATCCGAACTTTTGCAATCACTCCCAGCCTCCTTTACTATTTCAGTAAACTAAGTACTTGTGAATGTATATCCTCAAACGTTACCTTTTCATCGGTTTCCTGTTGAAGAAATGAAGTTATATCATCAATACTCTCTATTGCATAGTCTATCTTCTCATTACTTCCTTTTACATATGCACCTATATTGATTAAATCCTCTGCGTCTCTATGCACAGCCATTATTTTCTTTATTTCATTGGCAGATTTTTTATGTTCTTTATTAATAATGTCACCCATAACCCTGCTGACACTTGCAAGAACGTCAATAGCAGGATAATGATTTTTGTTTGCCATTGCTCTTGACAGGACAATATGTCCGTCAAGGATTCCTCTGGCAGTATCAGTTACAGGTTCCGTAAGGTCATCACCATCTACCAGTACAGTGTACAATCCTGTTATAGACCCCTTCTCAGAAGTCCCTGCTCTCTCAAGCAATTTCGGAAATACAGAGAAAACCGACGGTGTATATCCTCGTGAAACAGGAGGTTCCCCTATGGAAAGTCCTACTTCTCTTTGTGCCATTGCATATCTTGTCAATGAATCCATCAAAAGCAGTACATCCTTGCCACAATCCCTGAAGTATTCAGCAATCGCAGTGGCAACCATGGCTCCTTTAAGCCTTATTAATGCAGGTTGGTCAGAAGTAGCTACTACAACTACTGACCTTGCCAGTCCTTCGTCCGTTAAATCCCTTTCCAAGAACTCCCTTACTTCTCTTCCTCGTTCTCCAATTAAAGCAATAACATTTATATCAGCTTTTGTATTTCTAGCAACCATACCCATCAAAGTGCTCTTACCGACACCACTACCGGCAAAAATACCAACTCTTTGTCCTTTACCTATTGTTAAAAGTCCATCAATAGCTCTTACTCCCAAAGGTAAGGGCTCTGAAATCCTTTTTCTGGTTAAAGGGTTAGGAGGCTTATTATCGGTTTTATAAAAATGTTTGGATTGCAAGCTTCCCTTATCGTCTATCGGGTTTCCCAAACCGTCCAAAACACGGCCTATCAATTCAGGTCCCACTGCAACCTTTAATGTATCGCCATTGGCTGAAACAGTACTTCCCGGCCCAATACCCAGCATTTCACCCAAGGGCATTAATAAAACCTTTTCATCCTTAAAGCCTACTACTTCTGCTTTAAGTTTATTGCCACCGGGGATATGTATATTACAAAGGTTCCCAATACTCACCTGGGGGCCATCCGATTCTATAGTAAGTCCTACAACCTTTGAAACCTTACCGATATAATCTATATATTCTTTTGACTTTAATGCTTCCCTGTATTTTATTAGGTTAACGCCTGACATTTGACCTCCTGTAAAGAAAGCTGCAACGCACCTTAATTTGTTGATTCATTTAATATGTCTTTAAAGTCATTTTCTATTTTTTCTATTTTAGTTGCTGCGCTTGCATCTATGCTGCCGAAAGAAGTCTCGATAATGCAGCCACCTTCTTTTAATGAAAGGTCTTTTTTAATTTCAATTTCCTCAGACCTTTCAAGCATTGATTCCAATTCATCCTTATTCTCGTTCACAAAATCAAAATCCTGCTCACTTAATTTAAGAACTGCCTTCCGATCTTTTGAACACTTTTCAAAAGCATCCTTAACCAAGAGCAATATATTCTGCTTACTTTCCAGTTCTTTACTGATTACTTTTTTTGCGATATCAATAATGGTGTTTACCGAATCCTCTTCCAGAGAATCCAGAACCTTCTTGTATTCAATACCAGCTTGTGTCTTAATATCCTGAGCTTCCTTGATAAGAGCTTCATATTCCTGTTTTGCTAGAGCTAATCCCTGCTCATAGCCCTCTGACCTTGCTTCTCCATAAACCTGTTGTTTAAGATTTTCAACATCAACAGATGCATTTTTTAAAATATCCTTTGCTTCCAGCAAGGCTTCCTTTATTATCATATCTGCTTCTGCTTTGGCCTTATTAATAATGTCTTGGCCCATAGCATTATAATCGACTTGTTGCTGGTCATCTTCATCGTCCTGCTCTAAATCCAGTTTAAGTCCTATATTTCTTACGGGAGGCTGGTATGTTACAGGAAACTTAACTTGAAACGGAACGCCTACATTTACCTGATTGTTTTTATATATCTTATTAGACAATTATTTCGTCGCCTCCCCCTCTTGAAATAACTATCTCGCCTGCATCCTCAAGCTTACGAATAATATTAACAATCTTCTGTTGTGCTTCTTCAACATCTTTGAGCCTTACAGGTCCCATAAATTCCAAATCTTCTCTGATCATTTCGCTCAGACGCTTGGACATATTGGCAAATATAAGCTTCTGTACATCGTCTGTTGCACCCTTAAGAGCAACAGCCAACTGGTTGTTATCAACTTCTCTGAGGAATCTCTGAATTGATCTTCCGTCAAGAGTAAGAATATCTTCGAATACGAACATACGTCTCTTAATTTCTTCTGCAAGATCGGTATCTTCGATTTCCAATGTTTCCATAATGAATTTTTCCGTTCCTCTGTCAACAGAGTTGAGGATGTCAACAATTGATTGAACACCACCGGCAGCAGTATAATCCTCTGTAACCAAAGAAGAAAGTTTTTTTTCAAGGATTCGTTCAACTTCCTTTATTATATCAGGAGATGTTCTGTCCATCGTAGCTACTCTACGTGCAACATCTGCTTGCTTGTCCTGCGGAAGGGCTGACAGCACTACAGACGCCTGGTGTGGTTTTAAATACGCCAGTATCAATGCTATTGTCTGAGGATGCTCCCCTTGAATAAAGTTAAGCAACTGTGACGGATCAGTTTTTCTCACAAAATCAAAAGGCCTAACCTGTAATGATACTGTAAGTTTATTTATTATGTCTACAGCCTTTTGTGAGCCTAAAGCCTTCTCAAGTATATCTTTTGCATATCCGATACCACCTTCGGCAATATACTCCTGTGCAAGACATATCTGATAGAACTCCTCAAGAACTCTTTCCTTTTCATCAGGAGATACAGCCCTTATGTTGGCAATTTCCAAGGTTAACTGCTCTATCTCATCCTCTTTTAAATGCTTGAATATCTCAGCTGACTTATCAGGGCCAAGGGAAATGAGAAGCATTGCAGCTTTTTCCCTGCCACTGTATTCTGTCTTTGCACTTGCTTTAGCCAAGCTTTTCACCCCACATATACATTTTTCTATTCATAATCATCTGTTAACCAATTTCTTAAAAGCTGTGCAACAGCATCTGGCTTTTGCTTAACAAACTTATCAATCTGCTTTTTAACTTCTGACCTTTCCTCGGTATCAATTTCAGGTACAGGCTCAGGTCTAATGTCATTATATGCAAACTTGGTAGATGTAATTGCAGTATCGTCATCAACTGCAAATGCAGGCTCCAATTTCTGCTTTGATTTTTTCGGCAGAGCAATTATCACAAAAGCTATAACCATCAATGCCAATAATGCAAGTAAACCATAATTGGATATAAGATTCTTTAATGTATCTGCCGTAGAAGGTGTTTCTACTACAGGAGGCTGAACCTTCAGCTTTGTAATTGCAATGTTTTCCACAGGAATCCCTGTTGCCATACTGGCTAAATTCTTGACTTGAGTAATCATCTCATCATTAAGCTTTGAATCATCAGCAACTCTGTTGCCGTATAATAAAGTAATGGCAGCTGAAGATCTCTCTGGAATAAGCTCTCCCAAAGACTTTTCACTTTGTTTATTTGTTTCATTGTACTGGAAATTCTCAGTCACATCTGATTTGTTATAAGATTTAGAATCGTCAGAACCCGCCGGATAGGATGGCGTTGTCCCGGGGTTTGAATTTACACCGGGCGTTCCTCCGGTATCCCCGTTTTTTAAATTTTCCTTTGTCTCTTGTCTGCTAATGATAGCACCTGAGTCTGCACCATTAGGATTTGTAAATTCCTTTGAGGACTGAGTCAAGGTATCAAAATCAAGAACCGGATTTACAACTACTTTGGCTGTATCAAAACTATCTAATTGATCAACCAATACTTCTCTTACATTTTTTTCAAGGTCATTTTTGTACTTCTTCTTCATGTCGTATTGAGTGGACGTTTTATCTATCCCGGTGTCACTGTCTGTATTAAGTACGTTTCCTTTATTGTCCACAACAGTTACGTTTTTGGGATCCAACCCCTCAACACTGCTTGCAACTAGCTTTACTATACTTTCAGCCTGTTTGGCACTTATTTCATCTTTGGGAGTAATAACAACCGACGCCTTTGCGTCCTTACTATTACTATCATCAATCAAAAGGGTCTTTTCAGGTCTGACTATAGTCACATTAGCATCTTCAATATTCTGAAAAAGCTTTAACTGTCTGGCAATATCTGATTCATCAAGCTGCTGCCAGATATGCTTTTTATCACTTTCCGTTGTGTTTATCTTTAAATTACTGAGAGCATCAGCGAAAGTAAGGCCATTTTTTGAGTAACCTGTTGATAATTCAAAATGGGCTTCGTCACTGTCCTTTTCATTTACAATAATTCCTGATTTGTCATCAGTAAGCTTGTATGAAATTCCTTTTTCCTTTAAGATTTTTTGCATTGCAGCAACATCTTCAGGACTAGCATCGCTAATAACAGTAGTATAAGCCGGCCTTGTAATTAAAAATAGTCCTATACCTACAGAGACTACCACAATACCTGTTATAATAAAAATACGCGTTCTTTGAGATTTATCTAATCCCTTCCAGAAGTCAAGAAGCGGCTTGAGCAATCGGGTTAAAAATTCTGGCAAAGCTACCACCTCATCAATTAATTTATTTCATCATTAGTTTTCATTTTATAGAAACCTAAAAATAAATTTACATAATACTACAGAATTAACATAAATTCCTGATTATATCTGCATTCTCATTATTTCAGAATATGCATCTAAAATCTTGTTTCTTATTTGCATGGTAAACTGCAGAGCAACACTAGCTTTTTCTCCAGCAATTAAAACTTCGGGAATATTATCCGTTTTGCCTAAAGCAAAATCTTCTTGTAATTTATTAGATTGATTTTCCAGATCTGACACCTTTGTAAGTGCTGATTTCAAGTAATCTCCAAAACTTACCTCAGGCGTATTTTTATCGTCATTAATTCCTTTAAGACTAAAATTATCAGGTATTAATCGTTGTACTTCCCCTATCTTGTCTACCGCCATACCTTAACCCCCCTGATTTACAACTACAATCATAGAATTTAAACTAAAGTGTTCCGGTCATCTACAATTATTTACCAATCTCCAAAGCTTTCAAAGCCATAGATTTGGTGGCATTTACCGATGTAACATTGGCTTCATACGATCTTGTTGCTGAAATCATATTAACCATTTCCGTAACAATATCTACATTTGGCATGTTTACATATCCTTCTGCATCAGCATCAGGATGCCCAGGATCGTATACCTTTTTAAACTCTGTAGGATCTTCCATAATACTACTGACCCTGACTCCGTTACCGCCATTAAGTCTGTTTGATGCGTTATCCAAGGCCTGAGAAAATGAATTTGAATCTGAACGTTCTTCAAATACTACTTCTCTTCTTCTATACGGAGTACCGTCCGCAGTTCTTGTAGTGTTTGCGTTAGCAATATTCTGAGAAATGGTATCCATTCGTACTCTTTGTGCAGTAAGTCCGGAAGCACTTATATCCAATGCACTAAAAATACCCATAATCAGCGTCTCCCCTCTGAAATTACATTTTTAATCTTGCTATAATTATTATTAATCATTTGGATCAGCGAATTATATTGAATGGTGTTTTTAGCCAGATAAGCCATTTCACTGTCTATATCAACATTATTTCCATCAATACGCATACTCGTATCTGAATTGTCCTGAGTAATTTCAGGCTTAATCTTATCAATATTTTTTGATTTTATAGGTATATGCCTTTCATCAGTTGTAATCCCCTCAAGCTTTTTACTATCAAGGGAATCATTCAGGTACTCTTCAAAAGTAACATCCTTTCTTTTATAATTCGGAGTATCTACATTAGCCAAATTCTGGGATATAACCTCGTTTCTGGCCCATGAGGCATTTAGAGACTTTTCAAGTAAATTGCTCTTTTCGTATAATTTTTCTATCATATATAACCCCGCTCCCAATTTATAGCATATATCCAATAACTTTTTTATTAGCTAAATTCTAGCATATAAAGTTTAAAAATACAATAAATAAAGCTTATTATACCATATTAGGACTAATTCCCCAGATTATAGTGTCCTTAAAGTTCTACTTTTTTGACAAAATCAACAGATTTTTTTGCAATTTCCATATTTCGTTTTTTCTTATCTCTTATGGAAACAATTAAATCGTCTATCCCGTTAAATATTCCGAAATTAACATTCATTGGTTGGAAATTTCTTACACTTCCATCAGAAATATAATTACTTAATGCTCCAATTGCGGTATTAGGCGGAAAAACAGTTCTTCCGTTTCCCATACATTGTGCTGCTGCATTGATTCCTGCTACAAAACCTGATGAAGTTGATTCTATATATCCTTCAACCCCGGTTATCTGCCCTGCAAAGTACAAATTTTCATTGCTCTTTAATCTGTATGTGTTATCGAGCAGCTTAGGCGAATTGATATAGGTATTTCTATGCATTACACCATATCTGACGAACTCTGCATTTTCCAGTCCTGGTATCAGTCTGAAAACCCTTTTTTGCTCGGGCCATTTTAAATGAGTCTGAAAACCAACTATATTGTACAGAGTTGCATTTTTATTATCCTGTCTAAGCTGCACTACGGCGTAGGACTTTATGTTCGTCCTTTCATCAACCAGACCTACAGGTTTTAGTGGCCCGAACCTCATGGTGTCTTTTCCCCTGAGTGCCATACTTTCTATAGGCATACAGCCTTCAAAAACCATATTCTTCTCAAAGTCTTTTACTTCAGCAGCTTCCGCACTAATTAGGGCGTCATAAAAGATTTCGTACTCTTCCTTGGTCATTGGGCAATTTATGTAATCTTCAGAGCCCTTTCCGTACCTTGCAGCCTTAAATGCCTTGTTCATGTTTATTGAATCATAGGTAACTATTGGTGCTGCAGCGTCAAAAAAGTGAAGATATTCTTCACCGGTAATACCTTTTATATAATTAAACATCGGTTCTGATGTCAGAGGCCCTGTTGCAATAATAGTTATATTTTCATCAGGTACTGTATCCATTTCTCTATTAACTATTTCAATGTTACTATTTTCTTTAATTTCTCTGGTTATATATTGTGAGAATCCTTCTCTATCTACTGCAAGTGCTCCTCCTGCAGGAACCCTGGTCTCATCAGCAGCTTTCATTATCAAAGAATCCATAGTTCTAAGTTCCTCTTTCAGTAGTCCCACTGCATTTTCAAGTTGATCAGAACGCAGAGAGTTACTGCACACCAACTCTGCAAAATCGCTAGAATGGTGAGCAGGGCTGCTTTTTTCAGGCTTCATCTCATAAAGAGTTACATTAATACCCCTTTTCGCTATCTGGTACGCCGCTTCACATCCCGCAAGTCCTGCTCCTATTACATTTACTTTCTTACACATCTAAAGTCTCCTTCAATTTATGTCAATAAATAAAATTAACCGAAAGCAGATTTTTATTACCTTCGGTTAACATTAACTATTATAAGTATAAATAATATTTTGTTAATATACAATGTGAAAATTGTTCTATTTTCAAAATTTATTTAGTATCTGTTGAGGTTTCCGTATTACTGGTACACTTGTCATTGCTGCATTTAAGAGCCTTCTTTTTACCGGAGGATTTTTGAAGCATAAATGCTCCACAAACAGGACACATTTCCTTATTTGGACTCGGCATATCCCAGCTCATAAACGAACATTCCGGATTTCTCTCACAACCGATATACTTTTTACCTTTTTTAGTCTTTTTAATGAGTACCTTTCCCTTGCAAAGAGGACATTCCACCCCAGCCTCTTCTACAATCGGTTTTGTATTTCTACATTCTGGAAACCCGGGACAAGCAAGAAATTTACCGAATCTTCCATGTTTAACAACCATATACCTTCCACACTTATCACATTGTACGTCTGATACCTCTACAGGTAATTCAACATCGCCTATTGATTCTTCGGCCTCTTTAAGTACTCCTGCAAATGAAGAATAAAAATCCCTCATTACGGCCTTCCATTCTTTGTTACCATCTTCGACATCATCCAGTTCGCTTTCCATCTGAGCAGTAAATTTTGTATCAACAATGTTCTCGAAATGGTTCTTCATTATGTCATTTACTATTTTCCCAAGTTCTGTCGGTACCAACAACTTCTTTTCCTTTAGAACATACCCACGGGATAAAATAGTTGTAATTGTAGGGGCATAGGTACTAGGTCTTCCTATCCCTTTTTCTTCCAAAGCCCTTACAAGGGTTGCCTCGGTGTATCTGGCAGGAGGTTGCGTAAAATGCTGCTTTGGCGTATTCTTTTTCAATTCAAGAATATCTCCTTCATTCAGCTGAGGCAGGTTGTTTTCCTTTTCATTCTGCTCCCCATCTTCATCCTTGCCTTCAACGTCATTCCCTTCAATATACAATACCATGAATCCCGGAAATTTTACTTTTGATCCATTCGCTTTGAACATGTATTTCCCTGCGGTAATATCAGCTGCTACAGTGTCGTATATGGCAGATGACATCTGACTTGATATAAATCTGTCCCAGATAAGCTTGTAGAGCTTGTATTGTTCAGCACTAAGAAATTCCTTTAGTCCCTCAGGTGCCATATCCATATATGTTGGACGTATTGCTTCGTGGGCATCCTGAGAAGCTGATTTGTTTTTATATACCCTTGGATTTTCAGGTATATAATCCTGTCCATACTTTGTCTTAATATACTCTCTGGCCTCGTTCTGTGCATCTGTTGATATCCTTGTTGAGTCTGTTCTCATATAGGTTATAAGACCGACAGAGCCATGACCCTTTATTTCAATACCTTCGTATAGCTGCTGTGCAACCATCATGGTCCTCTTGGTTGTAAATCCCAGTTTTCTGGAAGCTTCCTGCTGTAATGTACTGGTAATAAAAGGTGCTGCAGCTGCCCTTTTCTTTTCCTGTTCTTTAACCTTTTGCACAATATATTGGCTTTTATTTATTTCATCTAAAATGGAATTAACCTGTTCCTCATTTGTTAATTCAATTTTTTCCTTGCCTATGCCATAGAATCTTGCTTCAAAATTCGGACTTGCTTTTGGTTTTGTAAGCTTTGCCGTTATTGACCAATATTCCTGTGACTCAAAATTTTCTATTTCATCTTCTCTGTCGCAAATCATTTTTGTAGCTACAGATTGTACTCTTCCTGCACTCAAGCCTTTTTTTACTTTCTTCCAAAGCAGAGGGCTTATCTTATAGCCTACTATTCTGTCCAGTACTCTTCTTGCCTGCTGTGCATCAACAAGGCCCATATCTATTGTTCTTGGCTGTTTTACAGCATTCTTTACCGCATTTTGTGTTATTTCATTAAATGAAACCCTACACTTCTGCTTTTCATCAATATTTAATATTTTGGCCAAGTGCCAGGATATCGCCTCACCTTCACGGTCAGGGTCAGTTGCAAGAAACACTTTTTTTGCTGCCTTGGCTTCTTTTTTCAGCTTTGATATAACATCGCCCTTGCCTCTTATAGTAATATACTTGGGCTCAAAATCATTATCAATATCAACACCCATCTGACTTTTAGGTAAATCCCTAACATGCCCGACAGAAGCCTCTACCTTATATCCCTTACCTAAAAATTTGCTTATAGATTTAACTTTTCCGGGAGACTCCACAATAACCAGGTTATCAGCCATTTTATTCCTCCGTGTCGAATATCCATTTTCTGTATAATATATTATTAAACACCTACTAATTTAAACTGGTTTTTTCAATCTGTCAACCTCACATTAGTAATTCTACATTAATTACTCGAAATTATTCTTATTTTTTTTATGTATTATGACTATATTATAACCTCAAATAATTTACCGGGGTTCTGTCCGATTATTCCTTTCATTTCAAGCATAAAAAGTACACTGTTTGCATCTTTTGCAGAAATATTACTTCTTTCAAGAATTTCTTCAATATTATGTGCTCCGTTTAAAATTACCTTTAATACTTTTATTTCGTCAGTTGTTAGTCCTTTAAATATATTTAGGTATTTTTTACTGATTATATTATTGGTATCCTCATGGATAGGTATAAAATTCTGTATTCCACTGTATTCAAATTCTTCCAAAATATCTGAGGCATTCAATACCAGTTTAGCTCCTTCTTTAATTAATTGGTTTGTACCCATACTATAGGCACAGTCGATTATTACCATCAAGGAACAACATATTATACCTTTTACCTAGCCCCATACAAACTTTCAACGTATTTCTATCCAATACTATTATTTCAGGGAAGAATTCTCTTATATTACTGTTAGTCCAAGTATTGATATCTCTCATAGATACAAGTTCTTCTTTAAATGATATATATTTTTCTTCTAGTTTTTTAGTATCATTTATTATTGAAGTAAAAGTAGACTTTTCATTCTGTAACGAGTTTATTTCTTCTTGAATCTCCTTGTTAAACTCTATAAATTGTATCTCAGTTAATCCTATAATATTATCACCAAAATAGGAGTCAAGAAGTTTTTTTTGCTTAGTGTATAGTTTTTCAAGCTGACTCTTAATATTTTTAAGCTTTTTTGTTGCATCATTCTTAGGTACACCTATTTTTGATAACATTCCAGAATAAAGTTTATCTATATATGTTCTATCTAACAAAGAAACAATCATATTATTAATTGCACGTTTCAATACTTCCTCATCAATTGCTTCACGTGAACAATTACTTATTACTCCTAATTTTTCATACTCAGAACAAGAATAAATATATTTCCCATGTACTTTTTTTCGCACATAATACGATTTACATCGTCCACATCTAATTATTCCAGAAAATAAATTGATTCCTGAATATTTAGTATTGTTCTCAGTCAGTTTAAATCTTCTTTCTTTCTCAATCTGAACATTATTAAAAACTTCTTCACTTATTATTGCTTCATGAGTATTTTTTGTGATTAGCCAATCGCTCTTTTCAAATTTAATGAGTTCTTTTGAGATTGGGTCTTTTGTTTTTGTTCTTCTTTGATATAAACTTCCCGTGTAGTTTGGATTTGACAATATCTGAATTACTGTTGTTTTTGACCATTTAACGGCGTTCTTGGGTGATATATCATTTTCATTCAAATAATTTACAATTTTTTGAATCCCATATCCCTGAGTATATAAATTGAACATTGTTTCAACATTATTACTCTCATCTTTATTAATAACTAACACATGGTTATCTAGAGTATAACCATAAGGAGGTCTATTACCAGTGAATAATCCTTTTTCACGCTGCTGCTCTATAGTCCAATTGATTCTGTCACTAATCTTTGCACTTTCAATTTCGGCTAACCACTCAAACAAGCCAAATTTTTGTCTATCTTCCCTTATATCACTATCAAGTTTTTCTTCAACAAATATAACTCTAATACCTAGTGGAAAAAGTATTTTTACTAATATATTTGAAGTATCTGCCCTATTCCTTCCAAATCTTGTCATACTTTTAGCTACTAATATATCAAACTTTTTTGTTTTAGCATCTTCAATTAGTTGAGCAAATTCTTTTCTCTTCCTCAAGCTCGTACCTGTAATTCCTTCATCAACATAATTTCTAAATAACTCCCATTCATTTTTATGCTTTTCCAACAATCTTTCAAAATAATTTTCTTGATTTATGATTGACGTTTTTTGGGATTCAAATTTTGTTGAAACTCTTGAATAAGTCGCTACTCTTAATTTTTCATTCATATATATACCTCGTACCTACTATTATAATCACTTAATATTTACTATTAGGAACATATTAACACGTTTTGTTAATTTTTTCTATAATTTCAAGTGCTTTCTTTCTGAAGAAAGCATCTAAATCCAACGTTCCCATAAACTCAATTTCTATATTAATATCTCTTTTATCTATTTCTTTTCTTTTTCTGCTCATCTAAATCCTCACTTTCTACAAGTAAACAAAAAGGTAGAGACACTATACTTCTGTATCCCTACCTTACAAATTTGATTTTTAATTAACTTTCTAAATCATTATATACATATAAAATATATCAATGTTTATCAGGTTTTAACTCTTTCTCATGGTCTTTATACTCTGCAAATAAAAACACAACTAAAGCAATCATAAAAGCAGTATCTTTATTAAACCAATCACAAGTAAGCTGATATATCCCATAAAACGCACAAAGAAAAAGCAATACTCTTACAAATACAGTTATAACAGTATTAATAGACTTTTTTATAGTCACAATATCACCTACTTTGATTTAGATTGAATATACTTAGATTTAGATTCATTATATACAGAATTTACCAATGACTGCAACCATTTTCTTTTACCTTCTGCTGAACTTTCTTTGTACTCAGGAGTATCAATAATAAATTTCATCTGTTTTAAAGTTTCATTTCCTACTGATTCTTTTAACTGTTTTAATTCTTTCGCACTGAGATTATATTCTACTCCGTCTGATGAAAGTGAACCTTTTAATTTTCTAGGTAGAAAATCAGTTTCTTTTGAATCTTTGTAAAGTCTTACTAATTCTTTTGTAACTGGTTCTTCTGATTTACCTTTAAAATAGCCGGGACTGAAAAATTGTTGAACAAACCCTCCTGTACTTTGTTTTTGTCCGAATACATCTAAATCAGGCTGTAAACTTTTACTTGCAAATGGTATTTTTGATTGAATTTCGTTTAATTCTTGTTTAATTGGATTAGGGTCATATGTACTACGTTTTGTGGTGTCAATACTTTTTGCTGTTTTACCTAAAATAGACGGAATTGCTTGTTCAACATAACTTAATGGTATACCTAATATTTTTTGAGTTACACTTCCACCACTACCAAATATATCTTTTATATTTTTCATCATAGTCATGTTTACTATAGTATCTCCACCAGTAGTAATAGCATTTAACAATGCATCAGCCTTACTTGAATTTTTCTTTTGAAGTCCTTCATAAAATGCGACACCCATTGCTAAAGGTATAGAAGCAGGTTGTGCCCAATCAAAAGTGTAACTGCCCCACGGAAACATTATTGAACTTGATTGTTCCCCCGTTGCATCTTGTAGTCCTGCTACTGTTGCTGATTTACTACGTTCCATTTTTGCTGCTCCCATTCCTGCTAAAACATATCCTACACCTAATGCAGCCGAACCAGTTAAAGATTTTGATAAATCTTCAATTACTTGTGCTCCACCCTTACCACTTGTTTTACTAAATATAGCTTTAACTACACCTAATGGAGAATATTCAACACCACGCATTGCAATATTAGCAGGAGTTTGAGAAAATGGAATAGCACCTTCAACTACTTTTCCTAATACTTTTATATTTTTAGCCTTATTAATTGTATCTGACAAAAAGTTTGCTTGTTTGAAAGTTGCTTCAAATGCTCTACGTTGTGCATAGTCTTTTGCTTGTTGTGTTACTTCCTTTATTCCATTTGCTTTAAGATAACCTCCTAATGCATCTTTGTATGCTCTTTCTAAAAATACTTTATCTTCAACATTAAGTGTATCTTTTGAAAATTTATCTACAGCGTTCATGGCTTTGCTTTCAAAAATCCTCTTATCACGATTCATAAATTTTATATTATTTATATCATAACGATTACTGCGAGTAAGATTTTTTATTTCATCTTGCCATGTATTGTCTACTACATTTCTTAAATCTTTGTCAAAAATCCAACCTACAGATTTTGTTCTTTCAATTCCTTTATTTCCTAATCCTTTTAAAATTTTATCTGTAGCTGTTTCTAATCCTGCTCCAATTACATCTGATGTTTTTCTCATAGCTCCCATTATTCCATTACCAGCTATATTTCTAATATGTGTAGTTGGATTTAATAACATAGCAGTTCTACGCCATGCATCAAATTTTTCCATTTTTGAGGATGGCATTGATTGAGAAATTCTGTCATAAACTCCTTCCATAAATTTCTCTCTTTCTTCCTCTGAAATAACATCTTTACTATATAATTGTTTCATTTCGTCATCAGTAAGATTTAAATCTGTCCATTTTTTACCATACATTTTATTACCTTGTTCATTTAATTTTTTGAATTGATTTTCCATAAAAGTATTAAAAGTGGCAGGGTCGGATTTTCTCAAAATACTTGCGGCTTGTGAATATTGTCCTGCTTGTGTTAATTTCTCTGCCGAATCTGCTATAATTCGTCTAGCTGTTTCCATATCTCCGTTCTTAGCAGCTTCATTTGCTAATTGTCTAGCAAGGGGAATATCTGAAGGGTCAAATTTATTAATGTTTTTGTTCCACTCTGCATATGCTCTAGTAAAGCCTTGTGACATTTTTTCATTTGCTTTTGATAATGTATCTTTATTCTTTAAAGTCTCATGAAATAATGGATTTTCATCAAATGATCTTCTAATATCTTCATGCATTGCACTATCAGTTTTAACATTATGTGAAAAACCTCTTTCATTTGGTAACTTCTTTTTAGTTTCAATATTAAAGATATTATCTGAAAATCCTGTTTCTGGGTTTATATTTAATTGTAATTTTTGTCCTTCAATATTACTTGCTACGTCTTTATTCAAAGTTGGTAAACCATCAACATTTTTATTAATCTCTGGCAGTCCATATTTATTATTAAAGTTTGATTCATTCTTTAATCTATTAGCTATATCATAAGTATTATCACTGGCAACACCTGAAACACGTTTCATTTTCATTGTATCAGCGTTGGGTAATTTAAAACCTTGTTGTGCTTGTTCCATTTTATTTACTATACCATCAAGGTCAATTCCTAATTCAGATTTAATTTTTGGTATTTCATCAGCTCTAAGTTGATTAGTCTTAAAATGATTTTGTATAGTTTCAATAGCTGTGTTATATTCATTTACTGCATTATTATAAGTATCATTTTTAATAGTGAATTTACCCTGTACAGTAGTTGGTTTTATTGGTTCTATAGCAAATTTTTCATTATTTTGTGCTAGTTCATCTGGGGAAGTCTTTAAAGCTGTTCTAAATTTATTAAATGCTTTTTCAGATATATCAGCTTCTTTTATCAATCCTTTTGTGCCTTGCATACCTAAATTACTTGCTTTAACTGCTTCACTTGCAATACCACCAGAACCTAACCAAGTTAACGGGTCACTAGCAACACCAAATATACCAGACGTTATTTTTCCTGCTGTTGAATTATAAAATTTATCTGTTTTATCATTGCCTGTTTCATGTAAATATTTTTCAGTATCTAATGTAGGGTCAAAAGATGGCTTTTTACCTTTAGATGTGTCTATAATAGCTTTACTTGCATTTAATACTAAATTTTGTGGTGTTTGTAATCCTTGTAATAACATTTGTCCTGTACCTTTTAATGAATTGCCTATTCCACCTAAAATATTACCGCTTGCAAAATTTTCAGGTACTTCTTTGTATGTTTTCACATATGGTAAATCGTTGGATTCATTAGTAGAGATGGGCATATTTTGCCCACCATCTACTTTAGCATTTCCTTTCATCCAATCCATTAATTTATTCTGCTTATCTTGTATTTCTTGACCACGTTGTATTCTTTCCTGTTGCTCTTTTTGCTGTTGTTCTTCTAACTCCTTCCTTCTACGTTCAAAGATATCATCATCATTAGGATTATTATCAATTTTTAATTCTCTTCTTCTACGCTCAAAAATATCCATTTTTAACCCCCTATCTAGGTAATGGAATGTTATATCTTTTATACAAGGCTTTTGTCATGTCATTTGAAAGATTTAAACCTAAAATTCTGCTCTCTCTGCTTTCTGTATTTGTATTACCATTACTTACAAGTGAACCATTTACATATTTAGGCATAAATTCATCATCTAAAACTTTTGCCCAATCATCAATTGAAAAAGTTGATTCTTTACTATTTGTTGGAACATCAACATATGAATATGTTTTAGTCTTTTCATTATATACTGCTTTCATTCCCGCACCTTTAAGTTTAATCTGATTATCTAAACTCATGGGGTCGTTCTCAGACTGCAAACGTGCCCATGATATAGCCTGACTAGCACCTTCCATACTTATACGTCTAGCCGATAATGCATTTTCAATTTTTGCCTGTGCTTCTTGGAAAGATTGTTGTCTTAAATTTAAGTCCATTTCTTTTTGCCACTGAGTATCTTTTACCTTATCACGTTCTTGTTGATAATCAAATTGTTTTGTCTGGAAATTTTGATTCCATTCCTGTGCCTTTTGTTCTGCTGTCTTATACTGACCTCCATATTTAGCCAATAATTCAGGTGAACTGAATAATTTTTCATTAGCAAGAACACGTGCATATCTACCCATTTCAGTATTAGGATTAGCATTTGCATATGCACTGTAATCATCAGCATATTTAGCCAATTGTTGCCTTATATTTTCAGGAACAACAACATTAGCAGTAGGGTTAACATATCCCATAGCTTGATTTACTGAATCCTGTCTATTTATTGCATCTTGCTGTTTTTGATAATCAAACTGTTTGTTAAATCTTTCATTTTCAGCATTTTGTGCCTGTTGTCTCTGCCATTCATTCATTAGATTTTGCATTGCAGTAGCTTCAATTCCTGCCTGTGCTGAATTTACATCACTTGCATAAGATTGTTGTGCCTGTGTTGTTCTTTTGGCTATATCATTGTAAGCCTGTAATTCTTCGCTATTTAAATCACTAATATTATTTTGTAATTGGCTGTTTCTGTTTAATTCAGCCTGTGCGGAACTACCATTATTAGTTGTTCCTCTTTGTGCTAAATACTCCGCAAAATTCTTTGCTTGTAACTGATTGTTTGCACTTACTTGCTGTTTAGCATCATAATATTGTGGCTGTATAGCTGATTTTTCAGTATTTAAACTTGCTAAAGTCTGATTATAATTATTTTGTAATTGTCCTAATACTTGTTGTGTCTGTTGTGCTTTTAGTTGATTCTGATATTCCATAAACTGTTTCATTGGGTCAACTGGTTGCTGTGGTTGTATTGGAGTAAATCTTGTATTTGTACTATCAGCTTGATAACCTTGTAAGGCACTTTGATTTAAACCACTTGAATTAGTTGAATACCCTTGTTGGCTTCTCAATCTTTCTGCTTCTGCCCTAGCATTTGCCATTGCTTGTGTATCTCCTTTTGCTTTTGCTTGAGCATATAAATTACCTTGCCTTTTTATTTCATCACTTTCCCATGCTTGAGCCATTACATTACCTCACTTCCTTTTATATTTCTGTCTTATTTGTAGGGTTATTGATTATACCAATACCAATTAATACAGGACACAATACATTCATAAAACCATTCATTTCAACACTTACATCTAAGTTAAAGAATGTCTTTACGCAAAATACAACTAATGAAGCTACTGCAAGCCATAAAGACCAACTTTTAAAACGATTCTGATTCATATTATTTTCCTCCTAGCTGTTTTATAATTGCTTCATCTTCTATATATGCTTTTGCTATTTTTACAAATAAAGCCGACAAAGAAGAATCTATATGAGATTTTTTATTCAACCAGTATTGATATGGTGTTTCTACCTTTTTACTTATAACATCCATTGCTTGGTCATATGTAGATATAATCGATGTATCAACATTAGTTTTAATTGTAGAATTATTCGACAATTGATTATTACCCAATATAGCATTACATACTTCAATAATCTCTTTTGCTTTTGCCTTAGTCTTATCTCCTACTTTACCATCGGTTTGTAGTCCTGCAAGTGCCTGAAAATCAGCTATATTCATAAATCTGCTCATTCCCTTCAATACAACATTTTTTATTTGTTCTTTCTGTTTTTCGCTTGCTCCTTGGTGTTCCAAAAGTTGCACATGCCACGGTTCGTAGGATATCGGTTTTATAAGCTGAAATTTCTTTAATTCTGCATTAGTTAGCGTATTAAACCAATCATCAGAAATATCCATTGCAATACAATAGCAATGATTGCTTTTTCCGTATGCTCCTGCCCAACACTTGCCAGTATTGTCATACACAGCACCATACATTTTATCGTTTGGGTCTGTTATTTGATATGCATTTTTATGACTATGTAAAGATTGTACATTTATAATTTTTTGTTTCTCTGGACTTCTATACCCTGAACTACACAAACAATCTTTTTTATAATAGTTACATACGTCAATAACTGCCTGTATTAATTTGGGATATACACAAGCTTCATCTGTATATTTAAACTTAACTGTATTCATTTATTACACACCTTCTTTATCTATTTTCTTTTCCATAAATTCCATTCTTAATTCTAGTCGTTCCATTGCACTTGCTATTTTTGCATGTGAGTCATTTGTTTTTTCAAGATGTTCCATTAATCTATCTTCCCTATCTTTTGATTCTTTGCTATTGTTTTCAATTAAATCCATCAAAGCTTTTTCTCTGATTTTATTGGTTTCTTCTAACGTTGCTATTTGTTTATTTTGCTTTTTGTCGTAAATAACTAACAATCCTAGTACAGCCAAAGGGAAAACTATTTGCCACGCTCCATTTTTTATTGCAGCTATAAGTGCTGATAATATTTCCATTATTTACACACCACCATATCTTTAATAACTTGTATAGTTTCTGCTCCAATTCTATCAATTTTATCAAGTTCCCATATGTCTTTATAAGGTCTATGTTTTATTATATTATCAGCAGTTTTATTACCTATTTTGGGTAGAGATATTAAGGCTTCTTTGGAACAATGATTAATATCAATTTTCTCTGACATTTCATTATTAGGATTAGTAATATTTAATATCTGTGTTTGTGTAGCATTATTATTTATTCCGGTGTTGTTAATTTTATTAAAATTGATTATTACTAGAATTGAAATTATTAAATATACTAATAAAAAAGCAATGATCAAGTATTTTAGCAGCTTATTATTGTGCATGATACACCTACTTTCAAAACTATTTGCATATAAAAAAGTAGGACACTGTTTACTTAATCGTTGCCAGTGTCTTACTTTATGTTTATTTATCGTCTTCTATTTTTGCTGAATCTAAAAAGAATGATTTATTGTTAGTTGTCTGATTAGTTATATTAATATATATTCCTGTTTTTACGGCTAAAAATACTAAATATAATATTCCTGCTATCTCAATTAATAAAGATATTGTAAACATAACAATAAATAAAAAATTCGTTTTATTACTTAAAATGACATAAAATATTGATAAGGTATTTAATATAAATTGCACTATAAACACCTTATCAATATTATTTTTAAGCATTGTTATTAATTTTATCAATGCTTTCACCGTCCTTAAGCTGGATAAGCTTCGTTAATATCCTGAATTATTAATTCATATTCTCCTGTTTCAAATTGTTCTGGATACTGTGAATATAATGAATTTACTTTTGTTATTAAATACTCTTTAGTTTTTCCTATAGATATTAAATACTGAAATTTTTCTCTCCACATATATTAACACACTCCTTTATATAAGTTTATCAATTACAATTTCAATAAGATTGTTAACATCAACTATACAAGAATCAACCTTTTCCTGTAATATCTGTAATTCTGTTTTTGGTAGTACTGGATGATTCATTAAATATAAATACTGTAAATACAAATGTCCTATTTCTATGGGGTCTAATGTCGTATCTACAGGCTTAAAAACATCATGCCTATTCAAAGTATCAATAAGTGTGTGTGGGAACTCTATCATGTTAACAGACCATGTATTAGGGTCTGAAAATAACAAAACTGTAGGTTCATTTGCTATATCTTGACGATATGATATTATTTCCGTTGCGGATAAGCCATTAATTGGGGAAACTCTATCCCAAATTGTAATTATAAAATTTTCTTCCTGCATTTAAAAACCCTCCCTAATATTAATAAAAGTAAACATATGTGTTATCATAACCGCCGTTTGATGTATATCCTCCGAAAAAATACACTTTATCATTTATAATACCTAATGAACCAACTTGTTTTCCCATAGGGGAATATGGTTTAAGTGTATATGTATTTGTTGTTATATCATAAACTTTAAAACTACCCTCCCACCAATCAGTAGTTTTGATTCCACCACCAATTAATAAAGTATTAGCATCTTTTAATATAATAGATAAATTATATCTTGGGTCAGTAGCATAATCAGCTTTTGAAACCCAAGTATTAGCCGAACAATCATAAGCATATAATGGTGTTGGTTGGTCGTATACTGTACTTTTATTACCAACAACATAAATTGTATTATTAGATGGATTGTATACACATGATGGATTAGACAAATAAACAGGACAATTTGTTCTTGAAGTTATTGTATCAGTGATTTTATTGTATGAATATGTAAGTTTTGAACTAGCTCCACCGATTGAATAAAATGTATTTTCATCAGTCATTATCCATCTGGAACTAGTATCATGAGTTTCTAATGTCTTTATACTAAAAGATGTCATTATTTTTAATATGGTATCATATGCATATATTTTGTCAGTAGTTGATGTTGTAGTTCCGTCAGTAATTTTTAAATATATAATATGATTGAATATCCCACATATATATGTAGAGTAAGATGGACTAACTCCAGTATATACGTAATCTTTTGTCCATAAATTAGTTGTTGGGTCATATACATTCCAACCCCAATAATTACTGGCAGAAGCAGGAAGAAAAAATGAAAACAAATATAGTTTATTATCACATACACAACCCATAGTACCTTTTATTGCATCCGAACCATTTGTAGCTGGATGTGCAGTACATTTATACCATTGATTATGCGGTTGAAACCATGCTTCATTGGGAATATCATAAGTACCAGTAATTTTTTGACCGTTAGCATATGCAATTTTGCCTTTCATAACATCACTTCCAGTTATTGTTGCATCTGCTGTAAATGTACCTGTTTTTAAACCAGTTTCAGTACCAAAAACAACACCTACTTTTACATCATTTGGGTTATCTGTTCCGTACTCACCCCCTTCACCCTGTTGTATAAAATTTCCTGTTGTTGCATTATATACTAGTGTATATATTCCATTTGCTTTCCAATTTGTAACAGGTAAACCATTTGCCTTAACTACTGGTTTTTCGTTTACAACATCAACATGTAAATATACTGCTCCTGTGCTATCAGAATTACATTTTGCCCTAAGTGTTTGTCCATCTGCTAATGTTGATACTGATGTATTTCCAAATCCTGCATAATAATAAGTATAATGATTTTTATATTCCTCTTGTGTAAACTGTGTAGCTACTCTAAAAGGTACATGCATTTCCTTATTATTTACATGATTAATTATATCTGTAGTATTTGTTGTTATAGCTGATGCCATTTCTGCAAATCCTGTAATTGGGTCTGTTCCACCTACTGCATGTGTATGTCCATGAGCAACGGGAACTGCTGTTCCTGTTGCTTCAAAAGTTATTGTTTTATCAGTATTATTAGGTGTGATTCTTATACCTGTTCCTGCAACTAAATCTATATTCTTGGTTGCATTACTTACCCCATCTATACTTGATGGCGAACCTAAAGTGCTTGATAATCTTGCATTTGTTTGACTTCTAAAAGATATAAAATTATTATTAATTGTTGTAGTTTTTTGGTCTAAACTTGTTACTTGGGTTTGTAATGATGTGTCTGTTGCAGTAAGTGTATCTAGTTTCGTATCAAGTTCATTGGTCAATGTATTATTTATATAATCCTTTGTATCTTCAACACCCTTATCAAACTTTTGTTTTAAACTAACAGGAGTTAAATTTTCATTTTGATTAGGCTTATCACTTAATGTCTGTATATTAGATACGTTAGCTGTTAATTTTGTTAATGCCATTGTATTATCACCCTTTCTTTTATTTTACATATCCACCCTTAATAACAGGTAATGTAATACTTACAACTGTTACAGTGTCATTTAATTCATTATTTTCAAGAATTAATTTTATGTAACTAAATTTTTTAGCTTTTAATTTTACTTTAGTTGGTGTTGGATTATAATTACATAGAAATGTAAAATCTGAAAAATCTATATCATTAAAATTGAAGAAATTAAAGTCTATTGTTGGTTTTAGTGGTATTTCCGTTGATTTTTTATCTGTTTGCCAATATAATTTTAAAGATGAACGTGAATCAGGATAAATTGAAATGAAAGCATACTGTATAAATTTTCTTAAATATTCATTATCAAAATTCATGAATCCTAATTCTGCAATAGAATTTATTGTTTGTCCTGCATCTGTACGTGCATCATAATTAATAGTTCCGTTTTCTAATGTAACTTTGTTCTGGAATTGCATTATTTTTCCTGTACTTGTACCAAAATAAAGAACCTTATCTATTGTTAAAAAACATGTTGGTATGTCTGCTAATTTATATTTATAAAATACATCTAGTCTATAATTATAAACCCAAACATTATTACTATAACAAATCCAAAACTCTCCTTTGTCCTCATAGTCATATGTTAAGCATGTTTTTAAATCAATATTATCAAGTTCTTTTTGTATTCTCATTGATTTTAATATAGCGTTCTTTTCATCTCTTACTGTTGTAGATACCCATTCATAAATACCACCCTTATACAATGTAAACGGATTATTTTGTAATAATTGACCTTTGCACAGCGTACCGATTTTAGAGTTTAATGGATATGTTGGGAAATCTATCAATCCTGTATCAGTATTAAATTCTAAACTTGAATACCATGCATTACTATCCGTAAAAATCAATAATGTGTTATATTGTTTTGTTAACCATATTACATCATCTTGTTTAGTTCCAATATTCATATAATTATTGGCAGGAAAATATTCAGCACTTGAAACACCATCTGCTAAACCTGAATAAATTATTGTATTTCCATTACCATATAGTAATATTCGGTTATCGTTTCCACCGCCATAAGCTATACTATATTTTTGGTTTGTAACATCTGTTGTATTACCTGTACCTTTTGTCCAAAAAACTTCTATATCATCATCTATTTGTTCTGGATATTGAACAGTAGTTGTTATAGTGCCATTTGTTAAATTTACGGTATAATCTGTTGTAGGTGTTAAAATGACTCCTAAGTGTTTAACTATATCTACACTTGTAATATTTTGTTCAACTAAGGTATATATTTTACTTGTTCCATTTGACCTAAATTTTTGACGTTTTTTACCTGTCAATAGATTTAAATTCTCATAATCTGTGCCTTTTCCGTCTGGTCTAGTAGCAACTTTTATAAGTGGTATATATGGTTCAACATCTACTATATTCCCTGTACCTAACCATTTTTTATAATAACCATTAGTCAAAAAGTATAAAATACCTTGAAAATCATATATTTCTATACTTTCATTGTCTGGTATAGTACCTAATTCAATTAATGGATTAGCATACTTATATACTTTTCCATCCCTTACAAATATATGGTGATATTCATCATTTATCTTACCATACCACATACTTTTAATTTTCCCACCAGTTCCAGTAGGTAAATATTGTTTGTATCCTTCTCTTTTTTTTAACTTATAATCGTCTGTAATTCTAAAATTAACTATATTTGAAGCTTCTCCAATTTGCATACTGGTATCATTCAAATTAACACCAAGAAATCTATCTATTTTAAATATTTGTGACATTATATCACCTCGTCATTACAACTATATATATCTTCAACATCTACATATACTGCTTTATTGTATTTATTTTGTGCCTGTGTATACTGTGTTATTAAATCATAATAATTTTTTCCATTAGCATCAGACATCATATCATCTTCTTTTATAAACATCGCACCTAATCCATATGTTAATACTTCTAAACACAAATCAGGTTCATATAATAAAATATCACTTTTAGATGTTACAACTTGTGCTGATTCTAGCGGTGTCAAACCTTTTGACATCCGATATTGATTATTTTTAGTAAAATTTTGTTGTAATAATAAATTAAGATAAATAAACAAATATGGGTCATAATCAATAGTGTTTACATCTTCAAAAATTAAGGCTAAAGCAGTTTTATTAATAGCATCCACTGTCATTTATATCACCATCTTTCTTTAAATAAAAAAAAGGGGAACTTTAATTTAGTCCCCCTTAGATTTATTTTACTTATTTATCTTCCTTTGGTTTTTCCTCAACCTTTTTAAAACCTTCTCTTATAAATACACTGAATGTATTAGGGTCTGTAACCTCAACTACATAATTACCTTTTTTAAACTTCATTTTTTCATCATCCTTTCATTATGCATTTTTATGTACAAATATTGCATTTTTCTTTGCTTCTAATACAAATGCATCATATATCTGTCTACCTTCTACTAACCAACCGTTTATGCCAGGAGGGTTATCATGTGTCTTATATTCTTGTAGCTTTTTAGGACATACTGTACATGATGGATGCAATAGAATAAAGGAATGATTAGTAGGAAGATATGAAGATGGTACACCGATAATTCTAACTCCATCAACTTCACCAACCTGTCCATTTATTAGCATTTTCTGTGACATATCTCCTGCCTTAGTAAAACTATCATCAAGCTTTAAAGCATTAAGAAATTTAGTAGTAACAAAACAAACTCTTCCAGTAAGTGGAACTTTTGCATCTGTCAATGTTTCCTGTGCATCTAAAAATTTCAAATATGCATTTTCCTTTGTGATTGCTTCTGTTGTAACCTTACCATTTGCAATTGCGGTTGCTGACCATGTTGCAAATCTATAAATATCAATTTCAGGGGTTACAACCTCTTTTATTTGTCTTGCCAAACTCTTTCCTGCTTCTTTTACCATTAACTGGTCATTGTAATTTCCTCTGTCAATAGTAAATGTAAAAGACCTATCTTTTGTTACAGTATATTCTGTAGTAGTGTCACCAAGTTCATTAGCTGTACCATATCTATTAGCACCACTTCTTGTGTAATCATTCATTGGTGCGGTGTCGATATTATATACAGTAATTGTTTTAGTACCAGACCAATCATACTCCTTATTAAGTCCTATGTTCTCTGTTAAAGAACCAACTGAAAATCTTTCGTCTACCTTATTTGAGTATTTACTAGCTAAATTTATTGCCATAATTATACCTTCTTTCTGCTCTATTGAGCTATTACAAATTAATTAATATTTATTTTATTAAAGCTTATATTGAATCAAATCCTGCTAAAAAGTCATCTTTGTAATCAATATTTGCATCACCTACAACACTACCTGTTGACTTCTTTTTAGTTTTTTCATTCTGTTCTTTTGCCTGTAATTTTGCTTTTAATTGCTGATTTTCCCAACGTGAATAAGCAGATAGTAAAGTTTGACCTTGGCATACTTTGTCCCATACTTCCTGTGGAATTGCTTCAGATTTAATATCTGGATATTCAGCCATAAAATCAGAATACATTTTATTAGTTTCGTCTTGTTTTTTCTGTTCTTCTGCTCTTTTCTTTTCTTCAAGTTCACGTTTATTTCTTTCAATTTTCATTAGTGCAATTTCTTCTGCTAGTTCATCTGAAATTTCAGGACTTTTAGATTTAACATCATTCATTTCATTTTTTAAAGCTTGTTCTTCTTTATTTCTAAACAAGTAATCAGTATATTCCTGTCTTGTCATGCCATACATTTGAGCATAATAATCTAAAATTTCAAATTCTTTAGATTTTTCTAAAGCTTCTTTTTGTGAAAGAATCTTATCGTAGTTCATACCCTTCTGAATATACTGTGTAGCTTCATCAATAGGTATGTCCATTTCTTCTTTATTAAATTTTACTTTTATTGTTTCTACTGATTTATTCTCGTCCTGACTTTGTTGGTTTACATCATCAGTATTATTAAATTCATCAGTTTCATTTGTTTCATCTGTTGATTCATTGTTATCATTAGAATCAGTATTTTCATTTTCATTTGCTGTTGTAAGGAAATCACTTGCATCTAATGAGATACTATCATCATCAATAACACTATTTGTTTCTGTGCTTTCATTTTGTGGTGTAATATCTCCACCACCACCTAAATTTACTCCATCATCTGCATCAAGATATGGTTGTCTATTTGCAAATAAGCTAAAATATTTCATATAAAAACCTTTCCTTCCTGCCCTATGGTTGGGGCATATATAAAAAGCCTGTTGAATAATTCAACAAGCTAATTAGTATAATTTATTTTATTATTGTTGTGGTACTTGTCCTGCCTGTTGCATCATTGACATTACTGTTTGTTCTAATTGCTGTGGTGGCAATTTCTTTAACTCTGCCTGTTGTTCTGGTGGTAATGTGTCTAAGAATTGTGCCATCTGCTGATATAAAACTGTTTTGTTTTCTAATTGTGCTTTTTCTTTCTGTAGATGTGCAATTATTTCAGATTTATTAGGTATATTTGCACTTTCAGGAAGTGATTCAAGGTATAATATTTTATCAGTAATAATTTGATTATGATATAAGTTATCAATAGTCTGTATTGCTGCTAATTCGTCATACCATGCTGCCCTACCTATTTCAACATTAAGTTTTAAATTAATATCCTTTAATCTGCTGAAATCATAATTACCATAAGTATCATTACCATTTTCATCTATAGTTTTTACTTCTCTTATTCCATAATCAACTGACATTATATCTAGCCATATTCTAAATGTATCTTCAACAAAGTTATAATATGATTTCTGTTGTAATGCTAATGGTTGCTTACTATTATTTGACACAGCTATTATTGCCGACGTGTTTTCAGGATTCTTTAAATTTCCTAATGCTACGTCACTTGCTCCCATCATTTGCTTTGACTTCTCTGCTAATTTATCAGCAAATTCAATTATTTCATTTTTAACCTGTACACCATTAAATACATTAAATATTGCTTTGTTTGGGTCGCCTGATACACCTATTGGCTTACCAATTGCACTAGTGTATTTCTGTTGACCAAATACATCTCTGTCATAAATTATTTTAGGAAATGCAAAGTTTTGTACAACATGATAATGGAATGACCATAACTTATTTATTGCGTCTTGATTTTTTATGATGCCTGAAACAGGTGAAATCCCGTGGCAACTATTAGGGTTTTCTGACCATGACCAATATGAAATAGGATATAAACTATATTCAAGATTCCAAGGTTTACGTACCCATGCATCCTTAGTACATTTAGCACACCATACTTCACCATTTATTTTAGTAAAGTATACTAATTCTGTTACAAAGTTGTCAGGTTCATACTTAGAATTATATTGGTTTATATCTGTATCAGCCTTAATTGCTTCTGGATTTTCTCCATTTTCACTAGCTTCTTGTTGTACTTTTTCTAATAGTTTTCTAAAACTTATTATAATAAAAGGCTGTTTCTGTACATTCTTTGTTGTAGGATTACCAAAATATACCTGTGTATTTTTCACAAGTTCAATATCTATATCCCCTTCATTAAGCTGTCCTTTTATTTTAATATCTGGATTCCAATAAGAATATATAATAGAATCTCCGTTTATTGCACAATCTCTAGTGGAGTCTTTTAATGATTCCTTGAATTGTGTATTTTCCATTATCCTTAATATTTCAGACGAAATAATATTAGGTATTGCCTTATTATCATCCTTATCAGTACGATACATTTTTATATTTGCACCAACATTATCAGTGGTTAACATACTAACACTATAACTAACAACTTGTTTAATTATATTTAAAGTAATCTTCTGTAAATCTGGTGCATTACAATTTTCCCACTGTTTATCACAATAGTAATTTGTATTGTTCTTTACAATATCATATAAGTTAAGACTGTTCTTATAGTCTATACCTTTTTCATATCTATTATTGATTAATACTGGTGATAAAGATGATATTGCTTGTGGTATTTCATTGTTTTTTAATTCAGAGTTATCCATTTTTCACACCCTTTTCTAAATTATAGCTCTCCACTGTGTTTCATTAAATTTTGAAACTGTCTTTCATATTCTTCTTGCTGTTTTTCCTGTTCCAATAATTGCTCATTTGTACTAGTTATATTGTCTATATGTTTTGTTTGTTTGGGTAATGGACACCCTTTACCAAGCCAAAAGCCTAGCAGAATACATATAATACTTGATATTGTTCCTAATATATAAAACATTGTTAATCTCCTTTATGTACATTTACACATTTCTGATATTTGTTCATCATATGACATGTAATCATCATCATCTATATTCTCATCATCAGATATTAAATCAGCATATATATTTTTTAGTTTGTTAATTGCTTGTGACATACAATCTACTTCGTCATCATTAACCCCTTTTGGAAATTTACAACATTCGTCTATAAATTCTTCTATCCATGGTGCTATATCATATGATGGTAAATATACATGTCCTGCTTCTATTTGTGGTGATATAGCTGATACTCTTGCTTCTTTACTTTCTTTAGGTGTAACTGGAATAATGTAAGGAATTGAACTTCTAAGAGTAGATATTATTGCTGAACCATTTGCCTTATCTTCAATGTATATAGAGTTAATATCAGAATGTTTACTGTTCATAGTTTTAATAGCTTTAACAGTATCAACAAAGTCCATTCGTTTCTTAATCCTATCAATTAGAAACATGTCATTCCCTATCTTACCCCATACTTGTATAGCAACAAAGTCTGATTTCTTACTATCTTTGAATGTTGCATCTACTGATATTATCTTTAATCCCATCTTAGGTAATGTAACATATTTCTTCCACCATTCACGCTTTAGCATATTACCTTCTGCTGATGTTGGCTTACCTTGAAATAATGCTAACCATGTTCTACTACCTTCATCGGTATAATAGTTCTTTTTAAACTTTTTTAACCATGCATTATCTTTGCCTATCTCTGGGAATAAAGCATCTCCCACTTTACGTCCTAATATATCCCCTTCTTCTGCTTCACAAGTAATATTGATATACATTGCATCATCTTTATTATGTTGTAATATTCTGCCTGTCAAATCATCTTCATGCCATCTCGTTTGGATAACTATTACCTTACCTTTAGCTGATAATCTAGTGATAACTGAACTCATCCACTCATCCCATACTTTATTACGGTATGTTTCTGATTCTGCTTCTTGTCTATTCTTTATAGGATCATCAACAATAATCAAATCCGCTGGTTGTCCTGTTATTCCTGCCATAATACCACGTGATAACATAGAACCTTTACGACCTTTTATATCAAACTCTGTGATTGATTTACTAGTAGGTGATAGTTCTATATCAAATATCTTCTTTCCAAATTCCTCAATTTTCTCTTTGTTACGTTTACCGAATCTACTTGCTAAATCATCACCATAAGACACAGCTATAACCCTTTTATCAGGGAATCTACCTAAGTAATATGATGGTAATGTTTCAGTAATTGTATTAGATTTACCATGTTGTGGTGGCAATGATAGACAGAGTATTTGTTTATCTATCTTACCTTCAATAAAGTCCTGTACAGTCTGACATATATATTCTAAGTGTTTAGCACGTTTCCAATATCCACGATGAACATATTCAACATACTTACAATAGTCTGCTTTTGCTTCTCTGATTTCCTTTATCTCTAACAGTTTAGTCAATTCTTTCTTTTTGTCATTGGATAAGTTATTGATATCTATATTGTTATTTATTTGTATCACCTTCTTTATTGCAATAAAAAAAGAACCCTAGTTAATAAGGTTCTTGATAATTATCTTATATTACATTAAACATAAGTGTTGTGCTATTGCATCTTCTACCTGTTTACTACTTACACCTATATACTTTTGTGTTACTGACAATGCACTATGTTGTAACAATTCCCTTACTAAGGCTACATTACAACCACTTGCATTATATATTTCAGTGGCATAAAACTTTCTAAAACTATGTGTACTAATATCAGTCAATCCTAAATAATTACATACTATTTGTAAGTTCTTTTGTAATGAGCGTTCAGTAATATCAAATATAGTTGCAGTTGGTTTTATATTATTTTCTAAGCAGTACATTTTAAGATAATTATATATATCATTATTAACTGTAAAAGTCCTTGATTTACCTGTTTTTTCCTCTATAATATCAAGCCTATATCTATTACCATCTTTAATGATATTATTTAGCTTTAAGTCTAATATATCACCTATTCTAAGTCCTAAATTAGCCTGCAAAGATAACACAGTAGCCATTCTATTATTAGGTTTAAATTTTACACTTTTACCTTCGCACTGATATACAAACCCTTCACGAATAGTATTAATAATTAATTTATATTGTTCAGTGTCTAATGCTCTAGTTCTTTTATTAGCCATATACAAAACCACCCTTATAATTCACTTTATATGTAAATTATATACAAAAGTTCGTATAAAGTCAATAAAAAGTTCGTTTATATGAAATTAAGATTTTTTAACCATTGATAAATAAGCATAGTTCGTAAAAGTATTAGAAATACGAACTATTTATTGTTATTAGATTCATTTATCAGTTGATTAATTTTACTGTTTAATTCTTCATCAGAAATATTAGTATTATCAGTTTTAATATTGATATCCTGCTTATTATTATATAAACCAATCATTTCTAATAACATCTTTCTATCAGCGTTATTTTTAGCGTTATTTACACCAAATTTAACACTAGCCAATAGCACATCTGATATATTATTCTTAATAATATCCATTACCATATCCCGTCTGAACTCTGCAAATCCTTCTTTTTTCATTGCATCATAATATACTTTACGTTCTACTCCTGCTTCGGCACATATGTCTACAACTGTTTTTCCCAAAGAACTGGGATTGCATAATACATCAAGTAATTTTTGTTCTGCGGGGGTTGGTAAATATTTGCTCCTGTCTGTATATTGATTTAATCCTAAAGGATTAGTCATTTTATATCACCTCTTTTCTTATTTTAAAACAAGCCATAAAAAATGAACCTATATCACCATAGGCTCATTCAATAAATTATAATTTACCTTGTTATTGTTGTTTCATGATATACTGATATCTTAGGTTCAATATCAATTCCAGCATTCTTTTCATAAACATTCCAAATAACTATTTTATCGTAATTTTTAATTACATCGCTCATTGAAATAATTTTTAATGGTACTTTTCCATCGTTTATACTTTCAATAGTACCCTTTAACAATTTAGTCGGAAGTTTTCCTAAAAATTGCCGATTATAATCCTTTATAAAATCTTCTGATATAATGCGACTAAATGTATAATCCATAAAAGCATTTACAAGAGTTATTTCATTATATTCTTTTCCAGTTGTCTGCCTTACACCATGGTAAAAATTACCATATTCATCTTTTATTAAATCCGTCAATAATCTAATTTGCATTATAAATACCCCCTCCCAATATTATTTTCTTATTATACTTAATATTCTATATTAAATTGTTAAATCCTTTAATTTTTTACATATAATTACATCATAACCCTTACAATACTGCTCCTCAATTTCTGAAAGCCTTTTTACTGCATCATTTAACAAATTCTTCTTGTACAATATAAAAAGGCAAGCTACCCTGACCGCTGATAACTTCCCCTTTTATAAAGTTGTCGTTATAATTAAATATACTCAGTTAATATTCCAATTAACATAAGTTGTAAGATAATTTATATGCTTTGGTAAGTTATACTAAATCATCAATAACCTTAATCAGCTCTCCTGCAATTGCTTTATCTGTTCTTTGCAATATAACTCTGTTTCTTCCTTGCGAAATAATGCACTTATTTGCAACTGGATTCATCATAGAATTATAAAGTGCTTCATAAAAGAATTTTAGAAGAGTATTTTCAGTTTTCAATGACTTAATTAACCTTACTTCAACTTCACCATTACATTCGTCATAAAGATTTTGTAATGTCTTATTACTATGGTTGCCTTTTAATAATTGTTTTATATGCTCTACTTTTCTGGTTTCAACGCCACGTGATGAAACGCCTAGGTACAATAAAACATCATCAATTAACCTATATATGCCGTATATGTATATAATTAAACCTCACCTCCACGTAAAATAGGAACAGATACTTTTAATGTACCTGTTCTATTAATCTTTTATTTGCATAACCAAGTTTTTGACCGCTACTTTTACGTTCTGTAATTATAATGTTCTTATCTAACTCATCAAGTAATTCAAGTCTTATAGCTGTTTCAATTGCACTCATATAGTCTTTTGGGTATTCACGCTCAAGGATTGCTTTTCTGACATGCTCTCTTAAATGCTGCTTATACTCTTTAGCATTCATTTTTTTATGGTACAAATCTCTCTGTTTTTTACCTAAATCACTATTAACATCTAATATATTCAAAACTACTTCTTTAAGTTTCAATATATCACATTCCTTAATTTGTTTAGTGATCTGCTTAAATGTATAAGCTTCGACCATATTAGATACTTGCTCCAATGATGCATTAGGATTTATATAACCGCCATTAATTCTAATTTCCTTTAATATTTTCTTCACTTCTTTTTTAAATGACTTTGCAATGGGTTTTCTACTTTGCATTAAGACTTCATACAAACCGTCCTCTGTAAGTAGCCATACTTCACGATTTTGACCTGATACGTATAATGTACGTTTTAGCTTTTCTTCATCATCAACTAAATCGACCATACGAGATAAATCACTATGTTCTATCCATGTAGCAACATCCTTTGCTAAAAATAATGGATTTTGAATATCTCCGTATACAACAAACTCTTTTCCTAAAACTTCCTGACTGTGTACTGCTTTCAATTGCTTACTCATAATTTTACCATCCTTTTCTCGCTATCAAGTTGCGACCTGAATATTATTTATAGTGTATAACGGTACACTTTTGTGTCCTTTGAGAGATACAGAGAATCCGTTAATTCTCTATATCTCCGAAAAGGAGAGACACATTTCTGTACCTCTCAAAACGCACAATTTTTTCCCTTTTAAAACAGTCCAGTAGCTACCCCAAAACTAAGGTAGCCTAGCCAATAATAAAAATAGGAGGAGTATATTTAAACGGCACTTTGTAATACCGTAAATATCCTATACGTCCGTTCCTCAGTCAGGGAACGGGGCAAATTGAAGTGAAATTAAGTTTTTTGTCGAAAACTTTTTCTTTACAAATTAAATCTGTAATGCTATAATTGTTTGAGGAAGAAATAACCCTTTTCAAAAAAATAATATATAAGAAAGGTGCTGCCATAAGCAACACCCTCTATTGTAGTCCAATCGAAATGTCTTCACACTTCTCCTACTTCCTTATACTCAACTTTATCAAATTAGCTACAATGCAGTAATATCAAGGTTTTTAAGAGTTTCTGGGGCATGTTTTTATCTTCAAAATCCGCTATAAGCATTGATATTAATGGATAATTTTACATTTTCTAAATATGGAATTAAGATATTTTCTTTTTTCTTAATCTATCACTTTCACGAATCTTTTCTTTTGCACATCTCGGACATAGTTTCTGCCTATTACTTGTTTTTTCAAACCCTTCCCCACAGCTAGAGCATTGACTTAGGTTATCAGTCTTTCTAACCTTACCTGTTAAGTTACTCTTAATATTTTCGCAAAGATTATCATATACATAGCCACCCAAAATATCAAATAAGAAACTTTTACCATTCTCAGACTTTTTGGTGAATACATATTTTATAATAACATCAACTGCAAAATATACTTCTATTCCAAGAGCCGTTACTTCTTTGGCAAAATCTACAAGCAAACTCTGTTTAGATAATCTTGCCACTTCACGTTCATCAAGTTCCTGAATTTGATAAGAATTATTTTTATACGCTTGCTGCTGAAGGTTAACATATTTCTCATAAATTTCTATTACTTTACTATCAATTTCAATTTTGCTATTTTTCATCAGCTTGCGGTAATTGAATCTGGATATATTATCAAAATTGAAGTTGGTATATGGAATACCTTCGATAATTTTAGCAATCCTATCTACTGTACCATTTCCCCTTCCTAAACATTTACCACCATCATAATCTTTTGCAAACTTGAAGAAATATGGCATTTCTTTTTTTGACTTTAAAAATGTTTTCATACTTTTATTTATTTTTACAAAATCGAGGGACTTGGCGCTATCAATTGCGAAATTATTAAGAGCCGTTAGGATTTTTGCTTTTTTAAGCAATACTTTTTTTGTTTCAACGTCAGCTTCAGGATACTCATTCCATATTTGTGTCATTTTATTACTGTACTTTCCAACATTCCCAACCTTATAAGCATACGTTAGACTCTTATATATGTTTTCATTATTTATCACTTGGCTTCCCGCAACACCCATTTCATAAAAAAGCGGATTAATTCCTTGCATATTTCGCTTTGCTATTGTAATGAGGTTGTTTTGTCCGATAACCAGTAGCTTGTCTCCGTCACAGTCATACATCAAAACCTTACTTGCCAAATCGTGAATATTTACATATACTGCATTAGTAGTAAACCAGTCTCTATGTTCCTTTCGCTGTCTATTGTTAGTTATCCAATGCTCTTTATATAGACTAGGTGACCTATTAAGCAATATTTCTTTTTGAGGAAACATTCTACAATGTACTTCTTTAGCTCCAAGTATACCTTTGGGATTCTTTTTACCTTTAAATATAAACTCACAATATGCATATAAATCTGGTACAACGAATGTATATGTCCCATCAATTCTTAATTTTGCTACCTTTGTTGACTTTCTTATGCTCGTAAGTTTGCTTTCCAGTCTCTCCTTAACCCAACTGTCACGCATTATTGAAGGATATTTCTCAACACACATTGCTAGATTTGAATCCTCGTCATACCCAAGAACTTGAAGCATAGCATCAATTTTCGTATGAGCTTTTGTTATTAAATCCACTGTTGGTTGAGTCAGCTCTTGTAGTTCAGTATCAGTGATATCCGTTATTGTCTGTAGCATCTGATAACCATAAGTTGCCTTCTTATAGTAATATTTATCTTTACGAGTCTTAATATTTTCTTCAACATTACATTTACTAGCTTCGCATCCATACTTTTTGAACAGTTTTTTGTACATATCCCATCCTGTTAAAGCTGTTCCATTTTCAGCATTATATTTTTCGGCTATTGCTTTATAATATTTCCACATTTTGAATTGGCTTTTGCTGAAAATTATTTGAATATTGTCCTTTAATACATCGAATTCAGAACCAAAAATGTCCTTTACCATATAATTCCCACCATTTTCACTCTTGCACCAGCGTTTTATATTCCATACACCAAGAAGACCCTTCACCCATGGCAGCCTAACCATGAAGTTTTTATCTGATAATTCCGAACTAATCATTCCGCAGCCATCAATCTGATTTATAAGTATTTCTTTATTTTTTACATTAGGAGTAACTTCTAAATCTTTACTGATATAATCAACTGTACCTTTTACAACAGTCTCAAGATCATCACAAACAATACATCTATCAATATCAAATGATTCCCATACGTCAGTCGCTGAAAGTTGTAATGCCAAGTAACTTAACATTTTGTTTATATTGCAACCGTTATATTCAGATTCATTCATATCCTTAATATCAAGACCACACTGAATTTTACCTTTATACTGATTCCAAATAGACTCTTTGATAAAAAGTATCTTATGTTTTCTGATTTGTCCAGCACTAGAAGTCAGCGTTATGTAGCGTTCTCGATTCCAAATGAATCCATTATCTATAATAGATTTCATAATGCTTTGCTCATGTCCATCCACTATTTTTATAACGACAACTTTATCTGTTAAGTTATTCTTACCAAGTTCCAGAATCCTACTAAGTGAACCTTCAAAGACTGATATCGTATTATAATCAGTTAACTCTTTTGTCAGAACTCTATTATTGTTCTTTATCTTGTTAATAATAGTGATTAAATCCTTCTCAGCCTTCTTGATTTTCGTTTCAATCTCCTGATAAAATATATTATTTTTAAGAGCATTCTTATACATAGAAGCATTTCTTAGATGCTTATTTTTGTTTATAAATTGATTGAATCTCTTTTTGTCATATGATTTTAATTTAATAACATCTTGCCAGCGTGTATACTTCATTTTCATATTATCCTTATTAACTATCTCATATAAGGTAAAATTCATAATACCATACTTTATTTTCTTTAAATCGCTTAAGGTTTTATTAATCCTCTGTTCCTTTGATGTATAAAATACTCTTGTATCGACACTGTACATTTTGAATTGTTTATTTAACATATCTCATTTCCTCCTAGTCAAAAAAATTATATTTCTCCCCTTGATAGGGGAAAGGTAGCTGAAAAGCGGTTTTCTTTTCCGATACCCTAGGGGTGGTTTATCTTTTAATAAACTATAGTCTTGCAGACGGCTTTCTCCCCCTAGGATTTCGCAAACAAGTTTGCTCAATCTATCCCCCGCCGGGGGAAATATAATTTTTTTATTAATTTTTTTATTTATTAAAGTAATTTATATATGCTGGGGTTTGGGGCGAGCTAAAAATATTTGCAGGGGTAGCCCGTAGGGAAAGCAAATATTTAGCCCCAAGGTTTTGATTAATTATAATTATAAAATATTACTCTGTAATTCTCTTGTAATATATTCATATCAATTGCTCTGAGACATTTTACAGTGTTAAATTTATGGATAAAGCTATATAAAGAGCTTACTCCACATTTTTAGCACTTATAAAAACTATAGAACCCGATAAAATCAACTATTACAAGATACTTTATTAGTATTTTTACTAATTATCCAATAGGTCTTGTTAAAATTCCTATTCTTCTTACCGTTTTTTATTTTACGTCTATCTTGCTTGGGAATAATTTTGAATTGAAGATTATTACTATCAAAGTATGTGTTTAGTTGAGTATGACTTCTTTGGATACGACCCCTCTTATCTTTTAAACCTATACTATTAATAATTGTTTCTTGGTCTTTTTTCCATAGAGCCTTACCTTTATATTTATCAAGAAGTCTTTCTATTTCATCATTTTTATAATCTTCATCAATAAGTCTATAAGAATATCTTCCTTCATCGAAATCATAGAATCCTAATTCTCTAGCTAACAATTTACAATAGCCATAGTCTTTGTATGTATCAAGCATTATTGATATTTCTGCTAAATCAAATTTACACTTAAAGTACATCAGTTCATTAATTTTTTTAGTTCCCTTATCGTCCTCTGATACTATATCATCATATACAATATTACTAAAATCAATAGTTCTTCCAAATTCTTGAATGTATTCTTTTACTGTATGAGTTCTTAAATAGTCAGCCATTTTGATTTTATTTTTGAGCTGAGTCATTTTGCCACCTAATTGCTTATTTGTAACAGTTTTGATATACAAGTACAGCTTATCATCATCTGATTGGATACGCTTCCTGCCTATGCATTGAATTAGAGAGCCAATGTCATCCACATCTATAACTATGTGTTTTAAATTACTGTCAATGATATTTACTCCGGCATCCAAACATGTAGTTGTTATTAAAATGAGTTCTCCAAATTTCTCATTTTTAAGCATTGAGTCAATTTTATCTTGGTCTACATATTTGTAATGACTTCCGTTTCTCTTACTACAATTAAATAGGCAATGTTCTTTATATTTTAAATAAAGTTCGTATGCCTTTTTAGCTGATTGAATAAAGAATATACCCTTATCCTTTCTTGAAATTGCTTCTTCAATAAATTTTTCCATAGATTCGTCCTTATTAAAGAATGTCAAATTTTTTATAAAGTCGAAATTTATTTCTAATTCATAATCTATTGTTAGTATCTTCTTTACATTATTAATATAAGTTTTCATATCGTCACCTGTTGCACTCATAAAAATCCTACAACACTGTGTTTGAGATAATATCATATTTAAACTTATATCAGTTGTCTTAGAGAAGGCTGCATCTCCCATAAAATAATGAAATTCGTCGCAAACTATGTATTGATATTCACTAAAATCAAAATACTTTTTATATGTCTGGCTTAAAATCTCTAACTTTTGGTATGTCATGATGTCAATTACATCTGTTTTCTCTGCCTGTTTGATTTCCATCTGAAACTGATTAACACAATTTATTCTATGGATTAAAAATAGAATTTTTTTATTATTAGTCTTTGCAAAATTATACAAAGTATGTTTTACAAAGTATGACTTTCCTGCACCAGTAGGGGCTTTGATTGTTATAATTTCACTCTTCCATTGCTGAATATCTTTTATAGTGATTTTGTCACTTACTTTTTCTTTCATTAATCTCCTCCATTCAAATTATATTTCTTCATTCCGGCTCCGGCATAAATTATTCCGGCATGTACTTTGTTTTACTAGCTAGTAATTAGGGGACTGTCTATTTTTAAAGAAATAATACTGCATTTAAAAATACACAAATCCCACTTACTGGCTAAAATTCTATCTACTATTCTTCTTTACATGTTTGTGCCCATTCACATTCAATACATTCAACATACCAACCGTCATTTTCACCTACAACAGAGGATATTAAATGTACTTCACTTCCACAGTTAGGGCATTTTGTATATTTAGTATTAAGTAATTCAGAAATTTTCTTTGTTCTTTCGTTAGTATCTGCAAGCTTCCATTCCATATTATCCTCATCTGGTTCACACTCTTCACCAAAGAAGTTTTTAAGGATATCCTCATATACCCCCTCGTCATCATGCCCTGATTCAATTCTGCAAATACAGGATATTCTTGCTCCATCAATATAGTAGCTCATATCTTCTTTAATATTTATCATCTCAGAGTCAATATCATCAACATATTGTCCGACAATAAAGTCAATAAGACCATACCCTATTGGGTTCCACAGTACCTCCATATAATATTTCCCCTGTGACTTATCCTCGGAGGTATTTTCTTTGAATAGAAATTTGAATTCTCCTAGTCCATCAACAACCAACTCCATAAACCTACCCTGAATTTCTCTTGCTGTGATTGTTTCTGCATCAGGTTCATTATCACAGGTAATAATCCTTATGTAGAAACTTCCACCAGAAAATCGACCTTCTATGTGAGCAACATATTCAATTCCATCTTCTTGTATCTGAGATTCATCTAATAACATTAAGGTACCGTGCTTAACATTTTCATATTCTGCCGATATATCTCTCACCACAGAATACACAGCATCTTTAGCTGATTCTATAGACTGAAATACATCCTGAGTAACTACCTTTTGATTGTTATTCTTTATGGTTAAGCTCCATAGTAGTCTGTATCCCTTACAAGTATCAATAGTGGTTGTGTTTCTTCCGTTTATCATAGTTTTCATTATATTTTTCTCCTATCCTGGCTTAAATCTAAAGCCTATCACATGTTTTATTATTTGTAGGGGCAGGATGAACCTACCCCCCACCCATATATTTACTTTTATTTTGAAAGTACTTCAGAAACCTTCTCAAGTGCATTTGTAACATTGCTTATTGCTCTTTCCAACATATAGTTGTCATTTGGGTAAACCATATTGTTATTTTGAAATCCACCTGTCTGCCCAAAAACATTCATATTACTTAATACATCAGTTAAGCTATTGAGAGACTTTATCAATTCAATATGTAAATCCATATTGTGTGAATCAGCTTGCTCAATTAGTTCAAGATATAAGTGATTCAAAGTTTTTTCATCTGCTACAAATTCGCTATCTAATTCCGTAGTATTATTCTGATTATAATTATCAGCATACTTACATACTTTAGAGTTTCCTTCATTCAGAATTTTGATATCTTGTTCCTTATCATCTGTAGTAACAAATAATAAGTAACTTCTGCCATTACTAGCCTTAATTGTAATTTGATATACTCCATTTGTATCACATGCACCATTTTGATTTAAGTAGTTCTTAACCATTAAATAATTAATATTTCTCATTCATGAATCCTCTCTGGCTGTTCACTGGTAAGCCAACCTCACAATTTATCCTTGTATACTTACCCACTTTCGGGTATAATCTCTGTAACAAAATAATTTCTAATGTTCTTTCGAAGCCTCACATTGGTCTGATCATCTATGTGTGGCTTTTTTCTTTTATGTACTTTTCTGTGATGGACTTCTTATATAATTCATTGTTGTGAATCTCCTCCTGTTCATTAACGAAATTTTTATTACCTAAAATGAATAATTCTTGTTATTAATGGCAATAATTTCTTATCTGATTCTATAATATCATCATTATTTCAAAATTACAATATAAATTTCAATAATTTCAAAAATATTTTTGTCTATATTGAAATTCATAATAAAACCACTGTTTTATGACGTTTGTAGTTTTAAATTGAAATTACACATTTTTACTTATTTAAATTGACAAACATTCAAGTATTCTGTATATTAGTAATATAATAAATATTATGGAGTGGTATTGAAATGTTAAAACACAAAATAACCTTGACAACATCTATAAGTAATCGTGTAGCAGAATTACGAAAAGAAAAAGGACTCAAGAGTGCAAAATTAGCTACAGATATTGGGAAATCTAGTGGATGGGTTTCTTTATTAGAGAACGGTAAACTTAACACTGTTTTATCAAAGGACTTAGTAGTACTATTTGCATATTTACTTTCCATTTCAAATGATGAAGCAGAAAAATATATTGAAGATTTATTAAGCAAAGATTCTGAAAGTACTAATGAAAACCCAAATAGTGATGGTGGCGAAAATTATAAAGTTAGAGAATACAATGTTTTAATAAATGATAATGAATATATTAAAATGCTTAAAGATATTCAAAAAGGCTTTAAGTTTATTTTTGAAAACGCTAGCAATAAGGAATACGTTTTCCAAAATATTAAGAGATTCAATAATAATATGCATTTTGATTTAAGCTTCATGGTTGCTCTTAATGGAATCCCATTTTATGCACTTAAAAAAGTTCCGATTAAAGAAAAAGAAGTTCTTTTAAACGAAATAGCTGAGTTATTTAGTAAATATGTTGAAAAATATAAAGATGCTGAAGATGTCAAGGAAGATGACTATATTACTGAAGAAGATGATTAATAATATCAAGCACCCACTCAGAGTGCTTTTCTTTACCCTTACTCAAGAGGAGCAGTTAAAACCGCCCCTCTTATTTAATTGTAATTTTCTAGCATCTTGTAGAAACTATTCCTTAATATCATATAGCCGTGATAACAGCTTTTACTGCTTGACGATGCTTACTCATGTAACCAACAGGAATATCTTTTCTTATGAATAAGGAATCTTTGTAGGTATAACAATTACAGTCAGATAATTCTATATCCATCGAAGGCTCTTTATTTATCATGTCATATTGATTTGCTCTTATGACCTGCCAATCTAATTCTTTGCTTAATCCTGCTATATCTCTTAATGCTTTTAACATACGGCATTGTGATTCTGCCATTTGTTTATTACTATGCCAATTATCGTTACTTACATGATACACCCACTCCCAGCCGTTGCTAGGTTTTAAGTCTTTTTGAATCATATATAGCTTTCCACCGTAATTGCCGAAGGTGTCAGTAACGAAATACGAATAATTTCTAGGATTAATATACATACCACCTCTCCATTCGTGAACGGCTGCATAAAAATCATTCCAGTCCTTATTTCCAAGTGTCAAGTCATTTTCAACTAAATATGTAAGAACTTGCTCCTGCCTAAAGATATTGTTTTTTTGGTGAGTCTGGTTATAAATATTAACAAATAGACCTTCAACATCTTTATCAGGGAATTGTGTTTGGAGTTTAGTTATGTATGATTTTATACGAGGCTTTAAATCAATTTCTGATATATTCTTTTTATTATCAGGTATTTCAACTCTGCTTCTATCAAGCCAACCGAAATGATGAATTTTGTGCATTTTAAATACAAATTTCATTATGACCCATGATACACTTAAATCGTTTTTTCCCAGTGTTAATTTTTGTTCTTCAATTGTTTCAAGCAATTTTCCCCAAGCATCCGGGAATGTAAACATGAATACAAGTTCCTCAATTTCATCTGGTCTAAAATCGTTGTAACATGAGAATTTTAGATGGCTGTTACCCGTTTTTGTAAATCCTTGTTTTGTAAATAGGTTAGTAACCTCTCTCAGTGATTCACTTACATTTACATTCTGAATATTTAATCTTATCATAACATTTAACCCCTTTCGTTATTTAAAGTTTCATTAGCAACTATCATGGTTAAATTGTACTATCTTTAGTACGTATCATCAATAGTGATTTTGTACTATATTTAGTACGGACTTTTGTTTATTTTGTACTATGTTTAGTACGCATCATGTGATATACTATTATAGAAAGAGGTGATAAAAACCAATGCCAATATCATTCAAAAAACTTGAAATGCTGCTTAAATCAAAAGGCTTAAACATGTATTATCTAAGAAAAAATGGGATTAGTCCTTCTATTGTGGATAAATTGCAAAAAGATGAAGGGAATATTGATACCCGGACTATTACAAAAGTATGCGAAATCATTGGATGTCAGCCTGGAGATATAATGGAATATATTCCTGAATGTGATACATAAAATAAAGACTCCAATTTAGGAGTCTTTATTTTATGACAAGTAACTTATTTACCAGAAAATGCACATATTAAAATCATCATTCTCATTTCCATAAAGTGACCAGTTTATTATTGAATTTCTTCCCATTATTCTATATATACTTTCACGTAAGTTATATTGGGTTTTTACTGTCTGAAAATATCCATCTGTACAATTTAAAAATGGAATCATATGTAATCTATCCATATTTACTTTTGGGTTTTTACCAGAGGTTGAACCAAGACGTAATAAATCATTCCACCCAAATACAGTACTCCACCCAGCGATAAAAGCTCTTTTCCCTTTATATCCTTTGTCAATTTCATCACATAGCCAAAATATAGCGTTTGGAAATGAAGGTTCCCAATTTATTTTCTGTTTTCCAGACCCAACCTCCCAATTTCTCCAATATTTTACTTCCACTTCAAATTCATTGTAGTCAACAATTATGTCTTTACTTTTAGTTCCATGCATTGGATAACGAGCCATTTGTCTAAAAGGTGAACCTAATCTATAAGCTAAATCTGCTTCACAAAATTTATTATTTGCATAATCCTGCTTTTCTTCTAAAGATAATCCTTTTAAAATAAAATTAAATTCGTCAATAATAATTCTACATGTAGAGTCAAAATAATTTTTTATACTTGCGTCCATATAAATACCCCCAACGTTTTAGAATATAAGCAAGTATACAGGATAGTTTTAAAACCGTCAACCCCAGTAATATCAATACTTTCATGTCTAAATTTATATTTTTATTAACAATCAATTTGTATATATTGGAAGAATCAGTATTCGTGCATTAACCAGCCTTTGTTAAAATATTACATTGTTAATTATTTTCACTTTTTACTGGTTATTCCCTGTAATGGCTTACAGTAATAGGTTAAAAAATTTTTTAAATAGTAAAATTTAAGTGATTTCGATAGCACTTTATTCAATAAATTTATTTTATAATTAATGCTATGTTATTTTAAATTTCATAGACTATTTAAGCTAAAATCCTTATGGATGTACACATAACTTGAACATCCAAATTTTCTTATACTTATGTTTCTTATATCAGTTAATAAATAATAGTGGAAGGATTTACATCTTATTGACGGTTGCTGGAACCAATTTGGAAATTTTAGATTGTAATATATTTATAGGAATGTAAAACAAAACGCCCTCCGTTTTGGGAAGGCGTTGAGTGAAATACTTGATTCTTATTATGGGTTTTACGCTGTTACTTCTAAATGTCAATTATCTTCATGCGGAATTCATCCTGAATCTTTTCTCGTATTTCTTTTAATTTGGGCTGTGGGATTAACCTATAGGCAACTATATCTTGACTTTTACTATATTGTTTTTCTACATCTATAATGTATATATTTATATCATTAAGACAAAGAGTATCAATTAAATTTTCAATGCTATCGTTTGTTGAATTAAACACCATATTAGCACTTTTGATATATATTCTGGAGAAGGCATTTGACTTTTCGAACTGATATCCAACTTGTATATCATCGGCTATCATCGGTTCAGATGTAATTTTATAATTTGCTACAAAATCTGGGTTAATCTTATTAAGTAAATAAATAAATGGTGCTATCACGTGCTCATTTTCTTGAGGGTAATTCTTCATTTTAGCTATTAAAAAGTAAATTATTTTTTCTTTACTGTCTACTATATCTAATAAAATATCACTATGAATATCCTTGGCAAGCATATATTTTTCAATGGTTATTATTCCATTCTCAATTGCATAGTTAAATAAATTAATGTCCTCATCCTTAAAAATAGCACCTCTGCTTGTATTATACAGGTCTGTATTAGAAAAATCCACTTGTAATTCTATTCTATCAGCAAAAATATTGTTCATAAAAATCTCCTTCCGTTACCTTCCAAAATTTAGATCTCTTACTTCTTTCCCTAATTCTTCTTTTCGAGAATCTTCCCCATACTCTATTTTATAAAGCAAGTCAGAAATCATTTCTTTTAATTGACTAATATTATTCGCAAAACTTCCATGCATTTTTGCATTAGTCCGCTCATAAATTCTACCATCTTCTAACTGCTGAAGTTTATTATTAATTTTTTCTATCTCGATATTATACCTTTTTGAAATAGAGTATTTTATGTAAGCATCATCTATATTGAATATATTTCTATAGTACTCATTTTCTTTATCTCTTTTACATAAGTACTGATTTACATAATGGGTTGGGTCTTTAACAACACTTTTAATTTCATCAGCTTTTTCTTTACAATAATCTAATACCTTATCTCCATAACCAGTTAAGTCTTTAATAATTTTGATACTCATTCCAGCAGTCATCATATCAATAATAGCTCTTTTTGATAATCTTGCTGTAGCAGACCCCATTTCTTTATTCTGTCCGATATATTCATAAATCAAATTATTAAACGGTTTGTTAGTTAATGGCATACCATTAAAATCAATTAAAAAGAAATCATTATTATCATTAATTTTCTTTACCTGTATTAATCTATTTCTAATTTCATCCCTGTAATTAACTAGCTGTTTATATAATCTCTTAGGAATTTGTACAGAAAAACTCTTTTTTGTTTTCTTATTTTCAATTACTAAAAATTTATCAATTTTTGTACACTCTTTTTTCAAGCTCAGTAAAAGCCCAACTTTAATGCCAGTATAAGATAAAATTTTTGCCCCTAATGCAGATATATAACTTGTATATTTTCCATTATAGATATTAGCCTCTAAATCATTAGAATTAAAATTATCAATAATATAATCACATTCATCAATAAGTCTTTTTAGTTCATTACTGTCAATCTCTACTCCAGTCTTTTCTGTACTAATTGTTTTAGTACTAATCAACGAATTTATCTTTATATTTACCTTGTCTTCAAATCCATTATCTGTATTTCTATATCCAATTAATGATGCTAAATCTTTGTTCTTTTCAAAATTTCTTTTATCACAAAAAATAAAAAAATCCTTAACCGATGATATATAAAATCTCGCAGTATTTTCATATTTTATTTTTCTATCAGCAATATATATATCTAGACTTCTAAAAATATCAAATTCAGAAAGGGTTTCGAACTTACAATCATTTTCTCGTAAAAACCCTCCAAAAAACCTCAAAACATTTTCATAGATTGGTTTTGATGATTCAGATAGGTTTTCAGAATCAAGGAAGTCTTGAATTAGTCCATCAATATTCATAATTAACCCTCCATATTTACAATATTTACCTTTATTTTATCTTCCATATGTATTAATTGCAAGAAAATGTAAATAATAAATTGGGGGTGGCTATCCGTTAAGGGATGGAATGATGGACAAGAACAATTCTTCATCTTCTTTGTACGTCATTAAATACCTCTATAAAATAGATACCATATAACTTTTTGAGCCGTTTATTTGAGGGTGGCATATAAATTCATGATAAAAAGATATAAACGTTTTAAAGTGCCTTTTTAGCCCTATATAAGCTTAATGAAAAACAAAAAGAGCGAAGCCGAAGCCTCACTCTCTTTGTAAAAAAATCCACGAAACAAATTTTTTCAGTTTAACACTTAAATTGTACAATATATTACAAAATAATACAATAGTTACGGAAAATTTATGCGAATGCCCTATAGCACTTGTTAATACCGATGCAGTTTTTTACTGAAAATTTAATCACACAAATAAAAACATAACTAAAAATGTTCTTATTTCTGCATTTAATTGTATTCAAAAAAAACTCGATATTTATAATATTTAAGATTAATTCCAATATAGATATTATTGCACAGTCGATATTTCCCGGGACGGCAAAGACCTCTCTCCCCTGCTCCAAGGCACACCCTGCAGTAATTAGAGAGCCGCTTCGTTTAGCTGCCTCAATGACAAGGACTCCGCTGGAAATTCCACTTATTATTCTGTTTCGTGCCGGGAAGTTATGTTGCAACGGCGGCATTCCCGGAGGGTACTCAGATAACACTAATCCTTTGGAATCTACTATATCCTCAAAAAGTCCTACATTTTCCTGAGGATAAATATTATCAAGCCCGGAACCGAGAACCGCTATGGTTTTTCCTCCTGCGTCCAGACACCCTTTATGGGCAATACTATCAATTCCTCTGGCCAGACCGCTTACTATTGTTACACCTCTCATTGAGAGGTCATATGACAATCTACCGGCCGTTTTCGCACCATACCCGGTAGTCCTTCTCGAACCAACCACTGCAATAGAAAAACTGTCAGATTCAAGCTTTCCCTTATAATATAAAGCTATAGGCGGGTCATATATATTTTTAAGTTTTTGAGGATAGGTTTCTTCGTAAATATTTACCATTTTTATATTACTTCGCACCATCACTTTGTATATAGTACCAACTCTATCTCTTTTGTCCGAGTTCAAAAGTTCTTTTATATTTTTTTCAGTTAACCCTTTTGTATTTTTAAGATCATTTTCTGAAAGACCATATATAACATCGGGACCTTTATATTTTTCCAGTAAATCAAATGCCTTCTTCGAACTTAATCCTTCCAAGGATGATAACCAAATCCAGTACTCAATATCTCTCATAAATTCTCCTTCTATATTTTTATTCTGTCCATGCTGCGGTATTGTATCGCCTCGGCGATATGTTCAGATTTTATTTTCTCACTGCCATCCATATCCGCAATAGTCCTTGCTACTTTTAAGATTCTGTCATAGGCACGAGCACTCAGTCCAAGTCTTTCAAATGCCATTTTAAGAAGGCTTGACGTATTTCTGTCAAGTTCACAATATTTTCTTATTAATGTTGGCGTCAATTCAGAATTTGAATATATTCCCAACCCTCTGTACCTGTCAGTCTGAATCTTTCTTGCCCTATTTACTCTTTCACGTATAACGGCTGACGTTTCTTCCCTGACTTCATTATTTAAATCATCGTATCTTACTGGATGTATTTCTGCGTGTATGTCAATCCTGTCCAGCAATGGCTGACTTAGTTTACCAAGATATTGTTGTACCATTTTGGGCGTACAACTGCATTTGTTGGACGGTTCCAGATAATAACCGCATTTGCATGGGTTAGCTGCACAAATAAGAGTTGTTCTTGCAGGGTATGTAATACTTCCGTTGACTCTGGATATGGTTATCTCTCCATCTTCCAGAGGCTGTCTAAGTACTTCAATAGCACTTTTTTCAAATTCCGGAAATTCGTCCAGGAAAAGAACACCGTAGTGAGCAAGGCTAACCTCTCCCGGTTTGCACTGTTTTCCACCTCCTACAAGACTTATTGCTGATATGGTGTGGTGCGGATTTCTGAAAGGTCTGTGAGTAATCAGAGAAGTATTTCTCGGCAAAAGACCTGAAATACTGTGTAATTTTGTTATTTGAACTGCTTCCTCGAATGTCATATCCGGAAGTATTGACGGCAGCCTTTTTGCCAGCATTGTTTTGCCGCTGCCGGGTGAACCTATCATGAGCATATTATGCGAACCGCAGGCAGCTACCTCCATTGCCCTTTTTAAACTTGCCTGTCCCTTTACGTCACAAAAATCCAAACTGTCTTTAGTATTATGCATAAATATGCTGTCCACGTTTATAAGGTAGAATGGAATGGTATTATCACCATTCAGGTGTTTTATAATATCATTAAGGCTTTTTACCGGTAAAATGTTTACACTACTGAATACTGCTGCTTCATCGGAATTCGTTTCAGGTACAAATATATTCTTTATATCATTTGCAGCTGCACAGCAAACCATTGATATAATTCCGTCTATTGGTTTTATACTTCCGTCCAGAGAGAGTTCTCCTAAGAACATGTATGACGAAAGGTCGGTATTCTTTATTATATCCGAAGCTACAAGTATTCCTACTGCGATGGAAACATCATACATTGATCCTCCCTTCCTCAGACTTGCAGGAGCCAGATTTATTGTTATTCTCCTTACAGGAAAATCAATACCGCTGTTCTTAATAGCAGCTCTGACTCGTTCACGTGATTCTCTTACTGCCATATCGCCAAGTCCTACTACGTCGAAATTGGGTATACCATTGCTTATATCTGTTTCAACGTCAACAATACAGCCGTCAATACCCAAAAGGGCACAGCTCTTTACCTTTGAGACCATATAAAATATCCTCTCATTTAATTTTTTTTAGAAATTTAGATGTAAATCACATTAGAATATAACTTAAGAAATTTAAATAGAAACCTTACCAATATAGAAGAAATACTAAGAATTACAAGAAATGATATCGTTCTATCGGATAAAATTTTAACATAAAACTATAATAAAGTCAAAAACCCATTCAACAAAAGCGAATGGGCTGTATTTTTTATATAAACTATTCCATTTTTTCATCTCTAAGCAGTTTTCTAAGCTCGTCCATGAAAGTATTTATATCCTTAAATTGCCTGTAAACAGACGCAAATCTTACATAAGCAACTTCGTCCATGGTTTTAAGCTTTGACATAACCATTTCACCAATGTCTTCTGTAGTTACTTCTCTTTGAAGTGAATTATGCAGTTGTGATTCAATATTTTCTACCATTTTTTCCAAATCGTTTATAGAAACAGGCCTTTTCTCACATGCTCTTAAGAGTCCATTCATTAGTTTATCCCTATCAAAGGGCTGTCTTGACTTATCCTTTTTAATTACCATCAGGGGTAGACTTTCAACCTTTTCATATGTGGTGAATCTTCTGTTGCATTTTGTACATTCACGTCTTCTTCTGATAGCAGAGCCTTCATCTGTGGGTCTGGAATCAATGACCTTATCTTCTATAAAACCGCAAAATGGACACTTCATTTGTTTATACCCTCCTGTTGTAAAAGCAAGTGTTTTTTATGCTGATTCCATTTTACCTTATTTGATAATATTTGTATACCTACAGCCGCTATCATTCTAAAAACTTTCTGACAATATTCTCATTCATTTCAACCAGTATTATTTCGTCACCAACCTTAATTATACTTTCCCATGGAATTATGTATTCATTGTCCTTTCCAAACATACCAAACCATTTACCCGGTATAGGTACTACTATCCCCTCTATTCTTCCGTCATTGAGGTTTATTTCGACATCTGAGACCATTCCCAGGCGTGTACCATCCGAAACATTTATAACTTCCTTATCTTTCAGGCTGCTTGCTCTTCTCATGTATTGACCTCCGCAATCAAAAAAAATTAGGACATATATTAATAATTATATGTCCTAATTTTTTTGATATGAAATATTTAATTTTTCATATTTATTAAATATACTTCTTCATATGCATTAATGCTGTCTTTTCAAGTCTTGATACCTGTGCCTGAGAAATTCCTATTTCATCTGCAACTTCCATTTGAGTTCTTCCTTCAAAGAACCTGAGATTGAGAATCAGTTTTTCCCTGTCATTGAGTTTACGCATGGCTTCTTTCAGAGAAATAGTTTCAAGCCAATTCTCGTCAATATTCTTGTCGTCACTGACCTGATCCATTACATAAATGGCATCTCCTCCGTCATGGTAAACGGATTCAAACAACGATATAGGGTCTTGAATCGCATCCAATGCAAAAACAATATCCTCCTTGGGAAGTTGAAGTTCCTGAGCCAGTTCTGCTATTGTAGGCTCCTTTGAATTTTGTGTAGTAAGCCTCTCCTTTGCCTGTAATGCTTTATAGGCAATATCTCGCAATGAACGGCTTACTCTTATGGAGTTATTATCTCTTAGATACCTTCTGATTTCTCCTATTATCATTGGGACTGCATAAGTTGAAAACTTGACATTCTGAGTTACATCAAAATTGTCTATAGCTTTTATTAAACCTATACAGCCTACCTGAAACAAATCATCAACATATTCTCCTCTATTATTAAACCTCTGAATAACACTTAATACAAGCCTGAGATTTCCATTTATAAACTCATCTCTAGCAGAATTATCGCCTTTATGCATTCTTTCAAATAGTACTTTTTTCTGTTCATTAGTGAGAACAGGAAGTTTAGATGTATTAACGCCACATATTTCAACTTTATTGATAAGCATATAAAAACCTCCAGAGCAATAATAACTGTGCAATATCATTATTGCCATGAAGGTCTAATTTATACTGAATTAGCATCCAAAATATTTTTCTTGAAACCCTTGACAAGCTTGCTTTTGAGGGCTCAACGGCTTCTCTCTAGGTCATCCTGCTAATCTCTTTTTTTAGTCTGCTGATAATTCTTTTTTCAAGTCTTGAAATATAAGATTGGGATATACCCAGCATATCAGCCACTTCTTTTTGGGTTTTTTCAACACCGTTAGAAAGACCAAACCTCAGCTCCATTATCTTCTTTTCCCTTACTGATAATTTTTTCATTGCTGCAGCAAGAAGCTCCTTGTCAACCTCGTCCTCAATACTCCTATGAATCATGTCATTATCGGTTCCAAGTATATCCGACAGCAGCAGTTCATTACCATCCCAATCGATATTTAAAGGTTCATCAATAGATATTTCTGCCTTAACCCTGTTGTTTCTTCTCAAATACATGAGTATTTCATTTTCAATACATCTTGAAGCATATGTTGCAAGCTTAATATTTTTCGAAGGATTGAATGTATTTATAGCCTTTATCAAACCTATAGTACCTATGGAAATCAAATCTTCTACTCCTACACCTGTATTTTCAAACTTTCTTGCAATATAAACAACCAGTCTGAGATTTCTTTCAATTAAAATACTTTTAACGCCATAATCGCTTTGTTCAAGCTTATTAAGGAGGTATGTCTCTTCGTCGAGGGTAAGAGGAGGCGGCAAAGCCTCACTACCTCCTATGTAATGTACGGGAAATGTGCTCCCAATCTTAAATTTCCTTAATAGCGTTTCGTACTTGATAAGTAAGTACATCTTACACCTGGATACAAAATTCATTTAGCTGTCCCCTTTCAAATATGTATATAGTAATTCAGCCTACGCAACCAGTTCCGGACCAAGCAGTGCCTTGTACTTTTCATTCCTTGACAGGGACCTGTTGTATATACCTACAATCACATTTTTTACATCCCTTTTTTCTTCTTCCTCACCTATTTCAATAAAATCAGGTTTAAACCCTATAAGCATTCCGTTTTCCTTGCCCAACGAGCTAAAGGGTATCAGCCTAAACCTTGAAAACCACTTAGAAGTTGAAATTGTTGTAGTTACACAGCTTAAATCGTCTTCCTTTGAATTTTTAAAGATATCCTTTATCTCTATTGGCAGTAGTTCTTCCAGTGCCTTAAATTCTACAACCATTACAGGATTATTTGTTAAAGGGTCCTTTAATGAATTGCCGGTATCTACTAAAGCAGGAAACCCAATCTTTCTGTTATCGAAGGAAATCTTAACCGGTATCAGTAGATTATCTCTGGTAAATTTACTTTGAATGACTTCCATAAATATTTTTATGATTATACCCACTGTAACAAGTGAAAAAAACATCAAACTCCACTTTGATTGTCCAAATACATAAACAATACCGTTTTTCACAAAACCTCCCTGCTCGTTGAAAAACAAGAAAGCAAGTGCCGCACCGGCAAATATAAAAGTTGATATGTAAAAAATTACTAATGTTTTTATGAATGTCATAATCTTTCTGGGAGAAAAGGTTACAGCAATTATAAAGAAGGATAAAAGTATCTTTGCCAAAGTAGTATAGAATACCTTTATATCAGGCTCAATTATTATAACGCCAACATATAAGGCGCCTATTATCGCCCCTGAAAATAATCGCAAAGTACTGGTTCTGTATCTGGAAAACTTTGCAGTAACATATAGAATAAGATAATTGATAACCAAATTTTCAAGGATAAGAACATCCAAATAAATTTCCACTTTTATACCTCACAATTACTAAAAGACCTGTACGGAAATTATATCTATTAAATTATTATTCAAGCCTTTATGTTTTTATGTTTATTATACATAGTTAATTAACAAAAGTTTGTCAAAAAGAAATGTAGAAAAAGAATTTTCATTTGACAAAATAGGTTTTCAAAAACCCGGAAAATGCAAAAAACCCGTTGGAACTTCCAACGGGCTGCAAATGCGATAAATTAACCGAATTTATGCTCTATTTATTTAAATCTGTTTCTTCTCAGGAAAGTTGGTATATCAAGTTCATTGTCAACTGACATTGAACCGGAAGAATTCTTCTCTTGTGAAATAGAACCGTAGCTTCCGCTTTCAACAGGGGTTGAAGCATTTGTAGTTACAGGATTTTTAACTACTTTTTCAACAGGCTTCTCAGTCTTTTTAAGGATAGGACTAGTCTCAAAACCGGTTGCAATAACTGTTATCATAAGTTCATCCTTGAGATTGTCATCAATAACAGCTCCAAAAATTATATTTGCTTCGGGGTCAGCAGATTTCTGAACGAGTTCAGCAGCAGTATTTACTTCAAACAGACCCAAATCAGGTCCTCCTGTAATATTTACAAGAACTCTCCTTGCTCCCTCAATTGATGTTTCAAGAAGCGGACTTTGAATTGCCTGTTTTGCTGCTTCTTCTGCCCTACTTTCACCGGATGCTCTTCCTACTCCCATGTGAGCCAAACCTGAACTAAGCATTATTGTTTTGACATCGGCAAAGTCAAGATTTACTAAACCGGGAACAGCAATCAAATCAGAAATACCCTGTACACCCTGAAGTAAGACATCATCCGCCATTCTGAAAGCATCTACCATGGTTGTTCTCTTCTCAACAACCTGTAGGAGTCTGTCATTTGGAATTGTTACCAACGAATCAACTGAATTTTTAAGGTTTTCTATACCTCTTTCAGCATGCTGCATACGAGTTCTGCTTTCAAACATAAAAGGTTTTGTAACAACAGCTATAGTAAGAATACCCATTTCTCTTGCAAGCTGCGCTACAACAGGAGCTGCACCAGTTCCTGTTCCGCCGCCCATTCCGGCAGTAACAAAAACCATGTCGGCACCCTTTATCGCTTGAGCAATCTCATCTCTGCTCTCATTGGCTGCTTTTTCTCCGGTTTCAGGATTTGCTCCGGCACCAAGGCCCTTAGTAAGCTTGTCTCCTATCTGAATCTTTGTATTGGCTTTTGATAAAAATAATGCCTGCTTATCAGTATTAATCGCTATAAAATCCACGCCTCTTAACCCGGCTGCTATCATCCTGTTAACGGCATTGTTACCACCGCCGCCGCAACCAATAACTTTTATTTGGGCAAAATGGTCCATGTCAATCTCGAAATCTAGCAATTTAAATCCCCCTTTAGCATTTGTAATAAAACTTGATGTGTATATCTATTAAAATCAACGGAATAAATTGTCTTTTTTTATATATAGCGTAGAAAAACACATAATAATACTATATATTATAAAAACAAATAAGGCAAGTTTTAGATTTTATTACCTAGTAAAAAAATTCTTTTAAGGCATTTAATGCCTTTTTAAAAAAAGAACTTTCTTTAGCTTTTTTTACAGGCTTTAAATCAGTTTTTTTACTAATAGAACTTGTTGTACTTGCTTCTCTTTCCTGTTTTCCTATGTAACTGATTATACCGGCTGCGGTACAATGTTGCAGGCCGGATAAACTTCTTACCTTTGGCGATGCTACCCGTACAGGCATATTGAATAGCTCATTTGCAATTTGTACCGCTCCATCCATTGCTGATATTCCGTTTCCGGAAAGTACCACTCCTGCACCGTAATTACCGGGACAATTTTTTTGAATCAGATCACAGCATATGCTGAACATCTCATAAACTCTTGCTTCAATTACCTCTATAATATCTGAAACCTTAATATTCTTTTTAAAACTCTCGCTGATATCGTTTACTGTTATATCCTGATCAAATTTAATAAGAGCTGTGGAGGCCAGTTGAAGTTGTCTTTTTATCTTTTCCGCTTCGGAATATGTAATCTTAAGAGCTATAGACAAATCATTGGTTATGTGATCTCCTCCAACAGGAATACATTTGTTCATAACCAGCATCTCATTTTTGAAAACACTTATCTCGGTTGAACCTCCTCCAACATCAATAAGCACTACTCCCATTTCCTTTTCGTCGGGAGCTAAAATGCACTCCCCCGCTGAAAAGCCTTCGGGTATTATCCCATCAACTTTTAAACCGGCTTTCTCCATACTTCTTACAATATTCTGTACTGAGATAATCTTTCCTATTACTACGTCAAAATCTCCCTCAAGCTTTGCTCCCTTCATACCTACAGGATCAGTGATACCATCGTAACCGTCTACTATGTACTGTCTGGGAACAACATCAATAATCTCACTGCCTTCGGGTATATTCATAGCACCCGCAGAGTAAAGAAGTTTTTGAACATCGTTTCTTGAAATTTCCTTATTTTCGCTGGAAACAATAGTAAAATTTTTATGATTTATAATATCCACATGCAATCCTGAAATATTTACGTATGCAGTAACAACTTTGATTTCTGCCTGAGCTTCAGCCATTTTTACCGAATTTCTAATAGATGACGAAACCGCCTCAATATCTACAATGATTCCTTTTTTAACCCCAGTACAAGGATCAGTTCCTTTACCTAAGACCTCTACCTCGCCCATGCTGTTAATTTTCCCAATTACCGTACTTACTTTAGAAGTACCTATGTCAATTCCTACAATGATATCAGACACCGAACTGACCCCCTAAAAAGTGTATCTTTAGTACTTTACGTAACATTCTAATCTAAACATCCTCTTTTACTATATTATCTTTTTTAAACATTTTATTCAATAGATATCTTCTAATTAAAGCAAAGTTTAAGAAAAGTCTGTTACCGAAGGCAAAAATGGCTGCAAAGTATATTTGTATTCCAAGTTTGTCCCCAATATAAGCAAGACCAGCAGCAAGCAACGCATTTCCAAAAAAGCCTGACAGGAATATTCTCATCTCGAATTTTTTGTTTATTGACGCAACTATCCCGCCAAAAACAGAGTCTAATGCAGCAAGTATGGCCACCGCTACATATGTAAAATACTCTGATGGTATCGTTATTGGAATAAACATGCCTGCAATTATTCCCAGAATTAATCCTAAAATCGGTATCATATTAACCTCCATGAGCCACAGTTGTATGTATTTTAATTATTCAGCCGGAGCAAAGAACGGATACTTTCCCGTTGTAAAATCCAGTGTTCCTTTTTGCTTGGCAGTAATATTATTAACAAATAACTTTCTGAAGAAACCTATTTTGTAATCCAAATCATCCATGTCACCAAACTTTACGGTAACCCTGTTTTCAAATACAGCTGTTACGGCACCGGGATCTGACATATTAACTGCTGTCAGTTTTGGGTACAGTTTCAGTTTAGAATCCTTATCATTCTTTGTAAGGGCATTACAAAAAATCATCAAGTCATTCAGTGTATCTTTATTCTTAAATTTTACCTCTTGTCCCAATTTAAAGCTATCCAACGAATTACCTATTATTTTGAAATATTTCTTTTTTTCATTTTGATTTGTAAGAACTTCCAATGCATACCCCTGTTTATCAATCAACAGGCTTGCCCCTTTATTGTCGAGTATACAATAAGGTGTTCTCTCCGTCACCTTTATTTTTATGGACTTTGGTAGGGAAGGTCTTATACTGATAGAGCTTATGTACGGCATAGAAACTGAAACTGCTTTTTCCTTGTCTCCAAACTTTAGAGTTAACAGATTCTTTGGTTTTTCTCCAAGCATTTTGAACACATTCTGACCTGTAACAAGCCCTGAACGCAAAATTATTTCATTGGCCTGGTATTTTTTATTCCCAGTAACATTTATGTTATCTACTATAAAAAGTGAAGATCTGGCAAATAAAACAACTGCCGTCACAATCAAAACAAATGTAAATAACTTTTTCAGCCTTCTTATTTTAAATCTGTATTTTTTTTTCTTTTTGTCATTTGTAGTTTTTAAATTTTTCTTTTGATTATTATTCATTCGCTTTTATACCCTTATAATTTTTGCGCCTAAAGCTGACAGTTTATCTTCTATCTTGTAGTAGCCTCTGTCAATATGCTCAAGGCTTGTAACTATAGTTTCCCCTTTTGCTGCTAATCCGGCAAGAACCAAAGCCGCACCTCCGCGTAAATCTCTTGCTGTCACCTGCGCACCGTTAAGGCCGTCAACACCTTTTATCACAGCGACACGACTGTCTATTCTGATGTTTGCACCCATCTTTAAGAGTTCGTCAACATGTTTGTATCTACTTTCAAATATTGTCTCAATTATAATGCTGGTCCCTTTGCATATTGAAAGCAATGTCATCAGTTGTGCCTGCATATCCGTTGGGAATCCTGGATAAGGCAAGGTCCGTACTACTTCAATTGCATCTAACCTTGTTCCGGCGCTCACCTGGATGTCATTCCTCTTTATGGAAATCTGACAGCCTATATCCCTTAACACCGAGGCAATTGATATGATATGTTCCGGTATAATATTCTTTATTGTTATATTGCCGCCTGTAATAGCAGCAGCGACCATATATGTACCCGTAATGATCCTGTCGGGGATTATAGTATGCTCAACATTGTTCAGTTTTTTCTCAAGACCTTTAATTCTTATTACGCTTGATCCTGCTCCGGTAACCTTTGCCCCGATTTTTTGAAGGAAGTTCTGTAAATCTACAATCTCCGGCTCTTTTGCTGCGTTTCTGATAACAGTGTCTCCCTGTGCATAAACAGCAGCTATCATGGTATTTTCCGTTGCACCTACACTCGGATAATCAAGATAAATGTCGCATCCCTTCAGTCCGTCTGTCTCGCATAATATGTAACCGCCGCTAATATCATCTATTTTTGCACCAAGGCTTCTTAATGCTTTCAAATGTAAATCAATAGGTCTTGGGCCTAATTCACAACCACCTGATTGTGTTACTTTGCTGGCACTATGCTTTTATAATTATATCATAATGTAATATTACCCATCAATGCGATATAAAACATAAGAAATTTGTTAAAAATCATGATATAATGTTTACTAAAAGTTATTTTATTTTTGGTCTTAATATTACTTAGGAGAATATATGAACTTCAGAAAAATACTGACAATAATAATATCAAAATTAACCATAAGAATACTCAGAATACTGAAAAAAGGCGGTACAACCTTACCCGGTAAGGTTGCGTTTAAATTATATCCTGATATTCTAAAATCAATAGCAAAAGACTTTGAAATAATCATGGTTACGGGAACTAATGGTAAAACAACAACTTCAAGAATTATTGAAGAGATTCTAAAAAATAATAATGTTGATTACATAACCAACAAATCAGGTGCAAATTTATTAAGCGGTATAACTACAACTTTCATACAGGCGGTTTCTCCCTTGGGAAAGCCAAAACACCAGACAGCTCTTATTGAAAGTGATGAGGCAGCATTTAATCAGGTTACAAAGCATCTCCAACCAAAGTCTGTTGTAGTTACCAACTTTTTCAGAGACCAGTTGGACCGATACGGAGAACTCTATTCTACATTGAATGCTGTTAAATCGGGTTTGGACAGGCTGGATGAAAAAACTACCCTTATACTAAATGCCGATGATTCAATGTGTGCATCACTTGGACATCTAACAGAGAAGCCTGTATTTTACTATGGTTTCGGTGAATCTGCCAGTCAGCAGAGTATAGAGAATATCAATACCGATGCCATGTTCTGTATTTTCTGCAAAGGAAAATACCAGTACAAAAACCATGTATATGGTCATTTAGGCGGATTCTATTGCCCGGAATGCGGATATTCAAGACCTGCGGCAGACCTTGAATGTATTGGTATTGAGGAAGCAGGAAGCAGCTATACAACCATCAAGTGGAAATGTTCAAAGGCGTTAGGCACCCACGAGGCTGAACACACAACCCGGATTAATCTTCCCGGCCTCTATAATGTATATAATGCAATGGCGGCAGCAGCCTGTGGCCTTTCGCTTGCATATAGTCACGAAACGGTACAGAAGGCTGTGGAATCCTTTGAATGCGGCTTCGGTAGAATGGAAACTATCAATGTTGGAGATAAATTAATAAAATTAATCCTTGTGAAAAATCCTACAGGATTTAATCAGGTACTGAATTTTCTGACCCTTGACAGTCAACCCCTGAATATAGCTTTCCTTATTAATGACAAGTTAGCTGACGGAACAGACATTTCTTGGCTGTGGGATGTTGATTTTGAACACCTGAATACTGCAGGTGACAGAATCGTCAATCTTATAACCTCCGGTATAAGAGGTGAGGATATGGCTGTACGTCTTAAATACAGCGGCCTTGATACAAGAAAAATCAGAATTATAAAAGACTATCAAAGGGTTATTGATGAGGGACTAAAAGCAGTTTCTGCCGGCGGATGTTTTTATATCCTGCCTACTTACACAGCTATGTTGGATATCAGAGGTATTTTAAAGAAAAAGTTTAACTTAAAGGAGTTCTGGAAATAGATATGTATCAATTAAAAATTTGTCATTTATACCCTGACCTTTTAAACACTTACGGAGACATGGGAAACATACTTGCTCTTAAAAGACGTGCTCAGTGGCGTAATATAGATGTATCAGTAACCAATATCACAATAGGGGACAGTTTTAATTCGGAAGAGTTCGATATTGTTTTTCTCGGAGGCGGTCAGGATTACGAGCAGGAGATTATCCAAAACGATGTACTTACCCAAAAGGGAGCAGAGATTAAAAATGCAGTAGAGGGCAATAAGGTGTTCCTATGTATCTGCGGAGGATATCAGCTCATGGGAAAATACTATAAGACATGGGACGGAAAAGAGCTTGAATACTTGGGTGCGCTTGATTTATGGACAATCGGCGGTAAGGAAAGAATGATTGGAAATATTGTATTTGAAAGCGAACTGATTTCAGATAATGGCTCACCTCTCAAAATCGTTGGATTTGAGAATCACTCTGGACGTACTTATCTGGGTGATAGTGTTCGTCCTTTGGGTAAAGTTCTTTCAGGCAATGGTAATAATGGTACTGATGGGTTTGAAGGTGCGGTTTACAAAAATGTTTATTGCTCCTACTCACATGGAAGCCTCCTGCCTAAAAACCCGCATCTGGCAGATCATCTGATATCTATAGCTTTAAAACAAAGCTATGATGAATTCGATGGCCTTAATCAGTTGGAAGATGCTTTTGAGAATGCAGCAAGAGTTACAATGATACAAAGAATATTAAAATAGTTATAATGCATAAAAAAATCATTGACTTTTGATTATAGTGCATGTTACTATAATTCTAATACAATATTTGTAAGTAAATGTGATGAATGGGAAAAGTAGACTATATGAGTCTTCAAAGCGAGCAGTGGTCTGGTGGAAGCATTGCAGGATAGTATTTTTGAAGTTCTCCCATGAACAGTTGGCTGAACCTTTTATGTAGGTCATACCGGGTCTTTCCCGTTATAGAAAGAATTGTATCGGAAATTTCATTTGTTTTTCCCGTACATGATTAAGTGGGTTTTTACCAATTTGGGTGGTACCGCGTAGGCTATAAGTCTTCGTCCCTTGTTTATAGGGATGAGGGCTTTTTTATTTACTAAAACCCTGAAATGCTAACTAGTTTACTTGAGACATTTGTATTAAAAATTTAATTTGTGGAGGGTTAAGTTATGATTATTGTAATGAAGCAAAGTGCGACGGTAAAGGACATTGAAAACGTTGAAGGCAGGCTACTTGATCTGGGTTTTAAAACCCATCCCATTCACGGAGATATAAAAACGGTAATCGGAGCAATCGGTGATAAAAGGCTGCTTAATGTTCACGCTATATCCCAGATGCAAGGTGTAGAAACACTCGTTCCTATTATGAAACCGTATAAACTTGCAGGTAATGAACTTCAGCATTCACCAACAGTTATAGACATCGGCGGTGTTAAAATAGGCGGTGAAGAAATTGTTGTTATGGCCGGCCCGTGTGCCATAGAAAATGAAAAGGATTTTGTTGATACTGCAATCAGTGTGAAAAATAGCGGTGCTAAGATCCTTAGAGGCGGTGCTTTCAAGCCTAGAAGTTCTCCATATGCGTTTCAAGGGCTTGAAGAGGATGGTCTTAAAATAATGGTTGCAGGCCGTGAAGCCACCGGTCTAAAAATGGTTACTGAAGTTGTGGATACCAGAGATGTAGAGCTTGTAAATAAATATACAGATATCTTCCAGATAGGCGCAAGGAACATGCAGAATTTCAGGTTATTAAGTGAAGTGGGCATGACTCGTAAGCCTGTACTTTTAAAAAGAGGGTTGTCTGCCACTATTGAAGAATGGCTTATGGCAGCTGAATATATAATTGCAGAGGGAAATCATGAAGTTATCCTTTGCGAAAGGGGTATACGTACTTTTGAAACAATGACAAGAAATACCCTTGATTTAAGTGCAATCCCTGCTATTAAAGATGTTTCCCATCTTCCGGTTGTTGTTGACCCCAGCCATGCCACCGGTAACTGGAAGTATGTCCCTGCACTTGCAAAGGGAGCAATCGCTACCGGCGCAGACGGCCTAATTATTGAGGTTCATCCCAATCCACCATGCGCATTGTGTGATGGTCCCCAATCACTACGGCCAGAGAGATTCAAAAGCCTTATGGATGAATTGAGATTAGTAGCCCAAGCAGTACAAAGAACCATTTAATCCGTACCAAAAAAGGAAAGCTGCTGTTAGAATCAGAGCTTTCCTTTTTATTTGTATTTTTGTGTTATCTATACTATGTATTCCAAGTTGGCAGGCTTATATTTAATATCGTCATCCTCATTAAAAATAACCTGCATACATTCAACGCCATCGCAATTAAGCTTATCCAATTCATTTAGTTTCAGGTACACTAACGTGTTTTCAGATATTTTTATGTTTATTCTGTCAAATATCTCCTTTTGCAAAATATCAATTATAGTTTTAATATTATCAAGTGCCGAATGAATTGACTTCGACTCAATAATAACAGGTATCCTGGAATTTGTAGGACTTAAAAGCTTTACGTGAAGTATTCCGGGATCAATAACATTTTGTGTAGGATATAGCAAATCTCTCTCAAATAGAAGTGAATTCATATCGCTTGCACCCTCCTAATCAGATAGTACATTTTTCCTTACACTATAAAAATATCACTATTTGTCATCATCGTAAAGCTTTTTATACATTTTATAGTATTTTTGTATTCTTGAAACATAATTTTCTGTTTCTTCAAATGGTATAATACTAAGACTCTTTCCGTCATGACTTTTTTCAGGATCTTTCAACCATTTAGAAACATTACCGCTGCCTGCGTTGTAAGCAGCCAGTGCTACTACAGTGTCATTGTCAAACTGCTTTAACAAATTTGACAGATACCAGCAGCCAATTTTTATATTGGTTTCGGGTTCAAGGAGCATACTTTTTTCAAACTCATTAATTCCTGCCTTTTTAGCAGCCCACTCCCCAGTGCTATCCATTATTTGCATAAGGCCCTTAGCTTCTCTGGGAGAAACAGCCTGAGAATTAAATCCGCTTTCTGCTTTTATAACCGCATAAACCATATAGTTATCCAGCTTATATTGCTGGGCATACTTCTCAACATACTCTGTGTATTCCAAAGGATATAAATATTCTAAAACATACCTTGAAGCAAATATTCCAACTGCTGCTATTATAACCAGTGTGATTAACACACCTATTATTTTTAAACCGCCTTTTTTCTTTTTCCTCAAAGAAATCACCTTAACAGCCTTGCAAACTGACTTTCCACTTCTTGTCGAAGGATCGTCACATCATCATTATTATTGATAACTTTATTTGCGATACTTAAATATTCCTCATCGGAAATCTGGGAACGAATTCTTGAAACAGCTTCCTCATAGGTCATACCGTTTCTCTTCATTATTCTTTCAACCCTTATCTCCATTAGCGCAAAAACTGTCCAAACCTCATCACACAAATCAAGAAAGCCGTTTTTAATAGGAATGGGTGCATCAATAACAATAACTTTTGTCTGTTTTAGCAGCTGTTCTTCCACATTTTCTTTTATTTTTTGGGCAACAAATTTATGCACAATACTGTTCAAAATCCTGAGTTTGTTTTCATCATTAAACACTCTAGCCGCCAGTTCCTTGCGTTTTAGCTGCCCCCAATCATCAAGTATATCCTTACCGAACTCCTGTGTCAACTCCTCTAAGGCCCTTTTCCCGGGCTCTACGACCTCTCTGCTTATCACATCTGCATCAATTACAACAGCGCCAAGTTCTTTAAGAATACTGCTTACTGTACTTTTCCCGCTTCCTATTCCGCCTGTTACCCCTAAAATTATTGATTTTCTATTTTGTTTCATACCAACTATCCCCATGTTTTACATCTACTGTTAAAGGTACTTTTAATTGTACGGCATTTTCCATACAATCCTTTAACACTTTTGATACCTCTTCCAATTCAGATTTCTCTGTTTCCACAATCAATTCATCATGAACCTGTAGAATAAGTTTCGACTTAAGCTTTCTCTTTTTCAATTCATTATAAACCTTTACCATTGATATTTTGATAATATCTGCCGCACTTCCCTGAATAGGCGTATTCATTGCAACACGCTCTCCAAAGGAACGCATGTTAAAATTACTGGATTTAAGCTCAGGAAGATACCTTCTTCTGCTGTAAAGAGTTGTCACAAACCCAAATTCTTTGCCTTTTTCAACAGTATCACTCATGTATTCCTTAACCTTGGAATACTTATCAAGATAGTCATCTATATATTGTCGAGCTTCCTTTTTTGTTACCCCAATATCTTTTGAAAGGCTGAAATCCCCTATTCCGTAAACTATTCCAAAATTAACGGCTTTCGCCCTTGACCTCATTAACGATGATACCTCTTCCGGAGGTATTCCAAATACCTTTGAAGCAGTAGTAGTATGAATGTCCTCGTTTTTTAAAAAGGCTTCTATCATATTCGGATCATCTGTTATATGTGCAAGTACTCTTAGTTCTATCTGTGAATAGTCGGCATCCAGCAGTACATAATCTTGGTTGGTCGGAATAAATACCTTTCGTATTTTCCTTCCCATTTCCAGCTTCACAGGTATATTTTGTAGATTTGGCTCCGTACTGCTGATTCTTCCGGTTGCCGTCACTGTCTGGTTAAAGTTTGAATGAATCTTACCATCCTGCTCCAATACGGACAAAAGTCCATCGGCATATGTTGACTTGAGTTTCATCAACTGTCTGTATTCAAGAATTCTTTCTACTATCTCATGCTTATAGGAAAGCTGTTCTAGTACCTCTGCACTTGTTGAATATCCTGTTTTCGTTTTCTTTCCAACAGGCAGTCCCAATTTTTCAAAAAGTATTACACCCAGCTGTTTTGGAGAATTAATATTAAAGGTCTCTCCTGCCTGCATGTATATTTCATTTTCCAGTATTACAAGTCTTGAATCCATTTCCTTTGAATATGCTTTCAGGCCTTCCACGTCAACTTTGAAACCCCTTAGCTCCATATCAGCCAGTACCTCAACTAGAGGGAGTTCTATTTTATAATAAAGTTCATCCTGACCGTTATCCCTTATAATAGGCCTCAGCTTCTGTGTCAGCCCAAATATGGCATTTACCGCCGCAGCACAAACCTCAGATGAACTTATATCCTGTTCCTGATCAAGTCTTTTGCCATGTTTATCATACAAAACTTCAACGGGGGTGATACTTTGTTTTAGTTTATCTTCAGACAGCTCAGAAATTGTGTAAGTGCTTCTTGTAGGTTCAAGTATATATGCTGCTATAAAAGTATCAAATACTACATTTTCAAGCTCTATTCCACTAGATTTGAGATACTTGTATAAATTTTTTAAATCATGTCCGTATTTTTCAATATCCTTGCTTTCAAAAATTTCACGAAGTTCTTTAACAGCCGTTTCACAGGTTAATTTTTCTGAGAAAATGATATTTGCAGGAGCGTATTCCTCATTACAGGCAAAAATACACAGATCATCCAGATAACTGCCTGTAGGATCAACGTGATAATACACAGATACATTACCACTGAGCTTGATTACACTTATATATGATTGTAGTTCACTTATGGAATCAACATCCACATGTTCAATTTTTAAAGCTTCAGTTGCTTCTACAAAAGGAGTATTTTCCAGACCGAACTTTTCTATAAGGGTCTTAAATTCCAGCCGTTTGAAGATACCATATAATGCTTCTTTGTCAATTTCTGTTCTTGCAAAACTACTTAGGTTCTCTACACCGGGAACTTTTCTGTATATAGTAGCCAGCCTTTTACTCATAAAAGCAAGCTCTTTGTTATTCTCCAGTTTTTCACGGACGCCCTTCTTCTCTACTTTATCTAAATTTTCATATAATTCTTCTAAAGAGTTAAACTTATTAATTAGATCAATTGCAGTTTTTTCACCTATACCGGGTACTCCGGGGATATTGTCCGAGGTATCACCCATAAGCCCCTTTACGTCTATAAGCTGGCCCGGTGTTACACCGTATTTCTCTATAACCTTTTCATAATCGTATTGATCTGTTTCGGTTTTATTTCCTCTTGTTACAGGAAGTTTTATTCTTGTATGGCTTGATGCCAGCTGTAATGAATCCCTGTCGCCGGTTAATAGTATCGTTTCCATTCCCTGCTTTTCAGCATTCAAAGAAACAGTTCCCAGTATATCGTCAGCTTCAAACCCTTCCACTTCGACTCTTGCAATGTTCATAGCATCCAAAACCTGTTTTATGATGGGAACCTGAACTGCCAACTCATTTGGCATTCCCTTTCTTTGGGCCTTGTATTGATCATACTCCTTATGCCTGAAGGTAGGGGCTTTTAGATCAAAGGCTACGCAAACATACTTTGGGTTTTCATCCTGAAGATATTTTGAAAGTATATTTATGAACCCAAAAACCGCATTTGTATATAATCCCTCGGACGTTGTAAGCATGGCTGCTCTGCTAAGTCCGTAAAAAGCTCTGTTAAGTATACTGTTACCGTCTACAACTAAAATTTTGTCTTCCGAATTCATTTGTGCCTCCACTAATTATTTATCTGCAAAAAATATTCTTACCGTTATCATACCACTATTCTTTACAATCTCATCCATCTTTTGCGATAAATCATCTCTTTCTTTTTCCAGAGTTAACGTATTTTCACCTTTTATTTCCATATTGCTGATTTGCTGGGTCAATTCATCCCTCTGTTTTTCAAGTTCTTTATATTGATCAGTTATATTCTCTTTTGTAACAGGTAGCTTTATGCTAATGTCCAGATTATATTTATCATTAGCCAACTGCTGAATTTTAGTAAATGATTCTAACGTTATTACAAAATCAGCATAATTATTTTGAGCCATAATAACTATAGCTTTGTCATCAGCAGTTAGCTCTTTGCCTCCTAACTCTGACATTAAGCCTTTTAAGGCTTTATTTTCACATTCTTTATCCTGAGTTGCCGAATTTAAAGTCATTTCCGCAGTATTTGAAAAATACTGCAGGGTAGCAGTTTCTTCAGCAATTTTTGCTTTGTATACTGACTCTGTTTTCTCTTTTGATTCTTCATCCGTTTTTTTCGTACTTTGACTTGATTTTGATACAGCTTTGTTTTCACCTTTTTCCTCAAAAACTCTTTTTTTCGGGTAATCTTTCACTGTACTCTTGCTGTTGTCAGCTGCAAATTTGTCGGATGAAGGTTGGCTTTCATTATTATTACCCTCTTGGGCACTAAAGTTCTGTACTGATTCCTGTGTGGAAATAGCAGAATCCTTTGCACTAGCCTCAGTAGAATTAGAAGCAGTTATACCTGTAGAAATACCGGCAGCCTGCCGGTTTAAATCTGTATGAGGAAGCATACTGTATGCCACTAAGGATATTACCAGTACAGCAGCCGTTGACAGCACCGCAATTAACTTTTTATTATATATAAACAACCTGCCTTTATTTACTTTTTGATTTTCCGCGACGTCTACCAGCCTGTCATGGAGGGAAGACGAAAAATTCTGTGGCAACATAATATCGCCGCTTTCTCTGCACAACTCTGCCAGAGCTAAAGCTTCCTTGACCTTTTGAGAACATTTACTGCACTCATTTATATGCTTTTCAAATTCTATTTTTATTGCCTCTTCCAGCATGTCATCAATATATAAAGATACATAGTAATCTGATTCCTTGCAAAAATCCATTTCAATTCCCTCCTTTCAATTTATTTGACGTAATCGGTAAATAAATGTTCCTTATCCTTGCATAATAATTCCCTTAGCTCGTTTCTGGCCCTGCTGATTCTTGATTTCACGGTGCCAACAGGAATTTTCATTGTATCCGATATTTCATCATAACTAAGTCCCATAAAATCACGGAGTATGATTACCAAGCGGTTTTTTTCGTTCATTTTATCCATGGCAGCTTTAATGGCCTGTTTCTGTGCATTGGTCTCTGCTACTTTTTCCGGCCCCGGATTATCTGAAACCAGACTGTCTTTCAGCTGTAAATCCTCAAAAGTGCTCTGCTCTATGGAGACTACTTTCCTTTTCTTGTTTTTTCTAATAAAGTCCAGACATACATTAGTTGCAATTCTGTAAAGCCACGTAGATATGGCACAATTCCCTTTAAAGCTTTTTATGTACTTAAAAGCCTTTATAAATGTCTCCTGAGCCTGTTCATATGCATCTTCGGTGTTATTGAGCATCCTGTAGCAAATACTGTATACTTTTGAATAGTAAACAGTCGTAAGCTCTTCAAATGCCCCTACGTCCCCGTTGCGTGCCTTGTGCAACAAGTTGTTTTCATTTATTGTTTCCATATTTTAGATCCTTACTTTTTTTATAGATCTGAAATGCCATTGTACCCAATAGCCTATAATATTGCAAGCCTTCATATATTCAAAACAATTATACCATAATAATGTACAACAAAAATGTAACTTTAAATTCATCATTTTGTATAATATTTACAACCTTTTATTTTAAATAATAAATTTGGAGGTTTTTTGTATTCTATATCGAATACTGTACTGGAAACAAAATACAAATACATAAGAAGGAGTCTGCTATGATTAGTACTATCCTTGTAACTGATGATAATATCCTGGACAATGCAATACTAAGAAATTATCTTTACAAAGAACGTGTTAATATAGTTTCAGTCCTTAATGGACGAGAAGCTCTGGATATGGTAGAAAGCAGAAATGTTGATGTTATAATACTTGATTTGGTAATGCCGGTTTTAGATGGGTTTGGTTTTCTTGAGGAATTCTGCAAAATGAGTTCTTATAAGGAAATACCGGTAATAATTGCATCCAACATAGAAATGGATCAAATTGAAAAAGTGTTGAATTACGATATTTATGATTTTATCCCAAAACCAATTAATGAGATTAACAGAATGGTGGTAGTAAATAAGGTTAGAAAAGCCATACAATTCAGAAAGATGATTAGTCAACTTAAATTACTTGAATCTAAAGTAACACACTCACCCGGATAACTTATAGTCACTTTTCCTTCTCTGGCCAGTAAAGGACCCATTAATATTATTGATGATCTCATTTCTGCGGCGAGATGTTCGGGAACCTCTGTAGATGATAATGTTGATGAATCCACAGTAACAACGTTATCTTCTACTTTTACTTTGCAGCCGATAGTTCTTAAAATTTCAATTATAACTTCCACATCCTTAAACATCGGACAATTTTTGATTACATTCTCGCCACGATTAAGAATTGTAGCAGCTAATATTGGTAAAACAGCGTTTTTGGCACCCTCAATTTCTATTTCACCTTTTAATTTTTTACCTCCCGTGACTATTATTTTGCTCATAATAAAAAAACACCTCCGTCATTCCGGGACATTGTTGATATTTGTAATGTCACTTTTTTTCACTCCTATTTTAAAGTTAATTATAATACGTTTTATCTCGAAATATATGAAGCTTATAATAGCCCTATATAAAAAATTAAAATACATATATATAAACCTCTATCCCTGCAATATCAGTTTATGCGTATTAGAATAAAGTGTTACTCATGTTTAAATTACAACACAAGGCAGGCTGCTGCCTGCCTTGTGTTTTTTTTATCCCATTTGGGATTCTATACCCTTAACCTTTTGCTGTGCTTGTGAAATCTCCTGCTGGTTTGCGTTTTGTACAGAATACCAGCCTTTTTGGGACATCATATCAAAAACATGTTTCTGTTCATCAAAAGTTCTGGTCAATATGCTCTTTGCATCGTTTCTAAGAGCCTGATTGGAGCTTTCCAGAATCAAATTTGTTAATGATGATGCAGCAAGCTTTCTTTCATTTAATATAGATGCCATTATTTCCTTATCAGTTAACTCTGCCATATTCTACACCTCCTATTGTTGACCTGCTGTGTTTATGTGCTTCATCAAAAGCTGCAATCCATTCTTCTCTTCACTAGCCAATTGGTTGCAAAGATTCTTTACTTGGCTGTCATTTGCAAGCTGTGCGCAACCTTGTAAATACTTTATGTTGTTTTCACACATACTGATATTATCCTGAATCAGCATCAGTTCTTTACTTGTAAGTGGCATGTCAATCCTCCTTTTTACCTTTGTAAAAATATTCAACTTAGTTATAAGTTGAACTCAAATGTTATTTTATACAAATATAAATATCATATTCTTAATTAATAATAATCGTATCATATGATGAAAATTTCTTACTAAAGATGATAATTGAAATAATGGGTAATATATGGTAGTCTATATAATTAGACGTAAATACAAAAATATAAATAAAGCGGGTACTAACTAAATGAAAATGAGAAAAATAAAAAATAAGGAACATCATCTGTTAAATATTGCTCCATCAAAGCTTTTGGTTTTAAGTTTCGCAGTTTTGATACTAACAGGGGCCATACTTTTGTCCATGCCGTTCTCCAGCAGATCGGGAGAATGGACACCTTTTATTAATGCCCTGTTTACCTCTACCTCGGCATCATGCATAACGGGCCTGGTAGTTTACGATACCTATACTTACTGGTCCACTGCAGGGCAAATAATTATATTAACATTGATTCAAGTCGGGGCTTTGGGGATTATTACTCTGGCAACATTCTTTTCTCTGTTATTAAAGAAAAAAGTCGGCTTAAAGGGGATGCTCATTGCTCAGGAATCCATTAATGCCTTCAGGTACGATGAAGTTCTGAGACTTGTCAGAAGAATTGTAACTACTACCCTGCTGGTTGAAACAATCGGGGCAATATTATTGTCTATTAGTTTTGTGCCCAAGTTCGGTGCCTTTGGCTTTTATATGAGTGTTTTTCACTCTGTTTCTGCCTTTTGTAATGCCGGCTTTGACATAACAAGCGGTGCCGTTAGCGGAAAATTCCTCAGCATTACACCTTTTAACAACGACCCTATAGTAATATACACTATTTCAGGTCTGATAATAGTTGGCGGACTAGGATTTACGGTTTGGAGAGATCTATATGAGTTCAGAAAAAACAAAGCACTCCTCTTTCATACAAAACTGGTCCTGGTTATAACTGCTCTACTTTTGGTATCCGGTACTCTATTTTTCTTTGCAAACGAATATAGCAATGCTAAAACGCTGGGACCTATGAACTTTTTTGAAAAAATTAATGCAGCCTTCTTTCAATCGACAGCAGCCAGAACAGCAGGCTTTAATTCAATTAACCTTGCCGATATGAAAGAGATATCAAAAGTCTTCACAGTTTTCCTTATGTTTGTAGGTGCTGCTCCCGGCTCCACCGGAGGTGGTATAAAGGTTACTACATTTGGCGCCGTGATGATTGCTGTTTTTTCACAAATAAAAGGCTCCGGGGATGTAGTTCTTTTTAAGAGAAAATTGCACCAGTATACAGTAAACAAAGCGCTTTCAATAACCGGACTAAGCGCTATTCTCGTGGTAATAATTACCACTGCCATTGTTACAATCCAAAGTAATTTCCATGTATTGGACATACTATATGAGACAACTTCCGCCTTTGGTACAGTAGGGCTAACTCTTGGCCCCACACCCTTACTGAATACCGCCAGTAAAGCACTCATTATTCTTACAATGTTTTTGGGAAGGGTCGGCCCTTTATCCTTTGCTGTAGCATTGACCCTGAAGTCCTCTAAAAGAACTTCCGACATTGTTTATCCTGAAGCCAAGATACTTGTAGGATAAAAATAACCGTTTGAATCAGTTTATATCTAGAACTGATTCAAACGGTTATTTTTTTAATCTATATTACACAATCTTTACCTTTACAAAGTTCTTCTTGCCCTTCTGAAGCATCATTTCACCGTTGACAAGGTCATTTGTACCAACCGTGTAATCAAAAGCGGTTATCTTTTCGTCGTTCAGAAGTACCCCTCCCTGCTGAACAGCTCTCCTTGCCTCACTCTTTGAAGGGGTAAGTCCGGCAATCATCAGCAAATCAATTATTTTTATACCCGCCTCAATATCAGCAGTTTTCACTTCAACAAACGGTATACTGTCGGATTGGCCTTTTCCTCCGAATATTGCTTCTGCGGCTTCTTTGGCTTTTCTTGCCTCTTCTTCACCGTGTACGATTTTTGTAACCTCATAAGCCAGAACTGCTTTTGCCTCGTTTATTCCAGCATCTTTCAATGAACCAAGTCTTCTTACCTCATCCATAGGAAGGAATGTCATCAGTGCTAGACAATTCTCAACATCATTATCAGCTATATTTCTCCAGTATTGGTAAAATTCGTATGAGGTAGTCTTTTCAGGATCTAGCCAAACTGCGCCGTTCTCGGTTTTGCCCATCTTCTTACCTTCACTTGTAGTCAGAAGTGTGAAGGTCATTCCGTAGACATCCCTACCCTCTGATTTTCTTACTAGGTTGATCCCTCCAAGAATATTTGACCACTGATCGTCGCCGCCTAACTCCATCTTACAGCCATATTTTTTGTTTAAAACAAGAAAATCATAGCTTTGCATAAGCATGTAGTTAAATTCAAGGAAAGTCAAGCCCTTTTCCATTCTTGATTTAAAACATTCTGCAGTAAGCATTCTGTTTACAGAAAAATGTACGCCAACATCTCTAAGGAATTGAACATAATTTAACTCCATAAGCCAATCGCTATTGTCAACCATAATTGCCTTGTTATCGGAAAAATCAATAAACTTGGATATCTGAGTTTTGAAACTATCTGCATTGTGTTTGACAATTTCCCTGGTCATCATTTTTCTCATATCATTCTTACCCGTAGGGTCTCCAACCATGGCCGTACCGCCACCTATGAGAACTATAGGTACATGGCCCGCCTGCTGCATATGAGCCATAACCATCAACTGTAGAAAATGTCCTATATGCAAACTGTCTGCTGTTGGATCAAAGCCGATATAGAAAGTGACCTTTTCTTCACTTAAAAGCTTTTTTACTTCTTCCTCATGGGTAATCTGTGCAATAAATCCTCTTTCCTTTAATACATCAAAAACACTGCTCACCTTAATCCACTCCTTATTTTCTTTTTGAAATATCGCGATATATAAAATAAAAGCCCTTTGTCCTATATAAGGACGAAGAGCTTCGTGGTACCACCTTAATTCACACTTTTGATGTAAAAATTATCAAAAATGTCTTATTGAGCTGTAACGGGCCTACCCGGCAATAGCAGCTCATAATCTGTAATTCACTTATCTGCGTACTCCAATCTTTTCACCAACCAGACTGTTCTCTAAAAGTACGTTGCAGACAGTTACTGTAATTAATCATAGCTGTTTTGATATTCTTTTTACAATTCTAACATATGAAATCAATAATATGCAATAAAAATTATTATCCCAGGAAAAAGTCCTTTAATTCCTGTTGATCCTGTATGGATGAGGCAGCCAGTATATGGTCTCCCTCCAACAAAAGTGTATCACCGTTTGGTATTATTACATTCTCTTCTCTTATAACTGAAATTAAAACACATTCCCTTGGAATATTTATTTCCTTTAGTTTTTTGTTTTTTACCGGGGAAGTCGAAGATAGCAATATTTCACTCAGAGAAATTTTACCGTTTTTCAATTTCATAAGAGTTTTCATTCCTGAGTAATCAACTTCCTGTTCTATTAAATCGGCAATTATTGAAGTACTGCTGACTGCAATATCTACACCAAGTTTTTCAAAGACAGTTATGTTCTTTGGATTATTTACCCTTGCTATGGTACGCTTTATGCCAAAATTTCTTTTTGCAAGCTGACAGGCAATAAGGTTTTCTTCATCCTTTCCTGTAACCGCAATAAATATGTCCGCTCTCTCTACATTACATTCAGTTAAATGCTCAATATTTGTTCCATCTCCATTTACTACACAAACATTCAACTGGTTTGCAATCTTTTCACAAAGTTCTTTCTGCTTTTCAATAACTGCTATTTTATGTTTATACGGTAGTAGGGTTTTTATAAGATAAAATCCAACTTTTCCTCCACCGGCAATTACTATATACATTTAGTTGATCTCCTTATTATTCTTATGGGTAGTATCCGCCACAACCAATATGTCACCTTTAACTAATCGTCCTGTGGCATTAGCCAATATAAATTCTCCCGACCGGATAATACCAAAAATCATACTCTGTTTAAGCTTAACCTGATCAATCCTTTTGCCTATATAACCATCCGCTAAATTTACATGTTTGAATAATACAGAGGTATTTCCGATATTATGTGTACTAACATCAGCATTTGACTCAACCATAGCCCTCATTACATTTACAGTAATATCGGTTGGACAAATAGTTTCCAGACCAAATTGATGAAACACATGTTCACGTGCAGGGTTATAAATTCTAGCAACAACCTTGGGTACCTTGAATATTTCTTTTGCCACCTGACAAACCATGATGTTTACATTATCATCTTCCGTTACTGCCACCAATACATCAGCATTTTCTATACCTGCCATTTTCAAAACATCCTGATCAATAGGTACTCCCGTCAAGGTCACTCCGTCAAAGTCAGGTGGAAGATTTTTAAAAGCTTTCGGATCGTTTGAAACAATTACAATTTCGTTTCCTTCCTCAGAAAGAACCTGTGCAAACTTTGCTCCAACCTTTCCACATCCTATTATAACTACCTGCATGATTTCCTCCTATTAAAAATCCAGATAAAAATAATGAGCATCATAGGTATGGTGTTTCTATCCCATACGTAATGCCCCATAGTAAAGAATACCAAACAATTATAACACTATTTAATTATTTTATTAATCCGCAAAAAATCATTAAATATAAAAATTAAATCTTCATCGCACCAAATAGAACCAGAATTTGCTGATTATCATTTATTATCTCAATATTTCTTCAAATTTAAAACATTATTTATTATTTAAATTAAGATGTATTTTTTTTAAGCTAATAAAAATAATAAGTCTATATAAAACCACATATGAAAAGAGGTATTTAATTGCTCGTTGTTTTTATAAGAACCCTGATACTTTATATTGTCGTAATCATTGCAATGAGGGTTATGGGAAAAAGGCAAATAGGACAGCTACAGCCTTTTGAGCTCGCTGTTGCAATCATGATTTCAGAGCTGGCCTCAGTGCCAATGCAAAACACAGGTATACCTCTGGTTAATGGAATAATACCCATACTTACCATGCTGGCTGCACAAATACTGATATCCTTTATTTCACTTAAAAGTACCAGAGCCAGAACTATTATCTGCGGACGTCCAAGTGTTCTTATTGCAGGTGGCAGAATAATGGAGCAGGTTTTCCGGCAAGAACTGTATACCCTTAATGACCTTTTGGAACAACTGAGAAGTAAAGATATATACAATATTGCCGATGTGGAATACGCAATATTGGAAACTAACGGTCAGCTTAGTGTCATACCCAAAGCCGGAAAATCCAAAGTAACCCGTGAAGACCTTAATATTTCCGGCAAATATGAAGCACCAGCCGTTGAAATTATTATTGATGGTGACCTTATTGATAAAAACCTGAAGCTTGCCAATTTAAGCAAAGCAAAGTTGGAAAGCGAATTAAAAAAGATGAATATACAAAGCACTAAAGATGTATTTTTTGCATGTGTTGGTTCAGATGGTCAGTTGTTCTGTCAGGAAAAGGAAAAAACTAAAAGGAGCTAAAAGATATGTCAAACAACACAAAAACAGTTACTGTAGTTGTTAGTTTAGTTTTGGTTATAATCATTTCAGGAGTTCTGACTCTATATTATCTGAATCGTTCCTGCGAAAAACTTGAAAAAACCGTAGACTCAGCTGGTTTATTTATACAATCTAAGCAATGGGACTCCGCAGAAAAGCTCCTGAATGATTTTGCATCCGATTGGGACAGAACAAAGTTTGGTTGGGCTATCCTTTTAGACCATTTTGAGATTGATAATATTGATAACTCATATATAAAATCTAAGAAATATGTTGAGAGCAAGGATTATCCTTCTGCTTTGGCAGAACTGGAGGCATTGAAAGAGTATATTAAACATATCCCCAAAAAAGAGAGTTTTTCCTTGGAGAATATTATGTAGGATTATTTAAATCCTCTGAGTATTAAAAATGCGATAAACAATGCATAAAATACCCCACCGGATAGGAGCGGCAATGGTGTTAAGCTCTTTTTAACTTTTACCCAGATATATGTAACAAGAGTTGAAGACAATGCCAGCAGAGAGCTTACCAATGTTATTATGTCAAGCTTCCAGTCCGTTGTGAGTATCCCTATTGAAACCGGTATACAGCTTTGGAATACCATAGCACCGGATATATTTCCCAGGGAAAGTGTATCCTTGTTTTTACTTATCCATATAACACTGTTAAATTTCTCAGGAAGCTCTGTTGCAATAGGTGTAATTATAATCGACAGGGCAAGTGTTGATATGCCTAAAGCCCCGGATATAACTTCAATATTCCCCACAAACATTTCAGCTCCAAGTATAATTGAGAAAAGTGCAAGAGCAATCTGAGCCAAAATAACCGGGATATTTTCGTTTAATTTGAATGTCTTTGAAAATATAAGCTCATCAATTTCTTCATTACTTGCCTTATCACTGTTTACTGTCTTAAATACGTAATAGATATAAGCGGCTATTAGAAGTATTGCAGTTATATTCTTGATAAAGCCTACAGAGAAAAATGACACGGAAATGGCACATGTATAAACAATTACGAAAAATGAAATGTCACGCCCAAGGATATCCAAATTGGTATTGAGGTTCATTCCTGTCTGTCGTCTGCCGGAGAATATTATTACACTTAAACCCGTTATAAAAAATGCAAGGGTCGATAGCATAAAAGGTGCACCGACAATAGCACCGATTCCTATATCCACGGAGTCCTTACGATTATTTGAAAAAAGCAAAGCAATTACAGGTATCAGTGTTTCAGGCAGACAGGTTCCGACGGCAGAAAAAATACTACCTACAACCCCGTCTCCAAGCCTTAGCTTTTTACCTAACCACTCAATTCCATTTGTAAATAACTCGCATCCTGTAAGGATTATTCCAAGACTAAGTAATAAAATTAGTATGTTATCCAGCATAGCTCTCTCTCTTCTCACTTTTTTAGGACAATGTCCTTAAATTATTCATATGCCGGATAGACAAGATTTAACACAAAAAGGGGCTGTTGCACAATGAATAAATTTATTCACTGTGCAACAGTCCCCTTTTTGTCCCTAAAATAGTAAAATGCGGGTCCCGTAGGGCCCGCAAGTGTTGTATAATTTAATTTGTGAAAAAACTTATGCAACATAAAAATTATACCGAATTTAACGGATACTATCAATTAGTTTTGCCTTTAAATTTGGAGATGTTAATACCTGAAGATGATTCTGTCAGACTGTTAAGCCAAATATTGGAGGGATTGAATTACACAAAGTTGTATAAGGCTTACTCTTCTACTGGAAGAAAACCGGCAGTTGACCCAAAGACCATGTTTAAGGTAATAACATATGCAAACTCAAATAACATATACTCAAGTAGAAAAATTGAAACTGCATGTAAAAGAGATATTAATTTCATGTGGTTGCTCCAAGGGGAATCAAAGCCAGATCACTCAACTATAGCCAGATTCCGTAAGGATTATCTTCCAGAGGCAATAGAAGACCTATTCTATCAAATGGTACAGCACCTGCATTCTATCGGAGAAGTTAAATTCGAAAACCTTTTTGTGGATGGTACTAAAATTGAGGCAAATGCAAACCGCTATACCTTTGTATGGAAGAAAGTAGTCAATAAAAACGAAGCAAAGATGTTTGAGAAAATAAAAGCTTGCTTAGAGGATATAAACCAGTCATATTTGACTAACTTTTCAGTATCAAAAGATAGCATATTGGCGGATTTAGAGCAAGTTCTTGAATATTTAAAGGACAAGCAAAAAGAAGATAACATAGAATTTGTTCATGGAATCGGAAAACGTAAAACTCAATTACAAAGATTCACAGAGCAGTTCAAGGAATTTAAAGAACGTCAGGAAAAATACAATGCCCATAACCAGCTGTTCGAGGGGAGAAACAGTTATTCCAAAACGGATACTGATGCAACATTCATGCATATGAAAGATGACCACATGCGTAATACTCAGCTAAAACCTGCCTACAATGTTCAGATTGGAGTTGAAAGCGAGTATGTTACTGGCATTGGAATTTTTCAGGATAGGAATGACATTGCTACACTAATCCCATTTCTAAAAAGTATGGAATCAAACTTAGGTAGATGTTATGAAAACGTAATTGCAGACTCTGGCTATGAGAGCGAAGAAAACTATCTGTATTTGGAAGAAAAGCATCAGAAAAGCTATATAAAACCTCAAACATACGAGATATGGAAGAAGAAAAGCTTCAAGAAAGATATCAGCAAGCGTGAAAATATGCAGTATGATGAAGAGAAAGATGAGTATACGTGCCATAATGGAAAACAATTAAAAATGTCAGGAACAACTCATAGAAAATCAGCAACAGGATATCGTTCCGAGATTAGCATATATGAATGTGAAGATTGCAGTAATTGCCCCTATAAGTCTAAGTGTACAAAAGCCCAAGGAAATCGCAAAATGCAGGTATCTAAGACATTTGTAAAAAAGAGACAAAAATCTTATGAAAACATCTTGACGGAGAAAGGCATTCTTCTAAGGGTAAATCGTTCCATCCAAGTTGAAGGAGCCTTTGGAGTTCTAAAAAGTGATTACAATTTCAGCCGTTTTTTAACACGAGGGAAAAACAGTGTTAAAACCGAATTTATCCTGCTGTGTTTTGGCTATAACATAAACAAATTACACTCCAAAATTCAAAATGACCGATGTGGAAAAGAACTTCATGAAGTAAAAGCCTGCTAAAATTCCAACGAAATCTAATAGGCCTATTAAAGTGCGCTCAAATTCCACAAAATAGGGAATTAACTACAGAGTAATCAACAATTTAACAACAAAAAATATTGGAGCAAAAGAAGGGAGCACCGCTGACTACTTTTTAAGTAGTTTTGCGACACTCCCTTGGTGACGAATACTGGGCTCGAACCAGTGACCCCTACCATGTCAAGGTAGTACTCTAACCAACTGAGCTAATCCGTCATTTGTACTACTATTATCCATATATTTTTATCTACTGTCAAGTATCTGTAACATTTTTTTAAATATATCGAACTATTATCCTGCAAGATAATTATCAGATTCTACATTTTCCTTTTTTCTACTATTGGTCCTGAATTTATAGGCAAAAAATACTGCGCACAGAATTACAAGTGTACCTGATAATCCAAATATTATCAGCATATTGTTGAGTACAGTTATCCCAATATTAATTTTCACATTGTCCAGGGCTCCTACGAGAAATGCTCCCAGCAATGCGCTTGCAAATCCGGCCAGTCCTGCCGCTGCAGCATTAAATCCTACAAATATTGTACGCCCTTCCTGTGGTGCGTGTTTGAACTGAATATTGAACAGTGACATGTTTACCCCTGCCCATCCGGCTCCGGCTACTATCTGAATAAACGGTATAATTACATAGCAGATTTCTTTGGTTACAAAAGCCCAAGTCAGGTGGCACAAGCCCAACATACCTATGGAAGCAACAGTAGTAACCTCCCAGCTGAATTTGTCAGCCAGTTTTCCCCAAACCTTAGCTGTAGAAGCCTGTACTACGGATAACAGAATATTTGCAAACATTATAAACGTATATGACAGTTTTAGACCTGTTACCATATAAACAGAAAAGAAAGGCAGTGCAATCTGCGCTGCAAAATTCCATGCTGCATTTAATAAGATAACCGAGAGGAACTGCTTATTTTTTAAAGGCAGCGTAAACAGACTCTTGATATTTATGTTCTGCCTAATAGGTACTATTTCAGGCTCTTTAATCTTTCTAAGTACATAAATATTCATTACAACTAAAACCAAAACAATTGAGAAAACAAAAATAAAACCCAGAAATTCTCTCCCCGACACTTTGAATATGTCAAGTATCCTACCCATGGATAGTGAAAGAACAGCGGCTGATGAAATTATAAAGGTATCCCTTAACCCAAAATACCTGCCCCTGTATCGCTCGGGAACTAGACTAATAATCCAACTTCCGCCTGCAGGGTTAGAAAAGCTGAAAATAAGATATGACGTAAAATACATACCTCCCAGCAAAAGCAACCTGACTGACGTATTCTGTGTTAAAAGCGGAATGACTATCATCAGTCCAAGCAATGATCTATAAAAAATACAGGTAATAACAATCAAGCTCTTTCTACTGGTAAGCTTCTCCAAAAATATCGGGCTGAACATCTGTAGAATATTGGCCAGCAATGGCATAGCCGCAATAAGGCCTATAATTTGATCGGATGCACCTAAAAATTTTGCATACCCCGCCAAAAACGCACCTGCTGTAAGGGTATAGACACCGTTGGAAAGGCACCCCTCAAGTATAAAACGCCTACGGCTTAGCTCATAATTCTCATCTGAAACATCGCCATAAAGCCTTGGTCTTTTAAATTTGAATACCATGGAAAATAATCCCCCATCAAAGAACATTAGTATAAATTATGCTATAAATATTGAGTGTAAATATAAGTGTTACAGTTCTATTACCTATGGGTTACTTCTACCTTATATTCTAAATCCATATAAATTTTTATAATAAAACGTTGCAGAATCAGGTTGGTTATCGTTGTCAAAAAGGCTCCAATAAACACACCTGCTATAGAGTTTCCTACTAAAAGAAATACCGGTAATTTAAATATTACAAAATAAGTTACAAGTACGCTCGCAATCTGAGCTTTCTTTCCCTTTGTAATCTCACTGCTAGCAGTCATTGCATCCGCCATTGTCAATTTCAGATCCAAAACATAGCAGAAACCGAAAACAAACATTACGTAAGCTATTATACCGGGAATAACAAAAAACATGGAGCCAAACATTACTAAAAGCCCAAAAATAACATTATAGGCTATAATCCGGCCCATATGCTTGAAAACACCTGAAAAACTTGCCCTAAATCCACTGTCTTTGCCTCTTTGTTCTGATAAGTAAGAATACATATAAACCGATAAGAACAAATTTGAAACAAGTTTGGACAAAAGAGATACACCAAGTGCCACTAAAAAAGCATACAAAATATGTATAGACGGCTGGTATATATCTCCGGACGAAGTTGAGGTGAGTGAGGTTAAATTGTTATAAATCTTCTCAATTTCCTCCACAGGGAACATCTGGGCATATTTGTATAATGCATATTTGCCTATCAATTGGCAAAAAAGGACAAGCACAAATATGAACCGTGCCAGCCCTTCTTTTTTTAATTTGTGAAACTTAATACTCTCCGGAAGATATTCAAAAAAAGTTTTGACTCCTGAAGAATTTTCCATTTATTATCCTCCAAGCCGCCAAGGCAGCATAAAATTTTTATAAGTCATAAATTTGTGTCAACCACTAACAAAACAGACACTTGCTAGTATATACTTAGCATTATATAAATTCAAGAGTAATTTGTAATAATAAATTTCTTTTACTTTTAGCTAAATTAAAAAACCGCCGTTTGGGCTTATTACCTGCCCTGTTATAAATCCTGCATTGTCTGATGTCAGGAAGAAAACTGTTTCTGCAATATCAGTACCTGTTCCAATTATCCCCAATGGGGTTTGGTCCTTCAGCTCATCCAGGGTTTGAGAGTCAAGTCCTGAATTCATATCGGTATCAATTACACCGGGGGCAACACAATTAACCTGTATATTAGACGGGCCTACTTCCTTTGCCAATGCCCGTGTCAATCCGATAACTGCTGCCTTTGAAGCAGAGTAATGCACCTCACATGACGCACCTGTTAATCCCCATATAGAGGATATATTGACTATTTTTCCCCATTTGTTTCTTATCATTTGTGGAAGTACGGCTTTACAGCAGTGAAACATCCCTTTGACATTAATATCAAACATCCTGTCCCATTCTTCTGTTGTAATGTCCGTGAATAGTCTTTGGCCTGCTATTCCGGCATTATTGACCAGTATATCTATATTACCAAAATGTGAATTAACACTATCTACCATATAGAGAACCTGCTCCTGATTGCTTACATCCGCTTTTACAGTCATTACTCTGCATTTCTCCAGAGCTAACTCCCTTTCCAAACTTTCAGCTGCCGTCCTGTTAACGTTAAAATTTATCGCAACATTAAATCCTTTTTGGGCAAACTTCTTAGCGATGGCATAGCCTATTCCTCTTGAAGCACCCGTTACAAGAACAGTTTTTTGGGTATTCATTATATAAATTGCCTCAATTCATTTAGTTTTTTAAATAGCAGTAAGCTATCTGCCACTAATCATATTAAAAAAAGCTTCCTTATCATCAGGCTTTTTAAACATACCGAAGTAATCAGCTATTTCAATAGCAAAATCAACAAAAGATATACCTTTTGATGTTATGACATTTTTATCCCTTACTACTCTAGTGTCAATAAAGTTTTCCCTTGGAAACGGGTCATCCTCATTGTTAAATGCCTCTCTTCTGGCTTGTGTCCATTCAACTATTGAAGTAGTGTATTTAACATCGTCTAATATACCGGCCTTTGCAAGGTATCTGGGGCCTGCACAGATTGCTGCAACGAGTTTCCCACTTGTATAAAAAGCTTTTATCAGGTCGAGCATTTCGGTCTTGACAACAGGATTCCAACCGCCGGGAATCAAAAAGCCTTCATAATCATCTACTTTTGCTTCGGCAACTGTAATTACTGGTGTAAACAACAAACCGCCTTTACTCTTAATAATATCTTTTTCATATGCGCACGGAACTATTTCTTTTGATAATTCATGTCCTAACAGGTGCGTAGCATATGAAATTTCAAAATCAGCCATATCGTTATACATAAATACTAATATTTTACTCATATCTATACCTCCTAATTTTGTAAGTTCTTCAAGCTTGCACAGATATTCCAAAGCAAACTGTCCGGATTCCCCACACATTTCTCTGGAAGGTCTCAGGCTTGAACATACCTTAGGCCTTTCTGGCGACCCGAAAATCCTACAGCTATTATCACTATTCAACTGGACGCATCTTACTCCGGCGGGCTTACCTTTTGGCATACCGGGTATTGATGATGATATTGAAGGAGCAATACAACAAGCTCCGCAATATTTTCTGCATTCCATTTGTAATCTCTTTTCTTAAAACTTTAACCTGTTTACCAGGCGTTATAAGGATTATTGACCAGGTTTGAGTTATAATATCTGACATCAGAAGTTATTTCTTTTCCAAGCCAGTCTGGTTTTTCAAAACTATCCTTCTCATTATTTAGTTCGATTTCCGCTACAACAAGACCCTCATTTGCTCCAAGAAATTCATCTACAACCCATTCATTGCCTTTATATACCAGAAAATACCTTACCTTTTCTATTATAGGCTGTACACACAAATTATCAAGCATATTATCAGCATCCTCAGTTGGAATGCAATACTCGTATTCTAATCTGCTACAGTAATTTGTCTTCCCTTTTACCGTAATAAACCCTTTATCGTCATATCTTCTTACCCGTACAGTTCTTCCAGCGGACGTACTTAAATACCCCTGTTTGAATAAAACCGGCTTTGCAGAAGCCTTATATTCATTACTTTTTACAAGAAACTTTTTTTCAATTTCAATTGACATATAGCTACTTCTCCTTTTGGCTACAAATAATTATAATAAGCAGGCTCAACTTTTTCAATAGGTTCCGGGGTACTTTTAACGTACACTTAACTTTTGCTGGACAAGATTTCTTATATTACAGGCATATGCAAGAAAGAGTCCGGTATATACCGGACTCTTTCTTATTCTAATAACTTTTTTACTATTTGGTTAACTAATTTACCGTCAGCCTTGCCTCTGGTCTTAGGCATTACTGCCTGCATTACCTTTCCGATTTCCTTAGCCGATGTAGCTCCGGTAGAAGAAATAGCTTCTTTTACAATTTCCTCTATCTCACCTTCACTCAACTGCTGTGGTAAATATTTTTTCAAAACTTCAATTTCTGCTTTAAGATTATCTATAAGATCCTGTCTGTTGCTTTTTTCAAAGTCAGGCAAAGTATCCATTCTTTTTTTAACTTCTTTTGCAATAATCTCAACTATACCATCATCGTCAAGGGTAACCCTAGTGTCCTTTTCAACCTGAAGCACTGCTGACCTAGCCATCTGAATAGCTGTCTTTGAGACATTATCGCCATCCTTCATGGCTTTTTTCAAGTCTTGAACAAGCAATTCTTTTAGTGACATAATAAATATCTCCTATAGTCTTACTATTGTCACAAGATAAATTATTTAAATTTTCTTTTTCTTGCTGCTTCAGATTTCTTTTTTCTCTTTACGCTAGGCTTCTCATAATGTTCTCTCTTTCTAACCTCAGCCAAAACACCTGATTTAGCACAAGATCTCTTAAACCTTTTGAGAGCACTATCCAAAGACTCATTCTCTTTAACTCTTACTTCAGACACACACTTCCCTCCCTCCGATGGTAACAATTGTGCCGGGAAATAAGCCGTAGTACCTTATCACATACTGTAGGGAATTAAGCTAAATACAGCACACACTATATTATATATTAATTTTCAAAAAAGTGTCAATATATATTTGATAAAAGATACAAATAATAACGACTTATTTACAAAAAATAATGTTACAGTATTTTGGAACCCATTGAAGTTCCGCCTACCAGATGGTAATGCAAGTGGAAAACAGTTTGCCCTGCGTCTGCCCCGCAGTTATTGATTAATCTGTATCCGCTGTCGGAAATACCAAGCTTTTTCGCAATTTCATTGGCAGCCAGATGAATGTCTTTCATTACATCAACATTATCTCCAGAAAGTTCGTTATGTGAAGCAATATGTTCTTTTGGAACTATCAGCACATGTACCGGTGCCTCAGGATTAATGTCATGAAAAGCGTAAACCTTATCTGTCTCATAAACCTTCTTTGAAGGAATCTCGCCATTTATTATCTTACAAAATATACAATCGCTCATAGTATCACTCCTCTACTATTTTTGTACTTGATTTTATTTAATTTGTGATTCCACAATAGAAACAGCGGTCTTCAATGCTTCATCTATTTTAGACAAATCCTTACCGCCTGCCTGTGCCATATCTGGACGTCCGCCACCGCCACCTCCGGCAGTTTTTGCGACTTCCTTGATGATATTCCCTGAATGTATTCCCTTTGCCACAACATCCTTTGTGGCGGTCACAACAAAACTGACCTTATCGCCATAACCTGAGCCAAGAACTACCACACCTGAACCAAGTTTATTTTTCAGCATATCTCCGGTATTTCTAAGGCCTTCCATATCCATAGTGTCAAATCGTGCTGTAACTACCTTTACTCCTTTTATTTCAACAGCATTGGCAAGTACGCTTTCCGATTCTCCGCTTACCAGTTTGTTACGAAGCTGTTCTATTTCCTTTTCTGCATTTTTAAGTTCCTGTCCAAGGCTTTCAACTTTTTTAATACTGTCCTGAGGTGCTGTCTTTAAAGCCTGTGCAACTTCGTTCAGCAAGTTTTCTCTCTCTGTATAATATCTTATAGCTGCTTCACCTGTTAGTGCCTCCAGTCTTCTTACACCTGCCGCTACGCCGCTTTCCCCGAGAATTTTAACAAGGCCGGCCTGAGCAGTATTTTTCAGGTGAGTACCTCCGCACAATTCGATGCTGTAATCCTCTACCTTTACAACTCTTACGGTATTACCGTATTTCTCACCGAACAGGGCCATTGCTCCAAGTTTTTTGGCTTCATCAATAGGCATTTCTCTTACATCAACTTCCATGCTGCTGAGAATTGCCTCATTTGTCATGTCTTCAACCTTCTTTAGTTCTTCAGGAGTCATTGCTGAAAAATGGCTGAAGTCAAATCTTAGTTTATTGGGTTCTACAAGGGAACCTGCCTGATGAACGTGGTCTCCCAATACAGTTCTCAGTGCTTTGTGCAGTAAATGGGTAACTGTATGGTTTCTGTTTATTGCAATTCTTCTCTTTTCATCTATTGAAGCAGTAACAGTACTGCCTGTTTCCACAAGACCGGTTTCAACGAACCCTGTATGCAGGAATTTTCCATCAGCGGTTTTTGTGCAATTTTCAATCTTTATTACACCATTCTTGGCAGTCAGAACTCCTGAATCTCCTACCTGACCTCCCATTTCAGCATAAAATGGTGTCTTATCAAGAATAACTGTTATTTCGTCCCCTTCCTGAACTGTATCAACGATATCTCCGTCTTTTACAAGATACAGTATTTCAGACTGACATGCTGTATTTTCATACCCCATGAAAGCTGTCTTTTGACTTTTGTCCAGTTTGTCAAAAACACTGTCAGACCACGCTGATGTATCCTTGCTGTTGTGAGCATCTCTCGCTTTCTTCCTCTGGGAATCCATTTCCTTTTTAAAACCGTCCTCGTCTATTCCCAGACCGTTTTCTTCTGCAATTTCCCTGGTCAGATCAAGTGGGAATCCATACGTATCATGGAGTTTGAAAACCATTTCACCTGGTATTACTTCTTGCTTTTTAGCTTTTATTTCATCTATAAATTCATTAAGAATAACTATTCCCTGGTCAACAGTTGCCTCAAATCTCTCTTCCTCTATTTTTATAACCTTTTTAATATACTCAGCCTTTTCAGCAAGCTCTGGATAAGCTTCTTTTGATTCGTTTATTACCACCATGGCTACATCATACAGGAAAGGTTTATTTATACCTAATAGTCTTCCGTGTCTTGCAGCTCTTCTCAATAGTCTTCTTAAGACATAGCCTCTTCCTTCATTTGACGGCAGAACTCCGTCACAAACCATCATTGTTGTACTTCTGATATGGTCTGTGATTACACGAATGGATACATCTGTTTTCTCGGATTTTTTGTACTCAACCCCTGCTGTTTTACAGATATAATCCAATATATTTCTTACAGTATCAACCTCAAAGAGATTATCAACATCCTGTGAAATACATGCGAGTCTTTCAAGTCCCATTCCGGTATCGATATTGGGGTGAGCCAGTCTTGTATAGTTGCCCTGTTCATCTCTGTTGAACTGTGTAAAAACGTTGTTCCAGAATTCTACGTAGCGGTCGCACTCACAACCCACCCTACAGTCAGGGCTTCCACAGCCTTTTTCAGGCCCTCTGTCAAAGTATATTTCCGAACAAGGACCGCAAGGGCCTGTACCATGCTCCCAGAAATTGTCTTTCTTACCCATTCGTACAATTCTTTCAGCCGGCAAGCCTACAACCTTATGCCATATATCAAAAGCTTCATCATCGTCCTCATAAATTGTTACCCATAACCTGTCAACAGGCATTTTGAGGTCTTCAGTTACGAATTCCCAAGCCCATGGAATAGCTTCATTTTTAAAGTAATCACCAAATGAAAAATTACCAAGCATTTCAAAATAAGTACCATGGCGTGCTGTCTTTCCAACGTTTTCTATATCTGGTGTTCTTATACATTTTTGACAGGTTGTTACTCTTTTTCTTGGAGGCTCCTCTTGTCCTGTAAAAAAGGGTTTCAACGGTGCCATTCCCGAGTTAATAAGCAAGAGGCTGGGGTCATTTTTGGGAACCAGAGGTGCACTTGCAAGTCTTAGATGTCCCTTGCTCTCAAAAAACTTCAGATAACGTTCTCTTAATTCATTCAATCCTAGTTTTTGCATTTATATACGTCCTTTCAAATATATTGGTCTTCAATTTTTTAAAAAGTTCTTTACATTAAAAAACTCCCATCCCCCAAAATAAAGGGACGAGAGATATCTCACGCGGTACCACCCTAATTCCCCCGAACGGGGGCTCTTAGTCAATCCACAATAACGTCGTGGGTACGTCCATCCTTTTTACCGGACAGAAGCTCCGGAAACTGCTTCGTAAAATGCTCTGCAAGAACTTGCACCAACCGTTCTCTCTCTTTAGTCAGAAAACATAAAACTACTTCTTTCCTTCATTGCCATTCTTGATAAAATTATATACAATCTTATATTCCAGTGTCAAGGATTGCAACAAATTTAATCCCTGTGACCCCCGGTTATAAAGTCAACCAGTTCGGAAGGCGAAGCCAGCAGTATCTTTCCTCCGCATGCTATTAATTCCTCTTTCTCCCGAAACCCCCATAATACACCGGCCGCCAGCATCTCTGCCCTGTTAGCCGACTCCATATCACCACCCGAATCTCCCACATATATGGCTTGACTCGGTGCAACTCCTAGCCTTTCAGCCGCTTCAATCAGTGAAGCCGGATCCGGCTTACGGGGTATTCCCTCCCGCTCACCAAATACTACGTCAAAATACTCGCATCCCAATAATTTTTCAACTATCTCATTTGTAGATTTGTGAGGTTTGTTTGAGCAAACTCCCATTTTTATCCCTGCTTTTTTCAGATTATCCAGCATTTCATTTATCCCATCATAAGCTCTTGTTTTATTTACATAATTTTTATTGTATATTATACGGTAATCTTCGAGTATCTTATCAACAACGCTGTCATCTGTTCCGTCAGGGGCAGCGTTTTTTATCAGGTTCCGTACTCCGTTTCCTACAAACTTTTTATATGAATCCGTTGGGTGGGTTTTGAACCCATGTTTTCTTATGGCCTCATTGGCACTGTCAGCCAAATCCTCCAGAGAGTTTATAAGTGTCCCGTCCAAATCAAACAGTATTGCTTTGTATTCCATTTTCTCCTCCGAAAAATTGCATAGATTAAAGGTAGGACTATTATAGCATAATATTTTTAATTAAGATTGAATATATGCCAAATTTAATTGATTCATTCTGCATAATTATGTATAATCAACTTAAAATAAAGATGTTATTATTTGTATTCAAATTTAAATAGAGCCTGAATAGGCACATGGAGGTTCACATGAATATTATTGATGGTGGTGTTACTGCTCCCAAAGGCTTTAAAGCCGCAGGAGTTGCCTGTGGAATAAAGAAGAATAACAGGAAGGATCTTGCGATAGTTTGTTCTGAGGATACAGCCGTTGCGTCAGGCGTATTTACAACCAACGTTGTTAAAGGACACTCCCTGCAAGTTTCAATGGAACATATTAAGAATGGTTTTGCAAGAGCAATTGTAATCAATAGTGGAAATGCCAATGCCTGTGTCGGTGAAACCGGTTACAAGGATGCAAAGGAAATGACCGAGTTGACTGCCGAACTTTTACAGTGCGATGCTCAGGATATTCTTGTTAACTCTACCGGAGTAATAGGTACAAAGCTAAATATGCCTTCCATAAGATCAGGTATACGTTTGGCGGTCAATGCCCTAAGCTCTCAGGGAGGGTCAGATGCTGAAGAAGCTATAATGACTACCGACCTGATGCCAAAGGAAATCGCCGTTGATATAGAGCTTCAAGGTGAAACCGTTCGTATTGGTGGTATTGCAAAGGGTTCCGGAATGATTCACCCTAACATGGCTACTATGATAGGTATAATCACAACAGATGCAAATATATCGAGAAGCCTTCTTGATAAAGCCCTTAAACAATGTGTAAAAAAGACTTTTAACAGAGTTTCCGTAGATGGAGACACTAGTGTTTGTGATTCTGTTTTTGTACTGGCTAATGGTTTTGCAGATAATGATGCCATTGTAAAGGAAGACTATGAGTATTCAAAATTTATTGATGCAATGATGTTTGTCTGTACTTATCTTGCTAAGTTAATGGCTAAAGACGGTGAAGGAGCTACAAAGCTTATTGAGATTCAAGTTGACGGTGCCGGTGATGAAAGCGATGCCTATAAGGTTGTAAGTACTGTTGCTAAATCTCCTTTGGTAAAAACAGCTATCTTCGGAGAAGATGCTAATTGGGGAAGAATATTTACGGCTGTAGGATATTCCGGTGCTTCCTTTGACCCTAATCTTACAGATATATATATAGGAGATATCCTTGTTTGTAGAAATGGAGCGGCCGCTAATTTTGATGAAGCTGCTGTAAAAGAAATTATTAAGAAAAAAGAGATTGTTATTAAAATAAATCTTAAAAAGGGAAATGTGTCAGACAGGATATGGACTTGTGATTTTTCATATGACTATGTTAAGATAAACGGAAGTTACAGAAGTTAAACGATTGCCGAATTTTACTATTACTGATATAATGTTTGTACAAGAACTTTTTGGGGGAGGTAATTGTAAAATGTCTACGCAATTGGTTTTATTTAAGATAAACAATGAAATATTTGCAATTAGTATAAATAATGTAAATATAATTGAAAGAATTACGGATATTTACAAAGTTCCTGATACACCTGAGTATATTGATGGATTGATTAATTTAAGAGGAAAAGTCCATACAGTTTTTAATTTGAGAAAGAAGTTTGGATATTTGCCAAAAGAGTCTGATGACAATACAAGAATTATCATATTGAATCATCAATCAAACGTTGGCCTTCTCGTTGATGAGGTAATGGAAATATTCAGTGCGGAAGATTCCGAAGTAAAGCCTGCTCCTGAACTTATTTCAGGTATTTCAGGCAAATTTTTCAGCGGTGTTATTGAAAGAGACGGTCGTATAGTACTTATTCTTGATCTTGAAAAATTATTTGAAGCAAAGTAAAAACAACAAAACAATGGGCTGTCCATTAGTGGCTAAATAGTTACCAATGAACAGCTTTTTTTGCATCTGCTATAAATCTCTAATTTCTCCAAAGGCACTGTGTACATAAAAAAAGAGACTGAACAATAATCTCTTAATGATACAGCCCCTTTTGATGTCAAACTATATATGTAACCTATTTAAATAAATGATATATACCTCTAAAAAATATAAATCCTTTGTAAAAATCTATTCATTGCATTTCAGAACTTATTACCAAGTTGCCAAGATGGATGAATAAAGGCCATTTAAATTCATATCCTGGACTTGGCTATTGCCTTTACACTGGATATAACATTGGGCATAATTACAAGGGCAACCTGCAAATGCCATAACTGTGTTAGATACCTGATCATTTCTTTTTGATAGTTTCTTCATGAAATTCACCTCCTCTTATAAATGTTTTTATAGGTAAACCATTTAAAATAAATGATACATACCTTTAACAAATTAAAACTTCTCCGCACAACTCCTTCTTCATAATAATTTTAGTTCTTCTGGAAGCTTTGCCAATTCATTTAGTATGGCATCTGCTAAATTTGATAATTTCCAAATATTGTAGTCATTTTTCTCAAATATCCCGAGTATCTCTTTTCCATATATTTTCTCAAGTTCATCAACAACATATACCGCATATACCACTGGATATTTGTGATGACATCCGAGTATATTGTCATTCTCATCCTCTATTTGTATTCCTATTATCTGATACACAATTTCTTTTATTTTATCCATTATCTCGTTCTTTTCCATACGTCTCTCCTTACACAAGTTCTATATTATCCTCTAATTCCCCCAACATTAAGTTGAAAATATCATCCTTTGACTCTTCACGAAGCATATGGCAAAACTTCATAGTTTTATCACTAATTTCAGGGATACCTTTATTACACCGATGCCTATCCAACGAAAAATATTCTACTTCGTATGCTTGAGAAACTTTAAATTGTCTATTAGTCATATAAAAATAATCTGTAATGCATCCTATTCTTCCCTTACAAAAATTCGCTATTTCATACAGATCCTTTACCTTAAGGTTTTCATTATGATAAAGGCACATCATATTAATATCAATATTTAATGCAGATGTTATAATTAAAGAATTTTCCCCAAAATAGTTGGTTACATAACTATTAATAGGAAGGATTCCTCCGGCAACTCCTAGAATAATTACATCATAATCCTCTTTAAGCACTTCTCTATTTATATAATAGTTAAACATATATACTTTTTTGTCAATTGATATATTCTTTGACATAAGAAAATAAGGAAGTTTCCTGAAGCCAAACATTTCACTATAATCTTTTGTACCAAACTGTAATACTCTATACCCTTTGTCTTCAAATTTTTTCCTTAAATCCAATTGTGCTTCAAATTTATTGGTGTTCTCCCCCATAGACATGACTGTTATGACAGGAATATCCGGCTGTGTAAGTTTAGGAATTCGCATATTATCATAAAGTTCAACTTCCGAAATATTATCCAGGAGTTTGATATTTGACATAACATCTAAGCGAGCCTGACAGTAGTCGTATATTTTTTTATTTACCATTGCAATACGATTCTTTAGTATTGCCATTTTTATCTTTTCAAAATATGTATCTTTTAGTTCATCGAAGTTCTTATCTAGAATAAGTACCACATCACATTTTTCTATTGCATTTCCAAAATCACTTGTAATTATTATTCCAGTCTCAACTTCATCAAATACGCCTGCATCCTTACCATTTTCATATGCTCCCTCCAGGCATACAAGGCTGACAATTTCATAATTTTTTAGCATATTTCGATACCTAATTATAGAACTCTCGTTCAGATCATAAGGATATACCAATAATTTATACATATATCTCCTCCTTGCCAAAATTGTAACCAAATTCTTTTAGGAAACAAAAAGTAAGAAGTTTATCTTCAGCTTCAATTAATGAATTAATACAATTTGATTTCTTTGTCGCAAGATCAAACTTGCCATCTTTTATAGCATACATTGCACATAAAGAGCACCAGTTAATTCCCCAACAGTTTTTACAATCTTTCTCCGAGAGTTTACCAATATTCATTACCTTTGCAACTTTATCTGCCTCAGTACCTGTCTCCAATTTGCCAAGCATCAGGACTTCACTGGTTTCTACTGCTTTTTCGCATGGATATATAGTACCTTCGACATTTACAAACATTCTCATTGCACCTGCCATACAGGGTCCGGAATGATGCCATGCCCTGTGGAGAGAATTCAGTTCCCCCATGTTTGAATACTCTAAATCTATGCCATATTTGAACTGTTCCATTAATTCTGGTAATTTGTCCTTTTTTAGTTTTTTTATCATAGTCATCAATAAAAGAAAATAGTCATATCTTCTCAAGTTCACAAATTCTTCACTAAATAATATATCTCCGTTGTAGTTTTTGGAGTCCATTAAACTAATACCTACCTCTACGTCGCATATTATGTCTTCAGATGCAAAGTAATTTCTGACTGCTCCGTAGTCCGATTTTGGATTTAAAACAGTATTGAACCTAAGGTTTTTTATGTATTCATTATCATATTTGATTATTTCTTTGATGTTGTTTACTATAGTATCGAAGCTTCCCTCTCCATTTGCAAACTTTCTGTTTGCATCATGGTCTTTCTTTGAGCCATCAAGGCTGATTGCAATAGCGAATCTATTCTTTATTAAAAAATCAGCTACCTTCCTATTTAAAAGTGTACCGTTAGTAGTCATTCCATATCTTGTATTTCTATCGGGATACGCTTCTTTTACATATGCTACACATTTTTTTATTAAATCCAGACATAGTAAAGGTTCTCCGCCATAAAAGCTTATATGAACATCATCCAATTCATTTGAATGTTCGTATAAATAATCAATTGATTTTTTAGCTAATTCCCATGACATCACTTTGTTGGAATGAACTCTGTTTTCATATTCTCCTGAATAAACACAATAACTGCATCTAAGATTGCAATTCTGAGTAACCTGCAATATAAGAAACTGCACTCTGTGATCCAGATAGTGCTGAATATATTCAGTTTCAGGGTGTAAAATTTCTTCTATTACATTTTCTTTTAAGTAACCGTACTTCTGATATTTAGGCAAACATCCCACTTCATTTTCGCTAATCTCTTTTTTTTGTAACTTGTCCAGTTCCTCATAATCTTCTTTGCTTATGTTTAAGATTTTATTTCTATTCCTATCGAATACGTAATATTTTTTTGGCGTTTTTATAAGCTTGTACACAATCATAGATCATATTGTCCTTTCTGATTAAACCTACATGCTTCTTATATATATTAATATAAAAATTCTTCAACTGAATTAAATCTTTAAGAATTGATGGTGTTATAATCATCAAAATTAATAAATATACTCAAAATGAAATGAATACTGTAAAAAGTACCATTTGTAAACATTTTTAATTATTTACTTTATATTTAAATATTGTAATATAATGGTACATATTAGTCAATACAAAAATCATGCTTCTACCAAAATTTAAATATTACGTCACAATACTCCAATATTGTTAATATTTAACCCAAATTTTGCAGTAAAGCTAGTGGTATTAAGGTTTTGGTCATTATAAAAATGTTTTGACATGGAAAAATCCTCTGATCGTTGCTTTATATCAACAACTAACAGAGGATTTTTTATTTCCCTGAGTTCAGTAAACAGCGTAGCACATGAGGTTGCAGGTATTCCTAAACTTTGAATAAACCTACGGATGAATTCAGCTTTTTGGATAAGCCCTTAAATATGTTTGATTTTTCATGGACTTTTTTTACGGAAGTAATATTATTTTTTGTGTACTGATGTACATCGTCAGAACTATTTGCTATCTCTTCGGCAGCGTTATTGATTTGATCTACCAGTAATACAAGATTATCTTTTTGTTTATCCATTTCATGCAAATAATCAGTTATATTAAAAAGACGAGTATTTATATTGTCTATATCCTTTTTGATTTCCAGAAAGCACTCTTTTGTTTCATTTATACAGCTATTTTGTGTGTCTGTTCCTGTACTTACCTCTTCAAAACCCATACTAAGGTTGTTTGAATTCTGTACAATACTTTCAATCATTTTTCTTATTACCCCTGCCTGTGAGTTTGTCTGGTTAGACAGTTCCTTAATTTCTTCAGCTACGACGGCAAATCCTTTTCCTGACTCTCCTGCTCGTGAAGCCTCTATTCTGGCGTTTAGTGACAACAGCTGTGTTTGTTTAGCTATACTCTGAATTGTAGCAGTTATAGTATTTATCTGTTGCATTTGTGTCTGTAATCCAATTATCATTTCATTCATTTTGCTAATACTTTTAAGATTTAGGGTTGAATTTGCTTCCAGCTTAACCATTTGGCCCTTACCCCTTTCCGCTGAACTGTTGAGTCTGTCAAGAAAGCTGTAAACATTGTTTGAGTGCTCCCTTGTTGTAGCAATCTGATCTGCAAGACTTTTTATCTCTGCTGCTGCATAACTTGTATTGTCTGCTTGATTCTTTATATTGATATTTATTTTTGAAATTGATTTTTGAGTATATTCTGATTTTTCAAATGATTCACTGGCCTCACTATACATAAGAGCGGACATTTCGTCTATTTCCCTTGAAGCTGAACTGATACCGGATATAAGTATATTCAGATTACTAACCATTTTTTTGAATGCATTTCTTAAACTGTTTATTTCTGATATATTGATTTTTTCGTTAAAGTGAACTTCCAGAAAGCCTTCTTCAATTTTCTTTATTTGTGTGGTTAGTTCAACTACAGGGTTTGATATATATTTTGAATAAAAAATAGAAATGAGTGTAGCAAGCAGAAGCGATAATACTAAAACAATTATAAGAATAAGAATATATTGCTTTACAGGCAGCATAACTTTGTTGTAGTTCATTTGAGCACAAACTATCCAATTTGTAAGATCTGATTTCTCCAAATGGGCTATTTTTTTTATTCCTGAATCCTTATAATTAATATTTTCATCATATACAGCTCCTTTGATTGGGATTTTGCTGTTAACTTTACTGTTGTCCATACCGTAAAAAATTCTAAATTCACTGTCCAATACAATAATTTCGCTTTTTATTTTGTTTTTGTCAAACTTGAAGAATTTATCATAGTCCACTAATGCAGTTATTGTTCCGCTGAAACCTGCCAGACTTTTCACTGCTCTCGTAACTGGTATTACTTTTTTGTTTGCTTCTTTAATAATAACATAATTACCGACTATAACTTCATTGTTTGTATCTGTTTTTATTCTTTCAAAAAGCTGCATATCGTAAAATTTAACTATTCCTGATGTTTTTGTTTTTTTGGCTGCGGAGGCTATAACTTTTCCGTTTTTATTGCACAAGTACATCGTATCAATGAGTCCTTCTGAGCCTTCTACTACATTTTTCATTGAAAGCTGAATTCCGCTGTATGTTGCTGTATCCATCTTAGCATTAACACTGTTGGCCATTTCAAGTCCAACCAAGAAGTCGGTCTGAGAAGCTACTCCCTTAATGGTACTGTCTAAACTATTTATTTTTACTTCTATATTGTTCATAGTATTATAGGAATCAGATTTAAGATTGTTTAATGAAAGTTCCGTTATTTTTCCTATGGTTGTTATGTAAGTTGTAGTACTTACTGCAATTATTGGAATAAGTGTTACCGTTATAAGCACTATAAGAAGTTGTATACGAAGCCTTATATTAGTATTTATTATTTTTCTGTATATTTTTGTCACAATCATTTTTCCATTCCCCTTTGGAAATATTTCGACTTTTATATAAAACGTGGCACTTAATTTAAAGTGCCACGTTTTATAATATTTCAATTCTTATTTGAGCTTAGCTTTTTCGGCGTCATAGCGTTCGAGAGGTATATACCCTACTTCTTGGGTTAATTGTTCAGCATTATCCAGATAGAATTTTACAAATTCTTTAACCGGGGATTGATTAAGCTTATCTTTGTTTACATAAATATACAATGGTCTTGACAAAGGACTATAGGTCTTATCCTTAATTGTTTTTGCAGTTGGCTCAATAGGTCCCTTTCCGGAATCAATTTTCAATACTTTTAGTGAATCCTGATTTTCTTCGTAGTAAGCAAACCCGAAATATCCCATTGCATCCTTATCTCCAGCAATACCTTGAACCAAAACATTGTCATCTTCACTTGGAGTATAGTCAGTTCTTGATTCCTTTGCCTTTTTATTAATCATTTCAGTAAAGAATTCAAATGTACCTGAGTCTGTACCCGGTCCATATAGTTTTATAGGCTCGTCTGGCCATGCGGGATTTACTTCTTTCCATGTCTTTACTTTACTATCCTTGCCCCAGATTTTATTCAGTTCATTAACTGTGATTGAATGTGCCCAAGTATTATCTTTATTAACAACAACAGAGATTCCGTCATATGCAATTTCAAATTCTACATATTCTATTCCTTTTGCTTTTGCAGCCTCTGCTTCTTCCGGCTTTATTTTTCTGGAAGCATCACATATGTCTATTTCCCCTGCCGTGAACTTTTTCATTCCACCGCCCGTTCCTGACATGGCTACCGATACTTCTACCTCAGGTTGCTCGATTTGAAATTCTTCAGCAACAGCTGATGTCACCGGGTAAACCGTGCTTGAACCGTCTATAACTATCTTACCGCTTAGATTGGTGTTACCAACATTATCATTTTTAGTACCGCTGCCGCAAGCCGCTAATGAAACAGTTAAGGCAACGCCTACTGCTAATGAAACAACTTTTTTCATATTTACTAATTTAACCATTTTTATACCTCCCAAATTGTATCCTGCTTAGTTTTCGCAATTAACTGTAATTTATTATGATTAAATTATATTATGGTATTTTAAAGTCCATATTGGGATTTGGTTAATTAATGTTAATTCATTATTAAGAAATATTAACACATATTTTTATCACCATATAAAAAACGGACCTATAAAGGCCCGCTAACGTAAAAATGTCAGTTAACGTTGTTTTCTTTTTGCAGTAAATCCCGTTGAAACAAGTTTTAAAACCGTTACACCCGTAAGACGATTTTCTTCATATGTGTAGTCATTCTTTTGGGTGTATTTTTTCATTATAAGGTTCAAACCATGAATTTTATCTTCATTATTTACTACTATTTGAGCAACAGCATCTCCTATAACACTTTCGAAATCCATTGAACAGTCACATGCTTTTACTCCTGTTACCAGCCTATGTTTACAATCCATTTCAAAACATACCCTATTGTTCTTTTTTAATATGTCAAGCTTTCTTCCTTCATTTGCACAATGCAAATATATAATAATATTACTGTCCATAACCTCGTAACCAAAATTCATAGGTACAATATACGGCATATTATCATCTGATAATGCAATCCTGCAAACATCGCATCTTTCAATAATTTCAATTATTTCAGTCAATTCAGTTACTTGCCTGTCTTTTCTTCTCATTGTTTTCTCCTGAATTACAAATATTTTACTAAATATTATAATTCAGAAGAAATAATTATTCTATGGATTTTTGATATTTATTTCTTAGAACAATGGCAATTGCGTTTGTTGTTAAAAGTATTCCCAGAAGTACTATTATCCCTGCGGCAGCCAAATCCTTAAACTGTTCTTTAGGAAGCCCCATCCAATAATATATTTGCAGTGGTAATGCTGTAAATATTGAATTTAATCCTTCAGGAAGTTTGGAAACATATGTTGCAGCCCCTACCATAATAAGCGGAGCAGTCTCTCCCAATGCCCTTGATACAGAAAGTATGACACCTGTAAATATTCCGGGAAGTGCAGCCGGTATAACTATTTTTCTAATGGTCTGCCACTTTGTAGCCCCAAGAGCATAGGAACCGTGTCTCAAATACTGTGGTACCGCTTTTATGGCTTCCTGCGATGAAACTATTACTATAGGCAGTACAACTAGCGACATGGTTAAAGCTCCGGCTAAAATACTTTTTCCTAAGCCAAGAGTTCTTACAAAAACAGTGAGTCCAAGTAAACCGTAAACAATCGACGGAGTTCCTGAAAGATTTGAAATGTTTATTTTTATGAATTTGGTAAAACGATTGTTTTTAGCGTATTCTTCTAAATATACGGCTGTACCCAAACCTATAGGAACTGCGAAAAGTATTGTTAACAATATAATATATACACTACCATAGATTCCGGGCAGTATTCCGGCCTTTTTAGGAAAACGGGACGGAAAGTTTGTAAAAAATTGTTTGGTAAGAAACGGTACTCCTCTCATGATAATATCAGCAAGCAGAATGACAAGTACTACTATTCCTATCAGCGTTACACAAAAAATTACTCCGTGAAAAATAGAATTTTTCATTTTTCTATACTTAATCTGATTCATACAATTACCTCCGATATTATGCTTTTAATATTCCTTCCTGTATTTTTCAACCATGTAATGAGAAAGAATATTAAGTCCCAATGTAATAAGGAATAGTAGCAGACCTACGGCAAATAATGAATAGTAACCTACTGTTCCATGAGGGTTGTCACCTTGACTGGCCTGCACTATAAACGAAGTCATGGTCTGCACGCTTTCCAAGGGATTAAATGTAAGGTTCGGCCTTGCACCTGCAGCGATTGTTACAATCATTGTTTCGCCTATAGCTCTTGAAATTGCAAGGACGAATGAAGCCGAAATCCCCGATATTGCAGCCGGAACGACTACCTTCAAGGAGGTTTCCATTTTAGTTGAGCCTAAAGCAAGTGCCCCCTGCCTTAAACTGTCGGGAACAGCTCTTAATGCGTCCTCACTCAGTGAAGAAACCAGTGGTATGGTCATAATACCAACTGCAATACTGGCACTAAGTGCATTAAAAATTTCTGTCTGGGGCAAAACTGTTTTAATTAATGGTGTTATTAAGGTCAATGCAAAGTATCCGAATACTATTGAAGGTATTCCTGCCAAAACCTCCAGAATAGGCTTTATAACCTTTCTTACTCTTTTATTGGCATACTCGCTAAGATATATTGCAGTAAACAAACCTATAGGAATTGATATAACTGCCGATATCAGTGTGATTATTAATGTTCCCATAACCAGAGGCAGTACGCCGAAGCTTGGGTTGCTGAATAATGGTGTCCATTTCCTACCGAAAAGGAAGTCCGTAATTGAAACATTAGAAAAAAAACCAATGGAATCCTTTAAAAGTGAAACAATGATTCCTATAGTCGTTAATATTGTAATTATTGCAAACAAAAACAGGATGTTTCTTGCAATTACATTTGAAATCCTCATTCTTTTTATCCTGCTGTTTACAGCTTTTTTATTCTGAAAAGTACTTGTTGATTCTGTCATAAACACTCCTCCTAATATTGTAATAATAGCATTTGGAGCAATAGTCTAAAAGTAAAGTCATGTTAAACGTGTGTTAATATAATGTTAACTCATTCTCTGAATTTTCTATTTTAGTTTTGTCCTATTGGAACAAAATTTATATATTTTTGTGTTTATGTTAATAATAAAAAAAATATATATTGTTAACACCGAATTAACACGGAATTAAACCTGCATTAAAAATATATTGATATTATTAATCTGCATCAGTAATAATATTTTTTGTATAAGGAATGATAACATGACTAACGAATATAGAATTGTTACTAAGGATCTAAATCTTTACTATGGAGATATGCAGGCGTTAAAAAATGTTTCATTGGAAATTCCAAGCAACAAGGTTACTGCATTTATAGGCCCTTCCGGCTGTGGTAAATCGACCTTCTTGAAAACTCTAAACAGAATGAACGATCTGGTGGCATCAGTCAGGATTACCGGTGATGTCTATTTCGACGGTTTGAATGTTTATAAGGAATATGATATAGTTGAGTTAAGAAAAAATATTGGAATGGTATTCCAAAAGCCTAATCCGTTTCCAATGTCTATTTATGATAATGTTGCTTACGGGCCACGTATTCATGGGATAAAGTCTAAATCCAAACTGGACGATATAGTTGAAAAAAGTCTCAGAAACAGTGCCCTTTGGGACGAGATTAAGGACAGATTAAAGCAGAATGCACTGGGTTTATCAGGTGGTCAGCAGCAGCGTCTTTGCATCGCAAGGGTTTTAGCTGTAGAGCCTGAAGTTGTTTTGATGGATGAACCTACATCAGCTCTTGACCCGATTTCAACTCTTAAAATAGAGGATTTAATTGAAGAATTGAAACAAAATTATACTATTGTAATAGTTACACATAATATGCAACAAGCAGCAAGAATATCAGATTTAACAGCTTTTTTCCTCCACGGGGAGGTAGTTGAATTTGGCAATACAAACCAATTGTTCAGCAATCCAAAAGATAAGAGAACTGAAGACTATATAACAGGAAGATTTGGTTAAGAGGTGATTATTAATGGTAAGAAATTCATTTGACAAAGAACTGGAACATTTGCACGGTCTTATGGTAAAAATGTCAGCAATGGTTGAGGAATCTATTGAAAATTCAGTACTCGCTTTCAAGAAGCAGGATGTGAGTCTTGCTAAACAGGTATTTGAAAGTGATGATACCATTGATGATATGGAAAGTAAAATAGAAAAGATATGTATAAATCTGATTGCAAGACAGCAGCCGCTGGCAAAGGACCTTCGAGCAATAAGCACAGCTCTTAAAATAATAACCGACATGGAGCGAATAGCAGATCATGCGGCAGATATTGCTGAATTGACAATCAGAATGGCTGATTTAAAGCAAGTTAAACCTCTGATTGATATACCCCTTATGGCTGATTTGGCAAAGAAAATGGTTACCAAATCAATTGATTCCTATGTAAAGCAGGACATTGCTCTTGCTAAAGAGGTTTGCAATAGTGATGATGAGGTAGATAATTTATTTTCAAAAATTGTTCTTGAACTGATTAATATAATGAAGAACAACCCTGAAACTGTAGAACAGGCTACTGATTATATGTTTATAGTAAAGTATTTGGAAAGAATTGGAGACCACGCTACCAACATTGCAGAATGGGTTGTTTTCAATGTAACGGGTTCCCATGATCATTTAGCCCGGAAAAATGAGTAAATTTTAATTTTATGGGGTGACAGTATGTCTAAGCAGGTAATTTTTGTTGTAGAAGATGAAATGCATATTCAACAATTGATAAAATATAACCTTGAGGCCAATGGCTTTAAGGTTAATGTTTTTGATAATGGAGAAGATTTGTTGGCATATAGTTCTGAAAATGTACCGGATTTATTTATTCTTGATATAATGCTCCCCGGTATAGATGGGCTAGAAGTTTGCAGAAACCTGAAGCAAACCTCCAATACAAAGACTATTCCCATAATTATGTTAACAGCAAAAAGTGAGGAGTTTGATAAAGTATTGGGACTGGAGCTTGGGGCCGATGATTATATTACAAAGCCTTTCAGTGTAAGAGAACTTGTTGCCAGGGTTAAGGCCTTATTCAGAAGAGTGAATACAACTACTGAGCCTAAAATTGAAGTCCTGTCCCACGGTGAGATTACAATTGACTGTAACAGAAGAGAAGTATACAAGGGTGACAGACTTCTGGAAATGCCACTAAAAGAATTTGAACTTCTTAAAATGCTGATTCTTAACAAGGGTAAGGTTTTATCCAGAGAGCATCTATTGGATAAAATATGGGGGTTTGATTACTACGGAGAAACAAGAACGGTAGATGTTCATATAAGATATTTAAGGCAAAAAATTGAAGATAATGATGAAAATCCGACTTATATTGAAACTGTTCGTGGAATAGGCTACCGTTTTACAGATAAAAACCCTGATTCAGCCAATTAGATGTATTAATTTATCGCTAATGGGGGTGCCCTGAAAATAAATGAGAAAAAGAATAATTCAATACTCTGTTATGTTGGTAATAATCGGTATTACTATTGCAGGAATTTTCACATCTGCAATGGCCAGATATTTCTATAAGTTGGAAGTTCAAAATAATATTGAAAGTATCGCCGTTCTATTAAGGAATGATATAGTAGAAGAGACATCTGTTAAAAGTAAAATAGACTTTAATAAGTTTGTAAAAGATTATGCATATCTTCTTAATTCCAGAACAGATAAAGATAAAAATTTCCCTTTAGCGACCAGAATAACAATCATAGACTTCCAGGGAAAAGTCCTCGGTGACTCCGACTCAAATATCGATACAATGGAAAACCATTTAAACAGAAAGGAAATTCAGGAAGCTATCCAAGGGCAAACAGGAAGAGACCAACGATTTAGTTCCACCATGGGAATGCCTTATTTGTACGTCGCTCTGCCCATAAATGAGCATCGCATAATTGTAAGAATTTCTGTGCCTTTATATCAGCTTAATGCTATAAATAAAGCATTTTTATATTATACTTTGCTTGGAATTCTTGCAGGCTTGCTACTTACTTTACTTATTTCATTTAAATTATCCAGTTTTATAACCAAGCCAATTCAACATTTAATTAATACCTCTAAGGAGATAGCTGGAGGTAACTACAAAAAGAGAGTTGATGTTAATTATAAGGACGAAATTGGTCAACTAGCTTTAACCTTTAATGAAATGGCTGATAAACTTGATGAGACTCTCAGCGGCATAATGGACAAAAATGTAAAAGTAGATACCGTTATTAATAGTATGAGGAACGGTATAATTGCTATAGATACCAACTCAAAAATTATTATTGTAAACACTACAGCCTGCGATATATTTGATGTCCAGTACGGGCCTGGAATTATTGGTAAAAATCTGATAGATATTACAAGAAATTCTAAAGTTAATTCATTGTTACGAGAAACAATTAAGAATGATTCCTCTTTAATTGACGAAATTGTACTGTTCTCTCCCTCGCTGGGAATAGACAAAATCTACAGAATTTATACCAACACTATCAAATCATCAGATGGTAAAAATCAAACAGCAGGAGCGGTAATTACACTAAATGACATAACATCAGTAAGAAAATTGGAGCAAATACGTACCGAGTTTGTATCAAATGTTACCCATGAGCTAAAGACTCCCCTTACCTCAATAAGAGGATTTGTGGAAACTTTAAAAAATGGTGCTATTGAGGATGCCACAGTAGCTGTAAAATTCCTCGATATTATTGACATTGAAGCCGAAAGACTCTATACCCTCATTAATGATATTTTACAACTATCAGAAATAGAGGCTATGCGAAAAGATGACAGCATAATGGAAATAGACCTGAGGCAGATAATAGATGAAGTTGTTCTTATTTTAAAATCTTCAGCAGACAAAAAGAATATTATTCTGGAGGTTTCAACTATTCCATCGCAAATTCAGGTTATAGCCAGTAGAAACAGAATAAAACAAATGCTTATTAATCTTATTGATAACGCTATTAAGTATAATGTTGAAAATGGAAAAATATATATAAAAGCAGAAAAATATAATGGAAATACAGTAATTTCTATAAAAGATACCGGCATAGGAATTCCGGAAATACATCATTCAAGAATTTTTGAAAGATTTTACAGAGTAGATAAAGGGCGTTCAAGAAACATGGGTGGTACAGGACTTGGGCTGTCTATTGTAAAACATATAGTAAATCTATACAGCGGCGACATCCATATTATAAGTGAACCCGGTAAGGGAACAGAATTTATAGTTAAACTACCATTGTAATTTATATCTTGCTTTTAAAACAACAAAGCAGCCTTCTATTGTATAGCCTGTACAATAGGAGGCTGCTTTGTTTGCATATTGAGGAATCTATTTTAATTTACCGAAATTATCCCATTACAACTTCAACTTGGTGTGTCTTTCCATCATTAAATACAGGAATTATATTACCATCAATTTCATTTCCGTCTACAACAAGCTTCTTAACTCCTTTTGAAACGTGTTCAGGATTGGTGATGGCAATTTCAAAAATAGCATTTCTGAATTTTCTTGTAACTTTGTAGCCCTCCCAACTTGTTGGGATACACGGATCAATCTTCAACCCTGAGTAATCAGGCTTAATTCCGAGTATATTTTGAGAAATAACAACAAAGTTCCATGCTGCAGTACCTGTAAGCCAGGAATTCTTTGCTTCTCCCGGTCTCTTGGCATCCTTACCCGCAATCATCTGAGAATAAACATAAGGCTCAGTTTTATGGATCTCACTTATCTCTTCAGTATATGCAGGAGCGATTTTTGAATAATATTCAAAAGCCCTGTCTCCTCTGCCTATAGCGGTTTCACCTGCAATTATCCATGGATTGTTGTGGCAGAATATGCCGGCATTTTCTTTATATCCTGCAGGATATGTAGATATCTCACCCATATTTACATAATATTTTGTAAATGCTGGATTTTGGAGTACAAGTCCATATGGAGTATCCAAATACTTTCTTGCAGAATTTAGGGCTTTCTCGACATAGCCGTCTTCCATACCTATTTCAGCCATAGAACAGAAGCCTTGTGATTCTATGAATATCTTACCCTCTTCATTTTCATTACTGCCAATCTTCTCACCGTTATCATCATAAGCACGAATGAACCATTCTCCGTCCCAACCGTACTCTTTAACAGTCTTAGTCATTTTTTCAATTTCAATTTGAGCCTGTGCAGCTTCATCTTCAAGACCATTAAGCTTGCAAAGTTTTACATACTCAGGACCATAATAAACAAACATTCCCGCTATCAAAACTGACTCTGCAACTTTCCCCTCTTTACTTGTAGTTGTCTGGAATGATTCGTCTGGGGTCTCTGAGAAACAGTTAAGGTTCAGACAGTCATTCCAGTCTGCTCTTCCAATAAGGGGCAATCCATGGGGTCCAAGATTATTTACAACATGATAGAAAGATCTTCTTAAATGCTCAAATAGAGAAGCAGCTTTCTTATCATCATTATCAAAAGGAACATCTTCCTTTAATATATCCATATCCCCTGTTTCTTTTATATAAGCAGCAACAGAAGCAATTAACCAAACCGGGTCGTCATTGAAATTCCCACCGATTTCGTTGTTACCCTTCTTTGTAAGAGGCTGATACTGATGATATGCACCGCCATCCTCCAACTGGGTTGCAGCTATATCAAGTATTCTTTCTCTTGCTCTGTCAGGTATCTGGTGTACAAATCCCAATATATCCTGATTTGAATCTCTGAAACCCATACCTCTTCCGATACCTGTTTCAAAATATGAAGCACTTCTTGACATATTGAAAGTAACCATACATTGGTATTGATTCCATATGTTAACCATTCTGGACAGCTTTTCGTCTTTATGCTCCAGATTGTACTGTGTAAACAGCTGGCTCCAATAATTCTGCAGTTCTTCAAAAGCTGCCTGAACCCCTGCCGGATTACCCTTTTCTTCTATCATTTTATATGCTTTCTTTTTATTTATAACGCCTTTGCTTTCCCATTTATCATTGACATCGTTCTCAACATAACCTAGAATGAAGTCAAACTCCTTTTCTTCACTTGCTTTTAATTCAACGGTTATGCAATGTGAAGCCATTGGGCCCCATCCGTCAGCCATAGTATTCTTTGGTTCACCGCTAACAGGAACCTGAGGAGCATCAAAACCATTATATAAACCAACGAACTGATCTCTGTCAGTATCAAATCCGGTTACTTCAGCATTAACAGAATAAAAAGAATAGTGATTTCTTCTTTCCTTGTATTCTGTTTTATGATAAATTACTGAGTTCTCAACTTCAACTTCGCCGGTACTTAAATTTCTCTGATAATTTGTCATATCATCATACGCATTCCATAAGCAGAATTCAATACATGAGAATAATTTTACACTTTTATTATCAGATGTTGTATTTTTAACTCTTACACGATGAATTTCACCATTAAATTTTAATGGAACGAAATATAATACTTCTGCGCTGATACCATTCTTGCTTCCGGTTATCTTGGTGTATCCCAAGCCGTGTCTGCACTCATATGAATCTAGCTCAGCCTTAACAGGAGACCATCCAGGTGACCAAAGAGCACCGTTATCGTTTATATAGAAATATCTCCCTCCCATATCTATTGGGACGTTGTTATATCTGTAACGGGTTATTCTGCGCAAACGTGCATCCTTATAGAAGCAATAGCCACCTGCAGTATTTGATATCAAAGAAAAGAATTCCTGAGTTCCAAGATAATTTATCCAAGGATAAGGTGTTTTAGGTGTTGTGATGACATACTCTCTATTTGGATCATCAAAAAAACCGTATTTCAAAATTATAACCCCTTTCAATTGTCGAATTATTTTATGAGAAATCTATGTTAAGACTATATAACAAGTTTCTCTAATAATCATTATTTTAAATTTTTATATTTAGAACTATTAATTAAGAAAATTCATAATTTAGTATTTTCTAAGAAAATCAAAAAGACGGGGGTCCCTTTTTAGAGACATTTATTTGAACATTAGCTTCTCTTCTCAATTCTTCCCCCGCCTGTTTCTACTTTTTTAAAAATACTTTTACAACACAGATATATTGTTTATAGACAACAAGTGAAACAATACTTTTAATTTTGGTATTGTATATTTGCCGATGCCATTTTTTCGTACAAAAAGTTTAATAATGCAACTTTTTGTAGAAAATCAACCTATTTATATTTTATTCAAATTAAGTAAAACTTGAATAGAACAACTTGCTTTAATGTGCAATATTTTGTCATGGCTTAGTTGTAATAATAATAATCCATATTTACATTACCCAGTTAATTTTCTTTGAGCAGTCATATATCTGCTCAAAGAGTAATTTAACCAGTTTATTTCAAACACGCTAAATACCTATATTATAAGGTATTCAAAACTAAAAACTTTTTAAATTCAATGTACAAAACAAATCTGTACATAAATCTGCAAGTTAGCCTTTTACAGACCCTGCAGTAATACCTTGAATAAGTGATTTTGAGAATATCAGGAATATACAGAACATAGGTATTGTACCAATAACCAATGCTGCTATTCTGGCACCATAATTTGCTCTGTACAACGCATCCAATGTTGATAATCCAAGAGTAACAGTGTACTTCTTCTGATCATTGATTAATACCAGCGGTAACAGATATGAATTCCAAGCTGCCATAAAGGATAATAAAGCCTGTGAACCAAGAGCCGGCTTAATAAATGGCACAACCAACTTGAAGAAAATGCCACCTTCAGTACAACCATCCATTCTTCCGCTCTCAATTATTTCTGTCGGAACACCTTGAACTGTGTATTGTCTTATCCAGTATACTGCAAATGCATTTGCAGCTGCCGGAATGATAAGTGACAAATGTGAGTCAGTCCAACCAATCTTGTTCATTTCAGTTACAAATGCTATCAGACCCAGCTGAGTAGGAAGCATCATAGTAATCAAAATTGCATAATATGCTGTCTTTTTGAGCCTAAAGTTAAATTTTGCAAGTGCATATCCGCACATGGCACATACAAGTACTGTCAATACTGTTGTAAGAACAGCGATGTATATACTGTTAAAATAGAATCTTCCGAATCCCGCATTTAGAAATACATCCTTAATGTTAATCATAAAGTTGTTTCCAGGCAATAAATGAAGGTCAGTAAAAAGAGCATTTGTATCATAAGTACTCATTATTATCATAAGATAAAAAGGACCTATAGCAATTATAGAACAGACAGCGAGAAATATATATAAAATAAAGGAATAAACTTTATTAGATTGCTCCATCTTTATCCCCTCCATTCATGAACTTTAATGATACAAATGAGAATATTGCAATTACAACAAACATTCCATATGCAACAGCACTTCCATAGCCATATTGAGAGTTCTGGAACGCACCCTTACCCATAAGCATTACCAAAGTCATTACTGCATTATCAGGTCCCCCTGAGTATGGTCCGGTTTGATAATTTCCCTGAGTATAAATAATATTTGGTTCATCAAATGTCTGGAAACCACCTATAAGGGATGTAATAACCATATATATAATTATAGGTTTTATCATTGGAAGAGAAATATTCCAGAAATTGTGCCATGCTCTGGCTCCATCAACACGTGCAGCCTCATACAATTCCTCCGGTACTGATACAAAACCGGCTATAAAGAACAGTACACAATATCCTGTGTATCTCCACAACATGATAACTGCAATAACAACTTTAGCTAATTTGGGATTTGCAAGAAAATCAATCGGCTCTTTTATGATATGCAAACTTTGCAATAAAACATTTATTGTTCCTGATGAACCACCATCAAAAAAGAATGCCCACAACAATCCCGCAGCTATCGGTATAACAAGATATGGAGTAAAAACTGCAGTCTTAAAAATTTCTTTGTGCCTGACAAGCTTTGAATTGATCATATAGGCAATAACAATTGCAAACACCAACTGCAATGGTATCAACAGCAACATGATAATCGCAGTATTTTTAAGAGCTAGAACAAACTCCCCATTTTCAAACATTCTCTGATAATTTGCTAGTCCTACAAATTTTATTCCCGAGTATCCATCCCATTCATTAAGACTCATATACAACGTAAAAATTATAGGTATTAAAGAAAATGCTGTGAAAAGCAGGAAGTAAGGTGCCATGAAAAGATAAGGTGTTGATTTCTTTGAGAGATTTTTCATTACTAACCACCCCCGTGTGCTTGATAAAGTACAAACAGTAAAATAATCAAGGAGAGGGAATTTCACCCTCTCCTAAATCATCAATAACATTCAGATAATTCCGAAATTACTTCAATTCAGGAACATTTTTCTTCATATCTGCAATCATAACATCAACTGCTTCTTGAGCTGTCTTTCCTTTTTTGATTTCCTGTAATCCCTTTATAAAGTTATTTTCGAGGAAATTATCGTATTTGCCAAGTGACTTAACCTTTACTGCATCCATGTTGTCCATGAAGAATTGGCCTACATCCTGACCGCCCCAGTATTCTTCTTTTTGGCTGAAGAAGCCTGGTTTATCCATAAATTCTTTAACAGGAGTAATATTCATACCTGTTGTGAATGCGTTCTTAACACCGTTTTCATTAAGTACCTGATCAGCTATGTATCCCCAAGCTGCATCCTTAACTTTTGAATCCTTCCAGATTGACAACGCAGTTCCACCCCAGTTAAACATTCCGCCTGGAGCTACTGTTACTCCCCAGTCACCTTTGCCCTTGGTATCGGCTGGTTCTATAACGTACTTGAGGAACCAAGGTGCTGCTGCTGCAAATACATCCTCGCTCTTAGCGAATGATGCAGTCCAGTTAGGAGCCCACATATCGTATTTGTTGATAACGCCTGCTTTCCACATCTTTTCTATAACCTGGAAAGTAGGAAGATAAACTTCGTTAAATTTGATTGTTCCATCTTGAATTGGGTTTTGAGGATTATATCCGTCAACTATATGGAATATATCTCTTACAGATCTGAATGCGTAAACCTTCTTGCCATCTATCTTAGCATCCTTAAATGCAGCGATTACATCATCCCAAGTCTTAAACTTGTCTGCCAATGCTTTAGGATCATCAGTATTGAATAATGCCTTTGTCATGCTTCTTCTGTAAGCGATACCTGATGGGTTGAACTGTGTAAGAGCTCCTAATACCTGTCCCTTGCTATCTGTAACGAGTGGCAATGCTTTGTCAGCCAGTTTGGACTTATCGAAGTTGAATGGAGCCTGTGAAAGATCTTGACAAATATCCATGTCAAAGAGAGTTCCTCTGAAACCAACTTCTCCTCTTATTACATCTGGTAAAGCTGTCTTTGCTGCTACTGCAGTCTGTATTTTCTTAACATAGTCTGCACTTGCAACCGGTACTGATTCAACCTTTACATTTGGATATCTGGTATTGAAATCAGCTATTGCTGTCTTAAGCTGATCCTTATTTTCCCAGTTCCACATTACTATTGTACCAGAAGCCTTTGTAAAGTCTGTTGATGTAGCAGCTGGTGAAGAAGTAGCTGCTACTGAGCTAGTGCTAGCTGCTGAACTTGATGCAGAAGAAGTGCTGTCACCTGACTCAGTGTTTCCGCAGGCAGCCATACCAAGCACCATAACACCTGTTAAAACAGAAGCTATTACCTTTTTAAACATTTTAAAATCCTCCTTTTTGTTTTAGCAATTTCATATTGAAATGCTTACATTAGTGCTATTAAAGCACTTTGCAACATTAATTCTATAAAAATAGACTTTCATTCTAAATAGATAATGTTGCTTTATGTTTTAATATTTTGACTATATAGGTATGGCAAGAAATTGCACTAAAAAAGACACATATTCTTACAATTATGTGCCTTTTTTGACGATTTTCTTTATTTTTTAAAATTACAGGTCAAATTTTGTCCATTGCTACAACATGGTTACGTGCAATTATTTCCATTAAAAGTCAATATTGAACACCATGTTAGCCATCATAGAATCAAAATAAACTATCTCTGTATTCAGAGGGTGTCATTCCTGAATACTTTTTAAATAGCTTTGAAAAATAGTGCGGGTCAGAAATACCAACCTTTTCTGCTACTTCATAGGTCTTATACCTTACATCCTTTAGAAGTTCCTTTGCTTTATCAATCCTGACATCATTAAGATAATCTACAAAACTTTTACCCAACTCTTTTTTGAACATCCTGCTGATATAGAAGGTACTGACGTATATATTTTCTGCTACTTCGTTAAGAGTTACCTGCTCATTGTAATGGTCTTGTATATAATCTATTGCTTTGCGTAATATAAGTTTTATACTTTTATTATTAAAACTGTTTACCTTGGATGCTATTTTTATGGATACTTCTTCCAGCAGAGAGTTAAGTTCTTCTGCTTTATCGGTCTTTTCTATGAGCTTTATCAGACTTGCTATATCCTCACCTTCTGAATACTTTTTGTCCGTATCCACCGATGAAACTGATATTCTAATGTTATTTATTGAAGACAATGTTGTATAATAAAAATTTCGCATATAGTGTATATTTATATTGTTATTTGTCAGATAATCAGATATAAGCTTTGTATTTTCCCTTACTCCAAGGTCATTTCCCGATTTTATATTTTCAATAAGTTGTTTTTGATACTTGTCCAGTATAGAATAGTCTTCATATCTAAAAAATGAGTTTAAATCACTATACTGAATTATAGAATTTTCTCCCATATAGCTCTTATATTCTAATGAACCCAGACATTCCTTTAGTTTGTCCGGAAGTTCCAGAGCTTCTTTTCCGTTTGAACTGACGGCTATTGTAACAGTAAAACCGAATCCGCTATTTATAACCTCTTGTAGATAGGCACATTTTTCACTTACCTTCTCAATATCCAAAGGTAAGTTATCAGATTTCTGTATTATAAAGCCTACTCTGTTACTGTTGAGCATAATGCTTAAAACTTCATAATTCTCTGCAAATATTTCTTCAAAGGATTTTACAATACCGAATTGGTAAAGGTGTTTATCATACAACGAACTGTTTGATTTATCGTTGTAGTCGTTTTCCATTACAACCAAAACAAAATTTCGTATTGATATATCAAAGAGCTTCATTTTTTCGTATATTTCATTTTCACTTGTATTGAGTCCGTATATAATATCATAAAGAAGTTTTTCTCTGAGTACGGGAATATTTTGTTCAAAAAGCATCCTGAACCGCTCAATCTCATTGTGCTTGTTCTTTTGTTCATTTAATTCATTAACTGCCTTTGTCAGTACAGAAGTCAGTTCTTCAATTTTTGAGGGTTTAAGAAGAAAATCAAATGCTCCGCATTTAATAGCTTTCTGTACATAGTCAAAATCCCTGTACCCCGTTAGTATTATTATTTTTGTGTTTGGAACAATTTCCTTTACCTGCTTGATCATTTCCAAACCGTCCATTCCAGGCATACGTATATCTGTTATAATTACTTCCGGCAGATATTTTTTTATTAGATCAATTCCTTCGATACCGTCACAGGCATCTGCACAAACCTCGCAATCAAGCTGTTTCCAATTAATAATGTTCTTGATGCCTTTTCGTATTATAGATTCATCATCAATTATTAGAACCTTGTACATAATAACTCTCCTTAGTATTGAATGTTTGAAGCGGTAAAGAAACCGTTACTTTAGTAAATATGTTAACACTGCTCTCTATTTTGATACCGTATTTTTCACCGTAGAAGAGTTTTATTCTTCTATTTACATTATCAATTCCGATACTCTTGTTTTTCTTCTCTCTAAGAGATTTAAAATATGTGTCATTATCCATTTCAAGGCTCTTATTTAACTTTATAAGATCATCTTTCGAAATTCCGTTGCCGTTGTCAATTACCTCTAATACTATTAAATCTTCCTGTATTCTGGCATTCAGCATAATGACACCTTTTTCTCTGCTGTTTTCCACTCCATGATAGACAGCATTTTCGATTAATGGCTGTATAAGAAGTCTTGGAATCTTTATATACAGAACCTGAGGGTCAATTTCTTTTTTAAGTGTTATTTTATCTTCAAATCTGCGTTTTAAGAGAGATATGTATTTATCTATATACATAAACTCCTCTTCTATGGGAATAAGCCTGTCATCCCTTCCAATACTGGCTTCAAGCAGTGCAGAAAGGTCCGTTACTATATCGCTTATCTCAGGTACGTTATTTAACTGTGCCATCCAGTTTATTGATTCCAGTGTATTAAAGAGAAAATGGGGGTTTATTTGCGACTGTAATGCTTTCAGCTCAGCCTCTTTACGAGTAATCTGTTCCCTGTAAATCCATGTAACCAGATGGTCAATCTCTTTAGCCATATTATTGAAGGTCTTATGCAGGAAGCCAAGTTCGTCACTTCTGTCAACCTCAATATAACTTTCCGGTATATTGTTTATGTTCATATTTTTCATTGCCTTTACCAACCTGTTGATTGGTTTTATCATATCAAATGACATATAAATGCTGACTACAGACAATATTATAATTGATGCAAGACAGAGCATAATTATCCTGTTTCTCAATATATTTACATCTGAATATAATTCATTTAAAGGAACAAATGTAACTATTCTCCAATTAATATTATCTTTTAAATATGTATAAGCAACAAAAATATTATTTTCCTGATCTATAAAAGAATCCTCATCATACGGTGTATCCTTTATTATGGATTTATACCTTTCCAATGCCGATTTATTCTTTGATACAATTATATCACTATTTGGTGAAAGAATTGTAGTATTTTGCATGACCTCAGATTCCAGTCCCTTTAAAACATCCTTCAAAGAATCCATTTTTATTTGGACTACCAACATTCCTATTTCCGTATAATCATCCCTGTTGTATACCTTTTTTACTAAATAAGCATTCTTGACAACTCCTGAGGACGTTTCAAAGAACCAGGCTGCTTTTCTGGTAACTTCATCAGCCTTTTCACTCATTCGGGAGTATTCTCTGTTTACTACTGACCTTAGCTCCGAGTCAGTACTTGGATAACGTCTCGGTAGTACTAAACCGCTGTCAGTTACTATGCAAATAGAATTAATTTCAGGTCTATTGCCTTTTACCGTTATAAATAGGTTTGTTAACTGAGAATCTATTTCATGAATGCCCATCTCCGTTAAATTATTATTGTTATTACCTGTATCATAGCTGATTAAAGCGTCATATATATTTTTATCCATACTTATGTCACCGGATATGTTGGTCAAATTTGTTACCGTATCTTGTAGTCTTAATCCGATAGAGCTAAGTACATCATTAGAGTACGATAGAGATTTGCTATTAATAATTTCTTCTGAACTCTTATAAGCAAAAAACCCTACAAATATAAGAGGTATTAAAATTTGTAGGTTTACTACAAGCAGTAATTTCTTTTTTATTGATATGTTTTTGTAAAATTGTGAGCTTCTAAGTATTTTAGAAAACATGCTTGAAGTAATTTTATTTATCATTATTCCACCATATCCTAAGCACGAGTAATTAACAAAATGCTATAAATCATTGCAATCTATTCAAAGCTTTTTCCCATATTTCTTCCGCAGAGATTTTATTATCAAGATAATTTGGAAACTCCTTAACAATAACCTTTTCCCATGTGCTTCTATCTATTACATGATCAGGAATGGCACACCGATTCTGTTCTGGAGTTTTTTCATAAACACCGATACTTTGTTTTGCCAATGCGTTATAGGGGGTCTCCATTGATATGTTTAATGTACTGAATAAGCCGGCTTCCTTGTATAAATAGTCTGATGTGTCCTTTGACGTGAGGAACTTCATAAGTTTTACCGTGTTTTCTTTACCTTCTGGTGCGCTCCATGCACTTTTACTTATGTAAAAGGTTCCCCCACCTAAACCTGCAGGTATTTTACTACTTCCATTTCCCATAGACGGAAACGGTATCATTTCAACAGTTTTATCAAATTTACCAAAGTATGCTGCAAACCATGACCCCTGAACTATCATGGCTGCCTGTTTCTTTATAAAAAGATTGTTTCTTTCTTCGCTGGTAATAGATATTAAATCATCCGGAAATGCATGCATTTCATATAGTTCTTTCATATATTTCATTGCATCTATGTAGCATTTATTTATCTTATTATTAACTATAAACTTTTCTACTCCTTCGTTTCCTCCGAGGCTGGCAATCATATTCTGATATATATATGAGCCTTCGGCGGTAGCGTTATAGGCTATAGGGGTTATGTTGTGCTTATTAAATATATTTATTGCATTTTTAAGCTCCTGATAATTTTGAGGTATTTTTACACCAAATTGCTGAAATAAATCCTTATTGATAAACATCCCTTCAAATACAAGCTCAAAAGGTATTCCAAATATCCTGTTATTGTAGGTAGTCAAATCAAAGTAGTTTCCCTTGAAGCTTTCCATCCATTCACTGTCCTTCCTGAGCATGTCCGTAAGGTCAGCAAGCTTGTTTGCCCTGATCATATATTTTATATCCGAGCACGGCCATAAACCAAAAACATCGGGTTCGTTACCTGACGCAAACCTCGTTTTAAGAGTAGGCAAATATTCATCTCCAAAAATAGATTGATTGGAAACTTTTATAGTAGGATTTTCATTTTCAAATTTGTCCAGCAAATCGGTCAAACATCCGGCTTTGCTGTCAACACCGCCCCAACTTGTCATTAAACTTATTGTACTGGTTTCAGTGTGATTAATTTTACTGTTACGAGCGTCTGAAACATACGATTTATCACTACCACAGGAAACTGATATAATACTGACTAATGTAAATAGTACTAAACATAAAAGTTTTTTTGAGTGTTGCATTTGTTTCACTCCAATTCTTATTTTATATAGCCATTTTTTGTCTACTATTAAGAACGAGGATAACACAATCATTCAGGAGAATCCTAAATTTTTTTATACCATATACAATTATAAATACTATTAGGCATATATTGCAATATATTACAATTAAATAATGACTTACTGCAACATAATTTATCAACATTAAAATAGCAGCAAGAGTTGGATTCCTGCTGCTATTTATAATAATAAAATGCTAGACAATTTTTAATGTTACTTCATTATTTTCATCTAAGTCTACCCCTACAAGAGAACCTTCTTTTATTGTACCTTTTAAGAACTCTTCTGAAAGGCGATCCTCTATATAGTTCTGTACTGTTCTTCTCAAAGGTCTGGCGCCAAACTTAGGATCATAGCCTTTTTCCAATATGAATTCTTTAACCTTATCGGAAACATTTACTCTGATATCCTTTTCACCGGCTTCTTGGTAAACTTCTTCCAGCATCAGATCGATTATTTTCTTTAATTCCTCTTTTCCAAGTTCAGTAAATACAATTATCTCATCTATTCTATTGAGAAATTCCGGCCTGAAAGTTTCTTTTATTACATCTCGTACTTTGCTTTCAAGGGCAGTATAGGTATTGTTTGAAAAACCTATGCCACCGGATTTAAAATTAGTTCCTGCATTTGATGTCATGATAATAATAGTATTCTCAAAGTTTACAGTCTTACCGTGACTATCTGTCAATCTTCCGTCTTCAAGAATTTGAAGCAGCATATTGAATACGTCCGGATGAGCTTTTTCAATTTCATCCAAAAGTATTACTGAATATGGTCTTCTCCTTACTTTTTCTGTTAATTGACCTGCATCATCATATCCAACATATCCCGGAGGTGAACCAATTAACTTGGAAACTGTATGCTTTTCCATGTATTCAGACATATCAAGCCTTATCAGTGCTTCCTCACTTCCAAACAGTTCAGTTGAAAGTGCTCGTACAAGCTCGGTTTTACCAACGCCTGTTGGCCCTACAAAAATAAAGGATGATGGTTTTTTCTTCTTTTTAAACCCAGACCTGCTTCTTCTTATTGCTTTTGCTACTCCTTCTACAGCTTTTTCCTGTCCTATTACCCTTTGATGGATACGTGTTTCCAGGCTTATTAGTTTTTCGGCTTCACCCTCGGTGAGCCTTTGAATAGGAATTTTAGTCCACGCTTCTATTACTGCTGCTATATCTTCCATGGTAAGTTCAACATCTTTACTGGTATCCTCTATATCTTTAATAAGCTCATTAAGCTTACACTCATAGACCTTTAAATCTGCTGCCTTCTGGTAGTCTTCTATTGAATCCGCTGAAACCGCAAATTCTTTCTCTTCTTGAACCCTTTTCAGTTCTTCCTTGTATGACTCAAGCTCAGCCAATTTTGTATTATTCAGGTTAGCTCTTGAGCCTGCTTCATCTATTACATCTATGGCTTTGTCAGGCAAAAGTCTGTCGGTTATATACCTTTCAGAATAATTTACTGCAGCCTTTACTATCTCGTCACTTATTTTAACCCTGTGATATTGTTCATAGTAGTGTTTGATACCTTTTAAAATTTCTATACTTTCTTCAATGGATGGTTCATCAACAATTATAGGTTGGAATCTCCTCTCCAAAGCAGTATCTTTTTCTATATGCTTTCTATATTCATTCAGAGTTGTAGCTCCAATTACCTGAATTTCACCTCTGGATAATGCAGGCTTCAAAATGTTTGCGGCATTCATTGCACCTTCAGCCTCGCCGGCACCCATTATATTATGAAGTTCATCGATTACAAGAATTATATTTCCGAATGATTTGGCTTCTTCGATTATCCCCTTCATCCTGCTTTCAAACTGTCCTCTGAACTGTGTTCCTGCAACAACACTGGTCATATCTAAAAGATAAACCTCAGAACTCTGTATTTTTGCAGGAACTGTTTTTTCAGCAATCCTTAATGCCAGTCCTTCTGCAATAGCAGTTTTACCTACACCGGGTTCTCCTATTAAAACAGGATTGTTTTTAGTCCTTCTGTTTAAAATCTGAATAACTCTTTCAATTTCACGGGTTCTGCCTATAATCTTATCAATACTTCCTTCTTTAGCCTTGTCAATAAGATTAGTACCATACATTTCAAGATATTTTTTCTTTTTAACAGTCTTTTTATCCTGAGCTTTTGTTTTAGTAGAATTTTTATCCTTTTCATCCCCGTCTTTATCCTGCCCCATGGGCTGAAGGCTTTTTGAATTATTTGCTTCAATATCATTTGAATCATTTGCCTTTGGAAATGCCTTATTCAATATACTAAAAAAAGGATTTGCCTGATTAATGTTTTCAGGGTCTACCTGCATTGCTTCCATTATTTCAGACCCGTCCATCTCTTCAAGCATATCTCCTACTTGTTTGCTTATATTATCAAGCTCATATTCTGTCATACCAGTTTGCGACAGTAATTGATCTATGGGCTGTAAATTCTGCTTCTTTGCACAGCTTACACATAAGCCTTCCTGAATTTGCTTCCCGTCTATAATTTTTGTTACAAACACAACTGCAATATTTTTATTACAAATGGAACATTTTATCATTTAATCACCTCTTCTTTTAATTCCAGTATATTCCTTCCAATATATATACTATATTATTTCCATAAATGTCCAACAATTTATTATTTAATCTTCTTTTTTATCTATATTAGTTTTTACTAGTATAACACAAGTACATTTCGAGGTCTAACCGATTTGCTTTTATTTTTTTGATTTTTGTCTTATATAAGTAGTTCATATTCTAAAAGACGAATAAACCTGAATTATAGTCCTAATATCTAATCTATACGACTCTAATTCAGGTTTATTAATGTGTAATTGTAACCATTTCTATTTAGAAATAAGTACGTTTTTAATAATTATTAAGCAAAGAATTTAAATATAGTTGTTATAAATGCTCCAATTATTGCTGATACAGGAATTGTAAATATCCAAGCATATACTATATTTCTTGCCAGTGCCCATTTTACAGCAGATAACCTTTTTGAAGCTCCAACACCCATTATTGATGTTGATATAACATGTGTTGTACTTACAGGTGCTCCGAAGTGTGTCATTGTTTCAATAACAATTGCTGCCCCTGTTTCAGCTGCAAAACCGCCAATTGGCTGAAGCCTGATCATGTTAACACCTATTGTTTTAATAATTTTCCATCCGCCTATTGACGTACCAAGTGCCATTGAGACAGCACATGCCAACATAACCCAAGGCTGAACTCCTGTATGGCCATTATTTAAATTTGCACCTATTAATGCCAGTGTTATTATTCCCATTGACTTCTGAGCATCATTATTTCCGTGAGAATATGCCATAAATGCTGCTGAAACTATTTGTAATTTAGAGAACCATTTATTTACGAACCTTTGAGAAAAAGGACGGAGTATCTTGTATAGAAATGACATAAACACAAAACCAATTACAAAACCTATTACCGGGGACGTAATTAATGGTATAACAACCTTGTCCAGTATACCTTGCCATTTTACTATGCTTAACCCACCTGAATATGCTATTGATGAACCTACAAGAGCACCTATCAACGCATGTGATGAACTACTTGGTATACCAAAATACCATGTAATCAAATCCCATATAATTGAAGCTATTAAAGTTGCTATAATTACATATTGTACCTTAATCATGGTACTATCAACCAGGCCGTTAGTAATAGTATGAGCTACCTTACTGCTCATTAATGCACCTATAAAATTAAGTACTGCAGACATTAAAATGGCCTGACGGGGTGACAAAACTCTTGTTGAAACTGAAGTAGCGATAGAATTTGCGGTATCGTGGAATCCGTTTATAAAATCAAATCCTAGTGCCAGTACAACAACTACTACTAATGAAACACTAAGCATTTTTCATAACAACCCCTTCTACTATATTCGCAACGTCCTCACAAGCATCTATGGTATTTTCAAGAAGTTCAAATATTTCTTTCCACTTTATAACTTCTACTGCGTCATGCTCAGTTATAAACAGGTTTGCCATTGCATCTCTGAAAATAGTATCAGCTTCATCCTCAACATTGTTTACTTCAATTATTTTGTTCTGGAGCTGTTTGCTCTTCTTCATATTTTTCATTTCAATCATTACATTTTTCAGCTCGCTTGTTGCTCTGACAATCAACTTTGTCATGGTAACAGCTTCGGGTTTTACAGACTTAACGTTATACATGCTAAACCTATGCGCAGCAGTTTCAATATCATCTGTAATGTTATCCAGTTCTTTTGCTATTGTGAAAATATCTTCACGGTCAATCGGGGTAATAAAAGATTGGTTAAGCTCATTTAGAATTTTATGGACATTACTATCGCATGCATGCTCAGTTCCTTCTATAGTTGAGATCTTTTCATTAACATTTACATAGTTTGTAGTTAAATCCTCAAGAAGTGATGCTGCTTTGCAAATAATCTCACATGTCTCAATAAAATAGTCAAAAAATTTCTCTTCCTTAGGTGTAATTCTAAACATTTATAAATTACCTTCTTTCGACAAAATATAACATTTTTACTATTTAATTATATAGCAATGTAAAATTTTTTACAACAAAGTTAACACAGAATTAACAAACCTTCTTAGTATTTACTACAGTTCTATAGATAATGTAATTTATTATTTTACATATTTTATTATATTATTTTTGATAGACAAGCTTGTACTTTTGGGTAATAATAAAAATATTTCCAAAGATAAGTACGTCAAAGTACCTATCTTTTGGAAATACTTAGTTATCACTGAAATTACTTACTTTCTATAATTTTGCTAAGATATTGTCCTGTATATGATTCTTTTACTTTTGCAATTTCTTCAGGAGTACCCTGTGCTATAATGGTACCTCCTTTGTTACCACCCTCAGGCCCCAGATCAATTATATAATCAGAAGTCTTTATAACATCAAGGTTGTGTTCAATAACTACTATTGAATTACCTGTATCTACCAGTCTGTGAAGAATATCTATCAATCTGTGAACATCAGCTACATGAAGTCCGGTTGTAGGCTCATCCAATATATACAGCGTATTTCCCGTACTTCTCTTTGATAACTCTGTAGCAAGCTTTACTCTTTGAGCTTCACCTCCCGACAAAGTTGTAGAAGGCTGACCAACCTTGACATATCCCAATCCTACATCATACAATGTTTGCAATTTTCTTTGTATTTTGGGGATATTCTTAAAGAATTCCAGTGCATCTTCTATAGTCATGTTAAGCACATCTGATATACTTTTACCTTTGTACTTAACCTCCAGAGTCTCCCGGTTATACCTTTTTCCCTTACAAACCTCACAAGGAACATATACGTCAGGAAGAAAATGCATTTCAATCTTTATAATTCCATCTCCACTGCAGGCTTCACACCTACCGCCTTTTATATTAAAGCTGAATCGTCCGTTTTTATATCCCTTCATCTTTGCTTCATTGGTGGAAGCATACACATCCCTTATAAGATCAAATACTCCTGTATAGGTTGCCGGATTTGATCTTGGAGTTCTTCCGATTGGTGATTGGTCAATATTTATAACCTTGTCAATATTTTTTAAACCTTTTATTGTTTCATGATTGCCCGGTTTGGCTTTGGCTCTGTATAACTGGTTTGCAAGGCTGTTATACAGTATTTCGTTAATTAATGTGCTTTTTCCGGACCCCGAAACACCTGTAACTGATGTCAATACCCCAAGTGGAATCTTGGCATTTATGTTTTTCAGATTATTCTGCTTTGCCCCTACAATTTCAAGCCATTTTCCATTTGGTTTTCTTCTGCCTTGGGGAACTTCTATCTTTTTGCGTCCGCTGAGATATTGTCCTGTTAGGGAATCCTCACATTTTAGTATTTCGTCCAGTGTTCCCTTAGCAACAACATGGCCGCCGTGGATTCCTGCTCCGGGGCCCATGTCAATGATATGGTCTGCTGCATGCATGGTATCTTCGTCATGTTCTACAACAATAAGCGTATTTCCAAGGTTCCTAAGTCTGTTTAAGGTTTTCAGGAGCTTTTCATTATCTCTTTGATGCAGTCCTATACTGGGCTCATCCAGAATATAAAGTACTCCCATCAAGCCAGAACCTATCTGAGTAGCAAGCCTTATTCTCTGTGCCTCTCCCCCGGATAAAGTACCAGCAGGTCTTGAAAGTGTAAGATAGTCCAGACCAACGTCAACGAGGAAGCCTATTCTGGCCGCAATCTCTTTCAAAATCTGGTTTGCTATCATCTTATCTCTTTCACTTAGCTCAATGTTGTCAAAGAATTCTTTTGTATCAGCCACAGACATATAAGATACTTCATGTATATTTTTACCTCCGACTGTAACCGCAAGACTTTCTGGTTTTAATCTTGCACCTTTACAATCCGGACACGGGTTGTTGCTCATAAACTGTTCATAATACTGCTTCATGCTTTCTGACTGGGTTTCATGGTAACGGCGTTCAATGGAATTGATAATTCCTTCGAATGTTGCCATATAAGATCCTTTACCATATTCTCTTTCGTAATCTACTTTTATTTTTTCGCCTTTTGTTCCGTAAAGTACTATATCTACTACTTCTCCGGGAAGCTTATTAAACGGTGTATCCAGTTCAAATTTGTAATGTTTTGCCAGGGCGTTGAATATCATCCTGGTATATGCATCCTCACTCTCAATATTCCAGCCTGTAACATTAATTGCACCATTCGTAAGTGACAATGATCTATCAGGTATGACAAGCTCAGGGTCTACCTTTAGAAGATTCCCTAATCCGGTACATGTCTGGCATGCTCCAAACGGATTGTTAAATGAAAACATCCTTGGTACAAGTTCTTCTATACTGATTCCGCAATCACTGCATGCAAAGTTCTGACTGAACAGTATCTCTTCTTTACCGATTACATCTACAATAACTATACCACCGCTTAAGCGAAGCACTGTTTCCAATGAATCAACAAGTCTTTTCTGTATATCTCCACGTACTACAAGTCTGTCAACAACTATTTCAATATTATGCTTTTTGTTTTTATCTAATTTAATCTCATCATTTATATCTACTATTTGCCCGTCGACACGCAGCCTAACAAAACCATCTTTTTTAGCATCCTCTATAAGCTTATGGTATTCCCCTTTTCTGCCTCTTACCACAGGAGCAAGCAACTGTATCCTGGTTCCTTCTTCAAAAGATATTATCTGGTCTACCATCTGGTCAACAGTTTGCTGTGCAATCTCCTTGCCACACTTCGGACAATGGGGAATTCCTATCCTCGAGTACAAAAGCCTGAGGTAATCGTGAATTTCTGTTACAGTTCCTACGGTAGACCTGGGGTTTCTGCTGGTTGTCTTTTGATCGATTGATATTGCCGGAGACAAACCGTCAATATAGTCTACGTCCGGCTTGTCCATCTGACCAAGAAACTGCCTTGCGTAAGATGAGAGTGATTCAACATACCTTCTCTGACCTTCAGCGTAAATTGTATCAAAGGCAAGAGAAGACTTACCTGAACCGCTCAACCCTGTTATAACAACAAATTTATCTCTTGGTATCTCAACATCTACATTTTTTAAGTTATGCTCACGTGCACCTTTTATAAAAATATTATCCCTTATCATTTAAAACACCTTTTTCATAAATGTTATATTTTAACTATATCGCTAATTATATCCTTAATATTTTCACCACTTTTATTATTATATCAAATTATAAGACAAATGCAAACATTTGTTCGTTGTTTGCCAATATTTTATAAAAACCTACGAGTAAATTTAAAGGTTGATAGTTGTTTAACTATCTGCTATAATCACTTTGGTTAAAAAATTGAATATTAACGGGGAGCTGGAAAATAATTCGGCTGAGATAAGTATGTTTTACTTAAAACCCATGTACCTGATCTGGATAATGCCAGCGTAGGAATTTTATTTTGTCATACTCTGCGCTTTCGATCAGGTATGGCATTTTTTATATTTCGTTGGGGAAAGGAATAGATACTATTATGGAAAAAATGTCTACCAGGATATTGGTGGAAGCAGGGGTTTTAATTGCTCTTGCACAGATTCTCAGTTTTATTAAATATGAAATGCCCTATGGAGGCTCTGTAACACTGGGAAGTATGGTGCCAATAATTATTTTTGCAATTCGTTGGGGTACAAAGCGCGGTATTCTTGTGGGACTTGTTTACGGTTTTCTACAATTTGCTCTTGGAACTAAATTTTCTTATCATCCCCTGGGTATATTTCTTGACTATATTTTTGCTTTCGGCTGCCTTGGCCTTGCCGGAATATTTAAAAAGAATTTATTTGCTATAATTTCAAGTACTGCTTTGGCAATGCTGGGCAGATTTGCGTTTCACTTTCTTTCCGGGATCATTCTTTGGTATACATATGCTCCCGAGGGAATGAACATTTTCCTTTATTCTCTTATTTATAACGGTCAGTACATGTTGCCGGAGTTTATAATAACATCTGTTATTTTGTGTGCTCTTTATAAACCGTTAGGAAAATATATTAACAGGCAGAGTCTTATTTAACCTGCTTGTATAAATGTTTATACGCCAAAAAAGATGATTCTTTATATTGAATCATCTTTTTTTGTTATTTATGTTTAATGTGAGCTACAGTATAATACATATCAATCCGCCGCTGCCCTCATTTATTATTTTCTGCAAGGTTTCCTGAAGTTTGAGCTGTGCGTCCTCCGGCATTCTGAAAAGCTTGTTCTGCAATCCCTCATTAACGAGTTCATGGAGAGACTTTCCGAATATGTTTGACTCCCATAATTTGCCGGTATCGTTTTCAAATTCTTTTAGCAAGTATGAAACCAACTCTTCAGATTGCTTTTCGGTTCCGACCAAAGGTGCTATTTCTGTTTCAATATCAGCCCTTATCATATGTATTGTGAGGAACAAACAGAAGTACTCTTTCGGTCCCGTAATATCTTATAATCAAAGGGTTTTGTCAATACTTTAAAGTATACTTTCAAATCTATTTCGTTTTTCTTGTCTGTCTTATATACTTCAATCTTTTCTAGTAATGACTCTATTAATTTATTATCCAGTCCATCATCATAATTAATTTCCTTCGCAATTATTTTTCGTAAGATTTCAACTGAATAACTTATTTCTTTGTTTTTCAATTCGTCCTCATCCAGTTCCTTTAACCTTATACTCAGTTTATCAATATCCTCATTGAACCTATTGTTTCTTCTTTCAAACTCGTCATCAGACAGTCTTCCGTTTATACTTAACTCCAAAAGCTTGTCTTTCATTTTAAGTATTTGGTCAATCTCCGTCTTAACCTTGGCAATATCTTCTTTTATCTTGGATTGAGCTCCAAGGTTTGAATACATCGTAACCATTTCATGTATAATTTCTGAACGGTTAACTATTATCTCATCATATGCTTTCTTTATTATCATATCCAACTCAGATGTATATATGGATGGAGAAGTACAACCCTCTTTACCCTTCTCAACGTACCTTTTACATTGCCATACTTCTTTATTCCCTGAACTGTAACGATAAAGTGTTCTGTAATATGGAACATTATGCTCTGTACAAATTATTTTTCCGCTGTAGGCGTACTTGTTTTGGTAGCTTGTCTTATCTTCTGCCGATTGCTTTTCACTTCTGCCTTTTAAGATATAATTTGCCTTTTGCCATATTTCTTCAGGTACAATTGGAGGGACTGTATCTTCATCTTTATACATAACCCATTCAGTCTGATCCAGATACTTTCTATCATGAAGCTTATAATCTAATTTGTGTGTTTTATTTCCGCAATAATATCCCATATATTTGGGATTTGTGAGAATACTCTTAATAGTAGAAAAAGAAAACGGATTACCTCTATTATTTTTTATTCCCATATTGTCAAGCTTGGCACTTATCCCTCTTATCCCCATATTTTGTGTAGCGTACATATCAAATATCAGTCTTACTATTTCAGCTTCCTTTTCATCGATTATAAGTTTACCACTATCTTTTTTGTACCCCCATATTTTATTATTTCCAAGTACTACTCCTTTTTCAATGGCTCTTTTAAAACCGAATTTCACTCTCTCAGATATTTTTCTGACCTCATCCTGAGCTATACTGGACATAATTGTCAACCTCAACTCAGCATCGGGCATTAAGGTATTGATATTGTCAGACTGAAAAAGAACCCCCACCCCATATGACAGCAATTCCTGAGTATACTTTATACTATCTAAGGTGTTTCTTGAAAATCTGGAAATCTCTTTTGTAATAATAAAATCAAATTTTTTGAGTTTAGCGTCTGAAATCATTTTAAGGAACGATTCTCTTTTATTTACACTTGTACCACTTATGCCTTCATCAATATATCCGTCTACGTATGACCACTTCTGATTTCTTTTAATAAAATCCGAATAGTACTCTATCTGGTTTTTCAGAGAGTGAACCTGTTCATCCTTTTCAGTAGATACTCTTGCGTAATAAGTAACTCTCAGATTTAAATCATATATTGTTTTACCCGTATTAAGTTCGTTTCTTATAGTGTACAAATCCATCCTACACACCTCGTTTACACTTCTGTTTGATACTTTTCATTATATTATCCGAATAATATTTGTCAACTGTTCTCCCAATAAAAAAGCACCGATTTCCGGTGCAATTTTAGTAATTAATATGTACTAATTCAAAAAACCATCCAATGCAATTGTAGGCTTCCCATCAGAGTCCCAGCAGCCTTTATTGTAGCCGTTCATTCCCGGAAATGACTCCGGTTCCCAATAAAATACTCCCAAACCCTTATTGTTCGGTAACGATTTAGTCTTTTTTATCATGTCAGCAATAAATGACTTACTCTCTGAAGCATAGTTATATTGCATTCCTATTTCACAAATCATTATTTCTTTATTATACCTTGATACCATATCATTCATGTTCGAGAGGCATTGGCTTGAAAGAGCAGAATAGTTGTCTTTGTCAGGATATAGTGACATTCCGATAACATCGTATTTTGCTCCGTTGGAGTTAAGGCCGTCAAACATCCACCTGAACAATGTATTGTTAAATCCATTTGATATATGTACAATTACCTTGGTTTTGGAGCTTACAGCTTTTACAGCATCATAACCGCAATTTACGAGCCATGCGAAATTTTTCATATTATTCGATGCTTTTCCATCCTCCCATAGCATCCCATTGTTGGTTTCATTCCCAACCTGCACCCACTCGGGTGATATTCCGTTATTCCTGAGTTGAGTCATTACATTATATGTATAGTCATATGTCATTTTCATTAATCCATTGAAATCCAGGTTTAACCAGGCCGCAGGTTTTGTCTGCTTTCCGGGGTCTGCCCAGGAATCACTGTAATGAAAGTCGATCATAACTCTGAAACCCAAGTTATTGGCTCTCTTTGCCAAAGCTATAGTTTCGTTGGTACTGCAGTGTCCATTCCATTTATCTGTTGATGGATTTACCCAAGTTCTGATTCTCACGGAGTTGATTCCATAGTCTTTTAAAATTTGTAAACAATCCTGCTGATTGTCTTTATTATTATAAAACTTGTATCCGTTTGCTTCCATCTGTGGCAGCCAGCTTATATCAGCACCTTTTGCAAAAGTATTTGTGGGAGTTTCAATCGGAAACTTTTCTATAATTCCTAAAATAAAACTTTTTGTCAACGAAATATCCAATGAATCTATGCTACCATCTCCGTTTACATCAGCAGCCCTTTTACCGTTAGCCTCAGGGAAGTCGGTTATATTTCCAAGTAAATAGCTTTTTATTAGTGCATAATCCAAGGAATTTACTTCTCCGCTTCCGTCCACGTCACCATATAAAAGCTGTGAAGTGGCGGCTGATACCATATCTACATGCATAAAAAAGTTCTCGAAGAGTATCATCAAAACCAAAAGAGAGACAAAAATCAATTTATTTTTTTTAAAAGCATTCATTATATCTCCCCCAATATGTTTCTTACTTATTAATGTAATATTAAGTATATTATACCAATTAATGTAATGCATTTACAACCTTCATTATTTGACCAACAAAAAAGCACTGTAAACCAGTGCATTATAAAAGGCCATTAATTTATTTTTGTTGCTACCCCTTCAAAATTATTTCCTTTGCTTTTGTATACATTTCTTCGGTTATATACCCTTGTTCAAACAGTCGCTGGTTGATATGTAGTTTAACTTCTACTATCACAAGCTTTACTGCCTCTTCATTAAAAGCCATTTTAACCTCCAATGTATTTTCTATCTGTTATAAATTTATTAGTTAAAAGCTTTTTTATGATTTAAATATAAAACCGTTAATTATTTCCGATTACTACAAACCGTGCATGGATTGAAACAGGTAAAAAACTATTGTTTACAGCGTATAATTAAATGTAAAAATGTGTTATTATTGAAATGAATTTATTTTTGAACAAAATAATCGAAAAAGTAATATAAATATTTCAAAATATCATTTTTTTTACATTAAATGATATCATTTAGGAGAAAAACATAATATAATGTAAATTAGGATAGGTATACTGGAAATTAATTACCCCTTGATTGAAAATAATAAAGATATTATCAAGTATTCCGAGCTTGGAGGGAAATATAGTGTTTATAATCGGTCAGCTGTTGATAAATACATTGTTTGCAATGATAACTGCCTACATAACTTACTTATTTCTTAAAGAAAATTTTGATATAAAAATACAACTGAATTTTTTAGTTGCATTTATTGCTTGTAATGGTGTGCTAAACGGATTTGTGTCTACTTTGTGGATGAGTGTACTTCCCGTACCGGGAAATCTACAATTCCTTAAATCTATAATTTTGACAATCCTCAACATAATTTTAATTAAGTATCTACTACGTGTTGAATGGCTAAAATCGGTATTATCCTTTTGTTTGATTATACTTTTTGTTGGAGTAGGAAATTTTACAGTGCCATTGATTTTTTATTCCGTAGGTATTAATGCAACACCTGAGACAATAAATAATAATCTATTTTTATTTTTTATTATGAATCTGATTATTTATTGCCTAGCCCTGATTCTTATTAAATTTATACCTTATGCTAAATTAATCGGAAATATAAAAAACCTTACACCTGTAGGTATTCTACTTTTTATTACCATATTGATAATGGCCTCTTTTCTTGGAATGCATTTCGTAGTTCACTTTGACCCTGTCTCATTTGTTATTGTACTTATTTCATCTCTCTCATATTTCTTTTTCTCGGCTTGGTATATAAACATCTATCATAAATACGAAATGAAGAAGGAAGAACAAAAGCAGCAGGAATTTTATAATGAATCCCTTGCCAATACACTTCATGATTTAAGACGTATAAAACATGATCAAATGAATCACCTCTCTGTCCTATACGCTATGCACCAAATGAACAAGTATGATGCGGCTGCTTCATATCTAAAAGAAATAATAGGGACAAGTCAAAGTATAGGAAATACTGCTATTTACAATATTAAGAATGCCGGACTATTCGGATTAATATCATCTAAAGTAAACTATGCTAATAGCCATGGAATTAATTTTGACTTGGATACCATCGGCGAAGTTGATTCTATTCCCAATATTAAAATTTCTGATTTATGTGAGGTAATAGCTATTTATCTTGACAATGCACTGGAAGAGGTTTTAAATAACGGAAAACTTAAGCTTGATATGAAAATTTTAAGTACAGATGAAAGCCTTACAATCAGAATAGAAAATGAATGTACTAAAACACCTAACACAAAAAACTCATCAAAGGGTACAGATCGTGGAAACGGGTTAGTCATTGCAAATAAAATAATTGCTTCATATAAAAATATTTCAAGTTCTACTATATTTGATGAAAAAAGAATGATATTCTCACAAGTTCTAAGAATGGCAAAAGAGGCTTAACAGCCTCTTTTTGCTTACTTGAGTAATGATTTTGGACATTCTTTTTGATAATAAGACCAAAACCAGCATGCACCTGCAGAAGCAGTAGCTGCAAATACTCCAATTAGAGATAGAACAGTTAGTACCAGTAATTTAATTTTACCCTTCATGTAATTATCCCACCCCTCTTATTTTTTGTTAATCTATACACTATTGGTGTAATATTAACCGTAGATATTAGTGTAATTACTGAAATGATATTTGAGTAAATATTAGGAACTATTAGTGTAATAACAAAGCATATTACTAATAGAATACTACATTTTATCCTTAAATCCCTTTTTCTTTTTTCAGTAACAATTGGTTTTGACACCAGATCAGCAGGTGCGTATAGAAATGTCAAAATTCCTGATATAGTAAATAAAACTATATTTAAGAATTTTATATTAAGAATCTGTGCCAGATATACAGTACCAAATATAAACGTAAAGTGAGTGATTACACATCCGATTTGTGTTTTTGCATGTACTCCTCCTAAATAGGATTTATTTAATGAAAACACTATCACAGCAACTATGGCATATTTAAATTGTCCCAGGAGTAACGCTGCAATTAACACTGTAAGTAATTTCAAACCATCTGCGAAAGCCATATACAATCCGTAATCAATTTGTTCAGCTTTTTCTTCTGAGATTCCCGGGATATTTGAAACAATCTCATTAGTGATTTTCTTTGTTATATCCTCTAGCACTCAATCACCGCCACTTACATTTTACACCATTATATCCTATTTTTCTTTCTTTGTCGATATTATTTTCTTTATATTAATATGTTTCCAATTGAACAGTAAACGTGATATATCATATTAAGAAAAAGGGGATATATTGCATAATATTATATTTGAGTACTAAATGTTACATTTTTGATCCAGCTATGATGACTTCTTTATTTAATAAATAAATTAATAAAGTCAAGCTGCATTCATCGGCACACAAAATTGTAGCCTGCAAAGATTTTCTTTGCAGGATTTAAATTTATGAAACCCCTATTAGTATTTGAACATTGAATTTAAATTCATGCGGTTTTGTTGTTCCGGCACCTCCTCTTGTTACACATACACTTCTGTTTGTACCTAACAATATGTATTGAAGGAGCACTTGCTCTAAGTTTCACCCCAAACTTGTTACCCTGCTTGATAATCTCCGGTTCCTCCAGAGTGAGTTCTTCCATCTGAGGCGAGACCATTCCATAGCCCTTAACCTTAACTTCATGCAAGGCATATTCTACCCTATCATATTCCTTTTTTACCCTTGCAAGGTCTTTTATAAGGCTTATGAGTTTATGCTCACCCTCTATTTCCATTCCAGACTCTTCGCTTAAAATTCTATACAAAAGTCCGTCAGCAGCCGACAAATCGATTAAAACAGTACCTTCCCCAAGGCTTACCTTATCAATAACTGCCCTCTTAACAAATTCATATTGTTCAAAAGAAGGTAGAGCATCCTTTATTGCACGTATTTTCGTGGCTGCTTTAAAGGTATCTCTTATTGAATTTATAATGTCTGCTTTTAACCAATGAGAATCATCCAAAGCTTCAACCCATTTTGGTATATTAATACCTATTTCACAGATTGGAAACTCATGTAGAACCTTTTCCATAACGGTATCAACATCATCAATTCTCATTTGGAGACAATCCATTGCTATTACGGTTACACCGTACTTTTGCTCCATCTCGTCACGCAATTTCAATGTTTCTGAATCTCTTGGATTTGTTGAATTAATAATCACTACAAAAGGTTTATTTATAGCCTTCAGTTCTGTTATTACCCTTCTTTCAGCTTCAACATAATCCTCTCTTGGGATATCTGAAATTGAGCCGTCTGTTGTGATTACAATACCGATGGTTGAATGTTCATTGATTACTTTCTTTGTCCCAAGCTCAGCTGCTTCCTCAAAAGGTATCTGATGATCATACCACGGTGTTGAAACCATTCTCGGGGCATTATTCTCCAAATGTCCCATTGCACCTTTGACCATGTAGCCCACACAGTCAATCATTCTTACTTTAAGTTGCACGTTTTCATCAATAACAACTTCTACTGCTTCGTTGGGGATAAATTTAGGTTCAGTGGTCATTATAGTTCTTCCGGATGCACTTTGCGGAAGTTCATCTATTGCCCTCTCTTTTTGATATGTGTTCTCTATATTAGGGATAACCAACAAATCCATGAACCTTTTAATAAAAGTTGATTTTCCCGTCCTGACAGGTCCCACAATTCCTATGTAAATATCCCCTTGAGTTCTTTCAGCTATTTGCTGGTATATGTTGAATTTATCCACCCTTAGAACCCTCCCCTATATTGTTACACGTCTCGTTACGGACTATGTATATTGTCTTTTTCAATATTAAATATATGTCCGAAAACAGTTATTATTACAAAAAAATAAATTTATTGAAAACTGTGTTTATATACTGAAAACATTGAGAGGACTGATATAAAACCCGGCAGCCTATTTTGATAAGACGGGAATTGACATTAACAAACATTCCACGATATAATTTTTTTATAAAAGGCTGAATCCTCTTTAAATGAGGTACGGAGGAACCAATTTTGGGGCTAATCTGAAAAAGATAATTAGTAAGTGTACATATATTAATCATTTAATAAATCATCTTTGTCTTTTTCGTAGGGCGATCCTATTACCCGAACCCGACAGCTAACTTCGGAAGCCATAAATAGGAGGCTAAAATGTTGCAACTAAAGAAAATGATTTCCGGTGCAGCAACCATTGTGTTGTGCCTGGGATTGTTTGCATTTTCATCTTTTGCCGATGAAATTCAGACTGGAACAGTTTCCGCATCTGTTCTAAATCTCCGAAGTGAACCCGGAACAACCTCAAAGGTCATTGGAAGTATGACCCGCGGGGACAAGCTTAGTATTCTTGAAAGCTCAGGTGATTGGTTAAAAGTAAAAACATCAGATGGTGAAACGGGCTGGGCGTTCAGTCAATACGTTGCCCTTTCCAAAGATTCCGATGAAGATACATCGGACAGGCAGTCTGAAAATTCTACTGACTTATCAGAGCTGATAGTGAAATTTTCCAAGACTCTATTGGGTACAGAGTATGTTTATGGAGGTACAACTCCTAAAGGCTTTGACTGCTCAGGATTTGTACAGTATGTCTTTAAGCACTTTGATATTTCATTAGAGAGGGTAGCTTCCAGTCAGGCAAACCAGGGTAGCCGTGTTTCAAGTCAAGACTTGAGTGCCGGTGATTTGGTTTTCTTTGACACTGACGGAGGTCACAACAGTATCAGTCATGTAGGGATATACATTGGCGGCGGACAATTTATCCATGCGGCATCAGGAAGTTCTACCCGTAAAGTTATAATTTCTGATTTAACTTCCGGGTATTATGCAAACAATTTTATGAAAGCAAGACGAGTTATAGTATAATTTTTGGGGCTGCTCTTTTGAGCAGCTTTTTTTTATCTAAAAAGGGCTGCCGTCCAATGAAAATAATTCACCCGGTGGCAGCCCTTTCATCAACATTTACATTTCGGTTTTTTTATCTCTGGTCATTAATGCTCCTACAGCACTTCTTGGGTCTTTACCTTCAAAAAGTATTTTATATGCTTCTTCAGTTATAGGCATTGAAACACCAAGTTTTTTTGCGAGATCATAGGCAGGCTTTGTAGTTGCTACGCCTTCAACAACCATATTTACTTCATCCAATGCCTGCTGAACGCTCTTTCCCTGACCAATTAAAATACCTGCTCTTCTGTTTCTGCTATGCATACTTGTACATGTAACTATCAGGTCTCCTACTCCCGTGAGTCCTGAAAAAGTATCCGCATGTCCTCCCATGGCTACACCAAGTCTGGATATTTCTGCAATTCCTCTTGTCATAAGAGCGGCCTTTGTGTTGTCACCATACCCCAGACCATCTGAAATTCCTGCACATAAGGCAATAATATTTTTAAGAGCTCCTCCCAGTTCAACACCAACTACATCAGTATTTGTATAAACTCTGAAATTTGGAGTCATAAATAAATCCTGAAGGAACTCAGCAACTTCTATTTTTTCGCAAGCAGCTACCACAGTAGTAGGTATGTCCCGTCCTATTTCTTCTGCATGGCTTGGCCCAGATAGCACTGCTACGTTGTTATCAGGCAGCTCCTCTTTCATTATTTCTGAAAGCAATTTACAGGTTTCATTTTCAATTCCCTTTGAACAGGTAACTACAATAGTATTCTTGGAAATAATGCTTGCAAGGGTTTTGCAGTTCTGTCTTGTAGTTTGTGAAGGAACAGCCAGCACAACTACCTCCGCTTCTTTGCAAGCCTCCGAAATATCGTTTGTAAATTCAACGCTTTCAGCTACTTTAACACCGGGCAGTCTTGTAATATGCTCTCTGTTTTTCTTTAACATTTCTATTTCTTCTACCATGGGTGACCACAATCTAACCTTGTTACCGTTCTTTGATAACAATACCGCCATTGCCGTACCCATGCTTCCCGCACCAACAATTGCTATATTTCTATTCATGTTTGCCTCCCTATACCAATAAAGTTATATATACATTAAGCTTTTTTCTTTTCACCGATTTTTGATTCTGTTCCATTCAAAAGTCTCTTAATATTCCCATTATGACGGGCGATTGCCAATATTGACAGTATCGTCGCAAATATAATAAAAATCGGACTGTTCCCTTTTATGGCAGCCCCTATTGGAAAAGCTACGCATGCTAATATTGATCCCAGTGATACATATCTGGTAATAACTACTATTATAACAAATACACCCAGAAGAATCAGGCCAAGTTTCCAATCCATCATCATTACCACTGAAAATGAAGTGAGAATACCCTTTCCGCCTTTAAACTCGAAGTATACCGGCCAGTTATGCCCTGCTATAGCAGCGATACCGCCAACCATACCTCCTATCCCTGAAATATTACACAAAGTAATTGAATCAGGTATGGAAGTAATAATCAAGTTACCAATAATATATGATAAAACTCCTTTAAGAATATCTCCGAATATTACAAGAACCGCTGCGGTTTTTCCAAGTGTCCTCAATGTATTTGTCATTCCGGCATTGCCGCTGCCATGCTTACGTATATCAGTTCCGTAAATTCTCCCCACAACAATGGAAGTATTCAAGCTTCCAAGAAGATATCCGATTATCATAACCAATAAAATCTTTATTGAAAAAAGACCCATCTTTCCCTCCATAAGCCTAATCGGCTAAAAATCATTTAAAGAAATAAATCCCTAATCTCTCTACAATTGCTTAGACTAATCTTCCTTTTCACGCTGCCTATGGATAAATCTTATGGGAGTTCCTTCAAAGCCGAAATTTTTCCTCAGCTGATTTTCCAAATAACGCTCATAGGAATAATGGAACAATTCCAAATCATTAACAAATACAACAAATGACGGTGGCTTTATGCCCGCCTGAGTCATATAGTATATTTTCAGTCTTTTACCCTTATCTGAAGGAGGCTGAACCATAGCAACTGCTTCGTTTATAAGATCGTTCAACATTCCTGTAGAAATACGGAAGGCTGCCTGATCGGCAACAAATTTGATAAGCTCATAAATTTTATTGACCCTTTGTCCGGTTTTAGCAGATATAAAGAGAACCGGTGCATAGGTCATAAATCCCAATTTCTCATGTACTACTTTCCTGTATTCCTCTAGTGTACCTGTCTGCTTTTCAATTAAATCCCATTTATTAATAACTATAATTGAGGCTTTTCCCTGCTGATGTGCATAACCCGCAATCTTTGTATCCTGCTCTGTTACACCGTCTTCGGCATCAATCATAATAAGGCATACATCTGCACGTTCAATGGCAGTCCAAGACCTGATTGTACTGTATTTTTCAATGGTTTCGTTAATTTTACTTCTTTTTCTTATTCCGGCTGTATCAATAAAAGTGTACTTCTGTCCATCCTTTTCCACATGAGTATCGATAGCGTCTCTGGTAGTACCCGGAATATTACTTACAATAACCCTGTTTTCACCGAGAATTGAATTTATTAATGAAGATTTTCCTGCATTAGGCTTTCCGACAACGGCTACCTTTATAACATCCTCATCCTCTTCAGCATCCATATCTTCGGGAAAATGCTCAAAAACTGCATCAAGAAGATCACCCATACCAAGGCCATGTACAGATGAAATTATCTGCATATCGCCCATACCCAGGTTATAAAATTCATATACATCAGGAGGCGGGTCACCGACCCTGTCAACCTTGTTTACACATAACACAACAGGCTTCTGGGATTTTCTCAGCATGGTTGCAACTTCCTTGTCGGTAGCTGTCATACCATCCTTTGCATCAACCATAAAAATAATAACGTCTGCCGTTTCAATGGCAATTTCAGCCTGACGCTTCATTTGCTGCATAATGATATCCTCGGAATAAGGCTCAATTCCTCCCGTATCTATTAATGTAAACTTTGTGTTTCTCCACTCTATCTCAGTGTATATCCTATCTCTTGTTACACCAGGAGTATCTTCAACAATAGAAATTCTGCTGCCTGCCAGATAATTAAAAAAAGTAGACTTACCAACATTCGGTCTGCCAACAACTGCTACAACAGGTTTACCCAAATACTACACCTCCACGTAAAATTAACAACTAACTTTATTATATTTATATAAAATATCTAATTTCCAATCAATGCATTTACAAAATCACTACCCGAGCTATCCACTATTCGGATGGGGATGTCAAGCTCAACTTCAATACGTTCAACAGTATAATCGTCGAGGAAGACATGTTCTCCGGCTCGCAGCATATTCCTGCTTATTAACAATTCCTGCCCTAGATCACGGCCTTTCAGCTGCTTTACAATATCCTGCCCCGTAAGCAATCCCGTAACAGTTACATAAGGGCCAAAAAAATCATTTTCTATATCATAAACATTGACTTCCAAACCACTATATACATTTTTTATTTCATCTACCAATTGTAATATATTTTTATATACAAGTCTACCTGTTACCAGACTTACCTTTCGTTGGGTAGACATTATATGCTTTTTCTTATTTTTAAGGGCTTCCTTCACTTCTTGCCTGAGCAATGCCACCATTCCAACACCGTTTTCAATCTGCGGAAAGCCCTCATATTCCTTGTATTTTGGAATATCTATACCTGCATTAATATAAAACTCGTCGGACAGATATATAACTCTGGAGCCTCTCTCTTGCAATAGTTTATTCTGCCATTTATGTACCTGATTTATAACATTCGCACTGCTTTCCATATCAAATGGCTTTAATTCAAACAGGTTTTCCCTATGTCTGCTTATACCCACCGGTACAATTGAAACACTGTTTATAGAAGGATAAAGCTGACACAAATCATCAATAGTTTTATCCAATTCGTGGTGGTCATTGATATCCCTACATAAAACAATCTGACAGTTAACTTCAATACCGTTATCTGTTAACATTCTTATTTTATCCATAACATCACCGGCAAACCTGTTTCCAAGCATGAATTTTCTTAAATCAGGGTTAGTCGTATGAACAGAAACATTTATAGGTGACATTCTATAATGAATAATTCTCTCAAGTTCTTCATTTTTTATATTAGTTAGTGTAACATAATTTCCGGTAAGGAAAGAAAGTCTTGAATCATCGTCTTTAAAGTATACTGTTTCTCTCATTCCCTTGGGAAGCTGGTCAATAAAACAGAAAATACACTTGTTGGTGCAGCTCTTAGCTCCATCAATAAGTGAATCCTCAAATTCCAGGCCTAAATCTTCAATTTCATCCTTTTCGACTTCTATCTCCCATATCTCACCGTCAGGTTTTTCAATCTCCAACAGCAATTCCTCAGAAGCCTGATAATACCTATAATCAAAGATATCCTTTATATTCTGCTTGTTTATGGACAACAGGAAATCTCCTGCCTCAACCCCGGCTTCTTCTGCTATGCTCTCGGACTGAACCATACATATTTTAATTTTGTTGTGCAAGCTATAACACCATCCTACTAATTTTTCATAAACAAGCGAATATTTTTCGCTCTATACTATCATTTGCATCTGCTAAAAAAATAATCAATAATTTTTTGTAAAAATCAAAAAGCAGCAAGATATCATCCTGCTGCTTTAATGACATATTATTATTTAGCTTCTACTTTAACTACCTGTTTGCCATCATAATATCCACATTCACCACATACCCTGTGAGGCAGCTTGAAAACATGACACTGTGGGCAGCTTACTAGAGTTGGTGATGCCAGCTTCCACTGGGATCTTCTCTTACCTGTTCTTGCCTTGGACCATCTACGCTTTGGATTTGCCATCAATAACACCTCCCTACTATAATGCAACCATCAAAGTAGAAACCTACTTGAAATAATCTTTAAGTATTTCCATCCTTGGGTCTACTATCTCTCGCTCATCACACTTGCAACTTTTAATATTTAAATTGGTTCCACAAGTCCTGCATAACCCTTTGCAGTCTTCACTGCATACAATTTTCATGGGCATTGCAAGAATAATGTTGTCCATAAGTGGCTTATCAATGTCAACAACATTACCTTCAAATGTATATGCATCAACATCATCGGATTTTGAAACCTCGACAAAGCTTTCTTCGACCTCAATATCTTCAGTCATGTCTAAATGCTTCAGACACCTGAGGCAGTTTGCACTAAACTCATAATGAAGCTCACCACTTAACTTTAACAGGCCACCTAAATTAACTATGCGCCCTGTAAACTTAAAAGAAGGTTTAAACTCTACTGAAGTATCATACTCCCGTATTTCAGGCAGATCATCAACAAAATTGATATCTATCCCTGCTCCTTCAGTTTTAATAATATCAGACACATTTACTCTCATAAGTAACCTCTTAAAAACCGACAACTGATATTATACTAACTAATGCAGCTTTTGTCAATAATTCAATTTCGGTAAAATTATATTATTAATTACATCACTATTGTTGCCCTGTTTTGACATATATATTATATCGAAAATTACTTTATAAATCTCACTGTTTCTTTTGCAATTGCAAGCTCTTCATTAGTTGGAATTACTAGAGTTCTTACAGTAGCACCTGCAGTAGAAATATCAATTTCCTGTCCTCTGAGCTTGTTTTTTTCTTCATCTATTTTAATACCGAAGAAATCCATATCGCTGACAATCATATTTCTTACTACGGAATTATTTTCACCTACACCAGCTGTAAATATGATTGCATCAACACCGTTCATAACTGCAATATATTCTCCGATGAATTTCTTAACACCATAACTGAAAATTTGAATTGCAAGCTCGGCTCTGCTGTTTCCTGAATCAGCTGCAGCATGTAAATCTCTGAAGTCACTGCTTACACCTGATATACCCAGAACACCTGACTTTTTATTTAAGAGATTGCTTACACCCTTAACATCCAGGTTTTCCTTTTCCATAAGGAATGTAACTACTTCAGGGTCAATTGTACCGCTTCTTGTACCCATTGCAAGTCCCTGCAGAGGTGTAAAGCCCATTGATGTATCAACTGACTTACCCTTGTTTACTGCACAAATACTTGAACCGTTTCCAAGATGACATGTAATTAACTTTAATTCGCTTAATGGCTTATCAAGCATTTCAGCAGCTCTTTCTGCAACATACTTGTGTGATGTTCCATGGAAACCGTATTTCCTTATACCATATTTTTCATAGAGTTCATATGGCAATGCATAAAGGTATGCATAATCAGGCATGGAGCTGTGGAAAGTAGTATCAAATACAGCTACCATCGGTATATTCGGCATAATCTGCTGACAAGCCTCTATACCTATTATATTCGGAGGATTGTGAAGGGGAGCTATGTCTATACACTCTCTTACCGCTGCCATAACCTTTTCATCTATAACTACTGAACTGTTGAATTTTTCTCCGCCGTGTACTATTCTGTGTCCTACCGCTGATATTTCGGACATGTTTTTTATAACGCCGATCTTATTGTCTGTAAGTGCACTAATAACTGCCTCTATCGCATCTTTGTGGTTCTTTAATTCCTTGTTTAAAACAACCGCCTCTTCAGAACCCCTTGTTTGCTTTATAAAGGAATTGTCAATCCCTATTCTGTCACATAACCCCTTTGCAAGAACTGTTTCATTTGTCATATCGATTAATTGATATTTTAATGAAGAACTCCCTGCATTGATAACTAATACCTTCATCGTTAGTTCATCTCCCCTAATAATAGTTAAACGTATTTTTTTATATTAAGAATTTTGTGCCTGTACACAAGTTATCGCAACAACACCTACTATATCCTCCGCACTGCATCCTCTTGAAAGATCATTAACAGGTTTTGCTATACCTTGAATAATAGGGCCATAGGCTTCTGCCTTTGCAAGTCTTTGTGTAAGCTTATAGGATATATTACCACAGTTAAGGTCAGGGAATATTAATACATTGGCCTTTCCTGCAACACTGCTTCCCGGTGCTTTTGATGCTCCAACGGAAGGAACGATAGCAGCATCCGCCTGCAATTCTCCATCAAGCTGAAGGTCAGGAGCTTTTTCCTTTGCAAGTTTTGTAGCTTCAATAACCTTTTCTGTAAGTACACTCTTTGCGCTGCCGTATGTTGAATATGAGAGCATTGCAACAACCGGTTCAGCCTGTACAAGGCTCTTGAATGATTTTGAAGAAGCTATTGCGATTTCTGAAAGCTCTTCTGCATTTGGGTTTTCCACAAGTCCGCTGTCTCCGTAAATGAATACTCCATTTTCGCCGTATTCACAGTCAGGAACAACCATTACGAAGAATGCTGATACCAGTTTTGCCCCAGGTGCTGTCTTTAATATTTGAAGAGCCGGCCTTAATGTGTTTGCAGTTGAATTAATTGCTCCTGCGACCATTCCGTCAGCCTCGCCCATTTTTACCATCATAATTCCGAAGTACAAAGGATTTTCAGATAATATTTTCCTTGCCTCTTCAGGAGTCATTCCCTTTGCCTTCCTAAGTTCATACAGGGTATTTACATACTCATCAAATCTTTCAAAGTTTGCAGGATCAACAATTTTTGCCTTTGATATATCCAGGTCACCACCCAGTTCTTTAATATCATCCTTGTTACCCACAAGTACGATATTGGCAATACCTTGTTCCTGAATCATTGCAGCAGCCTTCAAAGTTCTGATATCATTGCTTTCAGGAAGTACTATTGTTTTGATATCTTTTTTTGCTCTGCTTACAATCTGCTCTAAAAAGTTCATGTTTCAAAAGTCCCCTTTCGTTGTTACGCAATACTAATAAGGCCATTTCATATGGACCCAATTAAAATTATCAAACTGAATGTCTTGTAGATAAGGCAATTCAATTCAACAAAGTTCATATTGCACTTTGACATAATTATATTATTAAAGATTTAGTAAAAATTTATTATTATTACCTGGTTATAATACCTGAAAACAAGTATTTGCACCACTTTTATTATATACAACTTGTTCATTGTATACAAGAAAAAATTTGTTATTAAATTTTGTATTTCAAAACCGTTAAAACTGTTATAAACTTATATAGAAAAAGCACATGTTTATTGTGCCCAATTTACAGCAGATACCATTACGAAAGGTAAGGTTAATAACCAATGAAAAAAAAGCTACTATTATATTCCACATCGTTCTTTTGCGGAATGTCTGTAATGGCAGTAGAACTAAGTGTTTCCAAGCTTCTTGCACCCTATTTCGGGACTTCCCAGATTATATGGACAGTTATTATCGGATTGATTATGATATCCCTGAGTGTAGGAAACGTTTTGGGCGGAAGGTCTGCCGACAAGCATAATAGCATGAACAGGCTTTATCTTATTATATGGGCAGCCGCTATATGGATTGCCATAATTCCTTTTGTAGGCAAATATATCGTTGTAGGTATAATTGGCCTGCTTTTTATGTTTCTTCCTCAGAACCTGCTTATTACAGGTTCGGCAATCTCCTGTCTGGTTCTGTTCTCTGTTCCTTTAATTGGACTTGGAATGGTTTCTCCTTATCTGGTGAAGCTGGGTGTTACCGATATTGAAAATACAGGTAAAACTACCGGGAAGATATACGCCATGAATACTATAGGAAGTATTATCGGGACGTTTTTACCTACTTTTGTTACAATACCTACTGTGGGTACAAGCAAAACCTTTCTTATTTTTGCACTTGTTTTAAACGTTATCTGCCTTGCATATTTTATTATGAATAAAGTTAAAAGTGTTAAGACTTCTTTGACATTTATAATAATTTTCGCTTTGCTCTTTATGCCTCTCTCTAATTCATATGCTTTCTGGAGGGATTGTGTTGTTGAAGACGAATCTGTGTACAATTATTTACAGGTAACGGAAGACAAGGACTCCGTATACCTTTCAACTAATGTAGCTTTTGGTGTTCAGTCGGTATACAAAAAGGACAACAAGCTGTCAGGTATGTACTATGATTTTGCACTGGCAGCTCCGCAATTCATAAAGGATTTTAGAAGCGATGACAAAACGGACCTTTTGGTACTTGGAAATGGTACCGGTACTTATGCAAAACAATCAAGAATATATTATCCGAATATTAAGACAGATGCCGTTGAGATTGACCCTAAGATTGTTGATTTATCCAAAAAGTATTTTGACTTGAAGGATGATGAAGCAACCATTTATGAGACTGACGGCAGAACCTTTCTTTCTGATGAAAATTGCGGTATGTACGACGTAATAATGATTGATGCGTATCATGACATAACAATCCCGTTCCACATGGCCACAAAGGAGTTTTTTTCAAAAGTTTCTGAGCATTTGAAGCCCGGAGGTGTAATTATTCTCAACATTAACATGAAGGCAAAAGGTGATAATCCTATAAACCAGTATTTAAGCCAGACTGTCAAGAGTGTTTTTGAAAAGGTTTATACTTGTGAATTGAAAACAAGTACAAATGAATTGCTGTTTGCATCCAATGATACAAATATGGTGAATAATTTATTTGACAATATTGGCAATATGAATACCTCCAACCCATTAAAGGACGTTTTCCAGTTTGTAATTGAAAATCTGGAGGAGGTTACTGATTCCAGTCATATATTTACTGATGAAGTGGCACCTGTGGATATATTAGGACAGAAGCTTCTAAATTCCATGGTTCAGGACGAAACTTCTGATTTGAAGGAAATGATTAATTTTAAAGAAAAGGGATTCAAAGGTTTGCTTGACATGCTTAGATAGATAATTCACCTTGACACACATTTATTTAAAATAATATAATATTATAGCGGAAGATTACCTTTCGTCCTACATATGGACGAAAGGTTTTTTAATATGTTTTCTCAAAATTATATAAATTTCAGTTGAAAGGAGATTTTTTATGCAAAATGTAAGAACCAGATTTGCACCTAGTCCTACAGGCTATATGCATATAGGAAATTTGAGGACTGCACTTTATGAATATCTTATTGCAAGAAAATACAATGGTAAATTCATTTTAAGAATAGAAGATACCGATCAGGAACGTTTTGTCGAAGGAGCTGTAGACGTTATATACAAAACCCTCAAGCTTGCCGGAATAAACCACGATGAAGGCCCGGATGTTGGCGGTAATTATGGCCCTTATGTTCAAAGCGAAAGAAGAGGCATGTACCTTGATTATGCTAAAAAGCTTGTTGAACTTGGCGGTGCATACTATTGCTTCTGTACAAAGGAAAGGCTTGCAGAATTAAAGGAAAAACAGGATGCCGAAGGTCATGGTCACAGATATGACCGCTGCTGCCTGACGCTTTCCAAAGAAGAGATTGAAGAAAATCTTAGAAACAACGTACCTTATGTTATAAGACAAAAAATGCCGGATACAGGTACTACAAGCTTTGAAGATGCGGTTTACGGCACAATTACCGTTGACAACAGCGAACTTGATGATCAGATTCTTATTAAAACTGACGGACTTCCTACCTACAACTTTGCAAATGTAATTGATGACCATCAGATGGAAATTTCACATGTTGTCAGGGGTAACGAATACCTTTCTTCTACTCCTAAATATAACCTTCTGTATGAAGCTTTTGGATGGGACATTCCAACTTACGTGCATGTTCCTCTTATTCTCAAGGCTTCCGGACAGAAGCTCAGTAAAAGGGCAGGAGACCCCTCATTTGAAGATTTGGTTTCAATGGGCTATCTGGTTGAAGCTATTGTAAACTATGTTGTATTGCTGGGTTGGAGTCCAAGTACAAACCAGGAGATTTACTCTTTAAAGGAACTTGAAGAAGTTTTTGAAATTTCAGGTATCAGTAAAGCTCCTGCAATTTTTGATATTAACAAGCTGACATGGATGAATGGTGAGTATATCAGAAAAATGCCTGTAGAACAATTCCACAAGCTTGCTCTTCCCTTTTATGAGATAGCAATAACCAATAAAAATATTGACACACTGAAGCTCAGCAAACTCCTTCAAATAAGAACAGAGGTTTTAACAACTATTCCGGAAACCATTGATTTTCTTGACCAATTACCGGATTACGATGTTCAGATGTATGTTCATAAGAAGAGTAAAACAACCCTTGAAAACTCCTTGGAGAATTTAACTGCTGCCTATCCGATTCTGGAAGGTATAAGCGATTGGAATGCTGACAGTATTCACGAAAAGATTTTTGCACACATAGAAGCTCTTGGAATCAAAAACAGCTTAATGCTTTGGCCTATAAGAACAGCTGTGTCCGGAAAGGCTGTTACACCGGGCGGAGCTATTGAAATTGCGGATATAATCGGAAAAGAAGAAACACTCAAAAGAATCAGTATTGGTATTGATAAACTAAAAGCTGCTTTGGGGACCAATGCATAAATAATATTAAGTAAAGGATTTGATAGTATGAAATATGTTGTGATTCTTGGTGACGGTATGGCCGATTATCCCATGCCTGAACTTGATAACAAAACCCCTTTGCAATATGCAAAAAAAACGACAATTGATATGCTGGCTTCAAAGGGTACCGTAGGACTTGTTCGTACTGTTCCTGAAGGTATTGCCCCCGGCAGTGATGCTGCCAACCTGTCTGTAATGGGCTATAACCCAAAAGTATATTATACAGGTCGTTCACCTCTAGAGGCTGTAAGCATGGGGTTAGAATTATTGCCTACTGATGTTGCCCTTAGATGCAATCTTGTTCATCTTTCAGAAGATGAACCCGAGTATTCGGATAAAACAATGATTGATTACAGTTCAGATGAAATTTCAACAGCTGAATCTAAAGTTCTGATAGAGGCTGTAAATGATGCTCTTAAAACCGAGAACATTAATTTTCATCCCGGAATAAGCTACAGGCATTGCATGGTTTGGAGCAACGGCAGAACAGACCTTGGATGTACTCCTCCCCATGATATTTCCGACAAAAAGATAACAGATTATCTTCCAAAGGAAGAGTCCGGGCTGTTGCTTGATTTAATGAAGAAGAGTTATGAAATTCTAAAAGACCATCCTGTGAATCAGGCAAGAAAAGCACGTGGACTAAGAACTGCAAACTCTATATGGCTCTGGGGCGAGGGTAAGAAACCGGCTTTGTCCTCTTTCCAGGAAAAATACCACAAAACCGGAGCAATGATATCTGCGGTGGATTTACTTAAAGGTATCGGAATCTGTGCGGGACTTGATTCCATTGATGTGGAAGGTGCCACAGGTAATATTGATACAAATTTTATCGGTAAGGCTAATGCTGCAATTCAGGCCCTTGAAAACGGGAAAGATTTTGTTTACGTACATGTTGAAGCACCTGACGAATGTGGCCACAGACATGAAATCAAAAACAAGGTCAAGGCCATAGAGTTGTTGGATTCACAGATTGTAAAACCTATACTTGAAGGTATAAGTAAGTTTGATTACCGTGTATTGGTACTACCCGACCATCCTACTCCTCTCAGTTTACGTACTCACACCTCCGAACCGGTTCCGTTTATTATTTATGACAGCACCGATGAAATTCAATCACCGGCTAATAGCTACGATGAGTTTGAAGTAAAAAAATCCGGTGTATTCGTAGAGGATGGTTACAAATTAATGGATTTGTTTATTAAAGGAAGTCTGTAATTAAATAACAATAAGGGTTTTCGCAAAACCAATTTTTACCTTTTGAACCTAACACTCAGAGTATAAATTGTATCAATGGAAGCTTGGTTAAAGATATTTGCATTTGTTTATCGGTAAAATATCCTAAGATGAGCCGCTATAAACTCTTGCAAATATCTTGGAAGCAATCATTGATATAATTTTATACGGGAGTACCGATGTTAAAACAGTGAAACTTTTTGTTTTGCGACACTTCCTTATTTTTTTATACTTACTATTTTCTATCTGTCTGCTGTTTCCAGTTATTGTAGTTATATTCGATTACTATGCAGCCGTTTTCTGTATCTTCCAAGGTTGCATCTGTTTCAGGGAGCACATCTTTGCTTTCAAATACTGTTATTTTATTAACCATTAATTCAATTATGTTTCTGGTAATCCCCTGTGTTTTTATTCTGGTAACAAAATTTTTAATAAGCTGTTCTTTATCCAGCTGCTTTGTTTCTTCTTCCTTTAACTTCTCTACTTCCTGCCTTATTGTTGAAATACGGGTCTCAAGGTTTTGGTTCATCCTAAAAAACAGCTGTTCAGAAATTCTTCCTTCAAGCCTATCATTATAAAGGATATCCTGCTGCTTTTGTTTTTGGATTATCTGCTGCTCAAACCTTTTTATACTGTGCAAAAGACGTTCCTTCTCTACAAATTCACTGTTATAATTTATATTCAGGTTATTAATCAGTTCGTTATTTGACAGGAGTTCCAGCAGTTCTTTCGTTACTATATCAATAATGCTCTCTTCTGTAACATAATGGCTTGAGCATGCTTCACAACCTTTTTTGGAATAGGAGCTGCATATATAACCCACCGGCCTATCTTTTCTAACCCGGACATACATTGCCTTACCACATTTGCCACAATAGACAAGGTTACTCAGGAGATGTGTTACATTGCGGTTATATCCCTGATTTGACCTTTTTTTAGCTCTCAATTTCTGAACTTCATCAAATTCTTCATTGGATATTATGGGTTGGTGTGTGTTGGTTGTTATTATCCATTTGTCAAAGGGCAGTCTTCTGGTTTTTTTGTTTTTAAAACTTATTTTTTCACTCACGCCTTGAACCGTGTCTCCGATATATACCCGGTTACATAAGATTCTCTGAACTGCAACCTGATTCCATGGCGTTATAGGTATTTCAGAATTTTTTGATGAGGGCGACGGATATCCTTTTTGGTTGAGCATATTTGCTATGGCAGCATATCCGTAACCCTTCCTGTATAAGCTGAATATTTCCTTTACGACAGGTGCATTTCTGCTGTCTATTACCAGCTTATTTTTTTCATTTACCGATTTCACGTACCCGAATGGTGCATTGCCTATGTATTCACCCTGCTCTATTTTGAACCTGAGATTGGCTCTTATTTTTTTCGATATGTCTCTAATGTATCGCTCGTTGTACCTTATATCATGGATATATCCGTGTAATACTGTTCCTTATGGCAGGTGGAATTCTAGTCCTGTTTTGTGACTTTTTACTTTTTTCATTGGTTTTATTGTTAATAATTCTTCCGTATCCACATATTTACATTGGTGCCCTGTTATACGGGATAAAACATCTCCAACATTGTTAAGTCTTTTTAACCTTTCTTCAGGAGTAATATCTGGTGTAATTATTACTTTATCCGACATAAATACTCCTCCTTACTACAAGTCTATTTTACATGGTCTGTCCCGTATACATTTTTCACGTTTTAATAAGAACTCTTTTTGCATAAAATTTTAATATATATTACTTCAATGGAGTTTTTAAATGGTAAAAACCTGCATATATCTAAGAAAATCAAGAGAAGACGAGAGAATGGAAAAGGAACTTGGAAAAGGTGAAACACTTTCAAAGCATAGAGAAGATTTGTTGAGTTTTGCCAGAAAGAAAGACCTTTGTATTGTAAATATATCTGAGGAGCTCGTTACAGGCGAAAGTCTTCTTTACAGACCTGCCATGCTTGAGCTTCTAAAGGACGTTGAAGCCGGAGCGTACGATGCTGTACTGGTAATGGATCTACAAAGGCTTGGTCGCGGAGATATGGAAGAACAAGGGATTATTCTTAAAGCCTTTAAAAATACAAATACAAAAATTATAACTCCAGACAAGGAATATGACCTTTCAAATGAGTTTGACGAAGAATATAGTGAATTTGAAGCATTCATGAGCCGCAAGGAATACAAAATGATTAACAAGCGCCTTCAGCGGGGGATTATTCATTCGGTAAACAGCGGCAACTACAATTCTCCCTACCCTCCATTTGGTTACATCATAAAGCAGGAAAAATTGGGACGTACTTTGGAACCTCATGTTCAGCAGTCGGAAGTATTGAAGTGTATATTCAACTGGTATGTAAATGAATCGGCAGGCAGTCAAATTATTGCACAAAGACTCAATAGTATGGGACTTAAAACCAATAAAAATAATAACTGGACTTGTCAGGCGGTAACAGCTATTTTAAAAAATCCTGTTTATACGGGAAAAATAGCCTGGAGAAAAACAACAAGCAATCGTCTGACCAAAAAAAAGAGCAAAAAGACCCAACCAAGGCAGGATTGGATTCTTGCAGAAGGAAAACATCCTGCACTGATTTCAGAAAGTATTTATCAAAAGGCACAAAGCATTATGAAAAATAACAGTAAAACTCACACAAAGCAATCATCCGGTCTTCAAAATACTTTAGCTGGAATAATTGTTTGCGGAGTTTGCGGAGCTAAAATGAGGTATAGGCCATACCTTAATTCAGAGCCACATCTTGTATGTATTAACAAATGCGGTAATAAAAGCAGTAAGTTTGATTATATAGAGGACTGTGTGCTGTCAAGCCTTAATGAATACCTGAATGAATATACTTTTGAATTATCTGGAGAACTACAAAAGAAAAACAGCAGTCAGGCTGCTTTGAGGAAAAGTGCTGCTATGCTTGAAAAGCAGCTGAAGGAAGCTTATCTGCAAAAAGAAAATGTTTATAATCTTTTGGAAAAAGGTGTTTATTCCATAGAGGATTTTAATCAAAGACTTATTTCCGTTAATACCAGAATTAATGAACTCCGACAATCTATTTCTAACATAGTCAATCTACATAAAAAAACACTTAGTCAAAAACCCGACAATGCAGAGGTTCAAAGTGGTCTTACAAAAATTATGAAGATATACCATACGCTAAGAAACATTGAAGATAAAAATATTTTAATTAAAAGTGTTTTAGGAAAAGTTGAATACTTCAAAGGCAAGGATTGTAGAAATGATAATTTTATTCTGAGAATATATCCGCTTTTTTAGGCTATCATTTTTCTAAACTTCTCAATAAGCATAACAACCGAGAAAACATTTTGATTCGGCTGCTATGCTTATTAATTCTTCTATGCTATCTGAAAATCACTATAACCTCAAAGACTTCATTAGGGCCTATTGTGTCACTTGCCGCATATAACTTTCTATTATTATCTTTCTGATAGCTTACAAACTTTCCGTTATGTGCCCTTATTGCAACCTTGTTCATACCAAGGCAAATAAAATCGAACGTTTCGTTATTAGTAATACTTTCCTTGTTGGATTTAATTCTTAGCAGTCCATCATCAGCAATACTGAGCAAATCTCTGGTATGTGTTTGTATGTATGCACCGCTCAGTGCCGCCGGCACAGTAAATATAATATCATTCCTTGTTTCATCATACATACCGGATGTTAATAAGGCATCGCTTTCCTTGATACATAGGTATTCGCCATTACTTGCTTTAACAACTACCCTTGCTCCCATAAAAGACATAAATTGTTCCTCCCTTAAAAAAAACTATAAATTTTGTATAATTATAGCAAATTTTATAAGATTTATCAATTAGCCGTTTTTATGGGAACTGTTATAAATACTGTAGTTCCTTTGCCTTCTTCCGACTCAATGGATATGGAACCCCTAAATTGACTTTTAACGGCAATATTTGCAAAATAAAGTCCGAGACCTGAGCCATCTTTGCCTTTAGTTGTAACCATTTCATTGAAAATTCTATTCTTTATCTCTGATGGAATTCCCTTTCCGAAATCCTGTATTGTAAATAGAACACCTTCCGGCTTCCTCTCGGCTTGCAAATTGATTACGCCACCTTCGCTATATGCCTGTGTCGCATTTATTACTGCGTTGCCCAGAATTTGAGTCAATGAAGAAATGTCTCCTTCTATACAAGTATCCTCATTAACATTTAAAATGCTGTTTAAACTACAATTGGACTTTTTTAACTCAAAATCCAACAATAGTGTAAGCTTTGAGAATAACTCCTTAACTTCAAATCTTTTATTCTGGTTTCCAATCATACTGGCCGCCTGTTCTTTAACTGCGGTAATTATATCTGACATATAAACAAGGTAATTTTTTATAGAGTCCTCCCACTTTCTCATGTCAGATACAATATCCAGATATTCAGTGTATTCCCCATTATTATTCATGTCAGTTATTAGGCTCTCTATCTTGCGGGTATGGTTTTTAAGAGCAAGAATACCTCCCGATGATGACATCAGCGGAGATTTCATATTATGAGAAATACCACCTATAAGATTATGCAACGATACCAGTCGTGCCTTTTCAATCATTTGTTTTGCGTTCTCTTCCATGAGCTTTATTACCTGCATATGCTCTGTCATGTCATGGAATAAAATAAGTATTGCAATATATTGCTCATGAGCATATACATGTATAATTTCAATTTCAAAGTAACGCCGGACATTATTTATTATGAATTCCTGCTCAATTTTGGTATTCTGGTGTGTTCCTCCCTTGTTGGCAGTAATTTGGGATATTTGATTTTTGAGATTATGAAAATTGTCATCCTGCATGACTTTATAAAAATCATTCTCATTTTGCTTTATTATTGAGCCAAACTCGGTTTTAAAGTTCTTGTTCATTTCCAGAATGTTGTTTTTATAGTCTATAACTACAAATGAATCACTTATGTAGTCTACAATACTCCTTATTGCAATAGGAAGTGTATCAAGAAACCTATATTTCCTTATTGCAACTGATAAGCAAACCGTTGTAAAGCAATAGCTCAATGTATGTATACTATCGGGCAATGAAATAGGAAGATTTGAAAAATAGTTTAGGTATACCACATAATCCACTGCTATAGGCATAATTATACCCGAAACTACAAGGAGTATTTGCCTTGTAAGGCAGTTTGTGTATTTCAGGCAGAAATATATAAGGTATAAAACCGCAAAAGTGGCATAAATCAACTGCCAGGTACAATGAACATAGTAATAGCTTCCGAATACCATTGTCTTAACATCTGCCGAAATTTCCTTTATAAAAAGCTTATGAAAACTATTGGTAACAAGCATTATAGTACTTGTAACAGGCGGTATGCAGATTAGGATATAAGTTGCAATAGAACTGATTTTGTTCTTTACAAGGAGTATGCAAAGCATAATGAGAGTTGCCGGGAGAAAAAATACACAGATTGAACCTGCAAAGTATATGTTGCATATCCTATAACCGGTAATAGTGTCTATGATAATATTTGACAATGCAAGTATAGTCCACATAAAGAGGATTAAAATATTCAAGGCACAGATACGATGCAGCTGCCTTGAATATTTTATACTTTTTATTCTGATTAGTAGTACTAAATGTACTCCTGCAGAAAATAAATAGATTAAGATTTTTGTTATTGTTTCAAGCATAAAAGCATACCTCTATTTTTTTGCCAGATTAGGGGTATCTCCGAAATTAGCCTTATAGCAAAGTAAATAGTCTGTTGTTACTCTAAAAAGTTCTGCCAGTTTTTTAATGTTTTCCCCTGTAGGCTCAGTTTGATTGGTTTCCCAGTTAGCTATGGCTGTACGACCTACTCCTAAAACTTTACCTAAATCTTCCTGACTAATGTTATGGATTCTTCTCAGTCTTTTTAGACGAATACCGAAGCTTCCTTCTTTTCTTGAATGTTCTACGGATTTTCTTGCTGATTCAATCATAATTAGTATTTCTTCAAAATTTGCTGACTTTTCGCAATACATTTGAATATCAAGATTTTTGAGTGTTTCCAAACCCGGAGCTTCTTCAGCCCTTCCGGTAAGAAGCATAATGTAAAGCTCGTCATCTGTTTTTCTTATCTTTTCGGTTATTTGTTTTCCATTCATGGAATCAATAAAATAGTCTAAAATCAAGAGGTCGTAATTATTTTCCCTTATTGCATCAATGCCTTCCTTTGAAGTCACAAACCCATCAACCAAATATTCGGACGAAAGATTTGCTTTTATTGCATCAATAACTCCCTGTTCATCATCAATAATAATTATTTTGAATTGTTCTTCCATATCGGCCTCCTCACTGCCATACTTTATTTAATTATTATACCGTATTCTGACATTTTACCAACTAAAAATATAGAAAAATCTTCTTTAATAATTCAAATAATAATACAAATTAGTTTTTTAAGCAATCATTTTTTCATTATTTATGACATTTGTTATGCAATATTTTTGAATTAGTTGTATATTATAAATGTCATTATTGCTACACAATAACTGCTTGTAGCACGCTAAAATTAATGGAAAATATTTCTTGACACGTCACATATAATGACATATAATTAGCTCAACAAATGATATCATTTATGACAATTTAGTCAAATACTGAAAGGAGAGTTTAAAATGACACAAGCTTTAACACCATCCCCATCGGATTGTAATGTAAAAATTGTTATTTACGTCGATACTGCCAAAGCAAGAACAGGTTCAACCCAAGGAATCTATATGGTTGATAACAGGGCTCCTAAAAGCTATAACGAGGGGACCGCCGGTCTGGATACATATTGCAACACTAATGACTACATATGCTGGAGAATTTTACCGATTGATCCCGATACTCACGATTCAGTTGCTATTACAAGCTTCGATCAGTCACTTGCTTGGGGATACGGCGGAAGCCCAAAGGCCTCAGATACTACAAACACAGTTTGGGTAGGAAGAGCAGAAAATCAGGGAAGCAATCAGACACCAATCAATATAATTATCACTGAAAGCAACAAAAACCCTGTAACATTAAAAATTAATCCTGTTCTGAATGTTAACGGATAATATTTTTTAAATAAAGGAGGTCACAAAAAATGACTGAAACTATTGTTTTAAAAGCCCAAATAAGAGCGCAAACCAAGATAGTAATAACAGTTGATACTTCAAGAGTACTAAGCGGGGATACAAGAGGAATATTTATGATAGATAATCGCGCCGAAGTCGGAAGTGCTAATGAAGGCACTCTGGAACTTAGCACAAGATGCTTTGCGGGAGATTATGTTTCATGGCTGGTTAACCCTATTGATCCTGATACTCAGGATACAGTGTCCATAGCAGGATTCCAGGTTTCAAGCGGAAATGTATTCGGCGGTGAAGGAAGTCCTCAGCCTGCATCAGATGACAATACATACTGGATGGGTCGTGCATTTAATCAGGGAACCTCAACATATCAAATTAAGCTTCTTATAAACGGTACACACGTTATACAATGGGACCCTTTTATAACTGCTGTATAACCTCGCCTTAGCAAGAAATCTACTCTGTGAAATCCGATGCTTCTTCTCCTAACGGATTACCTCTAAAATGTTGCACTGGATTCCATCAGTCTGGGCTCAAAAGTAGCTAAGTGTGGTACAGAAAAATTTCTATGTTTTCTTTGAACTCTATACACTAGGGGCTGATGGAGAGACACAGAATTTGTACGGGTGCTCCTATTGGGATTCAACTATTGGTGTGCAGTAGTATTTTGAGTTGAGTAAGGAAAGTAAGCCCCCCCGGCTAGGCCGGGGGGGCTTACTTTCTTTATTATCTCTTTACTTACTATCAACGCCTAAAGGACAGTAGTAGCGTAAAGTAACATTGAATGTTACTTATTTTGTTAATTCACTCAACTTGCCCTAAGATAAATTGATTTTTTAGCAAGTATTATCTTTATGTACGGTTTATAACATAATAAAACCAATCCTTTTCAATCCGTTCACATTGACCCATCCCTGGGTCAACTTCAGGTCGAAGGTCACTTTTTATATAAACAATTCCTTTTTCTTGTTCGTCCTCTTGCATTATAAACCAAATTTCACCTTCACCCCTATTAAAATCAACTCTAATTATATTAGTCTGTTTTGCTAATTCATTGTATTGAACCTCTTTATTCAATTTTTCACTGGTATTTTGCTCTATATCTTCCTTTACTTTAATAAAAGATTTTTTATTTTCTTTGTATATATTAATTATCTTTTCGTTTGACAATACTTCCTGGTTCTTAAAATTTATAACAAGAATAATTCCTACAATAGTTATAAGCAATAGTATAATTGAATATTTTATTATTTTTTTATTAATTCTCATTTTAAGTCTCCTTTCTATTTTAACTTAATAACTGATGATTTTTTATGTCATTTGTAATCAGTGAAATATTGCCATTTATTTGAACTCCATGCCTCCCACACCATTTCAACATCGTTAGCATTTACTTTGCCATTGCTTGACATTATATCATCTTCCAACCAATTACCAATAGGTACCTCCAATGTATTTTTTGCAGCAGTTCTCCCTTTGTCTTTATCTCCATAAGCATCTCCTATTCCTAATACATGTCCAAATTCGTGTGCAACTGTATGTGCATACCCTTTTTGACCGTATTCATTAGGATCTCCTCCCCAACTTCTATACATTGTAATTTTCTTCTTATTACTTACGGACCATTTTTCTTGTCCTCCATCCATATGTGGTACATGTGATTTTTTCTTTATGCCAAAGATTGTAGTTGGATTACTATTATCTATATAAATTTCCAAGAAGTTCTTCTGGTAACTAGGTGCTTTTTCCCATAAATTATTTTTACTCGTATCATTACTGTATATTGTTGTTTTTACTGATACATTGTTATTTATTCCAAAATCATAATAAGTACCAGTAAATGATTTATTCCATTGATCAAGTATACCCGCGGCAGCTACCTCTGCATATGTATAATTGGTTTTTTGAAAAATGTCATTTGAACCACCTGTGAAATTTACGTAAGCTTTTATATTTATATTATTCCCCGACCTAGTTACCTGTATAGCAGCTCCATTCATATCTGGTTGAACAACCACATTTGTTTGCTTATTAGAACCATTCCACCAACTAACAGTATCATTAACTCCAGCAATTTTAGCCATTTGGCTAACTCCAACTTGCGTCTTATTATTAGTTATTGTAACATCAAATAGTTTGTTTCCATTTAGATCATAAGCAGCCTTTGTATTGGTATTTAGCGTAATTTTTACATCTTTACCTGTATCAGCATTCGGTATTGTAACTGTGTATACACCGTTTGTAGTTGTAGCCTTAGTTGTACCTCCTAATCCCTTAACAATGTCTGTCAAATTACCCGTAGACCTTCCATTGTTAACTTGAGCATTCCCAACTGGGATACCTCCAACATTAATATTAGCAGATGCATGCCCTGTGGGGTCAACATACATCACCGGCTCATTCGCACAATACGTATACAAATTCAAGCTCAACGGATCATTTTCATCACCTGTATAAGTATCCTCACTTAGGAATCTGGCTGTTTTACTGTCATAGTAGCGGGCATTCAGGTAGTAAAGGTCTGTCTCTTTGTCGTACTTGTAGCCTGCGTAGGTTATGTTGTTGTTAACATCTCCCGTCTGCTCTGTTATGTTCCCGAAGGCATCGTAATAGTAGGTTGCTTGGATTGCTCCGTTTTCCCCTACTAATGCGGTTACGTCTCCGTGGCCGTTGTACATATAGTTCGTTGTATCATTTTGTGCAGTTCTTGTCAGGAGATTTGTTCCATATATGTTTCTGGCTGTCTCGTTGCCTTCTACGTCTGTTTCCAGTACTACCTTGTCGGCTTCATACAGGTAGTTTGTGGTACGCTCGTTTTCGGTCTTGGATACCCGGTAGCCTTCCCCGTTATAGGAATAGGTTGCTGTTTTCTTCCCTGCAGTGGTTTTTATCAGTTGGTTCCAGACATCGAACTTATAGTAGGTTACATTGCTTGCCGTACTCTTACCTGACTTTTCCAGACTGAAGCCACCTGATGTAGATGTGGCAACCGGTTTTACCGTTTCTTTGGTTTTTGAGACTGTGTTTCCGTTGTTGTCAAACCTGTATGTGTCGGTTATTGTTTCCGTGCCGCTTCTCTTTACTGTTGATACCAGTCTGTTCTGCTCGTTATAGGTATATATGGTGGTTACAGAAGTTGCACCTGCAAGTATGGTTTCTGTAAGCCTGTTTCCTGCCTTGTCAAAGGTGTAGTTGGTTGTCCTGCCGTTTGGCTCCGTTACCTTTTCAAGCCCGTTGAGACTGTCGTAGTTATAGCTTGTAGTGCCTTTTCGGTCTGTCTTTGAAGTCTGGTTATGGGCTTCGTCATAGGTATAACTGTAGGTGTCAATTACTGTTCCATCTGCTTTTTTGTTTGTGAGGGTTTTATTTAGTCCGTCCTTGTAGTAGGTATATTCCTCTTTTGCTCCGTCACTGTAGGTTACGGTTTTTCTACTGCCGTTACCGTAATATTCATATGTGGTAGTCTTTCCGTCTGATATCACCTCGTAAAGTCTGCCTGCTTTGTCATATACCTTTTTGGTTAGGTTGTGCTTGAAATCCTCAGCAGTTTCAAAGTATAAGCCTCCACCCTCAGTATTATCATAGGTATAGGTAGTTGTACCGAAGCCCGGTGCTTTTTTGGTTATTACTCTGTTTTCTTCGTCATAGGTTCTGGCAGTAGTCCCCGTTTTGTCAGTTATGGTGAGTTGATTGTCGTTGTTGTCATAGGTATAGCTGATTGCTGCTTCTCCTATTGCTTTTCTGGTAAGTCTACCATGTATATCGTAGGAATATACGGTCTGTTTTCCGTTTCTGTCGGTCTTTGTCTCCATGTTGCCGTCTGCAAAATAGGTGTACTTTTCTGTTTTGGCATCCAGATATGTATATTTCCCCGGTGTACCTATTCTTCCACCCTGGTCTATTTTCCTGATAACCTTATTTGCAGCGTTGTATTCATAGGAGGTTGTATTTCCGTTTCCGTCGGTCTGAGTCAATATTTAGTGACACTTGACATGTAACATTATTGTTTCAAAAAGAAAACAAGCAAAAGAAATGCCTTGACAGCAGTTAAGCCATCAAGGCCTATAACTCAAGTATGGGTTTTGTCTATTCCGCGCAGCAGGCTCATTTGCGATCAACGAAAGTCAATTCCCCGCCCAGTTTTATGTCCTGCAGAGTGAGTTGTTTGTTTTTTGTGTGATGCTAGTGGTTCAAATTGTGCATCCATTTGTAGTTATATTGTAAGTTATGTGGCAAATATTACCACATATTCATTACAGGATACAATTTTAGCAACCAACAGCCTACGTCTAAGCCGTTAGTGGCTGTTGTTAATAGTTTTATTCTGGTTAATGTATATATAACCCAGCGCGCATTCTATCCTGCCACGATTCTAAATCTTTCTCATCTGTAAATTTTATTAATTCCAACATATAAACCCCCTGATTATCAGGATTTATATTATCCGTGTTGTAATCAATCACGAAAAAATGATACGTATCTTTATCCGTTTTTACATCAAAAGAGAATCGAATCATCAAGGATTTTTTACCATCCTCTATTGATTCGTCAGAAGACCAACCATCTCTTTCCCAAGTATTAACTTTGCCTTGTAAAAGTTTGAATAAATAATCAACACCGTTATCAAAATCATCGGATTCGTCTAAGGCTTTCTTTGAAAACAATGATTTTAATGATTCTCTGTCTTTGTCCTTAATCGCTGAGATTATTTGTTCGATTCGTGCATCAGCTTGTTTCTCTTCGCTCCCAATTATTCCCCCTCCGCTAACTCCTCCGATTTTATCACACGAGCTAAACAGCAGTAAACTTACAAGTACAAATAAGATCAATATAATTTTTTTGCTCATAGATAACATCTCCTTCCTTAAAATTTGAACTTAGCTGTATTCGTTTTAGGGTCGAACGACCATCTACTGTCCTTATCTATACCTTGACCATATTTTTTGAAAAAATCATCATACATGGCTTGGGTATTGAATGTTGCTGTGTAAGTAGCTGTTAGCTGGCTGGCTTTTACGTCTTGATAATCCGGATTAAAGCCCGTCACCCACCATTTATCTGTGCTTTCGCGTAGTGGATCAGTAATTTGGGGATCAACTTTCTTGGGATCATAAGATATTATTTGTTTTCTGTTATAGTCTAATGTTAATGTCATTGGCATAGCAAGACTTTGGTCGATAAGCCAATGTTTCGTAGGGTTACCATTAACATCCATGTTTTTATATATACCCATTTCAGCTCCTGCACCTAAATTCAAATAATCCCCTTTCCATGCCCACAAAATGTAATCGTTACCTTTATCATCACTAAATGGGAATTTAGCTTTTTCCATACTTGTAGCGTAATGAAAAACAGTATCATAAAAATCATTATACCCTGAATACTTAAAGCTCTGAATTGACCATTCCTGTCTAGCATGGTAAACGCCATCACCATCCATGACAAATCCACCTGCATAAAATAGTGCTAATACATCCACTCCCGTGAGGGCTTTCGTAATGTATGGATGTTGAGTCGCAAACGCATTAATCGGGTTTCCTATTAACCATTTAGCAATATCTCTTGTTACATCATCAGGTTTAAGATTAGATAAATAGATATTATTCGATGCAGATTCTCCGGAACCTTTTGAATTCACTGTTGTTCCCCTATTGGTGCTTGGTTTTGGTGCAACAGGTTTATTCGGTGAATTGGAACTCTTCACATTTGATATCTGTTGATTAAACGTATACTTTGCATTATTTGTTGCATATGCTCTTGAATTACTTTCGATTAAACTGTTTGCATACTGCATATTATATGAATAATTAAGATATGCTAAAGTTGTTTCTCCGGCTAACCCTCTATTACTTCCTCTATTTCCCGCGGGAAGGATTTTATCCTTATATTTATTCAGTGCAGCTAAAGTATCCGTACCAAAATAACCAGTCGGTTTAAATGTGTTTCCGTTTTCGCCTGTATAACCTAGTTTACTTAACTTTATCTGCAAATCCATTACATCGTCGCCGCTCATCCCCTGCTCCAGTGTCCTATGTCCACTCGGGTCAACATACATCACCGGCTCATTCGCACAATACGTATACAAATTCAAGCTCAACGGATCATTTTCCTCACCTGTATAAGTATCCTCACTTAGGAATCTGGCTGTTTTGCTGTCATAGTAGCGGGCATTCAGGTAGTAAAGGTCTGTCTCTTTGTCGTACTGGTAGCCTGCGTAGGTTACGCTGTTGTTAACATCTCCCGTCTGCTCTGTTATGTTCCCGAAGGCATCGTAATAGTAGGTTGCTTGGATTGCTCCATTTTCCCCTATTAGTGAGGTTACGTCTCCGTGACCGTTGTACATATAGTTCATTGTATCATTTTGTGCAGTTCTTGTCAGGAGATTTGTTCCATATATGTTTCTGGCTGTCTCGTTGCCTTCTACGTCTGTTTCCAGTACTACCTTGTCGGCTTCATACAGGTAGTTTGTGGTACGCTCGTTTTCGGTCTTGGATACCCTGTAGCCTTCCCCGTTATAGGAATAGGTTGCTGTTTTCTTCCCTGCAGTGGTTTTTATCAGTTGGTTCCAGACATCGAACTTATAGTAGGTTACATTGCTTGCCGTACTCTTACCTGACTTTTCCAGACTGAAGCCACCTGATGTAGATGTGGCAACCGGTTTTACCGTTTCTGTGGTTTTTGAGACTGTGTTTCCGTTGTTGTCAAACCTGTATGTGTCGGTTATTGTTTCCGTGCCGCTTCTCTTTACTGTTGATACCAGTCTGTTCTGCTCGTTATAGGTATATATGGTGGTTACAGAAGTTGCACCTGCAAGTATGGTTTCTGTAAGCCTGTTTCCTGCCTTGTCAAAGGTGTAGTTGGTTGTCCTGCCGTTTGGCTCCGTTACCTTTTCAAGCCTGTTGAGACTGTCGTAGTTATAGCTTGTAGTGCCTTTTCGGTCTGTCTTTGAAGTCTGGTTATGGGCTTCGTCATAGGTATAACTGTAGGTGTCAATTACTGTTCCATCTGCTTTTTTGTTTGTGAGGGTTTTATTCAGTCCGTCCTTGTAGTAGGTATATTCCTCTTTTGCTCCGTCACTGTAGGTTACGGTTTTTCTACTGCCGTTACCGTAATATTCATATGTGGTAGTCTTTCCGTCTGATATCACCTCGTAAAGTCTGCCTGCTTTGTCATATACCTTTTTGGTTAGGTCGTGCTTGAAATCCTCAGCAGTTTCAAAGTATAAGCCTCCACCCTCAGTATTATCATAGGTATAGGTAGTTGTACCGAAGCCCGGTGCTTTTTTGGTTATTACTCTGTTTTCTTCGTCATAGGTTCTGGCAGTAGTCCCCGTTTTGTCAGTTATGGTGAGTTGATTGTCGTTGTTGTCGTAGGAATAGCCGATTGCTGCTTCTCCTATTGCTTTTCTGGTAAGTCTACCATGTATATCGTAGGAATATACGGTCTGTTTTCCGTTTCTGTCGGTCTTTGTCTCCATGCTGCCGTCTGCAAAATAGGTGTACTTTTCTGTTTTGGCATCCAGATATGTATATTTCCCCGGTGTACCTATTCTTCCACCCTGGTCTATTTTCCTGATAACCTTATTTGCAGCGTTGTATTCATAGGAGGTTGTATTTCCGTTTCCGTCGGTCTGGGTCAGCTTGTTTCCGTTTAAGTCGTAGGTATAGGTCGTTTTCTCCGACTTTGGGTTAATTACCTCTGCCAACCTGTTGAATTCATCGAATCTATATGTTGTGGTAATGTTCCTGCCGTTTGTTTTGGCTATGATATTGCCTACATCATCATAGGACTGGCTTGTTGTATGGCCCTCAGGGTCTATGGTTGCAATGAGTCTGTTGTTTTTGTCATATATGTAGCGGGTTTCGTTGCCCAATGCATCTGTTGATTTTATCTGTTTACTGTTTTTGTTGTATTCTAACTTTTGTATGGTAGTGTAAGGGTCTCTTTTTTCTATGAGCCTGTTTAAAGGATCGTAGACATTGGTAAATTATATTAGGTTAAGAGTTAGGCGGAATCCTGACAATATTATTATTATAAAATCACGGATAAAAAGAAAAAAGACGGTCATCTTGTAGACAACCGTTCTATAAAACCGGTTAATACTTTTTTCATTTGACAATGTGAATTATATGAAAAATATCTGTTCTTTACTAAAAGATAACTGGTAGCCATTACTATTTCTTGTTACTCTAAGGTGTATAATAGTTGTGTTGTAAGAAATCGTGGTTGTTTCTATATTCTCCAATGAGATATAATGTTTTTCTGCTTTTTTTGGTTATACATTAAATCTTTAGGTCAGTTTACTGTTGATGTATTTAACTATTTTGTCTTTTTAGCTAGTTCCCTTGAATACGCTATCTGCACAGCAGAATCACCATACAAACCATAAGGTTGTGCATCTTGTATTTCATCCTCATTTATTATTAATGCATCTTTGAGGGTATCAAAAGTATCACTTGCTTTGTAAAGTAGGATATTACCTGTTGCATCTGATTTAGTCCAAAAATTTGGCATTTTATAATTAGAATCAATGGGTATATTCCCAATAATTACCCAATTACCCTTTTTAATACCACCGTCAACACACCAAATAGATAGTATCACCTCACAATTATTCAATTTCTCAACATTATTTAAATCTTCTAATCTTTTTTCATTATAAAGTTCAATAAATATAAGTGGCTTATCAACTTTAATTATTCTTCCATAGCCTTTAACTCCATCGTCTAAAGGTATAGAAAAAACATCCCCTATCCTATATTTTACCCGTTTTGCCATAATAATCACCCATCTTTATTTTAATTTTTTTAATACATCCCAAGCATAATCTACATATTTACTAAACTTTTTTGCGCTCATTGGGTTTATCTTGTTTTTTAGTTTATCTAGTCCTCCGTATTGCTCAAAAAGTATCTGTTCTGCTGCTCTAGCCTCATTGTATGACAAATCTGTCCAGCCTTCAACAGCTTTAAATACCAAATTCCCCTTATCAGAACTCAAACTATGTGCTATTCTTCTTGTAGCTGGATTTCGTGTTCGACCAACATATTTCACCTCTCCAGTTGTTTCGTCAACTAATGTGTATATTGTATGTTTAATATTAACATTACTACTAATCGCAGATGTTATAACCGCCATGTTTTTCGCATCTGAGATTTTCTCAATGGCAACACTTGATAAATCAGCAGCATATACCGGTTGTGCATCCCCCAATACATCGAATATAACACCAGCATACGGGATAAATCCACCTAAACCGCATATTACCTCATATGCAAAACTATCGTCTGTATTAATTTTATTATCGTCTCTTAGATTCTGAGCTTTCTCTTCACATAATTTACTTAATGCATTATACTCAAAGTCTTTTATTATTTTATTGTCATATGCAACCTTTGCGTATAGATACATATCATCATAATATGATATCATTTGTTGTATTTCTGGATTTAAATTAAAATCAGAGTTTAAAAATAGACTTTTTGTACTATTGCCCGTCCCATTAACAGTACTCCCATTATTTGTTATTCTCGGACTAGGACTGGAGCTGACTTGAGGTTTTGTCTGTGTTGTTGATTTTTTAACTCCAGCAGTAACAGTGTTCATTGTAGCTTTAATAGCTTGATTTTTATAAGTACTTGGGACATATGGACTTTCAGTAATTTTTAATCCATTTATAGCACTCTGCGTTGACTCCTTTTTATACGTGTTACTAATTTTTAGCCAATCACTGGCTGAAACATAACCGTCTTTTTTTAATTGTTGATCATATAACATCCCAACCTCAGAATATTGAGGCGTCGTTGCAATATTGTCAGAGCAACCTCTTATAGCTGCTGCTTGTGCTGCACACGCTTTCTTTATTTCAGGGTCACTTGTTGTGACATAAATATCTGTCAGCTGAGATATTGCAATTCTAGCACTTTGAATTAGATTTTTATCACTTTCCTGCCAATGTCCCGTCGGATCACTATATGTAATTGGGTTATTAACACAATACGTATACAAATTCAAACTTAATGGATCATTCGGGTCGCCTGTATAGGTATCCTCACTTAGGAATCTGGCTGTTTTACTGTCATAGTAGCGGGCATTCAGGTAGTAAAGGTCTGTTTCCTTATCGTACTGGTAGCCTGCGTAGGTTATGTTGTTGTTAACATCTCCCGTCTGCTCTGTTATGTTCCCGAAGGCATCGTAATAGTAGGTTGCTTGGATTGCTCCGTTTTCCCCTACTAATGCGGTTACGTCTCCGTGGCCGTTGTACATATAGTTCATTGTATCATTTTGTGCAGTTCTTGTCAGGAGATTTGTTCCATATATGTTTCTGGCTGTCTCGTTGCCTTCTACGTCTGTTTCCAGTACTACCTTGTCGGCTTCATACAGGTAGTTTGTGGTACGCTCGTTTTCGGTCTTGGATACCCTGTAGCCTTCCCCGTTATAGGAATAGGTTGCTGTTTTCTTCCCTGCAGTGGTTTTTATCAGTTGGTTCCAGACATCGAACTTATAGTAGGTTACATTGCTTGCCGTACTCTTACCTGACTTTTCCAGACTGAAGCCACCTGATGTAGATGTGGCAACCGGTTTTACCGTTTCTGTGGTTTTTGAGACTGTGTTTCCGTTGTTGTCAAACCTGTATGTGTCGGTTATTGTTTCCGTGCCGCTTCTCTTTACTGTTGATACCAGTCTGTTCTGCTCGTTATAGGTATATGTGGTGGTTACAGAAGTTGCACCTGCAAGTATGGTTTCTGTAAGCCTGTTTCCTGCCTTGTCAAAGGTGTAGTTGGTTGTCCTGCCGTTTGGCTCCGTTACCTTTTCAAGCCTGTTGAGACTGTCGTAGTTATAGCTTGTAGTGCCTTTTCGGTCTGTCTTTGAAGTCTGGTTATGGGCTTCGTCATAGGTATAACTGTAGGTGTCAATTACTGTTCCATCTGCTTTTTTGTTTGTGAGGGTTTTATTTAGTCCGTCCTTGTAGTAGGTATATTCCTCTTTTGCTCCGTCACTGTAGGTTACGGTTTTTCTACTGCCGTTACCGTAATATTCATATGTGGTAGTCTTTCCGTCTGATATCACCTCGTAAAGTCTGCCTGCTTTGTCATATACCTTTTTGGTTAGGTTGTGCTTGAAATCCTCAGCAGTTTCAAAGTATAAGCCTCCACCCTCAGTATTATCATAGGTATAGGTAGTTGTACCGAAGCCCGGTGCTTTTTTGGTTATTACTCTGTTTTCTTCGTCATAGGTTCTGGCAGTAGTCCCCGTTTTGTCAGTTATGGTGAGTTGATTGTCGTTGTTGTCGTAGGTATAGCCGATTGCTGCTTCTCCTATTGCTTTTCTGGTAAGTCTACCATGTATATCGTAGGAATATACGGTCTGTTTTCCGTTTCTGTCGGTCTTTGTCTCCATGTTGCCGTCTGCAAAATAGGTGTACTTTTCTGTTTTGGCATCCAGATATGTATATTTCCCCGGTGTACCTATTCTTCCACCCTGGTCTATTTTCCTGATAACCTTATTTGCAGCGTTGTATTCATAGGAGGTTGTATTTCCGTTTCCGTCGGTCTGAGTCAACTTGTTTCCGTTTAAGTCGTAGGTATAAGTCGTTTTCTCCGACTTGGGGTTAATTACCTCTGCCAACCAGTTGAATTCATCGAATCTATATGTTGTGGTAATGTTCCTGCCGCTTGTTTTGGCTATGATATTGCCTACATCATCATAGGACTGGCTTGTTGTATGGCCCTCAGGGTCTATGGTTGCAATGAGTCTGTTGTTTTTGTCAAATATGTAGCGGGTTTCGTTGCCCAATGCATCTGTTGATTTTATCTGTTTGCTGTTTTTGTTGTACTCTAACTTTTGTATTGTGGTGTAGGGATCTCTTTTTTCTACGAGCCTGTTTAAGGGATCATACACATTAGTGCTTGTATTGCCAAGCCAGTCAGTTTCAGAGGTTTTGTTTCCGTTAGCATCGTATGTGCAAGTAGTTGTTTTTTCCCTGCCACCTACAGTTGTTTCAACAGCTAAAAGTCTGTTTAAACTGTCATACTTATATGTCTTTGCATTGCCATTTCCGTCAGTTTCCGAGAATTTGTTTCCATTTATATCATAGGTTGAATACGTAGTTATGGCTTGGGTATTATCGGACTTTTTCTCTGTATGGGAAAGCTGTCTCCCCTGATTATCGTAGGTATAGAGGTCAACCTTGCCCATTGAGTTTAGTTGTTGCTTTAGTTGTCCCATTTCGTCGTACTGGCTTGTTACCATTATTGACGGTATGGTGCTGTCTCCCGGTGCAACTGTCTTTCTGACTTTCCCCAGAGAGTTATATTCAAATGTAGTGATATTGCCGTTTCCGTCAGTCTGCGCCAGTATTCTGCCTGCAAGGTCATAAGTAGAATGCTTTACTACCTTTGGTGTAGACGAAGCATTCTTTTTCAAGCTTACTGACAGTATATCTCCTGCATCATTGTATGTGTACCGGGTTTCCACTTTGTTTGCATTGGTTTCAGATATCTTTCTTGCCAATCCGTCATATTCATATCTGGAAGTAAATGCAAGATCATGTTCCTTTGCAACCGGGTCTTTTGACGTTATTACCAGGTTTGCCAAATTGTATGTATACTCGGTACCATAACCTGAATTTATTTTTTCTCCCGGTGTTGTTCCTACTCCTGAGTCATACCCCGCTGCATCGAGTTCTTTTATAAGATTACCAGAATTATCATATTTACAGGTTTTTGTGTATATGGTTACCCATTGGTTTGTAACAGGGTCTATATATATGTCCTTTTTCACTAGTACTCTGTCCATTTCATCATAGACATATTCAACCCTGTTCAAGTCATAAATGCTTTTTGTGCTGTCATAGTTTTTTGGTGTTACTTCCGCTATCTTTCTTCCAGCTAGGTCGTAGTCGTACGCTGTTACGCCGTTTTGGGCATCTGTAACTTTAATCAGTAATCCTCTCTGATTATATTCATACTTTGTAATACCGCCCTTTGCATCTGTTTTTGTAAGCGGGTTTCCGGCCCAGTCGTAGGTTGTGGAATTGGTTATTGTAACGGCTTCACCTTTTTCGTCCACTCCGGGTTCACTTTGGGACAGCTGTCTGTCCAGTACATCATATTCAAAGGTGGTGGTTACTTTGTTGGGGGCTGTCACAGTTTTTGTATTACCATTCTTGTCATAGGTGTAGGAGGTTGTAAGTACAGTATCCGTTGTGTCGTCAAAGTCTTTTCCGTAAAGGTCTCCTGTTTTTACATGTTGCTCCTTTTTTTCCAGATTTCCGAGATAATTGTATGCATAATCTGTTACAAGCTTATTGGTTGTATCGGTATATATACTTTCTCTTACAACATTTCCGTCATCATCATACAGATATTCTGTCTTTCTTCCTTCAGAATCGTTTGTCTGGCTGACGTTACCGTTTTTGTAATACTGGTAGTTTGTTATTGCAAGGCTATCGGGTATTGACCACAGGGTTACCTTGTCTTTTCCTGATTCCACCGCAGATTTTCTTCCAGCCTTGTCATATTCGGTTTTGTTGTATGTGTACAGTGTGTTTCCGTTTGATACTTCAAAGGGGGTCCACTGTTCTGTCAACCTGTTAAGGCCGTCATATTTGAAGTATGTGCTACTTCCATTAGCTGCAATCTGCCTGTTAATTGTTCCGTTTGCGTTGTATATTGTTCTGAGCCTGGTTCCATCGGGGTTCTGTTGTTCTACAAGTCTGTCGGCAAAGTCATAGGTGTAAACCGTAACAGCCTTGTCTTTGGAATTCAGATATTTTGTTTCTGTTTTTTGTGTTTTTCCATCCTCCAAAGTTGTATAACTATATTGGGTAAGTAGTACTTCAGCTACTGATGAATTATCTCTGAAGTAAATTTTAAGTGGTCTGTCCAGAACATCATATTCATACTTGTAAATTGCGCCGTTAGGTTTTGTTTCGGTAAGAGTGTTTCCGTATACATCGTAAGTGTAGCTTGTTTTATCGCCTATTGCATTGGTTTGTTCCTTGATTTTACCACTGTCAAAGTATTCGTATCTTGTTCCCACCGTATTGTCAGTGTATGTATCGGCTTCTATATTGTCCTTAGTACTGTCATATTGGTTTGGAGTAATTTCTTGTATTTTTCTTCCCAACAGATCATATACAGTTCTTTGGGTTTCATTTTTTGAGCTTACGGTTCTTGTTTTGATTAGCTGGCCGTTTTTGTCGTAAGCAAATTCTGTTTTGTTGCCCTTTGGGGTTATTTGTGCAGTTTTCCAACCTATGCGGTTGTACTCATAAGTCGTAACTTTTCCTGTCTCCGGGTCAGATATGGTTTTTACATCACCGTAAGTGTTGTAGGTGTATGTGGTGGTATTGCCTTCCGGGTCAGTTTCACTTTTTAATAATCCCTTTGCAGATGAACCCGATTCTTCTCCTGTATAATATTGGTAGGAGGTTATTGCAAAACCTGTATTGCTTGTGCCGTCGTATACATCTAACCCGTTAAGGGGTTGTACCTTCTTTATCAGGTTTATCTTGTTTTCATCGTACAAATTGTAGGTTGTTTTCCCGCACTCATCTACTTCTTTTGTTACATTGTTTTTTTCATCATATTCTTTTAGTTGGGTACTTCCGTCAGGATTGATAATTTTAGTTACATTACCTCTATCATCAATCTCATACTGAGTTTTATTTCCATTACGGTCCGTTTGAGATTTTACATCACCATATTTGTTTTTGCCTCCAATTTGGAAATATTCAGTATAACTGGATTTTCCGTCAGGCTCCTGTATACGTGTTGTAAAAAATGAGGAGTCAAACCAATAGGAGGATACCCTTCCATTTATATCGGTAATGGTAGTTTTTTTATTTGTCATGTCATAGGCATATTTTACTGTATCTCCCAGAGAATCTGTTGCCTCGGATACCTTGTGCTGGTTTTCGCCTTCTGCATGATTATATGTTATTTTTTCAACTATTTTCTGGTTATGATCCTGTATCTGATTCAGATATCCCCATGTATCATAGAAGTACCTCATTTTACCGCCCATAGGGTCTGTAACCACTGACAGTCTGTTATTAGCGTCATACTCGTATGCTACCGTCCTGTTTTCCGGGTCGGTAATTTTTTGAACCAGTCCGTTTGCTCCGTAGCTGACAGTAAAAGCTCTGCCCACGGTGTCGGTTATTTTGGTTATTTTCCCGCTGCCGTCAACAGTTATATTTATGGAATTACCATTTCTGTCCTCCATTTTTACAAGATAACGGTTGGTATTAAAGGTATACTTATATTGATCCGGGGTAGTCAATGTATATGTACCGTCTGCATTTTTTACAAATTTACTTCTGGATTCCTCCGGCTCATATACATTGCCATTTAGCCTGAATCGCTCAATGCTTCCGTTTGGAAGCGAAACATCAACTACCTCCGTCCCCTCGACTCTTCCGGTAAAACCAAAGGTCCAGCCTCTGCCAAATTCTTTGCTGACATCACTTCTGGAGTTGTAGGTACGTGATATGTTTACCTGAAAACCGGGTGCAGGGACACTCATGTCGTTTACTGTAACCGAGAAGTTTCCTGATGCGGGATTCACTCCTGATTCCCCGTAATGGAGCTTCTCTTTTATTTTTGCAAGCTGATCCATGGTGTACCAAGTGTCAATATTACCGCCCTGTTGTCCTGCCGGAACAGTACTGTTGTCATTTCCGGGGCCATCATATGTATCCGGTTCCGGTTTTGTGTTTGTCAAGGCTGCATACGCATCTACCCTTCCTCCTGAGGAAACCTTACCGCTAAGGTTTGTGCAGGATACCACGTTTTCTTTTATACGCTGTGAAATCTGTGTTATTGTCAGGTTTGGCACATAACTTTGCAAAAGCGCTGCAATACCCGTTACAAAAGGAACGGCTGCCGATGTTCCGGTGAAATAATCATATGAGTTTCCGGGTGTAGTACTTAAAATATTCACTCCAGGAGCCGCTACATGTATTTTGTTTCCGTAGCTGGAATAGGGTGAAAGTACTCCCTTGCTGTCTATGGAAGCTACTGATAACACATTCGGAATATCAAAACATGCGGGATATACCGGGGAAACTGCAACATCCGCTCCTCTGTTTCCTGCAGCACATATGAACAGGATGCCGCTGTTTGCCATAGTATCCTTCAGTGCAAAATTGTCATCGGTACCGCCAAAGCTGCAGTTTATTATTTTAACACCCATTTTCATTGCATATTCAATTGCATCTATTGCATCACAGGTATAGCCCCAGTTTCCGTTAATAAATTTTAATGGCAGCACCTTTACTTTCGGTGCAATACCGCATATTCCCTCACTGTTTGCTTCTGCTGCAATTATTCCTGCAACATGTGTTCCGTGAAAGTCTAATGTTGCATCATCAAATACGGTATTATCTGAATTTACGAAGTCCCATCCTTTAATATCATCTATATATCCGTTATTGTCATCGTCTATGCCATTGCCCGGAATTTCCTTTGCATTTACAAATATGTTGTCTTTTAAGTCATTGTGGCTGATGTCCACACCCGTGTCCAAAAGTCCTACTACAACAGAGGAAGAGCCCTGAGTAAGATTCCATGCATTTATTGCATTTATATCTACTCCCGATCTTCCGAGCTGCGCCTCTGTTTCCTGACCATTATTCTGAAGACCCCATTGGTGTTCAAACATCGGGGCTGACGGAGCAGACATGATGTCGAGTTTGTAGTTTGGCTGTGCATACAAAACATCAGGGTCTTTTTTTAACTCGTCAACTACTTGGGATATATCATCCTTTGCGTCTATCTCCAGTAGGTCAATCTTACTTTTTTCATATTTCTTTTTTAAATTCAGCTTCTTGAGCTTTACTTTCTTTTTCAGGTTATTTTTAACCTTGTCCTGATTTGAGCTGCTTTTATATTTAACCAGAATTTCAGTTTTTTCATGGTGAACCATAGCAGCAGTTTGTTTATCAGCTTTTTCATTACTATTTCCTGCTGCAAAGCTTAGCGACGGTAAATATACAAGTATATTTGTTATGAAAAAGGCCATAACAAGAATTCTGGATATTGCGATTCGTATTTTATTTTTCACTGATGTATCACCCCTTTTTATCCTTTACTGTATGGTGTAGGTAATTTCGGCTGGGCCGTCATGCTTTGCCCTGAGCCTTATACTATTAACAATACCTGACCATACCTGCCAGGACTGTGCAGAGCCATTTTTAACAAACACAATTGTTCCGGGAGCTACCTGTTTTACGGTAATATCAGTGCCGTAAATATCCCCTTCCTGGGTGTCTGTCTTTGGAGTGAAGCCGCAAAGGTCGATTAAATCAAAATCGTTAGTATCGTACTGAATCGAGAATGTGTATTTGTTTAAATCCTGAATGTCTGAACCGGATAAAATCAGGTCAAATTCTTCCCCTGCCGATGAAGTAATGTCATATGTCTGTACTGAATTCAGGGTCTTAATTATCATCGGGGTACTCCATTCACTACAGCCTGAAACACTTCTGGCCCTTACTCTGTAGGTATGGGTTGTATCAGGGGAAATTCCTTTATGTAAATAGCTTGTTCCTGTGCCGTTGTCAATAATTGTTCCGTCAACCTCAATTTCAAATTCCTCCGCACCTGCTACTTTATCCCAACTGACAAGTATCGATGTCATGTTAGAGGAGGATACCACATTTGAAGGTATAGCCGGGCCTTGTGGAAGCGTTGAAACAGTAAATTGACTGCACCATTCTCCTGCGCCTGAACTGTTATTGGCTCTTACCCGATAGATATGTTTTGTCCCTGCCTGAAGTCCTTTGCTTGTATACGTGGTTCCATTTGCGTTCGAAGTTACTACTCCGTCTGCTTCAACATCATAGGATGCGGCACCGTCAATTTTATTCCACATGATTGATATTGAAGTCTTTTTAGCAATACCTGATACATTCGGTACATTGCCGGAAGTAAATTTAGTAGACTTGATTAAGGTATTGCTCCAGTTACCGGTACCACCTTCACTGACCGCCCTGACTCTTATCTCATGTTGGGAATTTGGCTCCAGACCTTCGGCTAAATAAGTTGTTTCTGATATTCGTGTAATAATGGAACCATCAAAATCCAGTTCATAAGTTGTTGCTCCCTCAACCTGCTGCCAGTTGATTGTCATAAAAGTTTCTTCTGAGATTGCTGATAAACCTTGAGGGGTTTGGAGTAAAAATGTATTAACTGTCAATGGCTCTGTCCATTCACTTACCTCTGTGTCACTTTTCGCCCTTACTCTGTAGGTGTGGGTTGTATTTGGCAATAATCCGTTATGTATACAGGAGGTCTCATCTCCGTTGTCGGTAACCGCACCATCAACTTCCACTTCATAGCCAGTTGCATGGGCAACCGGATTCCATGATAATATAACTGAAGAATTATCTGCATTGGCCTTTAGGTTTGAAGGTGTTCCAAATTCATTTGTAAGTGTAGCGGAAACAATTGCGGCACTCCATTCACTTGTTATCCCACTCTTCTTTGCCCTTACCCTGTAAACATGCGGTGTTCCCGGTGCAAGGCTGCTATGGGTATAGGTTGTTCGTGTACCATTGTCAAAGGCAGCCCCATCTACTGATATCTCATAGCCTGATGCTCCAATTACCTTGTCCCATGTAAGAGTTATACTGTTTAGAGCCGGGGTTGCTGAAAGATTTACCGGTACCGGCACCGTATCAAGAAGTGTGGTGGTATTCACATACCCACTCCATTCACTCTTCCCTCCCGGATTAATGCTTCTTACCCGGTATGAGTGATGTGATCCCGGAGTTAGACTGTTATGAATATAGTTGGTATTTGGCCCATTGTTGACCAACACTCCATCCACTTCTATATCGTAGCCGGTTGCACCGGAGACATTGTTCCAGGTAACCGTAACGGAGGTACTCAAAGGTACCGTATTAAGGTTAACCGGTATATCCGGCGAAGCGGGAAGTGTAGATTTTGTGATTGGTGTACTCCAGTTGCCGGGGCCCCCTGCATTTCTGGCTCTGACCCGATATGTATGAGGTGTTCCGGGATTAAGACCAACGTGTGTGTAGACAGTGGCAGTATCAGTATTTACAACTGTTCCGTCAACCTTGATTTCATAGCCTATAGCCCCACTTGAAGCATCCCATGAGACGGTTATGGTCTTATCAGTAGCGGTAGCAATAATATTTGCAGGTGAACCGGGAGGTGCAATAAGGGTTGTCCCACTTACGGAAGAACTCTCAACAGTTTCAATATTTTCAGCATTTCTTGCTTTTGCAATAAAGGTATAGGTTTGCTCAGGAGATAAGCCTGTAACAGTAACCTTTTTGTTTGTAAGAGTAATCCAAGCAGGTGCAGAAGTAAGAGTTCCTTCTTGGGTTACATACTGGCTGCCGTCACTTGTACTAATCTGATATTGAGTCCCGGATGGGTTTTCATCATTTGTCTGAATGTCAATAGAATATGATGAAGGATTGCTTGTGGAAAGTACCGGAACTGCAGCTTTTGTATAAATATTTTTAAAACTGCTTGCAATGTGATTTTTTGCATCCCTTGCCTCAAACTTTGTAGGATATTGAGTATTTGGTGTCAAATTATTCTGGGAGGTGTATGTACCTGAGTTAATCCATGAAGATACTTCGGAGCCGATAGTATATCTGTATGGTTCTACAGCAAGCCCGGATATCCCATCTGTGGCCGACCCGGTAATTGTTATTGTATCCGTTGTTGATGAACCCATAACTTCTCCAAGAGTTGGAGCTGACTTGTCCACTTTGAAATTAATAGTCTGAGTAAACGGCTCGGTAGTCCTGCCGTCTGTAACCTCATAGGTGAATGTGTGAGCCCCTTCTGAAAGTGAACTCATGTCAATTGGATTAAATGATACCGGCTTAGTTTCTGTAGTATTATTTACAGACTTAGTATCCCTTGGTGTCGTTTCATAATCTATGTAGTATTTACACGTCAGGGGATCGTTGTTTTCATCAGAAACAGTTATTTGAGGAACAAAATTTGTGTCTGCTTCGGAGAAAACCTCATTTGGCTTTGGAGAAACAGCTTCAAAAGCAGGATAGTAGTTTATTGAGTATTCTGTTACCCGATCTATAAAATTATTTTCCCCATCCAAACCACCGTAAATATACATTTTACCGTTCATTTCAGTAGCTGAGTTATGTTTATGTGCTATTGGACACGACTTCATTTGGGTCCAGATATCATTTTTGGGATTATATTCCAATAACTGGTTTGTAGCAATTTCATTCGCAAAATATCCACCCGATATATACATTTTATTATTTAGTACTACTGCCGCCGGCTGACCGCATACTTCAATAGGGTTATCTTTTTTCTTTAGCCATGTATTAGCAATTGGATCATATTCCCACAAATTATAATGATATGTGGTATCATATCCTCCATATATGTATATTTTCCCATTTATTACAGCGGCTGATTGGAAACTACGAGCAAAAGGAATACCTGTTTTTTGTTCCCAAGTGTCAGTGATAGGATCATATACTAAAATACTAGTAGCGTTATTACCATCGTTACAACCTCCTATCACATACATTTTACCATTTACTACCACCGCTTCATGTCTACTTCTAGCAGCAGGAGCATCTTTCTTTTTCGTCCATTTAGCAGTTGCCGGATCATATTCCCACAAGTCCTTATTATAGACAACAGATCCCGAGTAGTAATTTATCCCACCAAAAACGTACATTTTACCGTTTATAGCCACCGCAGTGTGTTCCTCTCTGCCACTAGGACCATTGTCGGAGTTTGTAGTCCATGTGTTGGCTGCCAAATCATATACCAATAATTCCTTGTTATATCCAGACCAGTAAGATTTGCCTCCAAAAATATAAATTTTGTTACCTATTGCCACACCATTTGTATATACGTGACCACGAATACTACCCATTACTGTCCACTTCTCATCAAAAGTCGCCTTGCTCCCTTTTACATACCAATACCCATCGGTATACACCCCGTCGTCAGGATATGTACCATCCGGAACCTGAATATCAGACTTCACAAGGGAATTCTTTGTAATTACACCATTAACTACTTTGGTAGTATATTGTGAGTAGTAATACATTGCCGTAACCGCATTAACTTCACTTCCAAACTTTACAAATTCTTTCTTTACTGTGGGATTTCCAATTATAGTAATCCCCGATAACACAATAGCCATTGTCAGCAGCAAAGCAATTATCTTCTTACCCTTTTTGTGCAAAAACATAACATAATCTCCTTTTTTATTGAATTTTGTCAAACTATGGATTATATAATATTACCATCATTTACAACCTCTTTCAATTATGTTCTGTTTTTGTTTTATAGTTTTTTATTTACACATTACAAGTCTCTAAATTCCCTCTAACCCATCCACCTACCCACTTTCAGCAATACATCCATGATGTATTGTACTGCTCGTTGTACCATGTATCTATTCCCACGGTTTCATTGTCCTTGAGGCTGTCATATCTGCCGTCAGAAGTAATTACTCGCACTCCGTATTCCTCCAGAAAGTCAAGGAAAAGCAGCGTTTTGGCATTGTTTCTTCCCAGCCTTGACAAGTCCTTTAATACAACGAGATTTACATTACACGCCATTACGTCTTTTTTCAGTTCTTCAAGGGCATACCTTTCAAAGCCCGCACCTGAAACATTGTCATCCACATAAGTTTTATAGATAGTTCCGAAATTATTCTTTTTCACAAAGTCTGCCAGAAGCTTTTTCTGTGTTTCAATAGTCTCAATATTTTCCTCATTCTCATCTCTGCTTTGCCTTACATATATACCTATATGATAATTGATATCAGGTTTGTTAAATCCAAGCATGGCATCCTCCCCATTTTTACGAATTAATCTGCATAAATACTATTCTATTTATATTCAGTTGTTTTGGATTATAAAAATTGTCCATGAAAAAGGCATACTAACCGATTAACAGTTAGTATGCCTTTATATTTTAGAACTCTTATTTATTATTATTTTTTCCCTCACAAGTAGGAAGCATTTCATCAAGATACTCATTTATTAATTCAGCAGGTTTATGTCCCGGCCTTTCAAATCCAAGTATCATATTACAGTGGGCATAACCTTTGACAATATATAACTTTGAATCTTTTGCTCCTTTTTCAATTAGCTTGTCATGTAATTCTATGGAATTTGTTCTGGGAACCAGCCAGTCATCTCCTCCATGCAATATCAGACAAGGGGGTTCTTTTCCGGTTATATGTGAAACAGGTGAGCATTCAACTTTATTTTCATCTCCTCCCAGCATTGCGATTATTGCCGCATTAAGCATAGGGGGCATGTAATTTTCCGGCAGGTTAAAATCATGAATACCACTTAAAGGTATCCAGCATTTAACCTTTTTAATATCTATATCATATTTTTTGTGCCATTTAACTCCTGTAACAAGAAGAGCCGCCAAATGTCCTCCGGCCGAATGTCCTATTACACAAATTCTATTAGGGTCGCCACCATACTCATGTATGTTTTCCTGTACCCATTTAAGAGCTTTAGCACAGTCTTCTATTATTGCAGGATGTGTCACATTTGGTGATAATCTATAGTTTATAGAAACAACCGTATATCCTTTTTTTATCCAGTCATGTGAAACAAATCTTGTATTGCTTTTATCTTCATTTGTCCAGCCGCCTCCATGTATATAGAATATAACCGGTCGTTTCTTTTTTTCTAGAGTTTTTAAATGGTGAATATCAAGTCTTTGCAGCGGATCCTCACTGTAGGGCCTAGCAAAGTAGTCCTCACGATTAGGATCCGGTGTGGCATAAAGAAACGGATACTCTAGTCCACATTGTCCGTAAAATGCCCAATCCTTCTCCTGGATTGAGTTTAACGGTTCCCCTGAATCTACAAACTGCCTATAATCAGCCTCATAATTCATAATTTCTCTGCCTCCGTATTTTGGTTATGACATTGATTTTTAATTTCAATTTGTAGATTCTACAAAATATTTACAAATTCCTCCTATTTGTACAATATTTTTATAAAATTAACAGCTAATTCTAAACTTTCAAATCCCTGTTCTTATAAAATAAATAAGTTGAACTGACAAAAACTGCGACAAGTACAATACACAAAATTACTATTGTAACGTCAATACCCTTCCCGTCAACTATATCCTTGTAACTGAAATATTTAAAAGGCGAAAAAACATTAATTACGTTCACTTTATCTGTCAAGTCAGTAATCTTGGCTACAATAAAGCTTCCCATAAGTATTCCTGCTGCCACTGACCCTGAAGCTTTTGGCTTTTTCATTACAGAAGCAAGAGCTGCGCCTAAAGACAAAAATACAAGCTGAACAATAAACATGCTCACAAAAAATACTGCAATATTCCCTGTAATGTCTTCTCCCTTGTTATAAGCATTAACCATAATTAACGATGAAACAAAGCTTATCAGGTTAATAATCACCAAATTTACAAAAGCTGCAAAAAACTTTGAAGTAATTACATTTGTACGGGACACAGGTTTCACCATCAAAAATTCTGTGGTTTTGTCCCTTTCCTCTTTTGCGATTATCCCACTTCCCAGCAAAACTGCATGTATAGCAACCGCAAGCTCAATATATACAAACATCATTCCAAAAAAACCGCCGATTGTTGTAACATCGAAAGAACCCATTCCCAATAGTGCCTTCAAGGTATACGGCATTTTTTCAAAAACATCACTGCCTGCCCCGCCTGAAGAGTAAGCAGTATATTTTCCCATACCGCTCAGTATCAATAAAAACATGCAAACACTCCATATAATCAAGGCTTTTCTGTTTGCCTTCAATTCTCTTAAAAAAATATTCATAATAAAGCCTCCTTTAGCTAATCCCGGGCAGTTAACTTACTGCATGGATATCCTTTCTGATATAAATGATATAGCTTGCAACAATGGCCGCAACTACTATTACAGCAGCCGTCACAAGATATGAAGCCTCATAGCCTGCATTTTTTATGATATAGGTTATATCAAAATATTTAAAAGGAGAAATATATCGTGCAGCATCATCACTTTTACCTGTAGAAATGAGAGCACCCACCATATAAAATCCAAAAACCACACCAAGAGATATTGGTAGAACAGATTTCAGTTTTTTGAAAAATACTGAAATAATCAAGCCAATCGCCATAAAAATTATCTGTAGGAATAATAATGTCAGATTTATCATAAAGAACAGTTTATTGTTATAACCTTCCGTCTTAACAGCATTGGCTATGGAAAATGATACAACATAAAAAACAATATTTGTTGCAACTATTGTTGTCAATGCAGCCAACAGCTTTGCAGTCACTATTGATTTTCGGGAAACGGGCTTAACCAGCAGGAAATCCGCCGTACGCTCTCTGGACTCCCTTGAAAGTATGGAAATCCCAAGATTCATACCTTGAATTGCACCGCAAAGTGTAATAAATGAGAATACCATGGAATAAAAACCTAATAAGGATGCAATATTATCAATATTTATTCCAAGCATAGCCCTTATTGTCGGAGGATAATTGGCAAGCAGTTTTTTGAATTCTTCAGCATCAGCAGCTACACTGGGATAAATGCAAAGAAAGAGTGCTGACAAAGCTATCAGACTGATTGTCCATATAGCTGCTGTCTTTCTCATGGATTTAAGTTCATGCAGAAACATATTCATATAAATCAATCCTCCTTTACATAGTAATGCATAAAGATTTCCTCAAGGTCAGGTTCTTCGATTGAAATATTTCTAAGGTCAATATCAGCCATCTTTCCCATAATCAGGTTAATATTTCCTTTAAAGATAAAATTAATGCTTTTACCTTTGCTTTCCAATTTGCTGACACCCTTTATATCAAATACTTCCTTAGGAATAATTTCTTTAGTTTCAATGCTAATCTTCTTATAACTGTTTTCCTGAAGGGTACTCATCTTTTCAAGCTTTATAATCTTACCGTCCTTAATGAAAGCCACTCTGCTGCACATTTTCTGAACCTCACTGAGGATATGCGAGGAAAAGAACACTGTTGCTCCCTTACGGTTTTCCTCTGCAATAAGTTCAAAGAATTTCTGCTGCATAAGAGGATCAAGCCCACTGGTAGGTTCGTCAAGAATAATCAGCTTGGGTTCGTGAAGAAGTCCCTGCACAATACCCACCTTTTTCTTATTTCCGAAGGAAAGATCTTCTATTTTCTTTTTCAAATCAAGATCCATTACTTCTGCAAGTTCTTTAATCCTTCTTGTACAGTCCTTTTTGTAAAAGCTGGCTGAATATTTCAAAAGGTCCATTACCCTCATATTGTCATAGTAAAAAACTTCTGAAGGAAGATATCCCAATTCTTTTCTCACCTCGGGATGTTCGGTGCAGCTTTTACCAAAAATAGTTGCACTCCCCTCAGAGGGATATATCAGGCCAAGGAGCGTTCTGATAGTGGTTGATTTCCCCGCTCCGTTGGGACCGATAAAACCAAAAATCTCGCCCTGCTCTACGCTCAGATTTATATTGTTTATACCTCTTGCTTTACCATAACTTTTTGTAAGATTCTTAATTTCAATGACACTCATAAATACTCCTCCTTATAAAAATTGTTCCTGAGCAAATCCATACATTCATAAAATTCCTTTAACATAACATCTAAATCCAGTGTAGAAAAAGACAATTGACTAGAGTAACCTTCAGCCATCCATATAAGCATTTTTAGTACCAACTTGGGGTCAATACCTTCTTTAAATTTTGAAGTATCCATTCCGTCAAAAGCGATTTTATCTCTGTAATCATCTCCAACGGCAAGCAGGGATGTAATATCTGACTTCACTTCGGGGTCAGACTCAAAAAATACACCGATTAGAAAAGCAGGAATATCAGTATGCCTTTTCATTACTGAAGCTTTAAGTTCGGATGATTGCTTGATTCTTTCAAAGAAATCAGTAACCGTGGAATCAAAGCCATTATTTATTTCATTAATAATTATGTCAGTGCACATTTTTACCAAGTATAGGTATAAATCTTTTTTTGTTCCAAAGTAGTGAAATACCATGGCTTTTGAAATATCAGCAGCTTTGGCTATATCGCTGACAGAGGTTTTCTTGTAGCCATTTGAACCAAATGATTTAAGTGCCGCATCTACAATTCTGTTTCTTTTCTCTTCAGGTAGATTTAAAAACTTATCCAAAATATCACCTCAAAAATTATAAACCGAATCGGTTGATACTAGAATATCACCATAAACCGATTCGGTCAATACATTTATTAAATAAATTGGATTATATATTAAAAAAAGCATAACACCGTATGGACGAAGCCTTACAGGCTACTCGCTTTACGGTTATTATGCTTTTTAATTCATTTAGATGAAAATTACCAACCCAAATCAGTTTTTATAGTTGCAGCAAGCTGGTTTGCCATCAGCTCATGTGTTTTAACGCTGGGATGCCAGTCTTCACCGTAGCCGTTTGATTCAACCTGTACCGGAAATTCTATGAAATGAATTTTTGAATCCCCTGAAGTTTTTTTCTGGTCAACAACACTGGTTATGGCATCCTTGCACTTTGTCAGCTGATCCCATGAAAGCATTGGCCCTACTGCACAATATATATGGGCATCAGGATACTGCCCCCTTATTTTTGTTACAAAGTTTGCATATGCCGTTGCGAAGGTTGTTTTATCAATAGAACCGGTACTAAAGTCATTGGTACCCAGATTGATTACAACCACCTGTGGACTCCATTTGCTTGTATCCCAAGTGAGAGTTGTATTATAAGGAAGTACTCGTGAATAAACAGCAGGCATTAAGTCATTAAGATCCCCGCCATAGTTTTGTACCAACCCTTTTCCTGACCAACAGATAGTCATCGGGTCAGCGTTCAACAGTCTTGAAGTTATTGCTCCATACGCCATATACGCATTTTCATTTTTGCTGGTAAATGACTGATACTGGCTTGTTCCTTCGTTACCGTATCCGCATGTAATAGAATCACCTATGAATTCTATTCTTCTTGTTGAAGGTGAAGGGGCAGGTAACAAGCCACCTCCGGTTACATTAAAGCCTAAAAATTGTGTTTCACCGATTGAAGCTTCAGTTCTTCTGACCAGTTCAATGCTATGTATACCGTCTGTCAGGCCGGAAGCAAGGGTAATCGGTGATGATGACCCTGCAGGAACATTAACAGGTGTTTTTACAACACCGTCGATTATAATATTAAACCAGTTGTCCCCTGATGATTTAATAGTTGCACTGATTGCGGTTCCCGTAAAACTTGCCTTTATAGTTGAAGTACTCCATGCAAACTTAGGGCCTGCAGAATCGCTGGTATCAAATCTACCAACCAACAGTACCCCCGGTTTTGTAGGTGTAGAATTAGTTGGCAGGGTCTTAACTATACCCAACAGATATTGTTTCAAAATAGCAAAGTCCATTGCATCCAACGCACTATCACCATTTAAATCCATATAAAAATAGTAAGTAGTATTCTGGTCCATCAGATATTGCTTTAATTTCATAAAATCCAGAGCGTCCACATTCCTGTCACCGTTGAAGTCACCATATACTCCGGGTGGCTCAAGTGCAGAAACGTTGGTGCTTCCTACAGAAGCAAGAAATAATACAAAAAGAAGTGAAAATACAACTAAAAAAGCCCCTGTTTTTCTTGTCATTGTTATTTTTCTCATATCAAAACTCCTATATTCTTATTTTTTTAAATTAACTTAAAGCTTAATTTTTGAAATATAAATGTCGCCGCATCCCCCCTCTATAAAATAAAGTCAGGAAATACCGGTAGAATACAGGAATATTTATAAGGGTTAATAAAGAATTCAATAAGAAAGAAATATATCGTTAGTAAAAAATAACTTAGTTGTTTATAAAATAAAAACCGGTACTGAATATTAATTACAGAATAAATGTCTCACCTCCCAACTCAGGAAATTCAATTTACAAGAATACTTTAATATTAACTTATATTAAATTCAATATAAAAAATTGTACTCCTTTATACGAATAAAAAATATACACCCAAAAATATTACAAATTACGAGTCAACAACTTAATAATAAGTTCCTTAATATCAATTTTGCCTTTATATATGCTAAGAACTTTTTTCGTTTTTGCTTTTGCCATATGAATACACCTCTAACACTGTTAGAAATACTAGTATATTTATATTCAGTTAATGTTAATTTAAAATTTGTCCTTTAAAAATCAAAAAGGCACAACAATCTGAAGTAACCTGTAACAGGTACGTCTTCGGTGTTATGCCCAAAATTTCGAAAACTGATAATTTAGATATTTCTTTCTTCTGTAATTATAATGTCCATAGGAATATCATGTTCATCGCAGGGTATTTCATCCATTATCTGAAAATCAAAAGCAACCCCTACCTTTAAGCAGTTGTCTGATATTAGTTTCAAAAACCTATCGTAATAACCGGCACCGTATCCCATACGGTTTCTATTTAAATCAAATGCACATCCCGGTGCAATCACAACATTGATTAAATCAGGACTAACTGTATTTTTTTGTCCGGTAGTGGGCTCCAATACACCATAGGTTCCCGGCTCAAGTTCTTCGAGACTGCTTATTTTTACTGCCTCCATGGATTTCCTCTTAGCTTTAACAACACGAGGCACACATACCTGTTTACCTTGAGAAAGCCAGGTATTAATAATATCATGAGTATAAACCTCGCTCCCAAAGCTTACATAACACATCAAGGTTTCTGCACGCTTAACACAGTCCAGCTGATTTAGTTTTTGAGCTATAATCTTGGATTTCTCATGTAAACTATCTGAACTTATATTATTTCTAAAGGAAATGTATTTCTTTCTCATTTCATTCTTATTACACAAATTTCAGTATTCCCCTCCAGTTTAGCCATAAAAAAGCCAACGTACAAAATGTCATAATAGAAACAGCTATTAGTACAGTTCCAAACGACCTTTTATCTTTTGCCTCATCAGATAGAAATACCATTCCCGCAATCAGACCGATAATTTGCCCTAATACGGGAATCAGAACGGTAAGGACGGTTAATACTCCTTTTGTCCAATTACTGATAACCTTACTGTTTATGTAATTTAGATTCCCCAGTAACATTTCCCGTTCAAGACTAGTTACCTCACTACTGTCCCAAGTCAGGTGGTTGTTATCAAAACCCTTGTTATTGCTGTATTCCTGATTCATCTGAATTAACCTCCAAACCTATTATGTTAATATTATAACATAATTTAACAGTCACGGAATGAGACCTTATTATCATTTTATACAGGAACATAATACATTTCAAATAGTCCCTTTACAACGTCTTCATAGTTTGAGTTTGTTATTCTGTATAAGTACCCGTTTTCCATATGTAAATACATAGCTACATCGTATTTCTCGCTGTTGTCCATTAACGCACAAATCATGTCTACTGAATCCAACGGCTTGTAAAAGTCCGTTGCCCATCTGCGAAGTGAACAATCTACCTCCATATCTTTCTCATAAAAGCTATCTAAAAATCGATTTAATTCTCCATGCTTGGTTGTCCACAAACTAATTGTAATTGCCATGACTATTCCCCCGTAAAAAAATCTGAATTGCCCAACAATATATATTTGACATTCATTCGGAATAACCTTTATGTAAATAGTGTCAAAAGCTAAGCCAAGAATTACCTGTCTAGAAGCCTCTTGGACAAGGTAGCTACCTCAAACTTAATTTTTTCTTCATCTATCTGTGTGAATTCACGATTCTTCATCAGAATATTTCCGTCTACTATAACAGTATCCACATCAGCTGCCTGTGCAGAATATACAATCATTGCCATAGGGTCATTTTTAGGGTAAAAGTGAGGTTTGTCAGTGTCAACCAATATTATGTCTGCTTTCATCCCTTCAGATAATATACCGGTGTCGTCAAACCCTATGGCTCTTGCACCATTAACAGTTCCCATTCTAAGAACATCATGGGCCTTCATTAGCTGTGGATTCATAGCGACGCCCTTGTGCAGTATTGCAGCAAGATTCATTTCCTCAAACATATTAAGGTTATTATTGCTGGCAGCGCCATCAGTACCAAGGCATACATTAATCCCCATGTCCATCATTTCAGGAACCCTTGCAATACCGCTTCCCAGCTTTAGATTGCTGGTTGGATTATGAACCACACTTGCCTTCTTTTCCTTCATAATTCTAAGGTCGCTATCGCTGAGGTGAACACAGTGTGCCGCCATAACAGGAACGTCAAGTACACCTGTTTCTCTGCATATCTCAATAGAAGTCATACCATAGTCTTTTTTACTGGATTCAACCTCGGATACAGTTTCAAGCAAATGTATATGAATACCCGTATTCAGCTGTTTAGCCAGCTTAGCCGCATTTCTGAGAGTATTTTCATTAAACAAGTAAACTGAATGTATTTCTACAAAAACCTTTATTCTTCCATTTGCCGAATTGTGATATCTGTTGTAATAATCAATGGTTCCCTGACTTGCGTCCAGTCTTTTTAATTGTCCGTCCTCAAAGAACTGTACCGGGCTTTTGCAAAGGTTTGCTTTTATACCCGTTTCAATTACGGCGCGTGCAACCTCGTCCATAAACATATACATATCTGCAAAAGCAGTAATTCCTGATTTAAGCATTTCGGATATACCAAGCATAGTACCCCAGTACACGTCTTTATCCGTAAGCTTCGCCTCAACCGGAAATATATTGTCAAACAGCCATTTTTCAAGTGCTAAATCATCAGCGTAATTTCTCATTAGCGTCATGGCACTGTGAGTATGGGCGTTTACCAGACCGGGCATGGCAATCTTATTTCTCCCGTCAATTACTTGTCTTGCTTCTGCATTTTCAGGGGGACTGTCTGAAATAAAATCAATACGCCCATCCTTAATTCCTATGTATCCGCCGGTAATCAACGGCTTACTTTCATCATTAGTTATCAATTCAGCATTTTTTATAAGTACGTCAAACATAATATTCATCCTCTCACATTATCAAACAATTACTAAAATACACATTTTAATTAAAAATTAAGCATATTACCGAGATCATATGTAAACACGGTTAATATGCTTAATCTAAATTTTCATAATGCAATTTTAAATTTCTTACTCTGCCCAACTGTTAAGATAATTCGTTTGCTCTTTTGAAAGCTTATCTATTTTTACTCCCCATGATTTAAGTTTCATGGTTGCAACCTTTTTATCAAGATCAGCAGGAACGTCAATTACCTTGTTTCCCAGCTTATTGTAATTTTTTAGCATATATTCGGCTGAAAGCGCCTGAAGAGCGAAGCTCATATCCATAATTTCAGCAGGATGTCCGTCACCTGCAGCAAGATTTACAAGCCTGCCTTCTGCCAAAAGATTTATCCATCTTCCGTTCTCCATCTTGTATCCTGTAATGTTATGTCTCTGAATCTGTTTCTCAACAGCTATTTTCTCCAATTCTTCAACCGAAACCTCAACATCAAAATGGCCTGCATTACAGAGAATAGCTCCATCTTTCATAAGATTGAAATGCTCCGCTTTAATAACATCTCGGCATCCTGTTACGGTTATAAAGAAATCGCCAACTTTTGCAGCATCGGACATTTTCATTACCTTGAAACCGTCCATTACTGCTTCTGCCGCCTTAATAGGATCAACTTCAGTAACAATAACACTGGCACCAAAGCCTTTAGCTCTCATGGCAATGCCCTTGCCGCACCATCCGTATCCTGCAACAACTACATTTTTTCCCGCTACAATAAGGTTGGTTGTTCTGTTAATACCATCCCAAACCGATTGTCCTGTACCATACCTGTTATCAAACAAGTACTTACAGTTTGCATTATTTACCGCAACCATCGGAAATCTCAGTACACCTTCTTTTTCCATGGCCTTTAAGCGAAGTACCCCGGTAGTTGTTTCTTCACATCCACCCATAATATGCGGAAGGAGCTCTTTTCTCTTGGTATGCAGCAGGTTAACCAAATCGCCTCCATCATCAATGATAATATTCGGCTTGTATCCTAAAGCAAGATTTAAATGCTCCTCATATTCTTCCTTGGTTGAATTATACCATGCGTATACATCGAGACCGTCTGCTACAAGGCCGGCTGCTACGTCATCCTGGGTGGATAACGGATTACTTCCTGTAACCGACACCTCTCCTCCTCCGATTGCAAATAACTTTGCGAGATAAGCTGTTTTAGCCTCCAGATGAACTGATACTACAACTCTTACTCCGTCAAAGGGCTTTGTCTCCCTGAACTCATCCTCAAGACTTCTGAGAAGAGGCATGTTCTTTCTTACCCATTCAATTTTCTGCTTTCCTTTATCTGCTAAAGAAATGTCGCGGATAACGCTTTTCATAAACCTAACCCCCATCTTTTAATTATCTGCAGTATATAACACCACAGACAAACTACTGGATAATCAGCATATTGTACCTTTTTACATAATCAAATAACCACATATAAAATATTTTTTCAACACCGGATAATATTATACATATCATAAAAAATAAATATATCCGAATTAACCTATTCTATATTATTGTAAAATATCCTGCAAAAATAGTCAAAATATGATAATTCACTAAATCTTTAACGCTTTATTTTTGGTATATTAGTTTTTTTGGTCACATTTTTCTTTCTCACAGTTTTCTTAGATATGTTAAAAACGTAATTTTCACCGGAATTATTATCCCAGTTATCCGCTGCATCCTTAAAACACATACCACAGGTCTTACCGTCTTTTATATCAATTTCGGCTATAAATGTGTCGTTTTCATTTGTCATTGAGACAAAGTATTTATTTTCCCAGCTTTCTCCGAATCCAACATGAACATATATATTCTCAGCTCCAGCTTGGCAAAGTAACCCGTTATACTTTAGAATTACCTTGTCTCCGCTGTATAAAGTTTTTTTTGATAAAAATACTCCATTATCCTCATAATTTTTCTGTGCCATTTAGCTCCCTCCTTGATGTTTCTTCAACACATAGATAATTAATGCTATTTACCAGAATATTATACTATTGGAATTTACTTTTGTCAAAATCTGCCATATGGAGCTAAAAATATGGCTGTATGAGCTTTTCAATAGTGGGATGTATGCCCAGAGTCTCTTTAAGCTTCTTGTACTCACCTATAAGGTTGTAGTTTATACCTCCTGCTTTTTCCGCTCTTATCATAAGGTTTTTTGGTGTTTCCAGAGGTGAAACATATTCTACGATAGATACCTTATACCCAAGTGCCTCAAGAATCAGTAAACGTATCCCATCCGTAAGTACATCTGCTAAACGCGCTTTCAGAACGCCATGCTTTGTAATACTGTGAAGCATATCAAAAGAATACTGGCTCAATATTTCCTTTTGGCAGCAGGGTACCATAACCATTGCCTTTGCATTGTTCCTCACAGCCAGACTTATCGCTTCATCCGTAGCAGTATCACAGGCATGAAGACTTATTACAAGATGAATATCCTTATCAGCAGTATAATCTCTTATGTCCGTTATTTTAAAATCCATATTCTTGTAGTCAAGGCTTTCTGCAATTTTATGTGATGCATCGATTACCGTTTTAGAAACATCCAGACCAGTAAAATAGCAGTTCTTTTTCAGTACATCCTTAATATAATAGTTCAGTACAAATGAAAGGTATGACTTTCCGCATCCGCAGTCAATTACGTTTAAGCTTCCGTATTTTGAACATAATGTTTTAAGCATACCGTCAACTAATTCAATATAGTGATCAATCTGGTTGTATTTTCTTATCATATCATTTCTTATTTTGCCGTTATCTCCAAGAACACCAATTGCCTTTAAGACATCATCCGCAGGCCCGACTTTTATAAAGTAATCCCTGTTTGCAATCTGTGCGGTTTCATTATGGCCTTTAGAGGATTCTGTAGTTTCTGTATCCTTTGTCCTCATTTTAACATTTTTGTCGTCCGCTTCAATTAATATGGAAGTCCCTCTTTCTTCATATATAAGAGTCAAAGCTTCATAACTTTCGGCAATCTTTGAGACTCTGGCAGAAAGCCATGAAATCTCCAGTTTATCAGTCCTGCCATTATAATTTAAAAGCAGCTTTTCGTCCTTTAGGATTATATTGGCTTCATACTGCTTTGTACCTGATTTAAGCTTTATAACTATACCCTTAAAAAAGCTTGAATTGTCTATAATTCTCTGCTCCAGCCCTGTCAGGAAAAGCACCAGTTTTTGTACATTCTTTTTATTCATATCTCTAACCTCAACTAATTTTTATTATCAATAATTACTGCTTGCTTCAGCAGTTCAATGTCACTTTCTCCAAGTTCCTTACATTCCCCAAGTTTTAAATTCACATCCAATCTAAGGTTTCCCATGCTGAGTCGTTTTAAATAAATTACTTTTTTGCCTACAGCCTCAAACATTCTCTTTACCTGATGGAATTTTCCTTCTACTATTGTGAGCTTTATTTCTGATAAATCATCGGATTTTAATATTTCCAAAGTCGCCGGAAGCGTCTTGTACCCATCGTCAAGAGTTACACCATTACTGAAGGCTTCTGCATCATCCTGATTAACCCTTCCGAGCACTTTTGCATAATACTGCTTTGGAACATGTTTTTTGGGAGAAAGAATTTCATGGGACAGCTGACCGTCATTTGTCATCAGTACAAGACCTTCTGTATCTATATCCAGTCTTCCTGCCGGGAAAAGATCAAAGCATTTGTATTCTTCTGGCAGAATGTCAAAGACAGTTCTTTGCTTTCTGTCGCTAGTAGCCGAAATAACTCCCTGGGGCTTATTCATCATGATGTATATAAACTTGCGGTAATTCAGCCTTTCTCCGTTTATTTCAATAATACTTGCTTCAGGGTCGACATGAATTCCGCTGTCTTTTACGATCTGCCCGTCAACTGTAACCAGACCTTTTTTAACAGCACTCTTTATATCATTTCTTGAACCGAATCCAAAATTTGAAATAATCTTATCCAACCGTTGTTTCTGTTTCAAAATATACTCTCCTTTTTTATAGGAATTTAGCAGCTTAGGACATCTTTCTCCACCCTTTGGGATATAGATTTTTAAGCATATCTCCGGTTTGCTTAGCCCATCCAAGAGGAAATTCATCCACACAAACACCAGTATAACCTTTTTCACCTGAAACCATCAGCGTTTCACCCTTCAAATAACTGTTAACCTCACGTGAATCAGACCTGAAGCTTATAATATTCTTTAGTTCCCTTATATTCATTGATACTGCCAATGAATGGGAAGGTATAAAACCTTTGTTTCCAATTTCGCCAAGATACCAGCCAAATTTTGCAACCTTTAGTCCCGATAAATCAGGACATTCAACGGGCAAATGATACAGATTGGCACCCTTTTGAAATAAATATCCCTCTAGACTCAGGTTTGTGTTATTTTCAACAAATTCACCCAACTGAGAGTTGAATTGTTTTACATCTTTTGTGTCATTTACTTTTAAGGCTTGAGACTTATCTACAGACTTGTATACTGCATTTTCACTCCTGTTTGAGTTTTCTGAGGAATCTTTTTTTCTCAGCAATGCTGCAAAATGCCCTTCGCCATTGAGTTTATGAGGCCATAGACGGGCAGCTTTACCAAAGTCATATCCTCCTTTTGACCATTGAGTACGGCCTCCCTCAATGCCACCGGCTTTTGGTATTTCCAGCAGTTCGTAGCTACCTTTATGTTCGTCCATAAACCTTTCTATCATTAACTCATCCTCTTCAGGTGAGAAGGTACAGGTTGAATATAGTATAATGCCTCCCGTCTTTAACATGGTATCAACCTTCTGTAGAATATCCCACTGCATTCCGCAGCACTTTTCACATTTAAATTTTTCCCAGCTTTTTATGGCATCTTCGTCCTTACGAAACATTCCTTCACCTGAACAGGGCGCATCAACCATTATTTTGTCAAAGTAATTCTGAAAGTTTACAGCCAGTTTATCCGGGGTTTCATTGAGAACTATAGCATTTTTCACCCCTGCCAGCTCAACATTCTTTACCAGTGCCTTTACTCTCTCCGAATTTATATCATTAGCCACCAGCAAACCTTGTCCTTGCATCTGTGCAGCCATTTGGACAGTCTTACCTCCCGGTGCGGCACAAAGGTCTAAAACCCTTTCTCCAGGCTTTACTCCTATAACAGCTCCCGGAAGCATGGCACTGGGTTCCTGAATATAGTATAAGCCTGCATAATAATACGGGTGCCTCCCCGGATTATCTCCCTCCTGATAATAAAAGCCATCCTTGGTCCACGGTACAGGTTCAAGATGAAACGGTGCTATTTTTAAGAATTCTTCCACTGATATCTTCAAAGTATTTACTCTGAGACCATAAAATCTTGGTTTTTTATATGATTCAAGGTAGCTGTCGAATTCTTCACCCATCAGACCTTGCATTTTCTCAACAAATTCAATCGGTAGCTTCATATTACAAATATAACTCCTATGTTTAAATTTTTACAGGAGTTATTATAACACATACTTATAAAAGATTTTATAAAATTTTGTAAACCGCACTTGAAAAATAGAAATTGCCATGCTATAATAGCTTTTGTCATTGAAAAAATGGCCCATTGGTCAAGTGGCCTAAGACACCGCCCTCTCACGGCGGTAACAGGGGTTCGAATCCCCTATGGGTCACCAAAAAGAAGCTTTGCATATTTGCAAGGTTTCTTTTTTTGTACTCAAATAAAAAGTCTTGTCATTTCCCTTAAAATATGCTCGCAGTCCTTCGAGCCTCGAAACACTGTCAAGGCCAAGCATTGTTTTTTCTTCTTCAAAGAACCACCTCCCTTTCGAAAGCTTTTGAGGCAACCCATGTCATTGAGGCGTAAGCTGCGTAAAGGCGGGAGGGAACATGCTTGTCTTAGCGATAAATTGTCTTACTCAGGAAAAGAATATAAAATAAGAAAAAACATTATATGTGAAAACCAAAGGCAGTTCTTGGCCGTCTAATAGCTGACCGGTCAAAAATAACAAGAATCACAAGGGGGATAAAAGAGTGACATGTGTCGAATTTTCAACACGCATCGTCGCAATGATGCAAACACTGTATCGCGTCAGTTATGCACAATTATCACAAAGCTGTGACCGAGACGAGGCGGTTCAGGAATGTTTGTATAAGGCGTGGAAGAAGCGAAATCAACTCAAAGATGAGCGCTATATGCAGACTTGGGTGATCCGTATTCTGATCAACGAATGCCATAATATTCAGAGAAAAAAAGGCCGAGAATTGCCGCTGAATGAAGTGCCTGAACGAGTTGCGCCTGCGGATGCCAATTATGAGCTGCATGATGCGCTGTTCAGTATAGATGAAACGCTCCGTATGCCCATTATACTGCACTATATTGAAGGTTTTTCAATAGGTGAAATTGCTCAAATTTTACGATGTCCCCAAGGCACAGTGAAATCACGCATGCTGCGCGGGCGACAGAAACTAAAAATATTATTATCCGAGGAGGTTCAATTGCCATGCGAGATATGAAAGAATTAAAGAACGCTTTCGGTCAGGCTGATAACAACTTTGTCAACAATGTACATCATATCCTGACAGGTATCCAATCAAAAAAGGACGGAAAACCTGTGAAAAAAATATACTTGCGACTGGCAGCTGTTATTACCATTATCTGCATACTGTCTGCCGGGACTGCTTTGGCTTTTACTAATACTTGGGGAATCCTTGATTTCCTGAGCGGAATAAGAACTAATGTAAAGGTTTTGCCCGAAGCCTCCTCAATTGTACAAAAAGTAGTGCCTCAAGAAGGCAACAAAACCGATATTGCGGCTTTTACAATACGCGAAGCCGTATATGACGGGCAGAGCGTCTATATCGTCCTCGACGTCAAGCCCTCTTCGCCCGATTACCTGCTGCTGGGTCCCGATGCCTATCCGTCCGACCAAATCGCAAATATGGGTCCGATATTCAGCGGGGAAACCGGTACGATTGCCGATTACGCCCGTAAAAACCATAAAGTTATGTTTCAAACATCCGTTATCATCAATGACGCTAACTGCTCCATCTCTTATCTGCTTGAAGAAGACGGAACCCTTGTATATATGCTCGACGGGCGTTATGAAGGTGATTTCACTGCGCCGGATGTAGAATTTAAATGTGTTGCCGTTCCTTTTGTCATGGAAAACGATAAGTACACGAGAGATATGGACAGCAGAAAAGATACAACACTCTCAGTCACGCTCAAAAATACCGGGACTAAAGAAACCAAAACCAGCAAAGAACCCGCCGTCTACGGGAAATGCGGAGTTCGGGTGGACAAAATCACGCTCAAAAGTTCGGCTATGTCAACCTATGCGGAAGTTGAGTTCACTGTCTTAGACAAAGAAAAATACACCGAAACCGACGGTATATTGTTTGAATTTCTTGACATATACGGCGAACGCATTCCTAACGGTGCCGCTTCAGGCGGCGGCATTGAGGAAATCGATGACACTCACTATATCGAAAAGATTTCACTGCAGGCAATGGAGAAATTGCCAAGTGAGGTCATCCTTCGCGGATATAGCTATTTGGATAAGTACCAATACGAGACGCATACGTTTGAAATGAAATAACGGTGTAAGACTAGATAGATATATACTGGACAAAATGAGAGTGACACAGCCAACAGCAAAATCAGGAACGACAGTTAACACCGAAAAAGAAGCATACAGCTTCTGTAAAGGAGCATACAGCTTCTGTAAAGGAGCATGGTGAAAGGTAAAACGTCTGGGCGTATACCTTTGTTTTCTACAGTAACTTAAAAGAAATCAGACATCTAACCATTTAATGGTGAATGGATGTCTGATTTCTTTGTCGCCCATTTTCTTATTTCTGATGTTTTTCATTGAAAATCCTGCTGGCGTTTCTGATATGCTCTACTGTCAGCTTCTCAGCAGTTTCTCCGTCTTTCCTGATTATTGCCTCAAATATTGCACGGTGTTCATCAAGTGCTTTAGCCGGTCTGCCCGGTGTCTCAAATGAATTATTTCTGGCATTTTGTATATAGTGATGAAAAGTACTCAGCATATGCATCAAAGGTCTGCTCTTGCAGGCTCTGAAAATAATATCGTGAAATTTGGAGTCGTATCTCATCAGATGCTCCGCGTCGTTCTTTATAGTATAGAACTCCTCAAATTCAAGAGCTTCTTTCAGTTCAATAATCTCTTCCTCGGTAATCTTTTCAGCTGCCCATCTGGCAGCAAGGCCTTCAATCATTGTTCTGATAGTAAATATGTCTTCAACGTCCTGATCAGTAACACCCTTTACTACTGCGCCTTTGTTTGGTATTGATACTACAAGGCCTTCAAGTTCAAGCTGCCTGATTGCCTCACGTATAGGCGTCCTGCTAACTCCAAGCTCCTCTGAGAGACGCAACTCTATCAGACTGTCTCCGGGTTTGTACGCTCCTGTCAGAATCTGCTTGCGAAGCTGATTGAAAACCCTGCCCCTTAATGAATTTACTAAGTTATCACTTTCATCGTAGTCCAGCTTAGCCATTTTATTTACTCCCCTTAGGGCATATTTTTTTAACCATTGTTTACTTTGGTATAGTTAAGCAATCCGCCTGCAAGAATCATCTGCACCTGTCTGTCTGACAAGGTAACCTTTGCGTTAAACTGTATATTCTTTGTAAGATTCTTAACAACTATAGTATCGGCATTTTTAACCTGTTCTATAGCATTATCTATTGCAAGTTCATCATTCATATCTATTTTATCGTAATCTGCTTCATTTTCAAAAGTCATTGGTATGATTCCAGAGTTTATAAGGTTAGCCATATGAATTCTTGCAAAGGATTTTGCAATAACTCCCTTAATCCCAAGCTGCAATGGTGCAAGAGCAGCATGTTCTCTGCTTGAACCCTGTCCGTAGTTTGATCCTCCGATTATGAATCCGCCGCCATTGGCCTTTGCTCTTGCAGGGAATTCAGCATCACAAGGAGTCAGACAGAATTCAGCAAGGTAAGGAACATTTGATCTGAAAGGAAGCAATTTAGCATTTGAAGGCATTATATGGTCAGTAGTTATATTGTCTCCAACCTTTATCAGAGCTTTACCCTCTACTTTATCTGAGAGTGCTTTGTTTATTGGGAAAGGCTTGATATTCGGGCCTCTAACAACCTCTACATCGCTTCCTTCCTGAGCAGGTTCTACAACCAAATTATCATTTATAACAAACTCTTTAGGCATTTCTATCTTTGGAGCCTCTCCGAGTTCTCTCGGATCGGTTAATACACCTGTAAGTGCACTTGCAGCAGCAACTTCAGGACTTACCAGATAAACCTTTGCAGAAGTAGTTCCGCTTCTTCCTTCAAAGTTTCTGTTAAATGTTCTCAGTGATACTGCATCAGAGCAAGGTGCTTGTCCCATACCGATACATGGGCCGCATGCTGACTCAAGAATTCTGGCTCCTGCTGCAACCATATCCGCTAAAGCTCCGTTTTGAGCAAGCATAGTCAAAACCTGCTTTGAACCCGGTGCAATTACCAGGCTGACATTTGGATTTATAGTCTTGCCCTTTAATATTGCAGCCACCTTCATCATATCCATGTATGAAGAATTTGTACAGCTTCCTATTGCTACCTGATCAACTTTAATTTTCCCGATAGTTGATATCTTTTCTACATTGTCAGGGCTGTGTGGTTTTGCTGCCATTGGCTCAATAGTTGATAAATCGATAACGATATGTTCTTCATATACCGCATCAGTATCCGGCAGAAGTTCAACCCAATCCTGCTCTCTTCCCTGAGCCTTAAGGAATTCCAGTGTTACATCGTCACTTGGGAAAATTGAAGTTGTTGCACCAAGTTCTGCACCCATATTTGTAATGGTTGCTCTCTCAGGTACGGTAAGAGTCTTTATACCCTCTCCGGCGTATTCAACAACCTTTCCAACTCCACCCTTAACAGACATTACCCTCAAAACTTCCAATATAATATCTTTTGCAGTAGACCATGGATTGAGCTGTCCTTTTAGCTCAACCTTACAGACCTTAGGCATTGTGAGATAGTATGGTCCGCCGCCCATTGCAACGGCAACATCAAGACCGCCGGCTCCTATAGCAAGCATTCCTATTCCGCCTCCGGTTGGCGTGTGGCTGTCAGATCCCAGCAGTGTCATTCCGGGTACTCCGAAACGTTCAAGCTGTACCTGATGGCATATGCCATTTCCGGGCTTTGAAAAGTATATACCGTGCTTTGAAGTAACTGTCTGTATATACTTGTGGTCATCAGCGTTTTCAAAACCTGCCTGTAGAGTGTTGTGATCGATATATGCTACTGATTTTTTAGTCTTAACCCTTGGAATTCCAATAGCTTCAAACTGCAAGTAAGCCATTGTTCCGGTAGAATCCTGTGTAAGAGTCTGGTCAATATTTATAGAAATTTCATTTCCTGCAACCATATCCCCGCTAACCAAATGGTTCTTGATAATTTTTTGTGCCAAGTTCAAACCCATTATGAAAATTACCCCCTAATTCATTATATTAATCAATACGATTTACGTTTTTTGTATCCGCTTAATATAATAACATTTTTACGTAAAAAAGCCATACGTTAAATACCATTTTTTCAAGAAGGAATAATATCAGGTGCAATTTCCCTAATACCTTTAAGCATTTCCTTATCGCTGATAGAGGTAATTCTGCCTGCTTGGTACTGGGCATCTACCCATTCTTTTATTTTTCCAACTCTTTCATCTTTTTTGTCAATTAAATCGTTTCCTCTGAATCTGAAATTATTGTTAATCCATAGTGCAATTCCTGCAAGACCGGATGTCTGAGTTATTGCAACACCTATTGGCCTGTTAAGCAGCTTGTCGGTATTGAAAATATTATATATCTCCTCATCCTTCAAAAGTCCGTCCGCATGAATACCTGCCTGTGTAACGTTGAAGTGCCTTCCTACGAAAGGTGTTCTCGGTGGAATTTCATAATCAAGCTCTTTTTCATAGTATTCTGCAATCTCAGTAATAATTCTGGTATCCATACCATCAGTTGTTCCCCTCAGTGATGCATACTCAAATACCATTGCTTCAAGAGGAGTATTACCTGTCCTCTCTCCAATACCGAGAAGGGAACAGTTAACTGACGAGCAGCCATATAACCAAGCTGTTGAAGAATTGCTGACAGCCTTGTAAAAATCGTTATGACCGTGCCATTCAAGTAATTCACTTGGGAAGCCAGCATGATGCCTTAGACCGTAAATTATTCCGGGAACACTCCTTGGCAGAGCAGCACCAGGGTATGAAACACCATATCCCATTGTATCGCAAGCCCTGATTTTTATAGGCACTCCACTTTCATCCATCAATTTTCTAAGTTCTAATGCAAAAGGAATAACAAATCCATAGAAATCAGCTCTTGTTATATCTTCCAGATGGCATCTTGGTTTAATACCTACGCTTATAGCTTCCTTTATAACACTCAGATAACTCTCCATAGCCTGTTTTCTGGTCATTTTGAGTTTTCTGAAAATATGATAATCGGAGCAGCTTACCAAAAAGCCGGTCTCTTTCATTCCCATGTCTTTAGCAAGTTTGAAATCGCTTTTTGAAGCCCTTATCCAACTGGTTATTTCCGGGAAATCATAACCTAATTCCATACATTTGTATACAGCTTCCTTATCCTTGTCGCTGTAGAGAAAAAACTCAGTTTGACGGATTAAACCCTTAGGTCCTCCCAACTGATGAAGATATTCGTAAAGCTTAACGATCTGTTCTACGGTATAAGGCGCACGTGACTGCTGTCCGTCTCTAAAAGTAGTATCTGTTATCCAAATCTCATCGGCAGGGTACATAGGTACTCTACGGTGATTAAAGGCACACTTGGGGACATCGTCATAGTTATATATCTCTCTATATAAATTTGGCTCTGAAATGTCCTGAAGTGAATACTTATACTGAGTTTGTTCCAATGTATTAGATTTTTTGTTGAACTCTATCATTTATCAAACCTCCTGCAAAAAAATATTAATAAAAATATCAAAATATCATACGATATTGCTTTTATGTATTAATGAATATTTGTATGTGTGTATAATTGTATACAATCATACACTAGATGTCAACCTGGTAATTTTGTTTATTTGTAAAGTATTTCTAATATCAGAAGGAATTTAATTTTCAATTTAGAATTATTGTTGTATAATGAAGTATATATTTAAGACCAAATACATATTTACCTAAATCGGGGGGATTCACGTTATGAAAAAAACTGAGGAAAGAAGTAGCTCCACCAATTTATACGGTATTGGTGCTATAATTAGTATTGTTTTATGTATTGTAGGCGGTATTATCAGCGGCAAACCTGTATTTGCTGTATATACCTTCTTCGCATGTCTTGTATCCTGTATAACTTTCATAGTTCTGTCAGGGTTACAGTACAAAACAACTATCAAAAGATTCTCTAAAGATATTGATGGGTTCAAGTCCGGAGATTTTTCTCGAATGATTGAACCTAAGCAATATGGTATTCTAGGCTTCGTAGCTTCTGTAGTTAACATCGTAATCAGTGATATACGCTCATTGATAGAAAGTTTCTTTAATCTCTCCTTATCTATAACACAAGCATCCAGAAAAGTAACTTCTACTGCCGAAAATGCATCAAACGCTATTGAAGAAATCTCAAAAACTATTGATGAAATAGCAAAAGGTGCATCCGCACAGGCTGCAGAAGCTCAAATGGGTGTTCAGGTTGTTGATAAGCTTTCTGATCAGATCAATTTTGTATATGAAAGCTACAGTGGAATCACAAATGAAACCAATAAAATTATTGATTTGAATACTGTAGGTTTGAAAGCAGTTACTACTCTGAGAGACAAGTCAAAAGAAACATATGAAACTTCCGAAAAAATATTTGCCGTTGTTGAAAAGCTTACAAATACAACAAAGGATATCGGCCTTTTCGTTGAATCAATTGAAAACATAGCCGAGCAAACCAATCTCCTTGCTCTAAACGCTGCCATCGAAGCTGCAAGAGCCGGTGAAGCAGGAAAAGGTTTTGCCGTAGTTGCCGATGAAGTACGTAAGCTTGCTGATCAGAGCAGAAAGTCAACAGAAGAGATAAACAATATGATGGAAAGTATACAGGAAGAATCCGCATTGGCTATATCTTCAATGGAAATAATGAAAAAGGTATCTCAGGAACAAAATATTGCTGTTGATAAGACAAACAGCTCTTTCAGTGATATTGCAAATGCGATTGATTTTATAGTTTCAAAAATCAATGATGTAAACGAAGCAGTTATTAAAATGCAAACGGACAAGAGCGAAGTAATCAGTGCAATAGAAAATATATCATCTGTGTCTCAGCAGACAGCAGCGTCAAGCGAGGAAGTTGCTGCTACTACCGAAAATCAGCTTAAGATTATTGATGATATGAAGATTGCATCAGAAAGCTTGAATCAGTTGGTTAAGCAGTTGGATAACAAGCTAAAGAAATATAAATTGAGATAATATTTAAAACAAGTTCAAAAAGGGAGATTAAAAAGCTGAATGCTTTTTAATCTCCCTTTTTTGTATATAATAAGTTGTATCTCAAAGATTACTTTCTTCCAATATCTTTTCTGTAGTGCATACCCTCAAACTGTATTTTTGCAATTCCTGCGTATGCCTTTTGGATTGCTTTGTCCATTGTTGCTTCAACGGCGGTAACACCAAGTACACGTCCTCCGGCAGTATAATACTTGCCGTCTTTGCAGGATGTACCTGCATGGAACACAATGGTCTCACTGTTTTCTTCAGCCTTGTCAATACCGTTTACTTCGATTCCTGTAGCATACTTACCCGGATAACCGCCGGAAGCAGCTATTACGCATACAGCCGAATTGTCATCCCATTCTATTTTTATTTCCCTTAGTCTTTCGTCAATGATTGCTTCAAAAACGTCTAGAAGGTCAGTCTTTAATCTTGGTAGGACAACCTGTGTTTCAGGGTCACCGAAACGGGCATTATATTCTAATACCTTAGGGCCGTCCTTAGTTATCATCAAGCCAAAATATAGAACTCCTTTAAATTTACGTCCTTCTTTGTTCATAGCTTCTACCGTAGGTATGAATATTTCCTTCATGCAGTAGTCAGCCAGCTTTTTATCATATAGAGGGCTTGGAGAAAAAGTCCCCATACCGCCTGTATTCGGTCCCTGGTCGTTATCAAAAGCACGCTTATGGTCCTGTGAGGAAACCATAGGGACAATTGTGTTTCCGTCTGTAAATGCTAATATAGAAACCTCAGGCCCCTGAATGAATTCTTCTATTACAACCCGGCTTCCGGCGTCACCGAAAACCTTATCATTCATCATACCGTTTACGGCTTCCTTTGCTTCCTGTATGGTCTGAGCAATTATAACGCCTTTACCCAGAGCAAGACCGTCAGCCTTTACAACAATAGGAGCCGAGCAGGTATCCAGGTATTGCAATGCCTCTGGGCAGTTGTCAAATACCATATAGCCTGCTGTAGGTATGTTGTATTTTTTCATTAAATCCTTTGAAAATGCCTTGCTTCCTTCGATTATTGCGGCTGCCTTAACAGGCCCGAAAGCCCTTATACCTGCTTCCATCAGCTTGTCAACCAACCCAGCTGCAAGAGGGTCATCCGGTGCAACCACAACCATATCTACTTTGTTTTCTTTTGAAAAAGCTACTATTCCGTCTAAATCCATTGCTTTTATGGGAACACTTTCTGCAATTCCGGAAATTCCACCGTTTCCCGGTGCACAGTATAATTTAGTAATTTTAGGGCTTTGTGCGAGCTTCCACACAATGGTATGCTCTCTTCCTCCCCCACCGACTACAAGAACCTTCATATATACCTCCACGTCTCATTCCTCTTGTGCTGCAAGTAATCAACCTTTGCAACACAAGAGGTAGGCTTTTTTAGTGCTTAAAGTGTCTCATTCCTGTAAACACCATTGCGATTCCGTATTTATTGCATGCATCTATTGATTCCTGATCTTTTATTGAACCACCGGGTTGAATTATAGCTTTTATTCCGGCAGCTGCGGCGGCTTCAACACAATCTGAGAACGGGAAGAATGCATCTGATGCCATTACAGCGCCCTGTGATCTGTCTCCTGCATATTCGATAGCTACCTTTGTAGGTACAATTCTGTTTGTCTGACCGGGGCCCACGCCAATGGTCATCTTACCTTTTGCAAGAGTGATTCCATTTGACTTTGTATGTTTTACAACCTTCATTGCAAAAATAAGGTCTTCCATCTGTTCCTTTGTAGGCTGTACATTTGTCACACATTTCAATTCATCCTGATTGAACAGCTTACTGTTATATTTTTGTACCAGTAAACCGCCCGCAACCTTTTTCATGTCGTAGGAATCAGGTGATATCTTGTCGGTAATATTTTCGAGCTTCAATACTCTTATGTTTTTCTTTTGAGTCAGAACCGCCAATGCTTCATCTGTATATGAAGGTGCAACAACTATTTCAACAAAGATCTTGTTTATTTCTTCAGCTGTCTTAACGTCAATTTCTCTGTTTGCAGCAATAATTCCTCCGAATATAGACACAGGGTCTGATTCATATGCTCTCATATAAGCATCATATATATTGTCTGCACTGCCAACACCGCAAGGGTTTGTATGCTTTACTGCAACAACAGTAGGCTCGTCGAATTCCTTGACAAGCTCAATAGCTCCATTAGTATCATTTATATTATTAAAGGAAAGTTCTTTACCGTGAAGTTGTATTGCACTTGGGAGAAGTCCTCTGTTTGCTCCGACTTCTTTATAGAATACTGCTTTTTGATGTGGGTTTTCTCCGTAACGCATTTCCTGAACCTTTTCATAGGTAAGTGATAAAGTTTCAGGGAAATCAATATCTCCAAGAGTGTCTCTCAGATATTTTGCAATTAATGTATCATAATGACTTGTGTGTTCAAAAACCTTGTAGGCCAGTCTGAATTTTGTCTTAACACTGACATCTCCTGATTCGTTCATTTCGCTTAGTACATTTTCATAATCAACGGGATCAACAATAACTGCAACATCCTGATAGTTCTTAGCAGCTGCTCTAAGCATTGTAGGGCCGCCTATGTCAATGTTTTCTATAGCTTCTTCCAACTCTACATTACCTTTTAAAATTGTCTGTTTGAAGGGATAAAGGTTTATTATTACCATGTCGATTGTTTCAACACCCAGTTCCTTTATCTGATTCATGTGTTCTTCGTTGCTTCTTATTGCAAGGAGTCCTGCATGAACTTTTGGATGAAGAGTTTTTACCCTTCCGTCAAGACATTCCGGGAAACCTGTTATATCTGATATGTTTATAACCTTTAGTCCTGCTTCTGAAAGAGCCTTTGCAGTACCTCCTGTGGAAATTATCTCTACACCCTTTGAAGCCAGAGTAGATGCAAACTCAACAATACCTGTTTTGTCTGAAACACTTATTAATGCACGCTTAATCATTTTAAATATCCTCCGATCACTTTATTTAAACTAAATTATCTTAACTCGTCTTCCTTCAACTACCAACCTGTTTTCTGCAAAAAGACGTACTGCCTCTGGTAATATTTCCCACTCAGCCTGTTCCATTACTCTCTTTTGCAAAATTTCAGGTGTATCTTCATCCTCGACATAAACTGCTTTTTGAAGTATTATAGGCCCAGCATCAGCCTCAAGTTCAACAAAATGTACTGTGGCTCCGGTAACTTTGACACCTGACTCAAGTACTTTCTGATGGGGTATGATTCCATAAAAGCCCTTTCCGCAAAAAGAAGGAATCAAAGCAGGATGAATGTTTATTACCCTGCCTTCATAAGCCCTTGTAAAACGTTCCCCAAGTATCGAAAGGAACCCTGCCATTACAACCAAATCAACCTCGAGTGCTTTAAAATGACTTATCAGGGCTTCGTCGTATTCCTCTATGGTTTTAAAAGTTTTTCTGGATATACATATACCTTTGATACCGTGTTTCTTTGCCCTTTCAAGAGCATAAGCATCAGGCCTGCTGGAAACTACTGTAACTATGCTGACATTTTTAATGTAGCCGCTTTCCACCTTGTCTATAATGGCCTGGAGGTTTGAGCCTCCACCTGATACCAGTATACCTACATTTAACATATATCCACCCCTGCTTCGCCTTCGGCAATTGAACCGATAAGGTAAGCCTTTTCACCTTGGGAATCAAGGTAACTGATGATTTCATCCGCTTTTTGTGCATCAACAGCCAGAATCATTCCGATTCCCATATTGAAGGTGTTAAAAATGTCTTTATCAGCCATATTGCCAAGGTCTCTAAGTAAATCAAATATCGGAAGAACAGGCCATGAACCATTTTGGATTTTAACACGCAAGCCCTCAGGAATCATTCTCGGAATATTCTCTATGAATCCTCCGCCAGTAATATGGGATATTCCCTTTATTTCATATTTTTCTATAAGGTCAAGGATTGTTTTTACGTATATTTTTGTTGGCTTTAAAAGTTCTTCCCCCAAAGTACAACCAAGCTTTTCAACATATTCTTTAAGGTTGTTTTCAGTAGGGTTTATAAGCTTTCTTACCAGAGAATATCCGTTACTGTGAATTCCCGATGACGGAAGTCCAATTAATTTATCCCCTGCTTTGATTTTTTTACCGTCTATTATCTTGTTTTTATCAACAATTCCTACTGTAAAACCTGCCAAATCGTATTCATCAACAGGATAAAAACCAGGCATTTCAGCGGTTTCTCCTCCTATAAGAGAACAGCCTGACATCACGCAGCCATCCGCTACCCCTTTTACAATTTGCGCAACCTTTTCGGGATAATTTTTACCGACTGCAACATAATCCAGAAAAAACAGCGGCTCCGCTCCGCTGCATACTACATCGTTGACACACATTGCAACACAGTCAATACCAACAGTATCATGCTTGTCTGTCAAAAATGCAATTTTCAGCTTTGTCCCTACTCCATCAGTTCCTGAAACCAATACCGGCTGTTCATACTTAGATTTATCCAGACTGAAAAGCCCTCCGAAGCCGCCCAGTTCTGTCATAACCTCAGGCCTGAATGTACGCTTTACATGATTCTTCATTAATTTGACAGATTCATAACCTGCCTCAACATCTACACCTGCTTCTCTATAAGTGGTCATGCAATTTACCTCCAAAGAAATTTGTTAATATCTATTTAACAGCCGCAGCTGAATTTATCTCCTTCTTCAGGAACTTCAATAGGATAATTTCCATCAAGACATGCTGAACAAAAACCTCGTTTTGAGCCAATAGGAGTTTTTAAAAGCCCTTCCAAACTGAGATAACCCAACGTGTCAGCACATATCATTTCTCTGATTTCTTCAACCGAAAGCTTATCTGCCACAAGTTCCTTTCTGGAAGATATATCAATTCCGAAATAGCATGGAAATTTTATAGGTGGGGAACTTACTCTCATGTGAACTTCCTTGGCACCGGCTTTTTTAAGAATCTGCACAATCCTTCTTGTTGTTGTTCCTCTTACAATAGAGTCATCAATGATAACAACCCTTTTTCCTTCAACTGATTTTTTTATGGCATTGTGCTTTATCCTGACAGCTACTTCTCTCATACCCTGACTTGGTTGAATAAAGGTTCTGCCCACGTACCTGTTTTTCACAAGACCCTCGCCGTAAGGTATCCCGGTTTGGTTTGAAAAACCGATTGCCGCAGAAATACCTGAATCCGGAACCCCAATTACCACATCAGCTTCTACAGGATGTTCTATTGCCAGACGTTTTCCTGCTTCATATCTGGATTGCTGAACACTTGCACCATCTATAACACTGTCCGGTCTTGCGAAATATACAAATTCGAATATGCAAAGTTTGGTATCTTTTTTGTTAAAAGGCCTTACAGACCTGATTTCATTATTTTCAATAATTACTATTTCACCAGGTTCAACGTCCCTGATAAATTCGGCATTTACTGCGTCCAATGCACATGATTCGGAAGCCAGTACATATGCTCCGGCAGTTTTACCAATACATAAAGGCCTTATTCCGTAAGGGTCCCTTACTCCCAACATTTTAGAAGCAGTCATAAGTATAAGCCCGTATGAACCTTTAACGTCCATCATCATTTTTTCCACAGCTTCTTCCAGCGTTTCTGAAGTAATACTGTGTTTAGTTATAAGATTTATAAGTACTTCGGTATCATTGGTTGTTTGAAATATTGTACCGTTGTTTTCCATCTGTTCTCTGAGTATAGAAGCATTTACTATATTTCCGTTGTGAGCAAGTGCCAACTGTCCGTTCCTTGATCTTACTACTATAGGTTGAGCATTTTCTCTCCTGCTTGCTCCTGTAGTGGAATAACGAACATGTCCGATTGCCATAGTACCTTTCAAGTGGTTTAGCATTACCTTGTCAAAAATTTCGGGAACCAGTCCCATGTCTTTGTGAAATACAATGGTTTCCCTGTCACTTACTGCTATTCCCGCACTTTCCTGACCTCTGTGCTGGAGTGAATAAAGACCGTAGTATGTTAACCCGGCCACATCTACTTCATTGCCGTCCAATGAATACACGCCAAACACGCCGCATTCTTCATGCATCTTATCCATTCTTTCATCAAAACAATCAGGATTACTGCACTTCAAACAATCACCAAAATTACACATGGGTAGCTCCTTTTATCCAGATATGTGAGCGGCTTTGCCTATTAACAAAACCACTTTTCCTATTTTATTTATAAATTTTATTTAAAAGTTAAATTTCCAGAAGCTTTTTTTGAAGCTCTGCATTTTTCTTTTCGACTTTTTCTTGAAGGGATTTTTTATAATCAATCATTTTATGTCTTAATTCGTGATATGCAACCGAAAGAATCTGTATTGCCAGCAATGCAGCATTGTCGGCACCGTCTACCGCTACTGTTGCTACTGGAATTCCCGAAGGCATCTGAACAATAGACAGCAGTGAATCCAATCCGTCCATAGTGGAGGATTTTACCGGTACTCCGATAACCGGAAGTGGTGTGTAAGCTGCCAGTACACCCGGAAGATGTGCTGCTTTTCCTGCTGCTGCAATGATAACATCAAAACCGTTAGCCTCTGCATTTTTCGCAAACTGTGATGCTTTATCAGGTGTTCTGTGCGCTGAACAAACCATTACCTCACAGTCTATTTCGAAATCCTTTAAAATTTTAATACAGCTTTTCATAACTGAAAGGTCTGAATCACTTCCCATGATAACAGCTACCTTTGCATCCTTGGAAATACACATAACATCTGCCCCCTGTATTTTATTTTTTTTCATGAACATTTTTTATATTTTCACAAAAATAATTCGTCTTTTTATGCTTTTATATTACCAATAAAGAGGTTGTATTGTCAATTAATCTAATAAAAAAAGCGAACGTTTTTTTAACGTTCACTTTTAATATTCGGAATGTTTTATCCAAGCAGATATACTATTAACGGAAGTGTAAAAATTGAGAGGATAGTTGAAACAAATATTCCTTCTGTAGCCGCATTATAATCCGAATCATATTGAAGTGCCAATGCAGAAACAATTGTTGAAGCAGGCATAGCCAGTTGCAATACAACTATTCTGACAACAAAGGGATTGAAAACTCCCTTTGTAACGGTAAAAAACAGTATTGCTGCAAACGGAACTATAAGAAGTTTGAACATGGATAATACAAAATATTTAAGCTTTGATACAATATCACTGAAGCCTGTAATTGTTATACCGGAAAGTATCAATCCGATAAATACCATGGACAGGTAGATAGTAGTGTGTCCCAACCCGTTGAAAGCCTCATAAAATACACTCCAGATTTTTTTAAAAGCAAATGTTTTTTCTATTTTGAACTGGAATTTTAAGAATATCATTGCTATTCCGCCTAAAAAGGCAAGTGTATTAGGATTTATAAGGTGAAGCAGGTTATCCTTCCAGTTTTTTGTATTATGCTTATTAAATAGATATATTCCCAGAGTCCATAGTATTGCATCGTTTGCAATATTAAAGAATATGGCATAAACAATTCCTATGTCCCCGTACATTGCTTTTAATAAAGGATATGCCATGAATATAACATTTCCGAACATTGATTGGGCAATATATATGTTTTTTGTCTTTTCTTTTATTCTTAATATTTTACATTGGCCTAAAGCAATCACTCCGGCAATAAGAATGAAAATTACTCCGAAAATAAATATATATAAACCGTTTGTCAGTGTTTCACGGGTAAAAGTATAATTACCCATGGTTGTAAATATCAGAAACGGCATGGTAATTTTCAGAATCAAGGCAGATATATATTTGTGAGAATTTTCAGGCAAAAACCCGCTTTTTCCTGCTGCAAAACCTGTCAGTCCCAGAAGTGTAAGAATTATTATCTGGTTGGTTATAATCTGTATCTGATCCACGGTAATATGCCTCCAAAATTAGAATATATAAAAGCGACTATTAAAGCCGCTTTATGATATCATATAATTTTGTTTTAATATTGTCTACCCGTTTTTACCGTTCAGATTCAATCCGCAGGACGGACAAGTATTATTTTCAGGCTTAACGGTTCCTCCGCATGCCGGACAAGCATCATACGGAATATCCATAATATCATAATTACTATTCGGTTGTATATTCTTCGGTTTATTCTCCTTTAGCGATTTTCCATACTGCTTTTGCAATATTATTCTTATTTGTCTGATTTCCTTGGCTGTTTCAGTGCCGTCAATTGCCGATTGTATCACCCCATATAATATAAATAACGACACAATAAAAAAGAATAATAATAATATAATCTCCATAGCAACCCCCGAACAAAACTTCTTTGTAAAATATACCATATATTCAAATTAATAGCTACATATAATAATGAAGTTGCAGATATTATGCTCGGAGAATTATTGGGTAAGAAGTAAAAGACAATCCTCCGGGAAAAACAAATTAACAGGCAAAGCCTTTTCACAGATTTCCTTCCATATGTCTTTATTAACTTCCCATCTGATTTGTGAATTGTTTTCATTAGAACTTTTGTTTCTGTTTTTAAGCATGATTATATAGGAAAAAGGATTTTCAATGACTTTTACCACTTCGCAAGGCATTACATTTGTACCATTGTTTTTTTCCGAATACTTGAAATAATGAGCTCTCATTCCCACATATTTAATATTTTCGGGTATTTTTCGGTTACAAAACAATGTTATGTTCCAGTCAATAGCCAATAGAGAATTTTCTGATAACCGCTTTACGGCAGATATATTTTTGCATCCTGTCAGGAGTGCTGAAGAAATGGTTTTTGGATTATTAAACAAATCCTCCTTCTTATTTACGGTTTCGATTTTCCCCTCAGTTATTACTGCTATATCATTAGAAAAACGGTACACCTCATTTCTGTTATGCGAAACAAGAAGCACCGTCCCATTGAACTTTGAGAGGGTTTCCATTATTTCCTGCTCCAGCTGCCATTTCAAAAAACTGTCCAGTGCGGAAAATGGCTCATCCAGCATTATTATATCCGGTTCTGAGGCAAGCATCCTTGCCAGGGCAACCCTCTGCTGCTGCCCACCGGACAACTGTGAAGGTCGCTTTTTTTCCATACCTTCTAAAAAAAACATCCTGATTTTTTCTTTTACCTGTATCTCCTTTTCTTTTTTAGGCAACTTTACTCCTGCACCGATGTTTTCTTCTACTGTCATATTAGGAAAAAGTGCATAGTTCTGAAACAGGTATCCCACCCTTCGGTTTTGAGGAGGCAGATTTATTTTCTTTTCAGAATCGAACAAAACACGTTCTTTAAGAACTATCCTGCCTTCATCGGGAGTTTCAATCCCCGCTATACATTTCAATGTCATGCTTTTACCCGAGCCGGAGGAACCGAGGAGAGACATTATGCCCTGCTGTGAATTGAATTGAACTTCAAGATTGAATTTTCCAAGCCTTTTTTTTATGTCTACATAAAGTGCCATTATAATTCCTCCTCATGGGCTTTTTTACCTGATTGTTGTCTGGTGTTCCAGAAATTCATCAGAATCATTGACCCAAAGGACATAGCACATATTATTAAGACCCACTTGTATGCTTGCCCCCTGTCTCCTGCCTGAACTGCTGTGTATACTGCAACGGCCATGGTACGGGTTTTTCCCGGAATATTACCTGCAAGCATTATGGTTGCTCCGAATTCTCCTAGTGCTCTGGCAAAGGCAAGAACTGTTCCTGCTATTAATCCTGGGTAAACATTTGGGACAATAATTCTCAAGAATATTTTTAACTCTGTCATTCCAAGGGTTCTTGCGGCATTTACGAGATTCTCATCAAACTGCTCAAACGCACCTCTTGCAGTCCGGTACATTAGCGGAAAAGAAACTATTGAGGAAGCAATAACTGCTCCCGTCCACGAGAAGACAACACTTATGTTTACCTGTCTCAATACTCCTCCAATGACGCTGTTCCTTCCAAAAAGAATTAATAAAAAAAAGCCCACAACTGTGGGGGGCAAAACCATGGGGAGAGTAAACAATCCGTCTATTAACCCTTTGATTCTCTTTAATTTAATAACATAGTATGCGCAAAGGATTCCCGTAAAAACAGTTATAACTGTTGCAATAACCGCTACTTTAAGTGAAATGTAAAGGGGAGATAAATCCATGGTTCCCACCTCCTCTATATAAGCAGGCTGTTTTTACAGCTTGTTATATGCAATCTTATTTTATTTCAAACCCATGCTTTTTAAATACAGCGGCAGCCTGTGCAGTGGTCATAAAGTCTATAAATGCACCGGCTTCCTGTTGGTTTTTACTATTTTTTATAACAGCTACCGGGTAAATAACCGGCTTGTGGGTATCCTTTGGAGCCTCACAAACAACATTTATTTTTTTAGAAGCTATGGCATCTGTTTGATAGACCACTCCACAGTCCACGTCTCCGTTCTCCACCCACGTAAGCACCTGTCTGACATCACTTCCAAATACACCTTTGCCTTTTACTTTGTTCCAAATGCCCAAGGTTGTAAATACCTCCTGTGCATACTGTCCTGCCGGAACACTGTCAGGCTCCCCCAGTGCAATCCGGGATACACTGTCAGATGCAGCGTCTTGGAACCGTGACAGCTTTATCTTGCTGTCTTTTGGTGAAATCATCACTACTTTGTTAACCAGAAGTTCTTTTTTTGAACCTTCAAGGAGCAAACCTTTTTGTTCAAGTGCATTCATTTGTTTAAGGGCCGCAGAAATAAAGATATCTGCCGGGGCTCCTTCTTCTATTTGGGTTTCCAATGCTCCGGATGAACCAAAGGAAAATTTAATATCTACGTTTGGTTTTTCCTTTTTATATAAATCTGTCAAATTCTTGGCTGCCTCCGAGAGGCTTGCGGCGGCAGACACAAGGAGTTCCACTTTATTTGTGCCCTTTCCCGAAGTATCATTTACCTCCCGCATGCTACAGCCTGTGATAATTGATATCATTATGAAAATACTTATAGCATAGCAAAGTATATTTTTGCTCTTTATCATATCAAATCACCTCCGAGTTTTGTAACCTTGAAAACAGCAATTTTTGTGCCTTTTTATTTATATCTGGAACATCTGAATGACAGGGCTTTATATCAAAAATACGCCCGGCGGCTGCTACAAATTGGTTTAAGTCACAGTTTCCTGCTCTCTCTCCGATACCTGCAATTGTGGTATCTATGTATAAAGCGCCGGCTTTAGCTGCAGTCAGAGAATTTGCCAAGGCCATTCCCAAATCATTATGAGCATGTATTCCCACAGGAATATCAACATTTTCTTTTATTTCGCGTATACACTGATATGTTCTTGATGGAGTTAGAACCCCTACCGTATCGGCGAATCTTACACTTTTTACTCCCATATCAGATAGCAGGTTTGCCATGCTTATTATGAATGTAATGTCTGCCCGAGAAGCGTCTTCAAACCCTACTGTTACTTCATAGCCTTTGTCTTTGGCCATAAAAACACATTCCTGTAGCGTCTTTTTAAGCCATGTTTTATTTTTGTTCAGTTTCGAATATATGTGTATATATGAGATAGGGGCAGTTATATGAATAATATCCGGACGGCAGTCAAAGGAATTATTTATATCGTCCCTGCTCATTCTGTTCCATGTGGAAATCAAGGCCTTTTTTCTTTGACTCATGATTTCTAATATTGTTTCTTTTTCATAATTACCCATTGCAGGTATGCCTGCTTCTATCTGATAAATTCCCGCATCATCCATCAACTTTGCCAGCTCTACCTTCTGAGCTTTGCAGAATGCGTACCCGGGAGTCTGTTCCCCGTCACGGAGAGTTGTGTCGATTATATATTTCTTTTCCTTCATATACATCAACTCCAATTAGTTTATGAAAACTTTCTTGCAATAGAAATAAATTCACTGTCGTTAAGGCCTCTGCCGAGACGTATGCTTTCCTCCCTTATTCGAGTTAACAATAAGGATATTTTTTCATTCTTAGGAATTACTCCGTATTCTTTCAATTTCATTTCCACAGAGGATTTTCCTGAGTGCTTGCCTATTACTATGTTTCTTGACATGCCTACAACTGTTGGTTCAAAAGGCTCATAATTTGAGCTTTTTTTAAGTATGCCGTCCACATGTATTCCAGATTCAACATCAAATATATGATCTCCTATAACAGCCTTGTTTCCGGGAATCTGATACCCGGTTAATTCCTCGTAAAGTTCTTTTATTTTACGGAAAACCGATAAATCCATATTGGGCTTGTGACGTTTTGCAATACGCAGTATCATTATTAATTCTTCAAGTGCCGCAAAGCCGCCGGCTCCACAAAAGCTTACCGCAATGTTTTTTCCTTCATTTAAAGCCCATTCAGCTGCAAGTGCCGTTGCACAATAATACCTGTTCTGGGGGCAAAATTCCAACCTGCCGCTGAATATTTCTTTAATTTTAGCGAATGTATTAACATAATCATGTAACAAAAGGTCATCAAGCCCAATAATTCTAACATTTTTATTTTTTGTGTATTTTGTTATTTGATTTAATTCCCTGATATCATTAACCTGAATTTCCGATATTAAGTTCAGGGGTGTTTCAAAACTTCCGAAACGGCATACGTAGCCTGCAAACCCGGGAAATGTATTTATTTGCGTAGGATAGTGTATTCTGAGAACCGTTTTTGCTTTGTCTACTGCTTTTTCCATTAATTCAAATAAAGGAATATCAATTTCAATATAGCTGCTCCCAGTTTGCAGAAGCAGACTGTAAAGCTGAGAAATCTTATGCTCCGGGGCAGCTTTATAATTAAACGTACATAATGTTATATCCGTTATTTTTATCATATTTTGCTCCCCCCTGATTTTAACTTTACTACCGCTTATATCACCAACTCTTTAACCTTCTCTCCCCCAACAAGGTGCTGTTCTACTATTGTTTCAACATCGTCCTCAGTAACATTTCCGTACCAGGTACCTTCCGGGTAGATTACCACAACAGGCCCCTTATCGCATATTCCAAAACAACCTGTATTTGTTACCATAACCTCGCCAGTCAAATCCTTGTCGTCTATTTCTTCCATAAATCTTTGTATCAGTGCAACACTTCCCTTTGTGTGGCAAAAGCCCTTCTGGGTTCCGTTAATTCTACAGCTTGCACATACAAAAACATGATATTTCGGATTTACCATAAAAACCTCTCTTTCTACAAGCCTACTGGACACATAGTTGTTCAGCCGCCTTTTTTACGGCATCTTCAATTCTGTCATAGGTTGTAAATATCTCAATTGATTGTTCCTTGAGTTTCTGTTTAGGCGCTTCTCCAATTCTCATTGCCACTACTCCGTTACAATCCTTGACAACCTCAAGAATTGCATCCATTTTTCCTTCTTTATTTCCACTACCCATTCCATCACAGCTTTCGGAACCATCGCAATATTTTGAAACACTCCTCTTTTCCCTGAACCGTATGCACTTATTTTCATATTCATATATATAAAAATCCGTTGCATGACCAAAATGCTGGTCTACAAGTACTCCGCTCTTTGAAGAAACTGCAAATAGCATACTTTTTTGCTTCTTTTCTGACGTACATCCCCTGAATTCAATTGACTGGTCATTGTCCAGAGTACCCACTGCATCGGCTCTGCACTGATGGCAATGATACATCTGGGGCATTATCTCTCCGCAGATTTTCCGCATCTCCATAATCTCCTTGTTACTTGTAAGGGGCATATTTTCAAATGCACTCCCGGCTACAGGTATCAATTGCATTATGTTGGATATATCGCACCCAAGTTCTTTTGCTTTTTTAACCACCTGCCGGACATGGTACTCGTTAATTCCTTTGAGCATAACAACATTCACCTTGCATACAACTCCCAGTGAGGAAAGCTTTTTAAGTCCCGCCATCTGGTTCGCCATTAGAATAGCTGCTCCAACCTCTCCAAAATACCTGTTACCCATATAATCAATGTGTTTATATATTTTTGCTCCTATTGTTGCATTTACGGCATTCATTGTAACGGTTACATGAGATACTCCTAGCCCCACAAGTTCTTCTGCATATACTGGCAGCATCAGTCCGTTTGTAGACAGGCAAAAGGTTACTTGTGGGTCAAATTCTCTAATGAGTGCTAGTGTTTTTCTGGTATTCTCAAAATCCGCCAGAGAATCTCCCGGCCCTGCAATCCCAACTACGGTAAGGTTTGGCATCTTTTGTTTTACGATTTTATATTTTTCCAGAGCTTGTTCAGGTGATAGTATTTCAGTTGTAACTCCGGGTCTGCTTTCATTTGGACAGTCATATTTTCTGACACAGTAGTTGCATTGTATATTGCATTTTGGAGCTACGGGAAGATGTATTCTGGCATAGCCGCTGCCACAGCCGTTAAAGCATGGATGAGTGACTGATTTTTTTGTATTTACAGTTTTCATGTCCTCTGAAGTTGTTTCGGCAGCTAAGACAGCCTCACCTATTTTTAACTTTGGTTCAAGGTTTGCTTTGTAATATTTGTTGTATAGAGAGCTGCGGAAGCTGTGTTCTTTTTGCGTTAGTAGAGTATTTGTAATTCTGTCAAGTAGGGTGATTGAGCCTTCATAACCCAGTATTCTTACCCTTTGTCCTCCGATATTGTCATGGATTGGAAAAGCACATCTCACAAGAGGAAGTTTGTATTTTTCTTCAATTCTTCTTCCGTCTGAGCTTCCTATCATTACGTTGGCACCAAGCTCTAAAGCATATTTTTCAATTGTATCAAAATCACAGTCATCAATTATTTTAAATTTTTCCACAAATGCGTAATCAGATGCTTTTTGTATTTCTTCTATTAAAAGATTGCTAAGGGAGCTGCATTTTGCTCCGGTGGCAACTACTACAGGCATAATTCCGTTTTCAGTACACAATCTTACTGTGGAGTATACAAAATCCGGCTCTCCGAAAATCACTGCCCTACCCTCACTATTGTATTTATGTGAATCAATTATGGAATCCAGATATCTTCCCCGTTCTTTTTTAATTTCAGCACTCATAGTGCCTTCTGCCTTTACAAGCTGGCGGAGAAAAATATCCGTATCCCGCAGTCCAACCGGGAGACTGCACCTCACATATGGTACACCATAAGCTTCATATAAATATTGTGCAGGAGAGTCTTCTCCTTTAATAAATGTAGAAAGCTCTATGGTCAGCTTTGCGCCGGCCATAAGTGAAATTTCCTCAATAGAGGTTCCCCCTTCCGGCAGTCTGTTATATACCTTTGAATACTCTCCGTCAAGATTATCAGATATGTCAGGAAGTAATATGTAATCTATTTTCATGGAATCAAGTAATTTTTTTAAATAGCGGGTGTCTGCCGGAGATATAAGACCTGTTATTATGTTTACCTTGTTATTTTTTTTCACGTCCATTTCTACATTTTCAACAATAGCCCTGAGTGCTTTGAAAAACCCTTCGTATTGTGTTCCCGAATAACCTGCCGAGGATACGGGGATTATTCTGACATTTGCTTCAGGATGTTTTTTATAAAATTCATTTATTATTCTATTGATATCTTCCCCGATGGTTTCTGCAAGACAGGTTGTTGCTACTCCTATTATTTCAGGTTTGTACAGTGATATCATGTTTTCAATACCCTTAATAAGATTGCCCTCGCCGCCAAAAACAGTTCCTTCCTCCGTAAGTGATGAAGAAGCTATATCTACCGGTTCATTGTAGTGTGTTGCCATATGCCTTCTTATATATGTGCTGCAGCCTTGGGAGCCGTGAAGAATTGTCATACATTTCTTTATTCCGTAGAAAGCGCTTACACTTCCCATTGGCATACACATTTTACATGGATTTACAGTTAAGTTTACCAGGTTTTTGCTCATACTTATTCACCCCTTCCATTATCAAAATTTAAGTTTCCTGCTTAATGTACTCCCATACAGGACTATTCATTGACAGATTTATTTCTTTTGTAAAATTAACTACTCCCTCATATCCGGCAAGTGCGTGTTTTCTCTCATGGTTATGGTCGCAAAAAGCAATTCCAAGTTTATAAGCAAGGGGCCTTTCCTTAACACCACCCACCAGAATATCTGCATCCTTCTCCTTCATAAAGGCTTCAAGCTCGGCAGGGTTTGCATCGTCCAGAATTACTGCATTTTCACCAACCAGATTTGTAATAATCTCATATTCCTCAGGTTTTCCTGTTTGTGTTCCAACGACAACTGTTTCAATTCCCATTTGGTTAAACTGTCTTATAAGGGAAATTGCTTTAAAGCCCCCGCCCACATAAATTGCTGCTTTTTTGCCTTCAAGCCGGCTTTTATATTTTTCCAATAAGGGTCTTAGTCTGTCTGTTTCAGATTGTGTAAAGATTCTTGCTTTGTTTATATTTTCTTCTGCGCCTATTGCTTCTGCTATTCTGATTAATGATTGCGAGGTGTCTTCTACTCCGAAAAAGCTTACCTTTATAAAGGGAATATTCATTTCAGCTTCCATCTTTTTTGCCAAATAAGTCATTGAACCTGCACACTGTACAAGATTCAGCCTTGCCGAAGGTGCCTTTATAAGATTGTCGTAGCCGGCATCCCCGGTAATTGTTGATACTACGGGAATACCTATTTCATTAAGGTACTTTTTTATTATCCACATTTCACCGGCAAGGTTGAAATCTCCAAGGATATTGACTCCATGAATTTTAGGAATATTGCTGTGAGGCCTCAAAAGTTCCAGTATGGCATTACACGCCATTTTGTAACCATAGGATTTGTTACCTGAGAATCCGGGGGACTTTACGGGGATAACCCTTGTTCCGTGTTGCTTTTCTGCATGTCTGCATACGGCTTCCACGTCATCACCTATTACACCCACAATACATGTGGCATAGACAAAAATCACTTTTGGATTATGCTTTTGAACAACTTCATCAATGGCAGCACTGAGTTTTTTTTCTCCTCCGAAAACAATATCCTGTTCCGTCAGGTCTGTTGAAAAGCTGTTTCTGTAAAGGTCGCTTCCACTAGTCAGGCTTCCCCGGATATCCCAGGTATAACTGGCACATCCTATGGGACCGTGGACAATATGAAATGCGTCTGTAATTGGGTTCAGCACAACTCTTGCACCGCAGTATACACATGCCCTCTGGCTTACGGCTCCCGATACGCTGTTGCTTTCACATTTGATAGCTGTCTTCCCGGATTTTTCAAATCCGAATTTTATAAAGTCTTTTCTTTCTTCCAATATAAGTGACTCTGTCATAATTTTGCCCCCTTCTCCAAAGGTTAAGGTTCTCCTGATTTACATAACTATTTCAAATTCCTCATCCATTGCATCTCTGTCCTGTCTGTCCATCAAGGCTCCTGCAATCATTTCCACCAGTCTTATTGCTCCTTTGTAGCCTAGTATTGGTGCATATGAATGTACATATCTGTCAAGCACCGGAAAACCGGCACGTACAAAGGGTATGTCTTCAGCCTTTGCTATTTGTTTACCATAAGATGTTCCAAGAAGCAGATCAACCTTTTCATTCTTTATCCATTGATGGAGTTCAAACAAGTCCCCTGAAGCCTTTGCAGTGCAATCACTTACACCATAGTGGTCGAAAAGCTTGTTAGCCAGCTTTACAAAAGCTTCACCAGGGGTTCCTGTCAGAACATATTTAGGAATCATTCCCATCTCCAGCACCAGACGGGTAAGACCAAGTACTGTGTCGGGATCACCGAATATTGCAACTGTTTTATCATGAAAATAGAAATGCGAGTCTAAAATTATGTCTACTAATTGTCCACGTTCCTCTTCAAGCTCGTAAGGAATCTCCTCATTTGTTATCTGCGAAAGCTCCATAACGAATTTGTCTGTAGCCTCAATCCCTATTGGCAGCTGCATCAGAGAGTATGGAACCTTGCACTTTCTTTCCAGTACATTTGCGGGCTCCTCACTTGTAAGTTCACCCAGAGCAAGTACCTTCACGCAGTCACCGAGCCCGATTATTTCAGGTATTGTTGTTCCGCCTTTAGGATACATTGAGTAGTTTCCCGTCATTGGTGCATCCATTACTCCACTCTGGTCAGGGAACATTGTAAAAGGTACTTTCATAAGCTTTAGTATTCTTTTTAGTTCCCTGATATCACCGGGATTTACAAACCCGGGAAAAATCGCAGTTTTGCTGTTTGATTGACCTGTTGATTCGGCCATGTAATTGATAAATCCGGACATCATATTATAAAATCCGTTTATGTGCGAACCTACATAGCTTGGTGTGTTTGTATGAACAACATATTTCCCTTCTGGTATATCAATATCCTGAATGAATGCAGTCAGGTCATCTCCTATTGTTTCACTCAGACAGGTGGTATGTACTGCAATAATGTCAGGGCTGTATATATCAAATACATTCTTTACACCTGTTCTGAGATTGCTTCCGCCGCCAAATACCGAAGCACCTTCTGTAAATGAACTTGTAGAAGACATTGCAGGTTCCTTGAAATGCCTTGACAAAAATGTTCTGTGGTAGGAGGCACATCCCTGTGAGCCGTGACTGTGGGGCATACAGTTATGTACTCCAAGTGCTGCATACATTGCGCCAACCGGCTGACAGGTTTTACACGGATTTATTCTTAAGCTGCTGCGTTCTGATATTTCTTTCGGAGTCATTGTAAGCATTATTCTTCACCTCCTGCTAATGAAGCTCTGAGAGTTGATCTGTTTTTCCAAGGTGGTGTAACAAATCCCCAGGCCGGGGTATACAATCCCATTGTTATATCTCTTGCAAAGTTAACGGAGCCTCTGAACCCGGCATACGGGCCGCTGTAATCATAGGAATGCAACTGTCTTGCCAGAACTCCTGCCTTTTGGAGTGAGTATTTATCCTTTATTCCAGAGAAAAATATGTCAGGTTTCAACAGTTTCAGGAACTCGTCAGTCTCAAACTGATTCAAATCATCAACAACAATACTGCCGTTTTCCATATGTCTTATCATACCTGTATAGTCTTCCAGAGGAATTTTTGATTTTAGCATTTCATATTGCTCATCAGTAAGGTATGCATGATATTTTTTGTCGTCTTTTTCTACATTGAGGTGTTCTATATTTTTGCTGTCGGCATCTTCTTTTATAGTAGGAATTACTTCTCTGCCTTCGTAGTCATCTCTGTGTGCAAATTCGTAACCTGCAAGAACTGTGGAAACACCGAAGTCTGAAAGTAACAGCTGATAATGATGTGATCTTGACCCACCTACATAGAGAGCAGCTGTTTTACCTTTAAGCTTTGAATAGTAGTATTCCTTCTCTTCTGCAATGTTTGCAAGTTCGTCGTCTATTACCTCTTCGGTCCGCTCTGCGAGTTCCTTGTCACCAAAGTAAGCTGCCATATCTCTTAAGGATTGTATAGTTGATTTTATTCCAATGAAGTTTACCTTAATCCAGTCCACACCATATTTTGTTTTCATCATTTCAGCAATGTAGTTTATTGAACGGTGACATTGCACCAGATTGAGGTTTGCCATATGAGAATTTTTTATTGCTTCAAAGCTGCCATCTCCGGTAAATACCGATATTACATCGTAACCGATACGCTTCATGATTCTTTCAACTTCCCAGCCGTCTCCGCCGATATTATATTCTCCCAGTAGGTTTACGGAGTATTTATTTTTAGGAGGAGTATCATTTGTGCCTATAATTTTTTTCATAAGAGTGTTATTGGCAATATGATGACCACCACTCTGGCTGACACCCTTGTATCCCTCACAACTGAATGCCATACAGCTAATTCCGTACAATTGTTCAGTTTCTGTCGCAACTGCATGTATGTCGTCACCTATAAGTCCTACGGGGCAGGTAGAGCATATCATGATACATTTTGGCTGAAAAATTTCTACCGCTTCTTTTATCGCCTGTCTCAGCTTTTTTTCGCCGCCAAAAACTATATCAGGCTCCTGAAGGTCAGTTGAAAAGCAATATTCAATAAAGTTTCTTCCGTCCTCAGTTTTTGCTTTGTTTCTTCTGGTTCCCCAGGAATAGAAACCGCATCCTATAGGCCCGTGTGTTAATACCAGAACATCCTTTAAAGGCCCGAGAACAACACCTTTACAACCAGCATAACAGCATCCCCTGTTTGTTATGATTCCGGGAACAGTACGGCTGTTTGCCGCAATGGGCTGATCTTTAGTTTCCTGGGTTAGCTCCATTATGTGTTCTTTTCTATTTTTGTAGACTTTTGCACTATATTTATCCAAAACAATATTTCTTACATTCATTTGTCTCACCACCTGTCATTTAAAGTAGGTTTTCGCCTGTTCTAACCTTATAAGTTTCCTGAATAGGTATTACGAATATTTTGCCGTCTCCGGGATTCCCGGTCTGGTTCACGTTTATAATAGTCTTAACTGCCAAATCCACCTGTTCGTCATCTACAACCAATGAAAAAAATCTTTTGGGAATAAGCCTTGCTGTCTCCGTAAATGCTTCACCTACTTTGGATACGGGCAATTCTCCGGCTTCCATGATATAGTTTAAAACGGTTGCATCAAGGCTTTTTTTACCTCTCCCAAGACAAGGCCTGCAGGAGAAGGCCGGGAACCCGGCATTGGCAAGAGCTTCCTTGGTTTTGTTAACTTTGTTGGTACGGATAAAAGCCATAACCTCTTTCATAAGCAACACCTCCTATAAGCCTTGTTTTGCAGTACTAATGGTATATGCATCCAGAACTTCACTGATAAATATTCTTCCATCACCAAAGTTTCCTTTTTCTCCCGTACGTGCATTCCTCATAATTATTTTTATAACATCATCCTTGTCTTCATCATTTACAACAATTAATAACATTTCTTTTGGAATCTCATCATACTGGATATCACCTATGACAATTCCCTTTTGCTTTCCTCTTCCGTATACATCCATTTTGGTTACTGCGGGAAAGCCTGCTGCCAGCAGTTCTGAAAGCACTATACCTGTTCTTTCTGGTCTGATAATTGCTCTTACCAATATCATAATTTCATCCGCCTTTCCTTATTAGTAGGTTTAATTTCAATCACTAACATTTCAAATTTGAGAAATAATGGGTTTAAACTTTCAATGGTGAAGTCTGATTAAAAATATTTAAACTCATCAGGCATGTCAATAAAGAAGCTGAGTGATTAATATTAAATATCCATAATTCCGTGTTCCATCAACAGTTCCTCAAGTCTTTCCTGTTTTAACGGCTTAGGAATTACAAACATTTTGTTCTCGTCTATCTTTTTGGCAAGAAACCTGTATTCATCTGCCTGATTACATTCCGCATCAAAATCAATTACTGTCTTTTTATGGATTTCAGCCCTTTGAACCATGTTGTCTCTGGGAACAAAATGTATCATTTGAGAGCCAAGCTCCTTTGCGAAAGCTTCAACCAAATCGGCCTCCCCATCAACCTTACGGCTGTTGCATATAATACCGCCAAGTCTTACACCGCCTGTCTTGGCATACTTCTGAATTCCTTTTGATATATTATTTGCCGCATACAGTGCCATCATTTCCCCGCTGGCAACTATATAAATTTCCTGTGCCTTTCCCTCACGAATCGGCATTGCAAACCCTCCGCAAACAACATCTCCAAGAACATCATAGAAAACGTAATCAAGATCATCTTCATATGCTCCAAGTCTTTCCAGTAAACCTATTGAAGTAATTATTCCTCGTCCTGCACAACCGACTCCCGGCTCCGGGCCTCCCGATTCAACACAATTGATTTCGGAGAATCCTTTCTTCATGACCAAATCAAGATCAATATCCTCGCCCTCTTCCCGGAGTGTATCCAGAACTGTCTGTTGTGCGAGGCCTCCCAGTATCAGTCTGGTTGAATCAGCTTTTGGGTCACAGCCTACAATCATAATCTTTTTACCCATTTCCCCCAAGCCCGCGGTCAGGTTTTGTGTTGTAGTTGACTTTCCAATACCGCCTTTTCCATAAATAGCTACCTGTCTCATATAAATACCTCCCATTTTCCTGTACCGTTGTACATTAATTTTCAAACTGTAAAATAAAAAGGCCTCAAAACAGAGCTTACACTCTAAGTTTTAAGACCTCATCGTCTGACTTTTTTGATGTTGTTCTACTAAAAAAGTCCCATTATTCACTTCATAGTGAATTAATGAGACTTCGTCGTCGTTTTTATTAATTTGTTTAGCTTACTAAGAGTATAAGACTTTATAACCATATTAACAATACACGAATTCGTCAATAAAAACTGTTAATTCAAAAATCATTTTGTATATTTCTTACAAATACGTATTTTTTATTCAAGGATACGGTTGATTATTTCTTTCCCTCCTCATATAATAATAATAAGTGCAACGGGGCGTATCAAGCTAAAAGCTTGATGGCCCCGTTTTTGTATTTCTATATAAAAAATATAACATAGGAGGTTAAATTAATGTTAAAGAGAATTGCAGTGATAGTAAATGATGAAGAAGAGCTTTCACCTTTTGAAAAAGGATCATTCATAAATATATACAATAAGAATAATACACAATGGCAACTATTTAAGGAAGTCCGCTACTATATTAATACTAACATGTCCCTTTCGGACCTTAGGGAAAATATTAAAAGTCTTATTATGGAACTTGAGGATTGCAAGATAATAGTCGGCAAAGTAATGTCCGGGCTTGCTTACAACATATTTGACCGGATGGGGTTTGCAATATTTGAAGCAAAGGATATTACAAGCAGTGTTCTGGATGATATTTATAATGAAGTCAGCAGCTTAAAATCTGAAGCTGCGAATTTAAAGCAGGTTGCCCTTTCACCTGTTCAAACAGAAGAAAACGGAGTTTTTTACATAAACCTAATAGAGCTTCAAGCCAAACATCCTGAAATTTCTTCTAAGAAAGCTCTCAAGCCATTTCTGGAAACTAACACTTTTTTCAGACTTGAGGTTATATGTTCCCATGTTCCCCCCTGGTTTGACAATATACTACCGGCATTGAACCTAAGCTATTCAATAGAAGCAAACGGAGATAACAAGTACAAGGTTTCCATATTAAGTAATGTCTGTTCACATTAAATGTTCCATTATAAAATAGGAGGTTGCCAATATGTTAGAAAATATTCGTGAAAATCTCTTGGGTATTGTCAGTGCTTTTTGTTTTGAAAGCGGAAGAATTAAAGAATGTATACTCTGTGAAAAAAATGTTATTAAAACTGAATACGGCGATTTGATTCCTAAATATGGTGAAGATGAAGTGCGTAAAAAATACTGTCAATCTATTTCGTTTTATGAAAGCGGAAGAGTTAAAAGTATTTCTTTAGAAACCTCAACCTTAATAAAAACAACCTTGGGTACTTTCCCTACAGAACTTGTTACTTTTTATGAATCCGGCAGTCTGAAAAGGATTTTTCCGTTGAATGGCAAGCTAAGTGGATACTGGAGCCAAGAGGATGAAGAAAAACTTTGTGACGAATTCCAATTTCATTTTCCTTTTGGCAGCTTCAAGACCAAAATAATAGGTCTTTACTTTTATGAAAGCGGAAACCTTAAATCAATGACCTTGTGGCCGGGTGAAACTATTATCCTCAGAACTGCTCAAAGCCTTCTTCCGGTGAGGATAGGATTTTCATTATATGAAAACGGAAAGCTTAAATCGGTAGAGCCTGCCTATGAAATTACAGTGCCTACTCTCATCGGAGAATTAACAGCTTACAACGAAAATGCTCTTGGTATAAATGCCGACTGCAATTCACTAATTTTTACAGAAAACGGAAATATACAGACTCTTTGCACAAGCAGCAGCAAGGTGGCTATCTTTGAAAAAGACGGCTCATTTGAAACAATGAAAGCAATAGTTAAGCCCGATCCTTATGAAGAAGGTGTAGTTTCCCTAGTGCCTCTGGAAATTTCTTTTGAAGGTCATTATGTAAAATTTAACAGTGATAAAAAACGAATATATGACATCAATACAACAAGATTTACCATAATAAATGATTCCGGAACAAATTCCGGTTCCGGCCTTTCATGTACAGACTGTTCAAGTTGCAGTTTGTGTAAAAAAAGTAATTATATTTAATTGAAAATGTTAAAAATGCAGTGGATTTATCCAAAAGGATAGCCACTGCATTTTTATTACTTTTTGGGGTTTTAGTTTATTTTGCTTCCTGCAATGTTCCTTCCTCTTCCCTGCGCTTCGCCTCATCCAGAATAACCTTGGTTGCTGTAGCACCGAATCTTACCGTACCTTTACTTCTGACAGACAAAGCATCGTTTAGTGTTCTCACTCCCCCTGCAGCTTTTACCCTGACCTTTTCACTGCATGTTCTTCGCATAAGTTCAAGATCTTCCAGAGTAGCCCCGCCGGTACCAAAACCTGTGGAGGTTTTAACAAAATCAGCTCCTGCATCTTCACAAATCTTGCATGCAATTTCTTTAAGTTCATCACTTAAATAGCAATTTTCCAGAATTACTTTTACAATTACACCCCTCTGATGTGCTGCATCGACCACTGATTTTATATCTTTTTCCACATAGTCAAACTGTTTTGAAAGAAGTCTGCCAATATTAAGTACCATATCAAGTTCCACAGCCCCATCATTGATAGCTTCTACAGCTTCCTGCACTTTTACAGATGTCTTGCTTGAACCATGTGGAAAGCCTATTACGGTAGTTACCAGAACATCACTTCCTTCAAGTTCCTCTTTTGCTATTTCTACATCACATGGCTTTACGCAAACCGAGGCGGTTGAATACTCCTTTGCCAGTCTACACCCTTGTCTAACGTCAGATTCATTCAGTTCTGGCCTCAGTAAAGAATGGTCAATCATTTTTGCAATTTCCTTTGCAGTAATCATTTAGTATCCTCCTGCTTTATAATAATTTTTGTTACTGGTATATTCTTATATATCTGTTAATATTCGTTAGGACTAACAAAAATCCTGCGTAATTCCAAAAACACAGGGTTATAAAAAAGTTATAACTACCTAAAAAACCTGTACCCATTATAATGGAATTATGCTTACTAAATCGCTTTTAAATAACACTATTTTATCTACAAACATTATATTATAAGGAGATGAAAAACATGATAACCAACGAAGTATACGAAACAATTGATGAGCTTTTAGGAGACAAGGACAAAAGGTTTTTCAGCAGCGGCTTTAAAAATGTCAAACACCTTTTCAATGACATTTCAATTAGTCCTTGCCGAAATGAATTAACCGCCAAGTGTTCAGCCATATATCCTGAAAACTGGTCGGTAAAAGAAGATGGAACAGTATTAAAACCACATGTAAGCACACTTGATATTTTGGTATTTGTATTCTGTTTAAATAAACTCTTTGTAAGTCATATTTATCAATTAAAAAACAACCAAATTGGTAATATGTGGATAAAAAAGGTTGTAATAAAAGCAGGCAGCGAACCTGAATATAAACTTGAAGATATTGATATTCACACCAGATTTCTAGGTACTGCTGAAACAGGTAATGACCGCTACAACTCGATGTTTTCAAACGAAATTGCAGGTTTTAATATGGTCATTGAATTGGAACATGACATTAACAGTATGACTACGGAAGAAATCTACTACAGCAGCATAAACGATGCCGGTAGTGCTATTACGGGTTATTGCAGCCAACTGGTAGAAAAGAATAAAATATATGATTTAACAAATATTTGCATTGATAAAAACAGCCAATCCCTTTCTTCCAATGTAAATATAAGAAAGATGGAAACAATTTCAGACAACAATATTTATTCCATCATAGACCTGTTTGCCTGTGCATCTCAACAGATGCAGGCACTGATATACCGGGTTGACAGCATAGAGCGTAAATGTTCCAACAACCTGTGGATGAGAAAAGTTGAAATTGAATATAAAAAACCAGTAAGCACCCTTAAAAGCTTCAGGCAAACTGTTTATATCAGCAAGTCAAAAATCCTTCATATGAAAGAAAATACCTGGCGAATAGCCGATTTTAAATGTATTGTGGATTCCCCCTCGAATCCATTGAGTGTAAGTGTAAGCCTTGCACATGAAATTCCTGAATTAGTTATTAATTCCGGACATAAAAAAGTGTCCTGATTTTACAGTACTCTAAAAGTATTATGTGTGTGATATCTTATTTACAAAGGGGATAGTCATAAAATGAACAAGGATTTGCGAATAGCCATATCCGGTACATTTGCAACGGGAAAAACAACCTTGGCTGTAGCTCTGGAACAACTTACGACAATACCTATGGTTTCTGTAAAAAGTATGGAAGAAGTGACGTCTTTACATTTCCCCGGGAAAACCATAGAACAATGCTCTCCCTATGAATACTACCAAATATGTATCTATCGTTTTTTAGAGCAGGTTATGAGTGAAAACCGGGTCCAAGGGAACTTTATAGTAGATGGAACATTAATAGAATCTTACATATATGGTCTGGTTAAACTTAATTCATTGAATTATACACCTTTCAGCTTTAATCTATTTGCAAACAATCTAGAAATTATTACTCATAAGAATTTATACGAAAATTTTTATAAAAGCTTCGGTAATGTTTTTAAGGAATACTGTCGGAGAAACTATCATTCCTTTATACATTTGCCTGTTGAATCTCCTGCTTCACAAGAAAACTATCATTATTATTCTAATAAAGTCCGTAAGACTTGTGATGAAATGATAATAAGTGCCTTAGAGGAGATAGGGATAAAATACTATATTATTACCGGAAGTACGGAAGAACGTCTTAAAAAAATAATGAAAATTTACAGTCTCAAACCTAAAGACCAATTACTTTAAAATTCCCTTGCTATTAATTTTCTTAATAGCTTGTTTACAATTGGCAACGCCCATTTTTTTCAACAGCTTATTAATTTGTGCTTTTATAGTACCAGGTGACTTAAAAAGTACTTCAGATATTTTTGATTGGGAGTATCCTTGCTGTACCAGGCTAAGAATTTCTCTTTCTGCATTGGACAAGGCAGCCACCTGTTCTGCCTCCTTCATCCTTGAGTAATCTTTTAATAAAATCTCCATGGGTGACACCTTATTGTGGACGGAACGGATAGCAGCAGGGATATCCATATAATTACTTTTCAGAACATAGTTTACAGCGCCGGCAGTAAAGGAGTTTCTAATAACCTCCTCGGACTCAATAGAAGTGAGCATGATTATTTTCACATTTTTAGCCTGACTTATTTCTGCAGCGGCATATATTCCATCCATGTTGTTTTCACTTAAATTTATATCCATTAAAATAATATCCACATCATTATTTTTTGCCATTTCCACGGCATCCTTTTGAGTGGAGGCAGTAGCTACGACATTCAGGTCTTCCTCATTGTTCAAAAAAATTTTTAAAGAGCTTAACCACACGGGATCATCCTCAACAATTGCCACTGATATTTTTTTCATCTATACCACCTTCTTAACCTTTTTTGATAAAAACTTCAAAATTACTGCTGTTCCTTTATTTTCATCACTCTCTACCTCTATACCTCCACCGTGCTTATGCATTACATTATAGCAATAGGATAACCCCAGACCAAAATTCATGCTGTTTTTCTTGGTAGAAAAAAACGGATCAAAAATACGGGAAAGATTACTGGCGGGTATACCCGGGCCGTTATCACGAACTTCCACTGTTAAGACCTTTTTACTTTTTATAACATGAATCCCTATCTCTCCGCCGGGTTGAAGTGCTTCAACTGCATTTTTCAAAATATTATTCAAAACCTCCTGAATATGTACTGCATCACACAAAAGTACAGTACCGAATTGACCATATGAATAATAACGCTTAATTGAAATATTTTTTTCCTTAATATGTACTATCATGAGGTTCAATGAGTTCTCTATAATATCTGCTAAATTATGATATTCCTCCCTTATTTCTATCTCATGCATATAATCCTTAATCCTGGCCACTAACGTCATAAGGTGATCAGTTGATGCTGTAATGTTCTGCGTATTTTCACCGATATATCTGTCGAATTTCTCCTTATCAAAGGATTCTTCTGAGGAATTAATGTTCCTGGTGCATAAAGAAATCTTTAAAATCTCATTTTTTATTGCGTGAGTCAAAATCTGGGTTCCTGAACTGATTGACTGCATAGTGCTGTCAAGACGGTTTTTTTCAAATCTTATTTTTATCCCCAAAAAACCATATTTTACAACCAGAACGCAGTATAAAGCTGCTACCACAACAACTACTATTATATTGAATTTCCATAGGTTTTTTATTCCAAGAATAGGGAGAAGAAAGTTTATAAGCCATCCAAATATTGTGGTAGGTATCATGAAAATACCCACAAGGAATATGTTTTTCTTTTTTGGTATGCTGACCGTTTTAAAATACCCAACAATCAATACTGCATTCGATAAAATTACCCCAAACGTAGACCATAGAGTCAAATATTTGTATGAAGGCTTAATTGTAGGATACATAAAATCATTTATCGGTAGAAATACGTAAATTAAAACAACCGGAATAAGCAAAATCCACATCAGAAATTTGTTATACTTAGGTTCAAGTATTTTACTTAAACTTAAGCTGAACATTAGTAAGGTATAGGGGTAAAATACAAAAGAAATTGACGTAAGAATACAAATAATCAGCTTAATGTAATTGTTCACATTAGGTGCAGCAAGTACATTAATACTGTCGGCTAAATACCGCAACCCCACACAAAAGGCTGCGGAACTTAGCCATCTGTTACATTCACTTTTAAAATCTACAACCAATATAATAATCGAAATTATCCATATTAAAATCAATGAAATAATAAATGTCATTAAGGTCCCCCTTTGCTTAAAGCCGCAAGGAGTATGTAGTGTGTTATTTGCAGCTGTGTCCACTAAAATGTCAATCTTGTGTTTTTTATGTCAAATTATTAAAGAAATGATATCATACATAAATTGAGAAAATTGTCATTATATGTATAGTACTATTGTATTTTTTTATAAACAATAACCCATCATAAAGTGTTTTTTCTGATGGGTAGACTATTAGTAAACTTATTTTTTTATTTCGTTCTAATCATTTATGAGTATTGTTTTATCCTTGGCATGCGCTTCTGCACAAGCCATAACTAGCTTTAACGCTCTCAAACCTTCTTCTCCCGATATAGCCGGATCAGTTCCGTTTACAATACTATCCAAGAAAGCATCTGCAATACCTGATGTTTCCTGTTTATCAAAAGTATAACAAATCCTCTCATTTTCAGATTTTGCAACAATTAATGGATAGCCGGGATTACTATAAATTTCTATGGTGCCTTTCGAACAATAAAGTACGGTACTTTTATCCATACCCCCATAATAAGTCCAGCTTGCTGCCAGTGTTCCTATAATCCCGGATTTTGATTTCAGCAAACATACACTATTGTCAGGAGTTTCAACTAATTCTCCGTTTTCACGCTTTTTATCCCTGACCTCCGAGAAAGCTTTTATTTGATTTATACGATCATCTATAAGCCATTCAATCAAGTTTAACTTGTGTACACCAAGATCTGCTAAAACTCCTGTTAAGGAACTTTCATTATCGAAAAACCATGAATCCATGCTTTGATTTACACTCCAGTGCTCCGGCCCTCTATGTCCGAAAGTGGTACGAAAACTAAGTATTCTTCCCATTTCACCGCTTTTAACGATTTCCCTTGCTTTTTTGTGGGCATACTCAAATTTCATGTCATGAGCAATCATTAGACACTTTTTTGTCCTTGCTGCCGCTTCAAGCATTTTTTCACCTTCGTCAACGGTCACAGCTATTGGCTTTTCGCACAAGACATGCTTTCCTGCCTCCATGGCAGCAATGCTCATTTGAGCATGATATTTATTGGGTGAACAAATACAAACTGCCTGCACTGCTGGATCCTCCAGCATTTTTCCGTAATCGGAATATACCTTCCCTCCATATTTGGATGCAAGAATTTCCGCTTTTTCACTAGAGGGGTTAAAGTAACCGATAATTTTAGACAATGGATTAGCAGCAAACTCCGGAACGTGACGATACCTTGCAATAGCTCCGCATCCTACAATACCTACTCCGATCATTTTTATATCTCCTTTATGGACAATTTTTTAGATAAACCTGTAACTTCTTTTTGCTTTGATACTTTTTCCCCTAACCCACGCTTGAATAATAAAATGAACGGCAGGAACATAACTGCATTGACAACCAATGGTACACCCCAGAAGGCAGAGTAATTAATAACACCTGATACTGCTGTTTCAAACATTGTAACAGCCCTGCCGGCTGACAGGTTACCCAAGGATGCACCTACTCCATATGCAAGCATAATTATTATCTGCTGAACCCCCGGCCGTGCCGTACTATCTTCGCACTGACTGTCAAGGTAAATGCACGATGCAGTGAAAAAGAATGCTGATGCCACTCCATGACAAACAAGAGCAGAGATTACAGCCGGAAATGCAGGGCTTATAAGCAGTGCCACAAATCTCCACAAATTGCCTATAAGTCCTATTATCAATACCTTTTTGAAGTCCTTGCGTACTATAAAGTAACCAAGAACTCCAAGTGCCACAGCCTCGGCTATTTGTGCCACACTCATCAAGGGCATAATATTGGTTTCTCCGTAATTACTCTGCTGTAAATACGGCCCGATACCGAACAGATAGTATTGAAATGAAGTAAATGTAATAAAAACCATTGCAGCAAGAAATAGATTCTGTGGCTTTGTAAAAACGGCCAGGGCTTCTCTCGGTACAAGGGATTTCCGGCTGTCAGGCTTAATCTTTTTAACAGGCAAAGAAAAGGTATATACAAATAATATAAACGAAATGCCTGCTGAGATTTTCAATGCATCTGCCATCCGGTTTAAGGCCATGATACCCGTGAAATTTCTCATCCATACAAAGCTGAACAGCCATCCGGCCGATATCCAACCGATAGAACCCCACATCTGGATACCGCCGAAATTTTTCTTTGCATTTTCCTCATGGTGAAATACTACTGCTGATACGCATCCATTTGTACATCCGAATGATAGTGTATAAAGTAAATATGTAACAAGCACCCATTCAAATCTGGTCTGAAAAGTAAGTATAGTCATAAATATAGCAGCAAACAAATGGCAAATTCCAAGCAGACGATTTACTGTCAATATTTTGTCAGCAATCAGTGCTCCCATAACAGATGATAAAATTGTAGTTATCCCCGATACGGAGAGTATAATCCCTGTTTGGTCTCCGGAAAAATGCAGGCATTTTATCAAGTATAAACTCATAATCGGACAAGTAATTCCCGAAATGAAGAATTGTAAAAACATTAACGAGGAGAGTCTTGATTTTATAAATTTATTATCTTTCATAGCACTCCCTTCTTTAAGCTGTAAGGCCCTTTGGCAGTTTTCCTTCTTTTATCCAGTCTGCAGCTTCTATAGGATCAAATACAGTCCTTATTTTCTGCGGCCCGCTGAAGCTGCGTGCATTTTCCAATACATCAATTATCTCCATTACATGAAGTGCATGGCTCATATCCAAACGGCATTTTCTTTTATGTAAAATAGCATCGGCTAGTTCTGCTACTCCCTTTGCCCAGTCCACATTCACTTCATCCTGACTTCTGAACTCAAAATCCTCAGGCCTTTCAAATTCGTATTCTTCCTTCTCTGTTAAATATACATGTGAATTTTTACGGTCTTTTGAATCGGAAGTTATCCTCTTCTGTATATATACTTTTTGCTGGACATCCCAATATAAATCATCGGTTGTAAGTACACCCTCATCTCCCACAATCATCAATGAATGATTATGCGGTGCAACTGAGCCTATAGTCAATCTTGCTACCATACCTGATCTGAATTCAAGGCACGCTTCGCTGTAGTCCGGCCCAAGGTCATCTATCCTGTCTTTGTTTATTTTGTTTGGTACAAGGCAGCGGGTGTATGCCTGAACTTCCTTAACAGGCCCGAAAAACGCCGTTAGTAATGTAAGGCAATACCCTGCATGTTCCAAAAGACTTCCTATCTTAAACTCATTTTCATATGGCCATTCAGTTCCTGTTCTGCTTATCCAAGTCCAGTAACGCATATCATGAACAGCACCGTCATCAAGCTGTGCGTATGCAAGAATAGGATGTCCGATTTCTTTGTCTTTCAAGGCTTTCATAATTCCCTGTGCGTATTCTCCTAAAAGAATACTTGGTGCAGATGCAATGAATAGCTTTCTTTCCTTTGCTAAGTTCACCAGCTTTGATGCCTCATCAAAATCCATTCCCATAGGTTTTTCAGTGTATACATGTTTATTAGCCATAAGCACTGCTCTTGAAACTTCATAGTGGCTGTGTGGATTTGTGCAATTTAAAACAATTGATATCTCCTGTTCCTTCAGTAAATCCTCAACAGTGCTGAAATGCTTAACTCCATAAAACTTTGCAAACTTTTTTGCTCTATCGGTATTAATATCTGTTACTCCTACAAGTTCCAGTTCCGGGTGGTTCGGTAGTGTTGTTGCATAGTAATTAGCAATATAACCGCATCCTACAATTCCAATTTTCATAGTATTTAATCCTCCGATTCTTCATAGTATTTTAGTTTATTACCCGGCTAATTCAAAGTAACCGGTGTTTTGTGTGTATTTTTGCAATTTAACGGTCCGTTATTGTTTACCATTATAAAGTTACCAATTTGAGTTGGGTAGTTATAACATTTTTATAACCATATACAATTAAAGTAGTCGCTTTTTACGGAATTATATATAAAAAGCTACAGGAAAGTAACCTTTTTGTAATTGTAAAGTAACTTTAATATCATTTTCTTAAAATCTATGATAAAATATTACTATTCATAATAAAAGTTGTGTATTTTAGGGGCATAAATAAACTTTACATTTGATACATATATACGGCTAAACTTCTATGTTTTTAATTCTTTTGGATATTCTTTTGTTTATCTTAATGTTCCTATTTATACATTCTTTTTTTGAAAATTTCGTAACTAAAAATACAAATTGAATTGGAGAGATTATGAATTTAAAGAAGATTAAGAGTTTGATAAGTGATATACCTAAGAAAATTAAAAATTATAAAAATAAATATCCCTCAAAATATAAATATATAATTATTTCATCTTCAGGCGCAGCAGCACTGGCTCTTACGGCAGCAATTGTTTTCACTCTGCCGCCCTCAAGCTCTAAATTTGTTGCTACAGGTAAACAGGAAAGTACGGCTTCAGTATCCAGCCAAACAACCCAACAGAAGTATTCGAAAGCCACGTCAGAATCAACTGCATTACCTAAAACATCCCGTGGTATTACTCCTATGAACCCTTTAAAAGGGGATGTTATAAAGTCAGGCGTAAAAGATAGTACAGTTACTGTTATTCAAAAGAGACTCATGGATCTGGATTATCTCGAAATTGACGAACCAACCGATGAATTCGGAGAACCGCTTCAATTCGCAATAGAATTATTTCAGCGTAAAAACAAGTTACCCATAACAGGTGAAGTTGATGCCAAAACATACGAGCTTTTGCTCTCAGAGGGTGCAAAAGCATATACCGTTTCTCTTGAAGCTGAAGGACCTGATGTACAGCAGCTTCAGGAACGTTTGTATGAATTAGGATACATAAATAAGGCAACAGGTTATTTCGGTACAGATACCGACACCGCTGTAAAGGAATTTCAGAAAAGAAACGGACTTTACGATGACGGTAATGTAGGTAAGCAGACAAGAGAAATTTTATATTCGGCAAATGCAGTTCCAATGTCCTTTTATTTAGGGGACGAAAACAGTGAGATACTTCAATATAAGCAAAGATTGTATGAACTTGGTTATCTCACCGCAAAACCCAGCGGAAAGTACGATAACGATACAGTCCTTGCAGTTAAGCGTTTTCAGGAAAATAACGGTTTGATTGCCGATGGTTTTATAGGGCCGGTTACAAAAGATTTGCTTATGTCGGCAGATGCTACTGAAAATGCCCTTGATATAGGCGATAGCGGAGATGATGTTACTAAAGTTCAGACTTACTTGAAGAAGCTTGGATATTTGAAAGGCGTAACAGGTTATTTCGGCTCTGACACGCATAATGCTGTTCTTAACTTCCAGACAAGAAATGGTTTGGGACAGGACGGAAAAGTAGGTTCACAAACAATAGCCAAACTCTTATCACCTGATGCAAGAAAATGGACCGGTGGTTCAGGAAGCGGCTCAAACGGTAACAATTCAGGAGGGTCGAGTAATTCCGGCGGAGGCAACAATTCCGGTGGAGGTAACGGTGGAAACTTTGTAAGTCCAAGTGTTGAACGACTTATATCAGTAGCAAAATCAAAACTGGGAAGCAGATACGTATATGGTGCAAAAGGGCCAAATACCTTTGATTGTTCGGGATTTGTTTATTGGGTATTAAAGAATTCAGGAGTCAGACAAGGTTATATGACCTCCGGAGGATGGGCCGGAAACGGCAGATATAGAAGGATATCCAGTATGAGTAGTATAAAACGCGGAGATATCATTACATACAACGGACATGTCGGTATTGCATTAGGCGGCAACCAGATGATCGATGCATCATCTAGTCAGGGCAGAGTTCGTATTACAAACATAACTTCTTCCTACTGGACAAGGAATTTTATTTGTGCATTTAGAATATTCTAGAATTTGATTAAGACGCTATGCATTCCATAGCGTCTTTTTGTTACGTAAACAGTAAAAAAACCCGCCGGTTTTAACCGACGGATAATTTAGGAGTATTATTTATGGAAGAATAAAATTAGTCTATTTTGATAACTGCCTTAACAACATCCTGCTTATTGTTTATTACATAGTCAAAAGCATGTGCAACATCATCAAAATCAAATTCATGTGTTACTATTCCTGTTATATCTATGATTCCTTTTGAAATAGCCTTTATAGCTATAGGATATATGTTTTTGTAACGGAAAACGGATTTAATTGTAGCTTCCTTTGCCATAATCTTTGCAAAGTTGAATTCAATTATATCCTGTGGAGCCAAACCTACAAGAACAATGGTACCGCCGTTTTTAACAAGGTAAGGAGTCTGTGAAATAGTTCTTGCTGAACCGGCAGTCTCTATAACAACGTCTACTCCCTTTTTATCGGTGAGTTTGTCTATTTCTGCGAACACATCAACTTCTGCTGCATTTATTGTATTGGTTGCTCCCAGATTTTTTGCATATTCCAGTCTCTTTGGTATTACGTCAACTACAGTAATGTCAGTTGCTCCGTTTGCTTTACATGCAAGCAATGTAACAAGTCCTATTGTTCCTGCTCCAAGAATAACAACTGAGCTTCCAAGCTTTACATTTCCCTGGTTTGCTGAGTGCATACCAACAGCCAAAGGTTCAACTAATGCTCCCTCTTTTGTTGTTATGTTATCAGGCAGTTTAAAGCACATATTTTCCGGGAAAGCGATATAATTCATTAATGAACCGTGGTAAGGCGGTGTTGCTAAAAATTCAACATCCGGGCAAAGATTATATCTTCCTGTTTTACAGAATTCGCATTGTCCGCAAGTTATTCCCGGTTCTAAGGCAACCTTATCTCCTACTTTTAGGTTTTGTACTCCGCTGCCAACTTCAACAACTGTTCCGGCACATTCATGTCCAAGTATGAAATCTCCATTTACTATAAAATCACCGATTTTTCCATGCTCAAGATAATGCACGTCAGAACCGCAAATTCCCACATACTCAAGCTTTACAAGTACATCCTTTTCTCTGAGCTTTGGAACCTCTATATCCCTTATCTCCATTTTGTTTATTCCGGTCATATAAGCCGCTCTGTTTTTCATAATAAAAACCTCCACACAATAGATTATCCTTTAAATTTATATTTAAATCAACTTTATTATCAACTTTTATAAAACACTTTAATTAACTTTCTTTTTTTTATAATACACCAAATAATTTAAATATACAATACAAAGATACGTGAATAAAGATTTTTTCACGTACCTTTGTATTTATAATGGTACAAATATTACTTAATAGCTCCGGACTTCTTTAATATATCTATATATTGCTGTACATTATCTTTATTTACAAGTGGGTTACCGATATCTGTATCAACTTGCTTTTCTCCACCTGTTAAAAGCTTATTGCTTGTTTCAAGTAATTTTGTAGCAAGATCATATGCACTTTGCATACAAGTTGAAGTCATTCTACCTTCTTGAATTAAAAGCAGTGCTTCTGCAGTTCCGTCAACACCATATGCAAGCATGTTTTTGAACTTAGGGTTATCTTTAACTACTTCAAGTGCTCCAGCTGCCATGTTGTCATTCATTGAAATAACTGCATCAATCTTGTCATTTGACTGTATCCAGTCTTCCATATACTTCATAGCTTCGTCTTTGTTCCAGTTTGCAATCTGTTCGCCAACGATTTTAACATCAGGACGTTTTTCAAAGAATTCCTTCTGCCAGCTCTTACGTCTTTCATCAGCGTGGAAGTTTCCTGAAGGTCCATCCAATACTACAACTTTTGCATTTTGTGGAATCTGCTCTAATGCTGCACGAGCATTTACTCCAGCCTGCTCATATGGATTTGCGTCTACTGATGATGCTCCTTCAATTCCTGAAATACGAGCATTAGTTGTTATTGCATGTATACCTGCCTTAACCACTTTTTCAACGTATGGTCTTTGAGCTTCACCATTATTAGGCTGAACAATAACCAGATCATACTTGTTTGTGATAGCATTTTCAATCATTGAGTTTTCAGTATCGTCATTTGCCTGACCATCGAATACATCAAGCTTTATTTCCGGGTACTTCTTTGCTTCATCCTTTACAGCGTTTGCAAGCCAAGCTGCAAATGAGTCAGATTGGGCACGAGCTATATATGCTACCTTATAGCCCTTTGAGCTGCTTCCGCCTGAAGATGTTGAATCGGAAGTTTTAGGTGTCCCTGTTCCACATGCTGCTAAAAAAGTAATTGCCAGTGACATTGATAGTACGCTAATTAATTTCTTCTTCATCTGTGTGTCCATCCTTTTAATAGATTTTTTTATAGATATAGTTTTTATTATTTAAACAGCAGTGCTGTTTAATTTAAATTAAGTTTATTTCTTTGCTGCTAATTTTTTGTTTTTTGCATTTTGTTTGTCTTCTATTCTGCCAAGTGTACTCTTTGTTCTACGGTTTTTAGACTGAATATCGTATATAACCGCAAGAGCTATTATTGCACCTCTTACAATCTGCTGCATGTAAGAATCCACACTGGTGAGGTTCATAATATTGTCAAGGAAACCTACTATAAATGCACCGGCCAGTGTACCTGTTGCAGTTCCAACACCACCTGAGAAGCTGGTTCCACCGATGATAGCCGCTGTTAAAGCTGTAAACTCATAACCTACAGCACCATTTGGAAGACCTGCATTAACACGGGACATGAACAATACTCCTGCCAACCCAACGAAAATACCATTGATTATAAACGCAGTGTACTTAACTCTGTGAACATTAATACCTGATGCAACTGATGCTTCTTCATTTCCACCAACGGCATACAGAGAACGTCCAACCCTGGTGTGTTTCAATATATACCATGTTACTATTGCTAATACTACAAGGAATATAATAGGTATTGGAATAACACCTACAGAACCTTGTCCGAACACTACGAATTTGTCCAGCTGTAAAATGTTTTGTCCTTTTGTATAAAGTAGTGCTACACCTCTTGCCATGGTCAGCATTGCCAAGGTTGCAATGAATGGGGGAGCCTTGAAAGTACTGATCATTAAAGCATTTATAAAGTTGCAAACAACACCGGTAATTATACCTACCAACACCGCAACAACCAGTGATCCGGTTGCTTTATAAGCAGATATTGCAAATACTCCTGAGAGAGCCAATACGGAACCTTGAGACAAGTCAAGCATTCCTGAGATTATCAATATTGTCTGACCAAAAGCAAGAATTGTTGTAACTGCCAACTGTCTTGAGATATTTGTCAGGTTGCTGGTTGTTAAAAAGTTTGGGTTTGCCAATGAACAAATTATGAATAATACAAACAGTACCATAAAAATACTGTATTTCTTTTTTGCCGTATTCCATAGGTTATTACTTCTTAAATCCATTTTATCTCACCTCATCTGATGTTAAAGTTCCAGTAGCATATTTCATAATGAGCTCCTGGGAAAAATCTTCTCGTTTAATTTCACCTGTAACTGCACCCTTTGACATTACATAAATCCTGTCACACATACCTATAAGCTCAGGAAGCTCGGATGAAACCATTATTACTCCCTTACCTTCCTTCGCTAAATTTGTCATTAGTTTGTATATTTCAAATTTAGCACCTACGTCTATACCACGGGTAGGTTCGTCCAGTATAAGAACATCCGGGTTTCTTATCATCCACTTTGCCAATAAGACTTTCTGCTGATTTCCACCGCTTAATGAAGCAATAGGTGTTTCCAAAGTAGGAGTTTTTACCCTCATTTTCTCGAACATATCTGATACAATGCTTTGTTCAGCTTTCTTGTGATACCGGAATCTGTAAAATACCTTCTGAAGGAATGCCAATGTTGTATTTTCCCTTACTGACCTGACTGGAATAATACCGTATCTTCTTCTGTCTTCTGATAGCATTACCAGTCCTTTTTCAATAATCTGCTGTACATTTTTGACTTTGACTTCTTCTCCCTTGATATTAACTGTTCCTGATGAAATAGGGTCCAGTCCGAAGAGCGATCTCATAACTTCAGTTCTTCCTGCTCCCATAAGTCCGGCGAAACCAATGATTTCACCCTTTTTAAGGTGGAAGCTTACGTCATGGTAAACGTTTCCGTTACTTAATTTTTTAACCTCAAGTAACTTTTCTCCGATTTTGATTTCTTCCTTTGGATAGGTGTTGGTCAATTTTCTTCCAACCATTAGTGCGATTACGGTTTCAATGTCAAGTTCTTCCTTTGGATGACTCTCAACAACTGTTCCGTCTCTGAAAACTGTTATTTCATCAGCTATCTGGAATATTTCATCCAGTTTGTGAGAAATATAGATGATGCAAACACCTCTGGCTTTAAGTTCTTCAATTTTCTTAAAGAGCTTCTCAACTTCTTTTTGGGTGATGGCCGAGGTCGGTTCATCCATGATTATAATATCGGAATTGTATGATATTGCCTTTAAAATCTCTAACATCTGAATATCGGAAACCGTCAGATCCTTTAACAGTGTGGTAGGTAAATAAGGCAGATTTTCCTTTTTTAATAATTCCTTTGTACGTGTTCTAACTTCTTTCCAGTTTACATTACCAAATTTGTTGACTGGCAGGTTGCCTAGAAACAGGTTTTCCTCTACCGTCATTTCGGGAACGTAGTTCATTTCTTGAAAAATCATTGATATACCAAGATTCCTAGCCTGTATGGGATTATTGATTTTTACAGGTTTCTCATCAATGAATATCTCACCGCCGTCGGGTTGATAAATCCCGTTAATGATCTTCATCAATGTTGATTTTCCTGCTCCATTTTCCCCACACAATACATGCACAGTACCTTTTTTTACAGTAAAATCGATTTTATCAAGAGCTTTAACCCCTGGAAAGGATTTTTCAATTTGCGAAACTCTTAGCTTAATGTTATTGTCCATTTCCTTCCCCCATAAGTTTTCTTGTATAAAAACCCTATAATACTTATTACTATTATTGCCATCTTTCATCGACCGATTTATATAAGACTTTTATAAATTACTTTTAATAAGATTATATCGTATAATTAGTAAAAGTCAACATAAAAAATGAAATTTTTTTAATTTATATTTAGTACATTTGTACAAAAGGTAGAAAATTGTATTTAAAAATGAAAGGCAGCAATATGCTTTTACATATTACTGCCCTTATAAGAATTGCTTTTAAACGTTCTTTATAAATTGATCAACATGAGCAAGCGCAGCACCTACAGCGGTTGCCTCAAGCTTATACTTACACGCATGAAGGTAATTTCCGTCTACTTCAAAAGTATTGTATCTTGCCACCATATGCCTTAGCTCACCAATATACTCGTCCATGTAAGCTCCGGCATATCCGCCTAATATAACTTTACAGTCAAACAACATTCGCAAATTATTTATTGCTACTATTAAATGTGATATATATTCATTCCATAAACGTTTCTGTGGTTCCATATTTAGCTTCAATAATCTAAAAAACTCTGCAATATTTCCGTTGGTACTATCTGACAAAAACTTTGCCGAGCAATATGCATCAACACATCCTTTTTGACCGCAATAGCACTCTCTTCCGTTTGGTACTATAGTCATGTGCCCAAACTCTCCGCCTCTTTGGTTCTGTCCGTCATAAATATTTTTGGCTATTATTATAGAGCCTCCGACAGAATTGTTTAAAGAAAGATATGCCACATTTTCATTTGAATCTTCACGCCACATTTCTGCAAAACCGCCCGCGTTGGCATCGTTGCTCAAAATAATGGGGTATGGAATAAATTCCTGAAAAGCATTTATACTACCACCCTGAAAGTCAATAACCGTAGCGTAACTAACAGTCTCACGGTCATCGGAAAGTATGGCAGGCAATGCTATACCGACCCCAAGTATATTGGCTTCATTAATTCCAGCTTCACTTACCAGCTTTGTAACAAGATCGCCTACTCCCTTAAAATATTCTTTATGATTTTTAAAAGGGTACTGTATTCTAAAATTCTTTAGAAGCTTTCCGCTAAGGTCTATTATTACAATACTTACATGATTGCGTGTTATGTCTAGACCTACTGCATATTTTGCAGAACTATTATATGAGATAGCCTTAGCCTTTCTGCCTCCCGTGGATTCAAAAAGGCCTGTTTCTATTACCAGCCCACGTTCCTGAAGTTCCTTTATATTCTGAGTTACTGTAGGCAGACTCATATTTAAGGTATAAGCAATCTCCTGGATAGATATGGGTTCATGTTTGTAAAGAAAGTTATATATGGCATTTCTATTTATTTTTTTTACCTCAATGCTATTTACCTTAGTTGCCATAATTTCAACCACCCAACTTTTATAAATGTCTTTTATTAATGTTAATACTATAACAAATCTAATATTATTTCAATAGCAGCCACCATGATTATAGCATAAATATTACCATTCTGTATTGGTAATTTTCTGTAAATGGTATAAAAAATTTAGAATTTAGTATTTTTATGAGATATTGTATAGATTTTAGTACATTTTATGGTATAATTGTTTTAGAAAAATAAATAAATACCGCTGTCAAAAGAATAAAAATTGTCGAAATGCAGAGGTGAGAATTATGTATATTCAAAATCGATTGCTCGCATTAATTTTTAGGATTTTGTTTTTATTTGGTTGTGGAATAGGTTTATACTTGAACTCTGGAATTCCCAGTGGAAAATTTGCACCTTATATGCTTATTTTCTATACGATACAGAGTAATGCCTTGTGCTTTGTGTTCTTTTCTATTCTGGCGGTAAAAAATCTGGTTGATATCAAAACTAAGGGTATCAAGGGTTCTACCAGCGTCTTTCCCCACCTAAAGGGTGCAGTTACCATGACAATTTCAATGACATTTATTATTTACCACTTCGTACTGGTTCCTTTATATACTTCTCACGATGCAAACTATAGAATTCTTAACTGGCAAAATATTCTGGTACATTATTTTGTTCCCATAATGACTGTTTTAGATTGGCTGTTATTTGACAAAAAACAAAATTTCAGATGGTTTGATCCCATGCTTTGGATTTCTGTTCCAATCTCATATTTCATATTTCTTATAGTTAGAGCAAGAATTGGCGGAATGATTGCAATAGTTCAAAGCAAATATCCATATTTCTTTGTTGACGTTGATATTCTCGGATGGATTAATGTATTAAAATATGTAGGTGTTTTTATTCTGGGTTTTCTTATTCTTGGGTATGTTATTTATTTGGTTGACAAAATCTCCCTTGACAATATCAGATTTAATTTTGTAAAGCCAACTAGCTTTTATTCAAATACCTATAAAGCTTGATCATGTTTGCGGCATCATCAACGCTTCTGTGTATTGTACCGTGGTAGTTTTTTCTGATTATTTGAAGTGCCTTGACAAGATTGCAGGAGGAAGAAGGGAGTGCTGTAAATTTCATAAACTGTTCCTGTAAATCTATTAGTCCTTCTTTATGGATTATGTTTAAAAAATCCTTATTTTTAGTTCTGTGCCTTCTAAGACTTCGTTTAAGGAGAAAAGTGTCGTAGTTCCCCCATGTATACAGTATGGGGCTTTGAGTGGTTTGATACTGAATTATCCATTGGTAAAAGAGGTCGATTGCCCGGTTGAAATCTATGCCGTTTTCTACATCAGATTGACTAAGGCCTGTAAGCTCTTTGCAGTAATCAGATAAAACGGGCTCTATTTCGGGTCTTATTACAGCTGAAAATTTGCCGATTTCTTTTAAATTTTGTCCGGTTGCCACTGCCCCTATTTCAATTATTTCAGCATGGGGCCGTTTGTATTTCTCATTTTTATCCCAGCAAGTAGCTTCAAAATCAACGAATATTAACATATATCTTCCTAGTTATATAACTGATTTAGCATGGTTTTCTCTTTTGTATACTCTGTGCAGTTTAAAATAAAAATATCCGTAAAAGAGTATTATTATGGGGAATATCAGCCAGGAAAAGCCTCGACCCATTGCAAAAGGAGTTTCGAACATAAAAGATCTCCAGAATCTTATACCTGTCATATCCCAAAGTCCCGGTGTATAATACAATTCTTGCGGATACAGGAAAGCCCTAAGGTTTATATACCCGTTATTGATAAACACTATTGTTATCGGTATGTATGTCAGTACCAGAGTTAGCCACATGTCAGCCATTCTCTTATATTTTGCTGCCTTAGAGGGGGTATCGGAAAATATATCTTCTGGCTCAGAACAGTTTGTTTTTTTGAAATATTGTACACCTGAATACTTAGTCCCTTTGATATGCATCCAACCGCTGTCTTCAAACATTAGCAGATAATCCAAAATCATTTTGTGACTTAAAATACCTGTAGTCGGATTTTATAATTACGTTGGGATTGCTTTCCTCTATGAAATAATATGTGCTGCCGTTAGAATATACAAGTTCTTTTCCTTCTTTGAGCATTTGATTTATCCATTTTTCTTCTTTTACAGGATCCATAAAAAACTTTCTAATTTTCATTATCAACAATCACTTCCTTCAGAAATCTTATAACCATATTTTTCTGCCACGTTTACAATGTGTGCCAACCTGTTTGTTTCCTGCTGCAATACCATTTTCCCAAGCTCTGTAATCTGATAAACCTTTCGTCTCTTATCGCTGACATCCAAAATGCTGATTAAATTCTGTTTTGTCAGGTTTTCCAAGGCTCCATACATGGTACCTGCAGCAATTCGGACTTTTCCGTTGCTTAACTCCTCAACCTTTTGCATAACAATATATCCATGGCCCGGTTCATTCAGGGAAAGGAGAATATACAAGGTTGTTTCTGTTAATGGCAGGTATTTATCTAAATTCAATTTATCACCACCTACAAACTATACAGTTCAACTGTATAGTTTGATTATATACAGTCAGACTGTATATGTCAATGAGTAAATAAAAAACCACCATATAAATTCAGTCAATGTCTATGGCGGTTGTTAGTTATATTTAATTTTTGCTTTGTTTCTATTAATGACTTAATATCTTCAGTAAAACTGATTTTCCTACCGCTTGGACTTTAACTTTACCACCTATTGGGAATGTAGCCATTGGAAAGACATGGCCAAAATCCACATTAAAAACTATTGGTATATTTTTTAATTGTTTTTTTGTTACTACCATTCTTTTTATAGTTTGTACATCCATTTTACAACTTGTGTCAAAACGTCCAAATACAATACCTTTTATCCCATCACTCTCTACTGTCTGAATAAGGGATTGAAGATTTCTATCAAATTCTAAAGGGAAATAGTCTCCCACAATGTTGTCATCCTCAAGAAATAAAACTTTATTTTTCAAGCTGGGCATAAATTGTGTCCCCTGCAACAGGTTTAAGGTGCAAAGGTTTCCTCCTACAATTTCGCCCTCACAAGACCCTTCCTGAATGACATAGTATTCTTTTGCTTGTTGAGACGGCTCAATAAAATACTCGTCGGAATTTATCAAACATTTATCAAAATATTGGTTTGTATACTCAATACCATCACTAAATCCCAATGAAGTAAAATTAGTTCCACAATAAGTAACTAATCCTGTTTTAGTGTAAATTGCATTACTTAATGCAGTAATATCAGAAAAACCACATAGAATTTTAGGATTTTCTTGTATTATAGAGTAATCTATATATTCTAATATTTGATTCACATTAAAACCACCAACACAAGCAATTATCGCTTTAACATTTTTATCCATAAAGGCAGTATGTAAGTCTTCAACTCTCGACTGTATACTAGAAGAATTTGCTTCATCAATTTCCCGACCATTCTTTGAAAAAGTTACTATATACCCTTTATCTGAAAGGAATTTCAGAGCATTTTCAAAAACATCCTGCCTTACGACGCTTAAACTTCTGGAAGGAGCTATTACCCTTATTTCATCATCAAAATTTAGCTTTTTTGCAATCATAAGATTCACCCCAAACTTTCCTTAAATATTTTTTCTAGCCGTTCAAATGGAACCTGTTGATTATGAAAGATTTGCAGCATCCCTTTGGGTGTTATTTTATATTCTGTTAACTCATCTTTGTAGAAAACTACCGCTTTGGCTTCAATACTAATATGGTCTTTAAAAGGAATAAGGCGAACAAAATTCATTTTACAGTTCCTTTTTAATCTACAACCCGACATTGCTATAATTATACATTATATAATTACGTTATTACAAATATTTACTTTAACCCAAGAAAGGCCTTTCCTTTATTTATGTTTATATAATGGAATGCTTGTATTCCCTATAATCAATACAGGTTCACGAGAATAATCAATTGTTGAATCAAACATAACACAGTAATTAGAGCTTTCATCATTTTGTGATGGTGATGATATGGTTGCACCGATATCTTTTAGTGTTGTTCCGTCTCTATATTTTATTGAAATTTGTTGAATAATCGGTTCACTCAGTTTTACCATTACACTCATTTGGTAAACATTGATTGACTCTATTAAAGCAGCTTCAACATATATTTTTTGAGGGAGTAGTATTTCATTAGGCTTGTTATCTAAATTTAAATCAAAACTTACGTTTAACGGCTCTTTAAAAGTATATAATTTGGGAGTATTAATTACCAATTCATAATCATTTATATTATTACTTTCAAGAGGCCCGAATGTGTAAGTATATATTCCCTCGCCTTTATTATCCGTATCATGAATGCTTTGTCCAATAGCATAATGTTCTTGTTTAATTTCTTTATTTCTAATTTTAGGGTTTAGTAAGGTGTAGGCATTTGGTTTTTTTATCTTTAAAGAAACACAGGAATTAATAAATTCCAAGTTGGTAATTCGCATATTCAAATTTTCATCTAAATCATAATTTTTTATATTTAATGGCAGTATTTTCTGATTAACGTTATCTGTTAAGCCTATACTTTCAATAACAAACTTAAATTTGGAATTTTTATCTTTTATTACATCTTTGTTTGATTCAAACCTAAAAATAACACAATTTTGCTTCCCATTGTTAATTTCACCGAAACTGCGAACAAAATTCCTTACACCATTAATCTCAAGATAGCACTCATTAAATGTTGCTTTGTTTTGGAATATGTGCTTCGTTTTATCCGTTAGTTTATAAAATAATAACACACCGTTATTTTCTACTAATGCTGCATTTACAGTCAGCTGTATACCTTCTTGTTCATCGGACTTATTTACTAAGTTGCCATTAACCGGGCCTGGATTACTGCCAAAAAATCTAACAATATAATCACGAATATCAGAGTTTACTGTGGCATATGCCGTAACAGATATTGTTAAGAGTAAAACAATGCACATAGCAACTACAACAGGAGCGTAACGAAATTTCTTTCCGGTAAATGTATTTTTTTTAGGTTCTACAGAAATTTTATTCCAATATTCTGGTGTAATTTGCTTGACTTCTGCCAACAAGGCTTTTTTAATTTTTCTTTCCTTTATCAAAAACATAAAATTTAAGCTCCTTTCGTTGTTTCTATTTCAGTAAATCATACATATCCTTTATTGCGGTCCGGTATTTCCAAGTAATAGTCCCCATAGGACGTTCTAATATATTACTTATTTCCTTAAATTTTAACCCTGCCAGAACGTGCATTACTACAATTTGCTGTTGTTCAAAATCAAGCTGTTTAAGTGCTTCAAATACTATTATTTTATTTTCAAAATCTGTTTTTTGTTTAGTATTAGCAATAATATTTCCGTAGCCGGATTCAGAATCAAAAGTTGTGACGATTTCCTTTTTCTTTCTAAGCACATCGATAGAAGCATTCCTGGCTATCTGCAATATCCATGCTTTAGGACTAGTCCCTTTTTTATATGAAGTAGCATTTGCCATTACTTTAAAAAATACTTCCTGCGACACGTCTTCAGCAAGATATCTATCTTTCAAAATTATATAAGACAGAGTATAAACAGCCTGATTAAGTTCATCATATATGAATTTAAGGCTTTCATAATCACCATTTGCAATTTTTAATATACTCTGCTCTAATTTTTTCAATAATAATTTCACCTCCTATAAATTAAACGTTTAATCGGTACTATTTTATGGAATATTTAGAAATGTTTTTTGATTTATATAAGAATTCTTAAAAAAGAAATTTGTGAATGAATTAACTAGGTAAGAAATTTACGAGGTTATAGTTGCAGTATTTTTTAAGTCCGTCGATTCAATTTGATTGCTTTATATTCTGTATTTGGTATCGAATATAAAACTGAATCTCGCCATCTTTCCTTTACCCATCTATGTTCCCTCATACAACCTTCATATATCATTCCTGCTTTTTGCAAAACCTTGATTGAATCTAAATTTCTTGAATCACACAGTGCGTCAATTCTATGAAGGGATAATTCCTTGAATCCAAATGAAATTACTTCTTTTACCGATTCAGTTGCATATCCTCTTCCCCAATATTCCTTTGATAGCCTATAGACTATTTCACCTCCTTTATGAAAATGGATAGGACAGTTAAGGCCACATTCACCTATTAGCCTATTATTTGATTTTAATATTATTGCAAATCGAATAAATTTTCTTGGTTCTTCTTTTTCCTGACTTGAATACCCACTATACATCTGGAGCTTCAAACCACTTACTATCACTTTTTCCAAAACTTAAGATTGTTATATTCCCCAGCTGTCTTCCGCAGATATTTCTCATCAATTTCAGGCCATTCGAACCCTATTCTACCTAAAAACCAATCGGTAAATTCACATCTGACTGCCGGAACTTTTAATTTTGAATTACTGTTTTTAGTTATTAGAACAAGCTGTTCGAATAAGCGTTCGCTTATCTGGTTATTTCGATATTGCTCCAAAATCATATCATCCTCTGTGTATTTCAAATCAATGCCTGCTTTTTTAATAGCTTTATAATTTTTAGGATAATCTATAAGCTCCCATCTTCATTCAATATCCGTTCTATTATTTCGGAATTTTGTTTGATAAACTCAGGACTTAGCATTTCAATATGAGCACCAAAACCTTGTATGCTCTTGAATCTTTTTGACGTACTATTTGACCATAAGTTACGTTCCCTCGGACTTACCTTTACATTGCCCTCTTCAAGGGACTTTATCAGAATAATATTTGCATCCACCTGCCCCAAGGTAATCAAACTGTCTAAATACCTTGAATAAGCTATTATCTTTTTGCCTACATAATCGGTAAGCGTTCTTTTATCGTTATGACGTTTTATAATTTCATCCTGAGTTCTATTGTGCTTGAAGTAGCTATCTATAAGCTCATTTATCATCTTCTCTCTTTCTTCCTCTGTCAGATTGGTTATTTCTGAACGGTAATAAGAATCAATCATTATTATTTTTGAAACCTCATATCCTTGCCTCTCCAACTCTTTTGCCACTTCAAAAGCCAGGTTCCCCCCCGCTGAATACCCCAATAATATATATGGACCTTCAGACTGAACTTTAATAATTACTTTAACATATTCTTCAATTAAATTTTCATCTTCTATAAAGTTAAAACTATATAAACAATTCGAACCAAGTTCTTCTGCCAACTGCATGTATAATATGCCTACCGCCCCTAAAGAAGGTAAGCAGAATACAGTCTTGCCGCCTTGTTTATTCGAACTTAGCTGAATACAATCATTCAAATAGTTTTTAGATACATCTTGAGAAGTGCTAACAATGTCTGAACAGCCTCTAACTGTCGGATCTTTAAAAACATCTCTGAAAGCAAGCTCAATACCAAACTCAGAATGTACCATCGATAAAAAAGACATTATGCTTAATGAATTTGCACCAAGTTCAAATAAATCATCATTTATTCCCACACGCTCCAGTCCGAGTACTTCACAAACTACCCTGCAAAGCTTCTCCTGAATTTCATTTTCAGGTGCAACATATTTTGTTTTTACACTTAATTCTATTTCTGGCAGCTTCTTTTTGTCAATTTTCCCATTTTCCGTTATCGGAATACTATCAATTTGCATTATATATGTTGGTATCATATACAAAGGAAGTTTCACAGATAATATTTCCCGTACCTTATCCGGCATTATTTCATACTTGGATACAATATATGCATATATACATTTATCGCCGGATTTATCTTCTGAGACCACTATTGCGGCATCATCAATTTTATCCAATTTTCTTAGAACGTTTTCTATTTCCGCAAGTTCTATTCTGTATCCTCTTATTTTAACCTGATCGTCTATTCTTCCTAAAAACTCTATATTTCCGTCAGGCAGCCATCTTGCCAGATCCCCGGTCCTGTACATTCTTTCCCCCGGTACAAATGGATTTTCTGTGAATTTTTCCTGAGTTAATTCTTCATGGTTGATATACCCTCTCGCCAAACTTTCTCCGCTGATGCATAACTCCCCAGCTACGCCTACCGGCTGTGCCTTATTCCCGTTTAATATATACACCTTTGTATTACTAATGGGTTTGCCGATGGGTATATTGGCACTGCTTTCTTTTACCATATAACAGGTGGTAACTACCGTATTTTCCGTAGGGCCGTAATTATTTACGATCTTATATCTCTGTTTGTTAAAATATTTCAGCTTGTCGCCTCCGGTGAGTAAGCACCGTAAGCTTCTATTTTCCAGTTGTATGAACTTCTCGCATATTTGCGTCGGTAGAAAGCTGATGCTGATTCCGTTCTTTTCATAGTACTCGTTGACCTTATTCACATTCAGCCTAATTTCTTCATCGATAACATGGATCGCCGCCCCCTGGATGAGGTATGGGAATATCTCCCACACCGATGCATCAAAACCGGTGCCGGCATATTTGGTGGCCCGGTCCCGGCTTGTGACTTCATACCTTTCAATGTGCCAACTGCACAGGTTAACCAATGCCCGGTGTTCTACCATGACACCTTTGGGCATTCCGGTAGACCCGGAGGTATAGATTACGTAGGCCATATGCTCCGGCTTGCTGTTTGTTTTGCCGACTGCCCTTCTTTCTGCTGATGCCTGGGTATCTCTGATTTCTAAGATTTCGTCGCCAAACTCAATCCCGCTGCTTATTTTCTCTGTGCTGATCAACAGTTTTGCACAGCTGTCCTTGAGCATATATTCGATTCTTTGCTTAGGATAGTCTACATCGATGGGCAAGTATGCCGCACCGGCTTTTAATACCCCCAGGATTGCTGCAAACATGTCAATTGATGGATTCAGCAATATCCCGACAACTTCATCACAGTCTATACCTTTTTCCATGATGTTTTGGGAGACTGCCTCCGCCCTTCTGTCCAGTTCTCTATAGCTGATCTTTTCTTCCCTATGCACAACGGCAATATTCTCAGGGGTTTTCCACACCTGCTCCTCGAAGAGTTCATGGATGGTCTTGTCCCTCGGATACTCAACTTTTGTATTGTTAAAACCATAGAGTATACTCTCCTTCTCCTTATCCGACATCATGTCTAGCTCTTGCAGTTTTTTCTCCGGGTTCTTAACAATTTCATGGAGTAGATTTTGGAAGTGTCCTACGATTCTTTCCACCGTCTCCTTCTTAAACAGTTTGGTACAATAATTAATGAGGAAACTGATCTTATCCCCACTGAATGCCGCCAACAGCGAAAGATCAAATTTTGCTGTTTTATCGACGGTTTCATAGGGTTTTAACCTGAGTCCTGTCTCTTTTTCTAATGTTGCTCCTGCACTCTGCAGAGTAAACATGGTATCAAAGAGCGGATTTCTGCTTATATCCCGCCTTATATCCAGTTTCTCTACAAGCTCTTCAAATTGGAAATTCTGATTTTCATATGCCCTTAATGCATTTTCCCTGACTTCCTCCACGAATTCTTTGAAAGTCTTGCTGCTTTCGGGGTAGTTCCTCATGGCCAGCGTGTTTACAAACATACCGATTAGGTTTTCCAAATCGGTATGGGGTCTCCCGGCGATGGGCGTTCCTACGATGATGTCTTCCTGCCCGGTATACTTCGAGAGCAGTACATTATATGCTGCCAACAACACCATATACAGCGTTGCCCCTGTATCTCCCGCCAGTTTCTCCAAACCTTTTGCAACTTCGGGAACGATATCAAATGTAATGCTGTCTCCTTCGAAGCTTTGCACCCGCGGTCTAGGAAAATCTTCTGGCAAATTCAGCACAGGGATTTCCCCCTGGAATACCTTGAGCCAATATTCTTCCTGTTTCTGCATCCTGTCATCCGCCTTCATCCGGTTTTGCCATGCGGAATAATCCTTGTATTGAATTTTTAAATCCGGCAGTCCCCTTCCTTCATACAGTGCTGCAAATTCTCCCGTCAGAATGTCCATGGAGACACCATCCGATATGATATGGTGCATATCAAACAACAGTATATGCCTTGTTTCACTTAGTTCTATCACACCTACCCTTAATAAAGGTGCTTTGCCCAGTTCAAAGGGTTCTAGAAAAGAATTTATCTTTTCTTTTACTTCAATCTCACTATTAACAGAGATTTTTTTTATGCTGAAATCAATTGTATCGATATTATGTACCCTCTGTATTATTATTTTATCTATTGTTTCGAAGCTTGTCCTTAGAGTCTCATGCCGCTCTATCAATTTTTTAAGGGCTCTCTCAACTCTACCAATTTCAAGTTCTCCTTCAATAAATAGAGCTGACGGCATATTATAGGCGGTACTGTCTTTCTCAACTTGCTGCAATATATACATTCTTTTTTGAGCTGAAGATGCCTCGTAATACTCTTTTTCTTCAACTTTTTTTATTTTCTCATATGTATGCTTTTCTCCAGAGGCTATAAAATCACTTATAGATTCTATATTTCTCAGATTAAATATTTCTTTTAAAGAGATTTTAGCACTGAGCTCATTATATATTTTTGTCATTAATACAGTAGCTTTTAAGGAATCTCCTCCCAGTTCAAAAAAATCGTCATATTTATCTATTTCCTCTATCCCCAGAAGTTTTTGAAATATTTTCACAAGAATTAACTCAATTTCATCTTTCGAAATTGCATGTTGAATATTTCTGTTTAGCTCTTCACCACAGTTTTGATTTTCTCCCCCATAGAACATAGACTCTTTATTCTCTAGCTCTGGCATACCTTTTAGATATAATTCCAAAGAATATGTGGACACTATTAATTGTGATAGAATATAGTCCGGCAAATTACTGTCCAAAATCCGCTTTAAAACCTCGATACCCTCAGAAGTCAGCATACCGGTTTCTAAACTTACCAAGGAATTTCCAGTGTTGACAGAGTCTACAGCCATACCAACTTCTTTCCAACTATCCCAATTGATTGATACCGAATATATTCCAGTCTGGTTAGATTGATATTGAGAGAAGGCATCCAGAAAGCTATTTGCTGAGGAATATCCTATCTGACCGTAGGGTGCGATAATGGAATTCAATGATGAGCATAATATAAGGAAATCAAGCTTATTGTTTTCTATAAATTTATTAATTTCTAATGTTCCATATATTTTGGGAGCAATAACACAATCAGTTGTCGCTCTATTTCTTAACTGAATCATACCCCCGTCAGGTAATCCGGCACCATGAATAATTCCATTGACTTCACCAAACCGTTCATGAATTATTGACATGGCTCTGCTCATCTGTTCGGCATCAGCAACATCTGCATTAATCAGTAAAACCTCCGCACCTGATTCTTGCAGTCCTTTAATTTTCATGATTTTATCTGATAATTTACAATCCTTTTCAGACGAGTTTATATAATCATCCCACTTTTCACTCGGCGGTATCTCTGAACGTCCTATTAATACCAGCTTTGCCCGTACGGTCTTAGCCAAATACTCCGATATTGCCAGACCAATACCACCAAGACCTCCAGTAATCATATATACACCATTTTCCCTCAGACGTGATGGTATCCCATGGCATTCTTTTAATTGTATTTGCTTAAAGTTCTGTACCCAGCGGTATTTCCCCCTGTACGCAACCAGTGAGTCATCCGGGCTGGCTGCCAATTCTGACAACAAACAGTTTATAAGCTGCCGCTCCTTTATTTTATCTGTTTGAGGAAGATCGATGTCAATACCTGTACACTTAATATTATGGTATTCCCTTGGGATAGTTTTTATTGATCCAATAACAACTGACTTCTCTGGGTTAATGCTCTCTTCCCCAGTCACTATATGCATATTATTAGTGACTACTTTAATTGATACCTTTTCTAAAAAGTTTAATTCGCCTATTGCTTGAGCAATATAGATTATTCCATATAATCCTATATCAACTGCAGTTTTAACTTTACTTTTATCCAGTTTGCAAGAGTTATCGTCTGTTAAAGTCCACAAATATAAGATTACATCCGGGGTAAATTTTGATTTGTTCAAGTCATTAAACAAACTTTTGTAGTCTTTATCCTTCCCAGGGTTAATAAAATAGCTGCAACGGGTTTCCTTGTAGAACTCAGCCCCCATCCTTACAAATGTTAAATTATAGTTTGAAAACTCCATGCTTTCTATCAGCTTACTACTGAATTCAAGTGTATTTGTAAAAACTAATATACTCTTCCCAGCGTCAACACTTATATCACTATATGGTAAATCTGTACGCTCCCATGACGGAATAGAAAACCAATTTTTAATATCTTTCTTCTTATAGGTTTGAGCTAATGTTTCTAAACTTTTATTATAGTCCATATCAATCCAATAACGTTTACGTTCAAATGGATAGGTAGGTAAAGGGATACGTCGCCTTTTTTCATTTTTATAAAACTGATTCCAATCTATTTTTATTCCCGCACACCACAACATTCCCAGTTGGTTTAAAAGAAACGCCATGTCTGATGGAGCTTCCTGAATTGAATTAAATAAATTCATAATCTGATTCCTGGGAGACTGCTTTTCTGCATCTTCCCTAAAGTGTCTTAATAGATTAACAACCGGAATTTGAGGTGTATAGTCTTCATGCAGACTGACTGAAGTATTTAGAGTCCATCCAGCTCCCACTTCAATAAATACCGGATTATTTTTTTTCAGTAATTCAGTAATTCCATCTGCAAACCTTACTGTGCCTAATATATGTTCTGCCCAATATTCCGGGGTAGTAGCCTCCTTAGCAGTAATCCATGTACCCGTTACATTTGAAATGTATGGGATCTTCGGCTTATTTAATTCTATTCTTTCTAATTTATTCAAAAAGGTTTGAATCATTGATTTCATTGCGGAAGAATGAAAAGCATGTGAAACCGGCAGCCTTATTCCCTGGTGCCCTATCTCATTTAAATGTTTTTCGAGTGTATCTATAGCTTGCTGGCTTCCTGATACAACGCAGACTGATGAACTATTCACTGCTGCTAATGATAATTCCTCAGTTAAGAGCGGCCTCAATTCTTCTTCAGAAATCATAACACTGAGCATTATTCCGGCAGGCTGTTCCTGCATAAGCTTTCCTCTTAATACAATCAAGCCTAATGCATCTTCTAATGTAAATACTTCAGCCAAACAGGCAGCAACATATTCACCCATGCTATGGCCAATCAGAGCATCAGGCTTAACACCCCAATTTATCAGGCTTTTAGCTAATGAATATTCGAGAATAAAATTTAGTGGTTGAGCCACCAACGTATCTGTAATACTGATATTGTTGATATTGTCCATAGGAAATAAGATATTTTTAATATCAAAATGCAACATCGGTTTTAAAATATCAAAGCAGTGGTCCATCTCTTTCCGAAAATATGGATCACTTTGGTAAAGTTCCAATCCTATATTTACGTATTGATATCCCTGGCCCGGGAACATAAATACAACAGTATTCTGGTCTACTTTCGCAATTTCAGCGGTATATGTTTTATTTAATTCACTAATGGCACCCTTTACATTTTGGAATACCACTGCCCTTCTGTATTTAAATTGAGCTCTTCCTATCTGCATTGTATAAGCAAGGTCAGGAAGGCTTATATCCGGATTCTGTTCCAGATAATAAGCAAAGTTCTTTGATAGCTTATCAAGCGCATTCTGAGTTTTTGCCGATAACGGAATCATGTACCAACTATTGTTACTTACTGATTCATCAAGAGTTGGTGCTTCTTCAAGAATAATATGTGCATTAGTACCGCCAATCCCAAATGAACTTACACCTGCCCGTAGAGGGTATTTTTTATTCTCCCATTTATTCAAGTGTGTATTTACAAAAAAGGGACTATTATCAAAATCAATGCTTGGGTTAGGATTTTTATAATGTAGATTTGGAGGTATTTCTCTATTTTTTAGTGATAATACTGTTTTTATAAATCCAGCTACCCCGGATGCAGCATCGAGATGACCTACATTTGTCTTAAGTGATCCAAGTGCACAATATTGTTTCATATCCGTATTAAAAGCAAGTTTTAGTGCTTCAATCTCTATGGGATCACCAACCGGTGTCCCTGTTCCATGGGTTTCAATATAGCTTATACTTTCCTCTTCGACTTCAGCCATCATCAATGAATCCCTGATAACTTCCGCTTGTCCCAAGACGCTTGGGGCTGTAAATCCTACTTTTCTATTTCCATCATTATTAATCGCACTTCCTTTAACTACAGCATATATATGGTCACCATCGTTAATAGCATCTTCTAAAGTCTTCAAAACTACAACTCCTGCTCCATTACTCATAACTGTACCTTTGGATTTTTCATCAAACGTACGGCAATGACCATCTGGAGATAGCATCATACCATCCTCGTATTTATATCCGGTTATTTGAGGCAGCATTATGGATACCCCACCTGCTAACGCTATGCTGCATTCCCCATTTAACAAACTTTGACATGCCAAATGAATTGCCACCAACGAAGTTGAGCAGGCCGTCTGTACTGTTATTGAAGGACCTTTTAAATTCAATTTATATGATATAAGTGTGCTCAAGCAATCTCTGCTAGATAATAAAGTTTTAGTAAGCATATCTACATCTGAGTTTCCAAATAACGAAACCTTTTGCCTCCAACTTTCATTATCGAAGGCTCCTGCGTATAAGCCAATTGGTTTTTTATAAGAAAAAGGATCATACCCTGCATTTTCCAAGGCTTCCCAAACACACTCGAAAAATACACGTATTTGAGGGTCCATTACTTCTGCCTCACTTGGTGTATAACCAAAGAAATATGGATCAAAATACTCTGCATTAGAAACCATACCCTTTGCTTTTACATATTCGGGGTCATTCAAACAATTAATATCAACCCCGTTTTCTATTAATTCACTATCAGAAAAGAAGGAAATGGATTCAATTCCATTTTTCAGATTGCTCCAAAATTCATTGATATTATTTGCCCCCGGAAACCTGCCGGCTAATCCGATAACCGCAACTTCGAGCCCATTTTTATTATTAATCTCTTCCATGAATTTCGTTCCTCTTTTCTCTTTGTAGTAAAATATTCTTTTTATTCCTTCGTTTACTTACAAAATCTGATGATTTTTCATCTGTAATTGAATCTTGTACATCATCTCTCTTAGACAAATACCTGCTTAATGATGAAATTGTAGTATTTGCATATAAAGAAACTATGGATATATCTATATTAAGCACTGCTTTTAATCTTTGCCTTAACTGAATTAAATGCAATGAATAAGCACCCAGGTCAAAGAAGTTATCATCACGTCCAATATCCGGATAGCCTAATATTTCCTTTAAAATAGCTGTGAGCTTTGACTCAATTTCACTTTGTGATGTAATATCTTGTAGATTCATACATTCCTCAGGATTGTAGTTTTCTTCTGACTTAATTTTGTACTGTTCACGTTCCGTGTCCCATATCCTTTTAAGGTATACTTCTAACGGATATGGGGATATCAGTACTTGAGCTAAAAGATAATCCGGCAGATCACTGTCCAATATCCGTTTGAAAACCTCGATACCTTCAGAAATAAGTATCCCATTTTCCAAATTATCAGAAGAATGTGCGCAAGTTAAATTTACAGCCATACCTACTTGCTTCCATGTGTCCCAATTAATCGACACAGTGTATGTATATCCCTTATTACATTGATGTTGAGAAAAAGCATCCTGAAAATTATTTGCCGAGCAATAACCTATTTGACCAAATGGTGCAATTATAGAGCTAAGAGATGAGCAATATATCATGAAATCAAGTTTGTTGTGTTCAATAAATCTGTTAACTTCCAATGTGCCTTGAATTTTTGAAGACATGATGCTGTCTGTTGTTTTCCTGTTTCTTAGTTGAATTAATCCACCATCAGGTAATCCTGCGCTATGAATAATTCCATTAACTTCTCCAAATCGTTCATGGATTGTAGACATGGCTTTACTCATCTGGTAATTGTCGGAAACATCTGCATTAATGGGCAGAACCTCTGCACCCAATTCTTCAAGCTCTTTGATTTTCATAATTTTATATGCTAATTTGTAATCCTTTTCAGGAGAGTTTATATAGTCATCCCAGTTTTCCCTTGGTGGTATCTCCGTACGTCCTATTAATACCAGCCTTGCCCTGACGGTTCCGGCCAAATATTCTGATATGGCCAGACCAATACCGCCAAGGCCGCCGGTAATCACATATACACCATTTTCCCTTAGACGTGATGGTACACCATGGCATTCTTTTAATTGTATTTGATTAAAACTCTGTATCCAACGATATTTTCCTCTGTAAGCAACTAGTGAATCATTATCGGTAATTGCCATCTCTGCCAATAAACAATTTATAGTCTGCTGTTCTTTGGTTTTATCCTCCTGAGGAACCTCAATATCAATACCGGTGCATTTAATATTGCTGTATTCCTTAGGTATGGTTCTTATTGGCCCAACAATAACAGCTTTCTCCGGATTTATATTTTCTTCTCCACTTACCAGGTGCATATTGTTAGTTACAACGTTAATGGATATTTGATCTGGAATATTTAATTCCCCGATTGCCTGAGCAATATAAATCAAACCGTAAAAACCAATATCAAACGCGGTATTAACTTTGTTCAAATCCGGCTGATGAAGGTTATCTTCTGTTAAAGTCCACAAGTATAAGATAGTATCAGGAATATTTTCTGATTTGTGCAGTTCGTTAAACAAGTTTTTATAATCTGTGTTTTTACCAGGGTTAATAAAATAACCGGATTCAATCTCCTTGTCCTGACAAAATGAAGTCCCGATTTTTACAAAAGTTAATTTCTTAACTGCTGATTCTAAACTTCTTACCAAATTATTACTAAATTCTGTATAGTTTATAAAAACTAAAATATTTTTTAACGTATGGAAATCTTTATTGCTATATGATAAATTCGCACGCCTCCAGGATGGAACGAAAAACCATTCACTAATCTCCCTCCTTTTATAATTGTCCATGTACTTAAAATCAGTGCTGTTGTTTTTGTCCATCCAATAGCGTTGCCGTTGGAATGGATAAGTGGGTAGAGGAAGCTTTCTCCTTTTTTTATCCTTATAAAACTGCTTCCAATCTGTCTTTATTCCGGCACACCACAACCTGCCAAGCTGAGTTAAGATAAATGACATATCTGATGCCTCTTCAGGTAATGATTTAAACAAAGCAGAAATATTAAGTCTTCGAGATTGTCCTCCTCTTTCCTCCTTAGAGTGCCTAATTAAATTGACAACTAAAATGTCAGGTGTACAGTCTTCGTGCAATTTCACTGATGTATTTAATGTTCGTCCCGCTCCTATTTCAATAAATACTGTGCAGTTTTTTCTCAGTAATTCACCAATACCATCTGCAAATCTTACTGTACCGGTTGTGTGTTCCGCCCAATATTCCGGATTTGTGGCAGCTTGAGCTGTAATCCATGTGCCGGTTACATTTGAGATATACGGTATCTTAGGTTTTTTCAAAACTATTCTTTCAAGTTTATCTGAAAACAATGGAAGCATTGCACTCATTGCATTAGAATGGAAAGCATGTGTAGCTGGTACTTTCATACATTCATATCCTATTTTAATTAATTTCTTTTCCAGTACATCTATAGATTCCTGGCTTCCTGATACGACACAGATTGAAGAACTATTTACTGCTGCCAAGGATACTTCTTCACTTAAAAGTGGTTTTAGCTCAGTCTCGGAAATCACTACACTAAGCATTCCGCCTTTTGGCAGCTGCTGCATAAGTCTTCCCCTTAATACAATCAAGTCCAGTGCATCCTTTAATGTAAACACTTCAGCCAAACAAGCAGCAACATATTCACCTAAACTGTGGCCAATTAAAGCTTCCGGCTTTATCCCCCATTTTATTAAGGTTTTAGCCAACGAATATTGTATTATAAAATTTAATGGCTGAGCTACCAGCGTATCTGTAACTTCCATATTATTGGAGCTGTCTTCAGGAAAAAGTATGTCTTTAATGTCAAAAGTCAGCATTGGCTCTAAAATACAAAAGCAATTATCCATTTCTTCCCGGAATGCCTGCTCGCTTTCGTAAAATTCCCTTAACATGTTTACATACTGGTATCCTTGTCCTGAAAACATAAATACGACTTTACTATGTTCTGGTTTTGCAATTTCAGCAGTATGGTTTTTATTTAGCTGATTAACAGCATCCTGTAAATTCTGGAATACCACCACTCTTCTATACTTTAGCTGAGCCCTTCCCACCTGCATCGTATATGCGAGATCTGAAAGATTTATATTCTGGTTCCTCTGCATATACTCAGCAAAATTCTTTGACAGCTTGTCAAGTGCACCTGGAGTTTTAGCTGACAAAGGCAGCATATACCAACCCCCGGATTCTTGCGTACTCTCAGTTGTAGGTGATTCTTCCAGGATAACATGTGCATTGGTTCCTCCTATTCCAAAGGAACTAACCCCGGCACGTAAAGGATATTCTTTTCTCTCCCAGTCGCGCAATGACCTATTTACATAAAAGGGGCTATTTTTAAAATCAATCTTTGGGTTGGGACTTTTATAATGCAGGCTTGGGGGAATTTGTTTATTATATAGAGATAATACCGTTTTAATTAAACCGGTAACACCTGCAGCAGTGTCTAGATGTCCACAATTAGTTTTTACTGAACCAATTGCACAGTAATTCCTCTTGGTAGTGTTAAATGCCTTTTTTAGTGCCTCAATCTCTATTGGATCGCCTAAAGCAGTTGCTGTACCGTGAGCCTCTATATAGCTGATAGTCTCAGTACTTACTTCAGCAAAATGACAAGCCTCTCTTATAACCTGGGCCTGCCCCTCAACGCTTGGTGCAGTATACCCTACTTTACCAGCTCCATCATTATTGATTCTACTCCCTTTTATTACCGCCCAGATGTGATCCCCGTCTTTTAAAGCATCTTCCATCCGCTTTAAAACAACAACTCCCGCACCTTCCCCAGAAACAGCCCCACTGGCTTCTGAATCAAAGGATCGGCAGTGACCATCCCTTGACATTATCATTCCTTCTTGATATAAGTACCCGTTTTTATGAGGTAGAGTGACCGATACTCCTCCAGCCAAAGCTATGTCACATTCTCCTTCTAATAATTTCTGGTATGCTACATTTACTGCTACTAATGACGTTGAACATGCAGTCTGTATCAATAGGCTCGGGCCTCTTAAATTAAGCTTGTATGATATTCGGGTAGTCAGGAAATCTTTATCAGCTAATTGGTTATTACTAAATAAATAAGATGTATTACTTTGATTAACATACATAGACACTAATGTTTGCCATACCGTATTGTTTGATGCTCCTGCAAAAAGTCCTATAGAGCCCCCATACGAGTAAGGATCATATCCAGCGCTTTCCAGTGCTTCCCATACGCATTCATGGAATATTCGAATTTGAGGATCCAGAAGTTTTGCATCACCTGGTGAGTAATCAAAAAAAGCAGCATCAAAGTACTCAGGATCCTTTATAATTCCCTTAGCTTTAATATAATCAGGGTTGTTAAGCAAGGCATCTTCTATTCCCTCTTCTCTTAGTTCATCATCTGTAAAATAAGTTATAGATTCTATTCCATTCTTTAAATTTTCCCAGAATTCATTAATATTATTGGCCCCAGGAAACCTTCCCGATAAACCAATAACCGCTACGTCTTTGTTTATGACTGTGCTGTTTTTACTTATATTTAAATCTTCTACATCTTTCTGCCCATTATTTAAATAATTTATTAGTGAACTGATTGTTGGGTATTGAAAAAGGGTTGTAGTGGATATTTCGCCTGTAAATTCTCCATTAAGCTTCTCATTTATGAGACTACTTAATCTTATGATAGATAATGAGTTACCTCCTATATCAAAAAAGTTATCCGTAATTCCTATTTGCTCCCGATGCAGAACCTCCCGCCAAATATTAGCAATAACTTTTTCATAATCTGTTTTTGGAGCTATGTACTCTACTCCGGTATTAACACTATCAGACGGTTTGGGAAGCATATTTTTATTTATTTTTCCATTTGACGTAAGCGGGATTTCTTCAATTTCTACAAAATGTGAAGGTATCATATAGTCAGGCAAGCTTTTTCTTAGTTCCTTTTTTATATCTTCCATATGACATCCGGTCTGCGCTACCACATATGCACACAGGCTCCCATCCCCATTTTCGTTCTTGTTCTCCAATACTACTGCTTCTTTAATTGAAGGATTTCTAAGAAGCTGTGCTTCTATTTCACCCGGTTCTATTCTAAAGCCTCTTATTTTAACCTGATTATCCATACGTCCAAGAAATTCTATGTTGCCATCAGGAAGCCAGCGTGCAAGGTCTCCGGTACGGTACATTCTTTCCCCAGGCATAAATGGATTAGTCACAAATTTCTCTTCTGTAAGCTCATGACTGTTAAGGTATCCCCTTGCAAGCCCATCTCCACCAACACATAATTCGCCACTAATCCCTATGGGCTGTAAATTATTATACTTATCCAGTATATATGCTGTTGAGTTGTTTATAGGTCTACCTATTGGTATGTTTTGCCCATAGTCTTTATCTATTTTAAAACATACCGAAAATGTAGTATTCTCTGTAGGCCCATATCCATTTGTTATAATAAGCCCCGGACATACGTTTCTTACAGCATTTATGTGGGATGGTGACAGTTTATCTCCTCCAACCAGCAGTTTTTTCAGGCCCACGAATATATCTGGCTTTTGTGTGGAAAGCTGGTTAAAAAGTGGTGAAGTAAGCCACATAGTGCTTATATTGTATTTTTTTATGGCATCGCTAAGATTTATGGGATCCAGAATAATATTCTCATCAGCTATATAAAGCTTTAATCCATTTAACAGCGCTCCCCAAAATTCAAATGTTGTCGCATCAAATGCCAATGCACCCGTCTGTAGTATACTGTCATTTTCTTCAAAATCTATATAATTGGTGTTTTTAACAAGCCTGACCACACTTCGGTGTTCCACCATAACACCTTTTGGCTCTCCCGTTGACCCGGATGTGTACATTACATATGCAAGGTGCTCTGGAGTGCCTATTTTATCAAGATTTAAAGTATTTCCGACATATATATTGCTATCGTTGAGATTTACTATATACCCGTCAAAATCTATTTTACCTATTAGATGATTACATGTTACCAATATACCTGTCCCACTGTCTTTAAGCATAAAGTTTATTCTTTCCTGCGGGTATCGAGGATCTATAGGAAGGTAGGCACCTCCCGCCTTCAGTATACCTGTTATGCCTATTATCATTTCTATTGAGCGTTCTGCCATTATACCAACAATCGTATCAGGTTGTACTCCTTTTTCCCTAAGTACCCATGCAAGACTATTTGCCCTATCATTTAACTCCCTATATGTAAATTTACTTTTTTCAAACACTACTGCTATATTATCAGGGGTCTTTTCCACCTGTTCCTCAAATATTTCATGTACAGTCTTATTTTTAGGGTAGTCAGCCTTTGTATTATTAAATCTATATAATATCTCTTCTTTTTCTTCGTCAGTTATAATATTCAACTCTGAGAGCTTGGTATTCTTGTCAGCAGCAATGTCATTCAGAATATTTATGAAATGCTCTGAAAGCCTTTGTATTGTTCCTTTCCTAAACAATCTTGTACAATATTCAACTTCGAAAACAATCTTTCCATGCCGTTCTGAAGCATTCAATGTAATATCAAATTTTGAGGTCCTGTTTTCAACTATTTGAGGTATGAACTTCAAGCCTTTAACCTGTATATCCGTACTACTTGCATTTTGAAGTACAAACATAATATCAAATAAAGGGTTCCTGCTCATATCCCTTTTTATGTTAAGCTTGTCAACCAGTTCTTCAAACTGGTAATCTTGATTTTCATAGGCCTTCAAACAGCTTTCCTTTATTTCTGCCAAGAATTCATTGAAAGTCTTTTCACCTGTAGGATAGTTCCTCATTGCAAGTGTGTTTACAAACATGCCTATCATATCCTGCAAGTCCGCATGGGGCCTTCCTGCTATAGGTGAACCTACTACTATATCTTCCTGCCCTGTATACCTGTATAGCAGAGCGTTATATGCTGCAAGCAGCACCATGTACATCGTCGTACCTGTTTTTTTTGCAAGGCTGTTTAGTTTCTGTGATATTTCTTCTCCCGCTTCGAAGGCTATTCTATCCCCTTCAAAGCTTTGCACTAGTGGTCTTTGGTAATCTGTAGGCATATTCAATACAGGTACTTCACCCTCGAATCGATGCAGCCAGTATTCTTCCTGTTTCTTTATGCCTCCAGTTCTGAATAGCTCATTTTGCCATTGTGAAAAGTCCTTGTATTGTATTTTGAGTTCAACCAGTTCCTGCCCTTTATATAACTGGGGAAACTCCCTTACAAGTATGTTTATTGATATACCATCTGATATTATATGGTGCATGTCGAACATCAACATATGCCTGTCGTTTCCAATTCTAATAAGCCCTACCCGTAGGAATGGTGCCTTGCTCAAATCGAATGGACGGATAAATACTTTTACTATTTCATCTGCATTATCCTCACTTGACACAAAATAGTCTACTTTGAACTCTACTTCTCTGTGTACCTTTTGTACCGGTTTACCATCTACCATTTCGAATGATGTACGTAGAGTTTCATGCCTCCTTATAAGAGCTCTGAAAGCATCCTCCAATCTATTTGTATCCAGTTTGCCCTCCATTATTATAGTAAAGGGCATATTGTAGTTTTTACCTGCTCCCTCAATTTGATTCAATATATAAAGTCTCTTTTGTGCTGCAGATACAGGATAGTACTCTTTTTCTCCTACAGGAATTATTGATGAATATATACTTTCATCCGTGCTTTTTATATATGCAGCAAGTCCTTTTACTGTAGGCAATTTAAAAATCTGCCTCAAAGGTATTTCTGCGTTAAACTCTTTGTGTATCTTTGATACAAGCAGTGTAGCCTTTAATGAATGTCCTCCAAGTTCAAAGAAGTTATCATTTATACCAACCTTCTCAACTCCAAGGATCTCCTGCCATATTGTTACCATCTTTTCTTCAACTTCATTTGTAGGAGCAACATAAAGGATGCCTGTACTTATATTACCGTCAGGTTCAGGTAATGCCTTCCTGTCAATTTTACCATTGTTCGTAAGTGGTATATTATCAAGATGTATGAAATATGATGGTATCATATAGTCTGGCAGCTCACCGGATAAATAACCTCTTAACTCTTCCAACCTCAATTCACTTTCAGATACATAATATGCACACAGGTACTTACCACCGGCGCTATCTTCTTTTGCGACTACTACAGCCTCTTTGATCAGCTGGTGCTTCAAAAGCTGCGTTTCTATTTCACCTGGTTCAATTCGGAAGCCTCTTATTTTTACCTGTTCATCGATTCTTCCAAGAAACTCTATATTTCCATCCGGAAGCCATCTTGCCAAGTCGCCGCTTCGGTACATTCTACCTTTGCCGAATGGATTTTTGACAAACTTCTCTGCTGTCAATTCTGGCAGGTTCAGGTATCCCCGGGCCAGACCTACTCCTGCAATACATAGTTCTCCTGGCATTCCTATACCACAAAGTTCGTTACTGTTCATGATATAAACCTGTTTATTTACTATCGGTTTTCCGATCGGTACTCTCTTCGGTACTTGCTCCCCGGGGTTACATGCCCAGTGCGTCGCACAAACCGTTGCCTCGGTCGGTCCGTAATCATTGGAATACCTCATATGTTTGCTGTTTGTGCGTACCAGTTCCTGATTAGTTTCCGAACCTCCGGTAATGATAGTACGAAAATGTTGAATATTTACTTGTGCTAAATATTGAGGTGGTAAAATAGCAATGGTGACATTGTGCTTGGTTATATATTCTTCAAATAGTTTCGTGTCTTTTAGGACGTCTACCGGGCACAAACATAGCCTTGCACCAATCAACAAACTCATTGTCATTTCATACACGGTTGCATCAAATGCTAAACTTGCAAATTGAAATACAACATCATTTTGGCTCATACCGTGGGAACAAATAAAATACTTTCGAAAATTAACTATACCACCATGCTCAATCATAACTCCTTTTGGCCTTCCGGTGGTTCCTGATGTGTAAATGATATATATAAGGTCATTCGGTGTATTCACATGTTCCGGATTTTCAATCTTCCCTGTATAAATCGCCTTGTCAAATAGGTCTATCACCGGGATATTTGTTTCTACCGGCAGTTCTACTCTCCCCAAAAGGATCGCTTTGGACCTACAGTCTTCCAGCATATACCATATACGCTCCTCCGGACAGTCCGGGTCTACCGGTACATAGGCTCCTCCTGCTTTGATGATACCATATATGCCAATAACCATCTCGATGCTTCTTTGGGTCAGGATAGCCACCTTGTCGTCCGGTTTAACGCCAAGCTTTCGAAGTTCGTATGCCAGTTGGTTTGCTTTTTCATTAAGCTCTCTATAGGTCATTTTTTCTTCTTCAAATACGACCGCAATATTGTCCGGGGTTTTGCTTACCTGCTCTTCGAAAAGTTCCACCACCGTTTTGCCGCTCGGATATTCTGTGGCCGTGTCGTTGAAGGTCTCAATGACCAGTCTCTTTTCTTCTTCATCCAGCACACTCAGTTCACCGATCTTCCCTTCCGGATTTGCCGTCAGTTCGTCGACCAGATGGCTGAAGTGATTCATCATCCGTTCCACACTTCCCTGTTCGAACAGGTCGGTACAGTATTCCCAATTCATTGCATAGCCGTCTTCTGTTTCACTCATACTTAGGGAGAGGTCGAATTTGGCGATGGTGTGTTCACTGTCTATGCTTGCCACCTCCAAACCCTTCATTTCGAAGTTTACCTGTTCGTTGTTCTGCAGGACAAACATGACGTCAAAAAGCGGATTCCTGGAAAGGTCCCGTTGTATCTCTACCGATTCTACCAGTTCCTCAAACGGATATTCCTGGTTTTCATAGGCTTTCAGGGCACTTTCCCTGACTTCTTTCAAAAAATCCAGATATTTTTTATCTCCTTTGGGATATCCCCGCATTGCCAGTGTATTCACAAACATGCCCATCATATCTTCGGTATCTTTATGAGTTCTTCCCGAAATGGGACTGCCGACAACAATATCTTCCTGACGGCTGTATTTGCTAAGCAGTATCATCATCGTGGAAAGCAATACCATATATGAGGTTGCCCCTGTCTTCCGGCACAGTTCATCCACCGCTTTCTTCTGTTTAGCTGTCAGTATTCCGTTGATGCTGCTGCCTGCATAGCTCTGTGTCTGCGGCCTTAAGTGGTCCAGCGGTATATCCAGCATCGGAACCGAGTCTTTGAATACACCCTTCCAGTATTTTTTCTGTTCTGACAGGTCTCTTGTCCGCATCCATTCGCTGTAATCCTTGTACTGGACACGCAGCGGTTTTAATTGCTCTCCGTTGTACAGCATGGACAATTCTTTTGTCAGAATACTTATGGACATACCGTCGGAGATGATATGGTGCATATCGAACATGAGGATCGTTTTGTCCTCTCCTGTTTTTACTACTTTCACCCGCATCAGAGGTGCCTTTCCGAGGTCAAACGGACGCACGAAACCGGACAGCAGGTTTTCTTCCTTTCTATCCGTCCATTCTTCATACTCTAATTCAATCCTAACTTCTTTAGCGATTTTCTGTACGGCTTCTCCATTCTCACTATGAAAGCTGGTGCGTAAAGCCTCGTGGCGTGCAGTTAGTTGCTCCAATGCAGACTTTATCCCATCAAAATCAAATCTTCCCTGGATTTCCAGTCCCACCGGTATATTGTAGGTGATGCCCTCATCGCCCTTCTGGTTGATCAGGTACAATCTCTTTTGTGCCGACGACATGGGGTAGATTTCTTTTTCCTCTGCGGGTGGGATTGGAATATATTCCTTTGATTTCGCTTCTTCCACTTCTTTGGCAAGAAGCTTGACGTTAGGAGCAGTAAATATGTCCATTAATAGCAGGCGGGCACCAGTCTTGGCTTCGATTTGGTTGACAACCCGGGTGGCACGCAGGGAATGACCGCCCATTTCAAAGAAGTTATCTTCAATCCCCACTGGGGTAATGCCCAATATTTCTTCAAAGATGCCTGCAATGGTTTCTTCGGTCTTGTTTCGTGGTGCAATATATTCCCGCCCGCTTGCTGCTTCCGGTTCCGGCAGGGCACGTTTGTCAAGCTTCCCGTTCCGTGTAACCGGAATAGTTTCGATCTGCAGGATATATGCGGGTATCATATATTCTGGCAGCTCTTTTCTAAGGCTATCTTTGATATCGCTTGCCCGGATTTCCTGATCCGATACTATATAGGCACAGATACTCTTGTCCCCGCTTTTCTCCTTGACCGTCACTACCGCATCCTTGACGCCGATTTGCTTTTTCAAGATACTTTCGATTTCACCCAACTCAATACGGAAACCTCGGATTTTTACCTGCTCATCGATTCTGCCCAAATACTCGATGTTCCCGTCCGGCAGCCATCTTACCAGATCCCCGGTACGGTACATTCTACCTTTACCAAATGGATTTTTGACAAACTTCTCCGCTGTCAATTCCGGCAAGTTCAGGTATCCTCGGGCCAAGCCCACTCCTGCAATGCATAGTTCTCCTGGCATTCCGATACCGCAAAGCTCATTACCGTTCATTATATATGTTTGAGTATTGCTTATGGGTCTTCCTATTGGTATATTATTATTTAAATTATATTTATCAATTGGATAATACGTTGCAAATGTTGTACTCTCAGTCGGACCATAAACATTAGATAAATTGACCCTGCTATCACTATCCATCATCATTCTTACATGCTTCCCAGATGTTTTCTCTCCTCCAAACAATAAATAAATAAGAGAATTAAATATTTTATTATCAAAATTCAGCATCTGATTATATAAAGCAGTTGTTATAAATATAGTATTGATTTTATAGGTATTAATTGTTTTTTTAAATAGTCTTGCATCTATAAGCACTGAATTGTCTACAAGACATAACTTTCCACCATTTAGTACTGTGCCCCATACTTCAAAAGTAGATGCATCAAATGAGATTGCACCAGTTTGCAAAATGACAGTATCTTGATTTAATTCTATATAGTTCATATTTTTAACAAGGCGCACCACACTTATATTTTCAATCATAACCCCCTTTGGCTTGCCTGTTGTCCCGGAGGTGTAAATAATATAAATAAGGTCATTGGGCATATTCACATGCTCAGGATTTTCAATCTCCCCTGTATAAACCTCACTGTCAAAAAGGTCTATCACCGGAATATTTGTTTCTATCGGCAGTTCTGCTTTCCCCAAAAGGATCGCTTTGGGCTGGCAATCTTCCAGCATATATCTGATTCTTTCTCCCGGATAGCCAGGATCCATTGGTACGTATGCTCCACCCGCCTTGATGATCCCTAAAATTCCAATGATCATCTCGATGCTTCTTTGAGTTATTATTGCTACTTTATCATCCGGCTTTACACCAAGTTCTCTTAGTTTATATGCTAGCTGGTTCGCTTTTGAGTTCAGCTCCGCATATGAATTCTCTTCTTCTTCATATACTACAGCAATGTTATTCGGTGTTTTGATTACCTGCTCTTCGAACAGTTCCACCACCGTTTTGTCACTTGGATATTCCACTGCCGTATCATTGAAGGCCTCTATTACAAGTTTCCTTTCTTCTTCATCTGCTACACTCAGTTCGCATATCTTTTTCTCTGGTTTCGCAACAATTTGTTGTAAAAGCAGTTCCATTCTTCCCAGTAATGTCTGGATTTCCCCAGCAGCATATTTGCGAGAATCATACATAATATTAAGCATTAACGCATCACGTATAACCGCACTAACGGAAATACTATAGTTTGTCTGCTCTCTGGAGCTCTCCACATCGATTTTTCTTCCACTTATTCCTTTGTTAATTGATTCATCTACATAATAGTTCTCAAACACAAACAATGTCTTAATCAAATTACTACCAATTGCACTTTTACTTTGTACTTCTGCCAAGGAACAATAGTCATATTTCATACTCTCTATCGACTGTCTCTGCATTTGTTCCAGCAAATCTTTTGCTGTTGTGCTTTCTTCGCATTTAACTCTGGTTGGTATCGTATTTATAAACAGTCCAACTGCCTGCTCAATTCCGTGTATATCAGCATTTCTTCCTGATACCACTTTGCCGAATACGACATCGGTATTCCCGTTATATTTTTGCAGTAAAATGCCCCATACCGTTTCCACTAAGGTACTCATTGTTACATTCATCGAACCGCAAATCTTTTGCAATTGTCCGGTCAATTGTTTACTTATAGTATATGATTCTTCTCCAACCCGCTCTTTTGTATTTCCACTTTGCCCCAGAGGCGGTATCTCGGCAGCTTCATCATAATCTTCAAGCAGGCTCTCCCAGTATGAAAGTCCTTCTTCCTTATCCTGCTTTTCAAGCCAGTGGATATACTCTCCGTAAGATGCAATTCCTTTTTGCTCTTCCCTCACTCTTTCCTTCATAGAAGACAGTTCTTTTCCTTCTACCAGTGCTTCGTAATACTGCATGAAATCTCGGAATAACAGGGATAAACACCAACCATCCATTATGATATGGTGTGAACTCCATAAAAGAACATGCTCTTCTTCCGACTTACGCAGAATTGTCATACGAAGCAGGCTATCTTTTTCCAAATCAAATCCTCGTTGAATATCCGACTGTTGAATTTTTGTAATTTCTTGTTCATTCATTTTCGACAGTTCAATAACATTGCATTCGATTTTCCTCTCATACAGTACAACCTGCCACGGTTTGCTAACTTTTTTGTATAAAAACATTGTGCGCAATATATCATATTTCTCTGTTAATAATGATAAGCTCTCTTTTACCTTTTCTATATCCAGCTCTCTTGACATACAAAATCTGGTTTGAAAAATATAGCTTGTAGACTGTTCATGAACTAGACTATGATACAGCACCCCTTCCTGCATCGGTGTCAGTGGATAAATGAATTTTATATTACCGTTAACCATTTATAATTAACCTTCCTTATATGATTTATCTTGAATTTGTAATAGTAGTTTAAACTCTGAAATACTTATATCAGTTACACCAAAACCAGATGCAGTTTTACAATTTCATTTTGCGATTTACAGTGTTGCATAATTGTTTTACTAGACTAAACATACCAATTTTCTTTACTTCTGTTTCACCCTAGGCCATATAACCCTCCCCTAAACTTTGGTATTTCTAAAGGCATTGGTGGCAATCAATATTTCGTGCATCTGAGTTGTGCCCTCGATAATCTCATTTATCCTGGCATCTCTGTAATATCTCTCAACAGGATATTCACGGGAGCAGCCATTTGCACCGTGAATTTGCACTGCAGCGTTTGAGGCCTTATTTACCATTTTTGAAGCAAAATATTTTGCATTCCATGTCTCCATAATAGAGTCAGGGTCTCCTACATCTTTTAAATAGCCGGCATTAAGACACAACAGTCTTGCAGCTTTTATGTCGACAACCATTTCGGTTATCATTTGCTGTATCAGTTGATTCTGACGTAAAGGAGCTCCAAACTGTTTTCTTTTTCTGGAGTATCCCAAGGACTCTTCAAGGCATGCCTGCCCAAGTCCTACACAACCCCAAGCAACAGTATACCTTCCATAATCCAAACTATTCAATGCAACATGGGATAGACCAGTACCTACTCTTCCCACAATATTTGTATCAGGTATACTGCAGTTTTCCATAAAAAGTTCAGCTACCATAGAAGCACGGCAACCAATTAATCCCGTGATAGGGTTCATTGAAAAACCCGGGCGTGTTCTCTCTACTATAAAGGCTGTAGCCTTGTCTTCACATTTAGCAAAAATGAGGAAAATATCTGCGACCTGTCCCATTGTCGTCCATTTCTTATGTCCGTTTAATATGTATTTGCCATCAGCACAAACCACAGTTGTCTCAACACTTTTGGCATCGCTTCCCACATTTGGCTCAGTCAGCCCGAAAGCTCCGATAACCTCACCTGAAGCCATTTTCGGGAGCCAATATTCCCTTTGTTCTTTTGTCCCCCACCGCAGAATAGCTAGTGCAACCATTCCATGAACTGTCAGGAGACCTCTGATGGATGAACACGCCCTGCCAACTTCTTCATTCAGAAGTCCTATAGTAATCATATCCATACCCAAACCACCATACTCCTTTGGTATCATTGAACCTAAATAGCCTCTATCTGCCAGTTTCTTAATCAGTTCAGGCGGAGTTCTCTCCTCCAGATCATTTTTTGCCGCATAGGGAACAATTTCTTTAGTTGCGAAAGTGTGAAACGCCTCCTGATTGTCCAACTGACCTTTTGTCAGTTCAATTTTCATACTTTTACCCCCATAAAAATTATTTAACTCCTATCCTTTATAACAGCCATTTTGCTTACTGCTGACAAAATCGGCAATAGCCTGGATAGACCTAAAATTATTTATATCAAGATCCTCGTTTTCCACTCTTAACCCAAATTCCTTTTCCAAAAACATTACTAATTGCATCGCAAAAAGAGAGTTTACAAAGCCAAGAGCAAATATGTCATCATTATCATCTAATTCTTGCTTTCTAAAAAAACGATTAAGAAAAGTCTTTACTTTAATTTTTATTTCTTCCATTAATTTTTCTTGTATAATGAACACTTACAGAAATTCATTATACTTTTCCTTTCTTTTTTTTTGTAATCAGTACAGACGCTGTAGATTAGTTAATTTTTCTACAGCAGCTATTTGCCTGACTTTTTCCTTAGGATACTCTACCCACGGCGCTATGTTGAGCGGAATTGTGCCCGTAGTATTTCTTGAATATGTCATCTATAGTTTCCTCTGGTGTATGATACCCTTTTATCACTTCAACCGTCATTTTCACTGGTACAGGATTCATAAAATGTACCAGATAGCATTTTCTGACCTCTTTAGCAAAGAAGCGATTTTGGTAATTGATATGCATGATGTATTGCCAAGAAAAATGCATTTTACTTTACATATCCCGCTAATCTTCTCGTATATAGCCTTCTTTACCTGACAGTTTTAGTTGATTTTCCGGTAGAAATAAATACTGCTCCAATAATATTACCTATTGCAGCAGCCTGTTGTATGAATGATAGATGTAATTTTGATAAACGGAAAATGTTAAACATAACCCTGATTGGTATGTTTTCTACTATTGACCTCCTGACCTTTTATGTATTTAGTATAATTACATATGATGAAATAATAAAAATGCTTTTAGAGTTAATTCTTAATATCAGATGAGAAAACAAGATGCCACAACACAAGTTAAGCCAGTTAATACCATTATATCCTTTTTATTCTTTGTGTCAACAAAAACACTGCCAGATATGTTTACAAATCCTTTGGTTTTTACTTTTGTCTAAACTAGTGTTCAATCTGTAAGTATATCAGGTTTGTGTTGTCAGGAACACGCATTAGGCAAAGTATGAGCCGTGCAGGATGTCTTTATGAAAATGCCCAAATGGAGCGCTATTACAGCAACCTGATAAATGAGTTGGTAAACCGATATTGCTTCCATAAATTTTTCTAATCAAGCGCAAAAAAAGTGTGTACGATATCCAATTTTTATAGTGAACATCATACACACTTTGCATTATTTTCTTGTGAAATTATACTTATATTCTAATTGGCAGCGCTCGGCATACCTAAAGGTACCCGGCTTGCTGCATAGTCGCTCTGCTCCCTTCCGGTCGCATTGCTCCTTGCGCTGCGCAATAAACGCCTTCGCTTCTTCTGCCTTTTGGCAGCGCTCGGCATACCTAAAGGTACCCGGCTTGCTGCATAGTCGCTCTGCTCCCTTCCGGTCGCATTGCTTCTTGCGCTGCGCAATAAATGCCTTCGCTTCTTCTGCCTTTTGGCAGCGCTTGGCATCCCTAAAGGTACCCGGCTTGCTGCATAGTCGCTCTGCTCCCTTCCGGTCGCATTGCTCCTTGCGCTGCGCAATAAACGCCTTCGCTTCTTCTGCCTTTTGGCAGCGCTCGGCATCCCTAAAGGTACCCGGCTTGCTGCATAGTCGCTCTGCTCCCTTCCGGTCGCATTGCTCCTTGCGCTGCGCAATAAACGCCTTCGCTTCTTCTGCCTTTTGGCAGCGCTCGGCATCCCTAAAGGTACCCGGCTTGCTGCATAGTCGCTCTGCTCCCTTCCGGTCGCATTGCTCCTTGCGCTGCGCAATAAACGCCTTCGCTTCTTCTGCCTTTTGGCAGCGCTCGGCGTTTATTCCCATTCAATCGTTGCAGGTGGCTTTGAGGTGATATCATACACAACTCTGTTGATGTGTTTTACTTCGTTGACAATACGAGTAGAAACCTTCTCCAGAATATCATATGGGATTCTTGCCCAGTCGGCTGTCATGAAGTCTGTAGTAGTTACCGCACGAAGAGCCAAGGTATAGTCATAAGTTCTTTCATCACCCATTACACCAACACTTCTCATATTTGTCAAAACTGTAAAGTACTGGTTAATTTCTCTGCCCAGTCCAGCAGCTTTGATTTCTTCACGGAAAATGTAGTCTGTATCTCTTAGAGTATCCAGCTTTTCTTTTGTCAAATCACCGATAACTCTGATAGCAAGTCCCGGGCCTGGGAATGGCTGTCTCCAAACCAAATCTTCAGGAATTCCCAGTTCCTCTCCGGCCTTTCTTACTTCGTCCTTAAAAAGGTTTCTGAGAGGTTCGATAATCTCCTTAAAATCAACATGATCCGGCAAGCCGCCTACATTGTGATGGCTCTTAATAACAGCTGCATCACCAAGTCCGCTTTCTATAACATCAGGATAAATTGTTCCCTGAACAAGGAAATCAACTTTTCCTATTTTCTTTGCTTCATCTTCAAATACCCTTATAAATTCCTCACCAATAATTTTTCTCTTGGTTTCAGGATCAGAAACACCTTTAAGTCTCTGCAAAAATCTGTCCTCACAATTTACACGAATAAGATTTATATCGTACTGCTTTCTGAATATCTGTTCAACCTGGTCTCCCTCATGTTTTCTCAAAAGTCCATGATCAACAAATATACAAGTCAACTGCTTTCCAACAGCCTTATGAATTAAAACTGCTGCAACAGATGAGTCAACACCACCTGACAATGCACACAATACCTTCTTGTCTCCAACCTTCTCACGTATTGCCTTTATTGAGTTTTCAACAAATGAAGACATCTTCCAGTCGCCTTTACACTGGCATATATTGTATAGGAAGTTTCTCAGCATTTCTTTTCCTTTAGGAGTATGCATTACCTCCGGGTGGAACTGAACCGCATAGAGGTTCTTTTCAACATGCTGCATTGCACCTGTAGGGCAATTTGCTGACTTTGCTATTATTTCAAAGCCCTGAGGAGGGGTATCAACAAAGTAGGTATGGCTCATCCAGCAGATTGTATTTTCGTCAACATCCTTGAACAAAGGCTGTGATTTATCAACACAAATTTCAACTTTTCCGTATTCACGCTGATTGGCAGCAGTTACACTACCTCCCAGCATTACGCTCATAAGCTGCATTCCGTAGCATATACCCAGAACAGGTACTCCCAGTTCAAACACACCGGGGTCGCATTTTGGTGCTCCTTCATCTAAAACAGAATTAGGTCCCCCTGTAAAAATTATTCCTTTTGGATTGTATGATTTTATACGTTCTAAAGATGCGTTATAAGGAATTACCTCGCAATAAACATTTGCTTCTCTTACCCGGCGTGCTATCAGCTGATTGTACTGTCCGCCGAAATCAAGAACTAAGACCATTTCATTGTTCAAAACTAACCGCTCCTCTTTACTAAATTAATTTTTTATATATACATTAAAAATACTTTTTTGGCACAGTATTTTTATATTATATCGAATTTTATCTTTTATGCATAGCATAAAGTGATAAATTTAATCCTTAAACCTTTCTAAGGCACTTCCGTTTAAATAATTGAACAGCCTTCCCTGATAACTGCCATTTTCCGTCATTTTAGCCTTGATTGTATCCATAATTTTCCACCAGCTTGTTGACCAGTTACAAAATACAGTCCGTTCTGCCGGAGCCCGCCCCATTAACCTTTGTACAACTATTTCAGGGTTCAGGTGTTCCAGAAAAGCAATTGTTCTGTCAATGAACTCCTCCATTGAAACCGGTACTATTTTACCTTGGGAATACATCTTTTCGAGAACAGTGTCCTTCAAAATATACAAGGAATGGCACTTAACCTGCTTAACACCTAAAGCAGACAGGATTTTAGCACCTTCTATAACATCCTCAATATTATCTGTAGGCAAATCAGTAATATAATGCGCACAGGCTTCAAGGTCATATTTTTTTATTCTTATAACCGCATCTATAAATTCGGCTAAAGTATGCCCCCTTTGGAGGATTTTCAGTGAATGGTAATTAACCGTTTGAAGCCCCAGTTCCATTACTATATCAACACCCTTTTCCTTTTTTATTTCAGCAAGAAACCCCATATATCTGTCGTTAATACAGTCCGGCCTTGTAGAAATATATATTGCTACTATCCCTTCCTGACAGGCCTCAGTGATATTTTTCTTGAATTCTTCAAAAGGAAGATATGTGTTTGAATAATTCTGAAAGTATGCAATGAAAATGTCACTTCCATAGTTTTTGCCTATGTACCTGGCATTTTGTGCAAGCTGCTGTGATACAGACATAGTACTGGAAAGATTTTCGAAGCCCGCACCCTCTTCACCGCAGAAAATACAGCCCCATGAACTGAGGCTCCCGTCCCTGTTAGGACAGGTAACCGGAAGATTCAACGGAAGCTTGTACACCTTGGAGCCATATCTTTTTTTAAGGTAATCAGAGAATTTATTGTACAGCAATATCGTAACCTTCCTGCCTATATTTTTCATTTACCAATTCATATACTTCCTTTATGGGCATACCTGTTTTTAATGCAATACTCCTGCAATCTTCATATTCAGGTGCAAACTTCATTATGTCTCCAATATTTGCAACCTTTACACGAACGTCCCCGTACTGTGTATTAACCTTTACCAGCTCCCTGTCCATGCAGAATCTTTGTGAATGGCTTATCCTGATACCAATGGTAGAAGTTTCACTGAAAATTATATCAGAAATCTTTTTTTCTTCCCCGCATTTAACCAGCACCGTCAGCATTGCTGAAGGCCTATTTTTTTTCATATAAATAGGAGTGTAGTAAACGTCAAGGGCTCCGCTGTCAAGTAACTTTTCCATTGTATAACCCATAATTTCTGGAGACATATTGTCTATATTGGTTTCCAGTATGCTTATTTCATCATTTGGCATCATATCCTGCTGATACAGACTTCCCATGACTACTCTAAGAGCATTAAACCGTCCTGTTTCCCTTTTGCCCATACCATATCCTGTTTTTTCAATTGACATGGGAGGCATTTTACCAAACCCCGAAGATATCATTTTTATAATACCTAACCCGGTTGGGGTAACCAATTCAAAGGGGATGTCTTCTGTGATAAGAGGAATTTTACTGCTGCACAACATTTCCATTACAGCCGGAACCGGAACAGGTAATAGTCCGTGGGCACACTTTACAAAGCCCTTTCCTTCATGAAGCTCGGATGCAAATATCCTTTCTATCCCCAGCATATCAATGCAAATACATGAGCCCACAATGTCCACAATTGAATCAACGGCTCCAACCTCATGAAAATGAACTTCATTTATATCCTTACCGTGAACCTTTGCTTCTGCTCGTGCTATCTCTCTGAAAATCTTTGTGCTCATTGACTTTACTCTCGGCCTCAGATCACTATGATTTATAATAAGCTCAATGTCTTCAAGATTTCTCTCTGAATGGTGGTTATGAGTATGCTCATGGGCGTTCTCATGAGTATGCCCATGCTCTCCATGGTGATGGTGATCCGTATGGTGTATTTCCCCGTACTGATGCTCCTCACCGTCTTCATGATGCCCTGTCTCTTCTAACACTACATGTACATCAGTACCTCTTATTCCGTTTTTAATTTTCTTATTTATCTCAATAGAATAGCCGTCAACCTTTAGTTTCTCTAGCTCTGTTAAGAATGCGGCTTTGTCAATACCAAGATCAAGCAGTGCGCCTAAAGTCATATCTCCGCTTATGCCTGAAAAGCAGTCGAAATATAAAACCTTCATTAACTCCTCCTAATTTACATAAATAGTTTCATATGTTAAACGGGACACATTAATATGTCCCGTTATAAGTTAAAGTTTGTTGATATTACTTGCAAGATATCCTGCCCCGAATCCATTATCGATATTCACTACTCCGATTCCACTGGCACAGCTGTTGAGCATAGTAAGCAGTGCCGACAGTCCGCCGAAGTTTGCACCATAACCAACACTGGTAGGAACGGCAACAACCGGTTTATCAACCAGACCTCCCACAACGCTGGCTAATGCACCTTCCATTCCGGCCACAACTATAATTACGTTTGCCCGGGAAATCACATCCATTTTAGACAGAAGTCTGTGAATACCCGCAACACCTACATCATAAATCCGGTTAACCTTGTTTCCAAGTACTTCTGCTGTGATTGCAGCTTCCTCTGCTACAGGAATATCGGAAGTTCCTGCTGTAATTACTGCAATTTCCTTTTCTGAAACTAAAATCTTTTTTCTCTTAACAACAACAATCCTTGCGTCTCTGTGGTACTCTGCCTCACAAGTAATTTCGCTGATTGCGTCATAAACCTCTCTAGAAGCACGGGTAGCAAGAATATTATTATTTTTTTCCATTAGCCTTTCAACAATTTCAACTATCTGATTAATAGTTTTTCCTTCACAGTAAATTACCTCGGGATACCCGTTTCTTATAGCCCTGTGGTGATCAACTTTTGCAAAGCCCAAGTCTTCATAAGGAAGATCTTTAATTTCCTTATACGCATGTTCAACGTCAACAGAGCCGTTTTTAACATCTTCAAGCAATTTTTTAAGATCATTTGAATTCATATTTTCACGTCTCCAATCAAGACTTCATAGAATTGTCAGATTTATCCATCGAGAGGTATGCATTAATAATTCCGTCCAGTTCACCATCCATAACCGCATCAACATTTCCTTCTTCATAATTGGTTCTATGGTCTTTTACAAGAGTATAGGGACAGAATACATAAGACCTTATCTGGCTTCCCCATGCTATTTCCATCTGAACACCTTTTAAGTCCTCTATCTTTTCCTTCTGTTCCCGTTCTTTTAATTCAAACAGCTTTGCTTTCAGCATTTTCATTGCAGTATCCTTGTTCTGGAACTGTGAACGTTCTGTTTGACATGAAACAACTACTCCTGTTGGAATATGTGTTATTCTTATGGCTGAATCAGTCTTGTTTATATGCTGCCCTCCGGCTCCGCTGGCTCTATACGTATCAATTCTCAAATCATCCGGATTTATATTTATCTCGATGGTATCATCCAGTTCAGGCATTACATCTGCAGATGCAAATGACGTATGTCTTCTTCCGGATGAATCAAAAGGAGATATCCTTACCAAACGGTGGACTCCTTTTTCAGATTTAAGATATCCATAGGCATTTTCGCCTATTACGTGTATGGTTACGCTCTTTATACCTGCTTCGTCGCCATCAAGGTAATCAAGTACTTTTACCTCGTATCCTTTGGCTTCCCCCCACCTTGTAAACATTCTCAAAAGCATTTGTACCCAGTCCTGAGCTTCAGTTCCCCCAGCTCCCGCATGCAATGTAAGAATGGCATTATTTTTGTCATAAGGCCCAGTGAGAAGCGTTTCAAGTCGCAGTGATTCCAAATTGTGTTTAAGTAGTTGAAGGCCTTCCCCTACTTCGGGTATCACGCTTTCATCCTGTTCTTCCAGCCCAAGTTCAGACAGTGTAAATAAGTCCTCCCACTGTGAGGTTATATTATTAAATCTCTCTATCTTTGTTTTCAGTATTTTAGTCTTCTGCAGTATCTTTTGGGAATTCTCCATATCATTCCAGAATTCCGGCTCAGAAGCTTTATGCTCCAACTCCGCTATCTCATCACTTATTCTAGCGATGTCAAAGTGAAGCCCTCATTTCCTCTAAATTGCTTTTCAAGCCCTGAAGCTCCAGCTTGTATTCTTCCAGTTCAAGCATTTAATCATCCCTTTCAAATTAAGTAATACTTTTATTATATCCGACATATCAAAATTCTGCTATTATTTTTAACCAAGGATGAATTTTTCTATTGCCTTGGCTACTCCATCCTCAGTATTTGATGCAGTTATAAAATCAGCTGCCTCTTTTGCACAGTCTTCGGCATTTCCCATTGCAATTCCAAGGCCGGCAAAATTGAACATAGGTATATCATTTTCATTATCTCCAATGGCAATCATTTCCTGATACGGAATTTTCAATACCTCAGCCAAACGTTCCAGAGCCTTTCCCTTGTTGACACCCTTGTTAACTACTTCAAAATTGTTATAGTTGGAGCTTGTAACGTCAACCGTTTCAACAACAGACAGTTTCTTTCTTACTGTGGCCAATAGGTCGGAGTCATCAGAAACTGCAACAAATTTAAGTACTTTACCGTCCAACTCCCTGAGCTTTGTTTCCATATCCGTAACTATGTCAATTTCCACCCTATCCTTTGGAGGAAGGGCCTTGTTCCTTTCATAGTACTTTAGAGAGTTATAATCAAGTTTCTCAGTCAACATGGTTTCTCCGGCATAAACATGAAAATATATGTTGTTCTCATGAAAAATATCAAGTATTCTAAGACAATCCGCTGTATTCATGAAATCAGAGTAAATTACCTTACCATCGGTATTTTCCCTTATAATTGCTCCATTGCATGCTATTATCGGATCCATAATACCCAGCTGCTTTGCGTAAATCCTTGCACCTGAATATACCCTTCCTGAACATATTACAATCTTTACGTCCTTTTCCTTTGCCATATGTATAGCAGTCTTATTTCTCTCTGAAATTTCCTTGTTAGTATCCAGCAAGGTTCCATCCAAATCAATTGCCACCAACCTGTACATTTCATCCTCCGACTCTTTTGTACCTCTGCACAAATCAATATTTATCAGCAAATTCCTTAATTCTTTTCATAGCTTCAATTATATTATCCATTGATGAAGCATAACATGCACGCACATAGCCTTCTCCACATTCTCCGAAAGCTGTTCCCGGCACTACAAGTACTTTTTGCTCAATAAGAAGTTTTTCGCAGAAATCCTCAGAACTAAGACCTGTTTTCTTAATGCATGGAAAAACATAAAACGCACCTTTGGGTTCATAGCATGAAAAACCGGCTTTTCTGAAACCATCAATTGCTACTCTTCTTCTCCTGTTATATTCCTTTGCCATCATTGTTACATCATCTTCACTGTTTCGAAGTGCTTCAATAGCAGCATCCTGAGCCGTTGTAGGAGCACACATGATAGCGTACTGATGTATTTTCTTCATTTCATTTATCAAGTCCTTATGTCCGCAGGCATATCCCAGACGCCATCCGGTCATTGCAAAGGACTTTGAAAATCCGTTTATTACAAGTGTCCTATCTTTCATTTCAGGAAAACTTGCGATGGAAGTATGCTTTCCTTCATAAGTTAGTTCACAGTAGATTTCATCCGACAAAACCACTATATCCTTATCTTTTAGAACCTGCACCAGTTCATAGAGGTCATCTCTGCCCATTATTGCCCCGGTAGGGTTATTGGGAAACGGTATTATAACAACTTTTGTTTTTTCTGTTATAGCAGCTTCAAGCTGTTTTGCCGTTAATTTGAAATTATCTTCCTGCTTCAGTTCTATTGTAACGGGTGTAGCTCCGGTAAAACCCGTACACCCTTTGTATGCCACAAAACTCGGTTCGGGAATTATTACTTCGTCTCCGGGGCCTACAAGGGCTCTTAATGCAGCATCAATCCCTTCACTTCCTCCTACCGTAACCAGAATTTCGTTTTCAGGGTTATAGTGGAGGTCAAACTTGTTGCCAAGATATTTGCTGATTTCCTCTCTTAATTCAATAAAGCCTGCATTTGACGAATATTGTGTATGCCCAGTTTCCAGTGAATATATTCCTGCTTCTCTGATATTCCATGGTGTAATAAAGTCCGGCTCTCCAACCCCAAGAGATATAACATCCGTCATTTCATTAATCAAGTCAAAGTATTTTCTGATACCTGAAGGCGGTACCTTTTTTATTTTATCCAAAATCATGTCCTTCATTATCATAGGAATATCTGCTCCCTTCTGTCCACAACCTTCTCTTCAAAGATTGTACCTTTGTCCTTAAATTTTTTCAGAACAAAGTGTGTTGATGTACTAAGGACGGATTCTAGAGGCGCAAGCTTTTCTGAAACAAACAGAGCTACCTCTTTCATGGTTCGTCCCTCGATAATAACTGTAAGGTCAAATCCTCCTGACATCAGGTAGCAGGCTGTAACCTCCGGATACTTGTAAATCCGGTCGGCGATTTTATCGAAACCAAGACCTCTCTGTGGTGTTACCTTTACTTCTATAAGAGCTGTAACCTTCTCCTTTTGAGTTTTATCCCAATTAATCAGAGTACTATAGCCAACTATTACATTGTCGGCCTCATATTGCTTAATCGCCGCCTCTACCTCTTCAACAGGCAGACCCAGCATAACTGCTATTTCATCCGCAGTAGCCTTGCTATTATGTTCCAAAATTTCCAGAATTTCTTCCATGAAAATCTCCCCTTTTCTTATTTTTTAGAAGCCGAGCGGCTTAATCTTTTTTTAGCAATAAAAAAAACCTGTGTCCTTGTATAAACAGGGACGAAGGTTTCCGCGGTACCACCCTAATTAATGCCATAAAGCATTCTCTTTGGTAAAGTGCGGCAACATAAGAATCTATTGCTTACACCATCAGCCTGTAACGTGGCCTTAACGTCTTTTTCTACTAACAAAATATTTTAATAATATTCTGTGTTGGAAAAGCTACTCCAGGGCTGCCTTCAGTAATATCAGTACCGGACTCTCACCCGCCGTATTAACCGGCCGCCGACTCTCTTAAATCTGATGAATACTTACTCTTCCCATTCACAGCATTTATTTTATTCATATATATATTATATTTAGCCAAATCAAAAAGTTTACACTTAAAAAAGCTATTAGATAAATTATAGTTTAGTTTATTTCAATATTCAAGTTTTTTCTTCCTTGATAAAATCAGAAAGCTGACCTTCGTATTTTTTCAGAGTATCAACAACCTCAACTTTAAGAACCTTTAGTTCTTGCTTGATATCTACAAGCTTTTCTTTTTCCTTCTCTACCTGGTGCTCAAGCTTCTTCTTTTCATTAATAGCTTTTTTCTTTGCTTCTTCAATTATATTTTTCGCCTGCTCCTGAGCTGTAATTAGTGCATTTGCAACTCTTTCACGGTTTTCTTTTATCTCAGCCAGACTTGTACTGATTTCGTCATATTTGTTCTTCATATCTCTATACTGGGTTTTTATATCAACAATTTCTCTTTCTTTTATTTTTAGTTTATCTTCGTATTCTTTGTTTATTTTTTGAAGATATGAATTAACATCCTTTTTGTTGTAACCAAAAAATGAGGTTGAAAATATTTTTTCTCCTGACATAAATTTTATCCCCCTGTGTAATGGAAAATACTGTGTATATTGGTACTTATTCCATGATAACATGAAATGTCCTTTATTATCCACTTATTTTTTTATAAAACAAAAAACACGCCCCCAAAATCAGATAGCGTGTTTTTAATGCTTATATATATAATTTTTTATAGATGCTTTTGAATTAACTCTGCAAATTCGTCTTTTGATCTTGCACCAACTATCTTCTCAACTGCTTCTCCACCCTTGAATACCATAACAGTAGGTATGCTCATTATCCTGAACTGAGCCGCAAGCTCGCCCTCTTCATCAACATTAACCTTTGCTATCCGGGCTTTGCCATCAAATTCGTCTGCCAGTTCTTCCATAATAGGAGCAACCATTCTGCAAGGGCCACACCATGATGCCCAAAAATCAACAACAACTGGTTTATCTGATTTCAAAACATCTGATTCAAATAACTCTTTAGAAATATTAGTAATTTTATCTGACATAAATTATTCCTCCATCGATATAAATAATTCTTAAAACTTAATTTAATAATACCCTATTATTCAGGAAATAAACATAGATATTTTAGTATTCCTTCAATGACGTAATATTAACTTTATTTTCATCCTTTGATACAAGAACACCTTCCAAAATCTCAATAAACTCACCTCTATATGAAGCCTTGAGGTCATTTTTCAGGTTTATAACCTTGTTTTCGTTTTTATTATTAATATAGAGGTTTCCATTTCCTGTCACAACGATATTTTCAGGAGCTGCTGTTTCTTTCATACTCATTTTTGTCCAGTTATCAGTTAGTTCACTATTGTCTTCTATCTTCTGTGAATAAATCTGGGTTACCATGCCGTTTTCATCCAATGCACCTATATACAAAGTATCATTCAAATCTATTCCCAGAACTGTAACATTATTTACGTCTATCGGAACTCTGCTGTTTGCTTTCTTTATTCCGTCATATATATTTATCTGTTTTCCCTTTTCCTGATAAACAAGCTTGTTTGTGTAGGTGCACTCTTTTATAACAATACTGGAATCCACAGTCATTATACGAGCGTATTGTCCCATTACATTAAACCTGATTATCCGTGCTCTTGAATCAGAAGTCTGTACCTTTGCATAGACCATATTTGTATAAGGTGAAAGTTCAATATCCTTTACCTGACTTTTTGCAGGAAGTCCCGACAACTCAGGATAATCTCTTGATGTTTCTGAATCAGCTTCATATGTGGAAACCTGAACTGTACCGTTCTGGCCGTTTTTTGTATCTGAAGAGTAAATTACCATATCCCTGTCAGGGAGCCAGCGGAAATAGGTAATCTTGTCTTTTCCCGTTCCTGCCACAGTTTTACTTTTTCCTTTGTCTACATCGATTATATGAAGTTCCCCTTCGTCCAAATATGCTCCAAACTTTGCATTAAAGGACAGGCTGATCATTCGTGCTCCTTCCGGCACTTTAAACTCACCTGTGGAAGGTTTTTGTTTTACAGCCGAGTTTTCAGATACACTTACGTCAACATCTGTAGATAAAAAAACATTATTCATATACAATAACACGCCGAACTGGAATATCACTGCAAGGAGTATCCATTTATACCACTTAGCTATATTTTTCACAACGTTTCTCCTTTTCTAAGGCATTACAACAAATGCCGTAGCTACTGTTCTTTCTCCCAAAGCATCCGACGGCGTATTTACAACTTTTCCGTCATAGTACATGGTAGCCGATGAACCTCCATCAAGGTTTGCAGCATTTACTGCCCCGTGTTCCAGCATAATATCCTGAACCTCTTTTAATGTTGCTCCAAAGGACTTGAGGCTTCTTCCGTCAATTACCAGAAGCATTACCGATCCATCCTCTCTTTGACCTATTGCGGTTCTTGGAGATATGCCCCAGCCTCCGTCACCTTTGTTAATAGTAGGCTTTCCGTTTACAATCAATGGCGGGCCGAAACTTATTCCTTCTTTAATATTATATTTGGTTAATTCCGCTTGGGAATGTTTTCCTACAATCAACATGCCATCTTTGGTAAACGCTATGGTATCCCTTTTTGTATAGTTATTAGTCAGCTTTCCGCTGATATATTTACCGTTGCTTATTACAAAGCCAAGTGCCACTCCTCCGGTTCCTGCCCAACCTGTGTCAATGAAGCCTCCTCCGTTAATGGCAGCCACTGCTCCGTTCCGCTTTGCAATACTGCTGGTGGTTTCCCCTGCCCGCGGCATTTTACTTGAATACCCTACCTTGATACGTGTAGGGTCATCCACTATAATCATTTTTCCCTTGAAATTTCTGCTCTCAACATCAAAATATTCAAGGTTGTTATTGTGTTTTATACCGAAGTTCAACATTTTTATATCTTCTGTATTTACATTGGAGATTGCATACCCGTCACCAAGTATTTTTGCAATAGCTTTATCGGACAAAAAGGTTTTTGCTATAACCTGTTTTGTCATTGAATTCCAGACCATTCCCGTGGCAGTTCTTTTTACGTTATCAAAGGGCCCGTAGAATATAAGCAGTGGTGTTGTTATCGACAGAAAGAAAAACTCAAAAATTAGAAATCCCAAAAGACTTCTGAACCTGCCTTTTTTCTTTTTCTTCTTTTTGGCAGACTTCTTTTGTATGGTCTTTACCTGCTTTTCATTTAAAGAAATAGTATCGTAATTCATTAGTCCCCCTAGAATAAACTCATGCTAAAAATCAAGTTCCTAGCCTGAGAACCCCAATTTCCCAATAATTTCCCTCACAACAAAAAAGTATACACATATTCAGTGTATACTATAGTTATACTAATTTTATATTATAATCCGCAAGTGTAATATTTTCAAACATTTAATATAAATGTAATATTTAAAATTAGGTTCTTTGCTTAATTACAACCCTATCAAGGGTTTTATGAACCCTTTCAAATAGTAGTCCGGCTATAAACCATGCAGGTGCATAGTCTATCCGTACAAGCCCCTCTACGGCGAATCTTCCATAATACCTCCAAGGATATACATGAAGTATATTCAACAATATCTTACCTGTAGAATATTCTATTCCCCAGATTATGACAACCCAAATGATACCTCTCAAAAATATATTCCAGCTTTGGATTATATCATGCAAAGGCTCCAGGAAAACAGCACTTCCATATATAAAAAACATCCAGAGGCTTGTATAAGCTTCAAGACCGGCATTGCCGTGTGTCAGGGAATATAGTCCCGTCCAGACGATTTCCATGCTCCAGCCAACTATTCCATAAATAAAAAATCTCTTAATCATGCTATTATTATTTTCACAAACAGGTATTTTATTTATTGTTTTTGTACTTTAGTGTATGTATTATTTTCCAGATACTTAGAAGGTTAATTTTTTGTAAATACTACCAATAAGAGTTCTGATATGTTATGATAACAAATAAACATTTCTGGAAAACAGTACTTAGGTTAGGAGGATGAGTATGTATCTAGTCGGTAAAATCAACGTAATATCTACCTTACCAGAAAAATTCAAGAGATTGAATGACATCGCTTATAATTTATGGTGGACATGGAATTCGGAGGCAATTGACCTTTATAGAGAAATTGATTTGGAGCTGTGGGAAAAGGTTGACAAAAACCCTGTCCGTTTTTTACAGGAGGTAAGTCAGAAAAAACTTCAAGCTAAACTTTCGGATGAAGAATATTTGAGCCGTCTTGATAAAGTAGTTGCTTCCTTTGACAGCTATATGTCTGAAAAGAATACATGGTTTTCTCAAAATCATCCGGAACATACCGATAAAATGGTAGCATATTTTTCAGCCGAATATGGGTTAAGTGAAGTCCTTCCCATATATTCCGGCGGTTTAGGTGTTTTGTCAGGAGACCATTGCAAGTCGGCAAGTGATTTGGGTATACCATTTACAGCAATCGGACTGTTTTATAAACAAGGTTACTTCAGCCAGAGAATCAATAAAGACGGCTGGCAGGAGACCTGCTTTAACGATTTAAATATATCTCAGCTTCCCATGCAGCCCGCTCTTAATTCCAACGGCGAACAGGTTCGTATAAACATAACCTTTGCAGGCCGTACTGTGTATGCAATCGTTTGGAAAGTACAGATTGGCAGGATAAACCTTTATCTTATGGATACAGATGTTGCTGAAAACAGCCCTGCAGACAGGTCACTGACATCCAGACTGTATGGTGGAGACCAGGAAACAAGAATTCAGCAGGAGATTTTTCTCGGTATAGGCGGTATACGTGTACTTGATGCTCTTAGCATACAGGCAAATGTATATCATATGAACGAAGGACATTCATCCTTCATGGGGCTTGAACTTATAAGAAAACTTATTAATGAAAAACATCTGAATTTCAACGAGGCAATGGAGGTAGTGGCAAATTCCACAATATTTACTACCCATACCCCGGTTCCTGCAGGAAATGATGTTTTTCCTTTATTTATGATGGATAAATACTTTGGAGATTTCTGGGGGCAGCTTGGCCTTAGCAGATATGATTTTCTTGAACTGGGTCTGAAAAAACCGGAAGACCAGAATTTTAACATGACTGTTCTGGCCCTTACCCTTGCAGGTAGGAAAAATGGTGTAAGCAGACTTCATGGTGCAGTATCCAGAAAAATATTCGGTGACGTATGGCCTGAAGTACCTGAGGATGATGTTCCAATAACCTATGTTACAAATGGAATACATACCCTTACGTGGCTTTCACCAAAAATTAAAGCTTTGTATGATAAATATCTGGAAAGAGACTGGCAAAAGAAAATTTATTCTCAAGAAACCTTTACCAATGTTAATAGTATTCCCGACGAGGAATTATGGGCTACTCATGTTGAACTTAAAAACAAGCTTATAACCTTTATAAGAGACAGATTGAAGAAACAAAAGCTTGCCAACGGAGAATCCATGGAAGCTGTAAGGCAAGTGGACAGCTTTTTGGATCCAAACGTACTTACGATTGGTTTTGCCAGAAGATTTGCTACCTACAAGCGTGCCAATCTGATTTTCAGAAATCTGGCAAGAATACAGAAGATACTAAATGACCCGGAAAGGCCAATGCAGATTATTTTTGCGGGAAAAGCTCATCCTGCGGACGGTCCTGCCCATGATGTTATTAAGAACATAAATGATATTGCTAAAATGGAAGGCTTTTACGGCAAAGTAATCCTTCTTGAAAACTACAATATGACGGTAGCCAGAAATCTGGTGCAAGGTGTTGACGTTTGGATGAACAACCCCAGAAGGCCCCTTGAAGCCAGCGGTACCAGCGGTCAAAAAGTTTGTATAAACGGAGTTATAAACTTCAGTATACTGGACGGCTGGTGGTGTGAGGGTTACAACGGTGAAAACGGTTGGGTAATTGGCGATGAATCCGAATTTGACAATGAGCACATACAGGACAATACAGACAGTGAATCTATTTACGATACACTTGAGCATAAGATTATACCGCTTTTTTACAATGTAAATGAAAAAGGTGTTCCTACCGAATGGGTACGAATTATGAAGAACTCTATAAGTTCTCTTGCATGGAATTACAGTACCGACAGAATGGTAAAGGAATATACCGGAAGTATGTATGTGCCGGCAATAACAGGAAGTTCAAAAATATGTACCGATAATTACAGTCTTGCAAGGTCAATGTGTGAGTTTAGGAGCCATTTAAATTCAAACTGGCCTAACGTACAGCTCTTTGCAGAAAAATCAGCCGGAGACCTTAAATATTACAAAACTGATTCCTGTCAGGAAATATATCTCTCATCAACCGTTTGCCTTGGTTATATAGACCCATCAAACGTAACTGTTGAGGTATACTATGGTACACTATCAAACGGAAAAATAGAAAATGCTCAATCAGCACAAATGCACTGTGACGAAAAAACAGGTGAAGGTACCTACAGGTATTCGATTAATCTTAAAATCTATGATGGAGGAGAATATGGCTATACCTTCCGTATAACACCAAAACATGAATATTTAATAAACAGATTTGATACCGGGCTGATAAAATGGATTGTATAAAACTGATTGCATAAATAAAACAGTCTGATATAAGTTATTAAGCTTACATCAGACTGTTTTTTATTTTATGTATTTCTATTTTCCCGTATCCTTTTTGAAAGTAATTTCGCCGATTTTAACAAAAGTGCCTTTAAAATCGTGATATTTACCTATGCTGTCTTTTTTACCTTCTATTGTTAAAACTACCTTTTCAATGCCCGGAATATTTTGAAGTGTAACAACAAACTCATATGTCAAAGCATCTGCTACTCTTTTATTAGTCTCAAGCAAAGTTGCCACTTTTTGAGGAAGGTCAACAGTTATACACTTATTTTCCTTGTCAATTGTAGCGTTAAGCAAGGACAGCTCATCCGAAGAAAAAACTTCATTTAAAACATTTAATGTGTTATTTTCTAACTCTTCTTTTGCAAAGACTAACAACTCTGTTTGCGCAGGTTTATCTGTAACACCTACATCATATTTGTACAGTCTGACATTAACCTGGCTTGAACCTGCTATTGCTTTTGCACTCTTACTTCCATCCTCCACAATGCTGTCATCCTTGGATTCCGAGCAAGCAGAAAACAAAGTGAGACAAACAGTTATAACAATAAAAAGTAACGCTAATGCCCTTTTTTTATTTATTTTCATATGGTCCTCCTTTCAAATAAAGTTAATAATTTTATTTTATAACAAATTATGGACTTTTAAAAGTATATTTGACAACAATTCTATATACTTTTCACCCTGATTAATTACTTTTTACCGTTTAATTCATGCATTTTGTAATTTAAACGTCATACTACCTCTTTAGGTGGGCAGTTACGAGCGTATAAATTGCAAGGCAATACACGGGATTGGCCCAGATTTTCTAGGTTTCTGCTTGGGGGATCGGATCAAGAATAAATAGAAAGTAATATTATTATAGCCGGGAAACCTTTATCTCCCGGCTATAGTTTTCAATATTTTTGCTACCGTAATCTATACTACTGTTCCACTCCATTTTCCGCATCTGTCACCCCAGCATGCAACGGGGTTGTTGTCCATTATTATCTGAACTATTTCGCAACCGTTAGAACAGCCGTCACACTCCCGGCTTTTTGCGGTATAATCTCCCATAAGTCTGTCAAAGCCAGCAAACCCCGTTTTTTCATAACTGCTTCCCAGCCCTTCATGTGCAAGTATGGCAACACCATATGCTCCCATAACATCGTGATTTTGTGGAATAACAATTTTTGTACCCAATGCCATTTCAAAGGCCTGAATTATTCCGATATTTGCAGCAACACCGCCTTGAAATACTACTGGGCCTTCAAGCTTTTTCCCTTTTCCCAAATTTGCAAGGTAATTTCTTGCAAGTGCATCACACAAGCCTCTTACAATGTCTTCACGTGAATAACCCATTTGCTGCTTATGTATCATATCACTTTCAGCAAATACGGCACATCTGCCGGCAATTCTCACAGGATTTTCAGACCTAACGGCGTATGACCCGAAATCTTCAATAGATATTCCTAATCTAGCTGCCTGTCTGTCAAGAAATGAGCCTGTTCCGGCAGCACAAACTGTATTCATTGCAAAATCATGTACTACATTATTTTTAAGCAATATAATTTTTGAGTCCTGGCCGCCTATCTCAATAATTGTCCTGACATCAGGAATTTCTTTCTGGGCTGCCACCGCATGGGCGGTTATTTCATTTTTTACAACATCGGCACCAACTATAGCTGCGGCCAACTGTCTTCCACTGCCTGTTGTCCCTACTCCGTCTATCTCAATACTTTGACCTAATCTCTCGTACATATCCTTCAGGCCTGTCCTAATGGATTCTATAGGCTGTCCGTCTGTTCTCATATACAGCTTTTCAATCAAATTATTATTTTCATCAATCAAAGTTATATTTGTGCTTACGGAACCTACATCAATTCCCATAAAGCATTTTACTCTGCTCATTCAAATGTTCGTCCCTTCTCTTTTTAAGTAAATCAATAAATGCCTCAACTCTTGTTGCAAATCCTGCTTCTCCGGTCATTTCATCCCTAATTACCGTCATAATGGGTATACCGTAATCTTCCTCAATTCTGGGCAGGATTGCCTGAGATACTATCTCCGGCATACAGCCAAGAGGATAAAGGTGAATTACCCCGTCATAACCGTGCAGTGCATTCAACACACTGTTTCCAACGGTGTGTTGGGCATGTCCTCCAACCATATGAGGCATATATTTTTTTGCAGCCTCCTCATGTTTACTGTCTTTGAGAAATGGCAATCTTTTTTTGACCATTTCATTTATAATCCATCCGCTCACAGTGACAGGCCTTGTAACCATTACTCCCATTTCACCCAGCATCTTTTCAATCCTGAAATTGGCATATGGCTCTATTGTGGTAAATATCTCACCAACTATTCCTACTCTGAGAGGTTTTAAGTCCATGTTGACATCTACCTGATTTAATGCGATCTCTATATCTTTTATAAGCTTTTCTATTTGTTCAGAACCTTTTACGTTGAGAATATCCCTTTGAAAGCCTTGATAAATCTTGTCAACGCTTCCTCTCACCCTCTGCACTGCACGCTTTTCCCTTGCAAGATACTCAAGACTATCCAGCCTGACAGCAATATTTTTTGCGGAATTGATGACTCTGGCTATATTTAATACATTTGATGTACCGCTTACCCTTCGGATACGTGATGCCAGCTCTTTCAATCCCTGATCCGGTACCTCCAATGTAATTAAATCCATTTTTATACCGATATCTTGTGCCTGTTTTTTCAGCATCTCCCCAAAATAGCCCAACCTGCATGGCCCGCAGCCTCCTGTAATAAGCATGGTGTCTGCTCCCATTTCATAAGCCTGCACCATATTCCCCACAAAAAGCTTAAAAGGAAGACAATGGGCTTCTGCACAGTATTTCAGGCCTATTTCCAGTGTTTTGTCACTGTTTAAAGGAGGAACTACATATTCTGCCCCGAAATCATCCAGAAACGATTTAGCAATTATATAAGTGTTTCCCAGATGTGGAAATGTAAAAATCATTATCACGCCTCCTTACAATCATATCGATAAATGCTTCAAGTCTGGTTAAAAATCCGGCTTCTGCAGAATGTTCGTCCAGTACCAGCTTCATAAACGGTATATCGCTTTCCTTCCTTATTTTATTTTCAACAAGCTCGTCTACAAAGCTGTCAACGCCACAGCCGAAAGATGTAAGTGCCAAAATACCGTCTATTCTGCCGCTCTTAATAAGCTGTATGGCACCTCCGTATGCCCTTGTACCGTAATCCCAGAAGAACTGCTTCTCCAATTCCTTACAACTGTCCTTTGATACAAGATAATCCAGCATATCAAGTGTCACCACATCTGCACCGTATTTATTCAGTTTTTTCGTAAGCTCCATATTGAGGAATGTATCATAAACAGTGTAGCTGTGACCTATTATTGCAATAGTCAATTTATTATTTTCCGGGGCTGCACCAAACTCTGTATCAGCAAATTTCAACGATCTTCTTTTACTTTTATACTCATTTAATGCTTCCTTGTAAGCACTGCTTATTTTCTTCCTGTCCCTTGTCAAAAACTCCCCGGTGTAAAGAGCCGCATGCCATGAATTTTTAGGAGATTCTCTTAAGTTTATTTCAGTATCGATTATTTTCGGAAGTTCTTTAACCGAATTACGTATCATGTCGGTTACTCCGCAAATTTCCGGACATATATACTGCTTCTTTGCAACACTAGTGAACCTTGGCATAAATATATAATCAACTTTACCTATCAGTTCCATTACGTGACCAAAATATGCCTTAATTGGAATACATGCTTCTGAAACACATGTATTTGAACCCTTTGTAAGTATTTTTTTGTTGGTAGTATCAGAAACTATTACATCTGCATCAAGATTTTTAAAAAAGGCTTCCCATAGTGTTGAATATTTGTAATAATATAATCCTTTTGGTATACCCACTCTTTTCATAAAAAAACCACCTCAATACAATTATTGACGTGGTTTAATTCTGTTATACAGGGATTACTTTTTCTTTCCGTTATAAAATTTTATGTTATCTTGCATTTGAATACGCCCAGTTTTCAATAGCTTTACCAACAGAATTACCTATCTTAACTTGATTATTGTAATCTGCAAGCCACTCATACTCGGCAGGATTGGACATAAACCCTCCCTCAATAAGAATTGCAGGTGATTGGGTAACAGTACACACTGAAAGGCTCTGCCATCTGTAGCCATCATCCTTTCTCTTGAGGTCAGTCACCAACTGGTCTTTGATATATCCTGCGGCTGCCTTTGAGCTGTCTTTAGAGTACAGTACCAGTAACCCTGTGTGTTTTGTATAGTCAGCGGTTACATCCATTGAATTATTATGGATTGAAACTGCAATATCAGGCTTTTCTTTCCTGATAAGGTTGGCTCTTTCATTAAGGGTGACAGTCTTATCCGAAGTCCTTGTCATAATAACCGTTGCGCCAAGTGATTGCAAGTATTTCCGGGCATTTAAAGTTATTGCCAGATTTACCTGCTTTTCATATAGTCCGTATTTACCCATTGGCCCCGTGGCACCTGATTCTGAACCTCCATGTCCTGCATCAAGTACTACCTTTAAGCCAGTCAAAGGCTTTGACCCACTCCCGGAAATCTTGGGTGCATTTTTAAGGGAAAATACAAGTGAACCATTTTTATATTCCGTATAATAACCAAAATAATTGTTAGCTGATTTCAACTCAAAGATATACTGCGCTCCACCGGAAACAGCCTTATACTTAACTGCAGAAAAGGGTGCACCGGATGGTATCGATTTACTAACGTTCACACCTGATGTATTATACAGTGTCAATTTAATGTTATTAGCAGCAGCCTCAACACCAAACACCGTATTGACAGGCATTTTAAAGCTAATATCCGTATAGCTGCCGTTTGACTTTAAGGATACTGCTGAAATCTTGTTGGCTGCAAGTGCCTTGTCGTTTACAACTTTTACATTGCTTGCGGCTGTCCATACTCCGCTCTTTAATAGGTAAAAACCGTTCTGCTGACCTACAATATAATCTGTCGCACCGTTTATCAAAGGTGTTATTCTTGAATAATCCGTTGATGGGCCTGAGCGCGCTACAGCTTCTGCATCGTTTGTACTAACAACGGCATACTTATAATATTTTGACGATTGTACACTTATTGTGTTGCTTTGCTTTGAGGTGATTTTTGCACCTTTGTATTCCATTACAAAAACAGGTTTTCCAAGACTTTTAATGCGCTCTTTACCTGAAACCTGCGGCATTGTAAAGGTTCCTGAATACTTAGCAGGTGTTAGTGTTCCTTTGTTTGCGTCAACTGTGGCTGTCTGTTTTAACTCAGTCTTGTAGCCTCCAATTTCAACCCACACCTTGGAACCCGCAGGAGCCTGACAGGAAAATGTAATCTTTTGGCCTGTCTGCATAGTCATACTCTGGGTAGGAGAAAAATAACCATTTCTGAACTCAACCTTTGACATCTTGTAAGGACTTGAGGTTGTTTTTGCGGTGCGTGTTATCTTTAATATCGTTTCCTTACCTTTATGGGTGAATATAAGCTTGTTTTCTCCTACTTTTAAGTCTGTGTATACGGTAAAGTAACCATTATCTGAAACCTCAATTTTATTACCGTTAAGATATATAGGCTGTTTAGGGTCACCGCCCCCCAAAATACTTATCTTGGAAGCTGAAGTTTTGTAACCGTTAGAAGGAGAAGCTATAAACAGCTGTCTGTCCTCGGGTACGGCACTTCCGGGGTCTCTGCCGGATACAAATATTCCTCTGAGCTTGTCCTTTATACCAAGTGCATTGTCTCTCAGCTTGGAATATCCATAGAATATACTTCCCTCTACGGCGTTACTTTTCCTGTTATATGCAATTTGCTTTGGAATTTGCAGAGGGTCAAGCCAGTCATTTGATTGTGTTGTGTCATTTATTTTATATGCTGCATGACCAACATATAGCTTCACTTTTGTACCACTGCAAACGTCTTTCCACCAGTTTACCAAGATAGAGTAATCTGCTACCTTGAATCCCATATTCCAATAAATCTGAGGTGCTATGTAATCAATATATGCTTCCCTTACCCACTTTTTAGAATCTGCAAAGTGATCATAATATGTTGATATACCGCCTTGTGTACTCGAGCCCTCTATGTTTCTGTCCTTGTTAGACCATATTGCAAAGGGGCTTATACCGAACTGAACCGTTTGCTTTATATTTTTTACAGTATCGTAGGTACTTTTAACAAGTGTGTTTATGTTATTACGTCTCCAGTCATCCTTGTTTTTAAAACTACCCTTATATTTTTCATAAGAAGCCGAGTCGTTAAAATCAACACCCTTACTTTCTGATTTAGAAGGATAGAAATAGTCGTCAAAATGTATACCGTCAACATCATAATTCTTGACAATTTCGGCTACCCCGTCAGTTATCAGTTTTATAGCAGCCGGATTCCCCGGATCAAGATACAGCTGTCCTGTAGGAGCAGCAACAACTGCGTCAGGTATTTTTCTGGCAGGATGATTAGCTGAAAGTACATTAACATCCTTGTCAGGTTTAGACGCTGTTCCCATCGAAAGTCTAAGTGGATTAATCCAGGCATGAACCTGTATTCCTTCTTTATGCGCCTGTTGAATTATGTATGCCAAAGGGTCAAAACCATTATCGTTTTCTTTCCCCTGTTTTCCCGTCAAGTATTTTGACCATGGAAAAATGGATGATTTATAAAGAGCATCTCCCGTAGGCCTTACCTGAAAAAAAATAGCATTAAGTCCCATGTATTTGGTATTGCTTACTATTTCGTCCAGTTCCTTTTTCTGCATATCAGCGCTGATACCCGGCTTTGAAGGAAAATCTATATTGGATACTGATGCAATCCATACTCCTCGTAAATCTTCATTTTTAGATATCGTCTGTGCATTTGAGACATTTCCTTCGTAATTTTTGTCTGCAAATAGCCTGTATCCGGCGATTGGCAGAATCGTTAGAAATACCAGCAAAATACATACTGCCCCGATTTTTTTATTCATTTTAACCCCCAAAAAGCCCCATAGTTTAGAAATAACCAAAAATAAAACAATATTCTATATATTTCATATAATAAATATAAAGCATTTATGGTAACATTAACAACAAGTGTACCAAAATTTAATATTTTTTTAATACTGAAAAAAATATTGTAATTATCTTACACTCAATTTAACAGCCTTTTTGGGACATACTTCCTCACATTTTCCGCACAAAATACATTCCACATTGTCAATTCTTTTTTTATCACTTTTTACGATTGTGCTGACTTGTATACTCATAGGACAATTGCTGTCACATTTTTTACAATTTACACAAGCCGATGAATCAGTTTTCACATGTAACGACGGATAACCCAGTTTGCTTTTAATTTTGCTCCCCAATATCATAAAAGGTGCCATCCAGCATATGGAATGACAAAAGGATCTTTTTCCAAAACTCAAGGATATTACAGCAATGAGTATTACTACAAACATATATATTATGCATCCCTGTAGGCTTGAGGCAGAAACACCATAGTCTGTCAAAAATACAGGATTGAATTCCTTTATTCCTCCAGCTGATATGAAACCCGCTATTACAGCTAAAAGCCATGGTACCCATATAAAGTATTTAATTAAATTCTGCTTTCTACCGGCAGCTTTGTTATTAATATGTACACAACAATCCTGTACAGCTCCGGCAGGACAAATCCAACCACAGTAGGCTCTCCCAAAAAATAACGAAAAAAGAAACAATGTTAAAAAAAATACTGCACTTCCCGAAACAATACCGGCAAAGCTTCCCTGAACGATAAGATAGGGAGAAAGGTAGTTCAGTGTTACCGGAAAAAGAAGCATGGAAAAAAGTAATAATGTATTTCTGATTTTGTGACGTCTCATTTTTAGCACCCCTTGTCGTTGTTTTGATTTATATGATTTTTTAATAATTTTTGAGCTTCATCCGCCCACTCAATATATGCTTTGTATATAAATTCCCCGAACAAGACTGTCAAAAAGTAATATAAGTGATCGTCTTCTTCGTCAATAACCTTTTCCAGATTCGTCTTATACATCTGAATCATTTTCAAATCATTTATATAGCGTTCTTTGAAATTTTCTATTCTTTCAATATTCTCCCTGTAAGAAACCATATTTCCAAAAAAAAGCTTCAGAAGTATTTCATATTTTGTGTATTCCTTTGCACCTGGTACATTAAGCCAATGTTTCAAGGCCTCCCGTCCTTTTGCAGTAATGGAATAAACGCTTTTTTCAGGGCCCTTTGAGTTTTCTCCTGTACGTTTTGTTACCATCCCACCTTTTTCAAGCTGTCTGAGAGTGGGATACAGCTGACCGTACCCAACCTCCCAAAATCTGCTTATCATATAATCAATTTTTTTCTTTAAATCATACCCGCTGGAATCCTCGTGATTTAATAACCCCAGTATTATAAATGAGGTTGTATTTTCCTTAGCCATAATATCCTCCGTCTGTATCAACATGATATAGTGCAATTATATCATGTTGATACAGATATAACAAGGATTACTATAAATCTCGATAAAATAAAAAGGGGCTGTTGCACAATGAATAAATTTATTCACTGTGCAACAGTCCCCTTTTTGTCCCTAAAATAGTAAAATGCGGGTCCCGTAGGGCCCGCAAGTGTTGTATAATTTAATTTGTGAAAAAACTTATGCAACATAAAAATTATACCGAATTTAACGGATACTATCAATTAGTTTTGCCTTTAAATTTGGAGATGTTAATACCTGAAGATGATTCTGTCAGACTGTTAAGCCAAATATTGGAGGGATTGAATTACACAAAGTTGTATAAGGCTTACTCTTCTACTGGAAGAAAACCGGCAGTTGACCCAAAGACCATGTTTAAGGTAATAACATATGCAAACTCAAATAACATATACTCAAGTAGAAAAATTGAAACTGCATGTAAAAGAGATATTAATTTCATGTGGTTGCTCCAAGGGGAATCAAAGCCAGATCACTCAACTATAGCCAGATTCCGTAAGGATTATCTTCCAGAGGCAATAGAAGACCTATTCTATCAAATGGTACAGCACCTGCATTCTATCGGAGAAGTTAAATTCGAAAACCTTTTTGTGGATGGTACTAAAATTGAGGCAAATGCAAACCGCTATACCTTTGTATGGAAGAAAGTAGTCAATAAAAACGAAGCAAAGATGTTTGAGAAAATAAAAGCTTGCTTAGAGGATATAAACCAGTCATATTTGACTAACTTTTCAGTATCAAAAGATAGCATATTGGCGGATTTAGAGCAAGTTCTTGAATATTTAAAGGACAAGCAAAAAGAAGATAACATAGAATTTGTTCATGGAATCGGAAAACGTAAAACTCAATTACAAAGATTCACAGAGCAGTTCAAGGAATTTAAAGAACGTCAGGAAAAATACAATGCCCATAACCAGCTGTTCGAGGGGAGAAACAGTTATTCCAAAACGGATACTGATGCAACATTCATGCATATGAAAGATGACCACATGCGTAATACTCAGCTAAAACCTGCCTACAATGTTCAGATTGGAGTTGAAAGCGAGTATGTTACTGGCATTGGAATTTTTCAGGATAGGAATGACATTGCTACACTAATCCCATTTCTAAAAAGTATGGAATCAAACTTAGGTAGATGTTATGAAAACGTAATTGCAGACTCTGGCTATGAGAGCGAAGAAAACTATCTGTATTTGGAAGAAAAGCATCAGAAAAGCTATATAAAACCTCAAACATACGAGATATGGAAGAAGAAAAGCTTCAAGAAAGATATCAGCAAGCGTGAAAATATGCAGTATGATGAAGAGAAAGATGAGTATACGTGCCATAATGGAAAACAATTAAAAATGTCAGGAACAACTCATAGAAAATCAGCAACAGGATATCGTTCCGAGATTAGCATATATGAATGTGAAGATTGCAGTAATTGCCCCTATAAGTCTAAGTGTACAAAAGCCCAAGGAAATCGCAAAATGCAGGTATCTAAGACATTTGTAAAAAAGAGACAAAAATCTTATGAAAACATCTTGACGGAGAAAGGCATTCTTCTAAGGGTAAATCGTTCCATCCAAGTTGAAGGAGCCTTTGGAGTTCTAAAAAGTGATTACAATTTCAGCCGTTTTTTAACACGAGGGAAAAACAGTGTTAAAACCGAATTTATCCTGCTGTGTTTTGGCTATAACATAAACAAATTACACTCCAAAATTCAAAATGACCGATGTGGAAAAGAACTTCATGAAGTAAAAGCCTGCTAAAATTCCAACGAAATCTAATAGGCCTATTAAAGTGCGCTCAAATTCCACAAAATAGGGAATTAACTACAGAGTAATCAACAATTTAACAACAAAAAATATTGGAGCAAAAGAAGGGAGCACCGCTGACTACTTTTTAAGTAGTTTTGCGACACTCCCTTTACTTACTTTTAAAGTTTAGTTTATCTATTAAGCTTTACCGTCGCAACCAAGAACGTTAACTATCTTGTTCTTTACAAGACCCTTTATAGCCTCTCTAGCTGGCTTTAAATATTGTCTTGGGTCGAAGTGGTCAGGATGCTCGTTGAAGTACTTTCTGATTGAACCAGTCATGGCAAGTCTCAAGTCAGAGTCGATATTTATCTTACAAACTGCCATCTTAGCAGCCTGACGGAGCATATCTTCCGGAATACCTATTGCATCAGGCATTTTTCCTCCGTTGCCGTTTATCATTTCAACAAACTCAGGAATAACGGATGATGCACCATGGAGAACTATTGGGAAGTTAGGAAGTCTCTTTGAAACTTCTTCCAATACATCAAACCTCAACTGTGGCTTTGTTCCTGGCTTGAATTTGTATGCGCCATGGCTAGTACCAATTGCGATTGCCAATGAATCAACACCGGTCTTTGTAACGAATTCTTCAACTTCAGCAGGATTTGTAAATGCTGCGTCAGCTTCTGATACGTTAACTGCATCTTCGATACCTGCAAGTCTACCAAGTTCAGCTTCAACAACAACTCCTCTTGGGTGAGCATATTCAACAACCTGTTTTGCAAGTGCTATGTTATCTTCGAATGAGTGGTGTGAACCGTCTATCATAACGGAAGTAAATCCGCCGTCGATACATGATTTACAAAGCTCGAAAGTATCACCGTGGTCAAGGTGCAGACAGATTGGCAAACCTGTTTCTATAATAGCAGCCTCAACTAATTTCATAAGATAAGTATGGTTTGCATACTTTCTTGCTCCGGCAGATACTTGAAGAATAAGAGGAGCATTTACTTCCTTTGCTGCTTCAGTTATTCCTTGAATAATTTCCATGTTATTAACATTGAAAGCTCCTATCGCATAGCCGCCTTCATACGCTTTTTTAAACATTTCGGTAGAAGTTACTAATGGCATAATTATGCACTCCTTTATAAGAATAATTTTACCTTTATATTATATATTGTTTATCCAATATTATCAGAAAACAATAAGGTAATTCTAAAATTAACCAACATAAAAACTCACCGTTACTATTTTATGCAATATTATCTTTAAAATCAAGGGATATTTTGATATTTATTTGACAAACCTAGGTAATGTATAATTGCATTTTCCAACTTGTTATGCTATATTTTAATTTGATTGCGGATTGTAATATCAGTCCTTTTGAAGAAAGGTCTGGTAAGAGCAACGTATATATTAATACTTAATATAAATATCAGGAGGTATATAAAATGACTGTTTTAAAAGGCGCCGCTATTTTCGGACAATCAGGTGGACCAACATCAGTAATTAATGCCAGTGCTTGCGGAGTATTTCAGGAAGCATTAAAGCAAGATGCAATAACAGCTGTATATGGTGCAGCTCACGGTATCAAAGGTATTCTTGATGAAAAATTCTATGACATGAGCAAGGAAGATGCTTATGAGCTTGACTTATTAAAGACTACTCCTTCTTCAGCTCTCGGTTCTGTTCGTTACAAGCTTAAATCAGCAGACGAGGACGAAACAGATTACAAGAGACTTGTTGAAGTTTTCAAGAAATATGATATCAGATATTTCTTCTATAACGGTGGAAATGATTCAATGGATACTTGTAACAAGGTTAGCAAGTACATGCAGAAGGTTGGCTATGAATGTAGAGTAATGGGTGTTCCAAAGACTATAGACAATGACCTTTTCGGAACAGACCACTGCCCTGGATATTCAAGTGCCGCTAAGTACATCGCTACATCAACTATGGAAGTTTACCATGATGCAAGAGTTTACAATACAGGTATGATTACAATACTTGAAGTTATGGGAAGAAACGCAGGTTGGCTGACAGCTGCAACTGCTCTTGCTGCTTATAAGGGTGCAGGTCCTGACTTGATATACCTCCCTGAAATCGATTTTGATATGGATCAGTTCCTTGCTGACTGTACTAGAATTTACAAAGAAAACGGAAACTGTATCGTTGCTGTTTCAGAAGGTATTAAGGACAAAAACGGTAAATACATTTCAGAATACGGCTCAAACCTTACTGATCAGAAAGACTCATTCGGTCATGCACAGTTAGGTGGTCTTGCTGCTACTCTGGCTGCAATTGTTAAGGAAAAGACCGGAGCAAAGGTTCGTGGTATCGAATTCAGCCTTCTCCAAAGATGTGCTGCTCACTGCGGTTCTGCAAGCGACGTAAACGAATCCTACATGTCAGGCCAAATGGCTGTAAGATATGCTGTTGAAGGAATGACTGACAAGATGGTTGGCTTCAAGAGAGCTGAAGGAAGCGAATACAAATGTGAAATTCAGTTACTTGATTTGAACGATGTTGCAAATACAGAAAAGAAGATTCCTAGAGAATGGATTAACGAAGCTGGAAATGGCTTAAAGCAAGAGTTTATCGACTACGCTTTACCATTAATCCAAGGTGAATCAGCTCCACCTAAGGAAGACGGTCTTCCTAGATTTGCAAAACTAAAAAAAGTTCTTGCAACTAAATAATATAACTTACAATCATGACCACCCGTAAAACGGGTGGTATGTGTTAGCCCTATAAAGGCTTGTTACCGGCCAGCGTCTAAAAACGCTGGCTTTCACTTTGTTCAAGCTACTATTGCCTTTACCTCCCCTGAAGGGACAAGCCCCCATAAACATACTTGGAATATTTCCAAATGAGTGAACATTTTGTATAATATAACCTGTATCTACTAAGTTCCGTGAGAGCGAGGCAAAATGAAAAGGAATCTGGCATTCAACAAAACAATTTTATCGGTGATTATACTAAATGTTACTCAGGTAGCAATATTAATCGGAATAATGGTGTTCCAGTATTTGAGGGACGCATCCGTTTTTATCACTTTTAACAGTGAAACCATTTCATATATAACAATTGTTTTGATATCCTTTCTCAATACTTTTATCAATATAAAAGATATCCACCGTCTGGGCCAGATCAACTCCAAAAATGATACTCTTGTGCAGACCCTGTTCCAGCTTGAGGAACTCAACAAAACCCTGAGAGCCCAGAGACATGACTTCATGAACCATCTGCAGGTAGTCTACGGACTTATTGAGCTGGAAGAATTCAGCGACACTAAAGATTATATCGAAAAGGTTTATAACGATATTCAAAAGGTAAGCCGTGTAATGCGAACATCCACTCCTGCTTTTAACGCTCTGTTACAGGCAAAGGTTCTTGCCGGAGAAAAAAGAGGAATTGAAACCAGACTAACCATAAACTCCAGATTTGATAAAATCAAGATTCCCACCTGGGAGTTTTGCAGAATCATAGGTAACATTATAGATAATGCCATTTATGCACTTGAAAGCTCTAACGGCAACAAATATATAGAAATTAATCTCCATGAAGACATTAAAAACTACTATTTCACTATCAAAGACAATGGTCCGGGAATCCCCCGGGACATTATAGATAAAATATTTGAAGCTGGTTTCACAACAAAAGACACTAAAGGTGAAGGCATGGGGCTGGCTATTACAAAGGAAACCCTCCTTAATTACGGCGGAAGCATAAATGTACGAGTTGATAACGGTGAAACCATATTCGAAGGGCAAATACCAAAATAAACTTTTGATGAAGCAAACCGACATTTGTGACTATTTATTGTATTTTACAGCAATTACCCGTTACTTAAAATAAATAAAACAATATAATATTCCCAAAAGCATAAATTAATATGCACAGAAAGGGGGCAATCTAATGTGGAAATATTGGATTTCATTGTACAAATAAGTTTAATCCAGGGGCTTATTCTGATAATCGGGGTAACCCTTGTAATAGTAGAGATGTTTCATCCGGGGTTTGGTGCTCCGGGAATCACAGGTGCTATTCTCATAATCATAGGAATTATTTTTATAGCATCAACCTTCCAGCAGGCTTTGATTCTGATGGTACTTGTACTGGCAATTCTGGGAATTGCGCTCAGTATTATACTCCATTCGGCTACCAAAGGAAAATTGTCAAGGTCGCCGCTTATACTAAAGCACTCGCAGCAAAAAGCAACCGGATATATAGGAATAGAAGATCTGGAATTTTTCCTTGGCAAGGAAGGCTTCAGTCACACTGTTTTAAGACCATCCGGAGTAGTGGATTTTGATGGTGTGAAAATTGATGTAGTATCGGAAGGTTCATTTATTCCCCAAGGCAAAAAGGTAAAGGTAGTAAAAGTTGTCGGCAGGAGTATAGTTGTTCGTGAAGTTTAGCTTAATATTATATTGTAGATCAAACGAAAAGGAGAGATTGTTATGAATTTAACAGGTTTTATTATTATATTATGTGCTCTGGCGCTGTTCTTTGCTTTGTTTTTCAGCCTGGTGCCCGTGGGTTTATGGATATCGGCTTTGGCTGCAAATGTAAAGGTCAGCATCTTCAACCTTATTGGTATGAGACTTAGGAGGGTTAAGCCCTACATGATAGTACTGCCTCTAATAAAAGCAGTTAAAGGCGGTATAGATCTCAATGTAAACCAACTGGAAGCCCACTACCTTGCAGGAGGAAATGTAGATATTGTTGTTGACGCTCTTATAGCTGCTCACAGGGCAAACATGAATCTTCCCTTTGAAAGAGCTGCTGCTATTGATCTGGCAGGCAGAAATGTACTGGAAGCAGTTAAAATGAGTGTAAACCCAAAGGTTATCGAAACACCTAATGTTTCAGCGGTTGCAAAAGACGGTATTGAACTTCTGGCAAAGGCAAGGGTAACAGTCAGGGCCAATCTTGACAGGCTCATAGGCGGTGCCGGCGAAACTACCGTTTTGGCCAGAGTCGGTGAAGGTATTGTAACAACTGTAGGCAGCTCTTTTTCGCACAAAGAGGTACTTGAAAATCCTGATAAAATATCCCAGACAGTTCTGTCAAAGGGTCTGGATGCAGGAACCGCCTTTGAAATTCTTTCAATCGATATCGCTGACGTTGATGTAGGCAGAAACATTGGTGCCCAGCTGCAAACTCTTCAGGCGGAAGCCGATAAAAATATCGCACAGGCGAAGGCTGAGGAAAGAAGAGCAATGGCTGTAGCGAAAGAACAGGAAATGAAGGCGGCGGTTCAGGAGATGCGGGCAAAGGTTGTGGAGGCGGAGGCTCTTGTACCGGATGCTATGGCTGCAGCGCTCCGTGAAGGAAAAATCGGTGTAATGGATTACTACAATCTCCAGAATGTAATAGCTGATACACAGATGAGAGATACTATTTCAAAAGCAGGTAAACCTGAGGTTCCTGAAAATATCGATATAAAATCGTAGGATACCGGATAACGGTATCAAAAGGAGTGAAGCTTTAATGGAAGCAGCTGATGAAAAAATACGGTCAACTCAGGAACTACCTGTTCCGGACAGCAGTACGGCTGCCTCAGGTACACCTGATAATTTTAATGTAAATGGGACTCCTGAGAGCCGGAAAAGTGCAAATTTACCCGATAGCTCCGGTACATCCGGCAATTCGGGTAAGCAAGTAAGCTATACTGCATCCAAGCTTTCAGCAGCACCTAAAACATCAGATTCAGATAAAAATAAAAGTGCTGATGCGTGTCTGAAGATTGATTTCAGTGATAACGGCCTGGTGCAGGGGTTCATCATGTCGGAAATACTTGCTCGTCCAAAAGCAATGAAGCGGAGAGGAAATACCATATGGAACTCAAGGTTCTGATTATTGACGATGATGAGGGAATGAGACTTGTCCTTAAAAAAATAATAGAAAAAGCTGAGGGATTTGAGTTGGTTTGCGAAGCTGAAAGCGGAGAAACAGGCTTAGGCCTCGTTGAGGCCCTCTCCCCTCACATTGTTTTTTTGGATATTGAAATGCCCGGCATGGGAGGTATTGAGTGTGCCAAAAGAATAACAGATATTGCGCCCAAAACCTTTATTATTTTCGCTACGGCCCATGAGAACTACATGCCGGAAGCCTTTGAGGTATATGCATCTGATTATTTGATCAAGCCCTTTAAAATAGACAGGATATTGACTACCCTTCAACGCATAAAGGAGATATTTATCAACAAGGAATCTGCCGTAGTTCACACCCCTCAAATCACCAGAGACAGCCTTTCAAAGCTTATAATAAAGAGCAAGGAAGGCATCAGCTTCATTGACTGCAAGGACATAATATTTATTGAGCGTGAAAACCGATCTACACTAATTCATACCCTGACTGAAAGCGTGACTACCTCGGAAGGCTTAAGCGAAATAGAGGAGCGCCTGGACAAGGCACTCTTTTTCAGAAGCCACAAGTCATATATCATAAATCTTTCAATGATATACAAAATCTATCCCTACGGGCGATGGACCTATACCGTCAAGTTCAAGAACACGGATAAGGACGCTCTTCTGACACATGACAGGTATGAACAACTGGAGAAGCTTTTTGACGTGTAGGTCGTTTTCGGTTATTCTTAATATGGAAAGGCTGATATTGTTCAACAGGCAAATAAAATTCTGAATTTAGTTGTCCATTACCCATAACATCTTCCTTCATTCTCATAAACGTGGGTCTTTATCCGTTTTGGAAAAACTGCTTCATGTCACCAGCCCCTTTTGATTATTGCCATTCTTCCCTCAGTATACCGTAACTTACAGAATCATAATACTTGTTATCGACAATCCGGGCCTTACGGTAAACAGCTTCCCTTTTCATACCTAGTTTTTCAGCCAGCTTTATCATCCATTCGTTTCCTGACCATGTAGATACTCCAATTCTCACCAGTTCGTGTCTTTGGTCAAATATTTCGTTAATCCACATTTTCAGCGCTTTATAACCAATTCCGTGTCCCCAGTACTTTTCATTGAATATAACAATTCCAACCTCCATCCAAAGTGTGTCTTTTGATTTCCAGTACCAGTTTACTCTCCCAATCAATTCATCAGTATCCTTATCTGCTATTATTTTTTGATTTGTAAGTACATTTTTATGGCCATTTAATAAAAGAACTCTCATCTCATCTATTTCTTTGATCAATTCTTCTTCATTGTTTTTCTCAAAATACGGACCATTGAATTTGTGAAATTCATGAGAAGGATGGTTCCAGTACAGATAATCTTCCAAATCCTTTAGCTCCAACTCTCGTAGGATTATTTCAGCAAAATTTTGATTACTGCTTTTTACGCACATTTGCGCAGTGTCCCTGTCTATGATCTTCCTGAGGGCTTTTATATTTTCATTGAATCCTGCATAATCTGCCCCATAGTTTAAATTAAATTTGTAGTCAAACCCAACCGGATTTAGGCCTTGATTGTGCTGTATAATTGTTTCCATCTTATCTAATGCCTTTACAAGCTTTGCTTCCTGCGAAACAGCTTCACTGTATTCTTTCCATAGGGAAAAAACCCGTTCACGCTGCTTGTCAGAAAGTTTGTTCGTCAGTGTTATCAACGCCCGTTCTTCCCTATTTAACTTCCCTTCCGGATCGGTCTCGAACTTTGCCGACACATCCCCTTCGTAAATTTCACCGCAATCATGCACAAGACATATTCCTAGAATTTTTGCCATATCCGCATATGGAAAATATTCAGCTAAGAGCAGTGAAAACACTGCTAACCTCCATGAATGCTCCGCCACACTCTCCTGCTTTCCCTCGGACGTCCATGCAGTACGAGTTACATTCTTTAGTTTCTCTATTTCTTTAATAAAATCAATAACCCTATTATAATCTTTCATTTTCTCCACCCACTAAATAGCTTTCAATTTTATAAAATCGGTCGATTTTACAGTTTTTTCCTATAGATAACGATACACAAACATGTGTTCTTTGTCAAGATTCAAATTGGCAATAAATTCACCTCTTGACATATCCGAAAAATATTTTATACTAAAGTTATAAACCATTTTAACAGAACAAACTGTCATACAACTGGCGGACGTGGAGATTACCACATGGGAGTATGACTTTAACAAGCCGGCCGCCTGGGCATCATAACTGCCCAGGCGGTATTTATTTTGTTGTTTCCATAAACATACAAATAAAGTGTTTCCTGGGGAGAAATTTTTCCGAGGGGGTACTAAATATGAATCTAAACATTTCTGATTTCAAACCGGGTAAATGGCAGAATTCCATTGACGTACAGGACTTTATCCAGACAAACTACACTCCATATGATGGTGCTGAAAACTTTCTTTGCAGTGCCAGTTCAAAAACGAAACAGCTCTGGGAATCTTGTAAAAGTCTTTTGGTTGAAGAACATTTAAACGGCGGAATTCTTGATATCGACACAGAAACCGTAGCAAGTATAACAAGTCACAAACCCGGCTTTATTGAAGAGAAATATGAAGTAATAAAGGGGCTTCAGACAGATGCGCCGCTGAAAAGGGCCTTTTTTGCTAAAACCGGCTATAGAATGGCTAAACAGGCCTGCCAGCAGTTTGACACTACACCTTCACCCGACATTGATAAAATTTTCAGTAAAAGCATAAAGACACATAATGATGGTGTTTTCAGCGCATACACAGATGAAATGCGTAAGGCCAGAAGATGCGGAGTTATAACGGGTCTTCCCGATGCCTATGGCAGAGGCCGTATAATAGGCGATTATAGAAGGGTTGCCCTTTACGGCACAGATTTTTTAATAAATCAAAAGCAAAAAGACCTGGACAGTCTCAGAGGCACCATGACTGATGGCGTTATAAGGCTTAGAGAAGAACTTCACGATCAGATTGCCGCACTTAACGATTTGGGTGTTCTTGGAAATTCTTATGGCTTTAACCTGAAGCGCCCTGCACAAAATGCCTTTGAAGCTGTTCAGTGGACATATCTGGCATTTCTAGGTGCCTTAAAGGAAACCAACGGAGCTGCAAATTCTTTAGGCAGGCTCAATGTTTTTTTTGATATATTCATTGAACGTGATATAAATAACGGTACCCTGACAGAAGCAGATGCGCAGGAGCTGATTGACCAGTTTGTTATAAAGCTGAGGCTTATAAGACACTTGCGTACCAAAGAGTATAATGAACTTTTTGCAGGAGACCCGGTTTGGTTGACAGAATCCCTTGGCGGAATCAGTAGTGATGGAAGACATATGATTTCCAAGACCTCCTACAGATTCCTTCAAACTTTGAAGAATCTGGGAGCCGCACCTGAACCGAACCTTACGATACTATGGTCAGTTAAGTTACCTGAAAATTTCAAGAGGTTTTGTGCTCAAATGTCTATTTCAACAAGTGCGATTCAGTATGAAAACGATGATATTATGCAGCCCCAGTATGGTGATGATTATGGTGTTTCCTGCTGTGTATCCGCTATGCGTCTTGGAAAGGATATGCAGTTTTTCGGTGCAAGATGTAATCTTGCAAAGCTGCTTTTATTATCCTTAAACGGAGGACGTGACGAAATAAGCGGTGATCAGGTTGCACCTGAAATAAAGCCATATGAAGGCGAGTATTTGGAATATAATGAGGTTATAAAGAACTTTCTGGAACTTCAAGGTTGGCTGACAGGTTTATATGTTAATACCATGAACATTATACATTATATGCACGATAAATACGCTTACGAGCGTCTCATGATGGCTCTTCATGACACGGACGTCAACAGACTTATGGCTTTCGGTATTTCCGGATTATCAGTACTTGTGGACTCCTTGAGTGCCATTAAGCATACACGTGTTAGAGTAATAAGAGACGAACGTGGTATTATTACAGACTTTAAGCAAGAAGGAAGTTATCCTCAATATGGAAACAACGACGATAGAGCCGACAGTATTGCAAAAGAGGTTGTTACAAGCTTCTACGAAAGTCTGAAAACTCACCCCACCTACCGCAATGCAAGGCATACTTTGTCAATCCTAACTATAACATCAAACGTTGTGTACGGAAAAAAAACAGGCTCTACTCCTGACGGCCGTAAAAAAGGAGAACCCTTTGCCCCTGGTGCAAACCCAATGCACAATAGAGATAAGTCAGGAATACTTGCTATGATGAATTCAGTGGCGAAGTTACCTTATAGTGTGTGCAATGACGGAATTTCCCTTACCCTATCAGTTATCCCGAATGCTTTGGGTAAGGAACTGAATACCAAAATTTCAAATCTTTCTGCACTCATTGACGGTTATGTTATGAGCGGCGGCCATCATATAAATGTCAACGTACTTGATAAAGAAACTCTTGAAAGTGCCATGAAGGAACCTATGAAATATAATCAGCTTACAGTTCGCGTGTCGGGCTATGCAGTACATTTTATTAAGCTAACCAAGGCACAGCAATTGGAAGTAATCTCAAGGACATTTCATGAAGCTATGTAAATGATAAAATGGAAAAGCCTGATCAAGAAAAGCCATATGTTTGGTTTTTCTTGATCAGGCTTAGTTTTACTAACCTACCATATTTATTTTTGATTTCTCTTGAGATTCTTCTTTTTAGTTACAGAATACCCAAAGTAACCCAAAGAGTTTCCAAGGGGATAATACTCACCATGTGAATAACAAATCAATTCCGCTTTCTTTAAATCAAGTTTGCCCTTTTCATCCAATAGTGATTCTTCAACATTTGTAGCTACGATTTCAGCCAAAAACAATACATGTGAACCCAGCTCAATGGACTGTTTTACTACACACTCAAGGTTTAAAGGACATTCCTTTATAAGTGGAACTTGTACTTTTGAAGCAGTTTCAGCCGTCAAACCCATTTCCTCAAATTTATCAATGTCTCTGCCTGACTTAACACCGCAGTAATCAGTTGCGAAGGTCAGCTTTTTTGTGGGAAGATTAATTACAAATTCACCTTTTTCTTTTATAAGTTCATAGGAATACCGTTCTTTTCTTACTGATATTGAGACCATTGGAGGGTCAGAGTTGATTGTCCCCGTCCAGGCAAGAGTAATTATATTAGGTTTTCCTTCATTATCCGTACATGATACCATTACAACCGGTACAGGATTTAACATTGTTGATGGTTTCCAAACTTGTTTAGCCAAAATCGCAGCCTCCTTAAAGTCTAATATTTTCTTTTTAAAATGCTAATACCAATATACTATGAATCCTTTTTTATTTTGATACCCGTTTAGAATTTATCTGTTTGAGTTTAAATAGCCTAAAATAAAAATTACTGATGAATTCCAATAGGTAGCAACCTCATTTGTTGAAAAGGAATTAACATCATCTATATAACACTCCGCAGGAGATTTACCTGAGAGTTTGCTTTTTGCTACGTCGTCCTCCAGAGCCGAATCCGGCCCTCCTACCATTAATCCGGGAACGGGTTTTAATGCAAGGTCAGCCGCAGACGGTCTGTGATACGGCTTATTAACCTGCTTTGAACCAAACCCGGTTATATAGCTCTGGTTAAGTGTATTCCTACCCAGCAGATAATGTGTACAATCTTCGACTGTCTGGGTATATTTGTCATCCGTTTTAAGTCTGTCGGCTATAAGCAGGTGGATAGCATGTGTTGCAACGTTCATGTTACTTCCCCAGTTATACTCCATTTTATGCATTGCAACCAGATATCCGTCTTTTTGACCTGTAGATGCAAACATATCAGCTTTGGCAAGCCACGACTTTTTGATTTCATGCGCTTTTTCCTGATCGGTTCCAGATACATCCGAAAACATATATGCAATTGCTGCAAATCCGCTTACATTCTGCCATCCAAGTCCAAAGCCTTCAACTTGATAATTGTCTACAAAATATTCGTTGTATTTCTCGTCTCCTGTGGCTCTGAAGAGTTCTGCAGCTGCCCAGGCTTTCTCATCCTTCCCTGAGCTGTCACCATACTCGCCTGATGCCACATCTGAAGGATTCTTAAAATAAACAAAATCCTTGTTTTTTACAAGCCATTCCCAGGCTTTTTGTGAGGCCTGCAAACAGTTTTGAGCAAATACAGGATCTATAGTCATATATATTCTTGAAGCCATTGCCGTAACTGCTGCAAAATCAGCAGTAGCATTAGTAGATATTGGCATTACAAGCTGATCGTCAACATCTTTGTCAGGCATTGTTGTCATTTCGGGGAATCCCCTTGAAGTGACCTTGTGATATACTCCGCCTGACTCGCTGTCTTGCATTTTGAGTAGCCACTGTATTCCATATTTTGCTTCATCAAGAACGTCAGGTATCTTATTGCCGCTTTCGGGAATACGAACTGTATCCGTAAAAGCTTGGGGATAAATTTCATATGCCAAAAGTAAGCCTGCTGCTGTCACAGATGCGGGTACAACGTATCTTCCGTAATCTCCTGCATCGTGCCAGCCTCCGCTTACGTCAATCTCTCTGGTTTCATCGTTATACAATTTGGCTAATGCTTTGTGACAATCCGTATGACTGTACTCACCTGCAAATTCAGTTGTCAAAGCTGTTCCGCACCGTTGGTAATATAGTGCTTTAAGCATAGCATCGCCAATCTTTGTATATACATTGTCATCTATAAAAAAATCGTAAGATTTACCTAACCCTGATATCGAGATAAAGTACTTACCGGGTACTGTAATTTTACTAAAGTCCGCATAGCATACAGTATCTCCGCTGGATTCGTCCTTTGTATTCCCAGTCAGATCTCCTGTTAAAACTGCCACACCTGTTTTACTGTCAACCACCTGAAACTTTTTATATTGTCCCTTAATAACAGCTATTTTTTTTGCAAGTAGTTTATAACCCACCTGATCTAAATGGATTTCATCACTGAGTTTATTTTCAGTTTTTAAATTCTGTGACACATTCGTAGCTACATGTGTAGTTTCTTCTGAAATATCACTGCTTACAGGCTTGGACGCACAGGAACTCATGGTAAAAATAAAACTGCCTGCCAGAGTAAGGCTTATAATTGTATTTTTCCAATTCATTAGTAAACACTCTTTCCATTTTATATGTATTATCAAATATTTAGTTTTCAACAAATAATTGCAAAACAATATCTATTATATATTATTCGGGAAGAGAATGTATTAATTTTTTATTAATTAGGCTTAAGTATATATAACTCTAGTTATGTTTTGTCTGTGTGAACTCAATATTTTTATATTTCTTTGCGGTATCTTCCAGTGAAGCAGATGAATCTTCTAATAAATATTTGTTAAAAAAATTCAAAGTAAAATCATTTATAATTTTATGTACACTATGAGGTTTATAACCAATAGATAATAATGGAGTATAAAGGCTTAAATCGGTATAACTAAAGTGATTCGTTTTATTTATTAAGAGAGAATACCCTCCGTTTGAAATAGCATTATTTCTTTGGTTGTACATTTTCTCTTTATAGGCTTTATAACTCTCACGTAAATCACCATCTATTCCCATTTTACTCAAATATTCATCATAATTTTGTGTACTATCCATAGACGCTTCAGCGTCCATCACCATGAATGGCTTCCCTAAACTCTTTTCAGAAAATGGTGACCCCGCAAAAGCACCATCCATGTTTATGCCCGCTTTAACTCTTGAATCCCGCATAACAATTTGTCCTGCTGTTGCACCTCCATATGAATGCCCGAACATGCCTACTTTGTCCAAATCAATTCTTCCAGAGAAATGATCTAGAGGATCTTTTTTATTAATCTCTTCGATTTTATCCAGCACAAACTGTACATCTTTTACCCATATTTCATTGTGACCATCCATTTTTTCAATGTCTTCATTAAGCATCTTTACATTATCATTGCTATATTGAGCAACCCTTCCGTTTGAGAAGACTGTAGCCATTGCATCGTAAGTGTGGTCAATTCCAACTACAATATAACCTTGACTTGCCAATTCTTCCACTTGAAATGTATTTGCATTCCTAAAAAGACCAAAACCATGGGAAAATATCAGAAGTGGATATTTTTGTTGTTTACCGGAAAGCTTAGCATTTGAATAGGAGTTACTTTCTACATACTTTAAGTGGCTAAATAGTACGGATGGTATACCATTTGACTTTTCAATACCCTTTGAAATCTCGGAGAAATCTTTTATATACGGTGCTCTTTTCATGTTGTCAGAATTTTCGGCAGGATACCATACCTGAACCATCAACTCCCTTTTATCATCCGGGTCTTTTGTTGCTTCTTCCAAACGGTTTTCATCAATCCAATCATATGTAACTGTTCCTACTAGGTATGGTCCAGTTGGTTTTTCAAGAGAAAAAACAGGCAATAGTGTCGGAAATGCAACAGCTATTACAAGGTATAAAAATGAAAATATCGACGCCATAACAAATTTCCAGGTTTTTCTGAGCTTTCTACCTTTACGAAAGAAAATCAGGACATTCAGCGGAAGACAGATGTATGCCGGTAACATTTGTATACGGTAACCTTCTAAAATTATTTGGATAAGTGTTATTACAAACGAAATTCCGAATAAAATACAAGGTATTTTATTTGCATTCTTTTTTCTAAATAACAGCCAACCCAGCATGGAAAAATTAATAATAATAAGTACTATTTCAAATAACCTCATTTTATTATCCTTCTAATAAATTTACTAACATGAAATTATAACTTACATTGTAATTATATATCTAGCCAATATGTAAATCTATGGTAATAATACAGTAAATCTGTAAATTTAATGGTTAAAAGTGCATAAAAAAGGCAGAGTATTAAGCTCTGCCTTTTTTAGACATTGTGCCGTTTATTACCAAGAAGTTTACCCAACAAACTCATGAGTCAACATAAACATAACTACCTACCCAAAACATTATGAACTTTTGGCATCCATTCACTTATAGAAATTCTCTGTGGACACTTCTCTTCACAAATTTTGCACTGAATACATGCGATTGCATGTCCGGCCGCATCAAAGAAGTTATGGTATGTTTGCTTTGCTCCTGCAATATCTTCATGTACAATACTCTCATTATATAATTCAAAGTTTCTCGGTATATTTACATTGTTAGGACAAGGCATACAATAGCTGCAGCCTGTACATGGTATTGCAGCCCTTTCATTATACTTTTGCCTTACAAGATCAATTGCATCAAGCTCTTCCTTACCGAACAGTCCAACGCCCGATCTGTTTGCCGAAGCTATGTTTTCCTCAACCTGTTGCATGTTGCTCATACCGCTTAATATAACAGATACCTCAGACTGATTCCACAACCACTGTAATGCCCAGTAAGATGGTGTCCAACCCTTTTTATTCTGATCCATTATTATCCTTATATCTTTAGGAGGGTTGGCTAGCCTCCCTCCTAAAAGAGGTTCCATTATAACAACCCCAATACCTTTAGAGGCTGCATATTTCAATCCTTTTAGCCCTGCCTGATTTTCGATATCCATATAGTTGTATTGAATCTGGCAAAAATCCCATTTGTCATAGCCGTCAACAATTTCTATAAATGCTTTGGCATTGTCATGGAAAGAAAAACCGATATACTTGATTTTGCCGACCTTTTTAGCTTCTTCTGCACGCTTGATAATTTCATGCTTTACTATTACATTTCTGTAGGATTCACCGGATAAAGCATGCAGCAGGTAAAAATCAATACAGTCTGTCTGAAGTTTTTGTAACTGTTCATCCAAAATCCTGTCAAAATCCTCAGGCTTATTAATCAGCCAGGTAGGCGACTTAGTTGCCAGCATTACCTTTTCCCTGTAGCCGTCCTTCAAGGCTTTTCCTGTTACAATTTCGCTGTTTCCGCCATGGTAGGGATATGCGGTGTCTATATAATTAACTCCCTGGTCAATGGCATTACGTATCATTTTTATTGCTTCCGCCTCAACTATGTCCTTGCTGAGCCTATTGCTATTGTTAACGTTTCCATCAGTAGGCAGACGCATTGTTCCGAACCCAAGTGCTGAAACCTTTACATCGAGTTTTCCAAATTTTCTATATTCCATTATTCCCTCCATTAAATATAATGTAGTTAAATTCTACAATAGAATTTATTTTGAATAAATGTATTCTATACCTTAAAGCATACTTTATGGCAATACTTTTTTGTGAAAAAGTTTAAGATTCTTGTTGTTCAAGCTTAATATAATCAATAAATTCTTTTTCCCAATCATAAAAAGAAGAAGAATCAGTCTTATTATCAATAATTCTCTTTTTCAGTTCTTGTATTTCTTGTTGATCAAGGAGTTTGAACACACATTCATATTCCCCGTCAAAGAAACATTCATTGAGAACCTCCGATAAATCATCCAGACTTTTTACACTCTGTGAGACCATTGCAATTTTATCATCCAAAAATCTGCAATCTTTCATTTCATCAATTAATACTCTTAAATCTTCATCTTCCATTTTATTACCATCAATATATCCCGAAAGTAAGTTTTCATCTTCCTCTTCATATAGTGTTATAAACAATTTGTCCAGCTTACCCAGATTTATATTATGTTTAACTCTTGAGATAATATTTTTTAAAGTTATTTTGAAATATTCAATAGTAGCCTGTGATTCCACTTTCATAAATGCCAATACTTTATAAAAAGCTCGCTCCATTTTTTGTACAAGTACCGTTTCATTGACCTTTTTAAGTTGTATTAACAGCCATTCCCTGTCTTCCTCACTTATATCCAGCCTGTCAAGCTTATAACCGAGCATGCTTCTACCAAGTAAATTCATAAGTACCAACTCAAATACATTTAGCATGTCTTCTCTGAAATTCTTGCTATAACCTTTCATAAGACACTCGATGCTATGTGCATCATACAGAGAACAGAAAACATTTTCCATATCAAGGTGGGTTACATATTCATGGATATACTCTATGCCTTTTAAATCCATTTCGTCATAGGAGAGAGGATAATCCAAACTACCGTTCATTTCGTGTGCAGAAAACCTGTAGTCATACCAGTCAAAGAATTCCTTCAGTCCAATAAAAACAGTATCGTTGTACGCCAAATTACTGATTTTCGGACCTTCAGTCTTTATTTTTATCCATAGCCTTTTTGCATCCTCAAAATAATATCTGATTAACTCATTTCCTTTTTCAAACAATTCCTCAATACTCTCATGTTCAAGTAATTCTGAGGCAATAACAACATTGTCCTGACACTTCAATGCCACACTTATAGAGAAACAAATTGAATTGAGTAGACTTTCAGCACTCTCCGCTGTTACAGAACTGCTCTCTCCAAAAGTATACTTTTCTATTTGCTTGGAAAGCAGACCTAGCAGCCCCACTTGAATTTTCTTTACCTGATCGGAACCGATTATACCCTCTTTTGCTGCACCCTGTAAAAGAGACTGAAAATACTCGCTCCTCACAGTTTGTATATGCTCATATCTCTGTAATGCATCCATTATAAGTTCTCCTCCTTAACGTGTATGTTAATCATCATCGTAAGAATCAAGATACTTATAAGCCTCCTGTCCGTATCTTATGCTTCTGCACACATCTTCCAAGCTGGTCTCCCTCAAGTATTCAATTGAACCCTGGCATTGATTATCAAAGCTCTTGCGCATATAGCGTATCAGTTCGTCATCTGTAAATTCATCAAGGGATTCATTTTTAAAATAGTAAAAAATGTCCTGTAGTTCAGATAAAGTATCCATGTAGTTTTCCTGCCAGATAAATGGCGAATCACAAAACTCGAAAATCAGTTTGTCTAGAATTCCCTTCCCCAGTTCTACACGTCCATATCTTTTTAGCGTATTATATCTCTCCTCTGAAAGAGTTTGGATTTGCGCATTTGTAAGCACTAAGCCAAATTTTGACGAAAATTCATTGCATTTTTCAATTTGATTAATTTCAGACTCGTTCTGAGATAATAGTTTTTGTATTTGCAAAAAATCTTTCATAAAAATCCTCCTTTTATTAAAAAAGTCCTTGACAACCACACTCTTTTATGGTATAGTATAATTGGATAGGTTTTTATAATTATTTAGAATTACTAAATTTAATAATATAACTTTTAATATCTTTTGTCAATATAAAAAAAAGATGCCGGCACTAATGTCCGGCATCTTTTTGTATTAAAATTGATTTTTACTCTTTAACAGGGTAGTTTTCCCTTGCAACATAATGAGTGTGTAAAATCTCATGTGCCTTATGGCTTCCCGGCTCTCCAAAATATTTATCATACATTTCTTTGATTACAGGGTTTTCATGTGACTTTCTAATTGGGAGACTTACATCTTCTTCATAAATAGCCTTTGCACGTTCTGCACGCAAATCAGTCCAGCTTCTTACCGAAGAAGGTTGTATCGGCTGTCCTCCGCCATTTACACATCCACCAGGACAGGCCATTATTTCAACGAAGTCATAGGATGCTTCTCCTGCCTTTATGCTGTCAAGAAGCTTTCTTGCATTACCGAGACCATTTGCAACTGCTGCTTTAACTTTCATGTCACCTATAACAACTGTTGCTTCCTTGATACCCTCTATGCCCCTTACAGCAGCATATTCAATATCAAAGGATTTACCTGCAACTATTTCAGATACTGTTCTGAGAGCTGCTTCCATAACTCCTCCGGTTGCACCGAATATTACGCCGGCTCCTGTTGCATTACCCATCGGATCATCAAAATCCTTGTCTTCAAGATTATTAAAATCAATACCTGATTCCTTTATCATTCTTGCAAGCTCTCTGGTTGTTATAACTACATCTACATCCGGCAAGCCTATTGCGGAAAGCTCAGGTCTTTGTGCTTCAAACTTCTTTGCAGTACATGGCATTACTGAAACTACAAATATTTTTTTAGGATCTATACCCATTTTTTCAGCATAGTAGGTTTTTAGCACCGCACCGAACATTTCATGTGGTGATTTACAGGATGATAGGTTTTCAAGAAATTCAGGATAATTGTGTTCACAGAACTTTATCCAACCCGGACTACAGGAGGTTATAACAGGAAGCTTTCCGCCGTTTTTAATTCTGTTTAGCAGTTCAGTGCCTTCTTCCATTATTGTAAGATCAGCAGCAGTATCTGTGTCAAATACCTTTGCAAAACCCATATGATTTAATGCAGCGGCCATTTTTCCGGTAACCCTTGTTCCTATTGGAAGTCCGAATTCCTCACCCAGAGCAACACGAACAGCAGGAGCTGTCTGTACTACAACATGAAGTTCCTTGTCAGCCAATGCAGACCACACCTTTTCAGTGTCATCCTTCTCCCTCAAAGCTCCAACAGGACAAACACTTATACATTGTCCGCACATTGTACATGGAACTTCTTCCAATGACCTGTCGAAAGCACATGAGATTGTTGATTTAAAGCCTCTTTCAGCTGCACTGATAACAGAAACAGTCTGAACGTTTTTACACATGCTTACACAACGTCTGCACAGTACGCATTTATTTGGATCTCTTACAATAGAAGGCGAAAAATCATCTAAAGGTAGATTTGTAGAAGCACCTTCAAATCTTATATCTTTTATATTTAGTTCCTCTGCTAAACTTTGAAGCTCACAGTTTTTACTTCTTACACAGGTAAGACATTTCTTGTCATGGTTGGAAAGGATAAGCTCCAAGGTTACCTTTCTTGCTTCTCTGACAGCCGGACTCTGAGTATAAATTTCAAGTCCTTCTGCTACAGGATATACACAAGACGCCTGTAATGCTCTTGCACCCTTTATCTCAACCAGGCACATTCTGCATGCACCTATCTCATTGATATCCTTGAGGAAGCAAAGTGTAGGTATCTTTATATTAGCCTGTCTGGCTGCCTCTAAAATTGTTATGCCTTGTTCAACCTGAAGTTTCTTACCGTCTATTGTAATATTAACAGTTGACATTTTATTTCACTCTCCTCCCTTATCCCTTTGAAATTGCCTTGAACGGACATTTTTCCATACAGACACCGCATTTTGCACATTTTGTATTATCAATAACATAAGGAACCTTCTTTTCGCCCTTTATACAACTCATAGGACAAACCTTTGCACAGATTCCGCAGCTCTTACACTTACTTGCGTCAACAGTATATTTCATCATTGATTTGCAAACACCTGCAGGACATTTTTTGTCAAATACGTGAGCCTCATACTCGTCTCTGAAGTATTTCAAAGTACTCAAAATCGGGTTAGGAGCAGTCTGTCCAAGTCCGCACAGAGCAGATGCTTTTATATTTTTAGCCAATAGTTCAAGCTTTTCAATATCTCCGGCTTCACCCTTACCTTCAGTTATTCTTTCCAATATTTCAAGCATCCGTTTTGTTCCGATACGACATGGAGGACATTTACCGCAGGATTCATCAACTGTAAATTCAAGGAAGAACTTAGCGATATCAACCATACAGTTGTCTTCATCCATTACAATAAGTCCACCGGAGCCCATCATAGAACCAAGAGCAATAAGTGAATCGTAGTCAATAGGAGTATCCAGATGTGTTGTAGGAATACATCCGCCGGAAGGTCCTCCGGTTTGTGCTGCTTTGAATTTCTTACCCTTAGGTATACCGCCACCTATATCGTAAACTACTTCTCTCAAAGTAGTACCCATAGGAACCTCAACCAATCCGGTATTGTTTATCTTTCCGCCGAGAGCAAATACCTTTGTCCCCTTGCTCTTTTCAGTTCCTATACTTGAGAACCATTCAGCACCTTTCAATATGATAACCGGTACATTTGCATAAGTTTCTACATTGTTTAGAATTGTAGGTTTCCCCCACAGTCCTTTTACTGCCGGGAAAGGAGGTCTTGGTCTTGGCTCACCTCTGTGGCCTTCTATTGAGGTCATAAGTGCAGTTTCTTCACCGCAAACAAACGCTCCCGCACCAAGTCTTATTTCAAGATTGAATTTATGTCCTGTTCCCAGTACGTTGTCTCCTAAAATTCCGTATTCTATAGCCTGATCAATTGCCATCTGCAATCTCTTAACTGCTATAGGATACTCTGCTCTTACATATATGTAACCTTGTGTTGCTCCAATGGCGAAACCTGCTATAGACATAGCCTCTATTACAGAATGAGGGTCACCTTCTAGAACACTTCTGTCCATAAATGCTCCTGGGTCACCTTCGTCGGCGTTACAGCATACATATTTCTGGTCAGCTGTCTGTTTTGCTGCGAAATCCCACTTCATACCTGTTGGGAAGCCTCCGCCCCCTCTTCCTCTAAGCCCTGACTTTTTCATTGTGTCTATTACAGCTTCAGGAGTCATTTCAGTCAATACTTTTTCAAGTGCCTTATATCCGTCAAAAGCTATGTACTCGTTGATATCCTCAGGATTTATACGACCGCAGTTTCTTAATGCAATACGCATTTGTCTGTTAAAGAAATCCACACCTTCCAGCGATTTTGAAATATCCTCAGATTCCTTTTCACCAGCCAGTAAACGCTTTACTATACGTCCTTTTAACAGATGCTCTTCAACGATTTCTTTTACATCAGAAATCTCAACTCTTGTGTACATTGCTCCTTCAGGATATACAACTACTATAGGTCCCTCAGCACAAAGGCCGAAACAACCTGTTTTAACTATTTTAACTTCACTGTCCAGCCCGTTGCTTGCAAGTAATGCTTCCATTTCATCCATAATCTTTAAGGAATTTGATGATGTACAACCTGTACCTGCACAAACCAGAACATGTGCTCTATATAATTGCATCTATAAAAACCTCCTTACAGTTTTTGAGTTATATACTAAGATTAATTACATACCCTCCTGGGCACCTATGGTCAGGTCTGTACATACATTACCGTTTACAATATGCTCAAGAACTACTCTTTCAGCTTTCTCAGGAGTCATGTTTACGTATGTTACCTTTTTGTCGTCTTTGTCAAGTATTTCCACAACAGGTTCCATTTTGCATACTCCGATACACCCTGTAATAGATACGGTAACATTATTCAAATTCCTTTTATTTATTTCTTCAATAAATGCCTTCATTACCGGTCTTGCTCCGGCTGCTATTCCGCAGGTTGCCATTGCAACGACCACTTTGATGCCTTTTTCATTGGATCTGATAGATAACTGGTCTAAAGTTTTCTTTCTGATCTCATCCAATTCAGCTATCGACTTCATTAAGTACACCTCCAAAAATATTCTTTATACCTTCATCAATATACTCTTTCAACCATATAAGGATATCAAACTCCGTAATACTCACATCACCAAGGGTTTTGGCCACCTCATCAGTATCAAGTCTGAAAAGGCCTTTTCCGCTATTCAGTTCCAAAATAAATGAAATCTGTGGGTTTGACGATATTGCTGCTATCAAGGTTTCACCCATTTCCCCTATGGGAAGCCTGTCAATGTGATTTATTGAAAACGCAGCTAATATTTTTGTTCCTCCATTTTTTTCAGAAATAATGTTGAAATTTCCATTGCACTTTATTGCAGCTTCTTTTAATAATGGTATTCCAAGCCCTACTTTTCTTGTCTTTCTTGACGTAAAAAAGGGATCCTGTGCCTTGATTAAAATATCAGAATCCATGCCTGCCCCGTTATCACTAATATTAAGTAATAGATAATCTCTCTGGGAATCTATCGAAATATGTATTTTGATTTTTGTGGCCTGGGCAGTGATTGAATTTTGAACTATATCAAGAATATGAAGTGATAAATCCCTCATGTAAACCTCGTACTGTAGAATTATAAGTCTTTGTATTTCTCCAGTATAGCATCGACATCATCAGGCACTAATCTGCCGTGAACATCATCGTTTACCATAATTACAGGTGCAAGTCCGCAAGCGCCTATACATCTGCATGCATCAAGTGAAAATTTTCCATCCTCGGTACACTGTCCTACATCTATTCCGAGTTTTTGTTTAAATTTGTCCAGAATATCTCCTGAACCCTTTACGTAGCAGGCTGTACCCATGCAGATATTAATTTTGAATCGACCTTTTGGATTTAATGAGAATTGAGTATAGAAAGTAACTACTCCATATATTTCAGCAAGTGAAACATTAAGCTTCTCGGAAATTTCCTTCAATACATCTTCTGGCAAATAACCATATACTTCTTGAACTTCATGGAGTACGGGAATCAAAGCACCTCTTGTTCCCTTGTACTTATCAATAATTTTTCCGAGTTTTAAGCTATTTTCATCTGTGCAGCCACAGCAGCACCTGTTTTCACTCATTAACCAAACCTCCCTTTAGTATGTGTTAATATATTCACAAAATATGTTAATATTATAACAAAACCAGACAATATATTCAACAAGATTGTTAAAAATTTAATTAATTATGGATACGGTAAAATTTGCTGAATTTTTAGCCAAAAAAAGTACCCTGTGTATTTTAACAACAGGGTACTTTTAAATGGATTATTAATTATAATTTGAACTTTGATACAATATCATAAAGTTCTTTTGCACTATCTAAGTTTTCTACCGCTTTTTCATCAACCTCTTCTGTCTTAACAACAATGGATGATGTCTTTATGGCGATATTCTCAATTCCTCTGGCACTTTCAACAACAGTCTGTGCAACTTCATTTATTGCGGTTGATACATTCGTTATTGTAGAATTGAGTTCTTCAGAAGTATTAATGAAGTCAGACATTAATCCATTAACCAAATTAGAATCATTATTGTATTGTTCGCTTATGTCTACCAATTTCTTATAGTCTTTGAGAACCTCCTGATCTACAAAGGATAGTATAGCGGTTGAACTTTCATTCATATTCTTAACTGCCTGATTTACTTCCTCAACCATCCTCTGGATACCGCCGACGGTTTGTGATGATTGCTCAGCCAGTTTTCGGATTTCATCTGCAACCACGGCAAAGCCTTTTCCCGATTCCCCGGCTCTTGCCGCCTCTATGGCAGCATTAAGTGCCAATAGGTTTGTCTGGTCGGTAATCTGAAGGATAGTGTCTGCCAGAAGGTTTATTTGCTGCGTACTCTTGGATTGCTCAATAGATTTCTCTATTTTTTGTTTTACGTCCTCATATATTGATTTTGCATTTTGACCGGATATGATAGCATCTTCCTTGAGTTTTAATGCTCTATCAGTTATCTGTCTGCAAACATCGGCACCCTCTTTAGTTTTCTGAGCAATTGTATTTACATTATTTTCAACTTCAATAATGGATGCTGAAATTTCTTCAGTTGATGCAGCGGACTCTTCTGCTCCTGCCGACAACTCCTGCGTTGTTGCTGAATTATCCTGTGAATTCATTTTCACATCATTTGCCAGAGTACTTACATGCTGTGCATTATCATTTATTCTCTCGGACACTTCAATCAACTTACCTGCCATGCCACGCAAAACCTGACGCATTTCTGCTACAGCCCTGGTGATAGTTCCTATTTCATCCTTACCCTTTAAATATATTTCAAATGAGTTATCATATTTTAAATCCAACTTGGATGTGTTTTGGATAAGATGTGTTACTCTTTCTATAGGCTTTGAAATGCGCATTGCTATAAAATATCCCACTGCTGAAGCAATTAATATCATTATCAGACTTAATGTGAGGATAAAGCCTTCCATCGCAGCTACAGGTGCAGTGACCTCATCAATTGTACCTGACAGCACAAGCAGCCAGCCTGTTTTAGTAATAAACTTATAGGCTGCTATTTTATCTTTACCCTTGTATTCATAATTGATAACGTCTGATATTTTATCTCCCGGTTTACTAATAATATTTTTTATTTCAGGAGTCTCTACCGGGTTTCCGATTTTATTCTTTTCCGGATGATATAGCATGTTTCCTGTTTTATCTAATAAAAAGACATAGCTTGATTTGGTACCGAGAATCTTCTTGTCCTCCAGATAGCCGTTAAAAGTGTCTGTATAAACCGCTGCAGCAACATACCCTAACATTTTACCAAAATCATCTCTTACCGGATATGTAAATACAGAAATGTACCTATCGGTTGCCTTTGATTTAAGAACATCGCTTATTATAGGCTTTCCTTCTGATAGGGTCTGCAAAGAGTATGCACGGTCGGATATGTTTTGACCCAAAGTTTTTTCGTTGGAATCGGCAATTATTACATTTTCCGAGTTAACTATAAAAACATGTTCCAAATTCCATTCTTGTTTTTCAGTATTTTTTATAAGCTTAGTACATTCCTTTTCTAACTGTATACTTTTGTCTGTTTGTTTATCTGACTTGGATTGCTCAAGTAATTCAATAATGCTCCTCTGAGATGCCAGAGCACTTACGACTGATTTTTCCTTTTCAATCAAACTAGAAATATTATCTGCATACGCAGAACTTAAATCCTTTGCCATTGTATTTGTTTGAGTTACAATAATGTCATTGGATTTAAAAAAAGAAAACAATTGTGTTACTGAAATGGAGAGAATTGCTAACCCTGCTACAAAGATAGTAAGCTTTTTCCTAATATTCATATAATCTCCTTTAAATCAATTTGAGTATTTTTAGGTGAGTATTATTTATAACGGTTAACATAAATTAATTATATTTTACAATACTTTTTATAGTTAGGGAATATTAAAACGAAATAATTAGTACCACCTTTGATTTAATACCCATATTGGTATACGGTAAACACAAAAATAAAAAGGACCTCAGCCTTAAAAAGCTGAAGTCCTATTTATTTCAGGGTTTATCTATTCGTTTAATCCGAGCATTGACTACTCATCAAAATCGTATTCATCTTCCATTCTGGTTTTGAATTCTTCAAATACTCTGTTAAGTTCTTCTTCGTCATCAACAGTAACAAACGAGTCTTCACCATCTTCGCTGTGTTCAATTTTCAGAATAACAACTTCATCTACTTCTTCGTTTTCCTGCTCATCAAGGGGGAGTAAAATTACATACTCGCTACCGTCCATTTCTATGGTATCAAGATGTTCGAATTCGACTTCCTCTCCGTCCTCTCCTAACAGTACTACAATATCATCTCTTTCTTCATCGTTCATATATACTTCCTCCTAGTATAAGTCTTTGAATGCCCTAGAATGCATCAGAAATCCGGATGCATTAATTTTATAATAACACACATGTAGATGATTTCCAATATCAACTTTTTTTATTACCGGCCAACCGATCAAGATAACCTTGAAGAATTAATACCGCTGACATTGTATCCACAATGTCCTTCTTCTTTGAAGCTTTTATCCCCAGTTCATTCATAGTTCTGTGTGCTGATACGGTAGTAAGTCTCTCATCCCATTTTATTATATTAAACTGGCCCAAATCAGAAATCTTTTTTATAAATTCTTCTGTTCTTTCAGTTCTTGGCCCCTTAGTACCGTTCATATTGATAGGATACCCTATAACTATGTCTGTAACACCATATTCTTTTATTATTTCCGATAAACGTAAGATAGCTTTTTTCAATCCATCCTTGCTCTTAATCATTTCCAACCCCTGTGCTGTCCAGCCCATAGGGTCACTTATGGCTACACCTATTCTTGAATCTCCATAGTCAATTCCAAGTATTCTCATTCTTGCCTCCGTAAGCAGCTAAAATTAACAGGCACTCTCATTTGAGAGTGCCTGTCTTAATCAATTATTCAGGTACGTTATTATGATTTTCCAGGTAAAATTTAAGGACTTCTTCCAGTAACTCGTCTCTCTCAAGTCTTCGGACAATACTTCTGGCATTCTTATAATTTGTGATGTAAGTAGGATCTCCAGACAAAATATACCCAACCATCTGGTTTATCGGATTGTAGCCTTTCTCTTTTAGTGCCTGATATACAGAAACTAAGATTTCTTTTGCTTCATTCTCTTTTTCATTATCCACTTTAAACATCATTGTCTCGTTAATTCCCATTTATATCACCTTCCCAGTTACCTCTAGTCAATATCCAACTTTTTCTAAATTTGCATAAGGCTATATACTATAATACTACCTCATCCATCAGGCTTTTGCAACAATTTTTCCTTCAAATAACACTCCATTAACTTTTGACAATTTCGTTTCTGCCAGTTTACCTTTGAGACTAATATCACCTTTTGCCATAACCCGAATATAATTATTTGTCAGCCCTTCAATATAACCCTCTTCACCGTGCATCTCCTGCTCGTATAAAACTTCCATATTCCTTCCCACGTACCTTTCCAGATATTTTTTTTCGAGCTCATCCGAGAGGGCCAGCATTATTTCGCTTCTTCTTTCCTTTTCCTCGGGGTTTATCTGGTTTTTCATTTCTGCCGCAGGGGTTCCCTTTCTTGGTGAATATTTGAATACGTGGATTTTAGAAAAACCGATTTCTTCTGCAAAATCACGGGACTTTAAAAAGTCCTCTTCCGTTTCACCGGGAAAACCTACCATCAAGTCGGTAGTGATTGCAACATCAGTAATATTGTTTTTAAGGAGCTCCACACTTTTTCTATATTCATCAGTGTTATATTTTCTGTTCATTTCTGTAAGGGTTTTATCACAACCGCTTTGCAATGACAAATGAAAATGCGGACAGAGCTTCGGCAGCCCACCGGCAGCTTCAACAAATTCTTTTGTAATTGTAGTAGGTTCTATAGAACCCAGCCGTATTCTTTTAATCCCGTCAATACTGTGTATTTTCCGTATAATATCAAGCAGGTCGGTGTCCTCCAGCTCTCTGCCATATGAAGCAAGATGGATACCTGTTAATACAACCTCTAAAAATCCACTGTCTGCAAGATGCCTTACCTCTTCTATTATATCATCCGGCTTTCTGCTCCGTATAGGCCCCCTTGCATAAGGAATTATACAATAGGCGCAAAACTGGCTGCACCCTTCCTGTATTTTCAGGTATGCCCTTGTCCTCTCTTTATATGTACTTAATTTAAGCTCCTCAAAAGACCTTGAAGCCATTATATTGTCCACAGCATTTATTCTGCATTCTCCTGCTTCAATTCTTTCTACATACTCCATAATTCTGCCGCGGTCCTTAGTACCTATAACCATATTAACACCGGGAATCTTTAAAACTTCTTCTGAGGATGTCTGTGCATAGCAACCCATAACAATAACAATAGAATCGGGATTTGTTTTCTTCGCCTTTCTGATAGCCTGTCTGGATTTTCTGTCACTTAGATTTGTAACCGTACATGTATTTATTATATAAACATCTGAATCCTGTTCAAAAGAAACTACTTCATATCCGTTTTGCTCAAATATTGAAGAAACTGCTTCCGATTCATATTGATTAACTTTACAACCTAATGTATAAAAAGCTACTTTTTTCATTAATGCTTTCAATCCTCATTTTTTATTTTAGTCACTTTATATGGTTTCATATATATTAAGAAAGTATAACATTAATATCGTATTTATTTCAACACTAAGCTATCGGTATATTAATTATTGATTGGCTACCTTCTCAAAGTCGTTTCCGCCGTTACCGCTTGCCTGACATCCTATCAGTGTTAAAATACCGGGATTGCTGTTCCAGGTAAAACCGTGCTTCTTATTATTAAATGCCTTGCAATTAACTAACTTGTGATCAACACTGATGCTACTGCCGCCCAACTTGAATCCGTTTCCGTCACTGTCTGAGGTTGAAGAACCGTTTTCAGTCTTTCCGTTGTAGCTTGCTTCACAGTTTTCAAAATAAACTGAACCGATTGGCCCCGTATCGTCTTTTGTATACAGATCCCAACCGTCATCAACATTATATTTGGATATACAGCCAATGAACTTATTACCCTGACCGCATGTAAGTTTTGCTGCAAATCCGTCGGCATCCTCACCATTGTCAGGATCGTAGTTACTGTGTGAATAGCAATTTCTTATAGTATTATTGCTTGGCCATTGTGCTATGGTGTTGTAGTTTGAATTAAATCTTGAAATCTGCAGACCTGAATCACTATTTGCATAAAACTCACAGTCTTCAATTATGTTATTGTTTCCTGCCAACAGCATTCCGTTGTCACCAGCTTTCTGGATTTTAATACCCTTTATGTTCCAGTAATTCCCTGCCAATATTACTCCTCTGTTGGATGAATTAAACACCATGCCGGAGAAATCCAATACTGCCTTTTCATTACCCAGAACAGCTATATTTTTCATACTACCCATATTTCCATTGTTACCCTCAGCTATGGTTACTGTCTTAGAAAATGAATACGTGCCGCTCTTAAGGTAAATTGTCTTGCCAGGTTTAATACTGTCAACAGCCTGTTGTAAAGTCATAGAACCAGTAGGTTCAATTGTAATATCGCCTTCTGTGGGATTAGTGTTTCCACCGGGATCGGTGGTTCCATTATTAACAGGCAGAGTAGTTACCTGCCCCAGCAAATATTTCTTTAATACTGCAAGATCAAGGATGGTTACTGCCTTATCGTTGTCAAGGTCAGAAGCCTCGGTTTTTATTGTAACCGATTGTCCAAGCAGATAGATCTTTAATGTTGCAAAATCAATGGTATCTATATTACCGTCACCATTTATATCACCGCATTTTATGGTTTGACCCGGATCTTGTGGATCGGTGGGGTCAGTTGGATTAGTCGGATTTGAACCATCCAGCTTACCCACGCCTGCATACTGTGTGACCAGTTCCTTTACCTGACTCGCAGGAGTCAGGTAGCCTGTATACTCATATGGCGGGGAGTAGCTGCAGGTTGAGGTTGTTGGCTGATTACCCTTACAGTTTACATATGTATTATCCTTTACATCATAGTAACCGATCGAATCACTATTGTATGATCCTATTGGACCTGCTGCCAGTCCGGACTCTTCATTAACTGCACCTGAACCGACTCTCTCGAAGTAATTGCTTTCAACTTTGAGCTTAGCTCCCATTCTGGAATTTACAGCACTGTTTAAGACATCAGCATAATAGTTGCTGAATATATGTCCTGTTCCGAATCTATAGCTAGGCAAGCGCTCCTTGAGGTTTTTAAACACATTATGGTGATATGTCATTTTCCTGTCATAGTTGTCACTGTCAGATGATCCAACGAGACTTGTCTTAAAGGAATCATGAAAGTAATTCCAAGAAACTGTAATATATGCACTGTCTTTTTTACAATCCAGTAAGCCGTCATACCAATCTACATCACCGCCGGAAATATCGCCCTTCTCATCCACCTTGCCATCGCCATTGCAGTCACCTATCATGTTGTATAACTCACAATGGTCAATCCAGACATTTTTGCTGTCCTCAATTCCTATGCAGTCAGTAGGTGCCAGAGTATGATGGATTTTCAGATTTTGAACAATAATATTGCTGGCTTTTACAATGTTAAGCCCTACTCCTTCCAATTCTCCGCTGCTACCAACACCGATTATTGAAACGTTTGAAACCTCTTTAACTCCAATTGCACCTGTTCCGGTAAGCTTGGATGCTACTTTTATAATTAGCGGAGAAGTGTCATCGTCCTTCTTTCTCTGGTTTAAAAGATCTGACATTTCTGTCGCACTTTTTACCGTCACCTCTTTTCCACCTGCACCCCCGGTGGTCCCGCCATTCATCGTAGCAAAACCAATCAGACCAAACAGTCCATTTCCTGCCGCATGAGCTGTATTAACCCCACCAAGCCCCACAAGGGATTGCGCCATTACTGCCCCGGTCAGAAGAAAAATTTTCATTTTTCTTAACATAAAAAATACCTCCTTGAAATTTATTTGTTTTTTTGTTACCTTTATTAAAATATTGGGGTGATTACCGATTTACCGGTATTTTTAACTACTTGCATCAAGAATACTTCCACAGGACACTTTCCGAACTATTCGGAAGATGGGTATAAATTGGAGAGTTTCAGGGGTGATTTGAATATTCCGGGAGATAAAGTGCAGTATATTTTCGGTCTACTTTCTGGCAGCTTCAATTCTGAACAACATACGATGGTAAGCAAAATAAGTTTTATAGAGTACAATAAAGGGAATAAAGAAAATTACGTAGAAACGTTTTGCCTTAAATCCGTAAGATATTACTTCCAGTATGGACTTAATGTAATTTTTGGCATATACAGGTAAACTTTTCATCAATCCATCAGGTCTTCTATCCTGTTGACTGTTTTCATTTTCAGGGCTGGCGACAGGTTTTGCCCAGGACTTTCCATGTCCCATAAATTCACTGAATGTATCCCTGTTAATATGAAGAACTTTGGCTTTAGGTTCAAAATACAGCTGGTATCCCCTATATATTACTCTTAAACAAAAATCAACGTCTTCTCCTGTCTTCAATTCCTCATTGAACACGCCTATTTCTTGGACGATACTTCTTGGAATACTAATATTAGCAGAGGGAAAATAACTGTTGTTTATCTGTGTATCCAAAGCAGGATGGTATGCGGACCATGAACAGAAGTCATCACATATCGCCCAGAAGTTTTTGTTATAACCTCCTATTCCACCACCTACCATTTTAACTTTAGGATTATTTTTTTTAAAATTTAAATGAGCGTTAACATGGTTCAGTACGAAATCACTATTAGCGAGACAGTCGGAATCCGTAAAAACCAAATATTCTCCGGTGGCAAGTGATATCCCCTTGTTTCTTGAAGGGGATGGGCCTTTTTTCTCATTAAATACATACCTGACATCAAATGATTTTATAATTTCAGCCGTATTGTCCGTTGAATTATTGTCCACAACAATAATCTCAATTTTTTCTTTGGGATAATTCTGGTTAGTCATACAATTAAGGCATCTTTCAAGATATTTTTCCGCATTATATGCCGGAATAATAACAGATACGGCAGGAAGACTACTTGTATCCGAGCCATGAATCAACTCGTTTTTCATAAACCGCACCTCCTTTTTACACTTTGATAATTTCGTTCAATTTTATACTACATATGTTATTATTTTACAATTACTATTATATCAAATGTGTTGCTTCATAGCTATAAAATTAACTACCAACCTTGTCTTAATACAAACAAATATTTTAAGAAATTATTGAATGAAAACATTGCCCAAACTTTGTAAGAAATGCACAACGACCTTCCAAACCCTTTATATAGTAGCACTTCATGGTATCTTATTGTAAAGATTTACCCCAGTTTCAAACATCTTCATTGACTAATATTTGAAAAGCGGTTAATATTAAAATGTAAAAAAAATAATTGTTTTTTACCTTAATTATAAGGAGGATGGATAATATGAAATCATTTGATATTTCTTTAAAATCTATTAACGACGTAAAGGATTTCGTAAATATCGTTAACAAATATGACTTTGATGTTGATTTATCATCAGGACGTTACATCGTAGACGCAAAGTCAATCATGGGAATCTTCAGTCTTGACCTCAGCAAACCGATTAAAGTTGAAGTTCAGAACGATGACAGCGAAAAATTCTGTGATGAAATTAAGCGTTTTGTAGTTTAATTTATTTTTAACGAGTACTAATTATTGATAATAGACAAAATAAAAGCGAGTTTTGAAACTCGCTTTTTGTTATTTTAAAGCATAACAACTATTTCTCTGGAATATCCTCTTCAGTTATTACCTCAAAGCCATTTCTTATTAGAAGTTCTGCTGTTACCCCGTTACCTTCAATCAACTTTCCACTGAATGTTCCGTCATATATTTTTCCAACACCGCAGGATGGGCTTTTTGATTTTAATATTGCTTTGTTTATGTTATAGAGTCTGCCTACCTTTAGTGTTTCTTCAGCACCTTTTAGAAATTTCTCTGTTTGATTTTGCCCTTTAGAGTCTATTATATTTGATTTTCCAGAAAGGACATCTCTTCCGTCTCCGCAGGCAATCTCACAAGAGTCCCTTGGAGTAGGCAGCCCTCCCATCTGTTCAGGGCATACCATAATTGCCTTGCCTTCCCTGACAAGTCTCTCTATATACTCGTTATAATTGCTTTTACCGTTATATTTACTGTCAAGTCCTGCCAGACATGCACTAACCAGTATCATTTAACCCTACCTTTTTTTCCTTTTTCTTTTTCCCATTATTTTTTCATAAACTTTTTTATCTATGATTTTTCCTTTTTTGCCGGGCTTATTACCGGAAGAAGAATTCCTTCTGCCCTTATCCTCAGCTTTATCAGGTTTTGTACTACGGCTGTTTTTCTTAGCGTATGAAGGTTCATTTTTGTGCTTTGTAAATATTATTTCATCTTCTGTTTCCTCGTCTATGCTGTCAAAATCATCATCAGACTCAACCAGCATAAACTCAATTTTTCTTGTAGATATGTCGGCTTTTGCAAGAATGACCTTGACTGTATCGCCTATTCTGTAAATTTTGCGTGTGCGTTCACCTACAAGGCAGTAATGGGCTTCATCATAGTTATAGTAGTCATCTTCCATGCTGCTCATTCTGACCAGACCTTCGATGGTGTTATCAAGTTCAATGAACATACCAAAGGAAGTTACATTTGCAATAATACCTTCAAATATTTCTCCCTCATGGGCTTTCATATATTCTACCTTTTTGAGGTCTTCACTTTCTCTTTCAGCCTCATCTGCTCCTCTTTCACGCTCGGAACACTGTTTTGCTATTTCAGGCAGTATTCCTTCCAATTGACTGATTTTTTCCTCACTCATTCCGCCTTTCAGATAAAGCTTCATTATTCTATGAATTATCAGATCAGGATATCTTCTTATGGGCGAAGTGAAGTGACAGTAGTATTTTGCAGCCAAACCAAAGTGGCCTGTACTTTCATTGCTATATCGTGCTTTTTGCAATGATCTTAGCATAACTGTACTGATTATTCTCTCGTGTCTGGTTCCTTTAACCTTTTCTAGAAGGTCCTGTAAGGCTCTAGGGTGAACTTTATTTATGCCCTTTATACTGTATCCAAGATTGTATAGAAATTCGTTTAGATTGTGGATTTTTTCTTCATCAGGGTCTTCGTGTATTCTATATACAAACGGTGTATTTGTCCAGAAAAAATGTTCTGCAACAGTTTCATTGCAGGCCAGCATGAATTCTTCAATTATCTGGTTGGCAATGGTTATTTCATATCTTTTTACGTCAATGGGCTTACCCTTTTCATCCAACACTACCTTTGCTTCATCAAAGTCGAAATCAATAGCACCCCTCTGGAATCTTTTCTTCCTTAATATCAGTGCCAGTTCCTGCATTTTATAGAAGTCAGGAGCAACATGACTGTAGCGTTGTATAAGGTCTTGGTCATTTTCCACCAGTATTTTATATACGTTGGTGTAGGTCATTCTCTCATCTATATTAATTACACTCTCATATATTTCATGGTTATACACTTTTCCGTTTTTGTCTATGTCCATCATTACGGTAAAACTCAGCCTGTCAACGTGTGGGTTAAGGCTGCAAATGCCGTTGGATAATTTTCTTGGGAGCATTGGGATAACCCTGTCAACAAGATATACACTTGTCCCTCTGTCAAGTGCCTCAATATCAAGGGGAGAATTTTCTGTAACATAGTTGGTTACATCTGCAATATGAACACCAAGCCTGTAATTCCCGTTTTCCAGTATTTCAATTGAAACCGCATCATCAAGGTCTTTTGCATCTTCTCCGTCTATGGTAACCATGCGGAGTCCCCTTAAATCACGCCTTCCTTGTATCATTTCCTCTGTTACTGTTTCACCTATGGAATTTGCCTGATTGAGAACATCTTCAGGAAAATCCTCTTCAAGATTATATGATTTTATTATGGACAGTATATCGACACCCGTTTCGTTCCTGTCGCCTATTATTTCGATTACTCTTCCCTCAGCATTTCTTCTGGCTTCCGGATATTTTAATATCTCAACAACAACCTTCTGTCCTTTTTTTGCACCGTGAAACTCACTTTTTGAAACAAAAATGTCTCCTGAAATTCTCTTATTATCAGGAACTACAAAACCAAAGCTCATACTGTTTTCAAAGGTTCCTACCAAAGTAGTATTAGCCCTTTTCAGTATACGTATTATCTCGCCTTCCATTCTCCTGTCTGTAGAACTTTTCTTATTTACCCGTGCCACAACCCTGTCATTATGCATGGCTCCGTTCAGGCTGTCTGCGGGGATAAATACATCCTCCATCAGCTCATCATCAGGAATGAGGAATCCATATCCTCTTTCATGACCCTGAATCCTTCCTGTCACCAGGTTTAGCCTTGACGGTACGCCATACCTTTTTCCATGGGTCTTAAAAATTCTGCCCTCTTCTTCAAGCTCGTCTATTACCTGTGTAAAAAGTTCAATATCTTCTTCGGGCACGTCAAGAACCATTATAAGTTCCTTAAATAAAAGAGGTTTATACGCTTTATCCCTCATAAATGCAACTATTCGTTCTTTACGTTCTTCCAAATCTGCCATGTATTAAATTACCTTTCCGTCTTTTTATAAAAATTAAGGTACTTCTCCACTTATTCCTTATACTAATATATTATTCCAAGTATTTCAATTAAAATTCACCGTTGTCATAGCTATTGTCAAAAGCCGTATCCGCAAATTCACCCCACATGTCGGCATACTTTCCGGTGGCCCATTCGGTCATAATAATGGACTCTCCTTTTATAAGAGGTATTTTAAGCAGCTGCTTGGTTATAGTATTCTTGTTTTGGACAGTATAAACAATTATATTATCTTCCGATGCCAATATAACGATATCCTTATTAGGTGACATATAAGCATCCCTTGTCCACGGTGATCTGGATTTAATTTCATTCCATGGAACATTCATTTCATCATAATGTATTAGCTTTGGCGGTACCATCTGCTTCAAATCAAAATCTTCATACTTTTTATCACCTGATGTGTCCTTATAATAAAGACGGCTTTTCATTATCCAATGTCCGTTTCTTCTCTGCAAAGTAAAATTGTCTTCCTCCGGCTGATGGTTAAGTTTATTTGCCCTTTTGCTATCCAAAGAGGAAATAAACACCTCTGCCGATTGCTTTAAAGTATTGGCAGAAGCACCTTCAATTATATCTGACAAAAGTACAGGCTTTTTCGTAGCCAGATTGTCTATGGGTAAAACTCCTAGTCGCATGTCACTTTCAATACCTATATAGTCGTTCCCGACAAAAAGTATTTTTGAATCAGGCTTTTTATTTATCATATTTATTTTACTCAGAATCTTTGATTGCTGCTTTTTGGTTAGGTCTGCAAAAGGCTCTGCATATATATTTACCGTATTGTCGATGGCTACGGAACCGATCTCCCAGAATCCCTTTGCCCTCGGAACTACCAGTTGGCTTGTATACAACTTTGCTTTTGTTTCACGGTTTTTAAAATAAAGCCATAGTGTACGGTAATTGTTATCTGCAGATCTTATTCCCAAGAGAACTCCCGACCTGAGCAAGGGGTCTTCCTTATAATCCCCGCTATCTATATCTAAACCAACACTTCCAAGACTTTCTGCTCTGATTTTCTCATCTATATCTACAGAAATTCTTTTCAATGCTAAAAAACCACCTTCCATGTATACATATGCAGTATTTGCATCTGTAACTATAAGCTCATGAAAAAGCTGGTTATCTGTTGTAATTGTGACTATATTCACATTCTCGGTAGTAATTCCAAGAACGTCTTCACTTATACGGTATTTATTTTGTATAAAAGTACCTGCGGATGTTCTTATACTTTTGTATTGGGGATTAATACAGACTTCTTTATAAATGGCACTGACCTCATTATCAAAAACAGCTTCCTTCCCGATAAACTGTTCATACTTCTCCTGTTTTCCAGGTATTAATGAACTATTGTCAGTTAAAATATAATTCTGTATTTTCCATGTACCTTTTACGGCAATGTTCTTACCTTCCGGAGGCTTTATGGTATCCTCAATACTGAAATTAACACTACTACAGCCTGAAAATAAGGATGCAGAAATTAATAATAATATGGTTAAAAGTACTCTGATTTTCTTTGCCAAAATATCAGCCTCCAAAGGGAATCCTAACTGTTACAATTGTTCCTTTATCAAGTTCGCTTTCAATGTTTAGACTTCCATTGTGCAGCTTTACTATTTCATCACAAATCGAAAGCCCCAGTCCGGTATGAGAGTTGCTGCTATTTCCCTTGTAGAATTTCTCCGTTACCAGAGGTAACTCTTCCGGACCTATGCCGCAGCCCGTATCCTCAACCCTCAAAACAATATTCTCATTCTCCAAAAACGAACTTAAAGCTATCTTTCCGTTCTGAGGGGTAAAGTTGAAGGCGTTTCCCAACAGATTGATTAAAAGCTGAGTTATTCTATTCCTGTCTAGCTCTACATATGGCATCTTTTCACATCTTACACTAAAGCTTATTTTTTCTTTTTTTGCTCTATCGCTCATTTGTTTTTCTATATGTTGAATAATCAAACACACATCTGTCTTTTCTTTTTTAAGCTCAACATTTCCCGAAACGATACGAGAAAAGTCCAAAAGCTCCTCAACCATGTCTGTGAGCCGATCACTTTCCTTTACAATGATATTCAATCCGTCACTAAGGATTTCCCTGTCACTGTAATCATCATCAATTATGGTATTTGCCCAGCCTTTTATTGACGTCAGCGGTGTTCTTAGTTCATGTGAAACCGTAGATATAAAGTCATTTTTGATTCTTTCTCTTTTTTGTATTTCTGATGCCATATAGTTCAGAGTGTCCGAAAGCTTACCTATTTCATCGTTTCTGCTTTTGTTTATTTTAACATCGAGATTTCCTTCTGCCATTAATTCGGCTGCTCCCGTTACATTTTTCAACGGATGTATGATACTGTGTGCAAGAGCTATACTAATAGTACCTGCAACCAGAATAACAACAATTCCTATTATTATAAATATCATTGAAATATTAAATATTATTTTATCAACATCTTTCAATGATGTTATAAACCTCACTACTCCAACCTGCTCGGTATCTGATTTCAAAGGATAAGACACAATCATAATCTGCTCGCTGCCATTGTTGAGTCTTCCTACCCACACACCTTTTTTGCCCTGCTGAGCAAGCTTGAAGTCATTACCGGACACATATTCTCCCGACTCAAGCCCTTGGGAATCCAACAATACTTCCCCGTTGTTTCCAACAATCTGAACCTGTCCTGTAGTTTGTTTCCAGAATAAATCGGCATTGTCCATAATGTTAACATCCAAAGGGACATCAGAAAAATATCGGGTATAAAAGTCAGAAGCTGTCTTGATCTGATTTGTCAAAATACTCTCAATATTATTGTAGAAATAAAAACGCGTAAAATAAACAAGCAGTGCTTCAAAAGCAAGAACGCTTATAAGGATAATCAGTATGAAATTTCTTACCAATCTGGCCTGAATACTGTTTTTAAATGTCATAGAAGTCATTCCTTCCGCCATCTGTACCCAATACCCCACACTGTCTCGATAAACATACCGTGGGAATCCTTATCTTCAATCTTGCTTCTCAGTCTCCTTATATTGACATCAACTATTTTGGTATCTCCCATATAGTCATAGCCCCATATCTTGTCCAAAAGTTCATCTCTGGTAAATGCTTTATTTTTATTTTCCAGAAAGATTTTTAATAAGAAAAATTCTTTTGGTGTAAGTAGAATCTCCTTCTCTTCCTTAAATACTCTTTGAGAATAAAGCTCCAGCTTGAATACGCCGCTTTTCAATGTATCCTCTTTACTGTCTGCTGCACTTTTCCCTCCCAAACGTCTTAAAAGGGATTTTGCCCTCAGAATAAGCTCTGTAGTATTAAAAGGTTTTACAACATAGTCATCAGCACCATACTCCAAACCTTTTATCTTATCTATATCCTGTCCTCTGGCAGTCAGCATTATGATTCCCACGCCCGGCAACTCTTTTCTAAGAGTCTCACACACCTGAAATCCGCTTATTCCGGGTAGCATAACATCCAGTAGCACAACATCCGGATTTTCCTGTCTTGCTTTTAATAGTCCCTCTTCCCCCGTAGCTGCTTCGACAACAATAAAATTATGCTTTTTGAAGTTTATTTTCAAGAAACCCCTTATACTTTCTTCATCTTCTATTATAAGAACCTTATTTTCCATATAAAAGAATACCTTCCTACTTTTTCTTGTAAGCGTTATTATATACCTGTCCACTCTGAAGCTTTACCCCTCTGGCAGCATAAAGCTCATCAATGGTAACCAATTTATAGCCCTTTGCAGTCAAGTTTTGTATTATTGCTTCTGCTGCTTGGGCAGTTGGTTTATACAAGTCATGCATCAGCACAATGTCCCCGTCTTTTACTTTACCTACTACTTTATTTACTGTTGTTGTCTTACTCTTTGTTTTCCAGTCTAATGTATCTATGGACCAAAGAATTAGCGGAGCGCCTGCGGATGATTTTACCCTGTTATTCACACTGCCATAAGTTGGTCTTATTATAGACGGTTTTTTTTGAATAATGTTCTGTAATATGTCAGAAGTTTTTTTTATTTCTTTCTTTATACCAGCTTCACTTAACTTTGTTAACTTAGTATGGCTATAGGTATGATTCCCAATCTGATTTCCATTCTGTGAAATCTGCTTTATAACAGCGGGAAATTTTTCTGCTCTGTTACCTACAACAAAAAAGGTTGCATGTCCATTATATTTTTTTAGAGAATTGAGTATCTGGACTGTGTACTGTGGATGAGGCCCGTCATCAAACGTAAGCGCAACCATAGGTTTGATTTTAACAGGGGCCGGCTGTTTCGGTTTTACCTTTTCAGGTTTTACCTTCTCGGGTTCTACCGGTTTTTTATCATCCGGTTTTTTGGTATCAGAGGGAACTGTTGGGTTCTCTTTAGACTCCTGAGAGGGTTCTTTTTTATCATCATCGGTTTCTTTTTGATTTTCTATTTTTGTTTGAATACTGCTATCATTATTGTTATTTAATATTTTAGCTTCTTTAACACATATCGTTGCAACCAACACTATCACTACTAAAACGGCAATCGTTACCCCAAAAAATTTTTTCAATTTATCTTCACCCATACCCCTTTATATTATAAATATTTCAACTACCTCTATTTTATATTTATTTCTTTTTTGAGTAGTTACAAAACAACAAAAAAAAAGTTACAAATAAGTAACCTTTATATTTTTAAATTGTCAAAAGCCTTTTGCATTGCATGTAAGGTTATTTCTACAAATTCTAATAGCGTAATATTCAATTCTTTATAATGCTTTATATGTTCAAAGTTTATTCCTTTAACATCTGATTTTGTAATATTTTCAATTACCATTTGGACTGTAACATCTGAAAGGTTTTTATCAGGCAGTTTATTTGCACAGTAAGTTATTAATTGAGTGAGGTTATCTGCAGCATATAATACTTTATCCATTTTTCTTTTTCGTGGTAATTCATGGTAATCGCTTTGAGATCGGATGCAGTATATAATTGATTCGTCTATATCAAAATTCTCAAGTATTTGAGCAGCTACAAGACTATGTTTTTCCGGATCGCCGGCTGTTTTTTCAATATCAATATCATGCAGCAGACCGGTTAATCCCCACGTCTCAATGTCAGCATCATAATATTTCGCAAACTCTTTCATTACTGCTTCCACTGCTAAAGAATGTCTAAGAAGATCCTTATCGTACAAACGGACTTTGAGTTCTTCAAAAGCCTCATCTCTATTCATATCAACCCTCCAGAAGCCGCAAATATAGCTATAGAATGTAATAAAAATGCATCCTACAACTCTTTTTAATATTAGCATAGTATTATCTGGAATATCAACCAGTATATTATACCCATATTATATGCGAAAATATACCTAACATGCAAAAAGCCCAAGTGTACGATATACACTTAGGCTTAATTTTATAAGTACAAATTAACCAACTCTATCTATCAACAAGTAAAGAGCAATAGATGTAACGAGAAATGCAATCGCAGCAAAAGCAGTATACTTTCCAAGCAATGCATCAATAGTACGACCCTTGTTCTTGCCGAAGAATGTCTCTGCTCCTCCTGCTATTGAGCCTGACAATCCAGCCTGTTTTCCCGACTGTAGCAATACGATAATAATAATTGAAACAGCAAAGACAATGTGAAGTATATTAACAATCCATTTTGCAGCTTCCAACTTAAACACCTCCTAAAATAGACAAGTCAAATTTTATCATACTTAAATGGAAAAAACAAGTCCGGAGACTTGTTTTTCTTATTTATTTTATAAAAACACTCTTTCCAAAAAATTTGTGGGGTACCAGCTTAGCGCCCATATTTTTCTATGATATATGATTTTCACTTAGCATTTCTCTCTACCCTTAATGGTTTAATTAATGGTTTAATTAATGGTTCAATTTAGAAGGCATAAAGAAAGTGTTTTTAACGCTAAGCCGTACCCCGTAAACTAGGAAGGATATGTTTTGTATCTGGCTTTTATTAATGTTATTTTAGGTTGAACCATGCTTTTATACCAGGAAATTCTGCAACTTCCCCCAATTCTTCTTCTATTCTTAATAATTGGTTGTACTTAGCAACTCTGTCTGTTCTGGAAGGTGCTCCGGTTTTAATTTGACCTGAATTTGTTGCTACTGCTATGTCAGCTATAGTCGCATCCTCTGTTTCGCCTGATCTGTGAGATGTAACTGCAGTATAACCTGCACGGTTAGCCATTTGTATTGCATCAAGTGTTTCTGTAAGTGTACCTATCTGATTTACTTTAATGAGGATAGAGTTTGCAACACCTTGCTTAATACCTTTTTCAAGTCTCTTTGTATTGGTTACAAAAAGGTCATCCCCTACCAGCTGAATCTTGCTGCCCAATCTCTCGGTCAACAATTTCCAACCTTCCCAATCCTCTTCTGACACACCGTCTTCAAGAGAAATTATCGGGTATTTATTAACTAGGTCAGCCCAGTAATCTACCATCTCTTCTTTGCTCTTTCTTATGTTTGTCTTCCAGAAGAAATATGACCCATCCTCCTGATACATTTCTGTTGCAGCAGCATCAATAGCTATTCTGAAATCATCCCCGGGTTTGTAGCCGGCTTTTTCAACTGCCTCCAATATTACCTGAATTGCCTGTTCATCTGTTTCAAGATTTGGTGCAAAGCCACCTTCATCACCTACTGCAGTACTAAAGCCTTTGCTATGCAAGACTTTTTTGAGATTGTGGAATACTTCGGCGCACATTCTAAGAGCTTCCTTAAAGCTTTCAGCACCAACCGGCATTATCATGAATTCCTGTATGTTTACGCTGTTATCGGCGTGCTTTCCTCCGTTTATTATATTCATCATAGGCACCGGAAGTGTCTTTGCATTTACTCCTCCGATATATTGATACAAGCCTAATCCCACAGCCTCTGCAGCCGCTTTTGCAACAGCAAGGGATACACCCAGTATTGCATTAGCACCTAATCTCTCCTTGTTAGGTGTACCATCAAGATCAATCATAAGTTTATCTATGGCAACCTGATCAAATACATTCATTCCTTCCACTTCAGGTGCTATAGTATTATTAACATTGTCTACTGCTGTTTCCACGCCTTTTCCCATATACCTGTCGCTGTTTTCATCTCTCAGCTCAATAGCCTCGAAAGCACCGGTTGATGCTCCGGAAGGTACAGAAGCACGTCCGACAAAACCACCCTCGGCAATAACCTCGACCTCAACAGTCGGATTTCCTCTGGAATCAAGAATCTCTCTAGCGAAAACGCTTTCAATTGGTATATATTGTTTCATACTTAATTCTCCCTTCAAGGTAGTTATTCTTAATTAGGATACCATTTGCTTTACTTTATTGTAAAATATTTCCCTAAACATTATTTACCTATCGTCTCTTATTATATGTAGATGTTCAGATAAAATACAAAATATAACTTAACATTAATTGGTATCCTTATTAAAATTTTTATTTAATATATACCTACCACTGGGAATGATTTTTAAACACCTAAAAAACTAAATAAGCGAAAGCAGTACCTGTCAAGAACACTGCTTCCGCTTGACTAAGCTTTACTTTTATAGATTTAACTCTTTTACAGGCCTTGCCTCAATATACCCTCTATATCCCATTGGAGCAAGCTGAAACCTTGGAGCTTCATCGTCCGCCCACTGAAATCCGTATATTTCAGGGTTATAGTTATTTATTACCTTCCAGAGATATAATATAGATTCCTCAAACTTTTCATCTTCGTAAGGCTGACCCTGAAAAATCATCATCTTGCAAGGATTTAAGTCTATTATCTCAAATCCTTCCGGAATGTTTCCGGAATAGTCCAGGGGTACTTCAACCCCCTGAACATATGGTGACGTACCGGGCTTAATCATTTTTTCCGGCAGCCACATTCCTGTGGGCTCGTAAATTGCCTCCTTTATACCTGATAATATATCCCATATACCGCAACCAACTTCTTCACAATATTCAAAGTAATGTTCAGCATTTTGTCCTCTCTTTAATATGAGCTTTCTCGCAGGTCTTTCAACTACTTGCACAAATACGGTTTCGGTACATGAGTTAGGATTCTCAGCCATATTATCCACTCCTTTTTGAATTCTAAGGTAATATCCACGGATTTTTTCCGGAATATAGAATCTTATTTCCGGTTTTGTTTTTGAATACTGTTTCGGAGTTATGCCAAACTGCTTTGAAAAGGCTCTGGTGAAACCCTCATGAGAATCAAAAACAAAGTCAAAAGCAGCATCAATAACTTTGATATTGTTATCCCTCAGTTTCTCAGCGGCCATATTTAATCTCAATAACCTAATATACTCAAAGGGAGCTTTACCGGTAAGCTCTTTAAATATCCTCGCAGCATACCAAGGGGAGTATCCCGCTTCGTTAGCCAGCATGTGAAGCGAGATTGGTTCTGAGATGTGCTTGTCAATGTAGTTTTGCATTTTATCAACGGTTTTTATCTTACTCCATGCATCCATTTTAATCACCTCATATAAAAGGATATCATCAGGTACAACGGATTTATTGACCTTCTTTGCAAAGAATAAAACTCAAGTATAAATTTGAGTTTTTTCCTTGCAATATTATTGTATCGCATATTTTGTTCGTTTTCAACATTTTTCTAGAATATTTTATTCTATTTTATCAAATGATTTTTGTTGCCTGTTATATTTATATTTGGAGGCATATTATGAGATTTGGTGACAGATTAAGAGAACTAAGGGAAGAACGAGATATTACCCAAAAGGAATTGGGAGAATTAATAAACGTTTCTGCCAGAGTTATTGGTTATTATGAAGCTAATGACAGATTTCCCAGAGATGAAAATGTATTAAAAACCATCGCTGATTACTTTAGTGTGTCTGTGGATTATCTTGTGGGCCGTACCGAAATCAGACATTTTTCCGATGATATTGTAGCAGAATCAAAAATCCCTTATAACCTGGATGTTAAGGGGCTTCCTGATGAAGCTCTGAAAAAGGTTGAAGAATATATTGATTTAATTAAAACCAAATACAAAACCAATAACAATTCTCCTCAAAAAAATAAAAACTCCCGGAATGTCATTCGGGAGTAAACATAAATAATATTTTTACTATGTCATTAGCATTGAATTACTTTTAAATATCCTCAGTTCCCTTTCATACTCACTTATAAGCTGCCGCCTTCTGTCTTCAAAAGTACCGTGATCCTGAATAAAATTAGTATCTTCATCCAAAAATCCAACGTTGTCTGCATTATCATTAGTCCCTTGGGGCAATATATGAATTATTTTCCCCATAGTGTTGCTCATACTTACTCATCCCTTCCAAATAACTCTTTCTTCTTTCTTTACTTTTCTTTAGTATATCAAATTTTTTAATTAATACATTAAACAGTTCGTCTCTATAGTAATTAACCATAAGGATATGCACATAGGCCATAAATGGCTTTACAAACTCTCTGATTTCCTCTGTAGTTCTTCCCAACAGCTGTTTTTCAGATATTTCAATCTGCAAAAGTGAAACTATTCCCTCATTTTCACAGAATACTGGGATAGCAATGTATTGTTCAATATTGTTTTCAGTACACTTTTTACCGTATACAAATTCTTTTTTTATCTCACCATCATTTTTCAATATATGTAAATCATTTTGCTGTTCATTAAATATTTTTACATGGTAATAACTCAAATCACTGTCAAGATAGAAGTGTTTATCAAATATACTTGGCGAAATCTGATTTGAATTACCATAGCTAATCATTTTAATATATTCCCGGCCTGTTTTTTTCTCTTTGAACCTGTGCATCAGAGAAACCTGATGAGTGTCGTTTTCCGTTGAAATTTTAATAGCGTCATAAATGTTGTGGCATACCAGAGAGGCAATGTCCTGATAGCTGAGAGTGCTAAAGTCAGCTTTTGACGGTATCATAACTGCTTTAACACAGACACTTCTGGTTATGTCGTTGAGTTTTCTGCTAATTGTCTGATTGATAACGGCTTCCCGGTTTATTACTTCTCTCAGGCACTTTACCCTGCGATCCTTGTATTTCTGATAATTATCAATCATTAAGGTTACCCAATTGTACATGATAATAAACACGAATGTTATCAGTATATGCAGCTTATCTCGGTAAAATTCCTTTTCATAGATATTATATGTCTTGAAATCGGTTAGTTGCATTTGAAAAGCAAACACAAAAGTAAATAGAAAGTTGACAAAGGTTCTGAAATACGAGGATTTAAGCAGTCTATAAAAGTAATAGAGCACAGAACCCAACTTTTTGTAATTGTTGGCAAACTTCTTTATTCTAAATATGACTTTCGAGGGTTTTTTCATTTATTGCACCTCCCTACTTTTACATAATATATTCTATAAATGGTAAAAATATCCTTTATGGGTAATAAAAAAAATCCACCGTTTTTTTATTGCCCTACGGTGGATTTTCCTGAAATATAGTTATAACAGCACTTTGAACAATTATACTTTTTATTTTTGCAGAAGTGAAGTTCCTGTCATTTCAGCAGGCTTATCAACACCCATTATGTCAAGCATTGTTGGTGCCAGGTCAGCAAGTCTTCCTTCTTTAAGTGTTGCATTTCCCAAACCAATACCGATAAGTGGTACTACGTTTGTTGTGTGTGCGGTGAATGCTCCTCCATTTTCATAATCAACCATCTGCTCTGCATTTCCGTGGTCGGCAGTTATTAATACCACTCCGCCCTGTGCAGTAACAGCATCAACTACTTTTCCTACACATTCATCAACTGCTTCAACAGCAGCCTTTGCAGCATCAAATACACCTGTGTGTCCAACCATGTCACAGTTAGCAAAATTAAGAATTATTACATCGTATTGTTTTGAATCAATTCTCTTAACCGCTTCATCAGCAACTTCATATGCACTCATTTCAGGTTTCAAGTCATAAGTAGCTACTTTCGGGGAAGGTATAAGTGCTCTGTCTTCTCCTTCGTATTGTGTTTCAACACCACCGTTGAAGAAGAAGGTAACATGTGCATACTTCTCGGTTTCAGCAATTCTCAGCTGTCTGTAGCCAAGTCTGCTTATATATTCTCCGAAGGTGTTATCCAAAGTCTGAGGCTTAAATGAAACCACAACGTTTGGCATTGTCTTGTCATACTGTGTCATACAAACAAAGAATAGAGGGAAGAAGCCTTTTGCTCTTTCAAAGCCTTTAAATTCAGGGTCAACAAAGGTTCTTGTTATTTCTCTTGCCCTGTCAGGTCTGAAATTGAAGAATATTACCGAGTCATTTGCATCTATTGTTGCAACGGGTTTACCGTTCTCCATTATAGCTGTCGGTTTTACGAATTCATCAAATTCGTTTCTTGCAAAAGATGCCTCTACAGCTTCAACTGCTGAATTTGCAGTTAAACCTTTTCCGGATACCATTACATCATATGCAAGCTGTACTCTTTCCCAGCGGTTGTCTCTGTCCATGGAATAGTATCTTCCCATTACAGATGCGATTTTGCCCACTCCGATTTCTTTAAGCTTTGCTTCAAGTTCTTCAGTATATACCTTTGAGCTGTCCGGCGGAACGTCCCTGCCGTCGTAGAAGCAGTGAATAAATACATCTTTTAAACCATTCCTCTTTGCCATCTCAACTAAGCCATACAAATGTGTATTGTGGCTGTGTACTCCGCCGTCAGATACAAGTCCGAACAGGTGAAGCTTGGAATTATTCTTTTTGCAATTCTCTACTGCCTTTAGAAATTCCTCTTTCTCAAAGAAATCTCCATCTTTTATTGACTTTGTTATTCTGGTTAATTCCTGATAAACAATTCTTCCTGCACCGATATTGGTATGTCCGACCTCAGAGTTTCCCATCTGACCCTCAGGTAGTCCTACATCCATACCGCTTGTATGAACAATGGTATTTGTATATTTAGTAAGATAGCTGTCCAAATTTGGCTTGTTTGCAGCCTGTATGGCATTTCCTTCTTGTTTCGGGTTGTTTCCGAAGCCATCAAGGATCATTAAGGTTACTAATTTCTTTTCCATATGGTTATCTCCCTCTTTTAGTGTTACTATAGTTAGACCCTCCAGTACTAACCGGAGGGTCAGATAATTCATTTTTATGCTTAAACCTAAATTTGCAGACAGAGAAGATTTATGCTTTTGCTATTATTGAGAAATCCTCAACCTTTAAGCTTGCTCCACCAACGAGTCCTCCGTCTATATCAGACATTGCAAACAAGTCAGCAGCGTTCTTTGCATTTACGCTTCCGCCGTACTGGATTCTAACCTGTTCAGCTACTTCTGAGCCGTAAAGCTCTACAACCAACTCTCTGATAATTGTGCAAACTTCATTTGCCTGTTCATTTGTAGCAGTCTTACCTGTTCCGATAGCCCAGATTGGTTCGTATGCAATAACAAGCTTGCTAACCTGTTCAGCAGTCAAGCCAAGTAATGCTACCTTTATCTGATATCTGATATGGTCAGCTGTAACTCCCTGTTCTCTCTGAGTGAGTGTTTCACCACAGCAGATGATTGGAGTCATTCCATATTTGAATATTGCATGAGCCTTTTTGTTTATCATTTCGTTGGTTTCACCGAAATATTCTCTTCTTTCGGAGTGACCGATTATTACATAGTCAACACCAAGGTCTGCAAGCATTGGGCCTGAAACTTCTCCTGTAAATGCTCCGTTTTCTTCCCAGTGCATATTCTGTGCTGCAACCTTTATGTTTGAACCCTTAGCAGCTTCAACAACTCCAGGCAGGCATACAAATGGAACACCAACTACTACTTCATTTTTTGCATCAGCAACAGCAGGCTTTAATGCATTTACAAATGTAACAGCTTCAGAAGCAGTCTTATTCATTTTCCAGTTACCAGCAGCAATTACTTTTCTTGGATTTTTATCCATAAGTACTGCTATACCCGGAAGCTCTTTACCTTCGAGGAATTCAAGAGAAGCTCCTCCACCTGTTGAAATATGTGTAATCTTATCAGCGAAACCGAGTTGTTCAACTGCAGCAGCTGAATCTCCGCCTCCAACTATAGAAAGTGCTCCTGATTCTGCAACTGCCTTTGCAATTTCCTTTGTACCTGTTGCAAAGTTAGGGAATTCAAATACGCCCATAGGTCCGTTCCAGATAACTGTCTTTGATTTCTTTATTTCTTTTGCGAATTTTTCAATTGTAAGTGATCCGATATCCATACCCATCCATCCGTCTGGCATTGCATCTGATGGAACGTATTTGATTTCAGTATCGTTCTTGAATTCCTGAGCTACCATACTTCCTATTGGAAGCATCATGTTAACTCCCTTTGCTTCTGCTTTTTCCATAAGAGTCTTAGCAAGCTCAAGCTTGTCGTCTTCACAGATTGAATTTCCGATGTGATATCCTTTTGCCTTTAAGAAGGTATAAGCCATACCACCACCGATTATCAAAGTATCAACCTTGTCAATGAGGTTTTCAATAACTGCGATTTTGTCAGAAACCTTTGCACCACCAAGGATTGCTACGAATGGTCTTGCAGGGTTAGCTAATGCCTTACCCATGAAATCGATTTCTTTCTTTATAAGGAATCCGCATACAGCAGGAAGATAGTCAGCCAACCCTGCAGTAGAAGCGTGTGCTCTGTGAGCAGTACCGAATGCATCATTTACAAATATTTCAGCCATGCTTGCAAGTTCTTTTGCAAAGTTAGCATCGTTCTTTGTTTCTTCCTTATGGAATCTTACGTTCTCAAGCATAAGAACTTCGCCGTCTTTTAATGCAGCAGCCTTTGCCTTTGCATCTTCGCCTACAACATCTTTAGCCATTATTACTTCTTTTCCAAGAAGTTCGCCAAGTCTAACAGCTGTTGGCTTCATGCTGAATTTATCTTCAAAACCTTCCTTTGGTCTTCCTAAATGGGATACAAGTATAGTCTTAGCTCCCTTGTCAACAAGATATTTGATTGTAGGAAGTGCTCCAACTATTCTCTTGTCATCAGTAATCTTTCTGTCTGCGTCCAATGGCACGTTAAAATCAACTCTTACTATTACCTTTTTGCCGGCAACATCAATGTCTTCAATTGTTTTTTTGTTCATCATGCTCATAACTTCACGCTCCTGTATATATTTTATTTATTTAAAAGATGAGTCAAAATTTAGGAAATGATTGCAATATGTATAATATCCAAATTTCCATCCAAATAACCAAAGTAATTTTACCTCTTTTTACTGGCTATTTCAATACTTTGTTAGCAAATTAACATATTTGCGACCTTCTTTAATGTTGAATAAAAGCCTTCTAACTGCTATACTTTGAAAGAAAGTAGGCAATTATAAATTTTACTTAAATTATAGTTAATTTTAAGGAGCTAATATGAAGTTGCAAAAGCCTAAGATACCTGAAAAATTAATGCAATCTGAAAATATAAATGAAATAGTAATGAACTTAACCTCTTCAGGTTATGATATTGAAAATTATCACTTTAAAAACAGCTGTTTGAGTGATATTTCCTCCATTTCTGTGGAATTTAACAAATGTATCATTGAAAAATGTCGCTTTATGAAATGCGATGTGCAGAACTTCGTGTTTGACAATGTTATATTCAGGGATTGTGATATTTCAAATATGGATTTCAGCGATGCCGTATTCAGAAATACCGAATTTATCAACTGTAATCTGACTGGTATCATACTTTCTCAGGCAAGGCTTAGTGATATATCCGTCATCTCCTGCAATATGCAGTATTCCAATTTGACAAACTCAGATATCACCCGGAGTCACATTGAAAAGTCCAACCTCTCTAACGGCTACATATGGGAAGCGAATCTAAAGGATGTGGAATTTGAACAATGTACTCTGGTATCAGTAGAATTTACAGGAACTATGTTAAAAGGGATTGATTTTACCTCCTGTAAAATGGAGGGTCTGCTTATCAGAGGGCCTGAATTAAAGGGAGCCATAGTTAATGAATTTCAAGCCCTTTCCTTGTCAAAGTTGCTTGGAATTATCATTAAGGACTAATATTTCCGCTTATTGCTTTTTCTATTTTACCAAGTGCTTCTACATAACCGCAAAGGCTATCCCAGACTTCAAGTGCAGCTGTTTTGTAATTTACTTCCGCTTCCTTTAAAGACAGTTCGGTTGCAAGCTTGTAGTTATATTTATTGAGCTGTATTATGTACTTTTGGTAAAGTGCATTTGCCTTTTTTTCTTTTATATCTATTTCATAATATTTACTTTTATAATCAGAATAGTAATTCTGGAGTAAAGCTCTTCTTTGAACAAACCATCTCCTTGCTTCAAGTTCCGCTTGCTTTTTTTCGTTAACAGCAAGTTTTATCTCATTGGATGAATCCTTATAACATTCCTTTAATATACTTATTTTTCCATCCAGTATTCTTATCTTATCCCCCATCTGCATACTTTTGTAATCATTTAAGTAAAAGCTTTTCTCTACGTCAGGAAATTTTTTAAAGGGAATAGCTTTAATAGGTGCTACAGGAACACTGATTGTTACCGCCCTTGACGTGTCCATGCCGCTGCTGCTCAATAAATTCTCCATATTCGTGTTGACTTGCTGTGTAAGTAACTCCTGCTGACTAATGTAATAGTCATAATCGGCATTATATAAGTCTATATCTGACTGGAAGGCCATATCTTTTGATTTATTTATTTCTTTTGAATTTGCTTGGAGTCTGGCGAATTCGGCAAGGGTTTTCTGAACTAAGCCTTTTTCGTACAAAAGTTTCATATTATATATATTGTCTCTAAATAAGGATAATTGGGAAGTACGTTGAATGTTACGATATAGAGATGAGTTATTATATATAAATATACTGGTTTCCTTATTCACGTACAGCTCTGCCTTCTGTGTTATTAAATCAGCCAGCACCTGTTGATTTTCAACAACGTCCTTATTTTGGTCAATGAGTTTTTTTATGTTTATAATATCATTATTAATTTTATCAAACTCCAGAGAATACTGCTGATAAAGTAGACTGCTGTTCTCTATATCCATTTCTGTGCTTTGTACATTATAGTAATTATTTAAATACAAATTCTGCATTTCGTCATATGTGTACTTTGTTGAATTTCCCGTACCGTATACAAGGTTAAAGCTATCTCCCATACTCCAGCTCCCAAGGGACACAACAGAAGCAGCGCCAGTGGCACTACTAGATGCTGTCATCATGGATAATGCCAATATTACTGCACAAAATTTTTTTATAAACATTTTATTCTCTCCTATAACAAATTTTAAGCTATGCGACATTAATCAAGCAGATTTATTTTTTCAAGGAAATAACGTAAAAAGCTCTTTTCCTTGGTTATTACATTTGCTTCACATATCATTCCTGCCTTTATTTCTCCCTGTCTTCCGGAACTGCCCATCATTTTTGTTACCGGAACTGTTGCTTCAACAGTATAGTAGCTTTGTCCGTCTGCATTGTTCACCGCATCCTTTGATATACTTGTTATCTTTCCTGCTGCCTGACCATATTCCCTGTAAGGTAGAGCTGCAAAGCTGTATTTAACCGTATCCCCTGTATGTATTTCACCGATGTCTTTGTTACTGACAGTTATCTGCATTTTAAAAGCTGAATTTGTGTCAGGTATTATTGTTAATATTTCAGCGCCTGCTGCCACCAAGTCTCCCGGATACATTTCTGTTATTATGTTAACTTCCCCATTTACACTGGCCTTTACAATGGCATTGTTAATACTTAATTGCAGTTTTTTTATATTTTCTTTAAGTCCTGTAATACTGTCTGCTACTGCTTTAATCTTTTCATCAGCGGCAACCAATTCCTGAACCTTTGTTCTTTCCACCAGTGAATAATTAAGAGAGTCATTATTATTGCCATCAGCATCTGTTATGGTTTTAAGTTCTGCATCGGAAAGCACATTTTTTTGTCTTAGAGTATCGGCTGTATCGGTTAAACTGTCTATTGCCTGAGCTGCATCATTCCTCTCCTGTAAATACAATGCTTTCAAGCTGTTTTTCCTGTCCTTCTCATTTAAATCAAGAAGTCCCTGTTTGCCTTGTGTCCCGGAAAGCTTGCTTTCCTTTTCCTTTATGCTTATTTCAGAATTATTTATGTCTTTTTCCAATTCGGATAAAAACTTGCTTTTGTATGAAGTGTATTCACCTTGGGAATTCTGCATTTGTACACGTGCATCCTCCAGTTCGGATTTTGTAATGGCTATTCCGCTAAGTGAAAGGTATGCCTCGTATATTCTTTTTTTCTCATCGTATGTATTTTTCAGCAAGTTCAATCTATTTTCATAATCTGTGTAAAGGTACGAATACCTGTCCCCGGCCGGAAAATTATTTTTTGATTCACTGACGCTCTTTTTGAGTGTCTGATATGCCTTTAAATGAGATTTTTCCTCTTCTAATGATTGTTTCATGGCTTCGGGGCTGTTACTCTTTATTTCATTATCCTGTTGGTCGTATTTTCTTTGTATTTCTGTCTTTGCTATGAGGTACTTATCATATTGTTGTTTGTATTGCTTTTCCAGTTCATTTCCCGAATTCAAATAATTTTTATCGCTATCCAAGGATTTTATATACTTTTTTAAGTATTCTATTTCTTTAAGGTTTTTATTGAGTTGTGTGCTGTTCAGAATCTTTTCTTCACTAAGCTTTGTAGTTTTATATGCCGTGTCTGTTTGTGAAAATCTTATGTCCATCAGAAGTTTTCTTACTTTTTCATAATATACAGGCTCACTATTCGAATCAAAATTGTTTTCTTCCGTAGTAATGCAATTTCTATATATTTTAAGGTTTTCCAGTTCTTTTTCCAATTCTTTAAGCTTTTCTTCTGCGGACTCTTTTTCCATTAACAAATTGTCGTGTTTGATTATGTATAGAATATCACCAGCCTTTGCTGACATTCCTTGTTTGTAATAAGTGCTTTTCAGTTCTCCCCCCATAATGTTCCTGACAGTACTAATTCCTGATTCGGGTCTTACCTGTCCGGGGGCTTTTACAACTATTTCCTTTTTGCCAAAAGCCGCCCATATCACAGCCATTACAACCAACCCAATCAAAATATATGTAAATACCCACACGAAGGGATGAGGCTTAGAATGGTACATTTCACGGCTGTCTGTAAGTTCATTTATTTCAACTAATACTTCCTTCATGCTAAAGTCCCCCTCCTGTCATTGAATATGTAGCTGTTTCGGGCAACTGGCCCTTCCATAATTCAAAATATTTACCTCCAAGTTCCATAAGTTCCTGATGGCTACCCTGTTCAATAATACTGCCTTCCTCCATTACATATATCCTGTCACAGCGTTTAATGGTGCTTAATCTGTGGGCTATTATAATGGTAGTTACACCGCTGCACACGGTCTCCAGTGTTTCTTCAATGGCCCTTTCGGTAATCGAATCCAGATTGCTGGTGGCTTCGTCCATTATAAATATGTCAGGTTTTTTTAAAATTGCTCTGGCTATTGCAAGCCTTTGCTTTTGCCCTCCCGATAAATTTGTTCCATTTTCTTCAAGATAAGTTTCATACCGCAATGGAAGCTTGTTTATAAAATCATGTGCCTGTGCCATTCTGCATGCATCAATTATTTGCTCCATATCAGTATTTTGGCTACCCAAGGTAAGATTTTCCCGGATTGTTCCGCTGAACATAAAAATATCCTGAGAAATGTAGGCAAGCTTTTCTCTGAGAGACTCAAAGGATATATCCTTTATATTATAGTCTTTTATCGTGATCTCACCTTTTTCCCATGTATATAGATTTAATAAAAGCTTGACCAGCGTAGTTTTACCTGATCCGCTTTCCCCTACCAAAGCAATTTTTTCACCCTGCTTTATTTTAAAATCAATATTTTTTAATACCAGAGAACGTGTTCCATACCTGAAATCAACATTTTTAAAGGAAATATCTCCCTTTAGATCAACAGGTTTTATTTTTTCGCCTTCATTTTGGCACTTTTCCAATTCAAGGTCAAAAATTTCTCCGAGTCGGTCTGATGCTACTATTGCGGTTTGCAACATTGGCTGTAGATTGATGAGGTTTTTTATGGGATCAAGAAAATATCCCAGCAGCGCATTAAAAGTTAAAAGCTGCCCTACGGACATGCTGCCCTTAATTACATTCCATGCACCCGCCCACAAGATAACTATGCCTCCAGCCAGTGCAGCAAAGGATGTAATTGATGAACGTACATTATTAATTATACCGCCTTTGAATATAGAGCGGAGCAGCTTTACAAACCTTGTTTCGGTTTTTAGTGCTGCTTCGCCCTCAGCATTAAAGGACTTTACAGTTTCGATACCATTCAACGATTCAACAAGATAAGAGGTAAGTTGCGCATTCTCCTCCATCTGCTCCTGATTTATTTTCTTTATTGGTTTGTTAAATGCAAAAACAATAACTCCATATATTACCCCTATAATGGCTGCTATTAAAAAAAGTGTAGAATTCTGTGTATATAGTATGATTGCTCCTGCCAGCGCCATCAGCGTGTCAATCATAATTGTAAGAGTAGCACCTGAAATTGCATCCCTTACCTTTGATGCATCCATAAATCTTGAAACAATTTCTCCGACCTTCCTTGTACCGAAGAAATTCATAGGAAGTCCAAGAACATGCTGATAGTAGCCCAATATGAGAGGGATATCTATTTTCTGTGACAGATACAGTATCATATGAGACCTGAAAGCTCCCAACAAGGTCTGAAAAAGGTAAAGCAGAATTATGCCTATGGAAATTACATGAAGGGTTTTTTCAAGGTTGTATTGCAGAATATCATCAATTAAAAATTTAAAATAAAATGAACCTAGAATTCCTAACACCGTATATACTAAAGATGTTAAAAAAATATTTATTAAGAGCTTCTTTTGTGGGAGAAGCAGATTGAAAAATCGTGAAAACAGACCTTTTGTTTCATTCCCTTTGCTAAAGGAAACATTGGGAACCATCAGAACAAGTACACCTGTCCATATTTTAAAAAAATCCTCCGGTGTGTACTCTAACATACCCCTTCCCGGGTCAGCAACCAAAACCTTTTTTTTAGTTATTTTATGTATTACAACATAGTGCAATAACGTTCCGTCAACTACAACATGGGCTATGCACGGTAGCGGAAACTCAGAAAAAAAGGCCTCCTGATTGCCCTTCACTCCTTTTGCTGTGAAACCCAGACTTTCAGCTGCCTTTATCAATCCATATGCATTTGTACCTTGTTTGTCGGTGCCAGCCGTTTCTCTTATCTTTGTTATTGATGTTTTAAATCCATATTGCTTACTTATAGTTGCAAGACATGCTGCACCGCAATCAGTGATATCATGCTGCTTGACACAATAATAGCGTTTAAATGGGGTATTCATTTTTCGACTCTCCAATTTTACTATTTAATTACATAGTTTAACATATTTGATGAATTTATAGAAGAAAAACTTCAATTTTTGTAAAATTACTCATTGAAAGATGAAAGGCATTCAGCTTCTATTATTAGAAACCTGAACGCCTTTTCAATGAATACAATATAAGTTGTAAATAGAAATGAATATCGGTAAAACCGATACTTCGGAAAAGCTTAATAAATTAAACACATCATATTTCAAGCAAGAAGGAAATCCTTTTGCTGTGAGCTCCTGGATAGTTTGTCGTAGATATTCCAGCACAAAAAATTATGGATTTTGCTTGTTTCCTTTTCACTTTCTTTTGAAATACATACCGCATTAACCATATGAAAAATAGGTTTAAAAACATATTCACTCGATATAGTTATCCTTTTTGGTAGCGGGACAAGTATTTCCATATCTATCAAAGGTACTCCATTTTGCATTTCTATTGAAAATGTTACCGTTGTTATTGATCCAGATTTTTTTAAACCGTTATCTTTAAGAAATTTTTTTAGCTTAATAATTTCGAAAATGACCTCTTGACTTGTCATTTTTTTTCTTAAAGTAAGAACATTTCTTAATCGATAGTCCTTTTCTACTGCTGATAATGCCATTTTAAATACCTCATTTGCCAAATTTATTTAATGCTCCTATTATTACGTTGATTATTGCAGCAGCCAGAAAAATACTAGAAAGTATAATACCTACAACTGCCATCCACCTTTTAGTTGATTTTATACCGAGTATCCCCAATATCAGTCCTACAATTGAAACCGGAATCCCTATAATAGGCAACAACCAAGCCACGGTATCAACTATACCCAATATAAATGAAGTACGAGCTTTATCCATACAATCCGGTTCATTATTTGAAAAAGACAAACCTACAATTTATTCCACCTTCTATTCGTAACAAAATTGATAGACATTAAAAATAGTCTATAATTTTAATAATACCTATAATAATAGTTGTAATGCATTGCCTAGGCGAATCGATTCCCCCATCTACGTACATAGCCTCATCGTTTTCCAAAACTTCAAATTGATCTGCCTTAATATCCATACAAACGTTTTTCTTACTCATAAAAACCCTCCTTAAAAAAAACTGTATTTGGCAATGTCTCAACTTCAACCAAATACAGTTTATTATATTTACAGTTATATTCAATATTTTTTGCACAACATGTCTGTATAATGTCATAAAATGCATATAATCATATTTTTATATTAAGTAATATTTCCAGCTTGAATACTTTATTTTCACATATGGTGCTCAGGCTACCACCATATTTTCCCACACTATCATTGATATTTTTAAGTCCAAAGCCGTGTTGTTCCTTGTTTTGTTTTGTAGTTTCAATCTCTTTTCCTGTAATTTTTATATCCTTTTCAACTGAATTTTCCATTAGAATAAACAGGCATTTACCTTGAATGTAGGTGGAAACCTTGATAAACCGCTCAGAATCATCGGATTTCACAGCTGCTTCTATAGCATTATCCAGAGCATTTGAAAAAATTGTACTGATATCAAATGGATTTATAAAGTTTTCCCTTGGCAATATCCCGGAAAAATCAAATTTTATTCCCAAGTTATGTGCCATCTTATTCTTTTCGTTTAATATTGCATCTGTGATACTATTACCACTGCTTATTTCAAGGTCAAGTCCACGCATAGTATCCTCAATTTCGTCAAGCAGTTCCTTTGCTTCATCAATATCATTATTTTCAATCAGGGTCCTAATCAATCTTAAGTGATTTTTCATATCATGCTTTAGCTTTCTGGTTTCCTGGTTTTTACTCATTATCTGTTCGTAATGATTGAACTGGGTTCGTAGTTGAGCTTCGGACATTTCATTGAGATGTTTATATTTTTTATTAAGAATCATCTTATCAATTAAAATCATTACTATTACGTTGTATATTATAGTACATAAAGATGCAATAAGCAGAAATGCAGAGGTATTTATAGGGATGTTTACAAAATTCCTTACTCCCCAGTCGAGAATTGTGATGGTGGCAAAGCTGAAGGCAGGAAGCATGATGAGAATTAAAGTCTGTACAGATGATAATATATTTATTTTCAATGTTGTATTTGTAGCAAAGTTTTTCATCAGAATATATAAAAGTATGAACAGTATTAGCTTGATTACTGTAACCCATATTCCTCTTATACCTCCGGATAATGTACTGAAAAACAAATTATAGTTAAATCCCATATTTGTAAAGGAGATAATAAAAATATCAATAACATAGTTAAGGCAAACCGCTGTACAAAATGCAAATATTTTGTGTGCAAAGTTCCCTTTAAAAGCAGTAAAAACAAAAATTAGTACAAATAAAGAAGTGATAAAATCAACTAAAAACAAAATAGGAAAAATAATTTTAGCAACTTTAAGTAATCCGTATATAACAAAGTATAATATTACATTTTCTTTGGCTCTTTCGGTAAAATCTAAAAATATTGAAATCATAAAAACAAAAATCAATATTTCAAATATACTTGAAATCAAGTCAATTAGGCTGTTTCCCAAAATTCCTAGCATTTTATATTTCCTTTCATAAACGCCCTGAAAGCCTCCTTGAATGAATTAATCTTTAGTCTGCTGATTAAAACTTTCTGGTTGTTGGTCAAAATAATCTCATTATTTGAAAATTCGCAAACATGCTCAAGATTTACAAGATAACCCTTATGACATCTGAAAAACTGCTTGTTTCTGAGAGAGGCTTCTATTTGATTCATTTTCCCCAAAATCGTAATTGTTCCGTTTTTTGAATGAATGTCAATTTTTCTCCCGTTACACTCAAGGTAGTAAATATCCTCTATTTGAATTCTGAAAGTATGATTGTTACATACCGCTTCAAAATGGGTAGTTTTCCTGTCTATAACTTCATTTATCGCATTTTTGAGAATACTGTTAACTTTGTCTATATCAATGGGTTTTACAATATAGTTGTACGGCTTGACCTGAAAAGAATCAAAAACCATTTCCTTGTGAGATGTAAGAAATATAATCATTCCCTCATAGCCGCCTTTGCGAAGCTCACGGGCTGTTTCAATACCGTTTATTCCGGTCATTTCAATATCCAGTAATACAATATCGTTATATAGATACTTACTGTCAAGCAAATCCTCTCCACAATCATAGGAAAGTACTTCTATATCAGGCCTTATGCCTATTATATTAGCGGCTAATGTTCCAGTAATTTGATTTTCATCATCACAAAGGGAAATTCGTATCATTGTATCACCTGCAAAAAAATATTATGTATATTGTACCATAATTTTCTAATATTCTGAATATTTTTTGTAACAGATGATAAATGCATTTATAATCTGCTGAAAATCGAGAAATTTTTCACTTTAATGCTATCGTTAATTATATAAGTCCAGGTAGCCGACGGGGTTTGCAGTCCCTTATCAGCCAGCTCACTGTCATCCATGGAAAAGTCAGTATTTTCGAGAGCATGGAGTATTTTCCCATCGATTTCTTCCCGGAGTTGTTCAAATTTATTGATACTATGCCTGTTAAACTCGTCCACAGGGTCTTTTCTGCCTGCCGACACCAGATTTATTCCTTCCTTTATGTTTTCGCAGTATTCAAGAAAATCATACCAGACCTCGTCCATACAATTAAGAGATATTTTTCTCTGAATTTCATCAACCCTTTCTTTTCCATACTTACTGCACAGCTCTTTATACAGCTCTTTTTTTTCAATGGACAAAATCCCTGGGACATTGCAAGATAAGACATCAAACCTGCTTTTAAAGAATGTCCTTCTTTGCCATTCAAGCAGATATGAGTATCTTCCCAATGTTTTTCTTATCTCAAAATTCTGACCGTTGACTACTCTCTGTATATGGCATATCAATGACAAAAGCTTACTGTCATCAATTCTTTCCTCTTGTCTGAATCCATAGTATTTTGATGGGATAACTTTTTTAATGCCAAATTGGACTAGTAAATCGTCTTCCAAGCTTATAAAAAAACGTGAAGAGCCGGGGTCACCCTGCCTACCTGCCCTACCCCTCAACTGATTATCTATCCTGACACATTCATTTCTGCTAGTACCTATAACATAAAGGCCTCCCAATTCCAGAACCCTTTTTCTTTCTTCGGGAGAGTCCTCTCCGCCCAGCTTTATGTCCACTCCACGCCCTGCCATATTGGTAGAAACGGTAACAGCTCCAAACCTTCCGGCAAGTGCGATTATTTTAGCTTCCTCTTCATCATTCTTTGCATTTAATACAACACATTCTATCCCCCGTTGTTTGAGCATAGCTGCCAGCATCTCGGACTCCTTTATGCTGGAAGTCCCTATAAGTACAGGACGCCCCACATTATGAGAAGTACATACCTCTTTAACTACAGCATTGTATTTTGCTTCTTTATGAGTAAAAACATAATCATCGTTATCAATGCGAATACATTTTTTATTTGGCCGAACAACATATACATCATGTTCATATGTACTCCTGAATTCATCCTCAGACGACTTTGCCGTTGCCGTCATCCCTGAAATTTCAGGATATAAGCTTATGAAATTCTGAATTGATATTTTTCCAAGTATTCTATTACTGGCTGTGCATTTAATTCCGTGAAGAGCTTCCAAGGCCATCTGTAGACCATAATCCCATTTTCTTCTGTCCGCAACTCTACCTGTAAATTCATCAATAATTTCAATCTGTCCTTCTTTAATAATATAATCAATATCTTGTTTTAAAAGGACTTTTGCATGCAGGAGATTGTTAATATCCGTAAGTGTTTCAACGTTCTTACGGCTATACAGATTCCCGCAGCCAAGGTAATTTTCGACTACAGAACTTCCTTTTTCAGTTAAATAAACATTTCTGCTGTTCTCATCAGTCATAAAATCTATATTCCGCCTTAATAACCCTATCAGTTCTAAAAGTCGGTTATCTATTTGGTGTTGAGTCCCAATGCTCCCTGCTATAACCAGAGGTGTTCTGGCTTCATCAATAAGAATTGCGTCTGCCTCGTCAACAATTACACAGTTGAACGGCCTATGTACAATTTCATTTTTATCATAAACTATGGAATCCCTTAAATAATCAAAACCTGCTTCTTTTGGCGTAACATATGTTATGTCAGCCAAATAAGCATTCCTTCTTTGAAACCTGTCCATGTTTTCCTGAATATATGATGCTTTTAATCCCCAAAATTCATATATTTCCTGCATCCATTGGGCATCTCTTTTCGAAAGGTAATCATTAAAAGTAAAGACATGAACACCTTTTCCCATGAGGGCATTTAAAACTGCCGGGAAGACTGCCGCAAGGGTTTTTCCCTCTCCTGTTGGCAGTTCTGCAATTTTTCCAAAATATAGTGCTATTCCCGTCAATAGTTGTGAATCATACGGGTCAAGACATAACACTCGTCTGCATATCTCTTTCGTAATTGCATAGCATTCAGTCATGTATTCGTTAGCAAATTGCCGATTGTCACGAATATTGGAAATATCGTTATTATCAAGATACTGGAAATAGTTTTTTTTATAAGTATTTATTAATTGCTTCAACTCAGAATCAGAAAGTATTGTAAAGTCTTTTTCGTTTATTATGTTAACCAACACTTTGTACTGTGCCGGCTTTATACCTTTTTTTCTTTTTAAAAACATAAAATGCCTCCATTAATAATTTAAGGAGTTATCTCTCTTGCACCGTCACCTGTCTCACTTATATAGAATTCAGGAGTCAAGCCTGTCCGGTCTTTGTAATTCCTGCCAACCTGATTTATAAAAAGTTCAACCTTATCTTCCCGCACTATATTTACATTGCAGCCTCCAAAGCCAGCCCCTGTCATTCTTGCACCAATAACACCATCTACCTTTAAGGCCTCCGCTGTCATAATATCAAGCTCCCTGCCTGTCACTTCATATAAATCCCTGATTGAATCATTTGCCTCCACCATTAATCTTCCCAGTTCATATATATCATTTCTCTGCAAAGCATCTGCTGCTTTCAGTACTCTGGCATTTTCACCTATAACGTGAGTTACCCTTTTTCTGATTACTTCATTTTTTATTTTTGATTTATATTGTTCAAACTCATCTAATGTTATATCACACAGGTTATTTTTGTCAGTCATATATTGCCTTAGTATTCTTAAACCCTCGGCACATTCACTGACTCTTTCATTATATTTCGATTCTCCAAGTGCACGCTTTTTCTTTGTATTTCCAAGAACAATCCTGAACCCATCAAGTTTAAGAGGTAAATATTTATATTTTAATCCCCCACAGTCCAGCAGGATTGCATGTTCCTTTCTTCCCATGGCGGAAGCAAACTGATCCATAATTCCACAGCTGACCCCGCAGAATTCATTTTCAGTCTTTTGGCCTAATACCGCCATTTCCACCATATCTACATGCTTATTAATGTCATTTGCCTCGTTGCCCAGCGTCACCAGTGTAACTGCAGTAACCAGTTCTATAGCGGCTGATGAAGAAAGTCCCGACCCCAGAGGTACCGTATCATGAAACAGCATATCTACCCCTGTGAGGCTGTAGCCTGCCTTCTGAAGCATAAATGCCACTCCTGCCTGATAATTCCCCCATTTCAATTCTTTTGCACTCTCAAGGTCACCCAGACTGATTTCAACCCTATTCGGCAAATCGGTTGCCGCAAGACCCAGAACATTTTTTCCGTTTGGCCGTGCTATTACAGTTGAATCCAGACTTAATGCTGCCGGAAGTACATATCCTCCGCAATAGTCAATATGTTCCCCGATAAGATTTACCCTGCCGGGTGCGGAAAAAATTCGTAAATCCTCTTTTTCTCCTCCGTAAATATGGCAAAACTTATCTTTCAGTTCATCATAGTTCTTGTTCATATATTAAGCTCCAATTCCATTGATTTCAAAAATCTGCTAAAGGCTTCATGTCCCTTTTCATCCTGTTTAAACACTCCTGCATGCTCCAGACAAATTTCAAATTTTTTACCTGTTTCATTCTTAAGCGCCCGGTCTGCGTCATCCTCGGACATAGACATCCCGTACTTTGAAATAAGCTGCTCAATCCAGTTTTTGTGTTTGAAAAGGATATTGTCACTATCATAAATACTGTCTGTATCCGAATTACCCACCAGAATTTCTTTTATCTTAATGATTTCATTTTCTAGTCTACCCGGCAGTATTGCCAAACCCATTACCTCAATTAATCCGATATTCTCCTTCTTTATATGATGGATTTCCTTATGAGGATGAAAAATACCATCGGGATGTTCCTCTGTAGTTCTATTGTTCCTCAATACTAAATCGAGCCCATATCTACCCGATTCATTTATTCTTGCAATAGGAGTTATTGTATTATGAGGAACCCTGCCCTCCTCAGTGTCCGTACATGCTAAAACTTCCACGCTTTCGTCACTATAGCCTTTCCAACAGGTCAGAACATAATCAGAAAACTCAACTAATTCATCTATTCTCTCACAGGATAAACGGATAACCGACAGGGGCCATTTTACCAAACCAATGTCTACATTTTTGAATTTATCTGATTTATATTTTGCAGTTATAGGTGCCTTTTGCATTGGAAACAGGTAATTTCCGCCCTGAAAATGGTTATGGCTTAATATAGAGCCTCCAACAATTGGCAGGTCTGCATTTGAGCCACAAATGTAATGAGGGAACTGTCTAACAAATTCCAACAGCAATTGGAAGGTCATTTTTGAAATAAACATAGGCTCATGTGTTTCACTTAAAACTATGCAATGCTCATTGTAATAGACATATGGAGAGTATTGCAAATACCATTGTTCCCCGCAAAGGGTCACCGGTATAAGCCTATGAGTCAGTCTTGGAGGAAAATTAATCCTCCCTGCATATCCTATGTTTTCTATGCATAGCATGCATTCAGGATAATTGCTTTGGGGCTGAAGTCTTTCCATGGCAATGGTTTTGGGGTCCTTTTCCGGCTTGGTCAGATTAATGGTAATTTCCAGCTTTCCGTATTTTGATTCGTTAACCCATTTAATGTTCTTTGCTATCTGAGATGTTCTTATATAATTTGATGCAAGGCACAAATCATAAAAATAGTCTGTTGCAGCTTTCATAGACTGTTTTTCAGCCAAATCCGTAAAATTTCTTATTATTTCAGACTCTCTGGGCATCATTGTCCCCATTATTGCGGTATCAAAAAGTTCACGGCAGACGTAGATGTCTTTGTCAAAGAGTCCTGACTCACCGGCATAATCCACGATTCTTTCAAGTATTTCCCAGGGATATTTCATATATTCATCCGGTATTTTACCGTAAAATGGCTCTTTGAGTTTTAGTAAATCCAGAAGCTTATTTCTGGCAATAATTTTATCTAATTTATCTATCATTCCATGTCTTTCACCAAATTGAAGAAGTCGCTCAATCTCATAAGCAGGATTAATCAATGCTCTGCCCCCTTTTGCCCGTCTATTACTTCAACAAAAATGTACATTCAGATTATTTATTTTATTATATATCACTATACCACCGTTTTATAGAAAAATTTTCATAAAAAAAGCATAAAACCGGAACAACTGCACTATGCAGAATTTAACCGGTTTTATGCTTTTTAACAATAGTTTAATCTATGGCTTCAATACTTGCTTCTATGTCAACATCGGCGCTATAGTCAACACCTTCAAACTCAAAGCCGAAAAGTCTGAAAAACTCTTTTCTGTAGCCTTCAATATCAGTAATGTCTTTTACATTATCGTTATTAGCTTCATTCCAGAGTTTTGTTACCGCAGCCTGAACCTCTGGAAGCATTTCCAAATCATCCATACAGATTCTGCCCTTGCTGTCTAGTTTCAAGTCCCCTGAATAGAGCCTGTCACTGAACATTCTGTACATTTGTTCAATACAGCCCTCATGAATATTTTTTTCTTTCATTACTTTAAATAATGCACTAATATAAAGAGATATAACAGGTATGGCTGCGCTAGCTTGAGTTACAACCGCCTTATTAATGGAAACATAAGCTTTTCCGCCGATACCCTTAAGATTCTCGTTAATTTTTGCCACAGTAGCCTCAAGGTCATCCTTGGCTTTTCCGATAGTTCCCTCTCTGTAAACAGAATGAGTCATTTCAGGGCCTACGTAGGAATATGCAAGTGTAATTGCATTTTTCTCAAGAACATCAGCATTTTTCAGTGCATCCATCCACATTGCCCAGTCCTCTCCACCCATTACTGCAATAGTTTGTCTTATTTCATCTTCGTTAGCAGGCTCAATAGTTATTTCAGAAACAAGTTGTGTATGAAAGTCTACCGTTTTCGATGTATAAGTTGATCCAATCGGCTTTATAACCGAATTGAATACCTCACCGGTTACAGGATGTGTCCTTCTTGGAGAAGCCAAACTGTAAACTACCATGTCTATCTTACCAAGGTCTTTTTTTATCAAATCTATAGTTTTCTGCTTTATTTCATTTGAAAAGGCATCACCGTTTATACTTTTTGCATACAGGCCTTCTTCTTGCGCTATTTTTTCAAAAGCAGCTGAATTGTACCATCCTGCAGAGGCTGTTTTATTTTTGGATGAAGGCCTTTCAAAGAATATACCGATTGTGGCTGCTCCGCACCCAAAGGCAGCAGTTATTCTGGATGCCAATCCATAGCCTGTCGAAGCTCCAATAACCAGTACTTTTTTAGCACCATTTACCTTTTTCTGATTTTTAACATACTCAACCTGTTGCCTGACACTATATTCACAGCCGGCAGGGTGAGATGTTGTACAAATGAATCCACGGAATTTAGGTGTAACTATCATAAAATCCTCCTTGAATTTCAGCTTTATATATCATAAGCCGGATTAATGCTTAACATACTATTTTTTAGTCTACACTGTATATTATAGCACAGTATGAAGTGATTTAAAACTAGATATTAATACTTGGTACTAATTATTATCACTTTACTTATTCAAAAGACACATAATAGCTTCCACAATTGCCTCCAGGCAACATAAATTTAAAATTCGCAGTTTGTCCATACCCCAAATCCTCTGTCCAGAACATACCCGTTGTAATCTTTTCACCAACCATCCAAGGGCCATTGTTGACGCTGTAAACAAGTGTTGCATATGGCCTGTCCTGGCTCCACTTGGGATTTATTATTATTTTCTTATTAGAAGCATGGTTTATTGTTATATTGTATACAACACCATAGTTTCCGGCGTGGTATTTTGATGCACCCGGTTTTGAGTTTATTACACCGTCGTACTCATATGTATTAAGTGACTGAGGCCATTCACACAGGTTTGTTAAGTTACTTGAATCTGCATCAAGTGTAACATTTTTCTCGGTATAACCCAATTCACCGCAAAAACCATGTCCTACCCCCTTTACCGGAAGCGTTTCTTTGAAAACATCCTCAGCAGTTTTAGATTGTCCGGCTGCAAATACTCTCAACCAGACTCCAAATTTCTGATTGGATTTAAACTGAGCTCTACCATACACAAATTCAGAAAATCCGGGTGTAAATCTGAAGTCATCTGACCATACTATTTTCTTTTCTCCCGGATTAAGTATGACAGTCTGATATTTTGCCTTCTGAAAGTTTTTTAGCACCTGTGAAGTGTCTTCAATAACAGCGAAATTATATCCGTCCAGCGTTGCAGTACAACTTCCTTTATATGTTATTTTTGCGGGCTTTGGACCTTTGTTCATTATCGCCACTCCGACTCTGCAGGCTCCTGCATTTGACCAAGCGTTATACAAATGGTGATAAAATTCAACGTCCTTATAAGAATTTCCAAGGTTTGTACCATACAAATATACCAAATCCCCCGCATTAAGGCCAAAGGACTCCGGATTATTAACATAAATTAAATGGTTTCCACTGCTTGAAAACGTTGAACCGGTTAATGCATATGATGTAAAGCTAAAAAATAAACATAAGGTAAAAATAATGCAAATAAGCCTGATTAAGTTTGTTTTTTTCATTTGTTCCTCCTGCACCGGCAAAGATTAAGCCTAGCAGGCAGACACCTGTAGGCTTATCAGCTCTGAATCCGTATTTAATAAATTATTTATGTTAAGTATAAGCAAAAAATGGAAATTTAACAAGTTGTATTTTTAATGATATTATTTATTTAAAGAAATTAGGGCGAGAATACTCTTTATTCCGACATAGTATGCAGGATAACAAAAAAAGACCCGTCAGGAAAACCTGTCGGGTCTTTTTTGTGCACTTCACAGTGCTTATTTTATAATTAATTATTTAGCATCAACAGTAGCCATATGCTCAATAAGGTTAACAACTTTGTTTGAATAACCCCATTCATTGTCATACCATGATACTAACTTAACGAAGTTTCCGTTCAATGCGATACCAGCTTCAGCATCGAATATTGAAGTACGTGCATCGTGGATGAAGTCAGTTGAAACAACTGCATCTTCAGTGTATCCGAGGATACCCTTGAGGTTAGTTTCTGAAGCAGTCTTAACAGCTGCTTTGATTTCTTCATAAGTAGCTGATTTTTCAAGACGAACTGTGAGGTCAACAACTGAAACGTCAGCTGTAGGAACTCTGAAAGCCATACCAGTTAATTTTCCGTTCAATTCTGGAATAACCTTTCCAACTGCTTTTGCAGCACCAGTTGATGAAGGAATGATGTTTCCGAGGATTGATCTTCCGCCTCTCCAGTCTTTCATTGAAGGAGCGTCAACAGTCTTCTGAGTGTTAGTAGCAGCATGAACTGTAGTCATAAGACCTTCTACTATACCGAAGTTGTCGTTGATAACCTTTGCTAAAGGAGCCAAGCAGTTAGTAGTACATGAAGCGTTTGATACAACTGTCATGTCCTTAGTGTACTTGTCATTGTTAACGCCCATTACGAACATTGGAGCGTCAGCTGAAGGAGCACTGATAACAACTTTCTTTGCTCCACCCTTGATGTGAGCTGAAGCCTTTTCAGTAGTAGTGAATACACCTGTTGATTCAACAACATAATCAGCACCACAAGCGCCCCAAGCTATAACTGTAGGATCTTTTTCAGCAAATACTGCGATTTCTTTTCCGTTAACAACTAATTTGCCATCTTTTACATCTACAGTTCCTTCGAATTTACCATGAACTGTGTCGTAAGTAAGCATATATTTCATGTACTCGAGATCGATGAATGGATCATTGATTCCCTTTACTTCTACATTAGGGTTGTTTATTGCAGCCCTGAAAACAAGACGTCCAATACGTCCAAAACCATTAATACCCATTTTTACTGCCATTGGTGTTACCTCCTAAGTTTTTTATTAATTAGTCAAGCAAATTAATGCTTATCGACAAAAGAATTGGTTTCCTTTTCCTAAACCAAAATAATTCTATAATATTTCAAAAACATTTTCAATAGTATATACGCTTAATTTAATAATTATTTAACAAACTTCTATTGTGTATTTTTCAATCAAGTGATCAGGATTATAGGATAATTTGGCCTTTCTTAACCCTGCAATTCCCATGTCCTGTTCTCTATTTACATACTCCATATGGAGCCATTGATTGTTTATAAACTGCTGATTTATCATTGTGTAAACACCGTGAATTTCAGCGTTTGCCTTTTCAACATGAATTACTGCGGTATTTTTATTAAGTTGTTCTCCAACCGTAAAAGCCTGTGCTTCACCGTTAACCCTGATTAATCCGCCTTTTAAGCGAAGTATTCCGTAGTTGTCAAGGAGTTCATGGTTTGCGATTCTTTCATGAGAAAGGCTTTCATCATCTGATCTCTGATGATACCATTTTTCTACTATATTCTTGCAATCCTGTATATTTGCCAGTGTTATTTCTTCATACTCATGGCTGTAAAGTTTCTTGAACCTGTTAATATGGTTTCTCTTGCCGTCAAGCTTCTTTCCAGCCAATGTTGACAAACTTTTCACAGTATACACATAATCAGCATTGTCTCTATCTTCTGTAGAGTTATACTCGATTCCAATTTCGTCAAGAATTTCCCTCTGCTGTTTGGTTACTCTTGAGAATATTAAATTCCATCCCTCTGAAGCAAAATACTCCTTTATTAAGTATATAGTCTTTTTTAATTCTTCACCTTTTTTGTAATCTCCTACAGGAAAAAAGCAAAAAGGTTTTAAATCATCCCTTACTGACATTATGCATAAAAAATCATTTATTATTCCGAATCTTATTTTATAGTGGTCCTTCCACATGAAAAAGTTTGTAAAACTCATTTCAGATGCAAGGACATCGGCTGTTTCAAAATATTTATCGAAACACTCCTTGTCGTTAATAGATATTTCCTTATCTATTAAAGTAGTTTGCAACATATATATCCCCCTGTTAGCTGCCTCGTTGTCAGTTATTTGACGTTTTGTATAATTGCAGTAAGATAAGTAGCGGCATCTATCATATCCTTTATTGATATCTGTTCTTTAACACTGTGTACATTGGTCATACCAACGCTCAAATCAACTGCTTCAATTCCTTTTGAATTAAAAATGTTTGTGTCACTACCGCCTCCGGTAACTACTGTCTCAAATTCAATACCGCAGTCTTCCGCTGCTGACTTCATTATACTTATAATTCCAGAATTCATCGGTAAATTGTAAGCAAGATATTCCACTTCATAGTCAAATTCAACCTGTCCGCCGAATTTTTCTGCAGCCTGTACAAAACAGTCTTTCATATGATCTGTCTGCGCCTGCAGCTTATCCTGCTGTCTGCTTCTGGCTTCACCTTCAATCTCAACTCTGTCGCATACAATGTTTGTAGCTGTTCCGCCGTGAATTACACCAATGTTTGCCGTTGTTTCCTCATCAATTCTTCCAAGTTTCATGTTTGCCATAGCGTGAGCCATAATTGTAAATGCGCTTATTCCGTTTTCCGGCTCCATACCGGCATGAGCAGCTTTACCTTTTATTACCACATTTATCTTGTGGTGTGAAGGAGCTTTTACTGCCGCACAGCCTATCCTTCCGTCGCTGTCCAGAATGAATCCGTATTTTGCGTGTATTTTGCTGTAGTCCAGGTTTTTTGCACCAAGTAATCCGATTTCTTCAGCTACTGTGAATACTATCTGTATATCACCGTGAGGAATGTTTTCCTCTTTGAGAATCTTCATTGTCTCGAGTATAATTGCTATCCCGGAAGCATCATCACCACCCAGAATTGTTGTTCCATCGGTTTTGATTATATCTCCGTCCACAATGGCTTTTTTCCCAATTCCGGGAACTACAGTGTCCATATGTGCCCCAAGCAAAATAGCAGGTACATTCTTGTTTCCTTTAACGGTGCATATTATATTTCCGCTGTTTCCACCAATTTTCTCTCCTGCATTGTCCTCTACAGGCATATATCCCATATTTTCGAGCTTTCGCTTCAGTATATCGCACATTTGTCTTTCTTTTCCCGATAAGCTATCTATCTTTACCAATTCGAAAAATTCATCAACAAGTCTGGTTCTATTAACCATTTTAACCCTTTCTTAGGTTGCACAATTTTATTATACTTTTTTAATATACCCATTTTTTTAAGGTTAAACACCATAATATTTTTACCACTCGTATTTTACCATATGTCCCTCAAGCTTCATTTCTTTGAAATTCTGCTGTCTTAGTGCCTCATATAAAACGATTGCAACAGAATTTGAAAGATTAAGAGACCTGATGCTGTTTTTCATAGGTATTCTTATGCAATACTCCTTATTCTCTCTCAACAGTTCCTCGGGAAGGCCTGCTGTTTCCTTTCCGAACAGAATAAAACTATCGTCATCAAACTGTACGTCACAGTAGTTATTTACTGCTTTAGTGGTTGAATAATAGAAGGTTTTTCCCGGGAACTTTTCAAAAAACTCGTCAAGGCTGTTATAATACCTCACATCCGCCTCGTCCCAGTAGTCAAGTCCGGCTCTTTTCAGGTATTTATCCTCTATGGAAAATCCAAGAGGCCCCACAAGATGCAGCACAGTTCCCGTTGCTGCACAGGTTCTCACTATATTTCCGGTATTCTGCGGAATTTCGGGCTCCACCAGTACTATATTAAGTGCCATATTTAATCACATTCCTTTCAGTAACTTATCAAAGAATCTACTAAAATAAACATACAATAAAAAGATGGCTTTACTAACCATCTTTTTATTGTATGTTTATTTATTTTATCATTTTACTTATAATTTCTCAATCCTGAACGGATATATCAATCTCAAGAATCTCATTATCCGACAGATATAAAGGTATACATATTGTCTTCATTTTAGACTGTGAAATCTGCAAATTCTCACCAAGTAGCAATGAAGGAGGGGTGATTTCTATACCTATTCCTTTATTATAAAGTAAAGTGGCTGTATTCCCCAATATCATATTTGTAAGCTCGGACAGTGCACTTTTTGATATTTCATTTAATTCGTCAACAGGCATACCCATCATCATAGCTGAAGCTATTTTAAAGGCTACGTCCTTGGACATTGTAAAAATAGCTTGTCCACGAATTTTACCGGTAATTCCTACAATTATAAGTATCGACTCTCCCTGATAAGGAGAATTTTTCAAAAACACTTTTCCCAACCTAGCATCAACGTTCACAACTTGTTTAAGAACTGTCTGGCTTGCTTCAATAAATGGGTTTATATACTCTATGTTCATAATTCATCCACCTTGTTTTTATGTATTGTTCTTCTACATTCAAAATTTCGTTGATGAGTATAAAAAAATCTTCTTCAATTATAAACAATTTCAAGGTAAAATTCCATATATTTTTTTAAAAAGTAAAAAAAGAGGAATATTTAACTTAGCAAAACTAAAAAAATTACTTTAGCCTTGACCTTAAATATTCCTCTAAAATGTTTATTTTTTTGCTTTCGGTTTAAATATCGCAGCCATCATAAACCCAAAAAATACAGCTGCAGCAAGCCCCGCAGCACCTGCTTTGAATCCTCCAGTAAATGCTCCCAGCAATCCCGTTTCATCCACATCCCTGAACACACCTTTTGCCAGATTATAGCCAAATCCGGTAAGGGGAATAGTGGCACCTGCTCCTCCTATATCAACTATTTTCTGATATATTCCCAAGGATGCCAGTACTACCCCGGCCACTACATAAACTACCAATATACGTGCAGATGTTAATTTCGTTTTGTCTATCAATATTTGACCAATGGCACAAATTATTCCACCGACTATAAAAGCACTCAAGTAAGTCATTATTTCACCTCATTATTTTAACTTGTTAGTTTAATGTTCTGTGGATAGCCACAGCATGTGCTATACCCGGTATGGATTCCTTTTGCTGAGAACTTATAGGACTCATTAATGCCCCTGTAGCAATAAATAATACTCTCTTTAAGTTCCCCTGAGTTAGCTGTTTATATATATGTCCTGCAAGAACCGTTGCCGAACATGCACATCCGCTTCCTCCCGAATGAGTATCCTGCGTTTCTGCATCAAATATCATTACTCCGCAGTCATTAAATCTGGATTCTATATCCAACCCGTTTGACTTCAGCATTTCCTGACAAATTTGTTTTCCAACCTTACCCAAATCACCGGTTACAATAAGATCATAATAATCAGGCTGCAACCCTGTATCCTTAAAGTGAGCGAATATGGTATCCGCTGCTGCCGGAGCCATAGCCGCACCCATATTATTTGCATCTGTTATTCCTAAATCTATAATTTTTCCTGTTGTAATATGCTTAATATACGGGCCGGCACCACTAGAAGACAGTACTACCGCACCGGAACCTGTTACAGTCCACTGTGCAGTGGGGGTTCTCTGACTTCCCAATTCAAGAGGAAACCTAAACTGCTTTTCTGCTGAACAGAAATGGCTGGAGGTCATACATACTATGTTTTCCGCAAAGCCTCCCTCAACCAATAGACTTCCAATGCTCATTGATTCAGCCATGGTTGAGCACGCACCGTATAAACCAAAAAATGGAACTTCAGTTTCTCTTAGTCCGTAGTTTGCTGCTATACACTGGTTTAGAAGATCCCCTGCCAGAACATAATCTATTTGATCATTTGGGAGCTTTGCCTTCTGGAGAACTTTTGCAAAAGCTTCCCTTACAAGCTTACTTTCAGCTTTCTCCCAACTGTCCTCTCCCCATAACTCATCTGGAATAATATAATCAAAGTCGTTTTTTAAAGGGCCCTTACCTTCCTTTGGCCCTACAAATGATGCTGTAGCTTTAATGGAAGGTGGATTTTTTAAAAATACAGTCTGCTTTCCGATATGCTTTTCTGCCATGTTTATTTTATTAGCCTCCTTTAGCCATAGTTATTTCTTTATTTCCCTTCATCCGAACTTTTATGCGGATAAAAGAGGGCTATTAAGTAATAAGGTAGTGTATAATACCTGCAATTATTGATGAACAAATTCCATATACTATTACAGGTCCTGCAACAATAAACATTTTTGCACCCATTCCAAGGACGTATCCTTCGGACTTAAATTCCATAGCAGGAGATACTACAGAGTTTGCAAATCCCGTAATTGGTACTATCGATCCTGCTCCCGCAAACTTGCCTATTTCGTCATAAACGTTAAGTCCCGTTAAAAGCGCTGCCTGAAAAATCATTATAATACTGGTTATGGCGGATACAGCATCATTGTCCAAGCCTCTATTTTTAAGCAAATTAATAAATAGCTGTCCAATATCACATATAATACCTCCAACCAGAAAAGCCTTTAAAACATTTGTAAAAAGTTTAGATTTCGGCGAGACTTCTTCAACGTATTTTGAGTATTGATCCTTGGTAAAACTCTTTTTCATAAAAGGCCTCCCATATGAATATAAAAAAATGAAAATGCAATTTGCTATATTTAATATACTTTGCATTTTCATTCTAATTATTATGGTAAATTTTATATTCTGTTATAATCTTAATTCAATAGGACTATGGTTTAAAACATAAACTCCCTTGTTGTGTATTTTTTTTGAAGACGGGAAACCGGTGAGAACCAGCACAATTATTATAGCTCCCAAAATCAACGCAGCTATGACTGCAATAATAGCTTTGGTTTTATAAAAAGTCATTTTTCCTGTTTTAAAGTTGTTAATCATATCAAAATGCCACCTCTTATGATGTATAAACCGTTGACCTTTAATTATTGTTTGCAATCATTTTAGATTTAATATCCCTAAGTATCTTCTTTTCGATTCTGGAAACTTGTACCTGAGAAATCCCTAGCAGTTTTGCTATCTGAACCTGGGTCTTTTCCTTGAAATATCTTAATATGATTATCTGTCTCTCTCTTGTATCCAGTGTATCCAGTATTTGTCGTATTGCAATTTTGTCAATAAGATCGACTTCACAGCTGTTATTGTCTGCTGCATCTATCCTGTCTATAAGCAGTATGGGCGAATTGTCTCCATCGCCTATAGTACTGTACAGGGATTCAGGAGTACATCCTGCTTCAATAGCCATGACAAGTTCTTCAGGTGAAATATTCATACGCTGAGCAATTTCATTAATTGTAGGCTCCCTACCAAGTTCCTTACTCATTATCTCCTTGGTTATACGTGCTTTTGAGGAAACCTCCTTGAGAGATCTGCTTACTTTTATTATTCCGTCATCTCTGATAAATCTTTTTATTTCACCAATTATCATAGGAACAGCATATGTAGAGAATTTGACATCATAAGATGTATCAAACTTGTTTATTGCTTTGATTAACCCAATGCTTCCTATTTGAAATAAATCGTCAACTTCATATCCTCTGTTCTGAAATCTCTTTACAATGCTCCATACAAGGCCTACATTCTTTTCAACCAGAACGGATTGGGCTTGTTTGTCGCCAGCCTTGGCCTTTATTATAAGAGTTAAAACAGCATCATCTGATGTTTCCTTCATATTTTCTGCCTAAACCTTTCTGTCACATATTTTGCCTGTCCAGGCCGTATCTTATTACTTCGGGGAATGAAATCTTGTATAATCTAATTATTAGCCGCAATATATATATTTATACATAAATTCTAATTATTTACATTTAAATGCAAAAATCTCTAGCCCCCGGTGTTATTTCTATTCTGAAAATGTTTTTAAGATTTTAATTTTTTAAACATTGTGACAGTTGTACCCATATTGGGTTCAGAAACTATTTCGACGCTGTCCATAAAACTCTCCATAACAGTAAAACCCATTCCTGAGCGTTCCATGTCCGGCTTTGAAGTGTAAAGAGGCTGGCGTGCCAGCTCAATGTCTTCTATTCCTTTTCCTTTATCTGATATGATTATCTGAATACCTTCGTCATATAGTCTGCAAATCATTTCTACTGTTCCTGAAGAATCTTCATATCCATGTATTATGGCATTTGTCACAGCCTCGGAAACAGCCGTTTTTATATCCGCCAATTCCTCTACAGTAGGGTCAAGCTGAGACGCAAATGCCGCAGCAACAACTCTTCCGAAGGATTCATTATTGGATTTACTCATAAATTCAAGCTTCATCTCATTAACCAGTTGCATTTTTCTTCCTCACTCTCTTTAACATGATGTTACATTATTAACCGCACATGCTTGAAATAGCTGTATCCAAACTGTTGTACACAGGAATAATCTTTAATACGCCGGACATCTCAAATATTTGCAATATTTTTGGATTTGCATTTACTATAGCTGCCTTACCGTTCAACTTGCATACATTTTTGTACCTACCTACAACAACACCTATACCAGAGCTGTCCATGAAGTTTACATTGGTAAAATCAAATACAATATTTTTTATAGTTGCCTTGGTAATCTCACTGTCTATCTTTTGTCTGAGATACTGTGCAGAATGATGGTCCATATCTTCCATTATTCTTACAACAAGGGTTGTCCCTTTTTTTGAAAGTTTAACATCCAAACCTGTTTCCTCCTATTTGTTTATTCACAGTATCAATTCTATATTTCCCTGATTTTACCTTTCGTTATTTTTTCTAATCTCATCAGCAATTTCATCCAGCTTTCTTAATCTGTGGTTTACTCCTGACTTTCCAAGTTTCGGGTGAAGCATTTCTCCAAGCTCTTTAAGGCTTGCATCACTGAATTGAAGCCTTACGTCGGCTATCTCTGCAAGGTTTTCGGGGAGCATGTCTATTCCTATTGTGGATTGAATATACTTTATATTTTCTATTTGTCTAATAGAAGCATTTACCGTTTTCTCAAGATTCGCCGTTTCGCAGTTTACTATCCTATTTACACTGTTCCTCATATCTTTTAGTATTCTTACGTTTTCCAGTTCCATAAGCGCTGTGTGTGCACCAATAATATTCAGGAAATCCACTATCTGCTCTCCTTCTTTTATATAAGCCACAAAGCTGCCTTTGCGTTTGATTATCTTTGTATTTATATCATAATCATCCAGCAAGTCTTTTATAATTTCGGCAGACATAATATTGTGAGTTGCTATTTCCAGATGATATGTCTTTTCAGGATCGCTTATTGAACCTCCCGAAAGAAAAGCCGCCCTCAAAAAGCTTTTTCTGCAGCACACCTTTTCAAGTGTACTTGCAGTTGGAATATATTCGTCTCCAGAGAAAGCGCTTATTCCAAAGTCATACAGTATTCTGTTTATCATCTGGTTCGGTACCAGCGTAAGAGAATACGATACATGCTTTTTGAGTTTGCTGCTTCTTCTGATAGCAACCTCCGGGCAAATGCCGTATATTCTCCGGAATATTGAATATATTCTTCTGGCAAAAGCGGCATTTTCAGTGACCACTTTTGTATTTCTTAATACTTTTTCATGGGAAAAGAGGTTACCTGTAAGGATAACCCCTAAAATTTCGGATTTCATGCAACATTCCTCATGTAGCTCAATCCTGCAAAGCTCATCTTTTACTATAGTCGAAAAAGACACTTAACAACACTCCCGCACACTAATAATTTATTCTTTGACCAAGCTGGTCAATACCTATGTCTTCAACAGCAGCCCTCAGTATCTCGGAAACACTCCATGCCTGTGCAAAGCATCCTCTGGGATAGTGTGGATTGTCCCCGTCAAATATTTCTGAAATACTGCCCAATCCACCGTTTTTAACATGATCTGAAAACGGGTTTATAAATTCCAGAGCATTTCGTCGTGCCTGCTCTGTTCCACCCTTTATGTGAATATATGCCTTTATAAACCTTCCCAGAAGCCATGTCCAGACTGTTCCCTGATGGTACGCACCGTCTCTTTCAAGTTGGGTTCCGCAATAAACGCCCTTGTATCCACTGTTAGTACTGGATAATGACCTAAGCCCATAAGGCGTATATAGCTCTTCCCACACCTTATTCAGTATTTTTTCAGCCTTTTGTCCTTCAATAACCGGATAGGAAAGTCCTATGGCCAGAATCTGGTTTGGCCTGATATCTGAATCTTTCCCTTCAGAATTAATTACATCATACAAGCATTGATCCTTTTCATTCCAGAATTCCTTTTGAAAGGACTCCTTCGTTTTGGAGGCTATAGCCGAATAGATATCAATATCACCAAATCTTTCAGCAAGACCGGACATAATCATTAAAGCGTTATACCATAACGCATTTATTTCTACGGCTTTCCCATGACGAGGCGTTACTACCCAGTCTCCTACCTTGGCGTCCATCCATGTTAGCTGTGTATTTTCACTACCTGCCGTTACAAGGGCATCATCCGTCATTTTAATGTCATAGATGGTACCATTTACAAATCCACTACATATATCCTTGAGACAAGCGTATATATTCTTCTGAATAAAATTATAGTCCTCTGTGTAAGAAAGATAACTATTAACAGCCTCAAAATACCACAAGGCAGCATCTACACTGTTATAGGCCGGTTCTTCCCCGTCATCCGGAAACATATTGGGTATAAGCCCATGATTAACATACTTTGAGAATGTCAACAATATATCCTTTGCATCTCCATATCTGCCCGTTGCCAAGGTAAGGCCGCTGAAGGCAATCATAGTATCGCGGCCCCAGTCTGTAAACCATGGATACCCTGCTATAACCGTCTTTGATTTTGTTGATTTTCTGTATACAATGAAGCTATCCGCAGCAAGTACCAGCCTTCTGCATAGCTCGTTCTGAACACCGGCCCTGTCCAGAAGCTCTTTTAATCTTTCTTCTTCAGATTGTATAACTCGTGATGCATTTATATTTTCAAGGTCATAGTTTTCAGTTGATGCAATAAATGAAACTGTTTTTGTTTCCCAAGGTTTAACTTTTATGCTGAAACAGCCCGGTATAAAATGGTCTTCAGTATAGTCCAATCCCCGTTCCCTCTCAACCTCATAAAACATGTCATAAAAAAAGCAGTCATTGTAGCTTTTAAATTCTCCGCCATCAACCAGAAACCTGATTTCCGATTCTCCGTCTCCTGATACACGGATTACATTTGCTTCATGTTTTATGCTGAATTTTAAATGACTGCTTTTACTGGTATAATGATGGTCTCTGTTGTTTACAAGGGGGGTCAGCTTAAAAACCGCTTCCTTATTGCCGTTTCGTACCTCATACTGTACAATCACGGTATTATCTCCCTGCTTCATTGATACTTTCTTTTTTACAAAAATATCTTTATAAGAATAAATGAATTCCGGAAGATAATTATATTCAACCCTTTGAAGATGTGTATAGCCGTTATTTATATATCCGGTACCTGTTTGAAAGGAGCTAAGAGATACAGTAATTCCATCTTCAAAGCTCATGTCTTCGAGAATATTGGAAAGAAAAAGCTGCCTTTTAGTTGGAGGTACTGATGCAGAAACCAGTAAGCCGTGGTATCTTCTATTATTTGAACATATCAGGGACAGTGATGAATAACCTCCGATGCCATTTGTGATTAACCATTCTCTTTGACAGCCTTGCTGGTAGCTGTACCAGCAGCTTTTTCCAAAGTCCATATTATCAGCCTCCGATTTTATTGATTCTATCTTTTGCATAATAATAGTCAAGTATTCTGTCTCCGTCGTTTGCCAGAACAAGCTCGGTTACCAGTTCCATAATATTTTTTGCCAGCTTGTTTGAATCATGCCTTACATAGCCATTATTAATACTCTTAAAATCTCCGGTAATTATCTCAATCCCCATCTTCTTGACTACGTCAAAGTCAACCTTGACAAGCTCAGCTCCGTCTTTGCTGTATCTTTCCGCCATTTCTTCAGGAATTGTTGACGTATTTACAATACAGTAATCAATTAAACCCCTGTGAGAGTGTTTTTCTATTGCCTTTATATGATCACTCAATTTGTAGCCTTGAGTTTCACCCGGCTGTGTCATTACATTACACACGTATACTATAACAGCCCTTGTTTTGCCCAATGCATCACATACCCCGTCAACCAGAAGATTCGGTATTATGCTTGTATAAAGGCTTCCGGGGCCCAATACAACAATATCCGCTTCCAAAATGGCTTCAATTGCTTCATTCAAAGGCTTAACCTTTGTCTGATTCAGGAAAACTCGGTTTATTCTGGATTTATCACTTTCACTTCTGTGGCCTATGTTAAATTCGCCAAGGATTGTGTTTCCATTGTCTGTTTCGGCACATAACCTGACATCTTCAAGGGTAATAGGCAATACTGTTCCTGTTACTGCCAGAACATCACTCATTTTTTTTACAGCCTCTTCAAAGCTGTCTGAAATACCATCCATTGCAGCCAGAAACAGGTTTCCGAAGCTCTGTCCTTTTAACATTCCATCCTGAAATCTGTATTGAAGCAGTTTTTGCATTATAGGCTCCGTATTTGCCAATGCAAGAATACAGTTTCGGATATCACCCGGAGGCAACATACCAAGATCTTCCCGCAATACCCCTGAACCGCCTCCATCATCCGCTACGGTAACCAATGCTGTAAGATTTGACGAGTACTTTTTTAGTCCTCTCAACATTGTTGAAAGGCCTGTACCGCCTCCTATTGCCACTATTTTAGGCCCCTTGACCGAAATTTTTTTTTCATGGAGAAGGCTACTTATATCCTGTCCGTTCATTAACTTACCTGCAAAATTTTTCACAAGAAGTCTGAAAGCTGCAAAAACACCTGCAAGACCCAAAAACGCTAAAGTAGCCATTTCAATAATGTATGGGACTCCCTTATCGTAATTATATATGGTAAATAAGATACTGAAACATATTAAGGCTATACCTGCTGAAAGTAATGCTATCCACCTTTTGATTCTGGCACCAGGCTTCATCCAACTGAACCGACTCATTTTCCAACCCCTTTACCGTCTTTCTCTATATCTCTGTGTTCAATAACCACCCTATGCATTTTTTCTTCCAGTCTTCTATATATTTCATCCGCTATTGCAACCGACCTGTGTCTTCCGCCTGTACAACCTATTCCGATGTCCAACTGGGATTTTCCCTCTTTTATATAGTTTGGAATCAGGAAATCCAGCATATCGTCCAGCTTTGATATAAACTCCTTTGTTTCCGAAGCAGTTAGTACGAATTCCTTAACCATCTGATCCTTTCCTGTCTGTTTCTTCATAGGAGCTATATAATAAGGGTTAGGTATAAACCTGACATCAAAAACAAGGTCGCAATCTGTTGGAATCCCATATTTAAATCCAAAGGATACCACATTGATTATTATCCCTTTAAAAGTTTTGCCTTCTAAAAATATACCGTTTATCTCCTGTTTGAGTTGTCTGGTTACTAGAGTCGATGTATCTATTATATAGTTTGCATTTGATTTTATGGTCTGAAGTGCTTTTCTTTCTTCCCTGATTCCCTTAATAAGGCGGCCTTCCGGTGATAAGGGATGCTGTCTTCTGCTTTCCTTATATCTTTTTACAAGAACATCGTCATCTGCTTCAAGGAAAAGTATTTCATAGCTGAAACCCGATTCCTTGACCTCTGCTAAAGCAGGGAAAAGGTCGTGTAAAAGTTCACCGCCTCTAATATCTATAACCAGAGCAATTTTTTCCATCTTGCCCTCGCTCTGGGCACTGATTTCGGCAAATTTGGGAATCAGTGCTGGAGGAAGGTTATCGACGCAGAAAAATCCTATATCCTCTAAATATTTGGTAACAAGGCTTTTGCCCGCACCTGACATTCCCGTTACTATTACAAATCTCATCCTAATCCCCCAAATCTTTTGTATGTGTAATCTTTATTAGTTAAAGTCTCCTATAATCCTTAGTTCAGGCTCTAACTGAACTCCAAATTTCTCATCAACCGTACTCTGTATGTGCTTTATCAAGGCTAAAACATCACTACATGTAGCGCCTCCCCGATTTATAATGAAGCCGCTGTGTTTATCTGATATTTGTGCCCCTCCAATCCCAAAACCTCTAAGTTCACTATCGTCAATAAGCTTACCCACAAAATATCCCTGGGGTCTTTTGAAGACACTCCCTGCACTGGGCCATTCCAAAGGCTGCTTATCCCTTCGCTTAAAATTGAACTCATCCATTTTTTCCTTTATTTTTAAGCTGTCACCCTTCTGAAGCTTTAATCTTGTTTTGAGAACTATCCCCTTTGATTTCTGTATGATACTGTTTCTATAGGAAAAACAATGTTCATCCCCGATTATCGTCCTGATATTCCCCTCTCGATCCATGTATTCGGTCTGGTGAACAACCATACACATTTCACCTATATAGGCTCCTGCATTCATAGTTACGGCCCCGCCCACAGTACCTGGGATTCCTTCAGCAAATTCCAGCCCTGTAAGTGAATATTCAAGTGCCAGTTTAGATGCCTTTGAAACAAGTATTCCTGCTTCAAGCTCGATTGTATCATTGTCAACCTTGAAGGCTGCCATATTGTCATATATTTTAATTACAACGCCCCTGATTCCCTGGTCTGACACCAGCAGATTAGTACCGTTTCCCATAACCATAAATGGGACATTGGATTTCATGCACTCTCTTACAATGTTTACTAGCTGAGTGCTGTTTTTGGGATAAGTCATTATATCAGCAGGCCCGCCTATTTTAAAGGAGGTATGATTAGACATAGGTTCATTAACTGACACTCCGTCCTTTCCGGTAACAGAAACTAGCTTCTGAACAAACTCCTCATTCTGTAATATAACGCATTCCTCCTTCTCTAGCATATCTATTTTTCAATACGTTTTTTCCTTTCGGAGAGATAATTTTCCATCTTCTCAACAGAAGTAGTAACAACCAGATCTTCCGGCATCTCCACTTCCTTTAAAATCTTCATGACATTATCAAACCTGCCAATATTAAAGCTTATGTGAGCGTCTGTCCCTGTTGTTATCCTTACACCGTATTTTTTACACATTCGTGCTATGTCCCTGCAATTCCCTTCACTTCCCTTGCGCACATTAAAGGAATGGTTGTTCAGTTCAATAAGCTTGCCGTAATCCTTAGCTGTTTTAACAACCTTCTCAATGTCTATCTGGAATTGGGGATTTCCCGGATGAGCAAAAATATCTATATATGGATTTTTTAATATTTCAATGGCTGCATTGGTATGATTTTCAATCGTAGAAGGTTCTATACAGATATCATGAAAGCTGGCAAGAACCAGCTCCAACTTTTTTAAATATCTCTCCGGCAAATCAACCGTACCATTATAATCCGTTATGTTTAATTCTATACCACGAACAATCCTTACCCCATACAATATATCCGGTATGATTTCAAGATTCCCGAAATGATAGAGAAATGGAGCTCCCTTCATTGCCGGACCGTGATCGGAAATATTAATCATGCGAATTCCATTTGTATAAGCCTCTTTGGCGTTTTCCTGAACTGTACTGTATGCGTGTCCACTTGAAACTGTATGTGTGTGCGTATCAACTACTATATTCAATGATCCTACCTCCCCAGCCGGGTTTTAAATGTATTTATAAATCTTTATTTATATTTCCAAGTACTCTTTCGCTAAGAGCTTTTGCAGCATTGTATCCCATTTTCTTCTGTCGGTTGTTCATGGCAGCTACCTCTACTATAATTGCCAGATTTCTTCCGGGGCTAACCGGAATATTAAGACAAGGCACTGCAAGACCCAATATTTCTGTAAATTCATCTTCAAGACCAAGTCTGTCATATATTTTCTTATCGTTCCAATGTTCAAGCTTTATTACAAGGTTTATATTCTCTGTCATTTTAACGGAACCTACGCCATAAAGGTTTTTTACATCAAGAATACCGATACCTCTTATCTCTATAAAGTGACGTATTATATCAGGAGCAGTACCTACAAGGGTCTTATCCGAAACCTTTCTGACTTCGACATTATCATCGGCTACAAGCCTGTGTCCTCTTTTTACCAGTTCCAGAGCTATTTCACTTTTTCCAACTCCACTTTCTCCAAGTATCAGTATACCTTCACCGTATACTTCTACAAGCACGCCGTGCATACTTGTTCTTGGTGCAAGCTGAAGATTCAGATATCTTATTACACCGCTCATAAATCTGGATGTTACATCATCTGTCCTTAAAACAGGAATGTTATATTTACGGCCTACTTCTATCATTTCAGGGAAAACCCCTAATCCTCTTGCTACAACCATACACGGGAATCCGCATTTAAAGAAGTTATCCAGTCTCTTATACCGTTCTTCCTCTGTTAGCTGCATCAAGTAGGCAGTTTCACCTTTACCGATTATCTGCATTCTATCTGTTCCAAAATATTCCATATATCCGGCAAGCTGTAATCCCGGCCTGTTCACATCGGCTGATGAGATTTCCACATTCTCGTAGTCCGGGGTCCCGGTTAATTCTTCAAGCTGAAACTCTTCCATTATCTCTCTTATGGTTACAGAAAACATCTGAAACACCTCAATTCGTTGTATATTAGGCTAACGCAATACACTTGTTTTCTTCTTTTTGATACATACCTTATTATTATATTATAATGGAGATAAAAAGGAAATGGGCTGGAGCAAAACTGTGCTTTGGCCGTATGTTTCAGCCAAAGCACCAACTGTATTTATGTTCCCTCTAGTTTTTCTTGTCTATCCTCATTCTATAGAAGGATCTCCATACAAAGAATAATGCACATACCAAAAATACTAACCCCACATAAGGTGCAGCATCCTTGAAGGTATCTGAAATAGCTATTTCCATTGCCAGCAGGCCAAAAAGAGTAGTAAATTTGATTATCGGGTTAAGAGACACAGAAGAAGTATCCTTAAAGGGGTCTCCTACCGTATCTCCTACTACCGTGGCATCATGAAGAGGTGTACCCTTCTGCTGCAAATCCACTTCAACCACCTTTTTAGCATTATCCCAGCACCCTCCGGCATTTGCCATAAATATTGCCTGATACAGACCGAAAACTGCTATAGACATCAGATATGACACAAAAAGTGCTACCGAATCATTTCCTGATTTTGGAGAAGACAAAAATGCAAACGCCAACGAAAATGAGAAGATTGCCACAAAAATATTGAGCATTCCTTTTTGCGCATATTGTGTGCAAATTTTTACAACCTCTTTAGATTTCTCCACAGCTGCTTTTGAACTGGCATCCTCATCCAGCTGTATGTTTTTCTTTATATATTCTACTGCCCTGTAAGCGCCTGTTGAGACAGCCTGAGTAGAAGCTCCCGTAAACCAGTAGATTACAGCTCCACCGCAGAGAAAGCCAAGAATAGTGAAAGGATTAAGCAGGTTTAATATTTCCTCAGGTTTGACTCCAAGAGTGTCCTTAATCACCAGTATCAGTGAAAAAATCATTGTTGTGGCCCCAACTACTGCGGTACCTATCAATACCGGTTTTGCTGTTGCCTTGAAGGTATTGCCCGCTCCGTCATTTGCCTCCAGATAATACTTTGCTTTTTCAAAGTCAGGCGTAAAACCAAAGTCTTTTTCTATCTCGAGATCAATTTCAGGTATAGATTCTATTAATGATAACTCATATATAGATTGGGCATTATCCGTAACAGGCCCATAGCTGTCAACTGCAATGGTAACAGGCCCCATACCTAAAAATCCGAATGCCACCAAACCGAAAGCGAATATTGAGGGGTAACTCATTATATCTGCCAGCCCAATCCTGCTTGCAATATAAGCTGCAAACATCAGAACAATGAAAACCATGCCCTTCCAGAAGGCACTAAAATTACCGGCTACAAGTCCGGAAAGGATATTAAGGGATGGTCCTCCTTCTCTGGAGGCTGTAACCGTTTCCTTTACATGAACTGATTTGGGACTTGTAAATATCTTTGTAAACTCAGGTATAAGCGCAGCTCCCAGAGTTCCGCAGCTTATTATTAAAGATAAGACAAGCCATAATCCGTCTGAAGTATCGTTTGTTAAGGTTCCCGGGCCTATCATAATAAAGCTTGTCAGGAAGGTTGCTATTATTGACAAAAAAGAAGTAATCCAGACGAGGCTTGTCAGAGGCTTTTCAAAATCAATATTTTCACTGTTCCCGAATCTGATTTTACTGAGTAATTTGTTTATATAAAATGATGCTATTGAAGTTATTATCATGAGAATGCGCATTGTAAATATCCATATGAGCATATGACTTTGAAGATTGCATGTTACAGCCAGCATAATAAATGTTATCAGCGCCACTCCTGTGACTCCGTAGGTCTCAAAGCCGTCCGCTGTAGGGCCTACACTGTCTCCCGCATTATCACCTGTGCAATCCGCTATAACACCCGGATTTCTTGGATCGTCCTCCTTGATTTTAAAAACAATTTTCATAAGATCAGATCCAATATCAGCTATCTTGGTAAAAATGCCTCCTGCTATACGCAATACGCTGGCTCCAAGGGATTCACCTATTGCAAATCCTATAAAACTTGCACCTGCCAGTTCACCGGGAACAAACCTCAGAATTATAAGCATCATAACAAGCTCAATGCAAATAAGGATTACACCTATACTCATTCCCGAATCAAGAGGTATAAAGAGCAGCTTCAAGGGTTTTCTCTCCAAGGAGGAAAAAGCCATTCTGCTGTTCGCCATGGTGTTCATCCTTATACCATACCACGCAACGCTGTACGAACCCAAAATACCTATTACAGTGAAGCACAGTATCAGAGCCACCCCTCCCGCTCCCTTATCCTGTAGGAAGCCAAAGTAGAAAGCAATGCATACTCCAATAAAAATGAGCAGTAAAGCCAGAAACTTCCCTTGCTGAACCAGATAGGTTCTGCAGGTTTGATAAATGGTATCTGCAACGTCCAACATGCTTTTATGTGCAGCAATTTTTTTTATCTTCAGGAATTGGAATACTCCGAATAACATACCCAACATACATACCAGTATTCCTATGTAGAGTATATTGTTCTGAATAGAGGATAGCGGCGGAGTTTTGAGATCCACCTCCCCTGCAAAAACAGAAAGAGGTGATAAAGCAACCATTATTGAACTTATTAATAATACTCTCAATACCTTCTTCCACAACTTTTTATGCTGCGAATACATATTTCCTCCTTTTACCATAAAGGTTAAAAAATCCTATATACTATTTTATAGGCTATGTATTCTCAACATTCGGATTTTTATGAATTTCTTGCTGAAATAGCACGTACAAGCTTATTTCATGTTGACAAAGCATAAAAAAAGAACTGTTTTCTAAGAAAACAGTTCTTTTTTATGGAGCGGGTGATGGGAATCGAACCCACGCAATCAGCTTGGAAGGCTGATGTTCTACCATTGAACTACACCCGCAAATAGTGGAGCGGGTTACGAGATTTGAACTCGCGACTTTCACCTTGGCAAGGTGACACTCTACCGCTGAGTTAAACCCGCATCACTGACTGCAAGAGATATTATACCGAGCAGCAACTGATTTGTCAACCCGTTTATTTAATAAAAGTAAATTTTTCTACATAAAAATCATTTTTATTATATAGTAAAAAACAGGTATGAAAACAGCCGGAAGTAAATTTCCTACATTTATCTTCTTAATCTCCAGAAGATTAATACCTATTGCAAATATTAATACTCCTCCTATAAGCGACATCTGAGAAATTACAGCATCTGAAAGCCATGGTTTTATTACTCCAGAAAGCAGGGTTATTCCACCCTGATAAACAAATATAGGTATAGCCGAAAAAGCAACGCCAATTCCAAGCGTTGAAGCAAATACCAATGATGTTACCCCATCAAGAATAGATTTTGCAAACAATGTTGAAGGGTTACCGGAAAGACCGTCTTCCAGAGCCCCAACTATAGCCATGGCACCTACACAGAAAACAAGGCTTGCAGTCACAAAACCGTCTGAAAAAGAGCCTCCTTTGTCAGGAATCCTTTTTTGAAACCATACTCCCAAATTTTCAAGCCTTTTTTCTATTTTCAAGAACTCACCCGTAAGACCGCCTATTACCAAGCTGAAAATCATAAGCATTATATACTGCCTGTCCAACTTATTGCCATTGACTATGGTCACCATTTCCTTAATTGTACCCGATATTCCTATAAATACTACCGAAAGACCTATCGCCTGCATTACAATCTTTTTATACTTTTCCGGTATACCATTTCTAAGTACTGTCCCTGCCAATCCCCCAACTATTACAGCGCCTGCATTTACAATTGTACCAATTCCAGTCATAACCTCTCCCCTACTTCATACGCTTCTTCGCAAGTTCCAATAATTTTTGTTTTTCATTAAGCTCCGGACATTCCAATACACAATCGCATAAATAATCCAGCATTTCTCGTATTTCTATGCCGGGTTTCATTCCAAGCAAAAGTATCAGATCATCTCCGTTGACAGCCATATCTTTTTTGTTCAAGCACTGCTGTTCACTTTTTATGTCTGAATAAATCTTATCTATTTTTATCCATTTTATAATCCGCTCCGGAAGAAAATCCGGATTCTGAGCCATTTTATCGGCCTTCTGGACCTTCAGCAATAATGGAAACAATTCATCACCAATTTTATTTACTGCCTTTCTTATAGATTTTGGAGTATCCTCTATATCCATATCGTGGTGTTTTACAAGCAAAACAATCTTTTTTATTGATTCCTTGTCAAATCTCAACCGATTAAGTACTTTTTCCGCAATTTGACTGCTTACTGCCTGATGCCCGTAAAAATGATCTATTCCTTTGGCATCAGTTGTTTTTCTTGGTGGTTTACCCACATCATGCAGAAGCATTGTCCACCTGAGAATATGATCATTATCAATACTTTTTACCGCATACATTGTGTGGTCTGCTACATTGTAAACATGATAAGGATTTATCTGTTCAGTTTTATAGCACCTCTCAAACTCAGGAAGAATATATGGCAATAGACCTGTCTGGTGCAGATAGTTGAAATGTAAAGGATTCTCTGATACCAACGTTTTATTCAGCTCATCCCTTATCCTCTCACTGCTAATATTGGCTATAAGTGCCGAATTGTTTTTTATAGCTTCAAATGTAGCTTCTTCAATGGAAAACCCCAGCTGTGCACTGAATCTTATTGCCCGCATCATACGCAAAGCATCTTCCCGGAACCTCTGCTCGGGGTCACCAACCGCTTTTATAACTTGCTTTTTTAAATCCTGTAAACCGCCGAAAAAATCAACTAGACCGTGCTCAGGATGATATGCCATGGCATTAATAGTAAAATCCCTTCTTGCCAAATCCTCTCTAAGACTGGATGTAAACTCAACCTTTTCCGGCCGGCGAAAATCTTTGTAATCTCCATCTATCCTATATGTTGTAACTTCCAAACTCATTTCTCCTGCAAGTACAGTAACTGTACCATGCTTTATCCCTGTATCATAGGTTTTGTCAAATAATTTCTTTATATCAGCAGGTAATGCATTTGTTGTTATGTCCCAATCATAGGGTGCCTTGCAAAGGATACTATCTCTTACGCAGCCTCCCACAAAATAAGCTTCGTAGCCGGCTTCGTTAAGCTTTTTTATAACATATCCCGCATTTTCGGGGAACTCAAATTTTTCACATAAATTCATACATATACCTTTTTAACGTATTTTAATAATTAATAGTAATTGTATCACAATATTCAATTTCTGATACATAATAACTTATATACTTTGCTTCATATACTATTATGTACAAAGGCTGTGACAGCTTCAAGAGGAATCTCTGCGATTGTCCCGATTGTTTGGTTGTAAGGACAAATAGTGCAAAACAGAAAATTAACTCTCTTCCCGCTACAAGAATTTCCCAAGGAACATTCCGGCGGTGCAGACGGCAGTATTAAAAGTTTTAAGTATGCGTCCGTTTGAAGTAGCAAAACACCTGTAAATCCGTTCCCGGCAGCTCCTCCTGAATTGACAAATACGGTTACCGTCTGTCCCTCATATTCTCGATAATTTATATGTTGCTTTTTTATACATGGACTTTTCTCAGGAACTATAATTTGTACTTTTTCTGATTTGGCCTTACTTCTCTTTCTTTGGGTTAAACTCATACATGCCTCCGTTTACCTTAAAGAGTTTTATATCTTATTATATTTTCTTTAACGTATAATGCTAATCAAAAATTAAAAGATGTGTAACACAATTTATCAGCAATGAATACTATGTTATTAGCCATTTAGTTACCAAGCTAAAAATTTAACATTAATCTTTGGAGGGAGTTGTGTACCTATGTCTGACAAGAAAGGTTTCTTAGGTGGATTTAACGGCTGTATCGATGAAAGAGTAATTTTCGCTCTTATTATTATCTTTATTATCAGCGTCTGTTGCGGAAATAAGCATGACTGCTAATGAAAATGGCCTAAGGAGCTACATAAGCTTCTTAGGCCATTTTAAGCTTTTTTAAAGGTCTACTCTTTTAAGCTCTATTTCTTTTTTCTTCTTTTCCTCGTTTTTTGACTTAAATACAGAGAAAATTACGCTGGCTACTAATATTGTAAATATTGTAAGCAGTGAGTAAAGTATAGGTATTTCAAGGTCAAAGAACAAAATGCCAAGTTTTACACCTGTAAATACAAGTATAAGTGCTACACCGTATTTCACATACTTGAATCTTTCCTGCAATGCTCCGAGAACAAAATATAAGCTCCTGAGTCCCAATATGGCAAATATATTTGATGTATAAACTATAAACGGGTCAGTTGATATTGAAAAAATAGCAGGTATTGAATCTATTGCAAACAGGATATCCGAGGATTCAATAAGTACGAGTATTGCCAGCAGAGGAGTTGCATATTTTTTACCATTTTCTACGATAAAGAATTTCTCTTCGTGCATCTTGTCTGTCATAGGTAAAAATTTACCCATTATCTTTAATACTTTATTATCCTTGTGGTCCACAGGTTTTTCGTGACCAAACATCATCTTGCAGCCGCTTATTATCAATATTACTCCGAAGATATACAGAATAAAGTGAATCTTGTTAACAAGAGTTATTCCCAAAACTATAAATATCAGTCTTAAAACTATAGCTCCAAATATTCCATAGTTCAAAACTCTTCTCTGATAAGCCGGCTGAATTCCAAAGCTTGAGAATAAGATAAGGAACAGGAACAGGTTATCAACGCTGAGACTTAATTCAATAACATACCCGCCAAGGAATTGTGATGCTTTGGCAGGGCCCTCAATCAGCAGAATTCCGATATTAAATATTATGGCTAATGCCATCCAGAATCCAACCCATTTCAGTGCTTTTTTAGTAGACATTTTTTACCCCCTAGTTAGTTTTTATTTAATATTGCCAGTCTATATATACTTCATACAATTTGCCGGAGATATATATAAACAAAAAGACCCTGAATGTATAAAAGCACTACATTCAAGGTCTTGCTTTCCATATGGAGAATAAAGCCAGGCTCTTTTTTAAAGCCGGTTGTTGACTTTATCGCTTATAAGCTACTCCCCTTTACTTTAAATGTAGTTTATCAAAGTATGAGTATTTAGTCAATAATTTATCCATAAAGTTACATTTAAAAGAGGCCGTTTGCAAAAATGTACATTTCTGCAAACGGCCTCTTAAACTAGATAGCTGCACTTTTTTATATGTTTTAACATATAAGCTTACTCTGTAAGCAATGTGCGGCAGCAAAAGCACAAGATTAAATAATTTCTATATTTGAAAAATTACTTTTAACTAATTTATCAAGAATACTTTTTATATCTTTAAAATTAAGCTTTGAGTTAATGTAGTTATCCTCTTTTTTATCCAGTAACCTCTTTACCTCTTCCTTCAGCCGGTCATAAGGATTTTCATTTTTGTGAACAAACATATCTAAACCAATAAGTTCATTATTAAGATACATACCTTCCGGCGTCTTTCTAGCCTTTAACTTGAAGGTAGTCTTTTCATACTTTATTAGTTTTACAGCAAGATTTCTGCTGCCAAGTTCATCCATACTATAGCTGGCCCCACAGGTTGTGCAGATAAACATGGTTTCTGAAAACCTGTTTTTTCTGGTGTTGCTTCCGCATACACAACAGGTGTGGAAAATATCAACGGAACTCACTTTTGCAGGAACGGGCAATCCCTTTTGCGGAAGCTTGTATTCCAGTACTCTTACAAGCTCATTGTACATTTTACAACCATATGCAGGTTTATGTACTGTTCCTTCTTCCCTCCAACTAAGTTTGTCACCCTTACCCACCAGATTCTGAAGAATTACCATTGATTTGTTTTTAAAAGCTATATCTGCTATAGTGTTTGCCATCTTACATATAATTTGTTTTCTATCATTTGTATTTCGGCAGTTTTCAAGGCTTCCCTTTTTAATTGAGTTTCCTTTTTCATCTACAATTGTGTAATTAATATCGTTCCTGATACCCCTGCTGACACCCATAAACGTTGTAGTTTTTACTTCCTGCTCCTCGGGAAGGTTTATACTCATGCTCAGAAAGTACTCGTTATTTTTATACAACAGGCGTGCCGTTCTAAGAATTTCAGGCCTGTCAATAGCCTGTTTAAGCATATTTTCCTGCCATTTTCCGAATGAAAGGGGAACTATAATGAAGGTTTCCCTTTTTAAGCATTTGGCAGGCTCGGGATTTTTTGATATATATATAAGTTCTCTTTTATTAGCTGATATTTTACGTCCCTTGGCATTCTTTATATTCATCAGGAACAGTTTAGCAAAATACTTGTTACTGTCAGGGTCATAAAGCAAGCAAAAACTTCTTTTTGTGTCATACCTGCAAAAATAAATAGGTCTTAGCTTTTCCTGCACCTGAGCATTATCCTGTTTGAAATTCGGAAACACCATATCGGGCTTTGTTTGCTTCTGAACAAAATAACTTGCCATCGTCATCCCAAAGTCAAGCTTCAAAGAGTCCTTGAAAGGCTGAACGTCAAACTCGTTCAATTCATTTGATTTTTTACTGTCTATCCATTTTGAAAGAGACAGTGTACTGTAAGTCCCCTTAGGGGATTTATAATTACTTTCAATATCATCTATATTATCAAAAGCAGTTTTTAATAAATAATTAAATGCATTATTATAGTTTTCAAATGCTTTTTGTATAATTTCACGTTTAAGCTTACCGGGTTTATGAAGTTTTAAATGTATTGTCCTTAGACCCAAGAAAGCTCCCCCTCCCTAGCAATACTCTATACTGATATGTTTTCCCGTATGTGTAAGCAATGCGGCCAGTTCTTCCACTAGCTTGAATTTCATTCCCATGTTAAGTGGAAATTCAGGATTCTGATGTGCCGGATTCATTGCCCTTCCAACAAAGAAATATATACTGGTACTCTCCTCAAGGAGCATTTTTGCCAGCCTTGAAGCACCATCCTTTTTATTAAGCTTCAGCATATCTCCCATACCGCTGTCAGGCGAAACGCAGGCTTTAAGCAAATCAAGTGTTTTTCTAAGGGTCAGTACGCCTTCTGTAGTCAGGTTAATACCTTCTATCTCTGCCGTAGGAGGAACCGCAGGATTAAAGTATTCTATAGATGTCTTAATTTCCTTCCCCAAAACTCTGGCAACAATTTGTGACGTAGTACCGCCACAAATAACTTTTTTACCTTCGTTTCCTATAAATCGGGATACAATCTCCTCATCCCGCGCAGAATCCACAGGCGGTCCGATCATCAGATTCAGCTTCACAGGTTTTTTTGCTTTTAGGGTAACAACTGTAGTGTCATCGCCGGGTTCATGGGAATAAAGGTTGTCACAGGCTGACAACAAGAGTTTTGCGAGTGTCTTTGAGGATGCATCCTTTTTATAGGTCTTTTGTATATACTCACTGACATTATCCCACTGCCAGCCCAAATTTAGGGTCTGGCCTATTCCGGCATGGATAACTCCGTCGCTTATCATTACAAACAAGTCATCAGGACTGACTTTGAACCTGGCTTCTTTTATAAGTTTATCATTAACGACCCTGCTTTCTGTCTCCAGGCTCATTATCTTACCTTTTCTCAGCCTTACTACAGAAGGATTATCAAATTCGGCCAAGTATCCTTCACCGTTGTTGAATATCTGTATTATGGAGAAAGTTGAATATGCAACCCCTCGCTCCTTGCAAACAGGGAGGGTTTTTGCAACCGTATTAACAGCCTCTTCTATATCCAGACCATTTGACATAATCGTACCTATGATCTTTGAAGTAAGCGTTGCAAGTATATTTGCCTTCACACCACTTCCCAGACCATCAGCCAAAACCACTACCACTGAATCAGGGCTTCTGATTATTTCAACCTTGTCTCCGCATAATTCTTCCCTATATTTATTTATACTTTCGTAACTTACATCAATATACAGGCTCACTATAATTCACCCATCTCTGACATAATGGATTTTTTAAGCTTGGTTAAAGCCACCTTTGTTTCGGCAGTAGTTTCACCAAGAAGACTGGCAATCTCCTGAGCCACTGTCATTTGTTTTTCCATAATTTTCTGAGCAATATCTATATTCTGAGAACGACTTTCCAGAATTTTCTGCCTCTGGGCCTCCTCTTTTGTAATATCATTTACTATAACTATAACAGTATTATGCTGTTTTACGTTTATGATGGATTGTTTGACCACCATACCGTAACTTTCATAAACATATTTTTCATCATATACATTTTCAGCACCTTCCAATACCTGTTCAAAATCGTCGCAGGGAAGTATTTCAGAAATACTTCTGCCATTCATGTTTTTGGCTCCCAGGTTGAACATCTGCTGGGCTGACTTGTTAAGTTCCTGTATTTTAAGACTCTCGTCCAGTGCAAAAATAGCATATGGTGTATAATTTATAATTATATTTGAAATAGACTCAGCCCTTTCCCTCATATAGGGCAGACACATATGAACCTGTGCTTTTCCGTGAAATACGGCTGTAGCCTTTTCCCTGCAGGAGTGATAACCGCAAGCCCCGCAGTTGAGCTCTTTGTCTTTGCTGAATTTTCCAATACTATTTAATATACCTTGTATTACTGCCTCTGACGGTACTTCCAGCTTCTTTGACCTGTCAACGAATTTCTTTGATAAGTCGACCTTGGTCAAAGCCATTACAGAGTTTGTCAAACCTGTGTCCGTTTGAACCCCTGTTCTTTTTGCATAGTTTAAAAGTCTCTCTCTAGCAGTGAGAAATCCTCCGGGTACATGTTTCATACAGGGGCCTCCCAAACAGCCACCCTTACAACTGCTCATTTCAATCAGGTAATTTTCAATGTCACCTTCTACTATGGATTGAAGAACATCCATGCATCGTTCAACACCGTCTACACTGATAGACCTGTAGTTCTTTTTATATTTTCTGTCAATAGTCTTTAAAATTCCGCCGGGTACGGGATATATTCTCGCTGACGTATCAAAGCTTTTTATACCGTCAACGATTTCATTTGACTCGTACAGGCCTTCTTCTTCAAACCACTTGTCCAAATCATCAAAAGTTACTACCGCATCAATTTGACTACCGTTTTGAAGATCATTAAATTCTTCTTTCTTTGAAATACAAGGTCCTATAAATACTACTCTGATTCTTTGTCCATATGTTTCCCTGAGCATTTTAGCATGGGCTATCATGGGAGAAACTACCGGAGCAAGCTGATCCAACAGCTGAGGATAATATTTTTCTATAAGTAATATTATTGATGAGCAGCAGCTGGTTATGATATTTTTCATTTTCTTCTGCTTCAAAAGACTTTCATACTGCCTTGATACCTGATAAGCACCATTAGCTGTTCCTTCTATGTGTGTAAAACCGAGCTTTTTCAGGGCATAATAAACCCACTTTTCATCATGGTCAAATGCAGAAATAAATGAAGGTGCAAGACTTACATAAACTTTTTCACGCTTCTGTATAAATTTTTTAACTTTTTCAACATCGCTGTTAACGCTTTTTGCATTCTGAGGACATACTGTGAGGCAATTTCCGCAGAGCATGCACTCGTCATGTATGATTTCAGCCTGATCGTTCTTAAATGCAATAGCGTTTACAGGGCAGCTTCGTATACATTTATAACAGTTTTTACAGTTCGCTTCTTTAAATTGAATTATGCTCATAAAGTCGCCTCCATAGCCCTGACGGCTCTTATGCAGTCATTAGTATATTCTGCCTGTCGCCCTATGTAAATTGTAATAATTTACATTATCCCTTCTTGCCTTCAATTGTGTTAATTACTTTCTCTGTAAAGAAACTTTCAGCATTTATTACGCCTACATCTCCATAAAAAGTATCGCCTATTTTAACGCAAACACCTGTTGTGCAATGCCCCATGCAAAAGGATGCCTTTAATTCAACTTTGCTTTCAAGATTATTTTCCTTAATCATTCTTTGAAAGCAGTTGATTATCTGATAAGACCCCTTAAGATGGCAGGAACTACCAACACAAACATATATATCAAGCATATATTCCACCGCCTATGTTTGTTAAACAAATAACAATATAATTGTAAATTATATATTTTTTTATGTCAAATCCATTTAGTTACTAAAAATCTAATTATATATATGAAGGTCTTTAATTTAAGCTTATGGTCTATTTACGTCCTGAAAATGCAGGTACCATACCTAAAAACAGCGGGCTTAATTCACAATAGGATTTATTACAGCTGTTACAGCAATACTCCATATCTGTTTTTGCTTCATCAACCATCATTAACTGCATGCAAATGCTAATATCATTGCCTGCTACATTACACAACATATTGTTTTCGTTATTCATCATGGTATCCTCCCTTTGCCTTATTGGCTTATAATTGTTTTTTTGCTTCTTTAATATATGAGATTGTTAAAACAGATGGGGCCAAAGACTTTTAACCTTTGAACCACATCTGTAAGTTTAATATTTTAATGTTTTCCGTCTCTGTGAAGAATATGTCTGTTGCTGTTTAGAATGCCGTTATACAAAGCATCTATAGTTGGATTGTCATCAGAACGTTTTATCGGCAAGGACTTATCTACCTTGTATATACCCTTTGCTCTTAATTTTCTTACATTTTCATTCTGTGGAATCGGCTGTCCTGCACCGCCTATACACCCTCCCGGGCAAGCCATTACTTCAATAAAGTCGAATTTTTCTTCCCCGCGTTTTATTTTTCTGATTAGTTTTTCAGCATTTTTAAGTCCATGAACTACTCCGATTCTTACTGTTCTGCCGTCAATTTCAGCTGTTGCTTCCTTGACACCTTCCATACCCCTCACTCCTGAATATGAGATGCCTTTGAGTGTTGAAGCGTTTCTTTCCTTGTAGTAATAACGAAGTACTGCTTCGGACACACCTCCGCTTACACCGAATATTACACCTGCACCGCTGGTAAATCCGAAAGGCATATCAATTGCTTCGTCTTCAAGCTCATTAAACACTATACCGTTTTCCTGTATCATAATTGCCAGTTCCTGTGTTGTTATGACCATATCTACCTGTCTTTCACCGTTTATAGTATTTTCAGGTCTTGAAGCTTCATATTTCTTAGCGGTACATGGCATTATGGCGATAACAATGTTTTCTTTTTCGTTGGAAGACTGTTCCTTTTTAAACTGTTCCTTTATAACTGCTCCAAACATCTGCTGTGGAGACAGGCAGGAGGACACATTTTCCATGAGCTCAGGATGCTTTTGCTCCGCGTATTTGAACCAAGCAGGACAACATGAGCTGAACAAAGGTAGCTTTTCCTTTCTCTGAATTCTGTCCATGAGCTCTTCCGCTTCCTCTATAACAGTCAGGTCCGCACCAACAGCTGTATCAAATACCTGATCAAAACCAAGTTTTCTGAGTGCTGCCACAATCTTACCCATTGATATCTCACCGGGTTGAAGTCCAAAATCTTCTCCGATTGCAACACGTACGGCAGGTGCTATCTGAGCTATTACACGCTTGTTTTTGTTCTGAAGTGCCTCATATGCCCTGTCAATATCTTTCTTTATCATTAATGCCCCGGTAGGACAAACAACCCTGCACTGACCGCAGTTAACGCAATCCACTTCCTGCAATGATTTATTGAAGGCAGTTGTTACCTGAAGATTTGATCCTCTATAAGCAAAGTCCAGTACCCCAACGCCTTGAATTTCCTGACATGCTCTTACACAGTCTCCGCAAAGAATACACTTGTTTGGATTTCTGATTATTGATGGCCCAAGGTCATCTATAGGCATTTCTTTCTTTTCCTGTCCAAACCTTACTTTCTTTACTCCAACTTTTAAAGCTATTTCCTGCAGCTTACATCTTCCGCTCTTTTCACAGGTTGTACAATCCCTGTCATGATTGGCAAGAAGAAGCTCCAATATCATTTTTCTGTGCTTTTTGAGCTTATCTGTATTTGTCCATACCTCCATACCATCCTTTGGAGGCGTTGAACATGAGGTTATTGTACTGCCCCACTTATCCTCAACCATACACATTCTGCACGCACCGTAAACACTAAGTTCTGAGTGGTAGCAGAAGGTCGGAAGCTCAATACCTGCTTTTCTGATTACTGCCAGTATATTTTTTTCATCTGTATATTCAACCAGCTGTCCGTCAATTATCATAGTTCCCATTGTTATTTACGCCTCCTTTATTGCTGCAAATGGACATGCTTCCAGACAGGCACCGCACTTGATACATTTTGACTGATTAATTGTATACGGTTCCTTAATTTTTCCTTCGATTGCCTGAACTGGACATATTCTGGCACATTTGCTGCAGCCCTTGCATTTTTCCTTTTCTATTACTATAGAAGCTAAAGCTTTACAGGTATGTGTTTTGCACTTCTTATCTATAACGTGTTCCAAGTATTCATCCTTAAAATATTTCAATGTACTTACGACAGGGCTTGCAGCTGACTTACCTAGTCCGCATAAAGCCGTACTGCTTATGGTATCTGCCAGTTCTTCGAGTAAATCAAGCTCTTCTTTAGTACCTTTTCCGTTTACTATCTTTTCAAGGATTTCAAGCATTCTCTTGGTTCCTTCACGGCATGGCACACATTTTCCGCAGGATTCGTTTTGTGTGAAATTCATGAAGAACCTTGCTACTTCAACCATACAGGTGTCTTCATCCATTACTACTAGTCCGCCTGAACCAATCATTGCTCCTACTTTTTTAAGGGAATCGAAGTCCAACGGCAATTCCAGATGTTCCTCTGTGAGACATCCTCCGGAAGGGCCTCCTATCTGAACTGCCTTAAATTTCTTGTTGTCTTTGATACCGCCACCGATATCAAATATTACTTCCCTCAGGGTTGTTCCCATTGGAACTTCTATCAAACCTGTATTGTTGACGTTTCCGGTTATGGCAAAGGCTTTTGTACCCGGACTGTTTTCAGGCCCGATACCTTTGTACCATTCACTGCCGTTGGTGATAATTAAAGGAACATTGGCGTATGTTTCTACATTGTTAAGTACTGTCGGCTTTTCCCAAAGTCCTTTTTCCACCGTTCTTGGAGGTTTTACCCTTGGCATTCCTCTTTCGCCTTCTATTGATGCGGTTAATGCACTTCCCTCACCGCATACGAAAGCTCCTGCGCCTTTGTTTATGTTTATATCAAACGAAAATCCGGAATTTAGTATGTTCTCACCCAACATTCCGTGCTTTCTTGCATCTTCAATAGCTATCCTTAGTCTTTCAACTGCCAGAGGATATTCTGCTCTAACATATATATATCCGGCAGTACTTTTGGTTGCATACCCGGCAATAGTCATACCTTCGATTACACCGTGAGGATCGCCCTCCATAATACTTCTGTCCATGAAAGCTCCGGGGTCACCTTCGTCGCCGTTACAGACAACATATTTGATTTTGCTGTCCTGCTTTAATACCTGCTGCCACTTCCTTCCGGCAGGATAACCTCCGCCCCCTCTTCCTCTGAGGTTGGAGTCCAGTATGGACTGACATACTTCCTGAGACTCCATTTCAAACAATACTTTGCTCAGGGCCTGATAACCGCCCTTTGCAACATATTCTGCAAAGGATTCGGCATTGATGCTTCCGCAGTTTTTCAGAACCATTCTTGTCTGCTTTTTATAGAAAGGAATGTCCTCCTGTGCCTTATACACCTTGTTATCTGCCGTATACATAAGTCTTTCAACAGCTTCATTGTTTATAAGGGTTTTGTATACGATTTCTTCACAATCTTCTATCTGAACTCTCAAGTACAAGTAATTTTCAGGTTCTATTCTTACCAAAGGCCCCATTTCGCAAAAACCGTGGCAACCGCTCTTTTTAACTCCTATTCCTTCTTTTTCATAATCCAGTTCAAGATCAACCAGAAGGCCTTTTTCATCTATAAGCTCTTTGATTCTGTTGTATATCTCTAATGATCCGCCGGCTACACAACCTGTTCCCGCACACACCAGAACCTTCTTTTTTTGTTTCTCCATTGCCTGTGCCGACCTGTCAGAAAAGGCTTTAAATTCTTGCAAATTATTAATTTTCATTATCCTTCACTCCTCAAAGTCTTTATTAATTCTATTGTTGAATCCGGCGTCATTTTAGCGTGTACCTTATCATTTATTGTAATAACCGGTGCAAGTCCGCAGGCTCCCAAACAGGAAACTGTTTCAACTGTAAACAGCTTATCATCTGTAGTATGTTTGCTTTCAGACAGGCCAAGTTCTTTTCTCATTGCATTTAATATAGGAATTGATTTTCTTACATGACAAGCTGTACCGTCACATACCTTTATAATGTATTTTCCCTTAGGAACCAAAGAAAAGTTTTCGTAAAACGTAGCTACACTGAATATCTTTGAGAGATTAATCTCCAGCTTTTCAGCTACATAATTTAAAACATCCTCGGGCAAATATTTGTATTCGTTCTGGATTTCCTGTAAAACTGCTATCAGGTGCGATTTATTATTGTCATACTTATTCAAAATCCCGTCAACCAGACTGCATTTGCAATCATCCATTTTGTTTTCCCTCCTCAAGTACTTGTAAAGTGCATTCACTTATCAGCTATCATTGTTATTTTTTTGACAATTTAATTCTAGCCAGAGGAATACCTTCTGCCAATGTTTATATAGAAATACAATGTCTGAAACCCAGTTATAGATAAGGTTTTTGGAATTTATTTCAAATAATTTCAAGGATAATTCGTTAAAAGAATACAAAAAATCAGCACATTGCAATGTTTAATTATTGCAATGTGCTGATTTTCTCTGAGTAAGTTCAAAATACCAAGTTTGATGGTAATATTAACTTATTTATTTGTATCCCCAAATGCACCAATTTCTTTCAACCTGCTTATTATCGGCAAGTGCTGTGTACATTTTCCTTCGCATAAACCACATTCTATACAGTTGTTAACATCCTCCTGCTTAATTCCCCAGTGACCTTTCAGGTTATTAAGAACGTCCTCCGTATTACCTAAAATATGATTGTTGTAAGAAAGCATATATTTTGATACGGGGATTTCCTTAGGACAGTACTCGCAATAACGGCAGCCTGTACAAAGCTTATCCATGGAATTAAACAGCCTTCCTTCTATTTCCTTCAACTTGGTTTGTTCAAGTTTAACCAGGTTATCGCCGACCTTACAGTTTTGAACTACCTCGTCAATACTGCCCATTCCGGCTAATACAGTGGTTATTTCATCATGGGAAGCATTAAATCTTAATGCAGCATTAACTACATTTTTATCGTCTTCACTTTTTATAAAATCAAAATAATCAGCCTTTTGAGGAATCAGACCTCCTCCAAGGGGATTCATTGTAGCAATACCGAGTCCCTTTTTATAAGCAGCTTCCAAACCCTTTTGCCTGAACGGGAAGTTAAGTATATTATAACCGACTGTCATTCCTTCGAAGCAGCCTTCATTTACTATTGTTTCAATCTCATCCCCTGTGCAATGGGTTGAGAATACAATATGTTCTATAAGTCCTTCTTCCTTTGCCTTTAACGCAGCCTCATAAGCACCGCCTTTTACCATCCTGCTTTTGTAATCGTCCAGGCTAAGAATACACCATATATGGAAAAAATTAATTTTTTCAAGATTCATCCTCTTTAAAGATGTCTCCAACTGCTCACGTAGTTTTGATCCATCCTTCCGGCTGCTTTTTGTTGAAACATAGAATGGCTTCTTCATGTTCTTAAAAGCATGGGACATAATAAATTCGCTATGGTCGTCGTTATATCCCGGTGCAGTATCAAAATAATTCACACCAAGTTCATTTGCACGTACTACTATCTCTGCACATTTATCGTAATTATAACTATCTCCGGTTTTTGGAAACCTCATACCTCCAAACCCTATTGCAGATATATCCTTACCTGTATTACCGTATTTTTTGTAAATCATCCTATAATACCTCCGGGTTACCAATTATATTCATCATTTTTCATATATTAATCTAAGTAGTATTACGTTAAAATTATACTTTTATAAAACTAAATTTCAATGTACATTCTTATCTTTTTTGCATGTAATTTTATAACTATTTTTAATCAAATGATAAAGTACAACCATTTTCCTTCAACCATTTTTTGTAAACTTTATAATCCGGCATAACAGCTTCAACAAGGCTCCAAAATTTCCCTGAATGGTTCATCTCTTTCATGTGACAGAGTTCATGTATAACTACGTAATCAACTATCGGCAAAGGCGACATAACAAGTTTCCAATTAAGGTTAATATTACCTTTCGAACTACAACTTCCCCACCTTGTTTTTTGCTCTTTGATAGCCACTTTTTTAGGTGATAAACCAGTAAAAGATGAGTATAATCTGATTCTTTCAACCAGAAGCTCTCCGGCCTTTGATATATACCAGTTTTTTAGGAAAGATTTAATTTTGTCCTTATTTGCAGTTTCCGATATTTCCAAAACCATTAGTTCCTCTTCAAACCGTACTTGTGGTTTTTTGATAATATTATTTTCAACAATTTTAAGTCTGTATGATTTTCCCAGATAATAAAACAAATCACCGTTTTCAAAGGATTTTTTTATCACAGCAGAGGGTTTCTCGCTGATTTCATCCAACTTTTGTACAATCCACCTCTCTTTTTCAAACAGAAGTTTCTCAATGTATGCAATCGGAGTTTTTAGCGGACAACATACAAAAATCTGTCCTGTATTTTTTATCATAATGGAAATTGTTCTTCTGCTGCTTCTTTTGAGGTTATATACCAGTTCTTTTCCGTTGAGGTTAATTCGTGATAATATTTCTACAGTTTTTTGAGATTTATTCAATTTAAATATTCCTCCGCAAGCATAAATAAATGTATCCCGATATTAGCAAAGCAAATCCGTAATGTCAATTAACAAAATTTTATATTGAAATATTATTAAAAGACTTTGAATACACATATAAAAGTAACGCAATTTGTTTGAATTTCATAGCATGATATTAAACAAAGTCAATAAGAGAGCTGCATATATGAACTATAACGTATCTAAATATTTGGCAAGGGTCTATGATGTATTTCTATGCTTTATTATATATTCTTTCTGCGGTTGGCTAATGGAAACAGTATATTTATCCGTTTATCACTGGCAGTTTATAAAAAGAGGATTTCTCATAAGCCCTTTATGCGGAATTTATGGAGTGGGTACAATTTTGGTTGTATTTCTTCTGGACAAATTAAAATCACGCCCCATCCTTGTATTTTTTGGTGCAATACTTATTACTACCGTTCTGGAGCTTTTTACAGGCCTGCTCCTTCAAAATGTTCTGAAACGTGAACTATGGGATTACAGCGGGGATTCTTTAAATTTTCTTGGAATAATATGTTTAAGGAATACTCTGATTTGGGGAATAATGTCCCTTATAGCAGTTTATAGCATCCATCCTGTAGTAATAAGGAAAATAAAAGTTCTTTCACTGCGTACCAAGGCATTAATCAGCAATATTTGCTTTGTATGGATTTCGGCAGACTTATGCATTTCCATCTTTACAAGCCTCCACGGCATAAATAATATTCACTGGGTATCCGGCTTAGTGTTCCACAGGCTAAAGGACATTGGAAGTATGACCGTAAAGGTAGTTTATTATATAAGACATTAAATTTTTATTCCCATTGATTCCAAACATCAGGCTGATAGCCTACGGTTGCCAGCTTTCCGTTTCTTACTATGGGACTTTTAAAGAGCTTGGGGTTTTTTAAAAGCACCTCTTGTGCAACATTGCCTACTCCTAGATTTCTCACATTGAGCTTTTCGTATTCCTTTGATTCTGTATTTATCAAATTACTTATACCGACGGAAGCTTTTACACTTTCGAATTCTCCTTTGCTCATTCCATACTTAAAGAGATCTATATACTGGTAGCTGATTTTTCGCTCTTTGAAATATCTCTCTGCTTTCTGTGTATCAAACCCTTTGGCCCCATAAATCTGTATATTCATAAAACTCCTTTTAACTTACTGTTTATAAAAATCTTTTATTTTAATATTGAGAACAGTATCTTAGGAATATTCTCAAGGGACGTCTGCTTTTCTACTGCTCCAATTTCATATGCAACTCTTGGCATACCGTAAACAACACAGGACTTCTCATCCTGTCCGATGGTCCTTGCGCCTTTTCCTCTCATAGCCAATAGTCCCTTGGCTCCATCAGAACCCATTCCAGTTAATATGACTCCAACTGCATTGTTCCCGGCTTCCTTGGCTACTGATTCAAATAGTATATCGACAGAAGGACAATGTCCATTAACCTTTTCACTCTGAAATACTTCAACCTTGTAACGTTCTCCTGTTTTTCTTACTCTCATATGGTAATCACCCGGTGCAACAAGTACTTTTCCTTCTTCAATATAGTCACCGTTACTAGCCTCTTTAACTCTTAATCCGGTTTGATTATTGAGTCTTTCGGCGAACATACGTGAAAACATTGGTGGTATATGTTGAACTATAACTATACCGGGAATGTTTGGCGGCAACTGTTTAAGAATGTTGAAAACAGCCTCAGTTCCTCCTGTTGAAGCACCTATTGCAATAATTTTACTGCTGTCAAATTTCATATCCGAGGAGACAGTTTCACCGATAATTCTGATTCTTTCAGGAAGTTTGGACTTTTTCGCAGTTTTTACTTTAGTTATCAATTCGTTTATAAATTCTTCTACGTTTTTGGATATTTGCATTTCCGGCTTCAGTATAAAATCTACTGCTCCAGCTTTTATTGCATCGAACACAGCTTCACTAATAGAGCTTACAACAATAATTGGAATCATATGCTGCGGTAAAAGCCTGCTGATAAACTCAATACCATTCATTTTAGGCATTTCAATGTCGCAGATCATAACATCGGGGTCATACTCTTCTATTTTATCCCTGGCATCAAAGGGATCAACCGCCTTAGCAACTACTTCTATTTCCGGGTCTATAGTTATCCCTCTTGAAATTACTTCACGAAACAATAAACTGTCATCAACAACCAGCACTTTGATTTTTTTCATATCATGTAACCCTTCCTGTATAATCATATGGTTAGTCTGCTCTACATTAAAACACCATACCCCTTTTTTAAAGAGGTATGGCGTTTTTTGAGTCTAATATTTTAAATCTATTAGCTTACTGGTTTTCAGGTAAAAATGTTGCACAATCTGTTTCCTGAGTGTCTCTTGCATTTCTAGGCTGAACTTCAATCTGTTCAGCAGTGCAGTGATCACCATTCATATAATAGTGACATGTATTAACAACACATTTTATACCAGTATTAGGCTGGCTCATTTTTTTAACAGACATTGTGTATTCCTCCTTTGAAAATTGATTCCTAAAGTATTATTTGCACAAATTCTGTTTTAATTCACTTAAGCAAAATTTGCATCATCTACTCTTTTATGTACAAAGAAGGCTTAATATATCTAAAACCAGTTTTTTCACGGCTAATCGACTCAGAATGACCTATAAATAAGTATCCGCCATACTCCAATATATCATAAAACTTATTAATAAGTGTATTTTTTGTGAAATTATCAAAATAAATCATTACATTTCTACAAAAAATCACATGAAATTTTTTCTTAAAAGGAAAACTATCCATCAGGTTGAACTTTCGAAATATGACATCCTCCTTTATCAGATCTTTTACTACCGAACTCCGGCTGTTATATTTTTTAAAATAATTTGTTTTCCAGCACACCGGAAGCTGAAGAAGCTCCTCATCATTATATATGCCGTTTGAAGCAGTTTCCAGTACTTTTTGTGATATATCTGTAGCCAGAATTTTAGTATCCCAATATACTTTTTCATTTCCCAAACAGTCACGGTTTATCATTGCCAAAGTATAGGGTTCCTCGCCTGTGGAGCATCCTGCACTCCATATCCTTAAATCCTTGTTTCTTACATTCTGAACCAGATATGGCAATACCTTGTTTTTGTAATATTCGAAGTGTTCAGCCTCTCTCATAAAAAATGTATGGTTTGTTGTAATCCTGTCAATTAGTATTTGTTCTGAGTTTTCTGTTCTGTCGCTGGTAACATGCGTGAAATAATCAGTAAAGTTATCAATATCCAATGAATTTAAGACATTTTGAAGTCTTCCCATTACAAGAACCCGTTTCTCTGGTTTCAAATGGATACCATATCTATATTCAATATACTCCGATAACTGTTTAAATTCCTTTTCAGTAATAGAAATCATTAAAAATTCCCCACCAGATTTGTAAAATTTAATATTTGCCGAATTCCTTGTCGCTTAAATCTATTGTTTTAGTTCTCACATTCTGGGTGGTATTTCTGCTTTTTTCACTCATTTTATTAAGAATTTTCAGTATTTCCGGGTTAATTTCACCGTCTCCTCTGTAGTTGTCTGTTGAACGTACAGCTTTCTTGAGTGTGAACCTTTCCACCTGTTCGCTCAAAAGCTCTGCCTGACTGGAAAGCTCTTCACTTGCAGCAGCACTTTCCTCAGAGGTTGCTGAGTTAGCCTGAATTACCTGAGAAACCTGCATAATGCCCTGATTTATTTGTTCAATTCCCGCAGCCTGCTCATTTGATGCTTCCGCAATATTACCTACAAGATCAGCAGCCTTGGCAACACCATCCACAATCAGTTCGAGTGCTTCTGCAGTCTCATTGGCTATCTTTGTTCCACCTTCTACCTTACGTATTGAACCTTCAATCATATCGGTAGTTTCCTTTGCGGCGTTTGCGGAACGAGCAGCCAGATTTCTGACCTCCTCTGCAACTACTGCAAAACCTTTTCCGTGTTGTCCTGCTCTTGCTGCTTCTACAGCTGCATTAAGGGCAAGTATGTTTGTCTGAAATGCAATCTCATCTATTACCTTGATTATTTTTGAAATATTACTTGACGAATCGTTAATGTCATCCATTGCACTGAGCATTTCCTTCATATGCTTGTTGCCCTTTAAAGCTATTGTTTTTACATTTTCCGCAAGACTGCTGGCTTGTGTTGCATTTTCAGCATTTAATCTTGTTTGGGCCGATATTTCTTCAAGGGATGCAGTTAATTCTTCTATTGAGCTGGCCTGTTCAGTTGCGCCCTGAGAAAGTGCCACACTGGAATCAGACACCTGTCTGGAGCCTGAGGATACCTGTTCCGCAGCCGAACTGATACTGGATATGACATCGTTCAAATTGTCCGACATCTTTTTAAAGGCTGAAGCAAGCATTCCTATCTCATCTTTAGAATTTTCCTTAACATCCACATTCAAATCACCGTCTGCAATTTTTTCGGCAGCAATAACAAGCCTATTTACGGGAACACTTATTATTCTGGAAATAAGAATTCCCAGAAGTACTGCTGCAATCACCGCTATCACCACAACCGCAACCATCATGTAAACAGTAGTGTCCGTATCTCCGGAGTATTCTTCTGATCTCTCCACTCCACCAGTTTCCTTTAGGTCAAATAATTCATCTATGTACTGTTTTGCTAATTTTGCAGGTTCCGCTCCTTCGTTATAGAATAATGTAATAGCTTGCTCATTCTGTCCTGCAATTGACATATTTATTACCCTGTCCCTGATTTCATTGTACTTGTTTAGATTTTCATTAAGTGCCTTATATGCTTTTTGTCCTTCCTCAGTTTGCAATGAATCATAGAGCTCTTTAAGGTTTAATTGAACATCCTTATCCAGGTCCTTAATCTGGTTGCTGTAGTTTTTCTTGTCTTCAACACTATTACTAAGCAATATATCTCTGGTTACTGCCCGGATACTATTAAAGTCTGTACTTGCCTTTCCTATGTTAGCGGTAGCTATACCAAAGTTTTCATAAAGTTCGGTATAGTTTTTATCTACCTGTTTGATATTGATTATACCTACTATTCCAACTACTCCCGCTAATAGTGCCACAATTATAAATGTTGATACAAGCTTTGTTCCTATTTTTAAGTTGTTAAACCATTTCATTGTGAAAGGCCCCCTAATTATTAAAATTAATTAACATTTCTACGTCATTTTCATTCAACAATTTCTCACAATCCAGCAGCATTTTAACATCATTATCTACTTTGCCTATACCTTTTATAAATCTGTTCCCTGTTTTCTTAATATCCGGGGGCGGAACTATATCCGATTCCGGTATTGTTATTACCTCAGATACACTATCTACAATCAGTCCTGCCGAGAGGTCATCAATATCGATGACAATAACGCAAGTCCGGTCATTATACTCCTTGAAAGGCTTTTTGAACCTTAATCTTACGTCAATTACCGGAATTATCTTTCCTCTTAGATTAATAATACCCCTGACGTACTCTGGCAGTTCCGGAACCTCAGTTATTGGCTGTATCCCTATGATTTCCGTTACATGCCTTATTTCCATTCCATAAAATTCCTTTCCTAACAGAAATGTAAGAAATTTGTCTTTTTGAGTATCTTCATCCTGTTCGTCTATTTCCTGAACTATTGCATTTTCCATAATCACAGCTCCTTTTTATTAAGATGTTATAATTTATTTGTCAAAATAAGTCGGGATACGTCAAATATAAGACTTATATTTCCGTCCCCCAACAAAGTGCAGCCTGTAAAATCAGAGTTTTGGTATATTTTCTTAATATATGGAGGCAGTGTTTTAACAACCACCTGCTGTTGACCCAGCAATTCATCAGCAAAGATACATATGGATTTTTCGTCCTGTTCGACCATTAACAATATTCCCCGGTCAAATTCAGTTATTTCTGTTTTTATGCTATAAATGCGGTGAAGCCTGTATACGGGATAACATATTCCTCTTACCATTATCATCTCATTTTCGTCAGGGTCGGTTATTAAATCTTTTTTACCCGGTCTGAAAGATTCCTTGATAGCTGTCGTAGGAATTGTAAACCTTGAATTGCCTACCTTTATGTTCATACCATCAATAATGGCCAGTGTAAGGGGAATTTTAAGCGTAATTACGGTACCCTTCCCTTCGGTACTGTCAACAGACACACTTCCTCCGACTGCTTCAATATTCTTTGCAACTACGTCCATTCCCACGCCTCTGCCTGAAAATTCAGTAATGTTGTTGTTTGTAGTAAATCCCGGAAGAAAAATCAAGTTGTATATTTCCCTATCCGGCATTTCATTTTCAGGCTTATATATAAGACCGTTTTCTCTTGCTTTATTCATTATTGAGTTTTTATCAAGTCCCTGTCCGTCGTCTTTCACCATAATCAATACATCACTACCGGAATTTTTCGCCTCAAGAGTTAGAGTACCACGTTCCGGTTTTCCTGCTGTTAATCTTACTTTGGCTGTTTCTATTCCGTGGTCTATGGAATTTCTTATGAGATGCATTAAGGGGTCGGATATGTGCTCAATAATGTTTTTATCAACTTCAGTGTCTTCTCCCATTAAAACCAGATCCACCTTTTTATCAAGCTTTTTGCACATATCACGTACAATCCTGTGCATTTTATGAAAAGAAGTTGCCAAAGGCACCATTCTTATAGACATTACCATCTGTTGAATTTCATTATGTATTTTTCGCATTTGTCGTGCTGCTTTATAAAAATCAGGCAGCTCTAAATTTTTTAAATCAGGATTTTGCGTAACCATGGCTTCGGCAATAACCATTTCTCCAACGAGATCCATAAGGGTATCAAGTTTTGAGACACTGACACTTATCATACTTTGATGTGTGTTGGTACATGATTTCATTCCTTCTTGGGATTTGTTATTTGCCTCCTCATGTTTTCCACAGTCCTGACTATTATTATGAACCAGTTCCAAATCCTTCAGAAAAATTATTTGACTGAAAAAATCATGTAATTCTTCATATGTCTTATCTGAATTAAAGAATATTTTGAAACCGTTTTTTTGTATGATGTTGGAGCTATTATCATCATCTACGATGTCATCCGGTATATAGTAAAAATCCTCTGTAATCTGCTTTAGATTATGAATAACCGAATATGCGCGGATATTCTCCATTTCGCAGCCATCCTCAAATCGGATTACTGCCTGAAATTCTTTTAGGGAAGTGCTTACTAAAGCATTTTCCTGCTTTGTACAATCACTATTTTGATTTACCGATTCTTTAACTTTACTGTCCTTTTTAATGTAACTTAAAAGGTCTCTTATACCTGCAATAAGATTATCCGCCTTACCATCAGCAGTATCGTTTCTTTTGATCTTTTGCAGCTCAACCTTGATAAAGTCTACACCATCCAGAACTATATCAGAAATGGCAGAAAAATTAACATATTGATTTTTTTCTTCACGGATAAAAAAGAACAAATCCTCAAGTGCATGTGCCAAAGTTGAGATATGATTAAATAGCATCATGGCTGAAGAACCTTTAATAGTGTGCATTATTCGAAATATTTCGTTTACAGTTTCACAGGTATAATTACCGACTTTTTCACTTTCAATTATAATAGTTTCAAGCTGTTCTATAAGCTGATCTGTTTCATACAAATATATCTCAAGCATTGGTTCATTACTGGATTGCTCTGACATAATGTACCTCCACCCGTAATTACGGGTACAAATTAATGATATTATCTTATATGGCAAAATTAGGTAATTAGGTGAATAAAAAAAGAAAAGTTACGAATCGGCGATTTTTCTTAATGTGTTTATAACATGCTCATCTTTATATGGCTTAACAATAAAGCTTGTAGCTCCATGCAATATAGATTCTCTGACCTGAGCTTCCTGCCCCATTGCAGAAACCATTACAACCTTTGCATTGGCATTGATTTGTCTTATGGCTTTTAAAGCCTGCAAACCGTCCATTTCCGGCATTGTAATATCCATTGTTACTACATCGGGCATAAATTCCCGATACTTATTAATAGCTGTAAGACCATTGTCAGCCTCACCTACAACTTCAAAGTCATTTCTTTCAAGTAATAGTCTTAAAGAAGTACGCATAAAAACAGTATCGTCAACAACAAGAACCTTTTTCCCCATTTTATGTATCCTTTCATTGAAGGCGAAATTCATAAACGAATTCCGCCTGATATAAGTTATTATTTGTTTGCATAATTAGTTTACCGTTGAATTTATAAGGTTTACTAAATTTAGCTTATGTTTACAAACAATATTATAAATTTATCCAATATTTATGTCAACTATTGACTTTTTGAGAAAAGATATAAATTTTTCAGAAAAGTTTCAGACATGGTCCGTGACCAGACATCAGATATTTTAACTGCAAGGCTGAAATGTCTTTTTTTAGGCGTTCAAGAGCTTCCTGAGACGGCACTTTCTGCGAGTTGATATTTTGTATCTCCTCATATATTTTTGAATCCTCCATAGGCTTTTGGATTTTACCGGTTCTGGTAAAGATATCACTGCTGTATAGTATTCCCTGATTTGTTTCAAACACCATTAAACCTTCCCAAAGATGCATTTCAGAAGGGTATGATATGAATTCAAACAAACTGTCTCCAATTTTCATCTTGTCCTGAGGATTAACAACTACAATATTGGTAGTAATTCCAAAGCCCATCAGTTGTCTTGCCGTTATCTGGGAACATATAGCTTTTATTTCGGGATAGAAATTTTTTAAAAGTGCCAGACCACCGCACTCGTCTGATTCAAAATGTGAAATAAACACATACTCCAAAGGGCGACTGCCCAATACTTCCTTGATTTTTGGAAGTAACACTTCAGTCTGGTCTATGGCTCCTGTATGAATTAGCATTGGAATTGGAGTTAAAACAAGAAACTGATTGAATGACAGATCAATTGCATCAATATAACTATTAAAAAGGTATACGTTATCCATTACTCTGTATTCTTTCATAATAATCTCCCTGTTTGCTACGTATTTTTATGAATTTAATATTAGTGTACATAAATTCATTAAAAAATATTGGTATAAACTATTTCCAATACCAATATCCAATAAATCTGCTTCAATTAATATCCCTTTGTTATTTTCCTTACAAACTAAAATTTTAAACTTGCGCTTAGCAAATGCCTGTACATAATCTCTTTTTCACTGAGTATAAAAGATGTTAATTGATTCTGTGTCGCATACATAGAATTTTTGTCCCTGTGCATCAGCTGTATACCGTACTCACATCTTCCGAAGTTTACGTTTTTTCTGACTATGGTTGCATCATATTTAATAACACTATTGCTAAGGAATGCACTAATCTCAACCTCATCGTCTTTATTGAACTCATCGTTAGAATATATGCACATACCTGCATAGCTGAAATCCTTTATACATATGGGTTCTCTTTTGCTGGAATTTACAAGCTTAATTTCACCTGTCAGTGAAGTAGGGAATCTCTCGTATTGTCTTCTTTCAGTATCGGAAGCTATATTTTGAGGATTATTCGCGTGGATTATGTATTCTTCTTCTTTTGGTAAGACACCTACTATATTGCCGCCGCTTAGATAAAGAGATTCGTCACTATTAAGAAAGCCAATTAGCACGGGGTCTCCCTTTAGAATTTGAGCACCATTTTTTTCATCTTCACATAACTTAACAGTGAATACTTTTTGAGTATCACCGCTCACAATATTACAGTGCATAGGTTTAACCTTATTATAATGTCTTAATACCAAGTTCAACTTTTCCATGCTATCCTCCAGTACCAAAATACATAATATTAAGTTTAGGATTGTATATTCTTGATACACTTATTCCACTGATAAAAGAATAGCACATTCTAATTTCTTGAACAAGACCATTTCTGGGAAATGTAATATTTATTTACATAATTTATTTAAAAAATTATCCTTTTTAAAAACTATTTTATAAATTATTCTGATATAACTTTATCTGAAACCACAAGATTCCTTCCGGTATGCTTTGCTTTGTAAAGAGCATCATCAGCCCTCTCTATTATCTGTGTTATATCTGTGACTGTTTCAGGATAGGAAGATATACCAATGGATATTGTTACATTAATTTTCCTGCCGTAAGAAATCTCAAACTCATTATCAGCAATTATTTTCCTGATTCTTTCAGCTATTTCAATAGCCTTATTGTTTGAAGCATTTTCGAGTAAAATTGAAAATTCTTCACCCCCATTTCGTGAAATCTTATCATCTGCTCTGCAATTTTGCCTTAATATTTTTCCTATTTCTTTTAAGACCCTATCTCCTGCCTGGTGACCATGTGTATCATTTATTTTTTTGAAAAAATCTATATCTATTAAAAGTAAAGAGAATTTTTGATTATTGCTTACGGCCTTTTCTATTACAAGCCTGAATAATTTATTAAATTCCCTTACATTGTTAAGGCCTGTCAGATAATCTTTGGTTGATTCCTCTTTTAGCTTTCTAAACAATAAGCTCATGTTATTAAGATATATCATATATTTATATACTGTATAACTGACGACAACAGTTCCCAGAATAAAGTATGGGTAAATTGTAAAAAGGATTGATAAATTTTTTTGAAAAATATAAAAGTAAACACCACAGCTTACAATGGTCATGTATATTGTTGATACAAACCATTTCTTCCCCTGAGACCTTCTTGTTTTAAAAATCAACGAAATTCCTATTGTTACCAATGTAATAACAACTGCCCCAGCCTCAGAATATCTGTTAAGTCCAAAATATGCAATTCTGAAGCCTCCCATCACAAGGCCTGAAACAACAGCCGATAATCCTCCTCCTACAGTAGCTGCCAACAAAGTGGCTATATTTCTGAAATCCACCAGCGTTTTGTTTTGGATTCTGACACTATACCACATTAGAAGTATACCTAAAATCCCACATACAACTCCTGCCAAAAGCTTAAAAATAGGGCGGGATTGTATTTCTAAATCTCGGTCTCTATAGAATTGACTTGCTATGCTTAAAAAAGAAATAAGTATAGCTGCATTTATTATCAGATCACTTAACATCCTTTATTCCCTTCTTATGTATACCTCCTCATATATATACGGTTATTATGAGATTTCACATTAAAAATCCTTAACTAGTATTTCTTTATATGAGTTCAGATATTCTTGAAACCTTTTATTGATATAAGGTAATTATATCAAAAATTAAGCCCGGATAAATCACCCGGGCTTTTGGATTATTACAAGTATTTTTTACCATTTATTTTTAAACTCTTTTAGTATATTAATTTCTCTAAATAAGGCTTGACTTGGTTAATAACTTATTAATAACCGATGCAGTTTCAGCACGTGTAAGATTATCGTTTGGTGCGATTACTGTCAAGTTTTTTCCTGACACGATTCCAGCCTTAACGCAGGCAGCAGCTGAATTTTTTGCCCATGTTGCAAGCTTGTCCGAATCATTATAGCCTTTAAGTAATTTAACTACTTCATCTGCGGTATAAGCAGTTTTTAGCCCGGTAATCTTCATTGCTTTTGAAACTATAGTCATAGCTTCCTGACGGGTTATTTTACCCATAGGTCTGAATTCACCGTTTTCATAACCTGAAATGATACCGTATTCGTATGCTATACCTACTGCATCATAATAGCTGTTGCTACTACTTACATCTGCAAAAATATCTTTTCCCTCACCAGTTCGATAAAGCCCCATAGCCTTTACCAAAGAGTCAATGAACTCGCCCCTTGTGATAGCCATGTCAGGATTGAAGTTATCATTATCAACACCGTCCATGATAAGTCTTGAAGCAATATTGTTTACAGAACTCTTCGACCAGTGATTCTCAGTATCTTTAAAGGTCCTTGCACTTGATATCAACGCATATGTGCTGTTGGTCAAACTGTTTATTTTTGCATAGTATTTGCCGTCTTTACTTACTATAGTTGTAGGTACATGTGAGAAACTACCGTCCCTATTGAGCACTATTCCTGTTATAACCTCACCTGGGATTATTCCTCCATTTATTGCAATTGTTCTTTCAACATATCCGCTAAATTTGGAAATTTCAATGTTTTTAGTACCATTTGAACATGTTACGTTAAATTCTACCGGATTGGAAGCCAACTTGTAATTATTCTTACCTGCGGTCTCCTTTACGGCATTATTTACAGCATCAGGCACTCCTGAAATACTTATATTCACCTTAACGTCAAGGTTGCCTTCTAACGCAGACAAAATCTTTTCAATATCTATCCTTGATGCCGGCATTGCATACGTCATGTTGTCGCTTTTTATCTCCAGAACAGCTTCCTTCTCAGCCATATTTTTTATGGTTTTAGCAGTTAACTGTCCGGTTACAACGTCCGATTTTGCAATTGGTTCTAATACTATTATGGTCTTCTCACCAAGCAATTCTACAACCCTATTTTCATCTACAACTATACTTGTAACTTTTTTGCCGTCCTTGTATTCAGTTACTGCTTTTGCAATGGATACTTCCTTTCCGTTAACGGTACCCTTTACGTTGTCCGAAGTAGTAGTACTATCCGACGGTGATGAAGGCGTTGAAGGTGTTGTCGGAGTGCTGCTGCCATCGCTCAGTGTAAGCTCACCATATACAGAGGTGTCTTTATAACCTACTCCTGTAGTATCATTCCAATTTCTATATCCGGTACGTGTCCCATCCTTGGCATCATTAATCTGAGCATCAAATCCGATTTTAAGATTATTTGCCGGCGTCATAGTTTTAAACGGTATTTTCATTTCAACAGTATAGCTTGTACCTGAAACTTTAACAGCCGATTCGAATCCTTCTTTTATTTTGTCAGGATTAAATGTTCCTTCATTTTCGAAATTTACTCTGTATTGTCCGTCATCATTCTCATATGAGGCGGTTTTTCCGTTATTTTCATCAGCAAATACTTCTACAGAGTCCTGTTCCCAAGGATTTGCACTTGATTTGTCAAGAACAGAATCTTTTACCTGAATTAAAACATAGAGGTTTTTGTCATCCCAAAGAGCTTGGGCAGTTCCGTTTGCTATCTCCCATGCTGTTTTAGTCTGATTTATCGGAAGCTTCTGTGTATTACTCCAAATACCATCTACTGTTCCGTCTATTACAGGTGTACCTTTTGCAGCCGTTCCCTGCTTTATCTCAACTGTAGGCGGTGCCTCATGCTCAGCCATGTATTTATCAGGGTCGATTATAGCGTAGTATGCATTTTTTGCCTGCAATTCACTGTCAAATGGCAGAGGGCAAGCTTCTTTTCTCCAACTGTGGCCATCCTCAAGTCCCCAAATTGTAACACGGCTTATATTATCAGCGTGAGCCTTGTAGATTTTCATCAGCTGTGCGTACAAGTAAGCCTGTGCATTTATCTCATCGCTGCTCTGCTTTTGGTCGCTTCCGGCCATAATATCCAGCTCGGTTACGCTTACTTCTACTCCTAAATCAATAAATCTTTCCAGAGAATCCTTTACATTCTGAGGTTTTGTAGATGTATTGTAGTGAGCCTGCATCCCTATGCCGTCAATAAGTAGCTTGTCAGGGTAAGTTTTCGCATAGTTTGTATTGATTTCATTTACCATGTTAGCTATAGCTATAGATTTATTCTGATCATCTTCATTATAGTCATTATAATAAAGCTTTATATTGCCTAAATTGTTGTTATCAAGAACTTCCCTTGTGATTAAAAATGCTTGCTCTACATAATCATCACCAATTGACTGATACCACATTGAATCTTTACGTAAGCAATTCTTCCAATTGGAAGGGTCGCTGATTCCATCCGCCATTGCTTCATTAACTACATCCCAGGATATGACTTTGTTACCGAAATGCTTAACAACGTTTTCAATATGGGTTCTCATATTTTCAAGAGCATCTTCCCTTGAAATGGGAATATTTTTACCGTTTCCGTCCTTTTTATATTTTGTTGTATCAACATCATCCGGTACGCTATTCATCCATGCAGGTGTCTGTTGATGCCAAACTAATACATGACCGTGAACCTGCATATCGTTATCCTTTGCTTTTTGTATCATTGCATCAGCTGTTTCAAACGTGAATTCCCCTTTGGTTCTCTGAAGTGCATCCGGTTTCATATCATTGCCTGCTGTAATAACATTGAAATGATGCTTTAAAAGCTCAAAGCTTTTTCCCTCAAGTTCGTTTGGAGCTATTGCATTTCCGAAAAGGAAGTCATTCTTATATACGTCCTTGAAAGGAGTCAGGTCGGTTTGGACGGGTAGTGACACAGAACCTGTATTAACCACACTGATATCATCAATATAAAACGCTGCTTCTTTGTTAGCACTTTGTAAATATATAGTTATATATTCGCTTGAAGTATCATAATAACGTTGTTTACCCTCAAACTTTACCCAACCGTCAGTGTCGTTAATTGTCTTTTTAAATAATGAAGGATATTCTACACCATCTCCATTACCAATCTGAGTACTAAGATCAATTTCTGCACTTTCTGCATCTGATGCCAGCTTCACCCATACCGTCACTCTATATTCACTGCCTTGATCTATATGCTTCTCCACACGCAACGACGGGCCACAGTTTGCATTTTCTCTGCCCCCGTCCACTTTAAGGGCATGTCCTCCACCATCGGTATGGTTAGCTTCATTTGTTACGGTTAGAACTTCTTTACCAATTCTTGGTGTAAAGCCACTTGCCGTCCCATCCTCGAAGTCAATGGTTTTCATTGAAGGTGCAGGTCCGGTTATAAGTACATCGCCTATGTAAAAAGGAACTGTAGCTCCTTTATCGTTTGACTGGACTCGTATCCTGTCATCCTTACTTGTATCTACCGTGTACTTACCTTTTAATATAAATGGTTTTCCTGCTATAAAATCAGTACTAGCGACTACACCATAACTGCTTATGCTTTGCAGAAATGCCTGTGCCCCTGCCGGTACAGCAGTATTTGTATCAACATAGCCAATTACTGTTATTTCATAGGATTTTCCGTTCTCCAGACCTATGTCACTGAACACAAAATCTGCCCCATCATAGTTGTTAACTCTGGTATCCACATATAAAGCAGCCCCGTCTTTATTTAGCACAGTTCCCTCAATATCACCTGTGGGAAAAGTTTTTTCGGTAACAGGCGTCAGAGTCGCACTACCGGATTGTTTTGCCAAGCCATTACCGCTTGCAAAGGTTTCGTGGTAAATTGTTTTTTCAGTTACCGGTGTTGGTGATGTTGATTTTTCTCCTGTTACAGTTATCTCTCCGATATAAAAAGAAACTTTTGCTCCCACATCATTGGATTGAATACGTACGGCAGAATCCTTGCTGGTATCAACAGTATAAGTTCCTGTTAATGTAAACTCTTTTCCCGCAACAAACCCGGCACCTGCAATCCAAGCATAGCTGTTTACAACCTGAAGAAAGGCCTGTGCCCCTGATTGTACTATCGGATTTTCGGGGTCAGTTTCAGGGTCAACATATCCCTTAACTGTTATGGTATATTTATTCCCTTCTTTCATCCCTAATTTCTCAAATGAAAAGTCAGCTCCATCCCAGTTGTTTTTTCTGGGATTTACGTACAGAGCAGCCCCATCATCGTTGCCGGTAAAAACTTTGTCAGTAACTGTTGTCAGGGTCGCATCTCCGGCTTGTACGGCTACCCCCTTTCCATTAGTAAAATCCTCATGATAAATTGTTGTAATTTCTGCTTTTACCGAATTGTTTAAAGGCATTACCGAAAAAAGCAGGGCGATTGTCATTACAAATGATAAAACTCTTTTCCATTTTACATTTCTCCTCAAATAAATGCACCTCCATTAAAATAGAACTCTAAATATCTGCCTTTTGTATCCATCAATGTCTTATTAATATAAAAGCCGACCCCTTTAAACTTTTACGGGGCCGGCTTAAAATGAAATTCAGTTATTATTTTGCGGACAATTTCTTTACTATTGATTCTGTTTGTGAAACAGTTATATTTTCTTGTGGCGCCAGCATTTTTCCGCTTTTGCCTGACACAATTCCTGCTTTAATACAAGCAGCAACAGAACCTTTTGCCCAGCCGGCAACTTTGTTTGAATCCTTAAATTCCTTAAGTATTTTATTTATCTCATCAGCTGAGTAATTGGCATTTTTTCCTGCTACCTTCATAGCCTTGGCAATTATTGTCATCGCTTCCTGACGAGTAATCTTAGCCTGTGGCTTAAATTCTCCATTCTTGTATCCTGATATTATGCCTTTTTGGTAAGCAACACTTACAGAAGCATAATAGCTGGCATCCTTGGTTACATCTTTGAAGGAGTCTTTAACCTGAACATTTTTATTCAAACCTAAAGCTTTAATGATAGAATCAATAAATTCTCCTCTTGTAATGTAATTAGCTGTATTATTGCTTTCAGAATTACTGAGGGTAAGAACACCATATACTGATGTATCCTGATATCCTGTTCCTGTAGTATCGTTCCAGGTTGCAACACTCTTACGTGAACCGTCTTTAGCATCATTAACCTGAACATCAAAACCAACTTTCATATTATTGGAAGGAGTTACAGATTTAAAAGGTATCTTTATTTCAACAATATAGCTTGTTCCTGAGACTTTAGTTGCAGACTCAAACCCGGCTGAAATTGCTGCAGGGTTAAATGAAGTCTCATTATCAAAGTTTACTCTGTACTGACCGTCATCATCCTGATAGAATGAAGTTTTTCCGTTGTTCTCATCAAAGAATACTTCAACAGAGTCTTGTTCGTATGTATTTGCACTCTTCTTATCAAGCTCTGAGTCACTTACCTGAACGAGAACATAAAGATTTTTGTCATCCCAGAGAGCCTTTGCAGTTCCTGTTGCTCCCTGCCATGCCATTTGATATGTGTTTACAGGTATAACCTGTGCTTTACTCCAAACACTGTCTACGGTACCGTCTATTACAGGTGTTCCATATTTTGCAGTTGTTAATTTAGCACCTTTAGGTGTTTGAGGTTTATGTTCGGCCATGAACTTAGCCGGGTCTACTACCCCGAAAAACGCAGGCTTTGCCTGAAGATTTTTATCAAACGGTAAAGGATTTGTGGATGATCTCCAGCTTGTACCGTCATCTATTCCCCAAATAGTAACACGGCTTATATCTGCTGCATGCTTCTTATATATATCGAATAACTGTGCATACAAATATCCCTGTGCGTTTGCAACATCATCTGACAATTTGAAGTCACTGCCTGCCTGAACATCAAGCTCTGTTATGCTTACTTCAACACCCAGTGAAATAAATCTCTCCAAAGAAAGTTCAACGTTGGAAGGATTCGTTGACATGTTGTAATGTGCCTGCATACCTACACCGTCGATAAGACGCTTGCCGGGATGAGTTTTTGCATATTTTTCATTTAATTCTTTTACCATATAATAAATAGCTTTAGATTTATTTTGATTATCATCGTTATAATCATTATAATAAAGCTTCACATCCCAATCAGGATGAGCATCCAGAACCTCTCTTGCTGCTAAAAACGCCTGTTCCATGTAATCTGGGCCAATTGCCTGATACCATGGGCTTTGACGCAATGCGCCCTTCCAGTCTTCTGGGTTAGTAGGATTATCGTTCATACCTTCATTTACTACGTCCCAGGATATTACCTTGTTACCGTAATGCTCAACAACTGTCTTAATATGAGTTCTCAGATTTGTAAGAGCTTCCTCACGTGACAAAGGTACGGTATTTCCGCTTGCATCAACTTTTGTATTTAGCCATGCAGGTGACTGCTGATGCCAAACGAGGGTATGCCCGTGCATCTTGAATCCCTCTGCCAAAACCTTGTCAACAAGTTTATCTGCATCTGCGAATGTAAAGTTGCCCTTTGTAGGCTGTAATGCATCAGGCTTCATAGCGTTGCCGGCGGTCATTACATTAAAGTGCTTCTTTAGAAGATCAAGTCTGATCCCTTCCATATCCTCTGCTGCTATTGCGTTTCCAATAAGGAAATCATTTTTATATACATCTTTGATAGATTTCAAATCATTTTGGATTTTAATTGGTCCTGAACCTGTTTGTTCAAAGCTGATATCATCAATATAGAAGGATGCATTAGCACTGCTTGCGCTTTCTACATATATAGTAATGAATCCGCTTGAAACATTGTTGTAGCGGTATGTACCCTCATATTTAACCCAACCGTCAGAAGTACCTATTGTTTTTGCTGCAAGGCTTACGTAAGAAGCACTTCCACCATTTCCAACCTGTGTTGAGAGTTGAAGTTGTGAGCTTTCAGGACTAATAAGTTTTACCCATGCAGTAACCTTGTATTCGCTACCTTGGCTTACAAACTTCTCAACATGCATTGAAGGACCATGCCAGGTCATTGTTCTGTTTTCTACTTTTAATGCGTATGAACCCCCATCTGTATGGTTGGCTTCTTTTGTTACAGTCAGTTTTTCTGATCCTTCACCGCCTCTGGCTTCAAAGCCTCCTGTGGCATTATCTTCAAATGTTATTGTTTTGAAAGTTTCCGCCTTTGGTTGGTTAGGATCAACGGGTACTTCTTCAACGGCCTCTTCTGTTATTGAAATGTCTCCGATATAGAAAGGAACCTCTTTACCTTCATCATTAGATTGAACACGTACTCTGTCGTCCTTTGAAGTATCAACAGTATACTTTCCGCTTAATGTGAAAGCCTTTCCTGCAACGAATTCTGCACCTGCCAGCCATGCGTAGCTGTTTGCAACCTGAAGAAATGCCTGTGCACCTGCCGGAACCTTGGCATTGGAGTCAACAAAACCTTTTACGGTTATGTTATAAGTCTTACCGTTTTTTAATCCAATATCGGTAAATTTGAAATCAGCTGCGTCCCAGTTATTTTTTCTGTTGCTTACATATAATGCTACCCCATCATCATTACCTTCAAAAACCTTATTTCCAACCTTGTCAAGATTAGCTCCTCCGGATTGGGATGCTGCTCCCTTTCCGTCTGCAAAAGTTTCGTGATAAGTAGTTTTTGTATCTGCCATTACTGAGCTAAAAGGCATAACGGAAATGAGCATTGCAAAAGCTAAAAGCAATGCTAAGACTTTATTTCTGTTCCTGTACATTCAATCGTCCTCCTGATTTTAAATGTTTTTCCACTTGATTAAATATTGTGCGGATTTTCTAAGAACTCGATTATTACCGTACTGTCCCCCTTTCAAAATGTAGAGTTGCTTTATTAATTACTTTTAACAATTACTTGAACTAAGTGGCTATAGTATCAATTTATGTGAAAAACAGAAATTAATGTAGTAATTTTTTTCTACCTTGTAAGCTCTAATTAAACGAGGTTCTTTGTTCTTGTATGATAAAATTTAGAAATTAACGTATTTAAATTAATATTATATATTTGCTCCGATAATTTATGAATTACAGCTTAAAATTCCTCCTTGAAATAGGACTGATGCACTGTATAAACTGGAATATAATACTATATTTAAAATACTACTATTGTTTTTACAAGTCACGACTGATTTTACATAATTAGTACCGAAAAATCTTATATCTTTTTCTTATTATTTTTTTATTAATGGAAATTCAACATGAATTGTGAGTTGATTTTTATACAAGTCTGCACTTACATTTCCGCCCAATTCTTCTGCCAGGATTTTTACAATTGCAAGACCAAGACCTGTTGTTTTGCTTCTTGATTTGTCTCCTGTATAGAAGCGGTCAAACAGACGTGTTATATCTATCTGAGATGTGTTTTCTACCGGATTTTTTATTGATATGACTGCAGTTTTATTTGCTGTCAATTTAACTTCAACGTTTCCGGCAGAATGTGTAAGACAATTTCTCAAAAGGTTTTGAATAATACGAAATGTCATCTCTTTATCTGCCATAATAAATATGGGAGGTGTCTCAGTGAAGGACAATGTCAGTCCGTGTTCCTCAAATGAGGAAACATACCCTGCAAGACATTCCGTTACAAGGTTTGTAAGATTAATTCGTTCCATTTGAGGTTTAAGTTCTGAGTTTAAAAGATATGAGTATTCAAAAAAATGTTCAACCAGATGTCCAAGCTGCTCGGCATGTTTTTGTGCAATGCCAAGTCTCTTTCTCTGTTCCTCTGTTAGCTGTCCCTTTTCTATCAGCTGTTGATAGCCTCTTATTGCTGTAAGAGGGGTACGCAAATCATGGGATATATTTGCTATTAGTTCTTTAAACTGTTTTTCCTCTCTAACGCAGTCAAGACGGAGGGTTTCCTCCGCCTTCAAGCACTTGTTTATATTGGAAATCAATTGACTAAGTTCATGGTTAATAAGCTCCACCCTAACAGGCTGCCTTGTATCTCCTGCAAGCCTGTTCTCCAACTGGCGATTAATTCTCCGCAATTGAGTCTGAACAACTACAATGTAAAGAATCAGCAGCAAAACTATGATTATTAGAATTCCAATTCCAATTGACAATCGCTTCACCTGACCTTCTATTACTTTATTTCTGATTTTCTGAAAATACCATAAGTAATTGTAATAACTACAATACCAAATATTATACTTACTACAAACGCCTTAAAAAGTTCTCCGCCTCCGGATTGTACAGTCAAAAACATTCTGTTTCCTCCAAAGGGAGTCAAAGACAAAATATCGTTAACAACTTCTGACCGTGATGCTAAAGATGACAATTGCCCGCTAAGAATGGAAATAGCATAATATATTGCAACCACTAAAACAGGCTTTTTAACTGCAAATGCAATGGGCAGGCATAAGCTTAGCTGTGACATGTGAACCAATATCAGCGTACCTGTTACTACAATCAGCTTTGCCAACACAGATGCACTAAGTTCAATACCTGATTCTTTAGATAATACATTTAAAAATCCAATGGATACCGAACCCATATCAAATTTATATCCGGTACACACCGCAATGATTGTTGCTAGAGCATAAGGAAGAATAATGAACAGAATTGAACAAAAGAACACAATGGATTTACTGACTATTATCCTGCCTCTACCGTCCCCATCCGCTATAATGTTATGGATTGTTTTGTTTTCAAAATCTCCGCAAATAAAAATTCCTGCTGTTACAGCTCCAAGAATACTCATTGTATTCATATCTGAGAACATAAAGCCAATCCCCGTATATTCCCCTCCAAGACTGCCCTTGGGAATAAGGTATGCAAACAATACCATCATTAAGGAGCAGAATAACGTAATTGCAAATAAAACCTTTATTACTGTTGATTTAAATACTTTATATAAGTCAGCACGAATCATGTTAACCATTCTGTTCACCACCAATCACTGAAATAAAATAATTTTCAAGAGTATCTCCCTGTATTGAAAATTCAGTTACCAAAATACCATTATCAAAAATTGCCCTCGATACTGCTTCTCTGTTATCAAGATAATCGTAAAGCTTTATTCTCTTATCCGGCATTACCTTATAGTTAGTTGTACCAAGCTGGGTTTCCAGAACACTTGCCAGTTTTTCGGGCTGGTCGCATTCGATAAAGATATGATGTTTACATTTTTCTTCCAGTTCTGACAGTGTAACTGCCTGTTTCACCACTCCCTGATGCATTATTATATAGTCTGTAGCAACCTGATAAAGCTCCGGCAGATTGTGGCTGGATATCAGAATGGTCATATGTCTTTCATCACTCAGCCTGTTAAGGAGATTCCTTATCTCTACTACTCCTAGAGGGTCAAGCCCATTAATTGGCTCGTCCAGAATCAGCAGTTCCGGCTCTCCCAATAATGCTATGGCTATTCCCAGGCGCTGCTTCATTCCAAGGGAAAAGTTTTTAGCCTTCTTTTTTCCTGTATTTGCAAGACCTACAAGTTCAAGCAGTTCCTGCTCTACGTTAACGTTTGGAATACCTTTAATTATCCGATAATACCTGAGGTTTTCCTGTGCGGACATGTAAGGTATGAAACCGGGATATTCAATCATGCAACCCATTCTTTTTCTTTGGGTCTCAAGCAGCTTATCTCCCTTCTTTCCAAACAGCTCCACATGGCCTCCTGTGGGAAAAGCAAGTCCGGCTGCTATCCTCATAAATGTCGTTTTACCGGCTCCGTTCCTGCCTATCAATCCGTATATTCTGCCTGCCTCTATAGCTAGAGATACATTATCCAGTACTTTTACACCATGATAACTTTTAGTCAGGCTATTTGTTTTCAAAACATATTCCTTCATTTTTTTCACTTCCCTTTCTTCACCTTAAAGTTCCATTATCTATACCTTTAAGGAACGTTCTGACTATGCTTTTAGTATAAAATCTAATGGTTTAGAAAAGGTTAAGCTGGGAAACAAATATGTAAGGTTTTTGATAAGATTTATTCTTTGTACAGACGGTAACCGAGTCCCCACACTGTTTCTATATAATCTTGCTGAGAATTTGCGTTTTTAAGTTTACTTCTTAGATTGCTCATGTGGGTTTTCACTGCATTATCATCTCCGAGATATGCATCCTGCCAAATGGTTTCATAAAGATTTGCTTTGGTAAATACCTTCTCCCTGTTCTTTATGAGTAATTCCATTATCCCGTATTCCTTGGCTGTCAGTTCAAGTTCCGTGTCATTGACAACTATCCTTTTTGAAGCAATGTCAACAGCCATATCCTTATAACGTAATATTTTTTCTGACTGTGTCTTTCTGCGGGAGCGCCTGAGATTTGCTGAAACTCTTGCAACAACCTCACCTAAGTCAAAAGGTTTTGTTATATAATCATCGGCACCCATTTTAAGCAAATCAATTTTTAATCCAATTATATCTTTGGCTGAAATGACGATGACAGGTACATCTGAAAATTCACGCACTTCTTTTAGTATCTCGTCACCGCTTTTAAACGGAAGCATAATGTCAAGAAGAATCAGATCATACTGATTCTTCTTTATCTCTTTAAATCCATCGGTTCCGGTATATGCCGAAAATACTTCAAAGCCTTCCTCTGTAAGTATTTCCGACAACATTAAATTTACATCTTTATTATCTTCAATAATGAGTATTTTTTCCATATTTGTTCTCCATATATTAGTACTTTTAAAATTATACCAGACCTTTCACATAATCAATAGTCCAAAATCATTCAACCATTTGGACTATTCTTTTCTTTCCCACATAAAGTTGTATATCCTTAACAGCCTGTCCGGGGCCACCTGCATTTATGAAAGAATCCCTCATCCTTAGTGCATTCTCCCGGTATGAATAGTCAGACATTATTGTTTGTACCGATTTTTTTAGTAAGTCGGAAGTAATCTTTGATTTTTTCAGACAAATACCACTTCCGGTTCTGACTACCTGCATTGCTACATGGGCCTGTTCCTGCTGTTGTGGTATGATTATTAACGGAACTCCGTAGTAAAGACCTTCTTGTGTACTGTTCATTCCTCCATGTGTCATGAATATATTGCATTCTTTTAATATTTCCAACTGGGGAACTTCAAAATAGTGTTTTACGGTAAAGTTGTTCGGGATTGTCAATGCTGATATATCAATACTCTTTCCTACTGACATTAGTACATCTATTTCCATGTTTCCAAAAGCCTCAGCACAGATATTAAAGAAATCTTTATTGTTATTGAATATGGTCCCCATGGATATGAACAGCAGTGGCCTTTTAGCGTTCCTGTTGAGCTTTAGTTCCGGTACATTCTCTTTTCTGAACATACTGGACGGGCCTACAAACTTGTAATGTTTCATAAGTTTTTCTGACTTTGGCTGGAATTCCTTTGAGGTATATACTAAATTTATCTCTTCCTTGTTAAGGACAACATCCAACAGACTGTTTACTTTTATATTATATTTTCTTTCAATTATTTTTTTACTTCTTCGTACTTTTATCATGTTAGGTATATTTTTTACTATATTAAAAGCCAGTGCTAAAACAAAACCGGCGGTTAAAATAAATCCGTCCGGTTCCAAAGCTATAGTTGAAAAAGTATTAATTGCAGGTATATTTGTAATTTCGGCCAAATGTTTTCCCCAAGGGCACATAGTATCATGTACTATATATGTAGGCTTATCTCTTTTCACATCCTCTATCAATTCATCAAGTATTAATGAACTCAATTCAAGATGAACCCTGAACAAATCCGTAATATTATATGTTACATAATTTTCATCCAGATAAAATTTACTGCTGTACCTTCTGAACACAGCTCCGGTACTTTCAATCTTTTCTCTGAAACTTTCGTTGCAATAATATATTACTTCCTCGCCGCTCTTAACCAACTCGCTAACCAAACCCAAACTGGGATTTACATGACCATGAAAAGGAATGTTGAAAAAAAACACCTTGGACATATCTATTTTCCTCCTTTATAGCCTGTTTCAAATTCTCTGCAAAGCTCTCTTAATAAACCTTCTTCTCTACCTCCGATTGTTTTTATTGTATCTATTACTTTCTGAAATGAAACCAATATATCCTCAAAGTTCACAGCAGCAGGATTGAAATTAAATCTTAACATATGCTCCAAATCAAAGAATGTAAGCCTTGCAGTGTTCATCTTTTCCACCAGTTTATTAAATTCATTCAATAAGTCGTCTAATTTTGCTGATGTGTAGTATTTATCTGCAATATATTTAAACCTGTCATAAAGTCCTCTTTTATGTTCGTATAATAAATGAATACTTCTGTAGTCAATTGCAGGCATTATGTCCCCCAGCATCTTTTCCTTAAACTGCTCTACCATCCCCTGAACATCCAATCCTTGAATGATGTCTCTGCCAAGCTTTTCAAGGCTTTCTACCATTGCACTGTATATTTTGGGGCCATATATTAAATTAGTACACATTTGCTGTTCTTCCAAAGGTATAAGTTTTTCAATTCTGGATTTATCCAGGTTTGAACCTTCCAGGTATTTATATATTTCTTCCATGAATTTGTTCAAATCAAATTTATATTCCCCTGCCGTTTGCTTTGGTGTCAGCAGCTGTATTGCTTCGGTCTCTGCCCATGGTGCCGTATGCTTATAATTTGTCTTAGCCGATTCATATGCCTTGGCAAAATCATCGTAGTAAAATTCAAGCTCTTTAAACACCATATTTGTGTCAAAACCCAGCCCCATTAATTTTCTTTCTGCTTTATCATAACCAAAAACCATTGATTGGTGAACATAGTGATGTTCATTGTAGCTGCCCTTCTGGGGCAAGTAATATTCATCAACATTTATTGTAAGATATGTGCCGGAGTCAATGCTCTTTTCAACAAAATCAATAATATCAGACTGTTGTTCAGCGTAAGTAAGGTATTTCTCTTCAAATATATCTTCAAAGTTGTTTTTTGGCTCTAAAAACTCCAATCTTGAAAAACTGTTATTGTATGTAATGAAAAATAATTGAATATAGTGTTGATAAAACCATGTATAATACCTTTCGTCTGATAAAATAGCACATAGAGGAATAGACCGATGCAAATATGTTGTTATATCCCTTTGATATTTTATTTTCAACTTTTTTCCTTCTGTTTTATTATGGAGCATAACAATCTCTTTTTCTAAATTGTCAGTAGTATGCATATTTTTGACTATTTCTGAAATTGTCCTATAGTTAAAAATATCATTGGGCGTCACCTGAATACCCTTTTCCAAACAAATGTCCGTTATCATTTCTGCTTTAAATGAATCTCCTCCCAAATCAAAGAATCTGTCATTTACATCTAATGTCTTTACATGCAGTACTTCCTTCCAGATATTTGCCAGTATGTCCTCAATTTGCCCCACATTCTGTTTTTCGTTCATAAATATCCAACACCCTTTCTTTTAAATTATGTCATCCTATCAATGCTTTTTTATATAAGAACATATCTCCTCTGCGGCACGCTCCGGCCCGCCTGCTTTTAAAAACGAATCCTTCATTTTATCAGCATTTTTTCCGTATGAATCATCAGAGGTTATTTTTTTATAACATTCTTTTAACGACTCCGGCGTAACTTCCGACATGTCAAGATAGATTCCGCTTCCTGTTTCAGCTACCCGTTTTGCCATATGAGACTGTTCTAACTGCTGTGGTACGACTATCAATGGAATTCCGTTCATAAGTCCCTCGTGGACGCTGTTCATTCCTCCGTGAGTTATAAATACATCGCATTCTTTTAGTACTTCTAACTGGGGTATCTCGTAAAAATGCTTTACTGTAAAGTTTTCTGGAATTGCAAGGGATGATATATCTATTTTCTTGCCTACCGACATGAGAACATCCATATGCATGTTGCCAAAAGCCTTGATACATTTTATAAAGAACTCTCTGTCATTATTAAACACCGTACCAAGGGAAATAAAAAGTAAGGGTCTGCCTTCTGACCTGTTTAGCCTGAAACCTTTTATTTTCTCCTTCCTATACATACTTACAGGCCCTATAAATTTGTAATCGTCCCCAAACTTTTCAGAATACGGTTGAAATTTACGGGATGTAAATACCAGTGTTAAGGCCTCTTTATTGTCGATAATATCAATCAAGCCTTTTACTTTTATATTGTATTTCTTTTTTAACCTTCTGGAAATTTTTCGTATATCTATCATTCTTGGAATGTTTTTGAGTATCAAAAATACCACTGCCAAAACTAAACCAACTGTCTTTAAAATACCTTCCGGTCTTTCTACAAATGTTGTATACATATTGACAGCCGGTATATTCGAGGCCTGTGCCGCATGTTTTCCCCATGTAGACATAAAATCATGGATTATATAGTCAGGCCTGTCCCGTTTTATATCGTTATACAGTTGTTCCATTATAAGTTCACTTAACTCCATGTGAACTCTCAATATTTCAATATTATTGTGTGTAACAAAATCATCATTCAGGTAAAATTTATCTCCATAGCTTCTGAAGACAGCGCCAGAGCTTTCAATCTTTTCCCTGAAGCTGTCAGTACAGTAGTATATGACTTCTTCGCCTTTTTCTACCAACTCCCCGGCTAGTCCCACACCGGGATTAACATGTCCGGAAAATGGTATGCTGAAAAAAAACACTTTTGACATATTAACCTCCAATTTTAGAAACAGAAGAAATTATTTTCGTCTTTCTTACGTATGTAAATATCTCCTCGACTCCCCTTTCAGGGCCACCGGCATCAATAAAAGAATCTCTCATTTTCAGTGCATTTTCCCTGTATGAATGGTCGGACATAATTTTTTCTACCGATTGTTTAAGCAAAGCCGGTGTAATTTTGGAATTTTTCAGACAGATGCCACTTTTAGTTCTCACTACCTGCATTGCAACATGAGCCTGCTCCTGCTGCTGAGGTATTATAATCAATGGAACACCATTGTAAAGTCCTTCATGAGTACTGTTCATTCCGCCATGTGTCATGAAAATACTACATTCTTTAAGTACCTCTAACTGTGGAATTTCGTTGTAAGGCTTTACTGTAAAGTTTTCAGGAATTAAAAGAGACGGTATATTAATGTTCTTGCCTACAGACATTAATACATCCAGCTCCATATCCCCGAAAGCCTCTGTGCATTTATCAAAGAACTCCCTGTTATTATTGAATATTGTACCCATGGAAATAAATAACAAAGGTCTGTTTCCTCGCCTGTCAATACTAAATCCGGTTATAGATTCTTTTCTGAACATACTTGTAGGCCCTATAAATTTATATTCATTACCCAGTGCCTGCCGGTTAGGCTGAAAGATGTCCGAAGTATAAACAAGGTTTAAATCCTGCCTGTTGCATAAAATATCAACAAGGCTTTCTATATGTACATTATATTTATTTTTTAGATTTTTCCTTATTTTTTGTATTTTTAATACGTTGGGTATATTGGTTATCATGGCAAGAGCAAAACTAAGAATAAAGCCTGCTGTAAGTAAAAAACCGTCAGGCGCAAGTACTATGGTAGTAAAGGTGTCAATTGCCGGAATACCCGCAGCCGCTGCCGCACATTTGCCCCATGTTGCCAAAGAGTCATGTACAATATAATCCGGTTTGTCTCTTTCTATATCCTGCAGCAGTTTATCCATTATGAATTCACTGTTTTCCATATGAACTTTGAACAATTCGGTTAAGTTATAGGTTACAAAATTCTCGTCCAGATAAAATTTATCTCCGTAGCTTCTGAATCTGGCGCCGGTACTTTCAATCTTTTCCCTAAAGCTGTCTATTCCGTAATATATAACTTCCTCTCCCTTTTTAACCAATTCCTGTGCCAGTCCCAAACTTGGATTAACGTGTCCATGAAAAGGAATGTTGAAAAAGAATACTTTTGACATACTTATCTTCCTCCGTTAAGTTTGTTCTGGATTTCTGTGTAAATCTGCCTGAGTAATATCTTTTCTTCATCACCTGCTGATTTAACGGCAGCCGTCATTTGTTGAAAGGATTGGAACAGTTCGTTAAAATTGATTTTATTCGGGTCAAAGCCTGCGTTAAACATACTCTCTAAATCAAAGAATGTAAGTCTTGCAGTATTGAGTTTTTCTATGATTTTCAGGTACTTATCTGCCAACTGATTTAATACTTTCGAAGAACCAAAATTATCAATAATATACCTTATTCTATTGTAAATGCCCTTTTTATGCTCATACAGTAAGTGCATACTTCTATAGTCCATTGATGGCATGATATCAGCCACAGCTTTTTCTTTGCACTGTTCAATGATATTCTGTACGTCAAGGCCCTTTATAATATCACTGCCCAGCTTTTCAAGGCTTTGTACTATGACATCGTATACATCAATACCATACTTTAACTGATCAAAAGTATTCATTTCATCAGTGGACACCAGTTTTACGATTTTATCGCTATTTACAGCAGAGGAAGTCAGGTAGTTGTCAATACTCACAAGTACACTTTCCAGGTCTAATTTATAATCTTTGTCAAATTCCCGGGGAATAAGCAGCTGTACGGCTTCCGTTTCTGCCCACGGTGCAAATGTCCCGTAATGTATCTTTGCTGATTCATATGCCTCAACAAAATCATTAAAATCAAAAGTAATTTCATTGAATATCATTTCAGAGTCAAAACCTATTGCCATAAGCTTATTTTGTATATTGTCATAACCATATATAAGAGACGGGTGTACAAAGTGATTTTTTCCGTAACTTCCCTTCTGTGGAAGGCAGTATTCGTCTATATGCACTGAAACATATACCCCTGAGTCAATTTTATCCTTTATAAATTGCAGAATATCTGGTACTTCCTCAAATTTCAAAAAGGCCTCATGAAATACAGCATCGTAATTATTTTTTTCTTCAAGAAATTCAAGTCTGGAAAAACCATTTTGGTATGTTATTGAAAAGATTTCAATATAGTGCTGATAAAACCATTTGTAGTTTTCTTCACAAGAAAGTATGGCGCATAACGGCAGTGACCTGTGCAAATAAGTTGTTATCTCCCGCTGAAGGTTTATTTTGAGCTTTTTAGTACCGGCCTGTTCATTAAAAATTGTATCTGTGTTATGATGATTATCATTTACAGTATCAAAATTCACATTTTGCACTAATTTTGCAATGGTCTTGTGAGTAAAAATGTCCTTTGCAGATATTTTTATCCCATTTTCTAAACATAATTCAGATATTTTCACGGCTTTCATTGAATCTCCGCCAATGTCAAAAAATCTATCATTTACTCCTATTTTTTCTAAGCCCAATACTTCCTGCCAAACGGCTGTAAGCTTTTCTTCCTGAATATTAACAGGTGCCGAATATTCCACCCCTGTGGCTATATTTACCGTATATTTGGCAAGAGCATTTCTGTCTGCTTTTCCATTTTGCATTAGCGGAACTTCAGCAAGCTTTATATATTGCGAAGGTATCATATATTCCGGCAGCATGCTAGATAGATAATCTCTGAGTTCTACAGCAGTCAATTCCCTTTCTGAAACAATATATGCGCATATGTATTTGCTGCCTTTTGTATCTTCATTGACCATTACAATACATTCCTTGACAGGCTCATAGCTTAACAGGCTGTTTTCAATCTCACCCAGTTCTATTCTGAAACCTCTTATTTTCACCTGATAATCAGCTCTGCCCAGAAACTCTATATTCCCGTCATCATGCCATTTAGCCATATCGCCTGTTCTGTAAATTGTAATTGAGGCATTATTAATTTGTATAGATATAAATTTTTCTTCAGTTAGCTGCGGACGCTTTAGATAACCTCCCGTAATACCTGCACCCGAAACACATAATTCACCGGGAACACCGGCAGGAACAAGGTTTAAATCCCTATTTACAATAAATACACTATGGTTTGATATAGGTTTTCCGATAATCGAGGTAGTGTCCCTTGTCATTCCTTTATATGATGTAGTGGCAATTGTATTCTCAGTTGGGCCGTATTCATTTGATATCACAATTTCAGGATTTATGTAATTACTCATATCTATGAGACTCTCATCGGCCTTTTCCCCTGCAAGAGTTACAAATCTAACATTACTTAGCTGTTCTCTCTTTGCCCCATCAAGAATAGCTCTGTACATAGATGGTACAAGACACATATTGGTTACACTTCTGTCCTCCAATACATTTCTTATAAAGCTGTAGTTTATCCTGTTTTCTTCTTCTATAATTACAAGTGTACCCCCGGACAACAGGCTGGAATAAAAAATAGAACCAAAGCCGTCAAAGGCAACGGACAGCAATTGAAGGGATACATCCTTTGTATTGTAGTTATAATTGCCAATACGCCAATTTGAAAAGTTTACCATATTTATATGTTTTACCAATACACCTTTTGGCGTCCCGGTCGAACCTGATGTATATATAACACATGCCAAATCCTCCGGTTTGTTTACTTCCTCAAGGTTTTCATCATTTATATGGTACATCTCTTCGTTATCTATATGTATAATTTCTCCAATAAATTTAACCTTGTCTGCAATATCGCTATGTGTCAATAGCATATTGGTTTCGCTGTCTTCCAGTATGAGGTTTATCCTATTCTGAGGGTAATCAGGGTCAATGGGAAGGTATGCTCCTCCAGCCTTTAATACAGCCAGTATGCCAACTACCATCTCATAGGATTGGCGAGGCATTATAGCTATAATACTGTTGGGCCTGACTCCTTTTTTCCTTAACAGTCTTGCAAGCCTATTGGATTTTTCGTTTAATTCTTTAAATGTTATATTTTGTGCAACACATTTGCCATTGTGCTCTGAAACGCAGCTTACTGCCGTATTGTCCGGGGTAAGTGCAGTCTGCTTTTCAAACATCTTATGAAGAGAAATATTACTTTCGGGGTATGCTACTGTGGTATCATTAAAATCTTTAATAATTTTTTCACGTTCCTCAGCTTTAATCAGTTCCACTCTTGCTATTTGGATATCCTGATTTGAAAGAAGCTGTTCCAATATGTAAAGATAGGATTTTTTAAACTGAATGATACTCTCATTCTTAAACTTGTTTGAATTATATGTAATCTGTGCAGTTATACAGCCATCAGTTTTAAAAAAATAAAAAACAAGGTCATTTTCTAGGTGGCATATTTCGTCTTCATTAATGTTATGTATGTCTTTATAAATTGAAATAGCTTTAAACAGGGATGTCCTGTCCACGGGGCAATACTGATTTCTATAATTTGTGGTTATTTCTCGAGTTACATTCTCCAAAAAATCTCTGACAGTCATTTTACCCTGTACACAGGAATAAAACTCCTGTATCCCGTCCAAAAGAGGTATACCCACAAGAATGTCGTTCTGATTGGTGTATTTATAAAGAAGGATATTTATAGCAGCCGTGAGCTTTATGAAAACACTAATATCTTTATCTTCTTCGATGCAACATAATTTATTAGTCAACTCCCTGCTTATTTCAAAGTGAAATCTTTTACTTCTGTTACCCGATTTTCTTTCTAAATCACAGGGCATTGATACTTCCGAAAGCTCTCCTGATAACTTCTGTTCCATTTGACAAATACCTGCCTTCCTTATAAACTGCCAGTTTTAGATTGTAACCCCGCTTCTATGAACAACTTGTTTAACCTTACCTTCTGTTCATTAACCGGTAACAATTTTGTATTGAATATTTGTTTTAATAAATCCACAGCCTCTTCAATATGCTCTTCGTTAGGCTGTATTCTTTGTTTTATCAACTCTTCTTTCAGTTCAACTAATTTTCTGTAAGACTCAACTACACCTTTCTGATATGTATTTTCGTCCCAGTTGCGGTTTTTCGTACTGACCGCAGCTGCAATACAACCGGTTATAAACATCAGACCGTTATCTACAGGCTTTTCCGAATCTTTTGCCGAAACCAGTTTTTTCTTCATAAGTGATATATCTTCCGTTGTTTCTGATGTAAATACCGTTATTGTCGTATTGCTCCGCAAAAGGTTTTTTAAAACAGCTTTTGGCCCCATTTCAACAGCTTTATTAATGCCGGAGTTCTGTAAATACTCTATCGTGGACTGCCATTTTACAGGATTTGTTATTTGCAGTGTCAAATAATCAATAATTTGGTCTTTGCCGGGGTATGGCTTTGCCGTAACATTTGAAATTACAGGCCATTCCATTTCGCAGAAGTCATATTTCTCCAGTTCCTCTCTGAATCTGTCAGCTGCGGGCTGCATCAACGGGCTGTGAAAGGGTGCACTTACTTTCAGATAAACCACTCTTGCACCCATGGACTTCAACTGCTCTCCCATATCATTAACTGCTTTTACATGCCCTGATATTACTATTTGCTCCAATGAATTATAGTTGGAGACCACCACAATATTCCCTTCTTTTGATACCCGGGAACATTCCTTTTCTATAATTTCCTTTTCAACACCGCTTACCGCAGCCATACTACCCATTCCTTCAGGAACTGCTTGCTGCATAAGCCTTCCTCTCTGCCTTACAAGCCTGACAGCGTCTGTAAACCCTATACCTCCTGCACAGCAGAGTGCAGAAAGCTCTCCAAGGCTGTGTCCGGCGGTATAGTCTGGCTTAATGCCTATCTCCTGCATATACACTCTGAATGCTGCAACACTTGCAGTCAGGATGGCAGGCTGGGTATTTTCTGTTTTTGTCAATTCGTCCATACTTCCATGCAAGCACATTTTTTTTAAATCAAAGCCAAGGGCTTCATTTGCTTCATCAAAGACCTGTCCTGCAACCGAAAAGTTTTCACAAAGTTTATTACCCATACCGATATATTGAGCCCCCTGTCCCGGGAACAAAAATGCTAGCTTATTCATACCATATCCATCTCCTTTTGAAATTTGCTTTCTATACCCAAATTTGTAATTTCATAAAGATACTTTTTAAATTTATCAAGCAGCTCTTTCATTGTACTTTCGTAATACTGATGCTTGTTGTAATGCAAAGTAACATTCAAGTTGCCATCCAGAATCATGAGTTCAATAATCAAGGTGTACTTTCTTTCAGATTCAGGACTCTCATTTAGGTTTTTATATAGAGGTGATATGCTGAAGCCCTGAAAATCCTCATTTGTCCGGCCTGCAAAATCACCTGAATAATTAAATAATATTTCCGGGTGCAGGTTTAGTTTTAAATCCTTTTTATTTTCAGGCAGAGTTACCTCCCTCAAGATTTCATACCCAAGTCCCCTGCCGGGAACATTTCTGAACATATCTCTGATTGATATTATCTGGGCCGGGAGATCTTCCAGCTTGGACATATCAAGTATTGCCGGAAACTCAGTGGCAAACCAGCCCACTGTCCTTGAAACATCAATCTCGTCAAAAATGTTCTCCCTGCCATGAATTTTATAATCTATGAGTATATTGTTCGTGCCTGTCCACTCTTTTACAGCTGCCCCGAAAGCCGTTGCCAGTAAATCCTTTATATCTGTGTCAAAGCTCTGATTTACATTCTTCATTAGTACCTTTGTTTCATTTCCTGAAAGCAGTGTTTCGTTTATGGCAACATCATACTTATGCCTTTCCTCACCAAATGTTGTATCCTTTGGAAGCAGTGCTATAGGTGTGCTTTCTACTTTTTCCCAATAATCAATTTCCTTTAGAAATTCACTGCTGTTGGAATAAGTATATATTCTCTCGGACCAGTCCTTTAAAGAAGAAGTTTTTGGAGGAAGTGATATCGACTCATTTCTTTGCAACTGATTATACACTGCTGCTGCATCCTCTAGTACTGTCATAAGTGATAGCCCGTCACAAAGCAGGTGATGTATCACAAGCAGAAGATGGTCTCCGTCGTGGCGTCTGAAAAGTGCCAGCTTTACAAGGGGCCCCTCTGTAAGATTCATGCTCCTGTGTAAGGCATATGCCGTATTATCCATATTGGTTGTATCATCCTTGTCAGCTATACAGTCAAATATACTTATTTCAAATAATTCACCGTCTATGCCTCTGTTGTATTGGGTTATTTTTTCTCCGTCAATCCTGAAATTTATTCTAAGTGCATCGTGCTGTTCTATTATTCTGGAAAAAGCCTTTTTAATAATATTCTCATCAAGCCTGTCTTTCCTGAACATCATTACGGATATGTTCCAGTGATTTATTTCCGTCCTTGTTTTTCTGAAAAATCCTTTCTGGGTAGGAATCAAGCCTAATTCTCCGGTAACGGGTTCCTCTGCTTCATTCTTTGTGGAATATTTTACTAACCCGCTTAAATTTGCTATTGTCTGGCCTTCAAACAAGTCTTTTATTTCAAGCTGTAGTCCCAATTTTTTCAGTAATATGATTGTTTCCATTGCTTTTAAGGAATCCCCGCCGATATCAAAGAAATTGTCGTTTATTCCAATCCTGTCTAAGCCTAATATTTTCTGCCATATATCTGCCAGCTGTTTTTCCGTGTCGTTTCTTGGAGCCGTATAAACTCTGTCTGTTACAATCACAGGAGTGGGAAGTGCCTTCCTGTCTATTTTCCCATTGGGGGATAGAGGCATTTTTTCCAGGAAAACATAAATTCTTGGAACCATATATTCCGGGAGACTCTTTTCAAGGAATGACTGAATACTTCCTTGTTCCGCTCTCATACCATTTTTGCATACTACATATGCTACCAGCTGTATATCACCCTCGCCTTTTCTCCATGCAACTACCACACACTCTTTTACTTCCGGGTGAACCGTTAGCTGCTTTTCTATCTCACCAAGTTCAATCCTCAGCCCTCGTATTTTAACCTGAAAATCCATCCTCCCCAAGTATTCAATATTTCCGTCCCGTCCCCACTTTGCCAAATCACCGGTGCGGTAAAGTCTCCGGTTGGGTTGGTATGGATTTTGAACAAATTTCTCATTTGTGAGTTCGGGTTTGTTCAGGTACTCTCTTGCCAGACCGATACCGCCGATACACAGCTCTCCTGCTACCCCCACAGGCTGGAGCTGCATATTTTTGTCCATTATAAGGAGCTTTGTATTATCAATAGGCTTTCCAATAGGAATAGAATCCAGTTCGGCCTCTGTGTCACAGTCAAAATATGATACATCTATTGTTGCTTCCGTAGGCCCGTAAAGGTTTGTAAGTCTGGTTCCGTTTTTTGAAAACAGTGCCTTAAAAGCTGCTACCTGTGAAGGTGTTAATGCCTCTCCGCTGGCAAAAACCTGCTTTAGTCCGGCAACCCTTGATGCCTCACCCGTTTGTTTAAGATATTCCAGAAAAATACTTAGCATTGATGGCACAAAATGAATAACTGTAATATTGTTTTTTTCAATAGCTTCCACAATCTTTCCGGGGTCTTTTTCAGCTCCGGGTTCAAGAAAACATACTTTGGCTCCCGCCATAGACCACCAGAACATTTCCCAGACTGAAACATCAAAGGTGTAAGGTGTTTTCTGGAGGATAATATCATCTACATTTAACGGATATTTTTTCTGCATCCAGTTAAGCCTGTTGACAAGAGACCTGTGTTCTATCAACGTTCCTTTAGGCTTACCTGTGGAGCCTGATGTATAAATTACATATGCAATATTCTCAGGACGTGATATCAAAGGCAGATTGGCCTTATCTCCACAGGATAAATCAACTAAATCAAGATTTATCTTTTTTATGTTTTGAGGAATTTTAAAGTCTACAAACTCCTTATGGGTCAGCAATATCCCAGTATGACTGTCTTTGAGTATATAATCTATTCTATCGACAGGAAAATGGGGGTCCACCGGGAGATATGCTCCTCCTGCTTTCTGTACAGCCATTATTGCTATTATCATCTCAAGTGAACGTTCCATCATTACTGCTACAATACTGTCCCGTCCTACTCCATTTTCCTGCAGAAGCCTTGCAAGGCTGTTTGCTCTGTAATTAAGTTCACCGTAGCTCAATTTCTTATTTGCAAATATTACTGCCGGATTCATAGAATTTATTGCTGCCTGTTCCTCCAAGTATTGATAGATAACCTTGTCGCCAGGAAAATCTGCATCAGTATTATTAAAGTCCGATAATATCTGTCTCTTTTCTGTTTCTGTAATATATTCAAGCCTGGAAACCTTCTCGTTAGGCTTTTGTACTATATTTTCAAGTAATTTTATCAGATGCAGCGATATTGATTTAACTGTTGAAGGTTCAAATAGCGATATGTTATAGTCAAACCCTCCCTTTATCCCTTTTTCTGTCTCTGTCAGCTGCAACCTTAAATCAAAAGGAGCCATATCGCTTGCCACAGCTATTTCGGTTATTTTCAATCCGTCAAGGTCCAGTTCAGCTTTCTTATTGTTGTGGAGTATAAACATAACCTGAAATAACGGAGCTCTGCTTAAGTCTCGTTCCAGTCTCATTTCTTCAAGCATTTTGTCAAAGGGCAGTTCCTGATGTTCATATGCCTTAAGAGTAGTTTTTTTAACTTTTGAAAGAAGGCTTAAAAAGTCCGGATCCTCGTCAAAATCAGTTCTAAGAACCAATGTATTTATGAAAGGCCCCACTGTATTTTCAATTTCAGCTCTGTTTCGGTTTGCAACTACTGTACCCGTAAAAATATCATTTTGCCCCGAATACCTGTGTAATAGTGTCTGGAATGCCGCAAGAATAAGCATAAACATTGTTACACCCCGGTCATTTGAAAGTTGCCTTAGCTCCTGCACCAGTTTTTCGGGAATTACAATACTCTCAAAACCACCTTCATATGTACGGTTTTTAGGTCGGGCCTTATCGGTGGGAAGTTCAAGAGTTGTTGGATTTTCAAGCTGCTTTTTCCAGTATCCCATAAGCTTTTCCAATCTTTCTCCTGAAAATCTGTTCCTTTCCCATATGGCATAGTCTGCAAACCTTATCGGGAACGATTTTATTTCTATGGCTTGTCCTTTGGCAAGCTGACTGTAGTTGTGCAAAAATTCTTCTACTATAATCGTATTTGACCAACCGTCAGATATTATGTGATGTGTTGTCATTGAAAAAATATATTCATTTCCGTTGAGTAAGAAAAGGCAGAATCTGAACAACGGGCCTTTTTCCAGATTGAATATATAACGTGCCTCTTGCTTTAATAGTTCTCTGATTTCTCCTTCATTTTCTGTTGTCAGGTAGGTCAGGTCAATTTCATTTATCTCAACGTCAATGTTGTCCTTTATAACCTGCACAGGGCTACCATTTATGTTCTTGAATGTTGTTCTTAAAGCTTCATGGGACAATACGGCATTTTTTAGTGTCTGTTTAAGGATTTCAATATTCAGTCCGCCGCTTATACGTACAGCACTGGACAAATTGAAAACTGCATTACCCTTGTTCAACTGGTCATAAAACCACATGGACTGTTGTGAAAAGGAAAGAGGAAATTCTTTTTTTCCGTCACAAACCCTTGATATATGGTCTTGTGCATCATCAGAATTATCTGTTTCTTCAAATTCCCCTATTAACTTCCCCAATTGTGCTATGGTTCTGTTCTCTATAATCCATTGGAGAGGAATGTATTTATGGAATCTGTCCCTAAGTCTGGAAATTATGGAAACAGCAGTAAGAGAGTGTCCCCCCAGCCTAAAGAAATCGTCATTCACTCCTATTTTCTCAACTCCAAGTATCTCTTGCCAAATTTCAACCAGTATCTTTTCAGTTTTATTGCCGGGAGCTTTGTATTGTTGGTTTGTGGTTTCGACAGGTTTCTTACCCCTACAGGCCCCATGAACAGGCAGTGCCGCAAGCAGTTTCCCCGAAGCATTTTCAAGGGGAAGCAGATATGCTTTGTGGAGAAGCATTTCCCTGTTTACTTCAAGAACTTTCCAGTCATTATTTACTAACGTCTTTTCTTTTTCTTGTTTTATGCAAACCGGCTCATATTTTGATTCTGTTGCTACTGTGGACTTTACTTTGGACTCAAATTTAGAATCATAGTAACAATCTACCAGATCTTCATGTTCAGGTATTGCTTTAATATCCAATTGGTATCTGCTGAATCCGCTCCCTTCTTCAATACTTTTCCAACCACTCTTTTCAAGAAATTGCTTAAAGGGCATATTTTTTTCAGTAGGTCGGAACTCTGCTTCAAGTACCTTTGCACCTGTTTTAATACAAAGCTTTTTAAGGCCAACAAGTATCGCATCTTCGATCCTTCTTCCCAATACTCTGCAACTCAGCAGGAATGTGTCTATTAACAGCTTGTCACCGTTTTCCTTTGATATTACCACACCTACAAGCCCGTAATCACCGAATCTGTCGCTTACCTCTATTGTATGGCATTTGAAACCCGGCAAACTTGTCAGTAACCTCAATTCCTCTTCCGTTCTTCTTATAGTGCTAAGATTAAACTGATTGGTCCTATGTGTCAGTTGGGCTACTCTCATGTATTGTGAATCCCCTATGGGGTTCATACTCATTTTAAGTTCAAGGCCTTGTATAAAACCGTCCAGAGAATGAACACTGTCCTGCATTTGCTTTCTTTCCTTCTCGGCTATATACATTTGTGTTCTTTGAGCATCCTCTGCGGTGACTTTGAATCTGTCAAAGGCCCAGACATGCTGTAGATACGACGGTATTTGTTTTGCATTTTCAGGCAGGTTAAGGGTTAATACCTCCGGCAGTTTTATCATTACCTCACTGCACTCCACAGGACTATCATCTATAAAAATAAAGCTGTCAATCCCAAGATTAAGCTCATGGGCAATTCCACTTATGTTGTCGGCTTTTGACTGCCAGTTTATTCTCCATGATACAAAATGCTCCTTTTTCAGCAACATTCCCGTGTTATTATCAAATACATCCCATACATCTGCTTCATTGTTTTTACTGCAAAGAGCCAGCAGCATACCTTCTCTGTAGCGTTCCAGCATAAACTCCTGTAATCTCTTAAAGGGTTCACTTATTATAACCCCTTGTGGTCCTTCTTCTCCGCATACACCTTTCCATAGGGTATTGTCACAATCAAGAACTATAACCTTGAAATTCTGCTTTCTCAATGCACATATCTTTCTGGCGGCAAATGTTCCTAAGGCACTGAAATACATATCGCTGAAAGGCATATGTGCTTCCGTATCTTTCAGGAGATCAAACACTGTATCAATAGCAAACTGCTCATCCAGAGTTCCGCAGTCCATTACATATACGTTTTCCATATCCTCTAAAGCCAGTTTCCATCTATTGTTCATATCTTCTATGTATTCACTGACTCTTTGACTCATATTTGAATACCTACAGACAGGAAATACCGCAATAAAATAAGGTATAAACTTTGCTTTTGATTTTAAAATATTTATAAGATACCTATAGTTCTCTTCAAGCTTTTTAATCTGTTCATCATCGCCGGACTTATCGTTTCTAAGCCAATCCTCAAAACGGATTAGCAATATATTGACACCGTCATTTGAAGAAATAAGGCTTGTTTCGTCTAAAAGTTGCTGAAATACCTGGTTATACGGTGCAAAAACCACCTCATTCTTAATATCGAATCGTTTACACCACCAATTTGTATAATCTTCAACAGGTTCAGCTGTAAAGGTTGCTGTAACAGCTATTTTTAGCTTATGTATTTTTTTAATATCCTCCTGAGTGAATATCGGAAGCTGTGTAATTTTTTGCCCCTGATTTTCTACTATACATTCTATTGTCGAAATTAGGTGCCTTACCAAACTTCTGATGGTAGAGGAATCAAAAATTGAAACGTTATAGTCAAAGCCTCCCTTTAAACCTTCTTGTGTTTCAGTAAGTTGCAGCCTTAAATCAAATGGAGCCATACCGCTATCTATATCAAGAGGCTGCATTTTTACTCCGGGAAGCTCTAGGTCCACTTTTTGAGTGTTTTGCAATATAAACATAACCTGGAAAAAAGGGTTTACTCCATCCTCTCTGGGAGGTTTCAGCTCCTCCACCATCTTGTCAAAAGGCAATTCCTGATATGTAAATGCGTCATAGGTGGTTTTCTTCACCCTTTCCAGTACCTCCGAAAAACTGCTATCCCCTTCAATACGGGTACGCAATGCAAGAGTATTCATAAAAAATCCCACTGCACGCTCAATCTCTGTTCTGTTTCTGTTTGCTACAACAGTACCAATACAAATATCCTCCTGTCCCGAATACCTGTAAAGCAAAGTTTTAAAAGCAGCAAGAATCAATATGAACTGTGTAACACTTTTATTTTTACAAACTATATTTATTTTTTTGGTAAGTTCCGGGGATATTACTACAGGTTCATATCCACCCTCAAAAGTACGCACTGTAGGTCTTTCACGATCCATAGGAAGTTTTAGTGTACTGGTATTTGTCAGCTGTTTTTTCCAGTAGTCCAGCAAATTTTCCAATAACTCTCCCTGCAGCCTGTTTTTTTCCCAGTATGCATAATCCGCAAATTGTACCGAAGGCAGCGGCAATACCTGAACTACACCCTGTATACCAGCTTTGTATAAGGTAAACAGCTCTCCTACCAATACCGTATTTGACCAGCCGTCTGATATTATATGGTGTATAACCATAGTTAATACATATTCCTCATCACTAAGTATAAATAGGTGAAAACGGAATAAGGGGCCAGTTTCCAGATTAAAGACCCTCCTTGCTTCCTCTTTTAAAAGGTTTTTAATCCGGACTTCATCAACGGACCTCTCCAGATATGTTTTACAAAGCTCTGCTTCTATTTCTGCTTTTATTACCTGAACGGGATTTCCATCAATACTTCCGAAGGTAGTCCTCAAGGCTTCATGTCTTCTTACCAGTTCATTTATTGCATTTTCAAGGGCATCAATGTCAAGTTCACCTGTTATTTTTACAGCATTTGATATATTAAAAGCAGGATTTCCCTTTATAAGCTGATCATAAAACCACATGGACTGCTGTGAATAGGAGAGTGGAAATTCCGTTATGCCGTCTCTGGGAGCCTGCGGAATTTGTTCATTATTCGAACTTGCTTCCATTTTTAATTTTTTAAGAAATTCTATTATTTCATGCTTATTTTGAGATATTTCAGAAAGTAATGTTTTGTTTACTACTCCTTTTGGAGCCTGATACTTTAATTCATCCTTGTCCAGCCATAAATTTACTCCCATATTACGCAGTCTTGACAGAAATTGCATTACAGACACTCTAACCACCTCCTAAAATTATATTGTTCCGCCTTCCAAGTCCTCTTCAGCAGCAGCTGCCTCTCCTTCTCCCTGCATTGCCCATTGATAGGTTTCAACCATTTCTGCGACATCCGCTATTGTTGTAGCCTCCAAAAGCTTGGTCATTGGTATTTGAATATTGAATACCTTACTTAAATCTGATGCAACGGCGGCAGCAATCAGCGAATGCCCTCCCAGCTCAAAGAAATCGTCGTGTATTCCCAGTTTTTCAAAGCCAAGAACCTTTTTCCAGTGCTCCGCAATTACTTTTTCAACTTCACTTGAAGGTTCCACATAAGGTACATCCAAATCGGGACGAGGCCTTTTGCTAAGCTTTTCGGAACCATCCATATTTTCTGAAATTTTTTCCGACCCTTTTAGCAATAGGGGTGAAACGTTTATTTTACCTTGGAATTCAGAGCACAGCTTTTCAAGTTTTTCTTTAAAAAGAAGAATATCTTCTATTTGCTTTTTCTTTGCTGATTCATCCAAATCTACTGATATTGATATATTCCCCTTAATACACTCTGCAAGAACCTTTTCATCAATTTCTGATTTATCTGAAACAGGGAACTCTGGTTGCTGAGTGTTTTTATTTTTTACCCCGGGTTCAATCCAATATCGCTGCCTTTCAAATGGATATGTGGGCAGAGGAATACGGTGTCTCTTTTCTTCTTCATAAAATTTATTCCAGTCAACTTTTGCTCCGTAAACCCAAATCTTTCCTATACATTCCATAAATGACTCAGATGGACTTTTGTTTTCAATCTGAACTGCAATCAACGAAGTGCCGACTTCATTCAAGAACCTTTCCCCGTTGCCTATTTCAACAAAAATCCTTTCATTATCGGACAGAATTTCCTGCAAGCCCTGAGCTGAAAAGCTGCTGTTACGCTGTTTCAACCAGTAATCCGTATTTGTGGCCAAGGAATCATCTATCCAATTTCCACTCATGGATGATACAAAGGGTATTTGAGGTACATTTAAACTGATTTCCGAAAGAATTTCCGGATAATCCTCGTCTTCTGAAGCAGTAATTCTCAATGCATCTTCAAGGCTCAATACTTCTGAAATACAAGCGGCGACATATTCTCCCGTACCTTCTCCTATCAGGCTTTCAGGTTTCAAGCCTGATTCTTGAAGCAGTTTTGCCATTGAATACTGTGTAACAAAAGCTACTGACCTTTCAATGCTATTTTCATTTGCAGTCCTGTCTGAATCAAGTAAAGTTCTAATATCGGTACCCAGTATTGACAATAGAAGGTCTGCACAGTAATCCACAGTATTTTTGAATTTCTCTTCTGTCCTGTACAATTCACCGCACTCTTTTATGTATTTTGCATTGCCGGGAAACATAAATACAACCGGCCTGTCCTTGTGTTTCTGGAAGTATGAGATAACATTACCGCACGTGGAATTACTTAATTTCATTTCCAAATCTTCAAGGTTTTTACAAACTGCAATTCTACGGTGGTTGAAACTCCTTCTGCCTACATGTTGTGTAAATGCTATATCTGACAAATTCAAGTCAGGATTCTTCTTTATATGTTCAACAAGGTTTTGTGTCATTTTTTCAAGGGCTGTTTCTGTCTTTGCTGATAGTGAAATTAATTGGTAAGGCCTTTGTGATTTTTCGGATGGCTCCACAGCAGGAGCTTCTTCCAGAACAACATGGGTATTGGTGCCGCCGATTCCAAAGGAGCTAACACCTGCTCTAAGTGGAAAACCTTCTGTTTCCCATTTTGATAGTTCACTGTTTACATAGAATGGGCTGTTTACAAAGTCTATTTTGGGGTTCGGCTCTTCGAAATTCAGACTTGCCGGAATTATCCTGTGTTTCATGGAAAGTACCGTTTTTATCATACTGGCCAGACCACCGGCATTTACAAGATGTCCTATATTGGTTTTTGCCGAACCAATGGCACAAAATCCTTTTTTATCGGTATAAGCCCTGAATGCCTTGTTCAAAGCGGCTATTTCAATGGGATCTCCAAGGTTTGTACCGGTTCCGTGAGCATCTATGTATGTAATTGTTTCAGGATTGACACCCGACATTTCTATAGCCTCAGCAATACATTCCGCTTGACCGTCTACATTTGGAGCAGTATAACTGTTTTTTGAGGAACCGTCATTATTAATACCTGTCCCTTTTATAATTGCATGTATATAATCTCCGTCAGCAATTGCATCCTCAAGTCTTTTTAATGCTAAAATGCCCAGTCCGCTTCCGCTTACCGTACCGTTGGCTTTGGAGTCAAAAGCACGGCAGTGTCCGTCTGCTGAACCTATGCCGCCTTCCTGATAAAAGAATGCCTCATTTCTGGACACCTGAAAGCTTACTCCTCCTGCCATAGCGATATCACACTCAAAGTTGTTAAGACTCTGACAAGCGTAGTGAACTGCTACCATAGATGATGAACAAAGAGTATTGACATTTACGCTTGGCCCCATAAGATTCATTTTGTAGGACACTTTTGTTGCAAGGAAATCCTGTCCGTTTGCTATCATTATTTTGAATGAGCCCAGACTTTCAACCAGTCCAGGATTGGAATACAGGTTTCTTACCATGTATCCGCTTAGGTTCGCACTTGCATAGACTGCGATTCGTCCGTCATACAGGTCAGAATTATATCCGGCACTTTCAAGTACCTCCCACGCACTCTCTAAAAACAAGCGGTGCTGCGGATCCATAATTTCGGCTTCTCTGGCCGAATAATCAAAAAACTCGGCGTCAAACATGTCCATTCCGTCTAAAATAGCATCAGCCGCAACATATTTAGGATTATCCAGCAGATGTTCGTCTATCCCCATCTTTACCAGGTCATCGTGTTTAAAAAATTTCACAGACTCCACACCATTATAAAGATTCTCCCAGAACTCATCAGTATTATTAGCACCCGGGAAACGGCCTGCCATACCTATTATGGCAATTGTACCGTCCAGGGAACCGTTTTCTTCAAAATTACTCATTAATGATTCTCCCCCCTCTGTATCATCATCCTTTGTTTTCTTTGCTTTAATCTTTCCTGCTGTTTGCTGACCCTTTCATTTATGCGTTTAAAGCTTGGCTTTTCTTCCTGATGGTTTTCACCCTCAAGCTTTGAGGCCAGAAGTGCTATTGTATTGTATTTATATAAATCAACAACGGCTAAATCTGTGGGGAATATTTCTTTTATTTTTGTATGTAGCTGTACCAATAGAAGAGAATCTCCACCCAGTGCAAAAAACTCATCATGAATTCCTACCCCCTCTATACCAAGAAGATTTTGCCATACGGGTACAAGCCTTTTTTCAGCCTCGCTTTTAGGTGCAGAATAGGCATTGGGAAGGTCAGGTCTTGGATGTAATGTTTTTTGTTCGTCCTTCTCAGCAACGGTATTGATTTTTTTATTTATATAACCTGCGTTTGCAATAGCTTCACTAATTTCTTTGGTCGATACAATAACCTGATTGTTAAAATACTGTCCTGACAGTATCTTTTCAAATACCTTCCTGCCTTCGGCTGCCGTCAATCCCGAATCCATAATATTGCCACTGTTTGAACTGTTAATTAAGCTGTTATAGACTTGGGTGTCTTCGGTAAAGGAGTTTAATTTCCGGCTTCTGTTTTTAATGTTTTCACTGTTCTCATCTGAAATTTGCCTCATGGAAAAATTCTTTATTTCAATTAGCTGAACACCTTTTTCATCCAAAACATCAATATCACAGGTTATTATTTCATTGGGTGCATCGTATTCGTCCCTGAATGTTATATTTGCATAAATTTTTTCAGGCAGTCTTTGTCTTACAATTATCTTCTCGTATGAAACAGGAAGAAAATTTCTTTTGGATGCCAGCCTTACCGAACCGGTAGCAACATCCAAAAGAGAAGGATGTATATTAAAGTACTTTAAATCATCTATAAATTCCGGGGCCAGTTCTATCTCTGCAAATCCTTTTGTACCGTGGAATCCAAGCCTTTTCAGTGTCCTCCATCTGTTCCCGAAAGTTATAAATTCTTCAAAATCTTTATTAATGTAATCAAATTTTTCTTCATTAAATATGTCTGCTGATCCAGAAATATCAATCTGTTTATATTCCGGGTCAATTGCAGCCGCAATCTTTCCCTGTGCATGTTCTCTCCATGGGTTTTCTTCCACATATGAACAGAGTCTGCTAAATATTTTGAATTCATAATGTCCGCCGTTTCTTTGCAATATTGTCAAAACTTCCTGTTCTTCATTTTCCCTAACTGCCATTGGAGTTAAAAAGGTCACATCTGAAAATTCAACAGGTTTATCTCCATTTATATCTGCAAAAGCAGCTCTAGCCATTTCAATATATGTTGTTCCCGCTATTGTAGGGATTCCCATCACAAGATGTTCACTCAACACCCAGTCCTTTTTAGGATTAAACCGTGATAAATATACTGCTTTATCCGGAGATTCGGATATCTTTCTATCCAGTAAAGGATGAACAGATTTTTTATTGTCTATGGCCATACCTATTCCGGGCCATCTGTCCCAGTTGACTGATACAAAACGTGTTCCATGTCTTGAATCATGGGCAATTGCAAATGCGTTCATAAAATTATTAGCGGCACTGTAATCTGCTTGTCCAAAACCTCCTGTTATGGAGTTAAGGGATGAACTCATAATGAAGAAATCAAGCTTGCAATCCTTTAATACTTCATACAATACCTGTGTTCCCGTGACCTTTGGTGCAAATACATTTTCAACAAAACTTTCTTTCTTTATCTGTATCATACCGCCGCCGGGATTTCCGGCTGCATGAATTACTCCGTCGATTTTTCCAAAGTGATTCTGAACCTGCTGACGTACTCTTTGCATTTCTTCCATATTGTCAACATTTCCACGGCAGATGAGAATTTCTGAGCCAAGTTCTCTTATATTCTTTAAGATTCTTATTTTTGTGGAAGTTTTGTCAGCCTTCCCCTTATTCTCCAGCCATTCATCCCAATTTTCCATTTCAGGGAATGAAGATCGTCCCACAAGGACAAGCTTTACTTTTTCCCTCTCGGCAAGGTATTCTGCCAGAACCAATCCGATTCCGCCCAATCCGCCTGTTATAATATAAGTTCCTTTATTTTTTATTTGAAGTACAGGCTTTTGTGTATTTTGGAGTTTCATTTTATCAAAGCTTTGAATCCAACGGCTTTCCCCTCTGTACGCTACTGTGGTATCTTCGGAATCACTATAGGCTTCATATAAAAGCTGCTCCAACAGTTCCCTTTCACAAGGACTGCCCTCTTCACAAAGCATAAAATCCACACTTCTGCACTTGATATTTTCATATTCCCTTGGAATTACTCTACAAGGGCCAAGTACCAAAGCTTTTTCAGGATACAGCACGGATTCGCCGAATACCTTTTGCATACCGTTTGTTAGAACAATAGTAGTTATTTCTTTCTTTAACTCCTGTTTTCCCAACGCTTTTGTTAGAAACAGCATACTGTAGAAAAGGTCCTTGCCTCGGTTTTCATTTGAAATGCCCAGCATATTTATAATTCTGTCCGGTACGTTGCCTTGATTTTTCAGTTCTGTCAGCAGTGTATCATAGTCCTGCTGCTGTATTGGATTAACCTCAATGACCTTTGCCCCTGCTTTTCTTAAAAGCTCAACAAATTTATTTTCAAAGTTACTTTCTTTAGCCAGTACCAGTATGGATTTCTTATTTTCAGGCAGTGTAAGCTCTGACGGAATATTGTAAACAGCCTGTTTCCATACCGGTGCATAAAAATAATCATTGATATCCTTCTTGACTGCTTTTTTTGATTTTGCCCAGAAGGACTGTCCTTCAAAGGGGTACACCGGAAGATTAAGCTTGTTTCTTCCCTGTCCTTCGTATAAGCTTATCCAATCTATTTTTTCACCTTGTAGCCAGAAAATTCCCAGTTCTTCCTCTGTATATTCCTTCAAATTTTCCAGATTATAACTTTTACCATTCTTTATATTATTGGCATATATTAAATTATCATTTTCTATAGCTTCTATTGCTTCTTCTCTTGTATTGCAAACAAGCAAGCACCTGTACTCAAACTCTCTGCGGCCCAGCTTTAGTGTGTACGATGCATCGTTCATATCTATACCGGGATTTTCTTTTAAATGTAATGCAAAGTTTGATGTCATTCTCTCTAGTGCACTTGAAGTTTTAGCTGAAAATATCAATAAATGCCTTGATTTTTCAAGAGTTACATCTTTTTTTACCGGTGCTTCTTCCAGAACTGCATGTGCATTTGTACCTCCGATTCCAAATGAGCTTACTCCTGCTCTTCGGGGTATCCCATCAGTTTTCCATTCGGAGAGTTTTGCATTTACATAGAAATGTCCGTTTTCAAAATTGCACTTGGGATTAGGCTTATCAAAATTGAGACTTGGGGGTATTTTGCCGTTCTTGATGGCAAGAACTGTTTTTATAAGGCCTATTACCCCTGATGCCGCATCCAGATGACCTATGTTTGTTTTGACCGAACCAACTGCACAATACTTTTTCTTGTCAGTTTTTTCACTGAATACCTTCTCCAGCGCTTCTATTTCTATAGGGTCTCCGAGTGGTGTCCCTGTTCCGTGGGCTTCAATATATGTAATGGTGTCAGGATTTACTCCGGCAAGTTCCTGTGCCTTTGCAATAACACCCGCTTCACCTTCAATTCTTGGGGCAGTGTAACCTACTTTCAGCGACCCGTCGTTGTTGACCGCAGTTGCCTTTATTACTGCACAGATGTTATCCCCCTGTGCTATGGCATCCTCCAGCCTTTTTAGAACAACTACTCCAGCACCGTTTCCACCCACCGTTCCTTTTGCTTTTTCATCAAAGGCTCTGCAATGTCCATCCGGTGACAGTATCATTCCTTCCTGATACAAATAACCTGTTTTTTGTGGAAGTCTTATACTTACACCGCCAGCTAAGGCCATATCACATTCCTTATTCAAAAGACTCCTGCAAGCAAGATGTACTGCAACCATTGAGGATGAGCAGGCTGTCTGAACGGTTAATCCGGGGCCTTCCAGATTTAGTTTATAAGCTACTCTGGTGGCAAGAAAGTCCTTATCGTTATTTATCATTATCTGGTAGTTATTTGCAACATTGCCGATTTCATTGTCTTCTGTAAGATTTTTTATATATGTATTCATGCCGACGCTTGCAAAGGTTCCTATTGCACCGCTGAACTTTTCGGAATCGCAGCCTGCATCCTCCATTGCCTTCCATGCTTCTTCTAGGAATATTCTCTGCTGGGGGTCCAGTATTTCCGCTTCCCTTGGATTAAAGCCGAAAAACTGTGCATCAAATTTGTCAGCATCCTCTAAAACACCCCAAGCCTTCACGTATTCCGGCTTTTTTAACAGTTCGGGGGCTATGCCCTCTGCTATTATTTCTTCGTCACTGAAACGGGTTATTGATTCCCTTCCCTGGCAGAGATTTGTCCAAAACTCATCTATATTCTTTGCACCGGGTACTCTTGCACTCATACCTATTACTGCTATATCATTGCTTTGTGAAGAAGTAGTTTTTGGAATACTCGGTTTATTATTTATAACAGCTGTTTTTTTGCCCAGCCTCTGTTCAAGATATTCTGAAAGTGTGTTGACTGTAGGATATTTGAACAAATCCATAACCTGCAAATCTATATTCATTGTTTTGGATATTTTGCTGCGTACTTTTGCCAAAAGGAGTGAATGACCTCCCAAGTCAAAAAAATTCTCATTGATTCCTATGGTTTCCCTTCCAAGAACCTCTTTCCAAACGTCTGATACTGTCTTTTGTACCTCATTTGACGGCTGTATCGTGTCTGAGTTTGCTCCTTGGGTGGTTTTTTCAGGTATTGGCAGAGCTTTTCTGTCTATTTTATTGTTTGGTGTCATTGGAAAGGAATCAAGCTTTACAAAATACGAGGGTATCATATAATCAGGCAGTCTTTCCCTGAGGTAGGCCCTTAACATAACCGTATCTGTTTCCTTTGTTTTCGGGATTACATAGGCTATAAGTGCTTTTTCTCCCGAGAATATTTCTCTGCATATAACTACACTCTGACTTATCAGAGGATTTTTGTTTAAAAGTGTCTCAATCTCACCCAACTCTATGCGGAAGCCTCGTATTTTGACCTGATGATCACTACGACCAACAAATTCTATATTTCCATCAGGCATAAACCTGACAATATCTCCTGTTTTATATAGTCTGGAACCTACTTCGCTGCTAAATGGGTTGGTGATAAATTTTTCTTGGGTCAACTTTGGAAGTTTTAAATATCCCCTTGCAAGGCCTGCTCCACCTATATATAGTTCTCCCGGAACCCCTACAGCAGTTGGTTTCATTTCATTATCAAGTATATATACCGTTGTATTTGCAATGGGTTTTCCTATTGATACCGGGCCTTCTTTTGAATCTAACCGTAGCATGGTAGACCATATTGTAGTCTCAGTAGGCCCATAAACATTCCATAGGCATGAACATCTGTCCATCAGCTCATTTGCCAAATCTCTTGGCAGTGCCTCTCCTCCGCAGAGTATTTTGAGACTGCTGCTGCCCTGCCATTGTGCTTCTACAAGCATTCGCCATGTGGCAGGGGTTGCCTGCATAATAGAAATATTATGCTTATCCATAAGTGATATGAGTTTTTCTCCGTCTATTACTTCATCCCTTCCTGCGATTACAACTGAGGCACCTGTTACTAACGGCAGCAGCATTTCAAGTCCTGCAATGTCAAATGAAAGAGTGGTTACAGCCAAAAGTCTGTCCTTCTCACATATATTCGTACTTGTACCCATTGAGAGCAAAAAGTTAGTTAATGCACGGTGTTCAATCTGCACACCCTTGGGATTTCCAGTGGAGCCTGAAGTATATATTACATATGCCAGATTATCCGTTGTCGCTCTGTTTTCAGGTTTTTCAATGCTTTGTTCCGATATTTCCTTCCATTGTTCACTGATGCAGATAATTTTTGCTTTGTTTAAAGGCAGTGTATCCTTGATTATAGTATCAGTTAAAATGATAGGAACCTGTGCATTGTCCAGCATAAACTCCAGCCTGTCCTTTGGAAAAACGGGGTCCATAGGAAGGTATGCTCCACCTGACTTGTGGACACCAACTAAAGCCGTAAGCATATCTATGGAACGCTCCATATATATACCTACTATGGTTTCAGGGCCGACTCCCAGAGATACAAGATAATTTGCAAGCCGGTTGGCTCTTGTGTCAAGGTCACTGTAGGAAAGCTGTCTGTCTCCCTTTACTACGGCAACGGCATGGGGGTTAATTGACACCTTGTCCTCAAAAAGTCGTATCCACAAATCACCCTCAAAATCCACACGGGTATTGTTCCAGCCTTCCAGTAAGGTTTTACTCTCCTCTGAACTTAAAATATCAAACTTTTTGATTTGTGTTTCAAAATTTGCAGTTAAGTTCTCCAATAAATATGTGTAATGTTCTGCCATTCTTACTATGTATTCCGCATCAAATAAATCTGTATTAAATTCAAAGTTTACTTCCAGACACGATCCACTGTCGTTTATATCAACAGAAAGGTCAAATCTCGCTGTGTCACCCTCCATGTCAATACTTGAAATACTCATGCCGGACAGCCTTGCTGACCGTACAGGAGTATCCTGAAGGCTGAAGAACACCTGAAAAAGGGGATTGCGACTCATATCGCGTTCCAGATTAAGTTCTTCAACTATTTTTTCAAAAGGAACATCCTGATTAGAGTATGCTTCAAGGGTGACATTTCTTACATTTCTCAAAAGCTCACGAAAGCTGCTATTTCCGCTGAAAGCCGTCCTAATGACCAGATTGTTTGTAAAGAACCCTATCAATGGTTCCAGCTCTGAACGGTTTCTGTTTGCAACAGGTGAACCGATGATTATGTCTTCTTGTCCTGTATATTTAAAAAGTAAGACCTTAAAGGCTGCAAGTAGAATCATATAAAGAGTAGCACCTTCTTGTTCCGCACCTCTTTTTAGTTTTTGATATAACTCATCTGAAAGGCTGCAACGGAAGTTGGAACCCTTATAGGTTTGTACTGTGGGCCTTTGCTTTGAAAAAGGCAGTTCCAGTATAGGAAGCTTTCCGCCTAACTTTTCTTTCCAATAGACAAGCTGTTTCTGAATAGTATTTTCCTTGTATCTGTCTATTTGCCAGCAAGCATAATCCGAATATGTAATTTTTAATTCCGGCAAAACATAATTTTTATTTTGTATATAGGAATTATATAAGATTGCCAATTCTTTAAGCAGTACCTTAAATGACCACCCGTCAAATACCATATGGTGGGCTGCCAGAATCAGTACATACTCGTCTTTTTCAAGTTGAAGCAATTTTCCTCTTATAAGAGGTGCCTTACTTAAGTCAAAAGGACAGCTTATTCCCTCTTTTGCAAGAACCATGGCTTCTTTTCTTCTGTTCTCTAATGGTATTTCTACAAGACTAATAAAAGGCAGCTCCATGCGAACCCCTTCCATTACCGTTTGCACAGGCAGTCCATCTTCTTCTAAAAAGGAGGTTCTCAAGCTCTCATGTCTTTCTATAATTGTATTAAGGCTTTTTAACAACAAATCATAATTTAGGGTTCCCTTTATATTAAGACCTGAATATAACATGTATTGAGAGCTGTTTTCGTTTAGTCGGTCAAGAAACCATATCCTCTGCTGAGCATAGGAAAGGGGTAAAGTACCTTTCTCCTGCAAACGCTGTATTCTATTTTCATCATCGGATATTTTATCTGATTTTTCAACGATTTCAGCAAGGACATCAAGAACAGGGTTTTCAAACAAAAGGGTCTGTTCAAGTTCAGCTCCGAACTCTTCTCTTATTCTGGAAATTGTTTGAGTAATCTTCAAAGAATCCCCGCCTAATTCAAAAAAGTTATCCTTTATGCCTATTTTCTTTACACCCAGTACCTCTTGCCAGATTCTTGCCAGTTTGGCCTGTATTTCATTTTCAGGCAAGTCAATTGGTCTGCTTTCTGCTTCTGATTTAAGCAGTAATCCTATTTCATTTTTTATAGTATCAAACTCACCATTGATATAGCTTTCACGAAGTTTGTAACGTTGTACTTTACCACTGGTGGTTTTGGGAATACTCTTTATTGGAATTACCTGTGACACTTCTATTCCCATTCTCTCACTGATTAATTTTCTTAGAATGCGTACTGTTCCTGTAAATTTATCTGCTTTCATTTTAAACAGAACAAAGAGTATCAGTTCGTCAGACTTGATTTTTTCATTGAATGCTCCCACCGCAACAATCTTTCCGAGTTCAATCCCCTCAGCTTCCTGTGCGATACGCTCAATATCATGTGAATAGTAGTTTTGGCCCTTTACAAAGATTACATCTTTAGCACGTCCTGTTATAACAAGTCTTCCATCCCTCATAAAACCCAAATCACCTGTATTAAGCCAGCCGTTATTGGTTATTGCTTTGCGGGTTGCTTCCTCGTTGTTATAGTAGCCGGATGTAACATTGGCACCCGATATGCATATGTAGCCAATTTTGTTTTCGCCTATGTCATTGTTGTCACTGTCGCATATTCGGACATAGCAATCATATATTGGATATCCTTCATCCGCAAAGCTGCAGCCTCTGGCGTCACCCTTGCCTACTTCTCTTACAATGTCACCTACATTCAGGTAATTACGGTCAAGGCTTATAAACCTCATTTCATCACCAAGGCGTGGAAATGTTACTGCAATAGTTCCCTCTGCCAGACCGTAAACGGTATACATTGAGTTTCTTTTTAAGCCATAAGGAGACAGCTTTTCCAGGAATTCATCACACAATTCATAAGATATGGGTTCTGCACCATTGTATATAAGCCTGACCTTTGACAAATCCCAGTCCTTTTTTACTTCCGGCTTAAAAAAGGTCAGAAAATGTTTGTAGCCGAAATTAGGTGAATACAATAGTGTAACCTTGTGTTCACTGGCTTTTTGTATCCATAGCGAAGGATGTCTGATAAAGAGCTGTGTCTCGATATTGTATTGGTTTATACATGCAATTACATCCTTTATGTGTGTACCTATGAGGCCCATATCATGGGTCAGGGGCATCCAGTTTAGACCTGAATCCTCTGAATTTATATTTACCCAGCGTATTACGGAGCCTATATCATAGAGGACATTCCTGTGGGTGATTATTACGCCCTTGGGGTCGCCTGTAGAGCCTGATGAAAACTGAATAAATGCAATATCATTTTCCTCGGCTTCTGCAATCTCACCTAAAAATTCAGTTTGCCCTAAATTCTCCATGCTTAAGGTTTTTGTTTGCATTAAGTCAACTTGTTCAGATAAGCCGTTTTTGTCCCCAAAGCTTTTGAGTCTTGCAAAAAAATCATCGGAAGCCAGCATTTTGGGATTTTTGAGTATATCCCATATCTTAAACAGCTTTAGTTTGTGTTCGTCATTTGTCCCCGTTGTAACCGGAACCGGAATCATCCCTCCAAGTATGCATGCCCAGAAGGCAAACATGAATTGTCTGTTGTTATCTATCTGAAATATAACTTCGTCGCCTTTTTGAAAGCCTGATGCCTGCAAATTGTATAAAAGTTTCATTGCTCCATGATATAACTCACTATAGGATACAAAATGTTCTTCGGTTTCACTTAGTATAAATGTGATACCCTTGGCTTTTTCGTCCTGCCTTGAAACAATTAAATCTACCAATGTTTTAAAAGCATACATTCTTTTCACCGCCTCTTAAACTAATATTATTGAAATACGGAAATCTTCTCAAAAGTAGGTTTATCAGTCACTTTCAACGTATTTCTGGGGGAAAAATATACTTCCAGCGAAAGAGTATCCGGTTGAAAAACAGTCATACTCAATGTGGCTTTAGTATATAAATACCTTGTATCCAATAAAGCTCTTGGTGAGCCTTTGGTATAAGTCATGATTTTTTTGATATCCTCCGGGGTATACTTTGATTGTGCTCCGGTCAGTTGCTCTTTTATGTATTTCCATCTTCTTGTGTTAAATTTATTTCGGGTATGATTGTCTGTGCTGCCCTCCAGAATAAATGAATTTACAGAAGCGACTGCATCCTTTATTCCCCATTCAACACCTTTATTAAGTCTTGATTCATCAGTTCTGACGGCACGCCTAACCCGTCCTGCTCCGGTACCTCTCCCGCTGAAATTGTTTTCCAGAACTTTACTCTCATTTGGGTCAGAAAATACAATCAGGTGATTTACCGAATACTGTTTATTTTCGTCCTTCATAAAATCGATAGTGGTTTCCATTTTGTCGGTGTTTTCCAAGGCATATCTTAAATCCAGAGGATAAGACCTTTTCCCCGCCGACGAATATGCCGCTCCTGATGTTGATTCCTGAACCGCAGCAAATATCTTTCTGTCATTAAGCCCGGTTATTATACCCATAAAGCCCATATATCCAATGGAGCATATGCTGCCTTTTGCATTTTTCATTGTAATAACCGCCTGAATTCTGGGTAGTTGATTCTTGTTTCCGCCATACCAATCAAGAATTCTTCCGGTAATTGTTTTTCCCGTTACACTCTTTGAACCAAATACTGATACAAAACTGCACTGTGTAGATCTGATGACGTCTAGGAATAAATTGAACAGAATAAACTCGTCCTTTGATATTTTGTTGTCTCCCCTGATATTTTTGTCACCGCCGGAAAACACTTCCGACATGCCTTCAATTTCATCTCTGTATTCTTTATCAATCTGTGCTTTTACATCATCAACTCTCCAAAAAGCTTCATGATACTCACTTTTGAAAAGGTTTTCAGCTATGTATGAATCCACCAGAGCTTCATAATCAGGTACAACAGAAAGTATTCCTCTGGCAAATTCTTTTCCTATCTCTTTGTGGCTTAATCCTTTTGTAAAATCAAGTGATACATCGAAATAGTTTCCTTTATCCGTTATAGTTACACCGTTTCCTTTATAATCCCGAGAACCTTTTACAACAGATAATTCCTGTGTGCATGCAGTCTGAAAAACCAGTAATATAAATAATAACCCTGCTAGTAATCTTTTCATTCCGACTCCCCCATTACACGTTTACCGATCTAATACTGCTGACTATCTTCCCCATGTCCATTTTGATTATCCTATCAGCCTCATCAAAATATTTATCATCATGAGTTATTGCTATTACGGCTTTTCCTCTTGCTTTAAGTTCCGGAAGGAGGGTTTTGTAGAAGAACTTTCTGAATTCAGGGTCCTGATCAGATGCCCATTCATCAAAAAGATATGCCGGTCGATCCTCCAGGTAGCTAACCAAAAGGGCAAGTCTTTTTCTTTGTCCTGAAGATAGCTTGAGTGTACTGAATTCCCCGTCCTTTATTTCAACCTTGCTGTCTATTCCAAGAATATTAAGATATCTTTCTATGTCATTAAGCTTGTCCTTGTATTCAATTCCGTACAGCTTTTCGAAAAGATGATAGTCACTGTAAACTGTTGAAAAATATGCTCCCAGTTCCCTTGAATTCACTCTTTGACCGTTAACCAGCACCTGTCCTTCGTCCGGCAGATACAGTCCGGTTATGAGCTTTGCAAGAGTGGACTTTCCGCTACCGTTGCCCCCCATAATAAAAACAATTTCTCCGAATTTAAAGGTATAATCAATAGGGCCCACTTCAAATGATTCCCCGTTTTCATTTTTATAGGCAAACTTGACACCACTGAATTCAATTGTGAGGTTTTCTTCGGTGTTTTCAATATCGGAATCCCTGTAATCCTCATCTGCTGAAATGCTGTTGGCAAAGCTGCTTATTCTCTTCCAGCTTACTACCACTCTCATACATGTGGGAACAATAGCAAAGAGTGCTTCATTTATTATTCCTCCCATATACAAGAGTACGAGTACAAAGTTTTGTAAGGTTGAAATTTGTATGTCAAACAGTATTGGAAACGTAAATACAATAGCACCGATTACCCCTGTATACAGAATTTCTCCCAGTATGGTAACATTTGTGAATTTAAAATCCCCTGCTATTCGAGAGTCACGGTAAGCCTCACAGCTGTCTGTTATGTCACGTCTGAACCCCATTCTTTTTCTTGTATTGATATAAAGCTCCTTAAAGCCTTCTACAAGGTCTTTTATGTTTTTAAAGAATGTGGTCTGATAGTTTCTGTTCTGTTCAAAGAATTTTTGAGCACCCGATACAGCCAGCTGGAATATGCCTATTGTAACAATAAGTACAATCAGAAAGAACAAAGTTCCTCTTTTATCGAGAATTGCCAGATATATGAAGCAGGTTATCAGTGTAATAACTCCTGTTATACCTGCCACCAGATGCCCTACGAAATTTCCTATTGTTTCAGTATCATTATTTAATGCTGCATAAATGTTGCCGTCTTCAAGAGATGAGAATTTTATATAAGGAGCTTTTAATATTTTGTCTATTATCTGGATACGCTTTTCGTATATGATATTATTGGTAACAGATATGAGTTTTTTCCGTACAATCATTGCTGCTATTGTAAAAAGTAGTATTCCACATATAAAAAATATGTATAGTCTGCTTTCTATAAGCGTCCATTTTTCTACGTCTCCGGCAAGGATTCCAAGTGCCCTGTTTATTATAAAAACAACTATTGAATTTCCAATACCGCTGATTATGCTTAGAGATATTACCATAAAATAAGGTTTGTCATTTGGTTTATAAAAAAATGAGGTTAATACAAAATATATGTACAATATAGAAATTACAAAGCTTAAACAAATTATAACTTTTCCAACGTTATCAGGCCCTACTTTCTCCAGACTGTTCCAGGATGACCCGAAAAAAAGAATTTGCGGTACATTGTAAAGGCAATAACCCACACATCCCATAAATACAAGAGACATTACAAAATTAAATAGTCCTTTAATTCCCCCGCCCTTAAAATACCTTTCTCTACATATAATTTCTTTTGTTGAAATAACAATATAGAATATCGTTATTAAGGACACAACGGCTGAAATACATAATATTGCCCAAAACATGCCGTCACTTATCATTAAACTCCTACACCCCCCTGATGTAATAACACTCTCATATAACCGTTAAAAGTGTTATTCATATCCTTTATTATTTATGTTCCTCCGGTATGATTGGAATGGGTGCGGTGTTAATTACAGGGAGTTTAATGAACTTGGCGGAACACTATATAAATACATATATGATTATATAAGAAGGGGGTTAGCTTTTTATGGAATTATTAATGAATGTTTTATGAAAGTTTTATGAAAGATTATTGAATTATGGTTTTTAATTCCATATCAACCTGTTTATTGCAAACAGGGTATTCATCAGGTGTGAAAATCTTCAGGCTTTCCTTGTATTCCTCAATTGCACGTGGGATTAATTCCGGGTCATTTGCTGATTCTGACAGCGACTTGTAAATATCACCCAAATATTTGTGTATTTGAGCATACTCCAGTGGAAAGCTCTCCACGGTCATTACAGTCAACGCATTTTCATAGGCGTTTTCAGCCATTAATCCATTGTTTTCCTTATCAGTGATTAATGAGAGGGATCTGCATACATTTCCCAGGTTATATTGCAGTAAAGCCCACATTTCTTCATTTTCTCCGCTGTCTGCTTGTTTAAGAAGTGTTAGATATTTATTCTGTGCTTTGATAAAACTTTCAACAGCCATTTGTTTTTTCCCAAGAGAATAATAAACCATACCCGTATTGTAGTCGGTTAAAGCACTCTCTATATAGGTATCGTCCAAATAGCCGGAATTTTGTATCTCAGCATAGATATCTGAAGCAGCTGTCAAATCAGCTTTTTTTCCCGATGCCTCCCATGAATTGAAATATGCATTCGCAAGATTGTTCAAGGTAATAAAATAATTTTTGCTCCGTTTATTTGATGAATAAATTCTAAGTGCATTAGTATAGGCCGATATGGCATTCCGGCTGTTATTTTGTGCATCCCGAAATCCGGCAAGAATATTATAAGCGTTCCCCATATTATTTGTAACATGGGAATAGATTTCGGGATTTTCCTTTTCTGATATGTTTTCTAAAATGTTTTTATATTTTTCAATGGCCTCTTCCGGCTTTTTTGCACATAAAAGTATGTCAGCATCATCTATCTGGTCATATACAGTTTCTATTCCGTAAGGCTCAAATATATTCACAATTATACCGTCTCCGGCAATAATAATATTTCCCTGACCGCTGATATTTATATTCCCGGTATCTCGGTTTGAAAGTACTATCAGGTTATCCTTCCTGTCCCACCTGACTTTTGTTCCGAATTCCTGAGCTATAAACCTACTGCTTACATATGATATACCTTTTATAACAACAGGAGGATTGTTTTGTAAAACAGAAGTTCCATTAAGTGTGGCAATATTACTGCCTATTTTTATTACAAGTGTACTTTCTCCTTTAAGTGCCTGCACCGTCTTGTTCTTTGAATCCCAGGTTATTTTCCATCCAAGCGCTTCTAGTACAGGCTTTATTGGTATAAAAGGCTCTTTTTTTATTATTATCGGCTTTGCTTCAAAATCAAAAGAGGGAGTTTGTACTGTGTTTGTATTTTCAGCATATGCTTTGACAGCGCTTGTCCCCGTAACAATAAGAAATGTAATTATTATTAACAACAACTTTCCCCTCACAGTAACACTCCCTTTTTTATATCCACTACTATTTGGCTAAATCTTTATTTATCTGCATTATGTAAACTTTTATTTGTTCCAAGACAGCATCATTTTTAATATGATTTATAGCTGCATTAAAATATTTTAGTGCCTTTTTTAGATTTTCTTGCTTGTCTTTTACATCCGATATGTCTAAAAAGCAAATACCAAGTTGTTTTTGGATTTTGGCATACATTGCAGGATTATCTTTTTCCTGTATCATGGTTTCAGCCTTCTGATAAGCTTCTATTGCTCTTGTCAGGTTTTCTTCCTTATCCTTGAACATTGATAAAACGTAATACATAAATCCCATTTCAGTATTAATTCCCGGATCACTAACAAGTCCATTTTCGTCGGTGCAGTAACTCTGCAATTCCTGATAAATTTCTTGTGAATTATTTAATATATCTTCTGAGCCCTTTAGTTGTGCTAACTTAACATATAATGCAGCCTGATTAGCTCTGACTTCTACGTATTCGCCGGAGTTTTCTTCCGGAGTATACACTTTTAATGCTTCCTGACATGCCTCAAGACCCTTGTTAATTATATCTTCTGAGGGGCTTGCCTCGGCAATTGCAGTACATACATATCCTATGCAATATTGGGAAAAGGCATAGTCCAACGGGTATTTATCCAATGTGTAGACCTTCAAAGATTCCTCGTAACTGTCCCGGGTTTTTGCCAGATTTTCTACCGTGTCCTTGATCTCAGACATTGCCCAATATGCTGACCCCATATTTATTACCGTATCTGCATACCGTATTGGGTACTTGTCAAATGTATATACCTTTAATGCTTCCATAGAGGCTTGTATGGATTTATTTATAATTTCTTCGTCGTCAAGTACATCTCCCAAATTCATATAAGTATATGCGAGATTGCATTGTATTAAAGCGTAACTCATAGGTTGCTTTTCCAATGTATTCACCTTCAGAGCCTCATCGTATGCGTCTATAGATTTATATAGATTATCCATCTGAAAGGCTAATGAGTACAAAGATCTATAAGCGTTTCCTAAGCTGTTCTTTATGTCTGCGTAATACATTGGATACTTCTCAAATGTAATTACATTTAATGCCTCGTTATACATTTCAACAGCTTTTAAGGTATTTCCCTCCTTGTCATCTACTTCGCCAAGGCTTTTGTAGCATGTTCCCAAATAATAAGTATTTAATGAGTAATCCAACGGATACTTGTTGGAAGTATATACTTTCAAAGCTTCCTTGTATGCACTTATAGCCTTCATGAGATTTGCCCTTTTTGAGCTAAGAATTGAGAGTTTGTAATAGACTGTTCCAAGCCTGTTCTGTGCATCTGCATAATTTAAAGGATATCTCCCTATTGTGAGAACCTTCAGGCTCTCATTGCAGGCCAACGCTGCCTTGGTAAGATTTTCCCCGGAATCTCTTACCTCTGAAAGCTTAACATAAGCAAAGCTAAGGCACATATTGGTTACGGCATAGTTAACAGCGTTCTTTTCCGGAGTAATAACCTTTAATGCTTCGTTATACGCTTTAATGGCTTTTAAACCGTTTTCTTCACGGTCTCTAATATCAGCCAACTTTCCATAGCACTGACCGATATTGTTTTGTACATATCCGTATTCGTTTGGATACGTATCGATGCTGCACGCTTTCAAAACCTCATTGAATTCCTCAAACGCCTTGGATATATTTTTTTCCGGCTCTGACAGCATCCCCAAGCTCGTATAAATTAATCCCAAAGTATTGTGTAATTTAATATTTGTCTGGATGTTTTTTTCAGGTGTAAAGAACTTTAAAGCCTCATTGCAGTATTCCATAGAAGTTTCAAGATTTTTTTGCCGGTCTTTAACACCAGCCAGCACTAAATAAGCAGAACCGAGATTGTTTTGTATTCGGGCATACTCCTGTGGGTATGCATCCCGACTGTATACTTTCAGGGCTTGGGCATAAAAATCCAGAGCTTTAGAAATGTTTTTTTCAGTATCTCTTACCTGTGCCAGAATAACATATGAATATGCCAATCCATTCCGGGCTGCCGCATATACAACCGTGTTTATTTCAGGAGTACTGACTTTAAGCGCGGCCTCGTATGCCATAACCGCTTTTTTTGCATTGTCTTCCTCGTTAATAATTACGGCAAGCCTATTATATGCATTACCAATGTTTACCTTGGTTCTCCCATATTCTTCAGGATTTTGCGAGCTTGAAATATTCTCAAGGACTGTTTCATACATGCCTATAGCCGCAGTATAGTTATTATTTTCCAGTAGCTTGTCGGCATCATTTATCTTATCGTTGATTTCGTTAACTCCGTATTTGTTTGTTATGTTTACCAGAATATTATTCCCTACAGCTATTACACATTCATTGGAATTCTCAACATTTATATTAATATTATTTTTGGAGCCGGATATGTATAAGGTATTTTCATCGCTTTTCCATTTAACAATTTTGTTTAGTCCTCTTTCGATTATCTGTACAGGTACATATAACCTTTGTTGATACAAATATGAGTCTGAACTGAAAGTAATTTTCTCGCCGTCTGCTATTATTTCCTTGCTGCCAACCTTGGACGAAAGCAGCTTACGATTCTTTATTGCCGTGGCTGTTTTCGTGTTTTTATCCCAGCTTACATCATATCCGAATAAGGTCATTGTTTCTCTGAAAGGTACAAACAGCTGATTATTCACAAGTTGAAGAGGCATGGCAAATTCTATGGGTTCATTGTCAATTCTGATTTTAATTTTATCCGAATTTGCCCCTACAGAAGTTATCTGCGCTATTATAATTAACGCAAACGCCAGTATTCCTAAAAATTTTTTCATGAACATCCCTCCGGTATTTTATTTTACTTTCTTTCTCATACTTTTTCACATGCATTACTGTACTGGAGGTATAAATTTTGCTGTTTAAATTGTAAATTTTTATTTTCCGCTTGTATCAGTGGCTTCAGCCGACGATGCCGCTGTCCCCTCTTTTGAGCGAGAAGTATCGGAAGCCTCATTAGTTTTGTTGTTACTAATTATTATGTTGTTGCCTACTCCAATGTTTAAATCGGAACTTCCGGATATGTTTATATTTATATCGTTATTTTGCTGATCGGTTTGAGTATTTATATTATTATTTGTTTCTGGTCTGTTTATAGTTTTATCCTTTGATTTATCCACATAAGCAGAACTTTTTTTCTGCTTGTTATTGTCGTTTTCCCGGCTTTCATTTGTTTTCTTTTCATCGGACTTCTTTGCCGGCACTGCTTTCTCTGCTCTTGCCGAAACATCCCCCTGACCTGCTTTTGCAGGGTCATTTACCTGGTATGCTGATTGAGTGGATTGAGTGGATTGAGTCGGATTTATGTCGGAAGCAACTTTTTTATTGTTGTTGCCTGCCTGAATAAATGTATAGCTTAAAATAGCAACAATAACAATTACGGTTAAAACGCTTCTTGCTTCTATAAACTTTTTTGCATTCCTCAGTTTACTTCTGGGTATCAGATTGATTTTACTGTTTTTAAGTACAGAATTTTTCTTAGTTTCTGTACTTTCCGGATTACTTTTATTTTTAAGTAGCTCCAAATCAAACCTTACAATTCCTTTATATCCTCCCACTAATCCCTTTTCCAAATCCAGATTGTATTCATCGCTACTGCTTAGCTTATCGGTGAATCCATTACTTGTGTTTACATCAGGTACATCATATGACCAGGAAGTACACACATTTAAAGATTCTTCGAGAAATTCACCAAAATCTTTTATTTCGATAATCATTTCTTTTATTTCTTCTGTAATGGAAGAGCAGTTAATTATCGTTAGTATTTCTTTTCTGATCATTTTACGCTGTACTTCACTTGATTCTTTTACTGCAAACTCCACAATTCTGGATATATCTTCTGATTTAATTTCTGCTTTGTTATTTTTCCATTTAGATATTATGGAAACTTCTTTAAGTAAATATCTATCTGCTAGTATATTGGCATTTTTTTTTGTTATTTTAAACAAAATACCCAGTATGTTTTTAAGATTAAAATAATTATCTTCCATACTAATACTCCTATAGGGTTTTCTTTGGAATTTTATTAAACTAAGTACATTTATTATTATTTTACCATAAATTATCTAGTATTGTAATCAAATTACATATACTTTAGCGGGATAAGACAAAAAAAGATATTTTGTTGTATATATGTTGATTATATGGTATTATTTGTATGACTTTTAGTTTAGTCCATGGAGGTGATAGGTGGATTTAAAGTAAAATTAAAGGTTCTTGGAAGTACTTTTCTCATTTATATATTCCAATTCACAACTTTCATTCCCTTAAATATTTAATCTCCAAAAGAGAAATGTATTAGTATTTTATTTTATTTGGGAGGAAAAAGTATGAAAAAAACAATTAGTGTATTTCTTGTATTAATAATGCTTTTGACATTATTAATACCGTCAGGTACAAAGGTTTCAGCAGCAGAACCCGGTGTATCAGACCCCGGTGATGATTGGCTGCATGTGGAAGGTACAAATATTGTAGACAAATATGGCAACAAGGTATGGATTACAGGTGCCAACTGGTTTGGTTTTAATTGCCGTGAAAGAATGCTTTTAGATTCATATCACAGTAATATTGTGGCAGATATCGAAATGGTTGCAGACAAAGGAATTAACGTTGTCAGAATGCCAATTGCTACAGACCTGCTATATGCATGGAGTAAAGGCGAATACCCTGCTTCTACGGATACAAGCTACAATAATGCTGATCTGGCAGGCTTGAACAGCTTCCAACTGTTTAATTTTATGCTTGAAAACTTCAAAAGGGTTGGTATCAAGGTTATTCTTGACGTACATAGTGCTGAGACTGACAATATGGGACATACCTACCCGTTATGGTATAACGGCACCATAACAGAGGATGTCTTCAAAGCAGCCTGGGTGTGGGTTGCTGACCACTATAAAAACGATGATACTATTATTGGTTTTGATTTGAAAAATGAGCCACACACAAATACAGGTACTATGAAAATGAAATCCCAAAGTGCTATCTGGGATGATTCCGCTCATGCAAACAATTGGAAAAGAGTAGCACAGGAAACAGCCCTTGCTATAATGAAGGTTCATCCTAATGCATTGATTTTTGTTGAAGGCGTTGAAATGTACCCTAAAGATGGTTTATGGAATGATGAATCCTTTGATACAAGTCCCTGGACAGGCACCAATGATTACTACGGCAACTGGTGGGGTGGCAACCTGAGGGGTGTAAAGGATCATCCTATTAATCTGGGCGCTTATCAGAAGCAGCTTGTATATTCACCACATGACTACGGCCCTATGGTTTTTGAGCAGGAGTGGTTTAAAGGTGATTTCCCAACTTGTGATGATGCTACAGCAAAGAAAATACTTTATGATAAGTGTTGGAAGGACAATTGGGCTTATATCATGGAAAACGGAACAGCCCCTCTGCTTATAGGTGAATGGGGAGGTCTCACGGAAGGAGAAGACAAACTTCTGGAGGCCAATAAAAAATATCTCAGAAGTATGAGAGATTATATTTTAGAAAACAAATACCAGCTCCATCACACTTTCTGGTGTATAAATATTGACTCAGCGGATACAGGCGGACTTTTAACTCGTGGCGAAGGAACTGCTTTCCCCGGCGGAAGAGACCTGAAATGGAATGACAATAAGTATGATAACTACTTATATCCTGTGCTATGGAAAAACAGCGAAGGAAAGTTTATCGGCCTGGATCATAAAATCGTTCTTGGAAAAAATGGCGTATTGCTTGGCAGTCCTGATCAACCAACTATTAAATATGGAGATGTTAATAAAGACGGACAAATTGATGCACTTGATGTTATTGCATTGAAATCATATATTTTAGGTATAAATCAGAATATTGACACTCAGGCAGCTGACCTCAACAAAGACAACTCAATAGATGCGTTGGATATGCAGATTTTGAAAAGGTATCTTTTGGGTCAGGTAGCTCAATTGCCTCTGGGTTAAAAAAATCCCGACTTATTGAAAAATTAATCAAAGTATAAGCAAAAGGGAAGTCGCCAAACGACTTCCCTTTTGACATGTTTTCAATAGTACAGGCATACAATGTACTATAATCTTGCAAATATTGAGGGGATGAAAATGGTAAAAGTATTTTTGTCATGCAGCAGTCACGACCAAACATATATTAAATATATAATAGATGACTTGCGAACACTGCCTGAAAAATATAAACTGTTTTACTTTTTACCTCCTTACAAAAAGGACATCCCCATTGACAATATCATTGAAAGATTATATGACATTGACTTGTTCATTTTGTTTATAACAAATAATTCACTTAACAGCCAATTTGTACAGCGTGAATTGAGTCAGGCTATTTATTTAAATAATTTAAATAGAATTAAAGAAATATGCCCAATTTCATTGGATAACAGTATAGATGTATTTAAGGACAGCCGAATACCCGAATATATTAAAAACCGTATTTATTTATCAGAATCACCTTTAGAAACAGTGCAAATAGTAAGGAATTTTATATTAAATTATTAGGTAACCGATATGAATGATAAAAACAGACTTTACGCTAAAAATTATTTATACAGAAACCTTAATTATTACGATAAAAAGGCAGCCTCCAACAAAAAGCTGTACAACCTATTTGTCATACTGGACATAGTTATTTCAGCCTTTATACCTTTTACTGCCTTATTTAATGACGTATTTTTTCAGACCAAATATATTGTTGCCCTGATGGGTTCATTTATTACTATTTTGTCTGCTTTTAAGACAAGTTTCGGTTTGCACAAGAAGTGGGTTGAATACCGTACAACTGCTGAAATTCTGGAATATCACAAACGTCTTTATTTAACCGAATCAGCTCCCTATAACAAATCAAACAAACATGAGCTGCTGATTTCTAATGTAAATTCTATAGTTGAAAAGGAGAATCGGACGTGGAGGTCTGCTGAACTTAGTATAAAAAAACCTTCCAGAAATTAATATATCAATCAAATATTTAATATTGTATAGGTCTTTAGAAAGATTTCCCTTTTACACGGATATCTTTCTCCGTCAACACCTGTTATAATATAGTCTCCCTTGCTGATGTAATGCTTCCCTTCCAACGTAATTATAAAAGGTATCTCTTCGCAAACATCAGGGTTTACATAATTTTCAGTATCCAGACCTGCGTTAATTGCTGTTTGAATGTCGTCAAAACCGTCTTCCAACCCTCGTCTGTATTCAATTGCTTCAATTGGTATAGGGTTTTTAATATATTTTGCCAAAATAGATTCACCTCATGCATATTATCGCTCATTACGATATTTTTTATTCAAATTCACCATAGTCCTCAATACATAATATGTAAAAAAGTATAAAATGCCATACTTGATTAAAATTGTTCAATATTCTTTACTTTAGGTTTATGGTAAAATTATCATATATTTTTATGGTGGGGTGAATCTCAATCAACAATTTTATTGAAATTAAAAACGCAAGAATACATAACCTTAAAGGAATAGATATAAAAATCCCTAAAAACAAACTCACTGTTATCACAGGAGTGTCAGGCAGCGGAAAATCCAGTCTGGCCTTTGATACCCTTTACGAAGAAGGCAAACGCCGCTACCTCATGTTTTCCGGTACACAGTTTATGATTGACAGTACACCGACCTTTGACAGCATAACAGGACTTTCCCCTACTGTTGCAGTGGAACAGAGAATAATAAGGCAGTCAAATCCACGCAGTACGGTAGGTACACGGACAAAAATCAGCAATATCCTTGCCATGTTATTTGCTGCTTACGGAACAAGGGACAGCAGATATAATGACGATCTTCCCCTATCTATGGAAATGTTCCAGAAAAATTCTCCTAAGGGGATGTGCGTTAAATGTCTGGGGTCAGGAACTGTAAAAAAAGTGGATGAAGAAAAACTATTCGGGGACTTATCTTTAAAGGTTGAAGATGTATGTCTAGGGCTAGGCAAACGTGGTAGCACCAAGAAAATGCTGGACAGCTTTTATAAACATCACAATATATCCCCGGAGCAAAAGCTATCCTCTCTTTCAGATGAGCAGTTATTCTGCTTAAAATACGGAGACAGCGGTAAGTCCTCTTTTATGGGATTTATACCATGGATATTTCATGTTACAAACGGTGCATTTTCAACCAATAGCCGTCTTTTGTATTTACTGACCGGAGCAGGCTACATGACAAAATCCTCCTGTCCGAAATGCGGCGGTACAGGACTTGGGGTACATGCCTCCAGCACTACAATAGGCGGTAAAACCATATCTGAACTTGACAATATGTACATTAAAGACCTATTTGGTTTTCTCAGTAGCGCCCCTGTTAAAAAGTCTCCGCTGCTTAATGAGATACTAAGTAAACTATCTTGCATGGTTGACGTGGGACTTCACCACCTCTCCCTTTCCCGTCCGGTGCCAACCCTGTCCGGCGGTGAGATACAAAGACTGTTTCTGGCATCATATATTATTGCTGAAATGGACAGTATAATATTTGTTTTTGACGAACCCACAATTGGTCTGCATGAAGTGGAAAAAGAAAAGCTGATTTCCATAATAAGAAACCTTGTGAACCGTGGTAATACAGTAATTGCCGTAGAGCATGACGAAAACTTCATGCGCTGTGCCGATTACATAATTGACCTTGGCCCATTTGCGGGAATTAACGGCGGAGAGCGGATTTTCCAAGGCAGCTTTGACAAATTTCTGGAATGTAACAATTCAAATACTGCACCATATTTAAGGAATGACGGCCTTCTAGATATAAATCAAACCTGCAGAACAGTTAATTCTGACAAAATACTCAAAATTGAAAATGCAAATATTCATAACCTTCAGAACGTGAATGTCACCATTCCATTAGGGTTAATGGTGGGTGTTGCAGGCGTATCCGGCAGTGGAAAATCCAGCCTTATTTCAGACACACTCGTTCCTAAATTAAAGAGTTTACTAAATGACAAATTTGTTGGGGACGAGGACGAGAACAATGAAGGAATTTCGGAGAATAATTCTGTCATAAGCGGTTGGGAACAAATTAAAAAATGTTTGGTTATAGACCAAAAGCCTATCGGTAGAAGTCGCACCTCTTGTCCTGCTACTTATACAGGAGTATTTGACCGTATACGTGCTTTATTTTCAAAGGAAAGCGGTTCGTCTGCCGGCCTTTTTACTGTTAATTCAGAAGGTGGCTGCAAAGTTTGCAAAGGTGACGGTGAATTACATTATCATGTGGGATTTGGAAATTTTATTGATACGGAATGTGAAGCATGCGGTGGGACAGGCTTTATACCCGAAGCTCTTGAAGTAACTCTGGACGGTAAAAATATAAGAGATATCCTGTCCCTTACAGTAGATGAGGCGGTAGTATTTTTTAAAGGCAGAGACAAACATATAGATAAAACACTTGCTACTCTCCAAAGGGTAGGTATGGGCTATATAACCCTGGGACAAAAGACTCCAACCATATCCGGAGGTGAAAGTCAGCGTATTAAGCTGGCAAAGGAACTTTCAAAGGGACAATCAGCCAAGGATTCTGTTTATGTACTGGATGAACCTACAACGGGCTTGTCTTTTTACGATAGTGTAAGGCTTATGAAACTGATGGAGGAACTTGTAGACAAAGGTAATACCGTCATTGTAACAGAACATGACCCCTATATATTGTCTAACTGTGATTACATTATTGAAATGGGACCGGGAGGCGGCAGTGACGGTGGAGAACTGATTGCGGCAGACTCTCCTGAGGCTTTAAAAAACAATCAAAACTCCATAATAGGAAGGTACTTGAAATGAATAATGAGTTGTCAGAATACATAGACACTTATATAAAACAAAAGCAATACAGACTTATAAACAGTATCCTTTTGTTTAGGGATGGCCAGCCGATTCTGGAAAGGTATTATAATAACTACACTAATAACAGCCGGAATAATATAAAATCTATATGGAAGAGCATTTTATCTATTTGCACAGGAATATGCCTTGATAAGGGTTACATAAAAAGTCTTGATGAACCTGTTGCAAATTATTTAAGTCAATTTGCTGCCAACAATCATCCCTATCATAAGCTGATTACCATACGACACCTACTGAACATGTCCTCAGGTATTTACTGGAACGGCGGAATTCATTATCACTGCCCTATGCTTGAACAGCTCTGGCGTTCTGATAATTGTCTGGAACACTTGGCTGATGTAGCAATGGCAAATTTACCGGGAACAAAATTCGTTTACAAGGAATGGGACGTCATTTTACTGTCTGCGGTCATTTCCAAGTCCGCAAATATGGATACTTACGAATTTTGTAAGTCTTATTTGTATGAGCCTCAGGGAATAATAAGCGGTGAATGGGCGAAATTGCCGGGGGGTATAAATTATAGTATAGACCGAAATTTAAATATTGAGGCTCAATCCGATTTATCAGCCGGAGATTTGGCTAAGCTTGGTTTCCTGCTTCTAAATAAAGGTAACGGTATTTTAAGTGAAAGTTATATAAATCAGGCTGTTTTACCATCTCCAAATACGCCGGAATACGGCTGTCTTTTTTGGCTATTCGAAGGCGGTTTTGCATGCAGGGGTTACGGAGGTCAGGAGATAAATGTAGTCCCCGGCAAAAATATTGTATATGTTATTCAGGCAACACCCACAAGCCGCAGCAAAAGCTACGGGGATGTATTCAGGGTGTGTATGGATTTCATGGACAAGGGCAGTATAATGTAGTAAACTTCAAATAAAAAATAATACAGGTGGAGGTTTAAGATGAAACAAAATGTACAACATAATTACAGAGCAGGAGATTCAGATGAAATCACACGCCATTACTTTGATTCGCTTTTGATTGAAATGCGGCACATTGATTCGGTAATACCATCTACTGCTCTTGAACTTTATGGAGAAAAATTTTTTACACCAATAATGACAGCTGCACTGTCCCATCTTAATAACAGCCGTCCAAACGGAATGGTAGAAATGGCAAAAGGAGCCAAGGCTTCCAACGCAGTTATGTGGACAGGCATGGGTGATGAAGCTGAGCTGGAAGCAATAACAGCCACCGGCGCCAAAACCATCAAAATTATTAAGCCTCATTCTGATAATAATACAATTTTCAAGAGAATTGAACATGCGGAGAAATGCGGTGTACTTGCCCTTGGCATGGATATCGATCATTCCTTTAACAGTAAAGGGGAATTTGACAATGTTTTGGGCCTTCCAATGTCAGGTAAAACCCTCGATGAAATCAAAGAATTTGTAAAGGCCACCAAACTGCCTTTTATAATTAAAGGTGTACTTAGCGAAAAGGATACATATAAATGCCTTGAAGCAGGTGTTAAGGGTATAGTAATCTCTCACCATCACGGAATTATTGATTATGCAGTTCCTCCCCTTATGGTGCTGCCCAAGATTGCAAAAATCGTAAACCGCAGTATACCAATTTTTGTGGATTGCGGTATTGCCAGCGGTATAGACGTATTTAAGGCATTGGCCCTGGGTGCTGACGCAGTGTCCGTTGGGCGTACGTTAATTCCCCACCTTAAGGAAGCCGGAGCCAACGGGGTGCAGAGCAAAATTGAAGAATTGACTGAAGAACTTGCAGGTGTAATGGCAAGGACATGTTCAAAGAACATTGCCTCCATTAATGCTTCTGTGATTTGGCAAAGTCCTGTCGGACCTAATGCATTAACTCCGTAATATTAACTATTTTAAGGACTGTATCCGATTTTTACCGGACTCAGTCCTTTTTAGTATAAGCAGTAAAACCGATGTTTTAAAATCAACTGCTTGCACTTGAGTAATTTCTGATTGCCACTTTCCATAAGAGACGTACCAATACAAAAGCCACAACAGGGGCAATTAGTCCCCATGCAAAATATAGCGGGCTCATCTTATCAAGAATAAAAAGAGCAGGAAAGTTTGTTACCACAAAGATAGGAATTACAAAGATTCCGATTCTTTGGAACCATTTACTAAAAACTACCATAGGTACATTATTTATATCCCAGAAAGAATTAAATGTCTCACCTATTGCACTGGTGTTAATAAACCAGAAGGTTAAAATCTGAGGAATAAGAAAAAGTGAATAGCCTATAGCGACACCGCAGGCAACAAACATTGCGTAGCCAAGAATTTGAAGTATCGTCAGGGAAAGCTTCATCCTGATAACTCCCAAAGCTACCAGAATAATACCGGCTGTAACATCAGTCACAAACAAACCCATATCTGAGCGGCGTAAAGTTGCAATAAATTGGACTGAAACAGGTTTAACCATGTAAAAATCCAGCATTCCCTCACGCACCAATGTACGCATACTCATAAAATTGACCATGAACAACCCTGCATGGAAGCCTGTCAAAATAATAAATGTCCCCGCAAAAACCAAAAGCTCATTTGGAGTAAAGCCGTTTATATTGGCACCTGAACGGAAAATTACAATAACATAAAGAAGCTTTACAAAGAGGTACCCGATTTCCATAGCTATACCGGAAAAGAAATTAACTCTGTATTCCATCTGTGCCATTAAATTGTTTTTTACAAAAATCCAATAGACAATAATATGCTTCTTTATAACTTTAAGAATTCTCTCCATTTTAGCTTTAGCCCCCTACCGCTATGTACTTCTTTGACCCTATGAACCAGAATAAATTTGCAAGCAGTGCAATGCACAATATCCACCCGACCTGTATACACAGGCCTCTTGCTATTCCCCAACCGATAATCTGGGAATTTAAAACATCAACAGGAAAGTTGATAGTATACTTAAACGGCATCAAATCCAGTATGGACACCACTTTTGAACCGAAAATACTAAGGGGAAAAATACCCCCGCTTAAAGTAATAATTATTATCCGCACTGCTTCAAAAATAAAGCCGATTTCATTTAGCCAAAAGCAAAGGGTGCTTACACAAAAGAAGATTAAAAAATTAAGGCACAGAGATAATATCAAAGAAATTGTAAATGCCACCATGGCCTGTACAGTAAGGACGACACCCAGCGAGAACTTCAATACTAAAATTGAAGTGATAAATAGAATTATCATTACAACAAGGTTTACAACCTTTTGCCCCATAAAGCAGCAAAGCTTATGGGTAAAATACCCTATCGGACGAACGATAAATTTGTTCAGTCCGCCATTTTTTATATCCTCATTTATTTCAGCTTCAAAATCAGTTCTGACAAACCTGGATACCAGCTGGGCTATAACAGTATACTGGATAATCTGAGCAAAAGAATATCCGAATACTACCGAACTTTCGGAATTTTTATAAACAGATATCCACAGAAAGGTTTGTATGAAAATAGGAACTATTGCAGCAAGTATGCTTAAGAAAAAATTAGCACGGTACTCCATTGCATTCTGCATTCCAATTTGAAATGAAAACAGATATTTGTTAGATGATCTCATTAATTAATTCTATCCTTTCTGAAGCAGCATTGCTATGCCTTCCTCAACAGGGACATCGACAATATTAAAATCCTCAACCGGGAGCTTATCCTGTATACTCTTTGTTAACTGTAATGCATTTTGACGGTAAACCTCAAAGGTGGCTGAATAGCCGTCAGTTTCAAGCACTTCTCCGAAGCTTTGCAGCACAGGCAATTCCACTTGCCGTGATAATTGTAGACGAACCAGCTTCTTTCCGCTGAATACATCATTTATCCGAGCCAATTCACCGTCATATACCACGGCTCCCTTGCTTATAACAACAGCCCGCCTGCAAAGATCCTCAATATCCTTCATATAGTGACTTGTGAGAAGTATTGTAGATTTATACTGTTCATTGTAGTATTTTAAAAAACTGCGAATTTTCTTTTGTGACATTATATCCAACCCTATAGTCGGCTCATCAAGGAACAGTACTCTGGGTTTATGTATCAGAGCTGCAATCAGCTCCATTTTCATCCGTTCACCAAGTGAAAGACGACGTACCTGAATATTCAGCAAATGCTTTACGTCAAGGAGTTCTGCAAGTTCTTCCAGAAACTGTGAATAAGCCAGGTTATCCATTTCATAAATACACTTATTCAGATAAAAAGATTCACTGGCAGGAAGATCCCACCACAGCTGGTTCTTTTGACCCATAACAATGGAAATATTCCTTTTGAATTCAACTTTTCGTTCCCATGGCACAAAACCGCATATTCTGGCTTCTCCGCTGGTAGGAAAAAGTATTCCAGACAGCATTTTTAAGGTAGTTGTTTTACCTGCACCGTTTGAACCTATAAATCCTACCATTTCACCTGCTTTAATTTCAAAGGAAACCTCTTTTACAGCATCTTTACATAGTTTTTCTCTATGAAAAAGATTTTTTACGGAGTTTCCCAGTCCTGTCTGCTTTTCGTAATATGAAAATTGCTTAGAAAGTAATCTTACTTCAATTTCGGACATTATCAGTTCTCCTGTATAAGTAATTTACTTTACCAACTATAACATGATTGGTAAAATAAGTAAATAATTTAAACTACTTCCTTAGTTTCGTCACACCAATTGATATTATTTTGTTTTAGAGCATCCATCAAAATATCTCTCCATCTCTGCATATCTTCTGGTCCGAAAGTGTTTGTCCTGATTGCATAACCCGTTAGTTTTTCCTTACCCACCTGTATGTAATTTGAGAAGTTTTTATCAATCCATGTTATACCATAATGATCAGGTCTTGAATACAGGTCTGTACCGGGGTACGGCAAACATGGATAAACCGTAGCCTCACCAAGTTTCAGGCCTTCAAGAGATTTTATGGTTTCGGAAATTGTCTCATCGCTTTCCCCGGGAAATCCTACTATGAAAAAACCTCTGGTTCTGATTCCGGCTTCAAATGCATTGTTCAGCCCCCATTTAATACGTTCAATTGATGTGGCCTTCCCCATTTTAGACAGCATTGATGCTGACAGTGATTCAATTCCTACACTGATATGTGTACAACCTGCGTCAAGCAGGGTTTTGCAAATGTCAAGGCTTAATGACTCCGCCCTGGCAAAAATCCTCCACTTGATATTTAGTGGTTTAATCAATTGACATATTTTCATTGCACGTTTAGGATCAGCCAAAAAATTATCATCATTAAACCTGAAAGCTCGCCAGCCCTTATCATAATTCATCCTTACTTCTTCTATAACGTTTTCGGGACTTCTGGCCCTCCAGTATCCACGCTTGCTGACATTGGAATTGCAAAACCGGCATGTGAAGTTACAACCCCTGGAACTATCGAGACATATTACAGGCAGATTGTCTATTCGCCTTGTATATTTGCTCATATTGCAAAAGTAATCATAGTCCGGAAAAGGAAGGTCATCTAGGTTCTTAATAACCTCCGCCTCAATAATTCTATCAGGAATTATTCCTTCTTTTACTTTTTTTATCAAGTCATAAAAAACATATTCGCCCTCACCGCAGATAACCACATCAAAATCCTTTGCAACCTGTTCCGGCAATGCACTTGCATGTGGTCCTCCCGCAACTACAATAGATTTAGGGTATTTTTTTCTTAATTCTCTTAGCAACTTTTGTGCTATGTCATAGGTAGCTGAATAGGTCCCTATACCATAAATCTCAGCTTCCTCAATATAATCGATTAAGTTATCTTCAAGCACACCTGATAAATCACATACCTTTATATCAAAGCCCTTTGACCTTACATATGTTGCAATTGAAACAAGTCCACCCGGCGGCTGACGTTCATCATCATCAACAAATGGTATCGGCAAATTTATTAATACTGTTCTAACCTCTTTTATCATTAGCCCACTTCTCCTCCTCATTTAAAAATATTACGGATTTGTATGAAATAGCACTTGTGCAGACTGCCTTGAGAAAAAATCTTCAATTATCTCTCTGATATTAAATCCTAACTGTAAATTATTTATCTCATGGCGACTAAAGTAACCTAGTCCTGCACCCTCATTCAGTTTAACCTCTGAAATATCCAAATCCATTTTCATATGATAAACGAATTGCAAATGCTCCTCTTCCTCGTCGTTATAATGGTAATTGCAGTAGAATGTGAAATCAGATATATCCAGATTAAGTTCTTCCATCAGCTCACGCCTGATAGCTTCCTCAGGAGTCTCACCACACTCTTTTCCGCCTCCAAATAGTACCCATGTTCCGGGGTACTTTATTTTTGGATTACAGTCCCTGTGGTGAAGAAGGAGCTTTCCCTGTGAGTCTTCAATTATTATGGCTGTTCCAATTTTATGTATTTTGCTATTTTCTGACGCACAGGCCTTTTCGTATATTATGTCAATAAAGCAAAGGGGACTATCAGCATTGGGACTGCCTCCCTGACTGTATGAATCCACCACGCAATTTCCAAAACACCTCTTTGAATAGTGATTACACTCCAAACACTTTGAACTTTTGTTTATGCTAAGATTTCTGTATACATTCCAGCGGGAAGAATCAAGCCATATATCAATGAAATTTCCTTCTGACAGATTACCTGCAGTAAACAATATTTTGGCGGGGGTATTCTCTGTCTCATTGGCAGGTGAGACCACACAGCCGTATACTTCTCCGAAGGGGGATATTGCAGCAACTTCTATCCCTGCTGCACAGCTTTTATTATTAAGTAATGAGGATGGAAATTTCTCAGATAAATCAGGGGCTTCAATAATGTCATAATAGGTTTGTATTCTAACCTTGCATTTCTTACGAAGCTCCGTTACTTTTGAAACAACAGAATACATATCAGCAGGTAAAAGCGGTGTGCCGTACCCAGAGCCGTCAGCCCTGCCAGAAACCCGCAGAGGGGCAAGATTGACACCATCAATCCCCATTTCATCTGCCAAAGCAACAATTTTCTCTAGCTGGTCTCTGTTTTCCCTGCATATGACACTGTTTATTTTCAAGGTTATATTCCCAACTTTTTTTAATTGTCTTATGGTGTTGGTTATTGCCTTGAAGGTTCCCTTCCCCCGGGACTTATCGTTATATTCTTCTGTACCGTCAAGACTTATTATAACTATCCTTATACCCGACTGACCTATTCTCTCTATTAGTTCATCACTCCACACACCGTTAGTACCCAGTGAAATAAAAAAGTTCTTATCCTTTATATATTTGACTATTTCAAAAAAATCCGGATGAAGTGTGGGTTCACCACCTGTAAGCCTGATTTCAAAGGTTCCCGCTTTATACAGTTCGTCTATAAGTCTGAAAATCTGCTCTTTCCCAAGTTCCTTAGAGAAATCATTCCGGCTGTTGTTGTAACAGTACACACATTTAAGATTACAGCGTCTGGTTATTTCAAAATAGACCTTTGAAGGAGCCGATAAGCAGTCTGAAGGCAAGGATTCCCGGTCTTTTTGTGGCCTGAATATTGTAAACAAGGGGGTATTGTTTTCATCAAAAAGATATTTGAATTCATCTGAATTATGCTCCAAGATGCTCCGATACTGCAATTCAGTTAAGTATGATGTTGAGCCGGTCAAGCTATCAAACAACATAGCCCCTTCTTTTTCTTCACGAATCTTATATGTTTTCATATTATTTATTCCTACTGTTTAAAATATAATTTATCTGATTCTCACTCTTTACTGAATCAGATAATAAGGGCTGACAATATGTACAATTTCCGCAAGGAAGGTTATTTGTAAAATCAACCAGTTCAGGCTTATTTTCAATCTGTGAGGAGCGTATTTTGGCCAATTTTTCACCATGCCATATTTCCTGAATTGACTGTTTCTTCAAATCTCCCAAAACCAGGGTCCTGTCCATTTCCGGACCTTTAAACAGCTCATTGAAACAGACTACAACCTCCCCGTTGGTATCAACATTGAACCTTCCCCAGTGGACATGGCATGCAACAACCTTGTTATTCTTGATTTTATCTTCTATGAGACTGTTATATGAATGATAAGACCTTACAAAAATATCGTCGGCATAACCGGTTTTTTCCCAATATGACAGGAAACTTTGGTCGTATTCCTTATCATCGCTTTCAACACGGCTTAATAAAAACCTTGTACTCAAGTGATTGTCATTGATATATTTATGCATGTACTCTATGTTTTCCTTAACCAGCTCAAAAGCATCCACGCCTTTTGTTTCTTTATAGTCCATTGAATCTATACTGTTAACTGAAACTTCCACAACACTGCACTTTGAAACCACTGTTTCAAGCAGCTTCTTATCTGTTGTAACAGCATTAGTAAATATCCAGGTTATGATTCCCTTTGAGTGGGTATACTCAACCGCTTCAATCAGATTTTCCCACATCAGCGGTTCTCCCACAGAATGAATACGAAGGGTACAGTGTGGATATGCTGCTACTTCATCCGCAATTTTCTTAAATACCTCCAAGCTCATAGAACCGCTTCCAAATTTCTCTTTTCTTTCACTTATTGCCGTAATGCCTATCGGGCAGTGTACACAGTTTGCTGAACATTCACCCTTGAATATACAAACATTGATTATATTGGGAAACTGATATTGCTCTTCGGATGAAAATCCTGCCGGTAAATTAATCATAATAACCTCCTAAATTTAAATATTTATTTTTTGAATTATTAGCCATACAATTTACAAACTTATTTATTTCAACCCATAATTACCTGGACAGCATTTACGGCCTCCATATAATCCAGCGGGATAAGGCAGCTGTTCAATATGGTTTTACCGTTTATGCTAATTTTTTTTACACCTTTTTCTACACCACCGGGATTTTGTACAATAATATTCAGTTTCTTTCCTCTGAAATGTCTTACCATACTGAATTCTTTCCATTCCGATGGAATGCATGGATCAATAATTAATCCGTTGTAGTCAGCTTTAACTCCCAAAATTCCTTCAACTACGGCAGTCATTATAGATGAAGCGGAACCTGTCAACCAGTGTCCATGAGATCTGCCGTGGTTCGGGCTTTCCAGTCCGTCAACAAACTGACTGTAAACATATGGCTCTGTATTGCGTAAATCAGCCGAGTCGTTTTGAGCTGCCGGATTAGTACTGTTATAGTAATCCCATGCACGGTTTCCGTGACCCATCATAGCTTCTGCCTGGATAATCCACGCTTCCGCCATTAAAAATATGCTGGCATTTTCCTTTATTCCGGGTGGATATAAGCTCATAAGGAATATTGGCGGTCCAACCGTCTTTGTTGCTGGATAGAAAAGCATTGCACCGTATTTGGTTTTGAGGATATTGTGTACTTTGTCTAATGCTTCTTCGGCCTGGTCATGTGTCGCAACACCGCTAATAACTGACCAGGTTTGTGGATTCAGCCACAAAGCAGCTTCCTTACTTTTAGATGAACCAATTACCTGGTTGTCCCCTGTAAAGGCTCTTATAAACTGGCCGTCCTCCCAACAATACTTCTGTAGACTGTCATATAGTTTTTCTCTGTTCTTTTCCGCCCAATCCGCATCCTCGCAGTTCCCCTTACTCAGTGCAATTTTTTTGAATTCACATATTGCCAGATAAAGCTGAAAGGAGGCAAAAACAGATTCTCCCTTCTCTCCAAGCCTCAGACAGTCGTTCCAGTCTGTATCAATGCCCAGTACCAGATTATGCTGACCCAATCTTTCAAGGCTAAACTCTAGTGCCTTTTTTAGATGCCCGTAAACAGTATCTTCGCCTTTGTCGGAGTAGGGAATAATCTTGTCGACAAAATCAAGCTCACCGCTTTCCTTTATGTATTGGGGAACAGCTTGAAACAGCCAAAGTGCATCATCACAGCGATATTCCTTATAGCCCGTCTTATCCTGATACTCTGAAGAACCCGGAACCGGTTCGGCCCCGGGCTTATGGTCAAACCTGACAAGAGGAAGAGCTCCTCCGTTTGATACCTGCCCCGACAACATTGTAACCAATCTTTCACCTGCAAGCTTACTGTCAAGATGCATAATGCTCTGAATATCTGCCATTGTATCCCTGTAACCAAAGCCATTTCTCAGGCTTGAGTAAATAAGGGAAGCTGTCCTGGACCAGAAGGTATTCACAAAGCATTCATAGCTGTGCCATACATTCATCATATTGTTAAAGGCGGAATCAGGCGTTTTTACCTGAAATACTTCCAGCTTACCATGCCAATAAGCCTTTAACTGTGCCAGTTCTTCTTCAACCACTCCTCCGACATTGTAATGCTTTACCTTCATTTCAGCCGTCTCTTCATTACCCTCCCCAAGAATAAAAACGATTTCCTTCTCGCTACCGGGTAATAAATCCAAATCTATTTGAAGAGAACCGCAGGAGTTCCCGGTATAATTTAACGAGTTACTGCAGTATCCATTGGTCAATGCCAAAGGATTACTGTACGACCCGTAGAATCCTACAAATTTTTCTCTTGAACCATCATATCCTGAAACCTTTACTCCGCCGCTGGTGGCAAAGAACCGAAAAACCCTTTCCTCAGCCAGTTCTTTTAGTGATTGTAGTATGTAGTTGTCCTTAAAATATGTACGGCTTAGAAACCGGGTGTACTGGATATTCTCCATATCCAGCATGGAATTATTATCACTTGTAAACTCTGCATAGCTGAAAACAGATATTTTCCGTCTTTTTGTATCATTGTTCCTTATTTTAAAATGCCAGACCTCGTGGTTTTGACCCAACGGAACATAGTAAAGCGTCTCGGAAGAAATTTTGGCATAGTCTGAAGAAATAATCGTATAAGCTGTACCGTGCCGACAAACTGATTTATAGTTACTCAAGTCCTTACCTGTCGGCTGCCAGGAAGCTGACCAGTAATCTCCCGAATCCTGATCCTTTATGTAAATAAACCTACCCGGCATATTCTGTGTAACTGCGTTGAACCGAAAACGTAAAATTCGCCCCTCGGAGCCGGATTTCACGAAGCTGTATCCGGCTGCATTATTAGTTATTAAAGCCCCATATTCCATCGATCCTAAATAATTTGACCATGGAGTAGGTGTATCAGGTCTTGTGATAACATATTCCTTATTAAAATCATCAAAATAACCGTATTTCATAAACATCCTTTTACATTTTATATTATTTTTACCATTAATACGTATTATTTTATATTTATGTAAGAAATGTGTCAATTATTATAATATTTTAATATATTACATTTTTTATAAAATTGAATTGAAAAGAAGGGCAGATAAAAAACCCCCTACCGCATTTACATTATGCGATAGGAGGTATCTTTTTGAGGTTTTATTCCTATTCCACCGACTTCAGTGATTCTATCATGTCGATTGTCTGCAACTTGAAATAAGTTACTACTTGCATTACCACAGAGAATATTACCGTGAGCAATGCCGCAAGTATAAAGCTAAGCCATTTTATTTTTTTGAATAACACCATTGAGTTTTCTCCGATTACGTCAATTACCAAACCGTGGATATAAATTCCCAATATCAGACCCACCCCAATACTTATTAATGTAAGTATAAAGGCTTCACGGTAAATATAACCGTTTGTTTCTTCGTCAGTAAAACCCAGTACTTTTAGTGTTGCAATTTCACGGGTTCGCTCGCTTATATTGATGGATGTCAGGTTATAAAGAACGATAATCGCTAAAAGCGAGGCGACTACCACAATCAACAGAATTATACTGTTAAGGCTTTCGTTACTGTCAAGAACCTTCTTTATCAAGTCCCCGTTAAACACCACATTTAAGACCATGCCGCTGTCAATAAGCTTTTCTGCAAAAGCCTTTGCATCTGTTTTATGATTTGACACAATGGCGTTATAGGATGCAGCTTTACCAAAAATTTTATTGTACATTTGATTGTTCATATAAATATAATCCGCTGTATAGTTTTCTGCCACGCCACTAACGGTCAACTTATAAGAATTATTTTCAGCATCTTTTACGGTAATGGTATCGCCTTTTCCGGCATTATATGCCTCAGACAGTTTTTTCGTAATAATGACTCCGCTATCATTGAGGGTTAAATGATTCCCATCAGAAGGAGTTTTCAAGTTAAAATATTTATAAAAAACATCCTCATTAGCAGGTACTATTAAAAAAGCATCGTATGTTTTATTCTTGGATTCACATTTTAAGGCAGTCTGTTTAAGTAAAAGTGGCTCTTGTATTTGCTCCCTTGTTAAAAGATTTTCCAAGTCACCTTGTATATTTTTAATTTCATCTTTTAAAATAAACATATTATCATAACGAAAAATTTCACCATACTGTTTTTCCGCCACACCATTCATGCTGTCCCTCAGACCAAATCCTACAAGAAGGAGGGCCGTACACCCCGCTACTCCAACAATTGTCATAAAGGCTCTCTTTTTATACCTGAACATATTTCTCAAAGTTACCTTCCAGGTAAAGGACAAGCGGCTCCACAGTGGTTTGATTCTTTCCAGAACAATCGTTTTACCGTTTTTTGGGGGAGCCGGGCGCATTAATGCTGATGGCTTCTGCTTAAGCTCTTTGTTACATGAAATGACCGTTACTATACTCATAAGGGCAAAGGTAATAAGTAAAATTACCGAAAATGTTCCCATGCTGTATTTAATAACAAGTGGCGGCAGATTAAACCGGAATGTTGAGTAAATCAACGGAGGAATAATCCCGCAGCCTGTAAAAAATCCTACAACAGCTCCCAATACTGAAGCAGACAGTACGTAGAACAGGTATGTTGATATTATACTGCCATCTTTGTACCCCAGTGAGGTTAATGTACCCAACTCGCTTCTTTCTTCCTCTATCATTCTGACCATTGAGTTTGATGCCATCAGCATTACAATTAGTATGAAAAAGAATGGAAATAGTGCTGCAACCGAAGTAACCACGTCGATACCTGATTTTAATTCACTGTAACCCCCGGCCGCCTCTCTGCCAAATATATGCCATTTGGGTTTTTCAATATCAGATACGTCTTTTTGTGCATCTGTTATCTTTGCCTGTGCATCTGTTATTTCTGTATTAAATTTCTCTAGGTTTTTATTGTACTCTGCATACCCGTCCTTCAATTTCTTATCATTCTCGGCTAATTCAATTTTACCCTGTTCTATTTTTCTTTTAGCCTTAGCGATTTCGCTGTTGTAGGTACTGATACCTTTATCCAACTTTGCTTCCTGAGTGGTTAAGGTAGTTATTGATTCCTTTAGCTTTAGCAAGCCTTTTTGCATTTCGGAATATTGATTTATAGTGGCATTGAGTCGGATATATTCCTGACTTTCAACGGGAAGCTGGCTTAGCTGTGCTTTCATTGTCCCAATGGCGGAATTCAGCTCATTGATTTTAGTGTCTACTTCTTCTTTTTTTATTTTATTTTGATTAAGTGCATTATTTATATCCTTCCAACCCGTCGATATTTTTTCTTTTGCCGAAGCAAACTCTGCATTTTGCTTTTCGGTATTTTTTTTCAGTTTTGCCTCGTTGGCAATAAGTTCAGCTTTTCCTTTTTCCAGTTTCCCGGCATTTTCATCAAGGGTAGCTTTTGCATCTGCCAGCTTCTTTTCACCCTTTTCCTTTTCATCATTTAATTTCGTTTCATTTTTCCTTATTTCACTGTCAGCTTTCGTATAAATTTCCTGATATCTTGCATTTTCTCTGTCTGACTTTATTTTCAGAAGTTCGTCTTTTAGTTTTGAGCTTTCAGTATCATACTCTTTAGAATATGCTGCTGTTTTCCCCGTGCCTGCTGCAATAAGATATATTTCCGTATATGCATCAATAATAAAATTATCCTTGTTTATAAAAATAAATGACGACAGTTTTCCGTCACCTATAGTGGTGTTTCCGTAATCTTCAGCAAGATACAGCACCGATTGTACTGTGCCAGTAACGGTATATTCCTTGTTTTTTAGCTTTTTGCCCGTATCGCTTGTAATTTTTATTTTGTCCCCTGTTTTATAGGTTTTACTGTCTGCAATACACTCGTCATCTTTTTGAGGCATTCTGCCGTCCACAAGCTTCAAGTTATTAACCCCGGCTTCTATTGCGTGAACACGGATAGCTTTATCCTGTTCCAAAACATCCAGGGAATAGCTTGGTATGACTGCATTTACATTTTTAAGTTTCTTAATTGCACTAACATCTTGATCAGTCAAACCTAATGTACTGACTACTTTAAAGTCCAAAAGATTGTTTTCTTTATAATATTTATCCGCTATGTCTGTAATATCAGGTGTGGTGGCTTGTATTCCGGCAAAAAAGCCAACACCTATCATGACTATAATAAAAAGGGATATATACCTTCCAAAGGATTTCTTTATTTTTTTAAGAGTGTTTTTATACAGCAAATTAATCACCACACAATCTCTGCGGCTTTTTTAGGATTTTTGTTTCTAACAACATCCACCACCGTGCCGTTTTTTATTTTTATTATCTTATCTGCAATATCTGCAATAACTGCATTGTGAGTAATTAAAACTGTGGTCATACCCATTTCCTTACAAGTTTTTTGAAGAAGCTCAATAATCCGCTGACCTGTTACACTATCCAATGCACCTGTTGGTTCATCACACAAAAGCAGCTTTGGATTTTTTGCTATTGCTCTTGCTATAGCTACTCTCTGCTGCTCTCCCCCGGATAGCTGAGTTGGAAAACTGGACATACGTTCAGACAACCCCACCTGTTCCAAGACATTTTTAGGGTCAAGTGAAGCAGGGCATATCTGACAGGCAAGTTCAACATTTTCAAGTGCAGTCAGATTCCCTACAAGATTATAAAACTGAAATACAAATCCTATATCTCTACGCCTGTAACTTACAAGCTTTTTTTTATTGTATTTGTGTATTTCATTACCATCGACTATAATTTTACCGCCGCTGGGACTGTCCATTCCCCCTAGAAGATTTAAGACTGTCGTTTTACCTGCTCCTGACGGCCCAAGTATGACAACCAGCTCACCTTTTTCTATTGAAAAGGTACAACCGTCAACCGCCGTAATCTTTACATCACCTACTGCATATTCTTTCTTAATATTTTCAAACTTTATAAGCGCCATTTGCTGCCTCCGATTTATTAAACACTGTGTTGACAATCTAACTTGAATATATTATATTAACAGTGTGAAACTAATACAACAATCAGAATTTTGATAAATGTAAGTTACCCGACAAATATTAAAAAAATGTTTAGAAAATAACAAATTTATTTTTTGGTACGGGAGGCACTTATGGAAATAAAAAATGCGGACAGGCGTGTAAAATATACCAAGATGGTGATTAAGGACAGCCTTGTTAAGTTTCTAAAAGAAAAGCCCATATCAAAAATCACAGTAAAAGAAATCTGTGAAGATGCAGATATTAACCGCGCTACTTTTTATGCACATTATACAGATCAGTATGATTTACTCCAACGAATTGAAAATGAAATTATTGACGATATTAATTTATACTTAAATGAATATAATTTCGAAGAAACTAATCTTATTGATATTAAATTAATTGAGAGGATTCTTGAATATATTGCGGAAAACGCAGAACTTTTTGACCTGTTGCTTAATCTAAATGGAGATATAAAATTTCAGCAAGAATTCATTAATATTATAGGGCAACAGCATTTCCTTCCTATCCTGGGAAGTAACGCAGTAAATAAAGAAGATGCAGAGTATCTATTTCACTTTTTAGCCTCCGGTGCTGTGGGTGTCATTCAAATGTGGCTTAAAAGCGGCATGAGAAAATCTGCCAGAGACATAGCAGAATTAATACTAAAAACCTCAAACAACGGCAGAACATCATTTATGCCGTCATAGATAAAGGGTCTACTACAAAACAAAATGTTTTGCGGCAGACCCTTTTATATATTACATATTAATAGTCATCGTCTTCTGTGCCTACTTCGTATACTGTGATTTCTTCAGTCTTTTTTATATCTCCACAAGTAATAGTGATTGTAGCAGTTCCGGCACCTACCGGACTGATAAGACAAATGCCCTCCTCATCAGGCTCACTCACGGTAACAACCTTTGTGTCTGATGAAGTAACAGTAATTGTTCCAGGTGCATGATAAGGGTCTTTTGATATATATAATCTAACCGGATCATCACCGACATACAATTCCGTTGCATCAAAGTCACATTCAAGGTCCTCCAATACAACTTCCTTTACAGTAATCTTACAAGTTCCAACCAGCTTGTTTTTATCGGGGGTAGCTGTATTTTCATATATTGTTACGGTTGTAGTTCCTACTTTTAAGCCTTTAAAATAAACGGATTTATTCTCACTATACAGGTCAACAATTCCTTCGTCTTCCGAAATAAACAGGTAATTAACATCTGACCTGTAATTATTCATAAGCTCAAAAGCCCAAATTGGGGAGCCTAAATCAACTGAGGCGTCTCCTGACATAGTTGCTTTTTTTACAGTAAACTTGATTGTACCAACAGTTCTGGTAATTTTATTATAGGTTTCTTTAACTGTTACGGAATATGTTCCGGGCGCTTTTGCTGTCAAACTGTGTTTAATGAAATACATTCCGTCAAATTGACTGAGACTTTCTTTCATAGCAAAATTTTTGTTATTGGAAACGTATGTATATGTTGCATCGTTGTTACGGTAAGAGAATTCTATGGGTTCATTTGGGGCACTTGTTCCCATAGGTACTACAGGCACGAAATCCTGAGATACGGTTGAATTTTTTACTGTAACAGTACAAGTACCAACCTTTGTTGTTTTGCCGCTTAATTTCTGATTACAAGTAATAGTAGCACTTCCTGCTTTTACTCCTGTCAAATATGCAGTAGTTCCACTAGCCTTTACTTTTACTATATTATTATTACTTGAGGTAAAGCTATAAGTTGCGTTTTTTACTGAATTTGATACCTTCAAAGTATACTTGTCATCCTTTGAATAGTAATCAAAACTACTAACAATACTTCCTGCTCCAATAGTCACTTTAGCTTGAATTGACGGCTTGGCAGCAGCTGCATTTGCTACATTTGTTGCTAAACCTGCGGGCAGAATCATGGTCATAACCAACAGCATACAAATAAAAATTCTTGCAATTCTGTTTCTTTTCAATTGGTACATAGGTTTAAACCTCCCAAAATTTTTTGTATTGCAATTTTATTGGAATATATTACCTCCCAATCTTCATTTTATTACAATTATATCATAATTCTGCTATTGTTTTTATATATTTAACCTATTTTCATCATTTTTTGGTGTTTTTTAATCACATCTTATGATGGTGTCATAAAAGTTAGTATAATCTTCTCTTTTACTGTCTAAAAAAGCGATTGCTTCACGGGGATGCTTATTTAGCATTCCTGTAAGCATATATGCTACATCAAACCCCCAATTGTTTTGCTTTTTTATTGCAGGTATATGCTTTTCAATACATTCGATAATCGGCCTTAAATTATATACGGGGTTCTTTAAAAAGCCCAAAATCAATTCTATAGGACAGTTTCCGGCTCCCCTGCCCAATCCTGCTATTGTCGCATCTATAAATTCAGCTCCATCGGTAATAGCTTCAATAGTATTGGAATATGCTAGCTGTTGGTTGTTATGACAATGTATACCTACTTTTTTTCCCTCTGATTTTGCATACTGCATATATTTTTTTACCAATTTATGTATGTCATTTGAGTAAAGCGAACCAAAGCTGTCAACTATGTAGATAACTTCTACTTCTGATTTTGATAACTGTTCCAGAGTATTATTCAATATACTTTCGGATAGCAGTGATACTGCCATAATATTGACAGTAGTTTCATACCCTTTATCATGAGCATCCTTAATCATATCAATAGCTGTCGGTATTTGATGAGCATAAGTTGCTACACGTATCATGTCAATTACACTATTCGTTTTCCTTAATATATCCGTGTGATAATCTGTTCGTTCGGCATCAGCCATCACAGAAATTTTCAATCCGGTATTGTTATCTCCTACGATTCGGCGTATATCGTTTTCATCACAAAACTTCCACCGGCCAAACTGATTACCGGTAAATATTTTTCTGTCTGCCTTGTAGCCTACTTCCATATAATCTATATGTGAATCAACACAGGTGTCATATACAGCTCTGACAAAACCATCCTCAAAATTAAAATTGTTAATCAGTCCGCCATCCCTTATGGTACAATCCAATATTTTTATGTTGTTGTCGTATGACATGATAATTTTCGCCCCTCTCTACTATCTTTAGTAAAATGATTTTTGAGTATATTGAATTTATCTATAACTTAAAATTATACATTAATATCTCACAAAAAACTATATATTGTATAATTATTTATTTGTATCCAGCCAAATTATGGTACAAATTTCATATTTCTTGTTTTTTCCGTCTGAAATTTATGAAAAACAGAACTAATGAAACCAGTAAAACTCCTAAGATAAATATAATTGAAATGTATGAACTGATTTCACTTCCATTCCAGTCCAGAACGATTCCAAAATCACGGGTATAACTCTCACGCACAGACATAGGAGCATTCTTAAAGCACAAATCAACCGATTCCTGCATAAGTAAACGTCTCAAAAGTGAAGCAACATGACCAAATGGCAGGCACTTTAATACACTTTGAATTGTTTCAGGCAATGCTCCCATTGGTACATAAAGGCCATTTATAAAACCGATTACTGTTCCTATTATCAGGCTTGCTGAGGAATATGCACTGTTTGTTGAAAAGAATGATACCAAAAATCCCATTAAGGCAGCATTCATCATAGCTGACAGGCAGATCAATCCAAGACATTTTAGAATCATTCCGATGCCGAATAAATACCCTGTTCCAAAATATATGTAAGCACCATAAACTACAAAGGATATAACACTTATGATAGTTCCAACTGTAAACGACGTTATTACACACGAAACCGGATATGTCATTGCTGAAAGCGGTGAGCTTTTAAAGTCCATAACGATTCTGTTCTCCCGGTCATTTACCATTGTTCCTAATGCACCCAGTGTACTTGTCACCGTAGTAATGGACAATAATCCTGCTAAAATCCAGCTATTTATAAGATAGGACAAATCATCCCTGTTTAATAGGCCGTTTGTTTGCTGGTTAACGGAATCCACCTGCATTTTTGCTAAAAACAAAATATATAATGCAATAACTATTAAAACTGACAGCATAGAAAAGAATACTGACGTTCTGTCTCTAAAGTATAGGCTCGAATTACGGTAAATTAGCTTTTTTAACATTTGGCTTCCTCCTGACCTTGTCCAATTACATTCAAGAACACATCATCCATATTACCATGTATCATTTCAAATGATGTAATGGAGCCTTTTAAATCAGCTAATATACTAATTGCGTTATCCGCAGAATCGATATTTATTGAAAGTATATTCTTTTTATTACTATAAACTATCTTTTTTTCATTTAGATAGTTTATAACATTTTCCTTAGGATCGTATATCTTGAGCAAATCACCAGTGTACTTCTCTTTCAATTGATTTGGAGTACCTTCAGCTATTATTTTGCCTTTGTTTATGATTGTAATTATATCTGCATTTGCTGCCTCTTCCATGTAGTGTGTTGTCAGAAAAACTGTCATTTCAAATTTCTTTTGCATTTCTCCGATTGTGTTCCAAATTGATGCCCTGGTTTTAGGGTCAAGGCCTGTTGTCGGTTCATCTAAAAACAGTATCTTGGGTCTATTTATTAGTGCACGAGCAATATCAGCCCTTCTTTTTTGGCCCCCGGAAAGCTTTCCATACCTGCGATCAAGAAAATCTTCACATTCCGTTATTTTTGTAGCCTCTTTGACTCTTTCCTTTAAATCAGAGCTGCTTAAGCCATAAAATGAGCCCCTGACAGATAAATTCTCTCTTACAGTAAGTAAATTATCTAAAACACTGTTTTGAAACACCACTCCGATATCTTTTCGAATTTTTTGGTCGTCCTTCCCCAGTTCCCATTCATTTATCACAACACTGCCGGAATTCTTGGTTATAAGTGTGGATAATATATCTATTGTTGTGGATTTACCTGCCCCGTTCGTACCCAGAAATGCAAACAAACTTCCTTTTTCAACTTCAAAGGATATGTTCTTTACAGCTTCAATGGAACCGTAGTTTTTTGTCAGATTATTTACTGTGATTATTTTCCCCATTAGCTAACACTACCCCTGTCCAGTCCACGGTCTTATGAAGTTTGTTATTAGTGAAGGTCCATAGACTTAAAATTAGAATTATTATGTAATATTTAGTAATATTTAATTATATAAACACTTTTTGTATATTGTAAAGATTTATTGTACTAGATTCAGAAATTAAATGTTTTTTGGGTGATGAATTCACTATTTGAATGAAAATTTGATTTTGCCCAGTGTTTTTTCATTTTTCCTTATTCCCAGTGTATATTTCTCCCCGTGTACCATCAAAATAAACCGGTTCGCTTATTCAGATACCATTTCCCGATTTATTTAGTTTTTCGCCTTTTAAGCTTTGACTCTACAGAGAATGCATCTGTTTTTGTGTAAAAGGCATGGGATGAGTTATAGAAATTAAATCTAACGTTATGTCAAATATTACATTTTTTATATTTATGCCATTTTACTATTAATTATTATTCTAGCGTGATAAGAATTTAGGCATAGGTATTGAACACCATCTTCCCTCACAGAATAGTATATAGAAGAGAGTTTACAAAAAGGATGTGTATTTTATGTACCCGGTATACCCGTACATAGGATTTGAAACAAAATGTGAAAAAGTTCCCGTAACCTTCCCTCCCCAACATCAAAATCGGCAGCCCGGAATTGAATATATAATGGACCCCAGGCCAATATATAACAATCCCGATTACCGTGGTTCAGAAAAGCTCTTAAACAAAGTAGCTATAATTACCGGTGGGGACAGCGGTATCGGAAGAGCTGCAGCCGTTGCCTTTGCAAAAGAAGGAGCTGATGTGGCAATAGTTTATCTGTATGAGCGTACTGATGCTTTAGAAACAAAAGCAGCCGTTGAGTCATTAGGCCGACGTTGCCTTAATATTGAAGGAGATATACGAAGAGAGGAATTTTGTAAAGAAGCTATTGAAAAAACAGTACGTTATTTTAATCGCCTTGACATACTTGTTAATAATGCAGGTGTTCAGTTTCCTCAAGAAAGCATATTAAATATATCAAAGGAGCAACTGGAAGATACTTTCAGAACCAATATTTTCTCCTTCTTTTACATGACGAAAGCAGCACTCCCTCATATGAAATGTGGGAGCTGTATCATTAACACCTCGTCTATTACTGCTTATGAGGGAGAAAAGACTTTAATCGACTATTCTTCTACTAAAGGTGCCATAGTTTCATTTACACGTTCCCTGTCAAAATCCCTTGTGGATAAGGGTATCAGAGTTAACGCCGTAGCTCCCGGGCCTGTGTGGACACCACTTATTCCCTCAAGTTTTTCCGCAGAAAGGGTTAAAACTTTTGGGGCCGACACTCCGATGAAGCGTGCCGCACAGCCTTTTGAGCTTGCTCCGGCTTATGTTTTCCTTGCTTCTGATGACTCTGCCTATGTTACAGGACAAACCATTCATGTGAATGGCGGAAAGATGGTTACTACTTAAAATAAAAAGTATAAGGCATGCTAATTTGAAGATAGTTTATCAGGAATTACTCAATGACCTTTATAGTTTTAGCCTTCCCCTGAACAGGATATGATTCCATTACAGGGCCTTCAAAAACCACTTCAACCTTCATGCCTTCCTTCAATTCTCTTGCAGATATTTTTGTACTTTTATCTATGCTAACTGTTGCTTTATCATGTATGGTGTCACTCTCAACCTTCCCTTCCACCAAAATACCTGTTACTTTTTTGTTATCATCCGTCAAAACCTTGGTAATTAGTCCCCGTATACCTATCTTTTCTTCATTTCTATTATTGGATGTTTTCGTGCAGCCCATCATATTTAGCATCAGTACGGTTGTAAGCACAATGATTAGTATTTTCTTCATATTGAGGACGCCTCCTTTGTTTATACTCTATTTGACGTAAGAGGCACTTACAAGTTCCAAGGTTGCGTAATCTCATTCAATAGAGATAATTACTTTTTTAAAACAGGTATCCATATTTCACTTTTAAAAGTAGGTGAAGTTACATCTTTATGCTGGTTCCACAGAATTTCCGGCCCTTCTGCCTGTTCATAGTTTGAGGCTGGGAACCATTCCGAATAAATTCGTCCCCAAACATTTTGTAAGGCATCCGGAAATGCTCCAACTGCTTCGAATACAGCCCATGTGGAAGCTTTAACCTCAAGCTTTGCCAAGTTATCCGGACATTCCTTTGTTGTAGCAGCACCGATATAATGATCAAGTTCACCCTTTTCTTCCATTCTACCTTCCGAAAAGTTTGCAGATGCACTAATAAGTCCCAAGGGCTCAACATTAGATAGCTCTTTAAGTTTAGTAATAATTTCTTCGTTCAGACTTTTCCACATAGAGGCAATCTCAGGATTCACTCCACTAAAAACGATTGGTACCCTTTTTTTAATGCCTATAACGTAAAATGCCTCTTTTTCTTCAATTCGATAGTTCATTTCATTTCCCCCTTTAATTGATAATTGGAAGGTCATTCTTGGATAGGCTTTTAAGGATTGACCATTATGTCTTGCTTCTGATGGTGTTATTCCATGCAAGCCTTGAAACGCTCTCGTAAAAGAATCAGGTGAGCCGTATCCATATTTAACCGCCAAATCGATAATCCTGATGTTGCTGTTGTTAAGTTCAAAGGCTGCAACTGTAAGGCGTCTGCGGCGGATATATTCCGATAGCGTAATGCCGGATAAGAAAGAAAACATTCTTTGAAAATGGTATTCCGAGCAAAAGGCCAATCTCGCAACTTCCTTAAGGTCAAAATCATTATCAAGATTTTCTTCAATATAGTTCAATGCGTCATTCATTCTCTTTAACGAATCCATTTGTGACCTCCTTTCATCAAATAGGATAGCAAAATTCGAATAAACCTATCCGACATTCCCCGTACAATTTATGTAGGGTTTTCTCGAAGATACAAGCAACATCATTGGTCTTCGAAGTTCATCCGTCATTTCTGGTATAGCGTTGAGTAAATCTTCTGCAGGTTCTGGTTCAACAATTCCTGTTATTTGAAATCCTGCTTTTATGAGATTGTTTAAGTATGTCGTTAATGTTTTATGGTACTTTACAACTTCCTCACCCAAAAATATTGCCTTACGAACACCTTCGTTAAAGTATTGGTCAACCGGCCAGTGTAGGCGGTTTCCACTGTTATCATAATACCAATCCTGTGGCCCTTGTGCAGTAAAAATCGGATGTTCCACTGAGAATACAAAGTCTCCGCCATTTAAAAGGCATTTACTTACTTTACATAAAATACTTTCAAAGGACTGAATATAATGAAAAGTCAAAGAACTGATTACTATATCAAAAGAATCAGCGGGAAAATCAAAATCCTCAATTGGCATGCATATATACTCAATATTTTCATACTTTGTTTTTTCCCTTGCTTCATTTATCATCTTTTGTGATATATCAATTCCCACAACTGACTTTGCACCATTCTCTACGGCATATCGACAATGCCATCCAAAACCACAGCCCAAATCTAAGACTCTCTTACCCTGAAAATCAGGCAGCAGCTTTTTTAGTTGGTGCCACTCTCCTGCACCTTCAAGTCCATTCTTTGAACGATCCATATTGCTGTATTTTTCAAAAAAAGCGTTATCATCGTATTTATTTTGTTTCATTTTGCTCCCCCATAACTATAGATTTAAGCTTATTAAGATCATCACTGCAAAGATTAGGAATATTTTCTGTTATCTTCTCGATACTCCAATTCCACCACTTTATTTGTTGCAAATACTCTATGACTTCATCGTTGAACCTCATTTTTATAATCTTAGCCGGATTCCCTCCCACAATACTATAAGGCGGTATATCCTTTGTAACTACTGATTTTGCCGCTATTATGGCACCATCTCCGATTTTTATTCCAGGCATAATAATCGATTCATACCCAATCCATACATCGTTTCCAATTACTGTATCACCTTTATAGGGCAAATCCTTTAATTCAGGAATTCCTGCTTCCCAACCATTTTGGAAGATACCGAAAGGATAGGTTGTAAAAGCCTTCATTTTATGATTTGCACCATTCATTACAAACTTTACATCCGATGCGATAGCACAGAACTTCCCAATGATGAGCTTGTCTCCCAAGAAATCATAGTGATACAATACATTTTTCTCGAATTTTTCAGGGTTGTTGTCGTTATCATCGTAGTAGGTGTATTCGCCTACTATAATATTCGGATTCTTTATTATATTCTTCAGAAAAGCAATTCTAGTGAATCCCTCCTTAGGATAGACAGTATCCGGGTTCGGTCCATATTTCTTTTCTTCCTGCATTAGAATTATCCCCTCCCATTAAAAAATCTCCCTATTTAATTTATGAGACATAATAATATTATTCTATGATAATATAGAAAGTAATCTTTCACAACTCGACCTATGATATACTTTAGAAATGGAAACTATATAAAAGGAGGGCTGTATGAATATTCAAACCTTAAAAGATAAGCTTAATTCCAAAGAATATGATTTTTTAAAAAAAGACCTTCATCTGGGAGATAATATATTAATTCTCACAACCGGAGGGTCTATTGCCTACGGAACCAATGTAGCTACCAGCGATATTGACATCAGGGGCGTTACTCTGGAAAACAAGCAGGATATTATGGGCTTATCCAGTTTTGAGCAATTTGAGGACAAACCAACAGATACGGTTATATACGGTCTCAAAAAATTCATCTCTCTTTGTGTAAATTGCAACCCAAATGTACTTGAGATTCTTGGAACAAAACAAGAACATCTCCTTGTTATTTCAAAAGAAGGGGAGTTGCTTAGAGACAATGTTGAATTATTTTTATCCAAAAGAGCTATTCAAAGTTTCGGCAGCTATGCCACAGCCCAGCTAAGAAGGCTGCAAAATGCTTTAGCAAGGGATAATTATCCTCACGCAGAAAAGGAACAGCATATCTTAAATAGCATTTTGGGGCAAATGGAACATATGCAAAGAACTTATAAAAGCTTTACTGACAGCGAAATAAGTTTATATATCGATAAATCTGACAGAGAAGATATGGATACGGAGATATTTATAGATGTAAATTTAAAGCATTATCCCCTACGGGACTTTAAAAATATTTATTCCGATATGAACAATATAGTTAAGGATTATTCCAAGCTGAATCACAGAAACAGCAAAAAGGATGAACTTCATCTGAACAAACATGCTATGCACCTGATACGCCTTCTTGTAACAGGTACAGAAATCCTCCAAGGAAAAGGTATTAATACGTACAGAGAAAAAGAAAGATCGTTTTTTCTTGATATACGCAGCGGAAAATATAGTTACAGTGAGATTTTTGAAATGGTTAATGATTATGAGCATGAATTTAAAATGGCAGCTGCAAATACTGGTCTTCCGGATAGACCTGATTATAAACGGATTGAAGATTTGATGATAGGTATTTATAGTAATGCTTTGCCATGATACCTATATGTTCTTGCTGTTATCTTTTAGATACCCAGTAAAAGAACATATAGATAATCGAAGGCAATTTACTTAATAAATCTATTCATTATTTTGGTATAATAGGAACCCATAGTTCATCTTTGGGGTTATGATCAGGTGCATAAAAACATTCAATGCATGGAAGATTAGCAAGTTCATAACCTGAAGTTGGAATCCATTCTGTATATAAGCGTTTCCATGCATCCACAGTATTCGGAAACACCACCCATGTACTCGGAGGAATTACAATAACTTCCATTCCTTCTTTAACCTCTCCATCATACCTTACTCCCATAAAGTAATCAAATTCTTCATCGTTTATGGTTGCTTGTTTTCCACAAATCCCTAATAGGCTTTCCAGTTTACATTTTGGATTTTCCCATGACATATCAATGAGTGTCTGAACAAATCCATCCTTTAAAGCTTCTTCCCAAAGAGCAGGAACCATTTCAAACCCTCTCCTTGTTTCAACAGTTTTCTTTCTACCAATGATTCTTAATTCAAATCCCAAATTCTCAATCCTATAATCCATCTCGGTTTCTCCTTTAATTGATATTTGAAAGGATATTCGAGGAAAGGCTTTTAATTGTATACCCTTTTCACGAGCATTTGACGGATTTATCCCATGTACCTTTTGAAAAGCCCGTGAAAACGAGTCCGCAGAGTCATAACCGTATTTAACTGCTACGTCAATGATGCGAATATCACTTTTTTGGATTTCGAATGCAGCAAGGGTTAACCTCCTTCGTCTAATATATTCTGACAGGGAAACATCTGTAATAGACGAAAACATCCTTGAAAAGTGATATTCTGAACAACAAGCTGCTTGAGATACCATGGTATAATCTATCTCGCTATCAAGATTATTTTCTATGTAATCCAATGCTCTGTTAATTCTCTTTAGCCAATCCATCTACTTGCTCCTTTCTATATCAATTTTATACAGGATAAAAAAACACTACCCGACATTTCTTGTACAAAGATGTCGGATATAGACAATAACTATTTTAACATAAAAAACCCCTTTAACTGAAAATATGTAGCTTCTAATACATATTTTCAGCTAAAAAGGGGGGACTAAACACATATCAAACTATTTTATTCCATACTGCTTTTGAATTGATTCAAACAAACTTGCATACTTGGAATCCTTTTTATAAAAAGCAGGTATAAAGCCCATTCCTGCCTCTACAGTTACTGTTCCACCCTGATACTCCTTACCCGTCCAAAGGTGAACCCACTGGTCGCTGGGAAGATAAACCTCCCACTCCTGTACATCAGGCAAATATACAGGTGCAATCAACATATCTTCACCAAACAAATATTCCGTTTGAATATCATAGGTTTTTTCATCATTTTCATAGTGTAAAAACAGTGGCCTTTGTACTGGGAGTCCAGAAGCTGCATTAATAGTTACAAGGCTCTTTGTATACGGTGCCAGCGCAGTATAGATTTCCGTCAGTCTTGCAAACTGCTCCAGAGTATCTGCATCATCATAATACTGGAAGTTTTCCTCCGGTCTGTTTCCTTCATGAGTTCTCATTACAGGAGTAAATACAGCCATTTCGGCCCATCTCAGGAATACTTCCTTTGTCCTGCAGTTATTAAACAGGGAGGTATATCCACCGATATCACTATGATGCAGACCACATCCGCTCATTGCAGCACTGAGTGCCCCGCAAATTACAGTAACCAGACCATCGTGCATTGAGAAATCCACACTTTGATCACCTGCCCACAGCAAAGTACAGTATTTTTGGGTACCAGCCCCGCCTGCTCTCATAAAGTATACAATCTCGCCCAGCTTTCCTGTTTCTACAAGGGCTTCATAATTGCATTTAGCCCAAAGAACCGGCCAGTGGTTGTGTTCTATCATCGCCGGAGCTCCACTGTATAACTGCAAATCAGTAGGGAGGTATTCTCCGAAATCAGCCATCCAGCCATCTATGCCAAATTCAATGAGATACTTTTTAATTAGCTCTTTAAACCATTCATAAGCTTCGGGATTGGTGAAATCTACGACGCCGCAATCAAACTCTCCAAAATCCACTAGATAATCATTTCCATCAAGGGACTTGGCAAAATACCCCTTTTCCTTACCTTCCTTATATAAATCTCCTTCTTTTACAAGGTACGGGTTGTTATAAGCAAGGAATCTGATATTTTTTGCTTTATATTCCTTAATTTTTTCAGGCAAACCCGGATACATTTCCTGATTCCACTTCCAGTTCCAGTTAAGACGCTTACCAAATGAAGTGACTCTCTTGCCTGCCCAATCCTGACACCAGACCCCTGAGACTTTGATTCCATTTCTCAGTGAACGGTCCACAAGTGCGAAAGAACGTTCTGTCCCACCCTGAAGTCCCAGGATTGCTCCATTGTATATCCAGTCAGGCAATTCTACCTGTCTACCAAGAAATCCGGTCAACTTTTCAAGTAACTGAATATAGGTAGGTGCGGCTTCAATCCTAATCTGCTTTGGTACTTCCCATATCTGTAATTCATGAAAAGCTTTATTTTTAAAGTTAAAATCCGCATAGGAAGTTGAATCAACATGGAGGTAATAGTGTTTAGTTGACACGAAAGTAGGCTGAGGAAAGTTAGTATTGTAATAGTCTCCCCCGGCTTTATTTTCTACATCAGACCTCCAGGTTACATAGGTAGTTTTATCTCTGCCCACACCCGGCTCAGATGTCCAGAGTGGAAAATTTCTTCCTCTCAGATTAAAATAGGACATCTGCTCTCCACAGCCGTAACACTTCTCATTTTCATCGGCATCTATTCTAAACCAAAACCTGTTGATATTATCATCTTTTTTTTCAAAGTCCATCAAAAATGTATCGTTTTCGATTTTAATATAAGCTGTTAATTTATTATCAAAATTTAATGAATATTCATTGTTATTTTTTTGTATAGAAACACTCTTTAAAGGGTACCTTTCAATTACATAATCCCTTATATCAAAGTTTCCTCTATACATGTCAACGGTTTCATTACCATACCCTATATAAATAGAAGGATTTTCTGCCGTATGATGAATAATACACTTATTCTGATATAATAGCTTAAACCCATCATTTAGTTTAACTAGTTCCATATTTCTCCTCCCGGCATATTGCAGTGAAAATCAAAGTATTAACCCTTTACAGCACCACTTGTCAAGCCAGATATAACCTGTTTTTGGAATAACATATATCCAATAATACTAGGAGCTATACTGATAATAATTGCAGCGTACATAGAAACATAATCTGTAGTAAACTGGTTTGTAAAATATCTGATACCTATCTGTATAGTTTTTGTCATTGGTGATGAAGTCAGAAGATTAGCATAAACAAACTCGTTCCAGCAGGTTATAAATTCAAAGGTTGCCGCTGTTACCAAACCTGTTTTTGTTAGTGGTAAAATCATTTTAAAGAATCTTCCGTAAAAACCGCTTCCGTCTATATAAGCTGCTTCTTCTATTTCTGCAGGGAAGCTGGCCATAAAACCACGGATAATAAAAGTTGAAATAGGTAACCCGATTGCAGCGTAAAGTATAATTAATGCACCTAAAGAATCTACAAGACCCATTTTACTGAATATAGAAAAATAAGGAACCATAAGTGCATTAAGAGGAACAAGTACACCTACCGAGAAAAATGTAAATATGACTTCTCTTCCTTTAAATTTAAAACGGGATAAACAATATGATAGCATTGCGGCAATCAGAACGTTTATTACTGTTGCAGTTATAGCTACTATAACAGAGTTTGAAATCATTCTGCCTAAATTTGCTTGTTGAAATGCATTTACGTAGTTCTGCCATTGTGGTACGGCAGGTAAGGAAAATGGATTATCGAAATATTCCGCATTTGTTTTCAGTGATGTAATAAACAGCCATAATAGTGGAAACAATGTATATACTGCAAAAAATATGATTAAAACCCATTTAAAAAATGATGCTAAGTAATCTTTAATGCTCTTTTTATCTCTTACAATTGACTGATCAGTTTTTGCTGACATATTTCTCCTCCTTTACTCCTTATTTAATTTAGCAAATATACCTCTTATCATTAAGATAACACAGGCTCCTGTTAATATAAGCATAACACTGGAAGCATTTGCTCCACCGTAGTTATTTGTTTTCATTTGATTGTACAGATAAAGTACAAGCACGGAAGTTCTGTTTGCAGGTCCTCCGTTTGTTAACAGATATACCTGTTCAAACGTTCTTAAGCCGAAAATCATAGCCAATGTAACACAAGTCTGAAATGAACCTTTGATTAATGGTATTGTAATATGAATATGTTGTCTTATTCCGTCAGCACCATCGATTTGAGCTGCTTCATAATAGCTTTCATCAATATTGGTTATATCCGCCAGCATTATAACCATATAGTAGCCGATATAAAACACCCAATAAATCAGCATTGCAGGAAAAGCTGTTTTTATAGTACCAAGCCAGTTTGTTGCATATTCACCCAGACCAACAGCTTTTAGCAAACCGTTAATCAAACCGAATTCGCTGTTGTACATTGCTGCCCATAGCATGGCGAGAGCAATTCCTGAAATAACCTGTGGCAAAAAGTATACTGTTCTGAAAAATTGCCAACCTCTTGGTTTCTTTGATAATATTAATGCCATAAGCATTGCAAGAGGAACCTGCACGCCTCCGGCAACCACGGCCCACAGAACATTATTTTTTACACTGCGCCAAAATACTTTATCACTAAAAATATCCTTATAGTTATATAAACCTTTAAATATAGGAGATGTAATACCGTTCCATTCAAAAAGACTGGTTATGGCTACATAGCCTACGGGTATAATAAAGAATAGGGTAAATAGTGCAAGTCCCGGCAATATAAAGATGCAGATGTTTTTTATGTCATGCTTTTTAACTTCCATCGCTCCTGCCTCCATCATCCAGACCAACTCAAAATATTATAGTCGTTATTTTTACTTTGGCAGGCTATACAGCCTGCCAAAGTATTTGAATCTATTTTTTATTATTTATTTGCAGCTTTTAATTCCGCAACAAACTGCTCAGGAGTGTATTCTCCAAGAATAAGACCTTCAAGTGCTGGTGGGAATGCAGTTACTACCTTTGTAGGCATTGCAGATTCAAAAGTTCCGATCATATATGGAGCAGCAGTACTTTGTTCAATCATTGTAGCCTGAAGCTTTTCTGTCTGATCAGTAATCTTTGACTTGATAGTAAATATTGAGCCTGATGAATTGGACAATTCAGTCACTCTATCAACATCACAAATATATTTTAAGAACTTAACTATTGCTTCCTCTTTTGCAGGATTGTCCTGCTTAGCAGCAGCTATGTAAGCCTGAACTGCGTTTACGTATGCTCCTGGCTTACCACCGTTGTAGCCTAAACCGGCGCTGATAGCCAAATTGTCATAAAGGCCCTGAACACCTTCCTTTTTAATTCTTGACAAAATCCATGATCCATTTGTATATATTGCTGATCTTTCATTAAAGAAATGTCCGTTTACAACTGTAGCGTCTGCTCCAAGTGCATCAGGCGAAGTGTAAGTAAACATCTTTTGCATAATCTTTGCAGCTTCTACAAAAGCAGGATCATCTAATCCTTTTTCATAAACATCAGGTCCCCCTACTGCTGCAAGTGCATATGAATACCAGAGCATTGAAGTCCATGCATTTTTATTTGTCATCTGTGCAGTTGGGAATATTTTTTTCGCTTTTAATGCATCACATACTTTCCACAACTCTTCATAAGTAGTAGGAACAGTTGTAATTCCTGCGCTGTTCAATAATTTCTTATTAAACATTATTGCAATAACCGCATTCTCATATGGGAGAGCAAAGTTTTTGCCCTTATACTGAGCTGTCTTTATTACGCCCTCTGCAAATTTATCAGACCATTCCTTATCAGCCAAGTAGGAAGTGAGATCCATTAGCTTACCAGATTCAGAATACAATTGTAAGTCTGCAGCTGATTTGAAGGTAAAAATATCAGGTGCATTACCGGTTGATATCGTAGTCCTTATCTTATCTTCATAAGCATCGTAATCAGTGTATTCTTCAATTTTTACTTCGATTTTTGATTCATTTTCCTTGTTGAATGAATCAACCATTTGACCAAACACTTTTGCTTTTCCATCAGTTCCAACCCAAATACTTGGGAATGTGATTACAACCTTTTCAGTATTTGCACTTTTCCCAGTTGTTGAATTCGAGGTTGAATTTGTCGACTGGCTAACATCTGATTTACCACAGGCTGCAAAAATTGCCATTGTCATTGAAAGAACTACCATTAATGCCACAATACGTTTGATAATCTTCCCCATAATTATTAACCTTCTTTCTCATTTTATTTTACCAATTAAAAATTTTACCCTATTGTATGGATTTTAACATTGGGTACAAGCTATATTTTTAGGCATTTATACCAATTCTTCAATAAATTAAAACCTTTAATTTATTGAAGAAAAAAATAAAACTTGTCGGTAACTATCATAGCCATTAAGTAACCCTTGGGTTCGGTAATCTACTAATAACTATACATATTCACCAAAAACAATAGTTTACAATGGCAATTATATATCATATATGATAAAAAGTAAACAGTTATTTTATATTTTTCGACTTTATAATACATTTTATATATTTTGCAATTTAGATAGTAAAATTATTTGTTTAAATATTTTAATTATGTCATAAAGCTTTTAATATAATGATATTAACCGGTGCAATCCGGCTACTCATTCAACCATAGTATTTTAAGTTCAATGATTGAAAGATTTTGATTACTATGATATTCTTAAATAAAGTTCTACATAATATTTTTTCTGGTTTTTTTATTAACACTTATAATTAATTCCTCTTTTACAAAATAAATTTAGAAATATATTTCCATATATTGTGTAGATAGCTTTATATTTTTTTATTATATATTATAATTATAAGGAGACTCTATGATAAACTATTTAAAGCAATTAAATCCTACTCTGCAAATAAAAAGTATATTAGATGAATCATTTTTAAGGTATGGAAAAGTACTTGACCAATATGACTTCTCTGAATGTATTGAAATTATGAAAACCAAAGTGATTCCGGATTCAGGTAATGTGTATGTTGCATGTGACGATGAATTAATGAGCACAGCTATTGAAAAAGAGCTTAGTAATATTTTTTATGGCAATATGCCTATTCAGATAGGATATTGTAATGGTAACAGTAGTAAGCTCAACGCTCTGGAATACCATAAAGGTTCTGAGATAGATGTCGCTGTAACTGACCTGGTACTTATTTTAGCAGATATACGGGATATTAAGGATAATCAGCTGCCAAGCACATCAACTGAGATTTTTTTTGTTCCCTGTGGGACTGCTGTTGAATTATACGGCACTACACTGCATTTTGCCCCCTGTAAAGTATCAGATAAGGGTTTTAAGAGTATAATAGTACTTCCTGCCGGTACCAACCAGCCCCTCCTTTCTATTCCATCCCCCCTATGTGAAGAGGATAAGCTTTTATGGATGCAGAATAAATGGCTGATTGCCCATGAGGAGAGTATTCCGGCATCTAAGGGAGCATGTGCAGGAATAACAGGTGAGAATATTGAAATAAATTATAAATAATTCTAAGGTAACATAATCTAAGGAAAAGAAGTGGTAACTATGGATCAATCTGTAAATGGAATTAACATGCTGGGAGTTAAGATAAAAAACAGGAGTTCAATCTTATATTTGATTTACCGTTCAGGCGGAATCTCCAGAAAGGAGATAGCCAATAAACTTAATTTGACTCCGGCTGCTATTACACTGATTACAACTGACCTGATCAATGAAGGAATTCTTGTTGAATCGGCGGTGGAACAAAATAACAATCGCAAGGGACGTAAGGAAATCCTTTTAGATATAAACAGAAAAAAATATGCAACTATTGGTATCTATATCAGCACAAATAAATTTCAGATCCTATGTATGGACTTAAACAATACGGTTATTTTTGAAGATACAGTGTTTACGGCAGATTGTCATAAGAAATCTTCAGCCATATTGGATAAGGTGTGTGCAATTTTGGAGCATAACCTTATTTATTATGATATAGTCAGAACGAGAACTATTCTGGGTGTCGGTGTAAGTGTTAAGGGTATTGTGAATTCCAGAGCCGGAGTAAGTATTAATTCTTATAACGTCTGGGAGGATAATGTTAATGTTGTTGAATATATTCAGAAAAGAATGAAAGTTCCCGCAATGTTAACAAACAACATTTGTTCCCTGGCACATGGAGAAAGTTTTTTTGCCAATATGGAGCATCCTAAGGATATGCTGTTTATAAAATATGGCCCCGGTGTAGGAGCAGCCAGAGTATTCTATCAGGATACGTTAAGCGTATATGATTTTAATGCCATCCAACTGGGTCATACTATTGCAGACCCCAACGGTGCAATCTGTGAGTGCGGCAATAGAGGATGTCTTGAAACAATCGCCGGATATGATGCTATTGAAAGAAATGCCGCAAATATATTATCAAGCAAGCTGACGCCATATCTATTCTCATACACAGACGGAAACTCAGAAAATATAAATATCAAGAATATTATAAAAGCATACAATGATGGAGATAAATTGATAGAGGATATCCTGGACAGGTCTATTTATTTTCTGTCTATTGCAATAAAAAATTCAATGTGCTTGTTTGATCCCAAATCAATAATTTTGTACGGTGAACTTTTCGAGAACGAGAAATTCCGAAAAAATCTGTATATACATTTGTCTAATTACTCAGGTTATGAAAAGGTAACCTTCAGTAATTTCAATCTGCAACTGGAAACTCAGGGGCCTGCTTCGACGATAATAAACTATTTCTTTGAAAACGGCGGCTTAATAGATACAAAGGATTAATTTATATTCTACAAAAAGGGGCGTTGCAAAATTAGTTTTTACCTTTTTTTATCTGTATGCGAGTATAAATTGTATCAATGGTTTTATACGGGAGTACCGGTATTAAAACAGAAAAACTACCTGTATTGCAGCCGCCCCTTACTATTTTTATGACAAAAAAGGACTGATTCACAGTGAATATAGTTTATTCATTGTACATCAGTCCTTTTTATTTAAAAAACGAGGTTAATCCATCTTTCAATTTAGCTTTTTTTGCATTTCAGCTTTTTTCTTTTGTTCAAGCAATATCCCAAACGCTCCTGCCAAAACTATGGCCATTCCAATATATTGACCCAACACCATAACATCTCCAAAAAGGAGAAAGGCTACTATTGTTGCAACAATCGGCATTAAAAGCAGGAATACCTTAACAATCCAAACAGGGAAACGTCTAAGGTTATAATAATATACAATATAGATAAGAGTCTGCCCCAACCCTGCGGCCATTACCGCCACCAATAACGGTCTGTTTTCAGCCAACAAGCTGAGTTGTCCCATGGTACCCATAAAAACTGACGTACCAATAAACATAATCATAGTAATAAAATTATTATAAAAAGCTACTACATTATCCGCCGCAGGATTCTTCTTGTCCAACTGAACGCTTTTAATTACAAAGGCGTTGATGGATACAAACAGTGCGCTCAATATAAAGAATATATCCGCTTTATTCCCGATTTTGAACTTACTGAAATCAATTCCCATAACCATAAGAACACCAAAGAGCATTATAAAGGTGTATGTCCAATCCAGCTTCGTGAATTTTTCCTTGTAAATTATAACCGACATCAAGTTAACAAAGATAATATCACACTTTAATAAAGCTGTTCCGGCACCTGCATGGGAAAGACTAAGACCAATGAATGCTGTCAGATCCAGCGAAAAGCCCAGAACACCAATCAGTATTAATCTAAATAGAATGCCTTTTGTCTTAAATAACAGCTTTAGCTCGTGTCTTTTAAACATTATTACAGTCAGAAGAATCATTGTTATAAAACGAATAACGATCCCCACTGTAAAAACTGACATTTCCGAGACGGCTTTTTGGCTTGCGACATAATAGCATCCCCATATGAACGCTAATAGCAATAAAGGAGCTGTTTGTTTTATTTTCATTAAATCATGTATCCCCTTACAAGTTTTAATAATTCGTCATAACCACCAATAAATCCGGATACTGTAGTTCTGAAGCCGCCATATTTTTCAAATTCACTATACTTCATTCCAAATTCGTCGAAGGACTTTTGAAATTCGCTAAGCTTTTTGAGTTGATTCATATATTCTTCTTTAACAGGTATTTCAATTCTGCTTGCTACTTCGATATCACATGAGTTCAATTTCTTGTGCCAGTTGAAAGGAATAGTCATTGACAAATCGCCACCTATCAATTGTGACCAATGGTGGTGGTTTCTGCATGCTGCTGACAGCAATCTGGTCTTATAGCCTCTTTCCTTAAATATTCTGTAGGCTTCCTTCATAACTGCAATCCCTGACCATTCTAAGATTTCAGGATCAACAATTATATCATTTTCATCGGCATATTTCTTCAACCAGTCATCAGTCCTGCCTATCATTATTGTACAAACCGGTGACATGGTTTCAGTAGACAGGCCTTCAGCTTCTCTTCTCTTCAAGCCTCTTTCAACAGCCTCAGCAACTGCAACAGCCTGTGCAACCGTGAAAGAAACAGTTGCATTAATACTGATTCCTCTGTAAGTTGCCTCTTCCATTGCTTTAATTCCTGCTTCCGAGGCAGGCATTTTTACCTGCATATTTTCGCCAAGGCTATTTATAACATCTGCCTGCTGCAACATTTTTTCAGTATCTCTGTAATACTTGGGATTAGTCTGAATTGACAATCTTCCCTTTTTACCCTTTGATTCATTAAAAATAGGAAGAAGCTTTTTTGATCTAAGAGCACCTATTTCATAAATCAGAGCCCATGCCACATCTTCTTCGGTCATATCTTTTCTTTCTGTGACCATTTCTTTTATACGTCTTTCCCAAATAGTCAGTTCTCCCTTAATAACAGAACCTACTATAGCAGGATTACTTGTAGCACCGACACAGCCTCTCTCCAATGCATAGTTCAGTTCGTTTTCCCCGCAGGAGTCCATCCATATATCTGTATTTGGAAATTTAACTACTGTTTCATGTAATTTGCCCTTAAATGTACTCATAATCTAACCCCCTGTATTTTTTAGCTGCTTTTGTTAAGGCAATTACCGTCAGTTGGTTATCTGAAAGTAATTGCCCTATATTTTCACTACTCTATAACTTCATAATTCATCATTTTTGCTGCCAACCTCAATACATCCCTGTACTCTCCGTACAGCATAGCCAAATGGTGTGCGACACCTGTTTCTGTTACTGTATTGAGCAAGTCATTAATGTTCTGTTCAAATTTTACCTTTGTGTAGGTTCCGCAGAGCTGTTTCTTCATTTCTATGGACTCACCTGCTGCAAGGAACATTCTTGTTTTTCCCCGGGCAGTGTCAAATCTTATAAGATTAACATGACCCTCTTTCATTACAAAACCGGCAGTTACACCTTTACCTCCGGCAAAATAAGTATCAAGTGTTCTTTCACTCTTTCCGTCCCAAAGATTAGCCGGTGCAACACCGCAATGCCACATAAGAGCAAAATCTTCCTGAAGGTCAACCTGTGAAAGGTCTGCAAGGAATGGTGTTTCAGCACCTAAAGCAGCACCTGCCAGCATGGATAAAGCACCCTCAACATCACCTTCGCAGGATAAAATTATCCCTTTTGATTGGAGAATGGACATGGCTGCGCAAGGTGAAATTCCATAATTTGCGGCAAATTCCGGCCAACATCTTACTGCTACTGCAGTAAGGCCATTTTTCTCAACAAATTTAGAAGCACTTACACAAAGCTGAGCAACTTTTTTAACTTGTATATCATTAACTTCCTTACATATAAATAACGCCCTGACTTCTTTCTCTTCTTCTTCAATTTCAATATCAGTTACAGGCTGTGAAAACATATCTGCAATTTCATAATGGTCTATCAAAATGCCTGTTTTTTGATAGATATCCATGTCATCAACGCCAACATTAAAAAATCCGTGGGCACGATAGCCTACAAGTCCTACCTTTGCATTTTGGAGAGCAACCTTTACCCTTAATGCATCTACCCATTTTTCATCAATACTGTCACCGATGGTGCAGGAGTAGTCATCCTTTCCGGTCTTATAAAGATTGGAAGCATTGAGATTCAAACCACAAACAGCATTCAGACGAATTTTACCACCATCATAAGGAAGCTCATTGTATGCCCAAAGTAAGAACGGTTTTTTAATGTATTTTGCAAAAATCAAGGCCAGATGACCCAAATGGAAGGTACCGCTTATTATAACCACACCATCTACATTAGCTGATAACAGTTTAACCGCAGCCTCTTCTGCATCTTTTATTTCAATTACGCAATCTTCAATGAACGTAAAGTCCACATCAGGCAGCTTTTTCAGGTCTTCAATTGTTTTTGTATACATTGCCTGTGCTGTTTTATATTCGTATGTGGTTCTGGTCAGACAGACAACGCCAAGTTTAACTTTTTGTTTCATATTATCCCCCATCTACGCATATAGCGTTCGTGATATTATTCTTTGGCTGTACCATCCCAAGCATTTCTGAATACACTTAATCCATATGTTGTAAAGGGATGCTCAAAGCTTGCCTTATATACATCCAATCCACAGGTCACAATGTCTGCACCCAGAGCGGCAAAATCACCGATTTGCTTACCGTTTCTTACTGCTGCAACAATTATTTCAGTATCAAAACCGTAGTTTCTATATATATCAATAATATCAGAAATATAATTTATTGAGTCATCACCGCTATTTTCCTTCCAGCCTACGAAAGGTGAAACAAACTTAGCTCCCAGCTTTCCTACAGGAATTGCCTGTGAAGGAGAAAATACCAGTGTAACATTTGTTCTTATTCCCATTTTTTCAAGCTTTTTAGCAGCAATTAGTCCCTGTTCGGTACATGGGAGCTTTATTACGTAGTTTGGTGAATAAGCCGCTACTTCCTTAGCTGCTTCAACTATATCCTCCCACTTATCATGATGTGGATTGATTTCGAAGGATACAGGAAATTTATCCATGCCTTCAATTCCTTCTTCCTTTATCCATGCCGCTACATCTTTAACAACCTGCATAAATGGCTTTCCGCTTAATTGGATATGTTTTGGGTTAGTTGTAACACCATCAATACAAAAATTTTCATATGCATACTTGATTTCATCCAGTTTTGCGCTGTCTAAAAAATATTTCATAGTAGTATCCCTCACATTTCTTTAATAGATTTGGTTAATTGGTTTATTTGTAGATCTCATCTTCAATATTTTTAACTTGGATTCTTGCATTCCTTAAATTCTTTGCTCGCCATTCTTCAAGATTCTGTGTAAATTCTGTGTTGAGGAAGGTGTCTACCATGGCACAGCCCACAAACTCAGCGGTAAGCCAGCCACCAAGGCATAAAATGTTGGCATCATTTATAGCTCTGGCTTTTTCAGCAGCATATGTGTTTTCACAAACTGCCGCATAAACTCCCTTGTACTTATTTGCAACTATTGATACTCCCATACCGGTACCGCAGATTAAAACTGCTCTTTCAAACTCCCCGTCCGATACTCTTTTAGCAACTGCCGAAGCTACTTCAAAATATGGTTTGGGTTCCTCTTCCTTGAGTGTGCCACCATCAGTAACTTCATAACCCAACTGTGTTAAATGTGCTTTTATAGCTTCCTTTAACGGAAAACCTGATTTATCTGAACCAATAATTATTTTTTTCATAAAATCCCCCTTATCTTTTCATATCTATGGCTTTTTCTGCTGCCTGAACTATTTCTTTTTCAGTAAGTCCGTATTTTTCTTTTAAGAAGTCTGTAAAACCTACTTCTCCAAATGTATCCTTTACTCCGACTCTCTGCACGGGGACAGGATAGTTTTCACCTAGGAATTCAGCAACTGCTCCTCCCAATCCGTTGAGTACGGAATGATTTTCAGCAGTTACAACTGCTCCAGTCTTTCTTGCGCTCTGCAATACAAGTTCTTCATCTAAAGGTTTAATTGTATGGATATTTATTATTTCTGCGTCAATTCCTTTTGCAGAGAGTTTTTCAGCTGCTTTCAAGGCCTCTGCCACCATTATTCCGCTTGCCAGAATGGTAACATCTCTTCCTTCTTTGAGAACAATACCCTTTCCAAGTTTAAATTCAGTATTGTCGTCAAATATCTGTACTGCATTTCTTCTTAATAACCTTATATAAACAGGGCCATAGTGTTCCAATATTTGTGGGAAAGCTTTCTTTAGCTGAGCGCTGTCTACCGGTTCGTATATAATCATCCCCGGTATATTTCTCATAATTGCTACGTCTTCCATACTCATATGAGTACCGCCATTTAGCTCAGCAGTCACTCCGGGGTCACTGCCCATAATCTTTACATTCAGTCCGGCATAGGCAACGGATAAAGTAACCTGATCACATACACGTCTTGTAGAAAAAGGAGTGAAGGTATGAGTAAATGGAATTTTGCCCATTGCAGACATTCCTGCTGCAACACCTATCATGTTTGCTTCCTGAACACCACAGTTTACAGTTCTTTCAGGAAAAGTTTCTCCAAAACGTGTAGTTCCTGCTGCCTTCATAAGGTCAGCTTCTACTATAACAAGCCTGTTGTCCTGCTTTGCATATTCTATCAGCAGGTCAACATAGGTCTCTCTTAACCATCTGTTTTCAAGTACCATAATTATGCATCCTCCCTTTTATCCAGTAATTCCACGGCCTTTTTCCATGTTTCTTCGGAAATAGGCATATTGTGAGAGGCAACACTATTTTCACAGAAAAATCCACCTTTACCCTTGATGGTATTCAATATAATCATATGCGGTTTTCCTTTAATCTTCTTAGCATTGTCAATGGCATGTAAAATTTGTTTCATATCATGTCCGTCTATGGATTGCACATGCCAGCCAAAAGCTTCCCATTTCCTGTCCAGAGGTTCAAGTCCGTTTACTTCCTCGATTAGACCGTCAATCTGCATTTTATTGTAATCGGTAAAGGCTATAATATTATCAAGGCCTCTGCCGCCTGCCAGCATGGCAGCCTCCCATATCTGGCCTTCCTGACTCTCTCCATCTCCAATAATCGTATATACATAAAGACTTTTCTTATCCATCATGGCTGAAACCGCCATACCGGTTGCAGCTGAAAATCCCTGACCAAGGGAACCTGTTGACATGTCGATACCATTTGTTCTCTTCATGTCGCAGTGGCTTGGAAGGTTTGTATCAGGCTTGTTTAGGGTATCCAATTCCTCCATTGGAATAAAGCCTTTCAACGCCAGCGCCGAATATAGTGCCGGACCACCATGGCCTTTTGACAAAACAAACCTGTCTCTGTTTTCCATTTTTGAGTCTTTTGAATCAATATTCATAACTTCAAAATAAAGTGCTGACAAAACTTCACAGAGTGATAATGCTCCACCGATATGTCCAACACCAAGTTTTCCAATGGTTTGTATGGTTAACTTTCGTATCTCACATGCTCTGTTTTCAAGCATTTTAATTTTGTTTTCCATTTGCTACCTCCAAATCCCCGACTTCCAATTTATTCTTTTAATTTATTTAAAGTTTTTATAGAATTGATTTAAGCAGCTGATAAACTGTTTCTTTATTCATAACAGCCGGAGTTAACTGTATAATCGCAGCTCCAAGGCCAATTTCTGTTATATGTTCCAGGTCAGTTTCCTTAACTCCGATTTGATGTAAACGTACGGGCATATTCATACTTTTCATAAGCTCTTCAATTTCTTCAGAGAATTTTTCAAGGCTTTCAAAGCCAAGGTAATCAGTCAAGGCTTTCATTTTTGTTTCAGCCTGCTGTCCGCTGATTTTTATAAATGCAGGAAGCGTTATGGAACAAGCTGTTCCATGGTTTGCCCCAAATTCTGTGGTCAGTGGAAAGCTTAATGCGTGTATACCAGTTGTTCTTGTCTGGCTAAAGGCAATTCCGGCAATCAAGCTGGCCTTGATCATTGCTGCCCTCGCTTCCTTATTTTCAGGTTCGCTGTATGCAGTTTTTATATTTTCCAGAATCAGCTTCATGGCACCAATTGCAAGCATATCGCAAATGGGCTGTGATGCCTTGTTCCAGTATGCTTCAATAGCATGACAGAAAGCATCCATTCCGGTAGATGCCGTAACCGGAGCCGGCAAGGTATATGTAAGCTCACAGTCGATCATTGAATAGTCAGGCCAGAATTCGTTATTAACCATTGGCATTTTTATGCCGGCCTTCTTATTTGTATATACACCAACATTTGTTACTTCACTGCCTGTTCCGGCAGTTGTGGGAATACATACCAGAGTTGCCTGTCTTTTTGATAATGTCCTGCTGCCGCCGCTGTAATAATCATAAATGCTTCCCTCGTTTGTAACCAGGCAGGAAACTATTTTTGAAATATCAAGAGCGCTTCCGCCACCTAAGCCGATAACGCAATCAGCATTTATAGCTCTTGCAACTTCTGCTGCCTTATCAACACTTTCACATGAAGGATTAGGTTCCACATCACTAAAGTAGGCAACATTTTTACCTGACATACTTTCTCCGATTTGTTTTGCGACACCGGACTGATAGAGGAAAGGATCTGAAATAATCAGAACATTCTTTCCGCTGATATACTTATCTACTTTTTTAGATATTCCGGCCTCAAAACATATTTTTGTAGGCATAAAAAATTCAAATTGGTTATCCATAACTTATTCCCCTCCTGAAAATAATAATTTTGCAATTTATATATTTGATTAATCTTTTTAATTCAATTTCTAAAAAATTTTAAAATAATATATGGTTTTCGACATCTTTCGTCTCTTTATGTATAAATTATATTGCATTTCAGTGTGGTATGTCAATATATTTTTAAAGGATTTAATTAATTAGATTTAATTGGGTAAAATAATAAGACCGTATAAAATCTAAGATTTTTATACGGTCTTGATACTTTCTAGATTGAATTTTATTCTTTTTAATTAAATTATTTAAGCCAGGTTTAAGTTCTTTGTCAACTCAGTAAAAATTACTCCGATAGCAACAGCTCCGGCATCAGGATAGTTTACACTTCTTTCGCCTACATAGCTGGCTCTGCCTTTTGTAGCCACCATTGTTTTCGTTTTCTCTCCACCTGCAACAGCAGCCTCAGCAGCAGCCTTCATTGCAGACAGCATTTCTTCCCCTTTTTCGGCACTGGCTTTTAAGGCTTCCGCAGCAGGAATCAACGCATCCAGCAGAGTTTTATCTCCTAACTTTGCTCCGCCTCTCTTTTGAATACCATCTACTGCACTTTGCATAAGAGCTGCCAATCCGGGCAGATCAAGTTCAGTCTTGTCACCGGCATACTTTGCAGCGCTTCTGAAGGCAGACCCCCATATTGGTCCTGACGCTCCACCGCAGTACTCGGTAATTATCATTCCGCAACCCTTAAGGAAAGCTCCTATATTATCCTGCGGAACTTCATTCCAATCCTGCTTCAACTGCTTAAATCCTTTTGCAACTGACATTCCGAAATCTCCGTCACCCGCAACAGAATCCAGTTCACAAAAATAAACCTCGTTTGCTATGATAATATCTGCCATATTCATAACAAGCTCTGTTATTTTTTTAGTAGTCAACATATTCTTGTACTTCCTCTCGTTTTAGATTTTTAGTGCCGGAGTATCGGCTGAAGCATCCAAATAACCCTTAAGCTCATCATCCAGTTTAAGCAGAGATATGGAAGCACCCGCCATATCTATTGCGGTCATATAGTTGCCCACGAAGGTTTTGTATATCTTTATGTTTTTATTTTCAAGAGCACTTGCAACTGAATTGTTGAGTAAATATAACTCCTGCAATGGTGTTCCTCCCAGCCCATTAACCAGAAGAGCAACTTCATCGCCAGATACTATTGGGAGATCCTTTGTTATCAAATCTACCATTCTATCTGCCAATTCTCCCGCAGTAGCAATCTTTTCACGGGCAATTCCGGGTTCACCATGGATTCCGACACCGAACTCAATCTCATCATCGTTCAGACTAAAGGTAGGTGTTCCCTTTGCCGGAACAGTACAGGAAGTCAACGCAAAACCGATTGAACGGACGTTATTTATAACCTTTTGTGCTACTTCCTTAACCTGCTTTAGTTCCATACCCTGCTCAGCAGCGGCACCGGCAAGCTTATGAACAAAAATTGTGCCGGCAACTCCTCTCCTACCAACAGTGTACAAGCTGTCCTTGACTGCAACATCATCGTTTACATAAACTTTTTCAACAACTATATCGTCGTCTTCTGCCATCTCAGCCGCTGCGTCAAAATTCATGCAATCTCCTGAGTAGTTCTTTATTATCAGAAGTGTACCCTTATCGGACTGTGTTTCCACAATAGCATTGTAAACCTGGATAGTTGATGGTGATGCAAATACATCTCCACAAACTGCTACATCCAGCATTCCTTTTCCTACAAAACCTGCATGAGCAGGTTCATGTCCGCTTCCACCGCCACTGATAAGAGTAACTTTGCCTTTATTCAGCTGTTTTCTTTTAATAATTTTATATTTTTTGCTGAAAGAAAGTTGTTCCGGATACGCCTTTACAATCCCCTCACACATCTCAATGACAATATCTTCAACCTTATTGATTATTTTTTTCATATGCATTTACTCCTATTCTATTGGCCTAGTTTGTCGGCAGTGATTATTGCAGCGTATACATCCTTTGCCGTAACCGGGAAAGGCATGTTGTGTATTGTTTCACCTTCAGCAGTGGCAGCTTTTGCTACAGCCATAATTTTTTCCTCTGTAACCTGAACAATTCCAAGGTCCTTAAGACAGGTTGGAAGACCTACAGATTTACAATAGCCAATCACATTGTCTATTTCTTCTTGAGGGGCATTCTCCAGTACCAGATGAACAACTGTTCCAAAAGACACTTTTTCACCGTGCATATAATGATGAGTTTCCTCAAGTACTGTAAGTCCGTTATGAACCGCATGAGCTGCTGCAAGTCCGCTGCTTTCAAAGCCCAGACCACTCAGAAGTATATTTGCTTCAACTATATTTTCAAGTGCAGGTGTAACAACTTTCATTTCACAAGCTGCCTTTGCCTTCAAGGATTCCTCCATCAGTGTTTCAAAGCAAAGTGTTGCTAAAGCATATGCTGCCTTGGTACTTTTACCTCCGGGCATGTTATTTGCGCCGGATCTTATACAGGATCTTGCCTCAAAATATGTGGAAAGTGCGTCGCCCATACCCGCTATAAGGAATCTTACAGGAGCCCTTGAGATAATTCCTGTATCAACAAGAACAAGGTCAGGATTCTTCTGCAAATGGAAATATTCTTCGAATTCACTTTTTTCATTATATATTATTGCAAGCTTACTTGTTGGAGCATCTGTTGATGCAATGGTAGGAACAATAATTACTGGTTTCTTGGAAAGGAATGAAGCTGCTTTAGCGGTATCAAGTGCCTTTCCTCCTCCTAAACCGATAAATACCCCACAATCTTTATCCTCAGCGAGTTTTTGCAATCTTGCTATTTCTTTTTTTGTACACTCTTCTCCAAACTCCCCATACACTATATCAAAGGAATCGGTTTCCAATGCTTTATCGATATAATTCTGTACTCTTGATTGGTCTACCTTTGAGGCTACCAGTAATGCCCTGTTGGAAAATTCCTTAGCGTATGTTCCTAAATTATACAGTTCATCCTCACCCTGTATATATTTAGATGGTGATATCATTACTTTTTTCATAAAAATAAACCACTCCTTTAAATTTAATATAGAAATGAAATTAATTACTAATTACATTTTCATTATAAATTAAGGAATGGTCAGGAACTTGAACATAAAAGCACAGTTTTAGGAAAAATCAATAGTAAAATTGCGCAATGATAGTAAAATTCAGCACTACTTTTTTATGCATTTTTTATTATAGGGCATCATTTCTGAATTTAGAGGGAGTAACTCCTTCGAATTTTTTAAATACTTTAATAAAATATCCGCTGTCTTCGAAGCCCAAATCCAACGCTATATTAGTTATGGGAATATCAGTGGTCTCAAGGAGTTCTCTAGCTTTTTTTATTCTTATTCTGTTAATGTAATTTGAGAAATTATCACCTATTATCCTTCTGAACAGCTTACTGAAATAACTTGTACTGATATTGCACAAGCTGGCCATATTATTTAGGCTAATATTTCGGGTATAGTATTTTTCAATATAATCAAGAGCCGGTTTAAGAATAATATTTTCCCGGCTATTCAGCAATCCACCCTGTGTAGGTTTATTTTTTTCAGTTGTATTTATATTCAACTTTTCAGTATTTACCGATGTTTTTTTATTCTGATAGTTGTTATAGCCTGTTTCCTTTGAAATTGCCCCATCGCTAAGATTTATTTTCAGTACTGCCTCTCCTACGATATAATTACAGATGTTATATATCATGGAAGCGTTAGCACGTATCTTTTGAAGCTTCATTACCGGCAGACTTTGGTACAATTCTTCAAGTTCATATTTATTAATGTATTCAAGAATATCTGTTTTTTGACTGGTAATTCTCTCGAGAGATTCCATTTCCAAGGTATCTTCAACACGGACCTGTCCCCCCATAACCGCACCAAGGTACTGACCGTCAACAGCTATAGGTATGGCAAAATCCACTATCCCCATATGACATAAATAAATATAGGGCTGATTTAACCGTGTCGCCTCCAGTCCCCCTCTGGAATCACACTTTTCACATATGTGGGACAGTTTAGGGTGAGAACGTACAAATTTACATAAATTTGTACATTTGCTGTGATGGGTTATTGGTTTACCTTTGTAATCCACCGTAATAATAGCCATATCTGTGGCGTCAGCAATTGAATCCTGAATATTCCTATAATTATCGGCATTTATTATATAATCCAGATCCAACAAGTTCTTTTTCACAGAAAGACCTCCATTAGTACAGATTTTTTACCGTATGCTTCCTTTTATTTACATAATATTTATAAGTCTATAGATTAACTCTACTATAAATATTTGTACTTTTGCAAGTGTATTTTATGGTGAGGATGGATTAAGACAATTTGATATAGGGATTTAAATGATATCCCATTTCAATTTCATTACAATTATTGACAAGTGGCTTCATCCTGCCTTAATATGTTAATGTAAAGCAACTACATTTATAAAATCAGGTTAAAGGAGTGTTGAAAAATGACAGTAAAAAATATCAATGAGGTACGTTGTTTATAATTGAATATGGGACCTGAAAGCAACTTATATATATTTTTTTTGAACAGGCTTTTGTGGTCTAATCTATAGTGTATTTTCACATACACTTTTTTGTAGCCGTCACCTGATTAGTAAATAATATGCTTTACAAATTACACGAGGGGTATCGTGTTTTTTTATTGCAAAAATAACCGTGGTTACATGAATCACGGTATTTTTATGCCCTTTTAGGGATTAAAACAATATTGAATGTAAGGAGTTATTAAATTATATATGAGTAATGTAACCATCATTTCATCTGATAAGAATTGGCTTGAACACACTGCCATAAGCCAACTTTACAGCATCGCTTCTCTACCGGGGGTAGTAGATGCGGTGGGGCTGCCTGATTTGCATCCCGGTAAAACCCCTGTTGGTGCAGCTATAGTCACCCGAAGGAATTGTATACCCTCATCTGGTTGGAAACGATATCGGCTGTGGAATGGCTTTGTTTATGACTGAGCTAGAAAAAAGAAAGTTAAAACTTGACCGGCTTGTAAAAATAGCTGAAAGTCTTGAAAGCCTGAAAGAAATCCAGCTACCGGACGAATTTGAGGATATTAATATCTCTCCTTTAGGTACAAGTCTGGGAACTATCGGGGGAGGAAATCATTTTGCGGAGCTTCAGGAGATTGAAAACATATCGAACAAAGATGTCTTCGAACAAATGGGATATGATAAGAACAAGATCGTGCTTCTTGTTCACAGTGGCTCACGAGGCTATGGGCAAGCTATTCTCGAGGAAAGCCTAAAGCTGTATCAAGCTCAGAATGGACTTCCTGTCACTTCGCAGGGGGCAAAAGAGTATATGAAAAAGCATAACGATGCAATTCATTGGGCAGCAGTTAATAGAGAGTTAATTGCGTATCGACTTCTTAAGCTTCTTGGGATAAGCACACAGGTAATCAAGTTATCGGATACCTGTCATAATGGTATAAGTATAAAAGAACATGACGGAAACCCACTACATATTCACAGAAAAGGAGCTTCCGCCTGCGATTCAGGTGCTGTTGTTATACCCGGTTCAAGAGGTTCCCTAACCTACCTTGTTATGCCGACAGCTCATACTACAAATTCCGGATACTCCCTAGCACACGGTGCAGGACGGAAATGGGAAAGAAGCGTGTGCAAAGCTAAACTGGAAAGCAAATACACAAGGGAAACCATCAGGTGCACAAAGTATAAGGGAAGAGTCATTTGCAATAACAATAACCTTCTTTTTGAGGAAGCTCCTGAAGCATATAAGAACATTGATTCAGTAATCCAAAGCCTTCTGGAATTTGGATTGATAGAAGTAATCGCAACGTTTAAACCAATTTTGACATATAAAGCATAGGAGGATTTATGTGGATACAAATAAGTTCGGGAAAAGGCCCTGACGAATGTGAACTTGCAGTAAGCCTTTTCCTAAAATCATTTGAAAATGAATGTAACAAAAAACAGATTAAAACCAACAGTATTGATGTAATACCCGGCCAGATAGCCGGCAACTTTAAATCCGTACTTCTTTCACTTGATAATTCTGATAATCAAATTATGGATAATATCAAAAGCGGTACGGTTTTATGGATTTGCAAAAGTCCATACCGCCCCAATCACAAGAGAAAGAACTGGTTTATCAATGTGGAAGTGTTTCAAACACCAGATAAACTATGCTTTTGTGAGAGGGATGTACGTTTTGAATCAATGAGGAGTTCAGGTCCCGGAGGCCAAAATGTAAATAAGGTTGAAACTGCTGTTAGGGCAATTCACCTTCCGACAGGCTTAACAGTAACAGCAAGTGAAGAAAGGTCCCAGTATATGAACAAAAAACTAGCACTTTGCAGACTGTCAAACCTTATCCAAGAAAGAAATAATTTAAATTTCTCTGTCCAAAAGAAAAACATGTGGGAACAACATAATACATTGGAAAGAGGTAATCCAATACGGATTTATGAAGGAAAGGAGTTTAGAATAAAAACAAATTAATAAAGCTTAATCTTGAATGACTATTTATTTACTTAAATAAAGATGTGTACCAATTGTTATCCTGGCAATTGTCGGTACACATCTTTAATATTTTGTGAATAATTTGTCAAATTACAGTAATAGTTGTTGTTTATATTTTGTTTCTAATGTAAAATATTAATAAAATTTTGTCAAATTATAATACATACGGAGGTATTCATCATGGCAATAAATGGGACAGGAGTTTTTACAATGGAAATAGATAAAGAACGTAAAGTATTCACTGCTTTTGCTGAAGGTTTTTTTTCAATGGAGCAAGGATTAGCGTTTTGTGAAGAATTTACAAAGGCTGCACTGGAATGCAGTAAGTATGGAGATTTTATTTTGATTGTTGACGCACAAGGTGTTAAGCCATCCACCCCCCAAGTAGCAGAAGCACTTGGAAATGCACTAGCTCTATATGCTTCCGATGATTTTAAATTCAAAAAACGATTTATGCTTAACTGTGCTTCATCAATTACACAATCACAGGCAGTTAGATTATCAAAGAATATTCCTGAATTTAACACTAAAGTAACTTTTGTTGCTACAAAGGAAGATGCTTTAAGAGAGATTTGAGGTACTTAATTCTACTTCTTCTGATATCGCATTTTCCTACTTCAGATTGCAAGAGACAGACTGCTAAATTAGCTGTCTCTCGTCTGAATTAATAAAACTAATGTACACACATTTCATCAAATCCGAATTTGTTATTTCCTGTTTGGTTTTCTCATTAGAAACAATATTGGACAGGAAGTCGATTTTATTTACTTCCGCACTGGTCTGATATACTTAAAAAACCGTTCCGGATTATGATAAAAGTAAATTATTCTACCGGGGGAAGTATCAAAACAGTAACCAGTGCCTGCAAAATCAAAAGTTGCCATTGCCTTTTCAATCTTTTCCTCCACACTGCAATTTTCCTGTTCATAATCGAATGGCCCATGTTCAAAAACAATATACTCGGCTTCGGGGACATCAATCATAAGCATTTGTGGTGGTACTTCGCCTTTATAATCAAAAGGAAGTCGTACACCATAACACTCTGTACGTGGTATACCCCAATCGCAGAGTCTGCCCTCCGGGTCATTAATGTACGCCATAATCTGACCGCTGCCGCTGTTAGATTCGCTCCCACCATCGTCATCCAGTTTACCCTTGATACTATCGAGTAAGCCGCAAATTGTGTCGCAGTTCTGTCCCGGAATAAGACTTTGCTTTTTCCAAAAATCCCAATATCCATTACTCTCATAGTTTTTAATGTGCAAAAATTTGTGTGCGGGAATGGTTACAAAATAAATTTTCACATCATCTGTAGATTTCATCATCCCAATCTCTCCTAATCCTAAAAAGTAGCGATCGAAGGGGTTTATTTTTGTACGAAGAACGACAGGCTTAGGCTTTTTTCGGTATTCATTTGGAGTTACACAATATGTTCCCTTAAAAGCTCTGGTAAAAGCTTCATGTGATGAAAAACCATAATCAAAAGCAATATCCAAAAGGCTTTTTTCACTATCCCGAACCTCTTTTAGTGCAAAGGCTAATTTTCTATGCCGTAGATAATCCCTAAATTGAATACCCGATATTTCTTTGAATTTTCTCGTTGTATAAAATTCGGAATAACCCAGCCTGCGAGACAGAAAGCGCAGTGTCAAGGCTTCATCATTATAATTTTTAATACATTTGTCAATTTCATCAACGATTATTTGAATTTGCTTCTGCCACTCGTACATTCGTCCGTTCACCTCGTTTCAACCACCCTACATTTTTATTATAAAGAAATAGAGAGATTACTGCTTGATTTTACTTGCTGTTATTTCATTTTTCTCTTTTATATTCTACAGAGTTGATCCATCCTCACGTAAATGGGTTGCGACGGAATGAAGTAGGGTATGGACGGTTGCATTCTTAACTATACCAGATGCAGTCCTGAGCCATAGATTGTTATGAGGATAGATTTGTGCTTACCTTCTACATAGGGTTGTTTGAGGTGTTTTATAAAACCGCAGGAGAGTCTAATTTCAACCCTCCTACGGTCATTTTAGTTATTGCTTCATTGTTGACAATGATTTATTCTTATTATTCTTGGTTCTACTCAACTAAACTACTTATATGTTCAGCATTAGTGGCAGAAAACGTGAATACTTTACTACTATCTGCCAGGTCGGCTTCTGAAATTTGGGCATCGGTGAAGAAAAATCTCCATGTCCAAGTTTTAGTATCATAGTAGTTGATAACACCGTAGTGATAGTCCAGACTAGAATCACCTACGCTAAATGTAACTTGTTCCGTTGGCGGGGTATATATCTGATTACTAATTTTAAAAGTAACAGTATTAACCAAATCCTTAAACTTTGTAAACCAACCGTATGGGTTGCAGTATACATTTGTAGAATTTGGGATGCTTATAGAGGCACCGGTTAGCGCAGTTACATTTCCGATGGTGAAGTACTCTTCTGATAAATCATCGGCATCATTCTGGTACAAATCCAGCATTCCGCCGCTCCCCAGCTTAACGTCACCCACAAATACTTTTCTCTTATTACGTGAATCCACATCAATGGCAACGGTATAATTATCTACACCACTGATATTCCCAACCTTTGTCACTCCCTCTGAACCCTGTATGCTGAGTTCAACTCCATCAGCTAAGGTGATGTTTCCTACCTTACCGCCCGATATGTTAATAGCATAAAAATCTTTTGAAGCTTTATTTACAATGATATCACCAATTGTACATTCACTGTTGATGGTAAGTTTTGCAGAATCAGAATCTACATAAACAGGAATACCACTCAGTGCAAAGTGACCGACCAAATCAATTCCAATGGTTACGTCACCAATTACTTCTATAGACTCTAAGACTCCATTATCTTTGAATTTAAACCTTAAAGAATTTGTGTAATCAACAGTTTCACCATTCTTAATAGTCAACATGCTGTTTATTCTGCCGGCCACACCTTGGGCTACCTTATAGTGGGCCTTTGTACCTGTTCCATCGTCTATCTCAACCCGGTCAGTATCCGCTGAGGTTACTTTATAATATTTATCTGTTAGAGCAAAGACTGTTGGCGTTTCCTGTTCTGTTGGAATCCTTTCCCACTTATCGTTTTCACTAAAGCTAATGCTTGAATCAGCAGGAGTAATAGTCTTTTCAATTTTATATCCTTTTGTGGGTTCTGGATACAAATTAGTTACCATCTCACTATAGAAAGTAATTTTACTAGTAGGAAAACTTATATCTTTAATCTTATTTCCGGATACTGTATAGTTATCATATTGCGATATCTTATATTTAGCAATATATTCATCTGAATTGTTTACAATTGTCAAATCCCTTGAAAATATTACTGAAGCCTCAGAAGCCTTTCCGCTAACTGTACCGTTTATACTTGCCCATCCCAAATCTGCGGTTAATTTATTGGTTCCGGTTGGTGAAGTAAAATTAGCATCACCTGTTATTGCATTATAGTCCGCATCAGTTAAATATATTTTTACATAACTAGGTTTATCTCCGTATAATTTATATGTTCCGGGCAAACCTGTTTCAGCCTTGATGTAATTTGATAATTGATGTTTTTCGGAACCTATCATAACACTTATTTTTGTTGTATCGATAGTCAAGCTACTTGCCGATGCACCATTAGAGCCAGAAAATGCAAATTGTATATTCTTGACTGCTGAATCCTTATTAAAGTTAGATACATAACCTACTTGCATGCCCGGCTCTGTCGGGGTTACTGCCTGAGCAACTGCCACATCGGTGTATTCACTGAAATCGGAATTCTGATACTGAGTATTACTGTCTGTGACAATAGCTTTCACTCGAGCAACATATGAGTTTTCGGCAACAATTCCATTGTCCAACGATATTGTCCCTGAAAGATTGTTTTTCGGAACTGTTAACGTAAGGATTGTATCCGTCGGTGTTGAGGATGAAGCAATTTCCAGGGAATATTCCTTTATATTGCTGTCCTCTGCACCATTCGCTGCAGTAATTGTGTAAGCCAGCCCGCCTGTTGCTGAAGTATTTGAGGATAGTGTTACACTTGGAGTACCTAATTTTGTTAAAGCAGTATTTGAATATGGATTTATGCCGGTAATTGTGAGGATATCAGAGGTATTACCTGAAGCATCTTCCATTACTATATACACTGTGTATTTTTGATCTGCTGTCAGCACTGATAAATTAATTTGATAATATGTAGGATTCCCTGAAGCTGTACCCCATATATTTGCTGCTTTAATCGCAGCTATGTCAGGAGCAGTCGTAGTTGCATCTTGTACTAAATAGTAGTATTTAACTGTTCCTGCTTCATGAGTAGCATTAAATTTTAATGTTGCAGTAGCTCCAGTTGATGACCCGAGATTTTCAACTGTTCCATTCGACAGTGTCGGTGGTGTTGTATCAGCCGGATTAACAATTACGGTAGTCGTTGCCGTTTTAGTCGGATCTGCAGCTGAGACAGCTGAGATTGTAATTGTTCCTTCTGTCAATGGAGTTACTATACCATTATTTACGGTTGCTACATTGGTATCGCTGGATGACCAGGTTACATTTTTGTTTGTTGCATTTGATGGACTAATTGTTGCTGTTATTGTTCCCGTTGCTCCACCTGCTGTCAAGGTCATTGTCGTTGGTGAAACACTAATAGCACTGACTGTCGTTACTGGTGGTGGTGTTGAATTATCACCGCCACTGTTTCCGCCATTGCCGGGATTAGGCGTTGGTGTTCCACTTGTTATACCGCTTCCGGTATTATTATTTACAACTGACGTTCCACCTGTGACAGGTACTCCTCCCGCGGTTGCCCCGGTTACGCCGGCTGCTGCTGTTATATGCGTGTTCGGTGTTGTAACACTGGAATTATTTGCACCCTCCTTGAGAAGGACTTGCTCTACAGTTCCTTCACCACTAACAGCAGTTTCTGCTTCTGAAAATATTGTGTTAACAACCGCACCTTTTTCAGCCTTTATTGAGGTATTTTCTGCTGAATTATTTACAGAAACAGATTTTATCTTTGATTCCTTATCTACCAAAATGGTAGTGTTGGCGCTTGTAACCTTCGTATCTGAAATATTTGCTGCAATTACTTTAACAATTACATCTGGAGTTCCTATTTCCAATGTTCCAACAGAACCTGTGACTATGATTTCTTCACCCTGTGCAATTTCAATTTCTTTTACAGTGTTGCCATCTGAGATTGCTATTCTCAGTTTATCATTAACCTTTTCAATTTTGATATTTGAGATATTTGAAGTTCCGGTAATATGTATGGAATTTTCGCCACCGCCTCTAACAACAGTATTCCCCTTAACGGTTACACTGTTAAGAGTGACATCTCCTTCGCCGACGCCTTCTGCAATAATCAGATTCTCTGTAATATTAACTCCCTTAAGTATAACGTCAGGTACCTTTATAACTACTGTTCCAGTCACATTGTCGTCATAAGTACCAGCTTTTGTATAATAACCTTTTACAATGTTGTTTATGATTGCTACAATTTCTGCTCTGGTAATATTTGCTTTCGGATTAAACTTCCCCTTATTCCCATTTACGTAGCCTTTGGCTTCCATCCCAAATACAGAAGTCCTTGCCCAGGATGATACTTCTTTTTCATCAGAAAATTGCGTATTGGAAGTAGTGCCTTCATTTACTGCAAATGCTTTTGCCATCATTACTACGGCTTCTTCCCTTGTAATTTTATCTGTCGGGCGAAGCAGTGTAGCTCCATTACCATTAATAATTCCTGCGGCATTTGCCTTTAAAACTGCATTGGTATAGAACTGCCCTGCTATTAAATCTGAAAAAGTGTTCTTTGAAACCGACTGGTAGCCCATAATGTTGTCAAGGATACATGCCATTTCCCCCCTGGTTATAGAATCATTGGGTCTGAAAAGTCCGTCATATCCGTTAATTACACCCTGTGCTGACCATTTGTAAATGGCATCTGATGCCCAGTGGCCATTTAGGTCTTTAAACGTTTGTTGAACTGTTTCCATCGTTGTATCTGCTGCTGCAAATGATGTTCCAAACGAACTCATTAGCATGACGACAGCAACGATGATAGAAATTGCTTTCTTCATAGCACTTCACTCCTTAAGGTAAATTGTTAAATACTTTATATTTTGACATTTATTTTATTAAATGTCAACCAAAATATGACATTATTTTTTAAAATATTGCATTTTTGATAATATTAGTTGTATAAGATAGAAGTGAGTGAACACAACTTATCTGGAATAACTATTGTAAAGATAGGACTTTTTATAATGTCTTGCTTTGGATTTAATATTTAAAAATTTGCAACATTTATGAACTAAGTTATCAGATATAATCCAACCTGTATCTTTTCTTATAAAACCGTTTACGTTCATTAATTTACAGAGATATGTAACACTGTGTTTTTTTTTAAGAGTATCTATAATTTCGAATTCGCATCGCTTGAAATAATGAATTCCTTTATTCGTAATTTTTCGTCATAAGTTCAATTTCTTCTTAGTACCTTTAGGAATCCCCATAATTCACACTCCTATAATTAATTATAAAATAAAAGTAGGCAAGGTGGTAATCCTTGTCTACTTTTATATTACAACTTCACTAAGCTGGTGGCTCTTAACTAAAAAACTAAATCGATATCATTAAAATGAGGTGATTATTCCTAATAAATAACTTTTAAATACTGCCAAGTCAATAGCATTTACTGAACCATCACGATTAACATCAGCAGCAATCAATTGATTATCAGTAAGTGTCGTTGAACCGAGAAGATACCTTTTTAATGCTGCAAAATCGAGAGCATCAACTCGACCGTCTTCATTAATGTCTCCAATAGTAGGAGTTGGTGTATCGGAGTTAGGCTCGCCATATACAATACCTCTTCCATTGGTTGCAACAAATACACGGCCATAAACTCTTAAATCTCCTGTAATTGAGTAGTTTATAGAACCATACTGGTGCTGGTCGTCATTTACTCTGACCCAGCTTTTAGCCATATCATCAGAACGATAGACTGCATAAAGACCGTCTTTTTCGCCGCACATATAGATTGCCAGGTAGTCTTCACCAGCCTTGGCTTTACCGAATCCAACTACATCAGATCTGGTAATGTCGTTAACTTTATTAATTGTTTTACCTCCGTCAGTTGTGTAGGAAAGACCTGTCGTTGAACCAGGAATCCAAACATGCCCTTCTTTATTAGGAACTGCTTTGATTTTGGAAGCAGAAGACTCAAGACCTGTTTTTACAGCTGTGAATGTTTGACCTCCATCGTTACTTGAATAGAAAGTATTATTTGCATATGCATAGAATACTTTCGGGTTAACTCTGTCCGAACAAACATTTGCACCTGCCGGAAGTGTGCTGACTGCTTTCCAGCCGCCATTTACATAGCATACAACTCCCTGACTTGTGCCTGTTGACCAGACAAATGTTGAACCGTCGGCAGACACTGCAACAGTACCACCCTGTACAATGTCATCTGCAGTATTTGCAGGGAATGTATAACTTATATTTGGCTGAACTTCAGCCCATGTAGCTCCTCCATCTTTAGAAATGGCAACGCTTTTTTTGATCATTTCATATTGTTCTTTATCAGTATTACCCACTCTTACTATGGTTTTCGGATTGAGCTCTGCATAATCCAAACCTGTAGTGCTCGTAAATCTAGGAGTTGTCATCATCATGTCCGGACCTACTTTTAAGTCTTTATGTACGAACCCACAGATATCTCCAACCCCGCTTATCAGTTCTACGCCGCTAATTGGCGGACATATCAGACTTAAAACAGCAGTTTCTTCAACTCCCGTTCCCATAACTTCGATATTTACTAACTTACCGCTATCCCAATCTGTCAGATTTTTTGAACCATAAATAGTAGCACCTGTACCATACATCATTTCATTGGAATCAAAAGGATTGATTGCAAGAGCGCTCATCATCCAGCCAAGCTTTGGTGCAGGATTATTCATTATTTCATCGCCTGTTACCAATCCTCCGCTTGCTGCGTTTATCTTATTTCCAAATGTAAGCCAGGGAGCTTTCGAAATATCCATTGTATATTTAAGGTTTCTTGACGGATATGAATCACCGTTTTCCCAAATAGCATCCCAAGTTTTACCAGCATCCTTTGACCGGAAAATAAAGTTATCAGGCCACCATGATTGAAGTGACGATATTATAAGTGTATCAGGATTTTGTGCATCAACACTTAAACCTGAAAATCCGTAGTAGTTTTCATACTTTGGTGAACCATCCCAGTTTTTCCCGGAAGGAGGTGTTATATCTGTCCAAACACTTGTATTTGTATCGTATTTATAAACTGCACCATCATCACACTGATAAGGGCCTCCCCTATCACAATATGTAACATATAAAATTCCTTTGCTGCTTACAACTGCATGCTGAGGGATACCGATTTTCAAGGCTTTACTATTATGCTGTGTAAAAGTACTTTCTGTCGGTTGACCTTCAACTGGGTTCCATGTTACTCCTGCATCATGACTAACATACAGCGGATTCTTTTTATCAGCAACACCGACATAAATGTCCTTTGTCGGTGTACCTTTAGTACCCTTATATGAATCAAAAGTTACAAAACACAATCCCAGATTATCCGATGAATACTCAAAATTGGGATCTTCAACATAGTTTCCTACATTTGTGAAGCTGCTGACCTTTGCCCATGTTTTACCGTAGTCTGTACTTTTCCAGAGACCTTTACCGCTTCTTGCCGCAAAATATAATATGTTATTGCTGTTGGGATCAACCATCAAACGTTCACCAACTGAACGCCCCGGCATGTTTCCTCCGAATTTGAAAGGCAGCTCCGTTCTTTCCCACGTTTTACCGTAGTCTTCAGAACGAAGAATATATCCGTTCATTGATGTCCAGCTGTTTGTATATGTACCGGCTGCTATATAAACTCTATTTGTATCAACCGGGTCGGTAGCTATACTTTCACACCCTAAAAGGTTCCATTCATCCGGCGATACCCAGTCGGTAATTGGCTCCCATTCTAATGTTTGCTTGTTCCTTATATATGCTCCACCCATGTCAGTACGAGCATAAACAAGGCCTTTCTCAGTTGGGTTGTAAACAATTCCGCAAACATATCCTCCTCCACCGCCGATTTTAACATTATTCCAATTATACGAAGCACTTACGGGTCCATTTGCAGATACAGGTTGTACTAATAGAGAAGTACACGTAAAAACAATAAGTAAATATAAAATCATAATTCTTTTGATATTTCTAATCTTCATAATATTTACCTCCTAAATTTTTTATTCTTTTGAATCATAAAACTAATAAATGCAAAAAAACTTAGCCCCCTTTCTTTTGAATGTAATATATTTAGCTACTGTGTTCTGTACAAATGACTTATGCAACACTTGTAAGTTGTTTACTAGCAACATATTAGGCTTAGCTCCAAGGGTTATCTGTAGTTTCGTGTAAATATGTACCTAAATATGTATTATTTATTATATTAAAATAAATATTTACAGTAAAAGGCTGTATCAGACCTTTAGAACTCCATAATATAACAGTTAATTCCAGCTATGGTGTTAGGAACAATGAAATTTGCGATAATTTTAAATCAGGATAGCAGATGTGAGTAATTGAATAAAGCTATAGGAAGGCAAGGTTTCTGATATGGTACACATTCTTGTAGGTCTTGAAAAATGCCTCAATTGTCTGATTCTTGTTATAAAAGTAGAATAATTCTACAGTAAAGGCTATACTTTTTTATAGGTGAAAAGCCACCTTACTTTTGTTTGGTTAGTGCTTAACAAATTCGTAAGTGATAAGGTTTTCACCTTTTTGTTATATTATGATACCCAATATATTACATTTCCAAGGTTCGCATCTGTACAAAACTTAGGTAGCTATTACTTCCTCTGTTTGTGTTCTGCTTATCTCAATCGTCTTTGGTTTTTGTATTGGAGCTTTAATTATATATAGTTTTGCTTCTGACATATATCTGCCTTAAAATACTTTAATTACTATAAATATACAATATAGATAATAAACTTACAATATTAAAAATTATAGGTAGACATTCGTAGAATTTATAGGTAGACATTCATAGAATACTATGAAGTCTACCTATTTTAGTCAAGTTATATGGGTACTAAAGTATTTGGGAAGTGACAACAATTTTTTCAAAGAATAATGCTCCTCCTCCTCCTTTAATACCGTTAAAGCACAAATCTACCTCATCTGCACCATGTATACTACAGTGTTGACAAATTACATGCAGCCTAAATATCAATGGCGAATATATCCACAAGTTTCGATGAATTGCTGTCCTTGCTCAGTCAGAATCCACTGAATTAACTTATTTGTATTGGGATTCTTTGAGCCTGCTGTTACAGCATAAACATCAACGGTAAACGGATATTTCTTTTCACGAATGTTTTGGTTCGAAGGTGCTATTCCGTTAATATTTAACATTTTAATATTACTATTGGGCTTCATTCCGGTTGCAAAATACCTAAAAGAATATCCGATTGCTGAAGTATAGTTTCTATAAGCAGCTGTCTGACTAATAATTTCACCCATTCCCGATGAATATTCTTCCCAAAGAGGAGTAGGCAATGTCTTGCCGTTCATCACTTTTGCAAGCATTATGGTTTGGCTACCAGAGTTTTCCGGTCGTTGAAAAGGAAGTATTTTTTCGTTTTTACCACCTAACTTGCTCCAATTAGTTAACTTTTTTTGATAGATGTCTTGAATCTCCTCAAGGGTCAAATTATCAATCGGATTATCCTTATTTACGAAGAAAACAAATGCTTCCTTCGCTATCGGGGTTAATTCAAATTTTACACCTTTAGATTCTGCCATTTTAAGTTGTTGCTTTGATGGCTGAGCGCCGAAAAAAATATCAATATTGCCATTTACAAGATGAGTGTATGCTTCAGCAGTTTTCGTGCAAGAAACATAATCATTAACACTATTTTCGTCTAATCCCTTATATATTTCTTGAACAATCGAGCCGTAAACAGGATAAGCTGCCGTTGCTCCATCGAGCTTTGGATAATTATCGGAAATAGAAATAGTGGGGTTATCATTTAAATTTTTCAGCAAATTATTTGACGAGAAAGGCTGGTATTCAGAAAGATTAACCTCATCATTAACCTGTTGAACATTTTTATCATCCGAAAAGACTTTCGTTGTTCTGTCATAATATTGAAATATGGCTGTTCCTGATAGAAAAGCAAATATAAGAGCATATACCAATATACTTTTATCGAATTTAATTTTCCTTTTTTTAACTATACATGATAAATAAATTGTAATTATCGAAACAATAGTTATAACCGAATTAATAGCAGGAAAGAGATTATAGTCCCCGCCAAAGGCAAACATAAAGTTTATAACAAAGTAAGGAATGGTAGCTATTTGGAATATACCTGAAAACAAGCTGCTGTCAAAATGATATTTAGAAACTCCGTACATAATCACCCAAATTATCATGTAATAAGCATAAGCTTCAAAAATGGGCAATAGAAGTTTTGATGCGCTTTCAGGTGTTTCGCAGGACTTTATCCATAAAAACCACATCAAACAAAGCAAAAGAATCATAATAAACACACGCATATAGATTATATTAGTCATACCTCCGGCTATTATACCTACAGTTGCAACAATCGGAGAAGCAATAAAAGCTAGAATAAAAGTAACTATGTAGTATCTCTTTATATTCATATACACACACCCTAGTAAAAATTTCAATAACAGATTTTAAATATAAATAACATTAATTACCAGTTAGTTATCAGATTTTACCGATATGCTACATAGTATCAATAGTTTTACATGTAGTCAAATATTGATTGTCTTATTTAAATTTTACCGAATTTTTGCTGATTAATGATTAAATGTTATCTCCAGTGTGGGCTTTGGCCGGGAATCTGAATTGACTGTACTATAAGTAAATATATTATAAACTTGTTGCAAAATTCTCCCATAATAGATATAATCTTTTTAGGGAAAATTAAATAGTTGCCGTGATTTCTAAGTGTTAGCGCACTTAGAAACTCATGCAGGTGATGTTACCACCCACACGTATGGACTTTCGTCCACCACAGCAACCAGTTTTTATTATACTTGGTTTTGCTTCTTTTTGCAATAAAACAAGTGCGTGTAGGGTCACACCTATCCGCACTTTTTAATTTTCCCTCCATTTTTTCTTTGGAGGGAAATATATGATTTTTAACAATGACGATGCTTTTATGGGCAGGGAGACTTTCATTAAATCTTGTATGGACAGCAGAATTGATAATTTGAGCGACGATTTCATCAATTCTGCTGCCTATATGGAATTCTCCGATAAGTATCAGGACATCTTGAAGAAGCTGGCGAATTTATTGCCTTCTGAGACTTTTGAACTGGTTTTGGAGCTTGACTGCTTAAACGGAAAACTATCCGCCGACAATCAGACTTTCTTTTACAAGCAAGGTTTTTTCGACTGCCGAATGCTTTTTAATTTCTTGAGGCGATGAAGTAGCTCTTAGCAATAAATCCTTCAGGCTACTTATGCCTGTGGGATTTTCTAATGTTAAGGCATAACAAGTTATATTTCTTCACAGTTTTTATGGAGATTTATTTATAGTAAATATGTGGACGAGCTAAAAATTTCATTTTTATTTCTCCATCTTAAATCAAATATAAAAGTAATGCATCTTGATTTTCATACCAAGACACATTACTTTTAAAGAATTATTTTTGTAGTTCTAAACTCTATGAGAACTTTCATTCTCAATCTTTTTGAGATATATTCTCAAACTTTATGAGAACCTACCTACACACCTATCCCATCCCACTACTCCACCGTTACACTCTTAGCAAGATTCCTTGGCTTATCAACATCGCAACCCTTTTCTATTGCCATGTAGTAAGCAAATAGTTGTAACGGGGTAACTGCTGAAATTGGAGCAGTTAGTGAGTCCACGTCTGGTATGGTTATTACAGTGTCTGCTGTCTTTCGCAGTTCCTCTGCATGCTTTTCCTGTGTAATAGCGAGAACCACGGCACCTCTGGCCTTAACCTCACGGATATTACTTACCATTTTGTCAAACAGGGTATCCTGAGTCATTGGGCAAACAACAAGAGTTCCTTTTTCAATAAGTGCAATTGTTCCGTGCTTCAATTCGCCACCTGCGTATGCCTCCGAGTGAATGTATGAGATTTCCTTTAGCTTTAACGAGCCTTCCAATGAGAGAGCGTAGTCAAGGCCTCTTCCGATAAAGAATATACTCTTGGCATTGTAATGCTGATGAGCAAATTTCTGTATATCGTCCTTATTCTCCAGTATCTTTTCAATATCGTTTGGAATCTCTTTTAGCTGATTTAGAACAGCGTCGGCTTCCTCTTTTGTGATTGTACCCTTTTTAAGCCCAAGCTCAAGAGCCACCATATAGAGAGCCGCCAACTGGGTATTGTATGCTTTTGTTGATGCAACTGCAATTTCAGGCCCTGCCCATGTGTATAGAACGTCATCTGAATCACGTGCAATAGAGCTACCTACAACATTAACTATAGATAGAATTCTTGCTCCCCTTTTCTTTGACTCACGTAGTGCAAACAGGGTATCCAGAGTTTCTCCCGACTGGCTTATTATTATTGTCATATTCTTATCAGAAATAAGAGGGTCACGGTAACGGAATTCAGATGCAACATCTACTTCTACCGGGATTCTGCAAAGCTTTTCAATAGTGTATTTTCCTATAACACCTGCATGATATGCCGTTCCACAGGCAACGATATAGATTTTTTCCAGCTTGTTAATATCTTCCTCGGTAATTGTAACATTATCAAGAACCAGTCCACCGTCCTTTAAACGAGGATTTATAGTATCCCTTATAACCTTTGGTTCTTCATACATTTCCTTCATCATAAAATGCTCGTAGCCACCCTTTTCAGCAGCTTCTACATCCCAGTTTACCTTGAAAATCTCTTTATCAACAGGAGCGCCAAGGCTATTGAATACCTGTACGCTATCTCTTGTGAGAATGGCAACTTCCTTGTCCTCAAGAATATAAATATTTCTTGTATATTCAAGAATTGCAGGAATATCCGAAGCAATGAAGTTTTCACCTTCCCCAAGACCTATAATCAAAGGACTGTCTTTTCTCGCACATACAAACATATTCTCATCGTCCTTGCAAAGTACTCCCAGCGCATAGGACCCTTCGATTTCATCAATTGCCTTCATTACTGCATCTACAAGGTCTCCATCGTAGTAATATTCCACAAGGTGTGCAATAACTTCGGTATCAGTCTCTGATCTAAAAACATATCCCTGACCCTTTAAAAACTCTTTTATTTGCATATAGTTCTCAATAATTCCGTTATGGACAACAACTATTTCACCAGACTGACTTATGTGTGGGTGTGAATTAACATCGTTAGGCTCGCCGTGAGTAGCCCATCTGGTATGACCGATTCCCATACAACCGTTTAACTTCTCTGATTCAAGCTTTTCTTCCAGACATGCAAGTCTGCCCTTGCACTTGATAACCTTTAAAATTCCGCCCTCATTAACAGAGACACCTGCTGAATCATATCCTCTGTATTCAAGCTTTGACAATCCATTTATAAGAACAGGTACTGCTTTTCTATTTCCAATATATCCAACTATTCCGCACATATTAATTCTCCTTCTATATTTGTTAGTTTACATAATTATTCCTTGTTTCAACGGTTTTAGCTAACTATAAACTTTATTAAACGTACTTTTACCCAAAAAAAGATACACTTTCCCCTTAGTACAGGCGAAAAAACAACGCAAAAATAACGCATCAGTGTAAAAAAGGGCAAAACTAAAACACCCTCCCAATTTCTAAAAAACAATATTAAATTTTTATATATAATGAATTTTATAAGATATAATACAGGATCAGTTACATGAGACCATTTTGTTTTTGCAGTCGCCTGCAAGCTTTGTTTTGTCTCTCTCGACCGTAACAGCCGGAAGGTATCCGCCGAATCTTTCGATACGACACACGTTGGTTTGTGCATCGCTTCCTTCTCCTCGTCAACAGACTTATATAAAATCTGTCCTGGCGCCTTTTTAATTCAATCTAATCCTGCCTTTTTTCTCACCCCCTTAGTATCCAGTTATTTCTTAAAATCATTCACATCTATACTACAATATATTATATATACTATAAAATTGTCAACACAATTCACAGTTTTTTAACTTTTGTGGGTAATTATACTAGGACTTATCCGGATTATAACCCAGAAGCGGAGTCAGGTCATGACCTCCCATATCCTTTATATACACTGTAATAGGTGTTTTATTGCCGTCAACGGGAACACCGTTTTTGTCCTCCGGGTAAACCTTTTTACCGCCAAACAACTGTGCGACGCCTTTTGGACCAAGCAAATGAGCCCCTGCCAGTAGACCTGATGCGGTTATATATACTCCGCACTTTGTTTCGCCAATATGCTTTTTATATGGCTTGATATATCCCCATACCTTTGCAAGAAAAGCCAGAAATGCTGTCTCCTGAGCCTCTTCATTGTTTAAAAAGTCTTTCTTACTGAACACATTATACTTATTGGCCAAGTCACTCCACATTCCTTCAAAATTATTATCCCCGTCTACTCTGTAGGCACCTTTCTCAACTTTTTCATAATAGAAGCCTGCATCTGCCAGCGCTAATTCACCCATTTGGTATTTTCCAAGGTATCCCAGTCCATTTACAACTTTATAGTCTCCGCTGGATTCATGGTCTGCAAGTTTTTTTAGAAAGTCTTCAAAGCTTTTAATTCCTGCCAATAAACCTTTGCTCTTCTCCAAAGCCTTCTCAGCAGTGATTATTGCTCCGGATAAAGCAGCATTAATATTAGCCATGGTTATTTTATTTTGTGCAGTAGTTACATTTTTTGCAGTAACATTATTTAATAACAGTACCCCGTTTGCAAGCTTTATGGAAGCCTCCAAACCTTTTATTGCATTTTGTACGGCTGTTGAACTTTTTTTATCAATTGCATTATTAACAAGTGCACAGAATTTTTTTAACTGGGTAATTTCCTTTTGAGACGTTAAAACAGCGGTTTTGACTGTCTCGTCTTCCTTAGTGGTTTTGCCGGCTGCTTTTGCTGAAGTTACAGTCTTTTGAGCCAATATTTTATTTTGAAAATTTCTGTTTCCTCTTCCGGATACTGCTTCTATATTTTTATCTGTTTTATCATTTTTTTGCATAATAGTCCCTCCAAAAATACTTATCTAATTTATAAGTAAATTTAAAAGGACATTTAACACCCAAAAAACAAAAAAATAGAAGGGCGGAAAAATCTTTCCCACTCCTCCTATTATGTATACCTTTAAGACAGTCTTCCTTCAATAACTCTTACGAGTTCCTTTGCACGTCTGGTAATAATATCCTTTTTCTTGCCTTCAATCATTACTCTTACCAAAGGCTCGGTTCCTGAAGGTCTAATAAGGACTCTTCCTTCTCCCTTGAACTCGTCCTCAAGCTCCTTGCACATCTTCTTGATTACTTCGTCGTCCAGGTATTTATACTTCTTTTCATTGGTTACCTTTGCATTTATCAATACCTGAGGCAATATCTGCATTACTCCCGCAAGCTCTGAAAGCTTTTTACCCGAATCTTTTAAAACCTTCAGCAGCTGAACGGCAGTTAAAAGTCCGTCTCCTGTAGTATTGTGGTCCAGGAATATAATATGGCCGGACTGCTCACCGCCAAGCATATATCCTTTATTGAGCATTTCTTCCAGAACGTATCTGTCTCCAACCTTTGTTTTCTCAATAGTAAGGCCGTTATTTTTAGCCATAATATCAAGACCCATGTTGCTCATAACTGTAGCCACAACTGTATTTTGAGCCAGCATACCTTTATCCTTCAGGTACAAGCCTATAATAGCCATTATCTGGTCGCCGTCTACAATATTACCGTTTTCATCAACAGCAAGAACTCTGTCAGCATCGCCGTCAAAAGCAAGACCTATGTCAGCCTTTATCTCCTTTACATACGCCTGAAGCTGCTGCATATGTGTAGAACCGCACCCGCTGTTTATATTTGTTCCGTCAGGTTCATTATTTATAACACTCACTTCTGCCTTTAAATCAAACAGTGCCATAGGAGCCGCTTGAAATGATGCCCCATTTGCGCAATCAATTGCTACCTTTATTCCTTCAAGGTCACCTGTAATAGTTCCCTTTACGAAGTTTACGTAATCTTCGAGAGCATTTTCCTGATAGCATTTGAATCCAATATTCTGTCCTACCGGCTTAGGCAAATCTTCACCGTCATTTTGTATTATTTCTTCAATTTTATCTTCAATAGCATCAGGCAGCTTATACCCGTTTGAATTGAAAAACTTTATTCCGTTATATTCAAAAGGGTTATGTGAAGCTGAAATAACAACACCCGCATCGGCATCATACTGTCTTGTAAGGTACGCTATTGCAGGAGTTGGAATTACTCCAAGGCTGACAACCTGCGCTCCTACAGAACAAATTCCCGAAATCAGAGCAGCTTCCAGCATATCCCCTGATATTCTTGTATCCATACCAACAAGTATTTTAGGTGTATGCTTGGTTTCTCCGGTAAGTACGTAAGCGCCTGCCTGGCCAAGTTGATATGCAAGTTTTGGAGTCAATTCAAGATTTGCAACACCTCTGACCCCGTCAGTTCCAAATAATCTTCCCATTTTATCCTCCAAGTTCCATTTATTTCGAATTTAACTTTCATTATATAATATATCATCTTTTAATATGTTATTAATAGTTCTATTTCGGAATTGCATAAGTTTTAATAATTTGTTCTGCTATCCGTATTCCGTCCACAGCCGCACTTACTATTCCACCAGCGTATCCTGCTCCCTCGCCTGCCGGGTAAAGTCCCTGCAAATCAACACATTCAAGCTTATCGTTTCTTGGAATTCTCACCGGAGATGAGGTTCTTGTCTCAACACCTGTAAGCAATGCATCCTTCATGCCAAACCCTTTTAACCTTCTGTCAAAATAGCTTATTGACTGTTTCATACTATCCGTAACATAATTCGGCAGACAATTATTAATATCTGCACATCGGGTTTCTCCGGTATAGCTGGGCTTTACACTGCCAAGTCCTCCTGTCCTTCCCTCCAGAAAATCCTCAAGCCTTTGCACGGGAGCACTATTATTTCTTCCTCCTGTTTCAAAAGCAAGCCTTTCCCATTTTCTCTGGAACTCAATTCCTGCAAGAGGGTGCTGTGTTCCAAAATCCCCGGGCCCTACAGAAACCACCAATGCACTGTTAGCATTATCCTTGTCCCGTTTGAATTCACTCATACCATTGGTAACTATAGTGTCCGTCTCAGAAGCTGAGGCGACAACTACTCCGCCGGGACACATACAAAAGGAATATGCCGTACGCTCCAAAAATTTGCAGAAAAGCTGGTAATCTGCCGGCCCTAGTGCCGGGTGCCCTGCTGCATCGCCATATTGTGCCGTGTTTATAACCTCTTGAGGATGTTCTATTCTCACCCCAATTGAAAATGGCTTCTGTACAAAGGTAATACCCCTTCTATACAGCATTTCAAAGGTATCCCTTGCACTGTGTCCAATAGCCAGTACTACAGCATTTGTGTCTATAAATGAGTTGGTGTTGGTGTAAACCCCACAGATTTCTCCATTTAGGTTCTTAACATCTACCATCTTCGTATTAAAAAGAACAGTTCCCCCAAGACGTTCAATTTCCATTCTCATTTGCACTACAATATTCTTTAGAATATCTGTACCAATGTGGGGTTTTGCTTTGTATAATATTTCGTCAGGTGCACCAAACTTGTGAAATTCACTAAGAACCTTTTCGCACCTTGCATCATTTATTCTGGTTGTAAGCTTCCCATCGGAGAAAGTACCTGCTCCCCCTTCACCGAACTGTACATTGGTTTCGGTATCAAGGTTTCCACTATTCCAGTAAGTAGCCACCTTTTCGGTACGCTCACTGACATTCCCGCCTCGTTCAATTACAATGGGCCTGTAACCGTTCTGGGCTAGGATAAGTGCACAGAAAAGACCGGCAGGGCCGGTTCCTACTACAAGAAGTCTACCCTGTATTGGTTTATTTCCCGGAAATAATTCTTCCTCCGGTAATTCATCAAGGATTCGAATGTCCTTATCGGCAGGTATTTTGACATTATCAACAAGCTCACAAGAAACCGAGTAGACAAAACGTATGCCAGGTTTTTTCCTGGCATCTGTTGATTGTTTTACTATTTTTATATTTTTAACTAAATTGGTGTTTATTCTAAGCTTTTGTAGCACCTGATGTTCAAGTTCCTTTTGTTCTCCATCAAGCGTTGTTACCAGATTTGATATTAAAATTTTCATGTTTTCACCTTGTATCCTGCTGCAAATTCTGATTTTCTTCTGCAGGTACTTTTGTTATTTTTACAAGTACTTTAGTCTCACCTGACTGCGTAATGTTTGGCGGCAGTGTAACCTGTAACGGAATACGGTGCTCTCCGTCCTTCAGCCCGCTTACATCTATCTTTGCCAAAAGGCTATTCACCGTTACATTTGCCATATCTTCCTTTTTCCCTTTTAAAGTTACCGATACAGGCTCTATTATCTCATAAGCAAGTGTATTGTCATTTATAGTGCCTTCCAGAGTCATGTCCCTTGGTTCAAATTTATAAGTCTTTACATCCAACGGAATAATCTTTACCTCAACACTAACTTCACGAGTAGAACTCACAAGCTTGAGACCATTTGGTATCTGCAATAAAACCTGCGTATTTAAAGTTTTATCTGCTTTTTCAATATTTATGGGAACAGTCTTAACCTCGTTAACTTTATCCATGATATCCGGGTCACCTGTAACTAGTATGCTGTCAGGCTTAACGGAATATTCACCCTCAAGGTAATTTTCTGCAGGAACACCTTGTGTGATTGGTATAACCGGTACTCTCTTACCTATCTCTATCTTTATGTCAACGTTAAGTTTCTTGCCCAGACCCGGCATCTCCACGCCTTTTTTGTCGTATACCTTACATTCCTTCCTGATTTCCAGGTTTCTGTCAAGGCCGGTTACGTCAACAAAAGCCTTTACGGAGCCAACTGAAGCTATAACAGTGTCAATATCCTGTATTGATACTGTATCCGGTTGTGCAGTCTTAGAAATTATCTCGTAACCCGCCGGGAGTTTACCGAGGGTTTCCACCTGAACTATAAAAGGATTCTCCTCAATACGTGCCAGATCAAGTGTAATCGTTTTTTGCTTGAGCTCTATATTTTTGGGGTTAATTCTTTCCCTGCCCAAATAAACAGGTGGTTCCAATGCAATAACCTTGTCATTTACACTTTTAACTTTTGACAAGTCAAGGGTTACTTCAAAATCAGTGTCCTTTATATTATCAAGAACATCTCCCTTGTCCCTGACATCCACAACAACGTATTTGTTGAAGTTTTTACTGTTCAAAACAAGTCCTTGTGATTTAAGACTCTCCTCATTTATAACATTTAATGGAACAGTATAATGTTCTGTCTGTACAGGGTTAATTGCAAACCACAGAAATATAGCGAATAATATTGAAAATATTTTTAATGTTAGATCCTTCTTCAGGAATTCTTTCACTTTGATTTCCCCTTCCAAAGTGCCAGCTTCTTGTTTACAGACTTCTTTTCCAGTAAATTTTTATTTAACGCCTTTCGTAAAATATCAGGCGTAAGATTTCTAGTTAAACCGCCATTTAAGGCATAAGATATTTTTCCTGTTTCTTCTGACACAACTACCGATATGCAGTCGGATACTTCCGTAATTCCCAGTGCAGCCCTGTGTCTGGTGCCAAGCTCCTTGCTCAGGTTTGGGTTATCGGTAAGAGGAAGAAAACATGCTGCTGATTTCAATTTATTGTTTCTTAAAATTAAAGCTCCGTCATGCAACGGTGTGTTCGGTGTAAATATATTTATTATCAACTCGGCGCTAACACTAGAATCAAGTCGTGTTCCCGTATTTATGATTTCACCGAGCTTTGTTTCACGTTCAACTACAATAAGTGCTCCGGTCTTTGTTCTTGACAGCTCGGTACACGCTTTTACTATTTCTTCTATTGTAAAAGTCGTATGTATGGTGGTATCCTTTTCATCAAAACTGAAAAAGCCTTTAAAGTTACTTCTTCCAATCTGTTCAAGTCCACGCCTTAACTCAGGCTGAAATACAACTACCAGTGCAAATCCCGCAAGTTCTATTGTTCTGTTCAGTATATAGGCTAGAGTGCGTAATTTAAGCCAGTCACTGAGCATTGCTACAATGAGAATTACAATAATACCCTTTACCAGCTGCCACGCTCTTGTCTCCTTTACAAGCTGTATTAGCTTATAAGTAAGATAAGAAACAATACTTACGTCAACTAATGAGCGCAGTATTTCCAATGGCTGGGTAAATGGTACATATACCGATAAAAAATCCAATATGCTTTTAAAATTAACAGCAACAGCATCCAGCAAACAATTCACACCCTTGTAAGATACAATACTTTTACAGAAAAATATAAAATCACATAATAATTTTATTATATTTACCGCATTCGTAAAATGGGTAAAATTGACTAATTTTTACGGATTTATAAAGCTATTTTTATAATACTACTGACCTGAGGTAATAATTGAATATCCTGCCACACCCAATGTGGTAAGCAGCATTATAATTGCAAGTATCAAAGCAACCGTTTTAACCCATTTTTTTTGCATAATAACCTCCTAAAACTCATACATTAGTTAACTTATTTAACCATATTCCGACATCGGCATCACTGGGCATTCGCCAGTCACCCCTTGGGGAGAGACTAATTGAACCCACCTTTGGACCATCCGGCAAACATGAACGCTTGAACTGCTGACTAAAGAATCTCCTTAAGAAGGTTTCAAGCCATTTTTTTATAGTAGCTTTATCGTATTTGTCCTCAAAAGCCTGCTCGGCAAGTTTGTAAATCTTATCAGGCTCAGCTCCGTATCTTACCAAATGGTAAAGGTAAAAATCATGAAGCTCATACGGGCCCACGATATCCTCAGTCTTTTGTTGTATACAGCCTTCCTTGTCTGTAGGAAGAAGCTCAGGACTTATAGGAGTGTCCAGAACACTTAACAGTACATTTCTGATGTCATTGTTGAACAAATAGTCTGCACACCATTGCACCAGGTATTTTACCAATGTCTTTGGGACTCCGGAGTTTACCGCATACATTGACATATGGTCTCCATTATAAGTTGCCCATCCCAATGCAAGCTCGGATAAATCACCCGTTCCGATAACAAGTCCACCAATTTTGTTTGCCATATCCATCAATATCTGGGTTCGTTCTCTGGCCTGAACATTCTCATAAGTGACGTCGTAATTTAGAGGATCATGTCCGATATCCTCAAAATGCTTTAAACACGCTTCCTTTATGTCTATACGGTGAGTTGTAACGTTCATGAGCCTCATCAGTTCAAGTGAGTTACCAAGAGTATTTGATGAGGTTCCGAATCCGGGCATTGTAACCGCATGAATGTTCTTCCTGTCAAGCCCCAGCCTGTCGTAGGTTTTAACAATAACCAACAGTGCCAGAGTGGAATCAAGGCCACCGGAAATCCCTATAACGCATTTGTTAAGCCCCGTGTGCCTGAGTCTTTTTCCCAGACCCGAGGTCTGAATGTTGAATATCTCTTCACACCTCTTGTTTCTTGCATTTGGGTCTGATGGAACAAAAGGATGAGGATCTATCCACCTTAGCAGTTTACCTGTTTTATGTTCTGCTACACAAAATGGTACTTTTCTGAAAGCCGTATCATTAGAATTGTTCTTGAAAGCAGAATTTTTAAATCTTTCATTAACAAGTCGCTGTATGTCTATGTCCGAAATAACCATTTTTTCATCAAAAGAAAACCTCTCTGTCTGCGCAAGTACCGAGCCGTATTCACTAATAAGTGAATGTCCTCCGAAAACCAGGTCCGTAGTTGATTCATTGGGCCCTGACGATACGTATACATAAGCAGCAGAACATTTTGCCGACTGCATCTTAATAAGGTCTTCCCTGTATTCATGTTTTCCAACGATATCATTGCTTGCAGACAGATTAAACAACAGCGTTGCTCCATTAAGAGCCTGATTACTGCTGGGTGGTATTGGAACCCACAGGTCTTCGCATATTTCTATTCCAAAACACAAACCATCCATGTTTGCAGCTTCAAATAATATGTCAATTCCAAAAGGTACGGTCTTTCCGAGTATATTTATTGTTTCCGCAGGTTTGTCCATCCCTGACGAAAACCATCTAGCTTCATAAAACTCGCTGTAATTGGGTATGTAGCACTTTGGGACGACCCCCAAAATACTTCCACTTTTTATAATTACAGCACAGTTGTACAGCCTGCTGTCTAAAGTTAACGGCATACCTAATATTATAACACATTCCAGAGAAGCCGTTTCAGAAATTATTACCTCCAGAGAGATTAATGCCCTTTTTTGCAGTGTCGTTTGCAAGAACAAATCTCCGCAAGTATAGGATGTAACAGCCAGTTCAGGGAATACAACAAATTGTGCCCCCTGATTGTCGGCTGTCCTAGCCGCCTTTATTATTTCCCCGGCATTAAAATCACAATTTGCGACTTTCAATTCCGGCACGAAAGCTGCAACTCTAACAAATCCGTAATTCATTTTTATCACCTAAATGTATTTTTATTATTTTTTCCATTTTTACCACAGGCAATACTTGTTTCCCGCTGCGGGTAATACTATGGTTTTATTTAGTGTATCATATTTGTGTATTTTTTTGTATATTTAAACTTCGTTTTTGATATGGTATCTGCTTCTGGAATTGCCATACTTATCAACATAATATTTTTTATTCAAAGAAATCTGATTGAGAAAGGCAATAAATCTGTCAATTTCGTTAAACCCGTTATAGATACCAAAACTGGCCCTTACAATTCCCGGGAATATACTTTTGGGGTCTCTCATCATATCCTCCATATCCTGTGCCGAATACCCCAGTAATCGTTCACAATAAGGATGGGCGCAGAAAAAGCCGTTCCTTACCGCTATACCTGCTTCATATGATAAAATAGCCGACATAAGTGAGTGGTGTACACCCTCCATATTAAATGGAATAACTCCAATGGATTCCTGACTTTCAGGATGACTATAAAAGGTAATTCCCGGAATACTTTTCATCTTTTCATATGCATAATATAACAGTAACCTTTCATGTTTGAATATATTGTCCATTCCTAATGAAGTCAATGTTTTGATTGATGAAATCAGTGCGGCTATTCCTAATAGATTTGGTGTACTTGCTTCATCCTTATGCGGAGGCTCCTCCCACCAAATTTTATTATGTGTAACCAGGGTGATTGCACTTCCCCCCTGACAATAAGGCAAGCCAACATCAAATGTAGATTTCGGCCCTATCAACGAGCCGCTGCCGTACGGGGCATACATTTTATGTGCTGAAAATGAGAGATAGTCGATATGAGAATCGGTACCAAAAGGTTTCATATCCACCGGCAAATGTGGCACCAACTGGGCTCCATCCACGTGTATTTCTGCCTCGTACCTGTGTGCCAGTGCAGCGATTGTATAAACATCATTTATATATCCAGTAACGTTTGACGCTCCGGTCACTGTAACAATTCGTACCTTATTTTTATATTTTCTCAGCTTATCCTCCAGATCATTCATGGACAGTCTTCCAAATTCATCTGTTTCGATATAGTCAACAGTGAATTTATCCCGCCAGGGCAGATCGTTTGCAGCATGTTCCATCCAAGTGGACAACACTACGTCCTTTCCGTTTTTCTGCTGATTGAGTATGTACGCAAGTATATTTATTGCTTCTGTAGTATTTTTTGTATACACTACCGTGTCATTATCGTGGTCAGCCTTCACAAAATCCTTTACAGTCTGGCGTCCCTCTTCATATAAATTCGTTGACATAACAGACTTATACCCTTTGCCCCTATGGACGGATGAATACCATGGTATAAAGCTATCAATTCCCTTAACTACAGACAGAAACGGAGGCGTAGTAGCTGCATTGTCAAAATTAATTGCCGTTGTAAATGAACCATTGTCCAGAGGTATTCTTGTATCCACTCCTGCTACTAGGCTACGGTATGGGTGCATATTGTTATATCGAATGTTTTGGGGCATAAAAATACTCCATTCACTTGATTATGCTAGTAACAGTATATTGGTGTATTATAAAACTGTTACCAAAGTGAATAGGAGTATTTTGATTAGTTTGTATTGGATTATTACTTTTTCAGGCTTTCCAGTCTTTCAACTACCTTGTCAAACATATCCTGGTATTTAGCCTGCTTTGCCTTTTCTTCTTCTATTACCTTCTGCGGTGCTTTTGCAACGAAGCCTTCGTTGCTGAGCTTTCCTATTACTCTTTTTAGTTCTCCCTCAAGGTTTTTCTTTTCCTTTTCCAGTCTTTCAATTTCCTTATCAATGTCTATAAGCTCATCAAGAGGAATGAATATTTCTGCACCGTGAACAACTGCTCCTACAGCATCAGAAGGAATTCCTTCCTTGTTCAGTTGAACTGTTATGTCAGATGCACCTGCAAGTCTCTGGAAGAAAGAAGTTCCTTCTGCCAGAGTAGTTTTTTCTGCTTCGCCGGCTGCAACAAATATAATCTTTGCTTTTCTTGAAGGCGGAACATTCATTTCAGCACGGGTATTTCTTATACTTCTGATGGCATCCATAATGATGGTCATTTTTGCTTCATCTGCTGCAAAGTTCAGTTCTTCGCTGTACTCCGGCCATTGGGAAATCATTATGCTTCTGCCGTCATTTATCAGGTGAGTGTAGATTTCCTCAGTTACGAAAGGCATATACGGATGCAGCAGCTTCATAGCGTTTCCAAGAACAAAGTTAAGAACATACTGTGCTTCCAGCCTTCCTTCGCTTTCCCTGTCATAAAGTTTAGGCTTAACCATCTCGATATACCAATCGCAGAATTCTTCCCATATAAAGTCGTATACTTTCTGCAAACCAAGACCAAGCTCAAACTTTTCTATATTTTCAGTAACCTCTTTAGTTACAGTATTTATTCTGCTCATAATCCATTTATCTGCAATAGAAAACTTCTTCTTGTCTACCTTGCTGAAATCAAGGTCTTCGTCGAAATTCATCAGAACGAATCTTGAAGCATTCCATACCTTGTTTGCAAAGTTTCTTGAAGATTCAACCTTTTCAGGTGAGAATCTCAAGTCATTTCCCGGTGAGTTTCCAATTATAAGGGCAAATCTCAGTGCATCGGTACCGTACTGGGCTATTACCTCCAGAGGGTCTATTCCGTTGCCAAGGGACTTACTCATCTTTCTGCCCTGCGAATCCCTAACAATACCGTGTATGAATACATACTTGAAAGGCTCCTGCTTCATATGCTCCATACCTGAGAATATCATTCTTGCAACCCAGAAGAATATAATATCATAGCCTGTTACCAGTACATCTGTAGGATAAAAATATTCCAAATCCTCTGTTTTTTCAGGCCAGCCTAGTGTTGAGAAAGGCCACAATGCCGAACTGAACCATGTATCCAGTGTATCCGGGTCCTGTTCAATTCTTTTGCTTCCGCATTTTGAACAGGTATCAGGGGCAGTTCCCTGAACCATCATATGCCCACATTCCTGACAATAGTATGCAGGTATTCTGTGTCCCCACCAAAGCTGTCTTGAAATACACCAATCCTGAATATTTTCCATCCAGTTAAAGTATATTTTGGAAAATCTCTCAGGTACAAATTTGATTGTTCCATCCCTTACAACATCTATAGCCGGTTCAGCCAATGGCTTCATACGAACATACCATTGTTTTGAGATAAGAGGTTCGACAACCGTCCTACATCTCTGACAAGTACCAACATTGTGTGTATGGGGTTCAATCTTAACCAGAAGTCCCAGCTTCTCCAGATCTTCTACCATCTTCTTTCTGGCTTCGTATCTGTCCATACCCTTGTATTGACCGGCGTTGTCATTCATTATGGCATTGTCGTCCATTATCCTTATCTGAGGCAGATTGTGACGAAGCCCAACTTCATAGTCATTTGGGTCATGGGCAGGTGTTATTTTAACACAACCGGTACCAAATTCCTTGTCAACGTAAGAGTCGGCTATAACAGGAATCTCCTTATTTACCAAAGGCAGAATCAAGGTTTTTCCTACCAAGTGTGTATATCTCTCGTCTTCGGGATTTACTGCAACAGCGGTATCACCCAAAAGTGTTTCCGGACGGGTAGTTGCAATTATTACAAATTCTTCAGAGTCCTTTACGGGATACTTGATATGCCAGAAGTTACCTGCTTGTTCCTCATACTCAACTTCTATATCAGATATTGAAGTATTACACTTTGGACACCAGTTGGTAATTCTTTCTCCCTTGTATATCAGGCCTTTGTCATAGAGCTTCAGGAAAACTTCCTGAACTGCCTTGGAAAGTCCCTCGTCCATTGTAAAACGTTCACGTTCCCAGTCACAGGAACTTCCAAGTTTTTTAAGCTGCTCAACTATCCTGCCACCGTAAACCTTTTTCCATTCCCAAGCCTTTTCAAGAAATTTCTCACGTCCCAGCATATCCTTTGATATACCCTCTTTTGCCATTGCATCAACAATCTTTGCTTCTGTTGCAATACTTGCATGGTCAGTTCCCGGAAGCCACAATGCACTGTAGCCCTGCATTCTCTTTGTTCTTATGAGAATGTCCTGTAAGGTATTATCCAGAGCATGGCCCATATGAAGCTGTCCTGTTATGTTTGGTGGAGGAATCACAATTGTAAAAGGTTTTTTATTCTTGTCAGGTACTGCGTGGAAGTAACCTTCATCCATCCATTTTTTATATAGCCGGTCCTCAACCTGTCCCGGATCGTATTGCTTAGCTATGTTTTGCTGTTCATCCATAAAAACAACCTCCTGTTTATTCTAAATAAAAACTATCTGAAAATTATTAATAAAGCAATTCCCGGTGTTGCCACAAGAAATCCTAACATTTTTATATTAAAAACAGCCTTGTTAAACTTGTATTCCTCTACTTCCAGTTCAGTCATTTCTGCTTCATGCTCACAAGTCTGTTTTTTTGCCAAATCAAATTTTTTCACTATAGGTTTTGCCATATAAACACTTATAAATCCAATAGCCATTAAGACCAGAGACAATATTTCAATAGGTTTCATTTCTATTCTCCTTTCTGATTATATTAAAAAAACTCCGTCCAATATTTGGACGAAGTCTTATTTCGCGGTACCACCAAAATTCACGAATAAATGTTACAGGTCAAATTCCTATAAATTTATTGATGATCTCTGACGAGTTAACGTTCGCAACTCCGCTGCAGCCTACTGTTATTTCGGTGCAGAGCTCCCAAGCTACCTTCTACAGTCCCGATCCGAAGCTTTTCACCAATCGCTTCTCTCTTTGGGTATCAACCGACTGTATACTCCTCTTGTTCACAGCCTTTATTCCATATCATTTCTTAAAAAAAGATTATTAAATTTATGATATATAATATGAGCATTACTGTCAAGTGTGATTTTCTTTGTCTTCGTCATTGGTTGTCACTTCGGTTGTATCATCAGTTGATGAACTGTTATTTCTTTTGTTATCACTGAAAAGCAGCACAAAAGCCACTATCATGAGAACCATACCCACATTATTTACTGTTTTGGGATTCAAATTGAAGGAAAAAATCCTGTCAAGTATACCATATAAAATCAGCATTCCGGCAATTACTACAATTATAGTTAATTTGGTCTTTCTATTAAGCTTCATATCTTCTCCGTTTCCACACTCTTTTATTTATATAATAAATAATCTTTTGTTTTAAAGCAATAGAGTCTACACTATCAAATCTATTACCTTTTTAAGAATAACTTTCAACATTGCCGCCACAGGCACTCCTATCAACATTCCTATAATACCAAAAAATTCTCCTCCCACCAGTACCGCAATGATTGTTGTCACAGGATGCAGTCCCAGTTTTCCTTCAATAATTTTGGGAGAAATAAATGCATTATCAATTTGCTGAACAACTATAAAAACAAGTGCCGCTAAAGCAGCTTTATAGGGCGATTGCAGTAATGCCACCGCAACTGCCGGAATAGCCCCCAGAAACGGGCCGAAATATGGAATCATATTTGCCACGCCCCCCAGCAGTCCAAGCACAAATGGATATTTTATCCTGACAAGGTAAAGTCCAATAGTTTCCATTGTACCAACAATAAGTGCCGTCGTAAGCTGTCCCTGAATGAAATGGGTGGCTATTGCATTTAATTCCCTTCCTGTATTTATAAAATCATTTCTCATTTTTTTTGGGACAAGCATGAGCGTGGAATTTTTCAAAGTTTCTGCATCCTTTAAAAAGTAGTATGCTATTAACATGGACAGTACTATGTTAAGCATGATTACAATTGAGGAAGCAAGTACAGACAGTGTTTTCTTCATTATTCTGGCAGCATAAACCTGTAGAAACCCGGAGCCATAATTAATCTCATTAAAAATCAGGTTTTTTACTTCCGGGGGCCATTTACTTGCCTTTATTCGGGATATGCAGTTATTAAAATACTCTCGATAACTGCTTGTTATATTGGGGAGGGTTTTAAAAAGCTCCTTTCCGTTACTCAGAACCTCAGGCATAATGTAAATACCAAAAAAAATCAGAGTCAGAGCAATAAATACATAAATCAAAATTATTGATACACTTCTTTTTACTCCTTTACGTTCAAACCTTATAACCATGGGATATATAATGTATGCTATCAAGGCAGCCATAAAAAATGGAAAAAGAATCTTAATTATTTTATCAATATAGAAATAGACAAATACTGCTGTACCAATTACTAATAGTATTAATATTATGTAAAATATAATTTTTCTTGTGTTAGCCATAGTACACTCCATTTATGGTATTTGGGTCTGCTGCAAACAGATTTATACAGCAGACCCCTGCCTAATCTACTTGGTTTTAAAACATCCTGATCATCTGAACATTTGAATCATTTCACCCAGCATATTGTTTGAACGATGTAAAATTTTTCTTCCGGACTTCATCATCCTTCTTCTCATTCTGGGATCAACTACCTCAGGATTTGTTAAAACACTGATAGATGCACCAATTAATCCTCCGATTACCAAACCTTTTGTAAAATTTCTCAACATAGTCCACTCCTCCTGTTTTACATTAAAGTATTTTGCCCAAGCCGGCTTCGTAAGCCTCCGCCTGTACTTACCATCTCTTCAACTGCTCCGTTTTCAATTAAAATATTACTATTGCTTATTTCAACCTTGCCGATAAAAGGTAGAATACTTCTTCCTCTGAGGATGTCCTGAACCAAGCCGTCAGAAACCTGCACTCCTTCAACTTTGCCTGTTCTGTAGTCAAAAAGGATATCTTGAACAACTCCTATATCCTCTCCTTGCCGGGTATATATTTTCAATCCCCGAAGCTCAATTTTCTCGCTTTTTTCAAAGGATTTCTTAAACTTTCTGTAATTGAGCAGACAGTCCGGATTACTAACTATCAATGCATCATTACCCAGACTCAGAACGTCATGCAGCATTACCACGTTACCTTTTACAGGATTACCTCCCTTTTCCATTACAAAAGCTATTACGCCTTTATTTTCTCTGGAAAATACAACATCCTTCAGATTTCCTATTTTCAATCCATTGCTTGCACTTATTACCGGCAGTCCTAAAACATGGCTGTACATACTCAACATTCTGCTCACCTGCACTTTAATTAGTCTCTTATTTAACAATTTGTACACACATTATTATTTGTTATATTTTTTAAATCATTCAGAGAAATTAAATAATAATAAAGCCAAAATTTATTATGGAAGTTGATGCGTTAAATTGACTAAAAAGTGCAATTAATGTAGAATTTACATGAATACTTTAATTCGCTAAATTGTGAGGTATATAATGAATAATTACAAAAAAACACTATCAGAATTAGGTTTAATAATTCCAAAAATTATGCTCCCTGATTCAAAATATCAACTTGAAAAATGGGCTGTTGTTGCATGTGATCAATACACATCCGAACGCGGTTACTGGGAAAAAGTTGCGGACCTTACTAAGGGTAATCCCTCCACCTATAATATAATCTTTCCTGAGGTATATTTGGAGGATGGTGACAGTGACACCAGAATAAATACAATTAACAATAACATGGATAACTATATACAATCCGGTACGTTAAATGAACTGGAGGACTGTTTTATTCTTGTAGACAGGAAAACTACCCATACCCAGTCGAGAAAGGGGCTTATGGTCGCACTTGATCTTGAATGTTATAACTATACAAAGGGTTCTTGCACTTTCATAAGAGCTACCGAGGGTACAGTCATAGAGAGACTTCCTCCCCGTATAAAAATTCGTCAGAATGCTCCTATAGAGCTTCCTCATATTATGGTTCTTATAGACGACCCGGACAGAAAGGTTATTGAACCTTTGGCTCAAAAAGCTGATAAACTGGAAAAGTTGTATGACTTCGAGCTTATGATGGACGGAGGACACATAAAAGGCTATCGAGTGTCTGATGAAGAAGATCTTTCCTCAGTTGCAGAGGCACTGTCTCAACTTGCTGACTTGGAAAATTTCCGTAAAAAATATGATCTGGAAAATCAGGAAGATGTACTGCTATTTGCAGTGGGCGACGGTAATCATTCTCTTGCCTCGGCAAAAGGCCACTGGGAAAACGTTAAATCAAGTCTTTCCTACGAAGAACAGCAAAACCATCCCGCAAGATATGCATTAGTTGAGCTTGTAAACGTCCACGACGAAGGTCTGGTATTTGAACCTATTCACAGGGTATTGTTTAATGTAGATGCAAAAAATCTTTTAAATGAGTTTTCTGCTTACTACAAAAACAATTCAGGTAGTAGGGACTCAAAACCACATGTATTCAAGTACATAACCTCAAACGGTTCAGGAGAAATCCTGATCGATAATCCTGTAAGCAATCTGGAAGTAGGTACACTTCAGGCTTTCCTTGATTATTACATGAAAGAACACCCTCAAGTTAAAATTGATTATATTCACGGTGAGGATGTTGTAACAAAACTCGGGTCACAACCGGGAAACATGGGCATTTATTTGCCCTCAATGAATAAAACTGATCTTTTTAAAACTGTTATTTTAGATGGAGCGCTGCCAAGGAAAACCTTCTCCATGGGAGAAGCAGAAGAAAAACGTTTCTATCTGGAATGTAGAAAGATAAAATAACTCTTTCTCTATAATTAAAAAACCTTCCTTTGCTTTTGGGCTAAAAGGAAGGTTTTAATTTTTTATTTATCTATTTTATGATGCTTCAGCAGTTTCAAACTGGCTGTTGTACAAGGAAGCATAGAATCCGTTTGCTGCAAGGAGTTCCTCATGGTTACCCTGCTCTACGATATCTCCGTCCTTCATAACCAGAATCAAATCCGCATCTCTGATTGTAGACAATCTGTGAGCAATGATAAAGCTTGTTCTGTCCTTCATGAGGTTTTCCATAGCCTTTTGTATCAGTACTTCAGTACGAGTATCAACGGAGCTGGTTGCTTCATCCAGAATAAGAATCTTAGGGTCTGACAAAATAGCTCTGGCTATTGTAAGGAGCTGTTTCTGACCTTGTGATACATTGCTGGCCTCTTCATTTAAAATCATGTTGTAGCCTTCCGGAAGGGTCTTAATAAAGTGGTGTGCATGTGCTGCTTTGGCAGCTTCCTTAACCTCTTCATCAGTTGCATTCAATCTTCCGTAACGAATATTTTCCATAATACTTCCATTAAACAACCAAGTGTCCTGAAGAACCATTCCAAACAATTCACGCAAATCATTTCGTTTGAAATCATTAATATTAATACCATCAATGAATATGTCACCGCCGTTTAAATCATAAAAACGCATTAGCAGCTTAACCATTGTAGTCTTACCTGCTCCGGTAGGACCAACTATAGCAACTCTCTGGCCCGGTTTTACCTTGGCCGAGAAGTCATTAATTATGATTTTTTCAGGATTGTACCCAAAATGAACATTTTTAAATTCAACTCCGCCTTTAACATTTGCAGTATCTGCTGGTTTTGAAACATCCTCGACTTCTTCCTCTTCTTCAAGGAATGCAAAAACTCTTTCCGCAGCAGCTGCTGTTGACTGAAGCACGTTTGCAATCTGTGCTGCCTGACCTATGGGCTGCTGGAAAGTACGTACATATTGTATAAATGAAACTATATCTCCTACTTCGATTTTGTTCTTGATTGTCAGCCAACCACCAAGGATTGTTACTAAAACGTATCCGATATTTCCTATGAAACCCATTATCGGGAACATCATACCGGAAAGGAACTGTGATTTCCAGGCTGACTTAAACAGTGTATTATTCAGACTGTCAAACTGTTCAATTGCTTTTTTCTCACCGTTAAAGGCTTTCATTATGTTGTGTCCACTGAATACTTCTTCAACGTGGCCGTTAACATGACCCAGATATTCCTGCTGGGATTTAAAATACTTCTGTGACCTTTTAACTATCAGCGATATAAATATAACTGACAGCGGTATGATAAGCACTGAGGCCAAAGTCATAAGCCAGCTTATTGACAGCATCATTATCAATACACCGATAAGTATTGTAAAAGAAGAAAATATCTGTGATAAGCTTTGGTTCAAGGTCTGGCTGACGGTATCAATATCATTTGTAACCCTTGATAAAACCTCTCCATGGGTAACCTTATCGAAGAACTTCAACGGCATACGATTTATTTTCTGAGAAAGCTCTTTTCTCAGCTTGTATGAAACCTTTTGTGCAACTCCCGCCATTACATAACCCTGTATGAATGAGAATATGGCACTTATTACATACAATCCTATTAGAAATAATAACTTTTCCCCAATATAATCAAAGTCAATCCCCTTACCTGTACCACTGACTTTATCCACCAAACCAAGATAAATCTTTGTAACAGCATTTCCCATTATCTTTGGTCCAACAATGGAAAATGCGGCACTGCCAATAGCAAATATAAGTACTATTATGATAGACAGTCTGTATGGCTTCATGTAGGCAAGCAATTTTTTCATTGTGCCTTTAAAGTCCTTGGCCTTTTCTGTTTTCATTCCCATTGGACCACCACCCATAGGGCCTTGTCTTCTGGGTCTTTCATGCTTTATTTTATTTTCACTCATGCCAATTCCTCCTTTGATAACTGAGATAAGGCAATCTGTTTATAAACATCACAGGTTTCCATTAGCTCCCTATGAGTTCCTATTCCCACAACCTGGCCTTCATCCAGAACAAGTATCTGGTCTGCAGACATTACGGTGCTTATTCTCTGTGCTACTACAAGTACTGTTGCACCCTCTGTCTTTTCTTTAAGTGCCTTTCTTAATGCTGCATCTGTTTTAAAGTCCAATGCAGAAAAGCTATCATCAAATATAAATATTTCTGGTTTTTTAACAAGAGCACGGGCTATCGAAAGCCTTTGTTTCTGTCCACCGGACACGTTGGTACCGCCTTGTGAAATATCAGTCTTAAAGCCCTCTTCCTTCTCACTTATAAAGTCCATAGCCTGTGCTATCTCCGCGGCAGTTCTTATATCTTCCTCACCTGCTGACTCATTACCGTATTTAAGGTTGCTTTCAATTGTACCTGAGAACAGAATACCTTTTTGCGGAACATACCCTATTTTTTGCCTTAAATCATGTTGAGAAATATCTCTTATATCAACTCCATTAATAAGAATCTGTCCTCCAGTAACATCATAAAATCTAGGTATCAGATTAATAAGAGTTGATTTTCCGCTTCCCGTACTCCCTATAAATGCAGTAGTCTGGCCGGGTTTTGCCGTAAAGTTTACATTGGATATAACATCATCCTCTGCACCGGGGTATTTAAATGAAACATTTTTAAATTCCACAGTACCCTTCATTCCGTTCACAAAATCTTTGGATACATCAGGGTCTTTAATTGAACCTTTTGTATCAATAACTTCACCTATACGTGCTATTGAAACTGATGCGCGTGGTAAAATTATGGAAACCATTGAAATCATAAGGAATGCCATAATAATCTGCATAGCATATTGTATAAATGCCATCATATTACCGACCTGCATATTTCCCAAGTCTACCTGATGTGCACCTACCCATACTATCAATATCATAACACCATTCATTAGAAGCATCATTACAGGGAACATAGCTGACATGGTTCTTCCAACAAATAGATTTGTTCTTGTAAAATTGGTATTTGCCTGTTCGAATTTTTCTTCTTCTGTTTTCTGAGTACCAAAAGCTCGGATTACAAGCATACCTGTTAAGGATTCACGTGTTACAAGGTTAAGCTTGTCAACAAGTTTCTGCATACTTCTGAATTTCGGCATTGCTACAGCGAATAATACCCCTACTAAAGCCATTATAGCTAAAACGCCCACTCCAATAACCCATGTCATTGATGTATCTGTTTGTAATACCTTTAATACACCGCCTATACCAAGGATTGGAGCATAGAATACCATCCTCAGGAACATTACCAGGAAAATCTGTACCTGCTGTATGTCGTTGGTACTTCTTGTAATAAGAGAAGAAGTGGAGAATTTATCAAATTCGGCATTTGAGAATCCAACTACATTTTCGAATACGTTCTTTCTCATGCTTCTGCCCACGCCGGCTGAAACTCTTGCAGCCATCAGACCAACCGTAACAGTAGCACACATACTTATAAGAGATATAAGAAGCATCTTCAAACCGGCTATCAGTATATAATTGGACTGAAGATTTCCGGTATCCCTTCCGAGATCTTTGTACTCTGTCTGCACATATTTAACTGCACCCTGTGTGATTATACTGTCGGGCATACTCTCAAATTTATCATTAACTGATTTCATCATGCCTTGCAGCTGCTCTTTGGGGAGCTTAGTAATAACCGTAAATGGATCGGTTCCTTTAGGCACATTGGCGAATAATTTCTCCATCTCACTGTTACCGGCTGTATTGCTTTTGTTTTCCGATGAATTATCCGACATTTTAATTGAACCTTCGATAGCTCCTACAAACAGCATCGGCTTTCCGACTGCAGTATTTATCTTGTCAATAACCTCACTGTCGCTTGTATTCAGCTTGTATACATCGTTATTTTTAATTTCAGGATACCTTTTTAAGTACTTATCCATATCAGCCTGAGATGCTTTACCTTTTTCAATTAAAGTATAATTGTCCAAAACAGTTTTTTTATCATTATCATTCATAAAAAAAGTTATTTTGTCCATCTCAGTTTTTCTGATTATATCAGGTACAGCATTTTTAATACCTCCCTGTTGAATACCTACATTAACAATATCAGACATATAGTCCGGCAGAGATAAATCACAATATGCCTGGACAAGTAAAAATAAAACTATGCCAATAATTGATATTATATGAGGTTTCAAATGTCTCATTAATTTCCCCATGTATTGCTCCTTTCTGCAGTAGGGTAAAGTCTTGCCGTATGACAAATTTATATTCAAGACCATATCCAATTTACTTTTATAATTTGGTGTATTAACAGTTCATTTTTTAATTATATTTATATAACTATTATATGTCAATAATAATTTGATTGTATTATTAATTTAAATAGTTTATAATTACAATATTAAGTAATAAGTCAGTAATACTACTGTATAACAAATAAATATACGCAGATATTTATTTTATGTCTTGTTTATTGGAAAATATAGTAGTTTATCTTTTTAAAAGGAGTTAATGGAATGTTACCCGAAGAAGAAATTAATAGTATATCTGATGATTTGTTTTTGCTTGTACTTCATTTAAGCGGCAGAATATTTAACCCGTCAACTATGTTCAAAGGACTGCCTATTCCGCCGTCCCATACGAAAGTACTGTTCAGGCTGGCAAAACTCGGCCCCTGTCCGGTATCGCAGCTGGCGAATGACTTGATAATTTCAAGGCCTAATATGACACCGATTATTGACAAGCTTATTGCCGAAGGTTATGCGGACAGATATGACGATCCCAATGATAGAAGGGTAATAATGGTTAAATTGACTGAAAAAGCATGTACTTTATTGCGCGACATTGAACATAAAGCCAAAAGTTTATTTGTAGAAAAGTTGTCGAGTCTGGATGATAATGATTTGATAAATCTAAAAAATCTTGTACCTGAATTAAATAATATTGTTTTGAAAATTAAATAGAGCTTTACTAAAAAAGGCTAAGGAATAATTCCCCAGCCTTTTTTATGTTTATTATCAGAATTTAAGCAATGTTACCTTCAATACACCGTTAATCTTTTTAATAAGTTCAAGGACATTTGCCGGAACTTCGCAATCAACGCTTACAAATGCAACCGCTTTTTCCCCCTTGTGGTTTCTGCTCCACTGCATTGCAGCAATGTTGATATCGCTTGCACCAAGTATTGTTCCTATCTGACCAATAATACCCGGAACGTCTACATTCTGAATTGCCAAAACATAAGGAGTCGGTTCAAAGTCAAGTTTGTAACCGAAGAAATCAACAACACGTATTTCTTCTTTTGCAAAAACAGTACCGGAAACTGATAGGGCTTGGCTCTTTGTAAAGAATTTTATAGTAATCAGATTAGTGTATTTTTCAAGCTGTGAGCTTTTACTTTCTATAAGTGATATTCCCATGTTCTTTGCAATGAACTCAGCATTTACATAGTTTACCTTTTCTTTAATTACTATTTCAAGGAAGCCTTTTAAAACTGAGAGTGACAGTATCTTTGTTTCCTGCTCTGCAAGTTCTCCGCTGTAAACTATTTCGATCTTGTTAACTGTTTCCTTTTCAGCCTGGTAATATATTTTACCTAGTATTTCAGCTAAATCAAGATAAGGCCTCATCTCATTCAAATCCTTGTTTTTCATAGGAGGCATATTAACTGCTGCAACCATTTCACCTTTTAACGCATCTGAAACAAGCTTTGAAACGGCAGTACCTACATTGTAGTTTGCTTCAGCCGTTGAGGCTCCAAGGTGAGGAGTGATTATTACATTGTCAAGTTCAAAAAGCTTGTTTTGAAAATCCTGATCTTCAGGCTTTTTGTCATAGTTTGGTTCAGGGTTAAGAACGTCCAGTGCAGCAGCTGCCACATGCCCTTCTCTGATTGCGTTATATAAAGCGTCTTCATTAACCAAACCGCCTCTTGCGGCATTTACTATTCTTACACCTTTTTTACAAAGCTTTAATTGCTCCTCACCTATAATTCCATATGTTTCTGTTGTCTTAGGAGTATGCAGAGTTATCAGATCGCTCTGTTTCAACAGGTCTTCAAGAGTTTCACATCTTTCTACACCAAGCTTTTTGAACTTTTCATCAGTTATATACGGGTCGTATGCAACTACCTTCATATTGCATCCCTTGAGTTTTGTAGCTACTATGGAGCCTATTCTGCCCAAACCGATTACACCGGCTGTCTTTTCATCAAGCTCGTTTCCATTGAAGCTGCTTCTTCTGAAATCCTTTTGAGCTTTACCTGCCCAGTGTGCCTGAGGTATGTTTCTGAATATGGCAAATGCTTGCCCGATTGCCAGCTCAGCAGCAGCCATAATGTTACTTTCAGGGGTATTGACAACAATGATACCTCTCTTGGTACAAGCAGGCACTTCAATATTGTCGATACCGTTTCCTGCACGTCCTGCAACCTTCAATTTGCCGGCCTTTTGCAAAAGCTCTTCATTTACTTTAGTAACACTTCTTACTATTATTGCATCGTAATTCTCTATAATCTTAAGTAATTCTTCGTGGGATATTCCGTACTTTGTATCTACTTCATGTCCATTCTCCAGAAGATAGTTAATGCCGTCTTCTGCGATTCGTTCTGTGACAATTATTTTCATATAACTAATACCTCCCGTTATTAATTCTCAACATTTTATAGAAGTGCCTTCTAAACTACTCCCACTGATGCTCCCATTCCTACTTTGTAGCCTGCCTCACTCAAGGAATACTCCAAAGCGGCAAATGTTTTTATTACCTTTGAAATATCTATTCCTTTCGGTGCTTTAACAGCAGTTATTATGTAGGAAGATACTTTCTTCTTCCATGGCAAAGCCCTCCAGTATATTTATATTAATTTTTATTATTGAACATGTTTATTCTCGGCATCCCCGGTACCTGAATTGTTAAAAATAAAAAAGGCCAAATAAAAAAATTATTTGACCTCTGAGTTTTAGTATTCTAAAACGTCTCTCCCACAACAATCATCCACTTATATTTAATTATTGTATTTATTATAGTTAAATTAATAAACTATGCCAAGAAAATAACAAAGTTATGTACTAAATTTATTTAAACAAAAATCCCGGCTGAAAGATATCCGCCGGGATTTTTGCCAAATAATAAATCAGATGTTACAACAAAACCTATCACATTTCTTCACTTAATTAATTTTTATTTGATCTCCAAATAATCAACGTATGCTTTAACGTACCGTTATCTGAAGTACAAACCAACTGAATTTTCCGTTTCTGTTCCTAAACTTGGGCTTATTGGGTTCTCTGTAGGGCTTGTAGTAAGTGTATTGTTAGTTATATAAGCATTTCCGTTGCTTTGATAACCTATGATAGTAAATGCAATTTCAACCAACTTACCCATTGTCATTCCTAAGCTTTCCCACTTTTTAAAATGTTCGCTGACAGAAATTGTTCCGCTGGTACGTTTAGTTTGACGAACACTCCAATACTGTTTAAAAGTTTGGGTTCCTTCGATGGAAGGTTGGTTGACACGAGTTGTCTGATATATGTCATATGTACCTCCATCAACAGTAAAAGTACCTTTAAAAGTTCCTGTAGGACGATATGTACCCCAATTATCCACAATGTAAAATTCCACCAAAGGAGATACCGTCCATCCGTAAACACACAAATATGAATTCCCACCGGGATTGAAAATTGCAGAGTAGTTGATTGTTATGTTTCCAAGCTGTTGGTATGTCTGAGTAGCGTCAAATTTCCTACCTTTAGAGAATAGTGCATTACCAATGTTGTTCCACTGGCAGCTGAAAGCTCCGCCACTCCCGAGAGTCATGCTTGTGTTACCGTAGTCCTTCCACAACTCATAGTTGTACCCGTCCTGAATACCGGTCTGGTTTGAGGTGATAGTTGTTGCCGCATTTACGTTCATTGCAGTAAATGTAAAGCACATTACAACTGCTAAAAACAGCCCCATTACCTTTTGTTTCACATCACATTCCTCCTTGCAAATTATTTTCAACACCCAAATATTAAATTACCATATATAATCTTATTTGTAAATATTTTTGTTGTAAATTATTGAACTTTATTGTAAATAATTGCATTTCCGTTGTAATATCTTGAACTTTACTGTAAATAATTGCATTCCATAATGCATAAATAAAATACCTAACGAATATTAGGTTTTTTCCTGATGTTCGTTAGGTATTTTAAGTTGTCACATATTTTTAAACATATGCGAATCTTTTTTTATATAATTCCATTTCTCTTAAAGGATCTATTTCGTTATCGGTTTTCATGTATTCTTCCAACTCACTGCTTAAATCTGTTGCGGTAATTAAATCGTTTAAGGCAAGACTCAGATTACCTGTATGAACGTAAAAACAAGCTCTGTTATAGTACAAAAAAGAAGCATCAGAGTTATATCTTATCCCATTTGAAATAACCTCTATAGCTTTACCTATGTCGTTTTCCTCCATATATATAAGAGAAAGATTCAGATAGCTATAAGGATATCTGGGGTTCTTTTCTATAGACGTGTTATAATACGCTATAGCCTTCTGGGTATATCCAAGCCTATTCATAATTACCCCGGCATTAAAAAGCGCCTTAAAATGGTTGGGTTCCAGTTCCAAGCCTTTTCTTATAGCAATCAGGGCTTTGTCATATTTCCCCATTTCTTCATACACGGCAGCAAGGTTGTTATATGCCCAGAAGTGATACGGTTCAAGCTCTGCTGCCTTTTCGTAGTACTCAGCTGCTTCATCTTTTCGCCCGCTCTCATCACATGAATTGGCGAGAAAAAAATATGCTTTTGAGTAGTCAGGATTTATCTCAATAGCCGTTTTGTACATTTCTATGGCTTTGTCGAATTCCTTCCTGTCATCATAGATTATTGCCAGACCGTAATATGCTCTGGCTTCATGTGGATTTATTTCCAAAACTTTTTTGTATGTTTTAACCGCATCCCGCTGTTTTCCAAGGGAATCAAGAGTAACGGCAATATTCAGCAATAAATCTATAAAGTCAACTTCCAAACTTTTTTTTAAATAAATATTAAGAGCTTTGTTATAAAAATAAAGGGAGAGTTTTGGAGCCCTATCCATCACCAAACCTCCGCAAAAACAAAAAGTTTTATAACAAACTAAATACAATATTATCACTATCCCATATACTAAAATTGTTTTTATAAAATATTAATCTATACTTTCCAAAATAATTCTATGTTCAACAAGTTCCATTTCTTTTATTCTTGCTCTTACTGTTTTTCTTTCGTTATAAATATTTTCTAATATTATTTCATCTTTATCAGGAATAACCTTGTCTACCGAATCAAGAACAAGAGTCTCCTTACCGTTCTTATCTACAAGATATACATTAGCCTCGCACACTTTTATCACTCCTTATTACGTTTCCAACCATAGCTATTGCATCATCCAAATGATGTGGAAGCGGCTCATCACAAGTTCCGGTTACCAGAATGTTGCATCTGTTCAAAGGAATCAATATCTTTACCGCTTGGCTTTGTGCAATAGCCGCTGCCATTACAGGTGTGAGCTCGCCCAACATGGAATTAGCGCATACAATCCCTATTGTCCCAATTATTATGTCCACCTTCGATGCATTAAATAAAATTGCATTTTCACCGGAGGCTCCCTCGTTTGCACCGGCCTTGAGCATTAATGATGCGGCAAGTGCATTAGTTCCTAAGGCAAGCAGCTCAATTTCATTCCCAAATGAAGCCCTGAGCTTTTCAATCATAAGTTTGCCTATTCCTCCGCCCTGACCGTCTATAACTGCAACCCGCATATAACCTCCCAACCATTACTAACCTGCAAAATTTATACCAAACAATTCCACAAAAGGCATCTTCAAAATGTTCACCCGGCCATTAAGTACTGTCCTCTCATGATACTATCTAAACGAACATTCTATTACCATTATAAGTAATAAATATATTCTGTAAAGTATTGAACGTATTTTTTCTTATTTTTTTAAAGAATCTCTTTTCATAAACACACAAGGAGCTCACATAAATTTAGATTTCTTACATACAGGACAGTTTTGCATTGCAAGAGGTATCTCAAGCCCGCACCGATCCATAAGACTGCTATCTCCCAATATATCCACTGTGGGCCCGTCAGCCGCTATTTTGCCATTTTTCAGAACTATTGTCCTATCACACATATCCATTATCATGTCCAAGTCGTGACTTGTTATAATTTTTGTATGACTGAAACCTTTAAGAATGTTCATGACCTTACGTCTTGCCTTCGGGTCCAATGAAGCGGTAGGCTCATCCATTATAAGTATATCCGGCTCCATGGAAATAACCGCAGCTATAGCTGCCAGCTTCTTTTCACCGCCGGAAAGCTTGTATGGAGGACGGTCCTTCAGATGAGGTATTCCAACTTCTTCCAAGGCACGGTTTACTCTTCTCTCCACTTCTTTTTCATCAAGACGATAGTTCCTTGGCCCAAAAGCTACATCATCATATACCGATGTCATAAACAGCTGGTCGTCAGGTTCCTGAAATACAAGACCTATACTACGCCTTACATCTGAAAGGGTTTTCTTTGTAACAGGGATATCCCCAACTCTTACACTGCCTTTTTGGGGAAACAGTATTCCTGATAATATTGAAAGCAGCGTTGATTTACCGGCTCCGTTGGCTCCAACAACCCCTACCGATTCCCCGTGTCCAATCAGAATAGTGACGTTATCAAGTGCCTGATGCCCGTCAGGATAATTAAAGCTGACTTCTTCAAGTTCTATTTTGTGATGACTCATAAGACCTCCCATAAAAATTCTCAATGAAAAAACCCCGCTATAAACATCGGTATATTTATCAATCTTGACATTATAAAAAACAAAACACATGCCGGCAGATAAATTCCCTCTGCATACCCGATACCCTTGACTCCTGAAATATTTAACCTTCCATTATACCCTTTTAAAACCATGGATTGATATATTATCTGAGCACGGTTAAAGCTTCTTATAAGCAGCTGTCCTATCATTGAGCCCCAAACCTTGATTTTTACACCTTTTTGGCCGGGTGCTCTTAATGAATAACCTTTTAAAAGTCTTTCAGCCTCATCCATAAGGACAAAAATATATCTGTATGTCAGCAAAAACAACAGTACAAATATGGATGGTATTTTCACCAGGCTCATTGCTCCTGCTATATCATCGATTCCTGTAGTTGCAATTAGCAGAAATCCCGCCGAGACCATCAGTGTACTTTTTATTATAAGCGAAATTAGTGTCAACCATCCGCTTGACATGGTTACAGTTCCAATGTACATGGTATTTTTATCCAATATGGGGTTAAGTATTCCGGCCACAATAATAAAGGGTTCCAAAGCCAGAACCCTTTTTATAATCTTGCCCATAGGTATTTCGCAAATAATCATGACGGCAGCAGGATACATTATAAACGGTATAAGTGCAGATACCTCGTATCGGTCAAAGGATGCAAGTATCCCTATATAAGCCAAAGTAACAATGAGTTTAACCAGAGGGTGAATATTATTAATAATATTATCTCTTTTAGATAGTTCATCCAAATGCTTTATTTCATATAATGCCCCTGCTATGTCTGTCATAAAAATACTCCAAAATTAACTGTTTATTTAGCTTTCTTCCGCTTTATCAGCTTTATCAAATAACCTGCCACCAGTACCAAGCCCACTGTAATTCCTGAACCCACTAATCCGGAAACAACCGTTCCCATGGATTCATCGGCATTTTCCTGTTTCTTAAAACTGTAGTCCGGCAATACCGCAATATCCTGTTGTGCTTTTTCAAGTGATTTGTGTACTTGGGTTTCCCCTTTTATTTCTTTGTCCCCTGCTACCTTGCCTATTGACCACTCCAGACCGTCGGGATTTGCAGATGCAAACAGTGATATACCCCCTGCCAGAAGTACTGCAGCAACAAGAAAACCAATAATTACAGACTTATAACCCTGCTTTTTACTTTTTTCAGAAGGTTCGGTATTAATTATGTCTGGCCTCACCTTCCAGACAAATGACACTACCGCAGCCGTTACCACGCCTTCCACGGCGCCTATTGCTAAGTGAATTCCCTGCATGGCAAGTGCAAACTGAGTAAAGGGCAGCTCTGTTTTTCCTGACAGCAGTGTTTGAATTACCACACTGAAAGCCCCCATCTGTAATGCAGCCACACTCGACAGAATACTTCCTGTCATTAATCTTGTTCTGGTGAGTCCTTTTTTAGTTATAGTACGGTATATCAGTGGGTATGCAATAAAGCATGCAAAAAACCCCATATTTATTACATTGCAGCCATAGGCAAGCAGTCCTCCGTCAGCAAAAAACAGTGCTTGTATAAGAAGAATTGCCGCTATTGACAAAAATCCCGCATAGGGCCCCAGCAGAATTGAAAGCATTATTGCACCTGCAAGGTGGCCACTTGAACCTGTTCCGGGTATGGTAAAATTAATCATTTGTGCAGCAAAAACAAAAGCGGACATTACTCCCATTAAAGGAATTTTTTTCTCATCCATGTCCCTTACTTTTTTTATTGATACTGCCGCTGTTCCCACAGCTGCCGTCATTATTGTACCTCCGACCGCCGGTGACAGCATAAAATCTCCCATATGCATTGTTGATCTTCCCCTTTTACATAATAATAGACCCATAAGGGTATGTAGATACTAGCCCTTCTTGGGTCTAATTAAATTTAAAATGAATAATAAGTGTTAATCAGGGAGACCTTCATGATCTCGTTTCATAGCTATTCTACAATAAAGAAATTTATGTGTCAAACATAATACATGTTATTCCATAAGTTCACTCTGTTCAAAAATACCCTTGCTAAGGTATGCCAGCAATATGGAAATGACAACGTTTACAACCAGCATACATAAAGATGTTTCTATAACATTCGGTACACCATTTGAAAGAACCGCTATAACAATTAAAATTATTATGGCAGGTATACATGCAGCAATTACAAACAGCATTCTGAGCATTGTAACTACCACCGCATTGGAACTTGAACCAATTAACCTGTATGTAAAGATCTCTGCAAAAACAAAAAGTATGGCAAAACTAAAAAATACAAGTATATAATTAATCCAATTCGCAGGGCTGAGTTTGTATCCTATAGCTGCAACGGTTAGAGCTATTCCGCCGCTTATCATTGTTTTAATTAATCCAGGCAATACGGAATAGATTAGTTTTTTGAATGAGCTTTCGGGAATCAGAAAAACGTAGGGTTTTTTAAAATCCCTGTGCCATGAATCATTAAGAGACATTGATAAAGCCCCGAAACTCACCATTGCCATTACAAAGCTGAATTCAAATCCAAAAATCAAACCAAAGGCTACGTAGAACAGTTGTAGTAATATTTCCCTGTTATTGGATATTAAACCCAGTTTTCTGCTTTCCAACATCTGCTTGGAATATATTGCAGCTGCTCCAATTCCGAATTTAACAGAAACAGACTTGTTTTTTAACTTTGAAAAGGCATGTGAGTCCGCCTTACCCGATGTCTTAATATCATCCATTATTTTTTGGAGACTGACCGAGTCTTCTAAAGTTTTTTCATAGAAATCAACTTTTACATTATACAGCATAATACTAAGCAAAGCATTTACAGCCAGAAGCAAACATACAGGCGGAATAAATCCTGTCAGTATATTTCCTGCCAGCAGTGAACTTACAGCCCATTTTGTCCAGCCAAAAAGCGGTACCCAATTATACCACGAGCTTTCAAAGTAATTTTTTACTGTAATCTTTAATTCAAAATCATTATTAAATAACATAACTGCAAAAGCAACTGCAAGTACCCCTAAAAAAGCCCAGAAAACCTTCTTTGAGTTCTTCTTAAAGCCTGTATTCTCCGCATCAACTATATAAATATAATAGTACGAAAGAAAAATGACTCCAAGGAAAAGACTAATAACAATAAGAGTTATCAAATACTTAGTAAAACTCAATGCTGAACCTATTAACAAAGGAAGATAAAAACACATAAAGAAACCTATCATCAGCGAAGCAGGTGCTACAGAAACCAAAAGATACACCAGTACCTGTCTTTTTTCAAAGGGCCCTGTAAAAAGGAAGTTTGCGTCCGCCATTGTCAATATTCCCGTATCTCTTGAAAGAAACGAATTGTATAGTAATACTCCCAAGAAAAGTACGATTGCTGCAATAATTGTTTCAGTAGAGATACTCTGCAATGGGGCCTTTTTTATTTTAAAAGACGAAATAAAAACAAATATAAATCCAACCACACCCAATACGGTCAGAATGGCAGACGGGATACTTTTAAATGTACGTTTTACCTTATTTATATAGGTTCTTTTAATTAAATACATTATTGCCTGCATTCTTCTTCCTCCCCGGTGAGTTCAAAGAATATTGTTTTTAGATCCCTTCCGTTAAGTTCCTGTTTTGTAATGTCTGAAACTATTTTACCCTTATTCATGATGTATGCTCTATCCCAAACATCATTTATTGTATCAATTATATGAGTGCTAACCAGCACACTCTTCCCCTGTTCTTTAAGTTCTTGGAATATTTTTAGAACCTCATTTATTGCTTTGGGGTCAAGTCCAACTAATGGCTCATCAAAAAGTACCGCTTTAGGTTCTATAAGCATAGCCAGTGCAATACTAAGCTTCTGGGTCATACCTTTTGAAAGCTCCCTTACGTATTTGTCCTTTTTATCAATAATTTCGAGTCTTTCAAATATGGCTTTTATCTTGTCCTCCCATCCCGCTTCCAGTTTGTAAGCCTTGGCAATGAATTCTGCGTGTTCCATCGAAGTGAGCAGATCATACAAAGCAGGCGTTTCGGGTATATACCCGAACACCTGCTTTGCATCTACTGTTTTATTTGGGAAACCCCATATTGTTATTTCACCTTCAAATTTTAAAAGTCCGGCAATGCTCTTAATTGTTGTGGATTTCCCTGCGCCGTTAGGGCCTAAAAGTATAGTTATTTCACCCGGTTTTGCAGTCAATGAAATTCCATCTACCGCTTTGAACTTACTATAGCTTTTGGTAAGATTGTTTATTGCAATCATTTTTTTCCTCCATGTTTTATTATTAAACTAACTGTTTAGTACCTTGTATATTTGGCTGTTTGTACAGCCTGAATTTCTCATTGGGTCAACAATGTCGCTTATTAGGTCAGGTATATAGGTTTTTAAAGTCTTTAATTTCCCGGAAACAGTGTATTCCCCGGAAGCTGCAGGCAGAAATACTGTTTCACCGGCATTGACTTTTACATTTGCTTCCCCTGTTTTGATTTCCCCATTGCCTTCCAAAAATATGTAAATACAGAATTTGCTACCGTCACATTTTTCTGTAACTTCACCATTTAATTCATATCTTTCACATGCAAAATATCTGTTTGCCACAAATACTGTTTTTGAACTGGTGTCATTAACTTCAACCTTTACACCATCACATTTAGCCATTCTGCGCCCGGCTCCAAAGTTAATAACGTCAAGTGCTTTATTCAAATGTAGCTGACGCCTGACTCCGTTTTTGTCAACCCTGTTGTAGTCAAATAGCCGGTAAGTAATATCAGAAGTCTGCTGGATTTCCGCTATTACTATACCTTCACCTATAGAGTGAACTGTTCCTGCAGGTATATTTATGACATCTCCAGGCATAACCTCAACTTGTAACAGGCAGTCTTCAATACGGTTTTCTTTGACAGCTCTTAAGAATTTCTCTCTGGTTACATTTTCTTTAAGACCAGCGACCAGCTTTGCACTTGGCTTTGTAGCTATTACATACCACATCTCATTTTTTCCGAAGCTATTTTCAAAAACTGCAGCATAGTTATCATCGGGGTGTACCTGAACGGAGAGTTTATCATTTGCATCTATAAGTTTTACCAGTAGAGGTATTTCACTGCACCCTGAAGGAAATTTTGTTCCTACAACACCTACCGGGTCAGACTTTATTAGTTCAGTCAGTGTCCGTCCTGCAAATTCTCCATTTGCTACGACACTAAGTCCGCTTTTATGGCAGGACACCTCCCAGCTTTCGGCAACTACACCTTCCGGTAGCTCCCTACCTAGCTTCTCAAAGTATCGACCTCCCCAGATATAATCCTTATAGACAGGTCTAAATTTAATAGGATAATACATAAGCTCCTCCGTAGCCAAAAAAGCCAAATGGTAACATTTGGCTTTTTATTATAAGTATTATATTTTATTCTAAATCATATCATATAATGATTCAATATTATTTAACATTAACCGCCTTATTTTCTTTTGAAAACTGTAGCAGCTTTCCTATTTTTAATCTGTCGCCATAATGAAGCACCGCATAGGAGTAAAGCTTTACTGAAATCATCCCGACAAATACTATAGTTATAAGTAATATTCCCAGCGATAGTCCGATTTGCCAAAGTGGTACATCTGCCGTCACCAGCCTTGATGGTATTGAAAACGGGGAAGTAAGTGGTATTATTGAAGCTACTTTCGCAGCCGTGCTGTTTGGAACCGCAAATGTTCCGTATGAGAAGTAGAATGCTATCAGTGCTATAAAGGACATAGGCATCATAGCGGAGTTTACATCTTCTGCCTTGCTTACAGTAGCACCAACAACAGCATACATAAGCGCATACAAGGTATATCCAAGTATGAAGTAAATTATCACCATTGCAAGTGTAAAAGGTGTAAAGCCTGAGAAATCCAATTTCATACCGCTTATAGTGAAATCTGATGGAAAAACAGTACTGTATGTCAATACACCAACCCCAATAATCAATGCAAGCTGTATAAGTCCCAGTGCTCCCATACCGGCAGTTTTTCCGATTATTATTCTTGAAGGTTTCACGGAAGTTACCAGCAACTCCATAACTCTTGATGTCTTTTCTGATGCAACGGACATTGATACTCCATAGCCATAGAAATATATTGCAAAGAACAATATTATTACTATAAATATGCTGGAGATAAATCCTCCTATTTTACTGTTGCCCAATTCATTAACATTAACATTTAAATCTGCTAAAGTCTTTGTAACAACATCTTCAGGAACATTTTCCCCTTTCAGCATGGTTGTCACGTAAATATTCTTGAATACCTTGCTTATCATATCAGGGTCTGGGCCGCTTCCATACTGCTTTGTAAAGTATTCGACACTTGGAATGTTATCTTTCAGGCTAATAACTATCATATAGCTTTCACCCTTATCCTTTATCTGAGCTTTCAGGCTTTCCTCCTTGTCAGAAGTCACCTTTTCAAGCTTAAAGCCTGACATTTGCTGCTGTAATTCATTTATTCCCTGTTCAAATATTCCGGTTTTGTCAACAAAATATACCGTTTTGATGTTTTTAGAGTCTGTCTGGGTCTGCTCTTTAGGATTATCATTGTCTGCTGTTTTACTGTTGGAAATTGCCGCCGGTATTATCATAGCCGCTACAACTATTACAAGAATTAATACAGTTGATATAATGAATGATTTTTTTCGTGCATTCTCTTTGAAAGTGTACTTGAATACTTCTAAAAATTCTTTCATTTTGCTTCACCAGCCTTTTCTATAAATATTTCATGCAGTGATGGCTCTCTTATTTCAAATTTATCAAGTATAAGCCTTTTGTTAAGTATTTTTTCAAGCAGTTTGTACGCCTGCTCTTCATTTGAGATTTTAAATTCATAGCCTGCCGCAGTGCGGTTTACCTTTGTAATACCCTCTTGTGCAGCAAGTTCAATAATATCTCCTTCGGAATTTATTAATAGATTATTTCTCCCGTAGTTATGCTTGATTTTTTTAAGATCTCCGTTAAGTACTGTGTTACCGTTTTTAAGAATCACTATATCCCTGCAAAATTCCTCAACTGTGGACATTTGATGACTTGACATTATTATGTATTTTTCTTTCTTTATCAGTTCATGTATTACGCCCTTGAACAACTCCGTATTCACAGGGTCCAGTCCACTGAACGGCTCATCCATGAATATCAGGTCGGGATCGTGCAGTATAGATGCAATAAACTGTATTTTCTGCTGATTCCCTTTGGATAGCTTCTCTGCTGCCATATTTGCATATTGGCTTGCTTCCATTCTTTCCAGCCAGTAGCTTATGTCCTTTTTTGCCTTGGCGGCACTGATTCGTCTCAGACTTGCAAAATACATTAACTGCTCCGTTACTTTTACTTTAGGGTACAGCCCTCTTTCTTCAGGCAGATAGCCGAAATTTGTAATCTGGCTTTCTACAGGTTTGTTATCCCACATTATGCTTCCCGAATCTTTTTTTACAATATTCAATATCATTCTTATTGTTGTGGTTTTACCTGCCCCATTTGTACCTAGCAACCCAAACACACCCGGTTCACTTACTTCAAATGAAATATCGTTAACAACAAGCTTTTCTCCAAACTTTTTTGATACATTTTGTACTTGTAAACTCAAATTATCCACCTCTTTATTTTAATTTTTTATTGTTTCTTTTTGAATTTAGTTATTTGCATCACCACATTTGTAATTATAAATGAAAAAAATGCCAGAATTAGTGAACCAAATATACAAAGAACGGGCAGCATGGCTTTGCTGCTATCCTTATATGTGTCCCATATCAAATTTCCGAATGACACACACTCCATTACTGTAGCAACCAGTACTATTGCAAGCAATACCTTGTTTCTGGCAATAAGACTTTCAAAATCAGTGTACAGTTCAGGTCTCTCATCCTCATACTGTTTCCTCAATATGTACCAACCCATTCCTATCTGATACAGCTCCCATCCGTCATCCCTAACCAGCGTAACATAATCAGGGGTAAGCTTGGGTTGGTAGTCAATACAATATCTGGCTTTTATCGGTTGGCACCTTTCGAAGTAAAAGAATAAGCCTTTGACTCTTGTTTCAACAAGTCTGAGACCATTTGACTCCATTTCTTCCAGCCAGTTTTCAATCCTTTCGTACTCCCAGGCCCACCACCATTTAAATATCTTGATCATGATTAAATCCCCCCAGAACCTTGTGCCCGTTCACATACATCTCGTCTATACGACTCATTTCCTGTTCAAGCAACCATTTACCCATCTCAGTTATCCTGTATAGTTTACGCCTGTCCTCTTCTCCTGATGGCTCAATAAGACTGTCCTTTTCAAACTTGGTAAGAGTTCCGTAAATAGTCCCTGCGCCAAGATTTATCCTGCCCCCGGTTATGTCCTTTACATGGAGTATAATTCCATATCCGTGTCTGGGCTCATTGAGTGAAAGCAGAATATAAAAACCGGTTTCGCTCATGGGTAAATATGCTTTTATTAGTTTTTCATTCATACCCTCATTCTCCTTCGTATATATCACGTTGTGATATATCATGAATGTAATATATCACAACGTGATATAACGTGTCAAGATATACTTGGTATAAATTTTATATTTGCTTAAAATTTTTAGCGTACACTAAAAGGACTATTGCAAAATGTTTTTTAACCTGTACTCAGGAGTATAAATTGTATCAATGGAAGCTTGGTTAAAGATATTTGCATTTGTTTATGGTTGAATACGGATATTTTACCGGAAAACCTATCACGATGATATGCTCCCCTTGTGGTAGACAGATAAAATAATTAAAACTGTTTATCAAAAGGAGGAGCATGTTTTTGTGAAAAGAATACGTAAATTTACATCAGATGAGAAATTAAGATGCGTTTTCAGGTGCATTGAGGGAAAAGAGCCAGTTCGTCACGTTGCAAATTTGATAGGAGTCAATCATATTACATTGAAGGAATGGATTAGAAATTACAAAGTATTAGGAATCGCCGCTCTAAGCACCACTCATAAGAGGCCTATTTATTCCGATGAGCTAAAAGAAACAGCTGTTAAAGACTATCTTAATGGTATTGGTTCTCAGGAATCTCTCTGCTTAAAATACAGTATACTTGCTAAAAGTACATTACGTAATTGGATTTTGAAGTATAATAGTCATATGGAAGATTCAATAGCAGGAGGAACATCTTTAATGACTGATGCCCATGAAGTCACTTATTACGAAAAATTGAAATAGTTAGGTATTGTATTGAACACCAGAAAAATTATTCTGAAACAGCCCAAACGTTTAATGTATCTTATCATCAGGTTTATTCTTGGACACACAAATATGAATCTGGAGGTATAGATGCCTTGCAGGACAATCGTGGAAAGAAAAAGAATAAGGGTGAATGGTCTGAGCTAGAAAAACTGAGAGCTGAGAACCGCAGACAAAAAATGGAGATAGATTTTCTAAAAAAACTCGACGAGATAGAAAGGAGGCGGTTCTAAGTCAGGTAAGATATGAAACTATTTATCTGGCAATACAAGAGCTTCACGATATCATAGCATATCCAATCACAGAATTATGTAATATTGCAGGAATTCAACGCTCTTCATATTACAAATGGCTTAATAGAAAAGAAAGTAACAATGAACAATTCAATAAAAAACTACTTCATATTATAAAAGATGTATATGAAGAGAGAAATGGTATTCTTGGATATCGTCAGATGACAGTCAAGTTAAATCGTGAGCACGATTTCCATGTAAACAATAAGAGAATATACAGACTTATGAGAATACTTAACTTAAAATCTGTGTGCCGTAAAAAGAAAAAGATCTATATCAAATCAACTCCCGAAATTGCTGCAGAAAATGTACTTAATAGAGAATTTTACACGGATGGATTTGGCAAGAAGTGGCTTACTGATATAACAGAAATGAAGTATGGTCTAAATAGCAAAGCTTATCTTAGTGCTATACTGGATTTAGGAGATAAAAGTATTGTATCTTTTGTACTTGGTCATTCAAACAACAATGAACTGGTATTTAATACATTTGACTTTGCACACAATAAATATTCTAAAGCAAAACCAATTTTCCACAGTGATAGAGGATTCCAATATACATCAAGGATATTTAAGAAAAAACTTGATGAGGCAGGCATGACACAGAGCATGTCAAGAATTTCCCGTTGTATTGATAATGGGCCAATGGAAGCATTTTGGGGAATGCTTAAATCCGAAATGTATTATCTAAAAAAATTTAACACATACGATGAACTCGAAGCAGCAGTTAGTGAATACATAGATTATTACAATAACTACCGCTACCAGAAGAGTCTTGACGGTATGACTCCAATAGAGTACAGGCAACATCTTATGGAAAACTTACATAAAGAGGACGCCGACCATAATTAAATGATTGACGTCCTTAAGAATTTATTTTTTCCCTGTCTACTTGACAGGGAGCATATCACGATGTAGGTTTTAGCGAAACTATGAATCATGGACGATGAATGTGAGCGACGGTAAAATATCCTAAGATGAGCCGCTAGAAACTCTTGCAAATATCTTGGAAGCAATCATTGATATAATTTTATACGGGAGTTACCTTTGTTAAAACAGAAAAACTTTTTGTTTTGCAATAGCCCCTTTATAATGCCTGCTACACGGCAGCCTTATTTCTTTGCTTTTTCCTCACAAACCTGACTATAATTACAGTGACAGCAATTATAACAACAACTACAGTTAATACAACCAAGTATAACCTTACTGCTATACTGTTGGGGTTACCAAAAATAGCCGAGAGACTGTTTGTATTATCAATAATTTTTCGTCCTTGTAAAGTATTATAATAGTATGGAATTTGCGGTATACCCTCAGCTTTGGGAAAGGATTGCAGATATCTGGCAGTGGCAAGCCATTCCTTTAATTCGGTGGTATGTCCCCCTGACTTAGAATAAATAATATGAGAATCAAAATTCTTAATGGGTTTACCATTTCTGGTTTTAGGTATCACCGATAAAAGGCTGAAAGACTTGGCCCCCACAGTTGAGAGCATTTGTGCGTTATACAGTCCGCTTACTACCCTATAAAGTTTTTTATCATTGATTTTTTCTTTTGTTCCGTCAGGCTTCTGCAGATGAGCTTCAGTAACCTTATTGAACATCATTCTGTTGGGGTTAAAGGTGTAGCCGATACCTGACATATACATTTGTGCATAGCTCATCATAGGTGATATTGAGGCATCCAGTTCGCACAAATTTTTCAGTTCTTTTCCAGTAAGGTATACTGATATAAGAGGATACCCGGATATGCCATCAGGCCCGATTCCAAGACAACTTGAAATAAATGCATCCTGAACGGTTATATCACCCTCTACAAAAGAACCCCTCATTGTTCCCACAGGTACAATAGCTACAGATACAGGCTCGTAGTCTTTACCCTCCGCCTGCTTAACCGAATATATATATCCGTCAGAAATGAGGTTTCCCAAAGTATCCTCCTGTAGTTTTTTTCCTATTTGTTGTGTAGCAATAAAACTAAAAGGAGACCGGCACAAAACCTCATCGAACTGAAAGTCAAAATAATTGAGATATTTTTTCTGAACCATATCCTTAAATTCACTTACGGTTTGTGAAATTCCTGAATCCTCATTAATTGATTGGTCAATATGCTTTAAACGGTAATCCTTAAGAGACCATCTTCTGCCAGGAATTTGAACAAGTTCAATAACCCCCAGATTGTTTCCGTATTCGCCGCAGGAACCGATTACCGTATTTCCATGTATAATAGGCTTTTTTAAAAGGGTATGGGTGTGCCCGCTTACTATAACATCAATGTCAGGAACCTTCTTTGCAAGTATTTCATCCTCTGATTTGGAAGCTTTTTCCCATGTACCGGAGTGGGATAAGCATACTATTAGGTCGACACCTTCCTGTTTTAGCTTTTTAACTACCCTCTTTGAACTTTCTACAATATTATTAAAAGATACATCTGTAGTTGTTATACAATCGTCAGCATCCTCTCCCATAAGGCCAAATATGCCAATCCTTATTCCGCCCCTGTTAAGAATTGTGTAATCTTTCACTCCATATGCCTTCATAGCCTGTTGCAGCTCATAAGAGGTTTTAGTCATTTTATCGCCGCCGGGAAACACTATATTTGAGCTGACCATCTCAGGTAACTTGTCACCGCTGTTTTTTGCAGTATACAAATGTCTTGTAAGGCCGGAATCCTTAAATTCAAATTCATGATTGCCCAATGTTGTTACATCGTATCCTATCTGGCCCATAATCCTAAGCTCCGGTGCATCTGTTGAAAACAATGATTGAAATAAATCTCCCATTGAATAGTCCCCGGCATCTACCAAAACTGTATTTTTACATTCAACTTTTTCCTTATCAATTGCCGTTTTCAATCTTGAATATCCGCCCGTCCAAACAGTGCTGCCGTTATTTTCCCCCTTATTTGGCAACAGATGATCATGCATGTCATGAGTAAATAGAATTTTTATTTCCCTAGGCTCCTGATATGCACATGTTTTTGAAAATACAAAAATAAATATCATTATGGTTGTGGCCACAAATAAAGCCGGACTTTTATACTTCATTTTTTTATCTCCCCTGTTCAATAAGCTATACTGCTACTTATTCATACACTCCGCAATTTATGCATTTTATCCGTGTTTTTGATATACTCTAGATATTATACTAAAAATAGAGGAGGTTTTGTAATATATGTCACAATTTACAAATAAAACCATTATTATAACGGGTGCAGGTCAGGGGATAGGAAGAGCGATATCAAGAAAATTCGCCCAAGAAGGGGCTCAAGTTGTAATCGCAGATATTGACGAAGAAGCAGGATTGGAAAACGAAAAATATATAAAGAATGAAGGTTTTGAAGCCATTTTTATAAGAACCGACGTTTCAGACCCGGCCTCTGTAGAAGCAATGGTTAATTATACGAATAAAAAATACGGCAGAATCGACGTATTGGTAAACAATGCGGTTCTCACCGGCTTTGGCAATATATTTGAAACAACTGTAGAAGAATGGGACAAGGCTATTACCGTAAACCTTTCAGGTGCGTATTATTGTGCAAAATTCTGTGCCGGGTTTATGAAAAACCAAAACAGCGGATGCATAATTAATATGGCCTCAACAAGAGCCTTTATGTCTGAACCTGATACAGAGCCATACTCCGCCTCCAAGGGAGGGATTATTGCACTGACCCACTCTCTGGCAATCTCACTTGGAAAATACGGCATAAGAGTCAATTCCATCAGTCCGGGCTGGATAGATGTTTCGTCCTGGAAAAAAAGCTCTGTTGCATGTCAGGATATTTTATCAATAGAAGATCATGCCCAACATCCCGCCGGAAGAGTGGGTGTTCCCGATGACATAGCTGAAGTATGCATTTTTCTGGCATCCGACAAATCCGGCTTTATAACAGGTGAAAACATAACTGTGGACGGCGGAATGACTAAAAAAATGATTTATGTATAGTCTACTGTCATCCCTCAACCTGAAAACTATTGATAGGGTGTTCAAGGGTAGACTTGCTATATTTCCTGGGAGACATACCATACATTTTTGAAAAAGTACGTACAAAGCTTGAGTAGTCGTTGAATCCGCATTCTCCTGCTGCATCGGACGGAGATTTTCCCGCCTTTATAAGGGCCGCACTTTTTTGAAGTCTCTTGTTGTTTACGTAACTGTGTATTGAGAACCCTGTGTTCGCCTTGAATTTATGCATTAGATAATACTTGTTAATGTAGAACCTTTCGGATAATGTTGCTATGCTCAGGTCTCCCGACAGGTTCGCATTAATAAAGTGTATGACTTTCTGAATCTGTTCGTCAAACTCTACTTCAATGTCCTCTACTTGTTTATCCGGTTTTAGGTACAATCGGTTTATGTATACCATGAATTGTACAAAAAGTGCATTTGCAAGGATGCCTGAACCGAAGGTAACGTTTTTAAGCTCCTTTTCAAGATTCCCCAGTATAGGCTTAATATTATTAAGGGAATTAGCACCCAGCCTTACCAAGTGTTTTTTTTCTCTGGCAAGGTTAAAGCATGTCAAAAGGTCATTATCGTAATTCCCATGCTCCTCTAAAAATCTATTATTTATCCAAATAACTATTCTTTCATAGTCACGGTCAGGTGCTATTATAGGCTTATGTACCTGATTTCCCGGAACGAAAAGAACATCCCAAGGTTTGAGTTTATAGTTTTTACCTTCTATATTGTATATAACGTCACCAAGTAAGAATATTATTATTTTATTGAAATCATGATAATGGTGTTCAAACTGAATATTGTTTCTGTCCTTCAAGTGAAAAAATTTAAAGTCATCCTCCAGATAGCCTCTTTTAATCCCCGGCTCCTTTTCCATCTTAACCATCCCTTCATAGCGTTTGAAAATACTTAGTAATACTATTCTATTATATGTTTGAAATAAAATAAATGGACAAAAAGCACTTTTTGCAAATTTTTAAACAGTTTATGCAATAAACTTGGCTAAAAGTTAGAATATAATATAATATGTAAACTAATTAATTTGGGTGGGTACATATTATGAACATTATTACAAAAAGCAACGCACAAATATTTCTTATTTTAAATGCTATACTTTGGGGTTCATCGTATATATGGTCCAAAATGCTTTTGGGATTTCTTCCGCAGTTTTCAATACTCTTTATATGTGCCGTATTAGGGCTTGGTTCAACAGTAGTACTATTCAGAAAAAAACTGAAGGGATTCAGTAAAAAAATTATTGTCACCTGCGTACTTATAAGCCTTGTTTCAGTTATAAGCAACACCTTCTGCATGCTGGCACTGAAAATAACCTCGGGCTCAAACACGGCATTTATTGTACAATTGTCCATTGTAATAACACCTGTAATAATGGCTGTTCTGGAGAGAAAAGCACCATCCAGGAAAACAATCCTTCTGGCAATGACAGCTATGGTAGGCATTTACTTTATTACTTTTGCAGGAAAGGGTTTTAGCATAAATATGGGAGATATTTTTGCATTATGCAATGCAATTTTTTTCTCCCTGTTTATTGCACTTCAAAACAAGTTTTCAAATGTATTTACCGCAGTACAGTTTACATTTATACAGCATAGTACCAACATAGTTAGCTTTTTGGCTCTGGCTCTGATATTTGAAACAGGTAAAATATCATTTTCAAATGTAGTAAAGCCCGTATTCCTATTGCTTATTTGTCTTAATGCTGCTGTTACTATATTTACCTCTCTGTTTCAAAGCTCTGCAATCAAATTTGTACGGCCTGAAAACGCAGCCATTACATATGCTCTAGAGCCTGTAGTTACTGCAACTCTGGGTATATTGCTTCTTGGAGAACGATTCACAGGCATTCTCCCCGTTATTGGCTGTGTGATTATATTGTTTACCATAATCGTTTCAGCATTTAAGAAAGGTAAGGCTTTTTCAAGACAGTCTTTGAAACTGCGTATTACAACAAAGGCATAAATAAAAGGACGCATCTTTGTAAATATGCGTCCTTTCAGTTATAACAAACTAATCATGTTTTTCATTTTCCATCTTGTCCATCTTGAATTTCGGAAAATCTTTGCCATCCCACTGATCGAGTTCTTTTTTAAGCTCTGTTAGAAACTTTTGGCCTTCCTCATTTGTTAATTTTCCCTCAGAAACCTTTTTATCAATGTGTTTCTGGAATCTGCTATAGATTTTTGCTTTCTTCTCAGGAAGAGGCAAGCTGTTGAACTCCTTGATTTTCTGTATACGCTGGTCGATTTCCTTTATCTTTTCGTCAGCTTCATCCTTGGAAATACGACCTTCTTTCAAATCTTTTTCTACGCTTTGCTTTTTATCTTCGAGATATTTAAGGGGATCCTTACGGCACTTCTGGCATTTGTCTTTGTCCTTAATCTCTTCTTTATGTTGATCAACTGCACCATCTTGTGATTTTGAACCTATGTCGGACTCAACTGCAAAGACATTAGAAGATAGTATTGAAATAACAAATGCGATAGTAACAAGAACTTTAATTTTTTTCACTACTATCACCTCCTTTCTACACTATCTTTCTCAACTAATGTGTAAATATTGTGTAGATTTTGTAAATTACTTCAAACAATTTTTTCCAACGCCTTTATGCTAAATCAGCTTCAAACCAAAAAAGAACACCTTCCGACTTGTTTAAAACACCGTAAGCATTGTTATGGGCTTTCTGTATTGCTTTCACAATGGATAAGCCAAGACCTGTTCCACCATATGCTCTTGTTCTTGCCTTATCTACTTTAAAAAAGCTCATCCAAATGCTATCTATAACATCATGTGGTATGTTTTCTCCTGTATTGAATACCTCTACCCTTGCCTTCGTATCTGTTATTTCAAGGTCAACATTTATTATTCTTTTATCATCCAGATGATTAAGTGCATTGCTGAGATAATTCATAAAAACCTGTTCAATATAATAATAATCGGCATTTACAATTACATTCTCTTTGACCTTTGAATTGAAGGTAACTTTCGCATCCTTTTCGGCAAAAAGAATAGCTTTCTTTTTTAAGACATCCGTTATAAGTTCTTTTATGGAAAATTCCTCCCGGTCAAGGGATATCTGCTTGAATTCAAGTTCCGAAAGTTCAAGAAGTTTTCTTACCATGCTGTCCATTTTATTTGCTTCATCTATTATCACGTCACAGTAAAAGTTCTTGTTTTCCTCGTCATCATTTACGTTAAGCTTAAGTCCTTCCGCATAGCCTTGTACAATAGCAATAGGTGTTTTCAGCTCATGTGAAACATTGCTGATAAATTCCTTTCTCATTTCATCAATCTGACGTTCCTTCTGTATATCCTGCATTAACTTAATATTAGCCTGTTGTAAATCGCTTATGGAAGATTCCAACTGTTTTGACAGTGAATTTATGCTTTCTCCCAATGTCCCGATTTCATCGTTCCTTTTTACATAATATCTTTCACTAAAATCAAGGACAGCCATTTTTTTTGCAATGACGTTCAGCTTTTCAATAGGTTTTGTAACTCTTGAAGTAAGAATGTAAATAATTACTCCTCCAAGCACCAATGTCAGCAGGCCTGTAAGAATGGAAAAGCTTATGGCAATTTGTGAACTTTCCTGAATTGCGGCAAAGGGTGTTCCCATGTATATATATACATTATCATCTATTTTTGCATAGAGTGATACAAAGTTTGACTCCATTCTTTTGTCGTATCTTATTTCTATTTTAGGAGTATCCTTTTTCAGTCTGCTTATATTATCTGTTATAAACTTTCTGTCAATGGAAGGGGTTGTCCCCATAATACGCCTGTTTTCCCTCAACATTTGCAGGTTTCTCTGTCTGGATTGATAAATTACATTGAAATCCTTATCAAACAATAAAATGGCTGTTCCCCGCAGGCTTTCTATTTTTTCAATGTCCATCATTATATTGTCGGAATCGTTATTATACGCATCCTTTATAATGTTATAGCTCTGTCTCATTGTATTTCTTTGATTGTGATAGTAGTATTTCAGAAGAAGCGTACTGTTTAAAACCCAGGTCAGGACAACCGAAAGTACTATTAAGCCGAAAAATGCTCCAAAGAGCTTCGTTTTTAATGAGATTTTCATTTGGTCACCTCAAACTTGTATCCCAGACCCCTTATAGTTTGTATGAAGTCACCCTTGTCTCCAAGTTTCAGTCTCAATTTTTTTATATGCGTATCAACAGTTCTGACATCACCGAAATAACCATAATCCCAAACGGAATTAAGAATTTTCTCTCTGGACAGAGCTATTCCCTCATTATCACAAAGATAGAGCAAGAGTTCGAATTCTTTTGGTGTAAGTTCTATCTCTCGCCCTCCGGCATGAACTGTATGAGCAGCGGGGTCAATCTCCAAACCATCAAAGGATTTTTTACCATTTATATTAATATTTGATCTCTTAAGCAGAGCCTGTACTCTTGCTAATAGTATCATCAGGCTGAAAGGTTTGGTTATGTATTCGTCTGCTCCGATACCAAAGCTCAGTAGCTCGTCTGCTTCTGTACTTTTTGCCGTCAGCATTATTACGGGAACCTTTGAATATTGGCGAATACTTCTTAATGTCTCCCATCCGTCCATGACAGGCATCATTACATCAAGAATTACCAGATTGATTGCTTCTTTTTGTTCAATAAATATCTTTAATGCCTGCATTCCGTTGTCTGCTTCTATTACGGAATATCCCTGCTTTTTAAGAAAATCGGCAACCAGCCTTCTCATTCTTTCCTCATCATCAGCAATAAGAATTTTAACTAAACTCACAAAAAGTATGCCCCTTTCATATGAACTATTAAATAAAATTATAGTTTATATTTGTGAACAGCACGTGAATTTCCCCGGCATATTTCGTCAGAGTTTTAAGCTTAGTCGGTTGGACCCGCTTTTTTGTTTTTTAAGTATGCCACAAAACCCGGCAATACAGATATTGCAATTATAGCCAGTATTACAAGTGTAAAGTTCTCCTGGACAACAGCAACATTTCCGAAAAAGTACCCTGCTGTCAGAAATAGTGAAACCCATAAAACACCACCAATAATATTGTAGCTTATGAATTTCATATAGCTCATTGAACCCATACCTGCTACAAAGGGTGCAAATGTTCTGATTATCGGTATAAATCTTGCAAGTATTATGGTTTTACCGCCGTGTTTTTCGTAAAAATTATGAGTTTTTATCAGGTGTTCTTTCTTGAGGAACCTGACGTTATCCTTTTTGAATACCATAGGGCCAAATATTTTACCTAAATGATAATTACAGGTATCTCCAAGAATAGCTGCGGAGATCAATACTATTGTTATAATCTTTAAATCAAGCTCACCGCTCGCTGAAAGGGCCCCTAACACAAATATCATGGAATCCCCGGGCAAAAAAGGAGTTACAACAAGACCTGTCTCACAAAAGATTATGGCAAATAAAATTACATAGGTCCAAATACCGAAGTTATTCGCCAGCATAGTCAGATTTTCATCTAAGTGCATTACAAAATTAAAAAAATTTAAAATAATATCCATCTCTACCTCTTTAAATTAGTTTTATGTTTACCGCTTTATACAATATACTTAAATTTAACCCAAAAGTCTGTTTATATATACTAAATCTTTTTAATTTTCCTTTATTTTTGGGGAAAAGAGAACCGGACAGCTGATTAAAAGCTGTCCGGTTCAATTATCTAACTGATATTAATATTTGCAATCATTATTGTGAATTAAAAGGTTGTACAGAGGAGCATGCCGTAATTCATCCGTAATTATTTCTACCAGCATATTTATATGTTTTCTGTTTTTCATTGCCGCTAAAATCCTCCGGTAGTTTTTTATGGCATTAGTTTCACCCATAAGTGCCCCCCTAAGCCCGTCACAATATGTTCTAGGTTTTTCAAAGGTAACATTTTCATCCGGTTTTAAAGTCTTTCCCGTATGTTCGAAATAAAGCTGTCTGAACATTTTGGCATGTTTTATTTCATTATTCCTTATTTCCTCAATGATTTCCCTGTCCAGTAGCGCTGGAGCATTGTCTAAAAGATACTGATAGAATAATCTGTCTTGTGTCTCACCTTTTATCGCTTGCTCAATCAATTCAAGTGCCTCTGACATATCTACATCCATTTTTTCATGTTGCATCATTCCCGGACTCATTCCGGCTTGCATCATTTTCTGTTGCATCATGTCAGGACTCATCCCCGGCTGCATCATGCCCTGTTGCATCATGTCGGGACACATTCCCGGCTGCATCATGCCCTGTTGCATCATGTCGGGACACATTCCCGGCTGCATCATACCCTGTTGCATCATATCAGGACTCATTCCCGGCTGCATCATGCCCTGTTGCATCATGTCAGGACTCATCCCGGGCTGCTTCATATTCTTGCCCATACCCTGCTGCATCATGCCAGTACCCATTTCAGACTGCATGTCTTCCTCGTGGTTTATATGTGGTGTATATCCCGGCTGTAAATCCGGACTAATGTTGGGCTGCATAATCCAAGGGTTTGTCATCCCTGAACCAGCTTTTTTATTTGAAGGGCCCGGAGCCATCATATTACTGCTTACATATGGCCAATTTCCGTTATTATGCACAATTATACCTCCTCTATGATTAACATAAATCCCTTATTACATGTTATGTAAGTTATATTGGAATGTTTCCTGATAGTAGCAACAGCTGCAAAATCAGATACAATAAATTTTATGTTAATATATTTCGGTAACAATCGCACCAAAATAGTACTTCATATGTGAGATATCCCCGTTATATGATAATATTCTTTATGGTAAATTAGATAATAGCATCAGAACTTTGAATTTCCTTGTGGCTTTCTATTACATAATGCATGTAGGCACATTTTATCTCTTTCCTGCCTGACTGTCTTATCGGAACAGTAGAGCTGTTTTTCAAAACAAACTCACTTTCTTTGGTTGCAATTATATGCTGCATATTTACAATAAAACCTCGATGGGACCTTAAAAATCTTTTATCCGTAATAAAATCACAAATTTTTGCCATAGGCATATGTATTTTATATTCTTCAAATTCGGTAGTTATAACAACACCATTTCGGACAGCTTCAATATATAGGATATCCCTAAGATTAATTTTTACAGACTCTTTTCCAAAGGGCAGTTCTATGTACTGTGCATCAAAGGCTAAAACCTTCTTGCAACGGTTCAAGGCCTGTTCCACACGTTTATATGTAATAGGCTTAATCAGATAGTGTGTTGCAGCAACCTCAAATCCTTCACCTTTGTGATCCAAGCTGGAGGTTGTGAAAATAATTTTGCAGTCCTCATCAGTTTCCCTTATTTTCTCTGCAACTTCAACTCCGTCTATACCTTTCATATATATGTCCAGAAATACAATTTTATATTTTTCCTCTGAAAAAGACGACAACATTTCTTCACCACTGTCAAACTCAACTACTTCTATATTTATAAAATTATTTTTTGCATACTGCAGTATGTACTCGCACAGCAATGTACGATCAAATCTTAAATCGTCGCAAATAGCTATTTTCATCGTAACCTTCCTAAGATGACTTAAAAATAATAATTGGTATATCCTTCCTGTTAAAATTATAACATGAAAGATTTGTTTTTTTCAATCGTATTGCACTTTTTGCCGTCGAATTGCACATACCGCTTCACTTTTGTCCAAAATACTGATATGATTAGCCTTGATAAGAAAACGGGTATGGAGGGGATATTTTAGAGATATACTAATCAAAGTTATCATTATGCATATAGTTACCTTATTTAAAAGCTTTCTTTAAGTAAATTTAAATGTTTTTACTAAAAGATTAATAATGGTGTTTACAGCAAAATTTCAAACAAAGAGGCGAGGCAAATTGGATAGAATTAAGAAACTACGGTTAAGACCTATTGTAAATTTTAAGGTTGTCACCATTTTGCCAGATAACAAAATCACCATATGTGAAACAGGTAATCAGGCAAAAGTAGGCAATAAAGAGTTTCCTACACTGGAAAAGGCACTTAATTCCATAGATAGCCCGGAAGAAACTACTATCACTCTGCTCGCAGATGTGAACCTTGGTGAATCTACGCTGACACTGGGTACTAATACTAATATAGTCCTTGATTTGGCAGGTCATAAAATCACCAGTAGAAATTTTGACGGTACAATATATCTGGAAGGTGCATTAACTTTAAAAGACTCCAGCGAAAAGGAAACTGGCGTAATTGAAAATTTATATCCAAAAGGTATGGGAATCTATTTTAATAGATCCGGTGTTCTTAAACTTGAAGGTGGAACAATAAAAGGCTATAGTGCATTATACAATTGGAGTAATACTCCCGCGCCTTTTGTAATAATGAACGGCGGAACATTGAAAGGCAGTTGGTACGGAATATCATATCTTGACGCATCAAATATAATAATAAACAATGGCACAGTGCAAGGCGGAGTTATGGCTTTTAATAATTGGGGTAAATCTAAGCATTCATTTTACATTGGAGAATCCAGTTACATAAAAAAGGGTGCATTGCTACACAATGGTATAGCTAAGAAATATGATGCTACTGAAAATATTGTCATAGTTAAAAACCAATATGAAATTGTTAATTCGTTTTTTACACATAGTACTATTTCCTCTTCTTTTTCATTGGCTTAACTTATGGCTTGATTAGTTACAAAATACCTGGTAAAAATATCGTCCGGTTAGGAAGTTGAAACTCCTAAACCGGACCTTTTTATATTGTTCAAATTACCACTTCTCGAATAAAAAAATTAATAAAGCAAATAATTTTTATATCTTATATTTTTGTATAGGGTTAATATTTCTCTTTTCATAATAATAATTATACTTGGAGGTAGATATGAATAAAAAAGATGCACAATTAGACGGACGTGATAACAGGCGGAGGACAGCCTACAGGCCCACAGACAACGAGGGAACGGCAGCCTGGACAAATGAGGCCACAAAGCAAAAGCACACTAATGTTGTAATTCCTAAAATTGAAGGTGTTTCAGAAGCAAAAAGCTGGGTAGATAATGGAAGTAAACTTTAATTACGGGGGTGTTTTTTAAATGTCAAAAATCAAAATGACGGTTGACGGTAATACTGCAGCTGCATATATTTCCTATGCCTTTACCGATGTCGCTGCAATCTATCCCATAACACCATCATCAAACATGGCAGAGTCAGTTGACGAATGGTCTGCCAAAGGCAAAAAAAATATTTTCGGACAAAAAGTCCGGGTAGTTGAAATGCAGTCAGAAGCAGGCGCTGCAGGTGCCCTTCATGGTTCACTTCAGGCAGGCGCACTTACTACTACATTTACTGCTTCCCAAGGCTTGTTATTGATGATTCCGAATATGTACAAGGTTGCTGGGGAACTGCTGCCTGCTGTTTTCCATGTCAGTGCAAGAGCTATTGCAACCCATGCACTCTCCATATTCGGAGATCATCAGGATGTAATGGCAACAAGACAAACCGGGGTAGTCATGCTGGCTTCAGGTTCAGTTCAGGAAATAATGGATTTGGCACCTGTAGCCCATTTGGCTGCAATTAAAGGAAGACTTCCTTTCCTTCATTTCTTTGACGGATTCAGAACATCTCATGAAATACAGAAAGTCGAAGCACTTGAATATGAGGATCTGGCAAGTCTAGTTGATTATGAGGCAGTAAAGGAATTCAGAGACAGAGCCTTGTCTCCTAACCATCCTGTTACAAGAGGTACAGCTCAAAATCCGGATGTTTATTTTCAGGGTCGTGAAGCGTCTAATCCTTTTTATAACGATATTGTTGGTATTGTTGAGGATTATATGAATAAGGTTGGGGCTCTTACAGGCCGTAAACATGGCCTTTTTGATTACTATGGAGCACCTGATGCCGAAAATATAATTGTTGCAATGGGTTCAATTACAGATGTTGTTGAAGAAACAATTGATTACATGAATAGTCAGGGTAAAAAGTACGGACTCGTAAAGGTTCACCTTTATAGACCATTTTCTGTAAAACACCTGCTTAATGCAATCCCTAAAACAGTTAAAAAAATAGCTGTTCTGGACAGGACAAAAGAACCGGGTTCTGTAGGAGAGCCTTTATATCTCGATGTTAAAACTGCATTTTACGATGTTCCCAATGCCCCTGTTATCGTAGGAGGAAGATTTGGTCTTGCTTCAAAGGATACTACCCCTGCGGATATCAAGGCAGTATATGACAATCTGGAACAGCAGAATCCTAAAAACCAGTTCACTATCGGTATAGATGATGACGTTACTCATACATCACTGCCAGCAAATGAAAAAATCAATGCAGAACCAAAGTCATCAATAAGATGTAAATTCTGGGGACTTGGTTCTGATGGAACTGTAGGAGCAAACAAACAGGCAATAAAGATTATAGGTGATCATACCGAGAAATATGCTCAAGGTTACTTTGCTTATGACTCAAAGAAATCAGGCGGAGTTACCATGTCCCATCTCAGGTTTGGAGATGAGCCGATCAAGTCTGCTTACCTCATAAATGAGGCCGATTACATTGCTTGTCATAATCAATCCTACGTAAACCAGTACGATTTGTTGAAAGGTATTAAAAAAGGCGGTATTTTTGTTTTAAACTGCCTGTGGGATGAAAAGGAACTGGAAGATCATCTTCCCGCTGAAATAAAACGGCAGATTTCAAGAAACAATATACAGTTCTATACAGTTAATGCAACAAAGATTGCTGAAGCCATAGGTCTTGGAAACAGGATAAACATGATAATGCAGGCTGCTTTCTTTAAGCTTGCCAATATTATTCCTCTGGACGATGCCATAAAATATCTCAAGCAAGCTGTTGTTAAGAGTTACGGCAATAAGGGCGAAAATATCGTTAAGGTTAATCATGAAGCAATAGACAAGGGTATTGACGCTATAGTCAAGATAAATGTCCCTGACAGTTGGAAGGATGCACAGGATACTTCCAACACTGACATTAAAGAGCCGGCATTTATAAGTGAAATCATGAGGCCTATGAATGCAATGAAGGGTGAAGATCTTCCTGTAAGTGCATTTAAGGGAATTGAGGACGGAACTCTACCAAACGGAACCTCGGCATATGAAAAACGAGGCATTGCAGTTAACGTTCCCGAATGGATACCAGAAACCTGTATTCAGTGTAATATCTGCTCTCTGGTATGTCCTCATGCGGTTATCAGGCCTACTTTGGCTACCGAAGAAGAGTTAAAGGATGCACCTGAATCCTTTGTTACCAAAAACGCTGTGGGTAAAGGAACGGAAGGATACCAGTTCAGAATACAGATAAGTCCTATGGACTGTACAGGCTGCGGCAACTGTGCTGACGTGTGTCCGGCTAAGCCAAAAGCTCTTGTTATGAAAAAGCTTAGTACCCAGACTGAACGGGAAATACCTAACTATGACTATGCAACCAGAAAAATCGGTTATAAAGGCGGTAACTTTGGAAATAAGACTATTAAGGACAGTCAGTTCAGAAAACCTTTAATGGAATTCTCCGGAGCATGTGCCGGCTGTGGTGAAACACCATATATTAAGCTTATAACACAGCTTTACGGTGACAGGATGATGATTGCAAATGCAACAGGTTGTTCATCAATATGGGCTGCCTCATATCCTACAAGCTCATATACGGTAAACCATGAAGGCAAGGGCCCTGCCTGGGCAAATTCCTTATTTGAGGATAATGCCGAATTCGGTTACGGTATGTACCTTGGTGTAAAACAAATAAGGGAACGTCTCAGAGATGTTGCCAATCAGCTTTTGGAGCTTGACATTGAGGAAAGTCTAAGACCTTTATTATCAAAATGGCTGGAAAGTGTTGAGGACGGTGCAGCCTCAAAAGGAGCCAGTGAAGACTTAATTAATGCTATACAGAGCTATTCAAATAAAGACCAGAAACAAATGCAGTTGGTTAATGAGCTTCTTGACAAGAAGGATTATCTTGTTAAACGTTCAATATGGGTAGTAGGCGGAGACGGTTGGGCTTATGATATAGGCTATGGCGGACTCGACCATGTTCTCTCTACCGGAGATGACATTAACATGCTTGTATTTGATACTGAAATTTATTCAAACACAGGTGGTCAGGCTTCCAAGGCAACTCCTACATCCGCTATTGCCAAGTTTGCTTCTTCCGGTAAGAAACAGGCTAAAAAGGATCTTGCCGCACAAATGATGACCTACGGTAATGTATATGTTGCACAGGTTGGAATAGGTGCAGATAGGAACCAGATGCTCAAGGCCATTGCTGAAGCCGAAGCATACAACGGGCCTTCCATTATTATTGCATATTCTCCATGTATAAGCCATGGAATCAAGGACGGCATGGGAAGAAGCATAGCAAATTCAGCGGCCGCTGTATCAGCCGGATACTGGCATTTGTTCAGGTATAACCCTGATTTGAAGAAGGAAGGAAAGAATCCGTTTATACTGGATTCAAAAGAACCTAAGGAAAGCTTCAAGGAATTCCTGATGTCACAGGTTAGATATTCATCTCTTGCTAAGATGTTTCCTGAAGAGGCTGAAGACTTGTTCTCCCGTGCAGAAGAACATGCACAAGAAAAGTACCAGCGTTTAAAGCGTATGGCGGAGCAATAGGAATATCAGCTAAAAATAAGCCCCCTCGGCCAAGCCGGGGGGCTTATTTGCGTGTATAGCACAATTTATGAAACCTTGAACGACCCACCTGTTAGCTTCAGAAAATAATCTTCCAGAGTGTCATTCTTGACGCTTATTTCACTCACCTCTACACCATTTTCGGATAACATACGGTTGAAGGTGGAAGATTCGTTCAGCTTTTCATAAATCCTTATAACCCCTTGTTCAATAACCTTATAATCCGTAATTCTCATTTTTTCAAGAAGGAATGACGCCTTCTTGTCATCGCCTGTCTTAATTTGAATATAGCTTCTGCTCTTCTTTTTAAGAGACTCAAAATCAATTTCCTCCAATAATGTTCCCTCATGTATTATTCCTATTTTTGAAGCTATCTGCTGTATCTCACTAAGTATGTGTGAAGATACCAGAACTGTAATCTTTCTCTTCATGGAAAGGTCTTGAATTAATTTGCGGATTTCCTTTATTCCCACTGGATCAAGACCATTTGTAGGCTCATCAAGTATCAATAATTCCGGCTTATGCAGCAGTGCCCTTGAAATTCCAAGTCTCTGTTTCATTCCAAGGGAAAAGCCCTTGACCCTTTTGTTTCGTACATCTGTCATACCCGTTATTTCAAGGGCTTCTTCAAGATAACTTTTATTTGTGACACCCATAAGCCGTCTATGTATCTCCAGATTTTCAACTGCTGTCAGGTTTGGATAAAAGCCGGCAGTCTCAATTACCGAGCCTATTCTACCGTAATGTGCATGCTGTCCTACTGAAATCCTCTCTCCGAACAGAAAAACCTCTCCCTCTGTTGGCTTTATGAGTCCCATTATCATTCTGATGGTTGTTGTCTTGCCAGCTCCGTTCTGACCGAGAAAACCATATATATCGCCCTTGGCAACATTCATATTTACACCGTTTACAGCTTTTTTATTTTTATATAATTTCGAAAGATTATTAGTTTTTAATATATAATCCACATTTACACCCTCCCATTATTCTATTTATACACATCATGCCTTGAATAATAAACAGCACTAATTAAAACCGAAGTTACAAAAACTGCGGCAGACACTGCAAGAATACCTCTTACATCACCTCTGCATATACTTTCTGTCACAAAATAATTATCAACAAGCCTGTTAGGTGTGCAGGTCGGTATAAAAAGACTGTTTTTTATATTTATAAAACACATATATGAAATAAAGTAACCCATCCCGGTAAAAATACTTGTTCCGACTGATTTGACCAACAGACATATAAATGATGTCAGCGGAACAAGAACAAAATTAAGACCAGCCAGGATAAAGATCAGCCTTATAAGTTTTAATATCAGTTTCCATTCAGGAACACCAATAAACACAATACCAAATAAGAAAGCAGATACCAGAAATGAAATATACAAGCATATACTAAAAATTAACATTACTGCTTGTTTTGACGTAAAAAGCTTTATCTTTGAAACAGGATATGTAAACAATATGCCTATAGTACTTTGCTGATACTCACCAGATATAACGTACCCTGTTATTACTGCAATAATGAACAGTGCCACAAGGTTTATACCGTTCAGACCTGCCGCCGCAAAGCTGTCCCATGTTACAACAGATTTTTGTGATGTTACAAGGAGCATTGCAGTGCCTGCCGTAAGAAACCCTCCTATTGCAATCATCCAGAAGATCGGTGTTCTCTTGTATTTTATCAGCTCTGTATAAATCAGATTCAGAAACATTTGACCCTCCACCACACTATAAAAGTGCATCCGACTTTTGGTATACTATTAGCCCTAAAGCCAGTGAAACTGCTGCCAAAGCAATAATAAACACTGCAGCGGCTGTAATATTTACAGCTGCGTCCTTGAAATAGTTGACCAATATGTAGTTATTCGAACCGAAAATCCGGGCCGCCACTGCCGCAGGCGTCATAAAAGGAGATATGTAAATATTATTCTTTAAATGAAAGGGAAAAACCAACATCATATATCCAAATATAATAACGGATGTAAGCACAAACCGTTTAGTTAATACTGAAATCAAAACAACTATATTTGATAGTAATCCATAGGACAGTATATACCAGACTGTCACTTTTATTGATTTTAGTAACAATGCTCCGGGAACAGCGGTTTTTATTGCTATAACCCCGAACAGTAGCTCTGATGCAAAAGTTACCGCAAAAAGCAATATTACCACGGCAAATATGGTCAGCAGCTTAGCCAGAAAAATCTGAATTTTAGGAACCCTTGAAGTATAGATATACGAAGCAGTACCGTATTGGTATTCCATATTGAAAATGAAACTTGAAGCTAAAACAACTGTTATCAGCACTCCAAAAATCATGATTTCCTGCCTTGAAGCCAGAAACCACTGCCAGCTGTCGACTTTGTCAGTGCTTTCGAAGATAAATTGAAGAAATTTGACTATAGAAGGAAGAATCCCGGCAATTAAAGTATAAATCAGCACCTTTGACCTCCTCAGCTTTAAAAATTCCGTTGAAAGCGTTTCGTACATTGTATCACCTCGCAGTTTTTTCTTTTATAATACAATATCCACCTTACGCTGTATTAAAGAAATTCTTACAAATTTCTTAACAAAAAGGATATTGCAAATAAGATTAAACATTATATTTGCAACATCCTCAAGGGCTATATGCGATATTTTATCAGGCTGAAGGAAAAAACAGTTTTTTCACCGGGGATACTGGATACTTCGATCTCCCCGTTTTGCTTTTCAACCAGTTGTTTTGTAATTGCAAGCCCCAATCCGGTACCGCGCATACTGCTGTTTCTTGAAATTTCCGAGGTATACAACCGGTTAAAAACAAGTGGTAAATCCTGCTCAGGTATTCCATTTCCCCTGTCCCACACATCCAGCCATACCTTGTCGGACTCTTCTCTCACAAAAATACCTGTTACCCTTCCGTCTTTTCCATACTTTAAAGCGTTCGATATAAGATTGTTTAGAATTCTTTGCAAGCTCATTCTGTCCCCCCAAACATAAACCGGCTGCTTAGGAAGCTGAATGTCCGGTGTTATGCCGTTCATGACAAAATCCTGATAAAAGGCTGCGATAGCTTCTTCTGCTAAATCTGTCAAATCAGTTTTCACAAGCCTTATAGGCGTATCTTCCGATTCAAGCTGCGACAGCTCAAAAAAGTCTTGAATCATTTTATACAGATTCTGTGCTTTTGTGTGGATAATACCCAGATATTCCTTTTGTTCAGTATTACTGATACCATCACCCTTTTGAAGTACCTCCACAAAGCCAAGGAGTGACGTAAGGGGTGTACGGATGTCATGGGATATATTTGCGATGAGCTGTTTGTGGGCAATTTCGAGAGTTTGTTTTTCGTCAAGTGTACTTTGAAATTTATCGAGAAGTATATTCAGCTCGCTGCTTATGTCTTTGAGTGATTTATATTTCAAGCCGATATGTATTCTTCTGTTCGATCTGAAATTACTGATGTCCGACAACACCCCGGCAATGTAGCTTATACCCTTTTGATTAACAGTAATTCTCAACGCAAGTATAATGTTTAAAAGTACTGATACAGTTACAATTCCAATTAATATACTCATATTACTCCTCTACAAGCTTGTAGCCTATTCCCCAGATAGTCTGTATATATTTTGGATTTGAAGGGTTTTTTTCAATTTTTTCACGCAACCTTCTTATATGAACCATGACAGTGTTCTCATCGTTTATATAGTTTCCACCCCATATTGATTTAAAAAGCTGGTTTTTGGTAAATACCTTTCTGGGATTCTGTAAGAAGAGTTTCAGTATTTCAAACTCCTTGGCTGTCAATGTAACGGAGTTGCCCCCTACTTTCACTTCATACGTACCTATATTCATTTCAATGTCCATATGGCTGACTATTTGTGTTTGCCTGTCGGTTTCACATGAAAATTTCAAATATCTTCTCAGCTGTGCTTTTACCCTTGCTGTTAATTCACCAATGCCAAAGGGCTTGGCCAAATAATCATCAGCACCAAGCCCCAAACCAATTATTTTATCTGTTTCCTGACATTTCGCAGATAATATGAGCACGGGAGTATTTCCTTTCTCCCTTATTTTTTGTAAAACTTCGTAGCCCCCTACCTTAGGAAGCATTATATCCAGAATAACCAGCTGGAATTTATCAGCCGTAAACTTTTCTGTAGCGGCTGCACCATCATATGTGCTTATTACGCAATATCCTTCCTTAATCAGATTGTCAGCTATAAGCATGTTGATTTCCCTGTCATCCTCAACAATGAGTATTTTTATTTGCTCCACCATGAAAGCCCCCAGATTTTTTATTGCACAGCCTCTACTGATTCTCCTTAAAAGCCTTAACCAAAACTTTCAGATTCTCTTCCATAGTCTTTATATAGCTGTCTGCAGGTGCATTTTTCTCTCCTGTTACAACAGGATCAAGGAGATAAACCTTTGCACCGGTTTGTTTTGCAATTGATTCTGCCGCTTTTGCAGAATACTGAGGTTCTGCAAAGAGTATTTTTACGTTTGAATTTTTTATCTTGTCAATTAATCCTGCGAGCTCTCCGGCACTCGGTTCCGTTCCGGGTTCACGTTCCACTACAGACACTATATTCAGTCCGAATTCCTTTGCAAAATACGGAAAGGCCTCGTGGAAGGTGATAACATTTTTATTTTTGAATCCATCCAGTTCCTTGTGCATTTTTTCTCTCTGAGCCTCAAGCTGCTTTACATATTCAGAAGCATTTTTCCTGTAGGCTTCAGCATTTTTTGTATCTGCCTTTGCAAGTCCTTCAGAAATATTTTTGACTTCTTGTATCGCACCTGAAATACCTACCCAGACATGTGCATTATCTTCTCCGTTAGCATCTTTTAGTAGCTCCATGTTTTTTGAGGCTTCAACTATTTTAAGGGACGGCCTCTGCTTGATTACTTTGTCCATAAAAGCTTCCATCCCTGCCCCGTTAATTACAAATATGTCTGCTTTCTCAAGGGTTTTTAAATCCGCAGGAACCATCTGGTAATCGTGAAGACAGCCTTGCTGGGGTTCCGTCATGTTTTCAACCTTTATACCGGGTATATCCTTTACAATGTTTTGAGTAAAAATATACATGGGATAAAATGAAGTTACTATTGTAGTTTCTGCTTTTTCTGTAGTATTTGCCGTCCCGTTGGAACAGCCGGCTAATATAAATGAGAACGCCAACGTTATTAACAACGTTCTTAAGAGTTTACCTTGTTTCAATTAAATTACCTCCGCTAATGTTAAATGGGAATTGTTCGCATTTATATTATATACCATTGTTATGGTTTATAAAACTATTATTTATTAATCAACTTATTTATTGTTTCCAAATCAGGGGGATACAATGCAAGAGGAAATCGGCTGCACACAGTTGCTGCCGTTGCTGCGGCAAATTGTACTGTTTGTTGGTCATTCATATTTTTTAGTACTCCATATATTGCCCCGGCCTTAAAAGAGTCTCCGGCACCCAGAGTACTCTGCACATTTACCTTATAGGGTTTCATTTTTTTTACGGGTTGATTTTTTCGTCCGAACATGATTTCCTGGGAACCAAAAGTAAATATTACCAGACCTTCTGTGTTTGCTGTATACTCTCTGAATAGTTCTTCAACGTCCCTCTGAGGATAATTGTTCCTGATAAACTCATTGGATATAATATTAACTTCTGAATATTTATGAATTACCGTATCATACTTGCAGTCGATAGTAACATACTTCTTTCCTAATTCGTGGCAGCAGTATGCAACCGCTTCGGATTGTTCCATAAAGAAGGGGTCGAGTCCCACAACCTCGCAGTTTTCAATATCTTTACTGTCAGGCTTATTCCATCTTTTTGTTTCATTACTGAAATATGAACCAAATCTTCCAAAGCATGTTCTAGTATTTGTACCTATTAACACCATGTCCTGAACTCCGTCAAAAGTCTCATCGAAGTAAACCCCTGACATATCAATTCCGAACATCCCCACAAGGTATTCTTCCAGAACTTCCTCGGTTCTTCGTCCCTGAAAGTTTCCGTCAAGCTTTACGGTACAGCCAAGTGCAGACAGTACTACTGCACAGCTTCCGGTTTCCCCTCCCGGCAGTACATAGCTTTCCTTTATTTCGGAATAAGTATCAGCTTCCGGGTACTCTCCCTCCAACAAATTCATGGTTGTAACCAAAGTCATGCCGTAAAGGTAAATATCATATTTTCCCATTACATAACCCTCCTGAATATTTATTAAATTTAAAGGGGTTTCTTCATGAGTCTCACTGTAAACCTGGTACCTTTTCCCGGGGTACTGCTTACATATATTGACCCGTTCTGACCTTCCACAATAGTCTTGGTAATGTATAGTCCTATTCCGATATTTGTTGGATTGCAGCTGTAAGACCCTTTATAGAATCTGTCAAAGATTCTTGGAAGCTCATCCTTGGGAATCCCCTGACCCTCGTCCTCAATGATTATCTGTACAAAAACATTATTTTCATCCCAGGATATCCTAATATCTCCTCTTGTGTTACTATGTTCTATACAATTTTTAATAATGTTTGAAAATGCTTCTGTAGTCCAGTTTATATCATGCTTTACTATAATGTTTGAAGAACCGTGGAGCCTTATATCCACATTTTTTTCAGAAGCAATTGCTTTAAGGGGAGAAAGACTCCTTTGAACTGTTTCAGAAATATCTGCTTCCTCCATTGTAAACTCAACTACTCCCGCCTCAAGTTTTGCCATTTTGAGTATGTTTTTTATGAGCCATTCCATCCTATCCAGCTGATTCTTACTCTCCAAAACAAAACCATCCCGTTCCTCTTCAGAAAGGGTACTGTCATTTTTCATTATGTCGTTAAACATTATAAGAGAAGCAAGGGGTGTTTTAAGTTGATGGGATATGTCTGCCATGATTCGTTTCAAAAATATCTTTTCATTTTCCAAAGCATGAACATTTTCACTTAATCGTTCACTCATACAATTTATCTGATATATAAGATATCCGATATCTCCTTCTTGGGTATCCCCTTTTATTGAATCGTAATTTCCTTCTACAATGGCTTCCGCACTGATACTGATTTTTCTTATTTTAGAGAAAACTCTATTAAAACAAAGGACACATAACACAATCAGAACCGCCCAAAAGAATACAAGAGTTATTCCTATTCTGGTATTTGCCTTTCTAAAGCTATTTTCAAGCATATAATTCTTTTCTATGCCAAGACTTTCGTTATAGGAATATTTCTTTAAAATTGATTTTCCATACTCATAGTCTTCCTTGAAACCCTTTGTGTAGTTCTTAATAATATCACTTTCCAACTGCGGATATTGTTTTATAATAGTACCTATCACCGCAGTATTTTGCTGAATTTGTATTTTATTAACAGAATCTGCAAAGTTTTTTACTGTGTAATAAGAAACAGCACCGAAAGCTATAAGTAGAACTGTAATTATCCCTATGATAAGCTGGATTTCTTTATTTTTCAGAAGCTTCAATATACAACCTCCATGTGTACGCTATCATTCTTTCCACATATACCCAAACCCTCTCACTGTCTCTATGTGCTTTTCATCTCCGGCTTCAATCTTTTCACGGAGTCTTTTCATATATACATTAAGAGTATTATAATCAACAAAATTACTGTCAATATCCCAGAGCTTTTCAATAATAGTGTTTCTGCTTATTACATTCCCTTTATTTTCAAGCAGTACAAGCAATAGCTTATATTCAACAGCTGTGAGAAAGACCTCTTCTGTGTTTACATAAACCTTGCATTTCAAGGGTTCAACCATTACATTTCCACTGGTGATTTTCCCCGTATCAACGCCCTCAACCTGCTTCTGCCTTCTCATAATGGCATTTATTCTTGATATTAATTCGCTGGTTCTTACAGGCTTTGAAATATAGTCATCACCGCCTATATCAAGTCCGAATACTACATTAGGCTCATCATCAAGAGCTGTCATAAAAATAATAGGTACATTGCTGGTCTGCCGTATCTGCTTGCAAAAATCATATCCATTTCCGTCCGGAAGAGTAACATCCAGCAGAATTAATTGTATATCTTCATTAAACATCCGGTAAGCATCTTTAATATTCTTTGCTATTGATACCGCAAAATCCTGCTTTTTCAATGCATATTCAATTCCCATAGCAAGTGGTGCATCGTCTTCCACAAGTAATATATTCATGGATGGTTGCCTCCTTTATACATTAGGATATTAGTATAATTATACACTACAAATAAAAAATATATAGCCTGCCGGGAATCCGGCAGACTATATCAAACCTAAAAGACCGACTTAAACTTACTCCTCAACACGAAGTGATTCCACAATGTTCATATCGTTTAATTTGCTCAATGGGAAGAGTGCGGCTAATAGAGTTATTGCAATCATTCCCAGACCTCCATATAAGTATGGCCACCAAGCCGCATGATATCCAATATCGCCGACAGGATTGTTATTGATTATACCAAAATAGGTAAGAAGGAAGGCGATAGGCAGTCCTATTATACAAGCAATTATTCCGAATAAAGCTCCTTCCAGTAGAACCAGCTTCTGAAATTGGCCCTTTGTCATACCGATAGCCTTAAAAGTAGCATACTCTCTCTTTTTCACAAGAAGATTGATTGTTACCGTATTAATTATATTTACAGTCGATATAAGTATTATAAGGCTGATAAATCCGTATACGAGAATCATCATCTGGTTCATCTGATCGTCAAACTGTTTTTTCTGTTTGTATACGTCAATGTACTGAGCCTGGTTTTCGTCAGCAAGCATGTTGAGCTTTTCATAATTTTGTTCAGCATGTTCCGGCGAGTCAAAATTTAATGCCAGTATTGATAATTCATTTGTTCCTGTCAGCCTCTTAAAACTGTCATGGGACATTATTATGCCAAAGCTGTTGTATGGGATATTTTGCAATACTGTCTCATACTCAACCACACCGGCTACCTTAAAAGTAATGGTTTTGCCATTATCAATAAGACGCTTCAGCTGTTCGGTATCAGGATTTTTCAAATAGCTGCTGTTTAAAACAGGCATCTTTATTTCGTCCCCTACCTTATATCTTGTAAAGCTGTCAAAGATTGTGGCTTTATCCATACGGCCTCTTGCCTTGTTTACAATGATTACTTCATTATTATTTTTAAAGCTGTTATAGTCAATATTTGTTTTGTTTTCTTTATTAAGCAGCTTAAGGCAATTCTCATCATAGCCTATCAGATTAACACTGTTGATAAAATAGTTCTGTCCGTATTGTTCAGGCTTATTGTTACTGTTTAAAGAAGCAACAAATTTTTCTGAAAGCATTTTCTTATCAAGGGTATACGTAATGTACTTGTTAGTCATTTCGTATGTTTCTTTTATTCCGTCCAGCTCCTTAACCTGTTTCGGCAGGGCTCCAAGATTGACATCGCTGGTGTTAACAAAAGTACCTTCAACCTTTACAGCTTGACTTGCAATCTTGTTGCTCTGGAGAAATATATCAATAAAATTGGAGAAAAATACGAACATAACAATGGATATCATAAGTGATATACAAGTAATATAAAATCTCTTTCGATTTCTTTTAATGTTCTTGTATGCAACCTGGCCTTCAAAGCTGAAAAGCAGTTTTGCCCAACGTCCTCCTCTTCTTTTAACCTTGTCTCCCTTTACAACTACAGTACCCCTTATTGCATCTATAGGTGATACCTTTGATGCTGTTCTTGCCGGGAAAAAAGCAGAAATAAACACTGTGAAAATTCCTAGAATAGCAGCAACAATAATTACCTGCGGATAGAAGCCGATTTGAAATGCTCCAAGAAAGCCATGTATAAAGAGTCTAAAGGTGATAAATATTCCCGCATAGCCTGAAATAATACCAATAGGTATAGAAATTGCACTCATTATTGCGGCTTCTCTGAAAACCAGCTTTCTTATCTGGGCTTTGGTCGCTCCAATGCTTCGGAGTATTCCGAAATGCTTAATCCTTTCCATTACTGATATATTAAATGCATTATAGATAACCACCACCGTACATATAACAACAAATCCTGCAATTATGGCAAATATCTCATCCATTCCATCGTTTCTTGTTTTGTCAGGTCCTTCACCCATAAGGTATAAAAGGCGTGTGTTTATATCCAATTTTACATTATTTGCTTTTGCTATTTTTTGTGCATTATCTACTATATTCTTTCCGCTTTTCATATTTGCATAAAAGATATAATCTTTTGAATCGGAAGAAGTCTTGATATCCAGATAGCTTAATGCAGTGTTAGTAATATAGTTGCTGTCATATACCCCAACAATCGTATAATCTTTCTCAATTGACGATTTGTCCTTTCCTGTCAAAGCACCCTTTAGTTCATTGCTTATTTTTTTGTTTTTTAAAACAGCACTTACTTTTTTGTCTATCAATATTTCGGAGCTGTTCTTTGGGAGTCTTCCTTCTATCAGTTTAACATTGAATATATCTTTAAAAGCTGCGGCATCATAGCTTTTTATGTCAAGGGTTCTCAAGGATTCTGTCAATTTATCGGTTTCAAACTTATATGTGCCTTCCAGTCTTATTGCTCCAACCTTATTAAACTCGGCATTGGAATACAATGTATTAACATTTTCTTTTCCTAAATCGTAGAAGTAAACTTCATAATCACCATTTGCCTTTGCATTTTCAATTTCACTGTCCATTGCACTGTAGTAAATACTTCCTATAGCCGTAAACATTGCTATGGCTATAATAATCCCGATAAGAGTAAGTACAGTTCTGCCTTTATGCTTTTTTAAATACCGTGCGGTAAGTGCTGAATAGTTTTTCATTGTCTCACCACCTCATCGGAAGAGATTTTACCGTCAACTATACTTATGACTCTGTCTGCCATGCTTGCTATATTCATATCATGTGAAATGAGTATAAGTGTCTGGTTATATTTTTTTGCAGAGTATTTTAACAATTCAAGAACCTCTCTGGAGTTTTTTGTATCAAGGTTTCCTGTAGGCTCATCAGCGAGAATGATTGATGGTTTGTTTGCAAGTGCCCTGCCTATTGAAACACGCTGCTGCTGCCCTCCTGAAAGTTCTGATGGCAGGTGTTTTCTTCTGTCTTTTAAATCAAGTATTTTAAGCAGTTCATCAATGTATTGCTTATCTTCCTTTCTGTTGTCCAGAAGAAGCGGCATGAGAATATTTTCTTCTGCTGTCAATACGGGGATAAGGTTATACGCCTGAAATACAAAACCCACTTTTCTTCTTCTAAGTATGGATAAATCCTTTTCCCTAAGTCCGTAAATATCCTTGTCGTCAATATATACTTTACCCGATGTGGGTTTATCAACTCCTCCGATTAGATGCAGCAATGTACTTTTACCGGAGCCGCTTGGTCCTATAATTGCAACAAACTCGCCTTTTTCAACTGAAAAACTTATATTGTCAACGGCGGTTACCTCATTTTGTCCTTTACCATATCTCTTTGTCAAATTTTCAATTCTTAAAACTTCTTTCATTTTATTACCTCCATATATTCTTTAGTTCATTTAAACTAATAGTGAATTATTTTAAAAGCAATCCGCGGCGATGCTTATCTTTCATACACAAAATTATACGGAGTTAAAATTACAATTGCATAAATTTTAAAATTACAAATCTGTAAGGTTAAAATAAAAAAGTGCAGAAGACTATTTTTAAAATAATCATCTGCACATTTTTACGTATTTTAAAAAACTAAATGTATATTTTGTATTTACCTGCCAACATTAACAAGCTGAAAAAGTAAAGACAGTTGTCGTAATACCTGCGTTCTCCTTTTCTTAAGGGGAGTTCCCAGAAATCCTTGACCCACTGCTGTCGATATTTCCCTTTTGCTGCCAACGAACCGGCAGCATTGGTTGCAATTATTGCAACCGGGTGCATAGCAGGCTCTTCAAAGGGTTCTCCTTTAATAGTATAGGCCTTGTATTCGCCTAGTTCGGTATTTTCGCTGAAAAAAGCCTGCAATTTATCTACTATCTCTCCCAGAGACTCATCCTTGTTGAACCAAGCCGCATCCAATCCTATATTCATAGCTACCCGGTATGCATCTGAATAGAATTCATAATCTCTGAACAGCAACTTGGGAGTACCGTCAAAATTTGCATATTCAGGGGCCATACCGGTATCTTTGTTACATGACAAATGCAGATACTTTCTGCTTTCCTCTGCTGCTTTTTCCCAAAAGGGCCTGTCCTGTTCATCTGCCTTTAGTGCAAAAAGCTCATAAAAGTGGGGCAAATGGTATGATGGGTCTGAATAAGCTGCTTCCGGAACAAATTTGATATAGTGGTTTGAATTATCCCACATGGCTTTTCCGCCTTTAACAATTCCCGGTTGATGCAGACAGTGTCTTAAAATTTCTCTTGCCTGAGTACTGTAGTTAAAAGGCGGAATCCCGTCACCCCACCTGCTGCCGGCAAAGAAAAGAGCCATTGCAAAATACTCTTCACCGTCCGGTGCAGGGCCGTCATAATTTTTAGTGCCGTCAGTTGCCACAGACCATGCAAAATAGCCCTGATACTTACCCTTGGTGTGTTGCATATATGTTTTTGAAAAAAGCCACAGTCTGTCAAATATGTCCTTTCGGTCCATTTGAACGGCCATCATCATACCGTAACTCATTCCCTCGGTTCGTGCGTCATTATTACCCGTATCCAATATATATCCCATGTCATTACCCATTTCAAAATAAATCCTCTCCTCCGGGTCAAAAAACATGGTATTGAAAGTTTCATCTATCTTTTTTTTGATTAATTCACTGGAAATACCTGTTTCAGAAAATAAATCAGGATATAGTTGTGTATAGTATGCTCCGTTTGTCATTATGTAACCTCCTGTTTTTTCTCATTTTATAACAAAATTAAGCACCGTTCAATGGATATAGTTATACTACCACCACTTTTTCTTTTTGAAATAATAAAGCATGGAGGCAGCAATTGCAATCATTACTCCCCATAAAACAGGATACATGTATAGCCAGCCCAATTCGGGCATATTTCTGATATTCATGCCATATATGCCTACAATAAAGGATAAGGGCATAAAGACTGTGGATATAATCGTGAGAACCTTCATAATTTCGTTCATACGGTTGCTGGTACTTGAAAGATATATATCCAGCATACTTGAGAGTATATCTCTGATGGTTTCGGTTGTATCCATAGCCTGAACAACGTGATCATATAAATCTCTTATAAATATGTTAGTAGATTCATTTATCAGCTCGCTCTCACCTCGTTCAAGGGAAGACAAAACATCCCTCAAAGGCCAAACTGCCTTGTGAAGAAATAAAACCTGTCTTTTTAGCTTATGTATGGTTTTAAGGGTATTTGAAGTAGTCCGTACTATCAGCTCATCCTCTGCAATCTCAATCTCTTCACTGAAATCCTCCAGCACGGTAAAATAATTGTCTACAATTATGTCCAGCAGACAATACATAAGGTAATCTGTGCCAAGCTTTCTTATTCTACCTGCACTAAGACTTAATCGCTTAATTACCGGTTCAAAAATGTCCGTATCCTTTTCACAAAAGGATATAACAAAACTCTTACCGAGAACAAGGCTAATTTGCTCTATGTCGAACTCGCCGAGCTTTCTGTCATAGGAAATCATCTTTGCACAAATGTACATATAGTCCTGACTAAACTCGATTTTGGGACGTTGGTCGGTATTGAGGATGTCCTCCATAACAAGTGGATGCAAACCAAATTTTTCGCCTATTTCAGCCAGAACCTCAGTCTCATGCAAGCCTTCAATATTCAACCAAATTGCTTTTCCTTCAGATTGTTTTATCTCAGATAAGTTTTTGGAAGAAATATTATTTTGCCTGAAGGTATCTTCTCCGTACTCAATCCTGGTTATAACCGTGGTATCCCTTTTTTTGTCACCAATATGAACAAGACTTCCCGGAGGAAGTCCTATTGTTTTTAAACGGGATTTTACAATTTTTTACATAGCATAAACCCTCTGCTTTTCTTAAAGAATCACTTCCAGCTTTACCAGTCTGGCAATTACCTTAATTTCCTTAGTACCCACAGTTTCAGTTATAAGAGTTCCCCTGTTGTATACCAGAAGAAGCTTGTCCCCCTGAAGTTTCTTAACCTGTCTAACAGCTCTTTCGCCATTGTATTCAATAAGAAATATGCCATCTTTATCTATCTGGTTTTCAAGAACACCAAATGCCCTGTCACCTTTAAATACTCTGAATCCGGCCATATCAGTGTCTTCTATATTCAAATAGAATACCTTTTCTTTTGCAAAACCCCCAACCTTGTTTTTTTCGATGGGAAGCAGTTTTTTGTCAATAATCCTGTCCATTTTGTAGCCATAAACCGGTACTGTTTTTAAAATATTTCCGAAAGCATCATCCCACACCTGCTGTACAGGTTCATTTGAAGCAACAGGTGCCACTTTTTTAACGGGACGGACACTATCATTATTTCCAATACCCGGTGCAAACTTATCATCAGAAGCAAAAAGTCCGATAGGCCCAAGTTCAAAGTCAAGTGCTTTAGAAATTCTGCCAATCATGTCGTCACTAACTATTTTTTTACCTGATTCTATATCCAGTACAAAACTTTCTGAAACTCCCAATGCCTTTGCAAGCTGCTTTGGAGTCTTTCCTTTCTTTAACCTCACCTTATTTATTTCTTGGCCTATTCTGCTCATAAATAACAATCCCTTCCCCGTTAAATTACATTACCGTATACTAAAGACAGCTATCTTGCCCAAAGTACCAGCATAAATGAGTTGTACTTGTCAAACTCATTTCCGTTAAAATCTGCAAAAAGCCTTACTCTTTTAAATCCTGCATCTGAAACCGCTCCTACCAGATCATCCTCTCTAAGGGGATAAAGAGGTATTTCATTTTCATATACTTCTCCGTCAACACTCAGTTTAGTATTAAAATATATCCTGTTACAGCTCCTGTCGTATCTGTAGTTTCTCTCAAAAGTAAGTCCTACATCTTTGTTCTCAATAGTCGGCAGGCTTTTGATATCTCTAAGTATTATTCTGTCAAAGTTTATTATCTGAAGTACAAGGTTGCCTTCTTTACCCGTCAGCTGTTTTGCAGTTTTTATAAATTCTCTTATCTGTTCCAAACTTTCAAGATGCACGATGGAATTTCCAATGCAAAAAACCAAATCAAAGCTATCAGAAATCTTATTCTGCAGCTCAAGCATATTTCCCTGCATAAACCTTACAGATTGATTATTTTCTTTTGCCTTAATTTCAAGCCGGCGTATCATTTCTTTGTCTAAATCCACAGCCGTTACATTGTAGCCCTGTCTGTCCAGTTCTAGAGAATATCCTCCTGTTCCACAGGCTATATCCAGTACGGATTTTGGCTGTTCTCCTGCAATCTCCCTAAGGAAATCAATCTGCTCTTTTCCTGTTGGAAAAATGTAATCATAATATTTAGATATCTTTTGATAAAATGACATAGTTAATTTTCCTCTTTTGTATTTATACCAATGCAAGCAACTTCAGGTATTTCCATTCCATATTCTGCAATCAGGAACTTTATTGGTATTCCATCTTCAGAAAACATTATCTCATGTTCTGTTGGAACATTCTCCTCAAAGCCGCTTTCATATAAATTCCAAGTTTTATATTTTATTATAAACCCATTTTCTTCAAAATATTTTACTGAATCTTCAAAAAGACCATCATCATCAGTCTTAAACCATATTTCCCCACCTGACGCCATAAATTTCTTGTACTTTACAAGCTGTTTACCATGTGTCAGTCTTTTTTTCTTGTACGGAGTCTTAGGCCACGGATTGCAGAAGTTTATATAAATCTTGTCAATTGAGTCTGCGGTGTCCAGCATATTGTCAATTAATTCAATATTCTGGGACATAAGACGGATATTCTTTATTTCTTCAATACCTTTTTCATTATATTCCTTCTCAATCTTTCGTTTTGCAAGTCCAAGAACTTCACTTTTTATATCTACAGCTATATAGTTAATATTTTGATTGTCAGCGGCAAGCCTAGATATAAAGCCTCCCTTGCCACATCCCAGTTCCAGATGTATCGGATTGCTATTACCAAAAAACTCCCGCCATCTGCCCTTATAACTGGGTGGATCCTTCACATAAAAATCACATGCCGCCAGTTCAGGTCTTGCCCATGGTTTTCTTCTAAGCCTCACAGTATACACTCCCGTTTTATAAAATAAATATACAAAATTATTTTACAGTCCACACACCCCCCTGTCCATAATAATTTATACCCATTATGCCATATATAAGCTAAATTTTGTTATTTCCTATCCAATTCTCTTGAAACGGTAACATTTCAGACAATGGCATGTCTAAAATCGTAAAATTAAATGTTATTACCCGGTGCCAAAGTTTGCTTGACTAACTTTGAGTATTTAAGTAACCTATATACAAAAGGCTGTAGGCAGGAAATACATTATTAAATTTAATCTGAAAAGGTGGTAGGAAATGGATACTTTGTTATTTGTGCTTAAATCAATAGTTCTGGGAATTGTTGAAGGCGTTACGGAATTTCTCCCAATTTCTTCAACAGGGCATTTGATTATTTTTGAAAATATAATGGGATTTAAAAGTGCCAGCCCGAACTATGTTGAAATGTATACATATGTAATTCAGTTAGGTGCCATATTGGCAGTAGTTCTGCTATATTGGAAAAAGATAAAGGAAACTATTATAAATTTCTTTCCTCAAAAGGTTGGGTATGAAAAGTCAGGTTTCAAATTCTGGTTTATGATTTTTATAGCCTGCATCCCCGGAGCAGCTGTTAAGCTTCTGCTGGATAAGCCCGTTGAAACATATCTTATGACTCCTGTCACAGTAGCTATTGTTCTTATACTTGGCGGTTTGTGGATGATATATGCAGAAAAGAAATTCAGAAACAACAATCTGGGTAAGCAAAAGTTGAGCGTAACTCCAAAGCAAGCCTTGATAATTGGTGCTTTTCAGTGTCTGGCGATAATTCCTGGTATGTCCCGTTCCGCTTCAACAATTATAGGTGGATGGGTCGCTGGTCTTTCTACTGTTGTAGGAGCAGAGTTTTCATTCTTCCTTGCCATTCCGGTCATGTTTGGCTATAGCCTTTTGGAAATTATCAAAATCGGAGGCCTGACCTCACTTCCGGCTGCTGAACTAATCTCCCTTGTAGTCGGGTTTGTTGTAGCGTTTTTAGTATCTGTAGCTGTAATCAGTCAGTTTATTTCATATTTGAAAAGAAAGCCTCTCAAATCCTTTGCAATATACAGAATGATTTTTGCAGTTATAGTTTTAATAGCAGGATTTATGGGATTCTTTAAATAATGGCAGATTAAAGGGTTGTCGCAAAACATATAGTTTTTCTACTTTAACACTGATACCCCCGTATAAAATTGTATCAATGATTGCTTCCAAGATATTTGCAAGTGTTTATAGCGGCTCATCTTTGGATATTTTACCGTCGCTCACATTCATCGTCCATGATTCATGGTTTCGCTAAAACCTACATCGTGATATGCTCCCCTTGTGGTAGACAGATAAAATAATTAAAACTGTTTATCAAAAGGAGGAGCATGTTTTTGTGAAAAGAATACGTAAATTTACATCAGATGAGAAATTAAGATGCGTTTTCAGGTGCATTGAGGGAAAAGAGCCGGTTCGTCACGTTGCAAATTTGATAGGAGTCAATCATATTACATTGAAGGAATGGATTAGAAATTACAAAGTATTAGGAATCGCCGCTCTAAGCACCACTCATAAGAGGCCTATTTATTCCGATGAGCTAAAAGAAACAGCTGTTAAAGACTATCTTAATGGTATTGGTTCTCAGGAATCTCTCTGCTTAAAATACAGTATACTTGCTAAAAGTACATTACGTAATTGGATTTTGAAGTATAATAGTCATATGGAAGATTCAATAGCAGGAGGAACATCTTTAATGACTGATGCCCATGAAGTCACTTATTACGAAAAATTTGAAATAGTTAGGTATTGTATTGAACACCAGAAAAATTATTCTGAAACAGCCCAAAAGTTTAATGTATCTTATCATCAGGTTTATTCTTGGACACACAAATATGAATCTGGAGGTATAGATGCCTTGCAGGACAATCGTGGAAAGAAAAAGAATAAGGGTGAATGGTCTGAGCTAGAAAAACTGAGAGCTGAGAACCGCAGACAAAAAATGGAGATAGATTTTCTAAAAAAACTCGACGAGATAGAAAGGAGGCGGTTCTAAGTCAGGTAAGATATGAAACTATTTATCTGGCAATACAAGAGCTTCACGATATCATAGCATATCCAATCACAGAATTATGTAATATTGCAGGAATTCAACGCTCTTCATATTACAAATGGCTTAATAGAAAAGAAAGTAACAATGAACAATTCAATAAAAAACTACTTCATATTATAAAAGATGTATATGAAGAGAGAAATGGTATTCTTGGATATCGTCAGATGACAGTCAAGTTAAATCGTGAGCACGATTTCCATGTAAACAATAAGAGAATATACAGACTTATGAGAATACTTAACTTAAAATCTGTGTGCCGTAAAAAGAAAAAGATCTATATCAAATCAACTCCCGAAATTGCTGCAGAAAATGTACTTAATAGAGAATTTTACACGGATGGATTTGGCAAGAAGTGGCTTACTGATATAACAGAAATGAAGTATGGTCTAAATAGCAAAGCTTATCTTAGTGCTATACTGGATTTAGGAGATAAAAGTATTGTATCTTTTGTACTTGGTCATTCAAACAACAATGAACTGGTATTTAATACATTTGACTTTGCACACAATAAATATTCTAAAGCAAAACCAATTTTCCACAGTGATAGAGGATTCCAATATACATCAAGGATATTTAAGAAAAAACTTGATGAGGCAGGCATGATACAGAGCATGTCAAGAATTTCCCGTTGTATTGATAATGGGCCAATGGAAGCATTTTGGGGAATGCTTAAATCCGAAATGTATTATCTAAAAAAATTTAACACATACGATGAACTCGAAGCAGCAGTTAGTGAATACATAGATTATTACAATAACTACCGCTACCAGAAGAGTCTTGACGGTATGACTCCAATAGAGTACAGGCAACATCTTATGGAAAACTTACATAAAGAGGACGCCGACCATAATTAAATGATTGACGTCCTTAAGAATTTATTTTTCCCCTGTCTACTTGACAGGGAGCATATCATCGTGATAGGTTTTCCGGTAAAATATCCGGCTTCGCCGGTAAACATCTGCAAATATCTTTAACCAAGCTTCCATTGATACAATTTATACTCCTAAGTACAGGTTGATAAAAACTAATTTTGCGACAACCCTTTTCATTTAGAAATTCATTTATGAGTTCAAATCACTTGGCATTACTACCTCAAAGTTTCCATTTATATCTGAAAAATTCATTTGGTAGGTTACTGAAAAATTGTATTTTGTACCTTCTATATCAGTAGTACCTGATTCTTTTAATAAAATTTTACTGATAAAGTTTGTACTTGTATTTATAGTCACCTCAACATATTTTGAAGAAATTTGATTTTTGAGCAACCCCTGACTGGATAGAAAATCGGATAATGTGCTGCCCACAACAACGTTTCCTTTAAGAATTACTTCGTTCTTATCTTTTCCGTTAACGGAAGTTAACGCAGATAAAACAGCATTATCATACTTTAGCAAAGAATTGAACGTAAAACCATCTGCAAATTCTTCTTTGTTCATATCCTCATGAGTCCATTCTCCCTGGTCAACCTGAGAATATTGCTTATTGTCTGTAATGGCGATAAGAATATTATTCTCTGCAACTTCACCATTTGTATTCATTTTGTAGTTAATAGTACTGAATGCTTTTTTTGATTTTAAATCCATTAACGTTGATACAGGTGCAGTAAGTTTTAAATCAAGGCCGGTTCCCTTTAATGAAAGTTCTGCATTCTCTTTAACCTTTATCTTTGAAACCGAATTCATTGCTTTCAGAACATTGTCTAAAAGTACCTTGTTTTTTGAAAATGAAGATTTATCTCTTAGGAAATATGTATTGGTCTGGCTATCCTTATTTATATTTCTGCCAAAACAGTCTGCAACAAAATCAACCTGAAAATATGCTTTTGTTTTATACATAAATGGTTTTACAGAAACAGTTTTTTTAGTACCGTTTAGTGTGGCAGTTGAACTGTTAATCTGCATAACAAGCTTTGTTTTTCCCTTGGTTAAAGTAAGCTTTGTTTTAGTTTTGTCCCAAACCTGACTGGTTTTAGCTATTCCCAAACCGGTAAAAATTTCAGTTGACAACATAAGCTTTTTATCCTTGATTACAGCCACATTGTCAAGCTTTAGCGGAACTCCGTCAATAATAATCTTTGCTGCCTTATCCTCTTGTACGGAGCTAGTCGCTGCCATAACAATTCCAGTGTTAAGTAGCAACATAATACATAGTAGTACGGCAATAATTTTTTTCATTTAGAAAAATCCTCCTTTGAATTGGTTAATATATACTATTTATCGCCATTTTTATATATCGGCAGATATCCTCCTTTGCCTAAGTATAAACAAATGCAGGTAACAAATACTGCTACCTGCATTTTAAAAATCATATACTTTTTTTCAATTTATTCTGATGCCGGAGTTTCCTTACCGAATTTTGCTCGGGCACTTTCCGCTTGGGGATCATGTTTTATATTTTTTGAATGGAAAGCACCATCTTCCTTCTGCTTATTACTTTTTTTAATTTTCTTATTGCTCATGATATTGCACTCCTTATACCTATTTTTTAAATCAATATACTTATTTTAACTGTAATTTACTTTTATATTCTTATAATTATTGACAGAACGGGAACATATATCGTATTATTTTAATATAATGATATATGAATGTTATAGGAGGTCTTAATATATGAGTAAAAAAGTGATAATAGTAGGTGGAGTTGCAGGAGGTGCAAGTGCTGCCGCAAGACTTAGAAGACTCAACGAAAATACGGAAATTATACTGTTTGAGAAGGGGCAACATATATCTTTTGCTAACTGCGGCCTTCCCTATTATGTTGGTGAAGTCATAACCCAAAAAGAGAATCTTATTATAGTCACACCCGAAAAAATGAAGGAACGTTTTGGAATAGATGTAAGAGTTAATAGCGAAGTTCTGAGAATAGACCCTGTAAAGAAAATAGTTGAAATTAAAGACCTTTTCGGAAACAGCACATATACAGAGTCATATGACAAACTTGTGTTATCTCCCGGTGCAGAGCCTATCAGACCGCAGCTTCCCGGAATTAATTCCTCAAGGATTTTTACTTTAAGAAATATCCCTGATACGTATAGTATCAAGGACTATGTGGATAAAACGAATCCTCGCAGAGCTGTAGTTGTAGGGGCAGGCTTTATAGGACTTGAAATGGCAGAAAATCTCCATATGAGAGGAATTAACGTTTCAGTTGTAGAGCTGGCAGACCATGTCATCGGGCCTATGGATTTTGACATGGCAGCTATTGTTCATAACCATCTGAGAATGAAAAACGTTGAACTTATATTAAAGGATGCAGTATCAGCCTTTGATGACAACGGAACTCATATAAATGTAAAACTAGCAAGCGGTAAGTTGCTTAAAGCCGATATGGTCATAATGGGTATTGGTGTCCGCCCTGATGTGCGTTTGGCAGCCGATGCAGGACTTACTATCGGAAGTTCGGGTGGAATAAGTGTCAATGAGTATCTTCAGACTTCCGACCCCGACATATATGCTGTGGGAGACGCTGTACAGGTAAAAGATTTTATAAGCCACAATCCTGCTCTTATACCTCTGGCAGGGCCTGCAAACAAACAGGGTAGAATTGCAGCCGATAATATCTGCGGAGGTAATGAGAAATATGAAGGTACTCAGGGAACCTCTATTGTAAAAGTCTTTGATTTGACAGTTGCCATTACCGGTAATAGTGAGCGCCTACTGCAACGTAACAATATTGAGTATGAAAAATCCTTTACACATTCCGCCTCACATGCAAGCTATTACCCGGGAGGTATCCCCATGTCAATCAAGGTTCTTTTTGAAAAAAGCAACGGAAAACTTCTGGGAGCACAGATTGTAGGATATGACGGAGTAGACAAAAGAATCGATATTCTCTCAACAGCCATAAGGGCAGGAATGACTGTATACGATCTTGAAAAGCTTGAATTAGCCTATGCCCCGCCGTTTTCATCTGCAAAGGACCCTGTGAATATTGCAGGCTTTACGGCTTCAAACATACTAAAAAATAATTGCAGTATTTTTCACTGGAATGAAGTTGACAGCATAAATAAAGACAGTGGAATATTGTTGGACGTTAGAGAACAAGCAGAGTTTCAGCTTGGAACCATAAACGGTGCAATTAACATTCCTTTGGATGAGCTTAGAGGCAGGCTTAATGAGCTGCCAAAGGACAAAACTATATTTATATTCTGTCAGGTAGGGTTAAGAGGCTACCTCGCAGCAAGAATACTGACCCAAAAGGGCTTTGATGCCAAAAATCTCAGCGGAGGTCTGAAGACGTACAAAATGGCTGTTGAGAAGCAGACAAATGAAGGTATATTTGAAAACCAATTGCCGGAGTTGCACACTTTGGAAGAAAGCCCTTCTTCCGTAATTGAACTTGATGCGTGTGGTCTGCAGTGTCCCGGCCCAATAATGAAAGTATTCGACACAATGAAGGCTCTTAATGATAACGATATTATGGAGGTTAAAGCCACAGACCCGGCCTTTCAGGAAGATATTAAAACCTGGTGTAAATCCACAGGCAATGAGCTTCTTGGGGTTAAATTCGAAAACAAAACCTTTATTGCCAAAATAAAAAAAGGAATAAAAGAGGATAATTCAATAGGAGTGCAGTATAAAAACAAGAATAATAAATCTATGATTGTTTTCAGCAACGATCTTGATAAGGCTATAGCGTCTTTTATTATAGCAAACGGAGCAGCTTCAATGGGAAGAAAGGTTACCATGTTTTTTACCTTTTGGGGACTGAATATTCTTAGAAAGCAAAATAATTCCGACAGCATTAAAAAAGACTTTATTTCCAGAATGTTTGGTGTTATGATGCCTAAGGGATCAGGTAAATTGTCACTGTCCAAAATGAACATGGCAGGCGTGGGACCAAAAATGATACGTTATCTTATGAATAAAAAGAACATATATTCATTGGAAGAACTTGTTGCTCAAGCACAGTATAACGGAATTGAATTTGTAGCCTGCAATATGTCAATGGATATAATGGGTATTAAAAAAGAAGAACTTATTGACGGAGTTACTATTGGAGGCGTGGCCTCATTCTTGGGTTCTGCCGAAGAATCGGATATGAGTTTGTTTATTTAGGGAATAATTTATATCAGAGCTACGTTCTAAAAAAGGGGGATTACAATTTTGATAGATTTAAAAATTTATGAAAAGAAAGCCGATAAAATAAAAGCACTGGCTCATCCTCAAAGGCTGTGTATTGTAAAAGGGTTAATAGAAGGGGGCTGTAATGTAACCAAAATACAGGAATGTCTTAGCCTTCCCCAGTCTACAGTATCACAGCACCTTGCAAAACTAAAGTCAGCAGGTATAATTGACGGAGAGCGAAAGGGGCTTGAAATTTGCTATCGTGTAATTGATGAGGACGTTATTGATATTGTAAAAATCCTTCTTAAAGATGAAATAACAAACAGCTAGTGCTGAACCAAAAACTTTTATTCAGTATGGAATTAAGCAACTCTATAGGACTGCATCCGATTTTGCACCGGACTTAAGTCCTTTATTTTTCCATTTCAATTGATTTAAACTCGTAACTGTATCCATTCTACATCAGATTTAATATCTATATAGCATGTTAAAATCATATCTTTATCAACTTGAATACTGACAAATTTCATATGTTTACCACAGACTGTTTCGTTTAAACTTGCTATTTCAAATTCCTTGGAAACACAACGTGTTTGGTGAACCTTAAAATAACTTTCTTTTCTGGTCCAAGCAATAATTGCGCTTCTTTGCGGATTCAATGAATTCAGTACCTCCAATTGAGAATCCGAGCCAAGATAAAAGCTAATCCGTTTTTTTAAGTCCTCTCTTGTCCAATCCGTTCTTACTTTTTCAATGTCACACCCTATGGGCTGGGGACTAATACCAATGACAACATAACCGTAAGAATGGCTTTTGGATATGTGCTCTGTTCTTCCTGTAGGCATGTCCTGCAAATCATTCTCCATGGAATCCCTTGAATAGTCCTTAAAAGCATACTCATAAAGAATCCGCATATACTTTTTTTCATTCTGCTTTAATTGCTTCAAATTACTTTTATTTAAGGATTTAAACGACATGTAATATATTTTTGTTTTACTCTTCATTAAAATACTCCACTATTTTTGAAGCAGCTATGACACTTGCATTTCTGTTTTCATCTTCATAATATGGTGCAACTAGTTCCTTCAATTTCTTAGCATTATCAATATAAGAATTATCTGAAATAATTTTATCTATGCTTTTATTAAAATTTTCTACGTTTAAGTCACTGACTCTTAAATGAATACAACTGCCGAATTTCTCTATATTTTCAAGGTTATATTGCTGTTCACTAAACATAGGGATTCCAATAAATGGTTTTCCAGCTAATATAGTTGTGTAAACTGTTCCCTGTCCGCCATGTATTATTGATAAGTTTACCCACTCCGCCATTTCTTTGTGGGGAAAGGCTCTTGCAAAATAAAAATTATCAGGAAAGACCACTGTCTCTTCTTCCGAAAGTATTGATGTTGTTGAGACAAAAATGTCTGCATCTATATCCTTCAACAGCTCTAAGAGTTTTAAAAATATCTTCTTCTCTCCTGATGAACCCATTGAAACGAAAATCTTTTTACGCCCAATGTCATTATAAGTAGTTACACACTCCGGTAAGTGTATTTTTTCATAATTAAACAAAGGGCCACAAAAGCTATAGTTTTCAGGCAATTTACTAAAGTCCTGAAATAACTCGGCAATATCTGACATCAGATTAAAGTCCCCGTTGAAAATATCCAAATCGGATTTAAAAGTCTTCAACCCATATTCTTGTGCAACCTTATTCCACACTTTCGATGTCCCGTTATTTTTTAGTGCAAGTGTACTGTAATACCTTGACTGAGTTTTTTTATCTTTAATATTCTTAACATAATCTAACGGTGTCCGTTCAGGCATGCTTGCAAGTCCCAGTTTAAAATATATAGGTGATACTACTGCTGATAATACCCATACTATAGGTATTTTTGTATATTTGCAGGAAAGGGACATTGTTGTACGGTATCCGGTAATCACTATATCAGGGTTAATTCTTTGCAGTAATTCTATTTCCTCAGATACCATAGTTCTTAGCTCAACTTCGGTACAGTAGTCATTTCCATAATCATCCATATGCATTAACTTATGTATTCTATCTTCCGAGTACCACATATTATCTGCTTTCATTTTGAGGTGTATCATATTTTCCTGCAATAAATGTTCATAACACCCTTTTCCAATACTGTATACCTCATACCCCTTCTTTGAGAACACTCTTCCAATAGCAGCCATTCTATGAGTCTCTGCCCAATTGTATGCTGCTGATGCAACTAAAACTCTATTCACAATAATCAATCCAATTCTATTTTAGGCTTACTAATGCGTTGTCTTCGGAAACCCTCAACACGCATTTTTTTGATTTACTGACCGCTGCATTTTCAGTCCAGCATTTCGCAATCAATTCGCCTGTATTTTTATTATATAATTTCTGTTCAAAATTATATTTTGCAAATATAAAGGGGGGTTTTGTAATACGGGTTTTAACAACTAATTCATCTTTGAATCTACATGATTTTATGTATTTACATTTCGTATGCAGCGTAATATAAACCGTTTCCTCATCTGCTGCCATACTTGTTAATTTGTACCCGTTTGCTTCGGCATAATCAAATCTGCCCATCTCAAACCAAACAAAATAGCTGGAATTATGAGCTATTTCATAAGGGTCACATTCAACCAGCCTAACCTTTATTTCTGTCTCAACCAGTTCATTTTTATTAAATTCCTTAGACATTTTTAATCCTCCAATCCGGCAATATTGTGTTGGTAACCTCTTACATAGCTTTCATATAAAAAAAGGGACAGTGCTTGAGGAGACATTCCATAACTGACAAGCTTAAGCATGGATTTAGGTTCCAAACATCCAGCACACAAATCCAAGCCGTCCAATACAGGGTCCTTGTATATTGAACGGATTATATCAAGATTCTTTTTATATCCTTCTGCTCTGCTTTTGTCAAAATTCTCAGGATGCCATACATGATAACACCTGCTTTTGGTGTCGCACACAATAGGAACTCCTTTTTTCATGGTACGGTAAGCAAATTCCGAATCTTCCAAGCCCCATCCCGTAAGATTTTCACAAAATCTCCCCGACTCAAAAAACTGTTCCTTATTTATGCACATCGTATGGCTGTATACCCAGAGCCAAAGAGTTTTAATTTTTTCGTAATCACCACCGAAGAACGAGCATACTTCCTCTCGTTCATCTCTGTCGCACCGGTATCTCCTGACCTCAGTAATTGAGTTTATACATGAATCTTCCTGCAACTTTTTTCGCAAAGCAAATGAAAGCTTTTTCTCTTCCCTATGTTCAAGCCATGTATTTAAAAGAAAATCCGAAGATACAATAATATCGCAATCCAGAAATACCAATACACTACCTTCTGCTTTTTCTGCACCTTCGTTTCTCATCATGGCAAAGGGAAACCTTTCATAGGAACTTACATCGAAGGGTATATATTTGATTCTCATTTCACCTTGATTTAATAGTGTATCATTTGCCTCTCCAACAATAATAACTTCAAAATCACCAAAAGGCATCTTTTGTTTTTGCAAGCCCTCAAGGCAAAGCTTAATTTGGCTCCCGCGTTGACTATACGGTATGATTATAGAAATTTTCATCTTTTTCCCCTAGAACCCTATATTTCGTGTATCAATCTGTTCTCCCATAGCCTGTATGCTTTTCTCAAGGCTTTGTCTGACAGCTTCGGAAAATTCACCGCATAAAGCAAATTCTTTTCCTGCCAGAGTTACTGTGTTCAAGAAATTCTCAGTAAGTTCCTTATCCTTATTACTCACAGCAAGCGGCTGTGTAGAAAATATCCTCTGGTATCTTTTCCTGCTGATTAACTGCATTTGTGCATCTATGCAGTCCCATACACCGTCAAAGGCAACCTTACAGGTTGATATAACAGCTATATCTTTTGTAGACATATCTTTATATTTATCATCCTGCTCCGATGGTATATAAATCGGCTTTATCAAAGGAAATGTACGTTCAAGAAACTTCTGCAGATAACTTGATATGGCAAAAAAATGCATTGGTGTTGCCATAATTATTTTATCAGCGGAAAGGTACTTATCCATAAGAGGTGCCATATCATCTATATTTCTCTTGGTGATAACACATTCTCCCTCACATACATGGGACCAGCAGGCATAACAGCTTCTGCAATGCTGAATATTACATTTTGCAAGATGAACTATATCAATTTGTGGTTCAGGGTCTGTTTCTTCTATCCCGTTAAGAAAACTTCTGACAACGTTCATAGTCATACTGCGTTCTTTTCTCGGACTACCATTAAGAACAAAATACTTCATAATATTATCCCCTAAAGAACCTTTCCTATAATAACAGTTGTATAAGATCCGCCGAATGATGCTGCACTCACTGCAGCACAATCAATTGTCCCTGTATTTTGGGTACGGTTCAGTAAGCTATCGTATTCTTCTGAAAGTCCGTCAACATTCCCTTGGTTTGGAACAGTATTTTTCTCTAATGCATATATGCAGCTCAGCAGTCCATATGATCCCAGTGAACCCGATGTTGCACCAATTAAACGAGGAATTGAACGAATAATAGTATTATTATCAAGTGATTTTGCCATAAGCTCCGCTTCCTTCCTATCAACCATCGGAATACCGTAAGCTGTAGAAGCATAATAATCAATATGAATATCATCTGCCATTTTACGAGCCAGCTCCACGCCTTCAATCCACTGGGTTCCTTCAGCATCAAAGCTGCATAGGTCTGCGTTATCTGATGTCATAGAGTATCCGTAAACCTGAGCCAGTATTTTAGCTCCTCTTTGGAGAGCATAATCTTTTCTTTCCAATACAAAAGCAGTAGAACCGGGTGAAAGAATCATTCCACTTGCATCCTTATCAAAGGGCAATTTTCCGTTCTTTGTAAGCAAGCCTAATCTTTCATTTCCTATCTGCAGTGCTTCATTCCATTCGTCGGAAGATAGTACTATGACAGCATCGGCTTGATTATTTTTCAGTAATTCTGATGCATATATGAATGCATTAAGTCCGGATACACTTCCGGCCGAAATTGTTGATGTAGGCCCTTTAAGCATATTGGCTATAGAGAAATTTCCTGCGGCCGCATTTAAAACTGTATTTGGAAAGTTGTTTGGGTCAATACTGTTTATTCCGCCTGTAATCATTTTTCTGCTGACATTTTCAATTGTTTCAAGAGGCCCTGTACCAGTACCATATAAGACACCAATTCGTGTACAATTCTGTGGTGTTACTTTCAGACCACTGTTATTTAATGCTTGTTTTCCGCTAGTCATGGCCATTTTAGTAACTGTATCCATCCTGCGTAATGTACTTCCCTTAATATACTTTTTATAATCAACCTCTGGCATTTTTCCTACATATTTTGTATTAAAATCATTATTTTGGACATCAATTTCTTCTATCCAGTTTGAGCCGTCTTCAAAAGTTTTAAATAATTCTTCTGCTGTTCCGCCGCCACTGCCAATACAGCCGATACCGGTTATAACAATATCACATTCTTCATTTTGTACAGGTGTTCTTTTAATGTATTTTGAAAGTAAAACAGAACAGTTATTACCTCCAAAGGCATAAGAATTTGAAATTACATTATTTACTTCACAAGGTATGGCCTTGTTGGGAACAAAATTAATCTCGTCAATATCTTTAGCTTCTTGGGTATTGAAGTTGACGGTAGGAGGAATTTGATCATTTTCAATTGACATAACAGAAATTGCAATTTCAACAGCTCCTGCCGCACCCATACAATGCCCTAAGGCTGCTTTATTGCTCATCAAAGGAATATCCGTATTTTCCCTAACAAAAGCTCTCCATGCCTTTTTTTCTGCACTGTCGTTTGCCAATGTACCGGTTCCGTGTCCGTTTATGTATGTAATATCACCAGTTTCACAAATTCCGTTTTCCTTCGCCGCAGTCATTGATCTAAAAGCACCATTTCCACTTAAATCAGGTGCTGTAGGGTGATATGCATCGGCAGTAATACCATAGCCCCGAACCTCCGCAATAACTGAAGCTTTTCTCTTTTGAGCATATTCGTCTGACTCGAGTATAAAAAATGCTGCCCCCTCACCCAGATTGATTCCGGTACTACCGCTGAATGGCCTGCAAGGCTTTGAATCAATTGCTTTCAAGGATGTAAAACCTGCAAAGGAAAACCTTGAAATAGGGTCAACACCACCGGCCAAAACTAAATCATACATTCCTCTTTTCAGGAGATCATAGCCTAGGCCAATGGCATTCGCACCGGAGGAACAGGCCGTAGATATAATTATTTTTGAACCATTAAACCCGTACTCTTTCGCAAGAATATCTGCAACTGCATGTAATGGATATTGCTTTAACAGATTACTGTCAGTTTTCTCAATTCCCTGTTCTATCCATTGCTTGTGAAAAACATCAGCACTTCTCATTCCACCGAGGGATGTACCTACAACAATTCCTACCCTCAATGGATTTATGGTGTTAAAGTCTATATTTGACTGCTTAATACACTCGTCTGCCGCTATTAATGCTAAATTTGAGGCCCTGTCAGGATATATATTATACTTTTCATAGAAGGGATGTTCAGGAAGCTCCCGGGTTATTACACCTGATGGGGATGCAAATACGCCATCCTTATATTCAAATTCACAATTTGATATACCTTGTTTACCTGCAAAAACATTTAATCTGTTCTCTTCCTTATCAAGGCCCATTGCAGAAACAATTCCATAACCTGTGATAACAATCTGATTTTTTGGTTTCATATGGCTAATTATACCTTTCTATGTATTTGAAAAAATGATTATTCCATTTTTTGATCCCAGCTCAAAGGACGTATAAATGGACCTGATATTGTCTGTATCTTTTGCAGTACTCCATCTGAGGTTTTTACTTCATATGTCAGGCCGGCATTTGCATAAGGATCGTTTAGCAAAGCTATTCCTAAAGGCTTGCAAAGCTTTATTGAGAAAAGAGAGTAAATAATATGTCCTATGCAAGCTTCGTTCAGATATAATTTGTCGCCTGTTTCATAAGGAATTTGACTTTCAGTTGCTACAAAGCCTACGGCACCTTTTGATTTTCCCGACTTAAAGATTTCCATCATTTTTTCATATCCGATATAGTCTTCTTTGTCAAATTGTATTTGCCACTGCTGTGCAAGTTCAAATATATTTCCGTGTTCGGAGGTTTCTCTTAAAAAGTTAGGCTGGTGAACTTCAAGCATTGAAAGTTCAAGACATTCCAGTCCGCCTTCATTTACAGGGAAGTCCCATTGACCGTCCTCACTCAAAAGTTTATCGTATATATTTAATCCGCCTTCAATTGATGAAATTGCAATATATCCGTACTCACTTGAACGACCTGCACGTATAAGAAGGACTTCCTGTCCGTTCCATGAAAATGACATGGATGCTCTAAGTGCAAGATTTTCAATTTCAACACCAAAAATCTTTTTAACAACTTTCCATGATTTGGGGCCTTCAGTTGATACGATTGCCATTGTATCAAACAAATCTTTTATCTCAATTTCATATTCTGACTCCTTAGCCTGTATAACAAGCCATTCTTTTACATCAGCTGCCTTCTCCCATGGGGAAATCACGATAAAATCATTTTCTCTGCGTACTATAAATACATTTCCTACAATTTCAGCCTCTTCATTGAGAAAATAACATTCGCTGACATTTCCTACATTAAGGTATTGTATGTCCTTTGTAGCGAGATTTTCAAGGAACAACTCAGCTTTATCCCCTTCTACTGAAAACAAGCCGTATGTACTGCAATCATAAAACATAGCACCTTCTCTAAGTGCCGTATACTCTTTTTGAAGGTTGCCTAAGGTTTTTACGACTTTCCGATCCTTAACTTCAATAAACTCTGCTCTTTCACTGTACTTATTTTCCAATTTGCTTGTTAACATATAAACCTCCTATAAAAATTATATTTCTTGTTTTTTGCGTCTGAAATTAATAAAAAACAGTATTAATGAAATCAGTAAAACTCCTAAGATAAATATGATTGAAATGTATGGCCTGATTTCACTTCCATTCCAGTCCAGAACCACCCCAAATTCACGGGTGTAACTATCACGCACCGACATGGGAGCATTTTTAAAGCATAAATCAACCGACTCCTGCATAAGTACACGTCTGAAAAGTGAAGCGATATGCCCGAACGGCAGGAACTTTAATACACTTTGAATGGTTTCGGGCAATGATCCCATAGGTACATAAAGCCCATTTAAAAACCCTATTGTTGTTCCGATTATCAGACTGGCTGATGAATATGCACTGTTTGTTGAAAAGAACGACACCATAAAGCCCATTAATGCAGCGCTCATCATAGCAGACAGGCAAATCAGTCCAAGACATTTTAAAATCATTCCGATACTGAAGAAATATCCGGTACCAAAATAAATGTAACCACCATAAACTGCAAAGGATATAACACTTATGATAGTTCCAACTGTAAATGATGTTATTACACATGAAACAGGATATGTCATTGCTGAAAGAGGGGAACTTTTAAAGTCCATAACAATTCTGTTCTCCCGGTCATTTACCATTGTTCCTAATGCACCTAATGTACTTGTCAGTGTAGTAATGGACAACAGTCCTGCTAAAATCCAGCTATTTATAAGATAGGATAGATCGTCTCCGTTAAGTACGCCATTTGTTTGCTGATTTACGGCATCTACCTGCAGCTTTGCCAAAAACAAAATATACAATGCTATCACTATTAGAACTGCCAGCATAGAAAAAAATACTGACGTCCTGTCTCTAAAGTAAAGTTTGGAATTGCGATAAATTAGTTTTCTTAACATTCAGCTTCCTCCCGACTTTGTCCTATTGCCTTTAAGAATACATCATCCATATTACCGTGTATCATTTCAAAAGAGGTAATAGAACCCTTTAAATCAGCTAATATGTTTATTGCACTTTCAGCAGCCTTGATATTAACCGAAACTACATTCTTGTCCATGCTGTGAGGTATCTTTTTTTCGTTTAAATACCGAACCACTTCATCCTCGGCATCATAAATCTTGAGTAAATCATCGGTGTACTTTTCCTTCAAGTTGTTTGGAGTACCTTCTGCGACAATTTTCCCTTGATTTATAATTGTAATTGTATCTGCATTTGCGGCTTCTTCCATGTAATGTGTTGTCAGAAAAACAGTCATTCCTAAATGCCTTTGCATTTCTCCGATTGTATTCCAAATGGACGTCCTGGTTTTAGGGTCAAGGCCTGTTGTCGGTTCATCTAAAAATAATATCTTTGGCTGATTTATCAATGCCCGTGCAATATCCGCCCTTCTTTTTTGTCCTCCGGAAAGCTTTCCATACCTACGATCCATGAATTCATCACATTCCGTTATTTTAGAAGCCTCGGATATCCTCTCCTTTAATGCAGAGCCGCTCAATCCGTAAAATGAGCCTCTTATAGACAGATTCTCTCTTACAGTAAGTAAATTATCCAAAACACTGTTTTGGAACACGACCCCGATATCTTTGCGGATTTTTTGGTCGTCTTTTCCCAGTTCCCACTCATTAATCACAACACTGCCGGAATTCTTTGTTATCAGTGTGGATAATATATCTATTGTTGTGGATTTACCCGCCCCGTTTGTACCTAAAAAAGCAAACAAACTTCCTTTTTCAACTTCAAAAGATATATTCTTTACAGCTTCAACGGATCCGTAATTTTTTATCAAATTACTTACTTTAATTATTTTTCCCATGAATTAGCACCACCTTTTGTCTACTTTTAACGTTATGGAGTTTATTAATTTTTTTCTGATACTGAAATCTTTCCTTCTGCAACGATTTCATTATCCACCATAACTTTAGCCTCAATCAGAGAGAGCGAAGCAAATGTTGTTTTTTTCCAAACTTGAATATGTAAAGTATCACCAGGATGAACTGTTTTTTTGAATTTCATTGATTTAATTTCGACAAGATATCCTACATGCTCTGCTATTTTCTTTGCAATATCAACCTCATTCAGGTTATTTGCCGAAGCGTCCTGTTTCATTGACTCCATAAATTCAGCACAGTACATTACAGCAGTTACCTGTGCTATAGATTCTACAATAAGAACGCCCGGTAATATAGGTTCTGTAGGGAAATGACCTTGAAAGAACGGTTCATCAATAGTCACATTTTTTATACCTAATGCATATTTGCCCGGTTCACACTCAATCACCTTGTCTACAAGTAAAAATGGGGCTTTATGGGGAAGTATCGACATAATTTCTTTGGTCGTAAATTTCATTTATTCAACCCTCGTTTTCCAGTTTTTGAACCTCTATATAGTCTGCCATTGTATTAACAGAACTAAAAATTGTAGTGTTGTCATCTGTTACAGATATTTCAAACCTGTCATATATACCAACAGCCAGCTCAAGAGCATCAATTGAGTCCAGTTCCAGACCACGTCCGAAAATTGGTTGATCATTGGTTATAAATTCAGGGTCCATTTCAATATCAAGCTGTTCAACCATCATACTCTTAATTTCCCTACAAAGTTTTTCTCTTTCTTCTGCTTTGTTATAAATATCATTCATAGTTCATTCTCCTTACCTTAATTTTAATTTTTAATAAAAACAAGTTTTGTATTAATCGATTAAGCCACCATCCACTGTTAGAACTTTGCCGGTTATGTATTTTGAACGTGATGAAGCCAGAAATGCAACTGCATCTGCAATATCCTGAGGCTCTCCGAAACGCTTGAGAGATATAAAATCCATGTATTTGTCTTTAAGAGATTTACCTCCTGCGTCATTTGTCATATCTGTTTCAATAAATCCGGGTGCTACAACATTACATCTTATTCCGTATCTGGCATATTCCTTTGCAACTACCTTTGAGAAGGCAATTATGCCTGCCTTGGATGCAGAATAGTTAGCTTGACCCTCTTGTCCAACGATTCCGCTTGTTGATGCAATATTAACTATTACTCCTTTTTTTGCAGAGCACATCATTTTCAATGCCTCCTGCGAAATCCTGAAGCAGCCTAAAAGGTTTGTATCTATAACCTTTTGAAAACTGGCCTCACTCATCATCATAAGATAACCATCCTTAATTATTCCGGCATTATTCACAAGAATGTCAATATGTCTAAACTGGCTTTTTATTTGCTTGAACATTTGCTTTATTTCTTCAGGGTTTTGCATATCTGCCTTAATAATAAGAGCCTGACGCCCCATTTCTTCTATTTCTTCCTTCAAAGATACAGCCATTTCTTCATTGGAGCGATAATTTATTACAACATCAACTCCCTGCCTTGCCAATTCCAAGGCAATTGCCCTGCCAATACCTCTTGAAGCACCGGTTACTAATGCTGTACATCCTTCATCAAATAACTTCCACATGTGTACACCTCATTTCATTCCTGGTTTATTTTTTTACTAAGTGTCATTAAACTTTTTTTATCTTCCGAGCACCAGACCTTTACTTCTTTTGTCAGATTTCTGAACAGTCCCGATAAAGAATGTCCAGGCCCAACTTCAATTATGACAGGGTTCTCAACTTCCAATAATGTATTCATTGTCTGGAGCCACCGAACAGGCTTATGGCATTGTTCAATCAGCTCATTTTTTAAATCCTCACCATTGTTTTTTTCAATATAATAATCACCGGTACAATTTAGAATCACTGGTATTGAGGGCTCTTTAACTGAAATATCGTTAACATAATTTCTGAATTCCGGCAGCATTTCATCCATAATAGGAGTATGAAAGGCCTGTCCAACCGGCAGAATTGTTGCTTTGTATTCAACATTTTGCTTAATTTCTTCATAAAATTTTTCTATAGCAGGTTTTGCTCCGCCAACAACTATCTGTTTATTTGAGTTATAAAGAGCTATCTGCAGACAGTCATTTGAAGCTTTTGAAATATCAGAACACATTTGTTCTACATACTCTATAGACATACATGGAGAGGAAACAGCACATAAACGTCCATCCGTTTTCAATTCACTCATTAAGCGGCTTCGTTCTCTGATTAAGCAGCTTGTCTCATACAAATCAAGAACACCTGCGGCAACCAAAGCGCAGTATTGTCCCAAACTGTGTCCTGCTGTTACATCCGGCTTAATTCCAAGACCGCTTAAAACCTTCACATATGCCATATTCATAGCGAACATGACAATCTGTGTATAATTTGTGAGGCTCAGTTTTTCCTGTGTTGCACTTTCTAAAAAAGCTATGACATCAAATTTGCACGCTTCAGAAACAGTGTCAAATACCGGCTTAATTTCATTAAGCGAATAACCCTTAATATCTTGAAGCATCTGGGGATTTTGTGCCCCTTGTCCCGGGAAAATGAATATTTTTTTCATATGCTTCATCCTAACTTTCTAAATAATCATTAATCAGTTTCTTAAAATTGTCGTCTAGACTCATATGTAGTCCGTTCTTTGCTGATAACACTCCTACAGTTGTAGTTGCAACGGCATATTCTTTACCATCAAATTCACCTGTCGCAATATGTTTAAAAACAAGTTTTGCAGCTTTAGGCTTTTCAAGTTTTGTACGCAATATCAAATGAGTACCCATAGGAATAGGCAGCAAGAACTTGCACTCGGCTTCAAGAACAGGAAATATAATTGAATCCCCTTGCTCTCTAGCAATTTTTTCTACATAAGATGACAATTGCACCTGTTCGGCAATTGCAAATCTGGAATTTTCAAACCATACAAAATACTTGGAATTATAAACTGTTTTAGACGGGTCACATTCATTAAATTCAACGATGTGTTTTTCATGATACCATTTACTCATTTATCCCTCTCCCAACTTTGAATATTTTTAAAATATTACATTACTTTAGTTACCTTACAATAGGTAAATAAATTCAATCAAACTGCACCAAAAGTTGCGGTATTAATATTTTTTACTTTTTTACATATTTTTGGAAGTGTTACTATAATATTACTAAATGTTCCATTATGATTCAATATAATTTTTGTAAATTATTCAAAAATTTTGAATTTTATCAAAATATGCTAAAATATGAGTTTAATAATTAAGAATTTATGAGAATGTTTATGTATAGACATATTAAAACATTAAGAAAAGAGAACTTGTCTTTAAGAACATAATTTTTGACTTTATCTGTATATATTCTTACTAAATATCTTTTATATTCCAACTATTATCTGCAAATTTTACAAAAGTTTTGGGTGAACATAATAGGGTATTAAGCTTTTGCTCTGTTTCATCTGAAAAACATCTATTAAAGGCATATTCTTCACCGGCTTGTTTAACAGACAATAAGTATTCATTGATTCTTTTACTCAGTTGTTTCTGGGAGAATAATTCTCCTTCAGGGCAAATAATCTTGGTATAATTAATTCCATACAAAATATCAAATTGTTTTATTAATGCTTCGTAGTTGTTAATAGTCGAGTAAAAACCACAAGTTGAAATTAAGACAATCTCAGCGTGGTTTCCTTTATAGCGAAACGGATGATTACTCCCACCGTCATCACGATTGGTTATGTACGGTAATAATAAAGGCAAATTTCTATCCAGCAGTGCCTTAACCTTTGAAGGCATTCCATAGTAATAAAGCGGAAAACTCCAAACAATAATGTTTGCATTTATAATTTGGGACAAAATTTGTGTCATGTCATCATTTATAATACAACTTCCAGGAGTTGAAGTCCAACAACAAAAGCAACCTTTACAATGATTAATATTACTGGTGCTTACTATAACCGTTTCGATTTTAGCAAATTCCTGATATTTTACCTTAATACCATCTAGAAATGCATTTGTTATTTTAAGCGTATTACTATTTATACCTTTAGGACTCCCATTAATAACAAGGATATTTACTTTATTATTTTTTATATTCATACAGGTTATTCCATTCAATAATATTTTTTCTAGTTTTTACATTTCCTTAAATAAATATTCAATCTTTGGGGGTCTCCTTTTTAATACATAGAATTATCTGTATATAATATATTTCTTCAATTCTATATTAATGCAATTTTCTAAATTAAAACTATATTCAATTTTTCTATATACAAAAAGAAGCATGACTATTATCCTGTTGATGCTCATGCTCTTTTGTATTATTTTTACATACAACTATGATATTATTCGTGTTTCAAAATAAGAGAATAAAATTGATGAATGTGAAGATACTGTATTTATTATAAACCCGTAAGTGCGTCAACCTCCGCTTTTTTCTCAAATAACATGCAGCCTCCCCTGTGGTCTCCCAGCAGCAGTCCTTCACTGTCAAGCCTTACGAACAATGGTGACTTCAAGGCTTCCTTAAGACCTACTTCCCTGAGACTTGTATCTGATTGAGGCGAAAATGGGCATGGCTCTGCCCCACCATCAGAATTTATATGGAAAAATCCTCTTCCTGCTGCCAAGCAGCCTCCAGTTGCTTTTTCATCTCCCGGAAACGACAAAAACAATATGTCCTTGTAATTTGACCGCAGCTCTGTAAGTCTTTCTGCCAGCAATTCACGTTCCTTTTCCGTTGGAGCGAGATAATCGGTTCCTTCTTCTGCCGGAACATATTCTACGTAAAAAATGATTTTACATCCCATATTTGATAGAATATCAATAAAATTTTTTCCGGAAACTTCCTCAATATTTTGTGTTGTTATCGTTACAGATGCACCGTAAACTATTCCATTGTCATTCAGTCTGCTCATCACTTCTAACAATGCTTTGTATGTACCCTGTCCCCGCCTTTGATCAGTTTCCTCCTGATAACCCTCAATGCTTAATACTGGTAGAAGGTTTCTGTTTTTGCTGAACAAGTCTATGTAAAAGTCATCTATCAGCAATCCATTGGAGAATATAGGGAAAATTATATTTTTACTGTCTGCAGCTTTTACAACCACATCTCTTCTCATTAAAGGCTCTCCTCCGGCCAAAAGTATAAATGAAATCCCCAAATTCTCTGCCTCCCGGAATATTTCATTCCATCGCTGGCAGGTCATCTGACTATCCCTTACTTCATCAGAACAAGTATGTAATTCTCTTGCATAGCAGCCGCTGCATCTTAAATTGCAGCTTTTAGTTATGCTAGCTATCAGAAACGGAGGAATATGAAGTCCTGCTTTTTCACTTTTTAAACGTCTTACTGTTGCTATTTTTGTTGATAACAAATATTTCATTAGAAAAGCTGTTTCCTTGGGATTTTTTAAAGTAGACCTGATGGTATGACTCACAATATTCTCTACGGTTCTGCTCATATATTCGGAAAGACTGCTGCTATCCATAACTACCTCCTTGACCTTTCATATATAACATTAGAATTTTATAACAAAATTACTATTATTATATATTTACGTATAAACCACTATTTTGTCTACAGAGAAATTAAATAAAGGGTAAATCCACACTTTTAATGGATTTACCCTCTTTCATTAATAAACTTTTTTTGTATCATCATCTTTACGAGACTTTAATTCATGTTCCGTAAGTTCATCCACATAGGACTTCAAGAGAAATTCTTCTGCTATGCAGCTTTGCTTGTAATACCAATCTTTTACGGTTTTCTCAATCTCTTCATCCGTACCGTCAATTTTATAGGGATATACAGCAAGAAGCTGTCTGGTCTCCTTATCCCTTATCCCGACTTTTTCAGCACCTTCGAATCTTCCCATAATAAATATCCCTTCTTTAATATTTAATATTAATTATTAAATAGGTTTACCTAGTTTATCTGAATAAATTCAAAATTTTGATTTTTCAATTTCCAGAAGCTTCTGCTTTATTTCTAAGCCACCTCTATATCCGGTCAGTCTTCCGTTTGTCCCTACTACACGATGACAGGGTATAAATATGGGAATTGGGTTTTTATTGTTGGCCATCCCTACTGCCCGGCATGCCTTTGGGTTTCCTGCGGCTTCTGCAATCTGTTTGTAGCTTCTTGTATCTCCATATGGTATTGTATTCAGACAATTCCAAACGGTTTTCATAAAATCTGTTCCTTTTGGAGCCAGCGGCAAATCAAACGCCATCCTTTTGCCTTTCAGATACTCATCAAGCTGCTTAACCGCATCTATCAAAAGTTCTGTTTCCTTAAAATAAAACCCTGACTGTTGCAAAAGCTTATCTCTATCTGAAACAGTATCCATATTAAAATCTGTTTCAAAAAATACGTTGATTATTCTGGTAGCTTCCTCTGCAATGCCTATTGTCCCTATTTGTGTTTCAAAAAAGTATATATTTTTCATTTTTTTCCCTTTTCCCTGCGATAATATTTTTACGGGTTAATTATTAAAGGCATTACCGTTTGTTATCGGTAATGCCTTTATATACTGCTTATATTTATTTTAAATCAAAATCAGCTTTAAGTAAATCCTTGCAGGCAGAAGATGCACCAATCATTGCTACATATTCGATATCCTCAACCACCCATTGTTTTGATTGGGTGCAATAGTATGCCAGGTCGTCCTTATTTATCTCAATTACGGCAGTTTTTTTCTCTCCCGGCTCAAGGTGAATTTTGGTAAAGCCTTTAAGATCCTTTACATGGCGTTCAACCTTTGAACCCCTGTAGCCAATATATAATTGTACGACTTCATCTCCGGCTATTTTTCCGGTATTGGATACATCAACTGAAACAGAAATTGTCTCACCCTTCTTTGATACTTTTGGGTTGCTGTAGCTGTAAGTTGTATAACTGAGTCCAAATCCAAAAGGATATGAAACAGGGTACTTTTTCTTATCCGCTAGGAAGTAGCCGTGGTAATAGTCATATACAATGGAAGTTGCATTCATATCATAGTAAGGCAATTGCTGCGGGGTTGCAGGTACTGTAACGGGTAGCTTGGCAGAAGGATTTACTTCTCCGAAAAGTATATTTGCCAGAGCAGTTCCGCCTTCCATACCGGGATACCATTGGATAAGAATGGCCTTAGCCAAGTTCTTCCAAGGTTCAACTATAATAGTACTTCCACCCTGCAAAACAACAATTACATTCTTGTTTACCTTTGATACAGTCTCAATAAGATCTTCATCTTCCGGATGCAGTCCGAGATATTTCCTGTCGCCTCCCACATCACCGCCATTTGTAATAAATTCTCCCTCATCAAGAGAAGTTAATCCGGCCACAATAACAACTGCATCTGCATCCTTTGATAGCTCCTGAGCCTGATGCGGTGTTCTTCCATCTACATACTTAACTTCTATTGCGCCTCCTACCTCATTTATAATACCCTGAAGAGGTGTTATTACATAAGGAGGGAATACAGCACTACTTCCCTTTAAATCACCTGTATTAGGTTCAACCGCCAACCTTCCAACGACTGTAATTTTCTTGATTTTATCTTTTTCAAGTGGAAGTATACCTTCATTTTTAAGTAGTACTGTGGACTTTTCTGAAACCTCTCGAGCCAGCTGGGCATGTTCCTTACTGCCCATTTTCTCCGGTGAATATTGTGCCTTATCTCCAACAAACGAAAATCTGATTTTTTGTCTCAATATTCTCTTTACTGCTGCATCTATCTTACTTTCATCTACTTTTCCGTCTCTTACAGCCTCAACAAGCCGTTTCCCAAAGAACTGAGTTGCATACATCTCCATGCATTGCCCGCCGTTTGCTGCATCTACAGTATCTCTGACACCCCATATGAAGTCAGACATTATAAATCCTTTGAAACCCCATTCCCCATTTAGAATCTGATTGAGTAAATAATCATGGTGACCGCACCACTCGCCTCTTACACGGTTATATGAGCTCATAATTGCTGCAGCACCTGCATCTACACATGCCTTGAAATGAGGAAGGTATATTTCACGCAGGGTTCTTTCATCCATTTCAACACTGACTTTAAAACGTGCATTTTCCATACTGTTGGCAACATAGTGCTTTATACACGCCATCATATGCTTTTGAACGCCCTTTGTTAAAGCCGCACCCATTTTACCTAAAAGAACAGTATCCTCACCATATGTTTCCTGAGCACGTCCCCATGCAGGATGGCGAAGGAGATTTATACATACTCCTGCAAAGAAATTTGCACCACCGGAGCGGCCTTCTATACCTATTACATTCCCCACACGTTCCTCAAGTTCCGTGTCCCATGTTGAACCACGAGCAATTGATACTGGAAAAGCCGTAGCATTATAGCTCATAACAATACCTGTAGGTCCGTCTGTAAATTTAACGGCCGGTATGTTCAATTCCAAGTCTTCACCTGCGTAGTATGGAATAAAGTTATATCTTGGCGGGTTTAAAGGTGCATATCGTGCGTCATTGTCACATGACATCTGGTAAACTTTCTGCTCCAGGGTCATTTCAGATAAAACATCTTGTGCCAACTTGTCGATTTCATCCTCTGACATCTCAGGAAGGTTCTCAAAGCGGCCCCATTCAGTATCCAGATGTTTTATGGGGTTTTCTTCCAGTTCATTTTTTATAATACTTTCAAATTCCTTTTTTTCTTCCCTTGAAAGTCGGAAGAATTCATCACAGTGAAAAATTCGAGTGTTTACAGCCATAATGCAATCTCCTTTTTTATTATAATGTTTACTGCGAAGGTTAAGTTTATTCTTTATTTATGTTGAGCATAAAAATCGTTGTAATCCTGCAACTGTACTTTAAGAAGATTTGGAGTATCTATGCTATATGGGCAGTGATTTTTACATTGTCCACATTCAATACACTTATTTATTAGTTCCATCTTTTCTTTAAATTCATCACTCAAAAAAGGCTCATATGGTGCTCTTCGTAAAAGCAGGGACATACGTGCCTGAGTTGGAATCTCAATTCCTGCAGGACAAGGCATACAGTAGCCACAGCCCCTACAGAAATTCCCTGCCAGTTCTGTACGATCTCTTTTTATGACCTCCCATAATTCATTATTCAGTGTAGGAGGGTTTTTTTCTAATTCAAGGAACTCGTCAAGCTCAGCTTCCCTTTGTATCCCCCAAATGGGAACAACATTATCAAACTGCCTTAAAAAAGCAAAAGTGGACGCCGCATTTGTAATCAAACCACCTGACATAGCTTTCATGGCTATTAGGCCAACATCCTTTTTCCTGCATACCTCAACAAGTTCAAGGTCAATATCCGAAGAAAGGGAACTGAGGGGAAACTGCATTGTGTCATACAGACCGGATTCAACTGCTTCTAGAGCAGTTTTTATTCTGTGGTTTGTAATTCCTATAAAACGCACCATGCCCTTCTTTTTAGCTTCCATCATGCCTGCATATGAGCTTTCAGGATCCTCCGGGTCAGGAAGGACACCGGGATTATGAAGCTGAAGTATATCAACATAATCTGTTTTCATATTTTTCAGGCTGGTTTCGAGGTGCTCAAGCAGTGTCTTTCTGTCTGTTGCAACACTTTTTGTAGCAATTATTATATCTTTTCTTATATCAGAAAAGGCATATCCCAGCTTCTCCTCACTATCTGTATACATACGGGCAGTATCATAAAAATTTATACCGCCGTTGTAAGCCCTTAAAAGAATTTTTCTTGCTTCATCAAATGAAATTCTCTGTATGGGAAGAGCTCCAAAGCTGCTCCTTGTAACCATCAGGTCTGTTCGTCCCAATCTTGTTTTCTGCATATAAACCTCCATCATGTGTTATGTGTTAGTTGCTATATCTCAGGGTTGTTCTGCCTGTCCCTGAATTCTGTGGGGGAGAGGCCTGTATTCTTTTTAAACGCCAGAGAAAAATAATTCGTATCATGATATCCTACCTGTTCAGCTACCTCATAGGTTTTAAGTCTGGAAACAGTCAGGAGATGTTTTGCTTTTTCGATACGTTTACGAGTAATATATTCGTTGCAGCCCTCTCCCATTTCCTTCTTGAAAAGTCTGGAGAAATAATTTCTTGCAACATGGAACTGTTCTGCCAAAGTAAAAACTGTCAGATCCTCTGTAAGTCTTTGATTGATAAATACAGTTGCCGCCTCTATTATCTCATGCATTTGCTTCTTATTAGTATACATTAGTTTTACAATAAACATTTCGGTAAATACACAGCAATTTTCTAAATCGTTGGTTTGAAGAGTTGTAATCAGTGTTTCCAGCCTGCCGTCCGCCGGATTTCCTGTAGTTTTAAGGTATTCCCAGTAAAAAGCCGATGCCAGATCGTAAAACTTTTGCTCGGCTATAGACTTTGAAACTCCTGATATTTTGACTTCGTTTATGTATTTTTTAAGATATTCCTTTGCTACTTCGGTATCATGAAAGCTGGAAAGTATCTTTTCTTTTAGAGTTAAAAGTTTATCCTTTTTACTTACGTAGTCATTCCCAAGCTTAGAGTTATTGATTGTGTCAGAATTTAATTTCTTAATACCGCATTTTTCCCTTGCATTTCCATAGGAATATTTTATCCGTGACATATTCGGAACAACGGAGCCTATGCCAACCCTCATTTCTACATCAAATTCCACATTAATAATTTCCTGCAATTTTGAAATTTGTTCTTCTGCATTTTCAGATTTTTTATCTACATAAAATATAACAACTATATCGCCATCAGAATTCTGAAAGGTCCAGCCTGAATTTTTTGCATCCACCATATCAATAAAAAAACTCTTTACTGACATCATAAGCAAATTCCTATGCTGATTCCATATACTATTCTCAGATATTTCAGGAGTAAGTACCGCAACCTGATATTCACAGTTATCTGCAAACTTTATACCTTCCGGTACTTCAATGGCATAAGCGTTATCAGCTACTTTTTCAGTAAGCTTAATCAGTGACTTTTCAAACTCTCTCTGGTTTTCAATCATCCTTTTACGGCTCATAATGCTATTTTCAACTGCAGATTGTATTTCAGACTGAATATGGTCTATTTGTAGTTTTATACATTTAATAAGACTGCTTTCATCTACCGGCTTTAGTATAAAGTCCTTAACGCCTAGTGAACAGCTTTTTTGTGCATATTTAAAGTCATCGTAGCCTGTCAGGACAATTACTTTCAAATCAGGTACCTTTTCAAGTATAATTTTGGTCATTTCCAGGCCGTCCATTTCAGGCATACAAATATCCGTAAGCATTATATCCGGTTTGGTATCCTGAACTATTTTCAGGGCTTCCTTTGCACACGATGCTGTCAGAACATCGCTTACTCCTAAATTTGACCATGGTATCATATTGTAAAGACCATTGCGAATTATACTTTCGTCATCTACAATCAACACTTTGTACAAATTCATCACCCACCGTTCTTTGTATTTCACTGCGGAGTCTGACGTTAACGGTTACTCCGCCATACTCATTGCTTTCATAATACAGTCCATAAGGGCTGCCAAGAAATAGTTTTATCCTCTGGTGTACGTTTCTGACACCATAGCCCACACTTGAATCATTATCCTCCAAGGTCTGGTTCAATTTGCTTATTTGCTCTAATGTCATTCCGGTACCATTATCAATGGTTTTAACAATAATGTCGTCTCCGTCTCTTTCAGCTGTTATTTTAATGAACCCCTTTGCTTCCCGTCCTCTTAATCCATGATATATTGCATTTTCAACCAAGGGCTGCAAAGTCATTTTCGGAATTTTAACGTCATAAAATTCCTCAGGAATGTCAATATAGCTTTCCATTTTTTCCTTATATCGTATTTCCTGTATGGTCATATAATTATCGACATGCTCTGCTTCATTTTTCAAAGGAATAATAGCCTCTCCCTTACTAAGGCTAATTCTATAGAAGCCCGCTAATGCCTTGACCATAGTAGAGATTTCATGGTGTCCACATAGCAGTGCCTGCCAATGGATGGACTCCAACGTATTGTAAAGAAAATGGGGATTAATCTGGGACTGTAGAGCCTTAAACTCTATTTCTTTCAGTTGCCTCTGTTCCTCATATATCTTTTTCATTAATTCATCTATATGCTCAACCATTATATTAAAGCCCTGTGAAACCTGCTGAAAATCAGGTCCGTAAGTAGGCAAACTTATTCTCGTTTCCATGTCTCCCGTTGACACTCTGGACATTCTATATATAAGCTCATCAAAGGGTTTGAACAAATGCTTGCTGAATCCGTAAGAGATAAAAATACCAACTATAAATGTTATTATGACTATTATAAAAATTGCCAGCAGCATAACATTATTATCTCGAAGGAGATAACTGATAGGCAATGTACCTACGACATACCAATCCCAATCCTTTACATACTTATAAACAACTAGTTTCCCATTTATCTCCTTAGAACCATCCTGCTTGTGAACTATGTTTTTTAGTCCGGCATCGGCATATATCCTGTTTTTATTCATATGCGATATTATCATGCCATTTCCGTCCATGATAAAGGTTTCCAGAGGAAGATTCGTATTTGTATGCGAATAGAATCTGGCAACAACATCCTCTGAAACGGATATACCCAGAATCCCTATAGGCTGTCTTATTCTATAAATATCAAATATAGGTCGATAAATGGATAGGGTATATTCCTTGTTTATGACAGGATCTTTCCTAAAACTTGTTCTCATAGGACTGCCTGTTATATCACGTTTAGATAAATATCCTATACCCGTTGAAAAGTCCGACTTATTTCCGGCTTTTGTGGGCCCCAGATATAATTCCTTGCCATTGAGAAGTTTATAAACATATACATATAATATATTTCTTTTTGATCCAAGTATGTTGGACATTAATTTGTATACATCGTCAACCTTATCAGTAAACTCGAGATTATCTTCATCGGGGTTTGAAAGGTATTCCTGAAGACTTTTGTCATTTATAATATTATCCGGGGTACTCTCAATATTTTTAAGATAGTCCTCCAGATTCAGTGTGTTCTGTTCCAGTTGTTGCATTGTCATGTTCTTTGCCTGCTCTTTTATTGATCGGCTTGTAATCGTGTATGAGCAAGCCACTACAATCAAAACTGTGATACAAATCGTTATTACAAGAAAATACGTAATTTTCGATCGGAATGTCAAATTTCTTATTGTTTTTTTTACTGACTGTAATAACCAATTTTTCATATCCTCACCTGTTACTGATTATAGTATTGTTTTGTAATCTTTTCCAATTGCTCGGCTGCTCTTTTTGGGTCTTCCCCTCCGAATATACGTCGTGAAAGAATTAAATGAGCTTCCGACAGCTTTGGAGGAAGGTACTGGTCATACCAGAATTGAACATTTGGAGATTGATTTATATAACCCAATATTTCATTAATCAAAGGATCTTCTATGTCCAGATCCTTGACAGGCGGTATTTTTCCTGCATCTATACGCTTTTTTACTGCGGTATCATCAATTAAGTACTTTATAAGCTCAAAGGCTTTATCAGGATACTCGCACGAACTGGCAACGGAGTAATAATTATCCCCAAGTGTTCCGATAGTATTACAGGGATCACCTTTTCCCCCTGGAATTGAAGGAAATGGAAATACTCCTACCTTTTCCACAAAATCAGGCTTTTCGTATCTGACATTACTTATAAACCAACTACCGGCCAATGTCATACACGCTGAATTATTATACAAAAGATTTCTGGAATCTCCGGCATCTTCGTCCATCCAGTTGAAGCCTTTTGGGAAAGCCCCCATATTTACAAGCTCCTGCACCATTTTCCCAGCTTGCACAAATACATCGTTATCAAATGAACCATTATTTTTTCTGTTTGCTGCATTGTCAAAAACAGAAGGCCCCCCAAGGCGATCTACAAAATACATGTAGAACATCGACCCTGTCCAGGCGGTTCTGTTTGCGAGTGCAAATGGGATGTATTGCTTTTGCCTTAATTTAACTATTATATCCTTGAGCTCATCAAAAGTCTTTGGTTCGGATAACTTCAAGGCATTAAAGATGTCTTTGTTATAGAATATAAGAGCTATTGACATATTTTCAACAGGAACACCCCATATTCCGTTCTCATCGGTAACCATCTTTAACGCCTTGTCATTAAACTTTAGACTGTAATTGTCGGTCTTCATATATTTTTCAAGATTTACTACTCCACCAATACTTATGTACTGCTTTAAAATTCCTCCGGACCAGGTGGGAAAAACGTCCGGCATTTGATTAGTTGCTACACAAACAGATAGCCTGTTCTTGTACAAATCGTTGGGTATAAGTTCATGTACTACTTCAAAACTACTGTTATCCTTTTCAAATCTGTACACAGAATCGGCAATTACCTGATTTACAGATGAATCACCCTGTATGGTATACAAAGTCAATTGCTTTTTCGAAGGGTTTGGCTTAACCAGCACGTTATCTCCGTCATAAAAGCACCCAGAAATAATTAGTACGATTATCAGTATAATAAGGGCTTTAAATATTTTTTTCATATTATACCTCATTAGTTAATTTATAGCCTTATTATATATCATCTGGAGGCTTCTGTCTGTAGCAAACTACTATGATTTTACCTTGTGTATTATTAATTCTATCCTTTAACTGCACCAGCCATCATTCCTTTTATGAGTTTATCCTGACCAATGGCAAAAGCAAGAATCATTGGCACTGCGCATAAGGTCAAAACAGCCATAATCATAGGTATGTTAGCATTATACTGTCCCTGGAATTCCCATATTGAAAGGGGAAGTGTACGGCTTTTTTGTGATTGTGTAAGTACAAGTGCAAAACTGAACTCATTCCACATGTTTACACTGTTATATATGGCAAGGGTTGCAAGTCCCGGCTTTGAAAGTGGTGCTATAATGTTGAAGAATGTGCGATACTTACCGCATCCGTCAATTTCAGCGGATTCTTCCAGTTCTTTTGGAATTTGTGCCATAAATCCTGTAAGGATAAACACCGATATAGGCAGATTGAAAGCGGTATACGGGCCTATGAGTGCAAATATTGTATCATACAGGTTCAATTTTTGTGTGAGCTGGAATACCGGGATCAAAGTTACATGTATCGGTACAGCCATTGCAGCAACTATTATTCCGAAAAGAGGCTTGTTTAGTTTAAATTTGAATCTTGAAAAAGGATATGAAGCAAACAGCGATGTAAATAATATCAATATTAATGATACTCCAACTACAAACAAGCTATTGAATAGGTATTTATAAAAGTCACTCTCAATAACCTTTTGGAAGTTCTGCAAATACAGGCCTTTCGGCATTGCGAAAACTCCTGCTGTAAATATTTCAAACTGTTCTTTAAAGGCTGACGCCACCATAAAGTAGAAAGGAGCACCCGCAATTGCAAGCCATATCAATGCCAGTAAGGCAACGATTATTTTTCCGACTTTAAATTTCTTTTTCATGTGCATCAGGCCTCCTCTTTTCCGTTTATGACTCTAAGTGTTACCAAGGAAATAACGGTAATTATTATAAACATTCCGGACGCTACCGTAGCACCGTATCCCATTTTACCTATGGTAAATGCATTCTTATACATGTACGTCGCCATGAGCTCTGTGGCACCGTCAGGACCGCCTTGTGTCATAACATAAATCAAATCGAAATATTTGAGAGAACCTACAAGTGACAGGACAGCTGCACTTTTAATAGTTCCCTTCATAGATGGTAAAGCAACCCTCCAAAAATATTGGCCGTAGGATGCACCATCAATAATTGATGCTTCATATATTTCAACCGGCAACGAACTTAAAGCCGCCAGAAAGTAAACCATGTAAAAAGGTATAAACTGCCAACATATAACTGCTATTACACCAAAAATAGCTCTATGCGGGTCTCCCAGCACATCAACCATTCCCTGTCCGCCTAACATAGTGTCAACTGCACTGATTAGACCGAACTGTGGGTCATATGTATACTTGAATAAGAATCCAACTGCTACTGATGACATTAGCATTGGAAGAAAATATATCATTTTAAGGAAATTGAGTTTCTTTCCTCCCGTGTCGAGAAGAAAAGCAATAGCCATTGCTATAGGGAGCTGGATTGCAATGGACAAAACCACAATAATCATATTATTCAAAAAAGCTTTGAAAAAGATTTTATCTCCCAATAGTGTCTTCCAGTTTTCCAGGCCCAAGAAAGCTTTTCCGGAAGTAATGCCGTTCCATTCATGCAGACTCAGCCAAAATGAATCTATTATAGGATATATAATAAAAATAAGAATAAAAAAGAATACGGGCAGAAGAAATACTGTTGTGGCTGTGAACGTACTCCTTTTTCTGTATTCTGATAATGAGCGGGTAGCTTGCATTATATCTTCCCCTTCCTGAATTGCATTGATTTTAGAGAAATAAGGATTATATATCTTTTTTTCTTACGTTAAGTTTATTCTGTATAAATTGATTGGGTACCTGTAATATAAAGTACCCAATCATCTTATACTCTGAATTTACTTTACGTCACTCTAATACTTATTTTTTAGCTGCTAACTCCTTAGCCTTTGCTTCCATTTCCTTATCAACCTGGTCAGGAGTCTTTGATAATCCAAATAAAGCCTGTGTTGTACTCTTGTGAAGATCGCTCAATTCAGGTGAGAGGTATTGGTCATACCACAACTGAACAGAAGGAGCCTTTTGAACTGCATCCAAAACGTTCTGGAGAAGAGGATCGCTAACCTTTACACCCTTCACTGGAGGAACTCTGCCTGCTTCGATACGTTTTGTAATTGCTGTATCATCTATCATGTACTGGATAGCCTTGAATGCGCCTTCAGGATCTTTACAGCTCTTTGCAATATGATAGAAGTTATCTCCAACAGTACCAACAACTGCATCCGGTTCACCCTTACCGCCTTCAGCAGCTGGGAATGCGAATGAGCCTACTTTTTTCATAAAGTCTTTGTTTTCGCCTGCAGCTGTTGAAAGGAACCATGAACCCATAAGAGTCATAGCTGCTTTTTCAGTGTACAGAAGTGTACGGGATTGTCCTGAATCTTCATCAAGACCGTTGAATCCCTTGTTAAAGTAATCCTTTTTTACCCAATTTTGTAAAACAGTTCCTGCCTGTTTAAATGATTCATCTTCAAATGATCCGGTACGTGCGGCTGCATTTTTGAATGCATCTGCTCCACCAATACGGTTAGCAAGGTACATATAGTACATTGAACCTGTCCATTGGGTCTTGTTTGCCAGTGAGAATGGGATTATGCCGTTCTTCTTCAAAGTATCACATACAGTTTCAAGTTCTTTTATAGTTTTTGGAACCTGAAGGTTGTATTTAGCAAATAAGTCTTTGTTGTAGAAGAACATTGCAACTGATGTGTTTTCTACAGGAACACCCCATATCTTATCTTTGTATGTAGCCTGATTAATACCTGCATCCATGAAACGATCCTTATAATTGTCTTTATCCATGAAAGGTGTTAAATCTACAATCTTGTCTGCATCAACATATTCATTCATTGGGCCGCCGGTCCAGCTGAAGAATATATCAGGTGCAGTATTTGAACTTAATGCAATTTTCAGTTTTGTTTTGTATGCATCATTCTGCATAGCCTGAACATCTACTGAATACTTTGGATTGTCTTTAGTGAACCTGTCAATATCCGCCTTAATGTTGGATGTCATAGGCTCGGTTGTCTGAATATGCCACAAAGTCAGTTTTACAGGATCGCCTGATGCTGCAGTACTTGTTGTAGCGGCTGATGAAGAACTTGCTGCCGACGAAGAGGATGATGATTCGGATTGGTTCCCTGAACCACAAGCCGCAATTGATACTGTCATAGCTAGTGCTAAAGCGGCAGAAAGGGTTTTTCCAATTACTTTTTTCATATTTTTGCCTCCTTTATTAATATGTTCTAATTCTAACACGATAAAGGAGGTATTTTAATTTAGAAAACTTACTTCTTCATATAAAATTGTGACATTTATATAATTTTGTTACTATAACTTAGCAGTATTGCATAATACAATAATTAGTGCCCATACAAGGGTGATATTCATCAAAACTGAAAATAAATAAAGGAACTGGTATTAAAAACTCCAAATATAATAATGAAGATTAATGCCGAATAGTAAATAATCCACCTATATACAACATGTTGCGTATTTAGCTCATTGATTATTTTTTTATTTCTTTGAAATAACTGCACTGCCAATAATAAAACAATTACTCCAAAGCATAATGATAGTTGGTATCTGGAAACGCCTGCTCTTCCTATATCAATTTTCAGGCTGAAATCCATAAAAATTCGCTTAATAATTGTGACGGCCTCTGTAAACGAACTCGCTCTAAAGAATATCCATGAAAAGCATATCAAATTAAATGTACAAAATACTTTAACCATTTTGTTTACATTAGGGAACTTATCAATGCCTGTCCATTTAGTAATTTTGCCTCTTATGTTTTTACTAATTATTGCAAAGACTAAGTAGAAGCCGTTCAATCCGCCCCAAATAACATACGTCCAATTGGCTCCATGCCAAAGTCCGCTAAGGAGAAAAACTATCATAGTATTATGAAACCATTTCCATTTAGCACATCTGTTTCCACCTAAAGGAATATATACATAATCAGTAAACCAACTTGAAAGTGATATATGCCATCTCCTCCAAAATTCAGATATTGTCTTTGAGAAATAGGGTCTTTTAAAATTCTGCATCAATTCAATTCCCATTACTCTTGAAGCTCCACGTGCAATATCTGTATATCCTGAGAAGTCACAGAATATTTGAAAAGCAAAGAAATAGGTTGCAATTACTAAGGAAAAACCGTTTACTGAAGTTGGATTTCCATAAACACTATTTACTACCAGCGCCAGATTATCTGCTATTACTATTTTCTTGAAGAACCCCCATGCCGTAAGCTTTAAACCATCTGAAACTCTCTGGGCATCAAAACTATGCTCTTTATGAAATTGCCACAGCATATTTTGAGGTCTTTCAATTGGCCCGGCAACTAGCTGTGGGTAGTACATAACATATAAAGCATAAATTCCAAAATGCTTCTCCGGCTCTTGTTTTCCCCTATATACCTCAATTATGTAGCTCATGCTCTGGAATGTGTGGAATGAAAGGCCTATGGGTAATATAATTGAAAGACTACTTATTGGATAATTCCAGTTTAATAAGTCAGACAAATGCTTTATATTTTCATTGAAGAAGTTAAAATATTTAAAGACAAATAACATTCCTATGTTTGTAATTAAGCTTACAATAAGAAATATTCTCTTACTTTTACCTTGCATCCGAGAAATAATTATCCCCGCAAAGTAATCAACAACAATAGTAATTCCAAGTATTAATATGTATCTAGGAACAAATGCCATATAAAAGATACAGCTACTAATTAAAAGCAAAAACCAACGAATTTTGTGTGGTAATAAAAAGTACAACAATGTTACTACAGGAAAGAATATTAAAAACTCGATTGAATTAAACAGCATTTCTATATCTCCTTGTCAATTTTATTCCATAAATCTTGTGCAATAAAAGAATATCCATCCGGCAGTAAATGTACATAATCGGAAAAAAGTTTATAGTCAACTTTATTATTGTAATTTAAAAATTTTACATTCTTATCGTTAAAAAGCTTTTCTATAGCATCGATATTATCCTTATAGCCCTGTTTTGACGTCTCATTTTCAAGTAATTTGTTATTCGCTGCATTTAATACAAATATTATTTTTTTATCCTTTTGCAACTCAATAATCTTGTTTATAAAATAAATTTGAACACTGTTTTCGGTCAGATTAAACTTCTTATCAGAAAAATACCATTTATTTTCGGGCTTTGTCATAGCATTTTTTAAATCTGCTTTTGAACTCCATACACTTAAAGCCGGTTTTGATTCTCTTAGCAAGTTATTTGTTATTGATTTTATCTTATTTGTTACAAACCCACTATTTCCAATAATCCCGATATTTCTATTGGCAAAATGATATATCTCTGCTTTAATGTTTTTCCAAAGCGAATCTTCTTTTATTGCACCTGATTCAACCATTTTTTTATAGCTATTATTGTCCAACTCCTTTAAATAATGGTTAAACCAGTATGTTGGGGTCTTTGCATTTATCTCCCAATAAGAAAAATTTAAAATAACGTTATTTATTGAAATACCATATCTTTTCAACAAAAGCAAAACTGTATAAAAATCTCCGAACATAGTTGACGGCAATGCTAAATTAAAAAACCTGATATCTTTTCCTTCTTTTTTTGAAATAACATTTAAGTAACTGCTAATTGTTTTGTCTGGTGGACATGGCGTTCCATACCCTACCGAATCTCCAATAAATATATAGTAATTATTAATTTTTTCTCTTGAAATAGTTTGTTTAATGGATTTAACAGCCAACTCTATAGAATAAACATTATCCTTGAACACATCATAATTAATTCTTTGATTATAAACATATCTTGCGGGGAAAGCATATACAAAAATAATCTCTGTGGATATAAGAAAAATTATTAAAAATATAATTGTTTTTCGTAGAATTTTCATATTTAATCCTTTGTTTGAATTATTTACTACATCTTCCACATAATACTATATCCCTATTTTATTTTCAATATAGAGTTAGATACATATACAACAATTTATAAAAAAATGCGGAAAGTGTATTCCAGGTTTATATTTAACCCGAAATACACTTTCCGCATCACCAGAAATACCGTCTATCAATTTACGACAATCTTCCTTCAAAATCCTCATACGCAAACTGCTTTATTATCCTTATTCCTTCCTTTTCGCTGTAGAGTGCAATAGCGGGAAGGTTTACACCGTTGAAGGTATTGTTCTTAACCATTGTATAATGTGCCATATCACAGAAAACAAGTCTGTCGCCGGGCTTCAGGCTTTGTTTAAAGGAGTAGTCTCCGATAATGTCTCCAGCCAGACAGGTATGTCCTCCAAGCCTGTAGGTTACCGGATTTTCATCCGGCTTTCCGGCACCGATTATGTTGGGCCTGTAGGGCATTTCCAGTACATCAGGCATATGGCAGGCTGCCGAAGTATCCAATATTGCAATATTCATTCCGTTTTCTACTGTGTCAAGTACCTTTGCTACAAGATAGCCGGTATTTAATGCGACTGCCTCTCCGGGTTCCAGATATACGTCAATTCCGTATTTATCCTGAAAGTAATTAATTGAACGTACAAGTGCTTCTATGTCATAATCAGGTCTGGTTATATGATGGCCTCCGCCGAAATTCAACCATTTCATATCCTTGATATAACTTCCGAATTTTTCATCAACCACTTTAATTGTTCTCTCAAGTGTATCTGAATTCTGCTCGCACATTGTATGGAAATGGAGCCCTTCAATACCTTCCAGTTCCTCAGGCTTGAAGCTGGGAAGGGTTACTCCCAATCTTGAGAATTTATAGCAAGGGTCATATATGGGATGCTCCAATTCAGAATACTCAGGGTTTATACGAATTCCACAGCCTATTTTTTTAGTTGATGCTTTAACCTTGTCCTTATATTTGTTCCATTGGTGAAAAGAATTAAATACTATATGGTCACAGTATTTCATTATTTCATCAAACTCTTCTTCTATATACGCAGGGGCATAAATATGAACCTCTTTACCCATTTTCTCGTAACCCAGTCTTGCCTCAAACAAAGAGCTTGAAGTAACTCCAGCCAGGTATTTACCAATAAGAGGATATACAGAATGCATGGAAAAGCCCTTTTGTGCCAGAAGTATTTTGCAGCCTGTACGCTTTTGAACTGAATCCAGAATTTCAAGATTTTTTACTAGAAGACGCTCATCAACTATGTAGCATGGCGTCGGCAAGCTTTTTATATCAATATCTAAATTATTAATCAATTTTTATTAGCCTCCATGAGCCGAATTTTTTAATTGAAAGTTAAATCAGCCGCCACCAGCCTAACTATTTCTGTAGTTTTGGCATTTGGCAGCGGCTGCTTAATGTACCCTTACTAGTCGATAAGCTCTGGTGCAAAGCTTTCTTTCCAAGGAAGTCCGCATCTGTTCAGTTCTTCCATAAACGGATCAGGATCAAATTCTTCTATATTGAAAACACCCGGTCCTTTCCAAATTCCCTTGAGTATCATCATTGCACCTATCATTGCAGGAACTCCTGTTGTATAGGAAATTGCCTGTGAACCTACTTCCGCATAACATTCTTCATGTACACATACGTTATACACATAATACGTTCTTGGCTTTCCATCCTTTATACCTTGTATAATACAGCCAATATTTGTTTTTCCCTTAGTCCTTGGCCCAAGTGAAGCAGGATCAGGAAGTACAGCCTTTAGGAACTGTAGAGGAATAATCTTCTGGCCTTCGAAATCAACCGGTTCAATAGATGTCATACCTACGTTTTCAAGCACCCTCAAGTGTGTAAGGTATTTCTCCGAAAAAGTCATCCAGAAACGAATTCTTTTTACACCTTTTATATTCAGTGCCAAAGATTCAATTTCTTCGTGGTGCAGTAAATAAACATCCTTTGGTCCTATTTCAGGAAGATTGTAAACCCTTTTTAATTCAAGGGGTTCTGTTTCAACCCAGTCTCCATTTTCCCAGTAGCTTCCTTTTGCAGTTATTTCACGTATATTTATCTCAGGATTAAAGTTAGTAGCAAATGGGTATCCATGATCTCCTGCATTTGCATCAACTATATCTATATAATGTATCTCATCAAAATAATGTTTCTGGGCATATGCGCAGAAAACACTTGTCACACCCGGGTCAAATCCGCTTCCCAAAAGTGCTGTTATTCCTGCCTTTTCAAATTTATCTCTGTATGCCCACTGCCATTTATATTCAAACTTTGGTATCTCAGGCGGCTCATAATTTGCAGTATCAAGGTAATGTACACCTGTCGCAAGGCATGCATCCATAATAGTCAAATCCTGATACGGAAGTGCTACATTTATAACAATGTCCGGCCTGAATTTATTGATAAGGTCGATTAGCATATCAGTATTATCAGCATCCACCTGTGCTGTTAGAATTTTAGTTTTGCTTCCTGTCAATTTATTTTTTATAGCCTCACACTTTTCCAGTGTTCTGCTGGCTATACATATTTCTTCAAATACATCGGGGTTCTGACAGCATTTATGGATAACAACACTTGCTACACCGCCCGCACCAATTATCAAAGCCTTTCCCATATCATCAATACCTCCTGATTTACATATCTTAATTACTTCACGGTGATTATACAGAAAATAATATCAAAAATCAATATAATTTATCTATATATGAATATATTATGTGATTATCATTAATTTTCTATCCGTTTACGACTATACTTAACAGTTTCTTACATACTTATAATTAATAAAACGGAACCTGTAGATAGAAAAGGTCCTATTCATACAAGTTCCGTTTTTTAAACATATTTATTCTTATTTCAAGCAACTTCATTACTCTCTGTATTATGTTCGGGCTTTGCTCGTTTCATATATTCTACTATTAATTCATCGAGTTTTTGGCTCAAATCTAAAACTTCCAGACTCATGCCTCCATTTTCCAGGCAATCTTCCAGCTCTAGGTTAAGTCTTTCTCTTAATGTCTCCATTTCGTTATATAATTGTTGTATATCCAATTAATGTTTCTCCCCCTTGACATAACAGAGAATACTCCGTATTTGATACGGCTGTTTTTACTGTGCTGCCTGTCCTGGTGCTGTTGTTGGCTCTGTCGGTGTTGTTGTTGGTTGTGCTGGTGTTGTTGTTGGCTCTGTTGGCGTTGTTGTTGGTTGTGCCGGCGTTGTTGTCGGCTCTGCCGGTGTTGTTGTCGGTTCTGCCGGTACAGTCGGAGTCGGGTTTTCAATCTCAACTACCTGTGAATCACTATCCCATTTTACCAATAATCCCATCTTCTCAACAATAAATTTTATTGGCACAACGGTTCTTCCGTTTATTGAACATGCAGGTACATCAATCGTTGACTCAACGCCATTTACATATATTTTATTATTATCTAATTGAAGAACTATTTCAGTACTATCTTTTGTAATGACAACCTTTCTTTCCGCAGAAATCCATTTAACCTCAGCTCCGAAAGCTTCTGACAATGCCTTTACCGGAATTAGTGTTCTACCGGATTTTATAACCGGAGGTGTATCAAATTTTACTTTGGCACCCTTAACAATTATGTTTTCTACCGGCAATACTGCGACATTTTTATTATTCTTTTTGATTTTATCCCCTGCAAGTTTCAGTTTTGCAAGCTCATCCTCTGAATAAGTAGCTCTGATAGCTGCCTTTTCTGCTTCTCTTTCCTGCTTTTTAATGCTGTTGGCATTTTTACCTGGTTTTTCGCTTTTAGCTGTCACATGCGTTGTGGGTGTATTACTGCTGTTTGCCAGCACACCCGGCATTACCAAAGATGTCATAAGAATTGTAAATGCCAATGACCCAATCAATACTTTTTGAAATTTCATACAAATTCCCCCCTGATAAATATAATTTGCAGACAATTTTTTGCTGCAATATATTCATTCGTCAAAGTTTGTTTTTTTGGGGGGGGAGCATTTTTAATAATTTCCTATAATTCCCCACTGATTCATCAGCTTATCAAATACATCGGCACAATTTGCCGTATCTTCAAGGGGAATTATATCACTTTCAAGCTTGCCTTTTTCAAATAATTTATTAAAATGCCTTATTTGATAAACAAAACCATCCTGGCAGTCATCTTCAAAAGATTCAACCAGATTATTATAATTGTCGTAAAGCTCACATTTCTTTGAACTGAAAAACTCATACACTATAATTCTTCCATTTGTTCCGTAAATTCCGGCATCTCTGTTCACGTGAGCCCGGGTTCCACAGCTTAACATTGCCAGTGTACCTGATTTAAAGCTCATATTTATTACCGCAAAATCATCTACACCGGTCCCTGCTATAGTTGCAAATCCACTGACCGTTTCAGGCTTTTCTCCCAGAATTCCCGTTGTAAATTCTATAACATATACACCGGTATCATATAAGCTGCCACCTGCGAGTTGAGGATTAAACAATCTGTGTTTAGGGTCATAAGGTGCGTTAAAGCAGAATTTTGCATCTATCAGCCTAACATCACCTATTCTGCCTGAGTCTACCCATTCTTTTGCTTTTTGAAAGGAAGGAAGGCAGCGAGTCCACATAGCTTCCATTAAAAGCACTTTTTTACTCCTGGAAAGAGCAATCAGTTCTTCTGCGTCTTTTTTATTTATGGCAAGAGGTTTTTCACATAAAACGGCCTTACCGTTTTCAAGACACATCTTAACTATATCATAATGAAAATTGTGTGTGAGTGCGACGTATACGACATCTACTTCTTTATCATGTATCAATTCAATATAGCTGTCATAAATTTTTGATGCTTCAAATTTTTTGGAAAAAGCTTCTGCTCTTTCCCTGTTGCTGGAAGCTACAGCTGTTAGTTCTGCATCCGGAATGGTATTTAAAGCTCTGGCAAATACCTGAGCTATACCACCTAACCCTATAATACCATATTTGATATTCATTTGGAACCTCCACATATAAAATACAGTGGTATAATGTAACATTATACCACTGTATTCAATTTTAAAACAATAGTTATTAAAATACTTTTTTAAATCATTTTTTGTAAACTACTACGTTCCATGAAGAGCCCAGCTCTGCAAGAAAAACTTCATGTACATAATCTTTTATTCCCTGTTTTTTTAATTCGTCTACCAGCCAGATTTCACTCTTACCAACATACTCAAGATTCTCCTGCACAATTTTTCCGTTCATTATCAGCGGCATACTGATTGGCTTACCGCAAACGTTGATATTCATATCCTTTTTGGTAACAGGCTTATTCTGTGACTTGGCAAAAACAGAAAGTGTACCGTTAGACTCTAAAACCGCTGCTTCAATATCTGAAACCCGGTCAAACCCTTGCTGCCTTATCATTCCGAAAAGCACATTCAAACTGATGTTCAGCCTTTTTATTTCATTAAAGTCTATTTGACCATTATTTATAATAACTGAGGCACTATGCTCCATTACTTTTGTGAACCTGTCTGTAACAGCTATTCTTGACGTTATTAGAATTAATAAAATTAATAAACCTGTTCCGTAAACGGATTTAACCATTACCTTGTCTACCAGTGGTTCTGCTGCAACATTTCCTATAACCATGAGCCCTGCAATCTCATAAGCCGTCATCTGAGCAATTGCCTTTTTTGTAAGTATCCTTGTTGATAAATAAGTAAAAAAGTAGACTAAAACTACCCTTATAGAATAAATTAAAACTGTTTGCATATTTTTCTCCCGCACTTATTTAAATGCTGAACTACGGCTCTGCAAATGGTTTTACCGCATATCCAAGCGCCGCTTTCAATAATCCGCTGTATTCCATGGCACTATCCTGTTTATTCTTTACAGCAATAGCCAATTGTTCGACTGTATGATTAAATGTAATATTTATTTCGCTTGAATTATTAATAGCAATAAAGTACTTTCTGGCCTTGTAAATAGCTGTGAACTTCTCTGTTTCTTTTTCCGCCCTTGGCCAATCTTTATTTGTAACTGCCTGTTCAACAGCTTCCAATTGGCTTCGCATGGTTCCTGTCTTAAAACACACAGTAAAAGCAATCCACATTAATAGAAACAGCACCAGCCACACAAATGCAAGTTTTCTTCTTATATCAGCCCCGATTAACACGAATTATCCACCTCCATTACATTATTCTGCTTTAATTGCATAAAAAATATTTACAACAGAATAATAACTTATTATCGGTTATCGGGAGGAATTGAATTGAATGAAGGACTGGTAGTATGTGTCAGATCAATTATAAGCTTTTTTTCGCTGCTGATATTTACCAGGATATTAGGCAAGGAGCAGATAAGCCAACTGACATTTTTTGATTATATTCTGGGAATAACCATCGGCTCCATTGCGGCAACATTGTCAACAGACCTTTCCAGCCGTTCATGGCCCCACTGGATAGGGTTGCTCGTGTGGGCGGCTTTGGGTCTTTTGTTGGAATATATAACTTTGAGATGGAGATATGTAGCCAAGTACTTGGAAAATGAGCCTACTATAGTGATTATGAACGGTAAAATTATGGAGAAGACATTAAAAAAGATGAAGTTCAGAGTTTCAGATATTACTGAGTTGCTGAGAAACAAGGATATCTTTGATATGAATGAGGTTGATTTTGCCATCATTGAGCCAAATGGTCAGTTATCAGTTCTGAAAAAACCTGAATTCCAGAATCTTACCCCAAAGGACATGCATATTCAGAAAAAACCATCCGGTATAAGCAGTGAACTTATTTATGACGGAATATTAATAGAGGAAAATCTAAGGCAGCTGGATAAGGATAAGAACTGGCTTTTAAATGAACTTAAAAAGCATAAAATTACAGATATTTCGGATGTTTTCATTGCAACATTGGACCCATCAGGTTCCCTGTATATTGATTTATACAACGACCACATGACTAAAATCACTGATATCGGTGATTACAAAGGACCATATTAATGGAGTGAATCAAAATGAGAAAATTTCTGGTTATAACCATTCCTATTGTTACACTGGTTTTGTTTATTCTTGTTATGGAAAGTGATATTTTTTTGAAAAGACCCCTTGGGAAGAATGACAGTATACCTGAATCAATAAATGCTGTTATCAATGATATCCAAAAGGACGATTGGGATAAAGCAGTCAAAGATACAAACAATTTAACTGAAGTATGGAAGAAAATTGTCAGAAGGGTTCAGTTCAGCTCAGAACGTGATGAGATTAACGCATTTAGTATTAATCTGGCGCGTCTCCGTGGTTCAATACTGGCAAAAGACAGTGCGGGAGCTTTTTCAGAACTATATGAAGCATATGAACATTGGGAAGATTTGGGCAAATAAGACCATATATAAAGGCAGAGAACTGTGAATTTAGAAGTTCTCTGCCTTTTTGATTATTAAATTAAATTGTTATCTTTCGTAATAGGTGTACCCTCTCAATCCATTATCATATGCCCTCATTATTTCAGGCCTTTCGCTGGCGCTTATTAAGCCTTCATGTATTGCCTGTTCAGCTTTTTCACGGAAGCTGACCAGCATGTCTTTTGGATCAAATTCAACATATGAAAGCACATCAGAAACACTGTCGCCATGGATTTCCTTGACAAGGTCATAGGTTCCGTCACCATTTATTCTTACACTGACAACATTTGTGTCTCCAAATAAATTGTGAAGGTCTCCCAAAGTCTCCTGGTATGCACCCACCAAAAATACTCCAAGATAGTAGTCCTGGTCGCTTTTGAACTCATGAAGCGGAAGTGTAGTCCTTACATCGTGTAAATCGATAAAATGGTCTATTTTTCCGTCGCAATCACAGGTAATATCAGCTATAACCGCATTTCTTTTAGGCAACTCAAGCAGTCTGTGCAATGGCATTATAGGGAAAAGCTGATCTATAGCCCAGCTGTCAGGTATTGACTGAAATACCGAGAAATTACAGTAGTAAATATCGGCAATTGCACTTTCAATATCCTCTAAGTCGGGGGGAGCATTTTTCAGCTTTTGTTTTTCCTTTGCTATCTGGTTTATGGTATTCCAGAATATCTTTTCGGAAAATGCACGTTCTCGGAGGCTGATACGTCCATGTTTAAACATGTCGCGTATTTCATCCCTGTAGTAAAGGGCGTCGTTATAGCACTCCTGTATATTTTTAAGGGTTATATTCTTGTTTACATCAAACAGGTTTCTTATCTGCTCTGATGTATTTTCGTCAAGCTTGTCAGGTATATCATGTTCTTCAAATTTTTCAGTATCCAATACATTGAAAATGAGTACTGAATAATATGCAACTGTTGTACGCCCTGACTCTGTAACAATTACAGGGTGAGGTACGTCGCTTGAATCAAGGGTAGTCATAACAGCCTCTACAATATCCATGCAGTATTCTTCAACAGTGTAGTTTCGACTGTTGGTGTAATTTGTATTTGAACCGTCATAGTCTACTGCCAATCCGCCGCCCAAATCAAGGTATCCCATGGGTGCACCTTCTTTTACAAGCTCGGCATAAACACGGGCTGCCTCCAGAACTGCCGAACGGATATCTCTGATATTCGGTATTTGTGAACCCAGGTGATAGTGTAATAGTTTAAGGGAGTCAAGCATTCCCTCCGCTTTCAAAGTATCAACCATGGAAATCACCTGAGACATATTCAACCCGAATATGCTTCTGTCCCCACCGGATTCAGTCCAGTGTCCCCCCGCTTTTGCCGAGAGCTTTATACGTATACCAATATTAGGTTTGATTCCCAATGCCCTTGAACGTTCAAGAACAATATCCAGTTCGCCGGGTATTTCTATTACAAAAAAGCATTTAAAGCCCATTTTTACTGCATATAGTCCCAAATCTACAAATTCTTCATCTTTGTATCCGTTACAGATAAGACAGGCTTCTTTATCCTTCATTACTGAAAGTGCGGCAACCAGTTCAGCCTTACTGCCAACTTCAAGTCCGTGGTGGTATCTCTGACCGAATCTTGTTACTTCCTCTACTACCTGCTGCTGCTGATTTACCTTTATAGGGTAAACACCACGGTATGCACCCTTATAGTTAAGCTTGTGCATTGCTTCATTAAATGAATTATTTAAAAATGAAATCTGTGAGTCCAGCAAATTTTCAAAACGCAAGAGTACAGGCATGTCCAGTCCGCGTTCCCGAACCCCTGATATAATATCCATCAGGCTTACAGCCGCAGAGCCGTTATCCTTATAAGGATTTACCAACACCTCTCCATTGTCAGATACAGAAAAATAGCCGGCTCCCCAATTCTTAATTCCATATAGTTCTTCGGACTTTTCTTTAGTCCATCTACCTAAAAGTTCTGCTTTATTCATGGCCCTCTTCCTTTCCATATAACAATTTATTCTCTACCTAACAACGGATTATTCTTGAAAATTTCAAGGTGATTCACAAAGGTAAGAGTCAAAAAATTTTTTTCTAGAAGCAGACAATACCACACTTAAAGGACTGTTGTCAATATAGTACGGCGCACTTGTAAATATTCCTAGTAAATCTTAAATTATACATCTATATTTTTTAGAAAAAATTTTTTAAGGGATTTCATAAAGTAAAAAGGCGTTACTGTTACAATAACCAGCATGAGACTGGAAGTAATTATAGCTCTGATAGGAAAGTATCCTGCCAATATACCTCCCAGAGCCATTGCAAAAGGCGTCATGGACTGAGTTATCATACTCATAAATGCCATTACCTTACCTCTCATCTCTTGGGGAGCAGCCGATTGTACCGTTGTCATAATAATTACGTTTGCAATTGCATTTAGAAAGCCTCCAATAAGTAAAAACAGTATCATGGCAGTAAAACTTGTCAAATACGCTGAAATAATCAGACAAAGGTTTGAAATACCGTTTGCCAAGATAAGATAATCAAGTTTTCTTTTAAGTGGAACGGATACCGTTGAAGAAATGAAAAATCCTGCCATGGCTCCGCCCATAAAGCAAGCCATTGCCATACCGTATTTACCCGGGCCCAAACTTGGGTTTTGTTCAAAAAAAGGCATAAACAAAACTATTGCAATGTAGGATAAAAAGTTCACCATTGCAGCTATTATTAATAACAGTCTCAGTCCCTTCATTTCCCACATAAATTTAAAACCGTCACGCATATCTTGGAAAAAGTAATTTTTATCTTTCTTTTTATTTCTGGGTATTTTCACAAAAAACAGCGATGAACCTGAGAAAAGATATGATAGTCCATTGATAAAAAATAAAAATGGTGCTCCCAAAAGCTGAAACAAAAAACCACCCGCAACATTTCCAAGCATATTGGAACCCGTGGATACAATTGCGAGCATTGAATTTGCACCCGCAAGCTTGTTCTTAGGAACCAAATCCGGTACTGTTGAATTGACCCCCGGACGGAATACGGCTCCACAGATACTCAGTAATATACCTGTTGCAAACACCATCCAGATGGCAATCACCCCTTTGAACGCTGCAACAGAGAGTGTAATAATAGATACTCCTCGTAAAATATCCATCAGAATCAATAAAAGCTTTCTATTGTTTCTGTCTATCAGAACTCCTGCAAATGGCGAAAACAATACTCCGGGAAAGGTCGACGCTGCCATAAGCGTCCCCATAAGTGCAGTGGAACCTGTTTTTGAAAGAACCCAGAAGCCCAACGCCACACTGTAAGCAGCGTCTCCCAATGTTGAAACCAACTGACTTTGCCATAATATGAAGAAATTCTTTGTCCATAGTTTTTTTTCCATATTAATCTCCTAACCCCCCAAAAGCCTATCTACAAATAATTAATTACTATCGGCTAATTTTTTTATATTCGGCTTTTCATCATACTTTTTACTTCTTATCATATACCCTGTAACCGCAATAAATTGTGTTAACAGACCGAATATGCATACCCCTGTCCATGAAAAATGTGCAAGGCTGAAGGAACCCAGAAATGAACCTGTTGCCCCTCCCACAAAATATGATACCATAAATACCATATTTATCCTGTTTCTTGCTTCATCACTTAATCCATGAACTCTTGCCTGGTTTGAAATCTGGCATGACTGAACACCTAAATCCAGCAGTATTATACCTGTTATCAGTCCCCAAAGCTTAAATCCAAGGAACAGAAAGCACAGATATGCTGCTGTTACAATAAACATCCCTATTCCCACTGTAAATCTGGGACTTCTTTTGTCTGCGATCCTGCCCACTACAGGAGCCGCAAGAGCACCTGTTATTCCTATAAGACCAAATAATCCTGCCGCATCTGCTCCCATTTTGTATGTAGGGCTTTGAAGCAGAAATACAAGGGTTGTCCAGAATGCACTAAAAGCACCGAACATCATAGCTCCATTAAGGGAAGCCTCCCTCAAAACCGGTAGTTCTTTAGCAAGCTTCACCATTGACTTGAACAAATCTTTATAGCTTAGGCTTGATATCCCGGGACATTCCGGTATGAATTTTCTTAAAAATACAGCCAATACCAGCATCAATACCGCAGCAATCAGATATACAACCCTCCAGCCTAAATATTCACCTATCAACCCGCTAAAGGTACGTGATAAAAGTATACCGATAAGTAAGCCACTCATTACAGTTCCTATAATCCGGCCCCTCTCCTTCGGGTCAGCAAGCTGTGCAGCCAAAGGTACTATAAGCTGAGGTACTACAGAAGTAAAACCTATAGCAAAACCTGAAAATGCAATCATTACGATGCTATTAGAAAAAAACATTAACAAAAGGGAGCCACACGCACAACAAAGCATTGTAATTATTAATTTTCTTTTTTCCTTTATATCTGCAAGAGGCAGTAACAATAACATTCCCAGAGCATAACCAACCTGAGTGAGCATTGCCACAAACCCAACACTTACCTGTGTAACATTAAATTCTGCTGCAATTTCCGCAAGCAAAGGCTGAATATAATAAAGGTTTGCAACAGTAATTCCGGTTGCTGCAGCCATTATCAGTACCAAAAATTTGTTTAATTTAAAGCTGTTATAAATAACGTTATCGTTTTCCAAAGAGCCTTGCTCCTTTCAATAATATAAGTATAGGAATCATTAGTACGACTATCGCTGCACCGCAAGAGACAAAACCAATCCTGGCATCAAAGACTTGTGTCATCGCACCTGCAAACAAATTACCGATTGGTGTTGAGCCTGCGAAAACCAGCGTGTAAATGCTCATTACTCTTCCCCTGTACTCATTTTCAGTATTAAGCTGTAATGCAGAGTTGGAACTTGAGCTGAACATAACGAAGAAAAAGCCTGTTACGGCAAGTGCCAGACCTGTAAGTATGAATTTATCCGTAAATGCAATTAAAATCAGAAGCAAACCAACCACAACCGGAACGGCACGAAGTATAAACCTTTTGGGGCCTGATCTGCTGAAAGAGGCTACGTAAACAGCACCAAACAGTGAACCAACCCCCATAAAGGACATAAGATATCCGAATCCCGCTTCTTCCATATGAAGAATCTTGGACGTAAATACCGGTACCAGAACGCTGAAGTTGGGTGCAAATGTACCCACTATAGCCATAATTATTATTGTGGAGAAAAGAATTTCATTTTTTAATATGTATCTAAGTCCTTCTCCTATATTTTGAAACATTGTTTTCCCCTTTTCAACTGCCTCATTCGCTATCTTTAGGGGCTTTATGAAAAACAGGCTTATTAATACAGCTCCAAAGCTAACTGCATTTGCAAAAAAACAAAAAGCTACACCTGAGTATTCCATTAAAATACCTGCTATTGCAGGCCCTATAATTCTTGAGATGTTAAAAACAGTGGAATTCAGAGCAATTGCATTCATAAGGTCTTCTTTCCCCACCAATTCAATTACAAAGGATTGTCTTGCAGGCATATCCAACGTATTTGCCATTCCAAGGGCCGTAGCCATTATTATCAGGTGCCAGTACCTTATTTCCCCTGTAAAGGCTAAAATGGCGAGAAATAGTGTTATTAACATAGATGCTGACTGAGTAATTATAAGAATTTTCTTCTTGGGAAATCTATCGATTATAACCCCGGCAAACAAGGAAAACAACAGAACAGGCAAAAATTGAAGTGCACCTACCAACCCAAGCAAAAAGGGAGAATCAGTTAGTTTATATGCAAGTAGAGGCTGGGCTATATTCTGCATCCATGTTCCTATTTGTGAAATACACATTCCGAACCAATAATACCTGAAATTTTTATGCCTCAATGATATAAACGGGTTGTTTAAATTTGCCAATTGACCGCCTTCTTTCCAGTCTAACTGATAAATATTATACAATCAAACAACCAAACTCTTCAACTATTTATATCCTCCGTTTTTTTACAGAACTGTCTTATTACTCATTTGTTGCCTTATATGGAGTCAATCTGAAGCCTGATTATATTGAGAGAGCTTGCGATGCGTCCCTCAAAAGACTTAATACCGATCACATCGATGTATACCAGCTTCATGAAGGGAATATATTAATATCCGATGTGGAACCCGTATGTATGACTCTTGACAAGCTTGTTAAAAAGGTAAGATTCGTACATATGGTTGGAGTACAGATTTTATTGATGGTGCTAAATTATTTGCAGAAAGACCCAATTGTTCTGTTATTCAGTACTGCTTAAATATTTTTGAGGATGCTCCGCAATTAGTTAAATTCTATGCCTGTTCCGGATTTAAAACCATAAAGCAGGTTCAAGAAAACGCAAAAGCAATCCAATTTTGGTCCTTTATCTCAGCTCAAATGGATGAGATAGATGGAATTCTCTATCACAAAACTAGGTAGTATATCTGTTTATGTTGGGGCTTGTAAGTAATATTTGGGCTTACAAGCCCTATACTCAATTGTTGATTTATACCTGTGTACTGGGTTTTCCCGCTTCTAAAAGAACCTTGTTCAAATATAGTGCAATTCCGATAAACACAATAAATAATCCTGTAATCCTCAGCAGCCACTCTATTCTTATATAATCCGCCAGAGGGCCAAACACAAGCATACCTGCAGGCATCATAGAGCTGGTTATCATGGACATAACTCCAAATACCCTGCCCATGTACTCCTCTTCAACCTTTTCCTGCAGCAGAACAGTAGAAGGAATATTAAAAGCAGGCATTGATAAACCTATTGCTCCCATAAAAAACAGATATATCCAAAATACCGGTACTATGCCCAAAACTATGGTACAAATGCCGGTTATTAATGTGGATAATGCCATGGTGTAGGCTTTGTTTTTAAATCCTCCCCATGACGCCATTATAATTCCGCCCAGACTCATACCAACGGAAAATACTATTTCAATTGCAGTAAGTCTCCACACATCGTTTCCAAAAGTCCTTGTAACCTGAAGAGGTGTCAGGAATGATGCCGGGGCTGCTAATATTAAAAATAATGCTACAAATATAAAAAATGTTTTAAGGTATCTATGGTTTTTTGTATAGATAAGCCCCTCATGGAAATCCTTGAAATAGCCACCAGAGCGTTTATCCACAGCTTTTGCATGTACAGGGACATGTAAAAATAAAAGCAGAACCAAAACCCCTATTATTGCAGTAACAACGTCAATGAAAAATATAACTTTTATGGAGGTTACACTCATTAATGCACCGCTTAGCATTGGTGATGCAAGCATAACCAATGCTTGTATACTGCCGTTTATTCCATTTACTTTGGTGAGGTTTTCTTGGGGTACTATCTGAGGTATAAAAGCACCTACCGTAGGTGTCTGAACTGCCGTTCCCAGTGCCCTTATTGCAAGGACCACAAAGAGCAACCACATACTGTCGTATCCGGCCATAAACAAAATGGCCATTATAAGCGTAGCCAGTGCTATTAAACTATCAGATACCATTATAAGTACTTTGCGGTTATATCTGTCTGCCCATACGCCTGCGAAGGGTGAAAGGAAAAATGTCGGTACGAAGCCACAGATAATGGATATGGTCATCATTATACCAGACTGTGTAGTCATGGTTATATACCATATAATGGCATACTGAACCAATGATGAGCCCAATAATGATATGGTCTGACTAGTCAAAAATAATACTATATTTCTGTTCCAATTATTGCTTAAATTACTCACGGGGGTCTAGCCTCCTTGTATATTAAGTTGTTATACATTATTTAACACTAAAATATTATAACAAAAAATATGACTAATACGATACCTTATTTATTTAGATATCTATCGAAATTCTTACTATACTTTATTTTACCGTCTTTCGTAACCCACAGTGCCTCAGTATCAGGCAAAGAGTCTATCAATTTGTTTCCCTGTTCAAAAGGCATATTGAAAATGGCAGTAGATAATACATCAGCCATGCCTGAATCATGGGTGACTATAGTAACTGCTGAAAAGTATTCAGATGGAAATAGTGTATTGGGGTCTATTATATGGTGATACCTTTTACCGTTAACGGTATAGTATCTTTCATAATCTCCGCTTGAAACTACTGATTTATCTGCTACATATATGAGCTTTAAGGTTGAGTTTTCGCTTTCTGTGTCAGGATTCTGTATTCCAAGATTCCACAGCTGACCGTCAACACCCTTGTTTCCTATGGAACGTATATTTCCGCCCACGCTTATAAGTCCTGATTTAAAGCCATTTTTCTCAGCAATCCGGCTGACCTGCTCTGTTGCATATCCTTTGCCAACAGCTCCTACATCCAGACTCATTTCAGGATCTTCCAGATAAACGGTAGAGTTTTTTTCATCTATTTTAACTTTATTTATATCCGTATGTTGTAATGCTTTCTTTAATATATCCATAGGAGGTATTTCGGCATTTTCTTCATTATCCAAACCTGCCGTACGGTAATCATGCCATATTTTTAAAACAGCACCGAAGGCAATGTTCATTTTACTGTCGGTTTTTTTATACCAATCCTTTGAAAAAAGCAGTAGGTCTATTATTTTTTTATCTACCTTAACAGGCTTTTTTCCTGCATTATCATTAATAGTCTTTATATTGTTCTTTCCGGGATAAACATGATATATATCATATAATTCATGATATTCTTTAAGGTTATCATATATGAGCTGAGAATACTTTGTGAATTCTTCTTTGGATTCAGTATAGGCAACAATTTTTGTTACAGTATCAAACAACACAAGAAATTCTGCCTCATATCTGGTTTTCTTTTTTTCTCCGCATGCCGTAAGATTTATGGAAAATGCCAGTATAAGTATTATCGCTGTCAGTTTTTTTAACGTTTTCATTTTATATTAGCCTCCGTAAGCCATTCGGCACTTTTTTCATATCAAAAATTAAGCTTAAACGCACGCTTTTTTAGCAAAGCGTGCAATTTAAGCATTGAATTTGTATTGATATTTATATTATTTGTGGATGAATTGTTTTAATTCAATAATTATTTAGCATTTGCAGCTGCCTTAGCTATAACAGCCTGGTAGTCACCAATGTGGATAGTTACGGAGCTAGTCAATTCTGCCTGTGAAGGTACTCCTTCTGCATTAACTGCGATACCTTTGATTTCATCAATTGTCTTTCCTACAGCATATTTTGCAAGAGCTTCAGTCTGTTCAAACCATTCTTTTTTAATCTTTGAAGCCTTAGCAAGACCGTAATCTGCTCCAAGTTCGATTTTAGTCTTTAAAGGAGCTTTTAAGTCTGAAGTGATTTTTCCAGCCTTTGAGAAGTTTACATCTGACTGTGAAGCATCAATGATACAGCTTGTTACTTTACCATCTGCACCAAATGTTGTAGCTGTGTAGTTTGAGTAAGCCTGTGCTACTCCGTCTTTTTCACCTGCATCAGTTGACTTGCTGATGTTTGTAGTAACACCAAGACCAAGCTTGTCTCCGGCTTTTGCACCAAGATCTTTCGCATTATTAACTGCCTTTTCAATTGCAGCAGTAAAGTCTGCAATATGTATTGACACTGTAGCTGAAAGTTCTTTATCGGATGGAACACCTTCTGCATTTACAGCTATTCCCTTTACTTCAGCAACTGTTTTACCTACAACATACTTTGCGAAAGCATCGGCTTGTTCATTCCACTCTTTACCTATTTTAGAAGCTTTGCCTAAACCATATTCAGTTTTCAATTCCTGCTTTGATTTGAATTCAGTTTTTAAGTCAGTAGTAAGTTTACCTGCTGCTGAAAAATTAATCTTTGTTTGTGCCGCATCAATAGCACACTTAACAATTTTACCGTCTTTATCTACTGTAACTGCAACAACAGTTGAATCAACCTGTCCAAGACCATCTTCTTTTCCAGCATCTTTGGATTTTGCTATTGATGAAATAACAGCAAGTCCGGTTTTAACTGCGTCTCCATTTGCTTCACTGCTTACAGCTGCAGTAGAACTGCTTGCAGAAGTAGATGTAGCGGAATTTGTTGAATTACTTGTTTCGGATGATGAACCACAGCCGGCTAGAAGTGATACAGCCAGAACCGAGCTCATTACTAGCGAAATAATTTTTTTCATAAGTAGTCCTCCTATATAATTGTGTATGTTTTTATTTAAACCAGCTTTTTAAGGGCCGGTAAAATAAACCTGAGTAAGGTAGATGTTGCTATCCCTGCGATTACTCCTGCAACTAAAAGCACAGGCAGATAAACCCAAAGATACATGTTTGTATAAAGAATTGATATAATAATAAACTGGCCCACATTATGGGATACTGACCCAAAGATACTTAGAATCAGATATGAAACTCTATCCTTAAAAACAAATACCAGCAGTGCCATTACAGCTATGGATAAAACTCCTCCGCCAAGGCTTAGTAAGCCTGCTATCGGTCCTCTTGTAGACAATACGAACAGTGCCTTTAAAACAGCAATTGTAAATGCTTGCCTCTTGTATAGAAAGAATAGCGCAAACATTACTGCAATGTTTGAAAGTCCAAGCTTTATACCGGGAATTCCTGCGGATATAGGCGGAAAAGAATTCTCAACTACAGAAAGCACCAAGGCAACAGCAAAAAGTAATGCAGTAAGAACCAGTTGTTTAGTTTTTGTCATACTGTTCCTTGAATTATTCATGAGCAATATTGACCTTTCTATTTTCCTATTATCATGTCTATATCATCATCACTGCGGTTATTATTTTGAGGTACTATTTTAAGAAAAACTTCATTGGGAAGGCATGCAGCAGTCTGTCCCACCTTGTCAAGCCACCCTGTATTTATGCAGATCTTATCCGGACAGTCTGAATCTTCAAAACGTATCCTGCCGTTGGCAGTAAGATGAAATACTACATGGTCGCTTTGGGGTATGCTGAAGGTTTTATCCTTACCCTTAGACAAATCAACGGTTTCAATCAGTTGTGATTTATAGTATATTTCTGCTTTAGCGGGTTTTTTTGAAAAGGAGCTGTTATACACAGCCCACAAGACTCCTCCGGATATTAGAATTATTAATATTATTAAGATGTCGGACTTTTTAGCAAATTTCATATTAACTCCTTAATTACCCTAGAATAACAATCCTCCTATAAAAATCAGCAATGATATAGAACCCATTATAAGTACATAATTTTTTATGGAAACAATAAAAGTTGTTGCTTTATCCTGCTTCTTGAAAAACAGGTTTATGTTTTTCTGTACCGGATATAACGAAATTAATAAAAACAGACTTACCCAAGGTAATTTGCCCAGCGCAACCATGAGTATGATATCCAGATACACCAGATAATACAACCCGGCAAACAGATAAACTGCTTTTCCTTTACCCAAATAGTAGGGCAGTGTAAACCTCTTTACCGTAATATCCCTTTCAAGGTCACATATATTATTTGCCAGCATTATATTTGCTGTAGTACATACAGGTGGTATCGAAAGCAGAACTACTGTAATTAAAGGCATAATGTTCAATTGCAGATTTATTGCTGTAAAACTAACGCTAAAATTCAAAAGGGTTCCATTTGGAAGGTTTATATACAGAAGAATAAACGGTATAAGTAAACCATAAAATAATCCCGAAAAAATCTCTCCCAAAGGCTGCCTTGATATTGGTATAGGCCCGAAGGTGTACAGAATACCGCACATGAAACATACAGCACCAATAAGCAGTACTACCACATCACTGAGATATGCAAGATATAAACCAAGTGCCGTACTTATACCCAGCATTACATATATAATAGCAAGAGCAGTTTTCCTTTTAAATCCAAGTGATTGATGATTGGTCTTTGAATCTATATAGTTATTTATTGCAGTAGTAGTCATATCAAATATGAACATTGATGCAAAAAATATCAACGTAAGCTGCCAGTTAACAGGATTTCCTATATAGAACAAATAAGCCATTGTAATAAGAAATGCAAATGTACTGGTTATCTTAGTCTTTATCTCAACATAATTCAATAATCTGCCAATCACCATATCACCTCTTTTCATCTCATTTTAATTTTCATATTTAACATTAATCATTGTAAATATACCATTTTCTGACTACAGGGAGCTTTTTCCACTGTCTTTTCAAGAACGGCATTACATAATAATCAAGTCCGAAGGTTCTTCCGGCACCAATTAATACGGCAATTCCGGCAAATATCATCCAGAAAGTACCCAAATACAAACCAGTTGTACACACAAACATAAACTGCAATATAAGTGATACTGCTGAAGCCGGTGTGGTGAACAAACCTCCTATCAATGCAAGACCTATTAAGATTTCGGCTATTACGATTGAAATCTGCATAAACATCTGTATAGAATCATTTGCAAGTATAACTTTATAAACAAAAGTATTCATAAGCGGTATATCAAGTCTGAATGCAAAATCACTTAATGCAGACTCTGCAAGCTGCTTGCCGCTAACAAATATAACACGGAAAAGGTGTAAGAAATCAAAGTTAATTATTGTTGTTCCTATCTTGTTGATTCCTTCTGCAACTGCTTCCCCGCCTCCTGCAGTTGTAGCCGAAGAAACTGCTTCTACAGCGGCCTTTCCTGCTTCACCGGTTGCACCGCTTGTCCCTTCTGTCACACCCTTGAGAATACTGTCATACCAACCGTTAGCTCCTCCGAAGAATCCTTCCAGATGCGGCTTGTTAAACCAGCCCTCAACTATCTTCATAATACCTTCAAAGAGCCAAACTGCACCAAGCCATACTCTCAGAGCCACAAGCAAAAAGCTTGGTGTTCTGTTAGAGAAATGTCCCCCAACGAAGCTTCTGCAATTTCTTATTGTAAAGAATTCATGTTTTATATAGCTGAATATCTTGTTCCAGCCAAGTACCTGTATAAAATAAATAATATTTATAAAGTGTTTTGCAAACATCGCAAGAAAAGATGGCAGATTGAACATAAAGTTTGGCAATCCAACTCTTGCTACACCGTATCTTCCTCCTACACATACCATCATTCCGTGGAAGGAAGGCTTGTAAGCTGTCATTTCGCCTTTACCTGTAATAGCACTGTAAATATTCTTTGCTACAACTGCCGCACTTTGTTCACAGTTCTCTACCATCTGCGGAACAGGTCTTTCCTCTCCTTCAGCTGTAAAGAGCATATTGTCTCCAACTACGTATACATGGTCGTTATCAAGTGAACGCAAGTATGAATCAAGCTTTATACGACCTCTTGCAGCAGATTGAAGAGTTTTTGCAGCCTCGTTGGTAATATCGGAGCTTTCGATACCCGCCGCCCATATAACTGTTCCGGCAGTATGTCTTGTAACCTTGTCCCCATTTTTGGTTTCAATAAAGTCCGCTCCGACTCCTACAACACCATTATTAAGCATCATGGTAACGCCCATTTTCTTCAAGCGGTTTTCTACCTTGTTTGAAAGCTTTTCAGGCAAGTTAGGAACTGTACGTGTCAATACGTCAACGTTGTATATACTTACGTCTTTTCTGTCTATTTCATATTTTTCACATAGGACAGGAACATATTCCGCAAGTTCCCCTACCATTTCAACTCCTGTAAAGCCTGCTCCGACAACATGGAAAGTCAGAAGTCTCTTTTTCTTTTCAGGATTTGTTTCTGTAGCAGCCTTTCTAAAGCAGTTATGAATATGTTCTCTTAAATTAACAGCATCATCGAATGACCAGAGCTTATGGGAAAATTCCTCAGCACCGGGTACACCAAAATATGTCGGTTTTGAACCTGCTGCCAGTACAAGGTATTCATATTCATATGTGCTGCAGTTTCCGGTAACCTTATTATTTTCAAAATCAATGGATTCTACGGTATCCAGTACAACATTAACCTTTCTGCCTGCAAACACCTTACTCAAGCTGATTTTAATACTATCTTCATCAACACGATTTGCAGCTACCTCATGCAGTTCGGTGAGCATTGTATGAAACGGATTTTTATCAATAATAGTGATATTTACATCATCATTCTTTTTAAATTTTTTAGCCAGTTTCTTAGCAGTGAGTATTCCCGCATATCCTGCACCAATAATTAGTATTTTGCTTTTCAATTGGCTCCCCCTCTTTATTTACCAAATTTTCCTACTTTATTCTACATTTTTCTACACATTTCTACACTATTCTATCAAAGGAATAATAAATAATCAATCAAATTGTTAAATTGTAAACACACCAAATATTTACATAGGATGCACCCGTACAGCCCGTTGGTATATAGCACAATTAACTATAAAAAAAAGCAGCCATAGCCACAATTCGCATCATTTTCGCTTACTGTGGCTACGGTCGCTGTTTTTATTCAATACCATGGAGTGGTAGCAATAAGATTAGAGGAGCTTTCTTATATTGAAAATAGAGCTTAAAACTAACCAATTCTGTGGGAAGTAGCGATTTATTGTCCAGTAGCTTACTCCACCCAGCCTAAATTCATGAGCCAAAGTCAGTCTGGCAAAAATGCTTCTGGCATCCTCAAACCAGACTACATGCTGCCTTCCGTCATCAGCATAATAATAGAAGAAAGGTGCCTGTGATGTCTCATCATACTGAATTTCTGCCCCTTCTCTTCTGGCAAGGTCAACTGCCCCTGTATTAGTGACGGTTCTTGCAGCAGTTCCGGGAGTATATGGCAGCGTCCAGTCGTACCCATAATTCGACATTCCCATAAATATCTTTCTTCTGGGAATTACTGTTACGGCATAATCAAGAACACGTCTTACCCCGGTTATAGGGGATACCGCCATCGGTGCACTGTATGTGAATCCCCATTCATAAGTCATAAGTATAACATGGTCAACCAATGCTCCATGAACAGGATAATCATGAGCCTCATACAATGTTCCCTGCTGAGTAGCTGATATCTTAGGAGCAAGTGCCGTAGTGATTGTATAACCAAGAGGTCTTAGAGTCCTTACAATTCTTCTTAGGAAGTTATTATAGCTCTCTCTGTCATATGGATATATATACTCAAAATCAATATCCAGACCAAAATAATTCTTCTCTCTTAAAATTCTTATAACATTATTAATAAGATTTGTCTGGGCTGTCTCGTTTGTAAGTATTGAATGTGCAATATCGCTATCAAAGCCTCCGCCCTCTTTTATGTTTGTAACAACCATAAGCGGAGCTACCCGCGCGGCTCTTGCAGCCTGAATAAGAGGCTCATCGGGTATAGAGTTTAGATTCCCGTCGGGACTTACCTGATAACTAAAAATACTCAGGTACGTCAGATTTGGCAGCGTCTTTCTTAAGACTTCCATATCAATATTAGGGAAGGCATAGCCATTAACTTCAATAGGCCCATAATCATAGGTTACCGGAGGTATGGTAATAACCATCCCCGGCTGTATTCTGGAGGGGTCCGTTATCTGAGGGTTGGCTGCCAGTAGTTCATTGACACTTATTTTATAAGATCTTGCTATGGAATAAACTGATTCTCCGGGTGCCACAACATGCCTTCGGGTTCCCTCAAGTATAACCAAAGTTTGTCCTACTACTAGCTGGCCCGGGTTGGTCAGTTCATTATCAGATATTATTTTTTGCGGTGAAACCCTGTATTGCTGTGCAATCGAATATATACTTTCACCTGGCTTTACAACATGAATTCTCAAAGCAAATCACTCACTTTTATATATTTATAATTCCAATATATGTGAGTTTAATTTGATTGGTTACTGTAATTTCTCCGGTTGGGTACCGTTATCTACAAACCTGCCCTGATGAGGAACTGATATTTCATTAAAATTCTGAACAAGGTATTCCATATGCCGTCTTAACTCCTCTCCATCCATTGGCATTCCGTGGCTTGGTATTGCCAGATGTGGCTTCAGTTCCGCAATAAGCTCTACGGACTTTCGTGCAGCATCCCAATCTGTAGTAAGGTATGCAGGAGGTCCTTTTATTTTTTCTTTCTGGGTAAGCACCGACATAAATGATTCCTGTTTTGTTGTGGTAAAAGCATCTCCTGCAATAAGGGTACTATCCTTTTCCCGGAATAAAGAAATATGCCCTCTGGTATGTCCGGGAGTATGAATCCATTTCCAGCCCTTCATGCCGGGTACACTTCCATCCTGAGGAAGTCCTGCTGCACGGTAGCCAAGATTAATACTGGTGTGCGGAAAAGCAGGAGACATTTTAGCTACAAGTCCTTCATCCACCGATGAATCAGCCGTGGGGTAGTCCTTTTTTCCTGTGATGTAGGGCAATTCAAGAGAATGGGCGTATACCGGGACATCCCAGTCCTCAGAAAGTTTTATAACTGAGCCAACATGGTCAAAATGCCCGTGGGTCAGTATTATTGCCTTGGGGCGGCTTTCAACCCCAAATCGTTTTTTTGTACTTTCCATTATAAAGTCATGTGAGTTTTCAAGCCCGGTATCAACTAATACCCACTCCTTCGAATCTCCTACAATACAAGCACTGACAATTGTAAAATGAAGCAACAGAATATCAGGTAAAACCTCCTCTGAGGAAGAAGTTAATTTCGACAAGCCATTGAGCATCTCATTTATCATAATTCAATCCTCCAAATCACATAGTTAGGGCTTTAATATGACCTTAATACAGTTATCCAGTTTTTTGTCAAATATTTCATAGGCATGTTCTCCCTCATCCAATTTGAGTTTATGGGTGATAATATCTGTAGCGTCAAACTTACCCTGCTTTATCAAATCCAGAATCCTCGGAACATAAGTCTGTGCAGGACACTGACCCATTTTGAGTGTAATATTTCTGGCAAAGAAATCTCCAAGTGGGAACATATTGTATCTCGCACCATAAACACCTACCATGGACACTGTTCCTCCTTTTCTTACAGCTTGGGTAGCTATTTCAATAGCAGACTTTGAACCTCCCTGAAGTTTCAAAGCAGTCTCAATCATCTCAAATTTGGTCATCTTTCCATCCATTCCAACACAGTCAATTACCACATCTGCTCCGCCATGAGTTATTTCCTTAATATATTCGCCTGTATTGTCGTGTTCCTCAAAATTGATAACTTCTGCTCCATACTGTTTTGCATGTTCAAGACGGTAATTAACGTAATCCACGGCAATTATTCTTTTCGCTCCATGGAAAGCCGCCCACTTTATGCTAAGAAGTCCTACAGGCCCACAGCCAAGCACTACAACCGTGTCGTCCTTCTTCACTCCACCGTTTTCTACTCCCCAATAAGAGGTGGGCAAAATATCTGTTAAAAAAAGCACCTGCTCATCAGCCAATTCTTCGGGAACAATAGTAGGCCCTACATTTCCATAGGGAACTCTCAGGTATTCAGCCTGTCCTCCGTCATATCCGCCGTAAGTCTTACTGTATCCTAAAATTCCGCCAACCTCTCCATTTGCGTTAGAATTATCGCATTGACTCCACAAGTCATGTTCACAGTACCAACAGTGTCCACATGAAACCGGAAAAGGGATTATAACCCTGTCTCCCTTTTTTACCTTTTGAACGCCTTTTCCGGCATCTTCCACAATTCCCATAGTTTCATGTCCTAATATATATCCCAACGGCATATTGGGTATCATACCATGTATAAGGTGAAGGTCAGAGCCGCATATAGCAGTAGAAGTAACTTTTACAATTATATCGTCATCGTTTTTTATTTCGGGATCACCAACATTCCTTACTTTAACGTTTTTTATTCCTTCATATAAAATAGCTTTCATATTATCCTCCATAAGCTGCATATTTTTGTTGTTGAAAACTATATTTAAAAATATCTTTGCCTATGAGAATAATTAATATTCGATGCAATAATTGTAGAATATTTTATTAAATACTACAAATTCTAATACCAAATAGTTTAAAAAAGGAGATAACATTATGTTTAAACATGATAAAGCACTTTTACAGGATGTTCAGGTAGACGGTCCAAATCCTAATTATGCAGCAATGCTTCAGGAACAGCTGGGCGGCCCTCAGGGTGAACTTAAAGCTGCGTTGCAGTATCTTTCACAGAGTTTCAGGATAAAAGATCCCGAGATAAAAGACTTGTTTTTGGATATCGCCTCGGAAGAATTGAGCCATATGGAAATGGTTGCACAAACAGTAAATTTACTGAACGGTCATGTTCTTGATGCAAAAAATGCCACTGTAGGCAACATAGAAGCCCACGTTTTAACCGGACTTACACCTATGCTAAGCAATGCTTCAGGCCAGTTATGGACAGCTGCTTATGTTAATGAAACAGGAGACCTTCCGGCTGACATTCTTTCAAACATTGCAGCAGAGCAACGTGCCAAGGTAGTTTATGAATATCTTTACAGACAGATAACAGATAAAGGTGTAAGACGTACCATAGATTTTCTTCTGAACCGTGAGGAAGCCCATAACACTATGTTCAGAGAGGCCTTTAACAAAATTCAGGATACCGGTTCATTAAAGGACTGGGGAATCACTAAGGATTCAAAACTTTACTTTAACCTATCAACTCCGGGAGATCAGTTCTTTAATGCCGATAACCCACAGCCTGCAAGTTTTCAAAATCCTAATCCACAACAGCCGCAGCAGCATTAATCACAAGAGGTGCATGGATTGTATTTATCCCTGCACCTCTTTTACTTTATTTTTTAATAAATTTGCTTTGTCCAAATATTATAGCAAGTGCTATAAGAATTATTATTATTGAGTTTACATTATCTGAGATAAAATGTGCCCTTTTTAATACAAGTGTCATTATTAATAAGAATGATAAAATGATCCTAACAATCAGAAGCTTTTTTTTACTTTTCATAGTTGTTTTCCTTTTAATACATTTTCTATTAATACATTTTCTATGTAGGATTTTTACTATTTATAGCTTTTAGAATAAAAAGGGTACATATTACTATTATTGAACAAAGGAACAATATAGTACACACTAAAGCCATAATACCACTATTAAAACCCGATGATGTCAATTCTCCTCCACCTGACTGACTAAAAATATCACCTATAAAAAACCGATTATAAAGGTTAATATTCCGTATATGATAATCTTAAAGGTTTTCATAAGTACCTCCTTTTTTGGTCAATAAAACAAGATCAAGGACAATGTTTAATATAATTTCCAAATTTAACAAACTATCAAGATAGTATTCGTCCTCTAATAATTCAATTTTACATTTAGAATAGTATGATAAAACTTCTTCAAAGGTTTTAAAATATTGATTCGGAGACGGATTAATAAATCTATCCTTAAGTCTATTCCTCCAAACATCCAAATCAGAACAATCACAATAAAAAGTAAATACTCTGCAATTCTTAAAATCAATTTTTGATAAGAACAAATTCCAACTATCAGTATTAGATAAGCCGATATCAACAATTATATCTGTACAATTATTTATGTTAGTCTGGATCATTTTTGCTAACAAGTCGTAAGTAATGCTATTATTTAGTGAATTATCATCTATGTAATATGATATGACATCAAATATATTATCTTTTCTTAATATAGAAACCTTTATTTTATCGCTCAAGGCATCTGTTATAGTTGTTTTCCCTGTTGCGGCCTTACCCCTGAAAAAGTAAATGTTAGACATTTATTTACCTCATTTTAAATAATTTTTTTACACGGCAAAAAATATCCGAAAGTGAAGATATTATTACCATCTTCTTTGATATTTGCATAATTATCGAATGAATAGTATTCCATTGAAATCCCAACGATTGAGTAATCAGGCATATACCCGTTTTCTCTCATTATTTTCTCGGTTTTAGTATGTGCCCCCTTTTCCAGATTAGAAGTGTTTCCTTTTATCCAGCCAATCCCTATTAGACAGTCAGGGATGTCACGATGTGAAAATCCGTTTGGAACCGTAGTATCCGGCTTTGTAAATATCCCTGCAATATAAGTAAACTCTTTAGTCTTCGGATTGTAATCACCCATCCAACCAATTGTGTCCCCTCTGGGAGATACTCTCTCAGGCATGCTCTGAAGAAATTCATTTGTGCCATTATTTAACATATTATTCCACAATTCCGGAACAGGATTTTTCTTGCCAACAATAATCTCCTTACCGATTAGTCTTACTGCCTTGAAGTTTTGCACTTCAAAAGAAATTTTCAACCCCATAACATCCTCCAGTGTCTTAATTTCAATAATTTTAATATAATAAAACTTGCCAGTCTATTATGGATGCAACAACAACTATCTGCTCCCTAACCAAAAAATAATAGTATATCAGAATATATAAAGTTGAAAATAAAAGAAATGATAATATGGCCAGTCTTATATTATTCCTCCTATAAATTTAGTCCTGTATATTATACCACATCGCTCTAAAATCAAATGCTTTAGCCATGTATTGCTTTTCCATCTCTTAAAAGGATATTTTATTTATTTTGTTTCTATTTATAAATTAAAGCAGTTCTTTCGCTTCATATTTATTTGACTGCGAATAATTTCTTTTTATGGTCATCCTCTTTTTATATGGTGTATTATTTTATTCCTTAGCCACTTATAAATATTGTACAATTTTTTTCACCGTGTTATAATAACCGTAAGTTAATAAAGTTCTTTTCGGTTGAACGGATAATTTCCGTTTTCAAGAGTTTTAGGCTTCTGGGGTGGGAAGCTCGTATGTTTACGAGTTTTCCACCTTTTTTGCGTTCTTATTTAGAAAAATCTGGTTCTCGTAACATAAATTACTTCCCAATATTTGAAAGTTCCCCGGCTGCATTTTGAGTAAAGGGGGTGACTCTAATGAATAATATAAAAAGGCATCTTATTATGGTAATTTGCTATGTTGTAGCCGCAATTGGAATTGTAATAGTTTTAGCTAACTTTATGAAATAAAAAGAACTTTTGGAGGATATTAAATGATTATCGGACTTTTGATTGTACTAGCATTAATATTGATACTACCCTTTGTATTTAAGCCCATAGAGCATAATCTGGAGTACTTTCTGCTTGTTATGGGAGTTGCAGCAACATTAATTTCAGGTACACTCTCTACAGGCTTACTTCTGCATATATTCGAAAACTATCTTCTTTATTTTATAACCGGTGCAGTGCTGGTGGCCGGATTTATTTTCAGGATTTCAGTGGGCAAAATCAAGAAATTTGTAGGATATGCCACAGAGCGTTTACCTATAAGCATCTTTGTTTTTCTGCTAATAATAGTCCTAGGTCTGGTTTCCAGTCTGATTACAGCTATAATCGCCGCTTTGATACTTGTTGAGATAGTGCACGCCCTACCGTTCAAGCACAGTCAGAAGGTAAAGCTAACTGTAATATCCTGTTTTGCAATTGGTTTGGGTTCAGCCCTTACTCCTATCGGAGAGCCTCTTTCAACTATTGTTGTATCCTCTTTGAAAGCCGATTTTACGTATCTTTTCAGAAACATAGGTATATATGTTATTCCCGGAGTCCTTGTTATGGCAATACTAGGAGCTGTGGTTGCAAGAATGATGCATAAGGCAAACCAAAATGAAATTGTGGGTGAAAATAGCTGGAAGGACGAAAATGAAGGGGTTTTGGAACTGGAAAGCATAAAAGCAGTATTTATTCGTGCCATAAAAATATTTTTATTTATAATAGCTTTAGAACTGCTGGGTTCCGGGTTTAAGCCCCTTATAAACACATATGTCATTCATTTGCCCAGCATGGTTTTATACTGGATAAATATATCTTCTGCCGTACTGGACAATGCAACACTTGCAGCTGCCGAGGTAAGCCCTGCTATGAGTACTAAACAGATTCAGGCGATTCTTATGGGGCTGCTGCTAAGCGGTGGAATGCTTATTCCCGGCAATATTCCGAATATTATATCCGCAGGGAAACTGGGTATCAAGAGTCGTGAATGGGCAAAAATCGGACTTCCTCTGGGTTTGGTACTGCTTATTATTTATTTTTTAGTAGTATTCTTTATATAGGAAGATAAAAAAAATAAGCGTAATAACCGAAATTCATTTTAACACTTCGGTAATTATGCTTATTTTAGTCCTGCTATTCCTATTAGAATTATTCCTTTATTGCCTCATTAAGTTCTTTTATTAATTCATCTACATTTATACCGTGAGCCATGGCACCCTGTTCTATGTTCTCAAACCTTGCTGCCATACATCCGAAACAGTGCATTCCGTGGTTCATCAATATTTCTGCAGTTTTAGGATATTTTTCAACTATATCAGTTATTGACCAGTCCTTTGTTATCATTTTATCACCTCCTTACGGGATTAATTTATTAATCTCAATTTATATACCCATTGCGCGGGCAGCCCAATCAGAATCATTCAAAATTGCTCTGCCTACTCCTATCAAATCAGCCTTTCCATCAGCTAAAAGCTGTTCTGCCGACTCCGGCTCGGTAATTCCTCCGGTAAGTATAACAGGAATGGAAACCTGCTCCTTGATTGCCTTTGTCAAAGGCCAGAAGTAACCCTGCTCATTTATATCCGGCTTAATGTAGCCGCAAAAGCCCCCTGAAATATCCAGAGCTGCCACGCCTGCTTTTTGAAACTCACTGGCTGCTATAATGCTATCCTCTAATGTGGTACCACCCTCCATATAATCGGATGCCCCAAGTCTCAGAAAAACGGTAAAGTCCTCTCCTACTGCTTTTTTTACAGCATCAATTACCTGAAGGTGTATTTTTATTCTATTTAAAACATTTCCGCCATATTCATCGGAACGCTTATTACTAATCGGAGATAAAAACTGGCTCAGAAGGTAACCATGGGCTGAATGTATCTCAACACCGTCAAAGCCCGCTTCCTTAACCCTTTTGGCAGCATTTGCAAACGAACTTATTACACTCTTTATTTCTTCCGTGGTAAGCTCTCCGGGAACGACATTCGGATTTCTCGGATGTGGTACGGCAGAAGGGCCTACAGGACTGTTTCCTGTTATTTCGGCAGACGTAGCACTTCCTGCATGATTAATCTGCATTATGGCTTTAGAGCCGTTTTTGTGGATTACATCCGATAATTTCTTTAGATTCTCTATTACACTGTCATCAGCTATGGACAACTGATTAGCGCTGGCTTTGCCTTCCTTGCTTATATAACTGTGTTCAATAATTATAAGACCTATATGGCCTCCCTTTGACTTTTCATCGTAGTAGTCAATAATAGCCCGGCTTACTTTCCCGTCATCCTCTGACTTTGCAGTAGCCATGGGCGGCATAACCAATCTGTTGCTTAGTTTCAGATTTCCTACACTTAACGGCTTATGCAGCAATTCCACAATATCTACCTCCATACATAATTATCAAACTTTAAAAGATACTTATTATTATATTCTAAAATTTAAAGTTTACTTATGTTAAATAGTTCAAATATAATTGAACTATTTAAATATATCACAGCCTGTGGTATAATTCAATAGTATATTAAATTAAAATAATACAGGAGGTACAGAAACTTGCGGGAATTATTTCATCCTACAGCAGAACAAATGTGTTTATCTACTGTTTTAAATGCCCTTGGTGACCCTACCCGACTTCAGATTATTAAAAACCTTGCCCATCAGGAGGAAACCACCTGTGCATGCTGTAATATAGACTTGACCAAGTCTGCCCTTTCCCATCACTTTAAGGTTTTAAGGGAATCCGGCATTATAAATGTACGGATTGAGGGTAAACAAAGGTTTATGTCCATTAGGTATGATGAATTAGACGCAAGATTTCCGGGGTTATTGGAATCTGTAATAAGGAGTATTTGATTTTCGTTAAAAAAGCATGAACCGGCAATTTTATGCCAATCCATGCTTTTTTTATGTATATTAAATTAAATATCACACAGGAACTATTCTGAACTTGAATTTATCAAATTTTAAACATTGCTTGACTTTATAATATAATCCAGATAAATATTTACAGGTCGTGTCTCAGAATCACCACCGGCGATAATATGAGTATGGTTTCCATTATTATCCGTTACTTGACCTGAAGGATAATTGGCAACTTCATGGCCTGCGCAATAATTTTCTATATATTTATCCTGTGGCAGTTTGGGAGCGCTGTGAGTATGGGCACCGTCTGTTGATAAAGAAAAATTAGAGGTTCTTGGAAGAGAGGTTGAATAATCCTCTGTTTGCCCGACTCTGGTTGATCCATGTACTCCTGACGTATCTGATGTATTTGAGTTTACACCTCGTACAAATAATCCTCTAAGATCCGGTACATTGAAATTGGTCTGATCTCCTCCGTATATATTGCAAATATTTTCATAAAGTTCAGGATATTTACTAACTTCATATGAACTGCCTACACATGGTAGCCAGCCGTTGGCAATCAGGTTATTGCTCTGATTTATTGCATCTCCTGCAAAGGAGACAATAGACCCTGCTGCTAATAACATAGCCTCATCATAGTCAGCTGAAGTGAATTTTATAATCCAATACATATACAGGTTTGCAGGTCTGGTTTCGCTGTCCCCGCCGGATATAATAGTATGAGAATGTTGTCCACCTTCTCCTGATGTAGCTGTACGTCCCGGGAAATTGGCACCTTCATTATCGGTTATGGCACATGCGGCATTCCAGTAGTCTGTCGGCAGATGGTCAACAGAGTGGTTATGAGTACCCTGATCGTTTGTTATAAAGTTATTCTTTGGCTTGGCTGTTGCATAATCCTGAACCGAGCCCGTATTGTCTCCGGCCGCTGCTCCTGACCTTACCGCCTTACGTTGCTGTACATCAGGGTCATACCCTCTTCCATGATCGGTTGCACGGACAAATCTTCCTCGAAGATCAGGTATATAAAAATTAGGAATACCATCTCCTCCATATTTTGTTCCTATTACATTAAACAGTTCTGAATATTGTGTTTTATCTAACACTCTTCCGTCACAAGGAAGCCAGCCGGAAGATTTCAACTGGTCTTCTTTAAGTGGTCCGGCAAAAGGTATAACAATACCTACGGGAAATTTTAAAGGCATATCTCTTCCTCCTATATAAATAAAAATTATTTACTGTCTTTGCTGAATTTAATTAAGAAATGCAGATTCATATTTCTTGGACGGGTTTCAGGATCTCCTCCACCGACAATGTTATGAGAATGGGAACCGGATTCACCTGTTCTGGTATTGTCACCAGCCTCTTTTCCGCCATCCCTGCCTATACTGCCGGCATATGCATTGTGAGAGCCGTCAGGCAAGTGCGGTAAATTGTGTGTATGACTACCAGTTACATTAGTAGTAAAACTAGCCTTTGGAAGTCCTGTTGCAAAATCCTGATAGGAACCTACGTCATTTCCGGTATTTCCACCAGTTTTAGCAAATGTCCTCTGAGCTGCATCAGGGTCTAGTAGCTTACCTGATTCACTAACCGCATCCCCATTAACTCCTCTTATAAATTTGCTTTGCATATCAGGCAGATAAAAATAATTATTATCCCCTCCATGTGCATTCCCGATAGCCTGAAAAAGATCAGGATAATCGGCAATTTTCAATTTACTTCCATCACAGATAAGCCACCCCATTCTATACAATCTGTTAACCATCTCAGATTTAATCTCTCCTGCAAATGATATAACACTTCCTACAGGCATTCTCTCCGTAGCTGCCATAAGCAAACATTCCTCCTTCTTTTGGAATCAAATTTAATTTCATTTTTATTCTATACACAATAATAAGTCATAATTAATGACATGTCAATATATAGTATCAAATTCATTTTTAGGTAATGGTCTGCAATTGTTCAACCAATAGGTTTTAAATGATAATATTTTTGTTCAATATTAATGACATGTTTTCTCAGAAACTTTATGTTAACATTTTGTCGTTAAATAGCATAAATTAAATTAATGGCTCAAATTGCGTACGTACATATCCAAACTTAAGGAGGTAGGTAATTTGCCACTCACATTAAAATTTAAACTATTTTTATCATTCGGCATTATATCAGCTATTTTGATAGGATTAGGAATATATGCATATGCAGGTGTCGGGCAAATTTATAAGAATGGTACTGAATTTGATAACATGTGGCTTTCAGGTGTAGAGGCAGCACACAAAATAGAAACTTTGGGATATGAATATAGAACCAATGAATACAGGTTTATGATTTATAAAAATACTTACGCTGATAAAGGGGCCTTTGAGAAGTTTGAAAAGGATATGAAAAGTATTGAAATAGAAACTGAAAAAATTATAAAAGAACGCAGAGATTCCGCTGTTTTACCTGAACAGGTTAATAAATGGGAACAGGTTAAAATACTATGGGAAAACTATATAAAAGCCAGCCGGAAAGTTGTTGATAACACAAAACAGGATAATTTCACAGAAAGTATCAATCTTTTATTTGTAGACAAATCAAGTCAGGCCTATGATAATTTACTTAATGCAACCGATACTCTGGTAAATTATAACCAAGAGAAAGTTGCTAAGGCCAGTGAAAACCGTCAGGATGACTGCAAAAATCTCAAAGATGTGCTACTAATATACATTACGGTGTCGTTGGGTGTCATTATTTTAATGACATTATATACCTGTACGGTTCTATCCGGGCCCATTACCGGGTTAGAAGAAGTATCTCGTGCAGTGGCGGACGGCGACCTTACAATTAGAGCAGAAATTGAATCAAATTACAAACTTGGCCAATTAGCAGAAGCATTTAACTCTATGATTAAAAGGCTTAGAATTTTAATGCTGCAAATAAGCGAAAGTTCTCAGCACTTATCACCCTTATCAAAGGAGTTAACATCAAGTTCCCTGAAAAGTTCAAAGGTAATGGAAAAAATTGAGCTTACAAGCCAGAACGTAGCATTAAGTACCGATAAACAACTTTCAAGCATCAAGGAAGTTTTTGAGTCCATTTCCCAAGTATCTGCCGGCCTGAACCAGATTTCAGTCAGCAGTCAGAATGTTACAGAGCTTGCACGGGCATCTGCTGATGCATCAAATAGGGGGATGGTTACAGTCAATGCCGTAGCCAAACAAATGAAAGAGATTGACACTACTATTTCAAATACTGAGGACGTTATAAGGAATCTTAATAAAAAGTCAACTGAAATCTGTAAAATTATTGATATAATTTATGATATATCTGACAAGACTAACCTCCTATCTCTTAATGCTGCAATTGAAGCTGCCCACACAGGCGAATGCAGCAAAGGCTTTTGTGTTGTTGCCGACGAGATTAAAAAGCTGTCGAAACAGTGTAAAGTATCCGCAAGCCAAATAAGAAGCCTGGTATTAAGTATACGTGAAGAAACCAAAAATGCAGTTACAGCAATTTCAAAAGGTGCCGCTAAAGTTACTGAAGGCCTTGAAAAATCGCAGAAAGTAAGTCAGGTATTCGAGGAAATACAACAATCGGTACAAAATGTAGATATACAAATTCTAGAGGTATTCTCTGCAACAAAACAAATTACAGCTGAAAGCAATAATATTGTGAAAACTATTGATATTGTAGAGAGAACAGCTGAACAAATCAATAGTACTTGTCAGGAAAATGCAGTTGCAACCCATGAGCAATCAAAGGCACTGAAAAAAATATCTTCCAATGCACAATCATTATTAAAGTCTATGGAAGAATTAAATGCTATGATTTCACAGTTTAAAACCCGATAAGGTAACATCCTGCGTGTTTTTTTACTTGACTAGTACAATTAATGTGGATTACAATATATATAACTGAATAAAGAAGCACAAAATGGGGTACACCACCGCGGGTGTAATTTCATTTTGTGCTTTTTTTTTCGGAATTTTGGTGAAAGGAAATAATATGATGAAGGTAAACGGAACGTATATGGATTTAACAGTTAAACAAAGCCTGCAGGATTTTTTGGTTTCCCAAAACCATGATATTTCAAGAATTGCAGTAGAACTAAACGGCGAGATTGTTCCTAAAGCAATCTATTCCCAAGTAATGCTGGATAATGGAGATACTCTTGAAATTGTAAGGTTTGTAGGAGGAGGCTGAAAATGATTATTACAATAAACGGAAAAAGAATGGATATCAAATTCAGAACAGCTTTTGAGGTGCGACGTGAATTTGGCAAGGAAACTGACATAGTAATTTTAAACGGCTTCCAGATAGACACGGATTGCCAGCTTTCCGAGAACGACACCCTTGCTGTTATTCCCAAGGGTTGCATGCCTGACAGGGATGAACTTGAAAGCATGATGATGGCACGACATACTCCAAATGTTCATAAAAAGTTGAAAGAAGGCCGTGTTGCCATTGCCGGGCTTGGCGGACTGGGTTCAAACATAGCTGTCATGCTTGCAAGAATTGGTGTTGGCCACCTGCTTCTGGTAGATTTCGACGTGGTGGAGCCAAGCAATCTTAACAGACAAAGTTATTACATTAGTCATTTGGGTATGGAAAAGACTGCTGCTCTTAAAATGCAGCTCAAGGAAATTAACCCTTTCATAACCGTTGAAACACAGACCGTACGTGTAACAGAAGATAATGTATGTGAGCTATTCAGGGACTACGGTATTATTTGTGAAGCCTTTGACAAACCGGAAGCTAAGTCCATGCTGGTCAATACTGTTCTGGAAAGGCTTCCGGGCAGTAAGATTGTTGCTGCCTCCGGCATGGCAGGATATGAAAGCTCAAATATTATTAAAACCGTAAGGCGAATGAAGGGTTTTTACCTGTGCGGTGACTTTGAAAACGGAGCAGGTATCGGCCATGGTCTGATGGCGCCACGTGTACAGATTTGCGCCGGACATCAGGCCAACATGATTCTGAGGCTGCTCCTTGGGATTGAAGATGTATAAATAAACTACATATGGAGGTAAATGAATTTTATGAATGATAAGTTAGTTATAGGCGGACATGAATTTGAATCAAGATTTATACTTGGCTCAGGAAAATTTTCTTTAGATATGACCAAGGCGGTCATTGAAAATGGAAATGTTGAAATGGCAACTCTTGCTCTTCGCCGTGCTAATGTTGGCGGTGAAGAAAATATTCTGGACTATATGCCGGAGGGTATAACTCTGCTTCCAAACACCTCAGGAGCCAGAAATGCCAATGAAGCTGTAAGAATAGCACGGCTTGCCAGAGAAATCGGCTGCGGAGATTTTGTAAAGGTCGAAGTGGTAAATGACTCGAAATATCTCATGCCGGACAATTACGAAACAATTAAGGCAACTGAGATTCTGGCAAATGAGGGCTTCATCGTAATGCCGTACATGTATCCCGACCTTAATGCAGCCAGAGCCATGGCGGAAGCCGGTGCAGCAGCAATTATGCCTCTTGCCGCCCCAATAGGTAGCAACAAGGGCCTTAGTACCAAGGACTTTATTCAAATCCTCGTGGACGAGATTAATTTACCGATTATTGTTGATGCGGGAATAGGCCGTCCGTCACAGGCATGTGAAGCAATGGAAATGGGTGTGGCTGCAATTATGTGCAATACTGCAGTTGCAACAGCTGGTGATGTGGCCTTAATGGCAAAAGCCTTTCGACTTGCAATTGAAGCAGGGCGTGCGGCTTACCTTTCAGGCCTAGGAAGGATATTAACCTACAAAGCGGAAGCATCCAGTCCCTTGACGGGCTTTTTGGAGGATTAGTTATGGAAAAAACAAATCACATGGAATATCAAAATGGCATGGAGGCAATTGATTCCAATATAATGAATCAGGTTCTGAGTCTTACAAGTGAATACGACTATAGCAGGTATACCGACGGGGATGTTGAAAAAGTCCTGATGAAATCACGGCTATCCATAGATGATTATGGAGCTGTACTTTCTCCTGCCGCCGCACCTTTTCTCGAATATATTGCACGTAAGGCAGCAATGGAAACAAGAAAGCATTTTGGTAACTCAGTCAACATGTTTACACCTTTGTATATAGCAAACTACTGTGAGAATCATTGTGTTTACTGTGGCTTTAATTGTCATAATAAAATTCGTCGTGGAAAGCTTAACCCTGAGGAAATGGAGGAAGAACTGAAAGAAATCGCATCAACCGGGCTACGGGAGATATTAATATTAACCGGAGAAGCCCGTAATGCTTCAGGAGTTCAATATATCGGGGATGCCGTAAAGCTTGCATCCCGGTATTTTTCTACTGTGGGACTTGAAATATATCCTCTTAACTCAGATGAATATACATACTTACGTGAGTGCGGAGCGGACTTTGTCTGTGTCTATCAGGAAACATACAATACCGACAAGTACCAACAGGTTCACCCAAGCGGACCAAAGAGGATTTTCCCGTACAGGTTCAATGCTCAGGAGCGTGCGTTACTTGGAGGTATGAGGGGCGTTGCGTTTGGTGCTTTACTAGGTCTGGATGATTTCCGCAAAGATGCCTTTGCAGCAGGCCTTCATGCTTATTTCATTCAACAAAAATACCCTCATGCAGAGATTTCATTCTCTGTTCCCCGGCTAAGACCATTTATAAATAATGAAGAGAATAATCCAAATGACGTACATGAAAAACAGCTTTTGCAAGTTATGCTTGCCTATAGGCTTTTCATGCCTTTTGCAGGGATTACTATTTCTACAAGGGAAAGAGCAGGTTTTCGTGACAATGTGGTGGGACTTGCAGCCAACAAGATTTCGGCAGGGGTAAATGTAGGCGTAGGAGGCCACAAAAATGACGAAAAAGGCGATGAACAATTTGAAATCAACGATAGCAGAAGTGTTGAGCAGGTTCATGAAATGATTTTGTCAAGAGGCTTACAGCCTGTTTATTCAGATTACATCAGAGTTTAAAAGGAGAAAAACTAAATGCTGATTTATGTAACAAACCGTAATTTGTGCAGGGACGATTTTCTGAATAGAATAGCGTGTTTGGCCTCCGGTAAACCCCATGCCATAATATTGAGAGAAAAGGATTTAAGTCCTGAAGATTATCAAACTCTTGCAGAAAAAGTCAAAGTTATATGTGACTCCGCAGGAGTTCAGCTTATTGTAAATAAATATATCACAGCTGCAAAAAATCTGGGAGTATCCTCAGTACATGTTTCCATGGAGGATTTTCTAAAATACAGGGATGCATTGCAATCCTTTTCCAAAGTTTGGGTTTCGGTACATTCAGCAAAGGAGGCACAAGAGGCATGCAACTCAGGTGCTTCCACCCTCATAGCCGGACATATTTATGAAACAGACTGCAAAAAAGGGGTATCCCCAAGGGGTTTGGATTTTTTAAGGGAGGTTTGCAGTTCTGTTTCCATTCCCGTTTTTGGAATAGGAGGTATTACACAAGACCGAATAAAAGGGGTAACCGGGGCAGGTGCAAAGGGTGTTTGCATGATGAGTGAAGCAATGACCTGCCTATCCCCCACCTCTCTTTCGTCACGGATACTAGCTTTTACACTTGAAGACTCCTGCTATACTGTCACAGATTGCTATTACAATAAAAACGGCGGCAAATAGCCAAAGGCCTCTCTGCCATATTAATGTTACTTGTGACAGCGTCAGGTTTGTAAGGCTTTCCAATAATTTTAGGAATTCATTATTGACCATATACCTATCCCGTACTATAAACAACATGAGAATGGCTGTGGCAATGTTTAAACCCGCATTTGCGGCGGCCAGAGGTATGCTCCAATATGGATAAATTGTCTTCCATACCAGAATACCAAGGCTTATAACCCCTAATAAAACTATACCGATTATATATGTATTCAATCTGTCGACATTGAGTATTGGCACAAAATGGCTTCCGTTCAATGAAACGCCAATAACCCCAGGTCGGAAGATTAATACCACTGTAACTATAACTGTAAAAAGCATCTCTGCAGTTGTAGATACCCTTGATATTTTCTTTTTGCCATAGTCAGGTATATCGGGCAAATCTTTCAAAGTCCATTTTTTCTTTGTAAACGGGCTATGCCCCTCATGTACCCCGCTTCTTTCCATAATTACAAATACCAGGGTAACCCAGAAGGCTCCCTGCAAAGCCCCTTGGAAAAATGCAGATATGATATTTGCAATAACGTTTGCCGGCTTTTGTGCATCGGCAGGATCAAACAACCAGGCAAATATGGCTATAAATCCCATAGTCAGTGCAGCAATACATGTTACAATCTTTAGCAGGTTTATGTACTGGTTATAGATACTTGGGCCTATCAGGTATCTTCTTTCAGGATTATATTCAACTGCAAGTTTTACAGGGTTACCCAATTCCTCAAGGACTTCCTTTATCTGGTCATCTGATGCATCCTCCGGCAACATATCCTGAATATTAGACCTAAGCTCCTTGCTTACATCCTCACGGATATTTTCCGGCAAGTGCTGTGTAACTGCATATATATAACGGTCAATCATCTCCATAATCCCTTTCCTCCTCCAATAAATTCTCCAAATTCCCGGACAGTGTTCTCCATTCCTCTTTGAGACACTGAAAAACTTTTTTCCCTTCTTCACTAATTACGTAGAATTTTCTTGGTCTGGCTTCGCTTGTATCCCAATTGCTTACCAAAAGCTGCTGCTTCTCTAGCCTGCGCAATAGCGGGTAAAGGGTTCCTGCATCAATAGGATTGTTTTTTTGCTCCAGCTTTTGTACAAGTGAATAACCATACTCAGGGTTAAATAGTTGGCTGAGCACCGATAGTATCAGGGTTCCTCTCTTTAGTTCCACAACCAGTGAACTTAGTATGTCATCTGTAGTTTCCATTTTACCACCTCGATTAACATTATACTGTATGTCGTACAATATTGTCAATTCATTATTATTGTTTATTTGTAATTAATATTAATTTATACATAAAAAAACTCCTATAGGTTAATTAGTTAACCCATGGGAGCTGTAAAACTGATTCTGAATATCTATAAGTCAATCTACTGTGGAATACCTTTTAGAATACGCTTCAAGAAGGAATTTGTATATATGGGCTTTCATCCTTTTCAATCAGGAAGTAAACTATACATTATTTCCCATATGTTATCACTTTACAGGTTCTTTCGTCAATGCCGCCTTCATTCTAACATTTCACTGATGCTTATATTGGGATTGGTATACCTTCCCTTTTTCTCGGTGCCTTTCCCAAATTGTATTGCCTTTGTCGGGCAAAAATGTATGCATGCCAGACACTGGTTACATTCCTTCCCCCACTTCGGCCTTTTATCTACTTTAATACTCTTGCAGGTACACACCTTTTCACAGATACCGCATCCATTGCAATTATCAGTTGCATAAAAGCTATCGGTTTTAATGGCATGCTTGTTAAACATGGGACTTATTAAGCCTGTAAACAGCCCGGGTAATGGGCCCTTTACCACATTGTACATTACTGGCTTTTTTTCCGATACAATTTCGGATATTTTTTTAGTAGTATTTTCTGCTTCAGCAAGCTTTTTCTCTTCCTTCTCTTTTGAATCTATATTGCCCATAACTATATAGTTGTTTGGCATTATGACAGAAAATCCGGCTGAAAGGTTTATATTTGCTGTCTTGAGGGTCTCCTCCATAACCTTTGTGGTGTTCCCAACATTACCGCCGCAGGTAGCAACACAAAAGGTGTAGTTGTTGTTATAGTTCTTTAATTTAAGCTTACTTATAAAATCAAGAACCATTCTGGGAGGTGCCCATGCATATACAGGAAAGACAAATCCAATTATTTCACCATCCTCAAGATCATATTCAAAGAATTCTGCTCCACTGTTAACAACAGAAGCTATGGATACTAATTTTAAGTCGTTTTGTTGTGCAATGCTTTTTGCAATATAAAGTGAATTTCCCGTGCCTGAAAACCAAAATATCATATCATCACCCTTTCAAACCAATTAACTATGTTTATTATATCTATATTTCAGCCAATGTGTAACATGCCTCAAATTTCCAACATATTATATTGTTAACTGATATTCTAAATGTACCACATTATGACACGAAAGCATATACTTCTAAAATTAAGGATGATCTATCATGAGTTTGTATGAAAATATATTAAGCCGTAAAGAAAAAATAGCGGTAATAGGCCTTGGGTATGTGGGATTACCTCTTGCTATCGCATTTTCCAAAAGAGCCTCTGTCATAGGTTACGACATAAGTAATGAAAAAATAGAGCTGTATAATAAAGGTATAGATCCAACCAAGGAAGTAGGAGACTATGCAATAAAAAATTCTACTGTGGAATTTACGTCGGATGAAACACGGCTTAAAGAAGCAGGATTTTTTATTATCTCGGTACCCACACCTGTTAAATCAGACCATACTCCTAATCTGAATCCCGTGGAACTGGCAAGCTGCATTGTGGGCAGAAATCTTGCCAAAGGGTCAATTGTTGTATATGAGTCGACTGTGTATCCGGGCGTTACCGAGGAAATCTGCATACCCATACTGGAAAAGGAGTCAGGTATGAAATGCGGAGAAGATTTTAAGGTAGGCTATTCTCCTGAAAGAATAAATCCGGGTGACAAGCAGCACAGGCTTGAAAATATAATAAAAGTTGTATCTGGTATAGATGCTGATGCACTTGATACAATCGCTAAGGTATATGCAATGGTTATAAAGGCAGGGGTATATCCTGCCGATTCAATTAAAGTCGCAGAGGCAGCAAAGGTTATAGAAAACTCACAGCGTGATATTAATATTGCATTTATGAACGAAATTGCAATGGTTTTTAATAAAATGAATATTAATACCAAGTCGGTACTTGAAGCAGCCGGAACAAAGTGGAATTTTCTCAAGTTTTCCCCCGGATTGGTTGGAGGGCACTGTATAGGTGTTGATCCGTATTATTTTACCTATAAGGCTGAGCAATTGGGGTATCATTCTCAAATTATCCTATCGGGCAGAAGAATTAATGATGTTATGGGGAAATACATTGTTGAGAATCTTATAAAAAACATGATTACGGCCGATTTATCGGTTAAAAACTCCAAAATTGCAATACTTGGATTCACTTTTAAAGAAAATTGTCCTGATACCCGCAATACAAGGGTTATAGATATAGTGGAAAGCCTCGGTGAATATGGTATTGTGCCCGTTATTTCTGACCCCGAAGCTGATGCTTTGGAAGCGAAGCAGGAGTACGGTGTTGATTTGACACCTATTGACGACATCAGAGGTATGGATGCAGTAGTTTTAGCCGTTAGCCATAATTCGTTTCTAAAGCTATCAAAGGCCGATTTTGATAAGATGTTTAAGACTGATACAAAAGAAAGCAAAGTCATCATTGACGTTAAAGGTGCATTAAACAAAGATGAATTTGTTAATCCTGAGTACATTTATTGGAGTCTGTAAATAAATAAACAGCTAAGCCATTCTATAAGAAATGGCTTTTGTTTTGCGCCAATCATGTTAAATAACAGACAATTTATGTTATATTGTCATATTAATGTAATATCTGTTTGAAAGTGGATGAGATGTAGAGTATAATTGTAATCGTATTAAAATATTTTTTTAAAAGTATTTTTATAAGCAGTACTGAACCTTGAAAAATCAATATTTCAAAAGAAATATATACGTTACACGGCCTGGTTGACGTCAAAAAATTGTATTTTAAGCAAATCTTAAAAATATTCATTTGCAAGCATTTTAATTGTGTTTTACGATAATTCATTGATAATCAAATCATTCTTAATACCCCCGAAAATTCTATTTCCCTCATAAAGTTTCAATAATCCTGCTGAAATCTTTTTTAGACTTACCAAGGCTTTTTTGTTTCACCTACTTATGTTATATGCAACTACTTAAAGTGGACTCTACAGAGTTATTCTAGCGGTTTCTTAAAATAACCGCTGATTTTAATGTTTATCCAAATTATTTATAGGAGGTATTTTTATGAAAAAAAGTCGTTTGCTAATTTTGTCAGCATTTTTTGCACTCTTTATTGTACTATTGCCTATGACAAATATTAGCGCAGCTACAATGTATGGAGACCTGAATTCGGATGGTTCAATAGATTCTATAGACTATTCCATTATGAAAGGTTACCTTTTTGGCAGTATAACTATAAGTAATCCTACAGCAGCCGATGTAAATGGAGACGGTAACATAGATGCAATCGATTTATCATTAATGAAACAATATATTCTGCACATTATTACTAAGTTTCCGGCAGATAATACTACAACGCCAGTAGATAATTCTCCTGCAGCTCAATTGACCGGAGATATCCTTTTCTCTGTACCAAGCAGTACTTTCAGCAACCAGGTCTCAGTGTCATTGAGCTCAAAAGTTGCTAACTCTCAAATCCGTTATACTACCGACGGAAGTGTTCCTACAGCAAGTTCTCCTTTATACAGCAGTCCTTTGTCGTTTACCAAGACAACACAGTTGAGAGCTCAATCCTTTGTAAATGGAGCTGTAAGCGGTAATATGGGTACTGCAATCTATGTTGCAAGTGCTATAAATTCAAAGCATGATCTCCCTGTATTGATTCTGGATGCCTACGGCGGTGGAAAACCGGCTCGTGACTACAAAGACGTTGCCGTTATGCTCATGGAGCCGCAGAACAACGAAGCTTCATTATTACAAACCCCTACAGTTGCCACTCGCGCAGGTTTTCATGTACGTGGTCAGTCCTCTGCTAATTTCGAAAAGACTCCTTATCGTCTTGAATTGTGGGATAACAAAAACGATGATGCAAAGTATCCCCTGTTAGGTATGCCGGGGGACGGCGACTGGGCATTGCTCTCACCTTTCCCCGATAAATCTCTTATAAGAAATGCTCTTGCTTATGAATTAGGAGCCAGTATGGGATTGAAAGCACCAAGATACAGATTTGTTGAAGTATACCTGAATCTTGATAATCAACCGTTATCCTCCGCAGATTACCAGGGTGTATATCTGCTGACAGAAACACTGGAAATTGACAAGGATCGTGTCAATATTAAAAAACTCAAGGACGACGACCTTACAGAACCGAATATTACCGGCGGTTACTTGATGCAGTTCAACATGATGGCAACTGACGGACCATTGGTAAAAGGATCAGGCTGGAACGATCTTGAGATAACAGATCCTGATGATTTGTTGCCTGAACAGTTGACTTGGATAAGCAACTATATTCAAAAGGTACATAATTCTATTCGCAGTACTAATCCTTCTGACCCAACCACCGGATATCCTGCTTATATCGACGTTGATTCCTTCATAAATTACATTATTGGAAATGAAATTGCCCGTGAAGGCGACTCATACATGCGCAGTACCTACATATATAAGGATCGTGGTGCAAAACTGGCAGCAGGCCCACTTTGGGATTATGATCTGGGCTATAATTGCGTAACCGGTATGATGGGTATGCCGACAAACTATGTAGAAGGCTGGCAGTTCCAGCCAATGTATGGAATGAGTTCTACTTGTGACTGGTACTACAAGCTTATGCAGGACCCTACTTTCCAAAGCAAGATCAGTGCACGCTGGCAGGAATTACGTAGCGGACCTCTTTCTGATACACAGATAAAAGCATTGGTTCAAAAGCTGACAACACCTTTAACAAACGGCGCTAAACGTAATTTCCAGAAGTGGAACAACTTGGGCACCGCAAATGTGGGTGGTTTCAGTACACAAACAACACAGACCTGGGAAGAGCAAATAACAATTTTACAGAACTTTCTGCTCCAAAGGGCTGCCTGGTTGGATAAATCCGGATGGAAACCAACTACAAGCACTAATCCCGGATGGCCCGGTTGGGGTGGTTAATCTAGGAAACCATGAAGCCATATAATATCCTCCTCTTGGGCGGGATAATACATGCATTCTAAAGCCAAAAGCGGAGGATTCCTTTCAAAGAAAACTGTAGTAACTACTTTGAGTAGCAATTTGGCATATATATTAAAAGCATCAATCAGCGATTATTTCTGATTGATGCCTTTTTTATCCCCGTTATTTTCTTTGAATTACCTGCAATTAACAATTTCAAATATTACACATATATAAATTTTAATTAAAGAAGATTTGGATTTATTCCTATGTAGACGTCGATAATCATATCATCAATGGTCAGCCCGGGCATTGGTTCATTAATAAGAACATTGTACCCTACTGTTATCTGCTGCAAATCATTTTCCTGGATAAATAAAAGCATTTCGTTGTATGTCCTCTGCAAATCAGCCGGATTGCCTTTGTGCCTTGCATACACTGCATTTGTTACCCTAAATAAAGGTTTAAATACGTAGTCACCCGATAGTTCCAACTCCTTATCCATTGGCACAAGTATTTCCATATCCAATAAAGGTTCTTCATTTTTTGTTTCGATTGAAAAAGTTACCGTAACTATGGGCCCGGCTTGAGTTGCACCATTACTTTGAAGAAACTCTCCTATTTTCTCCATTTCGTCGTCTAATTGTCTCTGAGTCATCTTTTTTCTAAGAGACAGAACATTTTCCATTATAAACTCTTTACCTGATTCTACCATGTGTTTACATATTCCCCTATCTATGTATAATATTTGCAAACATCTGCAATCTATATTATATATCATTATCAAATAGGTTACTATAGCTTTTTAGTAGATCATATCTACATATCCGTTAAGCCAATCCACCAAAGTCTGAGTGTAAGGTGAAAATTTTTTCTGATGGGTAAAGATATCCTACAGTTCGAATAGATTCAAACCATGTCTTAAATAGTAATTTACGGCATCGTTGCTATTCTTATGGTCATTTAGATAATTTCTAAAGGATTTAAACATCTGATTTATCCCCATCTGATAGTTATGGTATTTCACCGCTGTTTTCCGGTCACTTTCTGTATATTGGCCGGCATCAATTTCAAATCCCACCATTTTCATATATCCGCAAAGACTTCTGGAAAATAGAGGAAAATATTTATTATTTATCGTATTAAGCAGCGATGACAATGCAACCTCCCCTACACCGTCATAACTCAGTAAACTTCTATAAACGTTTACCAAATTCGCCTCTTCATTATCTTCACCATTACTGCGGTATGACTTAATCTGCCCCAAAAGCTCTCTGAATTCATTATATTCTCTTAAAAGAGTTTCCATTGCTTCTCCATCCTCTTCCCTGAGTAAATTCCATCTGAATCTTCTGTTAATATTAAAGTTTGGAATAACAGCCTTAATTGCTGTATCAAATCCAAGGATATTTTCTCCGCCTATCTCCTCCATGTTTAAAAAAGTGTCCAGATTCTCTTTATTGCTGTTTTTTTTCGCAACCCATTCTCTGTACGAATTACCATCACCAACAATTTCTCCGGTAATGTACACCTTCAACAAACTTTTTTTCAAGTTTTCAAGTTTTCCCAGAAGCCTCTTACTTTTCTCATAACTGTCTGCAACTTGCTTTGTAACATTATGGTTTATTGATAAATTTACATACCAAGGGTTGGACAGATCAAGGGACAAATTGTCATAGAATTCGGAATTTTTCTTGGGATCAATTATTATAGAATATTCATCGGCTATAGTTTTAAGTTCTATATCGTAGTAATAATTCTCAAATAAAACCCTATTTACTTCTTTTCCGATATTCAAGAAAAAGCTTATTATCTGAGAATCAAGGAGCCTTTCAACAGTAAACATTTCTGAGGTTAAAGCATCTCCTCCTTGATTTATATAATATTCGAAGTAATATGTACTATTAACTGCGGCATCCAAATATCCAAGTATTCTAACACTATCATTAGTAATTTCAGGGCACATAAGTTACACTCCCTCCATCAATCTTAAACTTTAACTTTATATCTTGTATTGTACGGCTTTTACCCGTAAAATTTATCTCTTCGCCAAAGGCCTTTAGCTTTGTATTTATCTCAATTATTTTATTTACACTTGGAGGCTCATTGTTATCCGGGTCATATGTCCACGAATCCTTGCAGGAACATACCGCCTTTTTAAAATCATCGCCTAAAATTGCATCGACAAATGTGGTGCTAGAGGCAGTTTCGCTTGCATGGTGTCCTATTTTCCAAAAAATTGTCTTTTTTAAATCAGTTCCATTTTCAAGAATCAGTTGTTCATTTTTACTTGTAGCATCTCCCATGAACAGAAAATGAAAGCTGTCAATCAATATATCTATTACTATTGAGTTAGCATTTAGATCAATATTGTTGTATTCATGGACACCGCATGTAATTGGATAGAGTATGTTTACATAATTATCAAATATACCATGTATCCTTTCAACAACATCCTCGTCAAGCTGTTCACAATGAATCATCCTACGCTTATGTACAGAAATGTCCTTTAATTTATTAATTTTTTTAAGATTGCTGGGGCTTATTTTTGTTTCAGCAGGAGCCCAATAATAGATTCCCTTTATTTTAAGTTCCTCATTATCAAAAAGCTGATTTATTCCGCCTATATGGTCTCCATGAGAATGAGTCAGAAATACATAATCAATATTCTTATTATCATTCAGCAGTTTAGTAGCCACTTTTGAAAAAGCTCCGCTGTGACCTGTGTCAATTAATATTTGCAAATCATTTGGGAGCTTAACATATATGCAGTCTCCGAAACCAACACCATAGCATATAATTTCGACCTCTTTACACATTTTCCGACCCTGCTTTCATTTTTATAATATATTTAAATAAAATTTACCATATTCTATTAAAATTTTCAATTAATGAAAAAAGTATCATTCAGAAGGTTATAATCACCGTACTGAATGATACTTTTTTTTAGAAACTATTGTTTAGTTGCTTGGAAGCTTACTTACCATACCAAGCAGGAATTTTTTCAAAATTGCAAGGTCAAAAGCATTTACTTCATTGTCTAGATTAACATCCAAATTTTTAACATAGGCATGGTCGGCAGCCATAATATATTTCTTTAAGCCTGCAAAATCAAGTGCATCAACACTTCCATCGTTGTTATAGTCTCCATATACAATTACTGGATCAGGCTCAGTTTGTGGTTCGAAAGCATATTTTAGCATTCCATCCATAATTTCAGGGAACTTAAACTGGCAGTTTCTTCTATCAAAGAAACCAAATAATTCTCCAGTACCCGAGAAATTATTGTTATCCCACAATACGCATAATATACCACGTGCTTTAGCTTGTGCAACATAATAGGACATATATTCTACTCTTGTCTTCAGATTGTTCTTATCTACTGCTCCACATTCACCGATTATTGCAGGAATACCCCTGCTTGTATACTTATTGTAAATATTATCCATAAACCAAGTAACTTCACTTTGATCTTTTGAATCATTTATATTCCAAGCATTTGTACCTCCATCAGCCATTGCCAACCCTGCAAAATTCCAAGGTACGTATGCATGTACCGATACGATTATTTTATTATTATTACCTGAATCATTTGGCATTCTGAAGTAATCGTTTGTTGCTCCGTCAGGAGATGCAACATATCCCGGACACATTAGATATCTGCTTGCATTTTTTCCACCTGCTGCACGTACTGTATTAACGAAATCCTGATTAAGTTGATTAATACAATTAATAGAATCAATAATATCTGAATTTGTCAGATCAGGCCACCACTCATTAGCATGTCCTACAAGACGAGGCTCATTCATTCCTTCAAAAATAAGATGTTGATCGTAGTTTGCAAACCTAGCAGCAATCTGTGCCCAGACACTAGTTATATATTTCTTAGAGCTTGTTAAATATTGACTGCTTGGGAAATAACCTTTTACTTTGTCAACGTCATGATGTATGTTTAAAATGACATACATTTTATTATCTATACAATAATTTACTACTTCTTGAACACGATTCATCCACGCATCACTGATTTTGTAATCTGAACCACTTACGTGTGGATGCCAGGATACAGGAATACGAACAGTATTGAATCCTTTTTGCTTTATTGTATCAATCATCTGCTTAGTTGTTTTGATACCGCTCCATGATGTTTCATAATCCAATTCATTAGTAATATTTGTACCGTTATAAGCATCAAATGTATTACCCAGATTCCATCCAAGTCTTAAACCTTTTACAAAATTCATTGCATCATTATTCGGAATGTTCTTTTGTGGAATCTGAAGATTCGGAATAAGTGAAGCATCATACGCATTAGCATTTTGCATTGGCAATAATGCTGTAAAAATCATTAGAAAACACAGTAAAAAAGCTATTGTTTTTTTCATTAAATTTGACCCCCTTGATTAATAATAGTAGTAGTAAGTAATGCAAGTCCACATTGGAATAACAATGTGTTTTTCAAGCTTGAGTTAAGAGGTTTAATTTAAGTTGCTGTATTTGAATAAGGTATGTGTAACATACAAATTGACGTTAAGAGCAAAGTTACGCATATTATGAATTAAAACCTAAAGACGGGAAATATGAAAGTGCATATATAAATTCCATAAGGTGCTGTATTTTCTTACCTCATACAAACTACTTTGTCCCCCCTTTCAAAATACCGTTATTCTAAAGATTACCTCAAAAATTACTTTAATCGTATAGTAAAGAATTGTAGAAAATTACAGTAAATTACTGTTCATATTATACTTTAATATAACTCACTATTCAATTAGTTTTTATTTTAGAAAAGTGGGAAAATTATCTTTTCCCACTTTCCCCTGAATCAAAATGTTATCTTATTTCCGCACCCGATGGCATTGGCTTTTCAGGTACCATAAGTGCAAGTTCTCCATTTTCATCCTCTGCACACAGTAACATACCCTCGGACAAAACTCCCGCCAGCTTTACAGGCTTGAGATTTACCAGTACCATTACCTTTTTACCAACCATCTGTTCCGGCGTATAATGTTTCTTTATACCTGAAACTATCTGTCTTATCTGTCCACCTATTTTTACCTGTGAGCATAATAACTTCTTGGATTTTGGAACCTCTGCACATTCCACTATTTCGCCAACCTGGAATTGCATTTTTGTAAAATCATCATAGGCGATTTCTTCCTTTGGTTCAATCTCTATGACATTTTCATTTTTTTCTTCCGCAACAGGTGCAGGAGTTGTTTCAGGTTCGTCTTTTTGCCCTGCTTTTTCCAGTATATCCTTTATATCCAATCTTAAAAACAGAATTTCAGGTGTATCAGTAACCTTTGTTCCTGATTTGTATTGTCCGTAAACCTTCATATCCTCTATTGGCCTGATACCTGTATTTAACTGGGCAACTATCTTTTGTGCAGTCTCAGGCATGAATGCTTCCAATAAGCTTGCTCCGGTCACAATGCTTTCTACCAGATTGTACAATACTGTTTCCAGCCTTGGCTTTTTGTCTTCGTCCTTTGCAAGTATCCAAGGCATTGTTTCATCAATATATTTATTACAGCGTTTAAATAATGAAAATATCTCTGAAAGTGCATCTGCAACTCTCAATTTATCCATTTTTTCAACTACTGTTTCAGGTGTTTTTAGGGTTAATTCAATGAGTTCATTGTCGATTTCTTCCCTCACATTTGAATTATTTACAACACCTGAAAAATACTTGTTGCTCATAGCAATTACACGGTTAACCAGATTGCCAAGTACATTGGCTAAGTCTGAATTTATACGTTCAGTAACCAATTCCCAGGAAATTACACCATCATTATCAAAGGGCATATCATGAAGAACGTAGTATCTGACTGCATCTACTCCGAAAATGTCAACCAGTTCATCGGCATATATTACATTTCCCTTTGATTTACTCATCTTGCCACTGCCCATCAGCAGCCACGGATGACCAAATACCTGCTTGGGAAGCGGAATATCCATAGCCATAAGCATAATAGGCCAATAGATTGTATGGAACCTTAAAATATCCTTGCCTATCAGATGTAAATCCGCAGGCCAATATTTATTAAATAATTCATCATTATTTCCGTCAACATCAAAGCCCAAGCCTGTAATATAGTTGCTCAGTGCATCAAGCCACACATATACAACATGCTTGTCATCAAAGTCTACAGGAATTCCCCATTTGAATGAGGTTCTTGAAACACACAAGTCCTGTAGTCCCGGCAGTAAAAAGTTGTTCATCATTTCATTTTTTCTGGACTCAGGCTGAATAAATTCAGGATGTTCATTAATATGCTTAATCAAACGATCCGCATATTTACTAAGCTTCAGGAAATAAGCCTCCTCTTTTGCAGGATGACATTCCCTTCCGCAATCCGGGCATTTGCCGTCCACTAGCTGTGAAGCAGTAAAAAATGCTTCACATGGAGTACAGTACATTCCTTCATAGTGTCCCTTATAAATATCTCCCTGCTCATAAAGCTTCTTGAAAATTTTCTGAACCTGCTTTTCGTGATATTCATCGGTTGTACGTATGAATTTATCATATGTTGTATTCATTAAATCACAGATACGCTTTATCTCTACAGCAAAGTTATCAACGTATTCCTTGGGGCTGATATCGGCTTCCTTGGCTTTCAGCTCTATTTTCTGACCATGCTCATCAGTCCCGGTCTGAAAACGTACATCGTACCCCTGCATTCTTTTAAATCTTGCAAAACTATCAGCCAATACTATTTCAAAAGTATTACCTATGTGAGGTTTACTGGATGTGTATGCAATAGCCGTAGTCAAATAATAAGGTTTTTTTGACATTTTTACTCCTCCTGATTTACTATCTATCTTTTTTTAAAATAAAAAACGCCTTTAAATAATAATTATTTAAAGACGAGAAAACTCGTGTTACCACTTTAATTTACTTTTTGCCTCACGGCAAAAGCCTTAACAACTGCAATAATACAGCATGCACTATAACGGGTGTTCCCGTCGATACCTAAAGCCGAAATACCAGCCCTCAGCAAAGAAGCTCCAAGTCCATCTTCAGCAATTTCACGACTCCCCTGTTCTCAGCACTCCCAAGGTTCTCTGTAATCGTTACGTCGCCTACTCTTCTCTTCATAGCCTGTAAAACACTATTAATATTAGTCTAAAGCCAACACGATTAGTTGTCAAGGGGATTAGCACCATAATAAACAAGCTCGCCAAAAGGCGAGCTTGTTTAAATATACTCATTTTAAATTCCTTATGGTATAAACTGCTCCACGGTGTTTACAGGCTTTCCGTTATTTGTTCCACCTATTGCATAAATTGAACTATTGATAGGTACGATGGATAAATAACTTCTCTTCATAGACATTTCAGTCTTTAGCTTCCATTCGCCTGTTACCGGATCAAAAACTTCAACAACTCCCAGGTCTCCCTCGTTATTGTAACCGCCTATTGCATATATAATGTTATTAAGCTGGCAAACTCCCAGAGCACGTCTTGGAACCTGCAAAGAAGTTTTTGTTTCCCATTTGTCTGCTACGGGATTATAACTTTCAACACAGTTTAAAAATCTATTTGTAGAGTTGAATCCTCCTACTACGTATATTTCCCCGTTTACAACAGCAACTCCTGCGGTATCTCTCGCTGTAGGCATAAGAGCCTTGGTAACGGTTGACCATTTGTTACTAACAGGATCATACTCCTCAACAATTCTAAAATATCTTGTACTATTGCTTCCACCTATTACATAGATTTTACCATTTACAGCTGCAGCCACGGCTCCCTGTCTCATTGTAGGCATATCTGCTTTCTTTGTCCATTTATCTGTAACGGTATCATACATTTCAACAAGCCCTAAGTTTTGTGAACCTACTTTACCACCTATTACATATATGTTTCCGTCTATTGAAGCAACTGCCATACCCTGTCTTGGCCCACCGGGCATACTTGTTTTGGTTGTCCAGGTTTTTGTTTGAGGATTAAATTCCTCAATGGTATCTGAAAGGACACCGTCACTCTCAATTCCACCAATTGCATAAATTTTCCCGTTTACATTAATTACAGCCGCCTTGCTCTTAGAAGATTGCATGACTGGTTCTGAATACCACTGATTAGAAAAATGTTTTAAAATTTCATCTATTCTGGTCTGGAATTGATTTCTTTCATTGTCCAAACGTGCAGGTAGATTATTAACGTCAAGCTGAACTTCATCCAATGCCTTCTTTATAGGTTCCAATGAGCTTATATTAGGCAGCATATTTTCCAACACAGTTAATTTAACGTCAATTCCTGCAACAATAATTACATCCTGTGCCTTATTTATTCTTACCTGCAAAGATTCTTTTACCGGGCCAGCACTTACTTTAGGCATCAGATTTTTAGCAGAATCAAGGAGATTTTGAGTCTGTTGAATTATTTCAGAAGATCTTAAGTTAGGTAGCTTTGCTTCTACTTCTTTTAAAATACGGTCTATTTCAGCAGCATAGTCTATTGTTGAAGCAATAATCATATCTGTCCAGTCACTGAAGCCTTTTGAATTAACTGCCCTCACTTTATATTGGTGGGTACTTCCTGGAATAAGACCCCCATGAAGATAATTAGTTACATCCTTAGTATTAATAATATCCCCATCAACTTCCAGTTCGTAAAAAGTTGAATTTAGTGATGGTGACCATGAAACATATATCTCCGTACCTCCAGTTACTTCCGCTTTCAAATTCTCCGGTTTTTGAGGTATATCATCAGGCACCGAAAATTCAGTAACAGTTACCTTTATCGTATCCGGCTCCGAATCTCTGAACCCATTATTAACTACAAGAGAAACTTCGGTAGTTCCAACAGGTAATTTTATTGTTGGCTGGATACCCTCTGCAGTTTGAGTTCCGTTATTCCAACTCCATTTATATATAAGCTTGTTTCCGTCAGGGTCACTTGATTTTGAACCATCAAGGGTTACATCTGCATCAATAGCTCCCAGTAAAGCCTTAACGTTTATATCCTCACCGGCATTAGCTGTCAGAACACCCTTTTTACCTTCAATTCTCAATTCCTTGAGTACAGGACTAGTCGAGTTTGCAGTACTTAGTTTTGCCTCTATCATTAAAAAACGTCCGCTTACATTTGAAATAGGCATTCCGTTTGATATAGCTGTAGATGTTTTTCCTGTAAGTTCTTCAATAGTATTTGCGGCCTTTACACTTACTGCTATAGCAGTATTTTCAGGAGTATCCTGGTCCCATGAAACACTTGACCATGTGTTTTGTTCGTTTCCACCATCATGTGTAACAACCCAGGTACCGTCATGAGCAGTGACATTTTGAAGGTTATAGCCTGTCATATCACTATATGTATATGGTCCTGCACCTACAGCATATTTGCCTATTATTTTGCCAGTGGTATCAATTTTAAAAGTATTGTTTGAGCTCTGGCAGGTTACCCATATGTATCCTTCACTGTCAACACCTACTCCTATGGGAACCGAACCCCCGTTGTCACCTATATTTACGGATGAAAGGTATTTCCCTGTGGAGTCAAATTTATCAACCCAGTTGTTTCCTGAACATGCCATCCATATGTTGCCGTCTCTGTCTACAGCAACTCCCCTGCCTATATTTCCATTTCCATAATGGTATGTATATGCCCCCGTACTAGGGTTAAGCCTTATTAATGCACTTCTATCGTTGCTATCTTTAGTTGGACAGGCAGCCCAAACGATTCCATTTTTATCAACAACTATTCCATAAGGACCTTTTCCCACATCGTAACTTTTTAAGAAAGTATTTGTATTAGTATCCAAACTGTCAATTCTTAATGGAGTTCCGTTTCCTGATGACCATAAAACTCCATCCTTGTCTATGGTAGCACCGTATGGATTAGACACTGTACTTACTGATATCCCGGTAAAACTTCCGTCTTCGGGATTCAGCACAACATATCTCTTTTCGTAATATAATCCAACCCATATTCTCCCCTTTTTGTCTATTGCTAAAGCTCTTGGCCAGCAATCAGAATTATTTCCTACTGGGGCATACGCAAGAATCGCTTCGTCCTGTCCCCATGGAAGAATTTCATTAGCATCTATTTTGCCATTTCCATCAAGATCAGTAGACGTATCGATCTTACCGTTTTTATTTTTATCTATACCACCTGTCATTGCTATCTTGGTAACCGAGCCGGTACTTCTGTTACCTACCCAACAGTTACCATCCTTATCAACTGCGGTACGAGATGGGTTTGTACCGCTTGAACTACCTGTGCGATAGCGGGCAACTTCCCTGCCTGTCCTTGTATCAAGTTTTGATACTGTTCCCTCGGTAGCATTGGCAATCCAGATATATGGGAAAACTTCAGCGTACTTGTTCAACTGCAGTTGGTCAGGCACTTCAGTATGATTAACACCTTTTAAAGCTCCCAAATCAAAATCTGCGTTTGTTGTATAAGTGGAACTCACCGTATCAAGTACTTGGAAAGAATCACTTCTGGTAAAGAGTTCCTTCCCATCATAATACAACACTGCCTTTACTTTATATTCTGATGGTTGTGCAACAACAGGCAAAAAACTTCCAAGTGGAATGGTATTTTCACCTGTTTTTAAAATAGAAGTAGCTTCTTGTGTATATATTTCATAGCCGTTTGTATCAAATACGCTAACAGTTGCCTTGACAGGTTTATTTATATTGGCTGCACTGCAATTTATATAAAAATCCAACTGCGGTTTAACAGGCTTGTTTATAATACATGCACCGGGAGTTATTTCTATTTCGCACTCTCTTATTTCTAATACTGGTTTAATGTTAAATTGTTTTGATTTAATTTCCTTTATTTCTCCCTGACTATCTTTGAGTACAACTTCAGCCTGATAAGTCCCTTCTGTGCTCATTGAGCTGTTCCAGGAAAATCCTCTTATTGCATTTGGTGAAAGATTAATTCTTAATCCGTCCGGGGTAATTACTGTGGCATAAACCTGGACGTTGCGTCCTGTATATTCAGGTACTATTTCAACCTGATCTTTTGGAGAAAAAGTTTCAGTGGCAACACCGTTTGAATAAAGTTTTATGTCATTAATGGCAGCTGTCAATTGAGACTTTTCTTTATATAGCACATCAATGGCAAGAGCCGTATCGTACGGATTGTTATTCCAACTGCCGTTTGAAGCCTGCTTACTCATAAAGTAATCGGGCATGGTACTTACAAGTTCCGGCTTATCCTTACAAAGACCCAAAAATGCCAAGCAACTGGCTTCTATACTCCCCCAGCTTTTGTCCGCATATCTGTGGGAAACGAGCCAATCGCAAGCCTTTTGCAGTTCTACTGACATATTAATTCTTGTCCTGCTTTGATATTCTGTCAAAAAAGACCTTACTAATCCTGTCATTTCTACACTGCCTGTGTTTTCACCTTTGATCATACCCCAGCTTCCGTCGGGATTCTGATTTGACAGCAAATTATAGGCTGCCTTTGTTACTTCTTTAGTGTAGACGTCCTGTTTCATCAAAACAGATGCAACCAGACATGTAGTCAGATTATCTGTAGCACCTCCGTTTACAGTTCCCCAACCTCCAAACTCAGCCTGTGAACTAACCAATTCGGCTATTTTATCGGCATTTTCAAAGCCGGAAACGGCTAAGTATCTGGCCAGATCTGTGTTGTTCTTCGGTGAGTTGCTAGTTAGCCAATTGATTCCTAATTGACTGTTTTGATTATTTAAGTCATATTTTTTTAAGATTTCAACAACCTTAGACGTAATTCTGGCTTTTGTTTCTGCAGTTTCGCCCCATGAACCGTCACTATTCTGGCTGGACATAAGCCAGTTCACGCCAGAATTAATAGTATTGTCCATATTCTCCTGAGCCAGTACATTTGTAATTCCTGAAAATAAACTTACAATTATAAAAACTATGGCTATTAAAGCACTTATAACTCTTTTCATATTGTATTCCTCTCTTTGTAATCAACATAAAAGTAAGCAAACGTAAAAATTTTGTTTACATTCACTTACTTTTACTTAAACTTATTTATTCTTGTCAGATTTCTTACGTTTTTGTTTACCCTTTGATAGCAATAAATTTCCGCAACTTGATCCTATAAACAATTCATGTGTATCAGTGGTAAATCCAAGTTCGCCCTCTTGAAGAATAAATTCTTTCAGCTCGGATTCACTTCCCCTTCGTATACATATAAGGGTTTTATTATTTTCCATTTAAAGCACCACCTTAGAAAGATCCACCGTCAATTTTTCCGATTGTCAGTGTATATCCGTTTTCATCGTCGAATATTATTGAATCATTATCAATATTTACACTAACTCCATTGATGTCTACGTTTATTCCATGGTAAGGCTTTACAGACACGGAATCTTCATTTACTTCCACACCGTTTCCGGCACCGACATCAATGGTTATAGTATCCAGCGAACCGCCTCCAACAAGACCTTTCCCGGCTTCGACTGTCTGGTTTGCACCTCCGGTTACAACCCATTGGTTTGACAAATTATATGTATAATTCTTGTTTTGATCTTCTACATACACGGCCCAACCTGTTGAAGGTACATAGAAATCCCAAGAGAAGCCGTTCCAATCAGCAATCTGGCCTTCTTTTCCACTAAATAACCCTTCTGCTTCAGCAGAAATAATATATCTGTCGTGAATTTGTGGATTCGCAGGTACAGTCCTGACATTTAATGATTTGACACTATCCTGCCAGTCTAGGCCCTTTATTGCATTAAAAATTTCAGTTTTAATTTTTTGAGCAGACCAAAGGTCAGTAGTAGCAAACCCTGAATCATTTATTTTTCTGTGTATTTCAGGATTGTCTATGTGCTCCTTTATTTCTGCTGCAGTTTTTACATTCTTACCATCAGAAACCTTGTTCACATGACCTTCCGTAAGATCCTCAGCCCTGACTTTTTTATAGTTTATACCGTCTTTAATATCATCCAGCGTACCTTTTAGTTCCCCAACAGAATAGTTATTAATCTTATACCATGTCGAACCGTCATCATAATAAAGAGTGCCTCTGTCGTCTCCCGAAATCACAAAATAGAATCTTCCACTGGTTGATGGTTCTGGACGGTTAGCAAGTGTACCTTTCATTGCAGCGCCCACTAAAAAATTCAGAGTACCATCACCTACATAGACCTCTTTGGTATCCGTACAGAAACCAAGTTCACCAAGCTCCAATGCACCATAATTGATCAGTTCGCTTTTGGTACCTTTTCTAATAATAATTTTTTGAGTCATTGAAATACCTCCTAGTTTTTTGATTTTACTCACATTATTAAAAGTAATATGAATGCCTTATATTACAACCTATTTTTTACATATTTAGGTTCAATTAGTACCCAAGTTACATCCAGCAACTAAAAAAAGAGTATCGCTCCTACGAAAACGTAGTTTTACGACACTCTTTTTAGAATATACCGCTTACACGGCTACCTTCTGCTCGTCAATTAATTGCTTATACTTTAGTTTTTATGGGATTATTTTATCTGTTTATTGTATGATACGGACATGATCTTATATGATCATCCACCATACCGATTGCCTGCATAAATGAATATATTATAACAGGACCAACAAATTTGAAGTGTCTCTTCTTCAAATCCTTGCTTATTTCTTCTGACATGGGAGTTTTTGCAGGAATTTGTTCATCGGATTCCGAAATATTTATCTGAGGGCGATAATCAACGTAACGCCACAGGTAATCTGAAAAACTTACAAACTCTGTTTGTATTTTAAGTACTGCTAAGGCATTGCTTCTGACAGACCTTAATTTCAAGGGGCTTTTAATAACATTATATTCATTTTTGATATTTTCCAGTTCTTCATCGCTCAGCGTTGAACAATACCGGATATCGAAATTCCTAAAAGCTTTTTTATATTCTTCTCTTTTCGATAGTACGATACTCCAGGATAATCCGCTTTGAGCCCCTTCCAAAGTAAGCATTTCAAATATATATGAATCATCATAACTTGGTCTGCACCATTCGTTATCGTGATATTGTTTCATAATAGGATTATTGCCGGGCCATAAACAAGCACTCATAGAAAACCCTTTCTTTTCATAGTTTAATTTTTATCTATAAATAATCCAGTGCCACAACTTTCGGATATTCGGATAAATTATCTGCATTTATTGTAATCTCATTACCAGGGTACCTTTTACCGTCCATTTTTTCCAGAAAACTTTCCGGCTCTGCCAATTCAAAAGTCAGATGATCTGTCTTATAGTGCATTGGAATTGAAATCTTGGGATTAATTGATTTAATAACTTCTATTGCCGTATCTCCGTCAATTGTGTATACGCCACCTATCGGAAGTAAAAGCACATCTACCTTTCCGATTTCCTTAAGCTGTTCTTCAGATAAAACATGTCCCAAATCTCCCAAATGACAAATAGTCATACCATCAATGGAATAAATGAATACTATATTTTTACCCCTTTTTGTACCACCCAATTCATCATGAAAAGTTGATATTCCTTTTATACCTATATCTCCGTGGGTAAAATCACCTGCATCTTTTATATGCTTAAAACCGCCCTTCACCGCCCCAACATTGTCATGGTCATAATGATTATGACTTACTGTTACAATCTCTGCCTCTGTATGCGGAAGAGGATAACCCACCTTTTCATCAAAAGGGTCTGTCAATATCCTTGTACCATTATCCGAAGTTATAAGAAAACACGAATGTCCAAACCATTTAATCTTCATATTTATCCTCCTATTTAAACTAAGTTTTATACATATTTTACTATAAATTCACCAGAGTTTAAATAAAATTGGAAAAGACCTCCTTCATATGATTACATACGATAAGAGGTCTTTATTTAACATTTATTATTAATAAGTAAATACAGAAGCTTGATAGTTATAATAAGATGCACTATCTCCCGCTACAGCAAACAGGTATTCATGATTGGCTACACCTGTGAAGTTGTAATATTCAGATTTATCTTTTATTGCCAGATTTCCTTGTCTTATAACCTCACCAGTGGTCATATCCCATATGTATGTATAATAGGTTACAGTATTTGATATCTGTGGTATGAATACTAACCTAAGATTACCGGTTGTAGTACACTTAAACGTAAAATAATCAACATCGTCTCCAGAACTTAATTTTCCTCGGAAAGGTATACCCATTTGAACTATGTTTGCTTCTTCAGGTGTGTTGTTAGGTTCAGACTCCAAATTCTGAATTGCTACTCTAGTAGGAGTTGCATTTAATGCAGCTTGGTAATATGTATCAGATTCCTTGTCTCCGGTTACAAGGAACTGATATTCGTGATTGGTCTCACCTGTAAATTCGATATTTTCTGTTAGGCCTATGTTTGTTAAATATCCTGCTCTTATAGTTTTCCCACTAGTTATATCCCACAAATATAAATAATAATTTACAGTATTTGATGTCTGTGGAATGAATACTAACTTTATTTTACTAGGTTCAGTACATGTATAACTATAAAAATCAGTATCACTTCCAGAACTTAACTTACCAAGGAAAGGACTACCTGCTTTAATTATGTTTGCATTTTCTGCGGAATCATTGGGTTCAATCTCAAAGTTGCCGATTGCAGTGCTTGCAAATGCCGGTTGTATAATTAAAGTAAGTGTCAAGCACAAAATAGTACATATAGTTATTAACTTTATTTGTTTTTTGCTAATCATATATTCTCCTCTTATACTTTTTTAATTATGTATCACTTTGTACAAAATGTTAAACATATATCAAATGTTAGATTACCAGTAAACCCCAGTCAATTAACATTTATCGGAAAAAATTAAAATATCCCCCAATATACATGAATATGCAACTATTATCTCTGTTTTAGTAACTTATAAAAATTAATAAATATTTCCCAGGATATTAATAGATTATTACTCTCCAAATGATAATTGTTATCATTTAGCTTGACTTTTTTAAATAGCATATGCTATATTTTATAAAGTTAGCACATGCTAACCATATTTGAGCCAAATCAAAATAGTAAATTGAAGGAGGTGTTTTTAATAAAGAACAAACAATTATTTGAGATAAAGGGAATCTATTTCACCGCAGTAGTTACCTTGCTTGCTGCCATCATTTTCTCCCTGTGTTTCTCGGCATCGGTAGGCCAAGCAGATGTTCCTCTGAAACAAACTTTCAATATTCTGGTTAACAAAATTACAGGCGGTGCTTTCGGTTCTCTTGAAAATATACCAAAAGCCTTTGTTAACATTGTCTGGCAGGTCAGAATTCCAAGAATTCTTTTTGCTGTTTTCATTGGAACAGCTCTTGCGGTAAGCGGTGCCGTTATGCAAGCTCTGGTACAGAACCCTCTTGCCGACCCGTACATATTAGGTATTTCGTCCGGTTCCTCTTTAGGAGCCACATTTGCTATTTTAATTGGCTTCGGTGGAGGGACAATTTTTTCACAGTTTGGTTTGACATTTGGTGCCTTTTTAGGTGCAGTGCTTGCCTCTATGGCAGTTTTATTGCTATCAAGTGTGGGGGGTCGGATGACATCAATGAAGCTGGTGTTGTCAGGTTCGGTTATTAGTGCCTTATTCAGTTCATTCTCAAGCATTATTGTTTATTTTTCCAATAATGCGGAAGGTATGAAAAACGTTACCTTTTGGGCTATGGGAAGTCTCGCTTCATCAGGCTGGAGTAAGATACCTGTTCTAGCCCTTGTTGTAAGCATCGTAACCGTATTTTTTCTATTTCAGCATAGGATACTCAATACCATGCTTTTAGGTGATGAGGCTGCAACGACACTAGGTATCCCTCTTTCAAAGTACAGAAGATTTTATATGCTGCTTACTTCTCTGTTAACAGGAGTTGTTGTTGCTTACTCCGGAATGATAGGCTTTATTGGTCTTATTATACCTCATATTGTCAGAGGCTTTATCGGTTCTGACCACAAACGTATGCTACCTATGACTGCATTAATAGGCTCTCTGTTTTTAATCTGGGCAGATGTGTTCTCCAGAATAATTGTAGAAAATGTTGAGCTGCCAATCGGTATTATTACCTCCATCATAGGAGCACCAATGTTTATCTATATTATTGTAAAAAAAGGATATAATTTTGGAGGATAGTATGGAACTTAACGTTAAAAATCTTAATGTATCAATTAATAAGAAAGAAATTGTAAAAGATGTTTCACTGAGGGTAAAAAACAAGCAATTTGTGGGGATTATCGGTGCAAACGGCTGCGGTAAATCCACCATGCTTAAAAGTATCTACAAAAGTCTGAAACCCCAAGGAGGTTCAGTGTTTTTAGATAATGTTGATTTGCTGAACACCCCCCCAAAAAAAGTATCTCAGAAAATGAGTGTTGTAGGCCAGTTCAATGAAATTAGCTTTGACCTGACTGTTTTTCAAATGGTTATGCTTGGACGAACCCCTCACAAAAAGCTTTTGGACTCCGATACCAAAGAGGATCTGGACATTGTCCATCAGGCAATACAAAAAACCAATCTGACAGAATATGTGAACAGAAGCTATTTAACACTATCGGGCGGAGAGAAACAGCGTGTTATTCTTGCCCGGGCAATTGCACAGCAGCCTTCTTTTTTAGTATTAGATGAACCTACCAATCATCTTGATATACGTTATCAACTGGAAGTACTCCACTGTGTTAGAAATTTGAATATTGGTGTACTTGCTGCATTGCATGACTTGCAGATGTCAGCGGAATATTGTGATTATATTTATGCCATGAAAAAAGGCAAGATAATTGCACATGGAAAACCCAAAGAGCTTTTTACAGAAGAACTTGTAGCGGATTTATATTATGTTAAGTGCAAGATTTATGAGAACCCGGTTTCAAAAAATTTAAGCTTTGTATATCAAATTTAAGGAGAATCTTTATGAAGAAAATAACAACACTTTTTACAGCAATAATAATGACATTAACCTTTTTTCTGACAGGCTGTGGAACTGAACCTGCTGCACAAAATTCGGCTTCAACCGCTGATTCTAAAGAAACAACCACTTCTTACCCCCTGATTGTTAAAAACTATACTAAGGCAGAAGGAGGTACTGAATGGCTGGAAAAAGATATCACATTTGAGAAGGCACCCGAAAGAATAGTAGCTACAACACGTACCGCCGCTGAGTTTTTAATTCATCTTGGTCTGACGGATAAAATTGTTGGTGTGGGCGGTGTTTTCGGTATACCTGATAAATCTGTATCGGAAGAATTCAATAAGCTTACCAATCTTGGCAAGTCATATATCAGCAAAGAGGTTGCAATGAGTGTAAACCCTGACTTTATTTTCGGAAGGGGCGGACTTTTTGACAATGCAGACTGGGGTGTGGGAACCGTTGACGCTTTGAATGAAATGGGTATAAATACATATGTAATGGAATCTTCCATAACCGGAGGTACATTCGAGTCCATATACAAGGACATTGAAATGATAGGTAAAATTTTCGGTGTTCAGGAAAAGGCACAGGAATTTGCTGATAAATTAAAGGCACGACAGAAAACGGTACAGGATGCCCTGAAGGCTATAAAGCAGGATAAAACTTTTGCATACATACACTCAAGCGAACCTGAAAGTTTATCCATTTATGCTGCCTACAACGAAACCTTCTTTAATGACATGTTCCGAATGCTTAAACTCCAAAATGTATTTGAAAAAGAGCAAGGCGAAATCAGTGTTGAAGCCTTAATTGAGCAGAATCCCGATATTCTTATGACATTGCACTGGGACACTGAAGGAGAAGCTGCAACTCAAAAGGATGAGAATGCCACCATTAATAATATTATAACAAACCCAAAGCTTGAAAGTTTAGATGCTGTTAAAAATAAGCAGGTGTTTGTAGCCAACTACAACCATTTATTTGGCTATAGCTATCAGAGTCTGGACGGTCTTGAAAAGCTTGCAAAAGAGCTTTACCCTGAGCTGTTCCAATAGTAGTTCTTCAAAAATGGGGCTGCTGCAAAACAGAAAGTTTTTCTGTTTTGCAATAGTCTCATTTTTGTTTATTAAGGACTTTATCCAACCATTTTTTATTATCCAAATACCACTGTATGGTTTTTTTGAGTCCTTTATCGAAATCAACCGATGGATTCCACCCCAACTTTTCCCGGATTTTTTTAGTACCGATGCTGTAACACAGGTCTGATGCCTTTCTGTCCTGTACATGCTGAATCATATCTTCACGAACTTCGCCTTTTATATAAGTTAAAATCTTATCTACCACAAACCGGTTATGATCTTTTTTCTCTGTAGCTATATTGTAAACTTCACCGGGTTCACCCTTATGTAAAACCAGGTCTATTGCCCTGCAATTGTCTTCAACATATAACCAGTCCCTCTGCTGCATCCCATCACCATATACCGGAAGTTTGCGATTCTCCATTGTATTATGTATCATCACCGGAATCAGCTTCTCCGGGTATTGATACGGGCCGTAATTGTTTGAGCTTCGAGTAATATTGACAGGAAGCCTGTATGCATCCCAATAGCATTTTACATAGAATTCAGCAGCTGCCTTGCTGCAAGAATATGGATTATGAGGGTTCAAAGGAGCTTCTTCAGAACAACATACAGTACAGGAACCATATACCTCATCTGTGGATATTTGCAAAAACCTGACACCATTAATATATTCATTCTCCCTAATTTCCCAGGCTTTTTTGGCAACATCCATTAAGTTTACGGTTCCCGTTATATTGGTTTCGATAAATTCCATTGTGTTGGTCATGGAGCGGTCTACATGGCTTTCTGCTGCAAAATTGACTATATAGTCAATTTTATGTCTATTAAATATCTCTTCTATTTTCTCTTTATCACATATATCACAGCAATAAAACTTATAGTTTGTGTCATTAATTAAGGCTCCTGTTAAATTATCCGGGTTACCAGCGTAAGTGAGCTTGTCTACATTAATTATATAAATATCTTTGTGGTTTTTTAACATATACCTGATAAAATTAGAACCTATAAATCCTGCTCCGCCAGTTATTAAATAAGTTTTCATACTAAATTCTCCTTTTACAATTATAATTTAGCATAAAGGTCTTTATATAGAAAGCAGATATTCATTAATCAACAGAAAAGCAACTATAAGTATAAAGTTGTCTTACTGTTTTTAAACTTATATTTTTATAAAACATCCTTTAACCTTAATTAAATACAGACGGATAAAAGAAAATCCATATAAAAATATAGTACGAAAAATTGGGTGGAAGCTATATGGAAAAAGTGAGAGTGCTGCGAAACTTTTTGGGATGGCACAGTCATAGGCATTAACTAATGCTGGGAATGATATAGTTGCAACTATTAATGGAGAGAAAATTACTAAAAAAGGCTTTGACACATACAAAGTAATGATAAATAGTGAAAATAAGTTGTCAGATAAGGAAATATTGGACAAAATAGTTGAGAGCCACGTAGTTTATATGCAGGCTGTTAAGGAGGGATTTCACGTATCTGATCAACAGGTTGAAGCTGCTATAAAATCAGCTCAGGAAGCAATAAAGATGGACAGTAAACAATATGAAGCATTTAAGGAATACCTTAGCGGGTTAAAAATTAGTGAGAATGAATACTGGGAAAGTGTTAAACCTGCTTATAAAAAGGCTTTGATACGCGGAGCTTATAACAATGCATTAAAGCAAAAGTTTAATAAGGCTAAGATAGAAAATAACAATGAGCATAATTCTAAATTCTCTGAATTTTATAAACAAAAAATAAAAGACTTAAAAAGTAAGACTAAAGCAGAGTCATTTTTAAAATAATATAACAAAAAACCATGTATAAGGTGAGTAGCCCTATATACATGGTTTTTTCTTAATTTACATTTTGTTATTCATTGCAGGTCTTTTTAAACAAAGCAATTGTTTCTTTCATTTTTGGAATATCCGTATGAAGCTTAAGTACTGTACTTCCCACAAAAACACCGTCAGCTCCTGCTTCTTTGGCCATTTTTATGTCTTCGGGTGCATATATGCCCACACCGCAGTATATCTCCCTTTTTATTCCTAGACTCTTCAAATGATCTATACAATCCTTGAGGGTTGGGAATTTAGGATTAACGTTGTTGGTAGTTGGCTTTGCCTGCATGTACACAAATCCGTTGGACTCAACTGCCGCCTTAATTTCATTTTCATCCATGTGAAATTGAACGTAGCAGGAAATTTTTATACCGTTAGCAATAAGCTTGCTTTTAACTTCCTGATTGTCTTTTCCTACATAGATAAGATCCATCATATTGTTATCAACACAGAACTTAATAAAACGGTCTACCCCAATCTCAAGAATTGTATTTTCATAGGACAATAATATAAACTTAGTATTGGGATGGCTGTTTTTAATCTCTACAATTCCATCCATGTACTTTTCGTAATCATTGCAGGCTGCAAGAGCCTCTTTCATTCTATTTGCGATATATTCCCCTTCAAGGTAAGGGTCAGAGGAAGGAAAATCCACCTCAATAATGTCACAGCCTGCGTCAATATAGTCCTTAGCCATCTCTATGCTTGACTCTATTGTTGGGTATCCGTTGGATAAATAACATATTAGTTTCACATTAAGCCTCCATAAGCCTTACGGCATAATCATTTTTTACTCTACTTTCCCGGCGGTACTACTTATTCAGGTTAGAGTATATTAATTAGTTTACATAAAATGCTTTGATATGCTGCAAATTCACCAGAATAATTTCATACCAACCAGGAAATTCGAGTTGTTTTTTAAGCTCTATATACTTTAATAAATAGTTCCTTGAGTTGTTCTATTGAAGGAATAACAGGATTAGTTTTTGTACATCCGTCCTTTAGTGCCATTTCAGCCATTGCATCCAACTCATCTGTATATTTCTTTTCATCAGGTATTAGTTCTGCAAAATGACTTGGAATTCCAATGGATTTATTCAGCTCACGAACCACATTTACTAAGTTTTCTGCCCCCAGCTCTTTTGCCAAATCATCATAGGAATTCTTTGCATCGGAATTATGTGAATTAAATTCCATTACATAAGGCAGTATCACTGCATCAGCAAGTCCGTGTGAAATTCCGAAAAAGCTTCCCAACGTATGTGCCATAGAATGAACTATTCCCAGTGAAACGTTGGTAAATGCCATTCCTGCAGCCATAGATGCATTAATCATAATTTCCCTGCATCCTATATCACTTCCTTGACTGCACGCCTTTGGGAGATTTAATATAATATCCTTTGCTGCATTCTTCGCAAATATATTGCTAATATAATTTGCTCTGTTTGAAACAAGTGCTTCCAGTGCATGAGTTAATGCATCCATACCTGTTTCAGCCGTAATTTTTGCAGGCATCGTAACAGTAACCTCCGGGTCGCAAATTGCGATATCCGGCATCATTTCCATATTTCCTACTCCATATTTTATATGGGTTTCGTCATCTGTAATTACCACAGAACGGCTTACTTCACTTGCTGTACCACTGGTCGAAGGAATGCATACAAGAATAGCCTTGTTCCTTAGCTTTGGTACTGTGTTTGGAGGTACAATGTCATTTAGGGTTGTCAGCTCAGGGTGTTCATAATATACCCACATTGCTTTTGCTGCATCCATTGCAGACCCACCGCCCAGTCCCACAACTATATCAGGCTGGTACTGTTTCATCACCTCTGCACCATTGTAAACCGTACTGAATAGTGGATCAGGTTCCACACCTTCAAATACCCGACTTTCTATTCCGGCTTCTTTTAAGTAATCTATTGTTTTTTGCAGAATTCCACTTTTTTTCATGCTTGAGCCACCGGTTACAATTACCGCCCTCTTCCCCGTCAGGGCTTTGAGGTGTGCAAGTGAACCTGCACCGAACATCAATTGGCTTCCGGCAAGTTTCATTGGTCTCATCATATACATTCAGTCCTTTATTTTTAATTTACATTATACATTCAATGCATTAATTAACTCTGTGCAAAGTTCCAACGAAATAGGGTTTTTTATATTTCCGCCCTCTTTCAGGCTGGAACCGACTATGGCACCGTCTGCAATGCTAAGTTGCTCTTTTATATTGCCTGTTTTAACGCCGCTTCCTGCAATTACGGGTATATTGGTTACTTTCTTTACCCTCTTTATGATATCTATTGGAGTCTCAACCCCAATGTGAGTACCTGTTACAATAATTGCATCCGCTCCGCATGCTTCCGCAGCTCTTGCAGAATCCTCAATGCTTACATGTGTAAGTACCATGTGTGTGTGCTTAACCTGAATATCTGCAAGAATTTTCACATTTTCAGCGCTAAGATTCTTTCTGAATTTCATGGCTTCTCTGGCACAAGGCTGTATAACTCCTCCGAAAAATTCTACTGTATCCACAAACACAGGAATTCTGACGAAATCAGCTCCTATTGCCTTTGCTATAGATAATGCGGTTTTGTAATCATTCATTGCCGCATCAATACCGATAGGAATATTGACATTTTGAGCAACGACAGCACTTATAGCTGCAAGAGCACATGACTGTTCAATGTCAAGATTTACTCCGAACACATTGTCACCCATATTTTCAATTATAATGGCATCCATTCCTGCCTTTTCAAGTGCTATTGCATCCTTTACAGCCTGGTCGGTTATTTTTTTCATTTCACCGCAAAAGTCAGGTGTTCCGGGCAGTGCGAGACAATGTACCATTCCTATTACTAGAGCTTTTTCTTTAAATTCTAATCCCTTCATTTAGAAGCCACCTCCTTATCATATATAACAAGTCCATCCATTGCGATTTTGCACAAATCAATTTCTGATTGTTTTCTTGCATCTCCTTTCAGAAAATCCTTCAGGTTTTCAAGAACAGTTGTCATTGTAACAATGCATGCCTTTATTCCCATCAGATTTGCGAGGACCAGCATACAGCTTGATTCCATATCCACAGCGGAAATATTGTATTTCTTGAGAGCAGTAAAGGTTTCACTCATATCCCTTTGCATTTTTTCTGAAAGACGTGAATCTCTCATCTGACTGTAGAAACCGTCCATTGTGCAGGATAATCCGTTTACATATTCTCTGTTGTTATTCAAAGTACTTTTATTCATACAATTAATTAAATCAATATCTGCTACCGCAGGATAAGATACCGGCACATAAGTTTTGCTGGTAGCTTCCTCTCTCATTGAACCTGTAGGTATAATCAACTTGCCAAGCAAATCATCCTTTAAGCCCATTGTAGTTCCCATGCGTACCGCTACTTCCATACCGCACTGGTACATTTCCTCCATTGCAATTGCAGCCGATGGCGCACCTATTCCCGTTGATGTTACCGTAATCCGAACACCTTTGTAATAGCCTGTATAGGTGTTAAATTCTCTTGCAAATGCTATATGCCTCACATCTTCCAACTGGCTTGCAACTGTCTCAACTCTCCAGGGATCTCCTGAAAAGAGAACGTATTTTGCTATATCTTCTTCCCGTGTTTTTGAGTATAAAGTCTCCATTCTATATATCACACTTCCTCTTTTATAAATTTATCGAATCTCTCAAGGAATTCCTGTTCAGAAGGAGCATTAGTGGTACACCCAACCTTTTCAATGATAAAGGATGAAAGTACACTGCCAAGGCTGCAACAGTCCTTTATGCTTCTGCCTTTGAGATAACCGTACAGGAAGCCCGCCATAAACGCATCTCCAGAACCGGTGGTATCCACTACCCTTCCAAACTCTGCTGCTGTTATCCTATGGGATAAGATTCCGTTTTCTGTCTTTTGGTAATAAATGCTCCCCTTCTTGCCCAAGGTTGTTACTATAATCTGTGCTGCTGTCTTATCAAACAACTCCCTGATATCATTGAGTTCGAAAACCCTTTGTATCTCTCCCTGTTCACCTTCATTGCAGAATATTATGCTGCTGGAGGAGAGAACCTCTTTAAAGAATTTTTCAGGGAAAGCGTCAAAATCACATTTCATTCCAAAAACCAGAGGAACTTTTTCAGCCATACACTGTTTGTAAAATTCAAGATTATCTTCATATGATCCAACAGTCATAACACCAATCTGTGACTGTCTGAAAAACTCCGGATTCATTCCTTTTGCATACTTTTTGTCCATAGCTCCGGGATAAAAAATCGTAACATGGTTATTTTCCGAATCTGCAATAAGGTAGCAATTTGAAGTTGTTTCGTTAGGAACTATCTCGACCGCATCCATGCATACGCCAACATTTTGGAGATGATCATAGAATCCTGTCTCCCTGTAGTCATCTTCGCCTACTCTGATAACAGGAAGAGCCTTCATATTAAGCTTTGCCAAAAGATAAGCAATATTAGTGGAACAGCCTCCGTACTGAATCCTTGCATTATCACTGTTTTCTACCAGTGAAGTATATCCGTATCTTAAAGGAGTTGTTGTTTTTATAATTCTGTCCAAACTGACATATCCGTTTATTACAACATCATATTTCATCAGACCATCTCCCCTTTATCCAGGAGATTAAAAAGCTCCTGTGAAGTCACTACTTTGCCTAAATATTTTTTTATGTCTGTCAAGTGAACCTGATTAACCGTCTCGTCATTGGTTGCTACACAATCTGATACCACTATAGGAGTATAATCCAGGTAATAAGCATCTGTTACTGTTGCTCGGATACAGCAATTTGTTTTAGTACCAACAATTATGACATTTTGTATCTTATTTTCTCTTAGTACCATGTCAAGGTCAGTACCAAAAAAACCGCTGTAGCGTCTTTTTTTAATTACATAATCCTTCACAGGATCAACCGTTAGCATTGGATCTATTTCATCTCCCCCGGTGCCTTCGATACAGTTAGGACGCATGTTAATCAGATTTTTATCGAATTTATCCTTCCTGTTGCTGTGCCTCAGAAAGATAACAAGCATATTATGTTTCCTGCATTCATCAAGAACCTTTTTTATTCTTGGTAATATTTCAAGGTTTTGAGGGTAGAACACCAACCCTTGGGGGTCAGTAAAATCCTTTACCATGTCTACTATAATGAGTGCTGTATTATTCAAGCTTAAACCCCCTTATATTAGTACGTCGTTTCTCAATAGCCGATACCGCAAACAGTACTATAACAATCATCAGGTATGGTACTATTTCAAACAGGCCTGATACCGGGCCTGCAAATAAAGCAAGGTTTATGGCCAATGACTTTGCAAGTCCGAAAAGAATTGCGTACATAGCAGACTTAATCGGCTTGGCTTGTCCGCAATATATTGCTGCTATGGCGATAAAACCTCTTCCTGCTGTCATATTGTTGGTAAACAGGGCCATTCTTTCAACCGCCAGGTTGGCACCTGCCAAACCGCAGAGAGCAGCTCCTATAAGTACGGCAATATACTTTATTGCAGCACTGTTGATACCAACAGATTTTGCAGCTTCTTCATTCTCACCAACTACCCTTACGTAAACACCGAATTTCGTGTTATACATAATTACGGTGACAACAGCAATGAGTATAATACTTAAATAGGTAATAGCTGTGTGTCCGCTTAAAAGTGAATTTAGTACGGGTATATCCTTTATAACGGGTATACTTATTTTTAAGCCTGCCGTGTTAACAATAGAACTGACATTGATATTAGCCATTTCCATGTACTTAAGAACAAATGAACTTAAGGCTGCAACAAAAATATTTATACCGAAACCTGTAATAATAAAGTTACTTTTCATTGTGATTCCAAAGAACGAAAAAATTAGCCCCAAAACAAGTGTACATAAAACACTTATTAAAACTCCTAACCACAAGTTCCCCGTAATCAGAACAAACAGTGTACTACTGAAAGCACCCATAAGCATCATACCTTCAAGTCCAATATTAAGGACGTTTGCCTTGTGTGCAAATAATCCACCCAGTACGGCAAGAATCAACGGAGCACTATGATAGATCATGTCATACAAAATGTTATTCAATAAGCTCATAATCATCTACCTCTATTTATTAAAGTCTGTACTTGAAGACTTCTTCCATAATAATTTAACTTTCTCAAACAAATGAAACTGTTCATTAAAGAACTTTACAGATAGTAGCAGTATCAAAATACCCTGAATAACACCTACAATATCCTTTGGAACATTGGTAAATACGCCGATATAGTCGCTTCCGGTTTTCAAAGCTGCATAGAATACAGCTGCCACCAGAATACCTACAGGATTATGGCTGCCAAGAAGTGCAATCAACATACCGTCCCAGCCTAATCCCGGACTTCCGGAAAAATCAAGAGTAAATCGGTACTTCTCGCTCATGAGGAATCCGGCACCTGCCAATCCGCTAATGGCACCACTTATAAGCATAATGATAATAATCTTCTTGCTAACATTCATACCAGTGGCTTCCGAAAACTCAGGGTTTTTACCGATAGCTTTTACTTCATATCCAAGTTTTGATTTATTGAAAACTATATACATAATTCCAAAAACTATAAGTGCTATAAAAAAGAATACGGTAAGATTAGAGCCGAATATTTTTTTAAACATAGCACTTTCCGCTATTGGATAGGTTGAAACATATCCTGATGCCGGGTCTTTGAAAACGCCCTGAGAAAGAAACTTTACTATTTCAACAACCACATAGTTGAGCATGAGTGTTACAACCATCTCATTTACATTAAAGTATGCCTTGAGCAGAGCAGGAATAAGTGCAAAAAGCATTCCCACAACAACACCTGTTAGTACACATAACGTAATATGAAGTACAGGTGGTAGTCCCTTTACGGTAAAGCCTACTACTCCGGCAAAAAACGCACCCAACACCGCCTGACCTTCAACACCCATATTAAAGATATTTGCCTTGAAGGTTATTGCAATTGCAAGACCGGTTAATATTAAAGGAGCTGCAAAGTGCAAGGTCTTCAAAAGTCCGTCCAGGCTAAAGAGAGATTTTTTAATCATTACGGAATAGGTCAAAAATGGATTTTCACCAATTGCCGCAATTATAATCCCTCCTAATATAAGGGCACTGATTACCGGAAATAAAACATTAAATATATTTTTTAAAAGTGTATTATTTTTCTTCATAATTTCCCTCTTATTCTAAGGATAGTCCCGCCATTAGCAGTCCAATTTCAGTGCTGTCGGCCTTTTTACCTTCAACTTCCCCTACAATACGCCCTTTGTACATAACTATTATCCTGTCGCTCAGGTTCATTATCTCGCTGAGTTCGCTGGAGACAAGCAAAATGGCCTTGTTTTCACTTCTCAGTTCAAGAATCTTATTATGGATAAATTCTATTGAGCCTATATCAACACCGCGGGTAGGCTGGCTTACTATGAGTACCTTTGGATCCGAGTCAAACTCTCTTGCTACAATTATCTTCTGGGCATTTCCCCCGGACAGCTGTGATACATTTCCGTTCTTTTCAGCTACTCTAATATCATATTTTTCTATAAGCTTGTTGCTGGTATTTTCAATTTCGTTTTTAAGAAGGATTCCATTTCTGCATACCTTTTTATTACCGTGGTACCCGGCTATAATATTCTCAAAAATTGTCATATCCTTGCACAGTCCCTGAGCATATCTATCTTCGGGAACTATTCCGATACCCGCTGAACGCAGGCTACTTGGCCATTTATTTGTTATATCTTTTTCATATAATCGAACCGAACCTTCCATTGATTCCATCAATCCTGAAAGAACTCGTACCAGCTCACTCTGTCCGTTTCCTTCTACCCCTGCAACTCCTAAAATTTCACCTTCTTTTATTTCAAAACTAATATCCTCAATAACTTTCTTTCCAAAGTTATCCCGGGTAGATAAATGGCTTACGGAGTAGGCCACCTTATTTCCACTTACATCCTTTTCTTCCTTACTTACATTCAGTATTACTTCACGTCCAACCATCATTTTGGCTATTTCAGCCGAGCTTGTGTCTTTTGTTGCTTTACTTCCCACAACCTTGCCTCGTTTTATAACTATAACCTTGTCGCTGACTTCCATTACTTCACGGAGTTTATGGGTAATTAGTATGATTGTCTTTCCCTGCTTTTTAAGTTCCTTGAAGCTTAGTAGAAGCTCATCCACTTCCTGAGGAGTAAGAACCGCAGTAGGTTCGTCAAATATAAGAATATCTACATTACGGTAAAGCATTTTTAAAATCTCCACACGCTGTTTTGCTCCTATGGAAATGTTCTCAACAATATCGTCTGCTTTAAGCTCAAACTTGTAATCCTCAATTATCTTCTGAACTTCTTTTTTCTCAAAGTTTTTGTTTATAATGGGAGTCTTTATCTTAATTTTTTGAGACAAATTTATCTTTTTGTTTTTTTCTACTCCAAGTAATATATTTTCAAAAACAGTCAGGCTGGGCACCAGCTTAAAATGCTGATGCACCATACCCAGGCCACAATTAATGGCATCTAATGAAGAACCAAATGAAACCTTTTTTCCATTAACTAAAAGTTCCCCGCTTGAAGGACGCTGAAGTCCGAAAAACATATTCATGAGAGTTGTTTTTCCAGCCCCGTTTTCTCCAACTATTGCGGTTATTTCGCCTTTGCCAATGGAAAGGTTTATATTATCGTTAGCAACAAAATCGCCATATTTTTTTGTTAAATTAACAGCTTCTATTGCATACATATTGCCGCCCTCATTCTGGTTTATTTTTATTTTTAGTCGTTTGGCATTTTTAAATTTGCAAGCTTAGTTTTATCAAATTTTTCTCCTGCCTGAGCATTTGTAACCTTGATTTCTCCACTTGCTATCTTTTCAGAGATAGTCTTGAGCTGACCCTTGATTTCATCCCACTTTGCTTTTCCGTCAGCAGTAATCTTTGACTCGATAACACTTAAATCAGTGATTCCTGTAGCACCGGAAGCAAGATTGTAGCTCATAACTTTTCCGTTAACCTTATCCATAGCATTATCCTTAAAGTTCTTTGCTATTTCATATACAGGTACTTCTGTGTTCTTTAAAACACTTGTAAGTATATTTCCGGGTTGGTTTGCGTCCTTGTTTGCGTCAACTTCTATTGAAAGCTTTTTAACTTCTTTAGCTTTTGCGTCTACTCCATCACCTACAGCACCTGCAACTGCATATACTATGTTTGCACCATCGGAATAGTATGTGTTAGCTTTTGTTGCACCTGCTGCTGAATCACTGAAACCTGCATTATAATCACTGTAGAAGGTATAATTTACGCCAAGTTCTTTAGCTACGTAGTTGATACCTTCTGCAAAACCATATCCGAATACTGTGATACCGTTTGATTTTGATCCTCCGAGGAAGCCGACTTTTCTTCCTGCATCACCTGAAGTAAATGAATAATCTGCGCTATTAAACAGCTTTGAAGCATTTTCGTTTACTAATGTAGCTAATGCACCTGCCATAAAGGATGCTTCGTGAACATCAAAGAGAACTGAAACAACGTTTTTATGTTTTACGCTTCCGTCATCATTTACGTTTGGATTGTCGTTGAATATTACAAATGTAGTGTCCGGATATTGTTCGGCAATTGGCTTGCTTCCTCCAACTCCCTTTATTAAAGCGTCAAAGTTGTATTCAAGGCTGAAAATCAGCTTGTAGCCAGCACCTGCTAATTGTGTCAAGCTGCCTGGTATATCAGTAGTTTCAACAACCTTATAATTTATTCCCAAATCATTTTTTGCTTTTTCAAGACCTGCAATTGCCGACTGGTTATATCCCTTGTCGTTAGGGCCTGCAGCAGAAGTAATCAGCGCTATTCCAGGGCCTAAATCGACAGTACCGGAACTTGAATTTGAAGCATTTGTACTACTGGCAGAGGAATCACCAGTTTTGGAATCAGAACAGCCTGTAAAAACCATTGATACCAGCATAATCAGTGCGAGCAGAAAAGACAGTTTTTTTGTAATTTTTTTCATGTTGACCTCTCCTCCGATAATATAGTGTTATAGATTTGATATATTAGAATTTCAGAAGCCTAAGTCGCGATCTTAGGTCCTCTTTTTTATAAAAGCCATGGCGTAATTGATTTTTGAGTGCAGAAAACTAAGCCACAGCATATTATCCTACTTGGCATTTTTACTTCTTTTTCACTAATTCGAAAATTTAAGAATTATTCATGTATCTGGTTAATATAAAATTTGAACTTGTCCGACCTGTAGAAGCTTTTAAAAGATTCTATAGGTATCTCTCTCCCATTTACCATTCCATACGTTATAGCCTTAAACAAAAGTACAGGATCTCCCTCTTTTACCTGAAGCTCTCTGGCTACCTCATCAACCGCCAATACTGCCTCAATGGTTCTTGTTGCTTTTGTAATTTTAGTACCGTATTTTGTTTCAAGTACTTTGTAAATGGAATCAACTCCGAAATCATAGGTGTCTATTAAGGGAAATAACTTGCATGGTAAATACGCAGTTGTCAAGTTAACAGGTTCATTGTTTGCATAATATACACGCTTAATTTTATATACCTTGTCCCCCTGACTAAGCTGTAATTTCTTGAGCATAACTTTGTCAGCCTCAATAACCTCCGACTTGAGAAGTCTCTTAGAAGGGGTCATCCCCAATTTTAAGATATCTTGAGTACAACTGGTTATTGAAATCAAATCCTGATCCAGAGTATCTTTTTTAACAAAAGTTCCCTTACCCTGAATACGATACAGATATCCCTCGTTCACAAGATCATCTATTGCCTTTTTAACAGTTATCCTGCTCAGTCCAAAGATACCCATCAGTTCTCTTTCACTTGGTATAAGGCCATCGGGGCCGATTTCCTCATTATTAATCATTTCTACTATTTTTTGTTTCACCAAATAGTATTTAGGTACCATTCCGCTCACGATTATCCCCCTTGAATGTCCTTGTTATTATAATATTATATTGTTATGTTGATATGTCCACTTACATAATATATTATATATAGCCAAAAGTCAACATGATTCGACATTAATTTTATGTACATTTTCACTATTGACCGTACTAATAATACTACCGAATATATTATCTGTTTTTTATACTGTTTCTATCACTTTTCAATGCAATTGCAGTATGTAGAAAATTTGTATTGGATTACCTTTTCGGTTGGCTAAAACTTTTAAATCGAGCTTCTTACACAGGATTTAGAATATTAACATATCTATTTTTTTACAATATCGCTTATATTTCATCAATAATCTTCTTATTAATCCAATATATTACTTGAAAAACCAGTTGATATGTTGGTATAATTATCCTATTGCTTGGTGAAAATCGGTAATTTATTAATCTACAATACTTCTATTATAATTCAAATGAAAAAATTCAAACTAACTGAGAGGAGGATAATTTATTAAAGGGGAGATTATTGAACACCAATGCAAAATTTAAATCAGAGGTTAAATTTATGAGGATTACAAAAAGCATTTCTTTAGCATTGTTGTCATTTGCCTTATTACTATGCACAACAATCCCGTCAGCAGCTTCAGGAGTTCCTACAGACAAATATACCTATACATTGTCCGGTCAAGTCGGAACACAGTCAGAAACAATTGAATTTGAAAACACCGACGGAGCACAAACGTATAATGTTATTCTAGTTCAAGCCAACGCTGAAATTAAGTTTACACCTAAAGAAAAAATGTCTGCAGCAGTAAGAGCATATGATCCTGATGGTTACTATTCAGGAAATTTAATGTGGACAATAGATGGCTCTGAGGAAGCTGTAACTGAAATCGAGGCAAATAAAACAGCTACTGCTACTCTTGTTAAAAATTTTTGGGGGCTAAAAAACCCTTACTACGTATTCAGTTTTGGTGACGGTAATGATACTACTAAAATTGTTTATAAGATTTCTGACAGCGCAGCTACTCCTACACCATCACCAGAACCTGCACCAAAACCAACACCAACACCGAAGCCTACTCCTTCTCCATCTACACCAACAACACCGAAGCCTGCTCCTTCTACATCTACAGTAACACCAAAGCCTGCTCCTACTACTGTAAATGCTACATACAAGGTGCAACAGGGAGATTCATTGGCAACCATCGCATTAAACAATTATGGAAGCTATAAATATCATACAAAAATATACAATGCAAACAAAGCACTTATAAAGAAAAACAACAACCGTTTAGTTGTTGGTATGACGCTCGTTTTACCAAAAGATGGATTATTGCCTGCACTCAAAGTCGGAAGCGGAGATAAAGTTTATACCGTAAAAGCAGGAGATACACTCAGTAAGATTTCAGCTAAGTTTTACGGTGACTCAAGCAAATATAAGAAGATATACGAGGCAAACAAAGCTAGAATTAAAAATCCAAACATGATTTATGAAGGACAGAAAATCGTAATAACTAAATAAGTTATGTCTTTTAAATCATAACAGAAAAAAGATCCTATAATTAAGACCGTTAAAAAGGGCGCAAAGCCCGGAATTTAACTGGCTCTCAGTTTATAGGGTCTTTTTTTGTTAAATCATGACACACGTAAAACAGGCAATGTTGTCAGCTTATCACCTGGTTCCTTTTTCATAAGGCATTCCGTCCGCTTTCGGCATTACCGAGCGTCCCACAAACAAAACAAGTACAATAATGGTTGTAATATAGGGTAGCATGGATAAGATCTGGGACGGTATCCGGACCTTGTCTCCGCCCAGTAGTACCACAAGTGCCTGTGATAGTCCGAAGACCAGACATGCACCATATGCTCCTTGCGGTGTCCATTTTCCGAATATTACCGCTGCAAGTGCAATAAAGCCCTGACCGGATATGGCTATAGCGGAGTAAAGTGACACCACGGCAAGTGTCATAGCCGCACCTCCGAATCCGGAAAATACACCTGAAAGGATAACGCATAAGTATCTTATTGTTGAAACGCTTATGCCCAGCGAATCTGCAGCAGCGGGATGCTCACCTACAGACTGTATCCTGAGTCCCCACTTTGTCCTGTACAATACGAACCAGATCGTCAGCATAAGTATAAATGCTATTATTACAGTTGTATCCATGTTGAGTAGTGAAAGTACCGGATGTTCCTTTGAATTTATTTTACCAAATATTTTTGGTATCTTTTCAGTTACGGGCTTAGTCATGGTTGCTCCTTGGAAGAAAAGCCTTGAAAGAAACAGTGAAAGACCCAGTCCGAGAAAGTTCATGGCAATACCTGATACCGTCTGATTTGCTTTAAACGATACGGCCGCAACAGCATGCAACAGGGCAAGCATGCCCCCTGCTAAACCGGCTGATAAAAATCCGAGCCAGGGATTAGATGTATAATAACCGACAGTAGCACCTGTAAATGCACCTATGGTCATCATTCCCTCTATGCCAAGATTAATAACACCTGCACGTTCGGAGATAACTCCGCCCATGGCGCCGAAGACCAGCGGTGTTGAATACATCAGGGTTATACTTATTGCCAGCAATATGCTATTTAACACTATCAACACCTCTCTTCCTGAGTCTGTCCGATATCAGCGGAAATATCGTCGCCAATGCCACAAAGAATACAATTGTACCTATCATTATATTGATTATTTCTGACGGAGCCCCAATATCTGATTGTATTGAGCCACCTCCGTAAAGTAAACCGCTGAAAAACAATCCTGCAAAAATACATCCTACAGGCGAGCTTCCTGCGATGAGTGCTACAGAGAGACCATTCATGCCATTTCCTTCAAATGCGGAAAGTGTAGAAATTCTGTGAGGGTCACAGCCTGTAATCTGCATAGCACCTGCAAGACCTGATATAGCTCCGGCTATAACCATGGACAGAATTATTTTCGAAGTTACATTCATGCCGGAGAATTCTGCTGCATCTCTGTTGAAGCCTACTGCACGGAGTTCAAAGCCTTTTGTGGTCCTGTAAAGAAAAAATGTAACCAGTATTACGACTATTATCGCTACCAAGATGCCGTAATTCAGATTGGTTCTTAGTAATATCTCCTGTAGGATTGGGTGTTCCTTCAGCCATGCAATGCCCTGTTTGGAGGTTTTCCACTGTTGTAGCACCATCGTATACGTCTGAGCATGTACTTCGTACGTGGCCTCAGCATTGGGTTTTTTCAGTCCGGGTAGCGTAATTATGAAATTATTCATGTAAAGTGCAATCCAGTTAAGCATAATGCCTGTTATTACTTCATGAATACCGAAGCGACCCTTAAGAAGTCCTACCAATCCTCCATATATAGCTCCTATCATAATAGCTGCTATAATAACGACCAATATCTGGAGGGGACCCGGAAGATTCAGCCTATACCCCAGTACTGCTGCAGTCATAGCACCCATAATGTACTGTCCCTCAGTTCCAATGTTGAACAGACCTGTTTTGAATGCAAAAGAGACACTTACGGCAGTGAGGATTATAGGTGTAGCTTTAATTATGGTATTTGAAATATATTTCGGTTTTGAAAATATGCCTCTGAACAGGGAAGCGAACGCATCTATCGGATTGTATCCTGCAATTGCAAGAACTATAGCACCCACAACGAATCCCAATATAATAGAAAGAAAAATTCCGGTCAAGGGCTTTTTAATAATCCTACTTATATGCTCCATTTTTTTTACCCCCTCCTGCCATAATTAGTCCGATGGTATTCTCGTCCGCCTCTCCCTGACTGAAAGTGGCTACGATTCTTCCGTCGTAAAGGACAGCGATTGTATCCGAAACATCCATGATTTCATCAAGCTCAAAAGATATCAGTAAAACAGCCTTACCCTCATCGCGCTGACTTACCAGTGATTTGTGCACATACTCGATTGCTCCTACATCCAGGCCTCTGGTAGGCTGTACCGCAACAAGGAGCTCAGGATCGTTGGTTACTTCCCTGGCAATAATGACCTTTTGCTGGTTTCCTCCTGAAAGAGCTCTCACTTTGGTGTCTTCACAGTTCGAAGGTCGTACGTCGAAACGTTCTATACAACCTTTTGCAAATGAATATATGGATTTGTAATCCAGTATTCCGGAACGGGAAAAAGGCCTATTGCCATAGTTCTCCAGTACAAAGTTTTCTGCTACTGAAAAATCCAGCACTAAGCCTCTTTTGTGACGGTCTTCGTGAATGGTGCAAAGCTTATTATCCAATACATTCCTTGGAGTTGTGTTTTGTATTTCTTTACCGTGTATCTTTATCTTTCCGTTTTTAACTTTTGAGAGACAAGTAATAGCTTCCACCAATTCCTTCTGGCCATTACCGTCAATACCTGCAACTCCTACGATTTCACCCTTTCTTACTGAAAGAGAAAGGTTCTTCACCTTTTCGATGCCTCTATTGTCAGCAACCGTTAGATTATCGATTTCAAATATAACCTCTTCCGGTTTTGCAGGCTTCTTCTGTATATGAAGATTCACATCGTGTCCGACCATCATGGATGCAAGCTGCATTTCATCAACATCGCATACATTCACTGTGTCTATGTACACTCCTCGTCTGATTATCGTGCATACATCCGAGGATTCCTTTATCTCCTTCAATTTATGTGTAATAATTATTATTGTTTTGCCATCGGCTATAAGGTTATGCATGATAGTAATAAGATCTTGAATTTCCTGGGGAGTTAATACAGCAGTCGGTTCATCAAGTATCAGTATTTCGGCTCCCCTGTAAAGTGCTTTCAGAATTTCAACTCTCTGCTGCATTCCAACTGTAATATCCTCAATTTTTGAGTCCGGGTCCACATACAACCCGTATTTTTTGCTGAGCTCTTGAATATCTTGCCGTACTTTTTTATTGTCAATGACTCCGGCTTTGTTTGTGACTTCTTTGCCAAGAATTATATTCTGTGACACAGTGAAGTTCTCAACCAGCATGAAGTGCTGGTGTACCATTCCTATGCCGTTTGCAATAGCCATATTTGGATTTTTTATGTTCACTTTATTGCCCTTAAGGTAAATATCTCCGCTACTGGCCTGGTAAAATCCGTAAAGAATATTCATCAGGGTTGATTTACCTGCTCCGTTTTCCCCCAGCATTGCGTGAATAGTGCCTTTTTTAATATCAAGGCTGACCTTGTCCAGAGCACAAAAATTGCCGAAGTATTTTGTAATGTTACGCATTTGCACTGCAAACTGTTCACTAATGTCCATAGTTACCCCCATCTTTTAGTTGGTAAATGCAACAGGTTGGGGGAAGTGCATCCCCCCTGATTTAAATGAATTTTATTTGAGTGTACTTATGTAGTTGTCGAATGTAGCCTTATTGTATGGAACGTTGATTGATTCATCCATTATTTTTCCTTCAACTGCCTTGGCATCTGTCAATACTTTCTGATCCACATTAGGATTTTTTTCGGGAATGCCAACACAGCCTTCCTTCATACCAAACACCTGTGTGGTTCCACCAAGTTCCTTGCCATCCTTTACCTGTGTTGATACGAGATCCATCGCCTTACCCACAAGCTTCATAGCGGATATAAGAATATTTTTCGGAGCCAAGTCGCTCTGGTCCCTGTCAACACCTATAGCAAACTTGTTGGCTTCCTTGGCTGCTTCAATAACCCCAATGCCTGCACCACCAGCCGCATGAAATACAATATCGCAGCCCTTGGTATACATGGAAGAAGCTATTGCCTTAACAACCGCTTGATCTGTAAAGCTGTTGGCATACTGGACATTAACTGTAATATCCTTGCCGAGTTCCTTGGAAGCGTAAGCAACACCTGCTCTGTAACCAAATTCGAACTGGTCGATAACATCACCCTTAATACCTCCTACAAAACCAACCTTGTTTGTCTTTGTGGTTTTAGCAGCAATGTAGCCTACCACAAAGGATGGCTCCTGAGCCCTGAACACAACACCTATGACATTGGAAGGTGTCTCTTCCCCATAGGAGTTGTCAATGATTGCATAGGTCTTGTCAGGATATTGGGAAGCCGCAGTCTTTATTCCATCTGCCATGGCATAACCTATACCCCAGATGAGACTATTATTCTGGTCGGCCAGCTTGTCAAGATTCGTTCCATAATCGCTTTCCTGCTTTGATTCCAGATAGGAAATAGATGCATTTGTTTCTTTACTGAACTGCTGAAGACCTTCCCAGGCAGACTGGTTGAAGGATTGGTCGTTGATCCCGCCGACATCAGTTACCATACCTACTACAAAGGATGAAGCAGTCGCACTGCTTTTAGGGGTTGAATCACCTGTGGAAGTGCCGGCAGTGGAATTGCTTTTGTCTGTTGTACTGCCTCCGCAGGCAGCAAGTGATACTATCAATGCCAAGGTTAAAATACTTGATAATACTTTCTTCATTTTTTCCCTCCTAAAAGAATTGTTGTATTTATATACAGCGAAAGTAATACTCATGAGCTCATTCCGCTACATACCACTGATAAGTCCCCATGTTCTGCTGATCCTCCGGTCCGAAACCGTTAGACAGAAGTTCTTCTAAATAAGAGTTTTATACCACTTTTATACCATATATTGTATCATATGTAAACACATGTAATATATGGGCTCGATTTTATATTAAATTCACGCTAATATATGTTCAACAATTGAATTATTTAAGAATTTTATATACGAAGATGGCAAGACAGGACAAATAAAAAAAATTAAGATGGTATGAACCATCTTAATTTTTTTATAGGGTATTCTTGTTAAATTATAATAAACTTAAATATAATCCTTTACCTGCCCAAGCTCTTGAATAATGGCATCAGCCAGGAAAAGACCCTGAACTCCCGATGTGGGATTGCTGTAACCAATACATGCTATTCCCGCCGAAAACGCTGCCTGAACCCCGGAAGTTGAATCTTCTATAGCGATTGCATTGTCCTTTTGTATTCCACTAATAGAAAGTACTTTTTGATAAATATCGGGGCTTGGTTTCTGAAACTTTACTTCGTCTCCTGTAACAGAGTAATCAAAATATCTGCTTAATTTGAAATAGTCCAGTACACGACTGACGTAGTACCTGTTAGAGGATGAAGCAATTGCTGTATTGTAATTATTTTTCCTAAGCTCAGTCAACAACTTCTTAAGTCCATTTGTAGGCTGTATTTTTTCTTTTTTAACATAACCCAGAATCAGGTTAAATTGACGCATCTCCAGTTCTTCCGGATTCGCATTCAGATTGTTTTCTTTTATGATTCTAGTCCACAAGTCCTTATTGGACTTACCGACGTATTCTTTCAGATTAAATGTCTCATTAAGTCCATAGCTTTGTAAAATTTCCAATTTTGCACGGTAATGCAGAGGTTCACTGTCAAATATAACTCCATCTACATCAAATATAACCAAATTGACTATACGTTCCTCAGTATTCACTTTATCACCTCAGACCTTTATTTTTCCTTTTTACATTTACATAAACTAGATTTCATGAATACTGTTCAGTGCCGCTGCATGGCTAAGGGATTGTAAAACCTCTGTATGCGGACGGTTATCCTTTGATTGTACTGAGAGGAGGACAGACATAGCCTTTTTCTCCTCTCCTTTGTTCTTAACAATTTGAACATCCATGACATCAATAGAGTTTTTCTTTGCCAGGCTAAGAAATGAACCCAATCCCAGTGAGTTTTCAAATTCCAGATACAGATGCAGTAAATTTGATTTCTTACGCATCATATTATCCATCTTATGCAAAATAGTCATGACGAAAAATATAGTAGTACCACCCAAAATTGCACCTTCGTAAAAACCGATACCTATTGACAACCCAATGCAGGCTGAAGCCCACAAACCGGCAGCTGTAGTCAAACCTCTGACTTGGTTCCTTCCGGTGATGATTATTGTTCCGGCACCCAGGAATCCGATACCGCTGACAACCTGGGCCCCTAATCTGCCGATATCTCCGGTATGATATGTTTGGTAAATATATTGATTTGTCATCATGACGATTGTTGAACCCAGGCATACAAGTATGTATGTACGAAAACCCGCAGGGTGGCGTTTACGTCCCCTTTCAAATCCAAGAATTCCACTAATTACTACTGAAAGAAAAATACGTACGCAAATGGAAAGAACATTTACATCTTTTAATATGGCTAATTGGCTAATCAATCCGTAAATCACCTTCTTATCTATTGCCCTTTAGCATTTAGCTGTGCAGTCCTTTCGCTTTCAATATTTTAAGTGCGGGAATCGGGTTGTTACAGGTCATGAGTCTTGCACCGCAGCGTATGGATTCATAAACCATCTCATCAGTGTCAGGGCAGTAGGACCATGGTAATATTCCAAGGTTTTCAAACTCCTGAACACGTTCGGGAGTTATTATTTTCATATCAATACCTACTGCAAATAATTTTGAATAAGTACCGTTCTCCCCTTCAACAAAGTTCTCCATTTTTTCCTTTGGAAAGCCCTGAACCTTTACCCTATAGGAGTCATACATATAGGCTGCAATGAAAGCGTCAAAGCAGGTAAAAACACAGCGATGCATTAAGCCGTATCCCTTTAATATTTCCATAGCAAGATCTACAGTTTCATATGTCTTTTCCTTAATTTCTGCATTTAAAAGTATATTTTCATACGGTTGAACCAGCTCACAAAATTCACGCAGCGTGGGTACTTTTAAGCCTTCAAATACTTTGCCGAATTTCCCCCCTGCGTCCAATTCCTTAATTTGCTTGAGCGTCATGTCATGAATATAACCCTTGCCGTTTGTAGTACGGTCCACAGTTCTGTCATGCATTATGACAACAACTTTGTCTTTAGTCAGATTCATATCAAATTCAATCATATCAACATTCATTTCCAAAGCTTTTTGTACGCTAAGCAGAGTATTTTCAGGATAAAACGCATCAACTCCTCTGTGCCCGGCAACCAATATACTCTCCTTGTCCAACAACCTGTCTATGATTTTCCGCATATTCCAAAAGACTTCCTTTCAAAATTGCATTTAATAAGATGTAGCTTTTTTTATATTTTTTAAACGTTTTATTACACTGTTGTTATCTTTTCCGAAATAATCATGAAGTTCTGAATACTCCTGATACAGCAATTCATATGTTTTGCTATTCTCCGGGTCAGGCAGATATGTATTTTTTATTCCGCCACCCATAGCATTTCCGGCTTGTTCAATGGTATCGTATCCTCCATTGACACTACCCGCAGCTACAGCTCCAAACATTGCAGCACCCATTGCGGTTGTCTGCTTTGATGCCGTGACATGAACAGGCATTTGTATAATATCTGCAAAGGTTTGCATAACAAAGGGACTTTTTTCTGCAATTCCGCCCGTTGCATACAACTTTTCTATTGTAACTCCGTGTTTTTTAAAGGTGTCTATAATCATACGTTTTCCATATCCCACAGCTTCCACCAAAGCTTTATACATTTCAGGAGCAGTTGTAGTGGTCGTCATTCCAAACATTACACCTGTCAAATCCACGTCAACCAGGACAGAACGGTTTCCGTTCCACCAGTCTAACGCAAGCAATCCGCTGCTTCCCGGCTTAATCTTTGAGGCAAGCTCATCCAGATATGCAGTAACATGCATTCCTTTTTCCTTTGCCTTTGCTGAAATTTCTTCCGATACACAATTTTTTGTAAACCATGCAAAATGGTCGCCCATACATGATTGTCCGGCTTCGTAGCCAAAATATCCCGGCAGAATTCCATCTTCACATATTCCGCACATTCCCGGCACCTTTATATTCTGTCTGCTTGCCATCATATCGCAGCCTGATGTTCCGATAACCATCAGCATGATATCAGGGCCTGTAATACCGGCACCGGGAACAGCGGCATGTGCATCTCCGCAGCCTACGGCCACAGGAGTTCCCACTGGAAGCCCTGTCCATTCGGAACTGCTTTCGGTAATACAACCTGCTTTACTTCCCACAGGATATATAGTTCTTGACATTTTTGTATCAATAACATGTTCAAGCCTTGGGTCAAGTGCTTTAAAGAAATCATTGGAGGGATATCCTGTTTTCTTTTGCCAGATTGCTTTATAACCTGCCGTACAGCTGTTCCTTTTTTCTTCACCTGTAAGCATCAACGTTATCCAGTCTGATAGCTCCATGAACCTGTCGGCAGCCTCATATATTTCAGGTGCTTCATTGAGAATCTGCCATATCTTAGGAAACATCCATTCAGAAGATATTTTCCCCCCGTAAAATCCAAGGAATTCTTCGCCTCGTTCTGCTGCAATCTCATTGAGTTTATTCGCTTCATCCTGTGCCGCATGGTGCTTCCACAGCTTTACATATGCGTGGGGATTATCCTTGAATTTGTCCAGCATACACAAGGGAGTACCGTCCTTCAACGTCGGAAGCATTGTACATTCCGTAAAGTCGGTACCTACGCCGATAACTTGTGAAGGGTCGATGCCTGACTCCTTGAATACATTTAACAATGTGGTGCTTGCACATTCAATATAATCAGGAGGATATTGCAGCGCCCAATCTGCTTCCAGCTTAGTAGTTCCGTTTGGAAGTTTTCTTTCCATAACTCCATGTGGGTAATCCATGGATGAAGCTGCTTTAATAGTTCCGTCTGATACATCAACCAAAATTGACCTGGCACTCAGTGTTCCAAAATCAATACCAACCACATACTTTGACATCTGTTTATTATTCCTCGCTTTCATTTTGTTTAGAAAGTGATACAAACCTTGAAATCGCCATACTTTCCAGTTGCATATTCAAATGCCTTTTCCCATTCCTCGATTGGGAAGCAGTTTGTAATAAGACCGTCTGTTTTCAATTTTCCATTATTGATGTTTTCAATTACAAACGGGTAACAATATGGACTGAGGTGTGAACCTAGCAGATCAAGTTCCTTACTGTCGCCGATTATTGACCAGTCAACAGTTGTCTCCTGACCAAATACACTGAATTCTACAAAACGGCCGAGTTTACGTACCATTGAAAGTCCCTGCTTAACGCTGGACGGATGTCCTGTAGCTTCTATATATATATCACAGCCATAGCCTTCAGTAAGCTTTAAAACCTCAGCTACTACATCCTGATTTTGAGGATTAAAGACCAAATCAGCACCGAATTCTTTAGCTTTGTCCAATCTGGATTGAACCATGTCCAATACAATCAGCAATTTAGGATTTTTCATTCTTGCATAGGTAATCATTCCAAGTCCCAGAGTTCCTGCTCCCGAGATAACCACAACATCGTCGCAGCCAATTTGAGCACGGTCAACACAGTGCTTTGAGCATGCGTAAGGTTCAATCAACATAGCTTTGTCAAGGGGCATGTCTTGGGGAACTTTATGGACAACTGAAGTCTTTGGATAGCGGACATATTCTGCCATACCTCCATTATTTTCAGTCTGGAAGCCAAAAATATTATGGGGCTGACACATCCAATAATGTCCGTCCTTGCAGAATCTGCATTCTCCGCATGGAACAATCTGGTCTGCCGTAACTCTATCGCCGATTTCAAAGCCTTTTACATTTTCTCCCATTGCCACAATTTTACCAAGAAATTCATGACCCGGAATAAACGGAGGCTTTACCCATGAAGGTTGGCTTTCATCACCCCAAAATTTAGGAGCACCGTGCTGGCACTTTAAGTCTCCTGCGCAAACGCCGCAGCCTTCTGTTTTAATAATTATATCGTCAGGGCCGCATTCCGGTGTAGGGTATGCAGTTTCAAATCGGTAATCACCAAGCCCGTAGGCTACAAGAGCTTTCATAGTCTTTGGATAGTTAGACATAAATATCTTCCTTTCTTAATATATAATATTTATTTTAAATGTGAATTCTCATAATCTATGGTAAAGAGATACGCAGTACTGACCAACATCGTATGCGTATTTGGCTGCAATATCTTTCATACTTTCAGGCATATTTTTTGTAAAACCGTAAACTTCATATGTGAAATCGCCTGTATAATTTGTATTTTTTAATGCTTTAAGGGTCTTTTCCCAACCTACCGTGCCCATAAAAGGCAGGAAGTGCAAGTCGCTGATGCCTGTATTATCGTTTACATGAAGTGCAACTATACGGCTGCCAAGTGTTTTTATTGAATTGGACTCATCATAATACAGACGGTTTCCATGTCCAAAATCCCAGCAAACACCTATACGAGAATCCTTGTAGGAATCCACCAGCATACAAAGCTCTTCGGCTCTTGCAGAAAATTTTCTTCTCTGCGGGTACTCGATCATATTTTCATAAGCTATGCTTACTCTATTTTTCAATGCGAGCTCAATAATTGAATCATAGAACTCATGATTGTACCGGACACTTGCTTCATCGTCGAATTCTTTTTCAATACATTGTGTAAAAGGATGAACTACCAACCACTTTACCCCAAGCATACTGCTGATTAACACACTTCTTCGTGCGAATTTGTAATAATCTTCTTTCTCCAAATCACTTTTCCATTCCGGCATGTATCCCGGATTGTAAGGTAAATGGGCTTGTGAAAAATCAATCCCTAGTTTTTGACTTTCGTTAATAATTTCATCGACGTAGCTTTGCCAGTCATCTTCGCTTAATTCAGTTCTTGTGAAAAAGAACTCGGTAAAGCTGAAGTCAAGCGTTGTAAAACCTGCCTCCCTGCATCGGCGTATTGATTCCAAATACGGTGTATGCAGTCCGCCGTCCCTGCGCTTTGAAAAAAGATTAGTAGAAGTTGCCAGACGCATGATTTTACTCCCCTTCTATTTGTTATCAGCGCAATGAAAGTAGATAGTTTCCTACATCAACACTGAAACGTGCACTTGGAATTTTTAAGCCTTCCGGCATATAATTGTTTATTCTTATCTCATATACCAAATCGCCTTCATACCCGATTTTAGTAAGTGTTTTCATAACTTTTTCCCATGGAATTGTTCCAAGGAAAGGAAGAAGATGCAGGTCATCCTGTCCGAAGTTATCATTAATGTGAAGTGCTTTTACACGACTACCAAGCTTTTCTAAGGCAGGAATCTGATTTGTATAAACACGGTGTCCATGCCCTGTATCCCAGCAAACACCCACCGGTGCATCCTTATAGGAGTCAACCAGTGCTATCAGTTCTTCGGCTGTTGCTCCGAAGCGACGTCTGTTATCCCTGTCACACATGTTTTCAAAGGCAATCCCTACGTTTTCTTTTGCGGCTTGTTCTACAACCTTGTCAAAATTCTCATGGTTTGCCGCAAGGTCTGCCTGTAAATTGTATTCGGCCTTATCAATCTCTGTTACAGGGTGCATTACAGCCCATTTTACTCCCAGAATACTGCTGACATGTATTGCACGACGGGTAAGTTCATCAAAACGCTCTTTTTCTTCCGTGCTTTTGAAATATGCACCTTTAAAAGGGCGATACGGCGGGTGTGACTGTGAAAATGTAATACCAAGCTTTTCTGCCTCATTACGGATATTTTCAGCATTTTTTATCCAGTCATCGCCGTTTAGTTCTGTCTGACGGTTCAGCATGGCACACATGTTTAAGTCAAGAACATTAAATCCGGCCTCCTTGCAGCGGTGCATAGATTCAATATATCCTGTGAACTCCTTTGTTTCCCTGCATTCTCTAAATAGTGAAGTCATTGTAGCAACACGCATGTTTTTATCTCTCCCTTCTTATACAATCGGTTTAAATAAATATTTTTCTCTGCCCTAAGGCAGAGAAAAATATTTATGTGGATTATTGTCCGTTTGCATCCAAATAGTCTTTTAATGTCATATTTACTTTTTTATCAATATTTGAAATAGTAGTTGCCCTATCCTGAGAACCTTCACTCAGCTTTATAATTTCATTCTGTACGGTAGTATCAATATCTGTAAATGCAGGAACCCATGGTTCTAAGTAGTTAGGATAATCCTTGGAGTTATCGGCGATTGTCAGAATAATATTATACAGAGGATTTTTCTCTAAGAAGGTCTTTACTTCAGGTAAATCATAAGCTTTTGAATTCATGGCATAGTAGCCTGTGTTCATAAACCAGTCGCCTGACACTTTTGGGGTTGCAAGGTATTTCATGAAGTCCCATGCACCAAGACGTTTGTTGTCATTTCCTGCATCAAAAACATACAATGCAGAACCGCCGATACCTGTACCCTTTGTACTATTTGCATCAACACGAGGAAGTTCAGCCACACCAACATCGAATGTTCCTGTATTCTGAATCTTTGCAACAATTGAAGCCATTGAAGAAGTACTTGCAGTCATCATTGCATACAAGCCGGATTGGAAGCCTTCATTCGGACTAACTACACCGTAATCAACTCCGCCTGTAGCCAAAACCTTTTCCCATTCTGTCAGGAAGTGGTCAAGAGTTCCGTCTTTTGTCATTGCAAGAGCAGTAGGAGTACCCTTACGGCCGTCGGCGTTATCAAACATATACTTTTCGCTGCCTTGCATTGGAATCCATGACCCCAGGAGGAAGAAACGAGTCTTTGTACCAAGACCGAAAGTTTTGATTTTATCCCCACTCTTAACAGTCAGGGCTTTAACGTATGTTGCCAGTTCTTCCAAAGTTGTAGGTGCTTTATTTGGATCAAGTCCTGCAGCCTTAAACATATCTTTGTTATAGTACAGCATAACTGATGAGTTTGAGAATGGTAAACCAAGAACCTTGCCGTTATACATTGCATAGTGCAGTGCATTTGCATTAAGGTCATTTAAATTAATTCCGTTGGCATCCATATCAACAAAATTCTGAATAGGATAGATGTACTTGCTTTCCTTTACATCAAATATACCCTTGGAGCTCATCTGCATAATATCAGGAAGTTCGTTTGCAGCGTCAGCCTGTAATATAGCAGATAACTTTGTTGAAGCTTCATCGTATTCTCCCTGATAGATAAGGTCTACGGTGATTCCCTTTTTAGTACCTTCCGATGAGTTGTACTCATCAACCATTTTCTTAAGCTGATCAGCAATGTTACCTTTCATTGAGTGCCAGAAAGTAACCTTGACCGGACCTGACGGCAGTATACTTCCTGTTGCTGCCTTAGTTGCAGTAGTTTCTGCCTTTGTGCTGTCCGTAGGTTCCGAAGACCCACAACCCACAAATATGGAAGCAGACATAACTACACTTACAAACAATGCTAAAATTCTTTTAAGTTTCATTTTCCTTTCCTCCTTTAAATCATTATTAATATTTTCTTATTTAGCTATATATAAGAAATGTGTTACAAATTAACCCTTTACCGAACCGCTGGCGATACCGCGAACAATGTTTCGCTGACCGAATGCGAAAATAATTATAGTAGGAAGCAATATAATTGCTATTGCTGCAAAAATCGGAGCCTTAACGCCGGAATCATCTGCTGCCAGCATTGTTATACCAACCTGTACCGTTCTCATTTCAGGCCTGTTGGTAACAAGCAGAGGCCACAGGTATGTGTTCCACACCGCAACAAAGGAATTTAATGAAAGAGCGGTAATGGTAGCTTTTGAAACCGGAATACATATCTGGAAAAAGAATTGCAGGTCTCCGCAACCGTCAAGAAATGCCGCTTCACGAAGGGAGCTGGAAATTGTCTTGAAACTTTGCCGGAACATAAACACCTGAATAGCTGATACAAAATAGACTGCCATGATACCTACATATGAGTTAAGCATACCTAGTTTGCTTATAGTAATGTAGTTCGGGATTAAAACTGCTTCCGTTGGTATCATCATTGTACCTATTATTATGAAAAACAGAACATTTTTGCCTTTGAAGTTGAAAAATGCAAAGGAATATGCCGCAAACATTGAAAGCAACAACCTTACCAGTGTAACCACCACTGCTATTAAGAGTGAATTTAGCATAAACCTCGGTACCAGTGAGTCAAACAGAACGTGCTTAAAATTATCAAGGTAAGTAAAATCTTTTGGAAATATTGTCGGCGGATAGCTGTCAAATGTAGCATCGTCTTTAAACCCGCACATAAAAGCATAAAAAAGAGGGAATGCAATCAGGATACCTAATGCCAAAGAGAGAACCGATTCAACAATGCTTTTAGCCTTTATAATTTTATTGGGAATCAATCGTATACCACACCTTTCTTTTCATACATGAAGTTGAACATCAGGAATATAAATGCAAGCAGGAAAGTTACAATACTGGCTGTAGAACCAAGTGCGTAATTGCCGCTTCTGAAACCGGTAGTATATACATAGTAAATCATTGTGGATGTAGAATTGACCGGGCCGCCCTTTGTAAGAATCATGGTTGGTGCATTCATCATTATACCTGCAACCATTTGTGTACAAAAAACAAAGAAGATAGTTGGTGATGTAATAGGTATAACAATCTTGAAAACCTTTCTCCAGTAGCCACAACCTTCAAGATTGGCTGATTCAATCAATTCATCAGGCACATTACGTACCGCAGCCAACAAGAGCATAAAGTTAAATCCGATATGAATCCATACCATTATCACAGATAAAGAAGGCAGTGCCCAGACCTTGTCATTAAGCCAGTCTATGTTGGTTTTGTTTTGCATTACGCCGATAATTTCTAGAAAGTAATTAACCAAACCTATTTTACGGTGCAATAATTGCTGGAAAATATAACAGGAGGCAGATACTGATACCGCCATAGGCAATGCAAACAAGGTTTGATAAATATTTGAAAATAGCTTTCTTTTGTTGGCAATCAATGCAAGAGTAAATGGTAAAATAACTGCTAGTGGTACATAAATTAAGGTAAATTCAAGCGTTACCCCAATAGCATTCATAAACTCCTCACGACTGAAAATACTCAAATAGTTTTTTAAGCCGACAAATCTTACAATCTCACCTTGTTTATTTACAGCAGATAAACTATATAACAGCGTTCGAATAAATGGATAATAAGAGAACGCTACCGCAAAAATAAGAATTGGTAATACAAATAAATAAGGTTTCTGAAACTCGACTATTTTTCTACCCAGCGTTTTTTTGCCCGCTATTTGTCCCCTTTCTTTAAGGGATTTTGAAGTGGACATAAATAAACACCTCCCATGTTGTAAAAATTCTTCTATATAACATCAGCTGTGTTCAGATTCTTCTAAAACAACAGACAATGATATCGAATTAATGAAAATTTGGAACATTCCAAATTTAATTTAAAAATACATTTTCTCTCTTTCCTTCTAATTACTATGCATAATGTATAATTTTTTTAAAAATCAGCTGACTTTATTGAACAATTTGTATATATACTATGTATAACTTTATTATCTGGAACGTTCTAAATTCTGATTATTGCTTTTTGGAACGTTCCATTCATCTGATGTCTATATATTAGTTCATATCATAATCGAAGTCAATACATTTTGCATAAATTTTTTGAAAGATTTTTTTATTTTTTGTCGAATTATAACAATAATAATTATGGTATAAATTATAATTGAATCAACAATGTTGACATTATTTACTGCAGGTTATATAATTTGAATTGGAACGGTTTAATGGAATTTATCTAAGCACTGTTAAATCAGCTAAGTAAATTTTAACATTGATAAAATATATAATAAAGCCCTCGGAGTTTCCGAGAACAGACTTACATATATAAGGAGGGATTTGAATGAAGGTTACAATTCTTGACGTTGCACGGGAAGCCAATGTTTCCAAAAGCACAGTTTCGCTTGTCCTCAATAATTCAAAAGCCGTTAAGCTTGAAACACAATACAAGGTGCGTGAGGCAATAAAGAAGCTAAATTATACACCAAATCTAGCCGCACGTGAACTGACCACCAGTCGCACACACACTTTGGGGATAGTTTTTTTAACCTCCAATCATTTTAAAAAGGCTTATGCTTTTGATTCTGTCGCTGAAACTCTTTTATATGACACCAGCAACGGAATATATACCGGCCTTAAAAATACGGATTATGCACTGCTTACAGAACGGTTTTCATCTGTCAGTAATCCCGATGCACTTCCGTCATTGATTATGAACCGAAGAATTGACGGGGTGTTTCTCATAGGAGGTCTGTTTACGTCTGACCTTATTGAACATTTAAGGCAAATTAATCTTCCAACTGTAATTATCGGTCTGCAATACAACGGAACGGATTCCATCTTCTCCGAGATGGAACAGGTTGGTTATCTTGCCGGTAAGGAGCTTCTGGAAAAACACCATAAGAGAATCCTGTTTTTAAACGGTCCTGCTAACAGCAGTAATTCTCAAAAAAAACTTTCTGGAATACAAAGAGCCTTTTCCGAATACGGTGAAGATCCGAAGGGTCTATATGTAGTTAATTCAGGTTACACCGGTTTGGACGGTTATAAGTCATTAAAAGAAATTTGGGAATCCGGTTTACGGCCGGATGCTATTTTCGGTGCAAGCGACGGTATTACTTCCGGCGCTATGAGGTTTTTGTTTGAACAAAAGGTTAATATTCCGGAGGACTTGTCTGTTATCGGGTATGAAAGTTCTATCCTGTCTGAATATTCACCCGTCAATCTGACTGTTATTGATGCTCATAAGGAGAAAATGGGTGAAGAAGCTTGTCGTGCACTCTTGAAAAGGATTGAAAAGCCCCGTTCAAATACCGTTTGGTTAGGAATTCCACCAACTCTGTCCCATGGTTCCTCTGTAATTCAACGTTAAATTTTACTTACAACATACGCTATAAAAATAATTATAATTCCATTCAGAACAAGAGAGGAGATTTTTATGAATATTCAACAGTTAAAATGTGATGTTGCGGTTATCGGAGGTGGACCCGCCGGAATTGCTGCAGCACTGGCAGCCGCCAGAAACGGCGCCAAAGTTTTTCTCGCAGATCGCAACGAATATCTCGGAGGTAACATGTCTTCAGGGCTTCCTTTACTGGGTTTTCTTGATAAAAACGGGAACCAGGTAACAGGCGGTATTGCACAGGAGATTGTAGATAAATTAACATTGCGTGGAGCGTGCCTGGGCCATAACCCTTGCCCACTGCATAATTCAGTTACAATCATTGACTCTGAAATGATGAAGGTTCTCGCCTTTGAGATATGCAGAGAAGCGGGAATTCAGGTTTTACTACACTGTGAGGTCATTGATGTTAATGTTGAAAACGGCCGAATAGACCGGGTGTATCTCATGGGTAAAGGCACACGCTATGATATTGAAGCTTCCGTTTTTATAGATGCTACAGGCGACGGCGATGTTGCATATCTTTCAGGTGCTACATTTGAAAAGGGTCAACAGGAAACAGGGATTTTACAACCCCCTTCCCTCCTTTTTACACTTAGTAATTTTAATGAAGAAAAGTTCTGGAGTTTCTTAGAAGAGCATCCTGAGGATTTGATTCCCGCCGAAAGCATGAATGTTTCCAACGGATATGATGTACAATTTTTTAGAAGCCACCCGGGCTATGTATTCCTTGGACTGCGAAATACATTAACACGAATGAGTGAACAAAATTTAAATCCATTCAAAAGAGATACTCTCATATACATTAAAACCCCGCATCCGGGTCAGATTTGCATTAACGCCACACGGATTTTAAACTTTGACGGAACTGATCTCAAGGATTTAACACGGGGCGGCGAAGAAGGTATGCAGCAAATCGTAAATATAACTGAGTTTCTTAGAAAATATATACCGGGCTTTGAGGACACCTATGTTTCTTACATTAACAGTTCAATAGGTATTCGTGAAACCCGCCGTTTTTCCGGCATTAAGAGACTTACTATAGACAATGTGACAAATGGTGTTATTCCTGAGGACAGCATTGCCCTTGGTTCCTACAAAGTAGACATTCATAACGGTCTGAATAGTTCTACTGATCTCATTGACCTTGAAGGGCCTTATGGAATACCCCTGGGTTGCCTAATCAGCAGTGATGTGAACAATCTGGTACTAAGCGGCAGATGTATTTCCATGGATGCACCTTCATTAGCCAGTGCCCGTGTTATGACAACTTGTATGGCAATTGGACAAGCTACCGGAGTATGCGCTTCTCTTTCTACTAAAAAGAATATTCTCCCTTCTTCAGTTAACAGCGCAGAAGTCAGAGAAATATTGCTAAAAGAAAAAGCAATTCTTAGTATTTAAGAATAATTACCGTGAATGATTTTGAGATTTGACGGTGTACACCTGTGTCATTCCTATTTATGAAAGCATGCCTTGTTTACATCAGGAAACAGGCCCCTTAAATTATATCCGATTAATTTACCACCACAGCATACTTTTGGAACTGTCCATAAAACCAAAGCAGATGCACAAGCTGCTGAAAAAAAGCACAGCCGCTTATACTAAATATTAATAAATAAAATAGGCTTCCCATTGAATAATTATTTAATCATAGGAAGCTATTTTTATTTTTCATAAAATCTTCAATGTACATTCCATTATTTTCAGTTACAATTGTGCCCAAGGCGAAAAACCACACCGGTCAGGTGTGGTTCCTAATATTTTTTATTTAATTATTTTTCTTTAACCGGAATCCATATTTCGCTGATATAGCCTTCACTCTTTGTGTCCCCTTCTGTATAAAGCTCTATGTCATATCCGGGTATCAATTCATATTTTGATTGTGGAAGCCATTCACTATAAATCCTTTTCCACATATCTTGAATAGCGTCCGGCATTGCTCCTACGCACTTGAATATTGCCCATGTGTAGGAAGGTATTTCAATAGTTATAAAACCTTCGGGTATCTGCTTTACACACTTTTCCTCACACCCTATACCATATTCATATTCCTTGCAGCCGGGTTCACCGGGCAGACATATTCCAAACATACCACAAACCTTTTGGTGCAACCCTTCTGCACAATATTCTGCCCAAAACATTGGGATTCCGTTAGTTCTATTTTCCTCTGTGAACTTTCTTGTTTTAGTAACTACCCTGAATGAATCCTTTTTTTCAATTTTGTAATCCATAACACTACCACCTTCCAAAACAATTTTTAGTGTGAGACGATTAAATGATTTGAGCTCCGTTCCGTGTTTTTTTGCTTGGGACGGTAATACTCCGTGGAACCGTTGGAACGCTTTTGTAAAGCTTTCTGGAGTATCATATCCGTACTTAAAAGCAATATCAATAACTTTTGAATTGCTGTTTAATAAATCTTGCGCCGCCAGTGACAGCCTTCTGTTTCTCACATATTCACTTACTGTCATACCTGTCAGTAATGAAAATGTTCTCTGAAAATGAAAGCTTGAGTAAAAAGCACTTTGTGCAATATCATCACAAACAATATTTTCATTTAAATGTTCTTCTATATAGTCTATAGCGTAATTCAGAGTGCGAACCCATTCCATTCAATCACCTCCTTTGCATTATCATTTTACAAAAAGTGGCAGTACAAATTCCTGTCATTTACTGCTTCTACTTGTCTAGTGACTTTTTGAGAGCCATAACTTTTTCTTCTATAATTTTAATCACTTTAATAAATTCTTTATCGTTTTTTCCGGTTGGGTCTTCCAGACCCCAATCTTCTCTGTGTTTGCACGGCAAAGACGGACACTGCACGTTGCACCCCATTGTTATCACAATGTCAACGGTTGGTATATCTTGAAGAAGCTTTGATTTTTGTGTTTTCTCCATATCAATTCCATAAATCTGTTTCATCAACCGGACAGCATCCTTGTTAATTTGAGGCTTTGTTTCAGTGCCTGCGGAATAACTCTCAAATACATCCGAAGCAAGATGTCTGCCTAATGCTTCTGCAATCTGACTACGGCAGGAATTATGAACACATATAAATGCTACTTTAGCTTTACCCATTTTACTGCTTCCTTACTTTCTCTAATATACTAATTACTTCTTCAGTTTTCAAGACTTTACCGTATGAAACAACTTTGCCGTCTACAACCAAGGCAGGTGTTGTCATTACACCATATGCAGCAATCTGTGCAAAATCCTTAACGTGCTCAATAGAAGTGTCCATTCCCAGCTTTGACAATGCTTCTTTTGTAGCAGCTTCCAGCTGATTGCATTTTGCACATCCCGAACCAAGCACCTTTACATATGCATCACCTTTAATGCCTGTTTCACTTAAATCTTCCTTCTTCTTTTTAAAAAATGGCATAATAAAATCCTCCTGATAAGTTTATTTTATAATAATAAATATTGAAATGCATTAAACAGATATCCAACAATAATAATACCTATCGTACAAATTGCAACAAATAATGCCAAAAGCCTTGGTTTTAAAGCCTTACGAAGCATAATGACAGATGGTAAACTGAGTGTTGTTACCGCCATCATGAATGACAGAACAGTTCCTAAATTTGCTCCTTTATACAGTAACGCTTCTGCAACGGGTATAGTACCAAAAATGTCTGCATACATAGGAACCCCAATTAACGTAGCAAGTACTACACCAAACGGATTATTACTACCCAGAATGGTTTCAATCCAGCTTTCAGGAATCCAGTTATGAATTACTGCACCGATTCCTACGCCTATTAATATATATGGAAATACTTTTTTAAAGGTTGCTGCTACTTGGTCTTTTGCATATGTAATACGTTCTTTTTTTGTTAAATTCGGTGACTCAATATCCATGCCTGAGGCATTTAGTATAATATCCTCTACATACTTATCCATATTCATTTTCCCAATAATTGTACCGCCTGCAACTGCAATTATAAGACCAACTATAACATAAACAACAGCTACCTTTGCACCAAAAATGCTCATTAAGATTACTAATGAACCAAGGTCTACCATAGGAGAAGAGATTAGAAATGAGAAAGTTAATCCTAGCGGCAATCCTGCACTGGTAAACCCAATAAAAAGCGGAATGGACGAACAGGAGCAAAAAGGCGTAACAGTTCCTAAAAGTGCCGCTATAGTATTTGCCCCGATTCCACGAAAACGTGTCAATATTTTCTTACTCCGTTCCGGCGGAAAATAGCTTTGAATATAGGTAATTATAAAAATAAGAAGACATAGTAATATTGTAATTTTTATTACATCGTATATAAAAAACTGAATACTACCTCCAAGCCTTCCTGACATATCAAGGCCAAAGAATGAAAGTAAATTTTGTGTAAGTATGTTAAGCCATTTCATTCCAAGCACCTGATTCTGCAAAAACAGGCCTATTCCTTTGAAAACCTCCATACATATCTCCTTTTCATTAATATATCTATTTTTATCGATATATCAATTTTTAATAAAGCCATCACCCGATGGCCGTATATATTTCTGTAATTTTACCAAGCAGTTCTCTAGCATAGGCACTGCCATCTTCGCTTATAGAATAGTGAGTCCATTTTCCTTCTTTTCTTGCATTTACAACACCCGAATCACATAATATTTTCATATGATGAGACAAAGTGGACTGACCAATTTTTAAATCCTCCAGCAGTTTGCAAGCGCATTTTTCACCTGTCTGGAGCAATTCCAGAATCATAAGGCGATTTTCATCACAAAAGGCCTTAAATACTCTTGCATTTTCTTCGTGTTCACTGATTGACACTTTATCACCTCATATCTAAAATATTCGATATGAAAATATTATATGAATCAAATCGAAATTTGTCAATGTATAAACCGCTCACCTTTTCCCTTTGTATATCTAAATTAATACTATAATATCTTTATATTAATGTAAATAATACCCAGTACTTATTTTACAATTTATACCATGTTAACTTGTTTTTTACATATTTTTGTAGTAAAATGTTATATAGTTATTCTTGGCAGATATGTTAATAAAACCAAATTTTAAATGTATTTATCGTCTATTTTTAAAAGCGTAGGAGGTTAAACTGTATGAAAGATATTCAATTATCAAAAAATGAAGTTAAAGAATTATTAAGAAATGGCTACGGCCTTTCTCAGAAAAAAGAAGTTGGTACAACGTCAGGCACTATAGTGGCAATGGTGGATTCGTCGGTAGTTATTGAACCACAATACCCTCCCATTAGTCCTGTAGTATGTGTAGTAGTAGTTTAGAATAAATTTTTAAAAGATGCTTTAAATATCTGCCATTTTTTTATAATCCCAATAGAATAAACCTAGGAGTTTATTCTGTTATCTTATAAATTTTCTATTTTTTTGTAACAAAAAATATTTAATGAAAGTAGGATGTTTTCCATGCTACAAAAATCTTTAAGTTTGATTATTACCAAAAAATGTACAGCTGATTGTGACATCTGTTGTTTTTCCTGCTCACCTCACGTTGAGGATAAAATGCCGTTGGAAGATGCACTCAATTATATTGATCAAGCTTCCCAAATCCAACAATTTACTGCTGTGGGAATTTCAGGCGGTGAGCCTTTTCTATATTATAATGATCTTATAGAAATTTTGAAAAGATGCAAATCTTTAAATTTAGGCTTTTCATGTTCTACCAATAGTTTTTGGGCAGCTACAATCGATAATACCAGATTATTTCTTAAGCAGCTAACTGATATTGGCTCTCTTACGTTAAATTTAAGTATTGATGAATTTCATTCTAAATATATACCCTTTCAAAATATAAAAAATGTTCTTAAAGTCGCAAAGGAGTTTTCTAATCTGTCTATTTTATTGGGTTGTGTTTGTACAAAAACAAGTAAAAAGTTACACGATATACTTGAATATTTAGGAGATGATATTATGGGTTATTATATAGCCTCATCTCCATGTTTACCTGTTGGTAATGCAGAAACCCGCATTAAACCGGAAGATTTATTCATATTTGAAAATTCAATAGACAAAAAGTGTTCCGGCTTATCCCACTTGGTTGTTATGCCGGACGGAAGTACTTACCCTTGCTGTTACCAGGGCGGCTTCACTCCTGCATTATATTTAGGTTCCGCAAAGGAGTTGCCTTTAACTGAAATAATAAAGAATTTTAACGGAAATATGTATTGTAGAACACTTGAAAACCATGGAGTTAAGTGGTTCGTTGATAAAATACATGAAAATAATCTGCCAATTAAACTTAAAAACGGAGGATATGTAGGCATTTGCGATGTTTGCCATACCTTATTTCATGACCCTGAATATTTAAAATATTATGAGCCGTTTTTAGATATAGAAATGTATAACATCATACAAAGAGAGTTGGAAAAAGACGCTGTCATGGGAGGTTAAATGGACACATACAACCAGTATCAATACATATATGCACTAACAACTAAGGAAAGAGTTGAAGCATTTTTAAATGCAAACATGGATGTTTCTGAGGACCCGATAATAATCGAAGAAAAGTGGTTCAATGTAAAAAGTCTGGTAGGAAAGGACTCATTGGATAAAAAACTTGATTATATGGGTATAACTTATGACCAGTTTGCTTTCTCCATTAAAGATTTCAATAGTTTTGAATCCGACATTCTATACGATTATCTTAAGGAAAGCAAATGGTATAAAAAATATCAGGAAATTATGCTGGACTTCGGCAATTCATATAAATCCGAAAACGTCGTCAACGAACAATTGATACTTCCATTTATAAGATACATAGAAAAAACTATATCTGGTAAAACTTTTAAAAACTTGCAGATTGATGCGGGTGTATTAATTACTTTTAGTCCAGAGTATTGCAATTCAATTAAACAAGATTACATGGAAATGCTTAATCATAGAAATGGGAGAATACAAAAATAAAAACTCATTAAATGGTGAGGATGGAAACTCCAGATATCTTGACTTTCTTAATAAAAATTACAAGACCCCTGACCAAATAGAAGAATTTTATTGTAAGTATCCTGTACTGGCAAGATTAATAGTACAGAAAATGCTTGATCTGACTCTGGAAACAGAGCGAATGTTAGATAATATAGATTTAAATTTTCAAAGTATCAGCAATACTCTAAAACTGAAAAGTGCTCATATTACAGAAATCCACGGTTCACAGGGTGATACCCATAAAAGGGGTAAATCTGTTGCAAAGCTGGTTCTTGATAATGGACAGGTTTTTATTTATAAACCACGCAACTCTGATATTGAAAGAGCCTTCAACAAATTTGTCCAGTATATTAATGAAAACAGCAATTTAATGGATTTATACATTAACAAAGTGTATTATGCAAAGGATTTTACTGTTGAAAGTTATATAGAGACCGAACCCTGCTATACGCTTGACGAGGTAAAGGAATTCTACTACAGGTTTGGTGAAATGCTTGCATTAACAAGCCTTCTTCAGGGTACTGATTTTCATAGTGAAAACGTAATAGCTTTTAATAAATATCCTGTTATTGTTGACTTTGAAACATTATTTACCCAATTGAGTTTTTCAGATGAAGAAGAAACAGAATTTGTACTTAAAAACAAAGATAATGACCGCTTAAACCTAGCCGCTACTGCTCTGCTCCCAACAAATGCCTTCACCAATAATGTAGATAAAAAGGGTGTTGATGTTAGCGGTTTGGCAGGAGGAGATTCTGTACCCCTACCTGTAAAAATGCTTGCTATTATGGACTTGTATACGGATAACATGCGCTATGAGTATATAAATATAAGTAAAAAGCAGGATAAAAACAAGCCGGTATTAAATGGAGAAATTCAGTCCTTTCAATCTTTCAAACATGATATATATACAGGATTTGAGGACATTTTGAAATATATTTACATTAATAGAACAAAAATATACCAAATAATTCAGCAGTTGTTTACAAATATTGAAGTACGTCAGGTTCTAAAGCCAACTGCAGTTTATAATGACCTGCTATCCTATATGGACCACCCTAATTATTCAAGAAATATGATATACCTTGAGCGTTTACTTGATAATAATTATGCATACCCCCATAGGAATAAAAAAATCGCATTTTACGAAATAGCGGACATGCATTACATGGAAATCCCTATTTTTTATACTAATACTTCTGAAAATTGCTTAATTACAAGTACCGGAGATAAACTCAGCAATTATTACAAGAAAAGTGCCTTGAGCAGTGTTCTTGATAATGTAAACCATTTATCAATCGAGCTTATAGACTTGGAAAAAAACAAACTGAAAATATTACTGGGAGATTATCTTGAATTAATAAATACAAGGATGAGCCAAATGTCAGGCTCTTTAACAGTTGAAAATCAATTCTGTACCAAAGACGATATATTAAATGTATGCCTTTCCATAGGAAAGAAAATACTTTCAAATGCCTATTTTAGTGAGAGCAAAAAAAATATATCCTGGCGGCATGTGGATGTCACGCAAAAACATCCTTCCGTAGGCTTTATGACTAATAGTCTTTATTCCGGAAGAGCAGGAGTATTATATTTTTTACACTATTTATCTTTGATTTCCCCTGAAAATGAAATCAAAGACTTTACCTGCCAATTATTTGATTGTATTGACTTTATTGGTGAGGACATCGAGCCATCTGTTTATATGGGCCAATCCTCTGCTATTTGGGTAAAAGCAAAACTAAATAAGCTAAAAAAGAGTGATTTAGCTTTAGTTGATATGCTTACAAAACTCAAAACACCATCTACAGCCAAGCTTAATGATTGGTTGGGAGGGACTGCCGGATTTATAAAACTTTTTTATGATATATATCAAAAAGGTATTGAACAAAATTCTTCATTGTCACTTACCCAGCAGTATGTATCCGATTTGTGCCACCAAATCAGTAATAATCAGGTCAATACAGAAAACTCTATAGGTTTTGGCCATGGGAAAATCGGAGTAGTGTATGCTCTTCTTATTGCGGAACAATTTCTGAAAAAAGATTTAAAAAAAGAAATTTATTACTTGCTTGATAAGATTGATAGTGAACTTATTCAATTTACTTCAGATGAATTATCAAATAAACACTCCTGGTGTCATGGGTTTGGAGGACTCGGCATCGGTGCATTAGCCTGCAAAAAGTATATGAAGGATGAAAGGTTTGAAACTTACATAGATAAATCATTCCGTGTAATTACTGAATCTGACCCTGCCAATATGTGTCTTTGCCATGGATTAGGGGGAGATATTGATTTTCTTATCTCAATGTCTGAGCAATACCCGGACAACAAGTATATATCAGAGGTACTACATAGAAAAGTTAGTAAAATTGTTAATTTTTATAAGAAAAATCAACATGTACTGCTTAATGAATTACCCGGTTTCAGGGACTTTGGCATGTACACAGGACTATCAGGAGTAGGATTTATTTTACTAAGATCAATCAGCCCCGATTTAGTACCAAGTGCATTGCTGCTATAATAATTTACTCTAAGGAGAAATTTATGAATAATCAAAATATCAAGGTCTTTGTATTTATCGGTAGTATGAAAGGTAAAAATTCAACAGAATATCAAGCAATACTTAAATTTTTAAATAAAGCGGCATGGAGTAATGCAGAAATCGATATCGTAACAGCAGATAATGCAGACATAAAGCCATGCTTGGGATGTTGCAGCTGTTTTGACTCGGGGACATGCCCACTGAAGCTTAACGATGATATTCTACAAATAAAGCAGAAATTACTTGATGCAGATTTAATTATAGTCTCTTCCCCGGTTTATTTACATCATGTTTCCGGCTCCACAAAAACCTTTTTAGACAGGATATCTCATTGGGCACATACATTTGATTTAATCGGAAAGCGAGCCATCGTATGTTCATCTACTGCAACCTCCGGTAATGAATATGTAATCAGCTATTTGAAGAAGGCTATGTGGGCTTTCGGATGTTTAGTGGTAGGAGAAATAAATGTAAGCCTCTTAATATCAGAGGAAGAATTGTCTTGCCAATTTGATAAAATATATTCCTCTTTATATGAATCGTATAAAAATCCTGAAACCTGCAAAGTTTCAATATTTCAACAACAGTTATTCGCAACATTAAAAAAATCTTATCTCCAAAATACTGATACATATGAATCAAACTATTGGAAGGAACATAATCTCTTTGATTATCCGAAATTTGAAGATTTCCTTAAAGCAAATTTAATTAAAGATTCAGTTATTTAAATTTGGTCAGTACACAGTACAATTCGATCAAATTTAAAATAAAAACTTCAGAAAGGAGGACTACATATGTCACACTCAACTATAGGTTTCGCATTTGAAGATTTAGGTGAGAAGGAAATGGCAGCATCACAGAATGCTTCTTCCAGTGCAAATTCAATTGTAACTATTTACTCACTTACAGGTACATGCTTACCTTCTATTGTTACTATATGTGTAACGGTACCAGTTACTATTACTGCCGGTGCAAAATAACTTTTAGGCAATTCAAAAAGGGGAAATATATGTTCCCCTTTTTGAAAAAATACACAGTCTTTTATTAACCTGAACACGGTGTGGTTAAACACTAAAATTGAAAAAACCTGATTTTTAACATCGTCAGGAGACTTAATTATAAATTTACAACTGAATCGCTAATGTCAGCTACCAGCAAATCATGTGTTATAATTAGCAACAATTTATCTTTTTCTTGAAGATATCTTATAATATTCAGAAATATGCCTGCTCGATTTCCATCTAAATTTGATGTTGGTTCATCAAATATTATAAATTCTGCATCTCTAGCAATACATTTTAAGACAGAAATAATTTGTTTCTCTCCCCCGGATAATTGATTTACGTTCTTATTCCAATTATTCTCATATAAATTAATTATATCCGCTTCATCATTCAAATTCATTTCTTTTATTTTTTCTATAATATTACACAAATTTATCTCTTCATTAAATTCCTTATACATTTCACAAATAGTTCTATTTGGATAGTTAAGTGACTGAGAAATATAAAGTATACGTTCATTTCTTAAATTTTTCATATTAATCATATTTATATTTTGGAAATTGTAAAATACATCGTCAGTATTCAAGATACCAATTAGAAGCTTGGAAATGGTAGATTTTCCGCTCCCATTTTTACCCACAACACTGCACACCTGACCTCTTTTTAAGTCTATTTTTATTTTATCAATTAAGTTTTTATTACCTTCATATTTGTAAGTTAAATCACCAGTTATACTGTCTATTTTATCTATAATTAAATTTCCGTCATGTTCAACTTCTATATCAAATATTTCATTTAACCTATTAACAGAAGTTTTAACATTTTGATAAGACTTACCCAATTCAAAATAATATTTAACTACTTGAAGGGTCATAGAAAAATATGTGCAAATAATTGTTAACTCTCCAACGGACATCTTCCCATTTAAGGTTTCCCAACCACCACATAAAAAAGTTGTCACCTGAAATACAATGGAAATAATACCATCTAAAGATGTAAATTTACCGCTTACTTTTGTGTAGTTTATATATTTTTTTAAATAATCACCAAAATTCGAAAATATATATCTATTATTATATTCATAATTAGCACTTATTTTTATGTCTTCCATAAATGTAAACTGATCATTTAATATATTAAAATAGGAATTCTGTGCTTCTTTTGCTTCATAACTCTTAGTATACAATGGTTTTCTAACAGTTAGATAAGCAATAAAGTAAATTGGTAAAAAAACAATCATTAATAAGGTTATACCTTTACTAATATTCAAAATAATAAATAGTAATACTATAACCTGAATAAAATTAATTACGACTGTTGCATAATTAGAAATAATAAAAGTTACAATATCGTTTATATCCTGCTCAGTTCTATGGTTTAAATAAGAAGGATTAAACTTTTTATATATTAAGATAGGAATTTTTCTAATGTGTTCAACAACTTCAATTTTAATTGAATAAGATGATTTTAATCTTACATTAACATCTAAAATCTGTTTGACATAGAATAAAAGTACGTTTACAAGTCCTATTACCAATATGAATAAACACATTTGAAGTATAACATTGTACCCAACTCTGGCAGATAATACATCAATGAACTTGCCATTCAAGTATGGCAATAAAACACTAATTATAGTTGCAACTATATTAATTAGTGTAAGTAAAATAAACTTTTTCTTATTTCCATTTAGAATTTCAAAAAATATACGCTTCACTTTGCATCCTTTTTACCCTGTTAATTTTGAAGAGTTGTGCAGATGACTATGATAGTATCTCCACAACTCCCCTTCTTGCTTACTTCCTTACTTAATACTAAACATTTGCATTAACGTTAGCATTTGCATTTGCGTTTGCATTTGCATTTACATTGGCATTGGCATTAACAAGCACATTAACATTTACAAGAACCAGTGCTTGTGGCTCAACCTTGCCATCATCAACTACGATTTCAGGACTAATATAATCGTTTATTAATTCCATATGTATATCCTCCTCTCATTAGTATTTTATATATTGTACTAATTAACAATATATCGATATTATTTTCTTACTATGACACCTTGGCTATTTAAGCTATTGACAATTTTTAAAGTGTTTTTAATTTTATTAATATAAGATCCTGCATCCATTGAATCCGGAATCGCCGTTCTTATACTTTTATTGCTACATTTTTGAAGTAAATCTTTTACTTCTTCATCAAAAACAGCTTTTGTTTTACCATCTTTGAGCGCAGCATAATATTGTTTTGTATGTTCAGCAATTTCTATATTATCTGAAATTCCAAATTGGGAATCTAAAGACCACTTAGTATAATTTCTTAAATAGTTTATTTCCAATTCCTTACCATTATTTACGTATTCGACTACTACCGGATATATATATGTTGCTTTTGTTCTCTTAAACATGTCCATCCAAGCATTATAGTACATTTCATAGTTCTGTGGATCATCATATATTGAAATAGCAATTTTAGCTGAAGCATCAGCTTGGAACTCAATTTGTTGTCTGTTTATCAAGGAAACATTAATTGTCCCTTTCTTTAAAACTTGGGTCATACAGTCAACGACGTAGGGACCTTTTTCATCTCCTATACATTCAAGTACCATATAAGCCTTTCCGGAAGGCTTTAAAAATTTCTCGAATCCTCCTACAATAGTCCTTACAATATCAAGTCCATCTTCTCCACCGTCTCCGCATAAAGGAAAAGTTATGTCCTTAGGAACGGGAACAAACGGTGGATTACTAATAATACAATCAAATTTTTCTGAAATTACCTGGTACAGATCACCTTTTCTTACTTCATACTTATCTTGACTTATGCCATTAATTTTTCCGTTTAAAAGTGCAGCATTATATGCCGTTTCATTCAGTTCAACTTCTACAATTTTATTTGCATAGTTAGCAGTGTTAAGTCCCTGAACCCCTGAGCCGGCGCACAAGTCAAGAACGGCGTCATATTTCCCTTTCTTTATGTATTTCATCAATTTAGTTGAATCCGATCCAATATAAATATCCGAAATTCGTTGTTTTGCATTCTTATAGCAGCTTGGCAAACTAACTATCAGAAATAATTCACCTATAGGCAATATTGCAAACCCCTCAGGTTCTATAACTTTTTCCTTTTCACATGCAAAACCTGTATCCAATAGGAACTCATAATTATCCCGTCCTAAAATTCTTAACATATCATCTTTTTCTTTTGCATATCCCAAAAGAAAAAATTCCACAATACATCTGTCATCGCTTGTTACATCGCTCAACATTACATTAATCTGATTCTCGTCTACCCATGGTTCAACAGTATTAAAAATACCTGCCATTGATTTGTAAATAAACCCGTAGTTACTTTCATTCATCCATTTACCAAATTGAACTGCTTTATCACTATTAACATCCGCTCTTAACATACTCTCTCCCCTTCAAGTGACTTTCCATATATTAAAAAGTCTCCACCCGTAATTGTTTCTAATAAAATAGCACTTTCTTTCTTAAAGCCAATATCGCATAATAATTGTTTATCCAAAATGCTGTCATTAGCAAATTTTACTTTTATCCTTTTAACGGTCTTCTGCTGCAACAACATCTCAAATTCATTCATTACACTTTTAAGATACGCCTTGTCATTAAGTATAATTGTTGTTACGTACACGACAAAATTATTCGGGCATACATAAATTCCAATTACCCCTACATTTTCTTTTGTTATCCTATCAACAACATTTAAAAAAACTTCTACCTGATGGAAATGATTTGTGCGCATATTTATTGCCTTATAATAATTCTCAAATGCTTCTCCCTCAAGTTGGTCCGATACAAATAAAAACGTTCTATCAGAACTCGTATTCTTATGGTCCATTATAAATTGTGAAGCATATTTAAAGTCCTTTTCCTCAAACATAGAGATATCGCACATTTTTTCTTCCATATACTCGTTGACCTCCTTTACCATCTCTAAGTTAATAAAATATGATATTGTTTGTTGCACATCCCTCCTTAACCGTTCTTCTTCTACTCTTGGATATTTTTTTTTCAGTATTTGCACTATTTCCTCTTCAGTCCTATTATCGATAAGATTCCATATTTCATATACTGACTTGTTCATAAAATGAGGTTTTGAATAGGACATAGGATAGAATAGCCTGTCACCGTTTTCTTCTTCCCTAAGAAGTCCTATATAGCTTTTTTCAACTTTTGTATAAATCATTTCATGTTACCTCCGTATAACTGGTAGTCTTCATGATTCCATGGCCTCTTCTCCTGAGTTTCTATTTCATAGAGTGAAATTATTTTTTCTGCTGCACTTTTTACCTCAGGAGTTCTCCAGATATCTTTTAACCCCGCATCCCATAGCTCGTTGAGTGAAGAGTTCACTGCATTACCGTAAATATATGGCAAATATGGGCTAACAACTATATCTCCGTTACACCTGATTTCATATGTAATTGTTTTTGCGTGTACGTTTTGTGAAAACAAATAAATATGCTCCAGAGGATCACCATTATTAAATTCAAAGTCTGAATACTCTTTGTTCTTCTTATGTATTATCCAATCAAATTCCCATTGCTCCTGGCTGTTCATTTTTAATTCTTCCTTATTGGCATAGCCTCTCCCAATAGGAATAAAAGGCATTGAATTTAATTTCTTTATTCCCATACTATACAAAATGTCAATTACCTCTCCGACACCTTTATAATTCATCTTAGTGGGAATAAATGTTACATCAGGAACTATACCGAACAATAGAATCTTTTGAATAGCCTCTAATGCTTTTTGATAAGCTCCTGGTTTTCCTCTAAATTTGTCGTGGATTTCTGGAGAATATGAGTCCAAGCTAATCTGAATACCATTAATACCGCTATTTTTAAGTTCTTTAAGCCTATCATCCGTTAGCAGCAACCCATTTGTAACCATATTTACAACTATACCGTTTTCAGAAAGCAGCTTTGCCAAATTAACAATCAATGGATACCTTAATAATGGCTCTCCTCCGCAAAAGCATACAACAGGTATGCCTGCCTCTACGATGTGCCTGCCTATAACCATCATTTCTTCATCGGTCAAATCCCTGTACTGCGCCTCAATACCGCTACTATTGTAACAGTGCATACAATTCAGATTACATCTGTTTGTCATATCCCACATGACATTCAATGGTCCTTTTAAGTTACCATATTCTTTTTGTATGGATCTTTTATCATAATTACATATATGTTGTTGTCCTACCATAGAGATGTTTCCTATTGCTTTCAATCAAATCCCCCCTTAAATAATCTAAATTTATTCATTACTTACAATACTTTATTTTGATAAGGTGTTGCCATTTTCAGTATTTTCGTATCTACAGATAACTGCTCTCTATTCATAATCTCCAGTTAATTCCTAAATTTTTATACAAAAAATCACATATACCTATGCTGGATACATCATCAACACTAATTTTAGGGTGTGTGCAATAGAACAGTTCAGAGTCAGTTGAAAAAAGTTCATTATTAAAAATATCCGTATTTCCTGTATATTTAAAGAATAAATTAGACGGTAATGGCATCCACCATGCAACATTTACTTCGATGCCGTATTGATCGTTTAAAAAAGCCGCAAACTTAATTGTTTCCATGCACTCTTTTTTCGTTTCCCACGGAAACCCAATAATAAATGATGTAAATACGTTTTTACAAATCCCGTATTTATCTAGCAACGATACTGTTTTTAAAATATCGGAAACCCTTATTTCTTTGTTAATCATAGAAAGACCTTCATCATAACCGCTTTCGATACCGATTTGGATATGTAAATTATCATAGCCGCTAATAACTTCCAGTAAGCTCTCATCCCACAGGTTTTTTGCCCTAGCCTCAATCAGTATATTATAGCTTTGAAACCCAAGTTCCATCATGCCTTTCAATACTTTTCCTGCCCAAGACTGATCCGTAGTAAAACAATCATCGGTGAAAATAAAGTCTTTGCTTTTACACCGTTCATCTAAATATTTCTTAAAAATATCAAGTCTATTAAGGACATCTCTTTCGTCATAGCATCTCCAGCAACGCTTATGAAGAACTGAACAAAATGAGCAATTTCCTTCACAGCCCCGAGAGGCCTCAAATGTTAATCTGTCAAAGAATTTATTTTCTAAAAGATCATACCTTGGCATAGGAATCTTTTCTTTTTTAAAGTCAACAAGAGTTGCGGCTTTATTTGAAATAACCTGACCGTGTTTTTGGTATTTCAAATTCGGTACTTGTTCAATTTCAATCTCTCCTTTTAAATATTGAATAAGTTTTGGAAATGATTTCTCAGCTTCTCCAACTAAAGCAAAATCTATCTGAGGGTTTTTAATAAGGATTTCTTTATAGAAATAAGATACATGTATTCCGCCAACTACAATTTTTATATCCTTTGCATTTTGTTTAATTTCTTTAGAAACTTTGGATATTTCAGCCCAAGAAAACGAATTTACTGTAAAAGCTATTAAATCCACATTCTGTGCTTCTGAAATTAATACTGATAAAAATTCATCCTTTGAATTTTGTAACCTATATTTCATTGGTTCAATAACTTTAACTTCTTCTACAAACGGACTAATTATTCCAGCTATGGTATACATAGTCAATGGCTGCACTTTAACTTTAACATCTGAATTATACCTAAAATCAGTATTGACTAACAGAACTTTCAATTGACCACCTCCAATACTCTATTAGAAATTAGAATATTCAGTATATCTATTTTTAGAGTGTTGTCTTTAAGCTCTTTACCCTGCTCCAAATCCTTCAGAACTGTATACAGCGGCTCATTTATTTTTATAATAGTATCCAATTTTTTATTAATTAAATAGAATTCATCTTTTTGGTTCAATACTTCAAATATATCTGTAAAATGCAATTTCATTTTTACATCTCCTTAGTTAGAGTTTTAAACCAATATCTAGGCACCTCTAAAATTTTACTTAAATCGCCTTTCCCATGTTCAGTACATAATTTATTCCATGCCTCCGTTAATGAAATAAGCTTATCTGAAACGCCATAATTATATGCAGGTAAAAAACTATACATACTGATGTCTCCATTTTCAGTAATATACATATTTCCGTACATGTAATAAGGTAACTCAACAATGTCCCGTATAATCTTCTCTTCATCATATACTGACAAATTAATCTCTGGAAACGACATGTAAATATTAGATATTTCTACTATTGCTTTATGAAGAATATCTACATTTATTAGTTGGTTCTTTATACTTTTATCGGGTTTAATTACAAACTCTCCCTGTTGAGTTTCAGAATATACCTTATTTATAAAATTTACACTGTCTGAAATATTATGGCTGGATATATAAAAGATAACTTTAAACTTATCATAGTTTTTTATCATCTTGATAAGCCTATGGCTTGTCCCATCTTTATCAAGTCTTCCACTAAACTTTGCAAATAAAACAAACTTTTTCTCTGAATTTATATCAAGATAATCCTCAACATTATAATTTGAGAATTCATATTCTATTTGTATTTCAAATGAGTTATCCTGCTCTATGGATTTAATTATCATCCAATCATCAGGTGATCTAGGATTAATGAATCGAACTTTAATTGGTTGTGCCTCTATAATTTTTCTAGCAACACTTTCCTTATCTACTTGTCCAGATGTATCATTGCCATTCATGCACCAATGAATTATTATTGGTCGATTTAAATTTCTATCCACTTTTACACCTCATCAAACCTTTTTGGATATTTATTAATTTTATATTCTTTTAAAAAACTTATCTGAATTTTTAAAGAAACAAATTGAAAAAATAATATCTACTAAAAACATAACTAATGTTAATACAAAAAATGAATCTAACAGATTACTGCTAAAATATTTGAATAATATAAAAATACTACAACTTACAAAGCCTATTCCTGCAAAAACACTCAATATTGCAGAAAAACTCTGTTTCACAATATATGTAACATTTTTCCATTGAAAGTCCGGAAAGAAAATGTTCACCGTAGATCCTAATAGTGCTAAAAAATATGTGAATAAAATGGGTAACAAAAAACCAAGTAAAACCTCTTTAGTACTAATTTTTAATACAATTACCAAAACAGTATTAGCAATTAAAATTGTTGGAACGGTTAAGGACAAATGAAACAAAATCTTCGCACCAAAGAAATCAAATCCTCTTATTGGGTATGATTTAACTATTTGATGGTTTTTCCCTTCTATAGATATAGATGAATAACATACATTAGTTAACGCAATAAGTATAGTTATAACAGAGACATTTAATACTCCAACAGAATTGCCTAGTTTATAATACTGTCCTATTTGTTGGAATATATTTAAAATGTTATTTCTAGACACTATTGCTGCAATAACATATACAGCAACTGCTACAATACCTAGCATCGTGTTTATTACGTAAACAGGGATTGAAAAATATCTTCTTCTTTCTCGTTTGACTAAAGCATGTAAATAATTTTGCTTTTTCAAATTATTTATATTCCATGCAATAGATGAGTTAATATTTTTCCTTAACAGATAGTATTGCTTTTTATATGATATATTTATTACATAAAAAGATAATAATCCTAATAGGGAAATAAATAAATTAAACATGAGAATATTTTTACTGGACGTGTTTACTATTATATTGTATGAAACTTTAAATAGTTCACTTTGTATCTGTTTAACTATCTGGCCTGCAAATTCTGATTTAATACTCACCAATATTATCATACAAATGCATAAAAACAAAAATACTATTCTTAATATTGGACTATACTTATTTTTGGCTATACGTGCTCTCTTTCCTGCCTTTTGTAATAAAAGACCAAATAAAACACCTATATTAATCGGAAGAACCGGTAAAATTAATATACTTAGAAACTCTAGAAAATATAAAGCCATTGAACCTTCTTTTACCATGCAATAGTAAATACTAGGAGGAAGGAGAAGTATTAAACTTATAACCTCAATATATAAATAAATAACAATCAATTTAGAAATTACAATTTTATACGTTTTTATTGGCATTGAAAAATATGTTTCTAAATTATCTTCTAAATATAATATGCCTGTCCCCTTCAAGGCAGATGATAAAAAAGTCATTACAGAGACAAATAACATTAATGGAATTAATACATATCCTAGAACGTAATCAGCTTTATTAAATTCTCCAAGTATTGAACGTATAGTGTAAGTCCAATATCCTAAAAGTACTGTTACAGCTATTCCTATTATAAAATATTGAAAAAGAAGTCTTTTCCTGTTGGTACTATTACCGTATTTCAATTCATTATATTTTGTGAACTGTAAAAAATAATTTTTAATCAGTATTATAATTATTTTCATATTCACACACCTCAACAAAGACTTCTTCAAGATTCTTATTTCCTATAACATCTTTTGTGTTTCCGCTACAGACAACTTTTCCGTGTTTAATAATACATAGCTTATTACAGACCTTTTCAACAACATCGAGGATATGACTGGAAAATAATACGGATGCACCATTTTCACATAAACTTTTCATTTCCTGCTTTAGTATGATAAAAGCCTGTGGATCCAATCCTACAAACGGTTCGTCTAAAACCAGCAATTTGGGTTCATGAACGAAGGCAGAAATTAAAGCCAGCTTTTGCTTCATTCCATGAGAATAAGAAGAAATCAAATTACCTAATTGATCTTGCATGCAAAATTTTAATGCATAGTAATTTATTTTTTCTACTCTTTTTTTCTGAGAAACCTCATACATATCACACACAAAATTTATATATTGAATTCCAGTCATATACTCTTCTAAGCAAGGTGAATCTGGCACAAATGCCATTGCTTTTTTACAACGTAGAGGTTCTTCTAATATTGATACTCCATCTAGTAAAATTTCACCTGAATCAAATGGAATCATGCCGAAGCAAGATTTTAATGTTGTTGTTTTTCCTGCTCCGTTTTTTCCAATAAAGCCATAAACGTCCCCATCTTCAACTACCATATTCAAACAATCAACTGCAAGTTTGCCATCCGAGTATTTTTTTGATAAATTCTTTATTTCCAACATAAGCGATTCCTATACCTCTATATCAAGTACTATTAGCTGGAGTATTTTACTTTAAAGCCAAAACTAAAACAATAATTGTTGTTACTACTGATGCTGCTGGTAATATGTAATACATAAAGTCTCGTTTTTCTCCTTTTTTTTGTAAAGCAAAACTTACAAAAACGTTTAGAACTGCAAAAGCAAGTGGTATTCCAAATACTACTGCCTCTTTAGGCCAAGAAGAATTTACGTTTCCCTTACTATCAAAGTGTATCGGTACATCTGCCGGTAATTGTTTATAAAATACAAGAAAAATCACCATTGTTAAAATACATATCACTGTACCAATAATTGTCTTTTTTTTCATTGAGAACCTCCATCTTAAATATTAATTTATTTAATGCTAAAAATTAACCTTGTTAAAGTGATTTACAATATCTATATTAGTAAATATTAACAAGTATTCTTATTTGGCAAATATTAATAATTCAGTAAAATTATTAACATTTATGGTATGTAATTCCATATGGTTTATTCTAATCCTCTATGATAGTTTTGTCAATATTGTTTTATATTTTTAAATGTAAATAAATGTAATTAAATATACAAGATGCTCTAGACATTTTTCAAAATATAACAAAAAATATCAGTTAATATTAATTTCTATCAATATTAACTGATATTTTTGTTATGAATTCATCTAGGATATACTCAAAATTTAGTTGATAATATCCTCTAATACGTTATATGCGTTTACCCTTCCTTTAGTTCTAACAGGATAAGTATCATCTCTAACTACACATTTTTTAATGATTTTGGATAGTTTATTTTCCTTAATATCCCTATCAAGGCTTTGTGCTAAAGCAGCAATGCCGGTAACAAATGGTGCAGCCAAAGATGTACCACCTGATATCAGATAGCCTCCATCGGGAATTATACTGAGTATGTTAACGCCCGGTGCCAACACATCAACATCTGTTCCAAAATTTGAAAATGAAGCTAATTTTCCCTGATTGTCAATTGCCCCAACAGATATAACATTTGGTATGTTAAAGCAAGCCGGATAAAATGGTGTAACTTCAACATCTAATCCATAATTACCAGCAGCACAAATAAACAATATTTTACTTTTTTGCATAGCAACCTTTAGAGCCTTATTGTAATTTCTTTCTGTCCAACTGCAATTAATGATTTTCACTCCCATAGATTTTGCATATTTTATTGCATTAATTGCATCAGAAGTATACCCTCCATCTATTGTGCTCATAAATTTCAATGGAAGAATTTTAATATTTGGTGCTACTCCACACATTCCCTGAGTATCACTCGTTGCCGCAATTATCCCCGAAACAAGAGTCCCATGTATGTCTTCATAAAATTCATCATACACCATTTTATCCTTATTATAAAAATCCCATCCATTTATATCATCTATGTAACCGTTATTATCATCATCTACTCCATTGTCAGGTACTTCATCCATGTTTATATATATATTATCTTTAATATCCGGATGGTTTATGTCTATTCCCGAATCAAGAACCCCCACTACCACACTAGAGTCTCCTTTAGTAAATTGCCATGCGCGGGTTGCATCTATGTCTACACCCGGGGTCCCAGTTATCCCTATGGTTTGACCTGTGTTACTCAACCCCCATTGATATGAGAAATATAGATCACTAGGAACAGTACCCTGATTCTCATTATAAATAGCTAATTTATAATCAGGTTGAACAAATTCTATAGCTGGATTTTTTTGAATCTCTGTTATAGAATCATCTCCATTATCTAATTCCCACAATTCCAATCCTTCATCCAGGTCTTTAAAGCTAACATTCGATTTATTATACTTTGTACGAATTTCCTGCTTTTCAATATTTGAAATATCATCTTTATACTTTACTATAAATCGCTCTTTATCAACTGATTTATAACAGTTGTCCTCAGCATATACCGGAAAAATGCTACTTATTAAGAATATGCACAACAACAAACTAATGAAAAAATTAGTTTTTTTCATTTAATCCCCTCCCCACTTAACCTTGTTAGTGTAAAATAAGTTATACATTGTTATTTCAATATATAACATTTTTGTAATATTATATTATCACACCATATTACAAAAATAAAATAAATATTTACAATTCTTTTAAATATTTACATTTTTCCTTTAAGAATAAGATGCAAAATTCATAATGGAAATTGCTGGAATTTAATCCTTCAATCAAAAGATGTTGAAGAAAACAGAAGTTACACATTTCATTAACGGTTTTAGTTAATATAGAAGGGGTCAAAAATTGAAGCTAAAGAATTGTTGCTACAAAAGGTTTTTGATATTTATTCTGCCTTAATTTTTTTAATTTGGTTATAAAGCTTCTTAGTATTTTCTACGTCAGACTGATTAAATACAAGTATTTTATCACCATAGTGTATTATTATAAAAGCATTTACTTTAGAATATGAATATAGCTTGTAACTGCCAAATTTTTCATTTTGATACGTGCCGGAAGCCATTTTAAAAGTTCCCATTCCAAATTGCCTTGATCCAATATCTAAACTATGAACGTACACAATAGAAGTAATTTCATTTAAAGGAATAGTCGTTCCACCAACAAAAGTACCTTTTACACTAACAGAATTATCTGTTAGTGTAACATTGACACTTCCAACGAATAATAAAATTATGCCTGCAAGTATTAACGTTACGATTGTAATAATAACTTTCATTTGGCTAAACTTCATAAAAAAAACCTCCAACAAAATTACATAAAATATATCATTATTGATATATTTTATCAACCTTTAAAATACAATTAAACTTCTAAGTTGAATACTCTATTTGTTTTGTTCTTGAAGGCAGCTATCCTGAGCATCAAAGGTCAAAATATTCTGAGCTACAGATGTCAGAAAATTGCCAAATACATTGCGCTGGCAGTTGTCCAATTCCTCTGCAACCGCTAATGAAATTATGGTGGCAAGTAACGTAAGCTCACTTGGACTCAGTGAAAAAAATTTGTTGCAACAACAATTATTCATATTTTTTAAACCTCTAATTTAAATAAATCCTATAAATATTCTATGTTTATTGTTAGTCTATTGTTAAACTATTTAATAAAAAAAGACACCCATTAGTCGAGTGTCAAAAAGCAGGAGGTTTGTTAAATGGAAGAGTGCAGAGTATAGAGAGTATATTAGTGCCACCTATTTAAAACAAAACCTCTCTAATGAAAATCACATGTATAACCATCCTTCTTGTGGGTTTTTATCGCAGGCGGCATATTTAACTATCTTATTAGCATTAAAATCCTTAATTAAGGGCATATCTTTTCTTTCTTTATCTTAAATTTACTCCTCCTGTTTTCACCTATGCTGTCCCTCCATTTATCTAACATAAAATACCTTTTTAACTTCGTCGGTATAATACGAATGGTACATTTAGTACCAAACAAATTATATATGAATAACCTTGGTTAGTCAATATATTTACCATTATTTTGTAATTAATCAGCAAAGAATTTGTACAGTTCGTACCAATTTATTATAGTCTTGCATATTAAATAGGTCAATTAGAATATCCATGTTTTTTTATTTAGTAGATAAATTCACACTGTTGTAGTGCAATAATTAATATTGCTTTCTTAAACCACCATATATATAATTATTCATTGAGGTGATTGAATGTCTGTTCTTTCAGAGAGGGTTAAAAAATTACGAAGCGCTAAACGACAATCCCAAAACGAAGTAGGTAAAGCATTAGGTAAAAGTAGGGAAACCGTTTCAAAATATGAACTGGGTGAAAGAGAACCTGATCCTGAAGCTATTGTACTTTTTGCAAAACACTTTAATGTTTCATCAGACTATTTATTGGGAATTAATGAACAAGCAGAAAACATGGCAGATGACGAAATAAAGCCGTACAGCCCGGAATTATACGCCTTTGAAAAGTATCTTAAAAATGAAAAATTCATCCCATATTTACAACTTGCAGTAAGGATGAAGGATTCCAATATAGAAATAAAACAATTTGAAAAGTTAATACATAAGATTATTAATCAGACAAAAATCAACTGATATAAAAGAAGCGTACCAACCTTAATAAAGTAATCAAGTGCTTTTTAAGATAGTTTGTCGTTTATGCCTATTCAAAGTTGGTACACTTCGTACCATAATTATATTACCGGCATTCAGAATAGTCAACCTTATTTTGTAATTATTTAAAATATATTACAGTTCACAAGGAATATATTTGTCGATAAATAAAAAATATTGCATACAATGGTATGAATATTTATAATAATATCTTGAGGTGATTAAGATGCATGTTCTGCCTGAGAGAATTAAAAGTTTACGCAATGTTAAAGGACAATCCCAAAAAGAGTTAGGAAAGGCTTTAGGTAAAAGCAGAGAAGCTATCTCAAAATATGAGCTTGGAGAAAGGGAGCCAGACCCAGATGCGCTTGTATTATTTTCAAAGCATTTTAATGTATCCTCTGACTATATGCTGGGAATCACAGATCATATAGAAAGCAAAGCTCTTGGCAAAAGAAAGCCTTACAGCCCGGAATTATATGCCTTTGAAAATTATTTAAAGAATCAGGATTTTATACCTTATCTTCAGCTGGCAGTAAGAATGAAGGATTCAAATATAGATATTAATTCCTTCGAAAATCCTATAAATAAGCTTATCAAGCAGGTAAAACAACAAAAACACCCTAAATAATTATTAAGGTGTTTTTGTTGTGCTAAACGCATGGTTCTGATAAATTCATTAATGACTTCTGCGTGCAGTCAAATGCTTTGGTGCTTTCGGCTGATAAAAGAATCCACCACAAGCTGAGCAAACACCTGATAATGCAAGAAATGTGATTAATAGTGACAAAGGTGCAAGCAAAAATTTGATTTTTGACTTCATAATCTTACCCTCCCCTCTGCTTTAATACTTAATCGTTAATGTAGTCTATAAGTTTGACTGCCTCGTCAACTTTGTTACTTGCCAATAAAGAACGTATTTCATCCAAAGCAAATCTTACGTCGTCCTCAAATTCACAATATTTATTATATGAATTTACAATCAAGCCGCTTATCACAGTATAAATCAATTTAAACATGAGAATATTGAGAACCAGTACTATCACAAACAATGATACAGAGAACGTAATTTGATAGACTAGCGTTAACTTATCAAAAATATCAAAGAATACATAACATGAAGAGTATTCTCCTAACGTTAACAGTAAAAATGAGATAATAAATAACCTGTTTAAACGGCGATTAATCCGTGTAACTAACAAAACGTCGTGTTTCCACAAGAATAGTATTGCAATTACCTGAACAATTCGCTGTGGCATAGCCAGTAGAGCATACCAGTGATACGCATTCTGAAAGTTCGTCATTCCTTTAAATCCGTATGTAATTATAAAAGGTACATATAAAACCTCTATCGCTGACATTATCAAGAAAAAAACTGCTGTTCCAAACAAAGCATATACTGGTTTCATTCCATAAACTAACACTAATATTAATGAATATGCAATAATATGTAACGAAACACTTGTTACAATATTAGGGGATATTGGTCGGATAATCCATGATGAGGTCAGCATTAATATTATAGCAGTAGCAAATTTCAAAATATTTTGACTATTTATTTTTAAGTTTTCTTTTCTTCCGGTAATAAGTAAGGCTATTATTAAATTTAAAAATGCTTCGGGCAATGAAACTAAAAGTAAAATATTCAAATTCATTACCATATAAGACACACCTCCTACAAATTTATTCAATATTTCTATTTTATGACAGATTATTTTGAAAGTAAATACAATCAGAAAAAGACCGAACAATCCCATAAAAGCTGTATTTTTCGACAACTTCATAGGTCACGGTCTATGTTTTTAAAGTTTACTTTTTCTGAATAGATATATGAAATTCAGCGGTGAGGGGCCAACCCATACTTTATTATGTCAAAAAATTTATGTCCTGTAGGCGTTATTGCAAATATTTCCTGCAAAACACCAAAGCATAATACTAGAGTATACATTTTCATCCCGAGTACGGTTAATACTGTAACTACTATTAGCCATACACAGATATATACAATGGATAATTTCTTAAATCTGTTTTTCTCTTCGGGATCTGTAATTAATCTATTGGGAGTATCCTTTGGTGCGTATTTCTTTAATATATAAAGACCTATGGTAAATGTTAAGGTAATCAGGATTACCAACCACGTAATACTCCAATAGAGATATGTATGCTTTGCAATCAGTGCTGCGGCAACAAAAAATCCTATTGACACCAGCAAGCATTTACCATATGTATCCATATGATAGCCTCCAGCCACCTTTCGCAATAATGCAAAAGATATTGATACTATTAATGTAGGAATCAATACCCCCAAAATCGTTGAAACAGCTACTAATAAGGTCGTCTTTACAATACTGCCGATGGCTACTTGAAAGCCGAAATAATATTCTGCTTTCTTCTGGTGACTCTCTTCAAGAACACTTGCCAAACCCTTTGCACAAGAATATGACCATTTATTTATAAATCTCAATAAATTCGCCCCCTGTAAAAAGGATTATATACCAATTTTTGTGTTATTACTATCTTTTTGAACAAAGCTCCTGCCACTGCACTTTTGTAATATTTGTAACATGAAGTGTTTTTATATCATTAGTTAGCGGCCATTTTTTATCCTTCTCAGTATGGTGATATTGAAAACCACATTTTTCTTGAACACGTTTTGATTTTTCGTTCCCGTCAAAATATCCACACCAAATAGTTTTTAGATTAACGTCTTCAAAACCATATCTCATTAATTCAACTACCGCTTCAGGAATCAGCCCTTGCCCCCAATAAGGGACACCTATCCAATAACCGATTTCTCCTTCATCTTTTTCTATGACAAGGTTACTATTTTCGCCGATCATGAGACCTACACTTCCAATAACGCCCTTATTATCTTTTAATACAACTGCATAGGTTCCGTCTGCCGATAGAACATCCTTGATAATCTGACGGCTGTTTTCAACACTTGTATGAACCGGCCAGCCCGCAATAGGCCCTACTCTTGGGTCTTTTGCATATTTGTATAATTCTTCAGCATCCTGTTCTTCCCATGGGCGCAAAATCAATCTTTTAGTTTCTAAAATCATCTTTCACACCTCCTATTTTTATAAAAAAGACGTGAAAGCATAACTTCCACGTCTATGTAAATTCCTCAATTGTAGCTTTTGTTGTTAAGCAACCCTAACTTTAAACAGCAGGGAGTGTACTTACCATTCCTAGCAAGTACTTTTTCATTATAGCAAAATCTAATGCATTTATTGTATTATCAGCGTTAAGATCCATATAACTATTGTATGTACTTCCGGCATTCATCAAATACTGTTTTAGCAGTGAAAAATCTATAGCATCTATACTTCCGTCATTGTTACAATCTCCAACTTTTTGTGTTGGCGTAGTGCTTCCGAAGAAACCTACTTTTTTCATTTCTGCCCATATAGCATCTGCTGCTGCATTGCTACCCGCCAATGTAGGATGAATTCCGTCAGACAAAATGTATGAGGAATATTTTCCTTCAAAAGTAGGCCTTAAATCAAGGAAATATCCTTTTGGTGATGTTGAACTGGTTACAATACTCTGAATCTGAGGTCTGAGAGTGTTAAGGTTTGGATTTAACGTAGCAGCCAATCCTCCTTGAGCATCTGGGTAAAATAGATAAAACACTTTTACAATTCCGCTTCTTCCCATCTGTTCAAATAAGCTTCTTGCTGCAGTAACTGCATTACTGACGCTTCCACCTATGCAGTCATTTCCACCGCCATCCATTATTACGTATTTTACAGTACCTGCATTTACACCATTCTGGAACTGTGTGGGGATATTTGGCGATATTCCTCCACTTAACATAGTTCCGCTTACCGAGAGATCTCTGAACTTGTCGGTTGAAGCCAGGATTCCATCGTTTTTTGCATTTTGTTGCAGTCTGCTTGTAATATCATGAGACAATGCTAAAAATGAGTCTCCGATTACAAGGACTTCACTTCCTGTTATTTTACCGGTATCAGCGGCAAATGAAGTTGTTGGTAAGCAAAAAGTAATTAATGCCGCCAACAACAGGAACGTGATAAAATTGGATTTTTTCATATTAATCTCCTCCTTAATATGTCTATCGTTTTGTACGATAGCTACTTTGAATCCCCCTAAGATATTCAGAACATGTTTTACCGAAGCTTCACTGAATACATTCGGTGAATTCGTTAGATAAATAATATCATAACAGTTATGGAAAATAAAGTATAAATTGGGGTTTGGAGTTATAAGTATTAGTAATTGGATATTTATCTAGAGCTCTTTTACCATCATTCCCATAATTTTTTTCATTTCGGCTTTCAAATCAGTTTTTCCATCGTACAAACACCAATCAAATATGATACCTCTTGCAACAACAAAAAGCATCTTTGTCAAAGTTTCCGGGGCTGTATCATTATTTATTTCGTTACTTTTCTGCCCGGCTATAATAATATTAGTTAAAACGTTCTGCATACCCCTTCCATCAACAATAAACATTTTGTTTTCTGACGTATAAAACTTTTTTATCACATCAATCCCATCTTTCAAAGTATATTCTGCATAAATGTCAAAAAATTCTACTATTCGCTTTTTACAAGCTGTTTCGGTTAAATTTCCTTCTACTTGTTCCAGGAAATACTTATCAGCTTTATTGAATATCTCTCTTAAAAGATCCATTTTAGATTCAAAATAATGATAGTATGTACCTACCGATACACCGGCTTTTTTTGAAATCTGTTCTACTGTAACAACATCAAAGCCATATTTCCGAATTAGATTTTCTCCGCACCTATATATTTTATTTTTTGACGCAATTGCCTGCTTTGTTCTTGTTGTCATTTTATTATTCAATTTATATCATATCCTTTCCTTATTTAGATTTATAAATATTGCATTTTATTAATTTTAAACAATTGAATTTATATCTATATGGTTTTGCAAAACTGATAATAGTTATGTACACAAAAAAATGCTATTACAAAAATGCAAGAATGTTCTATATTTGAACATTCTTACATTTTATAATAGCACCAAAGGATGTAATAATATATATTTTTTGGGGGATTATTATAGAATTTGTTTAATTTTTTCGGCCACTGCTTTGCCAAAAACTTTATGACTTTTAGCATCAAGGTGCATATAGTCTATATAATTTACTTTCGCATAGTCGTTGCAATCCATAAATTCACAATTATTCATCTGAGCACATTTCATCATTAGTGCAGGTAATTCTTGTGATTTTTCTACACAAAGGGAGCCCATTCCTCCGGCTACATGGGAAAAATAACACATTCTATCTATAATGATTGGAGCAATTATCAAAATCTTAGGTTCTTTACGCCATACCTTTGAAATAACGGCTTTTTTTATCAGACGATCTACACCATCAGCGATATTTTGAGGTGTAGCAGAAAATCTTTGTTTCGTATCATTTGTACCCAGCATTATTATAAGCAGATCTATAGGGGACTGGGACATAAGTGTGGGAAACAAATGTTTAATACCGCTCAAGCCTTCATTTAACGGATCTTCGAACACAGTTGTACGCCCATTCAAGCCTTCCTCAACAACGCTATAATCATTTCCCAATTCATTACCTAAAACACCCGTCCAGCGGACATCATCGTCAAAACGGCCGTCTGTTTCTGCATTGTATCCCCATGTGTTTGAATCACCGAAGCAGACTATTTTTTTCTTATTCATACTAATCCGTCCTTTTATCTCCAGTTTTTCTATTCTTTATTAAAGTGTAGACTTTAATATGGCACTCATTATTTTTTCGTATACATCTTTAATCTTAGGCATATCCTGTTCATCTACAGGTTCCAAGGGAAGTCTTGTAGTTCCGATGTCTATACCTCTCAACTTTACAATTTCTTTTGCAGCACCGTAAAGTGATGGGAAGGAAAGTAAATCAACTATTATATCATTAATTACAAATTGCAACTCCTTGGCTTTTTTAAGATTGCCAATTGAAAAATACTTTTCAGCCTTTAAGAACAGCTCCGGCATTACACCGTAAGTACCGCCAATTCCTGAATCAGCTCCCATTATTCTGCCTGAAATATATTGTTCATCTGGACCATTGAACACTAATAGATTATCTCCACCGATAGCTTTAAACCTCTGAATGTCAAACGTACTCATACTGCTGTTTTTAATTCCCACAACCTTAGGGTAGGTCAACATTTTTCTCAATAAATTATTTGATAGGCTGTAGCCGGTTGTTTGAGGAATATTGTATATAATAAACGGAAGGTCTGCACTATCCATAATATTTTTCCAATGCAATTCTATGCTTCTTTCCGGCAACCCATAATACACACTAGGTACTGCTGAAAGTGCATATGCACCAACCTTTTCGGCATGCTTTGAAAGTTCAATGCTGTCTTTTGTTGCTGCTGCGCCTACATGAACGATGATTTTAAGTTCCTGTCCTACCTCTTCCATAACTGCCTCAAGCATTTGCTTTCTTTCATCTACCGTAAGAAGAAAGCCTTCACCCGAACTTCCCCCGACATATAAGCCTTTTACGCCTTTATCGGCATAAAACCTTGCCAACTTTTTTGTTGCCTCTTTACTAATGTTATTTTCCTTGTCAAAACAAGCATAGAATGCTATAAATATTCCCTTTAAGTCTTCTTTATTATAAATCATTGTATTGTACCTTCCTTTATGTTTTTAGCCTTTTACGGCTCCCATTGTTATACCTTGAGTAAAATACTTCTGGAAAATTATAAATACTATTATCATCGGAAGTGATGCCAGTGCCGCTCCAGCCATTATAACACCATAATTTGTGGTAAATTCCTGTTGAAGTAATGCTACTCCTAAAGGCAATGTCATCATCTTTTCGCTTCTTATAATTATCAATTGCATGAAGTAATCATTCCAAGCATTTATAAATGTGAATATTGCAAGAGCACCTACTCCCGGTTTTACCATAGGAATTACAATACTCCAGAAGCTTCTTAATTCCGTACATCCGTCAATTTTAGCTGCTTCCAGTAATTCTCCCGGAATACCTTGTGAGAACTGTTTCATAAGGAATACACCGAAAGGCCAACCTGCCGCAGGAAGTATCAGAGCTTGATAAGTGTTTATCCAATCCAGCTTTGATAAAATTGTAAACAAAGGTATCATAACAACCTGTTTAGGAAGTGCCATAGCTACTATTAGAGACCAGAATATCAGGTTTCTGCCCGGAAAAACCTTCTTTGCCAAAACAAAACCGGCCATTGTTGCAACTGTACAAACTATAAGCATAGTACCTAATGAAATAATAAAACTATTCATTGTCCAATGGAACAAAGGCGATTCCGATAACTGCTTAAAGTTTTGTAGGGTAGGATTTTTTGGCCACCATTCAGGCGGTATCTGAACTGTTACGTTCTGTGGTTTAAAAGCACCTGTTGCAATCCAGTAAAACGGGAACATAAATATTACAGATAATAAGACTACTAATGCCATAAATATATTTTGCCGTAAAGTGTATTTTTTAAAAAATTTCATCAGTTCTCCCCCCTTATCTTAATAATCAACTTCATCGCCAAAGAATTTGAATTGAATTATTGAAATAATCATTATAACTATTGCAAGTACAACTCCCATTGCTGATGATAGTCCGTATTTATTCAAAGTAAACGCTCTTTCATAAACCATATACATTACCGTCGATGTTGCATAAGATGGACCACCTGCAGTTAAAAGTTGAATTATTGAGAAACATTGGAAAGAGTTGATGGTGGTTATTATTATAATATATAATGTTGTCGGCATTAATAAAGGCCATGTAATATGCCTAAATACCTGCCAAGGTTTTGCTCCGTCAATTTCTGCAGCTTCAAGATATGATTCAGGCACATTACCCAGAGCTGCAACATAAAGAATTATAGGCTGTCCTACTGATAAAGTAACAAGAACTGCAATCATGCAACCCAGTGCATATTTTGGGTCACCCAGCCAACCGATAGGCTGAAATCCAAATAAGGAAGTAAGGTAATTCAATATACCAAAGTTTGGATGATAAATCCATCCCCACACAACTGTTATACTTACAACAGAACATACTGTTGGAAGATAAAAAACACCTCTGAATAATGACCTCACAACCGGAGACTTTTTGTAAATATTAGCCGATACAAATAATGAGATAAGAATTACAATCGGTACATTACCTATAACTAAAATTAAAGTATTTAACAAAGATTTAATAAATATTTTATCGTTTATTAAGGAAATATAATTATCTAGACCAACGAACTTGAAATTCCTAAGTGAATAATCAAAGAAACTTATATAAATACCTTTAAGCATTGGATAAACAACAAAACCTATAAAGAAAATCAACATAGGAACCAGAAACAAATAGGCTGTAGTCCATTCTCTTAGGTTAGCTTTATTTATTTTTCTTTTAACCGATAGGTTGTTGCCTTTGCGTATATTTTCCATGCGAACCCCCCCGTTTATGAAAACTGCTTTTATGTCTGTTCACGATTTTATTTTATCCATATGGAGCAGATAAATGCTCCATATGGATGGAATATTATTATTTCTTAACTAAAGTTTCATTTGCTTTTTTAACAAATTCGTCCAAACCATCTTTTGGTGTTTGTGTTCCTAATAATATATTCTGTAAAACTGGGAAGTAATAAGTTCTCATTTCAGCAAAACCCTGAACCTGGTTGTAATATGTTCCTAAATATTTAATCATGCTTTCACAGTACTTTGACTCAGCATCATCATATAAACCTGCATTTGAGGCTCTTACTGAAAAACTTCCTGTCTGCTTTAAGGTTTCTTTTGCTGTTTCCTGGTCATTAGCTATGAAATCAACAAGCTTCTTAGCTGCTGCAATTTTTTTGTCATCGTTATTGTTAAATACTCCAAATCCGCCTATAAATGCTTCAAACTGAGGCTTAACTGATGTATCGGGAGTTGGATAAGGAATAAATACTTCTTCAAAATTTGATGTTTTCTTAGCAGCACTTGATGCAAGTAATGTTTTGTTATATAAAGGAACACATGCAATCTTTTCGCCAAGGTACATATCAACTACATCATTTGATGCAAGTGCCTCTCCACCTTTTAAAATCAATCCTGATTTTACACTGTCAACAATCCACTGCAATGCTTCAACGTTTTTAGGATCATTTATAGTGTATTTTGATAAATCAGGAGCTATAGTAGAAACACCGCCCATGTTGGATATCCAAGCTCTGGTTCCCTGATCTCCCGCACTTGACTTGGCAAAAATAGCAGTCGGTGCTGTCAATGTTGGTATTTTTTCTTTTATTGCCTTCAATAATGCTTCAAATTCGCTAACTGTCCACAATCTATCTTCTTTATTAAGAGGAAGCATGTTTGTCAAACCGGCTTTATCGAGCATAGTTTTATTGAATGCCATCATATTTGGAGCTGTATTTATAGGGTACATGTAATATTTATTGTCTAGTTTAGAAGCATTTAATATTTTTTCAGATACATCGCTTTTAAAAGAATCACTAAACAGATCATCTAATTCTGCCATTACACCATTTCTGGCATAATCAATAATTCTACCGGGATAGTCAAAAATCAAATCAGGAGCTGAGTTCGAAGCTATTGCTGTATTAACCTTCTGTGGTCCACTGGCAAAATCGATCATTTCTACATTAACTTTAATATTGGGATACTTCTTGTTGAAACTTGCTACCAACTGTTTTTCATAATCCCCTGCAGTACCGGACTGGAAGTTAGGATAATCCCACCAAGTAATTTCAACTGATTCTGCTTTTGCAGTTGACGAAGGTGCTGACGAAGTTGATGTAGTAGGCTCTGTTGTAGAATTACCGCAACCTGCAAACATACTTGCAAGCATTGAGATAGCCACTAATGATACTAATACCTTTTTTGTTTTCATTGTTATCCTCCTCAAATTCATTAGTATATATTATTTTGTTCAAATAATACCGTTTTAAATTGTTAAAGCCTTTATTGAATCTACAAACTTCTTTGTAATCAGCTGCGGCCTTGTTATTGCTCCGCCTGTTACTACAGCCCATGCTCCGACTTTGATACATTTTGCGGCCAGTTCCGGAGTCTCAACATTTCCCTCTGCAATTATAGGTACCTTTAATACTTTTACTAAATCCTCTATTAGTGTAATATCAGGTTTTTCCCTATCCTTGGTATAGTCTGTATAACTGCTTAATGTAGTAGATACGAGATCAAAGCCCAATCTTTCAGCTTCTATTGCTTCTTCATAATCTGATATGTCGGCCATAAGAAGACCATCATATATCTTTCTGATTTCATTTATAAATTCTTCCAGTGTTTTTCCATCCGGTCTTGGTCTTTTAGTTGCATCCACTGCTATAATTTCAGCATTTACAGTTAACAAACTTTTTACCTCTTCAATTGTAGGAGTAATAAAAACATCACTTTGCCCGTACACTTTCTTATATATAGCTATTAAAGGCAGGTCAACGTTTTTCTTAATCTCTGAACAATCCTGTGGAGAATTAGCTCTGATCCCTACAGCACCACCCACCTGTGCTGCTTTAGCCATACGCATCATTATTGTTGAGCTATGAAGAGGTTCATCTTCCAGTGCTTGGCAGGATACTATCATTCCCCCTCTAATTCGATTAAGTGCCTGATTCCGATTTCTCATTTTGCTACCCCCTAATATAATGTTAAAAACACTATACCCTAGCTTCATTAGCTAATTTGTTGATTCCTTGCTTCTGAAATCATTATAGCACCATAAATACATTTTGTCTATACAATCTTACATTTTGTATATACAATTTTTTAAATGTATAGACTGCCTTGTATAAAATAAAAAACTCCTTTTGAAATTTGTAATTTCAAAAGGAGTTTTTATTTGTTTACATATATTTATTTAAACGCTCTTATTATATATCGTCAGATTAAAAGTATATCTATCAGGATTGTAAATAGTTTTTGCATATTCAATAGGGATGTCATCCTCATTAAATATTGTCCTTAAAGAAAGAAGTCCAAAACCTCTGCTTTTATTCAATAGCAGCTCGGCTTCTTTTTTACTTATAGTAACTGCCTTAATATTCTGCTTCATATAATTAAAATCAGCATGATACTCTTGTTTCATCAGTGTATAAAGTGAACATTTTTGCAAATTATATTTCATCATATCAGGAAAATGTTTTTCAGGCAGATAACTATATTCAATTGCCATAGGTTCATCATTTGCAAGACGCAGCCTATTTATGAAATATACCTGTTCATTTTCTGATAACTGAAGCATTTGAGCTGTCTGACCATCAGGTGTAATCTTCTCAAAGTACAAAATTTTGCTGCTTGGAACAAGACCTCGTTTCTCCATGTCTTCACTAAAGCCCTCTATTTCAAGCTTCTTTTCTATCATTTCTTTTGAAACAAAGGCTCCCTTACCATGGGTTCTATATAAAACTCCCTGATGAACAAGATTTGTAATTGCTTGCCTAACAGTCATTCTGCTAACACCAAAAAGCTCTGTTAGTTCTCGTTCAGTTGGCAGAGATTCTCCCGGAAGATAAACTTTTTCTTTTATCTTTTTTTTTATATACTCTTCTAATTGAGCATAAATAGGTACCGATGAGTTCTTATCTATCATTAAAATACCCCCATACTAAGAATAAAATTACTTAACTCTTACCTTTATAACTACCTTTCTAACTTTTTCCTTTTCTCCATTTGAAATCCCGGGCATATGGGCATCTTCCGGAAACAATATAAAGAATTCCTTTGGATTGTATAATATTAACCTTGGTTCTCCTGAAAGTGTTAAGAAATCATTTTCCTCATTGTAAGGTGATAAAACTTTTAGTTTTTCTATTTGGGAATACCCCATGTTTTCAACACCTTCAATCAGGCACTGTATATCTATATATTTTCTATGTGCTTCATATATAGAGTCTGCCAAATTCTTAGTTTCATATTCCTGAACTAAAGCATATACATTATTTCCATCTATATCATATCTACCGGGTGCTAAAGAAGCTAAGTCTGCTCTCTTTAAAAAGTTAAATACTTTCTCAAAATCACTATGAAGGGCTTCATATTTTTTACAGTTACTAATACTATCAAATATCATTTTTAGTCCTCTCCCCTATAATTATGTTTAAAAAAGTTCTCTTACTATTCCGCAAATAGCAGCATTATCTCCCAATTCTGCCCTTCTGATTATCAAATCTTCTCTAAAAACAGGCATCAGTCTGGATAACAATTCTTTTTTAATAGGTTCTATAAATATATCCCCTAAAGTGGTTATCCCACCTCCAAAAATTACAGCTTCAGGATTAAAAATGTGAACAAGTGATACTGTTCCACAAATTATAGCCTCATTATACTCTTTAACTATTTTAGTAGCAAGAGGGTCGCCTGAAGACTTTGCTGCATAAATAATCTCACCGCTTATATTTTCTGTATGTCCATTTACCATATCTGTGACAATAGACTTATTTCCATTTAATAATTCTTCCTTGAAATGTTTAATCAGGGCCGTAACGGAACCATATCTTTCAAAGCAGCCCTTATTACCGCAGTTACATTGTTCTCCATTCATATCAATGCTCATATGTCCAAATTCTGCTGCTACACCTCTGTATCCGTGTTCAATGCCACCATTTTTATAAATGGCTCCGCCAATTCCTGTCCCAAGGGTTATACATAAGAAATCTTCAACATCCCTTGCTGCGCCTAACCATTTTTCCCCTAATGCACATGCATTCACATCATTTTCGACTTCAACAGGAAGGTTGGTAAATGCTACGAGGTTTTTTTTCAGTTCAAATTCAGACAATTCCGGTATTGTACTTGCGGCATATAAAACTTTTCCACTGACACTGTCAACCTGACCTGTGCAAGCACATCCTATTCCCACTATATTATCCTTCCCAATAGAATCAATATATCTTTGGATTAGGTTTTGTATCGAAATAAATGTTTTTTTAAAGCCTTCCTTTGCATTAGTAGGAATTTTACAAAAATCCGAAACGCTTCCTGTACTGTCAATAAGAGCAGCTTTTATATTTGTACCCCCAATATCTATTCCTATAGCCAGTTTACTCATTTTTTACCTCCGGGATTCATTATTGTATTTATATTATTTCCACTACATTTACTATAGTTTTGCAGCTGCATCCTTATCTACAATTACCCTAACATCCTTATGAAGCTGTAGTATAGACGCCGGAACCTCTGGAGTAATTTTCCCACTTATTGCTGCAGCAATAATATCAGCCTTCGATTGTCCGCAAGCCAGAAGTAATATTTTCTTAGCACTCATAATTGTTCCTATTCCCATACTTATAGCTTTGGTCGGCACTTCATTTTTATTTTTAAAAAATCTGGAATTTGATTCTATTGTCATCTTGTCAAGTGTTACCAAATGTGTTTTTGCTTCGAAATTAACGTTTGGTTCATTAAATCCAATATGTCCGTTTACACCTATCCCAAGTACTTGTATGTCAATTCCACCGACTTCAGTGATTTTATTTTCGTATGCTAAACATTCCTTGTCGATATTTTCAGTGTTTCCATTTGGTATGTTTATATTTTCAGGTGGGACATTTATATGATTAAATAAGTTATTCATCATAAAATAGTAATAACTTTGAGTATTCGACGTTGCAAGTCCATAGTATTCATCTAAATTAAATGTTTTTACTTCTGCAAAGTCCAATTCTTTTTTGTTATAAAGATTTACTAATTCTTTATACATTCCTAATGGAGTATCACCTGTTGCCAGTCCTAAGACGCTGTTGGATTTTAAAGTAATTTGGCTTGCCAGTATATTTGCAGCCTTCCTGCTCATTTCATTGTAGTTGTCAACTTTAATTATTTTCATTTGTAATTCCCCCCAGTGGCTGTTAATATGTGTATACTGTTTTTCCCTCTACAATAGTTTTAAAAACATTGAATTCCTCATCCAGAATCACAATATCTGAATACTTTCCAACCTCAAGGCTACCTCTATCTTTCTCAATACCCAGCTCTTTTGCCGGATTTAAGGAAGCCAATTTGACAGCCTGACATATTCCATTTCCGGTATAATCCATAAAGTTTTTAATTGCCTGATTCAACTTTAGTGTACTTCCTGCCAGTGTACCGTCTTCAAGTCTTGCTATATTATTTTTAATTATAACCTTTTGTCCCCCCAACTCAGAAATACCGTCATGAAGACAGCCGGCCCTCATAGAATCTGTTATTAATATAACCTTGTCCATTCCCTTAATGGTTGCTAATATTTTAAATATGGCAGGATGTACATGTATTTTATCCGCAATCAGTTCGCAATATATGTCTGAATTTAAAATAGCCCCAACAACGCCGGGATTTCTATGATTTAAAGGAGTCATTGCATTAAAGGTATGAGTTGCATGACTTACACCATTTTCTATTGCCTGAACGGCTTGTTCATATTCCGCATTTGAATGTCCGATGGATAAAATAATTTTAGTTTTTTCCTTTACTTCTTTTATAAATTTATAATTTTCATCCATTTCAGGAGCTAAAGTTATCACTTTTATAATATCCACATATTTTTCTATAAAACTAAAATCGGGTTTTGTTATGAATTCATCAGCTTGTGCTCCCTTGTATTTTTTATTTATAAAGGGCCCCTCTAAATGCACGCCTAGAATTTTTGCACCTTGTGCTTCTTTTCCCATAAAATGTTTTATATTATCAAGTGCGGTATATATCTTATCTCTATTCATTGTCATAGTTGTTGCAAGAACTCCGGTAACTCCATTTTTAGCTACAATACTGCTTATTGCGGCTAAACTCTCTTTTGTCCCATCCATTATGTCATATCCACCTGATCCGTGAAGGTGCATATCAATAAAACCGGGTGAAACATAATTTCCTTTTGCATCAATTACTTCTTGGCAGGTCTGAAGCAACTCACCAGCTGTTTTGCTCTCTATGAATCCCAGAATCTTATCACTATATAGTAGAATTCTGTTATCCAAAACTTCTTTTTCTGTGATAATTTTCCCGTTTATTATAGCTTTCAAGTTTTACCCTCCCTTCATTAACTTCATTAACTTCATTATATACTACAACAATTAAATTGTCTATACAATATGTAATTAGTATATACAATATTAGCAATGGTATATACTATGGGTAAATATGTACATTATTATGTAAAGCTAAAAACCCGTTGGAAATTATCCAACGGGTTTTTATAACTGAAGTTATTTAATTGACCTTTCGAATTTTATTTATACAAGCCTCTACCTCAGGTAAGGAAGGCATCGCAGGAATTGCCCCTCTTTTTGAAGCACAAAGGGCTCCCACTGCATTAGAGAAGTCAATAATATCCGATATCATTGTTTTATTAATTTCCACTAGCGGTGACGTTACTTTGCTTATTTGATATAGGAGTCCACCAAGAAAAGCATCACCAGCACCAGTAGTATCCACAACCCTTGTGTCATATGTGTTCAAATGACCGCAGCCATCAGAACATCTGAAAAAACAACCTTTGGGACCAAGTGTAACAAGTATAAGCTTTATACCTTTATTAAAAAGTATTTTACTTCCGTACTCCAGATTACTTTCCCCTGTCAGAAATTCCAGTTCCGTTTCTGATATTTTCAAAATATCTGCGTATTCTAAACCTAACATCATGCCGGCCCTTGCTTGTATGTCATCTTTCCACAGGAGCGGCCTCCAATTGGGATCATAGGATATGATTTTTCCTTCACTTTTTGCATATTCTACTGCCTTTATGGTAGCACTTCTTGCCGGTTCATCAGTCATTGATAAAGAGCCGAAGTGAAAAATTTTACACTCTTTTATAATATCTAACTCCAGATCGTCTGGTGTAAGCATTAAGTCCGCTCCCGGGTTTCTGTAAAAGCTGAAACTCCTGTCTCCGTGTTCATCAAGATGTACAAAAGCGAGTGTTGTATTAACTTTTTCAGAGAATTTTAACCCCTTGGCTTCTATATGGTTATCCTCCAGCACACTCTTTAGAAAGTTTCCAAACTGATCATTTCCTACCTTTCCAATAAAAGCACACTTTCCTCCCAGTTTAGAAACAGCTGTAAGTACATTGGCCGGTGCTCCCCCCGGGTTTCTTTCAAAAAGTAAATTGTTTGCAGAGGAATTCCCTGTTGGCGTAAAATCTATTAATAATTCGCCTAATGCTACTACATCAAATATATTAATCATTCCTTTACAATTTATATTTATTTAGACTTTTTTAATCCATTTCTATGAGCACCTTCATAGCTTTATCCTTTTGCTCGTCAATGATTTTATATGCTTTCTCGTATTCACGGAAGGGCACTCTATGGGTAATTAATAAGTCAAACTCAATCAAGCCCTCTCCTACAAGACGGATAGCTTCAATATAGTCCTCCACCCTGTACATGGCCGTGCCAATCAGACGTAATTCATGATCCTGCACAAAACCCATATTTATGGTAGCGAGATCTCCAAATACACCAACTACTACAATGTCACTGCCTTTTCTTGCGTATTCAATGGCCTGCTTCATGGTAGCGTTTATTCCGATACATTCAAAAATTACATCTGCCCCATCAACACCAAAAAAGTTAATTATAGCTTCCTTTAAATCCTTTTCCTTGGGGTTTACTGTTGCAATACCACATTTTTCAGCCGTTTCCAGACGATATTCGCTAAGCTCGGACATCATTACCTTAGCAGCTCCCATTGCTTTAGCGGTCTGTGCCACCAGATTGCCAATAGGACCACCACCCAGCACCAACACTGACTTACCCTGAATATTTCCGTAACGACGTACGGCGTGTACCGCCACAGCCAAAGGCTCAATCATAGCCCCATGGTCATAACTCATTCCCTCCGGCAGCTTTATAGCTTTCTCCGCGTCTACCACAAAATATTCGCTGGCCATGCCGGTAGTCTGGAAGCCCATGACCTTTAGGACTTCGCAATCGTTGTACATGCCATGAGTACAGGGATAACATTCACCGCACACTACCTGAGGCTGAATAGTTACCCTGTCCCCCGCCTTCACGTTGGTGACCGAGCTGCCAACCTCTTCAACTATGGCTGATACCTCATGACCCTGAACAACCGGATAACTTGTGTATGGGTGTTTACCATGGTTTACGTGAACATCGGAACCACATACTCCGATAATTTTCATTTTTACTTTTATCTGATTATCTCCGACTTCCGGTAGCGGTACTTCTTGATATACTATTTTCCCAGGTTCGGTCATAATTGCCTGTAACATTTTAAAAACCCCCTTCAAAAACATGTTTTGTAAACTCCAATGCTTCTTTTGCGTTCTTATCTAGCTGTTCTGGAGATGCTCCCTCCGAGAGGTCACGCCATACCTTAATATCAGAACCAACCTGTCCACCCATTAGAACAAAGGGCTCCATAACAATAGCACCGTCGTAGCCGATATCCCGTAGGGCACAGCCGATTTCCTGCCATGGTATACGTCCCTTGCCGGGAACCCGGCGGTTACACTCACCTGTGTGGAAGTGTCCGAGATATTTACCGGCCGTGCGTATTGCATCACCTAGGCTGTCTTCTTCAATATTCATATGAAAAGTATCAAGCATTAGCTTGACATTGGGACTGTCGACGGCTTTAATAAATTCTACACCTTCTGCTACGGTATTCAACAAGTATCCTTCAAAGCGATTTAGTACCTCCATACCAAGAGTTACGCCATAATCAGCCGCCATTGCTGCCATTTTCTTCACACCATGGATGCTGCGTACAAGGTCTGCCTCTTTGTCAATGGTGTTGGAATAATCAACAGGCCAGTAGGAATATAGTCCACCCCCTACCAGATTGATATCCAGCCTTTTCAAAATCTTAAATGTTTTATTCCAGAAGTTGAGCGCATTAGACACAACTGCAGGATTATCAGATGCGATATTCTCGCTTGCCTTCGGACCATAACCTCCGGTAAGGGTTATACCATAGTTTTCTTTAGCACGACGAAGTTCGTCTATCTGTCGATCGCTCATATCAAGTAGAGATGCACAGGAAATTTCAAGAATGTCGAAGCCAAGTCCTGCAACTCTTTTTACATAAGGAAGATATTCTCCACCCCACTGTCTTTCCCAGTAAGCATAATAGATACCGTATTTCATAAAAATCTCCTTCAAATTGTCATACTGACTTTATCCTTTGACTGCTCCGGCAACCAGACCCTTTACGAAGAATCTCTGGCCTGCCAAAAATACAGCAAATACCGGAATCAGTGCTGATGCAGACGCAGCCATAACAAGATTGTATTCGGTTACGCTCTCTTCAACGAAATTAGTAAGTGCTACAGGTATTGTGTATTGACGCCAGTCTGAAAGAAAAACAAGTGCATCTAAGTAATTGTTCCAGTTCCATAGGAAAACAAGCATTGCCAGTGATGCCATACCAGGCTTTGCAACGGGAACCATAATACGTGCCCAAATTTGAAATTCATTGGCACCATCAATAAATGACGCTTCCTTCAATTCATTTGGTATCTGCATAAAATACTGGCGCATTAAAAATGTACCGGTAATTGTAACAAGTCCCGGAAGAATAAGCGGCAGATGTCCGCCTACCATACCCAGTGAATTGAAAAGAGTAAATCTAGGAATTAAAGTAACCTGTGTTGGTATCATCATAGCCGCCAGATATAGTAAGAAAATCACATTACTTCCACGGAATTTAATCTTCGCAAATGCATACCCCGCAAGAGTGCTTGTAAGCACCGAACCGAACAGATTTATAAAAGCAATTTTAAGTGAATTTAAATATGCTACGGCAAAATGATAATCAACCTTTGCCTTACCGCCAATGTTCCACACCGACATATAATTGTCCGGATAGAAATAATCCGGGATCCATTTAATCGGAAGCTTCAAAACATCGGCAGAAGTCTTCATTGATGCCGAAAGCATCCATAAAAACGGGGTAATCATGACCAGAGAAATTCCGATGATTAATGCAGTACAACCGAAGCGAATTAATAGTTTTTTCATAAAGTAGAATTTTTTCAAATCTTTGTTCTTCATTTTCTCATCTCCCTATTCATAACTAACCCATTTCTTCTGTCCACGCCACTGTATCAACGTAACGATAAGCAGTAATAAAAATAGTATCCATGCTATCGCAGAGGCATAACCCATGCGGAAGAAAGTAAATCCGGTTGTATAGATATAATATACCAGCACGCTGGTGGAAGTTCCCGGACCGCCTCTTGTCATTATCTGAATAGGTGCAAATACCTGGAACGAATTTATTAAAGTAGTTATTACAAGGAAAAATGTTGTTGGTGAAAGTGATGGTATAGTAATCTTAAAGAATTTGGTTATCTCACTTGCACCGTCCACATCAGCTGCCTCGTACACATCCTGTGGCAGTCCCTGTATAGCTGATGAGTATATCAGAATGTTATACCCTATACTGCTCCAAATTGACATGATGGTAACGGCAATCAACGCCCAATTGTAGTCACCCAGCCATGCCGGAGGAGTTTCCCATCCAAGTGCCTTTACCATTAGTGTAAAAGGCCCCCAGGGTGAATACATCATAACCCAAACAATTGCAACAGCAACTATGTTAGAAATATACGGCATAAACATTGCCAGCTTCATTGGAACTTTTGCAAAACAGTATGACTCAAGAATTACAGCAAGTACCAATGCAAGAAAAATTGATATGGGAACAACCATTAATGAATATAAAACTGTGTTAAATAATGAAGATGTAAACCATCCGTCCTTCCATATTTCAATATAGTTAGCACCGAAATTAAAGTTCCAATTTCCAAGTCCCTTTGTAAAATCCCAGTCAGTAAAGCTTATAAAAAGGGAAAACAAAAGAGGAAAAAGTGTAAATATTACCATACCGAGTATATTTGGCAAAATAAAAGTGTACCCGGTTATGTCTGTTTTTAGCTGCCTGCTTAATTTCAGCTTCAAATACATTACCTCCTTCTGCTAAAGCACTTAGAGTATATGAGGACGCTTAAAGCGTCCTCATATAACTCTTATAACAATTTAGCTGTTGTCTGTTATTTCAAGAATTTATCTGCACTTATCTTAGCCTCGCTTAATGCAGAAGCAGCATCCTTTTTCCCTGTATAAATTGACTCCAGAGCATCATTAAATACTTTCTGAATTTCCGGAAGTTTTTTGGTTTCAGTAGAAACTGCAAGATTATCTTTCTTTTCAAGGAATTTTACAACTGTATTTTTATCCAGAATTTTCTCGCCATTCTTCATATATTCATCAACAATTTTATTTGAGTCGATACCCTGATACATCGGCACACGTCCATATGGGGTCATTGACAGCATACCACCCTTGGTATACCACGTTACAAATTCCATAGCCTTATCAATATTTTCTGAATTCGGATTGATACAGATAAAATCACCGGCAGCACCTTCGCCTATAGAATACTTCGCCGCGGAATTGTCAGATACAGGAACCGGGAGATATGCTGTAACAAAATCGTGAGGGTACTTTTCTAAGTCCTTTATTGATCGGATTGTCCATACACCTAACGACATAGCACTCTTTCCTGCAAGGAAAACGCTTTCTACAGACAGCTTCTGGGTTACATTGTCTGTATGGGTTACTGCAGACTTATCTACCCACATCATATCAGAAATCATCTGATTGAGCTTTATAAACTCAGGATTATCCAGATTTGTCTCCTTGCCGCCTGCTTTATAGAGAAAATCAGGTCCTAAAACGGTTTGCGCAATATAAGAAGGTCTGAAAATTTCCATTATAGTGTTCCAGTACATACCATAAACCTTATTCTGACCCTCACCCTTTGTGAGTTTTTTAGCTGTTTCCCTGAATTCATCATAAGTCCATGATTCAGGAAGAGGAATACCTGCTTCATCAAACATATTCTTGTTAGCTAAAATATAATAATTTTCCATTTTTGTTGGAAGACCATATACTTTTCCATCATAAATATATGGGTTTACACTGTTTCCCAACTCCTTAACAGGATCAAAACCTGCCTTGGAAAGCCTATCTGATATTTCAAGTGCCATACCGCCGGTTCCTCTTTTTACAAGGTTACTTGAGGTATAGGTCATGAAGACATCAATATCTCCTCCGGCCAGTAATGTTGTATCAAGTTTCATATTACCCGTGTCATCATTAACAAACCTGATATATTCCGCTTGAATACCCTTGTCCTTATACTCCTTGTTAAAGGCATCCACTGTTAACTGCGGTCCATATTCTGCAGGAACTCCACCCCAGAATTTAAGTACTACGGGTTTATCAGATTGAGCTGTCGTTTTCCCTGCCGAGTCCACGCCGGATGTCTGACTGCTCTCTCCTGAATTACCGCCACAGCCGGCAAGCATTGTAATGAGCATCGATGCCGCAATGAAAATAGTCCACTTTTTCTTTAACATTTTCTTTCCTCCCGTTATAAATAGATTCGTACGTTTTAAGCACATTAATATCGTAAACCGTTCTTCTTGATATGTTAATTAACTGAACTACTTTTCATATTTACTTTTCTGCTGATTATCTATATACACATATGCATTTAATTACATTTAGGTATTCTATTGAACTTTTAATGTTTATTATTTTTAGATTAGTATAACTATTCTGTTATTTTGCTATTTCTATACTCATTTGGTGAGATTTTGGTAATTTTCTTAAAAAGTATGCTGAAATAATTCGGGCTATTTATTCCAACCTCATAAGATATTTCATTAATATTCTTATCAGTTTCTGTCAGCAACTTCATTGCTTTTTCAATTCTAAGTCTGTTTACATAATCTACAAAAGATATACCCATTTCACTTTTGAATAAATGAGAGAAGTGACTTTCGCTAATATGTATCACACGGGCAGCAGTTGCAACACTTAATTCACTGTTAAGATTCTCTTTAACATAAGCTACAATTTTGGCAATTTCCTTTTTTAATTTTTTATTACCGATTTTATTGCTCTCCTTAACATATAAGCCAAGCACTGACAAAAAACTTTCTTCAATTTTAAAAAGCAAATCGTACTCAAAAATCGCTTGATACAGAGTCATTCCATTGTCGTCCGTCAGCTTGTCCACCATAATTCCTTTTGTAAGGCCATCTGCCTTTATAACCCGGTACAGTTCATAAAGTGCTTCTCTCACATGGTAGGGTTCTATACCTTCCTTCTCATAAAAATAACCAATGGTCTTTCTCAAAAGTGTATCCGCTTCTGAAAAATTGAAATCCTCTAATGCCGCTCTCCAGTCTGATAATCTGAATTCCGAAGGCAGGTGAAATCCTTGCTGCTTTGGCTTTTCATCAGTACATAGCAGCAGCTTGTTTTCTTTCATAAAAAAACGTTCATTCATTACTCTTCTGCAGTCAGCTACAGCATTTGATAAGTTCTCCAGACCCATAGTTTCCTTGCTCATGACTCCATATATCTGCATGCCAAAATAGAGCTCAACACTTTTTACTATGCGTTGAAACCCTGCTTCAACCTTGCCGATGAACTCCCTGTCGAGACGTCTCCTGGGTAAATTTATTGTAACAATACACTGATTTTTTTCATATCGGAATGTCTGGGAAATAATAATTTCATCCATTACTTCCCCTACTATATTTTCCAGAGATGCCGAGAACAAATCCGGCTCCAGAGTCTCCCCTGACGAATGAACAATATTGTAATCCGCTACGCTTAAATACAAGACCGCATAGGTTTTATTAAAATCACATTTTACGTTTATAAGACATAACTCTTTCATCAGATCAGCTTTATTTAAATAACTGCGCTCAATCATCATGTTAATGAGCCGTTCTCTTATTACACCGGCATTATTGCGCAGCAGCATTTCCGCATCCTTACCTGACATTTTTCTTTCATTTATCTCTTTGGATACATTGTTCAAAATAGCAAGAAGTTCATCTGCGTTTATGGTCAATTTAAATATAAAATCCCTTGCGCCAAGTTTCATAGCCATTTTAACCTTCTCAAAATCAGTGTAATTGCTTAAAACAATGATTTTTATATCCAAAGCGTTTTTATTGCAATACTCAATAAGTTCAAGTCCATTTATGGGTTCCATCATAAGGTCTGTAAGAATAATCTGGGGTGAATACTGAGATATTTTTTCGATGGCGTCCTGACCATTGATAGCATCGCACACCACGGAATAGCCCCATTTTTCCCAATCAAGCATGGATTTAACACCAATACGGACAATATACTCATCGTCTACTATCATGACCCGCTTCATTTATATTTCTCTCCTTTCACATTCAGGATAAATCACCGGGAGATGATAGTCCACCCGTGCACCGCCTTCATTGTTATTGGATATGTCTATCCCATACCCGCTTCCATAAGATACCTTTATTCTTTCGTTGATAATGCCAAGCCCGATACCGGAACCCTCTATTTCACTGACTTTACCTTCTCTTTTGCTGTTAAATGTATAAATAGCGTCTTCAGAGAAGCCCTTCCCATTGTCTGAAATAGAAATTTCAAGGGTGCCATTTTTAATAAGTGCTGAAATAGTAATAACTCCCCCGGTGGAATTAGGAGAAAATGCATGCTTAAAGATATTTTCAACGGAAGGTTGAAGAATAAATTTAATAATCTGGCATTGTTCCAAATAGTGGGGCATATCTACTACTAACGAGTAGCTATTACCAAAACGCATGTTTTGTATATAACAATAACTTTTTATGACCTCAAGCTCTTTTACGAGGTCAACTGTTTCGTCATCCTGCGTCAAGCTGTATTTGAGAATCTCAGCCAGTGAATCTATGCTCTCTCTTATATTATCAGCTTTTCTTATGATAGCCATCCATCTAATGCTGTTCAAGGTATTGAAGAGAAAATGAGGGCTCATTTTAGACCTTAAGGATTCATATTTATATTTTTCTTTCGTCACCTGCTCCTGACGCAGTTTTGCGAAAAGGTCATTAATATGCACCGACATATTATAGTATACTGAATATATTTCACCTATCTCGTCTTTTCTTTCTTTTTTCAATGCAATCGGTGCTTCTCCAACCCTGTAGTTTTTCATTTGGTTGGAAAGAACCCTTATCGGTCTTGCTATTCGGTTTGCAATCATAAATGCAATCAATAATATAACAGCAATAAAAAGGATACACATAGTAGTAATTTTAACAGTTAACTTGTGAATTTGGCTCTCCAGCTTTTGATAATCGGTAAGATAAAAAATCTTAAGCTGCTTATGTGAGTACTTGCTAAAAAGCTTGACAGTATAAAAGCTCAGCAGATGCTTCCCTCCATTTACGGTTAGCACAGTACTTCCATTTTGTTCATGTCTATGTTCCATAGCAATTTTATTAAATTCATCTTCGGAAAGACTATCATTGTTGTGAAACAAAACCTGACCTTCTTGCGTAGATGCGAAAATAGAATCCTTCTCCGAGTATTTATAACTATCAAGGATATCAGATATCTTCTGCTGGTCAATGCTTATAAGAACTGTCCCAAGCATATTATCGAAATGATTGTTATCCATAATTGAACGGGCAAGAGAAATCTGATTTGTTTCCCCTAAATTACTTTTTTCATAACCTTTAGATGACATACTCCAAATAATGTACCCTTTAGCTATTATACTTTCCTGTACCCAGTCCTGTTCTAAAAGGTATGAGTAGTTGTTGTTATTCAAACTCCAATTGGCATAAGCCTTATGCTCTTTGTCAAAAAAAGTGATTTTCATATAATCTATGCTATCATCGTAAAGGTTTAACATTGAAATCTGATTCAACATATTATTAAAGGCCACGGTACGATCATAATAAGTGTATGAGTCATTACTGAAAACCTCGGCGATTTTAGAATCATTATAAAAGACATTTGAAATACTTATCATTTTATTGAAAATCTGGTTCATTTCATTCTCACTTTTGGACAGATTCTGTATAATTTTAGCACTTATTTCTTTACGTAAGATGGATTCCATTTCAACCTTTACATACTGGAGCATAAGTGTAAATGGAATTAATATTAAAAATACAATTATAATAAAAATCCGGGATGATAGCCGACCCATTATAATCTTCAAATCTGCACCTTCTCTGTCTTAATATTTTTTTTATACATAGATGGAGATAGTCCGGTATGCCTCTTAAAAACAGATGAGAAGTAATTGGGATCGGAAAAACCGCATCTACCTGATATCTCTAAAAAGCTGCACGATGTCTCTGCGATAAGCTGCTTAGCCTTGTCTATACGAACTTGATTTATAAATTGATTGATATTCTGATTCATACTCTTTTTAAAAATATGGCTGATATAGGATTCGCTACACTGGCAGAATGCCGCAATTTCTGCGATACGAATATCATTTGTATAGTTCAGACGTATAAATTCAATGGTATTAGATAGAATATAAGCCCTGTTTGTGTCAGTGCTGTAAACGGTATGCGGGCTTACTGTTCCTGCGTTTATAAGGGCTTTGTAATACATTCGAAAAAAATCTACCAATATACCGCATCTCATCAAAATCTTATTGACATCCAATGTACCGTCTTTCACGGACTTAGCATAAAGGCGCAGTGCCTTTTCTTTGTCTATCCCGTACTTTTTCTCCGCTTTTGCAATACGGTGAACTGCTCGTTTATCATCAAGCTCAAAGCCATAGATACCTATGGCTGCAATGACCTTACCGTTATATTTAACCGGAATTACCATCTCACTGCATCCACAGTAACAAGTGCCAACAAAATAACCCTCAGAGGTTTCACATTTTTTGTGTAGTAGTTTACTTGTATCCTGACAGCGCTTCCACATTTCTCTGTTTAATTTTATAAACATACAAAAGGACGACTTGTGAATATAATATGGATTTAGTAACTGGGCCACATCAGGGTCCTTTTCAATAAAACCGACAAAATCCTTAATGGCAATCTGGCAGCTAAGCTCTATTGTAAGATTTTTAATATACTCTAAAACATTAAAATATCTGTTCATAAATTATCACATCCATCAGTAAACATAATGTTGTTTTAGTAAAATCTTATCATATAACGTCTACCCTCACAAAGGAATAAATATGCGGATTTCGGATTTTAATACAAAATCGCAGGATTGTAATAGATAAAGCAGAATTTTAAAGATTTATCATTTGCAGAATAACAAAGATTAAATGCAATTTATTTAAGGTTTACACATAAGAAACGCCTTACAATTATAACAAGGCGATAGATGACAGGTACATGTCTCCCGCCTTGTTGAAACCCATAGAGGAAATGAATTTTTCTCCATTTAAGTAATAAAACCAATTATTTTGGAGGTAGTAAATTATGAAAGCACAACGATGTTATGATAAAAAGTATGACGTTGTCGTCATAGGCGGAGGTATGTCCGGTATTAATGCGGCCATAGCAGCTGCAAGGCAAGGAGCAAAAACAGCTATAATACATGCACGCCCGGTTTTGGGTGGAAATGCCAGTTCAGAAATACGTATGCATATTGCCGGTGCCAATTGTCACCTTAGTAAAAAAGATTTAACTGAAACAGGTATTATAGAAGAACTCCTTTTGGAAAATAAGCAACGTAATCCTTATCAATCATTTTCTATATGGGATTCCGTATTATGGGAAAAGGTTCGGTTTCAGAATAATCTTGACTGTTTTTTAAACACCTCAATGGACAGTGTGGAAACCTGTGATAATAAAATTAAAAGCGTTATATGTCATCAAACCACTACTGAAACCACCTATAGCTTCTCAGCAGACATTTTTATCGATGCTACTGGTAATGGAACACTAGGTTTTTTTGCAGGTGCCGAATACCAAATAGGCAGTGATAACATTAATCAGACTAATGCTTCAAAGAACTCAAAAGAACACAAAATAGGCAGCACTCTCATGTTCCTTGCGGAAGATATGGGTGAACCGGTAAAATTTAATAAACCTTCCTGGGCTTATTCCTTTGATAAGGAGGAGTTGAAATTCCGAAGTCATAACAATAACGGAGCTAAAGAACATAACACGGATTCATGTTACTGGTGGATTGAGCTTGAAGGAACCAGTCGGGACATAGTTGGCGACCATGAACGCATCACTGAGGATATCTACAAATACATTTACGGCATCTGGGAGTATATTAAAAACTCAGGAGACTATGAGGCGGAAAACTATGCACTTACCTGGGTGGGAACAGTTCCGTGCGGAAGTGAAAGCCGTCGCCTTGTAGGTGATTATATACTAAATGAGAATGATATATATACCACCAGAATTTTTAACGATGCTGTTGCATACGGCGGTTGGCCTATAGATGAGCATCACCAGACGGGAATTTTCCGTCAAGGCCTTCCGAAGCCGAATATCAACTTTTCAGGTGCGTATACCATCCCCTACCGCTGCTATTATTCCAAAAACATTGAAAACCTCATGATGGTGGGTCGGAACATAAGCACAACTAAAATGGCATCAAGTTCCTCCCGTGTTATGGGCACCTGTTCCGTTGGGGGACAGGCGGTTGGTACAGCTGCTGCGCTGGCAGCAAAATATAACTGCGCTCCTAGAGAGGTAGCCCAATATATGGATGAACTACAGCAGACATTGTTGAAGGATGACTGCTATATTCCGGGATATATAAATACTGATTCGGCAGACCTTTTGCTGGATGCCTCAGTGTCCGCTAAAAGTTTCATTAATGGCTGCGAGCCAATAAATGTAATAAATGGTGTTTCAAGAACTGTAGGTGACAAAAAAAATTGCTGGGAATCAAATAAAATTTCTGAAAACGGTGAAACAATTTCCGTGATACTACCCTCAACCATGGCCATGAGGCAGCTCCGACTAACCTTTGATTCTAATTTAAATCAGGAAATCATTCCTTCGATGACTAAAAGTATCAGGGAATCTCAGGTAAAAGGTATGCCCATAGAGCTTGTAAAAGATTATGAAATAAGAGTATACAACGGAGATGAACTTACTTATTTTAAAGAAGTCACAAACAATTACCAACGTCTCAATATTCATGAGTTACCTGAGGGTACTTACGGCAACCGTATCAATGTAACTGTTCTTGAAACACATGGTTACTCAAATGCGAGAATCTTCGAAATCCGAGCGTACTAAAAGGAGCGTGTCAATTATGAATAGATATTATGAAAAATGTTATGATGTAGTTGTAATCGGAGGCGGACTTGCAGGCGTATGCGCTGCTATAGCCTCAGCACGCAACGGAGCAACAACCGTATTATTACAAAACCGTTCGGTTTTAGGAGGAAACTCCAGCGGAGAAATCCGTATGCATGTTGTCGGGGCAAGCTGCCATATGGCTAAGCCGAACAATGCGGAAACCGGAATACTTGAAGAGCTTTTACTGGAAAATAAAAATTTGAACGCAGCCCAATCTTTTAGTATATGGGATACAGTTCTTTTGGAAAAAACCAGACAAACTGAAAATCTTGACCTTCTCCTGAACACCAACCTGAATAGTATAGAATATGAAAACGACCAAATTATTTCAGTACTCTGCCATCAAACCACCACCGAAACAGACTTTAAGCTGTCCGGAAAAGTTTTCATTGATGCAACAGGCCACGGTACCCTTGGTATGTTAGCAGGTGCAGAATCAAGGATTGGCAGTGAATCACGATATGAATTTAATGAGCCCAACGCACCTGAGGAAGCCAACGAATTCACTATGGGTAACACCCTGATGTTCCAAGCTGTAGACCGTGGCGAGCCGGTTAAATTTGAAAAACCTTTTTGGGCTTACAGCTTTTCGGAAGAAGATTTAAAGCATCGACGCCATTACAACAGCACAATCGCACTTGGAGAAGGCGGTGCCCCTGCTGAATTCGTTGCAGGTGAAATGAAGAACCTGCCTGAATTTTATGCCATGGACGCCGGCTACTGGTGGATTGAATTGGGTGGACAAAATGATGATATTATCGCTGAGGGAGAAATAATTCGTGACGAATTGGTAAAATGTGTGTATGGTGTATGGGATCATATTAAAAACTGCGGTGACCATGGAGCTGAAAACTACGACCTTACCTGGGTTGGTATGGTGCCGGGATATCGTGAAAGCCGCCGTTTGGTAGGGGATTACCTACTGAATGAAAACGATGTACGTTCCAACAAAGTCTTTGAAGATGCTGTTGCCTACGGTGGTTGGCCTATGGACGAGCATGTACCGGGTGGAATCTTTGATTTTGATAAATATCCATCCAGAATTTTTAATTTCGATGGCGTTTATACTATTCCTTACCGTTGCTTCTATTCCAAAAATGTAAAAAATCTTATGATGGCAGGAAGAGACATAAGCACTTCTAAAATGGCATTTGGAAGCACACGTGTAATGGGCACCTGTGCAGTAGGCGGTCAGGCGTCGGGTACGGCAGCTGCAATGGCAGTTAAGTACAACTGTACCCCACGAGATATTTCAAAACATATGGATGAATTACAACAAACTCTGCTAAAAGACGACTGCTATATCCCCGGCTATAAAAACACTGATTCTAGCGACATTGCACGCAATGCGACTGTATCGGCTACCAGCTTTATCCCGGGCTGCGAACCTGAAAAAGTTATAAACGGGGTTGCCCGTACTATCGGCAGTGAGAGTAACTGCTGGGAATCGGCATCCCTTGGTGAGGGCGGGGAAACATTATCGCTGGCCCTAGATAATCCAAAGGAGATTCATGAGCTGCGCATTACCTTTGATCCTAATCTGACTAGGGAAATTATGCCATCTATTACCAATCAGGTGAGAAGTCGTCAAGTCAAAGAACTGCCGGAGGAATTAGTACGGGATTATACCGTGACGTTCTATAATGGGGGTAAAGAAACATTCTCCAAGACTGTAGAAGGTAATTACCAGCGTCTCAATATTCTTCGTTTGCCAACAGAAGTAACAGCTGACAAGGTTAGTATTTCTGTATTTTCTACCCACGGTTATTCATCAGCAAGAATTTTTGAAGTACGTCTTTATTAAAAATAATTAAATATAAAAAGCTCCCACTAAATCCAATATAATTTTACATCAGAAAAGGACGGATTGATTATCTCAATCTGTCCTTTTTTGCATTTTCTATTTTAACACCGGTACTCCCCGCCCCGAATAGTACTAATAGAACCATTCTAATCATATTCATATAAAAGGATATAATATGAAGGAGCGTAAAGTCACTTGAAAAAAGTTAAAGTCGGTTTACGGCCTATTGTAAGTAAGATAAATTTACCCACTGTTTTGAAAACTGCTATGCTTCCCGGTGACTCAATGGAAAGATTATTTATTGCGACTCAGGTAGGAGAGATCTTTTACATAAATAACGGAGTCGCAAGAACTTTTTTAGATATTCGCCCAAGAGTCATAAAGCTAGGTTTTTCTGGTGGTAAATATGATGAACGTGGATTGATAGGGCTGGCATTTCATCCACAATTTTATTATAACGGTCTCTTTTATCTTCATTATTCAGTAGCCGGAACACAAGGCCCGGGCGCCCTCCCTAGTTCAGAGGTTTCTAGACAGGGTCTCCCTGAATTTTTTAAGCCTAACCCCTGTGACCCAAGAACCTTAAACCAAAAGTGGATAAATAGAGACGTTAATTATGACCATATTGATACAGTCGAAGAATGGATTTTCCAATCCAATGGACAATCCCAAAAACGCCGGACTTTACTTAATATAAGAAGACCATTTTTTAATCATAACGGTATCAATAGCTTAAACTTTTCACCTGAAACCGGTAAACTTGTATTAACAGTGGGAGATGGCGGCTCAGGCTATGATCCGTTTAATTTAAGCCAGAATAATATGGAAATTGCTGGTAAAATAATTGAAATTGATGTAGCAAGGAATACATTTATCAATAATCCGCCTGTAGTTACACGTTTTAATGAACTTCCCCCGCCTATTCAGGAAATGCTTACAGTTATTGCTAAAGGAACCCGAAATATAACAGGCATTTCATTTCAAAGGCTTCGTGACCGATATATCAAATATGTAGGAATTGTAGGGCAGGATCTGGTAGAGTCAATATTTTCATTCACTCATTATAAACCAATACCGGTTCCCCAGCTCATTCAAACTTCTTTAATGAAATCTGAACCTGGCCCGGAGGGATTTATTAACTTTGGTTGGAGAGGATGGGAAGGTGCTTTTCCAACTACAATAATAACAGGCTGCTCTGGAAATCCGGCTTTGGATGAGGAATCAATTGCATATTTCAATGATGCAGTAGAGGTTTCAACCCAGCGCATTTCGCCTCTGATTAGTTATTTCCATAAAGATCCCCGATCGGATAAGTTTGGAGCAACTGCACTTACGGGAGTCCAGCCATATATGGGCAATGAAATCCCTAATTTAACAGGAGGTATTGTGTTTACCGATTTTGCCCGGAATGAAGGGTCCCAACCACCGGCTAGAGGGGTTTTAGCCTATACCAGGGCAAGATCGGATTGTAAACTAAATGATTTTAGTGTTATTGAAACCGAGTATAATTTTGGATCTCAATCAGCTTTTTATACCAGTTTAGGAACAAATATCAATCAAACCAGAATATATCTGGGAGTTAATGGCTCTATGAATGTAACTGATTTCAACCAAGGTACTGTTTTTGAAATTGTTCCATGATGATAGGAGGCACTTAAATTGAGAAAAATGAATATAGGCAGGTTTATTTGCACTGGAGGAATATTGACAGCAATAACTGTACTATTCCAATCAGCACCTGTATTTTTACCCGCAATCGGGTTGGCCTTAAGTCCATTAAGTACTCTGCCTATTGCGATAGCTGCTGTTTGTAATATTTCTCTTTGTTTCACTGTCTATTTTTCTTCAGCATTAATCCTTGTTATAGTTAGTGCACAGGAGACAATAATCCTGCTTTTTACCACCGGGCTGCTGGGTATCGTTATGGGAATATTACTTTTTAGAAAGGGAATGGCAATTTCTGTAATATTTTCAAGCATAGCATTATCTCTTGGGATGATATTTTTAACTTATATAGTAGGTATTTCGGCCTTTGCAGATTTAGCCGGTAAGTTATCAACACCTTTAACTTTATTAATTTTTTTCTCCTTTTCACTTGTTTATGCAAGCATCTGGAATATTTGTTTTAGAAAATTCATGAATTATCTTATAAAAATAAGATTAGTCAGTTGACCCTTTTTGAAGGTCGATTTTCTTTATTTTCTCAAACAAAAGCGGTCTTTCAGTCTCGATCTTCTCCTTATACTCTAATATAGAATTCCAGACTTTCTTTGGTACTTCAAACTGACTAAAGTCGCCATTAAGCACTTTACCTTCAAGTAATGAAAACAAGTAGTCAAGCTCATCATTAGTATATTTGGGCATCATGGTCAAACTGCCGTAAAGACTGATAAAATCGTTGAACTCACCACGGTTAAAATCAAAAGCGTCTTTCCACCAAACGGTATACTCCTCAAAACCATTTTTACCTTGAAGCTCATCCTTTATTGCCCTGGCAGCATAGTATCCACACATTAGGGCGCCCTGAACAATAACCTCAATATGAGCTGCACTGTCGCCTATTGTAATTACGTTACCTAAGTAAGGTTTTTTAAGGGGTGCGTAAGACCTAAGTGAGCATCCTTGTTTGTCAACAATCCGTGAGTTTGCAAAGTTCTCTCTCAATGGACTATTTTTTGTAATGCCTTCATAAAATGTTTCCGGCAATAACTGTTTGTTTCCGACAATAGTCAATTCTATAGTGTCATTCTCTTCCAGACTTGGGGCAACAATTATTTCTCCGTAAGGATGATAAGCACTTCCATAATACTGGTTCCAACTCCCCGGCTCAAAGCCATAAGTTTTTTCAATTGTGTATATTAAAACAAAAGGTGTGCCAAATAAGCCTCTGCCTTTATTGAGCCCAAATATGTCAGTTAGTTTTGCGTTGGCACCTTCAGCTATTACCAGCCTTTTGGCCTCAATTGAAGAAGTGTTTCCTTTAGATTTAAGCTCCAACCTGACAGAATTCCCCGTATCTGTGCCGCCATATGCCAAGGTTTCCGACCTTAACTCTACTCCTAATCTCTCACAATCCTCCCACAAGTCTTGAAGTAACTGCCCTTTATCAAACTTGATTGCAAATGGCCTTCCATCGGGATGAGCAAAATGTATTCTATGGCCGTTAGGAGAGTAATGATAATTGTTTACAACTTCTACCAAATGACCGGTATAAGGAAGATCGAATTTATTTCTTGTAAAAACCACCTTACCATCTTGTATTTGCAGGAATTCATTTTCATATCCATCATCCATAACAAACTGAGCGCAGCAAGCTCTCCGTATTTTACTGATTTCACGCTTTTTTTCAATGATTACTACTTTAAGGCCCATTTCGGCTGCTGTTTTTGCAGTCATAAGTCCTGCAGGACCTGCTCCTACTACTACCAAATCAATTAAGTTTTTCATATATTATGTACTTGCCCTTTCGCTTTAAAATGTACCTGTTAGTGTCAATTGGTTCATATTCAGTATCTTACTAAATATTTCAGGTCTTTCAGTTTGGATTTTATCCTGATTTTGCAAAATCGAATCCCAGATAAGCTTTGGGGTTTTATATTGGCTATATGTACCCTCAAGTGTTTTCCCTTCCACTAAAGAGAACAAGTAGTCCAGTTCATCATCTGTATATGTGGGAACTAGTGCATAACCCTGAGAAACTTTAAGATATTCATCACGGTTAAATTCAAAAGACTCATTCCACCAATCAGTATAATTTTCAAAGCCCTTCTTACCATCAAGCTCGCTATTTATAGCCTTTGCAGCATGATACCCGCACATTAGGGCACCCTGAACTTCAACTTCAACAAAAGCAGCACTGTCGCCTATAGACAGGATATTATCCGTATTCGGCTTCTTCAGAGACATAAATGCTTTAACTGCACACCCATGAGTATCTATTACAGTTGCTTTGGCAAACTGGTTTTTAAGAGGACTGTTTGTAATAACGTTTTCAAAAATAGATACAGGCCTCATATTTGCACTGCCGGAAAGTGTTAATTCAACAGTATCATCCCCATATAAGCTTGGTCCTACAATTACTGCTGCATTGGAATGATATGCTTTTCCATAATATAAGTTCCAACTTTCAGGTATATATCCCGATACCCCTTTTAGAATATATTTTACAACGTGAGCTGTTGCAAATAGTTGTCGGTTTTTATTGAGACCGAATATTCCGGTTAGTTTTGCATTGACGCCTTCGGCAATAATTGCTTTCTTTGCTTCTTGTGTATAATTTTTGCCATTGGATTTTAGGCCTATTTTCACATAGTCCCCCATATCCGAACCTTCGTACGCCAAAGTTGACATTCTAATATCTACTCCAAGATTTTCACATTCTTTACATAAATCCTGAAGAAGCCTGTTCTTATCAAACTTAACAGCAAATGGCTTCCTGTCCGTATGGGCAAAATGAATTTTATGTCCATGGGGAGAGTAATAGTATTTGTCCGTAACATTTTTCAATTGCCCGGTGTATTTAACCTGGAAGTTATTCCTTTCAAAGATTATTTTTCCGTCATTTACATGTACAAATTCATTTTCATATCCATCATCCAGAATTATCTGTGCAGAACATGCACGTTTCAGGTGATCAAAATTTTTACTTTTCTCAACTATTACAACCTTAAGCCCTATTTCGGCCGCAGTTTTTGCGGCCATAAGTCCTGCCGGACCGGCACCCACAATAATTAAATCTACTATTTTACTCATAAGTTTAAACTTCCCTTCATAACAAAATGTTGGTATTATATGGTAAACCGATGTGTAAGGGGTATTATATCACCTTAAATTTTAATTAACAAATATAGGAAAAGCTTGATAATTACAGAAATAATTCAAAATTCTAAGAAATCCCATCAGCAATTGCTCATTATGGTTTTAACTTGCCAAATATGTTGAATAATTGAACTTATCAAAGCTAAATTATTCTGATATTATAAGAAGGTATGAAATAGTTAGGTAAGCAACCTATCTAAAATGAATGAATAAAGGAATGATTGTATGAAAGATAATTCTGCTTTTAGTTCAAATAAAAAAATGATTGAAAAAGAAATCAAAGATGGCCTGAATATTCTTAATAACAGTTATAAACTTATTGAAATAAACTGTGGACAGTTTTCCAATCTCCAGATACAAAATATAGCATATAATATCAAACAATATGAAATTGTTTGTGTTGGTAATCTGTTATTGATGGAATCAAAAGATTCACATGAGTTACAGATGCTTTCTTTTGTTATTACACCCTACTATAAGAATTTACCTCTTTTCTCAAGTGACTATTTATTTATCGGGGAAAAACGAAATTTTCTAGTTGAGTATTATGATTTGGTACGGGAAAAGAATTCGCTGTATAATGCATATCTTAAGAAGCTCCAAGCTATAAAAGATAAATATAGAGATTTACCTGATATGAAACTTAAAGAATGCTGGTATGACTCATTAAAAACTGTATGCATAGCCAAAAAAACTTCAATTGCACAGGATGATATTATGCTCTCAATTTTCAATGAAAATTTACATACATTTATCGAAACAGAACAGGAAACTGATATTCTTTCAGAAAGTGAAAAGAAGGTTAAATTGCATATTACCAGAGATTACGTAAACGAGCTGGTTGATAGCGGAGGAGTATCTACAAATGTATTTAAGAATTCCATGGGTGCTGAAGCTACAAAGAAATTCTTCAATGATGTTTTCTTTGGGACAGAAAAGTTTTAGTCGGCACTATAAGGGGAAGTATCATCATTAGCTGACGATAGTTCTTTTAACATAACCAGCGGCAATCATTGCTTTTCATAATCTAAACTATTCTTATTCTCCCTTCACAAAAAACCCCCAAACCATAGGTGTGGGGGAACATAAAAAACTCTCTTTAAATCAGCTAAAATGCATTTCCCGATTGACTCCAGATATTTTTTGCATCTTCCAGACATGATATGTCGTGGCAAAAGCCGTCTTCAAAGGTGTACCCATATACATTTAGTTTACTCTCTATTGCTTTATAAAAAATATCGTACATTAGAAGCTCCTTATGAACGTTTGTACTATTACGTATATTTTCAACATATTCAACCAATAAATTTAGAAAGCTGTCTTCCCATATTAATATATTCCAGGTATTGTTAACTGACGGTTTTTTAGGCTTGTCCTCTATTCTTATTACTCTGCCATCATCACGCATAACTACAGGCCCCAACCTCTCAGCATGACTGGTTGGGAAAACACCAAGTGTCAAATCAGCACCTTTTTTGGTATGAAATTCATAGAGTTGTTTAAAGCTATCTTGTGGATATATTATGGTATCCGGAAATTTCATAAATACGGTATGCCCCCTTAAAAATGGCGCTGATTCATTTATAGCATAAGGAATACCGTACTCATTGTTGCCAAGATTCTGATATACGAATGCAAAATTAGCTTTTGTATTTCCTACATAATAATCATTAATACTCTGAATTATTGCTTCTTTTTCTTTGCTAACTGTACATATAATATCATTTGCTCCTCCAAAAACCAGCGTCTGAATGGCATTTTCAATTAAAAGAACAACATCATTACCTCGTTCGCTTGGTACAAATACAGGTAAAAGCTCTTTTAATAGTCTAAAGGGCTTCATTCTCATACCACGCCCACCTGCTGGTATATAACCAATCAAAGGCTTCATAGCTATACCCCCTTGAAAGTATTTATTTTATTTTCTTATGTATTAGTATTTTCTACCAATTAATGTTAACCAAAATCCCAATCCTATAGTCCATGCCAATGATAAAATTGATTCCTTCAACAAAAAACACCCGTTTTGGATTAGATTATTAATAACCTCTGTAATACCGATACTTGGAATAAAAATAAAAATGTTGTAAGTCCATCCGGGAAGAGTCTTATATACAGACACAATTAAGAAAAGACTGACCATAACAGCAGCCGACACCGCTGAACCGTTTTTTGATGAACTTATTTTGAAGCCTATAATTGCACCTATTTCTACGAATATAATACCTCCGACAATCATAGGAAGCAACAATTTTAGTATTACTAAATTTAAGCCTTCATTTACAATATAAACAAATATTTGTGAAAATATGGAGAATAATAAAATAGTTAAGCCTTTTGCCATCAAAATCTGTCTAAAGTTTAAGGGTGAACACAGCAAAGCATCTATTGTTTTGCCTTCCCTTTCTTCAATAAGATTAGGCCCTGTAAGCATAATACCAACCATTACTTGGGCAAACAAAATCCAAATAGAAAGAAGCAGGAAACCTGCATTTGACTTACTCATCGCAGCAGTAACAACCTTTGACATAAATATTGGCATAAGTATTACTACTATTATGGCAGGATTTTTTAATAAATCCTTAATTTCATGCTTCATTAATACGCTTATCTGTCTCAACTTAATTCCCTCCCTGTTATAGTTGCAAATACTTCTGCCAGTGAGTTTTCACCTTTTTTCATACTGACAATTTTATCATCGCTCATCAACTGTGCAATCTTTTTTTCTGTTTCATCAGTACCCATTGGCAAACTTTCTTTTACTAATTTATCTTCCTTCATATACTCAATGTAAACTTCTTTTTTACAATATTTGCTTTTTAAATTCTCCGGCTTATCAATAGCAGCCAATTTTCCATTATACATTATACCTACCCGAGTGCTTAATTCATCAGCATCATGCATATCATGTGTAGTCAATATAACTGTTGTCCCCTGGTTGTTAAGCTCTTTAATATAATTACGTATCAAAGCCGCTGTATTTGGGTCAAGACCACTTGTTGGCTCATCAAGAATTACTATCTTTGGTTTATGCAACATGGCTCTTGCTATTAAAACTCTTTGCTTCCACCCTTTTGATAGTGTACCAACTTTTACATCTTGCTGACTGCTTAACTGTAAATCCTCCATAACCTTGTTAACCTGCGAATCACTTACTCCATACAAATCGCCAAAAAGCTTAAGATTTTTTTTTATGGAAGACCTGACATACAGGTTTGGAAGCTCGAATACCACCCCTATATCCCTATGAACTTTCTTTTTCTCTGTAAGAACATTATGGCCATTTACCCATATTTCACCTTGAGTAGGTTTCAGTAAACCAATAATCATTCTTATAGTAGTTGTCTTACCTGCGCCATTCGGGCCCAGAAAACCAAACAATTCCCCTTGTTCAATTGTAAGAGACAAGTCATCTACAACTTTTTTGTCATTATAATATTTATAAACATTTTTAAGCTCTATCACAAATAATCACTCCTTAATTTAGTAGCATTTTGATGCCCCTGGTTATCACCGGTAAAATACTTTTTCGCCAATCCCCGTATCTTATTTTCTATTTCATAATCATTTGCAGTACGGATTTTTCCCATAAACTCTTTAATCCTGACAAACAAGTATTTCTTCAGTATAGGAAATTTTATAGTTCCAACCGGAATAGCTTTTTCCCCTCTAGCTAAAAAATCAATACATTTTTGCCGATCTTGTTCTATAATAAAAGCATACTCTGCACGACATATGTACGGAAATATAAAATATGCTTCCTTTTGCACAGTGCCATCCTGCATTTGCAACAGCGCATCCAAAGTTTCCAGCAATTCATCATCATATCGTACAATTTCAATAATTGAAAGAAGGACATTGGCTTTAAGCGCATGAACCAACCAGTAATCAGGAATAATTTTCAATACTCTCTCATACGCCTCAAAGAATACATCTACGTTTTGGGTAGACAAGGAGTTTTCTTTTTTTGAACTCTTAATCATATGCAATAACCCATATGCGAAAGCCGCTTCAGCATTATTAGGATTATCTATATAATATTTCTCCATCTGAGCCTCAATTCTTTCAGATCGTGAAGGAAAATTGCTCATTAGGATTATTGTATTAAGTAATTCTTCATCATTTTTATCTAAATATTTCAATACAATCGCCCCTTTAGTTTAATAATTACTTATCTAGAGATAGAGACTTTATCATCATATGAAGATGTTCCATAGCCTTTGCCTTTTGTTTTTTAGTAACAGTACTCCATCTATCTTTAGTTTCAGGAGAAAGCAAATATGTAATCCGTTGTGTAAGTCGTTTTGATATATTATTGCTTTGAGGTATTTTAGCAAAACTCCTTAATTGTGGTTCACCACATATTTCAATAATAGGCGAAAAATAGAACTCTTCAAGTTCTGACTCCCACATTAAGTCTCGCAGCTTACTTCCTAGTGTTTCGTTTCCAAGGTAGCAATCCAATGCAAGAGTTGGAATACTTTGTGCAATTGCGGAAATAATGCTGTGATACCTCATAGATAAGTATGCATCCATCCGACCAACCAGTAGCCATATCTGAGTTGGAGTCAATTTTTCAGTAACAAGGAATGTATCTGGACAAAGGTCGGCAAGTATCTTACATGCAGCACCATCATCATACATTTCTCCTACAGGGAATATAATTATTTTAGTGTCTTCCGAAACACTGTTCTGGAGTTGGTTCAACGCTTTTGCAAGCTCTTCTAAGAATTGCTTCAGTGGTGGACGCGTTATTTCCGAACCAATGGATATTCCTATAAGATGCTTGTATTTGTCGAGATTATACTTTACTTCAATCTCATTTATAAGTTCCGGACAACTCATCTCCATTGCAGTAACTAAAGAAGGTACACGATTTATCTTCTGGGTTGCACATCCTGCCAGCTCAAGCAATCGCTGAGTGGTTATTGAACGGACACTGGTATAATTAATAATTTCTGTAGCTTCTTTAATTTTAAGATACCATTCGGACAATTTTTTATCATTTAATGGCGACCATATACTTCCAACTGCATTCCAGGCTGTTTTAGGAAGCCTTTCATGTTTTATTTGGGAACCATATAGAAGAATTGGGTCATACTCCGGAAGAGGTACGAGAAGCCCACCTCCACCCATTATCAGTGCATCATAATCGTAAATACTATCCCAAAATTCTTCTTTTAACAAATATGCGGGCTGTGTAATACACTCTAATGGTCCTCTTCGCTGCTGTCCAAGTAAAGAACGAGCCATTGTTGATAAATTTATGGAGAAACAAGAAATATCAACATCACCCAGTTCTTTTTCAAGTAAAGATTTTGTTGCCATGGCCTCTAAATTATCACCAGTATTATTAATGCCAAATAACCCTATCAATCCGATTTTTTTCATTATCATTACCTCTATGATATGTCCAGGCAGTATATTTTTATGTATATTCTACCTTTTATGTAATTAAATATCAACACGCATTTTTTTAAAGCCTTTGTATACCCTGTAGATCACTCATTTTTATAACTCCTTGCTGAACATACTTCATTGCTTCCTGCATTAGTTTTCCATCCATAAGTTTTTTGGTCTTCTTAATCTTCTCTACAGTATCATTAAATATTTGTTGGGAATCCCTCTGGCCAATTTCCCTAAACTTATATACCTTAATCATGTTGTTATAGTGTATGGGGTTTTTTTCTTTCTTAAAAAGCTCCAAATCCCTTGTAAGTATGTCCTCCCATGTAATATCGGAAAAAACCTCTATATTGTATCTTTCAGGATATCGGAACATTTCACTTCCCGGCATTGGTATATAGTGGTTAATAGTCATAAAGCTAATTTTCTCCAGATTTTTCTTAAGGTAATTGTAGCTTTCTAGAAAATCCTCCTGTCCTTCTGTAGGCATACCAAGTATGATTTCCAGTTCAGGCCAGATACCGATTTCATTACACCAACTCATAACCTGCTCAGCCTGTTTCAAATCAATCTTTTTATTTATCCTTTTTATCAGGCCTTCACTTCCGCTTTCCATTCCAAATACCAGTTTACGACAACCAGCCTTATACATTAATTTAATTATTTCGTAGTCAGTATTATCAAAGCGAGCACAATCAGACCAGTAGATATTAAGATTATTTTCAATAATCCCATTGCAAAGATCTCTTATATATTTCTTACTTAGATTAACCGCATTATTAATGAAATAAAAATATGGTGTATTATATTTTTGTTTCATTATCCTTAGCTCCGAAATCACCTGCTCAACCTTAGCAATAACAGGAGTTGGAGATTCAGGATCACTTTCAACGCAAAAAGCACAGTTATAGGGACAGTTATAATTAAATATGTAGGGAATAATAAGAGTTTTTTCATAGTCTTTCAATGTCGGCTCACTTTTATTTCTTAAAGGCTTAGTGAATGCAAATGGATATCGGAATATTGAAATCATGTTTTCATCATATCCGTCCATTTTAATACAATTATAATAGTCCTTTAATTTGAGTCCCTCAAAATCAGGCATAACAATACGACGTTTTTCCGGTGGATTCGCAACAAGGTTCCCAGAGGAATTTAGATAGCACAAGCCGTTTATCTTATGTATTTCTTCATCCCCTTCGTTATTTCGCAAAGCCTGTATAAGCTTATATAGAGATTCCTCTCCAGGCCCTGTGATAATATACGGAAACCTTTTTAACCATACTTCAAAGAGTTCATCATATATAGGACGGTAATTTATCATTGAAGACAAATTAAATCCCCCAAATACCAACAGCTTTTGCCAATGCCTTTCTATGTATTCACCAAAAATTAAGCCTGAAAAAGTCTGTACCCAGGAAAGATGAGGCCCAACAGATAAAGCAACCATGTCATATTCCGCTATGTTAATATCTTTTAACATAGTCTGTACAAATTCATCAAAAAACTGGTTTTCTCCCCCGTTTATATAATTAAAAACAGCTTCCTTATCAAAAAATTTCTCAAATTCACTACGTTCAATCCCTGATCCGCATTTTTCTTCCATTAGGGGAAGTAAATCAAATTGGTCAACATTTATTCCCCGCTGACGGAGATAGCCGGTAATAATACCAAGTGATAAAGGTGGAATTCTTGTCCCTACGGCACCAAAAAGAGCATCCTCACTAGGCATTTGTATTAGGCAGAACGAATCAATTTTCATTTTGATTTCTCCTTTCAACTATCTCACATCATGTATTGGAATAAATTAAATCCTTCAGGTTATGATATTGCTTGCATTTCACACAGAAGCGACCTGTTCTAAACTCTTCATATGAACGTTTATTCCACATTTTCTGGAAATCATCATGAAATAAATTTCCAACCTGTGGGCGACCGCAATAATAATCACAACAGGTATATACATTTCCATTCTTTGATACTACTGCAATAGGTGCATCGTTAAAGGTACACTTCGCCTCAAAGGGCCCTTCATAGGCGATACCCGCTTCTTTTAATCCCTCTTCAAGGCTACACAACTTAGTATCAATGTCATTAATATTAGCTTTTACCCATTTTGATTGTCCTAGAGGAAAACCTATTTTAAAACGTTTAACCTTATATTTTATTGCCATTTCCTTCAAAGTATCCAGTTCTTCCATGTTTTCCTTAACTAACGTACAATTAAAAGCAATATTAGTGTTGTACTTTAATGAGTTCTCCAGATTATTGAGCAAAACATCAAACCTATAGCTATTGCAAACTCTTTTCATTTCCTTTTCAGATGCACCATCTACAGAAAAAGAAACAGCATCTATATTGCCATGCGCCATAAGTTTCTCATAATCAATAGGTACAGAACCATTTGTTACAAGTACAATCTTTTTGTCACTGAATATCTCCAGTATCTGATAAAAATTTTTATGAACCAATGATTCACCTAAGCCGCAAAGGGCTATATAATCAAACTTGGAGATATTATCCTTGATTGCAATTATTCTTTCTATTGGTAAATCCGAAGGATCTTTTATCAATTTTCTGGCAACACAGTAGCTACATGCAAGATTGCACTTTGTGGTTATTTCGAATAAAACCATTTGCGGTATTCTCTTGTAAAAATCAGTTTTTGTATTCATTCCGTCTCCTCAATATGCAGAGTTTCACATAGCACTTTTCGCCTTATATGTACAGGTGTTTTTACGCTTCCTTCCTGCAAGGCTATGTAGCTCTCCAGCATTGTACCTCTCTCAATATCATGGCTGTCTAAGCTAACCCAGAGCTGACCATGATAATAGGATGTTCCGTTTCTTTGAATATTTGATGCATTTTTTTCCTGCATTTTAACCTGTGAGTAATCACAGTAATAGTCAAAAACAGCACAAAACTTGTTATTAGCTTTTCCGTACCCCGTAAATTTTAAGTAAAAATTGCCATTTCTAAAAAATGAATTATCCGAATACAGACCAAGTCCTATTTTAGCATCTTGCGTATGCTCCAATTCCGGTGGTGTAATTTTTACCCACTGGTCAAGGTTCCAGCCTTTATTGGTATACGAATGTACATATATATATGATAAATAATTATCAAAGGCCAATATGTCAAAAGTCTGCATAACCGCAAGATATATTGAGGGTAGCTTTGGAAGGCCACTAAAGGTTTTTTCAATGGAATCAAAACACTTTTTGTAATCTTCAGAATTTACAATGTTTCTATTCTTAGCTTTTATCTCCTCTAGCCGTTCATTTGATAAAATCATATGTGAATAGAATTCCCTGTTTTGCATATATGTCCAGTTTGTTGATACATCCGGCTTTTTAGGCAACTTGTTTGTAAATGACATTGTATCCCACTTGTTTGTAACAAAGGCAATAGCGTCTTGGTAAACATGATTGATAACTCTTGTAAATCTTGAGTCAAGTTGCTGACGTTTGTAAACTTTCCCCATTGAATTCAGATAAAAGTTATCCATTCGTATTTTGAATGTCCTGCTGTCCTGAGGCTTAAAATGTTTTTCAACTATCAGCGGTTTATTTAATATATTATATAAACTTTCCAACCCGGTTCACCCCTTAATAAATGGTTTTTATTACAAGTTTTCTAATGAATCAATAACATCAGCTGATGACGGTAACTGTAAAATCTTATTAATATACATATTCTGTTTATGCTGAAGACTTATTCGAGAATCTTTGTCACTAATATATGTTCTTAAAGCATTCAATGTCTTACCTTTCTGAAATATCGATGTAGATATGAAAGTATCAACATATTCATTATTCTCAAGTACACTGGTTAAAAAATTAAACCATCCAAAAGGAAACAACCTATACGGATAAGCAACCTTTACGTCATTTGCCATTTCCTGATACCAACCTGGCATTTTCAAAAGCTGTTCCGAAATTCTGGAGAAATTAACCAACTTATCATTTTGCAAAACAATAGAGGGCACTGAAGCATACACTGCCTTAGCCAGTGTAGACGATATTATGTTAGTTGTTAGGAACAAGTCTGAGGCTCCAAGATACTTATCAAAGTCTTGGGGATTTATATGATTAAAATGAAAATATTTTATGTGTTTTTTATTATCTGATTCTTGCTCCCAGCTCTTTGGACCCACATGGATTATTGTTACCTTTTCATCAAGTTCAGCTAAATAATGCATTATCATTTTGGGACACCAACAAAGTAAATTTGATAAAGCCGGCAACCTATTTACATTCAGGTTTTCCCAATCTGAATTTGCCATGAAGATTACTTTCTCCTGACCTGAAGGTCTAAAAGCAGACTCAAATTCAATCCTTTCAGGTTTTGTCATACCTTCAGGTCTATCATAGAAATATGTAAACTTCACTTTTTTATCTGCTGGTTGTAGTTTATTTATAGGACAATACCTGATTACAAAATCACACTGCCTTATATAATCAGGTAGAGTAGCCCTATATCCGCCATAATAGTCTTGAACATAGTTTGTAGAATCAAATTCATAGCTGTCAAAGCTTCCAAAGGGGACACCATATTCTCTGAAAGTCTCCATACTAACACCCGACCATGTCGATGAATACCAAAGAGTATATACATCTGAGGCTATAACATAATCAGGTCTGAATTCAGACATTAGCCTGTCCGTAATAGCCTTATTGACCAACTTGTCCTCCGACATGGAGTTTGCTCCTGTCTGCTTCAAAACTACATGTTTAATTCTGTTTTGCTCCAGATAATTCTGGCCCTTGGCTGAAGTTAGAAAGCAAATTTCAAACTTGTTTGGTGGAAGCCTCTTACAAAATTCAAATGCAATTGTGAACTCTCCTGCCGAAAGGTGTCCTAATGTAACAAACAGTATTTTTTTCATAGCCATTCCTTCTCAATTGATTGATTAAAAGCTATATCATCGGGGAAAAATTCTCTGCCCAATTCCATAATCATTAGTGCTAGAGTCCTCTCGTTTGAGCGAACCAGCCTTTTGAGAAAATCCTTGAAGGGCATTGAGAAATAATCATTCAAATATTTGAACCCAATCGGCTTTCTAATAACGTTTTTTCTTGCTTCTTCAATTAGCTTTAAAGCACCATCAGGGTTATTACAGGAAAAATTGTAATCAGCATAAATTATGTATGGAACTATAAAGTAAGGCTGCTGTTTTTCTGACATCTGCTGATCCGATATCAGTTTTTCCAAGATTCTTACCAGTTCATCCTCATCCCTCATAACCTCCGGTAGGGCAAGTAACAGAATGGCTTTAAACATCCAAACTAGCCAATAATCAGGTGCAATTCGCAGTGCATCATTATATGCTTCAAATATTAGCTCTATTCTTTCACTTCCAATAGTAGAGTTTTTCACTCTGGAAGTTATAAGGAAGTTATAAAAACCAAAGCTGAAAGCTGCCTCGGGGTCATCAGTATTTTTCTTGTAATTCTTTTCTAATTCGTTCAGAATTTTTTCAGAATTGACTGGAAAATTAAAAATCAAGTTGATTGTCTTTATCAGCTCTTCATCCTTTTTGGTTATATATCGCATCCTAAATACCACCTATTCTTATTTTTTATCTTCATCTTCATCTAATAAGTCATCACCCTCAAAAGTGTCAAATTCATCAAGACTTGCACCCTCATCAGGTGTATATACAGCAGCATCAGCAGAAAAATATTCTTCAATGTTATCTGGAGAAAGATTGTCCAGATCTTCAGGGCTCAATGATTTAATAAGTATTTTCTGAACTTCTGTAAGTTCATATCCTTCCAGGGCTGTATCAGGATCTTCAATTAATTCTTGTTTGAAGTCTTCGTCTGATAAAATTCGTATTATAACCATCTTTATTCCAGAGTTATCTTCCTGCATTTCCATACCATTCTTTTCATCCATCATTATTAAACCTCTCCTATCTGTTTTTTAATTTAATTATTTATGATTTTTGCTCAAGAATACGGTAGACGTATTCCACTTCTGCAAATTCTTTATTTTGCAAATTATTTAAAGCCTTTATATAAAATTTTGTTTTATCTGCAACCTCTTTATAGTTGCGACCACCAATTTCGTTATATTTATAAACCTTGAAATTTCCTGTTTGTTTACCCTTCATTTCCTTAAAATATTTCCAGCTTCTTTCAAGGATTTTACTATAGCTTATTACATTCCTTATTAATTCTATATTATAGCGTTCAGGATAGCGGCCAATTTTACTGTTGGGTACTACAAAGAATTCGTTAATTGTCATATAGTTGATATATGGCCTATTTTTAGTTACGTATTGTACCGTTTCCTGAAAATCTTCATCCTTTTCTTGAGGCAAGCCTGTTATAACTTCTAAATCAGCTATAATCCCCAGCTCCTTACACCATTTCAAAACTCTTTCTCCATGGGAAAGATCAATTTTCTTTTCCACCAAATCAATAAGCTTCTGGCTTGCTGTCTCAAAACCAAAGACCAGTTTCTGGCATCCTGCATCCCTCATCAGCTTTAATCGTTCAAAGGTAAGATTGTTAAATCTGGCACAGTCAGACCATTTAATATCTATTTTTTTATCAATTATGTAATTACAAAATTCATCAATAAACTTTCCGGAGGCATTGGCAGCATTATTAAAGAAATAAAAATAATTGGTTTTGTACTTATTAATAAGCGCCTCAATATCATCCACTACCTTATGAGCCTCTCCGATAATTACCCTCTTTCTGTCTTCATCACTTTCAGAACAGAAAGCACACGCAAAGGGGCAGTGAAAATTAAAAATATAAGGTAAAATGAGTTTATTCATATATTCTGGTCTAGGTCGCTTTTTTCTTACGGTACTTACGTACTGGGTTAGAAAGAATGGCCACTTGAAAACCTGTATTAGATTTTCCTCTTCCAATTTATCATTCCATTTTCCGTTATAACTCGGATTCTTTATTTTTGAATAATAATATTCCATAGGCAGATTGCACCAGTCCGGACACACTACAACCGGCTCATGCTCAGGATTCATATAAACCTGCCCGTCCTTTAGGTATACCATACCATCAAGTTCATATACGGATTTCTGCATTTTACCATTCAAAACTTGTATTAGTTCTGCTATTACAACTTCTCCGGGTCCCTTAATTATATAAGGGAATACTTCAAGTATAATTTTAAGCAATTCACTAAAAGTATCCTTAAAAATACCTAGATAAGTAATATTGTTTCCTCCAAGAATAACCGGAATTTTATATTTCTGCTTGATATACTTTGCTAAAAGAAAAGCACTATGAAGTTGGAAAAATGAAAAGTCTGCTCCGCAGGAGATTCCTATTACATCATAATCTTTAATTGGAATCCCTTGAAGTAATTCCTCTGCAAAGAGATTTACTTTATCGTTTTCTTCTCCCGTTAAGCAATTTAGAACAATATCCTTGTCATATAGAAAAGCAAATTGCTCATCATTTCTGTAGATTTTAGCTAAATCGGAATTCAAATCATAAAGTTCAACGTCATAACCTTCATTTTTTAAATATCCGGACAGAATTCCAAGGCTCAAAGGTGGAATATTTGTATATCCATGAGGAGATATTCCCTTCTCACATGGTGCCAATAAAAAACCAATTCTTTGAATCATATTGTTTATTCCCTCCTTTCATTTATTAGTGACTCTATAATACTTCTTACATCGGGCAAGCTTTCAAGTGTCTTCTTGTAACGATCTGCACTTTTCAGCAGTTCTTCTCTTTTTTCCTCACATTCAAGTACTTCTTGTATTCGCCTGATTGAATCTATTACATTAAATTGCTCAAGGCGTATAAACGTCTTCATATAAGAATTCCCCTTTACCAATGGAGCCAGGAACTTATACCATCCTACCGGAAACATTCTGTATGGATAACATCTTTCAAGATTTTTGAGAAGCTCGTCTACAAATGGTGCCGGTTCAAATTTAATCTTCTCTTTATCAAGCGGTTTCTCTGCCGAGAAGAAAATAGAATTTTCAAAATTTGCTGACGGTATACCCGACAACACAGCCCTTGCCAATGAAGTTGCAGTGATGTTTCTTGAAATAAAAAGGTCTGTTGCCAGCAAATACTCATCAAAAACTTCCGGTGGAAGCTGATTTAAGAAAATTAATCCGTCCTCTGAATTCTTTGAGTAACCTCCTTTAGACCCCACACATACTACAGAATACGTTTTTGTAAGCTCTTGCATTATATGGTAAAACGCTTGATTATTTGCATTTACAAAGGATATAACATCAGTATATTGCTTATATGATTCTTGCCATGCTGCGGAAGTAAACAGTATCAACTTTTTACCTACGGGCAAGCCAAGCTTTGCCTTCCACTTATCCGTACTATAAACATCATACGGCAGAGTATCTGTTGTAAGTTGATAATGATAAGTTTCTTCACGATATCCACTGTTAGGGTTAACTATAGGACATGGACAAAGTCTGAAGCCGTACTTGCGTATGTCTATATCACCGAATTTTGCTGCCTTAAATCCGTAGGTATCCATTTGTTTACCGGTAATCACCCAGTCAAAGTCATCAAATGTTCCAATCCTACCTGAGAAGACTTCCAAATCTCCGGGAGTCAAACCATAATGAACTTCGCAAAAATTATAGTTCAGAAAGTCTGCAAGAATTACCAGTCCGGGATGATACCTATGCTCCAAATCCCGCATTAACAACCTGTTAATCTTTCCGTTTCGTGGTATTAGCGTAGTATACGTAAACTTATATTTATTCATTATTTTTTCATGGGAAGGAGGAATTAAAAAGTAAGGTATATATCCTGATTCTCTCACTCTTGCAGCAAATTCGCAAGCGATTGTGACCTCACCGTATGCCCAAAAACTAGTGACTATAAATAATATGTACATTGCTTAACCCTCAATATTTTGAACTGCATTAAATTCATCCCATCCATAAAACTCAAGATATTCTTTATATACACCACCACAGCTTTTATTAAAAATGCACATTTTACATTCTTGTCCCTGTTTCTTTGTCTCCTTTTCCATAAAAGTAGCATAGTCTTCAAGAACAAAATTATGAAATAGTAGCTTAAATTTATTCTCATCCCACGGAATTTGGTACTTTTCATACCCAGGAATTATACAAGGTGGAAAGCCTTCCAAAGTAACAACTCTATCCCTTTTAACGCAGGCATCAACCATTTTATAAACTGACTGTACCATTTCTGTATAGCGTGGTGTTACCTTGTGGAAGTTTTGGTATGCTTTCCCTACAGGATGAATAGCTGATATATTAACATGATCTACGCCGGCATTTATTACGAGTTCTGCAATATCGGTAAGGCTGTCTATATTATCTTTGTAGACCACTGTATTCGTACGGACCTTTGCTCCTAGTGATTTAACGTTTACTATTCCTGCCATTGCCTCCTCAAAACTTCCCGGAATCTGTGTAACAAAATCATGTTGAGCAGCATCCTTACCATGGACTGAAACTACAAAAAGCTTAACACCTTTGTCATATAGCTTTCTTGCATACTCTATGTCAGCAAGTTTACGTGCGTTTGTTTGAAGGCTTACCTGTGGATAACCCAATTCCTGTATTTTTTTCAGAATTTCCAAGAAATCATCCAGTACGGTAGCTTCTCCTCCATGAATATTTACAGATTCATATCCCTTGTTGGCATTTTCCTCTAAAAATTTATAGAGAACCTTTTTATTCACACCTTCACGCTTTTCCTTATGGGAATTTACAACACAAAAAATGCAGGAATTATTACACTGATCGGTTAAATGTACACTTATTGATCTCATGCTATTTTCTCCTTTCAATTCAGTACCTCAAATAGATTCCTTGTCAGACTGCATTTCATACAAAATTCTCTGTCTGACAGCAGTGGCTCTGCCCTTCCATTCCATAAGACTTCCAAGTCTTCTTCAAATATATTTCCAAGCTTTTTTCCTTTGTTCATTCCATTGCAGCACGAATAAAAGTCTCCGTTAAGCTGTATGTTGGGAATTATGCATCCACCGGAATTGCAGGACAGCCGATAGAATTGATTAAAAATAATATTATTTTTTTTTGCCACTTTAATCGCTTCTTTTATGTTTTTATTAATACTTTCTTTATTGGCTTTTACAAACTCTTCATTTCCAATCGGCAGCTCATAATTTACAGCCAATAGTTTATGTTTTGCTGCGAACTCAACCAACAGTGGTATTTCATCTATATTCATTTCTGTTATTGTAGTGTTAATTATACCTGCTATATTGGGATACTTTTTGAGTTCTGACAAATTTTCGGCTAACACATTGAAGTTATAACCTGGGCAAATAGCTTTGATTTTTTCTTCTTTTGTAGCATCTATGGAAAAAACCAATAGCTCAACGTTCCGTTCACGGTTCAACTTCTTAAAGTCAATAGGTACTGCTCCATTTGTTATAATAGATATTTTTAAATCCTTTTGCCGCCAGATCATATTGTATATATCCAAATAGCAGAAGGATTCACCAATTCCGCAAATGATAAGCTTTTTAACACCTTTAAGTTGTGTGCGAAGCATTTCTAAATTTTCCAATGGAAAATCCTTCGGGTGATTTTTATCCCTTGTACAGTATATACAGTCCAGCTGACAACGAGTGGTTACTTCAACAGATATTGCCTGCGGTACTTTGGATACCAGCTTACTTACAGGTCCTATGTACTTTTCAATAAAATCGGCGGCATATTCTATAGCATTCATATTCAGTCAAGCCTTTCTTTTATATGAGATAAAAAATAATCCAGCTTTTCTCTATCATCCAATATCTCTTTACAAATCTCACAAGCACTTGTATATTGCTTATCTATCAGTTCATTTGAAAAATCACTCTGTAAAAATATCTCTACCAGTCCCCTTGGACCATATTTTTTAAAGAATCTGTATATGTCTCTGGATTTAAAACTTCTATGCAATTCTAAAAGTCTTTTTTCTTTCATATTCCCAAGGTAAAGACATTTTGTATTTTTTGAACGACTTGATTGACAGCAGGCACTTACGCTTCCATTGTTATCAACAAAGTAATTACCTATACCGCAATAAGCAGGTACTTTAGATGGTGTTTTAAAAAGCTGGGACCGCTTTATTTTTTGTGAATCTTCACCATCAAAAGGCATTGCCTTTACCGATTGAATCAGGATTTTATCTCTATATTCTTTATATATTTGATTTATCTCCTTAACCTCAGAGCTTTCTACATATGTAACATTTATAACTACAAATTTGCCTGTTGCTAATCCTGCTTCAATTGCATTTTTAACTATACTTGCATCAATATATTCCAAATGATACTTATCTGAACTGATTATTAGTAAATCCAACCCCGGCATCTCTTCAAGAACAGCGATACCCTCTTCAACTGTCTTTGCCCATAACCCATTTGTAACCACTCCTGCAAACATGTCTAATTCATTAAGCTTTTTTATATACTTATTAAGACTTTGTCGCACCACGAATGGCTCTCCCCCGACAAAATGTACTCCCTGAATCCCACATTCATGTATCTGATCAATCCATTCCAGTACATCTTCTTCACTAGCATCTGCGCTCATTTTTCTAATATTGTTTGCTACACAGTGCCTGCATTGGGCATTACATTTCATAGTTGGACTTATATATACACCTCCGTTAAGAATCTGCATACATTCTATTGGATTTGCACTTTTAAAGAGAGCTTGAATTTTGTTTGACACAAAAACTCCTCCTCTATGTGTTTAAAATTTGACTAATTATATATTTTTGTAATTTATCGCTTTCAAGGACACTTATACAGAAATCACATTCACAGGTATACTCTTTCTGACTGAATTCCTGATAGTACGGGCTGTTCATTAAAAACTTGCCAAGACCTCTTGGTCCTTGTTCCTTCATTAAACAATATAAAGGGTTTCTTATAAAATTCTTTAGTAAAAGTGATAGGCTTTCCTTTTTCATGTTTCCTACATAGAAAAGAGGTTCTTTCGATAAAATAGAATTGCAACAGGCGTGAACATCCCCATCCATATCAACTAAAAAATTATCTATCCCACATACAACAGGAAGTTTAGCTATTTTATCTTCAAGGCACCATCTCTCTACCGGTAGACTCTTAGCAGCTCCAATGGGCATAAGCATGTGTGTATTTATAAAAACTGAATTTTTATATTCACTATATATATCCCAAATCTTTTTTTTATCTTCCTTAGAGGAACAGGTTGCATTCATGGCAATATTTATATTCAGCTGAATACAAGCGTCAAAAACGTTTTTAATTGTCTGGCTGTCTATATATTCCAGATGAAATATATCACTGCTTACCAGTATAGAATCAAGTCCTTTTATTGATTTTAATAATTCAACTGCCCTCTCCAAGTTTGTTGCCCAAAACCCGTTTGTAATAATACAGCTTTTCATACCTAGCTCATGTGTCTTCTTGCAGTATAGTATCAAATCATCAACATAAAGGAACGGCTCTCCCCCGACAAAAGTTGCTTCTGAAAAATCGGCTTCCGAGGCATCCTCAAGCCACTTCAAAACATACGGAGGTTCAGCCTTCTTACCGTCATTCAAAGTTTCTGCATTACTGCAATGGCGGCATTTTACATTACATTGATTACATATATTAAAAATAAGGTTCTTATTACGTTTCATACGTATTTTCCTTTTTAGTCAAGCTTTTAAGTATATATTCATAACATGAACTTCGGTTAAGTATATCGACACAAAGCTCACATTCACTGGTATATTTACTGTTTTTAAATAAATCTTCATACTTACTTCCAACTATTAATTTCAGTAATCCTTGCGGGCCTTTTTCTTCCAGCAATTTGTATATTGCGTTATTACTCTTGTTCTCTATAATTTCTAAAAAACTGTCTTTATTCAGATTTCCAAGATAAAGGAATTTTGTAGCCAAGCCTAGTGTAGCCATACAGCATGCATTCACTCCACCCTGACAGTCTACAAAATGATCCCGGACTCCACAAAAGTCACTTACAGCCTCAGGATTTTGAAATAAACTGAACTTTTCCAATTCTCTGTCAAGTGTATTGGCCGCTCCTGCTCGTACTACCGGACTAATATTTACAAAAACCTTTTTATATTCTGAAAACAATTCTTTAATTTTCTCTCCATCTTGCATGTTTGCACATACAGAATTTACAGCAACAAACCTTTTCAGCTTCAAGGATGCTCTTATCAAATTATGGATATTCTTAATATCTATATACTCAAGATGATACAAGTCTGTACTTATGAGAATTTTTTTAAGTGCAGGCAGGGAATTAAGTATGTCGGTTGCTTCCTCTTCACTTTTTGCAAAAAAGCCATTGGTTGTAACCCCCGGATTCAATCCCAATTTATCTGCCTTTTGAGTGTAGCGTCGTAAGTCATCTACCAGAAGAAATGGTTCACCACCCACAAAATTAATGGCTTTGTAATTAGACTCTGCCACCTTTTCAATCCAATTTATTACTTCTTCTGACCTAGCTTCACCCAGCACCGTTTTTCCGCCAATGTTAATGCAATGCCGGCATTTTACATTACATCTGTTGGTTATATTAATAAAAACTGTGCTATTTTTAATTTTTAATTTACGCATTATTGAATCCTGAATGCCTGTCATTTTACTCCTTCTAAGCATTAACTGCCTGCTTATGTTAAATCCTTTATTTTATGTTGCATTCTCAGACTTGTCAGTTAGTCTTCAATTCAAATCTACAGTTTGATAAGAATTTGCAAGCTTTGCAAGCTTGTCCTTTTTGAAAAGCTTTGTAATTATCTGATAACCATATATCGCTAAAACTCATATCATTAATGTTTCCAACCTTTTTATCAATGTAAAGAGTTTCGGCACAGGAAAATACATCACCATTAATAGCCATATAAGGAGTAACCCATTTTAAATAAACACAGCAAGTTGTATATGGGTCTGCAAAATAAAGTCCGTATTCAGCTGCCTTTTTGGCGGCACATTTTAATATATTTGTTAACTCTTGTTGGTTGTCCTCTATGAATTGCTCTTTACCCCTTGGGAAAGAAAAATGAATTGTTCCAAACCCTCTTTGATGAGCGAACTCAACAAGTTCCAAAATTTCTTTGAGATTGTGTTCATTAAGTGTACAGTTTAGAACTCGATTAATTTTTACCTTATTTTCACTATAGTATTTGTCATACTCATCAAGATTTCTAAGGAGACTTTCAAATTTATATCTTCCACTTATCTGGTTCAGTACCTCCTGATTAAGTGCATCTATGGAAAATATAAACATTTCTACATTTCCGTTTACATTAAGACGCTTATAATCAATTGGTATTGTTCCATTAGTTACTATGCTGAATTTTTGTGCTTTATTGCCCTCAACCAGATTATAAATTTCCGGATATAAAAAGCTCTCACCTATACCGCATACAATAATTCTCTCAAACTGCTCCAGTTGCATTGATATTTTCTCCAGCAATTCGATAGATAAATCAATGTCGCCTATTTTCTTTGCTTTTTTTGTACAATATATACAATCAAGGTTACATCGTGTAGTTACCTCCAAAGACAACACTTTTGGCTGGTTTTTCAATGCTTGACTTAATTTCATATACTACCTCCGATTAAAGCCAAAATTATCATTCACTCTATGGTCAATGTGGTTGATTATATCCTTATTTTTAAGTCTTCTGAGTGATTTAGTTTTCTAGATTCTTTTTCAAAATAAATCATACAAACTTCTTTCAATATAAAAGCAAGCCCAATCTGTTCAGAATAATATAAACGATAATATAACTCCTTTGCAGGTACAAAAAAATGACAATTTAATGGTGTAAATGGGATTTCCTTTTGTGGAGCCACTTTTAGTGCGTATTCAAGATATTGGGATACGTTTTTGAAGTTGTTTTTGTCGTACCAATATTGTGCGTAAAAAATATAAGGCAAAACAAAATACGGTTCTTTTCTTTCTGATTTACTTTGAATTTCAATTATCATATCTAGATTACTGGTAATCTCAGTTTCGTTTACCATTCCTAGCGGCAGTTTACTGTATAGAAGGATTTTCAATATATGTACAAACCAATCATCCGGTTCTATTACTAAAGCTTTGTTATATAATTCTAAGACTTCAAATATATCTGAATTTGCTAAATCCTCACCCTGTACTAAAGAGGTAATTTCAAAATATTTGAAAAAACCATAAGTGATTAATAATTCATAGTCTTCAGGGTTCTCAGAATACTTTTTGACAAGTTGTTCAAAAAAGTTCATCTTCCGACCTGGGAATTTCATTATCATATTTACTACCTGTAAAATATTTATATGAAACTCATCTATATATTTCAATATAATCAGTCTCCTTGGTGAACAATATCTTATTTTAGTATTTAATGAGATTAGTATTGTCAAAATATGTAAATTAATTTTCCCCATATTTTTATATTATATACAATTTATGTAATAATTTGATATCAAATACTATTATATTACTTATTTTAACATATTGTCAACTATATGGTAACACTGTAATTAATTTTTTAAAATTTAATACTTATTACCTTTTCTTGTGAGTTTAGTCCAAAAAAAATAGCTAAAACTTCAGGTAGTTTAATAACCAAAATTTTAGCTTCTATAGATACTATTATCGACTTGTTTAATTTCATGGGTTATCAGATAATGTGTATTACAACTTTACGAGGTGCAGCCGGTTCGGATTTCTCTGCCGCATAACCCATTACAACAGAACCATATATAATATGATTTTCGGGAATTTCCAAGTCTGTCATTAGTTCACGAATCAACGGCATATTAGTAAGTCCCGGCAATTGGTTTAGCCAGCAAGAGCCTATGCCAAGCGAGTGTGCTGCCAGCATCATATTGCCAATGGCTAATGCTGAATCCGGCATTGCGTTTCCGTTGTCTTTCAAATTTGAGACAATAATATAGGTAGGTGCATTATACAGGAAGTTAGAATTCTCGTTTTCTGCCTTTTTAATCAGGCTCACGATATAAGGGTGGGTCTCAGATACAACAGGTATTGTTAATAGGGTTTGACGGATAGCCTCATTGACCTTTTTCATTGTATCCGAATTTTGTATGGCAGTAAATTTCCAGCTCTGCATCCCCATACCGCTTGGGGCGTAGCTTCCTGCCAAGAGAATTCTGTTTAAATCCTCCGCAGATATCTGCTCCTTTTTATAGTTTCTTATGCTTCTTCTTGTTAACATATTTTCAATTATACTATTCATTGTAAATCTCCTTTCAAAAATGTATACTTGTACACACAGTCCGCTTACTTCTTTATTTATAATCCTTTGAAATAATTATCTACTAATTTCTGATATTTTATTGAAAAGTCTTTGACTCTTGAACTTTCTTTCTTATATATAGACGAGGATTGGTCCATAAATTTATGTTTTTCATCAGTACTCATTTCAGAAATGCTTTTACTTATTTCTGCCAATGTACTATTCATATCCTTTAGAAGTATTACAGCTTTTTTCTTATTTACAGTTTCCTTTTCATTAACCAAGTTTGAAAATAAAGGATCATAGCTATTTACTAAAAAATCAGACATATTCCAATTTAACTCGCTTACCGTTAATGATAATTTAAAATGATAGCAAATCTTATTTACAAGTCTCTGATATTTTGCCCCATCTATGCAGTTGAGTTCTATATAATTGTCAACTTGTCGTGAAAGTTCATATACTTCATACCACTCTGTTGTCATTTGTCTTATTTGTTCATTTTTCAATTTATTATTTTCATTATGTATAACAACATTTTCTATTATAGATAAGACTAAAACTATTGCCAATAATATACATATAACAGTTAATTTTTTGTTGCTCAATTTTAACACTATATCTCTCCTTATAGCCCAAAATCCCAGTCACATTATGTTTCTACAAACCATTCCTCTCCAACTTTTCACTATGTATATCAAATACATTTTCCATTTTACCAACTAAATGTAACTCTAATAAGTCGTGAATATTTCCTTCACAATACCACGGACTTTCACTTTCAGCGAAAATTATACCAATGCATGCCTTACAGCTGACAAATTTCGATTTTTCTGAAATAACTTTGAAGGTTTCCAACATTTTTAATAGTACATAATTAATATCATTATTAATATCAAGACCTTGATTAATTTTTAAACGAGTATCTTCGTCAATATCATCAGGATATAATATGTCTATAACTGACTCTTTTAAATCACGAAATATTCCTTCCTCAAAGCCGTAGGAAAATAATCTTAAATTGCAGCAACCATTATCTTTCCATGAAACACATATCCCTGTTCTCTTTAATCTCTCCATAATACTTTTTTCACTGCACTGTTTAGATAATGACTGATATGCAGTTAAAAATGATTCACGCAGAACCGGTCTGTAGACATCTAAATTAGTATTCAATAATATGATACTTTGCATCTGTAGTAGCAGTTCTCCTACTCCAACTCCTGCTATAAATCCTTTTTTGGGAATATAATGCATTTTTACATTGTCATCATTAATGCTAAAATTTTGATAACTTGTTATACGAGTATCAGTAATTAGTATACTTGTACTCTTTGTTTTATAAGCTAATACTGTACTCATCATTATCTCCTTTAAATAATATCCTGTTCCTCAAACAGTCTTGAAACAGCTTCATCGTAATCAGATAATCTTTGTGACTTCTTAATTTTCTTTGAGTATTTTTCATTGTCGGTAAAGACATTTATCATATAAAACCACAGCTCTTTCATTTTAAACAGAACATTGCGTTCCCCGGAAAGTATGTCTTTATAATCATTATATACTTTGTCGTGGAACTCCTTCAATATATTCTTTTCCAGCTTAGTACTATTTTCAACACTATCTACCAGCGCAGGATTCATTACTAATCCTCTGCCTAACATTACAGTAGCTACACCGGGGAAATTAACACAAAACTCTGTATAATCCTTTACTGTAAAAATATCACCATTATAGCAGACTGGATTTTTACTCAGCGCCAAGGCATCCCTGAAAATCTGCATATTGGGCTTATTTTTATAAAAATCCTTTTGAATCCTGGGATGTATGATAAGTTCTTCAATAGGGTATTTGTTAAATATATTTATTAAATCATAAAATTCTTCAGGCTGGTCTTTGCCTATTCTGGTTTTGATTGATATTTTGGTTATAGCTTGAGAGAAAATTTCTTCTAAAAAAGCATCCAGGTCTTCTTTTTTTGCAAGAAATCCGGAGCCTCTGTTTTTGGAAACTACAGTCCCGGATGGACATCCCAAATTAAGATTTATCTCAGTATAACCCATACTCTTAATTTTTTTTGAAGTATAAATAAAGTCTTTTGCATTATTTGTAAGCACTTGCGGAATCAAAACCAGCCCTTGATTATTTTCAGGTAAAATGTCTTTCAGGTCTCTGGTTTTAAAACCATCTATTTGATTTGCAATAATAAAAGGAGAAAAGTATTTGTCTATGCTATTAAAAAAAGCTTTATGTGCATTTCTATATATATAGCCGGTCAACCCCTCCATTGGTGCAAAATAAAATTTCATATATTAAACTGCTCCTTGATTCAGTTATTTGCTATCCTTTTCTTCTTTAATCAATATCTCCATTTGCTGTTTCGCTTCCTCCGGCAATGCATCCATCAGATAGCTGCGGTCTCTTCCCTGTATTTCCTGAAACTTCTCTTTTATTCTTCTATTGGCCTCTTCAACATCAATTTTCAGCTCTCTGGCAGATAACAAGGTACACCCTGCACCCCTTACAATTATCTGCTGCAAACCATCGGATGTTGCAACTGTTATATTATATTTTTTCTGATTGTCATGGGCGAATTTTTCAATATACTGATCCGCCGTTTGTGCCTCTTTAGTATATACCACATGGATGTTATGATAACTTACTATTTCCTCACGATGGCCTTGAACACGGTAAGCATCAAATACCACTATAATCCGACATTGGCGAATTCCCTGATAATTGCTGAGCAAATCAAGAAGTTTCATTCTCGCCGCATCTATATCCTTATCCGAGAGCTCTTTTAGTTCAGGCCATGCAAATAAAATATTGTAGCCGTCCACAAGGAGATATTCTTCTTTGATTTCCTTATGTGCACTCATATAGGAAGCCTTTTCATAATAACTTTCCTCGGCTGTTTTGCGTCTTTTCCATGCAGACTTTTTACCCTGATTCACATAATAGGTTCTATTGATAATCCGGTCAATCTCCTCTAAACTGATAGACAATTCTTGAGATATACCATGTTTTTTTTCAGTTTCTTTTAATGAATTATCTTTATTTTGAAGGTAGCTTTCCACATGCATGTAATTTTTTACTTCATCCCAAGGCACAGAAAATCCCGTTCCATTTGCACAAAATACTGAGCCTGTAGGGTTTGCCATATCTCTTTCGGAGTCATATCCAATACTATCTATGACTTCCTGTGTATTATGGCAGGGTTCATAACCTTTCACACTGCAAAATAGTCTGCCGACACCTTTGGTGTATGCATTTACCTCTTTCTGATAATTCCTCATGCTGATAACAGGGGCACTCCCAACTAAAATGGCAGTTTCGCCATTTGTCTGCGATATTTGGCTTGTGCCATGCATTTTCTCAATATCAGTCATAGCTCTGCCTACCATTTTTTCCGGCAGTTCTAACTGAAACGTATAATACGGCTCAAGGAGTATGGATTCTGCTTCCATTAAGCCCTGCCTTACTGCACGGTAGGTTGCTGCTCTGAAGTCTCCGCCTTCTGTATGTTTATTATGTGCCCTGCCTGAAACAAGAGTAATTTTAACATCGGTAAGAGCTGACCCTGTAAGCACACCTTTATGCACTTTCTCTCCCAGATGGGTTAGAATCAATCTTTGCCAACTTCTGCCCAGAATATCCTCACTACATTCCAATCCAAATTGCAGACCGCTTCCCGGCTCTCCCGGTTCCAATAAAAGATGAACTTCCGCATAATGTCTTAGTGGTTCGAAATGACCTACTCCCTCAACCGTATTCGCAATTGTTTCCTTATACACAATCCTTCCTGCATCGAAGGACACCGACACTCCAAAACGGCTTTGTATCACACTCTGGAGTATCTCTATCTGCACTTCTCCCATAATCTGTGCATGTATCTCCTGTAACTGCTCGTCCCATACAATATTAAGCTCCGGTTCCTCTTCTTCAATCTGCCGAAGCTTTGGAAGTATCATTCTTGGGTCACAACCTTCCGGAAGTATAATCCGGTAAAATAAAACGGGTTCCAACAGAGGTAAACCTGTGGCTGACTCTATTCCCAAGCCCTCTCCCGGTCTGGTCTGATTGAGTCCTGTTACTGCACATACCGAACCCGCCTCTAATTCACTTACTGTCTCATATTTCTTTCCCGAATAAATACGAATTTGATTTACTTTCTCTTCCCATTTTCCGTTTGTCAAGAGGTCTTTTACCTTTAACTTCCCCCCTGTAAGCTTCAAATGGGTAAGACGGTTCCCTTGTTCGTCCCTTGTTATTTTAAATATTTTAGCCCCAAATTCTTCTGGATAGGAAGGTATCATTGCATACTTTGCTATTCCTTGCATTAATTCCTCAATACCTTCCAATTTCAAAGCTGAACCAAAAAAACACGGAAATAATTTGCGCTCTTTTATAGCTTTACAAATCTGCTTAGTCTCTAAATGCCCTTTTTCCAAATAGGTTTCAAGAATTGTTTCATCGCACATGGACAGCTGCTCGTAAAACTCTGTTGTCTCAACCTTCCCAAATTCAATACACCCATCGCCTAACTGCTTTTTCATATCCTTTATTAATTTTTCTTTATCCGTCCCGTTCTGATCCATCTTATTAACAAATATAAAGGCAGGTATATTGTACATATCTAATAACTGCCACAGTGTTTTTGTATGCCCCTGAACTCCATCTGCACCGCTTATAACCAAAATGGCATAGTCCAACACTTGTAGTGTTCTCTCCATTTCAGCTGAAAAATCTACATGCCCCGGTGTATCCAGTAATGTAATATTTACCCCGTCTGTTTCAAATACAGCCTGTTTGGAAAAAATAGTAATCCCTCTTGACCTTTCCAACTCATAGGTATCCAAATACGCATCCTTGTTGTCTACTCTTCCCAATTTCCCAATTTTACCGCTAAGATAAAGGATACTCTCTGATAATGTCGTCTTGCCTGCATCAACATGTGCCAATATTCCAATGATTAGTTTTTTCATGATTGATTTTCAAATCCTTTAGTCTTTCTGTCTATATATATAATTCACGGCCTCTTGAGCCTGTATATTCAAGCTTTTATTATATGATACCAGTATGTTTGGATTTTGACAATTTTGCAAGGCATATAGTTTGTGTATTTCAATAATTTCCAATTTAAGCATGGTTATTCCCTAGTTACTTTGGGATAAAAAAAAGATGGTCTGAAAGTGCATTTTCCCATCCCTCTTTGTTAAGACCGCTAAACATCGCAGATTTATCCATAATTACTCCTCTCTTGGCGAGGACAATCGAATCTCCATATTCTCTAATAAAACAATCTTATGGCAATGATGTTTTAGTATTACTATGTTACAAATTTCAAGGAAATTATATTGGAATTTTCTATTCCTCTAATACCTTTAATATCAATGATTTTGAAATATACATAGCTGTTATCATCTTATTGAAGCGAGTATGATGGGATGTTCCCTCGGCAAACTTAAACTGTGCTTTTTCACATTTGCTGATAACTGAAGATATGGGTGTTAATGCAGCTTTTAATTCTTCTTTTGTATACTTGTCCAGAACATTTTCATTAGTTAACAAAAGTTTGGAAATGTACATTGCTTTTATCCTGTTAGTAAGCAGTGTGTGCTGAGAAGTACCCTCCACAAATTTAAGCTGTGCTTTTTCACATCTGTTAATAATTGAAGTAACAGTACACAGAGCTTCTTCTAATTCCTCTCCTGTATATTTTTCCATAACATCCTCCAGAATTTTTAATAGTCAGATTTTTAAATAGATTTCTGCCGAATTAGACTTCTCACAATACTAACGCTTATCAGACTGTTGGATACATAACCAACCGCCCACATCGCATTGGCCATATTTATTATCACCCAGGGCTATCACTGTTCCGTCAGATTTAAGTCCAAGAGTGTGAGCACAACCCGCCGCAACCGAAACAATATTGCGCAAACCACATACATTGCATTGTCCATACTCATTCCAACCTACAGCCTTCAGGGTACCATCAGCACTAAGACCGATGGTATGATTACTCCCTGCTGCTATCGCTACTATGTCGTGCCAACCGCTTACATTGCATTGACCATGCTTATTCAAACCCACAGTGGTCACAGTGCCATCCGATTTAAACCCGACTGTATGAAGGTAACCTGCCGCAACCGCAACTATGTCGCACCAACTACTTACATTGCATTGGCCATACTGATTATTACCAACAGCCACCACCGTACCATCTGATTTAAGCCCGATGGTATGCCAGTCACCCGCTGCTATTGCCACTATATCACGCCAGCAACTTACATTGCATTGTTCTTCATTATTTCGTCCCACAGCTACCACGGTACCATCCGATTTAAGCCCCATGGTACGGCGCCAACCTGCCGCTATCGACACAATATCGCTCCAGCCGCTTACATCGCATTGGTTATATTTATTCCACCCCACAGCCACCACTGTACCATTGGATTTAAGGCCGATTGTATGAGAATTACCCGTATTCGTCGCCATATGAACATTAGCAGCTGCCACTGCGACAATATCACGCCAACTACTAACATCACATTGACCATATTTATTATCACCCACGGCTGTCACTGTTCCGTCAGATTTAAGTCCAACAGTATGACGACAGCCCGCCGCTACGGTATCTCTGTAAAATTTCAGTGAAATACGTTCCATTTTTTCCTCCTAAAAACAAGCCGTTTATTACGACACAGCTTATTTTGAGACTTGGCGAAAGTATATATCCAATTCAATGAATAGTCAATCATGATTAATTAATTTCTGAAGTTTTTTCAAAGTTATATTGAGCATCGCAGTATTCATGGACGGGACAAAAACAAAAGGTCTCAACAGAGAGTATATCTCTATTCAGACCTCGTCATGAAAATAGCTTTACTTTAATCTACTTTTCAAATAATCCATCCTTCCAATGTGGTAGGAAAAATCTCTATCTGGAAACAGCTCAGGCAAAAGTTCAACAGCAAGTTCTACATCCTTTAACACAGTACTTTTGTTAATCCTGACAAACTCGGGGAATTTATCTGGAATATCTACGTAAAAGTATTGCCAGCCACGGACTGCACAGCTTGCAATCATTGCCCCAAAATATTCTTCAAGACTTAGATTCATCGGAAAATAAGCACTATTATCATAAAAATATATCCTTGGAGGAAAATCTCCTGCTTCTCTTAAAAAACATCCGAATCTCCCATCATCTCCCCAAGACTGTTTTTCAAACCAATTTAATTTTTTTAAGAATTCTAATTCTCCTTCATTTGGTTTATGTTGATTTATAGAATTGGACAAATCCCAAAAATCGGAGTCTTGAATAAATAAATCTAATATTCCATTAAATAGAAACCCACCATAAATAAATTGGTTTTTTTCATTAGTGAACGACCATGCAAATGACATGCTTGAAATACGAAAAAAATCATAATATTCTTTTTTCAAAGAAAAATTTATTGACTTAAACATCGATATAGTTTCAATTAAGTCTTCGTCAGATATATCCGTATATTCCTCGTTAAAACACCTTTCTTCTAAATCCACGTTTTTGTTCACTTTTAAATAGTCAATAAAGTCTCTAGTGGTTTTGACAAAACAAGTCATAAATAACACTCCCTCACAATTGTAGTTAAATATAAAACATTATAAAATGTCTTTTCTTATTTATCTTTTTATTTCGCTTATTATTAGTTTTTTATTATCAATTGCTGAAACCAACTTTATATAATCCTCTTTAAAACTTCTAATTTTTACTTGGGTAAATGTTGTATTTGGATCTAATTGATTGTTATAATATTTTTGCATTTTCACCCTTAAATCAAGAATATTTTTAAACTGCCCCGTTTTACCTTTTACAATAAGTATCTCTTTGGCAAACACTTCTGGTATGCCAAACTTATCTCTTAATAAGTCTCTTCCTATTGTATTAAGGTTATATGTAACATTCTCAACATTTTCAGGTGGCCTTTCCTGATCTATTGAATATGTCTTTTTATTTATAATTTTATTATCTACTTTTTCCCCAACAACGACTGTAATTGTTTTAGGAAAATACATTATCGGTTCTTTACCCGAGTGGAATGTTACATCTGTCCTGTAATATAGAACCTTATTCTTTATCAGATTTTTCGCCAATTTCTCTGGGCCTTCTCTCATGTCACTATTAGACTTCTGGGTCATAGGTACTAGATTACTTTTTATACCTGGACCGTGTAAATTATGATTTAGCAAATGTCCCTTAACCCATGAATTTTTCTGTACTTTATTTAAGTCCCGAGCATAATCCCACCCTTTACAATTTTCTTTTGGTGGAAACCCTGGTTCCCCTTTTTCTGTTAATGGATTGGCTTCGACCCACATATGCGTTCCTGGAGCTCCCCCATATTGTATCTTTGTTACATCGTCTTTATCCAAGCACTTCTCAGCCGCTTTTGAAGCCTCATCAACATCCTTTTGCTTAAATGTTCTATTTTTCGGTTGCTTCAGCTTGTATACCTTGTTTTTGGCGGCTTTGTCCAATTTGCTCCAAACAGTTTTGTCTTTTTCAAGGTCCTTCTGACCTGTAGTCATTACTACATTGTCTTTACTTCCCGGTTTGCCTCTTTCAACCCATAGTTCATTGGTTTTAGTACCCTGCTTGAATTTTGCCTTAGGACTGAGTATTTTGTTACCCTTCTTAGGCCCGTCTTTTGTCTCTGTCGGATTGTACGTGTACTTATAATCCCAGTCCTTACCGCCATCTGATATATTAATTGAACTAATTGCAGCATATTTTTTCTTGACTGCGTTTGCATCATACCTGATTTCCTCAAGGGTAGCTCCATTATTCTTTTCATATTTGCGTGTTAAGGTTTCAAGTTCTCTAAGTCCATTAATAACCTGTTGGTCACGGCTCTTTTTTGCACTACTGGTCTTATCAGTAGGCTTTTTCTTGTTGAACTTGGCCTTGCCCTTGCTTCCGCGCTTAACTGTTTCATTTTGATGCTGCTTGACTGTCTTGCCATCAGCCGTTCTTGCATTGGGGTCTACAGCCTTCTTCTTGTTTGGTTTTGTATATTTTGGTGCTTTGACATCTAAGGTTGAAGACTTCTTTCCCTTTTTATCATCAGTCTTGCTCTTACCTTTGACTTTAGGTGGCTGTGTGGCTTTGCTATTTTTCTCATTCCACTTGCCCGGTTTCTTTTCCTCGCTCTTTTTACCACCTGTTTTATCATTCATCAGGTCAGTTAAAAATTTCTCTGCGGAAAAATCAACTTTTCCAAACTCTATCTCAGGAACCTGATTTGAGCCCAGAACATGATTAACCTTTGCCAGTATACCAAAACTTCCTCCAAGAGGATAACTCTTGTTGAAGAGAGGCCATTTCCATTCATGATCTCCGAGAGGTGAAAACAAAGGACTGTCTACCTCTACAAAAAGGTCCCCTTCTAATCCAAAGAAAGGCTGTGCCGCTATTTCAAGTTCCCCTGATATAAAGAAATCGCCTTTTTTATCCTGTCCTGATTTTGCATTTTCCTTGTAACCTATTATTGGTGTAGCCTCGGCATAAGCAGCCAGTCCGGCAATTGCAGTTAAGCTTACCCCCGCCTTAATATCATGTCCGAGTATTTCAAGTCCTGCTCCGCCTTTTGCAATCATTTTTATTCCAGCGGATGCTGATATGTTTAAGGATGCTTGTATGCTAAAATCATTAGATTTAGAAGGATCAGTTGAATATGTACCGTTTACAGCTATATTATAGAGCTTTGCCGGGCCAAGTTTTGCAAAAGCTTCAAGGCCCAGGTTTGCAAATATAAATATATTTCCTACAATAGGAATTCCATAGCTTGCCCTTGCCTCTACCTTGAAAAGAGGCTTTATAAAATCTTTCTGCTGGAAAAGAATTAATTCTGCCTGTGGGACTATCTGCCCTACTATTGTTACATTTCCTTTTTCGTCAACCTCACAATGAGCATTTCCGCTTAACCAATTGGTGAATTGGAACATCAGATCGCCTTCGCCTGATAATACATATTGAGGCTTCTGACTGTTCCCTCCTTTTGAAGGCTTTGTTTGTTTATTTCCATCCTTCTGAAGGTTATTTTTATCCCCAACCCTTAATATTACCTGACCGGATAGCTTTTCCCCGGCATATCCGACCTTGCCTTCACCTGTAACACTTTCTCCGTCCAGCTTAACCTGCACTCCTCCGGTAAGATGCGGTGTAAGATTAACCGCAAGCCCAACGGTACCGATAACTTTTCCTTGAGTTGTGCGTTCCAGACCGAGGGTTCCGGTTGCAAGGCCCTTGATATTTATGTCTGCGTTTCCGGAAAATCCAATCTTGCCGGAATCAGGTTCAAAATTTAGAGATATTCGGCAATTAAAAGCTCTGCCAACCTTTGCAGTTGCATTGTTTATACCAAACTTCAGTATTCCTCTGTCTATACTATTAACTATTTGTAAAGAATTGTCAAGATTTATTCCCCGCAATCCAAGCATGGTTGGATCAGATATGAATTGTGACTTAAGATACCCCATTTTAGGCACATTAGCGCCATCCCATATACTTAAAAACCCGTCCAGCTTTCCATTATTCAAGCTTACTACCAGACAAGGCTTATATGCTTTGATAATGTCACTCTGAAGTGAAAATGGATTCTTTAATAATGATAGTGCTTGAGGAAGCATTCTATAGCTGTCCCCTGTTCTTGATATTTTTACAGTACCTTTTGCAAAGTTTCCGTACTTTACTTTTATCCTTGCTCCGGATGGGTTTTCCTTTAAATATTCTGCGGTCTTTGTCTGGGCCTTAAAATTTGCCATGCCCTTAAGCTGAATTTCTTCAAGTTCTGATTCTTTAATTTTTGGCTTTTTCCCGGTACTATCATCCTTCTTCTGTATTACAAAATTACCGGTCCCTTTATTTTCACTATCTCTATTTTTTATCTGACTGGTATCTGCTGCTGACATACCTTTAGCGGCTTCCGCAGCCCTTGCTCCCATGACATCGGCTTCTCTTTCCAAACCCCCATTGTCATTTACAAGTTCTCCAGTCTTCATCTGTATTGTAGGTTCAACTCTTCCCTGTTTTTGCTGTACAGCATGCCAGCCCTCATGGGGAAGATGCTTTTCCTGCCCGGGTGCAATATGTATATCATTCCCTTGAGTATAAGCCAATGCACTTAGCTGCTTTGGCTTATCCGAGTTTGGATGTACTATAACATCTGACAGGTCAACCCCGGATATCTTTTCAAGTCCTGTTCGCAAATTATGCGGTATGTCAGAAGCAGTATTGCTGTCATTCTTTTTCATTTGTAATGGGGTTTTAGCCTCAGTTTTACCATCCTCACCTTTTTTAACTTCCGGTTTTGGTTTTTCCAAACCAGTTGGCTTCATGGCAACATTAGCCTGTTCCAACTTTCTCTGTTTTTTACGGAGTTTTGACTCCTCTCTTATATCCACTGCCTGTCGATACCCAATTACAGATTGCAGGAACATAAATTCTTCTCTTGTTATGGCATCCGGATCAAAGAGCATTATCTGCAGTAATTTCTTGTAATCCGTTGTCCTTACATTTTTCTTACTTGTAGCAGGCTTATCTTTTTGTTTATTATTTACAGGATTATTTATCAACCCTGAAACCGGCTCCGGTTTTTTTACCAACATCTTGGTCTGCATTAAATCACTCCCATAAAGTCTACTTAAATATATGTAAATTTATGGGAGGTTTTAACATCCAATTTTTAATAAATATTTGCATATAAAAAACCGTCTGCTGTAATTTAAGCAAACGGTTAAATATATAAAGCTAATACTATTTCTTTTTCACAGGATAACAAACCTCGGTTACCAATTCATCGGGATTATTTGTTTGTGCAGGACTGACATGGTAAATACAGAACATTGCACCATTAAATTCATAACCATTATCGTTTACCCACCCGGCGACAGCCTGATTTACTGCGGTAATTTGATCATAGCTGCCTTTATAAGTGGCAGAGGCAAATTCCACTGCAGGAACCGTCTTGAATACCACATTTTCAGTATTCTTATACTGTCCTTTTACCGGCATCTGTATTTCTACATCTACATCGTTTTCCTTAAATCCTTCATCATGAAAAACTGCAAGACTTTCACCGCAGCAAGCCTGCTGAAAATTAATAATTGGTGCTGTTTCCGTCATCAGCAAACTCCATAGTATCCCCTCTTGATTATAAGACGGTATTATTTTTCTTACACTTGCAACATATCTTTCAGGCAATGTTTTTAATATAACATTATAATTCATAGCGTTATCATCCTTTCTTAACCTCATTATGGCTGTTTCAAGGAGAAGTAAACGCTGGCTGATTTCTTGGGCTTGTGCCTGCACTTCAGCTTGTTTTATTGTCAAAAACTCCGACAATGCTTTCGGATTATTATAGTTTTTCAATATCTCTGAAATTGCCGCAAGACTGAAACCCATGTCCTTGAGTGCCGTGATTCTAGATGCAATCAGTAGCTGTTCCTCACTATAATATCGATAGCTTGTATAATAATCTGTACTTTTAGGCACCAATAATCCTAATTCATCGTAGTGCCGAAGCATTCGTATACTAATCCTTGATAACCTTGAAAAATCACCTATTCTTAACATTATTACACCTCACATATATGTGTTATCTTGAGCTCATTTCTAGTATAAAGTGTACCATAATGTGAGAGTCAATAATAATTTAATGAGAATAATTGGGATTCCCAAACCGTCAGATACGGCTTGGGCTGAATTAAATACTAACTAAGACTATATCTCTTGTTGAAGAGAAAGGTTTTTCTTATGTTGAAATAACAGGTATAGAATCAGTGAGACCAAAAATACTCCCGCACACGCTACAAACATAACTTTATAATTCCATGTTGATGCTATAACTCCGGCCAGCATAGGACCGATACCCTGTCCAAGGTCTGCTCCAATGTAGTATGTACTTGTGGCAACCCCGCTTTTTTCTTCCGGAAGCATTTTTATACATTCGGCCTGTATCGTAGGTTGTCCCGAACCCTGAGCAAAAGCCTTCAATGCTGATGCTACTAAAATAATCGCCAGTGTCTGTGCGTATCCGATAAACATGGAGGCTACTAATGCAAGAATGAATGAAGGGATAATCACGGTTGAAAGCCCGTATTTGTCATAAATCTTGCCTGCAAATGTTCTTACAATAATCAGGCTGATGGCGTTAACGGTAAAGTACAAGCTTATATTTTTAATTCCTCTTTCGTCGCCAAGGAGGACAAGGTATGAACCTATAACACCATTGAGCATAGAAAAAACCGCACCGAAAAACGCATAAGGCAATACATTCATGGCAATAAAATCCGAAAAGCAAATTCTTCTCTTTTGTTTTTGGTAGTTTTCCTTTTTAGTCTTTGTATTTGGCAATGCGAACATCAATGCAGACACACAAATCATAATAATTCCTGCAATTAGAAACGAAACAGACAAACCATATTTTTCTCCTATGTACAGCCCAAGAGTGGGTCCTACTGCTGTGGCAATAATTTGCCCCAGACCAAAATATCCAATACCTTCCCCTATTCTCTTCCTCGGAATGAACTTTGATACCAGTGCTAGGTTAACTATGCCGTTAACGGAAAAAGCCAGTGCATGGGTAACACGAAAGAAAATCAAGACAGTTACATTAGTTGAAATAGTGTATCCTAAAAGGGATAGGCCTATTAATGCTGTTGAGACGATAAAGACTACCTTTTTATTCAACCGGTCGGAAATAATACCGGAAACGGGTCTTGCAAACAATGCAACAAAGGAAAACATTCCTACTATGACACCAGCAATAGCAAGTGATGACCCAAGTTTTACTGCAAATTTTGTAAGTAGTGGCATGACCATGTAAAAGCTGATGCCAACAAAAGTTCCCAAACTTATTAATGTTATATATGGCACCGTCCACAACTTTTCGCTTTTAACGGTGCCTGATTCTTCTTGTTCAATTAAAATATTATCATTATTCATATTATTCTGTTTCTACCTCCTTATGCTGTAAATTAAAAATTTCAGAATTCAAAAAAAGCCGAAAGTATCTCGCCCTTCGGCAGGAAAATAATTTCTTCGCCACCAAGGCAAGAGCATAATGACAGAAAACCGCATCCCAATGTTGTTTTATAAATGCAGTTTCCCTGTTTAATAAAATTGTAATGTTCGGAATCAATGTAATCTGAATAAGAACAGCTTTTATGAAATGGTATGAAGCCCGCTATTTAAAGCGGGCAGCTCTTACGAAAAACAAAAGGTGTATCAATAATTTTGCGGACCGGTGCTGTACCGGGCATGTCCAATGCATTTGCCATGAGGGTAATACATGTCCTTGCAATCTCTTCTGTCGGATAATTCACAGTTGTGATAGATGGATGATGAATCTCCAATGAATCATTGTTACCGTAAACAATTATCTCCATATCCTCCGGTATGCGAATTCCGTGTTCGCCAAAAACAGAGAGTGCGCCCAGTGCTAATGAGTCGTTTTGGATATATATCGCTGAAGGAAGGTTATTCTCCTCAATCATCTTTTTAGCTGCAATCTTTCCTTCTTCGACTTTATTGGATGAAGGCGAATCCAATCCGCTGGTAATCAATTTTGCTTCCATTCTCAAACTGCTAGAGGTTTCCATAAAGCCTGAAATTCTCTGATTTATGGTAATACTTGAATGCTTGTACACAGGTTGCATGACTCCCACAGATTTATGACCATGCCTGTTAAAAATAGCGGCAATATCCGTTCCTATCTTTAAATTGTCTACCGATACCTGATGATATTGGGGAATGTCACCGTACAGGAGAACTGTCGGAACCTGAATGCTCGTATTGGTTAAAAATTCAATATCCTCTTTGGATACAGGCGGTACAATAATGCCATTGTAATAGTTCGCCGATAAAACAGGTTCCATTTTTTCCAGCTCACCATTTTTATATGGCAGTATTGTGAACCGCATTTCCCTTACCTCTCCGCTGAAGGTCATATCCTGAAGCATATCAATAAAAGTATTCAGAAACTGTGAATGCTGCGCAGGCGACCAACATAGTGCAATCTCAGGCATATGTTGGATGTTACGTAAACTTAATTTTCGAGCTGTCATATTTGGGATATATCCCATCTGGTTGGCAGCTTCCAGTATCATTTTTTGTTTCGCCTTGGAAATCCTCATTTTTTCAGCCCTGCCATTCAGTACAAAAGACACCGTACTGGCTGAGACGCCCACAGCATTCGCTATATCATAAATACTTACCATAATATCACCTGTTTCCTATAACTATTTCATCCTCATCCCATTCATAGGTGGCATTTAAATTTGCTCCGGATGTTATTTTGACCATATATTCCAAAACCTCTTCCCCGCCGGACTCACGGGTTACCACCACGGGCACTCCTGCTTTATTCACGATCATTGGAATAAAGCGGGTCTGTTTAATTATACCATCCTCGATTACACATTTAGCAATGATTGTATAAATTGATTCCGGGTGGAACGGGTAAGTGGGATATTCCGGGTCCGGCACAAAGCCAAACATTTCTATACGCTTACGCGCCCACTGTTCGGGATCAAAAACCTCGTTTCGGACTCCTTTTTCAGCTCTGAAATTTGGGCTTAATGAAGGAACCCATGCAATAAAATTATTTAGTCCATGATAAATCGTTTTTCCTTTATATACTTCAATACCGTGCAATATATGTGAGTGAGAACTAAAAATCACATCCGCCCCGGCGTCAATGGCTGCATAAGATACCACCTGCTCATAGTCGGCCAGTTTTACCGGCTTATGTACGATTCCCTTATGAAGATACACAGCCAGAACATCGCATTGTTTGCGCAATTCACGTATATCTTCCAACATGCTGTTAAAAGATTCCGGTTCCGGGTATGTGTAGATTTTGGTCGGGTTTCCTCCCGGATTAGCTACATCTCCCAATTCATAATGCGTTACAATATCTACATTGGCACATCCGGGCTTTGTTTCAGTTGCCGACATAACCTTAGGTCCGGTACAGTTGTAACTGAGAACGCCAAGGCGGACGCCTTCCTTCTCGACAACAGCAGGTCTTTTCGCATGCTTGATGTTCAACCCGGCTCCGGTGTAGGACACATTATTTCCCTCTAACCAACCTAGAGTATCCTTTACACCAATATCTTTTGCGTCATAAATATGGTTCCCCGCCAAGGAAAGAACATCGAACCTTCCCGACAGGGGAGTCAGATTCTTTAATTGGCGTTCTAAATCTGCAAGCTCGGGTGCTCTGTCGCTGTATGGAACTTCAAGCTGGCCAAGTACAATATCTGCTTTCTTTAGCTCGGTATCCACACTTGAAAAAAATTGTTCCGGCTCTTTCCCGAGAATAATATCTCCTGTCGCAATTATAGTTAATTTTTTCATGTAATATATCTCCATTGCGTGCAGATGATTATACATAATTATATATCAAGTAAATTTCTATTGCACGCTAAACAACAAATGTCGTTATTTCATATTTTTTTCATTGCTCCGATTTATGGCATGCAACGTAGTGCTGGTTTCCATAGTTCTTAACTGAAGGAACCTGCTTCCGGCAAATGTCCATTGTATAAGGACATCGGTCGCTAAAGCAGCATCCGGCAGGCCTATTCATCAAGCTTTTGACTTCTCCGGGCAAAATAATCTTTTCACGGGTTAATTCAATTTCCGGGTCTGGTATAGGAACAGCTGCCAGTAATGCCTGTGTATAGGGATGCATCGGATTGGCATACAACTCTTCGCAGGGCGCTGACTCTACGATTTTTCCCAGATACATTACTGCAATCGTATCACTTATATGTTTTACTACCGATAAATCATGGGCAATGAACAAATAGGTCAATCCCAATTCCTGCTGTAAATCCTCCAGCAAGTTTATAATTTGCGCCTGTATGGATACATCAAGAGCCGATATAGGTTCATCACATACTATCATATCTGGGTTGCTGGCTAACGCACGAGCAATTCCCAGACGCTGCCGCTGACCTCCTGAAAACTCATGAGCCACTCTGTTTTTTAGAGATGGCGATAATCCTACAAGGGTAAAGAGTTCATCAACCCTGCGATCATATTCCTGCCCGGAAGAAACAAGTCTATGGATTTTTAACGGCTCTCCCACAAGGCTTCCTGCACTTTTCCTGGGGTCCAGCGAACTATACGGATCCTGGAATATCATTTGTATTTTGTGCCTTTGTTTGCGCAGTTTAGATGACTTGAGATCATTCAAATCAAGATTGTTAAATTTAATCTCGCCTTCACTGTCGTTTATTAAGCGCACAATGCTTCTTGCAACAGTTGTCTTCCCACATCCGGATTCACCAACCAGGCCGAAAGTTTCGCCACGTCTTACTTTAAAAGAAACCTTGTCTACTGCAGTAAGTTTCGTAGATTTTGCACTCAGTATGCCATGCTTGATCGGGAAATGAACAGACAGGTCATTGATTTCGAGTATGTTATCCTTAAGAGGCTCTCTTCTATCCACTCTAATGCTATCCTGACCGTTTTTATCTATTTGATCAAGTTCTTCACGGCTCAGTCGGCAAGCTGCAAAATGTCCATCTTCAACAGATTCGGTCAAAGCCGGTATACCCTGACTAAAACACATGTCGCATTTATATTTGCATCTGGGTAGAAAAGGACAATGCTTTCCATCATCCAGTGGCATTTTTGCCGGAGCATCAATTGGCTGAAGTTTTCTTTCCTTGCTATCATCTAACCGTGGAATCGCATTCAACAGCCCTCTTGTATAGGGATGTGATGGATGGGCAAAAATGTCCCTGGACAAGCCGGACTCTACAATCCTCCCGGCATACATTACATAGATACGTTGGGCATAGCGTGCTACGATACCCAAATTATGTGTAACGATGAGCAGAGAAGTACCGTTTTTCTCTGATACAGTTTTCAACAGTTCAAGGATTTGGGCCTGAGTGGTAACGTCCAAAGCAGTAGTTGGCTCATCAGCTATAATAAGCTTTGGATTGCCGGCAATGGCAATGGCTACCATAATCCTCTGGCGCATACCGCCGGAAAACTGGTGGGGGTAATCGCCCATTCTTTTTTCCGCATCAGGTATTCCTACCTGACTTAAAAGACTAATAGCACGTTTTCTGGCTTCCTTGTCTTTAACGCCAGTATGGATTAATATAGGTTCCATAAGCTGGCTGCCAATGGTTTTTACGGGGTTTAAGGAAGTCATTGGCTCCTGGAATACCATTCCAATTTTCCCACCACGTATTTTTCGCATTTCAGGACCATTGGCCGAATATTTAAACACTTCTTCATCTTCGAGCAATACACATCCATTATCAATGCTCCCGGGCGGTGTTGAAATCAACTGTAATACAGCCAACTGACTCACACTTTTTCCTGACCCGCTCTCACCTACAAAGCTGATTGTTTCGCCCTGATCTATATAATAGGATACGTCATTTACAGCTTTTGTAACAGAATCATCAATTCTAAACGAAACGCTCAAATTATTGACTTGTAGTAAATGTTTCATTTGCATCTCCTCATATAGAACCGCGTAAGCGCGGATCAAGTATATCTCTGAGACCATCTCCCAGAATATTGAATCCAAGCACAAGCAGCATAATGCAGACACCAGGCGCAAGTGCAAAAACAGGATTTGTAATTAGTCTGCTATATCCTTCGTTTACCATAGCTCCCCAGGACGCCATAGGCGCTTTTACTCCGAGGCCCAGAAAGCTTAAGCTGGCTTCTGCAAGGATTGTTCCACCGATATTCATTGTAAAAAGAACGATTATCGGAGATAAACAGTTAGGTAAAATATGAGAAAACATAATTCTGATACTGCCGGCTCCCAACACCCTTTCCGCATTTATATAATCGGAATTACGTATGGCAAGCACCTGTGCACACATCAACCTTGTATATGTAGGTATAGTCGATAATCCCAAAATCACCATAAGGCTTGCCATACCTGAACCAAAAATTATTCCAAGACCCAGTGACAGCATAATAGCCGGAATTGATAAAAGTGCATCCATAACACGGGATATAACTGAATTTACTACCCCACCTACGTAACCTGCCACCAATCCAAGAATGATTCCGCAGCCTGCAGCAATCATAACTGCAATAAAACCGATTGACAGGGATGTTCTTGTTCCGTAAATAAGACGACTCAATATGTCTCTTCCCAGCTCGTCATTTCCCAGAATATGCTCTGCAGACGGCTTGGCAAATGACAATGCCAGGTTTTGCTTGTATGGATTATGTGGGCTGATATATGGTGCAAGCAGTGCAGTCATAACAAATAATACAACCAGAACTGTACCGAAAATTACAATCCTGCGCCCGAACAACCGCTTTAAAAATTTTGTGATGCCGGACATGAAGTGACTTGTCCCTCTCTTGTTCATATTACGACCTCCTACTGTATGCGAATGCGTGGATCAATGTAGCCATAGGAAATATCGACAATAAGATTTGCTATACTCACTACGACGGCTACAATAAGAATACATGCCTGTGTTGTTGCAACATCCTTGCTAAGTACACTGGATACCAGCAACTGGCCGGTTCCTGCAATGCTAAATATAATTTCAACGGAAGTAGATCCTGAAACAACATTTCTAAAAGACATACCTGTTAATGTAACAATAGGTATCAAGGCATTTTTTAATGCATGTCCTGAAATCACTTTGGATTCTTTAACTCCCTTTGCCCTGGCTGTCCTGATATAATCCTGACGGATAACCTCCAGCATGCTTGACCTCATTTGGCGTGTCGTACCTGCAATAGCACCAACACTCAATGCAAATAAAGGTAAAATTGTCTGTTTAACACTAGTTACAAAATTATCTGTCGGAAATGTAAAACCATATGAGGGAAGCCATTTAAGCTGCATTGCGAAAAGTGACATACCCAGTACAGCAAGCCAGAATAAAGGCATAACCGCACCCAGATTGGCCAGTAAGGTAATAATGGTATCGGTTAGTTTTCCTCTTTTTGTTGCTGAAAGAATTCCTAGAATTATGCCCAACGTAGTACTTATTATTATTGACAATATCCCAAAATACATGGTAATTGGCAATCTTTCTTTTATAAGGTCAATAACAGGCATCCTGTACTTATATGATTTTCCGAAATCGCCCTCTAAGATGTTTCCGCACCAATTCACATATCGTACAAAAATCGGTTTATCAAGACCCATCTCTTTGTAAGCGATATCATACTGTTCCTGAGTGATATCACCGCCGAGCATTGCGTACACAGGATCTCCCGGCATAAGGTAAGTCAGCAGGAATGTAAATATCGAAACGATAAATATAACAATAACTGATTGTATCAGTCTTTTAATAATAAATTGAGCCATCCTTCAATGTGCCCCCAATCTGCAGGTTCTTAACTAATATCACTTATTATTGAAAATAGATTAACAAGGTTTCCAAGTGTGAAGTCGACCGATACAGTTTCTAGCCTGCACCGGTCAGCCTTCATATCAATTTCAGAAAAAAATCAGATTATTTTTCCAATTTGACAAGCTCAGGTGTCCAGTGAGAGATATGATAATATCCTAAATGACTGTCCTTAACCTTATCAGTTGCATAAACCTGACTGCTAATTGAAGCAAATGGGATAAGCAGGCAGTAATCATCGATTACTTTCTTTGACAACTCTTTGCTTATTGCCACTTTTTCATCAAATGTTTTTGCTGCTACTGCAGAATCAATTAATTTCTTTATATCTTCAGGATGGATAACTCCACCAACACATCGAACGCCTTCATCTGTCAAAGTTCTGGCATATACCGGTGCAATATCTGCTTCTCCTCTACCGGCCCAACGTAAAATGCCGTCCCATGTTCCTTTGATTCCAGTCATCTCATTCTCTTTTGCTGATTCAATAGGTACAATTTCCATCTTAATACCAACTTCTGCAAGATATGCCTGAGTGACTTCCATTAATTTAACATCACCGGAATTTACATAACCTTTGCAAGTAAAGCCATTTGGGTAGCCAGCTTCTGCAAGTAATTGCTTTGCTTTTACCACATCATAAGGATATCCGACAGTAGCCTCGTTATAAGACCATGATCCCGGAGGCGTCCATTGATTTGAGTATGCCCATCCAAGCTTTTTATTCATTCCAACAATGGCTTCCTTATCAATGGCATGGGCGATTGCCTGTCTCACCTTTAATTTATGGAAAGGTAGTGACGGGTCATTGCTGGTAGGCATAAGACCATTCATAATAGTTCCGCTTGTAAGAGGACGACTGATAGGAGCACGGCCGTCAACTTCCATTGCATCACTTACAGTGCCGTCAACAGTTGCAATTACATCAATTTCTCCTGCTCTCATTGCAGAAACAATGGTTGTAGTATCGGGCATGAATACAACTTCAATGCCATCAAGATAGGGTTGTCCCTTAACACGGTAGTCTTTATTTTTTTCAAAAACAATCCTGGCATCACGTTCCCATTTAACAAACTTAAATGGTCCTGTACCAACTGGGTTTGCAATTGCTGCATCTTTTCCATTGGCTTTAAAGTAAGTTGGTGAAATAATTCTTCCTGCTGTAAACAAGGCAGCATCTGCAATGGAATTATTCCATTTTGAAAGATGAAGCACCAATGTCAGTGGATCTTTAACCTCGATGCTTGCAACATCATTGATTTCGCTACGTCCTGATGCCTTAAATTCTTCAAAGTTCCATTTTACCGCTTCCGCATCGCATACCGTACCGTCGTGGAACTTAACATCCTTACGCAAGTTAATGGTCAATGTCAATGCATCGGCATCCATTTTAAAACCATCTGCCAAATATGGAACAAGAACACCTGAATCATCATATCTCCCCAAAGTTTCCAAAGCCGCATCCATTACTTGGTTTTCATAGTATGTCGTACTTCCTGCCGGATACCCTATACAATTGAATTTATCACCATATGCTATCCGTAAAACTCCACCCTGCTTATCACTTGCCGTTTCGTTACCTGATGCTTTAGCAGACTCATTAGCTGTATTCGTTGTGTCAGCCGGACTTCCGGAGCCTGAACACGCTACACTCACCAATAAAAGTGATGTAATTACTAACAAGCTAATTACTTTCATAAACTTTTTCATACTCGATTTTCCTCCTCTGGAATTATTTGAGTAATTGGTAAACATAACATCCTTCTTAATTTAATATGTAAATCTAGAATAACTCTGAAGCAAATAAGGTTATTTCACGCCTCACATCATCACGGCAATCATAATGGACATCGTGACCGGCATTATTGAAAATTATGCATTTTGAATTTTTGATTACTTTTACCGGCCATAAAATATCTGTTACCGGCACCATTTTATCCATATAAGCGTTAATCATCAAAACAGGTATCTGAATTTTGGATAGCTCCTGATAAACTTCCTCATCTGTTTTCAGGTATGAAAGCGGTTTTCTGGGGTTAACACGGACTTCTTCAACTGTCCTTTCAAGTTCCCATTCATATCCCTTTTCGGCTTTCCTTTCAAATTCTGCCTTCAATTCCGGATTATCAGAAAATTTCTCCGCAAAGGCAAGAAAATACTCTCTTGTTGACTCAGCGCGCTTTAGGGTTGCTTCGGGATCATCTGCTGACATAATAGTTTTAAGTCTTCCCGGAGAAGTCTCCCCGCCTTTTCTGGAATGAGGTCCCCCCACCAAAGCTGCAAAACCAACCAGAACTTCCGGATGCCTCAGCGAAAGATGCCAGCCTATACCTGCACCATGGGACTGTCCGGTATAAAGGAACTTTTGTATTCCCTTGCTTTTCGCAAATTCATACACGTCATCTGCCCAGGTATTATACCACTCACCGCCCAAATCCTCGGAAACATGCGTTGACTTTCCATAACCTCTGATTTGAATGGTAAAAACATGGAAGCCTTCATCAGCCAGATCCATTGGCCATCCTATTTCATCAGAATCAAAACCCATTTGGGAAGACAAAATATATTTATCTCCCGAACCATATTCGTTGTAGTAGAGAGTTGCACCATTGACCGTTTGATACATTTTTTCACACTCCTGAATGTCCTTTGTTTTTAATTAGTAGCATTTTTTACTTTTAACAATAGAACTACCGCCAGTTTTATTCCATATTGACATTCGTCCGGCGCCATATTGTACAAATGAAATAGAATAAATTTGCTATAGCGGTTTAGCAATTAGCAAAACTATTTGTATGTTTTGCTTAATCGGTTTAGCTAGATTGTAACATAAATAGTTTGTTATGTAAATATATATTGCAGGAAATTTTGTTATAGCTTAATGTGAAATTGGCTGATATATTTTTGAAAACAAATAATCAGATAGAAATTTATATGTGGGTATATCTCCTTCTAACGCACACCAGCAAGTTGGTACGTTTATAAAGTTATTTCAATTTGATTTCCTTCAAATCCAATAATACAACTTTCGTAATAACCATCGCCTGTCATTCTTGGTTCACTAGCAACCTCAAATCCATCATTTTTTAATCTGTTAGTCAAGCTATCAACCGTTTCCTTACTCCCAACACTAATGGCAATATGAATATAACCGGTCCGGCTCAAGTATTTGTCGTTATCAGACATATTGGGTTTATTCATTATTTCCAGCTGTGCCCCATCGTCAAAGGACAAGAAGTATGACCTAAAATCCGTTTTCTTGTTATGGTATCCTTGGTTTGATTTAGCATTGAAATATTTAATGAAAAAATCCTTTGCATTTTCTAAATCATTTACATATAATGCAACATGTTCAATTTTCATATGAATTCTCCAAAATTTAAAATTTATGAGCTAAGTATCTCAACTATATCAAAATATTATCCTATTATTTGTAAATAGTAAAGAAGGGGTTGTGGCAAAACAGAAAAAGCTTTCTGTTCTACAACACCCCCTTGGATATTAACGTTTTGGTAATTTATTACATACCGTTTAACAAGTTTTTCTTCAGCAGTGCCAAATCAATTGCATCAATTACACTATCGTTATTCAGGTCACCTGTTTTAAGGTCGTCTTCTACAGGGAAATCATTGATTAAACCGAGTAGGTACTTTTTCATCATGGCATAGTCAGTTGAATCAACGCTGCCATCCCCATTGACATCTCCTGTAAGTACAGGGGGTATACCTCCGCCTGTAAACTGAAACCAGTTAAGGTTGAACATGTATCCGCTGCCTCCGGTGAATTTAAGGTACAAATTGTGTATACCGCTGGCTCCGCTGACATTGCATGTTACGTCTGCCCAGGTCTGCCATCCTCCTGTGGACGTCACCGGACAAGTTCCTACTAAAGGCCCTGTAATACTGTCCAGCCTGATTTCAATATTTCCTCCGCTGGCACCACTGGCTACTCTGGCCTTAAAACCCGTAACTCCGTTTTTGAAATCAAAATTCTTGTAAACCGTATAATCTCCATTTTCAATATATCCTACGTCCTGTCCACCTTCGCTGCAGTTTTCAGTTTGAATTCCTGATTGTGAGGAGAAACTCTCAGCTTCAATTTGTGAAGCCGAACCGTTCACTCTCAGCAATGCATCCGATTCACCTACCTTCACACCTGACGAGTTTACTACAAATAATTTGTACGTCCCAGCCGTTTCAGGTGTTACAATTGATGTAGCAGTTCCTGCCGCCTTGGTCATAGTTGGCCCTACAACAAAATTTGTTGTCCCGGCGGGAGCAAACCATACTGTATTTGCTGCATTTCCGCTACTTCTTATGTTTAAATCAGCTCCACATTTTGTTGCACAGCTTGCAGGGAATACATAATCCTGAACCGGGAACAGATTACTTGGCAGAATGCTTCTGTATGCTTCCTGAACTCCAGCGTTCAAAGCTATATTGTACTGTGCCAAAGGCCACACATTATCCGGAACTGCAATTGGCATATCAATTGTACTGCTTGGTGGGTTTTTACCCATTTTATTAACCGTTGCATAGGTTCTTTGTATTGTTAAGTCGTGTTTTTGTCCGTAATCTTCACAATTGATTGTGTACGTTACCCCCGGACTAATATCAAGTACATTATCATTTTCAGTTATATATGCGCTTCCTTCGTCGTTATGTAAACCATAAGTTGGTCCTGTTGAATTATCAGGAATTCCCTTGACATAATTCTCATTAATAGTAGTATAAGGCATTTGCCCTATTGTATATATTGCTCCGCTGTCATGCAGCCTGTTTAATGCGTTATATACACGGTTATTATTTATTACGTTGTCCTTACAGGTATTTGAGTCAAGGAAATTACACCAGCCCCACCCAAGTGTTATACCGTTATAGCCTGTGGTGTGAACTGTGTTATACGTTACCTTGAGCTTGTTTACAAAGAATGCAGTAACACCGGCACATCCCCCGAATCCGGGAGCAGTGCTGCAATCCCACAGCATATTATTGTTGATTACAACATTGGTACAAATACCTTCTACACCCGGTGCGTACTTCTGGTGTTCTCCGCCGTCTCCCAAGTACACATGCTGTGGATGACCTACCGTAATACCGCTTGATGTGATGTCATAAATATAGTTACCAATCAGATTTGAATTTACAACATCGTTTACCATGGTAATTCCGTCGGCAGCACTGTGCTTTATTATATTGCCTGTAAAATTAATTGAATCACTGCTGCTTACGTTTATCATACCCGGATATGTATCCAGAAGAGTGTATTTTGTGTCATGCCAATTACCATTATAATAAGCTATAAATCCGTCTGCACTCTGGCAAGTTGTTCTGCCGTAAGAGTCTCCGACTTTAATAAGGTTCCAGTCCGTATTTGCAAAGGTAATGCCCTGGAAAGTTATATTCTTGACTCTGTTTGTATTTGACTTCCCTGAGATGTCTATGAGCTTCTCTAAAACAGGAGCCTCAACATCGGCAGTTGCCATGTCCTCACCTGAGCGCGGATAATAATACAGAGTTTTTGTAGTCTTGTTAAAATAAAATTGTCCCGGTGAATTTAAAAACTCAAATGCATTGTAAATTGTATGGGTACTGGTAGTGGTGAAAGCTGCACCCCAACCGGGCAATTGCGCTATTGCTCCATATGGCTGCTGCAAAAGCAGTATTCTGGAAGTACCGGACGTAATAACATCCCTTGTACAAACAATATTTTCGTTCCAAGTGGAACCGTTTACTATTTCAAGGTCATCCTTATTGCTTGTAATTTCCGGTACATCGGACGCATTATACTTAACTCCGTCACTATTGCTGCCGCTTGTCCAAGCCCAGCTGGCCTGTCCCTTTGTAACAGTATAAGTTCCATATCCGCCCTGACCTTTTACTGTTTTTTTGGTCATCTGGGCTCTCTTATCATTTACAAAAAGGTATCTTAATTTAGTATTTCTGTTTAAGGTAGCCTTATATATATTGCCATTATATTGAGTCCACCCTGTAACCTTTGTTGCACCGTTTAAAACAGGTATTTCACCCTGATATGCCTGATAAAATATCCTGAATCCGTTTGTCCCTGAATCTTCCGGCCCAAAAGTAATTGTATTGGTTAAACGATAGTCTCCTCCTCTTAAATAAACATAAATGTCACCGGTCATATTTTGGTTTATAGTACGTACAACATCCCTGGCCTTTGTGATTGTCTGAAAGGGTGCATCAATGGTTCCGGGATTACTGTCACTTCCCGTAGGGGATACGAAATAGACCGTCTGGGTTGCCGCAGAAACAACCATTGGGGAAACTGTAAAAGTTAAGATACTGCATAAGACAATTACAATAGAAAGAGTTAATGATATAAACCTTTTTGTCGCCTTATTTTTTAGCATACTTTTCCTCCTTATTTTAATTTACATTAAGATAGTTTTGAAATAATGTACAACAGAAATTATAAAAAAACCTATGATAATCCATACCCTGACCTGACACTTGTACGGGGAGTTCTTCCAAATTACATATATGTACCGATTATCTATAGGCCAAATGTAAAGAATAGGAGTAAAATGAAAAGAGAATGATTAGTAAATCTGTTTTTCATTATAGAATGTAAACCGTTTCCAAATCAATATAAATCCTTTTGACATTGGTATATTAATTTTAATAATTATTTATGATAGGACGAAAAAATATATAAATTGTATTATTTCAAAAATATTTTGTTCACTTTTTTTAAATTTTGTTAATTTTTTTATACAAGCTAAAAAAGGCATCTCAAGGATTCTGAAGGAACATCCTTGAAATGCCTTTTATTTTATGTTTAAAGCTTAAAACTTATTATCTCCTCCAAAAAGACCTCCAAGAATTCCCCCTCCAATGCCTGCAATACCTGACTGTTGGTCATGATGGCGTGCTCCTGCGGATGAAAGTCTGTCTGATAATCTGGCAAGAGGTAGACTTTGCAGGAATACAATGCCGGGGCCTGTCAGCTTTGCAAGGAATAATCCCTCTCCGCCGAAAAGTGCATTTTTAAAGCCTCCAACAGATTGGATATCATAGTCTACACTTGGTGAAAAAGCCACCAGACATCCTGTGTCAACTCTCAGAGTTTCGCCGGGAAGAAGGTTTTTCTGAATAATCGTTCCCCCTGAATGGACGAATGCCATTCCGTCGCCAATCAACCTTTGAAGAATAAAACCTTCTCCACCAAAGAAGCCTGCTCCAAGCTTTCTGGTAAAAGCTATCTCAATGTCCACTCCGCTTGCAGCACACAAGAAGGAGTCTTTTTGACACAGAAAATTGCCCCCCAGCTTTGTTAAATCCAATGGGATTATCTTACCGGGATAAGGTGCTGAAAATGCAACGTGCTGCTTTGATGCACCCGCATTATAAAAAGTAGTGATAAAAAAGCTTTCTCCCGTAAGCATTCTCTTGAATCCCTTAAAAGCTCCGCCATCTGTGGATGTCTGCATCATAATTCCATCTTCCATATACATCATTGCACCGGCTTCAGCCCTAACACCTTCTGATGGGTCCAATTCTATCTCCACTATCTGCATATCGTCCCCATAAATTTTATAATCAATAACGTCTGCCATATTAACCTCCTAAAATTTTTATTACTTATTTAGATACAATATAATACGTTTTAAATATATATTAGTCTGCTCTTTTTACCCACTGTGAGTATGGAACTGAATATTTAGCCGCCAGTAGTATTGCCTCCGTCATGCTTATCTCACTGGCGATTCCCTTCCCGGCAATATCATAAGCTGTTCCATGGTCAACGGATGTTCGCAGGAACGGAAGTCCTAAGGTAATTGCTATTGTTCTTTCAAAGTCCAATGTTTTTGTAGCTATGTGTCCCTGATCGTGATATAGGGACAATACCGAATTATATCTGCCTGTTAGTGCAAGATGGAACACAGAGTCCGGGCCTACAGGGCCTTCCACGTTAAACCCGCGCCTTTTCGCCTCCTGAATTGCAGGAGTAATGTTTTCCGATTCTTCTAATCCGAAGAGACCATTGTCGCCGCTGTGGGGATTTAATCCGGCTACAGCCATTGTCCCCTCTTTTATTCCAAGGCTTTGCAAGGCTTGTGTGCATCTTTCGACGTAATCCAGTAATCTGTCCTTGGTCACCATATCACAAGCCTTCCTCAGAGATACATGGCGGGTAAGAAAAAATACTCTCATTCCCCTGACTTCAAACATAGTAAGGGGGTCTTTGGTGTCTGTCAGTCCGGCAAGTATTTCCGTATGCCCGATAAATTCTATTCCGGCCGCTTTTAGTGAAGGCTTGTTTATAGGGGTTGTTGCTATTGCAGAAAGTTTTCCTTCCATAGCAAGCTCCACACTCTTTTTTATATACTCGAAGGAAGCCCGGCCATTTTCTGCCTGAACCTTTCCGTACTCCAGACAATCAGGATTTATTATTTTTAAATCCACTACGTTTATAGTTCTTTTGTCTAAATCTATCCTATCAATACCTTCTGCTTTATTAACATTGGTTTGTATGCCGCATATCCGGGCTGCCTTTTCAATAACTCCGGCATCACCTATTACCAAAGGATTACATACTTTGTAAATCTCATCATTAGCCAGTGCTTTTACTATTATCTCGGAACCTATTCCTGCGGGATCTCCCATGGGAATCCCGATTATGGGTTTAAGCATTTTATCCCCTCCTGTTAATACTATTATAATATATCTGTTTATACCCGAGGAATATGTGTATTTTAAAATTGTTGACATTTTATTCAACTGGTAATAATATAATACTGTACTAAGTGTACTATTATTGTTAATACAGTTACAAGGAGGTGCTTATGATACAATTAGATTTTAAAGACCCCAGACCCATTTATGAACAAATTAAAGATAAAATCAAGGAGCTGGTTATAACCGGGGCAGTTGAAACTGACGACAAAATACCGTCGGTAAGAGAGCTTGCTCAAACTCTTACCATAAACCCCAATACAATTCAGAAAGCATATAAAGACCTTGAATCCGAGGGAATAATTTATTCGGTTAAAGGCAAGGGTAATTTTATAGCCCCATTGGATAAAAGCTCTGTAGACCCAAGACGTAAAGAGCTTTTGCTCAATATTCAGAAAACGGTGGAAGAATTGATTTTTCTTCATACACCGCAGCAGGCAGTAATCGATGTAATTCAGAACACATATAGTAAAAAGGAGGCATCCCAATGATTCATGTTAAATCTTTGAGCAAATCCTACGGGGACTTTAAGGCACTTGATTCCCTTGATATTCATATAAAAGAGGGTTCAGTCTATGGGCTTTTGGGACCTAACGGTTCAGGCAAAACTACACTGATAAAACATTTGACCGGTATTTATAAAAACGAGTCAGGCTCTATTGCCATAGATGGTAAATCCGTTTTTGATAATCCCGAAACAAAATCCAAAATAGTTTATATATCCGATGACCTATTTTTCTTTTCACAGTACAGTATAAAGGAAATGGCTTCTTTCTATGCCAGCATGTATCCAGGTTGGAGGTGGGAGAGATTTAATACTCTAAAGCAGGTATTTCCAATTGACATAAATCGTAGAGTCGTAAAGCTTTCAAAAGGTATGCAGAAACAGGTAGCCTTCTGGCTTGGAATTTCAGCAAAGCCAAAGGTGATGATACTGGATGAACCCGTTGACGGACTTGACCCGGTTATGAGAAAAAAGGTATGGAATCTGATACTTCAGGATGTTGCAGAATACGGAACAACGGTTCTGGTATCCTCTCACAACCTACGTGAGCTGGAAGACATATGTGATCATGTTGGTATTCTATATCAGGGTAAAATGATGGTTGAGCGTGAGCTTGATAATATGAAATCAGATATTCACAAGCTTCAGCTTGCATACTCAGGTAATACACCTGATAATTTATTCAAGGATGGAGAGGTATTACATCGTACCCAGAACGGAAGCGTGCTGCAATTAATTGTCAGGGGTAACAAGGATGCATTAATATCCCATGTCAAGTCAACAAACCCTGTTGTAATGGATATTCTGCCGCTTTCCCTTGAGGAAATTTTCATTTATGAATTAGGGGGTAAAGGTTATGAAATCGAAAACATCCTTATTTAAGAAAGGCTTAATTTTAAGTGATCTGAAGCGTTATTGGTGGGTCAGTGTAATTTTTTCAATAGGACTTATCCTGACTATGCCTCTGGCACATTACATGCAAAAATTTAATATGAATTCTGACAATTCCAATATTAGATTTATTAAAGAGGCTATAGAACGTGAACTTAACTTCCATAGCGGAGTAAGTCTGTTGTTTCCAGCTGTTATTCCTGTTATTATTGCAGTTTTAGCCTACAGGTATATTCAAAAGGGTCGTCAAGCTTCTTTGTACCACAGTCTTCCCGTTACTAGGGCAGAACTGTATTTTAACAGTTTTGTTTCAGCACTGATATTATATGTTGTGCCCTTATTGATAAATGTTTTCGTTATGGGCTTGCTGAACTCCTTTAGCTTTTTATCTGATTTTTATACAATGGGACTTATTTTCAAATGGTTTGGGCTATCCCTTTTATATGGAATTTTATTTATGTCCATGACAATTTTTGTTGGCATGTTTACGGGAAGTTCCGTTGCCCAGATAGTATTTGTTTATATTTTGAATCTACTTCCTTTATTTTTCTTTGAGACTATAAGAGCAAATCTATCTTCGTTGCTATATGGTTTTGCAACTTATTCAAATACCGGTTTTTACCGCAAATTGCCTATGACGATGCTCTTTAGCAACAGCATAGAACTTACACCTCGGATGGTGGTTGGTTATATAGTTTTATCAGTGCTACTGCTGGCGGGAGGTCTTATTGCGTTTAAACTCAGAAGACCTGAAACCGCCGGTGACATCATAACCTTCAAGCCCATACGTCCCGTGTTTATATACGGTGTGACAGTTTGTGCAACACTAGTCGGCGGAGCTTATTTTCTTGGTATTAGCAGAGCCTCCGTCCCCTTTGCAATATTCGGATATTTCCTATGTGCATTAATCGGCTATGTAGTAGTTCAAATGGTAACAAACAAAACCTTTAAAGTACTTAATACCTACAAGGGTTATGTGGGGTATGCACTGGTATTAATAATTATGCTGTTAGGTGTCAAGTTTGATATTTTCGGATATGTAAACAAAGTTCCTGCTGCTGATGAGATTGCAAACGTTTACATGGGGTACAACATATACTGGTGGGAAGACCGAGACAATGAAAAATATCTAAGCCCTTCAAATGACAATACTACCATTTATAAAGAAACTGCAAACATAAAAAACATCACTGAGCTTCATAAGATGATTCTGGAAAGCAGGAGCAAGGAAGGTTTTCCTACCTACATTGCCTACACCCTTAAAAACGGTAAAAAAATCGTCAGGTATTATAATCTGGATAATAACCTGTATGCTTCTACGCTAGGCCCTATATATGAAAGCAAGGAATACAAAAACGGCAGATTTCCGGTACTGCATCAGGAAGCAGATGATATTAAGTATATACAAGTACATGATTATACAAACAAACAACCTATAGTTATTTCTGATAAGGAAAAGCTCAGAAGCTTTATTACTGAAATCCGGAAGGATATTAACGGTTTTAACTATGAGCAGCTTACTTCCTCTAATGAGGATAGACTCTGGATAGACATTATGGACAACAATGACAGGATTGTTTCATATGGAGTAAATTCAAACTACATTAACACATTAAACTGGTTTAGCTATAACAACAATCAGTAAAAAAAGTTCGGGCAGTAAAGGCGATTTTGCCATTACTGCCCGATCCTTTTTGCCCCTCTTGTTAATTATCTTTTATGGGAGCCTTTCTTATCAACAAATATGACAATACTGAAAGTAAAATCGTAGAAACAAGGAATACAGCAACTGCGCTTATAGGTCCGTAGCTTCCGGTTACTCCGAACATGGTAGTTATTCCATTGTATACCCAATTAACAGTAGAAGTTGAACAAAAGTTATAAATTATATACGGGAGTACCAGTATAAAAAAGGCCGGAACTCCAATTGATACACATATCTTTTGTATTTTGTTCATTCTGTAATATCCCAGTGTTATAAAATATCCAAGAGTTATTGCACACATGTACAGTGTTATGCTCCATAATAAAGAAATCACTATATTTCCGTTACTTTGCGTTTTGTCCTGATAAAGCATACCATACAAAGTATTATAATTTGTTATTCGGTTAAATATAGCTACCAAAGCCCTATCAATAACCGCCATACCCACCGTTACAGGAATTGCAGCCAAGAAAAAGCTCTTGAACTGGGTTCTCCTTGGTACGCCATTGGACATTAAAAATAAATAATTTTTTCGAAAAGAGTTTAATCCTACTACAAACAAAAATATTGCCGATATCATTTCAATTCCGTTAAATGAGCTGTTACCCTCTGATGTGACAGAAGAAAAAAAGATTGTTAGTAGTGCTATAATTAAATAGAAAATCAAGACAGAGTTCTTTATATCTGAAAATATATATTTAGAAGTTGTTTTTAATCTCATTAATAATCCCCTCCATTATCTATTAGTCATGTGAATAAATAGTTTCTGTAAATCAGGTTTTGTAACTTCCAGTCCGTCGGGAAAACCTGCCTTATCCAAATGCCCAAGTACATATGCACATTTGATTCCCCCTATTGTATCCGCTCCAAGTACATTTTTTCCGGCAGTAAAACCGTCAACCGCCGATATACTTCCAGTTATGGCATAACCCTGTGACAGAACGCTCTCAACGGATTCATTTAAAATCAATTTGCCTGATTTTATTATTATAACGTCTTCAATTATGTCTGCCGCTTCTTCAATCAAGTGTGTTGAAATGACAATAGTTTTGGGCTTTTCACTGTAATTTTTAAGCAATTCCTTATAAAACAGGTCACGATGATTTGCATCAAGTCCCAGAACAGGCTCATCTAAAAGAATAAAAGGCACATTGCAGGATAATGCTAAAATCATTTTGAATATAGATGTATAACCTGTAGACAAAGTCTTTATCTTTTGACTCAATTTAAGGGAAAACTTCTCACACAATTCAGAAGCATATTCATAGTCAAAATCGGTGTAGAATTCTTTAGTCCAATTAAACGCCTTTTTTACCGTCATATTCTCAGGATAGTAATTCTTTTCAGCCATAAAATATATCTTTGATAATGCATTATCATTCTCTATAACATTTTCACCGTCTACTAGAATCTTTCCTTCCGTAGGGAAAATCCTGTTTGTAATCAGGTTAAGCAAGGTTGTCTTTCCTGCTCCGTTACGCCCCAGCAGTCCATAAATCTTATTTTCTTCCAGTTTCAGGCTGATATTTTCCAGGGCTATCACATCTGCGAATTTTTTTGTTATATTTTTGATTTCCATTTGACTCATATTTCAAACCCTCTTTCCAACATTTTTAATATATCCTCTTTTGAAATTGAAAGCTTCTTTGCTTCTGTAACAAGAGATTTTATATAGATTTCAAAAAAATCTACCTTCCGTTGTTCAAGTATTTTTTCTTTTGCTCCATTTGCAACAAACATGCCAAGCCCCCTCTTTTTATAAACAATTCCGTTATCAACTAAAATATTTATTCCCTTTAACGCAGTGGCCGGGTTTATTTTGTAGTTTACCGAGATCTCTGTTGTCGATGGAATTTGTGTCTCCTCTTGGTATGCCCCTGCTATAATGGCATCCTCCAATTCCTCAGAAAGTTGAAGATATATAGGTTTGTCATTATTAAAATCTAGCTTCATGCCTTCACCACCTAATTAGTCCGTTAGTTAATTACTTATATAACTAACTATATAACTAATGGACCTAAAAGTCAATACGTATATATAAATTTTTTACATACTTTCTAAAGCTTAAATCGTATAATTTACATATCTGAAATGAATATTGTACATAATTTACATATGAATCCCGATTTTAGGGGTATACGGAGGTAACATGCCTAATCTGGTTACTCACTATCTTTGCGGCTTGGAAGCTGTTAAAATGATTGAAAATAAAGAGTGCAAAAAACTCATTGAACTAAATAAAAACGTCTTTAATCTAGGGGTTCAGGGCCCCGATATACTTTTTTACTATGGTATCTGGCCTTGGTCTCCTAAAACGCAATATGGCACTATAGGGGAGAAATTTCATATATCTAAAGTGAATCTGGTATTCAGTGAAATGATTGATTACATTTTGAAGCAGGAGGGGAATGTAAAAGACATTCTTACTGTTTATTTTATGGGCTTTTTAAGCCATAACTGTCTGGACAGTATTACTCATCCTTATATTTTCTACAAATCAGGCTTCAAAACTGACGAGGATCCACGCACAAACCTGTATCAATACTATCACAGGCGTTTTGAGACTGCTATTGACGTATTGATGTGTAGTCGGCTCTTGAACAAAAAAGTCCATGAGATAAGAATTGACGGGCTCATAGGTATAACCGTCAGGGAGCGCAACGTAATCGGAGATATGTACGAAAGTGTTATAGCCTCAGTTTTTAATTATAATATCCCCGGTAAACTTATAGCAAAAGCCATAAAAGATATGAATACCGTAGAAAAAATCCTTAGGGATCCCCACGGTACAAAGAAGAAATTTGTAGCCGCCATAGACCAAGTTATCTATGGGTTTCCTCTATTCTCCAGCCTTATCTTTCCCTTACATATAAAGGATGGCTTTGATTACTTGAATCTTGCCAAAAATGAATGGGCCATGCCATATGATAAGGCCCACAAAAGTACTCTTTCATTTATAGAAATGTTTAAAGAAGCCTGCGACAGAACACAACGCTTTTGTCAGGTGCTGTATTCAACTATCACAGGGGATAATTCCAACGTTTCCTATGCCTTGAAACTTTTTGGGAACAATTCCTATACTTCAGGAATCAATTGTGACTTGACTGTCAAATTCAAGTACCACGATATTATTTTTGAACAACATGGTGTTTAAGCAGTCTCATAACCATATCAATGGTATCTGCCAGATCTTTTTTGCTCCTTGCTTTTGCTTTTTCAAAGGGCAAAGCTACCCTGTTAATACTTACAATAGCCGACACTCCCATTTCATATGCTGCTTCAGCTCCATCCCCCACATCACCAACTATGGCAATAACGGGAACATTCTTTCTTTTAGCACGGGCAGCTACACCAATAACAACTTTTCCTCTAAGACTTTGTTCGTCAATCCTTCCTTCCCCGGTGAAAATAAAGTCGGCATCTTTTATTATGTTATCAAAACCTACTAAATCAAGAACTGTTTCGATTCCGGGTTTGAGACTTCCTTTAAGGAAAGCCAGTATCCCTGCTCCCATTGCACCTGCTGCACCACTTCCCGGAATTTCTGAAACATCAACCCCCAGTTGACTTTTTATTGTATCGGCTAAATCCATAAGATTTTTGTCAAGCAGTAAAACCATTTCCTCGTCGGCCCCTTTTTGAGGTGCATAAACATGCGCCGCACCGGTTTTACCGTACATGGGATTGTCAATATCGCACATAGCAGTTATTTTACAATCCTTCAGAAGCCGTTCAGCCAAAGTGGTGTCAATATGAGCTATTTCTCCTAATGTAGCCCCTGTAGGAATAAACTCTTCTCCTGCCTTGTTTTTAAACCTTACTCCTAAAGCACATGCCATTCCGGTACCTCCATCGTTTGTACAACTTCCACCAAGGCCTATTATTATTTCACGGCAGCCGTTTTCTACAGCATGGCATATCATTGTACCTAGACCAAAGGTTGTAGTCTGAGAAGGATTAAGCCTCCCTTCTGCCAATGGAAGGCCTGCAAACATGGCTGTCTCCAGTATGGCTGTGTTGCCTTTTCTGGCGTAGTAGCCTTTAAGCTTTTCGTTGTAAGGGCCTGTTGCCTCAAGAGTAACTTTATCCGCTCCAAGGAGCTGTATGAAACAATCAGAAGTGCCTTCTCCTCCGTCAGCTACAGGTATTTCAAGGACTTCGCCGTCGGGATAAAACTGTTTTATTTTTGTTTTTATTATGCCACAAACCTCAACAGAACTCATACTGCCTTTAAAGGAGTCAGGAGCAATAACAAACTTCTTCATTTGGCATTCCTCTTTTCACGCTTATATGTACAAAAAGAACACATATTCCATATGAAATCTGTGTTCCTTTATTATTAAATAAGTTATGGTTTTTTATTATATTGAAAGGATATTGCTTAGTTCAAACAGCTCCTTGTCGATATCCTTCTTCATGGCTAATGCTTCATCTATATCTATATCAACAACTTTTGAATCCTTTACAGATATAATTCTGTTAAAGACACCATCTTTAAGCAATGTTACAGCTTTTGCTCCCATAACACTTGCCATAACTCTGTCCTGAATAGTCGGACTTCCACCTCTTTGGATATATCCCAAAACTGTTCCTCTGGTTTCTATTCCGGTAAGGTCTTCTATCTTCTTGGCAAGCTCCAGTGCTCCCCCTATTTTCTCAGCAACACCTTCAGCCAATATGATTATATAGTTTTTCTTTCCGCTATTTCTTCCCTGAATAATTTTTCTTATTATATCTTTATCAAAATCAAATTCTCTTTCAGGAAGGAGAACTACTTCCGCACCTCCTGCGATTCCTACATTCAAAGCTATATGTCCTGCACGACGTCCCATTACTTCAAGTACGCTGCATCGTTCATGTGAATATGCCGTATCTCTGATTTTGTCAAGCGCATCCTGAACAGTATTCATTGCTGTATCGTAACCTATTGTATATTCTGAACTTGCTATGTCATTATCAATTGTTCCCGGCAATCCCATAACCTTCATACCGAATTTGCTGAAATCTCTAGCTCCTCTGTATGAACCGTCACCGCCGATAACAACAAGTGCATCCATACCAAAAGCTTTTGAAATAGACATAGCCTTCTGCATGCCTTCGTCAGTTGTAAATGCCTTACATCTGGCAGTTTGAAGTATCGTTCCCCCACGGTGAATAATATCGGATACATCTCTGGCACTCATATCAAATATATCTCCGGTAATTAAACCATTGTAACCTTTCCTGATGCCCAGCATCTTGAACCCGTGATATATACCTGTTCTTACAACAGCACGTATGGCAGCATTCATTCCAGGTGCATCTCCGCCGCTGGTAAGTACTCCTATTGTTTTAATGTCGCTCATTTCAAACCCTCCCCGTAAACAGTAAAATCTGAATGTCGTATATATACATCAAATTTTTATACAAACTGAACCCAATTGAGTTCATTATAAACCAATACACCTTCAGAAACAATATAAATCAGTTACTTTGTTTTTTTATATATACAATTTCCAATAGTTTCTCCCGCCAGAACTCTGGTTTCAAAGCCTTCTCCGGTCTGTTGTATTATATCATCATCTATTTTAACCATATTCTTTTTAAAAATCACAAGAACAGTAGAACCTCCGAACTTAAAAAATCCTTTTTCATCACCTCTTGAAACACGTTCTCCGGGAGTATAAGTCTGAATTATTGAGCCTACTGAGGTTGCTCCCACTTCTATGTATAGAACATCCCCAAAATTGTCTGTTTTGAATATGCTGTATTCCCTTTTGTTTCTGCAGAAGAGTTCAGGTATTTTCTTTAATGCAACAGGATTTACAGAGTAGTATTCACCTTTTATTTTTTGTGTTTCCATACACTTACCGCTGTCAAAAAAATGGAACCTGTGATAGTCTACAGGGCAAAGTCTTAATATCAGGTAAGTACCCCCATTGTAATCCTGAGCCAGTTTTTCGTCCTGAAGGAGTTCACTTAAACTGTACGTCATTCCTTTTATCTGAAGAAGTTTTTCCTTATCTATATTTTCCCATGCCTGAAGTCGCCCATCCCCCGGAGCCAGCAGTTTTTCTTGGGCCTTATCAAATTTCCTCGCAGAGGGTTTCAGTTTTCTGGCAAAGAAATCATTGAAGCTGTTGAAATCCTCCAGCTTGTTTTCACATTCATTAATATCTATTGAAAATTTATCTGCAAAACCCTTTATAGTTTTGCGGCTTATTTTCCTGTCGCAGAAAAATCCCGTTAAGGCAGAATATAACTTACGTTTTACAAGGAGTTCCAGTCCAAGCTTTCCTCTTCCTGTTGTGTACAGGGCATCAAGAAGGTTGCCCCCTGCTACCTGCTCAATATCATATTGTTTGGTTTTTCTATTATAAATCTGAATCATTGTATTCTCTTTTCTTTAAATAATTTTTACTCTTAATCAGAATTTTATATTATTGAGAAAATTAATGCAATTTAAAAAACTCCTCCTTAGCATGTTATTAGTTAATGCCAAGAAGGAGTTTTTTTAGTCATTTTATTTATATTACAGTTTACTTGTATGGGTCTATTGTTTGAATAGTTCCGTCCTCGTTATATTTCAATTCAGTAAATTTAACGCATCTCTTATTATCACGACCGCCTGATAATGAGCTGTCATGGTAGAACAGATACCACTTATCCTGATACTGAACTATTGAGTGGTGAGTAGTCCATCCTACAACAGGTGTAAGTATTTTGCCTTTGAATACAAAAGGTCCTTTTGGATTTTTACCTACTGCGTATACAATGGTGTGGGTTGTACCTGTTGAGTAGGAAAGATAGTAATTGCCGTTGTACTTGTGCATCCATGGGCCTTCAAAATATCTTCTGTCTTCATCACCCGCAAGAATTGGATTACCATCTTCATCAACAATGGATATCTCTATAGGCGCTTCTTTGAATGTGAGCATATCATCGCTCAATTCAGCTACTCTTGGACCTATAGCCGGTGCTGATGCATCCGGGCCTTCAGCGTTAGGGTTAAAGCTGCCAGTTTGCCACTTTTCAAGTTGACCGCCCCAAAGACCACCGAAATAAATGTATGCTTTATTGTTATCATCCACCAGAACAGCAGGGTCTATGCTGAAGCTGCCGGGAATAGGCTCTTTTTGAGCTGTAAATGGACCTGAAGGGGATGAACTTGTAGCTACTCCGATTCTGAATATACCATCCTTATCTCTTGCAGGAAAGTACAAATAGTAGGTATTATTTTTGTAAGCAGCATCCGGTGCCCACATTTGCTTTGATACCCATGGAACATCTTTCATGTGAAGGGCTTCACCATTGTCAATGCAAGGTGAGTTTAAATCATCCAAAGACAATATGTGATAGTCTTCCATCATATACTGGTCTCCGTTATCGTTTGAAACTATATCCTCGTCAAGGTCATGAGAAGGATATATATAAATTTTACCTTCAAATACATGTGCAGACGGGTCTGCTGTATAAATGTGTTCTACTAGAGGTTCTTTTTGTTTTACAATTTTCTCCATGCGACTTTCTCCTTAATTAACATAATAGTTATAATAGAGTTAACAGTTACCATTATATCAAGATTTTATTAACAATCAATCATAATTTGATAAGCTTTGTTTTTATTGCCCCTTTAAATTTATATGTCAATTTCAGGATTTTATCTCATATAAGATTTTGCAATAATCTTCTACTACTCACATATTGGATATTTAGTTGTATCCCAGGTCCTTCCCTCACTCTTAAGGAATGCATCGTTTACATTAAAGTATTTATATGAAAGAGCAGCATTCTGTTTGGTATATATAGTATCCCATGTACAATCAAGATGATAATATTTACCCTCTATTTTTACTATATTCCAAGCGTGCGCTCCGCCTGCCCACCCATGGGCTACCTTGATGCACTCAATCCCTGCCCTGTTGAGAAGGATGTTCATTGTATCTGCGATGGCATCGCATGCACCCTTCTTATCTATTAGAACGCCGTATGCACCTGTATATACTCCCAGAGTATAATTTGTATTTTTACAAATATAGTCGTGAAGAGCCTTCTCCTTTTCCAAAGGAGTCATATCAGGTGTTACAACTGAAGCAATGATTTGATCCGCCGTGGTCAAAAACGATGTTATTTCCGCCTTTGTCTGGCTAAATCCCCAAAAATCAATTTTAATGTTGTCATTGAACCTTGTGTAGCTTGAATAGTCTCTTATTGAATTACCACTCAAATCAAGTTTCGTAAGTTTTCCCAAGTAGGACAAAGTTGAAAAATCTTCTATGGCATTATCGCTTAAATCCACATCTTGCAGATTCGTAAGGCTACTCAGAGAGGTTATATCCTTGATATTATTGTACCCCAGTCTCAAGGTTGAAAGATTCTTTAATACTGAAAGAGAGCTTATGTCTTCAATTTTACATGAATACATCGATAGGCTGGAAATATTTGTATTAAAGTCCTTTATACAGCTTATATCCATTAATGGATTACGATCAACACCCAGATTGTTTAAATTTGTAAGATTCTTCAAAGGACTTAAATCTGTTATCTGGTTGCTCTCTAAGCCTAACATGTAAAGCTTTGACAGTTTTTCCAAAGGAATCAGACTTTTAATATTGTTGTAGTTCAAAAATAAGTATTGGAGGTTTGTCAGCTCACTAAGCTGTGATATGTCTCCCACCTGGTTGTCGGTCAAATATAGCATAAACAGATTCTTTGCATATTGAATGCCTTCAAGGGAGACTATGTCCAGATACTTTGCATTAAGATATGTGATTTTCAGCATATCACTTTTGAGAATGTCTCCGGTGGGTTTTGAAATAGCACTCCTAACTGCTTTCTCCAAATTGGGATCAGCAATATAAACTATATCTTCTGTCTGAACAATAAGTGTTAATTTAACCGTACCTTCATAGCCTTCAACCTTACCTTCAAAATTCTGTGTACCTTCTATGGTCGTATCAACACTAGTAGTGTTCCATTCAACGGGTAAATCCACCACAGTTCCGTCATATCTTTTTGCCTTGACCGTAGCCGGCAGGTCATAAGGTTCTCCCTTCTTTACGGAAGCTCTGATATCCTCAATGGTATATTGCGGAACTACTGTAACAGTTACATAAGCTTTCTGCAGGAATCCCTTTACAATACCTTCTACCTTATACTCTCCTGCTTTGGTTACATCCAGCATCTCTGTGTTCCATGTTACATTGTCAAAACCCAGTTTATATGTACCATTGGATAATTGTGCAGCCACAGTAACAGGCATCTTGACTGAGCCGTATTGAGGGACGGTAACCGGCATTCCGACAAAAGAAACTATCGGAGGATTTACATTCACAGTCAATGTCATCTCCCTTGAAAATCCCTCAATCCTGCCTACAAATTTAAAGTTTCCCAGAACACTTAGGTCAATAACTGACGGTGTCCATATTACAGGAACCCGCGCGGTACCTCCTCCTACAATGTTCACTTCTACTGTTTCAGGTAATGAATAGTCAATCCCCTGATATGCATCTTCACCCCATGCATAATATTTAAGTGAAGCAATCTCTCCCGCTACATTTAATGTCAAAGCCACCTGCAGTGACAGTCCTTCTATCGATCCGACATATTTATATGTACCCGGATTTGTGGTGTCTGCTGTTTGAGAGTCCCAGGCAACTTCAACCTCGTAACCTGTACTGTCTGCCGGAAAGTAAGGAAGTGTCTGCGGCAACACATACGCTTGTCGCAGAACCGTATAAACTACAGGGTTGACTATCAGATTCCAATTAATTTTCTCGGAATAACCTGCAATGCTACCAACAAGCTGGTATATTCCCTCATTATGAGTGTTTATTTTTGCTGACTGCCATATTACCGCAACATCAGCCCTGCTTCCATCAGCCAACGTTGCAGGTATTGTTTGAGGAAGTGAATAAGAATCACCCTCATTAATGAAAATGGTACCGTTTGGATTTTCTACGCTTAGTACCTCGTTCCCATTTGCATTCGCAATGAAAGGATTGTACAATGAGGACATTGTTATAAGCAATGCCAGAACCATAGTAAGTAAAACTCGTAACTTGCTGTAACTATTCATTAGTTACCTCCTATTTGAATTTTGGTATTACATGTAACATTTTACAATATAATCAATCTAATTGTAAATTATATACAATATACGTTTCCAAAATACTGGAAGTTACTATTACAATCAATCATAAAAATACATTTTAACAGTCTTTTATTAATTACTTGAAGAATCTTTTTGCTTACCCGGGCCTCCGAAACCGCCTTCAGGTCTGAAGCCCCTTCCACCTCCCGGGCCAAAGCTTTTTTGAGTTGTTACTCCGTTTTCATCCAACCATGTAACTGAGCCGGTTGCTTTAAAGTCTATAAGCTTTGTCCCTGCCTTGTATACTCCCCCCGTTAATGAGCCTCCTGCATATAATGAATAAGAGGAATCTTTCTTCAATAAAGGTGAAGATATAACCACCGACTGGTATTCTTTTTCGGGAGCATATGTTGTAATTGTATTTCCCTTGCTGTCTTGGAGGTGAACTATGGTTCCTGCTTCCTGTAGGTTCGGAAAATACATATTAATTGAGTTCTGCGATGACTCTTCTGAAGGCGCCTGTGCCATTCCTGAACTGCCTGCTGCAATAAGTAGACCACCGCTAATTTTAAATGTACCGTTGTAGTCAATAGCACCATTATTATTGGATGCCGGCCCGCTTACTACTACTTTACCATTTGTCATGACCATTGAGCCGTTGGAATCCAGTCCGTCCCCTGATGAATTAACAGATATATTTCCTCCGTTTATATATAACATACTGTTTGCAGATACAGCATCCGGTCCCTGCCCCAGCTGGCCTGGCCCTCCGGGCACTCCGGCTTCTTCTGGCTGTCCGACTCCTCCGGGTTCTCCAGGTCCACCTGTTCCTGCCGAACCGTCGTTTCCTCCATTAATATTTATACCGTCATCGTCTGATTTAATATTTATTTCTCCGTCTGAAATGGTTACGACCATACTCTCTATTCCTTCATAGCTTTTTGTGATATTGATTTTACCGTTATTAATATCTATATTGGAATCTGCATGTATTCCGTCGTCGCCGGATGCTATCGTAATGTCTCCGCCGGACACAGTGGCAGAGTTGCTGCTGTGTATTGCGTCATCAGAAGTATCTATTTTGAACGTTCCCCCCGCTATATCTATGTTGGACTCTGCCTTGAGACCTTTGGCACTTGGAGTTTCTGTTTCAGTGCTTTCTGTCTCTGTGTTGTTATCCCATCTTCCCGGTGCTTTCCTGTCATCAACTGATTTTTTAGTGCCGTTCGCACTGCCGCCACCACTTAATATGTTTACGTTTCCGTTTGTGATGAGCATGGATGTTTCTGCCTGAATTCCATCTGTTTGAGTTGTCAGATTGAGAGTTCCTCCCTGAATAGCAATAAAACCTTTTTTCTCATCCGTATCGTTTGTAGACTTTATTCCGTCTCCCCCGGCTTTAACAGTAATGCTTCCGTCTTTTACCAGAACCATGTCTTTACCTACTATTGCGTCATCCTTTGAGTTAATGTTAATACTGCCCCCAACTATTTTTAAGTCGTCTTTACTTGAAATACCATCGTTATAGTTTGCATTTACCGTTAATTTTCCTGTTCCGTTAATTGTCAGGTTGGCTTTACTGAATATTGCCGAATCGGGTTCTTTATTTGCGGTATCATCTAAAGTATAATTTTTACCGTCATTTAACGTATTATCAGTCCCTTCTTCCATAGATAGCACTGCCTTGTCTGCGTTTTTTATATAAACAGGCGCACTATTGCTGCTGTTTATTTCCGCACCGTTCAGAACCAATCTTACAGTCCCCTTATCCTTAGAATCAACAATAATCTGGCCATCATTCATTTTCCCGCTTATAACATACGTTCCCGCAGTAGCAATTGTCACCTTGTTTTCTTTTAATTCTGCTCCTGAACCTGTTAGAGTTGCTGTTGCTCCATTTAGCTTAACGTAAGTTGGGTTCTGATTTTCCCATTGGGTATAATTATCATCGGTGTCATAAGTAATCATGTCATTTGTAACCTTTATTACTTTACTGCTTTTTACACTACCGGAACTGTCGGCAGCAGACTGTGTTTCATTTGCAGACTGTATTGCAGAATTACCGCAGGAAGCCAATAAAAACAGGCTTAATGATATGCTCAGTAGTTTACAGCGTCTGAATTTTCTTTTCATTTAGACCATCTCCTTTGTTTTGTCAACTTAATATAACGATTGTTGAGTATCTGCACACATAGATAATGTAATATTCATATTTCCATTTCTGCACCTCAATGCGTCCAGAAATTCCTTCTGGCTTTTTCCATTTTCCATAGTCACTGTATATACCAGTTCATAGAGACTTCCCATATCTGTTGTTTTCACCTTTTTAAGTTCAAAATCTGTAGTATAATCCTTAAATATATCATCAAATGCTCCCTCATAATCTAAGTCTTCGGGTATGGTTATTTTAAGCATCTTTTGTGATGTTTTTCTTAATCCATATTTAAATACACTCAGTAACAACATCAACAAGCATAAAATAACCGTAAAGGTTACTGCATACCCGTAGTATCCTGCACCACATGCAAGTCCGGCAGCCATTGTGAAAAGTACATAAGCTATATCCTTTGGGTCACCGGGAGCACTTCTGAACTTTATGATTGAAAATGCACCTGCAAGACTGAAGGCTCTTGCAATGTTGCTGCCTATAAGAAGTATGATAATTGCAATTACCGTAGGAGTCATAATCAGTGTTAGTGAAAAGTTTTGCGAATATCCGAATTTACTGCTGGTTTTCATATAGGTTATACTGATAGTCCCGCCCAATATAAAAGATACTAATATTGTTAAAAAGCAATTTGTTATTGATATTGTAGTACTGGCTGATGTGGTATTGAAAAATGATTCAAACATTTAATGACCTCTCCCTTCATTTCCTCTTTACTATTTAAATATTTTTGATATTCTTTACCATATTTCGAAAAACTTGTTTTATAAATGTTGTTTTCGGACAGTAATTTGGACAACCATAATGGTACACTCTTTTCCGCCTTAACTTCCATTAACCATTTCCCATTTTCAAGTAACTGTGTCCCATAATCACCGCTTTCTAATTTGAGATCTTCTCTCCTTGTTCTGATATTAGTATCAAAGGTTATTCTTAAATCTCTGGAATCCTTGCTGAATAACGCTTTTCTGTCATATGCAAGATAGAGCTTAGGCTCAAGCTCATAAAATTTCAACATGTAATCGATTTCATTCAGCACCTGTCTATTCATATATTCCTTGTAATCCGGCTTAATTCCCGTTTCCACAAAAGAGTAAGCTTCGTTTAGCTTTAAGGTTGTCCTTCTTTTATTTACTATTCCGCAGAATTTTTTCTTAATTTCCAGATAAACCTTTGAATCCTCTTTTGGAACTCCATATGCCCTTAACCTAAGCTTCTCCTTATATTTAGGCTTTGATAGGGACTTTCTGATTAATATATTATCCTTTGTGTCATAGTAAATATTGCAGATAGTATATAATTCATGTTTCTTGTTATATTCGTCCAGTTCCATATAACGCAGAAGCTCGTTTTGGATTATTTTATAAACTGATTCATCAATAAGAAACTTGCTTTCATACCTGTTAAAAACCTCAACAGCCATTCCATATCCCCTTCCTTTTTTCTACTTTCCTTCCATGGCTCTTATTTTATTGGTGGAAACTTAAACAAACCTTAAATATTTGAAAGTTTTTGCTCTTTTTTGATTTAAGATTGATTTAAGGTTGCCCATGCTATAATACTAATGTAAGAATTTTTCCGGGTTGGGAGCTGAATTAATATGAGAATTTTAATCGTAGAAGACGAAATCCACCTTGCAGAAGCTTTATCGCAAATTTTAAGAAAAAACAATTACACTGTTGACATTGCCTATGATGGCAGCACCGGCTTGGATAACGCTTTAAGCGGCATATATGATCTAATTTTACTGGATATAATGCTGCCAAACATGGATGGTATTAGTGTATTGAAACATATAAGGTCGGAAAATATATTAACACCTGTAATACTTCTGACCGCCAAAGGCGAAATAGCCGACAAGGTTAAAGGTCTGGACAGCGGCGCAGATGATTACCTTCCAAAGCCCTTTGCAACCGAGGAATTACTGGCAAGGATTAGAGCTACCTCCAGAAGAAAGGGTGAAATCGTATCTGACACCACTATGAAATATGGCGATATTGAGCTGAATACTGCCACTCTTAAATTAACCTGCGGAAGTAGGGAAATTAAGCTGATACTAAAGGAAAGCCAGCTGTTGGAGCTTTTGATTATGAGAAAAACCTCTGTCACTTCCAAGGAAATAGTTATAGAAAAGCTTTGGGGCTTCGACTCTGACGCAGAACATAATAATGTTGAGGTTTATATATCATTTTTAAGAAAAAAACTTGCTTTTTTGAATTCTTCCGTAGTTATAAATACTGTCAGAGGTGTAGGCTATACTTTGGAGGCGAGGAATAATGTTTAAAAAACTTAGAAATAGATTTTTAATTTCAAATCTTGTAATTATATCGGTTATGCTGATTATTTCCTTTGCTACTATATATTTGATAACCTACAACAATGTAAGTTCCGACATTAATATGGAGATTCACAGAATGGAAGATTCACTAAAGCATAATACTATAGGCCCCCGACCACCTGACTTTGGAAATGGTAAACCAGAGCGGGGTGATTTTGGCCCAATGCGTGAACGCACAATTTCCTTTATGATTGAAACAGACCTCCAGTGGAACATAACTGACAAAACATCTTCGTTTAACATAGATGATGAGCTATATGAAAGTGCTAAGGAAAAAGCGATTTCACAAAATCATAAAACCGGGAACTTTAATATTGAAAATGAACACTGGACGTTTTCAATAACTCCTATAATGAACGGATATCGTCTGGTTTTTTTGGATACGACCTCCCAATATGGAATTCTGAAAACTTTGATTTATACCTTTTTGTTTGTAGCGCTGTTTATGTTTATAATAATATATTTTATTAGCAGATTTTTTGCAAACAGATCCATAAAACCTGTTCAAGAAGCCTTTGAAAGACAGAAGCAGTTCGTTGCAGATGCCTCTCACGAACTAAAAACGCCTCTTGCTGTTATTAATACAAATGTAGATGTTCTTTTGTCTAACACACAGGATACTATCGACAGCCAATCCAAGTGGCTGAATTATATAAAATCTGAATCCGAAAGAATGGCAAAACTGACAAATGATCTTTTATATCTTACACAAATGGATGATTCCGATAATAAAATGATTTATTCCAATTTCAACATGAGTGACGCAGTTGAAAATATTATCCTTACAATGGAAGCGGTTATATTTGAGCATAATCTATCACTCAGATATGAATTGGAGCCTACACTTTTTATCCATGGCAATGATGAGCAAATCCGACAGGTAGTAATGATTCTCCTGGACAATGCAATAAAATATACAAATAAGAATGGTACCATATCAATAGCACTTCACAAACAGAATACCGACATTATTCTGTCAATTACCAACACCGGAGAAGGAATTGCACCGGAACATCTGAAAAAGATATTTGACAGGTTCTATCGTACGGATAAATCCCGTTCAAGGCAGCTTGGGGGCTATGGTCTTGGCTTATCAATAGCCAAAGCAATTGTTGACCAACATTGCGGCAAAATCTATGCAGAAAGCACAGTAAATGAAAGAACAACCTTTTTTGTGAGACTTCCGATGAGTTTATAGAACGGCCCGGTATAATTGACCGTAAATTATTTTTAAGATAGTATACTTGTACGGAGGTGTTCATTTTTGATAAATAAAACTTTATTTCAGTGTCCTAATTGTAAAAAACCTTTAAATAAAGGGCAAAAACAATACTTTTGTCCAAACGGACACAGTTTTGATATAGCAAAACAAGGTTATGTAAATCTTCTTCTTTCAAGTCATATTGGGACAGGCAAACCCGGAGACAGTAAGGAAATGATTAAAAGTCGCAGAGAATTTCTTGACAAAGGTTATTATCAGGAGTTTTCTGATACCCTTAATAATATGGTCGTTGAAACACTGAAAGCTGAACATTCTGAAAATATCAGTATTTTTGATGCAGGTTGCGGTGAAGGCTACTATATCAGCAGATTGAGGCAAAAATTCTCTTATTTTAATAATACAAAGAATTTGGACATGTACGGTATAGACGTGTCTAAATCTGCTATACAATATGCTGCTGGACGTGACAAGGATATACATTTTGCGGTTGCAAGCAGTTACCATGTACCCATACTAAACAATTCCGTTGATTGCATTTTATGTATCTTCGCCCCCAGAGATGAACAGGAGTTCAAGCGTATTTTAAAACCTTCCGGGAAGCTGTTAGTAGCTGCACCCGGCCCCAGACACCTGTATAGTCTAAGGAAATTTATCTATGATAGTCCGGACACAATAGGTCAGAAGGGTACCGTGGAAGAAGGCTTTAGTCTTCTGGAACATAAAATCGTGTCTTACTCAATCACTATCAACGACAAAGAGGACATTTACAACCTGTTCAATATGACTCCTTACAGCCGGCACGCTGATTCTGAGACTGAAAATAAACTCAAAACCACCGAAGAATTCAGTACGGAAGTAGAAATTAATATAAGAGTGTACCATAAAGCTTAAATACGAAATATACCCAATAGAAGGCTTCTTATAATGAAAAATTCAGAAGCCTTCTATGCGTTTATATTATTTTATTAATGCTGAAAAATTTCTTTTGTTTATTTCATAGGTTCCTGCATCCTCAAATTTAGGTACTTGTCTTCCTAATGTAAGGTCATTCAACCTTCTTATTGCAAGCTCTCCCCATATTTTTTGCCTCTGTACTACTATGGAATGAGCTTTGCCGGATTTCAGCAGTCTTACGGATTCTTCACTATTATCAAAGCCTACTATCTTTGCGCTTACATTGACTTTTTGTGTCAGTTTTTCAAGAACCTCTGCTCCTTGGAAATCAACATAGACAATACAGTCTATATTCTCATTTTGAGCCAGTATTTCTTCCAAGCCTTCTATTCTTTCATGAAGCTGCCCTCTGTCTACTATTCTTACAATCTTAATGTCAGGGTATTTTTCAATAGCTTTTCTAATGCCTTTTATTCTCTCGGCCATATTTTCAAAAGTGGAGGAAGCTGTAGAGATTACTATGTTTCCTTTTCCGTTGAGGCATTTTATTAAACTTTCCCCCAGGTTTAATCCGGCAGAGAAGTTATCTGTGCCGATAAGTTCACTGATTCCGCAGTCAGCCAGATAATTGTCTATATTTACGATCTTTATACCTTTTTCAATAGCTTTTTTAACCGCTTCCCTAACCTCCGGAGAATCTATGGGTATAAGTGCTATACCTGAAACACCTTTTTCTATACACTCTTCAATTAAACCCGCTTGAATATTGGGCCCCCATTGTTTTGGATTCATCTGTATTATATCTACTCCAAGTTTCTTACCTATTTCATCAGCACCTTTTAAGGTATCTGCGAAAAATGGTATATCCAAAATAGAAATAATGGCAAAGGTTTTCCTTGTTTTTTCTTTTTTATCAAATATGTATTTGGTTAATTTGTTGTCCAAACCTTCCACTACATTTTTCAAATCTGCTGAAAGGCCCATGAGTACGTCTGCAGAATTGTTCCGGCTATACATGAGTGATGTTATTTCCTCTGATGATGCAGCTGTCTCTGCGGCAACAACTGATATATTCTCTATTGAATCTGCCAGAATAGTTTTAAAACTATCCAGCTTGTCCATACCTTTTACAACATTATTAAGCTGTAGAAACAATTCATCAGATGCTTCTGATATACTGCTGAAAGCCTCATTGGTTTGATTAACAGCACCTATCTGATACATGATTGTTTGTGTTATGGTGTTTATTTTCTCCGTTGTATTTCCAACCTTTTCCTGAACACCTGCTATTGTCTTAGCTATATTATTAGCTGCCTCAATACTCTTTTCTGCAAGTTTCTTAATTTCACCGGCCACTACGGAAAAACCTTTTCCTGCCTCTCCTGCTCTTGCCGCTTCTATACTGGCGTTCAATGATAATAGATTGGTCTGGTTTGCTATGGCAGTTATGATTTCAGTTATTCTGGTAATGTCCTGAGCCATAAAGCTTAATTCCTCTATACTTTTATTTATATCAGCAACATTGGTTTCTGAAAGTTTACTCTTATCCAGCAGTTCTGAGATACTTTTTTTACCTGAATTAGTCATACTCTGTACAAGCTCTGCCTTAGCTGACATCTGTTCAGTTGATATTGAAACCACTTCAACCTGGTTAACCATTTCTACAGACATTTTATAACAAGCCTCAGAATCCTGTGCCTGATGTATTGCACCTTCGGTAACAGCACTCGTTGCCTTAGATATGTCCTTGGAGTTTTCCCCCCATTCATGGAATGTTTCCATTACGGTATTTATCATATGATTTACATCGTTGGAAGATGAATGAACCTCAGACAGCACCCCGTTAAATTCTTTGATAACACCTGCAATAATATTGGTTACTTCGTTCAGTTCTTTTGTGCCCTTTGCTTTCATATCAACAGTTAAGTCTCCCTGTTGAATGTGTTTTAGCTTTTGTACTATTTTTTTGATGTCTTTAATGAATACTCCGTAAAATGCATTTTGAAGAACAACAGCCAATACTGAAAGTCCAATTATTGCAGCTAAGGCAATCTTTAATCCCATTGTTGAAAAAGAAGAATTGTTTAAAAGCAGGAGTAGTATTGCTGATAGTGGCAAAATTACAAGAATTAACTGAACTATGGTAATTATGGCTCTTAGTGAAGGTTTTTTCATAATGAAAGCACTCCTTTGGCTTATATACTAACACATATTGGTAGTATAGCCTAAATTTCGTATGAATTCTAGCATTTTTTCGACAAATTTACCGAATTATTTACAGCAAATTTACTAGCTTCATCCACTACAGCTTTCTTTGGAGTTATTAACCTAATTAAAGGCCTATGGACTAAATTCAGCAGGAATGCCGCTACAACAGATGATATAACTACCAGCGTTACATACAAGAGGTCATTGGTGATATTTATTATTATATCTGATTTATATAGCAACAGAAAAAGATAGTGTATCAGATACAGTTCCAAGGATATCTTTGAAAGAAATCTGAGTATTATATTACTAAATGTAATCTTCATGCAAAGTATAAAAACAACCGCTACAAAAAGTATTACCGCCGGAAGCTGAGTGAAAAAGCATATCAAGCTTTCAGGGTATCCGGAAGCAGTTTCAGTTTGTGCGTAATATGAGAATTTTCCAATGGTATAATTTGAAATCTTATACATAACCACAAACGCTGCAATAGCTACAGGCAATATTACAGCATAATATTTTTTTACTATTGCTATTAGTCCCTTCTCAAATCTAGCTATGAGCATCCCAATATAAAACAGAAAACAAGTATTGTACCACCATTCTCCCTGCAGCCACCATGGCCCATGTCTCAGAATAATGCTTAGTATTATATAGCAGACAAAAAATATTGTCATAGACACAAATGCTGTTTTTTCATTTTTTATATATTTAAATATAAAATAAAAAGCTATGTAAAAAATCACCACTGCCACTATGTACCACGCATGGGGATTAATAAGCTGTATACCTGTAAGAGTAAGGATTATTTGCATTAAAGAGGGCTTTGGGTTTAATGGTAAAATTATAGACATATAAATTAAGGTTGTAATATAAAACGGGACTAAAACAGACGGAAGTCTTCTACCTATAAAGCCTTGCATATAATTACCTTTGGTCTTGAAGCTTTTTATTAATCCATAACCTGAACAGAAAAAGAATATTCCTACGAATAAAACTCCATATTCATTAAAAGGAGACAATTGCTTAGAATCGGATAAAACTTGAGAAATGTGGTGAATAATAATCAGAACTGCACAGAATCCCTGTAGCATCTTTGTACTATCCAGGGACAAAAAACCGTCATCCCAGCCCCTTATCCGGATTTTTGCTCCAAAAAGGAGAATCACAGCAAGTACCGCATAAATACTTATCATAGCTCCCACCTGACTTTCTATTTATATAAGTAAATTTTATTTCCATATTCTCCTGTTAACAATAGATTAATTTGCTGTTTTGGTAAATTGCTTATTGGAATAAATTGTTGTATTTTCATTGGTAAGTTTTATACGTTTTTGTTGAAACTAATTAGTAACTGTACTCTTGGACAGAGGTGATTTTTTATTACAAATAACTTTACTTTGATTTTGGTATTATCAGCAGGATTACTGACTTTTTTTTCTCCTTGTGTGATTCCTTTTATTCCTGCTTATGTTTGCTATCTTACGGGTTCGATCATACCGGAAATAAACCCCGCAAATGCAAAACTCAATGTAATTATCAGGTCAGTTGCATTTGTTCTTGGGTTTACTTTTGTTTTTATTATTATAGGTGCATCTGTGAGCATTCTTGGAGATTTGTTTTTGAAGAATATAGATCTCATTCGTAAAATCGGAGGCGGTTTGATTATTTTATTAGGTCTTCACACAGCAGGCCTTTTTAGACTAAAAATACTGTACTATGACAAGCAACTTATTCCTATTGGAAGCCATCACAAAAGGCTTGGGGCATTTTACTGGGGAATGGCCTTTGCAACAGTGTGGACTCCCTGTGTAGGCCCTATATTAGCATCTATTTTTAAGTACACCGGTAATATGCTTACTATGGGAAGGGCTATATTACTATTGTTGCTTTATGCCTTTGGTCTTGCCATACCATTCCTTTTAACTGCGCTGGCTATTGGTAGCCTGTCTCACTATCTGGGGAATTACCATAAGTACTTTCCTGCTTTTTCAGCCTTCAGCGGTATTCTATTAATTGTATGGGGCATCTTTGTTATTATGGACAAATTGTCAGCTTTAAGCCGTTATTTTATTTAAAAATAAAAAAATACAATCCCCCAAATAAGTTTGTCACCTATTCGTGGGAATTGTATTTTATCTACAATTTGTATTAGATTGTTGTCCAACCACCATCAACTGATAAGAGCTGTCCTGTAGTATAGCTGGATGCATCGGAAGCAAAATAAACGATAGCACCGTCTAATTCTCCGTCTCTTCCTGTTCTTCCCATCGGACAACTTGCTTTGATAAGATTGTGGAAATCTTCATTTGCAAGAACATCATCTGTCATTTCGCTTGGAAAATATGCAGGGCCGATTGCGTTAACTGTAATGCCGTGTTTAGCCCACTCGCTTGCCAATGATTTTGTTAACATTTCTACTGCGCCTTTTGTAGTACAGTATGCAGTTATAGGAAGTCCCGGCATTGCAACGGTGCTATGTATTGAACCGATGTTAATTATTTTACCGTATTTCTTTTCAAGCATAATCTTTCCGACTTCACGTGCAAAATAGTAAACTCCATTTATGTTAACACTCATCATTGTCTGCCATAATTCATCTGATTGTTCTTCAGCAGGCCCTGTTAAACCAATACCGGCATTGTTTACCAATATATCAATAGTTCCAAAGTATTCTTTAATCTCATTAACTGCATTTTTAATATCAGCACTGTCTGATACGTCACATCTTACTGCAAAGCAACGTACTCCAAGTTCTTCAATTTGCTTCTTTACCACTTGTAATTTTTCAACTCTTCTTGCAACAATAGCAATATCAGCTCCTTGTTTTGCAAGAGCCATTGCAAACTGAACTCCCAAACCTGAAGATGCTCCTGTAACAACTGCTATTTTTCCTGATAAATCAAATAATCCTGCCATAACTTAGCTCTCCTTATACTAATAAATTTTCGTATGCTTAATATAATTTATAATAAAATTGTACTTTATTTGTTTATTTTTTGTCAATCTTATGTTGTTTTGCATTACGGTAATTAGCTATAATTTTGGTGTGGATTAAATGACTATTACCCTCTGGAAAAATCCCACAAGGCTTATCTGTGAAAGGAATTGAAGCTTTTTGTTTCTGTTTCGGGTTACAAAATATACATTCGTATAAGAAGATAAGGCATTAATTAGAGGGTAAAAACAAATACCGTATCTATAGTCATGTTTACGTAGAATTTAGAATATATGAACAAAACTAAAAAGGAGAGCCTTAGCTCTCCTCTAATTTACCATCTGTTACCGTAGCTTCTTCCGCCGCCTCTGTTGTTGTTTTGCTGCTTTCTTGCTCTTCTGCAGTCAGGACATCTTTGAGGCTCATTGTCGAACCCTTTCTCTTTGTAGAAAGCCTGTTCGTTTTCAGTGAAAGTGAATTGTGAATTACAATCCTTACAAGTTATTATTTTATCAGCCATATCTAAATACCTCCTTAATTTATTTGGATCATATAATTTATAACTTCCCGCTCCAATAAATTAAAGAGAGTTGTAATCAAAAAATCAATCCATAAATATTTAGCTTACTTTGTCAGCTTAACATATTGCGTTAAGTAAAGCAACAGATATTTCAATATTTCCTAAAAATACACTATGAATTTACCATAATGTTACACTAAAGTTCTGTGACGGCCCTATTTCTTACCACAAACTCTCTGTAATATAGCCTATTACTTTTTATTGGGATTCAATATTACTATCATGTTTTTACCCTCAAGCTTAGGCTGTCTTTCAGGTACACCAACATCATTAACCGCTTGGGCAAATTTTTCAAGAACTTCTTTCCCATCTGATGTATATTTCATTTCCCTACCTCGAAATTTTACGCTGACTTTGACTTTATCGCCATCTTTTAAAAATTTATAGGCACTTTTTACTTTGACATCAAAATCATGCTCATCAATCTTGGCAGACAACCTTACTTCCTTAATTGAAACAACTTTCTGATTCTTCTTGGCTTCCTTTTCCTTTTTACCCTGCTCAAACAAGTATTTTCCATAGTCCATAATTTTACAAACCGGTGGTTCCGAATTCGATGCAATCTTTACAAGATCAAGATTTTTTGTAACAGCCATTTTTTGTGCATCCTTTGAGGACATAACTCCCAGCATTGCACCATCCGAATCAATTAACCTGACCTCAGGATCCCTTATCTCTTCATTAATTGGTACTTGGTTTTTCCTAATAAAAAACACCTCCACAAATTTTTTAGTTCTTACAATAGTATTGACTAAATGTTATTTAAGTTGCAACGAATCTATAATTCAAAATTCGATTAACTTATTTCCTGTTTTTGTAATCATTTCATTATAACATTAATTTGTGTACTTATGTGGTTTTTGTTTTTTATTTTATTATTCTATTTGAGCAAGACCTTCTTTCTGTTCTTCCACATACCTCTTGATTTTATGTGTAGTTGTTCTAAGAAATTCATTTTCTCTTAGGGAGAACTCCTTTACATGTTTGTAAAGCGGCATTTTGCCATTTACTGTTTTAACGATGTTCTTAAAAATTTTCGTTAACTCATCTTTAGATATGTTTATAGCATTGAACTTGTCGGAGATTGCTTCTACATTGGGCAAAATCTGAGCACAAACAACAGTATCCCCGGAGTTTTCATCATACTTGCCCCAAACATAAGATTCTCGTACGAATGGGTCTGAATTTATATAGTTTTCAACTTCTTCAGGAAAAATCTTTTTACCGTTTTTGGTTACAATAACGTTTTTAAGCCTACCTGTTATATATAAGAAGCCTTTACGGTCCATATATCCGAGATCTCCTGTATAAAACCACCCATTAGACAAACACTTTTGAGTAGCTTTTTCGTTGCGGAAATAACCTAGCATTACATTTTTCCCTTTGACTAAAATTTCCCCAATTCCATTATTATCAGGTTTTAAAATTTTAATTTCAACGCCGGGAATAGCTTTTCCACATGATTTATCTTTAAAGCTTTTATCCCTGTTACCGGCTACCAGAGGTGAACATTCCGTTAATCCATAACCTTGCAGAACCTTAATCCCAATTCGTCTGAAAAACCTTGAAACTTCCGGTTTTATCGGGGCTGCCCCAACAATAATTAACCTCATTTCTCCACCAAAGCTATCATGTATTTCTTTAAATAATTTTCTGCTCAGGTTTATTTTAAAAATTGATAAAATGGTTGTTAAAAATAAAGCAAAATTAAATTTTATTTTCACTGTTCTGCTTTTGTGAAGTTTATCTTGTATTTTTTTATAAATATTTTCTATCAATAAAGGTACTGTTATCATTACAGTTGGTTTAACATTTTTTAAGTTTTTTGTGATATTTCTAAGTCCATCATTGAAGGATATAGCAGCTCCGTTATATATAAAGGCTAAAAACCCTAATGAACATTCATATGTGTGATGCAATGGCAATATAGATAAAGATTTATCGTCACTGTTAACTTGAACAGTAGAGCACACTCCCATTATATCCGCACAAATATTTTGATGTGAAAGCATAACCCCTTTTGCTATATCTGTGGTACCTGAAGTAAAAATCAAAATCCTTGCAGCCTCCGGATCAATTTTTACGGAAGCAAAGCTTTTGTCACCAGCTTCGACAAGTTGTTTTCCTGATTTTATTAAATCATGAAATGAAAGTATTCCATCCTCATTAGTTTGAGAGTCCATATCTATATAAATCTTAACAGTATTAATAGTTGATTTTAACATTTTTATTTGAGCTCTGTATTTTCCGGAAAAGATTATAGCGGTAGCTTCAGATCTTGCAAGAAGATTAGTAATTTCATTTGTAGGTAGTTCCTTATCTAAAGGTACAACAGTTCCCACACCGTTGATTGTTGATAAATATGAAACACACCATTCATATCGGTTCTCTCCCAAAATTGCAATAGAAGAGTTGCTTAAACCAAGTTTCAATAAGGCAGTTCCAAAATACTCTACATCGTTACCAAACTGGTTATAGCTTATTTTACTATAATTATCACCTTTATTCTTAATTAAAAACGCAGTTTTATCGCTATATAAAGTGCAGCTTTGTTCCAATAAATCCTTTAAATCAGTAATATTACGAACCTTATAAAATTTTTCCATCCGGATTTCCCCTTTGAGTAATTTGGTAACTATAATACAGGTGCATTATTCTAGATTAAATTTTATCAATATAAATTCAACTAATTATCAACTTTATATATTTTTTAAAAAAATTAAAGCTTTTGAAATGAAATCATTACAGCTGTTCCGATTCCTTTTTTACTTTCTATTGAAACAGTACCTCCACATAATTCCACAATTCGCTTTACCAGAGCAAGACCAAGTCCATTTCCATTGACATGGTGTGAACGTTCTCCTTGATAAAATTTATCAAAAGCATGTCTTCTTACTTCGTTATCCATACCAATACCGTTATCTTTTATGGTAATGAATACTTTATTGTCATTTGTAAGACAGTCTATAGTTAATACTCCATTGTAATTTGAAAATTTAATTGCATTTTCGATAATATTACTCCAAACCTGAGCAAGAAGAGACGGATTTCCGTAAAACATAACCCTTTCTAAATTTAAATCAATTGTAAGGTTCTTTTCCTCCCATTTACTCTCATAGCTTAAAAGAACACGTCTTATCTGTTCATCCAGCAGAAAATGCTCCTTTTGTAAAACAATTTCCTGATTATCAAGCCGTGATAATGAAAGAATATTTTGGGTAAGTTTTGCCAACCTTGCTGTGTTATCTAATATATAATTAATATATTTTTGTTCTTCCTCCCTTGGTAAGGTTTCATCTTGTAATAAAGTTGCATAACCCTCAATTGCAGCAAGGGGGGTTTTAAATTCATGTGAAACATTATTTACAAAATCGTTCCTTAAAGTTTCGGTATTTGACAGTTCTTTAACCATTATATTGAAATTTTCAGCTATTTGTTTCACTTCTTTGGCTATACTTTTTTCTTCCAATCTTACGGAAAAATCCCCCATAGCCACTTTCTTAGCTGCATCATTGATTTTTAGTATGGGACGAAGCATTTTACTGGAAACATATGAAGAAATGATAGTTCCAACAGCGATGCACAAAAGTGCGATAAATGAAGAAGACGTTAGTGCTCCTGTAATTGGATCAAAACTGAACTTCAATAGTATATATATAATTATAAATGTAAGTACCATTGATGCGGTCATAATAATAGCCATAATAAGTGCAAATATACGGGATATGGTGAACTTTTCCTTGTCTTTGAATATCATGGCTTTACCGCCTTATACCCCAAACCGCGAATGGTTTTGATTTCAAATTGAGTATTGTCTTTAAAGCGCTCTCTTAATCTGCTAATATGGACATCCAATGTATGCGGATCGCTTTCAGTATCCATTCCCCAGATTTCGTCCATGAGCTGCTGCTTTGTAAAAGCCTTGTTAGGGTTAGAGAGCAACTTATAAAGGATATAAAATTCTTTTTGAGGTATAAGCATATATTCCCCATTAATATATACTGTTAAGTCGTCATAAGTTAATTCCATATCTCCAAAAATCAGTTTTCTTTCATTTACAATCTGTGCTCTTCTAAGCAGAGCATTAACACGCAGAATCATTTCGTTAACATTTACAGGCTTTATCATGTAATCATCAGTGCCTACTCGAAACCCATTCTTCATATCTTCAAATGTATCTTTAGCTGTAATCATAAGTACCGGCATGTTATATCCATTATCTCGTAAACTTTTCACCAATTCATATCCATCCATATTTGGCATCATAATATCTGATATAACGAGGTCAATATATTGTTTTTCAATAATGTCCCAAGCTTCAAGGCCATCATTTGCTACATAATAAGAATAACCGTGTTTGGCTAAAACAGTGCAAAACAACTTACTCAGTGACTGATCATCTTCAACTACTAATATATTAAACATTTATTTTTACCTTTCTATTAGCTCATATTAATATACTATATTAATTTCAAATTAGCTTCAACTTACTCCTAATTGTAAAAATAAAAAACAGCCCATTTTCAGGCTGTTATATTTATTGACTCTGTTCATAACTCAAATCATCCGTAGCTTTACCCCTGACATACAAAACCTGTCTTGATGTATTGCGGCTGTCCCAAATGTCAATCCATTTTTCACTTCCATAAGTGGAAGCACCCTTCTTTGTTATCAGGTCAAAGCTCACAAAGGTTTTATCATCCGTTTCCAGTGGGATAATCCATTCAAATGTATAGGTGTTCCCTGAGGTTCTTTTTAATGTAAGGGTATCAGTGTGTGTCTTCCCTTTGATAATATAATGAATTTTAAACGCCGCATAATCCGGTTCACCCTGGATATCAATCCTTCCTTTTACCTTGTAACCCGCTTTGATATATGTTCTGCTATGTCCTACCTTTGAGAAATAGTTTATTGGCATTTTTATCGCAGGGATATCTGTATTATTTCTCCTCGGATACCTGTCAACTTTTCCGTCCCGATTGTCATCCAAACCCTTGCTTGTATCAAAATAATAGGTTCTCCAGCCGGGGTCCAGCATCATTGTAATTGCAAAGCTGTATGCCCTGATTCCTACGAATTTATAGTCTACACTATCTGTTTCACTCATTCCTGAAGGAAGCCATGCTTTAAATTCAGCACTCCCTAGCCTTCCGTCCGGATATGCTCCATCAGCAATATCCAGTCTTAATTCCCAGATCTTTACTGACCCCGAATTTGAGACTAGCTTTATCTTTCCGGAATCCGAAGTGTATGTATGTCCTTCAAAGTTTAATTGGGTTTTTGATACATATTGTGAAGTTGTAAATTTAAACAGAGCTGTATCCCCGGTATTTATCTGTGCTGCGGTTTCCTTGCCATTAATATATCCCTTCAGATTAATAGGGGTTTTTATGGTGACAGGGAAGGATATTGTCTTGTTCTGTTCTGCATTTGCCGTTATTTTAAAGATATAATTACCGTCTATAAGAGTATCGGGTACGTTATAAGGTACATTGCTCCAGCTGATGTCATTTCCGCTTTTGCTACCTGTCGCCGTACCGTAGCCGACAGTTTTAGTACCTGATACCTGAGTTCCGTTTGTACTAAACAAAGCCATTGTCAAATACGGATTTGACGGATATCTTGTCCATAAATTAAAAACTTCTAAATCTTCACTGGCAGGTAAGGTGACCGGTGACGACGGGTTTCTGAAGGCTGTTTTCATTGCTCGGAGTTCAGCTTCAAACTGCATTGGTGGCGTATCCGTTAAAGTAAATATAACCTCCGGGACATCTGTATAGGTCGTTCCATTTATATCCATTGTAAAAACATCTGACCAAGTGTTTTCTATGTCTTTTACATAATACCTTATTCTATAGGTACTGGGGCTCAGATTGTCGGGAACTGTATAGTTCCATTCCCCTCCTTCCTTTTTCCACATGATTTTCCGGTCTGATATGCCTTTATCAGTCTTGGCTCTGGTAATATTATGATCCAGATCATAGCTTAGATCCTTCCAGCTTGTCTTATATGTGTTTGTACCTGAATCAAAATCCCAATCCAGTGTTGCCTTGGCAATTGGCTTTCTGTGTACATATATGTCAACCTCTGTGGCTCCGCTGTAGTAGGAGTAATTATCCCCATATGCTCCGGATGGCTTGTCTTTTACCCTTCTGTATATCCGGTACTTTCCTACATTGGAAAATGAATTTCTTATTTCGGCTGTCCATCCCGTATCTAAGTTGAAAACAGCTTGATTTCCGGGTTCCTGACCGGTGGAGTTGTCAAAATAGTCCTTGTCCTGTACATATTGCATCTCTCTTAAAATTATTTCATCATTTTCAAGGTCATCTTCTCCTACATTCAGAGTAAACTGCTGATTACGAAGTATATAGATCTGCTCAATAGTGGGTGTTTCCTCTAAAATGTACTCTAAAGTTTCATTTAAAATCTCCTGAACTGTCTTGTCTGCTGAATCTATAAATTTCGCATATCCCGGATATTGCATCTGTATTTCGGGTGTTCCTGCCAGAATTATCTTTGCATCGGCTTTTGATGCAGCTGCATTAATATCTGAAAGCTCTGAAATATTACCATCACTTACATAGAGAATATATTTACTGCTGTTTGCCCGCCACGTATCGGTATAAGGTTGTCGAACATATTTGTAAATAGTACCGCTGTAGTAGCCGGTATAATTTGAAATCCATTGCATATTGGGAACCCAGTAGGAAACTGTTCTTGATGCAGTTCCCGAATATCCTGACCATGACCTTGTCCAGTTAAAATATCCCTCTCCGTGAGTAGGGCTCCTCGGATGTCCACAAGGGGTACTCGTGTATGTATAGTTTTGAAGGTACATGGTGCCGGAATAACCTTCCCCGTCACTGTAGTAAATACTTGATGAAGGGGTTGAACCCCCATACCCATGTCCAGAAGCATAACCACCACCTGAACTAATAGATTTGGTTTCTGTTCGGGATTCATAGTTCCCAAAGTCATGATAACCTCCGTTATCCGTAACGCTGGTTCTTTTCAACTTGCCTGAATATCCCGCACCGGTATATTGGATTTCTTCCGAAGGATAGCTTGTTCCGGTATTGCTTGATGTATTTGCAGGGGTAGAATATTCATAAGTTTTCAGGTCCCATATATTGACGTTTGGAATCATATTTCTACCCAGTAAGGTATTTTCCATTGTAACCCTGTTACTTGCAATATAATCGAATTTGTTCTGTGCAAGCCTCTTATCACGCATGATATATAAATCCACATTAGGTCTTTCAATGGGGGCATCAAGGTATATATCTGAAAGGGGTTGGTAGTTGTCTACCCAAAAATCACAGTCCATACTTGCTGACTTTTTCTCAGAATCGCTAACAAATTGAGTTAGGGTATCCTGCCCATTCACACCAATAAACTCATCTTGTGCATATATGAAGAATTTATAGTAACCAAGTTCTGTAGGAGTGTAAGCAGGGAAGTCCGTCAATTCACACATACCGTTATCTCCGAAGCCGTTCCATGACTGAATCATAGTATCAACCTCACTGTTATTGTCGCTGTCATACCACAATTCTATTTTTGCAACCTTTATCTTGTCACCGTCAGTACTGCTAATATCATAGTGCCATGCACTTATTTCATCATTTCTTGTTACTACACTGTCTGATAGATTAAGTTCTATATTTGGGGTAATGTCCTCTAGCACACGGAATTCTACAGTATATGGGTCAGACCATTTACCCAGAGTGTTTTTGCACTCCAGAGTCAAGGAATATGAACCCGGCTCTTTGTACTGCAATTGCTTTTTTAAGTCGGTATCGGTACCTTTATTTAGCTGTGATGTGTTACTGCCGTAAGACCATCTGTATTCTACTATTGGATATTTATCAACAACAAGCTGTATATTACCATCAGTTGAAGTATTCTCAACGTTTATAATTCTGTTCTGTTTCCAAGACTTTGATGAAAGTTTGAACTGTGCAACAGGCTTTGTAGGATATACGTATACATAATCTGTTGAAACATATTCAACAACTGCTGCATCTTGTATCTCCTGCTTTTTATTTTCAGGAAGGCCATCTAGTACAATTTTACTTTTATCAAGGTTGTATTTACAGATGACTTCTGCAAAGTACCCGTTTTTGTTGGTTGTGGCCGGAAAGCTGTATGACCCGGAAAAGAATTCGTTATGGTCAACCTGTTCCCCATTAATATATAGTTGGGTACTTTTAACTGCTGACATATCTGTGTTATCAGAAACATCGCTGAATTGAACTCCGTCAAATGCAGTTTCTCCGATGTGATTATTTATTTTTAGAGTGGGAATGTCTATAAATAGAGGTTCGATATCAGGCTCGGGAGGAGTTGGAATTGTGCCTGTTAAAAATTGATTGCTTCCGCTTTTGGAATTGTTATGTCCATCCAGATAGTTTACTTTTGCTGTTGCTTCTACCCTTACTATGTAATTGTCCCCTTGCTTGGGAAGCTTCTTTATTTCTTCTATGGTAGTTTCAATACTAAAAGTTGCAGTAACTGTATTATCTGCTGTACTTTTAGGCACAACATTTTTTGATTTCATTTCAGTATCGGTTAGTTCTATTCCAGATACCTTATCGATATTTAAATCCCAGCTTTCTATATCCTGTCTTGTATAATACACCGTTCTGGACACTGAATCCTTATAGTATGGAATCCAATCTTCCGGTGCCGGCTCCTCTTCCTTCAGGATAACATAATCCTGTAGTTCACCTTTAACCTGAAATTCAAGTTTAACCTTCTGTTTGTCCAACTCGTTGTCCTTAGGGATATCGGGCATAGGTGATACTGCAGTTACAAAGCACTGTAATGGCAGGTCGCTTTTGCCACTATCAGATAATTTATTTGTTTGTCCTAGATTTGGTACGGAAAAGGTTTGATACCAAATAGAGCCGTCAGGTCTTACGTGCCACATCTTTCCGCTGCCGGCCTTCTGAATTGTTGGAGCTGACTGGATATAGAGATATTCATAAACATTTGGATCATAGTGGCCATTACCGTCAGGGATTCCTGAAAACTTATCTACGGAATTAAAGGTTTTGAATATCCAATCCTTTAGTCTTTGAACTGTTTGCTGTTTATAACGATTTGCAGAATTGTATGCTGCTTCGTTATATGTACTAATTCTTCCTGATAGAACCTTTTTGGCTTCATTTGTAGAACTCCAAGGTTCCTTTATCCAATTCCTTTCCCTGAAGGTTGTTACAGTTGCTACGTTAATCATCCACATATTACTGAATACTTCCCCATTTATATCAAAGCCCAGGTACTTCCATTCCCCCCGATCAGTCTCGCATTTTTCTTTATGGGTTTTAGGGTTCTGCTCCTTACCTTTGCAAGATACCTCTTCAGGTTTTAAGAAGTAACCACCGCCATATTTAATTTCCGGGTCTTTAATATCCAAATCATTATGTATCTGGTATCCACATTTAAAATAGTTCCCTGCCATACTCCTGTAGCTGCCATATACTACAAGATTCTTCTGTGTAAAAAGCCTGTAATTCAAATAGTAAGTGTTAGTACCCTTTTTTATTGTTAACGGGACTACACTTCCATTGATTTGTGTCGGTAGCAGGTTGTTTTTTTCATAGTTATCATATGTAGCCTGGTTGAAAAACTCCATGCCACCATTTTCATATTTTAATAGAGTAAAGCTGTCTGCAGCATGTACAATTATATCCGGAAAGCCAGTTATTAATAATACAAGGCAAAGAATTAATGAAATTACTTTTGTATATTTAGTATTCAATTTTATGTTCACCTTCTTTAGTTTAATCTAAGCATTGTATTTTTTGTTATATAGTCTTTAGCCCAGACTTGAAAACCAAAGGATATCCCCCCTTCACTTCGACCTCCAATTACGTAAATTTGGCGCCCATTAAGAAAGTATACTCCATGTTTCCAACTTACATCATTCAATGAATAGTATAGATATTTATCATGGATTTTCTTCGCCTGCTCGTAGTCCTTCCCAAACCAAAGTTTAAGCAATTCATATGTATATTTTTTTAAGTCCCTGTTGTACTTATCAACCTCATAGCTTGATATTTCATATAACCATCCGTTTCCGTTGTCATAGAAGCTTTCTCTTTGCCCTTTTTTTATTTGACTTCTTTGAGTGGCTATGCCTACTCCATTTAAAGGTAAAATTAAACCATAAATATCATTTATATATTGATTAAAATGATTTTGACTATTAAAGTAATTAATTCCGAAGCTTTTATATTTTTCACTGTAAGTAAAGTCTATCTTCCCACCTGTTATAAGATTACGGTTCTTGTACATTGTTTGTGCTGTTTCCCAAATCTCCATCATTGGGAACAACCCTTTATACAAGGTATATTCCTTGTTTTCATAGAAGCCTGCCGCCTCATTATCATATTCACCATTGTTGGCGTTGCTGTTTTTCCATTTAAAGCTTTCACTTGTCGACGGGATACTTTCAACCCTTACCTTCTTATCCAACAACTTTATTATTATGACGGACGCTTCGGCCCTTGTAAGAGTACCCTTGGGATTAAATTTGTTGTTACTGCCTGTCAAAAGCCCAATACGATAGCAGTCTATTACATCCTGAAGATATCTGCTTGTGATAGTAGGATAATCTGTCATTTTAAGCTTCTGGTAGCCTGTGTATACATTATCAAAAAAGCCTTTGTCACCCTTGGACGGATAAGGGTCACTGCCCTTTACGAAGTAATCATGGGGAACATTTTCGTACTTTCCAATAGTCCTTCTTGCCAAACTTGCTGCTAATTCACGTGTAATAGGCTTTGTATAGTCTGATATTTCGCCTTTTGTCAAGATACCTTCTTTAAGGGCTAAATCTACAAACGGCTTGTAATAAGGCACTCCTTGCGATACCTCTGGGCTATATCCTATGGTTCTCATGAGCATTAGAATATACTGTCCTCCCAGAAGCTTGTCGTTGGGGCCAAACCTTCCATCTGGGTACCCCGCTATTATTTCAAGTGCCGATATTTTTGATATATAATTGCTCCCCCAGTGATTTTTAACATCCGGGTATTTAGCCAGTTCAGTATCCAGACTTGTTTGTGTCAGGCCGTAGTATTTGTCAACAAGGGGCTGCATCCGTATTGCAGTTGTTGTACTGCCTGATGTATTTGCATTTTCAGCTGTTACCGGCAAAAGTGCTGATAATAAAATTGCAGAAACTGTTATCACACATAAAAGTTTTTTTATCATGCTTACTATTCTCCTTTTTAAATTAACATAAAATTCTGTTTGAAATGTTTTATTTTTGAATTGTTTTATTTTCTTGGCAAGTACATAAGTTGAATAGGTATAATCTTTTACGTATACTGCATAGCTCAGAGGGTGATGAAAACTGATACAACTTTTAGATGCTAATCGCCATAGCATTGTTGAACAAATATGAAAAATAAAAATATTGCTGAATATGCTCTAAGATGTGATTTTTTCATTAATGACTGTTGGACTTTAGTCGCAAATTTTCACTTATTTACTAAAACTTCCGTTTTTTATTATATCATTGATGAGATGTGTGTCAATATTTTTTTGAATATTAATTAATATTTACTTGTCAGAAACAAATTAATAAAACCGGGATATAAGTACAATATCAGCTTTAGCATTATACTTATATCCCGGTCTATTGGTTTTTAATGAACCTTAATTATTTTACAATTCTTACTTTTAATACACCTTTAATTGATTCAATCTTCTTTGCTACCTCGTCATTAGTTTCATTTTCAATATCAAGTACTGTATATGCATATTCACCTCTTGATTTACTTACCATGTCTAAAATATTTAGATTCATGGAAGAAACTGCTCCGGCGAACTGAGCTAGCATATTCGGAATATTTCTGTGGCAGATAGCGATACGTCCGTCTGTCATGCAGATACCTGCATCACAGTTTGGATAGTTTACAGAATTTTTAATATTACCATTCTCAATAAAATCAATCAACTGTTTAACAGCCATTACCGCACAGTTATCTTCTGATTCTTCAGTGGATGCTCCGAGGTGGGGAATTCCTATAACTCCATCCATCTTAGCAGTCTTACCATTAGGGAAATCGGTCACATACTTAGCAACCTTGCCATTTTTAAGTGCTACTTCAATATCGTTATCACTTACTAACAGGTCTCTTGCAAAATTAAGGATGATAACACCATCCTTCATCTTGGAAATCGTATCTTCGTTAATCATTTCCTTGGTATTAACATTAGGATCCGAATTCTCTATCAAAGGAGTGTGAAGAGTGATATAGTCACACTCTTTATAAATTTCGTCTCTGGTTTTAACGTGTACAATATCACGGGACAAATTCCACGCACTGTCTACGGAAATGAACGGGTCATATCCATAAACTTTCATTCCCAGGCGGTTAGCTGCATTTGCTACTAGAACACCGATTGCTCCAAGGCCGATAACGCCTAACTTCTTGCCCTTTATTTCCTTCCCCGCAAACTTGCCTTTGCCTTTTTCTACAGCCTTAGCAATAGCAGGCTCTTCTTTTATAGTCTGCACCCAGTTAACTCCACCGATGATATCACGGGAAGCTAACATAAGTCCTGCAATTACTAATTCCTTTACACCGTTTGCATTTGCTCCCGGTGTATTAAATACGACAATCCCATGCTCGGCACATTTTTCTAGCGGTATATTGTTGACACCAGCTCCTGCCCTTGCAATCGCCTTTAGATTACTGCCAAATTCCATGTCATGCATCGCTGCACTTCTAACTAAAATCGCATCTGCTTCATTGACATTCTCAACCTTTTTATGTTCCTCGGTAAAAATGTCTAAACCAATATTTGCTATCGGATTAAGACAACTATATTTCATGACTATACCCCTTTCGACGTCTTATTACAGGTTCTCAGCTTCAAACTTTTTCATAAACTCAACTAATGCCTCAACACCTTCGATAGGCATAGCATTATAGATGGAAGCTCTCATACCACCTACGGTCCTGTGACCCTTTAGGTTCTCAAAGCCCGCAGCCTTTGATTCTTTAATGAATTTTGCGTCAAGCTCTTCATTTCCAGTAACAAAAGGAACATTCATTAAGGAACGGTCTTCTTTCACAACAGTTCCATGGAACATCTTGCTCTGGTCTAAGAAATCATAAAGTATCGCTGCTTTTTTCTCATTATGAGCCTTCATAGCCTCTAAGCCGCCTTGATTCTTAATCCACTTAAATACCTTACCACAGATATAAATACCATAAGCAGGAGGGGTATTATACATAGAACCCTCTTTAGCATGAATTTTATATTTCATCATGGTTGGAGTGCCGGGAAGCGTATCTTCGGTGATGAGATCTTCACGGATGATAACAATTACAACACCTGCAGGTCCAATGTTCTTCTGAACGCCACCATAGATTATGCCATACTTTGTTACATCAACAGGTTCTGACAAGAAACATGAAGAAACGTCGGAAACTAATATTTTACCCTTAGTATTCGGTAATTTTTTAAACTTTGTTCCGTATATGGTGTTGTTTTCGCAAATGTATACGTAATCAGCATTCTCAGAAATCGGAAGGTCGGAGCAATCCGGGATATAAGAAAATGTCTTATCCTCAGAAGAAGCAATTGCATTCGCTGTTCCATAGATTTTAGCTTCCTGATATGCTTTCTTTGCCCATTGTCCGGTTATTATATGGTCAGCTACTTTATTCTTCATCAAATTCATCGGAATCATGGCAAACTGTAGTGACGCACCGCCCTGCAAGAAAAGTACTTTATAATTATCAGGAATGTTCATTAATTCCCGCAAATCCTTCTCAGCTTCCTTTATGATTACTTCGTACGCTTTGGATCTGTGGCTCATCTCCATAACAGACATACCGCTGCCTCTGTAATCCAGCATCTCATCTGCTGCTTCCTTTAGTACCTCTACCGGCAACATTGCCGGTCCTGCAGAAAAATTATAAATCCTTCCCAATGTTTTGTCCTCCTTATATATTACTCCCTCTGGCTCCAATAACCTCTGTATCCCTCTTGATTTACAGCAATCGCTACAAGAATAGAACAATTTCATATTCACCGCCCCATTGCGTTCCAGATAGATGCCATCTAAATTTCACAGCAACACTCCTTAACGAAACTCATAGTTTATTGGAAGTTTAGGGAGATATTATGGCACTAGCTTTATGTATGCCATCTAGTTTAATGTTTTTTGCAACTATATAAATAATAGCAAACAATGCACTTTATTACAATAAAATAATAGCTAAATGAAGTCGAAAGTTAATTATTCTACAAAAAATCCAATAATCCCCTTATTGTATTTGACTGAGAAATATAGTTACACACAATAGTCTATTTACAATAAAAAAAAGAAGCCATGTAAATCTTATAATATTGTATCCTAAACAAACGGAATAAGCCGCTGCAAAACAATTTTGTTTTGCAGCGGCTGTTTTTTGCTGAGCGGTACAATTACGTTTTTATAATCGTCAATATTCAAATAAACCTTCCGGTAATAGTTTAATTAAAAAAGAATTTTCTGTTGTATTTCCTGTTCGTATTTTCATAATATCGTAAGTGATTTGGCCTTGATCATTTATTTGTCCTAAAATATCATATTCTCCTGACGCACCTCCCAAATCTCTCATATTCCCGTTTTCCCATAAAACTACACGATCACCATTATAGTTTGAAGTTCCAATAATCTGACCTAAATTATTAATGTCCGATACTCTTGTATAACTGCTCCCCGGTATGTCTAGCGCTGTCATTTGGTCATTTTCCCACAAGAATGCGATGTACTTACCATCCGGCATTTTAACATTTCCAATAACCTGACCCTTGTCATTTATCGCTATCGCCGAAGATGACAATCCGCCAAGTGTCCCCAAATCATTCATCTTACCATTTTCCCATAAAAATGCATGGCTTTGTCCATCAGGCATATACGAATACCCTACAACCTGTCCTTTGTTATTTATATCTGATGCATGGGAATAATTCCCTCCAAGTGTGCCCAAATCCCGTATCTGCCCATTTTCCCATAAAAATGCGTGATACTCAGTTTTTCCTTCTCCCATTGATACCTTGGCTGCACCAGCTATCTGACCGTTATCGTTCATAGCATAAGGAGATGCACTCAAAGCTCCTAGATTCCCCAAATCTGTCATTTGGCCATTTTCTAATAAAAACACCCGTGAATTTCTGTCAGTACCCACAATCTGACCATTATTATTTATATCTAAAAACATACTAAATTCACCTGCGACATCAGACATATCTCTCAATTGCCCATTCTCCCATAAAAAGGGATGAAACATTATATCTGTCGAATCTATTGTCGCCACACCAACAATCTGACCTAAATCGTTCATACCTAAGAAGATTGTGGAACCATCACCTATCGTCCCAAGATTTGTTACTTGTGTGTTTTCCCAAACCGGGCCTTGTAAGACTTCAGCATAAGCACCATTGATAGTAAACATCAAGCTTATTGCCAAAACAATTAAAAAGGTTTTCTTTTTCAAAATATACCCCTCCCCTAATAAATTGAGCTTCTTTGACATAACCTACTTGTCAATTTTGATTTTGAAATTTAAGTTTATATGGAGATATAAATAATTGCGTAGAATTATCAAGAATAACGACATAAGTCCTGTCCTTATAAATATTTTACATTATAATTTTTATTTTGTAAATATATGTAATTATTGGTATTTTATGTTCATATACTGTCTGTCCTTCTTTCCTGCGAAATCCTTTTACTTTCTTAAGAAATCTTTTTCTAAAAATAAATACATTCTAAAACAAACAAAAGTACAAAAAAATACAACCCCCATAACTGAGAATTGTATTTTTTCATATCATATTGTATTATTTTTTATTTAAAATATCTGTTCAGCAAGCCCTTAAACCCTGCGCCGTGCCTTGCCTCATCTTTACACATTTCATGAACTGTATCGTGAATCGCATCAAGGTTGAGCTGTTTTGCACGTGTTGCAAGATCCTTCTTGCCCTTGCATGCTCCTGCTTCGGCTTCTGCTCTCAATTCTAGGTTTTTCTTAGTGTCAGCATGAACTACTTCACCAAGCAATTCTGCAAACTTTGCAGCGTGTTCAGCCTCTTCCCATGCAGCAAGCTTGTAAAAAGCACCGATTTCGGGGTAACCTTCACGCTCAGCCTGTCTTGCCATTGCAAGGTACATACCAACCTCAGTACATTCTCCCATAAAGTTTGCTCTCAGGCCTTCAAGTATCTCGGCATCAACACCCTGTGCTACACCAATTCTATGTTCATCAGCCCACTGTTCTGATGTTTCTGACTGCTCAATAAATTTTGCCTTTGGTGCTTTACATTGTGGACAAGCATCCGGCGCCTCATTACCAACATGTACATATCCGCAAACTGAACAAACAAATTTCTTCATAATCAAAAATCCTCCCAATACAATTTTATATTTTATTTTTATTTTATTTGAAATCTTAACGACAATTATATATGTACCCGGTGAGGATTACCTAAAACAAAAATTTATCAATCTTTTTTATGGGAACTTTTATCATATTTTGTTGTCTAATAAATATATAATATAAATTCGAAGGGAGCTTAGTACTATGAAAAACAAAAGAATAGTAGCAGGATTATTAGCAGTCACAATTTTATCACTTTCATCTGTTCCATCTTTAGCAAACTATACAGAAAATCTTAAAGCAATCAATATTTCTGAGCAAATTGACACTACGGAGAACCAATCTTCTTTTGGCTCTTTCACAGGTACGGTTAAGAAAATAACCGATTTTGAAGGCGTTAAGGGTTCAAAGTTTGTTCTGGTAGAAAATCAAGACGGACAGCAAGCAAACCTGATAATATCAAATAGTACATACGTTGTTAATAATGAAAAAATTGATACCGGTTCTGTTATAACCGGATTTTATGATGTGAATGCACCAATGCTGATGATTTACCCTCCGCAATATAACACAGAAGTTGTTAGTGTTGCCAGTAGTAAAGTTCAGTGCATAAAAATTGACAGGTTCGATAAAGATTTAGTCAGTTCCGACAATATGTTAAAATTGAATATTTCTAAGGAAACAGAAATAATATCACAGGATGGAAAAGCTTTTGAAGGTGAACTTGCAAACAGAAATCTTGTAGTACTTTACGGTATATCAACCAAAAGCATCCCTGCGCAGACCAATCCGGATAAAATAGTTGTATTGTTTGAAAAAGCTGTTGAACCTACAGATGAGGAAAAAGTTATTCAAAGCGGTAATGTTGCTTCTATGAACGTAGTTGTTAACAACAAGACAATTGTAGCCCCTTCAGCATACACTAATAAGAAGGGTACTTTTATGGTTCCTGTACGTGCAATTGCTGAGAATTTGGGATTTGATGTAAGCTGGGAAGGCAAGACAAAAACTGTAATGCTAGGTAAAGGCATTTCTTTGACAATAGGCAAAGATAACTACATTTATATGAAAACTGCCCCCATTCAACTGGGAACAGCCCCTGAAATCGTAGATGGAAAGACCTTTGTTCCGTTAAGCTTTTTCAAAGATGTTCTTGGCATGAAAACTGTTAATGTTTCTGACTCCGACATTGTAATAAGCGATTAAAAAAGAACTGGATATTTACATAAACAGCCAGGGGAATAGGGTACCTCCCCTTGGCTGTTTTCAACACGGGTTAATATGAACTACCGCATCCTTTATTCCTTTAATATCCTTCACTTTTGCCTTAATTGTACCGGCAATCTTGTGACTCTCGTTTACAGACATTTCTCCATCTACAGACACTTTTATAATTAATATAAAGCCCTCTCCAACCGGCTTTGCATTGATTGAATCAATATGGTCAACTCCACTGATGCTTTGAATCAGATTAAGTGCATTTTCCTTAAAGGCGGGGTCCATGTTGGTATCCATGAGAACCTTAAATGACGAAATAAATATTTTGATTCCGGTATAGAAAATCCAAAGAGAAATAAGTATACCCACAGCACCGTCTACCCATGCAAAGCCCAAGTATCCCATAATAATACCGAGGATAGTACCGGAGGTAACAAAAACATCGTTTCTGTGGTCTTCCGAATTTGCAATAACAAGAAGATTATCCATTTTCTTTCCCACACGACTGGTATAAATAAATAATGAGAGCTTAACTGCAATGGTAATTATCGCTGCAGCTATCAGAAACCATGATACTGTGAATGTAGCCCTATTTACTATTGAAGACAGTGAACTTTTAAAAATTGTAAATGAAACAAACATAAGAGAAATGCTTATAATCATGGAAAAAATGTATTCCGCCTTGCCATGTCCATAGGGATGGTCACTATCTTCAGGCTTGCTGGCAATACTGTTTCCCACTAGGGTCATAACCGAAGCAAAAACGTCTCCGGCACTGTTAAAACCGTCAGCAATCATAGCCTGGCTCCGGCTTAGGAAGCCTGCCGCAAGTTTTAAGGAAAGAAGAAAAATATTTGCTGCAATACCAAGTATCGCAACAAGCCGGGTAATTTTGAACCTATCCATAATATAACCTCTCTAAAAAATATTAAAACAGCTGGGACAGTAGATGGATAACCAAGCCTGCCAAGCCACCTATAACGGTTCCGTTAATCCTGATATACTGTAGGTCAGCCCCAACCTGAACTTCCAACTTATCCACCATGTCTTTTGTTTCCCAGCCTTCCATAGTATCGTATATAAGAGAACCCACTCTGTCACCGTATTGGGAAACTATACTTTCAATACCACCGATTACGGTATTATCAATTGTTTCACGCAGTGTATCATTATTATTGATTCCATTGATAACCATATCAATCAGTAAGCTTACTTTTTCCGTAAGTTTAGCTTCATTTTCAAAATATGAATTTTTGTAATCAACTATTACTTCTGTCAGCATATTTACAACTTTATTATAAACATCGGAATCCAATATCTGGCCCTTGAGTGTCTCCCCTTTTTCAATAAGCTCCTGAGAATTTTTCATATCATCAATCAATTTAGGAATAACAGACATCAAAAGTTTATTTATTTCGGCCTCGTCGTTTGTATCTATCTCTTCAGTCTGCCTGTTTAAGAATTCAAGTATCTTTCGGTAGACTAAATCCCCAATAAAAGGTAGCGCAAGAGTTTTATTTATTCCCCCAAGTACAAGGATTGTCTTGTCCTTATTGTCATTGATAAATTTATATGTAGCGTTAAGAAGTCCCTTTACAAGAGGTTTGTGATAACCTGACTCTACAAGGGGCGTCAAGCTCTTTCCCAACAAAGGGTACAGGCTTACATCCTCAACTTTGGTATGGAGCTGCGCTTTTAAAAAACTCCCGACTTTTTCATCATTTACAAAGGAATCAGCCAAAGCAGGAAGTCTCACAACTATGGCTTCTACAATCATGTCTCTGTTTTTATCAACATAGCCTGAAACTGTTTTTGAAATACTTACCTTGTCCAGCTTGGCCTTAATAATTTCAGGTGTAAAAAAATTAGAGACTACAAAGTTTGACAAAGCCTTGGCTATTCTTGATTTGTTGTTTGCAATAATGGCTGTATGAGGAATAATCTTAAGTCCTAAAGGGTGCTTGAAAAGTGCCACCACGGCAAACCAGTCCGCAAGGGCACCTACCATTGAGGCTTCTGCAAAAGCCGCAATGGAGGAATACAGAAGTCCTCGTCCCTGTAAACTTTTAAAAATAATGAAAACGATGGTCATAAACACTAATAGCGACGTTGCAATAATTTTCATCATTCTCAATTTTTTTCTAAGCTTTTCATTTTCATCTGTATAAGTGTACTTTTCCATATAAAAATCCCCGTCCTAAACCTTCTGTTCTTCACCCGTTACATTCAATGCATTGTCAAACTCCGCCCAGACCTTTTCAAGACCTAAACGGTTTGACGTTGAAAATGGTATAACCTTTTCGGCTCCATCCAGTTGTAAAACCTTACGTATATCATTTATGCGAGGATTTATCTGTCCTCTGGATATCTTATCAGCCTTGTTGGCTATGATAAGTGTATTGAGTCCAAAACCCTTTAACCATTGATACATAATAATATCGTCCTTACTTGGAGAATGTCTGATATCTACAAGTAATACAACCATTTTAAGGAAATTTTCTTTCCTTGAATACAGATATGTTTCGATAATATTCGACCATGATGCCTTCATCTCTTTTGATACACTGGCAAAGCCATAACCCGGCAAGTCCACTAAATAAAAATTCTCATTAACACTAAAGAAATTTATCTGCCTGGTCTTACCCGGAGTTGAACCCACTCTTGCAAGACTTTTTCTGTTAACCAAAGTATTAATTATTGATGATTTACCTACATTTGACCTTCCTGCAAAAGCGATCTCCGGAAAGCCCGTAACCGGGTATTGGTTTGGCTTTACAGCCGTAATTTCGTGTGAAGCATTCTTAATAATCATAAAACCTCCGAAATTTCACAATTTTATTATTATAATGCCCAATATTTTATCTGAACAAAATTAAATTTCTCTGACAACATTTTTTATCCACTTATTGGACCTTAATCTGGTAACACCGCAAATCATTTTCACAATTTCTTCAGCCATTACCATGAGGACAACCCACTGAACATCAAGTCTTAGAACCAATGCCCCTATAAAAGAAAGGGGAACACCTATAAGCCACATAGTCAAGCCTTCTGCAACAAAAGCAAATCCTGCATCTCCACCCCCACGTAAAACTCCCACAATGACAACTATATTTGTAAATCTTATAGGTAAAATAATGGAGTTCATTGCCATAAGAATTATAGACGTTTCAATAACATCACTGCTTACCTTGAACAGACTTACAATAAAAGGGGAGAACAGATATAAAAGTCCGCCCAGAATGAAGCCGCCGATTATGCACAGCCGGACAAAGCTCCAAGCATATTGCCTTCCCTTCTTTTCCTCTCCTGCACCAATAACATGTCCCGTCATAACCGCCGCAGCGCTGGCCAAACCAAAAGCAGCAACCATAAACAGGTTTACTACGTTGTTTGTAATCTGTACCGCATCAAATGCCTCAGTACTTATTCTGCCATACGCAATTGAATATACCGCAGTACCCAGACCCCAGCACATTTCATTAAGAATAACCGGTATCATGGTCTTGGTTACCCTGCCCAGCAAATCTTTCGTAACCTGCATAAGTTCACTGATTCTGAATCTAAGGAGTGGAAAGTACTTTGATACAACGATTAAAAATATAATTAATTCAACTATTCTTGCTATTAATGTACCTGTTGCAGCACCTCTCACGCCCATTGCCGGCATACCAAATCTTCCGTATATCAGTACATAATTCAGAAGCGTATTGAGCCCCAGTGCCGAAGCACTTATTATCATAGGCATAGCAGACTTCCCAATACTTCTGAGAGCCACACTGAACCCAAAACTTATTGATGCAAATACAAAACTCACACTAAGTATTCTTAAAAAACCGGCTCCCTGGCTAATAACCACAGGATCGGTATTGAAAATAGAAATAATCTGTTTGGGCAGCAGTATACCTATTGCCGCCATAATAAGAGCTGCCCCTGCTGCTATTGCAATATCGAGATTTACCACTCTGCCTATATTACTGTGGTCATTTTTACCCCAGAACTGGGCTACATAAATACTGCATCCGCTATGTATTGCATTATAAAGCAAAAATACTATCAAACCATACTGGTTGGCAACACCAACGGCTGCCAACGCCTGATTACCCAACGATCCAACCATTACAGAATCGACGACGCCAAGAGATGAAGAAATTAAGCTCTGAATAGTTATCGGTAGTGCCAGTGTAAGAAGCTTCAAATAAAATTCCTTGTTTTTAACTAGTAACCTTTGCATTTATCCCCCTGTTTGAGTACCCATAATTATCCTCACGTGATTATACTACACCCGTAAAAAAAAAGCAAAAACCTTATATGCTACGGCTTTTGCTCTTTAATAGGCTTGTATTTTTAAAACAGCTTTCCATTGGCCTTTCTCATATTTAAACCTGCTTCATCAAGCACCTCCATTACTTTTTTGTGCTCAACGGGCCTTTTAATTTTAAGAGTAGTTGTTTTAATCAATTCATCGTAGCTCATAATAAAATATCTTATAATTTTGTACTGTGGTATATCCTTGTTCAACCTTTTTATCTCCTGCTGCATAATGTCTGCTAATTCGCTTTCAGATGGAAGCCTTCCGTATTTTTCTTTTATAACAGCCTCATTAAGAACCAGCTTTGCACATACCTGTATATCTCCATCTGGGGCTTCATTTCCCCATACAAAGGATTCTTTTATACCTTCAATATTGTTCAGAAGTGTTTCATACTCTTCCGGGAAAGCTTTTTTACCGTTGGTGAGGACAATCATTGATTTGGCTCTGCCTGTAATTGTTATAAATCCTTCATTGTCAATATGCCCCAAGTCTCCTGTGTGAAACCAACCTTCTTCATCAATAGCTTCTTTCGTTCCGGCTTCGTCATCGTAATAACCCATCATTACATTCCGGCCCCTTGTGATAATTTCACCCATGCCGTTTTCATCAGGATTATGAATAGCTGCCTCTATACCATATAAAGGCTGTCCTACGGTTCCCGCCTTATTATAAAAGTCATTGTTGGCTGCAACAACGGGTGAGGTTTCAGTCAGGCCATAGCCTTGTATAACCTTTAAACCCAACATGTCAAAGCCCTCTATTATTTCCTTATCTATAGGTGCAGCACCTGACACGGCCAGCCTTAATCCCGGTCCCATTTGTTCCAGAATTCTTTTGAAAAACTTTCTTCTTAAATCTATTTTAATGCTGTTGAGTCCTTTTGAAACCTTGGCAAGCATTGCAACCTGCTTGGCCTTCCCTGACTTTTTTATGCCATCTTTCATTTTTTTATACATTGCTTCCAGTATGGCAGGAACTACTACAAGAATAGTTACATTAAATTCCTTCAAATTTTTTGCAATATGCTTTATACCCTCACTGTATGCAATACACACACCATTTTTTATCATAAAAAGCATTCCTATTGATAACTCAAAAGTGTGATGCAAGGGTAGTACTGAGAGATGCACGTCATTGGGAAGAACTTTTATTGCAGAAGAAACGGCACTTACGTCTGAACAAATATTACGCTGGTTTAGCATTACTCCTTTTGACATACTGGTCGTACCTGATGTAAAAAGCAGAACAGACAGCTTTTCTGAATCTACGGATGCATCTGTAAAGCTTCTGTCGTCATTTTTTAAAAGGCTTTCACCCTGTGCAACAAGCTTATCTATTGTAGTAAAGGAAGAAGGATAATCTTCACCGATATCATCCATACATATAAAGTATTTGATGCTTTTCATACGTTCTGCCAGACTACGCATCTGAGCGTCAAAATGACTACTGTAGAATATTGCGTCTACTTCTCCCCTAATAATGAGCTTCTCGATTTCAACTTCAGGAAGGTGTTTATCAAGAGGAACCGCTATTCCTGTTCCGCATACAATAGAAAAAAAGCTCACTGCCCACTCATAACGGTTTTCACCTATCACTGCTATCCTTTTGTCCTTTAAGCCAAGCTTGTGCAGAGCAGTGCCTATGGCAGCTACTTCCGCACCAAAGCTTTTATATGATTTAGTGATGGTATCTGCCCCTGATTTATATATAAATGCAGTTTTATCCCCAAATGTATCTATGCTTGTTTTAAGTAGTTTCTTAATATTCTCTACGGGACTGATATCATAATACCCCAGACCCTTGACAATTCTTTTTTCCTTTTCGTTAGTTATGGAGATTCCCTTTTTGGCCATATGCCCTCCTGAAATAAGATACAATAATATAATTATTACCTGGTTATAATTATATTATTGTATTCCTTTTCAATCAATATTACAACAAATATATTTACTTATACCTTTCCAATTTACGTATATAATATTCCATATAATCGGATACCAGTTTATCTGCTGCTATCCCTTCAGATATTAAAAGCCCCACGTTTTGAGGGGCTTTCAATCCGGTTGTATCTATTATTTAAAATCAGATAATACCTTAGTAATGTTTTCCGTTATCGTAACTCCATTTCGCTATTTCGGCGATAAGCTCAAGTGGTAATGGCTTGTTGTACGGAAACTGTATGGCTCCTTTACTTGTTTTATATTCCGTGAGCCTTTCGCTAAAATGTGCAACAGCCTTATCCCCGGGGTACAACCCGATGTGCTTTTTAAATGCCGCAAAGTGGATTATATTTTGTTTATGCCAGTAAGTTGGCATACTCCATGAAATACGTTCTTCCGCATTCGGGAGTGTTTCACGGAGCGTGTCTCGAACTTGATTTAACAACAGCTGTACCTCTTCCGATTGTCCAGCAATATAGGCATCAATCGTTTTCGGCGGTTCGCCGCAGAAATGGTCTTGATTTGTGTTCTTAAACTCCCGTTTACAATTGGGGCATTGCCACATAGTACATTCGCCCTCCCTCTTTCTAAAAATTCACCCTCTATATTTTTACCCACAAATAACCTTTAATACCGGACTCACTATTATTGTCACAAAATCCAGAACTTACTTTTGTGATTGAGCATAAATTAATTCTGCAAATTGTCCGTATTTTTTTACTTCTTTCAAGTAAAATCTCTTTAATGCTTCCTTCTGCGAAAACAATGGTATTCCACTCCCTAATAAAACAGGAGCAATCTGTATTATTATATTATCTATCATATCATTATCCAATAAGGGAGCTAATATTGTGTTCCCTCCAACAATCCAAATGTTTTTATCCTTTTCTATTTGTTTAACAAATTCTACAATATCACAATTAATAGGAATAAAGCCCTTAATTGACAAGCTTTCAGTATGTGTAACAACATAGTTTTTAGTAGTCGGATAAAAACTATCTATATTCTCTATGTTTTCAATTTCATTATATGTCCTTTTGCCCATGATAGTAATATCCATACTATTATAGAAACTTTCGTAATCAGTTTCTTCTATTGTGCCTGTTTGATAAAGCCAGTCCAAGTTATGGTTTTTATCAGCAAGATAGCCGTCTAAAGTTATACAGCCATAAAAAAACACACTCATTTTTAAACTCCTTTCAACTTACGTTAGTTCCGGTGTCTCTGAAAAACTAAATACAACAAATATATAAAAGAACTATGCCCTAGCATAGTTCTTTTTATAATGTGAAACTTTATATAGCCCTGTATATTACTATTTTTACCCCATCTTCAGCCGGAAATCCTTCACCGACTAAAATATCATGGTTCATAAAATCTAAAGCCTTACTATCTGTAATTATCTTTGGATAAGTTCTGAACAGAACACCTTGCAGATTTTTGTTCATATCGCCATTATTCTCTATGAACATCTTGCAGGTTTCACCTGTATAATCCTTTCCCTCAAGCATATATCTTGCCGACAAGGTATGTCTGTCGCCTGACTTTCCAATAATTTGAGTATCAATTCCGCCCGGAAGTACTTGTCCTTCAAAATACTTGCTTTTAACGTCACCTGTAAAAGAAATCATTACAACTGAATCACCATTATTATTTTTTAAATCGATTGCACTTTGTATCTTAACATTTACTGTTAATATTTCTTCAAAATTCATATTACTTCTCCTTAATTGTTGACAATAATATCGTTTGCTATGCAATCATCTCTTGTCCTGCCGTTTAAGGTTTGCAGATAAAAACTGTTCCGTTATGTTAAGCACCTGAGGACTCCATATGCCCGGGCCGTGGTCGGCACCTACAACCTTATAAAATATAGCACTCTGCCCATGTTCCTTTAGTGCCTTATACATTTCAATACTTTGATTAATGTGAACTATCTTATCACTGTCTCCATGTATAATGAGAAAAGGTGGAAGTTTTTTCGTTAAATCCTGATAAACAGGACTTGCCTTCTTGGACAGTTCAATATTGTCCTTTACTCTTCCTCCCACAAGCAAACCTTCAGGAGAATCTGCAGAATCATGGTCAAGAATATCATTGTATTTGCCTAACGTAAGTAAATCTGAAACTCCATAATAATCTACCACAGCACATACTTCATCTGATTGCTCGCCATAAAGTCCGTTATTATACTCTCCCATGGTAAGTCCGGTCATTAATGAAAGGTGTCCGCCTGATGAGTCTCCCCATACTGCAACCCTCTCAGGGTCAACTCCATAGGTGTCTTGATTCTCACGCATAAACCTGATAGCACACTTTACATCTTCCAACGCTGCCGGAAATTGAGCTTTATCGGTATCCCTGATCTCAACACTTACTATTACATATCCCTTTGCTGCAATATGTGATAGATTTGGTATAGCACAATATAAATCCTGATTTCTCCATGCAGAGCCCTGTACATAAACTACAAGTGGAAATTTTTGACTGTCCTGACAAGGTTTTATTACTTGCAGTTTCATTTCCAGGTCACCATACTTGGCATAAATAATATCATTTAGATATGTACATGAGAAGTACTTTCCGCCTTCAGAAAATTCACCGAATAAAATCTGTGTTCCTTCCGGCATTTCATTTGCTGCAAAATAGGCTGCTTGCTTATCCACACTAAACACCCTTTCATTTTAGATTTTAACCCTATATGTTTCTGGCAACTTCATAAGCATCCCAAATAGCGTACATTATGTTAGATACCTTACGTGCATCTCCTATCAAATGTATATCGTTAATATCATATTTAAGCTGTTCATAAACCGACTTTTCAGAATTGTAGCCTACAGCTAAAACTATACTGTCGGCGCATATCTCCCTAATATCTCCGGCAACATCTACCAAAGCACCTTTTTCGGTTGTTTTTATTATCTTAGAGGAAGTAAGTACTTCAATCCCTTTGTACGGTATTAATCTTTCCAGCATTTCTGAATTCGCATGACAAAGAGGGCCGTTTAATGCAAGGAGTTTGTTTTGTATTTCTACTATGGTGACTTTTTTCCCTTTTTGTGCAAGCCAGAGTGCAAGCTCACAGCCAACCAAACCACCCCCGACAACAATCACTTCATTACCTGATTTTTCTTTTTCCAGCAGAACATCTTCCGCAGTAAAAACCTTATTATATTCACCGAGATTGAATATCTTAGGTTTTGAACCCGTGGCAATTATAACTGTATCTGCTTCACTGTTTTTTACAACCTCAGCAGTTAACTCTGTATTGCAATTCACCTTTACTCCAAGTTCATTAAGAGTTTCCTCATACCAAGCCACCAATAAAAGATCATCTTCTTTAAAGTCCGGTGTACCTCCGGGTAACAAATTACCTCCAAGACGGCTGCGTTTTTCGTACACAACAGGCTTGTGTCCACGGAGCGCCAGAACTCTTGCAGCCTCACAACCTGCCACTCCCCCGCCTGCAATAAGCACTGTTTTACTTTTTAAAGCCGGAGTCAAGCTATGTATTGTCTCTCTGCACGCCTCAGGGTTTACAGCACAGTTTAGAGCAGAATACTCCTGAATACGCCCCATGCACCCCTCTTGACAGGATAGACAAGGCCTTATGGATTTTAGTTTTCCTGCTCTAAGCTTGTTCACTAAGTCCGGATCGGCAAGCAAGGGACGTCCAAGACTGATAATATCACATGCACCATCATCAATAGCTTTTATCGCCAAATCAGGATTATCCATACGCCCTGCACACAGAACAGGAACATCTACAGACTCTTTTACAATTTTAGCATAGGGTATGTATAGCCCTTTTTCCTGATACATTGGAGGATGACTCCACCACCAGGAATCATAAGAACCAACATCTACGTCAAGAGCATCATACCCATAGGAAACCAATAATTTCGCTGCTTCAATACCCTCCGGTAAATCTCTTCCTTTTTCTTCAAACTCTTCCCCCGGCAAAGCACCTTCACGCCAATCCTTAATAAAGCTCTTAGGACTGTACCTCAGTGTAACAGGAAAGTCATTTCCGCATCTTTTCTTAATTTCTTCAACAATTTCTCTGGCAAATCTAAGCCTATTCTCAAGACATCCTCCATATTCGTCAGTACGGTGATTGAAAAAAGAAATTGCAAACTGATCAATGAGATAGCCTTCGTGTACAGCATGAATCTGAACCCCGTCAAACCCTGCACGTTTTGCGTTATAGGCCCCGTCTCCGAATTTCTTAATTATGGATTTTATCTCCTCAACGGTCAATTCACGGCAAGTCTTGTCCAACCACCTGTGTTTAATTGGTGAAGGTGCGACAGGAGGATATTCCCCCAGGTTTGTTGGAATTGTTACTCTACCGAAGCCTCCGCTAAGTTGTAAAAATATCTTTGAATCATAAGCGTGAATACGTTCTGTCATCTCTCTTGCGGTACGGATAAAATGCACCGGATTGTGGGTAGAACACGGGACGCTAGGCATTCCATGTTCTTCAATCTCATTATCTACAAATGTAACTCCGGTAATAATCAATCCGGTTCCACCTCTGGCACGAGCAGTGTAATAGTCAATTCCACGTTGATTGAAACCACCCTCTGCATCTGCCAGACCTAAAGGTCCCATAGGAGCCATGGCAAATCGGTTTTTCATTTCTACAGAACCAATTTTGATGGTTTCGAATAACCTCTCATACTTTTTTAGCATAGAATTCCCCCAAATTTACTTGTCATTTAATTGTATTATGTAAAATCTATCTTACACGTAAAATACTTTAAAGTTATATATCCTTAGCCATATCTTCTAATACTTTTGCAGATACAGTCAATTCTTCTACCGAAGCCGCTATCTCCTCAAAAGATGCTGCTTGGGATTGATAAATATCATTTGCATTATTTATCTTTGTACTTATTTCCTTTATAGAATTTTTAATCTGTTTTAGTACTGAATCAATTTGCTTGATGGAGTCATTTGTTGAATTGGCTAATTTACGAATTTCCTGTGCAACTATATTAAACCCTTTTCCGTGTTCACCGGCCCTTGCTGCTTCAATGGCTGCATTTAGCCCTAATAAATTCGTTTGTGAAGCAATACCCCTTATAAAACTAAGTATTTCATCCGTAGTGCCTGTATTCTCATCTGCTTCATTAGCTTCTTTTTGAATTTCATTGCTCATTGTCACAACGTCCTGCAACCCGGTGGATACCTCATTAATTGTACCGGAAATCTGTTGTAATGCTGTAAATTGGTGCTTATAGGCCTCATTTAAATCAAAGCTTTTTTGCAAGCTTTTGCCCAATAAAATACAACCGACTACGGTATCGTTTTCTTTTATTGGTAATGCATACGACTTGAACGGTACACCATAAACTTCCTTAGGAACAATACTAATTGTCAATTTGCCTGTTTGGATTGCTTTAAACGCAGCACCTCCCTCTGGTATAGGATCTCCGGGTTCTGCCTTTAGCTTAAGACTGGGACAGCTTTGATTAATTATGTATTTTTCCCTATCCGTTATTGCTATTGATGCTGCATTGTCAAAAAATACGGCCAGATAAGGTATAACCTTAGTAAATGCGGCCAAGATCTCATTATCGATGACAGTTGTTGGCATAGTATCATATCCTTTACAATAGATTTATAACAACAATTGTATACTTGATTTATGCTTAAAGTAAATCCCCCTTTTTAAAGTAAAATTACTATTAAATAAAGAATAAGTATATATTTCAATGACACACACCTTATGGACAAATTAGTTCTCATTTTTAGCAAATAACACCTTCTATGGTGTACTAACCGAATCTCAGCATGACATAGTACTTACAGCCGGGAGCCTGCTACCATACCAAGCGCCCACATATAAAAAACAGCAGCTGTATAAAGATACAACTACTGTTTTTATAATAAGTTATTTTATAGTTTATTAGAGCGAATTAACATAAATGTTTTTTACTGATTCCTTAGTTGCCTTAACAGGTGCAATAGCCAGCAATCCGTCAAGACTAGGAGTCTCAAATGCAAGATTTACAAGCTTATCAACAACGCTGTCGTCAAACCCTTCATCTCTCAGGTGTGACTTTATGCCTACGCTCTCAATCCAACTTCTAAGACCTGCAAATGCCTTGTCGGCTTCGTCTGCCGAACCCTTCAATTCAGGAAGAATCGGTTCAAAAATCTCTGCCAGAATTTCTCCTGAAGCCGGATAAATTTCCTTTACAACTGCCGGAAGCAGCATTGCAAGTCCAAGTCCGTGTGCAAGGTCAGGTCTTACTGCACTTAAAGGATGCTCAAGTGCATGTGTATAATGCAGCAAGCCATTGTCAAAGGAAGTTCCTGCTATCAATGAAGCATATAAAAGATAGTATCTTGCAGTAAGATTTTCAGGTTCCTTTATAGCAATTGGCAAATATTTTGCAACCAGTCTTATTGTTTCCTTTGCCAGAAGAATAGCCAAAGGATTTGTTACTATTGTTGTTGAAGCCTCAACAACGTGGTTTATAGCATCAACTGATACATATATTGTCTGTTCAGCCGGTAATTTAGTCATCAATGCAGGATCGTCAATAGCAAACAAAGGATAAATGCAATCATATGCTATTGCAGGTTTGTATTCTTTAGCCGGAATACTTACAACTGCGAATCTGTCAACTTCAGTTCCTGTTCCGTGAGTAAGGTTTATAGCAATAACCGGAACTGCCTTGTCAGGAACAAAGCTGAGTTCATAAAGCTCTGTAGCATTCTTTTCAGGATAAGACAGAAGTATTGCAACGCTCTTAGCTGCATCAATAGGACTTCCTCCACCTATTGCAATAACAGCCTCAGCACCAAATGCTTTTGCTTCTTTAGTTGCTTCGTCAACATGTTCAACTGTAGGGTTCGGAGTGACTTTGCTGTACAATAAGTACTTAATTCCATTGTCTTCAAGAGCTTTCTTTGTTACGTCCCATGCACCTGTCTTAACGTGTGAACTTTTTCCAGTCATAACTATAACTTTAGTTATACCTCTTCCAGACAAGTTTGCTGCAACATCCGCCATCTTGTTGATAGCTCCCACACCAAAATACGCTGTTGTTTTAGCCCTTATTTCCACTACCTGGTTAATATCAATCTTGTTTTCCCACATATCTTTACCCTCCATTTATTTTAATTTATTTATCTTAATTAATTTATACCCTATATTATTAATATATAACTAGATTGTTAAAAAAACAACAATCATTATCTACATTTTAACACAATTTTTCCTTGTCTGCTCTCTTTATCTCAATTTAATAGAGGATTACATAACTTCGTTAATATTTTAACCGTTTTCCTTTATCATTGCTGTGCTACTTCAAACCAGCCCTGAGGATGCTTACACACAGGACAGATTCCCGGTGCTTCTGTACCCTCATGAATATGTCCGCAGTTGGTACAAATCCACCTAACAGGTGTAGTCTTCTTATATAATGTCTGATTTTCAAGTTCAGTTGCAATCTGTTTGAATTTTTGCTCATGTTCCCCTTCGATTTTTGCTATCATTCTGAAAGCAGCTTCTACCTGAGAAAATCCTTCCTCTTTCGCAACATCAGCAAAAGCAGGATATACTTTTGAATTTTCTTCATGTTCACCTTCAGCAGCAGCTTTTAGGTTTGCAAGTGTATCTCCCAGTTCAAAGGGATATCCCCCGTCTACATTAACGTTGCTCTCTCCGGGCCCCATCCCGTTAACCAATAAATCGTAGAATACCTTTGCGTGAGCTTCCTCATTTTTTATTATTTGTCTAAACTCCTGTTCGATAACAGCATGCCCCTCTTTCCTGGCATAATTCGCATAAAATGTATATCTGTTTTTAGCCTGTGATTCTCCAGCAAAGGCTCTTGCAAGGTTTTCAGAAGTTCTTGTACCTGATAACTTTCCCATAGATGTCCTCCTATAATAGAATTTAATGTATATTGTTTCCTCTGAAAAGCAATTTATGCAGATTATCCAGAAATGTATTTAAATTCCGAATATTATAGATAAGGCAATTATTTGTATGAAACAAAAAAACCCTATGGAAAGACTATTTTCAATGGTCTTTCCCAAAGGGTTTTTTATTTTAAAATGCTAAATTATCTGGAAGTAATCTCAGTCCATATCTCATCATAATCCTTGATAGAAGCATCCAAATCAATGAAAACCTCGCAGTCTTTCATCTGTTCATCGGTTGGATAAGCTGCAATGTCCTTTAATAGCACAGGGTCAAGCTTTTTCTTTGCTTCTGTCTGCGGAGTTGAGTATCCGATATAATTGGTATTTTCAAGTGCAATCTCAGTATCGCACATAAAGTTTATAAATTCCTCTGCTTCCTTCTGGTGCTTTGCAGTACTTGGAATAACCATAGAGTCAAACCACAAATTGCTTCCTTCCTTTGGTATTGCGTATTCAAGGTCTTTGTTCTGACTCTTCATGTATACTGCATCCCCTGACCAAACTACAGCCAAGGCTCCCTCGCCCATTATCATCTTATCCTTGACTTCGTCTCCAACGTAGGCTTGTACAATATCCTTCTGTTTTATTAATTCGTTCTTGGCTTTTTCGAGTTCTTCCTTGTTTTTGGTATTAAGGGAATAACCCAGTTTTTTCAAGGTAACTCCGATAGAATCCCTTTGGCTGTCCAGCATGAATATCTGTTTGTCATATTTTTTGTCCCACAGTATATTCCAGCTTTCCACAGGTTCCTTAACCATTGTTTTATTGTAAATAATACCTACAGTACCCCACATATAAGGAACAGAATACTCATTATCAGGGTCAAAGGAAAGATTCTTGAACTTTTCTTCAATATATTTGTAGTTAGGTATATTATTTAAATTTATTTTCTTAACCATACCTTCGTTTATCATTTTCTTTATCATATAGTCTGATGGAATGGCCACGTCATAGTCGCTTCCACCGGCTTTAAGCTTTACATACATTTCTTCATTTGTAGGAAATGTATCGTACACAACATTAATGTTGAATTTATCTTCAAATTTCTGAATTACATCCTCCCCGATGTAATCTCCCCAGTTATACACCTTTAGGGTTGTTTTATCGCTTGAAGCTCCTCCGCAGCCTGTTAAAGCTACACTGCCAGCTACCACAGCTGCTGCTAAAATACCTGATATTATTCTTTTCATTTTAAACCTCCATGCCATCAGTTTTAATTGACTTTCTTTTCTTTGCCTCTCTGTCTGAGCGTATATTTATTATAAAAAGAAGAAGCAGTACGCCTCCAAACATAAGAGTGGATAATGCGTTAATTGTTGGTTTTACGCCTGTTCTTGCCATTGAATATATGGTAATGGACAGGTTTGAAACTCCAGAACCGGTAGTAAAGTAGCTTATGACAAAATCATCTATTGAAAGAGTTATTGCCATAAGAAATCCCGATACAATACCTGGCATTATTTCCGGTATTATTACTTTTCTAAGTGCGTATGATGAGCTTGCACCTAAATCCAAAGCTGCCTCATACAAATTTGTATTCATTTGCTTTAGCTTTGGCAAAACAGATAAAATAACATAGGGTATATTAAATGTCACATGTGCAAGGAGCATTGTAAAAAAGCCCATTTGCATTTTGACAAATGTACCAATGAATACAAACATCAGCATAAGGGAAACCCCGGTAACTATGTCCGGATTCAGAACGGGCAGATAAGTCAGATTCATTACAGCGGTCTTTTTTGCCTTCTTCATACTATGTATTCCTATTGCCGCCAATGTACCTATTACAACAGCAATTACAGATGAAAGTAAGGCTATGATAATTGTATTGTAAAGGGCATCCTTTATCTGGGAATTTCTGAATAACTCCTCATACCACTTGAATGTAAAGCCGGTCCAGTTACCCCGGGACTTGGACTTATTAAACGAGAAGGCAATCAGAACAACTATGGGTAGATACATAAAAAGCAGTATCAGACCGAGATATGACTTCATTATAACCTTTTTTACCATAGTGCTGCCCCTCCTCCCTTGTCCTCGTCAAATCTGGACATAATTGCTATGCTTATCAATATGAATATCATCATTATAATTGATATAGCCGCACCAAAGTTCCAATCGTACACCGTCAGGAACTGTCTCTCAATGAGATTTCCTATAAGGGTATACTGTGCACCTCCCAGCAGCTTTGATATTACAAAGGTTGTTACTGCCGGCATAAATACCATGGTCAGCCCTGACATAACTCCAGGCAGGCTCAGAGGCAAAATTACTTTTCTGAATACTGTAACCCAGTTTCCGCCCAAATCCTGTGCAGCCTCTACCAGCTTGTTGTCTATTTTCATTAGTACTGAATATATGGGAAGTATCATGAATGGAAGAAAGTTGTAAACCATTCCCAGAACAACGGCCCCATTTGTGTACAGTATATTAATTGTGGGAAGATGGAAAAATGATAGTATTGAGTTTATTATCCCATGCTTTTCCAGTAATGTCAGCCATGCATATGTACGGAGCAGGAAGTTCATCCACATGGGTATTATAAAAAGCATTGACATGGTAGTCTTTTTACTGTACTCCTTACTGGCAAGTATAAGTGCAACCGGATAACCTACAATAAGACACACAAAGGTACTTAAAAGAGCCAGCCAGAGTGACTTGAACAAAACACTGAAAAATATGGGATTACAGAACCTGTAAAAATTTTGCAGTGAAAATCTGAAGCCCTGTTCATCCTTTACTGTAAATCCATAAAAAAGGATCAGTAATGAAGGTATAATTATAAAAATAGCCATCCATACAAGGTATGGATAAGACAACCACTTCTTTTTCATTATCAGCCCATCCTTTTCATAATATGAATATCATTGGGATTCATTACCATACCTACTCTTGACCCGGTCTCTGCCATCTGAGTACTGTGGATTGTCCAGACATAGTCCTTTCCTTCCACCTGCATTTCATAATGAACTCCTTTAAAGGTAACTGACTTTACCATGCCCGATATCATTCCTTTATCTTCAGTGACAAGCTTGATATCTTCCGGTCGTACTACGGCATCTATTTCTTCATTCTCTGAAAAGCCTTTGTCAAGGCATTCAAAGACCCTGTTTGCAAACTCAACTGTAAAATCCTTTATCATCTTGCCTTTTATAATATTACTCTCACCTATAAAATCAGCTACAAATGCATTCTTAGGCTCGTTGTAAATCATCTGAGGCGTGCCTATCTGCTGTATGCTGCCTGCATTCATAACTACTATTGTGTCTGACATTGTAAGGGCTTCTTCCTGGTCATGAGTAACGTAGACAAAGGTTATACCTGTTTGTTTATGTATGTTTTTAAGCTCTATCTGCATCTCTTTGCGAAGTTTTAAATCCAATGCCCCAAGAGGCTCGTCAAGCAACAAAACCTCAGGCTGGTTTACAAGGGCCCTTGCGATTGCAACTCTCTGCTGCTGTCCCCCTGACAATGAATCCACCGACCTTTTCTGAAAGCCTTTAAGATTTACAAGCTCCAGCATCTCGTCAACTTTTTTATTTATTGTGGCTTTGTCCAATTTTTTGATTTTAAGTCCAAATGCTATATTCTCATATACATTCATGTGAGGAAAAAGTGCGTACTTCTGAAAGACAGTGTTGACCTTTCTTTGGTATGGAGGAAGATCATTTATCCTTTTGCCTTCGAAAAAAACATCTCCACTGTCAGGCTTTTCAAATCCGCCTATTATTCTAAGAGTGGTTGTCTTTCCGCAACCACTTGGCCCCAGAAAGGTTATGAACTCATTTTTTAGTATGTACAAATTGATATTGTTTAGTACCTGACTATCATCAAAACTTTTTTTAACATCCTGTAGTAATATAATTGGTTGATTTTCGCTCATTCTTTTCCTCCAACAATTGTTACTGATAAACTTTCATTTTAAAAACTAGGCGGTGATGATACCCATAAAATAATAGACTGACTCTTGGCTGAATTAACTATTTTATGGGTTGTGACAGGTTTAAAGTAGAAACATTCGCCTTTTTTTACCTTGTACTTTTGAGTACCCAGATAAACAGTTACACCTCCGCTGACAACATACCCGAATTCCTCACCATCGTGGGGGTTGTCAAGTTCTGAACTGCCTCCCGGGTCCAGCTTTATAAGAATAGGCTCCATGGCGTTCTTCTGGGCATTTGAAACAAGCCAGTGTATCACGTAACCCGAATCCTTGTCTTCTTTGGTAAAAACGTCATCTTTTTTAAAAACAACCTTTTCGTTGACAGATTCATTGAAAAAGTCCTTTATATTGGTTCCCAGTGATTCCAGAATATCCATCAGGGTTGCAATTGAAGGAGAAGTTAAGTCCCTCTCCAGCTGCGATATAAAGCCTTTTGACAATTCGCACCTTCCGGCAAGTTCTTCCTGTGTAAGACCATTTTTAACTCTTAGCTGTTTTATTTTTTCACCGATTTTCATTGACGTTCCTCATTTAGCATAAGTAAACTTTTTGTTTACTTCAATTAAACAACAAATAAATGTATATCATATTATATTATCAGTGTCAATAAAATTTAACGTTTTTTTGCATAAATATACAACATGTACTTAAAATGATGGCTTTTATCCGCTAAAAAAGCAGCTGCACGTTTTGCAATGTGCAACTGCTTTACACAAATTTACATCTTTTACCCGATGAAACCTCTTATAAATGCTCTTGTTCTTTCCTTCTTGGGGTTTGTGAATATATCCTCCGGCTTACCTTCTTCTACAATGACGCCGCCGTCCATAAAAATAACCCTATCTGCAACTTCCCGTGCGAAATTCATTTCATGGGTTACAACCACCATTGTCATGTGTTCTTCAGCAAGCTGTCTGATAACTTTAAGCACCTCGTTTGTAAGCTGTGGGTCAAGTGCAGACGTTGGCTCATCAAAAAACAGAACATCGGGTTTGAGTGCAAGTGCCCTTGCTATAGCCACTCTCTGGCACTGACCTCCTGACAGATTGCATGGATATGCATTTGCTTTGTCTTCAAGCCCCATCTTTACAAGCAGCTCCATGGCTGTTTTTTTTGCCTCTGCCTTACTCACTCCTGCAACGCTTACAGGAGCGGCCATAATGTTGTCCAAAACACTATAATGAGGAAAAAGATTGAAGCTCTGAAATACCATGCCTATTTTCAAGCGTATCTCCCTCAGCCTCTTCTTTTCTGCGTAGACAGCCCTGCCTTGTGCATTGGTAGATACCATTATATCATCCTCTACGGTAATTGAACCCATATCTACCTTTTCCAAAAGGTTTATACATCTGAGCAGTGTACTCTTTCCAGACCCCGATGGGCCTATCACTGCAACAACCTCGCCTTTATTAACCTCAAAGGAGATTCCTGAAAGTACGACATTGCCATCGAAGCTTTTATATATATCTGTTGCTTTAATCATTTCCATACATTCCCTCCGGATAAATCCCTTTTTACCTATCTATAGTAATTAAGCTTTTTCTCTGCAAATGAAAACGCCTGAGCCACAATAAGATTCATTACATAATAGAAGACTCCGGCAACAAACAAGGGCTGTACCGAGGATACCGTACTGGAAGCTTTTTGGGCAACTCTGAACATTTCTTCCACAGCGATTGCTGAAACAAGTGCAGTATCCTTAACAAGAGTTATTACTTCGTTGCTGATAGGCGGCAATACCCTTTTTACAACCTGAGGCAAAACTATCTTAAAAAACACCTGTAGTTTTGTAAAACCCAGAACTTCTCCTGCTTCATACTGCCCTTTAGGAATAGACTCGATTCCTCCTCTGAATATTTCAGCAAAGTAAGCCGCATAATTAAGTATAAATGCAATAACGGCAGCAGTAAATCTGCCGACTTTAGCGTCAAAAACATAGGACGGTGCAAAATAAACCACCAGCAGTTGCAATATTAATGGTGTTCCTCTCATTATTGAGATATAAATACTTGTAATTCCGCTAATAATTATGTGCTTTGACCTTCTACCAAAAGACACCAGAAGTCCTAAAGGTATTGCAAAAATAAGCGTTAGTGCAAATATTTGCAAAGAAACTACCATTCCCTCCAATAACAACAATACCAGCTTCACTGATAAATCCCCTCTCCGTAAAATCATTAACCAAGCCGGGCCTAACACCCATGCTTATCTATTTTATATTACAATAGAGCAATTTTCTACATTTATATTGCATTATTTACTGCATTATTAATTTTATCACCTAAAAACAGGGCCGATATATATTATATCAGCCCTTTTTTTGAAGTTTGCGCATATGATCAAATTTTACTTGAAAGCATTTAAAATTACTTTTCTATAATAGATATATCCTTACCAAACCATTTGTTTGATATTTCAGTTATCTTGCCGTCTTTAGCCATTGCCTTGAGGGTATCATTTACCTGTGTCATCAGTTGAAGGTCACCTTTTCTGAAACCAACTCCATACTCCTCGACAGCCAATGATTCATCCAACATCCTGTATTTTTCGCTATTCATCTGAATCTGATATCTTGCTACTATCTCATCCATTACAACACCATCGATGTTACCGGTTTTCAGGTCCATAAGACATAGAGTGTTATCCTTGAGTTCTACTACTTCTTTCAGTGAATTCTTAAAATCATTATTTTTTTCTACTGCATCAGCAGCACTTGACGTTGCCTGAAGTGAAACTGACTTTCCTTTCAGGTCTGCCAAAGTATTGTACTTTGAATCAGCCATTACAACAACCACCTGATTGTTTTTCATGTAAGGGTCTGAAAAAAGTATATTTTGCTTTCTTTCATCGTTAATAGAAAATCCGTTCCATATACAGTCTATGTTTCCGGTGTTCAACTCCAGGTCCTTTGAATCCCAGTTAATAGGCTGAAGCGTAAGCTTTACACCTAAACGTGCTGCAACTTCCTTTGCAAGATCTATGTCATATCCTACTATATTATTGTCTTCATCTCTGAATCCCATAGGAGGAAAACTCTCGTCCAAGCCCAGTACAAGCTCACCCTTTTCCTTAACCTTGTCCCATGACTGATCTACAGCCGTAGTGCTTGAAGCAGCTGTGCTTTCACCAGCTGTACTTGAACTTTTTGAAGATTCTCCCGGAGCTCCGCAACCTGCAACTAAAAATGTCAATGCCATAGCGCAGGCCAAAGCCTTGATTATCCTACCTTTTTTCACAAAAACCAATCCCTTCAAATAAAATAATGTTTTACTTTTTTCTTTTTCTCTCTATTTCGATTTTCTTCTACATATCATTTTACTTCATAACTTTATTAAAGTAAAGCAATAAGTTAATAAATTTTTCTGGAATTTATTAACTGAAAATAAATTGCTAGGATATGTTGGGGTTGTACTGCATAGATTTAAATAATAGATACTTGTCTTTCATTAAACGGTTAAGAGGTGACTTTATTTGGCTAGAACCAAGTTCTTTAAAATAATAATGTGTTTCGGTTTAATAGTTTGTATCCTTGCCGGGTCGACTGCAATATTACTGAGGGATAACACAGGTCAGGTGTTATCGGTGAGTAACGAGGGCTATATAAAATGGGTGGAATACAATGTTCCTTATGAAGCGATGGAGAAGGCACTAAGCATGGATGTAAAGTCCCATGAAAAACCTGTACAGCTTCACTGGGTCGAAATGCTGGCATATATTGCTACCAAATATGGTGGGAACTTTAAAAAATATAAAGCGAAAGATTTGGATGAACTTGCAGACAAACTGAATAAGGGGCAAACAATGGAACAACTCACTGCAAATATGAAGCATTACAACTATTTTTATCAGGCTTATGATGCTATCCTTGGTAACTTTGTAGGTGAATATGACATTCAGGTAAAAGACCCTAATAACAGTGAAAAAACAATTTGGCAGAAGAAGTACGGTTTAAAGGTCTTTTCCCCTATTGCCAGAGGTTACAGCTTTAGTCATTACGACGATTTTGGCAGTAGCCGTTCTTTTGGCTTTTCCAGAAAGCACTTGGGCAACGACCTCATGGGTTCTATAGGAACTCCTATTATGGCGGTGGAATCCGGTATTGTAGAGGTAATGGGCTGGAATATGTACGGGGGCTGGAGAATTGGCATCCGCAGCTTTGACCAGAAAAGATACTATTACTATGCGCATTTGAGAAAAGACAGGCCATTTCATGCAGACCTCTATGAAGGAAAGATTGTGAAGGCCGGAGATGTTATAGGATATCTTGGAATGACCGGCTATAGCACACGTGAAAATGTTAACAACATTACCACACCTCATCTACATTTTGGTATGCAGCTTATTTTTGATGAATCTCAAAAAGAAAGCAATAATGAAATCTGGATTGATGTATACAATATTGTAAACCTTCTTCAAAAGAATCGTTCAGCCGTTACAAAGGACGAAGAAACCCGTGATTTCTACCGTACTTATGATATTATCGAGCCGAATATGAACTACCACTTCTAAAATTTTATATAAATTGGAGGTCTTTAAATGTATGAATTGTTTAATAAAAAATTAATTAAATATATTCTACTTGTTTTTGCAGTAATTTTAATTCTGATACTGCCTTTGGCCCTTATCCTGTCTGCTACAACCAACGTTTTTGATGATGCACTTGAAAGCTTGGGAAAAGAAAATGGAATCAGAGTACCCATAGTAATGTACCACGGGACAATTCCAAAATCCAAGGACTTGGGCAAATTTGTGATTACTCCTACAGAACTGGAAAGCGATATTAAATATCTTAAAGACAGTGGGTATACTTCAATTACAATGAATGACCTTATAAACTATGTATATAATGACGGAGAACTTCCATCTAAGCCTGTTATGCTGACCTTTGATGACGGATATTATAATAATTATATATATGCAACGCCAATTCTTAAAAACTATGAAATGAAAGCCGTTATATCCGTTGTAGGAGAGTTTACCGAAGCATCCACCAAAATACCGGAAAACAATGTGCAGTATTCCTATGTAACATGGGAACAAATTAAAAATATGAATGATTCAGGAATTTATGAGGTACAAAACCATACATATAATCTCCACAGCTACGGCAAAAAGAGAATGGGGGCTAAAAAAAACAGGGGTGAATCTATTGAAGCCTACAAAACCCTTTTATATTCAGACGTTGGGCTTCTTCAGCAAAAACTGAAGGAATCTGCAGGTATTGAGCCAAATACATTTACATATCCATTTGGCTATATCAGCAATGATTCAATTCCTATTTTAAAAGAAATGGGTTTTAAGGCAACTTTGTCTTGTGCTGAAGGTATTAATATCATTAACAGGAATAAAAAAGATATTCTTTACGGCTTAAAGAGAAAAAACCGCCCCCACGGAGTTTCTACAGAAAGTTTCTTTAAAAAATTCTGCCCCTAGATACCCATTTTTTCTTCCAGTGGTGTATAATTATCAAGGCAGAAGCCACATTTTTTAAAGAATCAGGAGATTAATCACATATGAGTATTTTTGAAGCACTAATGCTTTTGAGTTTCGGTGCAGCATGGCCAGCTCAGATATACAGGTCTTATAAATCCAGGAAGACAGCAGGAAAGAGTGTTGCCTTCCTTTACATTCTGATATTTGGCTACCTGTGCGGAATAACTAACAAGATTTTGTATCAAAGAGATATTGTTATGATACTTTACATAATCAACCTTGTTATGGTGTCTACAGATATCTGTCTATACTATAGGAATAAAAAAATTGAGAAACTAGAAAATCTGTAGAAATTTTATATTTTTTAGGCATATCTTACTCCTAATTATGTAACCTTTTGTAGTTTTAATTAATATTATATATTACAAAGGATTATGTAAACCTTTGAATATTTAAAGGAGTAAATTTTATACCAAACGGTGACGACTATTTCCATTCTAGTGAGTCAGACAGGAGCAGAAGGTTTGACCGGCTCGTGGGGGTTTCCGTAACCTTCAATTTTGAGATTTTGCGTTCCTCTGAAGATAGTTCAGCCGTAAAGTCGGCCTTACCTACACGTTCTCAACTATTGCAACATTAAGTGCATTAGCAGTTGGGAGCTAATGCCATCCACTTCTCCTTAACGTATAGACCTTCTTGGTCTATGCGTTTTTTGGCTTTGCCACCTTTGTTATTTTATATAAATCTTTAACCATTTAGGGATTATGTCTATATACTGTATTAAGAGTTTGTATATAAATAAATACAAATGGCGGGAGGTGTCTATTATGTCATATATAGTTGAAATTAAAAACATTGGAATGAATTATCAATCACCAAATGGCGAAATTCCTGCCATAGCTGACATCAGTATGAATATATCCAAGGGCGAATTTATTTGTATTGTAGGGCCCAGCGGATGCGGCAAGTCAACGCTATTATCTATTATCGCAGGACTTGTTAAACCTTCTTATGGCAATATTGTCATAAATGGTGGCCGTAACTATGAATGTTTGCAGCAGGTGGGTTATATGCTTCAAAAGGATTTTCTCTTTGAGTGGAGTACAATACTTGAGAATGTCATGCTGGGGCTTGAAATAAAAAAAGCCCTTACTCCTGAAAATAAGGAATATGTTAATAATCTTCTTGATACATATGGACTCAGTGAATTCAAAGATAAATATCCTTCCCAGCTGTCAGGGGGAATGCGGCAGCGTGCCGCCCTGATTAGAACCCTGGCTTTAAGGCCTGAAATACTTCTTTTGGATGAAGCATTTTCTGCCTTGGATTACCAGACCAGACTGGCAGTAACAGAGGATATATATTATATTATCAAGAAAGAAAACAAAACTGCAATTATGGTTACTCATGACATAGCTGAAAGTATAAGTATGGCTGACAGAATTTTTGTTCTTACAGGCAGACCATCATCTATAAAAAGTGAGCACAACATATCATTAACCTGCAATGAAGTAAGAACCCCTTTTAACAGTCGTGAAGCTCCCGAATTCAGACATTACTTTAATTTGATATGGAAGGAGCTGGATGTACATGTTTAAGCATAAACAAGAAACGAATTTGTCTCCGGAAAGGCTTGAGTATCTTAAATCAAAAAAGCGGCGGAAAGTATTTGTCCTTGTAACGCAAATAGTGATACTTGTGGTATTTTTTGCACAGTGGGAGATACTTGCAAGGCTAAATATTGTAGACTCCTTTATTACAAGCCAGCCGTCCCGTATTGTTAATACCGTAATCAATCTTTACAGGGAAGGACAGTTATTCCTCCACATTGGCATTACATGCTGGGAAACCGTTGTAGGCTTTGTAGCCGGTACAGTGTTGGGTACGTTGATTGCCGTGGTGCTTTGGTGGTCGGAGTTTTTATCAAAGGTCCTTGAACCGTACCTTGTAATTCTAAACAGTCTTCCCAAAATAGCTCTTGGGCCGATTTTCATTGTTTGGTTCGGAGCAGGGACTACTTCAATTATCATTATTGCCCTTGCCATATCCATTGTGGTGTCTATTCTGGAAGTGCTCAACGGATTCATGGCAACCGACGAAGAGCAGATAAAGCTGGTTAAAACCTTTGGTGCCAGCAGGCTTCAGGTTTTCACAAAAGTGGTTTTCCCTGCGAACCTCCCTGTAATAATCAACTCGTTGAAAGTAAATGTTGGTCTTTCATGGGTAGGAGTAATTGTTGGTGAATTTCTGGTTTCAAAATCAGGACTTGGCTATCTCATAGTGTATGGCGGGCAGGTTTTCAAGCTCGATTTGGTTATGGCAAGCGTTATTATACTATGCATCGCCGCAGGTATCATGTACCAGGCAGTTGTACTGCTTCAAAAAATTCTAATTAAGAAACGTATCTGATACTAATCTAAGTTTTATAAATGAAAGGGGAGTTGTTTATGAAGAAATTATTTATTTTATTAGTTATATTAATAAGTACTATTTTTGTACTGTCCTCCTGCGGCAGTAATGATAATTTAACTAAAGTAAAGTTAAGTGAAGTGACACATTCAGTTTTTTATGCTCCACAGTATGTTGCATTAAATAAAGGCTTTTTCAAGGATGCAGGACTGGATATCGAGCTTCAGAACGGTCAGGGTGCCGACAAGGTTATGACTGCTGTTTTGTCGGGACAATGTGACATAGGCTTGGCAGGCCCGGAAGCAAGTATATACGTATATAACGAAGGTAAAGCAGACTATGCACAAGTTTTTGCACAGGTAACCAAAAGGGACGGTTCCTTTCTTGTAGGAAGAAAACCCGAACCCGGTTTCAAGTGGAGTAATCTCAAAGACAAGAATATCATAGGTGGAAGAAAAGGCGGAGTTCCCGAAATGACTCTTGAGTACGTTCTGAATAAAAACGGTCTTGCTCCCGGAGCTGATGTAAATGTTGATACAAGTATACAGTTTGCACTTATGGCCGGCGCATTTACCGGTGGTAAGGGCGATTATGTAACATTATTCGAACCTGTTGCTTCCTCTCTTGAAAAGGAAGGAAAAGGATATATATTGGCTTCCGTAGGGCAAGAAAGCGGTGAGATACCTTTTACTGCTTATTTTGCAAAAAAGAGTTTTATTGAAAAAAATAAAGCTGTAATTCATAAGTTTACAGATGCACTTTACAAGGGCCAAGTATGGGTAGATACCCATTCTCCAAAAGAAATTGCCGAAGTATTAAAACCGTCCTTTCCCGATAGTGATACTGAGCTTCTGACGGTTGTTGCCGAAAGGTACAAGAAAATTGATGCCTGGTGCAAGGAACCCGCTATGAAAAAGGAGTCCTTTGAGCTGCTCCAGACTGTAATGAATAAGGCAGGTGAACTCAAGCAGAAAGCTCCCTATGACAAGGTGGTAGTCAACACCTACGCCGATAAGGCAATTAAGTAGGTTTTATATAACAGTGGCTGTCGCAAAAATTTTTCTGTTAAACACCTGTATTCCCGTATAAAATTGTATCACTGATTGCTTCCAAGCTTCCATTGATACAATTTATACTCGCGTACATGTTAAAAAGATAAAAATTAATTTTGCGACAGCCCTTGGCTATACCTCTACTTAATTTTTACAATTTAGAATAGGGGAACAACTGCTCCCTTGTACTTTTCTTCTATAAACTTCTTGACCTTTTCGCTTTTAAGTGCGTCCACCAACGCTTTTATATCCTCTCTGTTCTCATCACCCTTACGAATGGCAAGAATATTGATATATGTCTTTGCAGCTACTGAATTGGCTTCCTCTTTGGCAAGAGCATCCTTTTCAACATTGAAGCCTGCCTGCAATGCATAGTTTCCGTTTATAACTGCCAGCTCCACATCAGGTAAAGTTCTTGCCAGCTGAGCAGCTTCCAGTTCCTTGATGTTAATATTCTTCGGGTTTTCCGTAATATCCTTTACTGTTGCCTTCAGGCCCGAATCAGGATTTACTTTTATCAGCCCGGCAGTTTCCAGAAGTAAAAGTGCTCTTGCCTCGTTTGTAGTGTCGTTTGGAATGGCAATAGTTGCCCCCTCAGTGATAGCATCAAGTGACTTTATCTTTCCGGGGTATATTCCCAACGGTTCGTAATGGATTCCCGCTGCGGATACTAATTGTGTCTTATGTTCATCATTGAAATTGTCCATGTAGGGCTTATGCTGGAAGTAGTTTGCATCAAGTGTTTTGTCCTGTAAGGCAAGATTTGGCTGAACATAGTCAGTAAATTCTTTTATTTCAAGCTCATATCCTTTGTCCTTAAGTACGCTTTGAACCTCTTTGAGTATCTCTGCATGAGGTGAAGGCGATGCTCCAACAACAAGCTTTTTGGATTGGGATCCACAGCCTGATAATATACCGGAGACTGCAAATACCGTTGTAAGTAATAATGCAAGTAATTTTTTCTTCATTTTGTGACCTCCTTTTTATATTAAATGTATTAACTTTGTTTTCTTTTATCACGCTTTCTGGCTATTCCTGTTCCTACTTCCTGTGCTACCTGAACAACGATAACAAGTAGTGCAACAGTGATAAACATTATGTCATTTTGATACCTGTAAAACCCATAGCGTATTGCAATGTCGCCGAGTCCTCCTCCGCCCACTATTCCTGCCATTGCGGAATATCCAAGTATTGTCGTGGTTGCTATTGCAGCCCCGGTAATAAGGGATGGTACGGATTCAGGCAACATGACCTTACGGATTATCTGAAACGGGCTACAGCCCATTGAAACCGCCGCTTCTATAACACCCTTGTCAATCTCCTGAAGGGAGGATTCCACAAGTCTTGCAATAAAAGGTGCTGCCGCTATTACAAGGGGTACCACGGTAGCAGTTGACCCGATGGTTGTTCCGATTAATAATCTTGTTAATGGCATTGCGGCTATTAATAATATAAGAAAAGGAATTGAACGAAGCAGGTTTACTATTACGTTCAGAACCTTGTTTAGCTTTGGCATAGGGAGAATCCCGCTGTTTTCGCTTGTAACAAGCAGTACTCCAAGTGGAAGACCTATTACATATGCTGCAAATGTAGAAAATAATGTCATATAAACTGTTTCAAGAAGACCTTTGCCTATCATTATCCACGTTGAACTATCCCACATTGGTCAAAAACCTCCTCTACCGCAAGATTTCTTTCTTTCAGGTAATTGATTATCTTTTCTGATGTCAGTTGATCTTCGGGAAGCTGTATAACCATCTGGCCGAATGCTTTCCCATCTATATCACGCATATCAGCAAACATTATGTTAACAGGCGCACCGCAATCTAATATCATTCTGGCTACAACCGGCTCATAAGAGGAACTGCCGTCAAATACTATCCTGCAGCGGCGGCTTCCGATATCTCTTTCATTTTTATTGCCATTTGGGAAAACCAATCTTTGAGCTGCATGTGTCTTAGGGTGTGAGAAAACCTCAGATACCTTTCCCTGCTCTGCAATACCGCTTTTATCTATGATTGCCACATGTGAGCAAATCTGTTCAACTACGCTCATTTCATGTGTAATTATTACAATGGTAATTCCAAGTCTGCTGTTGATATCTTTCAGCAGTGAAAGGATTGATTTTGTAGTATTAGGGTCAAGTGCAGACGTAGCCTCATCGCACAACAAAACTTTAGGGTTTGTTGCTAATGCCCTGGCTATGGCAATCCTCTGTTTTTGTCCGCCGGACAGCTGTGACGGGTAGGACTCTGCCTTGTCAGCCAGATCAACCAGCTTCAGCAGCTCTTTTGCACGATCTAGAGCATCTTTTTTATCTATACCTGATATTTCAAGAGGAAACGTTATGTTCTCTATTGCCGTACGCTGCATCAGTAGATTAAATTGTTGGAATATCATTCCCATAGACTGGCGGACTTTTCTTAATTCCTTTTCATTGAGACCTGCCAAATCTACCCCATCTACTACTACCCTTCCGCCTGTAGGCTTTTCAAGATAGTTAATACACCTAACCAGAGTGCTCTTTCCTGCTCCGCTCATTCCTATTATTCCAAAAATGTCGCCCCGGTTGATTGTAAGATTTACATTTTCAAGTGCTTTAACTTCATTTGTTTTTCCTGAAAATATTTTTGTTAATCCCTCTATTTTAATTACAGGCCTGCTGTCCATTATATATTCACCTACCTGTTAGAATATATTCATACTATTCATATAATTCATATATGTATTCTATTGTTTTCTTTAGTATAATGGCTGATTCCAATATTGTCAATGTTATTTTTTACTATCCTTACAGAACTACTTGGGAATAAATGTGAATAAAAACTAAAAATATTGACACATTATAAAGTATGTGGTTCAATAAAACATATATAATTAGTATGAAATCGGAGGTAATTATGCGAATTTCGTCAAAGGGCAGATACGGGATAGCATCTATGATATGTGTTGCACAATTAGGCAGAAACGGCGATTTTGTTACTGTAATTAGCATTTCGGAAAAACTGGGAATATCGAAAATATACCTTGAACAGGTTTTTTCGCTTTTAAAAAGGTCAAAGCTTGTTACTTCCATCAAGGGGTCTCAGGGCGGATACCAACTGGCTAAACCACCGGAAAAAATTACTGCTTATGATATTTTGCAAGCAGTTGAAATAAGTCTGTTTGAGAAGACCGAGCGTTCCGTTTCCGAGCAGGCAGAGGGAATTGAAAAATCAATAACTAATTTGGTCTGGAACAAGATGGATGAATCAATTTCCGAAGTTCTGAAGAATACTACTCTCACCGATCTTGTTGATGAAGCTGAAAGAAACCCGGAAGATGATTCCTTTATGTTTTATATTTAGTTTGGTTTACTGCTGCAAAAATCCTGTTGTACCACGTAATTATTGCAGCAGTGTACCTTGATGTTCTTTATAAAGTTAACCCTTCATTCATGCTGCCTGTTCTATAACCTTTTAAATCTAAAGAGGTATACATAAAGCCTATTTTTTTAAATTCAGAATAAACCTTTTCTCTTATTTCGCTATCAATAAATTTCAAGAACTGTTCCTGTCCTACTTCGATTCTTGCTATATCACCATGGAACCTTACTCTCACCTGTTTAAAGCCCAAGTCCATTAGTAGCTGTTCAGCTCTGTCTATCATTCTAAGCCTTTGTTGTGTAATTTTTTCTCCGTATGGGAATCTGGAGGAAAGGCACGCAAATGCAGGTTTATCCCATGTATTAAGACCCATTTCCTTTGAAAGAAAACGAATTTCGTCCTTTGTAAGAAGTGCGTCTTTCAGTGGGCTTAGGACACCATGCTCGCTAACAGCCTGAAGTCCGGGTCTGTAGTCTCCAAGGTCGTCATGGTTGGAGCCTTCAAGAATATGTTTTACATTTTCCTCTTTTGCAACCGTCTGAATTTTATCATATAACTCGTTTTTACATAAATAACAGCGGTTAACGGGATTATCTGCAAATCCTTCAACGTCCAGCTCCTCAGAATCGATTATCCTATGTCTTATGCCAAAGCTTGAAGTAAATTCCTTTGCTTCATTCATCTCTCTTTCAGGGTATGTGGAAGAATGTGCCGTTACCGCTACAACGTCTTTTCCAAGTACATCAAATGCTACCTTTAATAAAAAGGAAGAGTCCACTCCTCCGGAAAAAGCTACCGCAGCACTTCCTAATGATTTTATATTAGTTTTCAGAAAATCAAGTTTATCAAATACGCTCATAATATCCTCCCGGAAATCTTTTTCCTAGTTATCCTATATAAATTATAATGATAATACAATAATCAGATATCCGTGTCAATTATTTCTTCCACTTGGCCAATGCATCGGCAAGAGCTGAATTTATACTTTCGTCCTTATCCTGTTGTCTCATAAATCTGGCGACATCCTTTTTATCTACCTGTTCACCCTTGCGTTTTTTAAAGGCATCCAGCTTCTCCCTGTAGCCGCAGGAACAGTAGAAGGATTTATTCTCGCCTTCTCCCCTGATTTCCATCTTCTTGTGACATTCGGGACACCTGGCATTTGATATCACGGTTACCGATTTTCTATATCCGCATTCTCTGTCAGGGCAGACATGCATTTTCCCCTTCTTGCCGTTTACTTCCAAAAGGTATTTTCCACATTCGGGACACTTTTCCCTTGTTACATTATCGTGTTTGAACTGCTCTGAGCTTGCTATGACTGCTCCCACCAATTTTTTTGCATAATTTTTCATTTCACCTACAAATGCATTTGAGTTGGCCTTACCTTTGCTAATCAATGAAAGCTGCTGCTCCCACTTTGCGGTAAGCTCAGGAGATTTCAGGTCAGCCGGAACCAGGGAAATAAGTTGTGTTCCCTTTGAGGTAGGATAGATTTCTTTGCCTCTTCTTTCTATATAGAAGGTGTTAAATAGCTTTTCTATTATATCTGCCCTTGTTGCAGGCGTACCAAGTCCGCTGGTGCTTTCTAGAGCTTCTTTTAACGCTTTGTTGTCTACAAACTTACCCGGATGCTCCATTGCAGAAAGTAAAGTGGCCTCGGTATACCTTGCGGGTGGCTTAGTTTTCCCGTTTATTGCTTTAGGTGCAACAACTTTTGCCTTATGCCCTTTTTGAATATCCGGCAGGGACTGGTCATTGTCATCTTCATCACTGTCTTCATCAAGCTTTCCAAAACCGTCATATACAGTTTTCCAGCCCGATGACCTGACTATCTTTCCTTTTGCATAGAAGCTTTCTCCTGCGACATTAAGCTTTACCGTAGTCTGCTCATATTCAAAGGGCTGGCTTAGTACTGCTATAAATCTCTTGACTATAAGGTCATATATATTTCTCTCTTCTGAATTCAGTGAGGACAAATCAACAAATTGTTCTGTTGGTATTATGGCATGGTGGTCTGTAACCTTGCTGTTATCCACAAACCTTTTTGTAACACTTATTTTGTTTCTCATAACTCCCTGCACAAGCTTTGCATAGGGGCCTACTGCTATACTTTTCAAGCGTTCGTTCAAGGTTGGTACAATGTCATCTGTTATGTACCTTGAATCTGTTCTGGGATACGTAACCAGCTTGTGTGACTCATAAAGACGCTGCATGATATTCAGGGTTTGTTTTGCTGAATATGAGAACTTTTTGTTTGCATCTCTTTGCAGCTCTGTCAGGTCATAGGCCAATGGTGGCAATTCTTTCTTGGTTTCTTTTTTTACTTCAACGACTTCACCTATCTGCCCAGTTATTTTTGCTACTATTCCGTCTGCCTCTTCTTTGTTGAAGGTTCTGGTTTGGTTAGTTCTGCCGTCCTGCCACTGTACAGAAAATCCGTTAAACTGTGCGGAAATTGTCCAGTAGTCTTTAGGCCTGAATTTCCGAATTTCTTCTTCTCTTTCTACAATCATTGCAAGAGTAGGTGTCTGTACTCTTCCTGCTGATAGCTGTGCGTTGTATTTACAGGTCAATGCCCTTGTGACGTTAAGCCCAACCAGCCAGTCGGCTTCTGCTCTGCTCTGTGCAGAGTAATACAGGTTGTCGTATTCCTTGGAAGGTCTTAACTTTGCAAAACCTTCCTTTATGGCTTTGTCTGTCTGAGAAGATATCCATAGACGTTTTATGGGCTTTTTAAACCCTGCTTTCATTATAATCCACCTGGCAACAAGTTCTCCTTCTCGCCCCGAATCAGTGGCTATTACAAGCTCGTCCACATCTGCCCTGTTCAAAAGCCCTCTGACTACACCATACTGTTTTGCAGTCTGCTTTATTACTACCAGTTCCATTTTGTTCGGAAGCATTGGCAGGTCTTCCAGATTCCATGTCTTGTACTTGTTGCCATAAGCCTCAGGGTCTGCAAGGGTAACAAGATGTCCCAAAGCCCAGGTTACGATATATTTTTTTCCCATTATATAGCCATTGGCATTCTGTCCGCAGTTTAAAACTTTTGCCAAGTCTCTAGCTACCGAAGGTTTTTCTGCTATTACTAATGTAAAACCCATATTTTATGTCTATCCTCCTAAAAATCAAATATTCTTATGTTGGCTCTAATTTATTATAGAGTTTATAATAACAAAAAATAAAGTAAAATAAAAATATTTAATTTAAGACGCTCAGCTCATCTAATAATGACTAAAGAATTGTTGTATTCTTTATCCTTTGTTGTGTTAACCATCTCTATCAATAACTCAATCTTAGCATCATCGGCAATTGTCGCAACGTACACTAGTGCAATCTGATTACTTTACCAGATCTATTTGTTTTATATCTAAAAACATATTTATTCCTGTATAAAGCTCAAACATATTATTAACGATTAAATTTGGCGATTCTTGTTCCAAATCGGCTTGTGAAAATCCTCCCCAAGTAACAGCAATGCTTTTAACTCCTGCATTCTTTGCGCATTTTATGTCGTTCTTCGCATCGCCAATCATTAATGCACTCTCAGCACCTATATCCAATTGATTTAAAATATGGATTAAGCTATCCGGATGGGGTTTTGGGTGCTTAACATCATCTGAACATACAACAATTGAGAAAAACTTTTCCAAACCAAATTTCTCAAGAATTCCTAACGTTCTCTTTCTATCCTTACCAGTACATAGAGCACAGATAACCTTGTCATCTTTAAGCTTTGTAAGTATTTCACTTATCCCCGGATATATTTTTATCGTATAGACTTTTTCTTGACTAATCCTTCTATAATGTTCAACCATTTCTAGCGGTAGATTCATATTTTTAAATATATTTTCCAGGCTGTTCCCACTATGGCTTAAAAATTCTCTAAAAGAAGGAGTTCCTTTTCCAACAACTATTTTGTAGCTTTCTTGAAGTGCCTGTTTTTGAATATCCAAGGAGTCAATAATAACCCCATCGAAGTCAAAAATAGCTGCTTTTCGCATATTATCACCTCTCTCAGTATTTTCATTTTAGCCTTGTGCTACCAATGAAAAAAAATAAGTTTAACTCCTAACTGCTGAGCTAAACTCTTTAAACGTAGTTCAATATCAAATTTATTAACCATTTTCTTCAACTTCCTTTATATCCCTATTAATATGGCATAGGTCTGGTTCTCTGTTATTTACATGCCTGTATATAAGACCAAGAGCTCCTATTACTCCATTAATATCAGCTAATGTAGATTTTTCTATTTTAACTTTTCTATTGAAGTAATTCAGTTGGTGCGCAACTGTTTCCTTTATAGGTTCCAGAAGAATATTTCCTGCCTCGGCGACGCCGCCGCCAATAACAAAAGCAGAAATATCAAGGAGCATAACAATGTTTGATATTATTTTCCCGATATGCATCCCTGCTTGAGAAAAGACCTCAATTGCGTCAGCATCTCCCTTCCCTGCTAAAGCAGAGACCTCCGGCAGCTGTATCAGCTCGGCATCTTTGCAATCGGCTTGCCTTAACTCTTTAAATCTTTTCAAGAGTGCGGGACCCGATACTAAGGATTGAAGACATCCTTTATTTCCACAACTGCATTCCGGCCCGTCTTCAACCACCTTTATATGACCTATTTCACCTGCCCATCCATTTGCACCGGTAATGAGTGTATTATTAAGGATCAGTCCGCATCCAACGCCTGTACTAATCGTAATGTATGCCAGATTATCATGTCCTTTTCCGGCTCCCTCAAGTTTTTCTCCAAGTGCAGCTGAATTGGCATCGTCCTCCATAATAATAGGTACATTAAATCTTAATTGCAAATACTTTTTCAGTTCAAAGCCATTCCAAGTCATATTGTTAGGCCATTTAACAATATTTCCGGTTGTTCTTTCAAAAAGTGCGGCCAGGGAAAGCCCTATTCCTCTTAACACTTTATTTTCCTGCTTTTTTTCATTTATAGCAGATGTTATCAAATCACAAATATTTTCCGAAATTTCAAGCTCACAAATCCCGGATTTTTTAAACTTTACTTTTTTAATATCTGAAATATAACCAAAAGCCTCATCATAAGTTGCAATACGTATATGAGTTCCCCCGATGTCAATTCCAATAAAAAAGTTATTCACGAATAAACTCCTCCAAACTGACACTCCTAATCTTTTGTTTATCTATATTTTCATTTATGTATAACTGTTCTATAAGCGAGACTGTATTATAGGCATCCTCAGGCTTAAGATAATCCGCAACCTGTCCCCCAATAACCCTCGAAAAGTAAACGGCCATGCTGTCAAATGCATTTCTGGTACTGTTAGTGCTTGAATCAAATACTTCATTTCCATTATATAATTTAATCAATAAATCTTTTTGCCATAGCTTGTCATTACTAAAACCAAAAAGAGTTTTCAGCTTTACGCCAGATTTTGTTCCAATAATATTAAAATAAGTTGCATCCCCGTCTATTGGAGCTGTCCAGCTTAATTTTAGATTGATACTTTTGCCGTCATCATACTTAACTTCAGCATATGCGGTATCTTCAACATTAACCTGATACTGGTCAGTATAATTTCCTGTGAACCATTGAGCTGAATTTAACACGGTCCGATTGTCAAGCATTGAGGTAATAAGTGTTAATTCCTGTGGTTTTTGGCTTCCAAATAACATCATACAAATATCAATTACATGAGAACCCAAATCAACAAGTACCCCGCCTCCGGAATATTCTCTGCTGGTAAACCATGTACCCGGCCGCGGCACCCCGTTTCTTCTCAACCAACCTGCTTCTATAGATTTTATTTCACCTAATTCACCAGATAACACTATATCTCTTAACTTCATTATGTCGTACCTGAATCTATTTACAAAACCAGGCATATATACCACACCTTTTGCTTTTGCAGTATCAATAATTTCCTTTATTTCACTTGTAGATAAAGCAACAGGCTTTTCGCATAAAACGTGTAATCCATGTCTCAGCGCACGTAAGGAATATTCGGCATGTGTGTAATTAGGCGTAGCAATTACTACAGCATGAATTCCTGAATCAAAAAACTGCTCTATGTTATCACAATAATTCTTAATATGAAATATTTCAGATATTCTCTTGGCTCTTTCGATATCAACATCGAATACTGATAAAATCTCAACAGTATCCAGCTTTGAGAAAGCTGGGATATGCGCATTTTCTACTATCCATCCGCATCCTATAAATCCAAGTCTTATTTTCTTTTCCAAAATAGTGTCACTACCTTTTCAATTCTTGGTGAATAACTTTTCCAAGCTTGTTTTTTGGGATACAATCAGTAAATATTATTTCGTTTGGAATTTTGTGCTGGCTCAGTTTTTCAGAACAAAAGCATCGAATCTGGCTCTCGGTAATTCCATCCGCTACAATATATGCCCTGACTCTTTCTTCTTCGTTCTGATTGATATACCCTGTAACCATACATTCCCTGACCCCGGCTAATTCCATTAATACTTCTTCAACTTCATAAGGATTTACTTTCTTTCCTCCAACATTAATAAGCAGTTTTTTCCTTCCTTTTATATACAAATAACCATGAGAATCCTGAACAGCAATATCACCCATTGCAAAAAAACCATCCTTGTCAAAAGGCGGTTCAGATGTACCAAAATAAGCTTTAAGCATACCATCGCATTTAACCATTATTTCTCCAGTTTCACCAGTTCCCACTTTTTTGCCATTTTCATCGCACAGCTTGATTTTCACCCCATCCATAGGCATTCCGATAGAAGTAAAGGTCAGCGGATCAAGACGTGATACTAGCGCACCGGTCTCTGTACTCCCATAGTTGCTTAATAAAGCTACTCCATATTTCTCCTTGAACTTATTATATACCTCTTCTTTAATTGGGCCTGCTCCAACCAGTGCAATACGAAGAGAAGACAAATCATATTTCTGATCAGAAATTGTATTGCATATTAAACTGGCCATAACCGGTACTAATATAAAAAATGTAATACTGTTATTTTGTATTATTTTTAATACTTTTCTGGGAACAAAACTGTCAATAGTATATATACAGCTTCCGGATACAAAAGCTCCCATAATTGCAGCTCCGAGAGCATATGAGTGATAAAGGGGCGATGCACTTAGAACCCTTTCTTGAGTGGTGATAGAAAAAGTATTCTTAAAACTCAGGCCTTCACAGGTTAGTCCATAAAGGGTACGGATACAAAGCTTTGGCGTACCGGTTGAACCTGAAGTAAGGTGCAATATTCCAGTGCTATTTGAATCAGATATATTTACATCATCTGCAAACTCCAAGCACTTATAAAATTCCCAGTTTTCATATGGAAATATTGTTGCGCTGGTTAAGCTTATCACTTTTTCCAACTCATCCTGTTTGATGTCGTCCGGAACAGGTATAACCCAGCACTCAACTGATAAAAGACTTAGTAAAGCAATGATAAAATCAACTTGTTTGTTAATTTTAACTATTACTTTTTGCATTGGTGTGAAACCATATTTTTTTAATGTAACGTTATTACTTTTTATATAATTATACAGCTCTTTGTATGTAATGGTTCTCTCTTGGGCAACTACAGCAAGGCTGCTTGGGTTGCTATCTGCATATTCTTTAATATAGTCAAATAAATTCATCAAATTAAACCTACTTTCAAGCCAGGATTCCATTTCATATACGTATACGTCTGTCCAGCCAGACAACACTTTGATAACCTATTAATTATAAAAGCAAGTTGTGGGACACTTATTGTTAAAAATGTTTAGCTTGATTTTCTCTTCAAACTCCTCTGAGTTTGAAGCAGTATTCATTATATCTATACCTTTTTTAAGGAATTCCAAATCCCGTTTTACCATATCCAGATTGTGGCCTCTTCCAACTAATTTGATATGAGTAATACCACACCTCATTAACTTATGCATTTTGCATATTCCACAGCCCTTTTCAGCAAAATTGTAGGTATCAGCCCTACGTTTGGAAAGGTTATAATAGGATCTCTTATCTACAATATTGGTTTTACTGGCTAATTGATTTCGTAATTTCAAGACATGATAGATATCTTTGTATTTTGTAGAATTCTTGTCTATGCGTACTGTTTTTGTAGGCAAATGGCAAGAATGAGGTATTTCATCACAATGGACAGTATTGCAAAACGCCCCCAGAAACATACACCAGTCATTCAATATAAAGGATTCAAATTCCTTTTTCTCACCAGTTTTAAACTGCTCTATACTTGTCCTTATATTATCTATAGACTCTTTACCCGGAAAAATAAACCGTTCAATATTTAACGGTTCAAAGAAGTCTAAAGTATAATGGTTTAAAGCACCGCATTCTCCACTTAAATGGATATTGCAGTCTATATTTTTCTCCCTCAAATAGCAGACTAATGCCACATCTGCAATAATAAAGGTATTTATTCCGCAGTCCTGCAGCATTTTAATCAGATTCAGAATTAAAGGGTATTGCTCTTTAATGTAATACAAGGAATTTAATGTTACTTTAACATTAACCTTGTAAGTTTCTATCATTTTTTTTAATATTCTAACGGAACTCATGGTACATATATTACAATTATCCAATAAATACTCACGACGATTTAAAGGCATTGTTACGTTGTACTTATCTAACCATTCAAAAGGTAATATCCCGCAAAAAAATTCATCAGCACCAGCTTCTACCAGTGGAATATAATTATCCATATTCGATAGTGGAGTTACTACTTTCAAATTCATCACTCCTTCAAAACTACATTTATTTTAATTATAAATTAAGTACCAATCGGTCATAGCCCTGATTCAATAAATCTTCCAACAAGTTGGGATCAGTTATAACCCCACGGTTAAATCCAAATATACTGTTACCTTTTCCTACCATATATAGATGTTCAGGGTAAAGATATACAAATTCATTACAATATTGAGGACAGCTGGCAACTACCCCCTGCTTGGTTCGGTTATAAGTTGTACATTCAGCATTGAGGGGGCAATATAGAGATGAATTAGTCTGGAAATACGGAAAGTGAAAACTTAGCCCTCCACTAAATCCATCAGGCCTTTTGTTCCGGAAATCAAACTCAATTCTTTTTATTTTCAGTTCTTGTAAAAAATTTGTAAAGTGACTCAGGTTCAAACTATTTTCTTCTAATTTGTCTTTTACCTTGTCAATTCCCCACTTCCAAGGTATTTTTGTATCCTTGAGTTTCTTATTTATCATTCTGCCGTATGCCAGAGTAAATTTGGGAAAATGTCTATTTAAATAATGCAGCATCCCCCAATCATTAATTACTAATTCTATAGTAATCCCCTTTTGCTCCTGCCATTGATATAAAAACTCTATTGTCTTTTCCATAGAGTTTACGTTGTCTTCTCTAATAAACGGAAACACAACGGTAATACCCAGATTTTGCTGCCAAGCCTTTTCAAGACAATTTTCAAGTAAATCTATAGACGGAAACAAGTTGCAACAGAATTCGCTTCCGATATATACACGTTTAAATTCGGATATAATCCCATGGTCTTGTAAGCCCTTATCTTTTAATATTTCAGCAAACATTTTATCTGCCGGGCACTCTAAAAATTGATGATACAGCTCATTATTATCAAGAGTGAAGCACAATTCAAATTTCTGTGAAACTGTTCGGAAACGGTGGTCCTCTTCAGTAGTAACAGATACCTGAAACCACTTTTTCTCCTGTCCTTCCCAGTCTGTACAGAAATCTTTATCGTTTTCCTTAGGATAAATTGGATTAGGCTCAACTATAGTTTTTAATGTTTCAATATCGCCGGCACCTTTTACATTGTCATCTATGAGAAATAGCTTCTTCATACAGGTAATATATTCTTGCGAGGGTTTGAGAAGTTCAATTTTATATATTACCGAAAAGGGCTTTTCTTGAAGTTCAATTATTCTTATCTCTGAAAAGGAAAAGCTTATGTATTGAAATTTTTGAAAATCGAATACCTTTAAATCAAAAGAAGATAAATCAGGAATTTTTTCATCCGCCTCAAAGGTAATTATTTTCTCATCACTCTCTATTATCCTCACATCTTTATCATTTATAAAACCGATTATAAATGCAGCTGGTAATGTTTTGCTCATATTCAAACTCACTCTCATTTATATTAGGATTACTTTAGTACCTTGTTGTTTAGGATTTCGATATCATCGCTCAAGAAATTCAGTATTATAGAGGTTAATTTATATTGCTGTTCTGATGAATCCAAATCAGACACAGGTATTCCTGTTTTACCCTCCATATACACCTGAAACCAAGGGTTAGATGCCTTTTCCTCAATTAACCCAAAAACTTTCAGACCACAACTATTAAGGTATTCAGCAGTTTCCTTTACCATTTCAGCTGAATCCTTGGAATGTATTGCAAGCAAGACCCCATCAGGTTTAAATAATTCTGCAAAATCCCATGAATTGAAAGAGTCAACTATATTACTGTCTGTCTGAAATGGAAAGCCTTGGGCTGGCCCGTCAAAAATAATAATGGGACTTGTATCTGCATATTCTTCCTTCAAAAAGTTTATTGAAGTATCAAAGGGCAGCAGACTTGATATGGGATTACTGCTCATAATAAAGCTTGGTAAGTGATACTTTTCGAGTGCCTTTGTAATTTTAAGTTCCACTGAATGAATATTAATTTCCTTTCTTGTGGCAGTAACCATGACAGACGGCTGTTCATTCAGCACCATCCGGTTATCTTCAATAATAGCAAGAATGGAATCATTAATTTTATCAACTGAAATAGACCTTCTGCAATAAGTATCACAGGGTATGGATAATTCAAAATATGGACTGGCTACGGGAATGCCTAGTTCTGCAGCAGCATTCAGTACCATTAAGTAATAATCATATTTTTCAGTCCATGGTGGTAACAGTAATGTTTTAGGGCTATTTTCCAAGATTAACACTAAATCGCATTGTTCCATCATACTTGTTATATTACTGTTAAAACCGCCGGATTTGTCTTTCTTGATATCAAGTTCATTAATTATGCTAATAATATTAAATGATAAGACATCTTGTAGCTGTAGCAAATTGCGAGCTATATAGTTATCAGGATACAAGATTACTTTTTTACCGGCTAATTCAGCTTTATTCATACCGTAGAGTTTAAACCTTTCAAGAATTTATTTTTTTATATTTTATAGATAACGCTCCATGGAAGCAGATTTCATAACATCTGAAGCAATGCAGACAGGCGTTCTCATCTACTACAGGGTAAGGATCCATGGTAATTGCATTGGCAGGACATCCGTCGAGACACGCAGAACATTTGGAGCATTTGGAAGAATCGCACTGAATCTTACCAAGAACCAACTTTAGGAATCTTTCACGTAATCCCCCCTGTAAAGTGGGTATTAAATTTGCGGTATGCAATATTCTTTCCCTATAGCAACTATCATCTATAAACAGGTTATCCAGATTAGATTCACCAAGATTCCTCTCCGAGGCTCGTCCAATCATTTGCACATCATCAATTTTATAACCCAATAAGGTGGCACCAAGAGCATCAATTGCAACTGCATCCCGAGAAACAAGTAACACTCCAAAATTCACAGGATTACCATGTACAGGCCCTATGCCGTCCATTCCCCAAATACCATCCATTACCGTCAAATCAGGTACCCGGACACTAAATATATCTGTTAGCAGTTTTGAGAATTCTTCCTGAGTTTTATATTTATGCAATGCTTTTCTCTGCTCAAAAGCTACAGCTCCGAACATGTTTTTGATTGCTCCCGTATATAATGTAAGAGCGTGAGTTTTTAATTTTGGCATTGATATCACCTTATCGGCTTGCAGTACATCAGAGCTATAAGAAATATCTTCTACAATTGAATAATCTGACAAATGCACCTGTTGGAATTTTTCGAACAGAAAAGCCGGTACCTTCTCTTCCCGTGCGACATCCTCAATTCCAGTATCTTTAATGGGAGATTTAATAGTAGCAGGTCCATCTCCTATAATCGGATGTCCTCCACACTCCTTAATCAGTCTAACCATCATTTTTACAAGAGCCGGATGGGTTGTAGCTGCTTGTTCCGGGCGAAAAGGCCCGGTTAAGTTTAATTTTAGCAGAACAGTATCTCCTGACTTTACAATACTGTCCAATCCACCTATAAACTCAAAAGATTCTCTTAACGCCTTCAAAATCTCATTTTCATCATATGTTTTAGTTAATTTTAAAGAAATCTTATTCATCAAACCCCTCATATCGTTGGTTATGAACATCCAAAGGCATGTTTAAATTTTTAATGACCTTTGTATACTCATACCATATTTCAATTGAATTTTCTGAACCTTATAAATTTTCTCCTCTATTTTCAGTAAGTGATCTTTCAGTATTTCGGAAAATTCATTGTCCGAACCATCATTTTTCACCCAATCAATGCACTTTAAAAACCAAGTATGATTTAAATCATCAATATCCTTTCTCATATCCCTGACAGCTTCCTCAAGAATGGACAGATTGTCAGACAAATACTCATGTCCCAAAACACTTGATTTCAATAACCTTCTACGCATACGTGATATGTATGTTACTAACTTAGTGATACCTTTGAAATGAAAAAATGCTTTTTCAGATAAAACAGTGTTAACAGTCAGCATTTTATCCGACAATCTCTTAACCCGCTCATCTAAAAACTTATAATCATATAAAGTGTAAATACCTTCACCTTGATTTAACAGCATGTTATCTTCCTGTAACTTTTGATATATGCGTGTATTCGGAAAAAGATATAATTTTGATGAATATGTACACAATGTATCAGCCAGTCCGATTCTTTTAAGAAAATCAGCATTAGCAGTTAAATCTTCAAAGGTACTGTATGGATGGAACATAATAAAACCGCAATCAATATTTATATTGAATTTACTTGTTAAATCAACAAATGAAAAATAATTTTCTACTTTAGCCCGTTTGTTAAATAGCTGTAAACTACTGTTGTTTCCTGCCTCTACACCAACAAGCACTGATTCAAGTCCGGCAAGATACAGCAATTCCATTAACTCAGAATCATCCTCTGACCAATTTTCTGCACGCATATGCGCAAGAAATGTAATGTCAAGGTCTGATTCTAAAATTAATTCTGCTATCTTTCTTATCCTTTCTTTACCCTTATGCCCCGGATCTTCAAATGTAGGATCCAGAAAATTGAATTGTTTTATATTGTAGGTATTATTTAAATACTTTAATTCTTCAACAACATTTTCCGGGGATCTTCCTCTCCATACCGGGTCATTCTTGGTTCTTGTAGCCGGAATTGCACAGAAGGCACAGTTGCCCAGACATCCTCTTGCAGAAGAAATCCACATTGAGCTATAGTTGTGGAGCAGCTGTGAATCTCTCGCCGGAAAAGGTAACTCATCCAATGAACCAAGCGGACGATCATCGTTTGCAATAATTCGCCCATTGTCACGGTATGTAATTCCCAAGCAAGAACTCAGATTTTCATTTTTGATAAACAAATCAACCAGTTCTGTAACTGTATTTTCACCTTCACCACGGATAATCACATCAATATCGGAACATTGCTCCATAATCAGTTCTGTATTCATTGGTGCTGAATGATGACTCCAACCGGCTAGTACTATTTTGCACTCAGGTTTTTTAGATTTAACGTAACGTGAGAAGGATACCAACTCTGGAATATTTGAAGTACGAGGTATTGTAAAAACTACTACATCCGGCATGTTTTGCATTAATTTTACTAAATCCTCATCTTCACAGCCTCTGCTTATTTCATTTAAAGATGTTGAATGCCCTTCTTTTCTAAGCATTGCGATTATATACCCGGCAACCAAGTCATCAGCTGCTTCATAATCCTCGTAGTCATATAATAATGACACAACATTTATTTGATATTTACTCATATTACACCTTCTTTTTTATTTTTAAATGACCCATTTCCAGTAGTCAACATCAATATTACATATTCATAATCCGTATCAATCCTCTTCCACTTCTCATCTGCACAGATTTAACCTTGTCATATTCCACTTTTAAATCAGCAAAATGCTTATTCATAATATTATCAAATTCTTCATCCTTACCATCCTGCTCAACCCAGTCAATGCACTGTGAAAACCATTTATGGTTTAACTCGTTCAGGGAGCTTTTCATTTGCTCAACTGCATTTTCTATAGGTAACAGATATTTCATGGACTCTTGATTGTCTGATTTCTCTATTTTTCTGCGTATTCTGGATACAAAGGTTGTAAACTTCTGAATATTGTAAAAGTGAATATCCGGTCTGACATTTAACTGTTGTTCAACCCAGGACATTTTTTCTGCCAGCCTTTGAACACGCGGATCGATGTATTTGTAATCAAATAAACTGTAAACTCCATTTTGTGTTGTTTTAACAAGGTTATCACTTTGCAATTTCTGAAAAATTTGAGTCCTTGGAAAAGCCTTTAGTTTTATCAAGTATGCTCCCATCATATGCCCTATTCCTGCTTCTTTCAGGAAATTATTATTATCTCTGAGATCCTGAATTTCACAATAGGAGTGAAACATAATAAACCCATACGCAAGATATATATTGAAATCTTTCATAAGGTTGATAAAAGTAAAGAAATCCTGTATGTGGGCACGCTTGTTAAAAAGTCTCAAGGTTCTTTCATTTCCTGCTTCAATTCCCACAGTTACAGATTCCAGACCTGCTTTATAGAGCAATTCCAATAGTTCTCTGTCAGAATCAGACCAGTTTTCAGCCCTCATGTTTACCAGAAAATTAATATTTAGATTCTCTTTTATAATTAATCGGGATATTTCCCTGATTCTTTCCTTACCCTTTTCTCCCGGATCTTCAAAAGTAGGGTCAATGAACATGAAGTGCCTTATACCAAAAGTATTAACCAGCTCTTTTAATTCAGAAACAACATTTTCAGGCGTTCTTCCCCTCCAAGGTGAGTTCCCGCTGACTCTCTCCGCAGGAACAGGACAAAATGTACAATTCCCGAGGCATCCGCGGGCGGATGATATGCGAAACGATTCATAAGAATGTTTGGTATGTGTATCTCTTGCCGGAAACGGCAATTCATCCAAGCACGCAATCGGAGATCGGTTGTTATTTGTAACAATGCGTTCTCCAATCCGGTATGTTATACCTTCGCAGTTATCAAGGCTTTCATTTTTATAAAGCAGCTCAGCCAGCTCAACAACTGTCTGTTCTCCCTCTCCTCTTATAATCACATCTATGGCTTCACTGGAGCGAATCACAGCATCAATATCAATCGGGGCAGAATGATGATCCCAACCGGTTAAAACTGTATTGCATAAAGGGTTTTTACTCTTTACATAATTACTGAAATTAATTAGCTCCGGAATATTGGAGGATGTTGGTATGGTGAATATAACCATTTTGTATTCTTTAGATGTCAAGTATTCCAAACCAGTACTCTCATTATACTTGTCGATTTCAATAATATCTACGGAATACCCATTCTTTCTTAACATTGCTGTGATATAACCCGCTACCAAATCATCCGCTACTTCATAATTTTCTCCATAAACTAATATGACAACTGCAATATCGAAATTTTCTATGCTCATATTGTTTTCCATAGCAGCTAATCCTTTATTTTTGTCTTTGTAACTATCCAATTACCAATACAAAGTAAATCAATCTGTGAATTATAAAAAGATGTAATAGCATCTTTTGGAGTTTCTACAATAGGTTCCTTTAAAACATTAAAGGACGTATTTAACAAGACAGGTACGTCTGTTATTTTATAAAATTCGTTTATCAAATTATAAAAAATTGGATTTTCTTTCTGATCTACAGTCTGAACTCTGGCACTACCATCAACATGAGTAACTGCAGGAATGACTTTCTTTTTATCCTCTTTTACATCTACTACAAACAACATAAATGGTGAGGAGAAATCAATGTTAAAGTAATTTGCTGCCTGTTCTTGCAGGACAGCCGGTGCAAATGGCCTGAAGCCTTCACGTTTCTTTACTCTGTAGTTCAGCTTGTCCTTCATTTCAGGATCTCTCGGATCTGCTAATATACTTCTATGTCCTAAAGCACGAGGCCCCATTTCTGATCCTTCCTGGAACCAACCGATAATTTTACCTTCCTTTAAAGCTTCCGCCACTATAGGGCAAACATTATCATAATATTTATACTCAATATCTGCATTCTCAAATGATTTTAACGCTTCAAGAATTTCCGGTTCGGAATATGTATGTCCTGTAAATGCATTATATGTAGCACTTTTTTTAAGAGGTTTATTTTTTGAAAGCAGATTATATCCGTAGAACGCTGCTCCCACTGCTGTACCGGAATCTGAAGTATAAGGCGGAACATATACATGCTTAAATTTTGACTTTTCTTTAATCTTTCCATTAACTACACTGTTCAGACCCACTCCTCCGGCAATACATAAAACATCCTTTGGAGCTTTTTTATGTAAATAGTCCACGCAATAGAACATGCAGTCTTCAAGAACAGTCTGTGTTGCCCAAGCTATATCCGCCTTAGCTTGGAATAAATCCTTCTCATTGGCTTGACTACTTAATATTTTTTGTACAAATTCTCCTATATAAGGTTCATTAATTTTGATTTCAAACTGTCCATCCCCTAAAAACTTTACAAATGATTTAACCTCATTGTAGAATTTATCAGTTCCATAAGGAGCCAGTCCCATAGTTTTCCCATCCTGCAAATAACCAAAACCGATTTCTTCAGTAAATTTCCTATAAAAATCTCCAAGGGAATTTTCAGTTAATGTTTCATGCTCATCATCCTTTGACCATCCCAGTCCGCCTACTTTATCGATAATTTCCACATCACCGGATCTCCCTACTGCATATGTTACAGTTTCAGCGATTTTATTTTCTTTATTCACTTTACTGCCAGTCCCATCCACTACCAATATAGCCGTTTCATCATGTGGAATTGTATAAAAAGCAGAATATGCATGAGCAAGATGATGATTTATAAGTTCAATACGTTTTCTCACAGGAAAGTATGTCATTGGATGTAAAATATCATTTCCAACTATCATGTCGATATCATCAATACTCAAATTTAATTCATTTAAGCAATACTTGCGGCAATTAGCATACAGTGAATTAGGTCCCAAACTATATTTCTCACGTGTAATTCTTTCTTCTTCTACTGCACAAACAACTCCATTTTCTGATACCAAACAAGCCGCAAAACTGTGGTCAGAGCCTCCCATACCTAATATGTACATATTTTACATTCTCCTTTTCAGGCATCATTTAAAATTTTAATTTTGAAATATCAATTTTATTTCGGTTCAGCTTACGCCAGAAATCAAACTGAATTCTTTTAACTTCTTCAATTTTTTCAGGTAAGTAATCTATAATATATCTTTTTACCAAACTATTGAAAATATCATCGGACCAAGTAGATTTAGCTAATTTCAAACATTCATTCAAAAATTCTGTATTGTTTTTCATCATTTCCATTGATAATTTATCGATATTATCTGCAAACTGTATAATTTCATCCTGCATCAGCCCTTTTGCATATAGTCTGCGCCAAATTCTAGCCAATAAAATTCTTAACCGTGTATTCACCAAATCAAATTCTTCAATAGACGCTACTTTTAAAGGCAATTCGCATAAACTGTCAGATAAAACCTTTATCCTTTCATCTACAAAACGATAATTAAATATATTTCCCTCATTAAATGAAGCTTTTTCAAGCAATCCATCCTGAGCGAGCTTCTCCTCGATGCTTACGCCGGGGTAGACTTCCAATCGTGTTAAAATACATTTAATATTATAGCCAAGCCCTGTATTGTGAAAGAATTGTATATTCTCATAACAATCTTCAAAAGAAGTATAGGGTTGAAACATTATAAAACCATACTCCAAGGAGATATGTGCATTTTTGAGTAAATTTACAATACGCACATTATCTTGCGGGGTAGCAATTTTACTGTATACTTTCAGGGTTTTTGCACTTCCTGATTCTATTCCAACAACAACTGACTCAAGCCCAGATTCAAATAGCAATTCAAGTAAGGGCTGATCTTTTTCTGTCCAGTTTTCTGCTCTCATGTGTACTTCATAACTGATATCCAGATTTCGCTTAATAATTTCACGGGCAATTGCTTCGATTCGCTTTTTACCTTTTGAGCCGGGGTCTTCATATGTAACATCAGTAATAAAAAATGTGCTCATTCCATACTCTTTTACCAACTGCTCAATTTCATCTACCACGTTTTCCGGACTTCGCCCCCTCCAGACAGCAGTTCCTGCATTCCTCTTACTGGAATAACTGCAAAAAGAACAATGACCGAGGCATCCTCTGCTTGTTGAAAGTAATGCAATCGGTGGCTTTACCTCAGCCTCTTTGTAGATATCCCGTGCCGGGAAAGCTAGTGAATCAAGATCACTTATACTTTCACGAGGTTGATTAAACCTTATTTTCTTATCCTCAAGCCGATATACTATCCCTGATACTTCTTTGAGCCGAATGGAATCATCATAGGAATCAAGAAGTTCACATAGAGTAATCTCACCTTCTCCCTGAGCAATATAATCAACACATTCATTATCCGCCAAAATGCTTTCTGCTTCCTGAGCAGCTGCATGTCCTCCAAAAACTATATTTATTGATTTATCTATATTTTTTATCATCTTGCAAATTTCTATAATATTTGCCATGCTTTCAATAAATGTTGTAAAACCAATAAAATCAGGCTTAAATAATTTGATTTCTTCCAGCAGGGTTTGCGTATTCTGATTAACTTGGTATACGAATAATTTTACCTGATGGTTTTTTTGTCGTAACGCAGAAGCAATATAGCCTAAACCAATATGTTCAATAGTATCTGCACTGCGGCTCATAGGGTATATCAATAGTACTTTTTTCATTCTACTCCTTCACCTCTACTTATCTCAGGATATAAAGTAACTTGCCTGTCTATTTTTACTAAATGGTCTGATTTTACTTCTCTCAATAACACATTACCGTCCAATATTCCTGTCAAATTGCTGCAAGCATTTGAATTCGTCAAATTTGAATCCCTTTGATTATTTATATATTCCAAAGGGATATATCTCTCACAGTCACATCTGCAGTCCGGAGGCAATTTCTGGTTAAGCCTTGCATGGGGACAGTAACGGAATACTGCCAGAATAGCTTGATTAAAAAAACCATGGACAGCTATTTTTTCGTTCAAATTCCATTGTTGCAATGTTTTTGCTGTATTATCGAATATATTCATTTCAATACCGACAACATTAAATTGTTTAAGAAGACCGATTTTATCTTCGGAAAAGATACATGACTGCAAAATATTCTGACGCCACTCTTTGGGATAACGTTCAGAAACAAGGTGTGCCAGCGGATGTTCTTCAAATGCCTTAATTAGAAGCCTTCCCGCAATTAATCTAATTCCTTTAATCTCATAAAGTCTAAGCATAGTTCCAAAATCATTGACAGTAACCTCTAAGGTACCAAGCTTTGAAGCAGCTGCTCTTATATAATTTTCAACGTAGTTCATTGATTGATTTAATATTTTTGGCAAGACCAATTTTATTTTTGTCCTTTTTCCTGCCTCAACCAAAACGTCTAAATCAGGCAATCTTCCCAGACATCCCTCATGCCCCAATGAAATTGCATATGGTTTTTTTGCTATAGCCTCATCTATTAGGCTATTATGTGTAATCCTTATTTCATGTTCCATTATTATTTAAAATCACCCTGCTCATACAAAATTTGCTTACGCTATTTTCATTATCATACAAGCATCCCTTTTTACGATTTAACCGACACCAAAGACTCCAATTTGGATACTTTTTAATTATATTATCCCTAAGTTCCTGTACAGTGTTTATATGTCCGCCTTTTAATAAGTTTATGGCTTCCCGGTAAACCATTGTCCAATTCAAAATTAAACTAAAATCGATATGCCTTCCCGGAATTTTTATATAGTTAATATTAGAGTTTATCAAAGTCGGCATATTACAAACAGAACAGCTTAGTGTCATATCAATAAAAGATCCTTCCACTGTTTTATCTTCATCAATAGTTAATCTATAGTTTGATTTGCAGGGAAGCCCTATTGGAATCATCTTGTGGTCATTTTCAATAAAATGATCAATATAGCATGATCCCTCGTAAGCAGCACAATTTAAATGACTAATCAATCCCAGACTTAAAGGAGAATTTTCACTTAATTCGTAAATCTCCTTTATTGCCAATTGGGGGGAGAGTTCAACTGTTTTTACATTGAGACTTTTAAAAAACTTTAGTTGTTCAGTATTTACAATGTCAAATAAAAAACTGGCATGGATATCTATGTTTGGATCAATCTTGTTAACTCTCATTATTGCGCTGATATCATCCAATAAAATACTATCAACGCCGGCATCCAATCCAAATTTTACATAATCCGAAAAATATTCTGCTAAATTATGCTCAGTAGATACAGAGTCACTTAGACAATCAGTGTAGACATTGTATTGAGCTAAAACCTTGTTCCTATGACAGAACTTAACAAGTTCTTTAAATTCCTTTACTGAAAGTTTATTTTCTCCTACTGTCCAGCCATTACTGCCATAGGGATAATTTGAGTATATTGTTGTTACCCCTCCAATATAAATACCGTCTGCTCCAGCCTTTATAACCTCTTCTGCTTCTTCTATTGAATTTGCAGGCGAATAGAGTATCATAGCTAATACCTCTTTGTTTAATACTTACTTTTAAGAATAATCTGAGCTGTACGCTTGAATTGGTTTTCACTAATCTCTTTTAATTGATAATTGGAATAAACAAGGTTTCCATTTGAAATTAACGTCCTTATCTTTTCCAGTGAAGCCGTAATGCTTGAATTATCATACTCATTAAGCAATAAGTCAATAATCTGCTTTTCGTCCAATAAATTGTACTTTTGTATCACCTTGTTATCTAACTCTGTAATAATGAAGAACTCAGTCTTTGTAATATCAAAAAGTACCCAATCATTATCCTTTTTGAAAGTATAATACTGAATTTTCATAAAAGAATTATCGAATTTATTATTACTAATAAAGCTCTTAAGCCTTTGTATCAATTGATTTAACTCCGTAATAAATCCGGAAAGTATACTTTCGCAATTTAAATTATTATCACTGAGGTTGTCCAGTATATTCTTGTAGGATAACAAGTGAAGCTTCGCCAAGTCATGCCAAATTGAGTTGTATTCACTAATGGTTTCAGCTGGAACAGGTTTAGCCAATGGTTCGTAAAAAGGATTAAATATATAATACTCAAGATGTACCAGAGTTATGTAAACAGGCCACCATTGTGTGGACATATAGAATACCAGACGTTTAAACAGCTCAACCTCTTTGTCAATTATCTCATAATCGTAATGAAAGCCTTTTTTTACAGCTATTTCTTTAATGACAGGATGGGATAATATACTTGAGCCTACTGACAAACCTAAAATAGAAACTGACGGAAGTAATAGATTCCCAAAAGAACTCCCTGACTCTTTCTCGAGCCTGTTTAAAAAGAAGTCCAGATTAACTCTAATATCTTCAAATTTGGTAAAGGGATTAAATAAGATAAAAGTCAAATAAGATTTGATTTCCAATTCATCAAGGATATTTACAGCGTTTTTTATTTTATCAACATTAATACCTTTTCCATAAAATTTCAAATGCTCCGGAACCAGATTCTCAATACCTAATCCCACTCTTGCCAGACCTATTTCTTTTAATTTAATAAATAAATCCCTATCTACATCATCAACACGGCAATTTATAAAAAATTTCACATGTAAATTTCTCTTTTTTATCTCATCTATAAACTCATATGCCCTTGTTTTACCGCTCTTTCCCGAAATAATATTATCGTCCCAAATGGGAATAATACGATGCTCCCACTTGGTAGCCAGCACTTCAATTTCATCAACAATCTTTTTAATTTCTATCTGACGCCATGCTTTGTCTTTTATATAGTTATAAAACGCTTTAATTGAACAAAATGTACAATTACTGTAGCATCCTCTTGAGGTAACTACATAAGCACTTCCTCCACGCTCGAACAAATATGGCATGTGTGTTTTAGCCGCAGCAGGTAATTGGTTCAAATTTATTTCCTGCTGTGGTATGACTTTTATCTCATTATTTTCTCTGTAAACCAAACCGGGAATATCATGAATCGGATTGTTATTTTCCAAGCTCTTAACTAATTCCAGCATACTGATTTCGCCTTCACCAAGTATGCAAAAGTCAATTTCCGGACATTCTTGCATTATCTCCTCATAATTTAATGTAGGGAAAAAGCCCCCTACAACAATTTTAGGTGTATAATCGTTTTTTGCCAGTTCATGAATCAATTTACAGGTTATCTCTATATTATTTTCCAACACGGAAATTCCTAATAGCGATGTCTTCTGTTTGTAAAGTAATATCTTAACTACTTGTTCACAGGAAAGGTTTAACAGGTCAGCATTAAAATAATCTACATCATAACCATTATCGTTTAGTGTTGCAATAATTGAATTCAATCCGTAATTATCAAGAATATCATCCCGTAAATCTCTTATGTCTCCTTTTTTATCTTTAGGAGGCGTTAAAAATGTAATAGAAAATTCGTTTGTTTTCATTGAATTACTCTCTTTTCGATAATAATATAGTTTAATTCGCTTTTAATTTTCTGACATATGTCAAAGGAAGCGGTTTTGACTTAATTTTATATCTGATTACTTTTTTTAAAAGACTAAAGGGCATATGCAAACAAATCCATCTCCATAAAACAATTTGAGATTTTTTAGGATTTGAAATTATTTTAAAAAGTGAGGATAACCAGTAGAGCCTTATAGTATCCTCCCATCCATAGTCCTTAATATGAAAAAGGTCACTTACAATTTCGCTTAGCTCTGTTTTAGGGAATAAAATGATAGTTTCCAGTGCGTCCGTTTCAGAAGTAATTTGTAAAATAGAATCTCCCTCATTTGTTTTGCCGATATTTTTAGTTTCGGTAATTAAATCAAATGTGGTAAAATCCAACAAGTTAAATGTAACAAACTTTATCTTTGTTTTTGTATAATTGATTATCCTCATAGTTTTTATCATTTCTTCATTTTTCTTTAACCTTTTACGGTTAACAGGATTTAGGCTTTCCAGCCCGTACTCGATATATATGCAGCCGGATTCTTGCATCAAATCCACAAGTTCCTTTGTCATTATATCCGGACGGCACTGGCATCCGTATGAAATATTCAAATCCTTTAATTGTCTTAAAAAACTACGGAAATTATCATTATCAACATTAAAAATATCGTCAATAAAGAATATGTAATCTACTCCATACTCATCCTTGACCATCTTTACTTCATTAATAATTTTATCTGCAGGCTTTACCCTATATGCCTGACGAAAGCCTTTTCTGAAGCAGAAAGCACAATTAAACATACAACCCCTGGAATATTCGAGAAGAACTCCTCTTTGAAAATTGAACTCGGGGTCGTTAACCCATGAATGACAATGGTATTTTTCCATTTCAAGCAAATGAAATGCCGGCTGTGGTAATTCCGAAAGATCACTTACAACAGCAGAGGTATTATTTCTTATATCACGGCCATATAAGCCTGTGATATGTATGTTTTGAAAACTGCTGTCAACGAATTCTTTTAAAGCAAGTTCAGGCTCACCGCATATAATAAAATCAGCTCCGCTTTTCTTCAACGTCCAATCCGGTTCTATTGTTCCGTGTGGTCCTATCAGGAGTGTTTTAACTTTTATATGTTTTTTGATTGTTTTGATAGTTTGGCTGACAACCTCAATATCAGGAAAACAGCATCTCCAGAATAAGTATGTATTTGCCGTACAAGTAACCACTATATCAGGCTCTATATCAGATATCTTTAATGCAATTTCTTCCAACGATAAATCATCACGAAAAGCATCAACAAGATAGACTGAATGATTTTGCTCTAACAATGCTCCAATATAGCATAACTCTATAGGCTGATAAGGTCTCGTACTACCTAAATCAGGATAAATACTGTCATGATAGCGCCAATTACATTGTAATAATATAACTTTCATAAACACCTGTCTCTATATTATTTTTTCTACAACATCTTCCAAAGAAGTTTCTTCTATACTAATATCATGGATATCACAAGAGGTCAGAAGTACGTTCACAACATTAGTTACGCTGCTCTTGGAGACTTTAATGGAAGCTTTCATTTCGTTCAAATCAACAACCTCTCCATATGTACTCAACTCTTCCTTAGTGGGCAGCTCATTAAATGAAACATTAACGATTTTATCATCACTAAATTTCTTTATTAAATCCTCTTGATTTCCATCGAATATGATATTACCTTTATCAATTACTATTATACGATTGCAAAGTTCCTGAACATCCTTCATATAATGGCTTGTAAGGATTATAGTATTACTGTTTTGTTGATTGTACTCTTTAATGAACTTTCGGATTGTCTTTTGGGATTTCACATCTAGTCCGATAGTCGGTTCATCCAGCAATAAAACGCGAGGGTTATGAAGCAGTGCTGCAATCAGCTCCATTTTCATACGTTCCCCAAGTGATAGTTTTCTTACCTGTATATTTATTTTTTCCTCAACCTCAAGTTTTTCAACCAGATAATCTAACCTATTCATAAAATCCTTATTGGGGATTGAATAAAGCCTTTGGTTCAAATAAAAGGTATCCTGCGCAGGTAAGTCCCACCACAATTGATTTTTTTGACCCATAACAATAGAAATTTGCTTTAAAAATTCATTTTTTCGTTTCCATGGTTGATATCCCAATACATTTACCTCACCGCTGGTAGGGTAAAGTATCCCTGACAAGGTTTTCAAAACTGTGGTTTTTCCGGCACCGTTTGATCCGATGAAACCCACTAATTCTCCTTCCTGAATTGAAAAACTAACCTGTTTGACGGCTTCATTAAATAATTTTTTCCTATGAAACAAATTTTTGAATGATCCTGACAAACCCTGTTCCTTTTCGTAGTAACTGTATTTTTTAGTTAAGTTGTTCACTCGAATCGTTTCCATATGACTTTTCTCCTTAATCATTTTTATCAAAAACGAAATATATAGTATTTATATATAATTTTCCGCATAATACTTTTTGAGAATCCAAATACAAATGTATACTTTTCAATTCTTGTTCGTTTAAGTCTACTTGTATTGGAAAACGTAGTAGATTCCATCCTTCATGTAATCGGTGTGCTCTAAGTATAGTCTCTCTCTTGTCTGAGGTTTCAACTGTAACTTTCATCATCCCATAACTTGAGAGTCTAAATACACCCTTTTCTATCCATACATCTATTCCAAGTATTTTGTTTTGTATCTCTATTTCTCTATCTAATTCATAGTCACAGATTAAGTTTTCTCCTGATAAATCTGTTACATCTAATCCAAGACCCATTGAACAATCAAAATCCCACGTCTTAATACAGCTATTAATATTTAAATTACATTGTGTGTCCCAAAGTACTTGTTTTGGTATGGTTATTTCGAATTTTTTGTCTTGTTTATAATATTTAAGTTGGTTACTTTTCCAAAGTGCGTATATAACAGTACTTGGAGATACAAGATTAATACACCTTTCAGGTTTTGTACATACAATGGTATATTCCGGACATTCACAATCATCGGGAGGAATAATTCCTATATTAATATTACTTAGGGGACGATGGTCGTTACCAATTCTCGGTTTCTCTTTACCATATATGGTAATGCTGGGTATATTAAATGCTGCAGCAATATGTCCCCCGGCACTGTCGACCCCTACAAAAAAATCACAATTCTTTATAGCAGAAATAAACTCTAAAATACTTAAGTTTTCACCGACATTAAATACCCTATCATGTTCAATTACCCGAAAATCCAAATTAACTAATTGAATGTCAGGTACAACTGATATTAAACCATCAATTAATTCCCGAATACGATCATTGCTCCAGCTTTTTGATTCCATCGATGCATTAAATTGCAGTCCTATCGTCACCTTTGTACAATCTATTCCGGCTAAGTTAAACAAGCTGCATATATGCCTGTCAATTTTCTCACTGGTTGTAATACATTGGCTAGTATATTCGTCTACACCTGCTATCCTTGCATACACATCAATGAAATTCAATTTTTCATTATTAAAATAAGCCGTAGTATCCCATGTCAATGATATCGCCTGTTCAAATCTTCTAGTCATTAACAAATCTGATATCAGGTTTGTTATAATATATGGAAAACCTGGCGGATCCGGGCGCATCGAACAAATGAACATTTCATCTATGTTAGGATTTTGCCTATAAATAATGTTAGCTTTAACATTAATAATTAATGTAATATTGTATTCCGGATATTTCTTTTTTATCCCCGGCAGCAGGCTAGTAAGCCGAACAGCATCACCGATTCCCGGCATATCAATTAGTACAGCCAATCTTTTTTCACGATGCATATCTGCATTCTTTTTTATTTTGATATAACTGACATGTTGAAAAATAAAATAAGTTGTACAATTTTCATCTGTTCCAACAGCTCTTATAAAAAAGCTATATTCTGCAAGTTTAGCTTTTATAAATAAAAGCCATGCAGCTTGCTCCAAGTTTCGCTCTTCCTGTTTTCGTTTCTTATTGAGAGTGTTTTCTGAAGTTAAGTATAGAGAATGCCCCTTCTGCGATATAATCGTTTTTGTTTCGGACAGCTCTTTGCATAATTGGTTTTCAATCTCTGCCGGAATGTTATCGATGACTACAATGTCATAGTATCCTTCCTTCTCTTTTTCAAAATACTCCCATGGGATACAGGATTTATCCTGCGAATCCTCTTTTGTTATATTAACATTCTGCTGTATTATATAATCATATTTATAGGTATCCCACCAACGCTTTAAAATTATCTGATTGTATCTTTCCTTTGCAGAAGGTCTAATCATAGACACTAAAGGCCATTCAGACTTAATAATCTTTACATACCCTTCTTCCCGAATAAAGATATGTAATTCTGATAAAGATTTCAGTTTATAATTGACGGGAATTTTGGTTAATAGCCACTTTTTATTAATTAGGACAGGTAACCATGTCTGAGCATCAACTACAACCCTAGTGTCATCCTCCAAGCCTGATACATAGTTTTGGAGCCATTCATCGGCATCCTCCCTCAATGTCAAAAAGTTATCCAATAATAAAATCCAGTCTGTCGGTATTCTTTGAACAAAATCATAAAATGCAATATCGTCCTGATGAATATTAAACAAATACTGTGTTCTATCAGCAATCTCTCTTTGTTCCGGTTCAGCCTGTTTGCATAATCCAATTAATTTTATTTCCGTTTTTAACATAAACCCTACCCAGCTTACTTATGTATTTTGTTTTTATACAACAACAATTCTTCAACGATTTCATCCAAGTGAACCCGGGTATTACATAATACTTTCTGATTACATGTTTTTTGCCAGCATGGAGCACATTCCACATCGGCTTTAAATTTTTTGCCTCCAAAGAATAGTTGTACCTCTTGCTCACACGAAGGCCCAAACCAAGCTACACAGGGTTTTCCTACTGCTATACCCATATGCAATCCCAAAGAGCATCCGCTGAAAACAATATCACACATACTTGTATATGCTATTCCATAGGATAAATCTTTTGTATTTGTTAAATTGATTACATTTTTATCAATGGAAGAAAGATATTGATTTATTTCTTCTTCTTCCTTGCCACCCAATAATAAAACCTGACAATCCTTTTCTTTTTCTATCAGGCTTTTAATAATTTTCTCATTTGCATCCCTTGGCAATTTACGAAGAGGCATTAAATCAGAACATCCGGTGTTAATACCAATAAGAAACGCATCTTTCCGTATTCCTTTTTCCTTAAAAGTGCTTTCCTTTATGCTCTCATGCTTACTGGTTACTGTAATGGTATAGGGTTCATTCTGATACGCCAATCCCAAGCTTTCAACCATGATTTGTGCCATAGACTTTGTATTTATTTTAAAGCGGAGTTTATCATCAATCCCCAATTTATATAAATACTCAAATTCTTCGTTAAAATAATTGATACTCCCATAACTGTCCAAACCAAATCCATACTTTTTATCAGCATTAATTATATTGGCCAGTGCAGATACATGACGTGTTCTGTCAAGATTTACAACGATATCAAATTTTATCTGTGATAAAAACAAAACTGTTTCCGGATTCCAGACAATTAATTCATCTATGTATTGATTGTTTTCCATTATAGGCACTGCAGCTTTTGAGGTTAAAAACGTTATTTTACTGCTTTTGTATTCTCGTTTTAGCGGCTGCAATACTGAGGATGCCATCAAAACTGCCCCTAAGCCAAGCAAGCTGATAACTAAGATACGTTTTTCAACAAGCTGCGGGGTATTGCAATCCTCACAGACCTTGTAAGGAGCACACGGCTTATATCCGTTAAATTTGATACATTGCTGATATAATTCCACCTTTTTATTTGAATTATCAATCATACCAGCTTCCTCCCATGCAATTCAAGATAGTCTGCTTTAACTGTTTCTAAGAATTTCAACATTTCAGGTTTGCTATAGAACGGAATTGTTTTTATATCTGCTTTTGAAAGTACACCTTCAAAATAAAGATTTAACACTTCAGAACGTATGTAGCAATGGTCACATGAACCTAACTTAGGCTTACTAGCCAATAACATGCGGTACACGGGAGCTGTTTGGAAATTATCGATTACAGCTTCACTGTCACGAAACAGATTTCCAAGCTCAACAGTCCACCAATATGGACATGGGGTAAATTGACCATCATCGAAAAATTGGAATGTATGATATGGAATCATACAGATTCTTTGTCTTCTCTTGTTTTGGAGGAACAATTTTAATCCCTCCCAGTACTGTACCGGTGGGATAATACTTTTATAATTATCGTAATTATCTATAATTTTATCGAGTTCAGTTATCTGTTCTTCCTTTGGAAAGTACTTTTCAACCTCATCACCACGGACTGGGAATGGGAAAACCTTTAAGGGGTAACCCTCATATTGCTTCAAGTAATCTAAAAAGTTGCTTAAATGGGTAATACTACGATCTGTAACAACACAATTAATTTCCAATGGTATTCCGCTTTTTAATACGTTATCAATATTTTTCAAGAGTCTATCATGCATATTCCTGTTCTTATTACGATAAAAATTCCCCTCGAAATCACTGCTGTCAAAGGAAATCTGCAGATAGAAGTTAGGAATTGCTTTTAGTCTTGAAATAGATTCATCATTCAATAAAATACCATTAGTCATTAACTGAACATTTATAAATTGTGATGAGCGTTCTTCCAATAAAGAAATAATATTCTTTACCAGCAGAATTTCTCCCCCGCTGATTTTAAGCGCCCCTATATCAAGCTTCTGCTGAAGAGTATCTATGATATAATTCAAACGTTGGTACAAGTTAGTACCTTTTTCATATATATATTCATTTCTTAAACATGCTTGACCCGGATCATAATTGTCATAATTTGTAAGACAATACTCACAGGAAGCATTACATAGATTTTTCGCAATTACCATATCACATAATAATAATTTCTTTTTCATAGTACTCCTTAGCTACTCGCACTGCTGTAATTTTTTATTGCCAGACGCCAACCTATTATACCAATAGCTAAAACTACTATTGTCACTAATAGGTCATAAAGTATAAATGTAACATTTAGCCTGCCCATCAATATTCTACTTGGGAAATTAACAATTACTATCATTGGAATAAAGAACATCAGGACATAACGAATAATACCGCTGAATATTACATCCGGCTTTTCAGCAAATTTGATACCTTGGTAAAATAAATTATTAAGCATATTTGTTTTAATTACTTTAAATGAAATCAACTGAACCAACAGCTGAATCATAGTGAAAATAACAACACCGTTAATAGCTAAAACTATATATATAAGTATAGTTCCAATATTTACACTACTCTTATTTGCAACAACACCAGTTATGGTTAAAATAATTCCTAAAAAAACATTAATAATTGAAGCGAAATTCATGTTACGAAAAATAACAAAAAACAATGAATCTACCGGCTTAACCAAAATGAGATCCAAAGAACCGTTACCCACATATTCAGAAATACGTTCAACATTTAAAGCCGTACTAAAATCCCATAATCCATGAACTGCATGATATGTACCTAAGAAAATTAGAATTTCATTAAAGGTCCATCCTCCAATATTATTAGTCCATTGATATATAACACCAAACAGTGCCAAATTTGCAACCAGATAAAAAATATATCCGATAACTACTACAATAAAATTGACCCGATATTGTAGTTCGCGACTCAACGAATAACTAAAAAATGCAAAATATAATTTAATGTACTTAATTAAGCTTTTCATTATCAACCTCCGGTTGCAGAAAATTCTTTTATCCCCTTGTTCCAAACAAATTTACACAATAGCAAACATATTAAAAGCCAGATAGTTTCGACTGTAAGACCTTTTGCTATTGCAGCGTTATCCAAATTACCTGCAAGTAATTGTGTTGGAAAATAAACCATATAATAAAATGGAGTATATGACAATAATGTATGAATCCAACCAGGTAAAATATTTAATGGAAACGCAGATCCATTTAATATGGAATATATAAAAGGTATAAAATGAAAAATCGATGCAAATTCAGTAAACCAAAAGGACAACATTGCAATAGTTGTTTGAATAAAATAAAAAATAATCAATGCTAAAATCAGAGAAACAATAAAATACAATATATTCTGTGAAAATTCAGGTAACTGTATAAAATCCCGAAAGAATAATGCCATTGGAATAAGATTTATTATAATGCAAATAATAACCACTAACTTTTTGGAAAACACATATACCAGTTTGAATAAAATAAAATCTACAGGTTGAACTAAATAGCGCTGCAAAAATCCATCTCTGATGTCAGATATTACAGTCCATTCAATTCCCTCAGTTTTCACTAATTCATTTACAATCATTGCTATAATATAATACGTAATCATAGCACTTAGTGAATAACCTACAATGGTAGTACTTCCTGAATTTTTATAAACTACGCTCCAAAGTAAAATTTGGATTCCTAATGGAAAGTACCATAATAAAATTTGGGTAAAAAAGTTAAAACGATATTCTGTAGCATCAGATAACCCCATTTTTAATATGGCACTATATTTTTTAATAAAATCCATTTTCTGCTCCTAATAAAATAATACTATTCGTCCTGTCTTTTCTGCCTAAAATCAACCTACTTCGCTTAATTTCTTTTCAACATACTCTGCTAAATTTTTGGTTGTTCGTATAAGCTCTGTGTTCAAGTCATCATCATCAACTTGAATATTAAACAGTTCTTCGATTTTTACAAGAATACTGATGGCATCAATTGAATTAATTCCTATGCTCTGAACAATATCCACATCATCGCGAAGCATCTCATCACTAATCTCTCGATTTACAGTCTCCTTTATAGCTTTGTTTATTGTTTCATAAATTTGAGATATATCCATATGTATACTCTTTCCTTTCTTAGATTTAGAATATATATTAATAGAGTTCTCTATTAAATACTTTGTTTGATATGTACATGTAGCTAAAGCTACTTTAAAGTTATAAAAACCTTTCAATCAGTGTACAGAAGAATTCACAATTACATACATAATAGGCCTCTGCCCAAAGAATCTGCCTAAGTCCTATTTGTTCTGCACGGTATTTATTTAAATTCTTAATTACGTTCTCAAGGTGCTCAGGGTTTTGGCTAACGTAATTTTTAAGTATCTCAATTTTTTGTTCAAATGATTTAGTAATGTTAATAGAATAATTAATATAAACCGGAAAATTCACTTCATAACATGCTATGTATTGAGTACTTATGGCTGTATTAGTTAAAATAGCTTTTAAAGAATGTGCCAGAAAAGTACTCGTTGCCCGATGGTCATTATGCATGTCAATAAACCAAGGTGTAAAAATAATATCCGGGTTATATTTTTGAATTAATTCACAAAGTTTGTTTACACAATCATTTTCAGATGAAGAAAGCATAGAGTCCTCAAAGCTAAAAAATTCCTGAACTATATTATCAAACGAATTCCAAGCATTTAGGGCTTCTATTTTGCGTTTTTTCTCCTTATCCAAAGTAAGATATATAATTACAACCTGACATTGCTTTTTTAAATATTCAAGAATTGTTCCTCCGCAACCCAATACCTCATCATCACAGTGAGGAGCTAATACAATGATGCGTTTAGCAGGAATAACTCTTCCAAATAACATACTATTAAAAGAATTATTTTTAATTATTTCTAAAATACCTTGATTTTCATTTTTTGTCATATCCCTTACTCCATACAAACCGAAGAACTAATTTATTAACTTTTCTCTGTTAGATAATCACAAAACTTATAAACATCTTTAATCTCATTAAGTAACAGCTTTGGTAGCAATTTAATAATAGGGTCCTGATGTTTCATGTAAAAGAGCTCATATGCTTTCAACAAAGCTTCTTTATAATTTTGTCTTAAATGAGTGATATGGTAATTACAAGCTTTATCTAAGTATAGAATTTTAACTCCTTTTTTTTGTAGTCTGTATCCCATTTCTACATCTTCGCATCCCCACAGTCTACCAAAGGATTCATCGAAACCGTCAACGTTTTCAAAAACTTCCTTTTTGCCTGAAAGGTTAGCCCCTGTACACCCTATAAAGTCTAGCTTATGCAGGTTCTCATGTTGTATTGCTCTTGTTAATATAGTAAAAATATATTTTTCAAATGAGGATGTCCGTTTCTGTTTATCAATTTTTTCAAGTGTTCTGACATCTTCTGTAGTAATCAAATAATTTGTTAATCCGGAAGTATCAGTATTAAGTGATAAAGTATCTGATTGTAAAATAGTTCCCAAAGACGGATCACTAAAAAATTTCAAGTATGGCAGTTCATATATTTTTCCATGAACTATAGAATTATCAAACTTTTGATGTAATTCATAGTGGCTACTTATAAAAGCATTTGACAGAATAACATCATCATCAACGAAAACCACAATAGACGCATCTGCTGCATTCAAACCAGTATTTCTTGCATGTGAGCGTCCGGAATTATTTTGATATATATAGTTTATATTCAATTTAGTAATGTAATCATTTACGACATTTGATGTATCATCCGTTGAACCGTCATCGACAATAATTACCTTAAATTGCTCTTTAGGCATTATTTGATAACATAACGATTCAAGTACCAGCCTTAATCGTGTAGATTTATTATATGTAGGAATAATTAAATCAATTAAATATGTTTCCATTTTATTTTAAAATTGTAAAGTGTTGATTTAGTAATCATCCAGAAATCGAAAAACATATTGGTGTATTATTTTATTTATATATCCTTAAGAAAAATTTATGATATTTTCTCAATAACATCTAGTGATACACTAACCAGCCTTATCTCTCCCATAAAATTTAACTCAATCGTTGCTAAGTGTTTATGCCTGTTTACCTTCTTAATAATACATTCTTTGCCTTTGAGAGGCCCTTCTTCTATATAAATTTTGCTACCTTCTTTGATAGCGATTGATGACTCAATACAATGCTTATCATCACACAAGCTAAGTAATAATTGTTTTTCAGTTTCCCTCAAGGCGATCTCAGTATCCGAGTATCTTAAGAGATGGTTTATGTTATCAATATAAGAAATAATATCACTTATTTCTTTTGTAAATTCATGTTGTGACAATTTAGACTCAATAAAGATATATCCTGGGAATAACGGTTTTACTTCATATTTTATAACTCCCTGCTTCTTAAATACAGTTTTTAAGAGGGGTATAAATGGAATAAACAAATCATTATCCAGTATTTTACTTAAAAGTTTTTTAACTTTTTCCTCCATACCTGTCCGGATAGATAACACATACCAGTACAATAATTTCACGTCCTCATAATTTAACTTTGCCGTTTGCACAGCTTCGCCCTTTCACTTATCAAAAAATAAGCTACGCTAATTGTAAATATGTTTCTTATCATTAGCTAACGTGACCCACCAACGATTAACCAATCTGACTAAGTATTTCCTCAATTATACCCCAACTATTACATTTAAGTCAATATTTTACATGGATATGACAACAAAAAACCTCCGTCTGTTGCATATGTGTAACTCAAAATTTGTCATATATTACAACTTCTTACTTTAAAATCTGTTCCTTATGGAAACCTAGTACAACTTTCCCACAATCTTTTGTATTTATATATTCGTGAGCAACATTTCTATCTTTTATGGCATCATAAACCTCTTTAATCCTTTGCGTCTCACCTTTTTTAGCTACCATTATTACATCGTCGGTTTCTACAACAATAATATCCTCAAGGCCAAGAGCTACAACAAGCCTATCGTTAGAAATGAGCATAGAATTCTTGCAGTCAATAATTTTACAATCACCTATTTGTATGTTACCTTCTTCATTTTTTTCAAGATATTCATAAATTGAATCCCATGAGCCAATATCATTCCAATAAATCTCAAGTAAAACAGTAATAGTCCTTGTAGATTTTTCGGTAATAGCATAGTCAATAGATATACTTTCTAAGGTTTCGAACTTTTCATTAAATTGAGAATAAGATTTTGTTGTAATAAATTTATATAATTCCGGACAATGTTCTCTTAGTTCACTAACAAACGTATCCAAAGTAAATATGTACATACCCGAATTCCAGTAATAGCAACCTTCCTCCAGATATAATTCAGCAGTCCTTAAATCCGGCTTTTCCACAAATTTCTCGCAATAAAACCCTTTTTTATATTTTTCCCCTATTTTTATATAACCATAGCCAGTTTCAGGTCTGGTGGGAGATACACCTATTGTAACAAGTTTTCCATCCTTGGCGTACTCCAAACAGAGTTTTAACTTTTCAGCAAATATATCATCGGGCTCTATTATATGATCAGAAGGGGCAACAACTATCTCTTCGTACTTATTTACAAAAAGCAACTCGATACAGTATTTTAAGGCTAACGCTATTGCCGGAGCAGTGTTTTTGGCACATGGTTCTGCTATTATATGTACGTTTAACGCCTCTATTTTTCTCAGTTCTTCTCTAACATCATTTAAATACTTATTTCCGGTTAAAATTAGAATATCACTAGGCTGTACTAATTGTAGGTATCTCTTAACGGTTTGGGCCAATAAAGATAACCCTGAGTTTACACTCATAAACTGTTTTGGTTTGTTAGCCCGAGAAACAGGAAACAGTCTTGTCCCCCCTCCCCCTGCTAAAATAATAATTTTCATATTACTTTATGTACCTCCGCTTATTTAAACGTATACCATATACTTTTATTGCCCACTAAGATTTAAACAAATTTCATATATTATATCCTTTTCTTTATTCAAAATATCTGTAAATTTCTGTATATAATAGATTTTATCATTTTCAGATAATTTAATATTTATGTATAATGAATCAATCGTTTTTTTCAGATCAGATATTAAGTCTATTATTTCATCCGATAGAGTAGATATCTTTATATTCTGCTTCGTTAATCCGAATATATATTTGAGTCTATCGTACATAAAAGTAATATGATCCAAAACAGTATTAGTAGATGTTATCAAGTAATCATCCACTAAATCATTGGATATTCTATTATTAATATAATTTTTTACCCCGTCAATATCATTACCGTTACTATCTTTTAATAAATCTTTTATATCTATTAATATTTTTTCCATATCAATTGTCTTTTGAAAAAGTTTATTACTACCATAACTATTAATCAGTATTCGGCCATCTACTACTCCATTAACTTTTGCTACAATACTTTCACATATTTTTTCAAACCGAATATTTATCTTTTCATATTGTCTATTAATAAATATAATCGCTAAAAAACACTGTTCTTCCTCATCATATCCATATATCAGAAATGGAAGTTCATTATCTGTAAAAATATTATTATTTAATTGCAATTGTCCTTTATCAAATATACCAGTTAAATATTGTTCATCATCAATTAACCCTTTTAGTGTTTCTAATACTAAATCTTTCGGTATACATACGGTATTCATTGTACCAATGGGAAAACAGTAACTTGTACGAATGAAAACTCCTTCATTTAAAAAGAAATCATTATCGCTAAAGCTTATCTCATCTTTACAAATAGTAAATTTAATATAGTGGTTATATATCCAACCATTTATAAATAAGTCATCATTTAAAATAAATAGTGGAAGCATGTTTAGACTTTTCTTACTAAACATATCAGCATTGATATCTAATTTTTTATTCATTTGACTATAAAGTGATTTATTCTGTCACATTCTCCTTATCTAAGATTCCTTGATTTATATGAATTCTCTTTTGCAAACACCCAAATCATAGACATGGTTACTAAATAATTTTAGAAAATCTTTCTTAATACATCTTCCTCAATTCTTAAAGCTGCTAATCCCCTTTCACGAATTTTTTCCATTATATAAATGTTATTCTTTACATGATCTTTTATTGCCAGATTTATAATAGTAGTATAGGCATTAACTACTTTCTTTAGTTGTACTTCCAATTCTTTATAAAACTCTATGTATCCCAGTTCATTTAATAACATTAACCTTTTTAACATAGTACTCTTGTGTTCATACAGAGCATAAAGCGATGGAAGTTTAATGCCATCTTCACCTAAGAAGAAAAAGTAATCATAAATACCTTTAATACCAAAAGAAAAATCTTCTTCTATAAATGGTTTAGAATCCAAGTAATTCTTTATCCTTTCTGATATTACACTGAAATCTAATCCCTTATTAAAATTTGTATTAAGTATATAATTATTAAATCTAATATATCCATCCTTTACAACTAATGATTTAACAAAATCATCATATGGTACCTCAAAATCATCCCATATATCATCTCCTATATATCCCGATGACAGAAAGCTATTTGTTTCATCATTAAATCCGTAGATTAGATAATTACGTTCAAAATTAAATTTCATATAGCCTAGCTTTGCTGGTATAAAAAACTCATTCCATATACCACTAACATAAATATTATTATTAATACATTTTTTTATGTAATTTACTAAGTTTGGGGTATCATAAAACTCACTTGGAAACATAGCATATATGGAAACAAAAAGGCCTTCCATCGACATAAAATATGGCATGTCAAACTCTATATCAGTTAGGTAACCCTTCTTATAAACAATATTAATAAAATTATTATACAGATAATCTTTGTTAGGCAGATTAGCCTCAATTATACCCGTTGGAAAGGCATAATGCTGATAACATCGTATAAATGGTTTATTAAAACTAAGTATTTTTTTAATTTTACATCTTCCTTTCACTGAAATAGCCTTACTTAAAATACATAATATTTCAGTTTATAGAAATATAATACATTATACATTATCAATTTTCAACATATTTGTATTTATGTAATTAATTAAATCCTCCATTTGAGCATTAGCCTCAATGGAGGATTAGTTATTGTTTGGTGATAAAAACTTTCAGTTTCGGGATGTAATATAGGATATTGGGTATGTAACAGAACTGTTATCTGAAATTGCCTCAAGTAAATCTTGAGCCGTCTTTTTTTCTTTTTCAAACATATTTTGCAGAATCTCTATACTTCTGTTAATTAAACTTTTATCGTTAACTATATTATATTTTATTATCATATTTCTTATTTTTAAAGAAATAATTTTTAACTCTGTATATGTAGATGCAAAGTCGTATTCTCTTTTAAGATATTTTTTTGCAACAAGGTAATGTATACGATCTGCCATTGTTTTCTTATGCTCATAAAGCAAATGGGGCTGCCTTATATCACATACTTCCTTATCAATATCAATAGCCCAACGATAACAATCCATTAACTCATTGTATACTTCAATACCATAAGTAAAATCTTCTTTTGGATTTCCTATTGTCCGTAATCGATGGGATGAATTTTGGGAAAACACATAATCATAAAGAAGACTTTTTACATTTTCAATGTCAAAGGTAAATGACGGTTCATAAGAACGATTATCCTTAGGTTTAAACAATATTAAATCGTTTTGCTTATTAATAGAATTTAAATAAGCTTTCTCGAAATCAGAGAATTCTACAGATGATGTAGCATAATCATTCTTATCATTATACCCTATTACATTAAAGATTTTTTTATTTAAGTCAAAACCATATATCATTATATCATGTCGGAAATGATCATTTTTATATGCTGTTCTTTCGGGTATAAAAAATTCATCAGTATATGTTGTTACATAATATCCATTTTCAATACTATTTTTGATAAATTCAATAATATCTATTTTATTTTTAAATATAAATTCCAAATCTAAAATCTTATAATCTAATATAGGAATAAAAACACTATTCCCACATATAATATAAGTAAAAAAGTTCAATTCTTTACTTTGGCGGCGATATTCCAATTGTATGTAATTACTGAAAAACCATGAATTAAAGTCTTCATGATGCATTGCTGAAGTAAGCGGATAGGCATGATGCAGGTAACAAACTATCGGTGGTTGATTAATTTTTAATTGCATTTTAACTTTTTTATATGATACATTTGATATCATAATTCCTTTCTATAAAATGCCTGCTAATAAATAACATTCTTTGCCTTTTTTTGAGTTTAATATCAAATGTATTATATATCAAACATTTTCGCCTGTAAATTCCTTTGTTGGTATTTTTTTAACTATAATTTTTAAAAGTTAACAAAAACTAATCCGCCAGTTTGAGCATTAAACTCAGTTGGAGGATTAGTTTTTGCTTAGTTACTTTTTATTTAATTTATGTGTACACAACAAGAAAAGTGTACAATTTTGTCTTGAATAGACAAAATAGATGTCGTCACTTTTTTATTCTAGTGTAAAAGAAGCCAAACTTGCACTGCCCGACCCTGCATATGAGAAATATAATGCATGTACACCGTCTGGTATCACGATATCTGCAGAATACTCCTTCCATATATTCGAAAATACTACAGGTATCTTTCCAAGAGCCGTTCCGTTCCAGGCTGTTTTTAGCTCGAATTCGCCCTGGCAATATCCGCGAACCTTGATTTTGACTTTCTTGACACCCTTGCAGTCAAAATACTTAAATCCGGCTGTAGCAGAATCCTTCATATTAGCGATATAGCCTATTTCTTCATCCCCATCTCTTCCGTCCTGGGTAATTTTAGGGAACTGATGATCCATCCATGCTCCGGTCCAATCGGTATAGACGGATTCCTCCTTGTAGAACAGATTACATGCCAAATATGCCGGGTATTCCCCGTATCCTACAAGAGGGCCTCCATTGGGTCCGCAAGAAGTCATCTCCACCTGAGGAATTGAACCATCTTCAAGGAATGAAATAGGCTCAACACAGCCCTGACGGCTGAAATTCGTTCCATTGGTATGTCTATGATAAAAAATGTACCACTTGTCATTGATTTCACAGATGCTGCCATGGTTGTTTGCACCATAAAACATGGGTTTTTCCGCCGGCTTGTAAGTATCAATATGGAGATCGCTGTTGCTTACAATCACTCCGCCGTAGACAAAGTCCTTCGTTGGGAATTTGCTGGTAGCGTAACACAATTCATGAAAAACAATCGAGGAATAAATGAAATAATAGGTATCTTTCCTCTTGCGAATTGAAGAAGCTTCAAAAAACTCATGTCCTTCATACCCACTGCCTTCACTGTAAGGCTCACTTGGCGCTATAAACACCGGGCTTTCTACAATCGTAAGCATATCCGCCCCAAGCACTGTTGCCATAGGACCCTTCCTTGATTTATCACCTTTTCCGCAAAAGCCTGTATACAGGTAGGTTTTATCTCCTTCTGTCAACACACCGGGATCGAATTGAGGCTGATCCCCCTCTTTTTCACCAAGGCGTGTTCCATCGGAATAATGTACATATCCATAAAATTCATATTTGCCTGCCGGGGTATCACAAACTGCTACTGAAACAACAGGAACCTTATCCAGTACATAGTACAAATAATAGCGTCCATCTGGACCTACAGTAACGTCAGGTGCATAGAGACACATACTTCCGTCGGGATTTAGCGGATCATCTGTCTTTTTATAAATTACACCTTCGTACCGCCAATCAGACAAATCCTCCACAGGTGCCGACCAACATACATAATCATTCAAACAGTATACATAACCGTTAAAACGATCATGAGAGCCGTAAACATAGACCCTGCCATTAAAAACATGGGGTTCGGCGTCAGGAATATACTCCCATGAAGGAAGATATGGATTGAAACCTTGCTTTTTTACCATGATTATCTACACTTCCTTTACTATTATTATTTAATACATAAAAATCATTATACATTTCTGATATCATCATAAGCCAAGTGTCTCTAATTGATAATTTCAAATAATTGCAAAAGTATATAGAGACTATTATAAATACTCAGCGTACATGACTTGCATAGCTATATCAATAAAAATTTTAGAATATTGAATCGCATAAAGCAATGATATATACTAAGATAAAATTGATTTATTCTAAGATTGGAGAAAGAAATGGCTCATATATACTATGTCGAGTACGATGCTACTCATCCTGAAAGTTTTGTTTTTGATATGCCGGGAGGGCATGACTGTTGGCTGCTGGTTCTTACACAGACTCCCGCACAATTCTGGGTAAATGGAGAAATGGCAGAATACCCTGCAAACAGTGCTGTTTTATACCCTCCTCACCACAAAATACTTTACCGAGCCTGCTCGGACAGATATGTTAATGATTGGGTTCGCTTTGATTCTGCAGAGCCATACCTTATTGATACTGCGATCCCTTTGGGTATTCCATTTCCTTTGACTGATCCGGGATATTGCCACAAGCTGTTTCAGTTACTTGTAGCAGAAAATACTTTAAGCAACAGCTATAGAGAACTTGCTATTGACTATTTGCTTAAAGTATTGTTTATTAAACTTCATGAAGCCTCCAAGTATACGAAAAACTTCATTCAATTTCAATCAATATTGGAATTGCGCAGAAACATTCATAATAATCCGGGGTATCCTTGGAGTGTTCCTGCCATGGCAGAAAGCCTGCATTTGAGTCCAGGCTATTTGCAAGCATTGTACAAAGAAACGTTTGGAATCTCCTGCATGAAAGACGTAATAAATTGCCGTATTCGTTTTGCAAAAGACCAGCTTATACACAGTCCACACACGATTGCAGAAATATCGACTCTATGCGGGTATAACAATGTAGAACATTTTGTCAGGCAGTTTCATAAAATTACCGGCTGTACACCCCGGGCCTTTCGTAACTTGGCGATGCCATCATGAGGCTCTCCTTTTGTAGTATAACAATAGCTCTAAAATTATTATTCTCTATTTTGATATTAAATATTCCTCCATTACATTGGATTACTTTTTTAACATTTTGCAAGCCAATGCCATGATTTCTTCTATCATGCTTTTGTGTTTTGAAAAAATCCTCTTTCTTGTTTGCATGTATGTTGCTGATACTATTTATTATTTCTATTCTTACGTAATCATTTCCTTCTCGTACTGTTATGTTTAAATATTTATCTTCTGTACTTTCTATTGATAATTCTTCAACTGCGTTCTGAATTAAATTTGAAAAAATTGTACATAAATTCACATTATCAACTTTAATACCCCACATGCATTTACCTGTTACATTGATTTTTACATCTTTTTTAATTGATGTAAGATAATAATTCAAAATGATGTCTAATACTTGATTTCCAACACTATAACATCTCTTTTGAATATCATTCATAGCAGACTTTAATGCTTTATTATAATTTAGTCCACCCCAACTACAATTTATTATATCTATGCCCATAGATTCTGCATACTCTATTGCTCTGATAGCATCAGATGTATGTCCTTGCGTGTCGCTAATGAATTTCAATGGCATAATTTTTACATTCGGCGCAACTCCACATATACCTATGTTGTTGCTAGAAGCCGCAATAATTCCTGCTACAAACGTTCCATGAAGATCCTCGGAAAAAGAATCATAAACAGAATTATCATTATTAATAAAATCCCATCCGTTCACATCATCTATATAACCGTTATTATCATCGTCAATGTTATTATTTGGTATTTCCGATTTATTAATATAAATATTATTATGTAAATCCTCGTGATTAATGTATACTCCTGAATCTAAAACTCCAATGATAACCTCATCGGATCCCTGAGTATATGTCCATGCAGGGATAACATTTATATCAACATCTTTAACTCCATAATTACCAATCAGCTGACCATTATTCTTTAATCCCCATTGATAAGAAAAGTAACTATCAGTTGGAGTAATGGTATTATAAACATTCTCACAATTTAATACATAATCTTGTTGAACAAATTCTATATTTTCATCACTTTCTAAATCAGAAATTACACTCTCTAGATCACTTCCACTTACTTTTATTAAATCCATATTATCTTTATATTTTTCAAGGGTATCAATTTTTATATTATCATGTTTTTTATTAATATTTTTATAAACAATATCTTTATCCGTATTGTCTTTATATTTTATTATTAACTTACAATTATCATCATCAGTATTAATTTTTGCTTCGATCTTAAAAATTGATAAATTTATACTTACTGCCATTATAACTAGAATACTGATTGCACTTTTGAATTTTCTCATATGTATTCCTTCCTTTCTAATTACAATTTATTTGCCTTATAAACTTACACTCAATATTATTGCACAACGCATCTACTAAAAAAAATCTCTTCAAGTTGTGTAATATTGTTAGTATTAGGGTAAGAAAATACTTCCCGATTTTGGTCAATAAAAACTATTGTGTCACCAAAATTTGCAGCTAAATCCAAGTTATGAATTGAGTAAATAATTAAATTATTCTTTGATTTGTATTCTATTAATAAATTTTTTACTGTAAGTATACTTTCTGGGTCCAGTCCATTAAAAGGTTCATCCAATATAAGGTTTCTCGCACCTGAAATAAAGGCTCCCATTAAATAAGTTTTTTGTTTCATGCCCAAGGAGTAATCAGCTATATAATTTGACAATTCCGATCCCATTTTCAATTTATTTGCTAATATATCAATCTTATTACTTATTGAGTTTAAATCCTGTTTGTATATTTTTGCTATAAAACTAAAATACTCATAGGCTGTTAGGTTCAGGAACATGTCCTTTCTATCTGGTATAAAAAAATAAGCATATTTGCTATCAAAATTATCATTTGATAAACCATCAATTTTAATGACACCAGTATCCATCATCTTGTATTGGACGATTGCATTCATTAAAGTAGACTTTCCTATCCCATTTACTCCGACTAATGCATATATCTGATTGTTTTCAAAATTATATGAGACACTCTGAAATATCTTTTTTGAATCATAACTTTTACATAACTGTTCAATTTGTATCATATTCCCTCCTTAAGGCAGTTTTGTTAAAGATGGCTGTTGCCATCAAAATTATCATATTAACAATAGCAGATATTTGTAATATATTGTTGGTCTTCAATATCTTAATGGTAAACCAAATCTCCGCAAATAATATCAAACCTCCAAAAATAACTACCCCAAGTTTATTTGGATTACCATGCAATAATTCATTATCACTATTTGACTTTATTGGTGCACTATAATCTAAATATACGCCTAACCATGCACAAATATAGTTTATAATCGTACTATACAAGATAAGTAATGGAATTGAACGTAGATCTTGTACTTCAATGATCAGTCTTATTACGGTATATATCACAATTAACAATTCATTGATCATAAAACTCACAAAAACTTTAGCTCTGAATAATTTTTTGAAATTAATAGGTATTACTTTAAAATAACTTATATTTTCCTTATCGCTTGAAAACGAAGTAGTTGAGATGGCGTTAATTGAGGAAATCAGCGTAACAATAATCATATAATTAACGTTTGCATACTCCGTATTAAATGAGGATATTTTGTTTAATAATATTTTTGTTACAATAATGATTGTAATAACACTTTTAAGGTTAGAGTAAAATAGTATCTCTTTCTTTCTTATTATTCTTTTTAACTCTATAAATAAGTAAGTATCTTTAATTATTACTATACCTTTTTGTGAATTTTTCTTTTTCCTTCTTTTAAAAGAGCTGACTTTGTAATATGTATTAATATAGGAAATTAAAAATAACTTAATTGATATGATTAATAAAACAAATGCTATTACACACATTATCATTAACTTTAACATGCTAAGCTTTACAATAAACGACCATATATTATAAGTATAAGACTTTTGGTGAAATACTATAGAAAATATAATTTGTTTAATAAAAAAGGCATATCCCAAAAAGCAAGAATACTGGAGAGTGATTAAGCGATAGCCAATATTTTTCACAGAAGATGCCATGCATATTGAAAGGGATATAATTAGAATAGTAAAGTCTAGCATTGCTGTAAGAAAAATAGACAGCACTAAACTTTGGAAAAATTCTCCCCATTTTACGTTAAAAATAAAAGTAGAAGGAAAATATATCATAACTATAGCAATCAATTGATATGACATATTTTTCCTTAAAATAATTCTGAAAATATCAATAATTCTAATAGGCAGATACATGAGGTCAGCTATCTTACTATTAAAATAGAGATCATCTATAAACTTATAACTGACAATAAAAAAACTAATAGAAAAACATATTAACGTCAATATTTCCAAGTAATTACAATTTAAAAGACTGAAAGCAGCGCTGTTACCAATAACATACCATATGAAATAGCTAATATACATACCCACCACACAGCATATTAGTGTAATAGGTAATGATTGACGTTTTCCAAAGAGTATGTTTCTAACCGCACGATTCATTTGTGACCTCCATATTTATTATATCATGTTGATATAATAGCCCGTCATTATGACACATAATATTACAAACACAAAAGTGTTAAACTTACCCAATCTGTTTTGCTTAATCAAACTAAAATTAATAACTAACCCTAATATAGGGAAAAGCCATACACCAAGAATACTTGGAACATTATAATTCTTCGCGCCTTCATGTAAAATTGGAATTTGTTCTGGAAGAAATAATAACATTATCGCTGATATAATAAACATTAGAATGTTGATTGCAAAATTAATTTTTATGTAAGTTGCATTATTTTCAGTATAGTTGCTTCCTAACATTTTCTTTAATAATTTTCGTATCATATTTTGCCTCCATAAGATATTCAATAATAAAAAGTTCTTGTGTAATATTCCATCACAATACTACCACATTATACCATATTTATATAATAACCGGTCATTATAATACATAATATTACGAACACAAAGCTGTTAAATTTACCTAACCTTTTTTGCTTAATTAGACTGAAATTATTAACTAAACCTAATATAGGGAAAAGCCATACACCAAGGATACTTGGAACATTATAATTCTTCGCACCTTCATGTAAAATTGGAATTTGTTCTGGAAGAAATAATAGCATAACCGCTGATATAATAAACATTAAAATGTTTATTGCAAAATTAATTTTTATGTAAGATGCATTATTTTCATTATAGTTATTTCCTAATATTTTTTTTAACAATCTTCGAATCATATTCTGCCTTCTAAATATATTAATTATAATATTAATACTAAAATTAAATTTTTAGCACATTATTATGCCAATTCATAGATATCAAACTCGATGGACAGAATAAAACAAATCTCTATTTCTAAACCACAAAGCATTGTCAAATACTGACTCAAATCATACTTAATCCTTCATGTATAATATAAACACAAATTTAGTTATTGAATGTTACAATTTTACTTTTAACTACTTTCCAGTACAACAAATCATCCCATATTCCTGCATTAATTACTTCTATTCAACAAATATTATTGTATTTTATTTCCTTTTATACATTATATTTAAAGTTTTGGTTATTTTCCATAATTATCCCGTAAACGGTCAGAGTACCGTCGTTTACCTTTTTCCATTGTAATTCATCAAAATCCAACTTGTTATTTCAAGCCTCTTGTAGTACAATAAATTTAAGTAATTTTTTGGCAGATATGTGAATAAAACCAAATTTTAAATGTATTTATTGTCTATTTTTAAAAGCGTAGGAGGTTAAATTTTATGACAAATATTCAATTATCAAAAAATGAAGTTAAAGAATTACTGAGAAACGGCTATGGACTCTCTCAAGTCTCAAAATCAGCAGTTGCGGGTTCGGTGTTCCCTATTGACGTCCCTGGCGCATTGATTGGTGGGGTAACACCCGTAGCAATCGTAACAATCGTAGGCGTTTAAAGAGAGTAATATTATATTTTTTATATCTGCCATTTTTTTAAAATCTTATTAGAATATGCTTAATAGTATATTTCTGACATCGCATAGATTTTCAATTTTTTATAAACCAAAAATATTATAATGAAAGTATGGTGTTTCTATTGGGTTGTGTTTGTACAAAAACTAGTAAAAAGTTACACGAGATACTTGAATATTTAGGAGATGATATTATGGGTCATTACGTAGCCTCATCTCCATGTTTACCCGTTGGGAATGCAGAAAACCGCATTAAACCGGAAGATTTATTCATATTTGAAAATTCAATAGACAATAAGTGTTCCGGCTTATCTAACTTGGTTGTTATGCCGGACGGAAGTACATATCCTTGCTGCTACCAGGGCGGCTTCACTCCTGCATTATATTTAGGTTCCGCAAAGGAGTTGCCTTTAACTGAAATAATAAAGAATTTTAACGGAAATATGTATTGTAGAACACTTGAAAACCATGGAGTTAAGTGGTTCGTTGATAAAATACATGAAAATAATCTGCCAATTAAACTTAAAAACGGAGGATATGTAGGCATTTGCGATGTTTGCCATACCTTATTTCATGACCCTGAATATTTAAAATATTATGAGCCGTTTTTAGATATAGAAATGTATAACATCATACAAAGAGAGTTGGAAAAAGACGCTGTCATGGGAGGTTAAATGGACACATACAACCAGTATCAATACATATATGCACTAACAACTAAGGAAAGAGTTGAAGCATTTTTAAATGCAAACATGGATGTTTCTGAGGACCCGATAATAATCGAAGAAAAGTGGTTCAATGTAAAAAGTCTGGTAGGAAAGGACTCATTGGATAAAAAACTTGATTATATGGGTATAACTTATGACCAGTTTGCTTTCTCCATTAAAGATTTCAATAGTTTTGAATCCGACATTCTATACGATTATCTTAAGGAAAGCAAATGGTATAAAAAATATCAGGAAATTATGCTGGACTTCGGCAATTCATATAAATCCGAAAACGTCGTCAACGAACAATTGATACTTCCATTTATAAGATACATAGAAAAAACTATATCTGGTAAAACTTTTAAAAACTTGCAGATTGATGCGGGTGTATTAATTACTTTAGTCCAGAGTATTGCAATTCAATTAAACAAGATTACATGGAAATGCTTAATCATAGAAATGGGAGAATACAAAAATAAAAACTCATTAAATGGTGAGGATGGAAACTCCAGATATCTTGACTTTCTTAATAAAAATTACAAGACCCCTGACCAAATAGAAGAATTTTATTGTAAGTATCCTGTACTGGCAAGATTAATAGTACAGAAAATGCTTGATCTGACTCTGGAAACAGAGCGAATGTTAGATAATATAGATTTAAATTTTCAAAGTATCAGCAATACTCTAAAACTGAAAAGTGCTCATATTACAGAAATCCACGGTTCACAGGGTGATACCCATAAAAGGGGTAAATCTGTTGCAAAGCTGGTTCTTGATAATGGACAGGTTTTTATTTATAAACCACGCAACTCTGATATTGAAAGAGCCTTCAACAAATTTGTCCAGTATATTAATGAAAACAGCAATTTAATGGATTTATACATTAACAAAGTGTATTATGCAAAGGATTTTACTGTTGAAAGTTATATAGAGACCGAACCCTGCTATACGCTTGACGAGGTAAAGGAATTCTACTACAGGTTTGGTGAAATGCTTGCATTAACAAGCCTTCTTCAGGGTACTGATTTTCATAGTGAAAACGTAATAGCTTTTAATAAATATCCTGTTATTGTTGACTTTGAAACATTATTTACCCAATTGAGTTTTTCAGATGAAGAAGAAACAGAATTTGTACTTAAAAACAAAGATAATGACCGCTTAAACCTAGCCGCTACTGCTCTGCTCCCAACAAATGCCTTCACCAATAATGTAGATAAAAAGGGTGTTGATGTTAGCGGTTTGGCAGGAGGAGATTCTGTACCCCTACCTGTAAAAATGCTTGCTATTATGGACTTGTATACGGATAACATGCGCTATGAGTATATAAATATAAGTAAAAAGCAGGATAAAAACAAGCCGGTATTAAATGGAGAAATTCAGTCCTTTCAATCTTTCAAACATGATATATATACAGGATTTGAGGACATTTTGAAATATATTTACATTAATAGAACAAAAATATACCAAATAATTCAGCAGTTGTTTACAAATATTGAAGTACGTCAGGTTCTAAAGCCAACTGCAGTTTATAATGACCTGCTATCCTATATGGACCACCCTAATTATTCAAGAAATATGATATACCTTGAGCGTTTACTTGATAATAATTATGCATACCCCCATAGGAATAAAAAAATCGCATTTTACGAAATAGCGGACATGCATTACATGGAAATCCCTATTTTTTATACTAATACTTCTGAAAATTGCTTAATTACAAGTACCGGAGATAAACTCAGCAATTATTACAAGAAAAGTGCCTTGAGCAGTGTTCTTGATAATGTAAACCATTTATCAATCGAGCTTATAGACTTGGAAAAAAACAAACTGAAAATATTACTGGGAGATTATCTTGAATTAATAAATACAAGGATGAGCCAAATGTCAGGCTCTTTAACAGTTGAAAATCAATTCTGTACCAAAGACGATATATTAAATGTATGCCTTTCCATAGGAAAGAAAATACTTTCAAATGCCTATTTTAGTGAGAGCAAAAAAAATATATCCTGGCGGCATGTGGATGTCACGCAAAAACATCCTTCCGTAGGCTTTATGACTAATAGTCTTTATTCCGGAAGAGCAGGAGTATTATATTTTTTACACTATTTATCTTTGATTTCCCCTGAAAATGAAATCAAAGACTTTACCTGCCAATTATTTGATTGTATTGACTTTATTGGTGAGGACATCGAGCCATCTGTTTATATGGGCCAATCCTCTGCTATTTGGGTAAAAGCAAAACTAAATAAGCTAAAAAAGAGTGATTTAGCTTTAGTTGATATGCTTACAAAACTCAAAACACCATCTACAGCCAAGCTTAATGATTGGTTGGGAGGGACTGCCGGATTTATAAAACTTTTTTATGATATATATCAAAAAGGTATTGAACAAAATTCTTCATTGTCACTTACCCAGCAGTATGTATCCGATTTGTGCCACCAAATCAGTAATAATCAGGTCAATACAGAAAACTCTATAGGTTTTGGCCATGGGAAAATCGGAGTAGTGTATGCTCTTCTTATTGCGGAACAATTTCTGAAAAAAGATTTAAAAAAAGAAATTTATTACTTGCTTGATAAGATTGATAGTGAACTTATTCAATTTACTTCAGATGAATTATCAAATAAACACTCCTGGTGTCATGGGTTTGGAGGACTCGGCATCGGTGCATTAGCCTGCAAAAAGTATATGAAGGATGAAAGGTTTGAAACTTACATAGATAAATCATTCCGTGTAATTACTGAATCTGACCCTGCCAATATGTGTCTTTGCCATGGATTAGGGGGAGATATTGATTTTCTTATCTCAATGTCTGAGCAATACCCGGACAACAAGTATATATCAGAGGTACTACATAGAAAAGTTAGTAAAATTGTTAATTTTTATAAGAAAAATCAACATGTACTGCTTAATGAATTACCCGGTTTCAGGGACTTTGGCATGTACACAGGACTATCAGGAGTAGGATTTATTTTACTAAGATCAATCAGCCCCGATTTAGTACCAAGTGCATTGCTGCTATAATAATTTACTCTAAGGAGAAATTTATGAATAATCAAAATATCAAGGTCTTTGTATTTATCGGTAGTATGAAAGGTAAAAATTCAACAGAATATCAAGCAATACTTAAATTTTTAAATAAAGCGGCATGGAGTAATGCAGAAATCGATATCGTAACAGCAGATAATGCAGACATAAAGCCATGCTTGGGATGTTGCAGCTGTTTTGACTCGGGGACATGCCCACTGAAGCTTAACGATGATATTCTACAAATAAAGCAGAAATTACTTGATGCAGATTTAATTATAGTCTCTTCCCCGGTTTATTTACATCATGTTTCCGGCTCCACAAAAACCTTTTTAGACAGGATATCTCATTGGGCACATACATTTGATTTAATCGGAAAGCGAGCCATCGTATGTTCATCTACTGCAACCTCCGGTAATGAATATGTAATCAGCTATTTGAAGAAGGCTATGTGGGCTTTCGGATGTTTAGTGGTAGGAGAAATAAATGTAAGCCTCTTAATATCAGAGGAAGAATTGTCTTGCCAATTTGATAAAATATATTCCTCTTTATATGAATCGTATAAAAATCCTGAAACCTGCAAAGTTTCAATATTTCAACAACAGTTATTCGCAACATTAAAAAAATCTTATCTCCAAAATACTGATACATATGAATCAAACTATTGGAAGGAACATAATCTCTTTGATTATCCGAAATTTGAAGATTTCCTTAAAGCAAATTTAATTAAAGATTCAGTTATTTAAATTTGGTCAGTACACAGTACAATTCGATCAAATTTAAAATAAAAACTTCAGAAAGGAGGACTACATATGTCACACTCAACTATAGGTTTCGCATTTGAAGATTTAGGTGAGAAGGAAATGGCAGCATCACAGAATGCTTCTTCCAGTGCAAATTCAATTGTAACTATTTACTCACTTACAGGTACATGTCTGCCTTCTATTACAGTAACTATATGTCAGGTAACGGTACCAGTTACCATTACAGTCACTGCCGCTAATTAATTGAAAGTACCTGAATAATGTTTGACAAACACAGCAATCATATTGCGAATGCCCTAACAGTGGATGTACAAGGCAAGCAGCAGATTGTTACATCGGAATTAAAAAAACGCTCATTAAGATACATTTTAATCTTAATGAGCGTTTTTTTGTGAATTTTTACTTGCCATTAATGGCTTCAAAAGCCACCCTGACTCTTACAAAATCCGGGATTGAAGGTATTGCACCTTTTTTCTCGGTACTCATTGCAGCAGCTATATTTGCCTTCAGTACAATCTCAGAAAGCCTATCTTCTGAAATATCATCAAAATTTGCACCGTTATTTAAAAATCCGAATATAAGGGTTCCCCAAAAAGTATCTCCAGCACCCGTTGTATCCACCACATTAGCCGGATACTCCGGGAAAGAACCCATGTACTTATCCGTAGCGTAAACACAGCCTTGAGGGCCCATTGTTATGGCTACAAAACCAAGATCATATTTAAGGAGTTCTTTCAAACAATCTTCAGGCAATGTTTTTCCTGTAACCATTTGTGCTTCCTCAAGAGACAGCTTTGCAATATTAGCATACTTTAGCCCGGATTTCATTGCTGATATTGCACTGTCCACATCATCCCATAAAAGGGCTCTGTAATTTGGGTCAAAGGATATTATTTTTCCACATGATTTAGCATATTCAACAGCTTTTATTGTTGCGAAAAGTGAAGGCTCATGAGTCATTGACAATGTTCCAAAATGGAATACCTTACAATTCTTAATAAGTTCTAAATCAATTTCCTCTTCGGAAAGACGAGTATCAGCACCATGATTTCTATAGAAGCTAAAGCTTCTGTCCCCCTTATCATCTAAGGTAACAAACGCCAAGGTTGTATTATGATTTGGATCTGAAACAAGATTTCGGCAATCTATTGAAAGCTCTAAAAGCTGTTTCTTTAAAAACTCTCCAAACACATCGTTTCCTACCTTGCCAATAAAAGCACACTTTACTCCAAATTTGGATAATACGGCCAATACATTAGCCGGAGCCCCACCCGGGTTCTGTTCAAAGCGTTTTACTGAATCATCGTTGGAACGAATCTGTGTAAAATCTATAAGAAGCTCCCCAAGAGCTACAACATCAATCATAATTCACCCAACTTTCAATAATTATTATAATTCTTCAGAATATATCAATTAAAATCTTCATAGCTAAATCTTTAGATTCTTCAATAAATTTATATGCCTTAAGATAATCTTTAAATGCAAAATGGCGTGATATAAGTGGTGTTACTACAATTTTCTTATTAGCCATAAACCTTATTGCATCATCAAAATCTTCTCTTTTATACATAAGAGTACCACGTAAAGTGAGCTCTCTGTCTTGTACAAGTCCCAGATCGACCCTTGGTATATCCCCAAATACCCCCACCACCATTATAGTAGTACCTTTTCTGGATATGGATACAGCCTGATCCATTGTAGGTTGAATACCAATACATTCAAATATTGCATCAGCGCCATCTTTACCAAAATTCTTTAAAACTGCTTCCTTTAAATCTTCCTTTGCTGTATTAACACAGAAATCTATGCCGCAATCAATAGCCTTTTGAATTCTAAAATCGCTTAAATCAGTGATCATAACACTTTCTGCACCCATTGCTTTTGCAGCCTGAGCTGTGAGATTACCAATAGGACCTGCACCAAACACCAATACTTTTTTACCTTTGACATCTCCTAGTCTTCTTACCGCATGAACTCCTACAGCAACAGGTTCTATAAGTGCCCCTGAGTCAAGATCCAGTTCAGCGGGTATGTGTATAAGCTTTGATTGATCTACCAGGAAATATTCCGCTGCCATACCCTCTGTTTGAAATCCCATTACCTTAAGACTCTTACAAATATGATAATCTCCTTCTCTACACATTGCACACTTACCACAAAATACTTGGGGCTGAACAGTTACTCTATCCCCCGGAGCAAAATCTACAACTCCGGCACCACATTTTTCTACAATCGCTGTAACTTCATGTCCTTGAACAACCGGATATGAGGTATATGGATGTTTTCCGTGATAAACGTGCATATCCGAGCCACATACACCAATCCTTGCCATTTTTATTAATACTTTATTATCTTCTACCAATGGAACCTGTACATCTTCAAATATAATTTCACCGGGTTTTGTCATTATTGCACGTAACATATAATATCCTCCGTTATATTAATATTTTTCAATTCCATTGGGGTAAAAAATAGTTTTAAGACCTGAATTGCCTGATACTATGTCCTCAAAAAGTTTCGGTGCATCATCCAATAATAACTTCTTATCTACAAGGTCTATCAAATTAATCTTTCCGCTTTTAGCAAGGGCAACTGCTTTTCCAAAAGTTTTTTTAAGTGCAAAGCTTCCACAAATCTTTAGTTCACGTTTAAACACTTCATAAGGATTTATTGTTATTGCACTATTATCAGGACATACACCAAAGAAAAGTATTGTACCCGAGTCCTTTACATATTTTATTTCGCCCTCTATAACTCTTGGTACCCCTGTACAATCAATAACAACTTCAAAGGAATTAACCAATCCAAGCTTTTCAAATTCTGACGATGTGTAAGTATAATCTGCTCCGAGTTTTTTTGCCAAAGCAAGCTTATCCTCAAAGAGGTCAACAACAGTAACACTTGCCGCACCATTTATCGCAGCAAGCTGAGAATGCATAATCCCTATTGGTCCTGCACCAAATATAAGCACAGAAGCTCCTAAGGGTATACCTGCCTTTTCCTGTCCATAAACCACACACGACAATGGTTCTACCATTGAAGCCTCAGTAAAGGTTAGTCCGGAAACATCAAATACACAACGCTCCGGTACAGTAAGATACTGGGCAAAGGCACCATGTCTTGTAACACCCACAACTTCCATATCTGAGCAGAAGTTCTGACGATTTTCCTTACATGCCTCACATGACTCACAGAAAATGTTCGGATCTGCTGCAACACGCTGCCCAACCTTAAACTTAGTAACATTTTTTCCAGCGCCTGCTACTATTCCAGAAAATTCATGACCCGGAATTCTTGGATAGCTTCCAAAATATTCACCCTTATATATGTGAACGTCAGTACCACAAACACCTGCGGCCTTAACCTCAAGCAATATCTCATCATCAGCAGGAACAGGTATTTCAGCATCTCGTACTATACCCAAATTAGGTTTTTCAATAAAAAAAGCTTTCACGATGTAACCCTCCTTTTTTATTTAAAGGTAATTGCAACTTTAAAATCACCGTATTTTCCAGAAGCGTAATCAAAGGCTGTTTCCCAATCTTCAATTGAAAAGGTTTTTGAAACAAGCCCATTTGTTTTCAAATTACCATTTTTGATATTTTCAATTACAAATGGGTAGCAGTATGGACTTAAGTGGGAGCCAAGTAAATCAAGCTCCTTTCTGTCACCAATAATTGACCAGTCTACTAGAGTTGGTTCTCCAAATACACTGAATTCAACAAAACGTCCTAATTTTCTTATCATGTTAAGCCCTTGGATAACGCTAGATGGGTGTCCTGTAGCTTCTATATAAATATCACAGCCGTAACCTTCGGTCAGCTTCATAATTTCTTCCACCACATTAACCTTTGATGGATTCCAAACTATATCTGCGCCAAATTCTTTTGCTTTTTCCAGACGCACATCAACCATATCAAGTACTATTAGTTTTTGAGGATTTTGCATTCTTGCATATGTTATCATACCAAGACCAAGAGTTCCTGCACCGGAAATAACTACAACATCATCATTTCGAATTTGTGCTCTGTCTACTGCATGTTTGGAACATCCATAAGGTTCAATTAACAGAGCAGCACTAAGAGGTATTTCTTCAGGTACTTTAGAAATCACGCAGGTTTTAGGGAATCTTACATATTCAGCCATACCACCGTTATTACCTTTTTGAAATCCAAAAATTGCATGGGGCTGGCACATCCAATATCTACCCGTCTTGCAGAATTTACACTCTCCGCATGGAACAATCTGATCTGCTATAATTCTTTCTCCAATATGAAATTCCTTTACATTTTCGCCTACTTCAACGACATGACCTAAAAATTCATGTCCAGGGATAAATGGTGGTTCTACCCATGCCGGTTGGTTATCATCACCCCAATACATAGCTGCTCCATGTTGGCATTTTAGGTCACTTGCACAAACACCGCAGCCTTCTGTTTTGATGATGATATCATCTGGCCCACATTCCGGTGTAGGATAATTTGTTTCAAATCGGTAATCCCCTTTTCCATAGGCTACTAAAGCTTTCATTGTTTTTGGTACATTACTCATAGCGCTTCTCCTTTTCATTTATAGGACGTTTAACAAATTGTTTATGTTAATTAAATGATGGCACCCTGCTCTATCAACTTTTTCACCAGCAGTTCAGTGTCCATTCCGGACATGGAACAATTATTCTGTAAACTAATAGCTGCAGCCGTACCTGCGGCCTGACCCATTGCCATACAGGTTGCCATAACTCGAATTGACCCGAAAGCGGAGTTATCGGCACAAACACAGCGTCCGGCAGTAATCAGGTTCTCACTGTTTACAGGGACAAGTACACCATAAGGTATATTGTATTCTTGTTTTAAACTAATGCAGTCCTGTTCAATACTATCTGGCTTATGAATATCTATTACGTGAGTTCCCTTTGCAATAGTGTCCTTAAATTGCTTTGGATTGAGTACATCGTCTGCTGTCATCTTATACATTCCGATTATACGGTAGGTCTCACGTACGCCGGCCTGTGTTCCCGATTTTAGAAGCCAACAATCTTTGAAGGCGGGAAAATTCTCACGCATAATATTTATTACTTTGAACAGATTTTCACGCAAACTGCATTCAGTCCTTGTAAATTGTTCGGGAGAGCTTGCATCAGTGCTTTCACGTAACAAATTAATAGTAACAATACCATCTCTAAAATGCCTGCTTATCCAAGGCCCCCCAAATATCGGCATCTCGCCTTTTTGGTTAAGCTCACTCAATCTTCCTCGTATTTCAGAACTGATAGGCATTTTTTCATCTACGGCATCAACAAATAAATCTTTGAGTGCATCAGTATCTACACCGCCAAGTTGAAACCAGAGAGACGCAGGCTGGAGTTTGGTTTCCTTGGTAGTTTCAAATCCTGCTGCCCGAACCAGATCTGCATCACCTGTACAGTCAATGGCAGCCTTACATTCATATGCGACCCGTCCAGCCTTGTTCTGTACAATTACATGACTAACCTTCCCATCTGTCATAACACAATCTGAAAAATAAGTATGATATAGCAGCGTAACACCACTTTCAAGGAGTAATTGCTGAGCTGCCAGTTTGAACATCTCATCATCTACAGGAACATTTCCGCTATCTTGTGTAACGTCAGCCCCATTCAAATCACTTATTCTCTTCATTAGCTCGAAAGGGATTCCATCTATAATTAGCTTCTTCTTTTTCTTGAATATACTAATAGGAGTTACAAGAGCACTTGACGCCATACCTCCTACAAATCCATAACGCTCAATCAATAATGTCTTTGCACCGTTTCTGGCTGCAGCAATTGCTGCAATAATACCGGAGGGTCCGCCTCCACATACAATTACATCGTAGCTATCTATAACTTGTATTTTTTTTTCGTTTTCATTAATAAACATAAATCCTCCTTGCAGTGCTCAATAGTTATATGGCTAAAATTATAGCTAAAAGAAGACAAGTTAATCGAAAAGCTCAACTCCCCGTTCACTCAAAATTTTCTGGACGTCTTGGAAATTAATTTCACGAGGTTCTATAGTCTTTTGCGCCGCTAAGGCAGCTGTTATGCCGGCTGCCTCCCCTATAGCCATACAGATTGACATAACTCGATACGAAGCATGTGCACGGTGTGTACCCGAAATACATCTGCCCGCAAGAACTAAACCATCTAAATTCTTTGGGATCAAACTGCGCAAAGGAATATCATAAGGAATTACTTCCTCCGGCACTCCTTCAGCCTGTGCACTACCTGCCGGATTATGAATGTCTACTATAAAGCTTGCCTTGTGAACAACAACATCTTCGAATCTTCGTCCTGTACTAAGATCTGAGTCTTGAAGCATATATTGTCCGATAAAACGACGAGTCTCACGAACTCCCAGAGTGTTTGCCGTACTCTTTACAAAACAATTCTGATAACCATCAACATACTTTCGCAGAAAATCAGTTACAGCATCAATCTGGGCACGTAAATCGATTTCTGCTCTTTCCAAATCATCGCTTAACAGTGCAGAAATGCCGTTTGACTGTGTTGTGTTGATAACACGTTCACCGTGAACTGCTGTGCGAAATGAACGTACAGATGCTGCATTAGGCGGCAAATGTCCTTCGTTGCAAAGTCTGGTTGTATAATCAAGGAATCTTTCACCTTTATAAGTAACATGGTCAAGTTCGCCTATACAAGTTAGTGCATCGTCTTCAACACCCTGTAAACGGAACATCAAAGTAACAGGTTGTAACAGGGAATCTTCTTCACGCCCCATTTCATATTCTGCACCTGCAAAATAAGCAACATCACCGTCACCGGAAGCATCAATAAAGGATTTTGCCCGAATTACCTTCATACCTGTCTTTTGAGAAATGACAATACCTGTAAGCCTTTTTCCATCTGTTATTGTATCGACAACAGGGGTTTGTAAATATATCTTAACACCCGCTTCATGGGCAAAATCTATAAGCACGCGCTTTGCTTTTTCAAAGTCGTGTGTTTGTTGAGTAACACCTGTTTCGTCGCTGTCCGGAACACCAAGACGTACAATAAGCTCATCCCGCAATGTTCCTCTTGATACACTTCCGAGAATTGGTGCAACCGCACCATTTGTCAAATTACCTCCAAGCGTACCATAACGCTCAATTAATGCGGTTTTTGCCCCCATTCGAGCCGCTGAAACAGCTGCACAAATACCAGCAGGGCCGGAGCCGATGACAACAACATCAAAATGTGCTGCTACCTCTAAAGATTTCTGATATGATACTGATTCGAAACTCATGTCTGTATCCTCCTATGTTTAGTCGCCTAAAAATGCACCTTGCTCTTTCAATATTCCACGAAGCTCGTTTACATCAACATCAGCCGGGAGTTTACCTTCCTTAATAGCTAATGCGGCTGCAGTTCCAGACGCCTGACCGAATACAATACAGCAAGGTATCATACGGGTAGCTGAACCGGCTATCGCATCAGCTGAGAGTGAACGCCCTGCTACAAGCAGATTACTTACACCTTTTGGTACCAAGCAAGTGTACGGTACACCAAAGTAAGGGCCTTTTTCTAAGGTATAATATGTTCCACCCGGGTCGCTCTTATTGTGAGTATCCATATTTGTTGCCAGAACAGCGATGGAGTTTTCAGGTACACGACAATTTATAACATCGTCTGATGTGAGCTTATACAGACCTTCAATATGACGAGTTTCACGGATTCCTATTCTGGCAGCTGTACCCATAAACTTTGCATTCTCAAAACCAACAGCGTATTTCTTCATAAAATCGAATACTTTATGCACCTGCTTCATACCGATTAATTCAGCCTTGGTCAGATCTTCTGCATTGGTTCCGTCAATATCTAAAATACGGGTTACATTCAAACGATATTCACCGGGTTCAGGACTTTCAAACAGACACACCTCTGCACGAGGAACATCTCCCCATTCCTCCTGTTTTTCCCTAATCAGCCAGCTGAATGGGCCATAGAAAGGGCGAATCTCATCCTCATGCTCCTTAATATGCGCCTTCAATCTTTCTGAATCAACATTGCAAACCCGGAAAAACATTGTCGCAGGCTGCATGTTGCCATCATCTATGTTACCTAGTTCATATTTTACGCCAGACCTTGCTGCTACATCTGCATCACCTGAACAGTCGATTATAATTTTTGCACGTATGACGGATATTCCCGATTTGTTGGCAATCACCACTCCAACAATCTTATCATCTTCTTTTAGTACATCTATAAACCGGGTATGCAAGAGAAGTTCTGCACCAGCTTCAAGAATCATGTCTGAAGCAACCATTTTGAAAGCCTCGTGATCAAAGGGGCCTACATGGTCATGACCAATTTTATAGAATCCTGCACGAGATGTTCTGGATCTTACTTCACTGGGCTGAATGGCACCACCCATTTCAACCATGCGATTTACTATTTCTTCAAAGATACCTTTTATAATCTGCTTTTCACTCTTTGCATCATATACAGTCATAAAAGGGCCTACCAAACCGTTAGTAGCCTGTCCTCCCACGCAGCCGGAATCCTCAATTACTAACGTCTTTGCACCGTTTCTTGCTGCACATATAGCTGCTCCTATACCTGCAGGGCCTGCACCAACAACAAGAATATCTATATCACGATAAACAGGAAGTTCTTTTTTATAATTTATTTTGCTCATGCTCTTTCTCCTTATCATATATTTCGTTATTTAGTTTTGTAGCAGCCCCATTGGGACTGCTACAAAAAATGCACTAGATATATTTACTTTTTACCATAGAACTCGTTATACCAATTCTGCATTTCTGTTCTTATCTTCTCACCGCCACTATTTGCCCAGTCTGACTGGAAGGTTTTGAGGTCACTAATTTTCTTAGTTCCGCCAATAAGCTGGAGGGTGAAGTCGCTGGTAGCTTTAAATAATGACTGATTATATTTGGAGTAATTCTCTAATGAAGGCATGAATGCGAAAGTATTATCTACAAAAATATTTGGTGTCTCTTTATTTGCTTTGTTAGTAACTGCATCGAATGCAGCCCACATAGCATCACTCTTTCTAACACGAGAAGGCCACTGTTTTGCAAACTCTGCCTCGTTAGTACTGTTAAGATACCAATAAGAATTACCGCGTTCCTCTGCAAAGATAGGATTAATTGGTTTTATGGAACCATCAGTATCATAGGTAAAGTGTGTACCTTCAACACCGATATTCAAGTAGAGCTGATTTTGTTGCTTAATGTTAATCCAGTTAACAACATGCTCAGCCTTATTGGAACTCTTTAATATACAGGTTACCTGATTAATTGCTTCAGTCTTCATGTATTTGCAAGTGCCATCAGAACCTGCCAGTGCACCTATATAGCCAAGATCTTCGTTTTTAAGGCCTAAACCATCTTTACCTGTCATAATTGGAGTAGTAACAGCAACACCTACACGGTTTGAAGCTGCAATTATTGCTTTTCCTGCAGATAATTTCTCATTTACCGTGGTTGTGTTGTTAACCGCCCAATCACGATCTATAAGTCCCTCGTTTGATAGTTTTTGCATGAATTCAATCATTTTAGAGAAATTCTTATGTTCAGTCATGTAGTAAACTTTACCGTTTTCATCAACCATCCAGTCATTATAAATACCAAATGCAGAAGTTATACTCTGTGGGATATCCCAGTTAACTGAAGCTTCTGAAGCTGCACGGAAAGGGCCGGTGAAGATAATATATTTATCTCCATAAAACTTTTTAAGAGTAACAAGGGTGTTATAGAATTCGTCTATTGTTTTTGGGAGTTCATTAATACCAGCTGCTTTCATCAAGTCCATTCTTGCTACCATGAATGTTGTTACTTCAGTTGGGTACGGATATTTGTAAGGAATACCATAGATTTTACCATCTGAACCTGAACAAGCCTTCCAGGAATCTTCATTTACACCTTTGAGGACATCCTGACCATACTGATTAAGCAAATCAGAAAGAGGCTTCAATGCACCTTGTGAGAGCAGCGTTTGGAACTGGGATACACTCACCTGAATTACATCATAATCAGCGCCCGATGCAACTTCCATAAGGAGTTTTTCGTCTGCATTTTCAGCTGGAAGTACGTTGTACTTAACTTTGTAACCGGTTTTCTCTTCATAGATTTTTGCCATACCGTCAGTATTCGGATCAAAGCTGACGTTATAGCCAAGATACTTAAGTTCCGGCTTTTCACCATCCAGAGCTTTCGCCTCAGAATTGCTTGCTGTTGAGGTGTTACTTGGAGTGGAATTACTGCTCTGTCCACAAGCTGCTAAGCTAGACACAATCATCAAAACCGCAAGAAACAATACAAAAATCTTCTTCATAATTTCCCTTCCTCCTTTTTATTTTTATCGGTCTCCCGATAAACTACAATGTGGAATAAAATTAAATTTGGTTAACCTTTAACTGAGCCTATCGTAATACCTTGAACCATATATCTCTGAACCAATGGATATAATGCAACAATAGGTATTAGTGAAAGAACAACTACTGCTGAGACAATTCCATCAATTGAAACATTAGAGTAATTACCTGCTACAAGACGCTCAACAATTGTCTGTGTATTACTTATAGTATTATAGGTAAATAGCTGCAAGGTCTGCATTTCAGTACTATTGGTATACATAACTGCGTGGAAGTAGTTGTTCCAATAATTAACGGCATATAACATAGCTACTGTTGCTAAAACAGGTGTAGACATTGGACATACAATGGATATCAATATTCTTATATCACTGGCACCGTCAATTTTTGCTGATTCTTCAATACTTTCAGGCAAGCCTTCAAAATAATTTTTTACAATGAACATATTAAAATGGACTATAAAAAACGGAAGTATCAGCGCAGCAAATGTATCAATAATACCTAGGGTACGAACAACCATATATGCAGGAATTATTCCACCAAAGAACACCATGCTGATAATGTATAACATAATAAATACTTTACGACCTTTGAATGAGGGCTTAGATAATGGGTACGCAGTTGTAATTGTTACTACCATACTGATGATTGTACCTAAAACCGTAACAATTATCGTATTTTTAAGGGAATGTAAAAATGTAGTCTCTTTGAGAACATATTTCATTGTTTCAAACTGTATATCAACCGGCCAAAATAACACAGAACCCGATGTAACAGCGGATGCACTACTGAATGACTTAGATAGCACATGCAAAATAGGAAGTATCGCACACAGTGCAAGTATACTCATGATAATGTAGGAAATCACTATCATAACCTTCTCACTTGCTTCCAGCGGAGTGCCCGTTTTCTTTTTCTTAATAAACATAGTTTTCACCTCTGACAAGAATATACTTTAAAGTTAATTACCAAATGCTTCTATGAAGTAACCTCTTGCAAATAGAATTTGCACCAACAATTAAGATAAATGCTACAACCGAATTAAATAAACCAAGTGCAGTTCCTAAGGCAAAATCTGATTGACCTAAACCCATACGGTAAACATAAGTTTGGATTACATCCGCTACATCGTATACTGTTGCATTGTAGAATACGAGAATCTGTTCAAAGCCGGTATCCAGGATATACCCTACCTTAAGAATTAACATCAATACTATGGTAGATGCCATTCCCGGCAATGTTATATGCCAGATTTGACGTAGCTTGGAAGCACCATCCACTCGAGCTGCTTCATAGAGTGAAATGTCAATACCTGTGATAGCCGCCAAATAAATTACTGTATTCCAACCGACTTCTTTCCAGCCCTCAGTAAAGACTAACAGTCCCCGGAATACGTTTGTATCCGAGAAAAAACTAATCCTTTCAAACCCGAAGGAAGCTAACCCGGTGTTTACAATTCCATAAGTTCCTAGCAAGGAATAGAAAATACCAAATGTGACAACCCATGAGAAGAAATATGGAACATATATTGCGGTTTGTGCCAGCTTACGATAAACTTTATTACGAATTTCGTTTAGTAAAATCGCACATATTATAGGAATTGGGAATAGGAACACAATCTTATAAAGGTTAATAATCAAAGTATTTAAAAGGACTTTGATAAAGGCTGAACTTGCGAACAATCGCTCAAAATGCTCCAATCCTACCCATTCGCTTTTTGCAATTGCATCCAACGGATTATTACCAGCAAAAATACTATAATCTTTAAACGCAATTGTAATACCATACAGTGGCAAGAACTTATAGACTATCAAAAAGAATAGTCCGGGGAGCAACATTATATACATGAGATAATGCTCTCTTAAATATGCTCCGAATTTAGAATGCTTTTGTATTTCGTTTTTTGCTTTTGATTTTGAAGCAATCATTTTCATAGTATTATTCCTCCGAAATTGCCTGTCAGTAGAAACTTTACATAATAGAACATTTTAAAATGTGTAGAATATAGACTTTGAAAGCTTTCAGTGCAAGTTTGTATTCAATCTATGCTATTATATTAGCATACAAACATTCCAAGTTGAATGACTCAATCTTCTGATTTCTTATCCAAAACTGTTATATTTGCATAAAAATATGTTCATTTCGGGATAGAATTTATAGAAATAGCACTAAAAAAAGTCGATATATAGAATTAGAGACTGGTAGAATATACTACAGATATAGTATTCTACAGTCCCTATACTCTTTTTATTTTCAGTTACTATAAATCTTACTAACACCATAGAGTTCTTTACTATATATTCACTCCTGCTCCATGTATCTCAAGGGTAACGACAGGATAACAGTTGTACCTATATTCAACTCCGAGCTTACCGTGAGTCCACAATCATCCCCTCCGAACAGCTTAAGTCTTTCATCTACATTCCCAAGGCCATAGCCCTTTGTACTGCTATTTTCTTGGTGCAAGAGCCTTTCCAGCTGCTCTAGACTCATTCCCTGACCATTATCCTTAATAATGATTTCTAATTTACCGTTTTCCTCTTTTGCGGTAATTACAAGCCGCCCGTCGCCGGCTTGTTTGTTGAGAATTCCATGGTTGAGGGCATTTTCAACTAACGGCTGCAGAGATAATTTAGGAATAAGACACTCCTTGAGATTATCTTCTATATTAATATCTATGGTGGAAATATTACTAAACCTTTTTTGCATAATTCCTATATAAGCCTGAATCAGCTCCAATTCATCATGAAGCGTAACAACATCTCTGCCTTTGCTCAAGCTTAGGCGGAAATATTTTGAAAATGCGTTAATCATCCATATACTGTCTTTCTTATGATCCTCCAATATCATCCACTTTATGGCATCTAAAGTATTGTACAGAAAATGGGGATTTATTTGTGCCTGTAAAGCTTTTAATTGATAATCACGTGCTTTCAATTTCGCTTCATATGATTCTTCCATTAACCTTTTGATAGTAACAACCAATTGGTTAGCATTATTCTCCAGTAATGCAAGTGATTTATTATTATTCTGTGAAAAAGTACTATCGACTTGATCAATACCCTCATTGTTAAGTACCATGATAGCATTATTTATTCGTTTTATGGTATTTTCAATAATACTGGAATATATCAAAATCAATGAGATTAAAAAAACCGCTACAACAGCAATAATCAGCAGGGCACGCATAACATCAAATGAAAAAACATCAGAGCCGTAAACCGCAGTTGCAGGAAGTCTCATAACAAGGTACCAGTCCGTTGCACTCAATTTTGAAAATGCCACAAGATCTGCATTTTGACTCATACTTCCGCTCAAATGTCCTGTTTTATTCAGCAAAACAGCGCTCAGTTCAGTAGCGGAAAGGCCATTTTTACCAATCAAGGCTGAATCCGGATGGGATATTATAACTCCATCTGAATCTACCAGGTAAATTTCCTCATCTATGCTTATGCCCGCTGAAAATATTCTGCTGAGCTTGGTCTCTTCTATATCTAATTGTAGTATACTTGCAATTTCATCATAATTTGTTTTACTGGAAATTGTCATACGGCAGGATATAATATTTGTTAACCCTCTTCCCTCATAAATACGCGAGCCATAGGTTTTGAGCCAAACAACACCCCTTTGGTATATTTCACTGGATTGCTCAGCAAGCTCCGGTAAAGAATAAAATGTTTCCTGCTGGTTTGCATAAATTTTACCGGAAGGCACATATAAACGTACTTTACTTATCATGTGTTTTCCTTCATACGCCGAAACCAGAGATTTTAGTTCATCGTATTCTTTTAACTGAGTTTCAACACTTGTACTGCCACTTCGTACGTAAGGATAGGCTGTACTAAGAATTGAAAGTGCACTCTCAGAAATCTGTTCAAAACGGTAATCTAAATTGTTTTTTATTTGACTGACCGCCAATTGCATATTGTTTGAAAGCTCATTCTCAATGATATTTGCCGAATGAATGGAATACAAATACACAATAATTGTGAGCGGTATAACTACACTAAAAGCAAAAAGGGCTATTGCTCGTTTTGATAATCGCATATTATCACTATATATAATTAGTTTGGAAATCTTCTCGCGTAACTTAATTCGATTCATAGATAATTCCTTTCTGTACGCCGATTTCTTATGCAAATTCTATTGCTCAGAAGACGCTATTGCAACATTCCTATATTCGCTAGGCGAGATTCCTGTGTATTTCTTAAATAAACGAGAAAAATAGCTTGGTGATAAATAGCCCACCTCATAACATACATCATACAGTTTAATATACGGGTCTGATAAAAGCTTCTTTGCTTTCTCAAGCCGGGTCAGAGTTAAATAATCATTTATTGTAGTTCCGGTAACTTGTTTAAACAACACGCACAAATATGTGGGTGTTAAGTAAACATCCTTCGCTAATGTACTTATCGATATCTGTTCCTTAAAGCGTTCCTCAATAGTCTTTCGAACCTGATTGATAATTGTATGAGAATATGTTTTGCTCATACTGCTCATGAGGGCTGCCACCTCAAAATAAAGCTTTTCAATCAGAATACATTGTTCTTCAAAATCCGGACAGCACAAGAATTTCTCTAAAATCATTCGCTGATTGGAATAATCACTTTTTTTATTTATTTTTATATCAGTTACTATTCGTGTCGGGAGCAGTAGTAAAAAAATCATCAAATTCTGCTCTTCATCATGATGAAATTTTTCTCTTATAATATTAAAAAGCTCTCGAAGTACCTCCGATACTTGTTCGGTATTTCCACAGCTTAAACATTCCTGCAGACTTTTTTCAGCTCTTTCCTTATATTCTTTTAGACTTTCGTCCATTTCATATTTATCAACGGAAATAGTCAGTTCGTCATCGAGTAAATACCTTTTACTTATGGCATTAGATGCATTCTCATAAGATGTTTTTATATTTTCAAGCCCTTTAAATCTATCACTGATACCAATGGATACCGGTAGATTCATACAACCATTGAGACGCTTGTCAAGATTTTCAGAAACTTCAAGGAGAGTTTCTTCATATTCATCTTCTAATAAAGACAATATCATGACGTATTCGCCTTGTTTGTTTTCAAAGCAGATGGTATCACTATATTGTTTACCAACTTCTTTACACTCGTTTTGTATCTGAAGGGAAAGAAGTTGGCGCTCACGTTCCGGTAATACATGAAACTTGCTGTAAATACGCTGTATCTGTACTACCAGTACACAATAATACATTTCATCATTGAGTGGGATATTTAAAAATTCTATACGTTCTTTCATTATATCTTGATTTTCGAAATCATCACGAATCATCGTTATAAAAAAACGCTCTTGTAAAAGTGGAAAACTCTGATTCAAAAGATTTTCCATATCAGCCATGGTCTGTTTACTCTGATTCTCAGTATTCATAGTATTTACCACTCGGCTAACCGTATCTTTAAGCTCGTCTAAATCAATGGACTTAAGAATATAGTCCACAGCCTCGACTTTAAGTGCATTTTTTAGGTAGCTTACATCATCATGACCACTAATAAATATTATCTTTATCTCCGGATAAAGCTCTCGTAAATTCTTTGCCAATGTTATTCCATCCATATACGGCATGAGGACATCAGTAAGCACCAAATCAACGTGATTGTCCTTCACAAACTGAAACGCCTTCTGACCATCAGAAAGATCGGCAACTATCTCGATATTGTGTTCGCTCCAATCAAAGTGTTTTTTTAAACCTTGGCGTACCAAATCTTCATCATCAACAATAATCGCTTTATACATAATTTTCTCCCGTCTGATAATATCTAATGCTCAAATTATAATAAATCCTATGCCCTGAAATTGGATATCTATCATAGAAACCATGCTTAACTTACAAACATGCGATGATTTGAAACTTATTTTGTTTACTAAAAAAGTATAGATACCTTGGATATATTTGTGAACATATAACAAATATACAAAGGTAACCTATGTGTCATAGTATACCATAAATGATAAGAGGCCAACAATATTTTTATGCAGAAATAACAAATGTTATATCATAAAATGGTATATTTTGTAGATTAATACAGAGATAAAATATAGAAGTTATGTTCTATTTATTTAAAAACTATCACTATCTTTTACTCATTTTCCTGTTCTGTTGACTTGAAAGTATTAAATGTTATATTTAAAGAAAATAATCTTTTAAATGAAAATCCTCCATGCTGATACAGTAGTTTTTACTTACAGGAATTTCGCTAAAGTATATATTGAAATTTAATTTGTTAACATAAAAAAATAAAATTTTTCAGGAGGATACCATGAGTGAAGTTCAATACACAAAAACCATTAAAAACATAATAGAAACAGACGTCCTTGTTATCGGTGGTGGTACAGCGGGCTTCGGAGCGGCAATAGCAGCGGCACGTAACGGAGCGAAAACACTTCTTATTGAGCGTTTAAGTATTCTTGGCGGAATGGCTACAGCAGGTTTGGTGGGTCCATTTATGACCTGCTATGATAACGATGCAGAGGAACAATTAGTGAAGGGTATTTTTGATGAACTTTGTCTTCGGACCGAAGCCCGTGGTGGTGCTATTCATCCTTCTAAGGTGGAAGGTATGACCTCTTATTCTTCATATTATATGGCAAGTCATAGACATGTTACTCCGTATCAGTCGGAGATACTTGCAGTTGTAATGGAAGAAATGCTTGAAGAATCAGGTGCACAAATACAATTCAATGTACAGGTTACTGACTGCATTACTAAGGACAAAAAAATAGATTATGTAATTGTCAATATGAAGGAAGGTATTGCAGCAATTCGTGCAAAACTATACATAGATTGTACCGGTGATGCTGATGTGGCCTATTTTGCAGGAGTCCCTACGTGGCTTGGCAAAAAGGAAACGGGCATTATGCAGCCTACCTCCCTTTTCTTTGAAGTTGGTAACATTGACCGTGATAAATATTTAGGGGAACTTGAAGCTAATAAATCTAATTTGGACAACCACGTTGCCAATTGTTTTGCTAAGTATGTAGAAGAAGCTAAACGTAATGGTGACTGGACACTTGACCGTAACGAATTAGGCAACTATGAGCAGAATATACCCGGAAGGTGGAAGATAAATACCACTCGTATTGCGCATATTGATGCTACCAAGACTTCAGATATAACCAAAGCGCTTATTCAAGGCAGACGTCAAGTGCAAGAAGTTGTTGCATTTATGAAAAAATATCTCCCAGGCTGTGAGAATGTTCAGCTTCTTCAGGTAGCTACTGCACTGGGAGTTCGTGAAACAAGACACATTGTGGGAAAATACGAGCTAACAGCTGAAGATATACTCTCACGTAAACATTTCGATGATGCAATATGTACCTTCGGATATGCAATTGATGTACACAATTCAACAGGTGGTGGTGTTACATTTACCTGTGTTGATAAATACTACACTATACCTTACCGATGTCTGATTCCTGAGAACTGTGACAATATGCTTGTTGCAGGGCGCAGTATATGCGGTTCCTCAGAGGCCGCAGCAAGCTATAGAGTAATGCCTGCCTGTATAGCCATGGGCCAGGCGGCAGGTACAGCAGCTGCAATAGCACTAAAAAGTGGTGTTTGTCCCGAGAATGTGGACATTGTTAATCTTCGTAATACTCTTATTGAGCAAGGTGCAGTTATCAAGGATTAATTCTCTTTAAAACAAAACTATAAAATTAAAGGAGACAAAAACTATGAAAACCCTCCAAAGGAAATATGATGTAGTTGTTATTGGCGGTGGTCCGGGTGGCATCCCTGCAGCAATTGCGGCAAGCAGAAATGGTGCAAAAGTACTTCTTGTAGAAAAGAACGGATATCTTGGCGGTAATTTAACGATAAGGTTACCATTGTTAGGGTATCTGGACAAAGACGGTAAAACTGTAACTGCAGGTATTGCACAAGAACTTGTTGATGAACTGAAAAAATGTAATTCCTGTACAGATCATTATCCTTGCCCTATGCACAATTCTATAACTCTTTACGACCATGAGATTTTTAAAATCGTTGCATTTGAAATGTGTCTCAAGGCAGGCGTAGAAATACTTCTGCATTCTGAAATTATTGATACCACCGTAGAGAATGGTAAGATTAAAACAGTTACTCTATTTGGAAAGGGTTATCATATTGAGGTAGAGGCTGCTGTCTATATTGATGCCAGCGGAGATGGCGACATGGGCTATATGGCCGGTGCTACCTATAATATGGGCCAAAAGGACACCGGTGCATTGCAGCCACCTACTCTTATGTTTACTTTAGGTAACGTTGATACCGACAAAACTATAGAATTCATCGCAAGTGACCCTGAACAGATGCGTTTATGTGATACTATTGAGTGTGACTTTGACAAGTACAACGCTGAATTTTTCCGTTCAAACCCATACCATGTAATGGTCGGTCTACGTAAGCTCTTCTTGGAACTTAAAGCAAAAGGCGAATTGCCTGTTGATAGAGATACCCTTATTTACATTAAAAGTCTGATTCCCGGGGAGGTACACATTAATTCTACCCGCCATTTAGGAATTAACGGCAGTGATGTACTGGATTTGACTCGTGCAGAAATTGAGGGCCATTTACAGATTCCAAAACTGGTGGAAACACTCAAAAAATATGTTCCCGGTTTTGAAAATTGCTATATAACTCAGATATATCCTTCAATGGGTATCCGTGAAACACGTCGTTTCGCCGGCCTTTGTGAATTGACTGAGGAAAAAATCATGGTGGGTGACGTGCCGGAAGACACAGTAGCACTGGGTTCCTACATTATTGACATACATGAAGGTAACGGGGCGGGTACAATTGTTAAGCGCATAAAGCCCTACGGTATTCCATACGGATGTACAGTAAGCAAGGATATTGACAACCTCATGTTCAGCGGAAGATGCGCTTCATTGGATGCAGTAGTTATGAGTTCCGCAAGGGTTATGCCTACCTGCATGGCCATAGGAGAGGCAGCCGGCGTAGGTGCTGCACTTGCAGTTAAGCAGAATATCATCCCCGCTAAGGTGGATGTGAAGGAAGTTCGTAACATCCTTCGCAATGCCAACGTAATTCTTGAACCTGCTGAATAAAATCAGTATATAAGTATGGAATTATCGTCAGATATGTCGAAGTGATTTCTGCCTTTAAGGAGGACTAACATGAAGCATGGTATATATTACGCATACTGGGAGCAAGAATGGGAAGCTGATTACAAATATTATATTGAGAAGGTTGCAAAACTTGGTTTTGATATTCTAGAGATAGCAGCTTCTCCATTACCTTTTTACAGTGACAATCAGATTAACGAACTCAAAGCATGTGCCCGTGGCAATGGAATTACTCTTACGGTAGGCCATGGGCCAAGCGCAGAACAAAATCTGTCTTCTCCTGACCCTTATATTCGCAAAAATGCTAAAGCCTTTTACACAGATTTGCTCAAACGTCTTTACAAGCTGGATGTGCATTTAATAGGTGGAGCTATATATTCTTATTGGCCGGTAGATTACACAAAGACAATTGATAAAAAAGGTGATTGGGAACGCAGCGTTGAAAGTGTCCGTGAAGTTGCTCAGGTAGCTGAGGCTTGTGGAGTGGATTTCTGCCTTGAGGTTCTTAATAGATTTGAAAATTATTTAATTAATACTGCACAAGAGGGTGTAGATTTTGTAAAACAAGTTGGTCATGACAATGTAAAGGTAATGCTTGATACCTTCCATATGAATATCGAAGAAGATAGTATCGGAGGTGCAATCAGGACTGCAGGTTCTTACTTGGGACATTTACACACCGGCGAATGTAATCGTAAAGTTCCCGGCAAAGGAAGAATTCCATGGATAGAAATTGGTGAGGCTCTTGCTGATATAGGTTATAACGGTAGCGTTGTTATGGAACCTTTTGTTAGAATGGGCGGAACTGTCGGGTCCAATATTAAGGTTTGGCGTGATATTAGTAACGGCGCAGATGAGGAAAAGCTGGACCGAGAAGCACAGGCTGCACTTAATTTTTCCAGATATGTGTTAGGAAACCGCAAACTGTAGTACTTTTGACAATACAGGTATATGCATATGACAGCTGAAGAATACTTATGAAGCAAATTAAACGTTTAGATTCTTCAGCTCGTCATAAATATTTGTTAGTATCTTCCCTTCTTGATCCTTAACCAAACAAATTGTATCGATTATCTTAAGTAATAGTTCCGTATTGTACGATTCGTTGTCACTGCCCCCTTGAGCTATAACAGTGTGCTTTAAAAAAAGATTTCTTGCATAAAGTGCTTTTCTTACCACTTCCGAATATTCCTGAATAAGCTGTACTAATTTTTCACTGGAATTAAAATGTGAAACTATATACTCAAGCCGTTTATACATTATTGATTTATGCTCGAAAAGTAAGTGCATATATCTAAAATCCATAGTGTTCTTTCCTTGGATTAGATTGTTTAAATGAAGAATTAGTTCATCATGCACTTTAAAATTAAATGTTGCCTGTCTTCCATTTGTCTCAAGATTATTTGGACGTATCATGGAATAATTTCCGTCACCCGATAAATAAGTCTTCAATTCCTCCAGAAATAAATCCAATTTAAAAATATACGTCTTTACATTATCTTTAGGCTTGATAATTTCGGCATTTTCATTTAAAACCCACACCGGTGAGGATTCATAGTTTTCTTTTCCTAATTCATATGCTTGGTTGAAGATTTCGTAGGTATATTCATTACTTGCAAACACGCTTTTTTCATTAAAAGCAACTGTCATAAAAGTCTTGGTTTGATTATTATACCCGTAAACCATTATTTGGTGCAAAAAATGTTTTGACATGTAACTTGCTTTTTTGGGCAAATAGTATTCATCTACAAAAATTATTACATAACACCCCTGGTTTATTTTGTTGATAATGAATTCAACAATATCTTTTTCTTCACTCATACTTCTATAATCATATATTTTATTTTCTGCTACATCCCTATAAAAATCACGATATTCTAAGTAGTCAACCCAAAGGTTACCATTCTCGTCAGTCAAAGTATAAAGCTGTACAAAGTGCTGATAAAACCATGAATACAGGCTGTCGTCAGTGAGAATTGCACAAAGCGGAAGGGAAAAGTTTAAATATGTAGTTAAATCCTTTTGAATATTTATTTTTAGCTTATTTTCCGATAGCTGATAACTCATATCATACAGCCTCCTGATAATTACTTTTGTTTTATCTTTTATCGGTATGACTTATCTTTTCTTTATGCTATCACTATATCGAAATGCTGTCAATAATTATAACTTGTTACATATTTTGTATATTTTATTGGAATTTTAACTATCGAATGATAGAGAAATAAAACGTAAAAAGGTTGATAGTACAAGAATTCCTCATGTATAATATTAAACTCTCAACGAGCTGCGGAAACCTCTTGAAGAATAGTAGGAGTCTGCTCCATTGTGGTATACGAAGACTGTATCATATCGGCGATCACAAAAAATAGCACCTCCGAGTTTTCTAATAGAATCAGGTGTTTTCACCCAGCTGGAGGTTTTCTTGTCAAAGTTATCCAATTTTTGCAACTCCCGGTATTGTTCTTCCGTTAAAAGCTCAGCCCCCATTGCAGCAGCCATATCTATAGCATTATTTTCCGGTTTATGTTCTTTTCTTGACTCCAATGCTTCACGGTCGTAACAAGCACTCCTGCGTCCTTTTGGACTTTCTGCTGAACAATCATAAAAAATATATTCATCCGTCTTTTTATCATAACCGACAACGTCCGGTTCACCGCCGGTTCTTTCCATCTCACTAAGCGACCACAGTTTTTCAGTATTAGCTTCCAGCTTTGCATGTACGTTAGTCCATTCTATATCAATATGGCGATTTATATTTTTTTCAAAACGAGCTTTTAATTCTTTTAGCAGTTTCTCACACTGTTCCGGTAACAACTCTCTGCTTTCATTTATCATAATAAAATCTCCTAATCAAATTTTTGAAAATATATGTGCCTTATTATAATTATTATTACCATTTTTATTAATTTCTAAAAAATCTCTGTAGATTTGATACCCTAGGTTATTTACTCCCTACCAGGGAACGTCAAAGTCCATATTCTCTTTAGTGGTATCTCAGCTTTTATTTCATCATCCAGTTTTTCATAATTCTCCAAAAGCTCATTAATAATTTCCTTTTGATCCCAAAGCCTTACATTAAAAAACTGGGACGGTATTTCTTTATAAACAGAACTTTTGAATCCACTCCACGAAACCAGCAAACCATAATCAGCTTTGTAATTATGCATCGTACCCACCAACTGGTCAAGAATTGGTCTATCTACTTGAGCATCAGTTGTTTTAACCTGAATACATAATTTAGGACTTCCAAAGCCTAACGGGCCCTGAGAAGCGAGGATATCAACACCTTTGTCGGGGCCTTCCGGACTGCGGTAAGTTACATAACCTTTAGCCTTTAATATAGCCTCAACAATTCTTGCCATACCATGCCCTTTAAATTTTCTCATAAGGTGTTTTGCTATGTGATCCATGGCATACTGTTCAAAATCAATGCCGTCTTCATTAAGCTCATCTTCAATATCCTGAAGACGATGAATCACCATTCCTTCTTTCGGCATCCATTTATTTTTTCCCATTTCTCTTATTCTATTCTCAGCATCATTCCTACTTATGCGGCAAACAGTCATAAAGGCTCCAAAAGAATAAAGAATGTCCTGATCAAAATTTACCCTGGGAATATCAGTAGCAAACCACCTTACAGCCCTATAATGGAAATATGGATCTTCTTGCTTTTTATCGAATACATATTCACCAGTTATTTCTCCAATATGTACAGATGCCTTCATTTTACTAGGCAGAACTATCCAGTCCCCAATCTTTATTTCATGTGCAATAGGCCAGATCTGAGAGGCCCAGTTTCTAGCACGTCCGGGAATCTCTGCACCGTAGTCCTCCAATAAGTAGTTATACAAGTCCTTTTTGCTTTTAAATTTTGTTAAATCGAGCTTAAGTTCCTCCCATGTAAGATATACTCTATTATCTTCCAGAAACTTGTTCTCATACTCTCCTGAACTACCTGCACGAAACAGCCATATTGCCATAATTATAGCCCCCTATCTAGTCGTACCATTTTACTTTCATCTTACCTATCTAATCTAATACAAAACATAGCATATCATGGATTTATTTTCAACTATTGTAAAATAGAGATATCAGCACTATTGTCAGTAGGGTTCAATTAATAAATTAATAAGTTGACACCCATAAATAACATATGTTACTATTAACCTATGTTATTTATAAACGAGGTGTGATTATGTCAATACAATTAGCAATATTAGGAATACTGAGTTGGAAGCCCTCAACAGGCTATGAACTAAAAAAGATTTTTGAGGATTCCTCCTTCATGTATTGGTCGGGTAACAATAATCAAATTTACAAAGCTCTAACCAATCTGGAAGACGAAGGTTTTGTTACCAATGAAGTAATCCATCAGGATAACTCTCCTTCAAAGAAAATATATACGATAACAGTAGAAGGACTTAAAGAACTAAAAAATTGGCTTTTGTCATCACCGGAAGCTCCTGAGATAAAGAAGACATTTTTGGTACAGTTCGCTTGGTCGGATATGCTAAGTAATCAGGAATTAAGTGAGTTACTCTCAAAATATGAAAATGAAATCAAGCTGCAATTAATTATGCAGAAAGAGAAGTACAGACGTTCACTTCATTCACCTAATAGAAGTGCCAGAGAAAGCTTAATATGGGGAATGATTTCAGATAACATTATTTCAACCTACAAAAATGAACTTAATTGGATTCATGAAACCCGTCAGAAGTTGTTTGAAAATGAAGTAGAGGAGGAAAAAGAAAAAATGAATTATCAAATTAGAAAAATAGGAAGCAAAAAATATATTGAAATGGTCTCTACTACTGAACCTTTAAGTACAGAGAATGACGCACTTAATCTGATAGCTTTATGTTGGGAACATGAGGCAAATGCACTTATGATACACTACACAATCTTGTCAGAGGACTTTTTTAAACTTAAAACCAAAGTAGCCGGTAATATTATTCAAAAATTTGTAAACTATGGTATAAAAGCTGCTGCAATTGTTCCTCAAGAGACAATTCAAAAAGGCCGATTTAAAGAAATGGCCCTTGAAACCAACAAAGGTAATCATTTTAGGTTGTATGAAAGTAAAGAAGAAGCTGAAAAATGGCTTTTAAAATAGAAAACAAAGGCGACTGTAAATGTAATTCGAGTTAAGAAGATTACAAATAAAATCTATTGCTCCATTCTAAACCTGCCCAACCTAAATAAAAAACTGCAAGGAGTATCGACAAGTTGAGAATAATGCCGAAACTCTCTTGCAGTATGTTCTACTAAATGCTACTCGTTTGACTTCAGAGATGTTACCATGTCGATTTTGCCTATCTTTACACTTAACAGAAGATTAATTAAAAGTGCACCCCCTGCTACCAGTACCGATGCAAGAATATAACTGCTGAAATTAATGTGTGAAAGACATACTATGGTATCATTTGAAAGAATCTTCATAAAAACGTCAACAAATATTTTTCCAAAAGGAATGCCTACCACCCACCCGATAAATGAAAGTACAAGGCTTTCTTTAAATGCTAATACCCTTATTTCTACCGGGTATAATCCTATTACTTTTAGTGTTGCATATTCCCTCTCCATCTCAGTATAGTTAAGCAACCCAAGGCTTGATAAAACAACTACTACAAGCAATATTGCAGCAAACAAAAGAACGTATATTATAGAATTGGTACTATCAAAGACTTTTTGCATTGAATCCCGTTGACTCTCTTTGGTAATAATTTTGGACTCAATATTATCTTTTTTATCGAAATATGAACCTAAGTTTTTTTCGTTATTATCAGAAAATAAAGCATTTGGCTGAAAATCTTGGTTTAAGTCACTCCATGTATTCTTTGAAACAAATAAAACCTTCGGAAGCGAGTTAATAACTATTTTACCTATTTTCACACTTCCCCACTTTCCACCTAAAAATCTCCAATTTACATTATCACCTTCTTTAACTCCAAGGGTACTTGCAAATTTATCTGAAATCACTAAACCTTTTATTTCAGAAATTTTTACTTCATTTTCACTTAAGTCTTTCATGCGAATAAAAGTTCCATCATCAACGACCGAAAACATTGCAGTATATTTCTTGCCGTCTTTATCAGTTCTTATTTCGAGGTTTCCTTCTTGAATATACTGATTCGTACCCCCAATATTCAGGTCCTTTATTTGTATATCCGATTTTGTAACTTCTATTTTGTTATTGTATTGATATAAACTATTATATGTATAATCTATTGTGTAGTTTAGAGAATCTTTCATGCCTAAGCCCGCCAAAATAAGCACCATACTGCCAAGTACACCGACTATGCCCATTATTGAACGAACTTTATTCCTGCTGATATTTCTTATAGTAGATTTAATATTAAGGGACATTCTATCCCATAAGAAAGGTATCCTCTCCAACAAAGTGTGTTTGCCGATTTTTTGTGCATTTCCTCTCAGAACAAGTGCCGGCATTACTTTAAGTTTACTTCCACAAGACATAAGAACAGCAAGTAAGCAGCATAAAACCATAACAGCAACTGATACAAAACTGCCAATTGTTAATGGCTTATCCCAGTATGGAACGATTGCCAAATGTCTGAAGGACTGAATCAGTACTTCAGGAATCGCTTTGTAGCCTATTACAACTCCTAAGCCTCCTCCAACCAACCCCATCCATAAACCATAACTCAAATAATGCAGTCTGATTTTCCTATTGCTATAACCAATAGACATCAATGTTCCTATTTGTGTCCTCTGATTATCTATTAATCTTGTCATTGTTGTAAGCATTGTTAATACAGCCAACAAAAAGAATAAAGCCGGAAAAACATATGTAAATTGAGTAAGTTGTCGAATTCTCTCATTGATATGATTTGTACTTGACTGTTCGTCACGCATCAAATAAGTAACAAATTTGTTACCAAGAACATTCTCAACCTCTTTGCTAATACTCTTTTCATCCACAGACTTTCCGTATGTAACCAAAACCTGATTAGGCATATAAAACCCATATGTTTTCAAAAAGGTTTTTTTCGACATATATGCGTAACCATTATTTTTGTAATCCGGTATAGCGTTTCCTGCAGGTGGATCGTATATTTCTTCAGCACTTAAAATAATACCCTTTATTTGCAATTCTTTATTGTTAATTGCTAAAGAATCGCCTACTTTATAATTATTTGCTTTTGCAAATTCATCATCAAGCCATATACCATCTGTATTTACATCATACTTGGCTCCTGATACTATATAAGGTTTCGAAATTTCATTGTCATCTGAGACAAATAGTTTTATTTGATTTTTTCCGCTGGTGACAGTATATGTCAGCCTTGTCTGAACATCTGAGATACCGTCAATACTTGTAATTTTATTTAGCTCTTGAGTTGGATCCTCTTTTGTATAAACCCACATATTAGCCAGATTAACAGTCTTATAATACTCATCACTGCTTTGAATCAATCCCTGACGTACGCTATCCAATCCTGAAAAAGTTAACACACCAAATGTTGCGATAAAGACGATTGTCAAAAACTGAGCTTTATTCTTAATAATGTCCCGCAGCATTTTTTTAGTTAATTCCATTTACCACTCCACTCCTTCCATTGGGATAGGCGTACTATTACATTCAATGCTCGATACCTCTCCATTTCTTAAGTGTACAACCCTGTCCGCAGCCTCTGCAATTACGGAATTATGTGTAACAACTATAGCTGTCTGATTATTTTCTTTGCACATTTTATGTAGTGTTACTAAAACTAGCTTACCCGTTTCACTGTCTAAGGCTCCGGTAGGTTCATCACACAAAAGTATTTTTGGCCTTTTAGCCAATGCTCTCGCTATGGAAACCCTTTGCTGTTCCCCACCAGAAAGTTCTGCCGGAAAATGTTTAGCTCTGTGTGATAGACCAACTAATTCCAAGGCATTACTTTCTAATGGATTGTCACTAATTTTTCTGGCTATTTCAATATTTTCACTGGCTGTCAAGTTTGGCAGAAGGTTGTAAAATTGAAACACAAACCCAACTTCTTTCCTGCGATAATCATTTAATTGTCTGTCAGAGAAACTTGTAACATTAGTATTATTAACAACTAATGTCCCTGAAGTTGCACGATCCATACCTCCAAAAAGATTTAATAATGTGCTCTTTCCTGAACCGGAAGGTCCAAGGATAACAGCAAATTCTCCTTTATTAATTTCAAAGCTTATATTCTTTATAGCATAAATCTCTTCATCACCTACATTAAATTTTCTAGATAACTTTTCCACCTTTATAAATGGTTCCATCTTTTTATGCACCCCTAAATCCATTATTTATTTTCACTGACATGAATAAGTCCCTGATCAAAAATCCGTTTTACATGTTCATCATCCAGTGAATAAAAAACAGTCTTACCTTCTTTTCTATACTTAACTAATTTGGTTTGCTTCAATACTCTTAGTTGATGTGATATTGCTGATTGGTTCATATTAAGGAGTACTGCTATATCGCATACACACATTTCAGAAGCGAATAACGCATATAAAATCTTAATTCTTGTCGTATCACCAAAGACTTTGAAAACCTCTGCCAAATCATACAATTTTTCTTCATCAGGCATACTACCTTTAACTTTATTTATAATATCCTGGTGTATTGCAATACAATCACACTTAATCATCTCGCCTTGCCCGTTCAAATACACCCCTCCCCAGCTACATATTTATGTCTGCTCATATATTCATATTTATTATATATTACCATTTTTATCAAATCAAGCCTTTTAAAGGATTTAAAATAAGTCGTTAAAAAAACCGTCATAAAATTCGGGAGGCAGACCTTCAACAATGTATTTTTCAGCAACAGTTTTGCTAAGCTCAGTCCCTAGCGGAATTTTACCAGTGTCAATCCCCATATCCTGAATTATTCTTCCTATTTTTCTGCCATAGCAAGTTCTACCTGCACATTTAAAAAATTGGGACATATCCTCCAGAACATCTTTTACTTTGTCTTGGTTAATGTCTCCAAATGATAAAGGGACAGCAACACAAGGCGTATATGCACCATCATTATTTAAAGTCAAGTAATAAATTCCTGCCGAACAACCCATACATTTTGCACTTTCAAACTCACTAAATAAGACAACATTCGGATAATCTGGATTGTTAATATACTTTTCTTTGATATCCATTATCATTCTCTTTGCTACTTTATAATTCATCTTGCAGTCCATTCCTTCAATTTTCCCTTGGGGAATAGGTAAAACAATCCTTATCTCCTGAATGCCTAATTCTGATACAAATTTAAAATATTCTTCTATCTCATCAGATGTAAAACTGTCAATAATGCATATTGTTACTACAGTATAAATATTATTTGCCTGTAGCACTTTAATAGCATCTAATGACTCACGAAAAGCATTCTTATTATCTCTGGTTTTCACCACTACTTCCTCTTTGTAGTGATCCAGACTTATAATAACTCGGCTGACATTGCTGTTACTTAAAAACTTACAAAACTCATCATCAATCTTATGCCCCGTAGTATATAACTGTGCTTGCATGCCTTCAGGAATAAAATTGATAATATCTTTAATATCATTTCTAAGCATAGGCTCTCCCCCGGTTATACCAATATTGGCAACACCAAGTTCATACGCCTGTTCAATAAATGATTTAATTGATTCAAGATTTAAATCATATCGACTGCTTTTATTTCTATAGCAGTGCCAGCAATTGCAGTGACACCGACCCGTAACTACAACATCACTTTGAAATAACTTTCTATCTCCATTTTTGATACTATCCAGAGTATTCATCGCTTTATCCCAAGCTTTAGATGGAATAGTAGGTAAAAAGCTATTAATAAAATACTGTTTTTTGCCTGAGTCATAGGTAAGTTTAAAACCCTTTTTCATTAAAAACTTTGCAAAATATTGCCCTGCTTCTGTGTTACTTGCTTCTGAGACTACCCTATATATTTCATCTTCATTGATAATTTTTTCAAAATTACTCATGATATAAGCCTCCTTATTAATAACATTTATTAATCTGTCATAGAACATCGGGGATGTTTTCAGCTATTCTGTTTACAATCCTTAGTACATCAGCACTCCGCTTTGAATCCACCTGTCCCCATTCAAATCCACATTTTCTTAATATAGTTTCAGTCCTTTTACATGTTGGCAGAAGCAACATGGTTGGATCAAAAGACTTTTCAAGTAGTCCCAAGTTAATTATCTCAGCTACTAAATGATTGTATTTCTTTCCACCGTTAGCCAAGTACTTTTCAAAGTCATCAATTGATTTAATTTTAACTACTTCTGAAAATTCATTAAATAACTGTGCAAAATCAATTAAGCTAATTTTATATGGATTAAATATGTGATAAATATTACTTCCCTCTTTAACACCCAATAACAATGTTATAGCTTCTGCCGCTTGGTCAACAAAAGTTAAATCAAATATTTTTGCATCAAGATTAGGGACTGAACCTAATTTCATCATCATACTCAAAACAGAAAATATTGAACTTTCCCCTTCATTAGTTTGGAATATTCCATCCTTATAGCTTTGAACTAAAAATCCTAAACGGTAAACTTTTACGTTAATACCTTCATTTTGAGCTGCTAAAGCTATTTCCTCTGCATAAATTTTAGACTGAGCGTATGCAATATCGGACTTATTTCCACGTGTTATTTCATGCTCGCTAAATAAATTCTTATTTTCATACCTGCTAATAGAAAATCCTGTAGATATGGTAGAAATGTAATGGAGATCTTTCTTATTCTTGTATTTTGAGAACTCGGTTATTCTACGTGTTCCGTCAATATTGATTTTTTGATAATCCTCCCATAAACCATAATGATTTATGGTTGCTGCTGCATGAATTATACAGTCTACCGTTTCTGCCAGATAATCAAACTCTACCTGACTAAGTCCTAAATTTACTTGACTTATATCGCCAACTATAATGGAAACTCTGTCAGAATATTCGTTAATATAATCGTTTTCTTTAAAGTAATGACTCCATGTTCTTCTTAATCTTTCTTCTGCATTATTTTCATTTTCACCGCGTACAAGTATGTATACTTTTGATTTGGTTTTAAACAAAAGCTCTCTTACCAGATGACTTCCAAGAAAGCCTGTCCCCCCTGTAATAAAAATATTATTATATGATACCCCCTCTTGAATTTGTATTTCTTTTAAACCATCCAAATATTCTTTATAATCTTTTTCATATTTTACATCCGGTTTGTAATTTGCCAATGAATCCATTGACTTTCTCAGTTTCATAATATTGTCTGTAGCAATACTGGATGAACGACTTGTATAAGGAGCCAAACTAAGTATCGTTGTATACTTATACATATCATCTAATGAAATTCGTATTCCAATCTCACTAGCCTTAGTAATTACCTTAATTACATTTAGTGAATCTCCTCCCAGATCAAAGAAATCATCATTAATTCCTACCTTATCAATGTTAAGCACTTCCTGCCAAAGTTGAACCAGTTCCATTTCAAGGTCATTCCTAGGTGCCATGTAATTAGTTTCACTTTGTTTAATTTCAGGCTTAGGGAGAATTTTCTTATTTACTTTTCCATTTGAGGTTAATGGGATTTCATCAATTTTTACATATTGCCTTGGAACCATATAATCAGGTAAATATGTTGCTGCCCAGTTAGGCAATTCATCGTCTTTAAATGTGCTATTTGAAACGATATATGCACATAAGAATACCTTGCCGGTTTCATCTTTATAGTCAATTACTGCCACATTTTCAACAGCTTCGTGTCTTATTAGAACACTTTCTATTTCGCCAAGCTCAATTCTATGCCCTCTGATTTTTACCTGCTCATCTTTGCGGCCCTTGAATTCTATGTACCCCTTTCTATTCATTACTCCAAAGTCGCCTGTCTTGTATATCCTTCCAAAGCTCTTATGTTCCATAAATGCAGTATTGGTTTTATCTATATCATTCTGATAGCCTGTGGCAACTCCAATACCCCCGATGTATAATTCTCCGATAACTCCGACCGGGCATAACTCCAGATTACTGTCTAAAACATAGAACATCTGATTTGCTAAAGGATATCCATAAGGAATACTTGTCCAATTCTCATTAACTTTATCAATTGGATAATGAATTGACCAAATAGAGGCTTCAGTTGCACCACCTAAACTATAAATTTTTGCCTGTGGGTATTTCCCTTTTATTTTGTTCGGAAGGGATACAGGTATCCAATCACCGCTTAGCATGACAACCCGTAGTGTTCCATAATCACTGTCGCATTTATTCTCTTCAATTCTGTATAACTCGTCTATATATAGCTCCATAATTGCCGGCACAGTATTCCATACAGTGATTTTTTCTTTGGCAACAATAGCTATAAGTTCCGGTATATTTCTTGCATTGCCTGCAATATACAACTCCGCTCCTGCCAGTATACTTCCAAAAATATCGTATACAGATAAGTCAAAACAAAAAGAGGATATTCCAATTACTTTATCATTTCCTGTTATATTATAGCGGGAATTAATATCTATAATTGTATTACAAACAGCTTCATTTGAGATAACAACTCCTTTAGGCTCTCCGGTACTGCCGGAGGTATAAATAACATAAGCTATATCAGTTGGCTGGGCCTTTTCATCCGAGACAAATTGCTTGCAGGTATCTTCTGAAATGCTATGAATGTAAGCAGACTCCAACATTTTTTTGCACCCGCTATGTTGATAAATATAATTTTGTCTTTCTCTTGGATGCTCAGGATTTATTGGAACGTATGCAGCTCCGGATTTAATTACACCGAGAATATTTATCACTGTTTCAGTACATCTTGAAGCACTAATACCAACAAAATCCCCCGGGCCTATACCTTCCGATTGTAAAGATATAGCAATTCGATCTGTTAGTAAATCAAGCTCTTTATATGTAACTGACGAATTTCCATCTTTAATAGCAATCTTATTACTGTAAGTTTCAAGAGCTTTTGAAACAATATTCTGGAGGGTTGTTTTTTTAGTGTTGCAAACTGTATCATTATATTTTTGAATAAGTTTTTTATCTTCGTCACTTAACTCAAATATCTCTTTTGAATAAGAGCCGTCAGTTTTAATGCTTAGTACCAATTCCTCGTATTGCTTGAACATGGTCGTTATCAATTCTTCTTCAAATCCCTCTTCCACATAATCCCATGTCATAAGCAATTTACCGCTTATGTCCATAACCTGACAATCTAAAAAAACTTGAGGAGTTTGGCTTATTCCATATTTTAATTCACCAAACTTATCCAAAAGGCTAAATTTTTCATCATTAAAAATCATGCTTGTAAAAACAATTGGCATAACAGCAGATGTTCCCAAGCCTCTAGCCTTCGATAATTCTTTCAGAAATTCCATTCCATCAAAGTAACTATGCTTATATGAAGTCGCAAACAAATCTCTAATTGCTGTTGCATTTTCCCAAAAATCATCTTTTGCGATATCGCTTTTTTGTATCGGTAGCAACAATGCCTTAGTAAAATCGCCTATAACTCTGCTTATACTCTTGTCATGCTTCGAACGACCGGTTATTGCTGAATTGATAGTAAAAGAATCCTGGTTGCACCAATGCTCAAGTACCATAGCATAGGCAGTACAAAGAATGATTGTCGGCTGTATTTTCTTTTCTTCCGCCATCTCTTTTATCTTTCCCCAAGTACTGCTATCAATGGTTGTTCCCAGCCTTTTAAATTTTGGTAATAGTATTTTTTTATTGGATTTTAATGGTAATTGAGGAGCTGATGGGAACTCTGCTAATTGCTCCATCCAAAAGTCCCTATCCATTTGATATCTTTTAGTCTTTTTTATATCCACTAATTTATAAACATAATCTCTAAAAGATGCCTCTAAAGGTATTGGTTCAGTTTCTAAATCATAACAATCCATGACTTCATTTATTAATACAATTAAACTTCCTGCATCAGCAATAAGTAAATCGAAGTCACAAAACATGTATACTTTGTCATTATCTAATTGTGCCATTTTAATATCAAATAAGGGCCAAGTGTCAATTTTAAATACATGATGTGACATTTCTACTCTCTTATTTAAAATAAATTTCTGCCTTTCCTCATTTGATAAATTAGTTAGGTCAAATCGTTCTACAATATATTCAGGGACTTCATCCAGTATTCGTTGCTGCCCTGTTGATTCGATTACAGCTCTTAGCATAGGCTGGTTTTTAATAAGCTTATTAAGTGCGGTATTAAATTTACCGATATCCAGGTTATTTTCAAATTCATAATAAATGTGAGTTGACCGGCCTCCGAGCTCAAATACAGGATTTCGTCCCATTAAATAAGCAGTTTGAACATTTGTTAGTGGAAAAACATTATTATCTTTACTCTTTTCATCTATACCCACGACAAATTCCCCCATTACTCTTTATTAATCCTTTTGAGTTCTATCAGACAAGTAGATCTTAATATCGCCAAAGGTCTGTATGTTCCATAAATCTCTATCATTAATTTCAACCCCAAATTCATCCTCTAAATCGATAACTAAATCCACCAAATCCATTGAATCAAGACCTAAGTCCCCCACAAGTCTGGATTCATCATTAATTTTATCAATACCCACCTCAGCATACTTTGCCAATATTTCTTTTATTTTCTCAATCATAGTTCTTTACCCCCATATCTTTTTATTTTATTTGTAGTAGTTTTTTCGAACTCAATAGCTCGAATCTTTATTTTTTGTATTTGTTTAAACATAGGCAGTTGTGAATTAATTTCTTTTATTTTTTTTGAAATTACGTCTTCAATCTCTTCAATATCCCTGCCATCAAAAAGGTCATAATTCGGATAAATTTCAGCTTTAATAAAGTCATCTTCCCCAAATACAATAACCTCATTTATATAATCCAGTTCCAGTAATTTGCCTTCAAGTTCTTCAGGGCTTACATTTTCTCCATTACTAAGTACTAACAGGTTTTTTTTCCTTCCCGTAATATATAGGTATCCCTTTTTACTGATATATCCAAGGTCACCTGTCTTAAACCAGCCGTTTTCCATACATGCTTCTGTACCCTCGGCGTTTTTGTAATACCCTCTCATTACATTTTTTCCTTTGACCCAAATCTCATTGTCCACAATTTTTACACTACAACCCCCACCAATCTTGCCAACAGAACCAACCTCTCCGTTTCGGTCAGTATTTGCCGCAACAAGAGGGGAACACTCGGTAATTCCATATCCTTGTATTATGGTTATCCCTATTGTTGTATAAAAATCAATTAACTCAACAGGTAGGAATGCACCACCACAGACAAAAGTTCTAAATTCCCCCCCAAGTACTTCAAGAATCTCTCCAAATAATTTTCGACTGACATCAATATTGACTTTTTTAAGTAATTTAGAGATTTTCATTGCAGTACCAAACTTTTTATTTTTGTTTTGATTTGCAACCGCTCTCAATATCTCTTTTCGCATCATCTCCAACACTGCCGGTACTACAATCATTATTGTAGGTTTATAAGCCTTTAAATTTCTCTTCATCATTTTTAAACTATCATTCAAACAAACTGTTGCCCCAAAATAGATAGGTGTTAATATTCCCACTGTCAATTCATATGTATGATTGTTTGGCAAAATAGATAAGAGAATGTCCGTGACAGATGCATCAATAACCTGGCTACAGTAGGCAACATTGCTTGCCAGATTCTCATGTGTTAATATGATGGCCTTACTATTTGATGTTGTTCCAGATGAGAAAACGATCTCAGCGGCAGTATCAGGTAATATCTCTAAACTAGTATCTTTGTGGGGCGTTTCCAGCATGTCATACAAATAAAGCATATTACCAGCTTTTTCATTAAAGTTCACAAAGTACTTTATACTGTCTACAGACTCCTTTATCCTTAATACAACGTCATAATAATCGTTATCAAATAATAAACAATCTGCATCAACAAATTGAAGCTGCTCAATTATCGCCTCAACCGGTAATAATTTATCTATGGGAATAGCAACATAACCGGCATTTATAACACCTAAGTACGATACTATCCATTCATAAGACGTTTTGCCTAATATGGCGATATGCTTTTTCTCAAAATTCCATTCACTGAATGCGGCTTCAAGAGATAAAATATCATCAAATACTTCCTTGTACCTCTTTGCACATGAATTCCCATTTTTTACAAACTTAAATAGTATATTGTTAGCATGATTGCTTAAACAAATGTTCAGATATTCATGTATATTTTTAAATTGTTTACGCTCTGTATAAAAAAAATTTCTTTTTTTCATTATAAAAATACTCTTCCTTGTTAATTAATTATATATCTGTAATACTTTGATTTTGATATGATTTATTTAGCTATTATAATAAATAGCTTAAATATTGAATAATTACTTCTGATACCGTATTTACATTATCAAGTAAAAAGAAATGCCCCCCATCAAACTCTACAATATTAAATCTTTTTTTAGTTAAGTTACTCCATCCTCCCAGTTGGCCCATGGTTAAAGGGTCACTTTTACCGCCTAGAACAGTTAAATTACAATCTAATATTCCCCCTTTAAATATATAATTTTCAACTATATTAAAATCTGCTCTTAAGACAGGTAAATACTTTTTCTTAACATCCTCGTTATTCAGATATCTACTATATAGCCCTCCAATCTCTTGTATCTTTTCTTCAAATTCCTTATTATTTAATTTTTGTAAACTGTTGCTTTTAGAACTAATAGACGGTGTCACATTACCTGAACATATCAAATGATTTGGCAGTCGGAGCCCCTCTTGCTTTATTTTGAAATAAAGTTCAAAGGCTAACCAACTCCCCATGCTATGTCCAAAAATAACATACGGGTCTTCAGAAATTTCATCAGCAATTTGATTATACAAATCATATACTGCTTCTTCCATGTTCTCACAAAATGTCTCCTCAAAACGTCTTCCACGTCCCGGTAACTCTAAATTGTGAACATCCATATGTGACAGTAATTTGAACCTAAGTTTTGAATACGATGCCATGGAACCTCCCGCATGGGGTATACAAAACATTTTTAAACTTTTCATAATTTATCATCGGCCTTTCGACTAGTAACCCAACATAAAGCTTTCAAAAGTGGGAATTATAATTACCTTTCTAAATATATTTTTTGTGGACATCATTTTCTTTTTATATATTTTATGTAAATAAAAGAATTACTTTCCATATTTGTTATAATAATAATTTATAATATTTGTAGACTGCTGTCAATTTATTTTGAACGGTAGGTCTAATTGGTAATTTTTGTAATAATTAATTGCCTTTTAATTAATTGCCACTCATATATAACATATGTTACTATTAACCTATTTTATATATAAACGAGATGTGATTATGTCAATACAATTAGCCATATTAGGAATACTGAGCTGGACGCCTCAACAGGCTATGAGCTAAAAAAGCTTTTTGAGGATTCCTCCTTCAAAGAAAATATATACGATAACAGAAGAAGGACTTAAAGAACTAAAAAATTGGCTTTTGTCATCACCAGAGGCTCCTGAGATAAAGAAGAAGACATTTTTGGTACAGTTCGCTTGGTCGGATATGCTAAGTAATCAGGTATTATGGTATTAAAGCTGCTGCTATTATTCCTCAGGATACAATTCAAAAAGGCCGATTTAAAGAAATGGCCCTTGAAACCAACAAAGTAATCATTTTAGGTTGTATGAAAGTAAAGAATAAGTTGAAAAATGGCTTTTAAAATAGACCGTTCAGTTTTTTCCACTTTCTGATTTTGGTACGAAATGACTTGAACGGTGCCACCGTATTAATGTGTACCCACTTCCAAATGGGCCATCTGGACGGAGTTGAAGATGCCCATTTTCTAACATCTTGAGTAAAAAGTTCTTCATGAGAAAAACTATCCACCCAAGTAATCATTTGTTCTACAGAGGTTGAAAATAATTCTTTTAATTCCATCAGCGAACAAGCTTTGTACTTTATATAAAAACTTTCATATAAGTCTCCAAGTTGATTCCATTTATATTCAGCATTTGGAGTTGTTACTTCTTTTCCGTCAAGTTCATCTTTATCCCAACTTAAAATTAAGTTCATCCATCCAAGTTGGTATGCAATCATCTGAGAAGGAGTACGCTCTACACCATCTATAAGCTTATTTTTTTCTTCTTCATTTATTGAATCAAAATCATCAATAAAAAGCTTGGATGTTTTTTTAATTGCAGTAATTAATTCCTGCTTATTTGCATACATGAGTTACCTCCGCTTTAAGAGTGGGTTTTTAATCTGTTATATATTCTGGTAACTGTATTTATAACTCCTATTAAAAAAACTACAAATAAAAATATCATTACAGCCGGCCAAAGGCCAAAAGCATATGAATATAATCTTTTTTCATCTTAAATCCCCTGTACCTCTAAATTTTGAAAGTTATATCTATAATTAGAAACGAATCCTCAACATATGCTTCAATCTCACCCTTCATTTTTGCAACCAAGTTTTTAACAATAGCCAAACCCAATCCCGTAGTTTTCTTAGTTCTGGATTTATCAGCAGTGTAAAAGCGCTTAAACAAATTATCAACATCCAAACTATCTAAATTGGGCACATAATTTCTAAAGCTAATTATTACCTGAGTTCCTTCCTGTTTTACTAAAATGGATATACCACCGGTTCCATGATTTAAATAGTTCTTAATCAAATTCTGAAAGACCCTTTTTAAGGCATCCTTATCCGCTGGGATATAAATAGGTTTAGAAGGTATTCGTATACTTGGCTCTTCACCTTTTGACAGGAAATCATAATAAAACAGAGCAATGACATCTGTCAGCACATTGCTCACATTAGTTTTTTTGAGCTGTATTTTATATTCTTCCGATTCAGTTCTGGTAAATTCAAAAAAATCATCCAGCATTTTAACTAATGTATTAATACGCCCTCTGATTACGCTGTAATATTCGGATTTCTTTTTTGCCGGCGTTTTCTCCGATTCCAACATCTGCACATACCCGGAAATAGATGTTAGTGGTGTTCTTAAATCATGAGATATGTTGGTTATCTCCTCTTTAAATTCGTGCTGTGCCTTTGAAATGGCAGCTTTTTCAGTCTTATAATAGTCAATTATATAATTTAATTGAGTTGCCAGTTCATTAGTTTCCTTGGTTTTAAGTTGGAGGTTTATTTTCATATTTGTTACATTATATCTAATAAACTGAAGTCTTGAAGCAATTTCTCTAATCTGCCTTTTGTAAAGAAAAATATAGGCGGATAGTACGACTATGACTAAAATAAGTACTATAATAATTAACCAAAGCATAAAATCCGCCTCCAAACCTATTTGATATCCTGCTTTTTAAAAGTAAATCCCCCTACACCCGAACACAAAATCAGGTAGCCCAAAGCTGCTGCGATTGCTATCCATATATCCACTACTTGTGGGTGAGGCATTGCGGTAGGCGAAAAATTCATAAGCAGCAGAATTCTTCCAAAGTAGCTATTCCCAATTATTGAACCCAAGGAGCCTAAAATTAAGCTGAAGAATATGGCAAAAGCCATTGTACCTCCAATATTCTTAATTAAAAATGCTATCATGAGAAATATTGAGCCATAAGCTGTATATAATAAGCCTTGAATTAAAAGCATACGGAAAACCAGTAGCATATCTGATATTAAGAAGGAACCATATATTCCAAAAACCAAAATTGATGTAATGACCGTAAATAATATTGCAACAAGCATCATTAAGAGGGAACCAACGGATATTGTGATTAGTTTTGACATATAAATTTTTGTGCGGCTGAAACCCAACGAAACAGGGTCTTTTATTGTTCCCATGTTGTACTCACTTGTTATAAGCATTGTAATAAATATGGCTTGTAGTACAGGCATAAAGTATGGTAGAAAAGCTTTTTCTTTAAAAATCATATATATCCAGTGGAAGGTACTTGGACTAAGCTGCTCTTTTATATGTGAAGATGAGCTAAAATCTATTATAATATAGGCTACAACTGCTGCAAGTATCCCTAAACAAATATAAAAGGATTTGCATCGCCTTAATTTATAGAAATCTGCTGCTAATAAATTAAGCATTGTTATTACCTCCCATCAATTTCATAAAATAATCTTCCAAATCATTACCCTTGGATTCAATTGAATATATTTTTACATTACTTTTTGCAAGTTCCAGGCAGATTTCACCTGACATATCAATTAAATCATAAAGCTTAATTATGTTGTCAGGCTGCACCTCATAATTTGTTGTTTTAAAAATGTCCTCCAGAATAAAAGAAGCCATTGAACTGTCGCTTACCTTTAACCTAAGGTACCTTCTACATTTTAGCTCCAATTCTTTTGCTGTAAATTCCTCCACTAACGTACCATTATTAATTACCCCATAACGTGTAGCCAGTTTAGACAGTTCCCCTAATATATGGCTTGATATTAGTATTGTTATCCCCTGTTCTTCATTGAGTCTTTTTAAAAGCTTTCTCATCTCCACAATGCCCTCTGGGTCAAGTCCGTTTATAGGTTCATCAAGTATAAGAAAATCAGGATTTCCAAGCAGCGCAAGAGCCAAACCCAAACGCTGCCTCATCCCTAAAGAAAAATTCTTAACCTTTTTCTTACCCACCTCCGATAATTCTACTGTTTCCAATATGCTATGAATAACTTTTTTATCGGGTATTCCCAGTAGCTTGCCTCGGAGCTCCATATTCTCATATGCAGTAAAATCAGTATATAAAGCAGGATGCTCGATTATGCTGCCAATTCTAGGCAATCCGGCATTAATAATTTTTCCACTCTTATGTGCGAACAATTCTATTTCACCGCTTGTTGGTGTAACAAGGCCTGTAATCATTCTGATGGTTGTCGTTTTACCGGCACCGTTTCTGCCAATAAAACCATATATATCTCCCTTTTTGATTTTCATATTTAAATTACTAACTGAAATAATTTCTCCGTACTTCTTGGTAAGTCCGAAGGTTTGCATAATATATTCAGCCAACTTAAGCACTCCCTTTCTTTAGATTATGACCTTATTATGATGTATAGGGTTTAAGAATCAATAAAATAAGTCTAAAGAAAGTCTAAAATTTACTCACTCATCTTAAAGCCTATTCCCCAAACAGTTTGTATGTATTCTTCTGAAGGGTTTGCTTTTGCAAGCTTTAAGCGAATATTACTAATATGGACATTTATAGTATTCTCATCTCCAAAAAATTCGTCATTCCATACATGCTCGTAAATATTCGATTTACTAAACACCTTGTTCGGATATTTCATCAATAATTCAAGAATTAAAAATTCCCGTTTAGTGAGGCTTACAGGAATTTGTCCAACCTGTACCAAGTAGGTTTCTGTATCTATTGATACATCTTTATAGGTTAATTTATTATTTCCAACGGGAGAGCTTGAAAACTGGTTATTCCTTCTCAGCTGTGCTTCAATTCTTGCAAGCAGCTCCTCATTATTAAAGGGCTTTACAATATAATCGTCAGCACCGGACTTTAACAGATTTATTGTGGAATCCTTATCGCTCTTTGCTGAAAGTCCGATAATGGGAACATTACTGTGTTTTCTGATTTCCATTAGCACCATCTCACCTGCCAGCCCCGGAAGCATAAGGTCTAAAAGTATCAAATTTATTTTTTTGTCAAATACCATTAAGGCTTCAGTTCCTGAATAAGCCTGCTTTGCATTGTAGCCATTCTGTTTAAGTAAGTCACAAATCATATTACTAATATCTGTATCATCTTCTATAACCAATATTAAATTTCTATCATCCATTTGCTCTTAACACCTGCCTAAATCAATTTATGTATTAAGCTACTTTTCTAGTTTATCACTATTTAAAGCTATTACTCCTTATTTACCGAAAGGCTTTTAAGCAGCATTATTATAACATATCTTCTTAAAGAGATAACAACAATAGGATAACAAAATAATGGGTAGCGGGAACGTCTAAGGCAGGCGTTCCCACTACCCATTATTGGGAAATGACACAATCAATTAACTCTTATTACACTTGTGCAGGGAATTTTGTTATAAGTCCAATCAGATATTGCTTCATAACAGCGAAATCTAAGGCATCTATTGATCCGCTGGCATTTACATCTGCAGCGACCAAACCATTTTCAGATGGGAATTTGGTTATTGAACCCAGCAGATATTGCTTCATAAGTGAATAATCTATAGCATCAACACTGCCACTACCATCAAGGTCACCATATACTACTGTTGGTGTAGGGGCTGTAGCGAGAGCAGCTTGCATTGCATAATAAGACGGTTTCGGATTATAGCTTTTGTCAAAGATTAGAGCATTGTCTCTGCCTTGGAACGTATTCGGTACCCATGAATATTTGTCTGTAAAGCCCCAAACCTGAATAGCCTTTACTGCCGGCTGTGCCATACATTTCTCTATAATATTCTTATAGTAGCTGGCTTGAGTTTGAAGTTCTGCCGATGTAGTATTGCTGGATACACGTACATCCATCTCAGTTATGTATATCTCAAGGCCTAAATCTGCAAAACGTTGCATATTCTTGGCAAAGTCATTATAGTCAATTGCGTATTGTATATCTAAATGCATTTGGAAACCAATGCCATCTACAGGTATGCCACGGCTCTTAAAGTCTTTGAGCATCTCATAGGCAGCGTTGGACTTAGGTCCGGTATACTCAAGATTGTAATCGTTGTATACCAGCTTGGCAGCAGGGTCAGCGGCACGAGCACGGATAAATGCTTTCTCTATAAAGCTCTTACCCATAGTTCTATACCAGAAGGAATTTCTGTAGCTTCCATTATCCTCAAAAACTTCATTAGCCACGTCCCATATTGGAATCTGGCCTTTATAACGCCCCATTACCTTGTCAATATGATTGTTCAGGGCAGACTCCATAGCGCTGGCACTAAGATTCTGTATCCAGCCTGGAGCTTGATTGTGCCAAACAAACGTGTGACCATGAACCGTATAATTGTTAGTTTTCGCCCAGTTTACAAGCTTATCCGCTTCAGTAAAATTAAAACTATTTTGTGAAGGTTCTAAAGCATCCCATTTCATACAATTTTCTGCTGTTACCAGATTAAATTCCGGAGTTGCAGTGCTGAGAAATGTGGAAGCATCTGATAATGTTGTAAAACCACTGGGGAATTCAGTTCCCACCATAACCTTGCTTTGAACATCCTTTAACCTTTTACCTGTGGGAGTAGCGGCACTAACCGTAGACGAACAAACCATCAGCGCTGTCATTAAGACAGCAAGCGCCACTGATAAGGATTTAAAACTGTTTTTTTTCATAAATCAACTCTCCTCTTATTTTAATATTGTACTTGTGCAGATACCGTATCTGCCCTTGCTAACCGTTGCTCGATTCTGTATTCTTTGTCCCACCGCCATTTATGACTCAATTACAAATCAGCAGCGAATCTAGTTATCATCCCAAGCTTGTTTTTCTTCAGGCTGTAAAGACGGAGCTCAATATTTCCACCGCTGGTTGCAAGGCTACTTGTGTTAAACAATACTGCGCCGGTATTAAATCAACATCCTTTACCTACTTTTCTTAAACATTCACCTCCATTCTTATTAATTTTCTTTATATTCAAATCTGAGATTTCACAAAGGACCCGGTTAACCGGCAGTATCCGCATCTTTTGCTTCTCATTTTTGAAACATAGGTTTTAATTTTCAGGATATTCTCTACTGTTATGGAAAATGGCACAATGACAAGAGTTTTGTTTGTTAGTTTGAATTAAATATCCGATGCATCGAATAAATAAATTGATTAGAAAATGTAACTATCAATAGTTCATTTAAATGTAACTATATTATACTATATTTGGGGCCAATTTCAAATTATCCCTTTATTTTTTTGTGGTTGTGAATTAACTAAAAATCTGTAGCAGCTTCGGTGACCCTACCACTCCGGTCTAGCCTTTTTTTTGATTGTATGTTAATATTTTTTTGAAGAAGTAGTATATAAAATATGTCAGATTATAAAGGCGTGAAAAAATGTATATTGATAAAAAAAGCCCTATTCCGGCTTATTATCAGCTAAAAAACAAAATTATCGAAAAGATAAACAGTGGAGAGTATGCTGAAAATTCCCTGATTCCATCTGAAAGAGAATTGAGCGACTCTCTAGGCATCAGTCGTATGACTGTTCGCCAGGCATTGACACAATTGGTACAGGAAGGCACATTGTACAGGGAAAAAGGTAAAGGAACCTTTGTTTCAAAATCCAAGATAGCACAGAGAAACATTACAAGTTTTTCCCAAACTGTCAGGAACAAAGGTATGCTGCCAATGACCAAAGTTCTTCGGCTCGAAAAGATAAAAGCACCGGATAACATTCTGAAAATACTGGAGTTGGAAGACAATGATTTGGTTTACAATGTTAAAAGATTGAGATTTGCCAGTGACAAACCTGTGGCAATAGAAGAAAACTTCATACCGGAAAAATACTGCCCTAACTTGGATGCCCAGGATTTGACAGAGTCACTTTACAAGATATTGACAGAAGAATATTCTTTTAAAATTGATTACCTTGAAAATGTCATAGAGGCGGGCAAAGCATCTGTTGAAGATAAGGAACTGCTGAAAATTGCCTCCGGTACCCCTGTTTTAAAAATCAGCTCTGTTGTTCACACTGATTCCAACCTCAAATTACTTTATGAAGACTCTAAATACCGTTCTGATGAGTATAAATACAATGTCTTGGTTTATAATAATAAAAACCCCCAATAACGAAGCGGTATCCTTCACCTAACGAGGCTGGTGGACATATATTGCCTCGTTATTGTTTTATCATAAAATGAGCTTGACTTTATAGCAGTCAAATGCTAAATTATAATTAACTGGTATATACCTCTATACATATAATAATTATAATAAATACATAAGATTGCGAGGAATGGTTATGACAAATACAACAAAAATGTGGCAAGAAATACTGGAACAACCAAGTGTTTTAGAAAGGTGCAAGGGTTCAAGCGAAACTGTTATCTCCAACATAGCTGAGCACTTGAAAAAACAACATATTGACTCTGTGGTAATTGCAGCAAGAGGTACTTCAGATCATGCAGGAGTATATGCAAAATATATTATCGAATATGCTCTGGAAATACCGGTATCACTGGCTGCTCCTTCAATATTTACTACCTACGGCAAGAATGTAAATATGAAAAATAGCCTAGTAATAGGAATATCCCAGTCCGGCAAGGCTGCTGACGTACTTGAGGTTATAAAGAGTGCAAATAAATGCGGAGCAACAACTGTCAGTATCACTAATGATACTCAGTCTCCCCTTTCTGCTGAATCAATGTTTCATCTTTACTGTAATGCAGGTCTTGAAAAAAGTGTAGCTGCAACAAAAACATTTACATCACAGCTATATCTTATAGCTCTGCTGGTTGCTGCATGGTCAGGTAATGAGGATATAAAAAAGGAACTGTCTCTTATTCCCCAAAACATCACCAAAGTCATTGAAACTTCTGCCGAGCATATTAAAAACAAGGCTGAACGGTATCTATACATGAATGAATGTTTTATTCTTACCAGAGGAATGAATTATTCTATAGCCCTTGAAGCAGCACTAAAAATCCAAGAAACCTCTTACGTTCGTGCAAAAGCCTATGCAGTATCTGATTTTCATCACGGCCCATTTGCTATGATTGACAAGGATATGCCGGTTTTTGTATACGCACCCGAAGGACCTGCTTTAAGGGATATCATTGAAATGATTAACAAACTGAAGGAATCCCAAGCCGAAATTATAGTTATTTCGAATAATAAGGAAGTACTGGAAATGGGTAACTGTTCCTTTGAAATTCCACAAACCGATAATGATATGATTTCCCCGTTCTATAATGTGGTTATAGCCCAGATGTTTGCATGTAACCTATCGCTGACAAAAGGCTTGAACCCGGATTGTCCCAGAGGTCTTAATAAAGTAACAATTACTAAGTAACAGGAGACATATTATGGATATAAGCTCCAAATTTGTTCTGTTTAGAAAAAGAGTTCCATCCTGCTGTTACGGCTCTGGCAAGAGCTATGCACCTGAATGATACCAGAATCTTGGGAATTTCCAGAGTTGGCTTCAGCAATATCCTTGCATCTGCCGGATGAATCAAACAGAGGAGTGGGCCAGTCCATTACCGCTGTAAGTTTTCCCGATGCATTTTAACGTATACAAGAAAGTGAGTGATATATATGAAATTAAAAAACAAAGGTGCTGAATTCTACGTTCCGGATAACAAGCAATTAAGTGAAGCTATTAGCAGAACTACTTATATGGCTATCTCCGCACATCAGGACGATATTGAATTTATGGCTCAGGCTGGTATTCTGGAATGCTTTGGCAAAGAAGATAAGTGGTTTTATTCCGTAGTTGTAACAAACGGTGCAGGCAGCCCAAGGGATGGCCTGTATGCCGAATATACCGATGAACAGATGCAAACAGTAAGAAAGCTTGAACAGAAAAAGGCTGCCTTTGTGGGTGAATATGGAGCCTTGACACTGCTTGACTATCCCAGTTCTGATGTGAAAAGCCCCAACAATACAGATATAGTCAACGAACTAAAAGACTTGATTTCTGCTGCCAAGCCAAAGGTTATTTATACACACAATCTTGCCGATAAGCACGACACCCATTTAGGTGTAGTTACAAAGGTTATCCATGCGTTAAGAGAGCTGCCCGCTGACGTTCAACCGGAAAAGCTGTACGGCTGTGAAGTCTGGAGAAGCCTTGACTGGGTTAATGATGAAGAAAAAGCGGTATTTGATGTTTCTGAACACCCGAATATATCAGCCTCACTTCTCGGTGTTTTTGACTCACAGATATGTGGCGGAAAGAGATATGATTTAGCCACAACGGGCAGAAGACTGGCCAATGCCACCTACTATGCCTCACATGGAACAGATATGGCTTCTTCTCTGATGTATGCAATGGATTTAACCCCTTTAATTCAAAATCCAAACATGGATATAATGGATTATATCTTTGGATATATTGACAGATTTAAAGCGGATGTTAAAAACAGACTTTCAAATGTACTTTAATTTCGGAAATTAATCTTTTTTAATAATGTCAAAACTAAAAACTGCGGCTTGATAGAATTTTTATAATCTATCAAGCCGCAGTTTTTATTAGTAAATCCCTATTAATATCTAAATCATTCAATCATATTGTGGTATCTTCCTAGCCAGTATGGAAGTGTATATGTTGTGGAGCCTTCCATTTTATTAGGATTACCACCTTCAAGCTCGTAGGTGCTTCCATTGAATTTATGCAGATTACGTTCATCCTGTGGTACTACAGTAATATTTCCTGCTTCATCCTTTGAGAGCTCACCGTCCTGTGTTACTCCGGGTCTTCCGGCAGTGTATGCACTCCAGGTTATAGTATCAACAGGGTGACGTTTCAGTGCCCAGGATGCAGTATCAATAAGATTATTACCGTAAGCATCTTTGACTGTTGTTTCAGGATATGCAAGCTGGTAAATATAGTACCAAAGCGGATTTTCACTATATTTCATGGAATTCCACCATGCATCTAAACCTGTTCTGTATTTTCCCAATAAGGTATTGTCGCTTTCCATCTGGAAAATCAGATAGTATGCAAGCATAGCCATCTCTTCATCTGAGTAATTCAGGTTCTGTTGAATCCACTCATTTATCTCTTCCTGATTGTTTGCGTCACAGCCATCTTCTACTGCATAATAAACCCATCGTTCCCAGTACTCTCCTGCAAGCTTGGCATATTCATATGGAGCTTCCAGTGCAAGCATTCTGTATTCGTCTTCCCATCTTTGTTCACCGGTTACATAGCCGGCAAGCTTAAATGCATTTAGAACTACCATTGCACTTAAAGAACAATCTTCCCATGCATAGCTGTTATTGAAATAATCTCTGTCAGTTTTTCCCCAGGTAGTTGACTGTCCTGTTGCATCTTTAAGGCCGTATCCGTTTTCCACATAGTGCAGTGCCAAATTTTTTACTGTGTCTGCGATTATTTGCTTAAGCTCAGGATCTTCGGCACCTAGGACATCATAAGCAACCTTATATATGAAAAGGTGTCCTATTAATTCGTCAGTACTTGTATCAGCTTTGTATATTATGTCATCCTTACTGAAAGGTTGTCCTGTTAATGGATTTGTTACTGTATTGTACAGCTTTGCAAGCCTTTCAGGAACAGTACTACTTGCATCTACGGTAACACCGGCCAAGGTCTCCCATTTTACTTTAGTTGAAGTAGTAGCAAGACATGTAGCAGTATTTCCGGTTACATCATAATAATAACCATCATTATAACTTCCTGCACCAGCGTCTTCACCTTCAAGTCCGGCCAAACGGTAGGTACGTGCTACAAATCCTGAAAGGCTTCTCTTTCTGGTTTCAAACTCTGTTCCGGCAGGGGCTGTACGAGGATCTAGCCAATCCAGAAGGTTAACAGGATTAAATACATCCTGAGCACCTTGAGTGTGGTTTGTTCCAAATCTATCTCCACCTGCCGGTCCTACTACAGGTGAAAATACAGCATAGTTTTTGCCCTTTAGCAATGCATTTCCACTCATTTGATTACTATCATTAGCCATATAACGTACTTTCGCATCAACAGTACCGGTTCTCATTGATATATTACCCAGAAGTAGTACTGCCTCTGCCGATTTGGTAGCTACAGCCTTTGCATCATCAACCATTTGTTGTGTAACAGTGGAATCTCCAGCTTCAAATGCCTTTTTCAGTTCAGCATATCTGTATAATTCTCCAACTCCATACATGCTGGTCCATAAGCCGTCATTATCAGTTTCCTTCGGTCTCCAGCCATTTGATGCTGTAGCATCTCTTGAAGCCTGTGATACCATACCCCTTCTGGAAACATATTTCTGGGACGCATCGCTCATTATGATTGCTTTCTCCTGATAGGACATTGTTTCCATTCTAATATGAGTAACACCACTATCAGAAACTACCCAAAGACCATTATTATTATCGCTGGCAATAAAGCTTATTGTTCCTGCAGGCAGATAACGTTCATTCATGAAATACTGAACCTTGTCTCTGTCATTTTCTTCATTTGCCTGTGTACGTACGATGCCATAGGATTCCACTTTCCATGTGGCACCCTGGGCATCAGTTACCTCTGTAACCCCACCGGTGGAGGTATCAGCAATATAGTTTTTGACTGCTTCAGGTACATTTGCATCTGTACTTGCCTCAGCTAAAGTGTATCTGTCAACAAGCTTCTGAAGATTGTCCTCTGCTGTTGCAGCATTAGTTGCTGTGTAGGAAACAGCAGACTTATTAACCACTCCCTTAGTTGCCGAAGCAACAATATTGATTACTGCTTCTGAGGATATTTTTTCAACTGTAGTTTCGGCTTTTATTGTTACATTTCCGGCAGCTAATGCTGTAACTCTTCCATATTTATCAACAACTGCTTTTGTTTCGTCACTTGAGCTCCAAGTTAATGTCCTGTCAGTAGAACTGCCAGGTAAAATAAGAGTCTCGATTGAGCGTGATTCTCCTACTACCATTTCATAATTCTCAGGAATAGCCATTTTTACCATTCTTCCGTTAATTGGCGCTGCAGAGCTTGTAGACGTAAGGTACATATTTTTGCCCACAAGTCTTTCTGTTGTAGTTGCTGAGTAGCTTGAAGAGGCATTCACATCTGTTGTTAATTTTGCCTCACCATTTTCATCAGTCCTTGCACGACCAATATATTTTCCGTCAGCATAAAAATCTACAATAACCCTTGCAATAGGACTTCCTCCATCTGATGCCTTTAATATCAGATCAACGGATGTGCCGTTTGCTGCCTGTCCACTGGTAAGCTCAGTAGTTAGGTTTTTCTTTGTATAATACTCACCATTAGCCTTCTCGGTTATCATTCCGTAATAACGTCCAAACCAGTAAGACAAGGTAAATACAGTTCCGCAATCCAAAGAGCCGGATGAATAATTACTGTATGATTGAGCAGTAAAGCCTGAATACCTGGTAAACGGATTTGAGTTGTTTTTACTTATATTTCTCTCATCCATCGGAAGTGCATAATTTGTCTGCGATGTAGTTTTGTCTCTTTCACAAGGTTCAATGAAAAATACATCCTGTCTATCGCCTCTTGTATTCAGTGATTGATTTCTGATCTGAGGTGAACGGTAGAAGTATCTCACTGCTGAATTCAAATCAACATTTGTCTTTTCGGGATGTGCCAGCTGATACAGGAAGGTATAGAATGGATTCTCTTCACGCTCTTCCTGATTTTCATACCATTGGTCATAAGCAGAAACAATCTGTGCTTTACGCTGTGGATCTGTTTCCAATATCAGCAAAGAGTATACAGGGAACCAGCCCAGCTCTTCATCGGAGTAATTGACATATTGTGTCCAGTCATTATGAAGTACTGCATTTGCCGTTTTGTTACCTTTAAATTTTTCCTCATATTGAGTCACAGGCACATTATCATTATTATTGTAAGCATCTGTTGCTTGGCGGATGATTCTGCGCTTTGAATACTCATTAGCCATGTCAATATAACCCTTGCCGTTAATATAGCCTTGGTCATTATTTACTCCGCCACCTGAATAGGGGGATTCATAGCAAAGGTCGTATGCAGCTTCATAAGTAGTTACTTTGTCAGCATATTTTACCGGATCTGCATCTTTGGCAATATAGACCGCCGTCTTAAGTGCCGCCATTACTTCAAGTGCATTTAGAGGTCCATCCTCAAATCCGTATGACAAGTGGTCGTTTCCTTCAGTATCCACTCCTACATTAAACTGCCATTGAGGCTGATTCTTCATCATATCCATTCCGTCATTGAAATACTCTGAAAGCCATCTTGACCATTGTGTTGATTTACCGTGTGCATCTACAATATAGTAATGGTCATCCTTTAATATAAGGTCAGTCATATCTGTTGTAGCTTTTACTATAATGTCCTTGAGTTCGGAATCTTCTGCAGTATCACAGAGATATTTGTATGCAGTAAGGAATAATGCATAATGTCCGTCAACCTCATCAGATGAAGTATCCGCTTTGTATACAATCTGTGAGTCATCAATATATCCATCTGCTGCAATTGCACTAGCAGGGAACAAATCATTGAAGAAGGTAGGAATCCTTTCATAAACCGGTGTTGTCAATCTGAATTTGATTTTTGCAGGATCAATATCCGAGCTATTTCCTGACGTCGGACTTGTATTAACACCTTCAACCATTAAAGGGAAAACCTGACCATTGCCAGAAACAATATCTGTACCAAGCTTATTGCCATCAGCTCTTACAGTATTAAATGTAGCAATTGAAGATGGGCTTAATCCGAGACCATTAAACAGGTCTGAACTGGCCAATACCTGAGATCCCTTTTTATTCATAGCATCCTTTGTAATTCTGACTGTTGCTATTCCAATTGGCTCTTTACCTTCCAACTTCATCTCATCAATAATTGGATCCGGATATGTTTCGCTTTCGTTTAACAGCCTTTTTTCAAACCAGAAACCATTTTCTACCTGAAAGTTATTATACATGCCGGTAAGGGGAGCCTCTTCTTTGAGCATATAAGATCTACAAGGGAAACCATTTCCCCGTCCTGAGACAAAATCCAGAAGCAGGACTGCCTTTGTAGCTCTAGTAGCTGCTGCCTTTGCTGCTGCTATTTCCTCATTTTCAGCACCTGTAGCTTTGAGGGTTTGATATCTGAATATTTCTCCCATTGCATACATAGCCGTCCATAAACCGTCATTATCCTGAGTTGATACGTATGAAGAATAATATTCGTCAGTTGCTGCATCATATGAGAAACCGTTGTTTGAGCTAACCATACCACGTCTGTCGTTAATATCATTTACCAGCTTTTCATAAACATAGGTTCTTTCTTGCATTGTTTTTTCAGGCATTCTGATATGAACAGAACCCTTTGCATTTCTTACCCATACTCCTCCGTTATTATCCAGCGCAACACCAGTAACAACGTCATCTCCACCATACGTATATCTTGGACCTGCAAAATATTGTACAATATCTCTCTGGTCAGCTTCTTTGAAGTTAATACGCATCATGCCTTTTTTAGTTCCAACCCAATATGTATCATCGGTATCCTTAACAGCACAGGTAACATCTCCTATAGCTGCCTTTGGCATAAAATTAAGATCGGTAGAACTGGTAACCCAGGTTACTCCTGCCGGAGTCTGTGTATTATAATAATCCATTTCCTTTGTTGGAGCAGAATCCAGCTGTACCGGTGAATATTTAGCTCCTGACGGCGTACCTAATGAACCGCTAGCTGCCATAACCGAAGATGGTGCTGCAAATGCTAAATTTGAAATTAGCATAATTATAGCCAGCGTTAATGCTACCACTTTACTTACGTTTTTAGCCTTCAACATAATAATCCTCCTTTTGGAAAATTTTTGTTTATCATGGTTTTATTTTAGTTACTCCATCAGTTGTAATGACCCAAACGCCGTTACTATCTGCATCATCAACAACCAGCAATACTTTTCCCGAACTTATAGAAGTGTCTGTGTATGAAGTCACTGCATTATTTTCAAGATTAATACGGTCAACTCCACCTGCTGTATAGCCTAACCATAATGTCTTACGATCACTTTTAAGAACTGAGGATGATACGTTTTCCATAGTAGGGAAAATGGATGGCTTAATTGTAAAATCCTTATTAACAAAGGTCTGAGCGTTTGTAAGCGTAGAGCTTATTTCAGTTAAGTTATTGCTTGGAGTATATGTAGGATCCTGTAAAAAATTTATATACTGTTTTACAAGTCCCTGTGAACCCGTATCTGAAAAATCAGTTAATACCTTTTCGTAGGTATATTTTGTAAATGTCGGTTCTGTCGGGTTTGATGGGTTTGACGGGTTTGACGGGTTTGAAGGGTTTGTAGGCTCCGTTGGTGTAGTCGGTGTAGTAGTTTCTTCTTTAATTACAGTTTTGCCCAAAACAACCACTGAACCGGATACTTTTACATCAACAAGTGTTATGGTATCTCCGACACTTGGAGCAACTATCAGATCTCCTGTAATCTCTACACCCTTAATTATAACTCCGGGGCTGTTTACTACTACATTACCCTTTTCTAACGTGGTATAAGTTCCGGGTTTATATATATAGTTAGGGATAACATTTGAAACGATTTTTACTGCTTCTGCACGTGTCAATCCACCATGAGGATCAAATAACTTACCGGGCTTCCCTGATATAAACTCCTTTTCAAATAATGCTGCAACAGCCTCCAGTGCATAACCGGATATTTTATTAGCATCATTAAATGAAGGATTAGAACCTGCATTTTTTATGCTGAATGCCTTTTTTATCATTATAGCTGCATCTTGCCTTTTTATAATGTCATTGGGCATGGCCTTTCCATCATATCCATTCATAACGCCCGCTGAGGCAACAGCAGTTATATGGCTATAAAACCAATCCGATGGTTTTACATCACTGAATACTGCATTCCCTTTGTCATACTTCATTATCTTGTTAAGTACTGCTGCAAATTCTGCTCGTGTTATTTTGTCATTTGGCCTGAACTTTCCATTTGACCCTGTCAGTACCTGTGCATCACTCCATTTTTTAATAGCCTCACCTGCCCAAAATCCCTTGCTTACATCATCAAAGGACTGAGCCATGGAAACTAAAGGAGCACAAGTCAATAGTATGGCCGCAACTACTGCTAAAATAATAGCTTTTTTGAATGAGTGCCTTTTCATTCTTTTTCCTCCTTTAAATTGATTTTATATTCATAAAATGATATATAGAAATTTATATATCATTTTCAAAAATATACAATTTTAAACTCCGTAATATTTTTCAAATAGACCTCTATTCCACTCATCTCCACCATCGATATTTGAACTTTTAAAGACCGCAGGAATTATTCCTTTTAAAGGCAGCTTTTTTGCCAGTAATACTGAAATAAACTGAGCTGCATAGGCTCCTGTAATTGTTGATACAGCGCCCATACATGTGTTAGCCTCCTTCACATAATAACCGGCATCTCCTATTTCTGTACAATTATCAATTACAACATCAGCATATTGATAAAGATACTTTCCGCTGGAATGTCTTGATTTTTCGTTTTCCGATTTTCTAGGATTAGTAAGAGCTATTACCTGTGCCCCCTTCTCCTGTACAAGCTTTGCCAGCTCAACAATCATACCGTTTCTGCCTGAATTAGAGGCTATCAGCACTACATCCCCTTGTTTAACTTTGTATATATGCATAATGACCTTAGCATAATCAGCAACTCTCTCAACCGCAGTACTCTTTAGTGGATGCTCGTGGAGCATAAATTCAGATGGAAGTATAGGGTATACATTTGCAAAACCACCTGCTCTTGTATAGAACTCCTCGGCTATCATATGTGAATGTCCCGTACCTGTAACAAAAAATTTTCCGCCATTAATAATACTGTTAGTTATCATGTCAGCTGCAGCATTCAGGTTATCAATTTGAGTAAGATAAAATTTTTCTATTACATTAATTATGTAGCTGTGAAAATCCTGAAAATACTTTTCCATAAATAGGCTCCTTACACATTGTAATATTGTTTACATAATTTACCATACAGGATTTTGGGTATAAGAAAAAACGCTCAAATTATTCAGAACTAAAAATTTTACTATAATATATAACTTGAAATTTGATTCAGAATTCAGTTTTTATCAACAGCTTACCATCCGTATTTTTCATAACCCCATTTTTTTAATGTAAGCTCCTGCTTAACCTGTATAAGACTGTTTTCTTCAACATCACCAACTAATATAACTCCAGGCCCTACAGCACTGTAAGAGCCTATTTTGCATCCGGGCATCAGAATAGTATTAACTCCTGTCCGACAGTAATCACCAATATATATTGCATCTCCATAGGATAAAGGAATTTCGCTCCTGCCTTTTACCCTCTGGCGCGGATCACTATCATCAAAACGTAAGGTACCACATACGGTAGCTGCACCAATATCAACAAAGTTTCCCAAGGCTCCATACATTTCACAGTAGTGATATAAATATACCTTGTCCATCATTAAGCCCCCAATAAATTCAGAGCCATGATCTAAAATGCAATCTGATCCGATTGATACTCCATCATAAATGTGACAGTAGTTTCTTATTTTTGTATTATCTCCAATAACAGCACTACCGCTAATTATTGCACCATTGTCTATAACAGTGTTCTCACCAACAATAACATTACCTTCTATGAGAACATTGTCACCTACCATAGAGTTTTTCCCAAGCTGAACAAATCCTCTGACAATAGCTCTTTCAGAGATTCTGGCTCCTTCTGCCAGTGTATTCCCCGTCAACTTACCTGTTCTTATTTTGACCATTTGTTCATTTGCCGCCAGCATGTGCCACGGTTTATCTATATCAAAAAAAATACCTTGGCCTTCTACTGCTTTTATTTGACCCTCCTGTACAGGTTTTATAAGACCGGCTTCAACAAAACGTTCTCTTGGAACTCCGACTCCGCACTTTACATTGGGGAAATAATCCGGAGTTTTTGCTATTTGAGATATTATATTAACGTCTAAATTGAAAGCTGCAAACTGGTGAGTTATAAGGCTACCACGATAGTGGGCTCCTATTTCACTTATTCTATTGTCTGTAATCGTTGCTCCTATCCAATTTTTTGAAGTTTCTGACAAAGGGTACAAAAGTGCTGCAGGTTCAACTTCCGAGTAAAGTCTTTCAAGATCGCTTTCGTCAATTATTGTGTCACCATATATTACTAAAATGTTATCATTTGTACACAAATTTGCTCCAAATACAAGGCTGTCAGCACTACCACAATTTTCATCCACACAAACTACATTTATATTTTTAAGAGGTGATAAACAAGCTTGAATTTCTCTTTGGTACAAAACAGAGGTTACTACTACAATATCCTCACACCCTATTTTTGCGAGCTTTTCGGCATTATATCTGATTAAAGGTATTCCCGCAATTTTTATTGTTGTCTTTGATCTTACGGTACTAAAAGGGAACATTTTTCTACCTATTCCGGCAGCAAGAATAATTGCACTCTTTTTTAATGCCATAGCAGCCCCTCCCTCTAAAAACAATTATCTGATTGACATTATGCTGTCATAACCTGAAAGTATAATGCACTTCCAAAATCTTGACTCCTAATAATTTTTTTAGTTAGATCAACAGCAGCTGTCTTTTCCATTTCAGTGATTTCAAATTCTATCTTCATTCCACTCTTTGAAATAAACTCATAATTTACGTTGTCTTCCTTATATGAAGTAAGAGCACCGATGATTTGTTCCCCCATAAGTGCGGAATTGACTATTATTCTCATATTGTCATATCTCCTTTACTATTAGTTAATGTTACCTTATGTTAATATTTAACCAGTTTAAATTTATTACGACCATATTTGATACCTTCTAATAGTCCATTGGCATCCGGATGAACAAAACCCAGTACATTATGTTCTATTGATGGCCCTAGATCCTTAAGATTAATCTGAAGCTCACCCATATAGTGTGATGCATTAGAGTTACAGATTGTTACTGTGTATTTTGAACGGTTAGCACAGTATATTGGAGCCACTTCTACCCCCCTGCTAACTGACGCTCTGATTACTTCTGCCGGTTGATCTATCCTTGCTTTTAACTCCATATTCAAAATTTTCTCTTTTATTGAATTGCTAATATATTGATTAAAAACTACCGGAATTTCTATTGTGGAACTTATTGCGCACTTAGCCATTTTTTCAAGCTCCCTGTCATCTGCCATGGAATCACCAATCAATACATAGTCAAATCCTTCTGCAAAAAGCTCTTGCATTGCTATATGGGGAGGCAAATATCTATGCTTTTCAACCGTTGGAACTCCATTACCATTTCTATGAAGATGCTTTGGCGAGAATTGTGAAGCTACAAAAGCACCCAGCGGTATATCATAGGATTTAAACAATTTGTTTACATCCCTTATTTCTAAAATATCTACCCCTGTACCTGTCAATGGATAGAAGTTGTGACATGCTGTTAAGCTTTTTAAATTGCCTTCTTTTTTAATCAGCTCTAACAAGTTTTTGGTTTCATTATATGTATAGTCGCCCATTTTCCCAGCGGAAGCAGCACTTAATTCTATCTTTATCCCATAGTCATTGTTTGTGATTGTACATATTTCAGCATTTGAAAATCCATCATCAATACGAAGCCTTTCTATACACATGTCCTGCAACGGTTTTAATTTATTTAAGCTGCAGCCTAATGCCTCAAAGATTTCACGATTTATATCAGCAGTTATATGTAAACCAAGTTCATGGCATATATTATAAAGTTTTTTCAACTGATTGCACTCCAGTTTCTTTGAAGCTTCGAAACCATGATTCTCTAGAATTAGTGAGGTAAATACCTTTTTAAACCCCAATCTGCTGGCCTTTGAAAGGTATGTGAATATATCTTCCATTGAGCAAAAATCACTATATACACTTACACCGATTTCTCTCATAGTAAATAGCCTCTCGAATTTACTTTTTTACATAGTCCAGATAGGGTTTATGAGCAATTAACAATTCATCAAGTATGGCCTTGGCGTCTGAATATTCATTTACAAGAGGATTTGCATTTATAGCCATAAGTGCATCATAATAACTCCCGGAAACAGCCGCCTTAATAGTCAATTTTTCATATGACTTAACATAGTTTATCAGGCCGACTATTTTTGTATCGGCAGCACCTATATGAATTGGCTGAGCTCCATTTCTTCCGACTATACAATTTGCTTCTATTATTGCATCTGAAGATACATTCGTTATTGTTCCGTTATTTAGTACATTAATAGTATGTATCTCATTTTTGTCATTATATATGGCACTAATCAATGAAATAGCTGCATCGGAATAGTATGCCCCACCCCTGCCTTCTAGCTCTTTAGGCTTTACATTTAAATTTTCATCCTTATATAACTCGAACAGGCTCTTCTCCAGTCTTTGTACCTGCATTGCCCGGGAACCGTTAGTTCTGACGCTCTCTTTTTCCTCCTCAAGCATAGTCTTTGTAATATAATAGTATCTGTGATATGGGCTTGTAAGCATACCTAAGCTTTTTATGAAATCAATATCCCAAACTATATCAGATATGGCTTCTACTTGTTCATGGTATTCAGGATTACTATATTTTTTAATTATTTCATCTAAAATGCTGTATCCATCCAAGTAAACATTTGTAATAAAATTCATATGATTAAGTCCAACAAAGTCCACCTTTATACGCTCTGATTCCACCTTCAAAAGTTTTGCAATATCCATTTTAGTACCAAGAGGAACATTGCATAGTCCAAAAACTTTAACACTTGAATGTGTCTTTACTGCCTCTGTTATGATTCCTGCCGGGTTTGTGAAATTTACAAGCCAAGCATCTGGTGCCAATTCCTCAATTTCCCTGCAAATATCCAGAATTACAGGAATAGTTCGCATTGCTTTTGCAAAGCCTCCGGGCCCCGTTGTTTCCTGACCTATTACATCGTATTTTAATGGAATAAGCTCATCTTTTTCTCTGGCCTTTAGCCCGCCAACTCTGAATTGTGTTATAACAAAATCTGCATTATGTATTGCTTCTCTTCTATTCAGCGTTGCAAATACTCTTATATCCAGGCCACTTTTCTTAACCATTCTATTGGTGAGAGCTTCAATGATATCGAGCTTTTGTTTTCCCTCTTCTATATCTACAAGCCATAATTCCGACACTGGTAATTCATCTTTTCTTTTAAGAATTCCTTCCACCAATTCTGGAGTATAGCTACTGCCACCACCAATTACAGCTATCTTTAATCCCTTACTCATTTATTGTTCCCTCCCCAATGCAATAATTAATGCTCCATAAGCCGGCTCATCCAGCGGTTCACATATCTTAATACCGGGTAAGCTTCTATTCATACTATCCTTAAATAACCTCAAATAAATAGCTGACTTTAACATTAAGCTTCCTGCAAGGCATAGTCTGAACTCACTTTTTTTCATTTTTTTTGCCAGAGCTCTTATCATTGCAACTAATCTTTCTATTTCTCTATTTAGAATATCCAAAGCAGCCGCATCCCCTCTTTCAGCTTCTTCCTGTACAATAGGAGCTATTGCAGCAATTTTGTCTATACTAAAATCTTTATCTATATATATCAAATCCATAAAATCTTCCGGAGAATTTATTCCATAATAATTTAGTACTCTATCGGTTAAAGATGTATGTTCAATAATTCCATCATAATGATCCATTATTGCTGAAACAGCCTTTATTCCAAGCTTATAGCCACTTCCGTCATCACTGGTCATATAACCCCAGCCCCCGGTTCTTACCTCTTTTCCTTCAGAAGAAATACCTATAGCGATTGAACCTGTACCCGTAATTAAAAGTGCACCATTTCTTCCGCAATTACCACCTATTAAAGCGATATATGCATCATTGAATACTTCAAAACTACAATCAAAACCACTGTTTTTTAAAGCTTCACGATATACTTCTTCATCCTGTGGTCTGTCAATACCCGCAGCTCCCATTGCCAGAGATGCATTTGCAAGTTGTTCTTTACCGAATTTCTCAGCCAGTTCGTTGTATATTACTTTTAAAACCTGTTCTAACCCATCTACTCCAATATTGTTATAATTAGTTGATGGATATTTTTTTTCAAAAAGTACATCCCCAGTCAACGACTTTTTTACTAATACTTTGGTTTTAGTTCCGCCACCATCTATTCCTATTCCTAATTTATCAGGCATCTGCAATCATATCCCTCTTAATTAATTTATTCTTTTCATCTTCAACATCTTTCCCTTTTACCTTTTCTACAACAACCGTTTTAACAATATAATCATAGCCAGCCTTGGATTGATAATTCGCAAAAATGCTTAATATAGAGATAATAAATGGAATTCCCTGCAATAAATATATTAAAATTATTTTTATAAAGCTTCTCACTGTCATAAATAGATAATGGAATATCACTCCACGATTGCTATTTTGAGAAACTATGCGCAGCCCCATAATTAACTTTCCAATTGTTGAACCCTTAAATAATATTTGAGTAACAGTTTCATAACCGAAATATATTAGCAATGACTGTATAAAAACCATGTTGAAGATTGCTGTTGAGCTATTTACGAGAGACTGCCACTCCGGAGTATTTATCTTACTATTCGCTTCCGCCATTGCTGCCATTACCACCGGAAAATTAGGTAACTCGAATAATTTATAGAATAAGGTCAAGAGTACCGCCATGATACCCATGTCAATTATGAATGCTACCAATCTACGAAGTCTGAAATTTGTAAATGCCTGTTTTAATGATTTCATACTCTTTCCCCCATTTTTTAAATTTTATCCTCTGTAATATCTGCATTCGTGCATGGAGTGCAGATATTACAGGGGCAAATGTGAAAAAATATAGTTAGATTGTGTTATTATTGAACAGCAGCTGTTACCGGCTCCTCAATCTGATTTTCAGAAATATAATTCTTCTTGTCCCAAATTCTTATAAACGGAAGCCAAATTATAAAAGCTACTGCAAATAATACTACTTGGGCAACAACACCCATAACATTTCCGCCTGTCATCAAGTAACCGCTTATAAAATATGGAGTAGTCCAAGGTATAATAACTCCTGTAGTGTACGGGAATATACCGATTAAAGTACCGAAATATGAAACAGTAGTTACGGCGATAGGTGCTAATATGTATGGAATCATAAGGAATGGATTTAACACAACCGGCAGACCAAATACAACCGGCTCATTAATGTTAAAAATACCAGGAACAATTGCCAAACGTCCAATCTGCTTTACCAACTTTGATTTAGCAAACACCAGCATATAAACAACAACCGCTAAAGTTGCACCTGAACCACCCATCCAAACTCCATTTTCATAGAAGGAATATGTAACAATGTTGGGGAGTTGTTCTGCTCCGGCTTTAAAAGCCTCCAGGTTTGCACCGGCATTAGAAATCCAGATTGGCTCCATAACTGCCGTCATAATTGAAGAACCGTGAATACCAAAAGACCAAAGCGTATGTTCAAATAAACACGCAAATACTGTTCCTATGTAAGATGAGCCTGCTAACTCTATCGGCTTTTTTAATACGCTTTGAACAAATGTTGCTAAATCCGACCATCCTGTAAAGGAAAAGCCTAATCTCACCAGCATAAAGAAAACTATTATTACAAAGCCCGGTACTAGTGCGGTAAAGGAACGTGATACTGTTGGAGGTACGGATTTTGGCATTGTTATAACAAATTTCTTCTGCAGCAGAAATCTATATATTTCTGCTACAATTAATGATACTACTATTGCAAGAAACAAATACTCAGATGTAAATACAGATGTTCCCCATGCTTCAACTGCATCGTCTCCTTTGCCAAAAACACTTACTATATTGACAATGAAAAATGCTGCAACAGATAATACACCCGCAGGAATACCATCAATTGGCTTCCCATCAACTTCATAGCTTCCAGCCAGGGAATAAGCAATACCAAAGACTGCAATAAGTGATATAATTCCCATTGTTCCGTTCAGGGCAACACCCTCAAATGCCTGCCAATTTTCACCGAATACTGAAGCCATAAAATTCTGGTATGCATCAATAGGTAACTCTGCTAAGATTAGAAAGAGTGAACCTATAATGAGAAGTGGCATAGTAAACATTATTCCATCTCTCAGTGCTATAAGATGCTTCTGGTTTCCTATTTTTGCAGCAATAGGCATAAATTTTTCTTCGAAAAAGCCTTGAACGTTATGTTTTTTGCTACTCATTTTATACATCATCTCCTTATATTTATTTTTTGCTATAAAGTGCAAGAGCATCATTAAGAACCTTTTCACCGTTCATAAGTCCATAATCAGACATATTTATTACTTCTATAACAGAAATTTTGTTGGCATATTCTGCTCTTATGCCGGATATCATGTACCTTACCTGAGGGCCCAATAACAAAATATCTGTATCATCCAAATTATTTTTTATCTCTCCCTCTGCTAAAGCTTGCATCTGTACCTCAATCCCCTTAACCTTTGCTGCTTCTTTCATCCTCTCCATAAGCATACTTGTTGACATTCCGGCTGAACACACCAAAGTAATTCTAACCATTTTTATCCTCCTCTCCTTTTGATTAATTATTTTGAAAATTTCTCATACATTGTGACAATCTCCGCAGCTAAATCCTTAATTAATACAGCACCCATGAGATGATCCTGTGCATGCACCATTATTAGTGCTAATTCCATTTTTTCACCCTGCATTTCTTTAGTAATTAAATCTGTTTGAATACTGTGAGTGTCCCTCAAGGCTTCTTTAGCCTTTTCAAGGCTTATACGTGCTTCTTCATACTTGCCTTCTCTAGCAAGGTATATGGCTTCCATTGCATAGCTTTTTGCGTCACCGGCACCTGCGATAATAGACATAGAAGTTTGTAATATATCCATAATGCTACTCCTTTACCATTATAATTATGTTAACTTTCACCAAGTCCGCCTAAGAAAAGTTGATTAATACTCTCAGAGGCCTCAGCTTCGTCAATCCCATCAAACTGGATAGTGAGTTCATCTCCAAATTTGCCGTTTAATGTGATTGCACCTCTTACATTTTTCAAATCATAAAGCTTACCATCCTTTACTGCATTAATTGAGCTTTTAAAAGCTGCTGCAGTCCTTACAAGTTTAGCTGCTGTTCTAGCATGTATACCTAGCTGATTCATAACCTTAACATTAATTGAAATCATTTTATACTCTCCTATTGTGTATTTATCCTAAGTATACCGACATTGCTCTCCCACCTCTGAAATGAGTCGAAAGAGTCGGTAATAACCTGAATTAAGATATCTAAAGTTTATATTGACTTTCCTTTCAACTTTAGAATATTGAATATTAAAATTGAAACTTCGTTTTGAGATATTCTTCTACTTCATAAGCATCGTCAAAAGCTAAAACTTTTTCTAAAACCGGGATTAAATCTTTTTTGTTAATATTGCATATCTGTTGTCTTACTGCCAGAATTGACGGAATACTAACACTTAAGTTATCAACCCCCATAGCAACCCAAATAGGAATCAGATACGGGTTTTCACCTGCATGTCCGCATATATCTACTTCAATACCATTCCTTTTACCGCAATCAACTACATCTTTTACTACCTTTAAAAGTTGGGGATGAAAACTGGAATTTAAATAGGCAACCTGCTCATTCATACGGTCTGCGGCAAATAAATACTGGGTGAGGTCATTAGTTCCTATACTAAAAAAGTCTACCTCCTTTGCAAAACGGTCTACCATCAAGGCTGCTGACGGTGTTTCAATCATCATTCCTATTTGTGTATCCTTGCAAAATGGGATACCTTTGCTTTCAAGGTCCTCTTTAACCTCGTCAATCATCTCTTTTGCACTTCTTAGCTCCATTAATGTAGCTATCATTGGAATCATAAATTTTATATTTCCAAAAGTGCTGGCCCTTAATATTGCAGAAATCTGGGCCTTAAAAATATGTGGATTTTTCAAACAATATCTTATAGCTCTAAATCCCAAAAACGGGTTTTCTTCTTTTTTGATATTTAAATAGTCAATGGATTTATCTCCACCGATATCTAATGTCCTGATTATAAATAGCTTGTCCTTATTCTTCTGAGCAATATCTGAATATATTTTATACTGGGCTTCTTCTGATGGGAGTGTTTTACTGTTTATGTAAATAAATTCCGTTCTAAATAATCCTATCCCTTCCCCCCCATTTTCCAACATATGTTTAATGTCATTTTCTGAAGAAATATTTGCTAAAATCTTCATAGTAACACCATCCTGAGTTCTGGTAGCTCTGTCTATAAATTTTTTAAGCTCTATATTTTTTAAATTTTTATTATTTTGATACTGTTGATAATCTGAAATGTCATTTTTATTTGGATTTATGTTTACTTCGCCGGTATTTCCGTCAATAATTACCTTTTCCCCATTGGTAACCAATTTCTTAATATCCTTTAAACCGACTATACACGGGATTCCCAAGGAACGGGCAATAATTACGCTATGGGAAGTCTTACCTCCATATTCCATTAAAATTCCTTTAATATTATTTCTATCCATGCTCATAACCTGAGATGGAAGCATTTCATCGGTAGCAATTATACATTCACCGGCCATGCATGAGATATCCTGTAAAGGCTTTTCCGCAAGTACCATTTGTACTCTTTTTTCCATATCATAAATATCTGACGTTCTTTCTTTTAGGTAATCATTCTCTATCGCTTCGAAATCTCTAATAAAATTATTTACACATTCATGCAGAGCATATTCACAGTTTACATGTTGGTCATTTATATATCTTTTTATGTCATCAAAGAAGGATTCATCTTCCAGAAATAAGAGTTGATAGTCCAAAATCCCTACGTTGTCGTCCCCTTGGCATTTAACGTTGCTTTCCATTACTGCTTTTATCTGTTCTTTTGCAATTTCTCTTGCGTTATCTATTCTTTTGCATTCATCTTCAGTATTATCAATGATGTATTTATTTATTTCTACACTATCATTATTTACTATATAAATCTCTGCAAAAGCTTTTCCTCCTCCTGTTCCTATTCCTTTCATTGTATTCCCTCCCTTAGGACTCTGTCTGCATTTAAAGCAATATTCATTTATTAACAACCCTATTCCTTAAATAATAAAAACTTTTCCATAACTTCTCCATAAGCTGACATATTATTATCAGTAACAAAGCAAATATTAACATTTTTGACCAGAATATCATCAACTAATAAATTTGAGTTTATGCTGCAATTAATGATAATTGACTGTTTTAAATCTCCCTCTACAACTTTCACATACATATTACCTTTTATATGTAATCTATTATTATCATCAGAAAAACAATATCTTGCCAGACTTTTAATTTTTTTAGCCTCATCCACATTACCTTCATCGATTAACCGGTCTATAGTTAGAAGCAAGTCTTCAATAGTTTGTGGTGAGTCTTCAACCTTTAAGGTTAATATATTGACATTATTATCAGTTCTTTTTGAGTTCTTTAGTATATAGCTATTTATAAACCTTTTAATTTCATTGATGTTGTCATTGTCTAGTTTTGCAGGCACCTGCATCACAGGTTTATTCTTATAGCTTAGTGGCATTGTAGAAATAATAAATTTATAATTATCATGGTTTCTTAAATTCAATTGATAATATGAGCAAATATCTACGACCTGCATATTAGGAATATACTTTGTTAACTGGTTCCTAATTTCTATTGCAGCTTGTAAGCTTGTATCCGATACTATAATTGCTCTGTTCTTTCGCCACTTTCTTTCAATGGCAACCAAAAAATATCGAGCAACCTCTAATATCTCATCACTGGAAATATTAACTGTAACGTTTGCATATTTTTTATAGAGTTTATCGGTAGTCCAAACAGCCATATATATCTCTTGCAAGGCATCGTCAACGTTTACATCCTGTGAAAATCCTATATTTGCGTTATTCTTAAGTCTGAAAATTGATGTTTTCAAGTAAAACATTAGTCCTAAAAATAATATCTTGTCATCTGCAAAATCTATATTTAAGATGTTTCCTACATACCTTACTATTTCATAGACCAAGGTTTTAACATTGCTGGGGATATTTAATAAGGCGTCATCAATATTCATTCTGTCTGTACCGCTATAAATATTCAATCCCATTAAATGCATACATATATATGCAAATTCAGCCTGAGGAATTGATATTTTAAATTCCTCTTCTAATCTTGATACAATGTATCTTGCTACCTGGGTTTCAATATCATTACACTGGCCTTCAATTAATTCGCTCTCATCGTCAACTTTTATTCCTTTGAGTAATCTGCCGATACTTATCACTAAATGGGTAAACATTGAATTATAATGTTCCTCCGGCATAAAAAATGCAAATTCTTTCTCGGCATTGTGAATTATGTTACCAATTTCGTCGATATTAATTTTAGGATATATTTTTACAATTTCATTATATTTATTACTATTTTGTTTTATTTCTGTACTTTTCTGTATTTTAGTATTAGGTTTTTTAGGGTTTATGTTACCTAATTTCAATACGGCAACAATTGCATTTCTGATATCCTTTTCACTGCCTAAGATATATACACCCTTATTCTGCTTTTTTTCAACCTCCAGATTATATTGTTTTAACCATCTGTTAATCCAATCCAAATCTTTCAGAATTGTGCTCTTACTTACATAGTACTGATCGGCTAGAAATTGTGTAGTTAACTCCTCATTGGAATTAATCATCATATTCATTATTTCCAATCGTCTTGTACTATTATCCATCTGTATTTTGTTAGTTGCTAAACTGTTTATATCCAGCTCGTTAAAGTTAAAGTCAGGTGACTTAGATTTCAATCTAATTCCGGAACCGCTTTTTCTCTCAATACATAATTCATCTGAGTTAAAGCATTCATTAATATGGTCATCCAATTTTTCTATATCACTTCTTATTGTCCGAGCTGATACATTTAGCTTTTGTGCGATGTCTTTTACAGAAATATATTCAGAATTACCTAATAGTAGCGATATAATCTCCATAGTTCTTATTTGAGATTGATTTTTCATATTGCACACTCCTAAAATACTTTAATCTTAACCATCAGTGCGCTTATCATGTATTAAGTTTATATCATAAAAATTTTTTAGTCTACTTGCCAATATTCCTTTTTTGTTTATGGTATTGTTGCAATTTTAGAATAATTTTATCTAATTATGTCGATATATGAATATTCAGGCAGATAGGTTTCCGGAATGAGTGTCGAGATTCAGACGAATACTCTTTTAAATGATTACAGTGCCTTCAAACCGAGATTTTTTCCGCAGCGAAAGACATCAAATGGTTCATGAACGGAGTTTTTAGCACTGCTAACTGTATCATCTAAACTTGGAAAATCAGATATTTTTGACAAACTTGTAACTGGGCATTGCTCTTCTGTGAACTTATAACAACTTTTTCATATAAAGTATTTGAAAAATAATACTATAAGTAAAATCCCAGAATTACCAGGGGAGTTACAATTAAGAGGATATATAACTGTCACACGTAGTATATAATATGTAGATTGCCTCTGGCTAGCTTTACATAAAATCAAATGTTATCGCTATAGCAGCGATAACATTACCACATCTTTTCAATACCTTTATCTGTTATTTTTATGGCACCCTCTTTTAATAGCCTTCCTACAGCTCTTTTAAAAGCTGCCTTACTCATGTTAAGTTCAGCTTTTATAGCTTCCGGAGAGCTTTTGTCATTAAGTGAAATAGCTCCGCCACTTAATTTAAACATTTCCATAATTTTTCGAGAGTCACTCTCTATTTCGTTGTATGCCTCGTTTCTCAGACTCAATTCAAGCTTTCCATCCTGCCTTACCTTTTTAATTCGTACATTAACGCTGTCGCCTTCTTTATAGTCTCCATACAATTCCTTATTTGGAATCAGGCCTTGATACTTGTTATCTACAGCCACAAAAGCCCCTAACTCTTTACTAATACTATAAACGGTTCCATTGACTCTATCATTTTCCTTATATGGGGATTCGCTGCTTAACAAATTATATATATTCATAGTTGCACATAATCTGTTGCTGCTATCTATATACAATGCAACTAAATATGATTCACCTGTTTTAACATTCCCCACCTGTTCTCTGAAAGGTAAAAACAAGTCTTTCTCCAAGCCCCAATCTAAAAACGCACCAATATTTGTAGTTTCTACTACTTGTAAAACGGCCAGTTCATCAAGTGTAATCTTGGGTTTTTTAACTGTACATATCATTCTGTCTTCAGAATCCTTATAAACAAATACCTCTATTTCATCGCCGACTTTAATATCTTGTGGCACCTGATTTTTTGGTAATAGAATATCCTCCTTACTTTTATCACTTTTAGTGTTCATATATACCCCAATCTGGGTTCTTCTGACTATTTGCAGTTTCTGGCTTTTTCCTAATTCAATCATATTGTTCCGTCCTTAATACTTATCTTATTATTTTTTAGCCTTTGGCTTCTTTACTTTAATTTTTTTGGCTATTTTAGGAGCTCGAGTATCCTTCCAAACTTTATTCTTCTTTTTCTTCAACTTATCCGGGTTTTTAAATGACATTCATTTCACACCTTTCAAAATGATTCTACTATTTTTCCATACTTAGGATACCCTATTTTTGCTTACTAAAACAATACATTCTTTATATATATTTTAAAAAGCACCCCAAGATTAAAAACTATTTTATTATAGTCTCTAACTTTGGGGTGCTTTTATTTGTGAAGGTGTATTGTTTACCCTATCCTCCATATTGATCTGCAAGAATCACGGCTCTCTCTTTTTCGTCGAAATTCAGGCACATGCCTTAACTTCGCAATTGCTCCACCTCCTACTATACCTACTCCAATCATAATGCTTGTCTACTCATTACATATATCCCGAAATTTTCTTACACTACAGCATGCTCCGGCACTCTTTTTTCGTCCATCCATCTGATAGGTATAACAGGATCAAAAGTTGTTGTAATTTTTTGAGGTCCGCTAAAGTTTTTGGAATTCTGAATTAAATCTAGGATTTCCATAACATGAAGGGCATGATCCATATCCAATAGACACCTTCTATTTTGGGTAACTGATTCAGCAAGCTCTAAGACACCTTTTGCCCAGTCCACATTTACCTCAGTTCCCGTTTTATAAATGAAATCATCGGTTTTTTCAAACTGGTATTCAAGTTTTTCCGACAAATACTCATGGGAGTTTTCAAAAGCAGTTGAATTTGAATAAACTCTCTTCTGTATGTATATCTTTTGGCGGACATTCCAATACAAATCATCCATGGAAAGTACACCTTCCTCACCGGTAATCAATAAAGAATGATTATTCGGAGCTACAGAACCTATCGTTACTCTCGCTACGACACCTGAATGGAATTCAATACATGATTCACTGTAATCAGGCCCAAGATTATCCGTACCGCTGTTGCTTAATTTGTTCGGTACTAAACAATTAGTATACGATTGAATTGTTTTTGCAGGCCCAAAAAGAATTGTCAAAAGGGACAAGGTATATCCCGCATGCTCCAACACGCTTCCAACCTTAAATTCATTTTCGTAGGGCCATGGCACTCCTGTTTTGCTGACCCATGACCAATATCTCATCTGATGAATCGGACCGTCGTCAAGCTGGGAATAAGCTAAGATTGGTTTTCCGATTTCCTTTTCATTCAGAGCTTTAATCAAGCCTTTTGTATATTCTCCCAAAACCGTATTCGGAGATGACGCAATATTCAAATTTCTTTCTTTTGCCAATGACACCAGTTCAGCTGCTTCCCTGAAGTTTAAACCCATGGGTTTTTCAGTATAGACATGCTTATTTGCCAGAAGGCATGCTTTTGAAACTTCATAATGACTGTGAGGATTAGTACAATTTAATATGATTGAGATTTCCTTTTTGTTCAATAATTCTTCTACAGAATTATAATATGTGGTGTTATAATATTCTGCAAACTTGACTGCTCTTTCCCTGTTGATATCTGCTACACCGGCTATTTCAAGTTCCGGGTGGTTAGGCATTGTCGACCCATAAAAATTTGAAACAAATCCACATCCTACTATACCAATTTTCATAATAACTCTCTCCTTTATTTTTCAGTTGTGTTATATTAATTATTGAGCATCAGTGAAAGGTCAATCATTTTAGTAATTTCTCTGACTGTTGGTATATAACTCTCTCTTTAACAGCAAATATAATTACAAATATTATTGTAGCTATAACTATTAACAGGGAACTGCATAAAAAGACTTGTCTAATCCCTAACATATCGCTTAATCTTCCACCTACTATACTTCCAATCACAGGTGAAATGCCCATACTGATTAACATGTTTATAGTTTGTCCTGACGCTTTTAATTCTTTTTTTACGTTCGTGTTTACGTAACATGTCGACGTAAACATAAATACAATAAAAGTAAACCCGTATAAAATTTGAACTATTAATATTATATAAATATTGGAAAAGTAATATAGCGACAGCCAACGAGTTGCGGTCAAAGCAGCTGAAATTAACAGCAATATTTTTATATTTAAGAACTTTATAATCCTATCAGCAAATACTAAAAATACTACTTCACTCATTGTAGCAAGAAAAATAGCAAATCCCACCATAAAATCATCAGCACCGGCTTGTTTATAATAGATTGAGAAAAAATAATTATAAAATGCAAAAGTAATTTGAACTATCATGTTAAAGCTCAATAATAGTACTAATTCCCGGTTTTTAAATAAATCCAGCAGGAAAATTTTTTTTTCGCCTGATTGATGACCTTTTATTTTCGGTAATTTGCTGCTTAAAATAAAATTAGTAGCAGACAGACAAAAATATATGATAAAGGCATTGTAGATATTTAACTTGATTAAATATCCTGAAATCATTGCTACCAGGGAATAGCCTAGACTTCCTGCCAAACGGATATGCCCGTATTTCCAGTTTGATGTTTCAATATATTCCAGAGTTATAGTATCATAGATAGCATAAATCGGCCGTTCGAAGAAAACAAAGGCAGTTATAATAGCTAACAGATAAGAAAAATTGTTTGAAATAGGGAACAGTAAAAATGAAATTCCGCTGCATAATAATAAAATGTATAAGATATAATTCTTTATTTTCACCCTGTCGCATAAAGTTCCCCATAAAGGCTGAGAGATAATGTTGCTCAGCGGTCCCACTGCCATTAATATACCTATAGAGGTTTTATTGAATTTCAAATAATCAAAATAAAGAGGTATGTATATTGTAAAAATTGCAGATAGTCCATATACTAATATATATATTGAAAAAAAAGTCAAGTAATAGTTCTTTTCCTTTTTCAAATACATTTTTTTGCACCTTGGCAGATTTTATAATTATTCATATATTTTTTTGTTTTTGTTTCGGAGATTATCATAGCGTTTTCAATTAAGTAATCTACCAATTCCCCTTCGTCTTCTCGTTTAAATGTTTCACTTAATTTCAAATATAATTTTATTAAAAGGTCCCCTACCTCTTCCCGCTTTATGCCTCCATTTTGAAGCGCAATACCAATAGCATCCTTAAAGCCCTCTATTTGTATTTGCATGGCCTTTTTGTTAAATGCCTTTTTTCCGCCTTCTCTGGCTCGGGAAGAAGAACCATCCTGTTTATTTTGACATATTCTGTACAATGAAGGGATATCGTCCCGATAGACATATTTGAAACCTGACGCAGAATACCGCAACCACGTGTGGGCGTCTTCTGCCACATTATAAGGTGGAAACGGATATTTAAAAGCCAACTCAGTCCTTACCGATGTGGAGGATGTTAAATTGACATATCCACATTTCGTACCAATATCTATCCAGACATTTTTTCCTTGTGGCGGGTTTTGGGTGTGGGTTTCCAGTATTTCAAGTATTGAACCTGTTACATTCCTTTTTGGAACAAGCTGATTTTGTTCATCAATTATTTTGAAAGTAGAGTATACAACCCCTGTATCACAATCATTGCAAAAAACCTCTCTGGTTTTTTCAAGCCTGTTTTTATGAGAAATATCATCGCTGTCATTGTATAATATAAAAGGAGATTTATTCTCATATGCCCATTTGACACCCAAGTTCCTGCAAAAGCCCGGGCCATCATTAGAATTTTTAAATATAACATGAATCTTTTCCGGATATACATTTTCTAATTTTTTTAAACTGTCTTTAACTTCCGCCGAAGGAGAATTATCATCCACAATTACAACCTGCCAGTTTTTATCACCTTGATTAAATATACCTTCCAGGCAATCATCAAGAAATTTTTTGTTTTTCTCGTCATGACTATAATGAGGAATAATAAAAGTCGCCGTACCATTAATAAAATCCATAAGTATTCATTTCCTTTTATTTTTATATATGTTGAATTGAGATATTATATCTATTAAGGTTTTAAAATCTGGAAGATATAAGTTTGCATTCAATTTTTTATTATTAAATGACCAAAAAGGAACTCCCGCATTATTTGCCGCCTCTTGATCGGAAAGAGAATCACCTATGAATACAGCTTCGTCATTCCTTAATTTCCATCTTCTTAATATAAGAAGCAGTCCTTCAGGATCAGGCTTTGGTTTTACTTCTTCCGTGGTAATTATCGGTTCAAAATAGTTATCCAGCTTATAATGCTCAATTATTACAGATAAGTTCGAACCACGGTTCGATAGCACGCTCAAATAGTACCCGCTGTTCTTCAAATATAAAAGCATTTCCAACATATTTCCTGCCGGTTTCATGTGTGAAATAAACTCATCATAACGAACCTTTTCCATGGCATGTCTTAACTGATGAGTTGAAGCCTCCGGCGCCACATTTTTAAGTATGTCCTCCAGGGTAAGTGCAAAAAGATAATCATTTTTCGGATCATCTAAAGGCAAAGGATTTATATTTAGTTGTACGAGATGCTCATTTATGTATAACAAACTTGCAAGCTGTGAGTCAAACAAGACACCATCGCAATCAAAAATAAATCCTTTAACCTTTTGTAAGGTATCCATTAATACATTGTCTAATTCAATCATATGTCCTCTTTTCTATAAATATAATTACTTATAAGATACCCTAACCTTCAATGACTATATTTCAGATGCTGCAGCTTCATCCACATAAAAATAAACATTTCCGTGTTTTTGTAGTAATGAAGCCGGAAATTCCCTGTTTGGAATACAATTTACTGCTTTGCTAACAACGGAAGCTTTATCTTTTCCGAATGCCAACAGCGCTATTTCATTGGCATTCATAATAGTCTGTATTCCCATTGTAATAGAATATTTAGGAGTTTTTTCAACTGAACCCCAATCAACACTTTTTTGTTTTAATGTGGCATCCGATAATTTAACGAACCTGGTTGGAGATGCTTCAGATGATCCCGGCTCATTAAATGCAATATGACCATTGGGACCAATTCCCAATAATTGGATATCTAAGCCTCCACTATAATTTATCTCCTTTTCATAATTATCGCAATACTGCTGAACTAAAATCCTTGAAAATCCTGACCCTTTAGGTATAAAAACATAATTAGGGTTAATGTTTACATGTTTATAAAGGTTATTATACATTTCGCTGTGATGTGACCTAGGATCTGATTCGTGAACAGGCCAGAATTCATCCAGATTGAAAAGCTTAGTGTCTCTAAAATCCAAGCCTTCTTCCTTATGCATTCTTACCAATTCTTTGTACACCATAAGAGGGGACTTTCCAGTAGCCAATCCAATGTTTGCTGTTTGATTCAAACCATCAGTTTTTTTTCTGTTCATTAATCCCGCGATCTTTTTTGCTACATCCTTTGTTGCTTCCAAATTACTCTTATAAACCAAGATATTAATATTGTTCTTGGTTATTTTTTTTACACAATCCAATGTTGCTTCTAAGTCATTGTTGTAACCGTTTTTCTCAATACTATTCTCAACTAATTTCTCTGCCAAATTTGACATATAATCACCTCTTTTTCAAATTTTATCCATTTACACCATTATAATACAAATAGTTACCATAATAGTCAACTAAACTATTTACCAAAAATTTACATATTTTCTATGGTTTTTTTATGTATGGTTAATATAGACTGATTGAAATCCATATGCAATAAAGTAAGCAAGCTTTGTACTTTTATACATTACCCCTGATGATTTCTACTTGTTATAGCCTCTTCCTTTCACAAAAAAAAGAATGTGAATCTATCAAATTCACATTCCCCGTTACTACAAACTTAAATTACCATTTCTGATTTTTCAGTTTTTCAAAAACATCCGTTATGAGTGAAAAATCTTTTATTTCATGTTTGACAACTTCTCCGATTTGAATTGGCAGCACAAAATTAATATTTCCACAGTTCACCTTTTTATCATGCAATAGAAAATAATAAACTCTTTCTTGGTCACAATCCTGTATATTATTCAATGCACCTATTCGGTTTAGAATATTTCTTATTCTTATTGTTAAAGAATCTCTACATAAACCAAGCTTTTCCGAAATATAACATGCTCCCATAATACCTATAGCAACGCACTCACCATGTTTATATTTATAATCCATGGCACTCTCAATAGCATGACCGAATGTATGTCCAAAATTTAAAATTGCACGTTCACCCAAATCCTTCTCATCCCGTTCAATTACGCTTTTCTTGATATCACAGTTCCATGCAATCAGTACTTCCATAATATCAGGTTCAAGATTTAGAATCTTATCCAGATTGTCTTCTATACAGCGGAATAACTCTACATCCTTAATTATTGCATGAACCAGTATTTCCACCATTGCGTTCTTCACTTCTTCTTTTGGTAACGTTTTAAGTACTTTGTAATTTGAATATACAAGAGATGGCTGATAAAATGATCCTATTATATTTTTTGTTTGGTTCAGATTTACAGCCGTTTTTCCGCCGATACTGCTGTCTACCTGTGCCAGCAAAGAGGTTGGAACATGAATTAACTGTATGCCTCTCATATAAGTGGCCGCTGCAAATCCTGCAAGATCACCAATAACTCCGCCTCCAAAACTCATAACTACATCTTGTCTGCACATTTTATGTTCAATAAAAAAATTATATAGTCTCTGTGCCATATCTAAGGATTTACTTTTTTCACCCGGCTCAACAGAATAAACAAACACTTCTTTAAAATGTTTGTTTACAGCTTCCTTGAGCTCAACTATGTGCAGCGCTTCCACATTTCCGTCTGCAACAATTACACATTTATTCTTATTATGAGCATACTTCGAAATTAATGAAAAATCTTCTGTTATAACAATGGGATAAGAATGTTCATTTAAATTAACTTTTAATTCTTTCATAATAATATTAGCCCTGATTCTATAAATTTATGAATTAAAATTACGAATTACTTCTAAAATATCATTTATCAGTGCTTCGTCTCCCAAAAGTATATTATGATTAAGGCAGACAACCTCATCGCTAATACGCTGAGAATTAGCACAAGCTCCATCCATTCTCCATGCATCTACAGGCAGTGTTTTAAATACAGGAAGCTTATGGATACATTCATAGGAGCGGTTTACTGGTATTCCGGCATTCTTTAAATATTCTACAAATTCTGCTCTGGATGCTCCACCAAAGGTGTTTTTATCATAATAAAACATTACCATATAATGCGGATGAACCGTCATAGCTTCATCTGTTTTTTGCAAAACAATTCCGGGAATATCTTTTAAGCCTTCTGCTAAATATTTATAATTCTTTTCTCTCAATTTGATTTGCTCAGAGAGTCTTGAAAGCTGTACTCTTAATATTGCCCCTTGTACTTCCGACAATCTTGCATTGCCACCTATCAATACATGCTGATAGGTTGTATCTCCCTCAGCTCTTCCACAATTGGCTTCAAGCAGCACATGTTCAAGCAGCTTTTCATCATTACTTAGTATGATACCACCCTCTCCGGCAGTAATCAGTTTAGCATTTTGAAAACTAAAGGTACTCATTGTACCAAAGGAACCTGCACTTTTTTCTTTCCTCATTGCGCCATGTGCATGGGCAGAATCCTCTATTACAAAAAGATTATACTTTTTTGCAACTTCATTAATTGCATCCATATCCGCTATTTGCCCTGCCATATGTACCGGAATTACAGCCTTTGTTTTATTGGTTACTGCCTTTTCTATTTTTTCCGGGTCGATACAAAAAGTATCTTCTTTTACATCTACCAATACCGGGATGGCTCTTACTGCCAGTACTGCAGACACTGTAGAATAAAAGGTAAATTCCGGAACAATTACTTCATCACCTTCGCCAATGCCTAATGATTTTAAGGCAATTTCCAAAGCAACCGTACCATTGGCAACTGTAAAACCGCCTTTACAGCCGTGGTATTGTGCAAATTCTTTTTCAAATAATTTTACCTGTGTTCCTGTATTACGCCACCAGCTACCCGATGATAAAACTTCCTTTACTGCTTCTTCTTCCATTTTATCTGCAAATGGCCACTTCGGTATATTCGTTATTTTTTTACTTGCTTGCATAAATACCTCCAAATTGGTTAAGTTAACTTACATTATTTATTAAATTCATTTTGTATTTTCTTCACTGCGCCTACAATTTCCTTTAGGTCCTCTTCATCTCCCTCCAATGTACGGTGATGAAGCCATACCATGTTTTCTCCGGCCTTATTTGCATTAGTTAAGTCATGTTCTTTCTTTTTGTCATAATTAACATTTCTTCCATTAAAATCATTTTCAGCAAAAAACTTCGTGTTTGATAAAACAGGAAAACAAACACATGCCGGGATCCCTTCAGCCTTCAGATATTCAACAAACTCTTCTCTGGGCAATCCTGAAAAAAATGATTTGTCATAGTAAAACATGTACATATAATGGGTAAATATTGTAGCATCTGCCTCTCTCCCCTGTGGCTTAATGCCTTTTACATCTGCAAATAGTTTGTCCAGCTCTGTTGCATGCTTTTCACGCAGCCGATTCAAACCGTTAACACGCTCCATCTGCGCCAAAAGGAGTGCCGCCTGGAATTCATTCATTCTATAATTTGCACCACGTATTACATGTTCATAAATTACGTCATTTTTTGGCCTTCCAACATCCTGAATTACGTACGCCTTTTCATAAATATCTTTATTATTTGTAACCATTGCTCCGCCTTCACCACAGGTCATCAATTTTCCGTTTTGAAAGCTGAATATTCCAATATCGCCAAAGGAACCGAGTCTCTTATTTTTCCATTCCCCTCCATGGCCATGGGCAGCATCTTCAATTACTATGATGCCGTTTTTCTTTGCTATTTCACAAATCTGCTCCATACGACACCCATGTCCTGCCATGTGTACCGGAATTACTGCTTTTGTTCTAGGTGTAATTGCCTGTTCAAACTTTTCAGGAAGCATGCATAATGTATCCGGGTCTATATCAGCCAATACAGGAGTTGCGTTACAGTTAGTAACTGCCAGACCAGTTGAAATAAACGTCATTCCGGGTACAATAACTTCATCACCTTCACCAATTCCGAATACTGAAAGTGCCAGCTCAATTGCACTTGTACCATTGATAACTCCAAGACAATAAGAACAGCCTTGAAATTCAGCAAATTTCTTTTCAAATTCCTTAACCTTACTTCCTGATACCCTCCACCAGTTTTGGCTTTTTACTACATCAGTAACAAGGTTTATTTCACGTTCATCGTAAATGGGCCAGTTTGGAAATGGCTTTTGTTTAAATGGAGTTCCTCCATCTCTCGCTAGTACCTTCATTATCACTTTTCCCTACTTTCTAATCAAATAAATATAAATTCGTTATAATTCAACAATATATATGTTTTCTATCTCAAGCCACTATTTTCCTGCAAACTGAACATAAACTCCCAAATTTTGTTCAAAATTGTTTTTTATAACTAGGTGTTTAAATATTGCAAAAATTTACTCCATATCTCAATTTCACTATCAAATAAAGCATACCTTGATTTTGTATAGCCCAGGGATTTTTCCCATGAGTGAATTTATTGTTACTTCCATATTTATATATTAACTATTAAGAAGAGAGTAGAAAAATGGAACTATGAGTGCTAAATGGTTTATACATTTAACACTCATAGTTCCATATCACATAAGAACTTAAATTATTTTATACTCTTACGAAGTATTTTATCCATAGATTTTCCCTTTGCCAATTCATCAATCAGCTTATCCAAATATCGAATTTCCTGCATCGTCGGCTCCTTTATATCTTCTACCCTAACACCACAAACAACTCCTTTTATTAGAGTTCGTGAAGGGTTTAGGAGGGGAGCATCTTTAAAGAATGTCTCAAAACCTGTTTGTTTATTTAGTTGTTCCTCAAACTCAGCCTGAGTATATCCCGTCAACCATCGAATAATTTCATCAACTTCTGATTTAGTACGTCCTTTTTTCTCCGCCTTTGCTATATAGAGGGGATATACACTTGCTACGCTCATTGAATAGATTTTATTATTTGACATTGCAGTTCCTCCTGATATTAATGTTAAAATCCTCTACTTGTTTATTATATACTTATCCACGTGTAGGTATAAACTGAATTTATTGGGACAACAAATCACAGAATTTATTGAGGACCATCTGGTGCTTTTTCCATGGGGGTTAATATCCCAATTTTTCATTAACAATAATAACTCTAATCCTATCCTTTATAAATTGTCCGGTAATTAAAACGAAATCATTGCAAATCCGTTCTTTATGTTTACAATCAATGCAGCGCATCAAGGAAGTACATGGAGTATTTTTTCTTAACCGCTTTGCATCCATCGGAGCCGCTATCTGGCGAGTTCTTTTTATTGCAGAATCTACATCACTTGTGATCTTATTGATTCCAATTACAATAATAACCTGATTCGGGCCATAAAGCATAGGCGCTACCCGACTACCGTTTCCATCAATATTGAATATTTCTCCATTCATTGTGACTGCATTTGCACCTGATATAAAAAAGTCTGCCGAAAAGTTGTCCAAATAAATTTTTCTTTTTTGCTCTTTTGAAAGTCCGGGGACGAATTTATCATAGAAACGATAATCGCTGTTTCTTAACCATTGAAATATGCCGGTTTCTTCTAAAGTGACCGAATCTCCGCATCCAATAGTGGAACCAACAGGAATTAATTTTTTTAAAAGAACCAGCAATTCTTCACGATTATTTACAAAGGTGCCTGCTATATTATTTCTATTGAGATTTTGTATTAACGTGCTTATCTCTTGGTCCATATGAACTCCTCTATCAGATTTTCATTAAAATGTTTTTGCACAACAAAAAATTAAAATCTGGCGTACCAGATTTAGAAAGTATATGTTGAAAGGACTAGTTCATACTCTTTTACATTGCTACTTTCACTATCTCTACCACATTATACTATGATATGTAAAGCAGGACAAGGTAAGGCTTATTACAGTATACACTACAGACGAAAAGTAGGCATTCTCAACTATGACGATATTGACAAAAGATTAATAAATGCTATACTTAAATTATAAGTAGTAAGTAGTAAGTAATAAGTAATAAGTTGTGAGCATTGACAAAGTTCAATAGCTATGTACATTTAGATGTCAAGGACCAAAGAAAAAATTCCAGTTGATTTATGGATAAACGATATATCCGTTAGGGGTTTTAAACTGGAAATTAATTAATCAAACCTCAAAAAAATATTATACGAGGAGAAAACGCAATGAAAAATTTATCCTTTACCCAAGAGTTTTTTCTATGTGCTCTGAAACCACAAGGCAGTACTACATTAACGAACTCAACCGAAAGTTCAACTTGTCTTCTGGCTGGTGGTCTTCTGGAATTACTGATGGACGGTTATATCTCCATCGACGATAAAAAGAAAATGTTTGTCAATAAGGATTTATCATCTGACAAAATGTATTTGACACCTATATACGAATTAATCAAAAACAACAAACCTATGAAAGTCGAAACAATCGCTGAGAAATACGCTTTTGATTTTACGCTGCCAAATGAACTGTTCCAATCAGTTGGCTACTCCATTGTTGCGGATGGGTATGTCGTTGAAGAAAGTAATCAAGGATTATTCAAAAATAAAGTTCGCTTTTTACCAAATGAAAGTGAAGTAACAAAAGTTGTGGAAAAACTGCGGGCGGAATTTTTAGAAGAAGGCAATGTTTCTGATGAAGCAATAGTCTTAGGAGCGTTGCTAAATAAAAGTGGGTTAATAAAAAAGTATTTTTCAAAATACGAGATGCAAAAGCTAAATGACCGTTTAAAAGAAATCAAACAGAGCGAAGCTGGAGCATTAATCAAGCAGATGGTGGATTATATTGATACATGGATTGCAATAATAATCACATCCATAGTCTAAAGTGGGGTGAGTTGATTGTCAAGGCAAAGACCCATGGAAGTGATAGAAAATGCCGAATATGTTACAATTGGGGAATTGGTTCGTTTAACTGGTGTTCGGTACAGTACACTGAAATTTTACACAGAGGAAGATATGCTTCATTTTGAACAGGCTGAGGAGAACCTGACAAGACGATATAAAAGAGCCGAAACTTTGGAGAGAATCCTTTTGATAAAAAAACTAAAGGAGAATGGATTATCAATTCCCCAAATAAAAGAAGAAATAGAATGAACATAATTTTACTGTTAGAAAGCGGCTTCGGTCGCACTTTTTTTATCCGGAATTAAGATTGTATTTTCCAATACCGATAGAATTAATAAAAAAGGCATTAAGCAGTTTTTAGCTTAACACCTATCTATAATTGTAATTTTATCCTTACTGAAATATAAAAGTATCCATTTTTACTATGTAATAACGTCCCTCTCCCTACTAATCTGTGAGTTATTTTCAAAGGAATGTATGATGTCCGTCAGCAATCTGGTATCACCGCTGCGGTGGTATTGCCCAAATCGCTGCTAAACAGGGGATAAAATACTTGACTAACTTTATGACGTTTTGGAAAAACAATATATTGGGTGTAATAGCTAAAAGACTAGTTTTCTGTATATGTATATAGATTTTGTTGTATTTTTACCAGAACCGAAACCGTTACCCTATCTTACCCAAATACCTCTGCCATTAGTTCCGGCAAAGATATTAGAACCACTTATACAAAAAGAATATACATCAATACTTTCTAATCCTGAATTCTCCGTTTTCCATTTCATTCCATTGTTAGTGGAAACAAAAACCTCACCACCATAAGTTCCGGCAAAGACTGTTTTATCGCTTGCTGCCAGGGTATCAATTTTGGGGTTTGTCAGACCTGAATTAACAGAGTGCCAGCTTGTACCGTTGTCGGTAGAAAGAAAAACACCATCTTCAGGAGTTCCGGCGTAGATATTTGTGCCGCTCGTAGCAAGAGAAAATATTTGAGTGTTTGTCAAACCCGAATTGACCTCTTTCCAGCTTGCTCCGTTGTCATTGGAAAGAAAAACACCGTTACCAAAAGTTCCAACAAAGATATTTTTACCGCTTACGGCAAGAGAACCAACATTAGGGTTTGGAAGACCAGAATTAACCGGACTCCAGCTTGTACCGTTGTCGGTAGAAAGAAAAACACCACCACCCAAAGTTCCGGCAAAGATATTCGTACCACTTACGGCAAGAGAGTAGACATATTTGTTTGTCAAACCAGAATTGACTTCTCTCCAGCTTGTACCATTGTTTGTTGAGAGAAAAACGCCCCCTCCGTTAGTTCCGGCAAAGATATTCGTACCACTGACGGCAAGAGAGAAAACATAAGGGTTAGTCAAACCTGAATTGATTTCGCTCCAACTTTTGCCATCGTTATAGGAGAAAAATACACCTGCACCATTAGTTCCGGCAAAAATGGACGTACCACTCTTGATGATAGAACCGACATGGGTATTTGTCAGACCAGAATTAACTCCTCTCCAGCTTGTACCATTATCAGTGGAAAGAAATACTCCTCCACCATTTGTTCCGGCGAAGATATTCTTATCATCGGCGGCAAGAGAGAATACATATTTGTTTGTCAAGCCAGAGGTCACTGCATTCCAGCTTATGCCGTTATTATTAGAAAGAAAAATACCTTCATCGGTACCGGCAAAGATATTCGTACCACTGCAGACAAGAGAGTAAATATGGTTATTTGTCAAACCGGAGTTAACCGCATTCCAGCTTGTGCCATTATTGGTGGAAGCAAAAACACCTCCGCCATAAGTTCCGGCAAAAATTGTTGTTCCACTCACAGTGATGGAATTGATTTGTTTGGTTGTCAGACCTGAATTAACCGGACTCCAGCTTTCACCGTTGTTGGTGGAAAGAAATATACCACCATCCTCAGTTCCGGCAAAGATATTCGTGCCACTTATAGCCAATGAATTAACACTAAGGAATGTCAAACCAGAATTGATTGCCTTCCAATTTGAGCCATTGTCTGTGGAAAGAAAAACTCCGCTGCTGGTTCCTGCAAAAATATTTGTACCACTGGTAGCAAGAGAAAGAACAATAGTATTTTTCAAGTCTGAATCGTCCAAATTCCAGCTTACGCCGTTGTTGTTTGAGATATAAACACCGCCGTTGGTTCCTGCAATGATATTTGTACCGCTAATAGCCAATGAATATACATTTTTACTTGTTAATCCAGAATTGACATCGTTCCAGCTTGTGCCACTATCGGTTGAGTGAAAAACACCATTTCCTTCGGTCCCGACAAATATATCCTTACCCTCGATTGCAAAACAATGGATGTAACCACCGTATGGTCCGTTGGTTTGTACCCATGGTTCAGATGATGCCTTTTGGGGAATAAATAATATTATAGACACAATCAATAACAGAGCCACGAGTACTAGAAAAGACTTAAGTAAGGTTCGGTTAATCTTCTTCATGTTTTTCTTCTCCTCCTTATTTATAATCAACTATTTTGTACCTATTCGTGCGTATATCAAATTCATTACCTTCTAATAATGCCAAAAGTTGTTATTAGACACAAGTTTTTTTGTTAAAGAAACGGACTGCTACAAAAATCATTGCTTAAACAAAATAGACTTAGTCAATACAAAAGCCGCCCGTAAAAACAGGCGACTTTTGAGACTATACCGGTTTTTAATATTGTGCGAAACCAAGGCCGCGGTTTTTCAGATTCTGAATGATAGTAGGAATAGCTGCGTTAGTTGTTGAGTATCCATCATGCATCAATGCATTACCATTAGCATTCAGGTTGTTGCATGCGTTCACGATAGATTGTGTGCTTGCTCCGTTCCAGTCCTGAGTGTCAACGTTAGGTGATACTACTGTCAAACCCAGTGCTGAACAAGCCTGTTGAATAGTGGAGTTGCTCTCAAGATAAGGCAATCTGATCTTTGTAGGAGCAGGTTTTCCAGCGCTCACAATAGCTTGATTACATTGCTGTAAGTCATTATAAACCTGTTGGTAGCTCCAGCTGGTCATATGAGAGTGAGTCCAGCTATGATTTTGCAGACTGAATCCTGAATTTGTATAAGCACTCCAGCCAGTTGAATTACTGCTTATTCTGTTACCCCATACAAATAAGGTTGCTTTGCTGGCTCCTGCACTTTTTAATGCATTTATAAGAGTAGCTGAGTTGCTGTTATTTGGGCCATCATCAAAGCAAAGATAAACATTACCGTTAGTTCCACCTGTATTTCCACCTGTATTTCCGCCTGTTGAGCCTGAACCTCCAACTGTCAAAGTACCAACGTTAGCTGTACCACTAGTACATATGATATATAGATTGTGATTTCCGCTTACACTGCTTAGGTTACAACTTTGGTTTGTATAAGTATCCCAACCGCCTGTTGAGGAGAAATTTAGTGTACCAATTTGTGTTCCATTGTAACTGTCTATAACTACTTTGTAGCTACCGCTTTGTGCAGATGCAAGATTGAAGTTTAATAATGTTGCACCTGAAAGATTAACATTATCGAATTCTATCCAATCGCCTACTTTCCAACCACCTACGGCACCTGTCCATGAGTTCAGGCTGCTGCTGCGATTGTTGCACTGCCATGAATTGAGATTAATACCGCTAGTACTTCCACCAGTGTTTCCACCAGTATTTCCACCTGTGCTGCTGCCTTCGCTTACTGTTATGTTGGAGCTTCCACTGCTCTGGTAGCCTTCAGTTTCAACTATTTGGTAATCGTGACTACCCATTGTCCATCCTTTGCTCTTCCAAGCATTAAAGTGGTTTGCAGTAGTTACGCTTCCGCTAGATCTCTTTGAAGTACGTACACTCCAGTATTGATAGAAAGTTGCAGTACCAATAATTGAAGGTTGGTTAACTCTTTGTGTACGATATAAGTTATATGTGCCTCCATCAGAATTAATAGTTCCAACAGATGTTCCTCCTGGAGGAGTCCAAGAACCGTAGTTTTCAACTATGTAATATTCTACAAGAGGATCTTTTGTCCATCCGTAAACGGCTAAATATCCATTGTTGCCGCCATTAAAAGTACCTGAAAAGTTAATTACTCTTTCTGTTCCTGTTCTCCAGCCTTTACCTGCAGTAAAATTACCGCAATTGCTCCAACTAGTACTGTAGCTGCCATTACCGTTTAAAGTCATGGAAGCATAACCACCACCATCTGTCCAAAATGAATAGTAGAAGTCACCATCATAGCCAGTTGAATTTGAGGTGATGGTTTGTCCTGCAAAAGCTGTAGTTGGGATTAATAGTGATGCTATCATCACTGCAGCTATTGCGAGTTTTTTGAACTTGCCTTTTGCTTTGTTTAACATTTTTACCTCTCCTTTAAATTATTTATTAACAAAAGCAGACACTCTATAAAAATATCTGCATTGTTTCGAATATATTATGTTTCCCACCATTAACAAGCTTGTAAAATTTTGTACTAATCTAGTAAAATATTGCATTTTTATTATATTTTACTTTGTTAAAATATACAATATATTTCAATAATTTCTCCTAAATTTGTACATATTCACTAGATGCATTAATCTTTTTTGTAATATTTTGCACTTGTGTTGTAAAATATTGTATTTTATGAATATCTATGGATTTTTTATCTCGGATTATTTTTGCAAGAAATTCGCCATATATTTTTAATTACAACAAGTGCGAAGCTGTGACTATCGAATATTAAACTCCGGTTTCACTGAACTGCAAACTAGGATCTCGAAGCTAAAACAAACATAGTCAATACAAAAGCCGCCTTAAAATCAGGCGACTTTTGAGACTATCTCAGTTTTTAATATTGCATGAAACCAAGGCCTTTTCAGATTCTAAATGATAGCCTTAACCTCCAAGTGTCAAAGTACCAACGTTAGCTGTACCGCTAGTACATATGATATACAGAGTGTGACTTCCGCTTACACTGCTTAGATTACAACTTTGATTTGTATAAGTATCCCAACCGCCTGTTGAGGTGAAATTCAGTGTACCAATTTGTGTTCCGTAGTAATTGTCAATAACTACTTTGTAGCTACCGCTTTGTGCAGATGCAAGATTGAAGTTTAAGTAAGTCTTACCTGAAAGATCAACGTTGTTGAATTGTATCCAATCGCCTACTTTCCAGCCACCTACGGCACCTGTCCATGAGTTCAGGCTGCTGCTGCGGTTGTTGCACTGCCATGAATTGAGATTAATACTGCCAGTACTTCCGCCATTATCTCCGCCGCCTGTATTTCCACCATTATCTCCGCCGCCTGTGCTGCTGCCTTCACTTACTGTTATGTTGGAGCTTCCGCTGCTCTGGTAGCCTTCAGTTTCAACTATCTGGTAATCGTGACTACCCATTGTCCATCCTTTGCTCTTCCAAGCATTAAAATGGTTTGCGGTAGTTACGCTTCCGCTAGATCTCTTTGAAGTACGTACACTCCAGTATTGATAGAAAGTTGCAGTACCAATAATTGAAGGTTGGTTAACTCTTTGTGTACGATATAAGTTATATGTGCCTCCGTCAGAATTAATAGTTCCAACAGATTGTCCTCCTGGAGGAGTCCAAGAACCATAGTTTTCAACTATGTAATATTCTACAAGAGGATTCTTTGTCCATCCGTAAACGGCTAAATATCCATTGTTGCCGCCATTAAAAGTACCTGAAAAGTTAATTACTCTTTCTGCTCCTGTTCTCCAGCCTTTACCTGCAGTAAAATTACCGCAATTGCTCCAACTAGTACTGTAGCTACCATTACCGTTTATAGTCATGGAAGCATAACCACCACCATCTGTCCAAAATGAATAGTAGAAGTCACCATCATAGCCAGTTGAATTTGAGGTGATGGTTTGTCCTGCAAAAGCTGTAGTTGGGATTAATAGTGATGCTATCATCACTGCAGCTATTGCGAGTTTTTTGAACTTGCCTTTTGCTTTGTTTAACATTTTTTTACCTCTCCTTTAAATTATTTATTAACAAAGCAGACACTCTAATAAAAAATATCTGCATTGTTTCGAATGTATTATGTTTCCCATCATTAACAACCTTGTAAAATTTTGTGCTAACATAGTAAAATATTGTATTTTTATTATATTTTACTATGTAAAAATATACAATATATTTCTACAATTTGCCAAATATTTGTGCATATTTACTAGATGTGTTTAACTTTTTTATAAAAAATTGCACTTGCGTTGTAAATAATTGTACTTTATGCATATGGTTGTAAAATATTGTACACACATATATATATCAATTGGAATGGGTTCCAAGAATTCTTGTTTACTGTAATAAATATCACAACATTACTGCTGTCTCTGTATTAGTTTGAATAAACAAAATGTAAGCTGGAATAATATATGATGTTTATATGTGGAAATACATACATTTGTATACTTGAGAAGTATACGAGGAAGGAATTTAAATAATCATGGCAACTCCGGAAACTATCAGTATCTCTTTGACATCACAGGGGGAGTACTATACCTTATCCAACCGTTGGGTTGTGAGGTATGATGGCAATCTTAGACACCCATATACAGCTTACAGTATAGATAGAGGAACCAAATATGAAATAAACGAAATATCATTTTTAATACTAAAAATTCTTGAGAGTAATTGCCTGACTATTGAGTGTTTAAGCGATTACTTGCGGAGTAAGGGACTTAGCCTCAAAAATGAAGAAACAGCTAACTTGATTCACAGCTTAATAGAAGGTGATATTATAGTAAAGTCAGAGAATCAACTTCGTATAGACAGTGCTCGTTACTGTGGTATTCCATTAAAGCATAGTGTTCCGGTTACCCAGACACCTTTTGAGGCTGAGATTCATCTGACTAGGCGTTGTAATCTACCATGCCTTCACTGTGCATATAATGCCGGGCAGATCTTGCAGGGAGAAATTGATACAGATTTATGGCTGAAAATATTTGATGAACTGGAATTTCTAAATACTTATCATATAATAATATCCGGTGGAGAACCCCTTCTGTACCCCGGTGCGAAAGACTTATTACGGCACTTGACTTCCAAGAGAATGAGGATAGAGCTATTAACCAATGGTACATTGATGAATAATGATATTGCAGTATACCTCTCCAATCCTAATTTCTCGACCACCGTTTCATTAGATGGAGCAGATAAAGAAACCCATGACTTACTTAGGGGAAGTGGAAGTTTCAATAACGTAATTAAGGGGATTAAAATGCTATCTGAGGCAAAAGCTCTATTCCACATATCTACAACGCTACATAAGAGGAATATGCAGCAGATGAAAGAAATTGTTGAAAAGGCGATTGAGCTGGGGGCAGTGTCTATTAGTTTTTTATTCCTTGATCCAGTGGGAAGGGCAAAGCACCAGAGAGATCTGTTATTAAACTCCCAAGACACTAAAAATATTCTTTCTACGGTCCAGTCCCTTCAAGAAGCATATAGGAATGAAATAAATATAAATTATCTCGACCCATCAAAACCTGAATATAAGGATATCGAAGTAGAAAGAAATTCCAAAGTTTTTTGCAATGCCGGAACTACAAGAATGGCTATAAGGTCAGACGGTATTATTTTTCCGTGTGTTTACGGGTTTCATGATAATAAATATGCTATAGGTTCTACAAAAACTCAATCCATTCAAGAGATTTGGCAGCAGGATAACTGGCTTCTCTTTAGAGGGGGAATTGAATTGCAGCAACTGCATAAATGTCGGGATTGTAGTTTTTTAGGATCTTGTACTCTGAAAATATGTCGGCTAAGGTCTTATTATAATACAGGAGATTTTTTTGGAGTTCCATCGGGCTGTTACAAGAATGAGATAAGTGAGGGTGAAAGGAGGTGATAAGTGTGTCTGATATAAGTATGAATGATATATTAACAGTTAAAGCTTCTCCAGAAATTGAAGCAGTATTAGCCAAGTATATAGCTAAATTATCTAAGGAAGCTCCTGAGGCAAGTGAAGCGTTGGATATTGATCCAGAATCTCATGTTGCATCAGCATTTGGATTGATAGCATGTTGTAATTCTTTATAAAAAAGTATTATCTGTTCCAAAAAAGGAACTCTATCAATCAAAAATGTGATAGAGTTCCTTTTTTGTTAAGATTAAAAGATTTATAGAGTCAAATTCAAATTTTATGTAAACCTACATAATCGATGCTAGAATTAATATCAATTATGGAACAAAAGGGTGCCTTTTATTTTGTACCATAAGGTGTACATTCCTTCGCACCATTAAAAAGAATACAGAATTGGATATTATCGGTGGTAAACTCCTCAAGAAATTCACTTTTGTTCATTAATGTATTTGTAAACGGAGTATTCTTCCCAATCAACCTTACTAAATTTGCTTCAGTTATAAAAAACTCTGAAAATAATTCTTTTAACAGAATATGAAGATTTATATTACCAGTTTTGTATTTACCTGAACCATCGTGGAGGGGAATCATAGTTTTGCAATTATTATAAAGGTAATTAATACTCAGAACTTTATTATTAACAGGTGATGTCACATTGTTATTTAACCTACTGGCAAATGATTCAACAATATTATAGGGGTTAGATACGTGTGCACAGCCAAATTGTCCAAAATAATTACTGCATGGTCTTTCATTATATATATCAATAAAATTATCATATAATGCTTTTTCCCGGATTTCCTTTGATTTTTCCATGTTCATTTTTCTTTTAATTATTGTAATCAAGTTTTTGGTTATCATGTAAAAATCAAAATAATCTTCTTTTAAGTACTCTTTATATATATCCCTATGTATCTTAATACTTTGCATGTAAGTAATCCAAAAGGTATACTGGTCAAATTCAAGTTGTTGTGAATTCAAAAAGATATTATATACTTTTTTCAATCCTTCAATTACGTATTGTATCTCAAAAGGTATAACCTTATTTCGTGGCAGAATTGAATATATATATTCTACAGATTTATGGAAATCGCTAATACTATCTATGCCTATAACTTCAATTTTTTTATCCTCAGGTAAAGTTTGGTTAAAAGTATATATATCTTTCCATGCTTTGTAGCCTTCCTGACTGCCGATATAATATCCACTATATGATTTATAAATGGAATCCAGAATATTTTCGTCTCCTGTTTTTAAATATCTGTTAAGCATGATTGAATCTATGTAACCTGTTTCTATTAGATAATACTTTACATTTGCATTTCTTACAAAGTATTTCAGCAATTTTACTTTCATCTTCTCATTAATAGAAACTCCGTGATTCTCGCCTGCCAGGAACACTTTGCAACTCTTTAAAATGTCATCAAACAGGTTCAAATCCTCTCGTTCATCATCAACACTAATAGCTACACTATTTTCACATATATACTGCCTAAACAAAAGCTTATCTTCTTCAAATAGTGAAAATTGATTTTTTTCGCCCATAATTATATTCCTCTTCCAGAGTCTGTTTACATTCCCCATACCTATTTAGTTTTACTTTTAAATAATATTTTTTTCTCCTCAGGTGTCAGCCTTAAATATATTCCAATGACTTCTTTTTTTACTTTTCTGGTAAATTTGCAAAATGGCTCGTAAGGTAGATTAACATCTCCTGTTGAAGATAAATTATTGTGCGAACATCCTGAAACACATAAATTTCGGACCCAGCACGATGCACACTTTTCATAGTTATCTATATTTATCTTGCTAACAAACTCTTCCTGTCCATCATCGTTTTCATAAATACTCCCAACCTTAAAATCCTTATTTGATACAAACCTCTGGCAAGGAAATAGATTACCATGTATATCTACTGCATATAAATTTCTACCAACTCCACAGGATACTCTTCTTTTCATTGCACTGTTTATCTGGTTAATTTCCTGCATGAATGATTTGTTTTCCAAAACCTTATCAAATTCCCTATTCTTGATGAACTTTTCAAAGTACAGGTATAATTCCCTATATGCATCAGCAAGCAGATCATACTCCCCATCTGATAGTAAATTGAAGGCCGGTGATAATGTAACCCCTTTAAACCCTATAGATTTTAGATAGTTATAAGTAGATACCAGATCCATATTCTTTCCCGTAACGGTTGCCCTTGCATCCAGCAGTCCCAAATTTCGCAAGTATTCGGTATTTTTAATTACGTTATGGTGAGAGCCCGTCTTATCAGAATAGTATCTATTTGTATCATGAGTTGCCCTATCGCCGTCAATACTTATTTGTAATCTAATACTATTTTCTACAATATATTTTGAAATTTCTTCATTTATCTTTGTTCCGTTTGTAGTCATACTAAATGCAATTCTCTTTTGGGTCTCCCTCTCTTTTTCACGACAGTAAGATACAATCTCCTTAATTAATGTGAAATTAAGCAATGGCTCTCCTCCAAAAAAGCAGACTGATACTTTATCCTGATGGGTCTTGGTAAGTAAAAAATCAACTGCTTTTTTTGCCGTTTGAATATCCATTATACCGTTGTCATTATAGCTACCATCTTCTCCATAACAATATGAACACCTCAGATTGCATGCTTGTGTGACTAAAAGTGTAAGCGTACTTATATCATTTGTAAGTTTAGGAGATGGCTCACCTTTAGGCAGAACACCTGATGTTATAAAGTTGTACTTACTCATTTTTTCTAATATACCGTCTAATTCATCTCTGGAAAATACATCAGAAATATTTTCACAAATTTCATTATAACTCCTGCCCGACTGTTGTAATAATCGAAGGGTTTTGTCATCAACGTGGAATACCTTTCCGTCATCTATTGTATATATGTAATTTTTATTATTTTCGCAAAACTCCATATATTCCTTAAAATTAATTTTGTCTTGAGGTTTATACACCTTTACCATCCCCTCCAGTATGTTAATAAATGGCCTTCTATTTAAACAGAAGGCCATTTGTATGTAGCTATTTTATTTACCGTTTATTGTTCCCAGTCTCCTGAGCCGCCGTCGCAAAATATGCATTTGAAAATGGAATCAATCAAGAAACAATTATCTGATTCCAACATCTGTTCTTCATTCTCTAATTCGAACATACTTTATCCTCCTTTCTTGATTTTAAGCGCACTTTTAATCTTCTTGTCGACATTTTCATTATTACATAATTTATGCATATTGTAAATATTGTTACATTATTGTCACTTATTTCAAACCATTTTTATCAGTTGTTATGATTTATATTATTTTAAATTTAAGCGGTGCTGATTATCTAATTTGAGGATAATATGTTAAAGCTTCACTACTTAAAGGCTTTGAATGTGGTGTGTCCAGTGAAGCTGGAGCACACTTGCCGGTGCATAACAGTAATGCTGTGTGCTGAACGGAAGGACATCGGAAAGCCATGTGCTACGACATGGTTGCTCCCATTAGGCCTATTTTGAGAAAATCAGAAATTTTGACTGAAAACAACTTTTAAGCTGTTATTTTTACATTTTATATACACTTCATACAATATATGGTACAATATGCTAAAAAATATAATAATTAGTACTATGTGTAAAAGGGTGTATTATGAAAAAAATTGAGATTCTAATTATTGTTGATGCAAATGGAGCACTATCGACTAACAGCCTTCAATCTAATGTTTATATGGTAGATACAAACAAATGGCTTGGTTCTTGGAATGAATCAACGTGTAATCTTCATACCGTATGTGAGGATCAACAGCTTATTTGTTGGCGAGTGGTTGCTATATCAGAAAGCAGTTTGGTGAGTATTGAGAATTTCAGTGGACAGTTGACTAATCAGAACATATGTACACCTCAGAAAAGCGGCAGTGATGAGTGTACATATTGGGAAGGCAGAGTAGAGACTAAAGGCGCCAGCGGGCGCTTTGCATATTCGGTTAATTTGAATGTGGACGGAAAGAATTTTTCTTTAGCTTCATACGTGGATGTACAGTAAAAATTCTAATAATAGACGAACTTTAATAAAAAAGGAGGAATTTATTTTGAAAAAGGTTGAAGTTTTGGTAGTAGTAGATGCAGCGGCAGCTCTAGCCAGTAATAATCTTCAGGATAATGTGTATTTGGTTGATACCAATAAGTATTGGGGATCCGGAAATGAAGGACAGGCTGAATTAAAGACTGCATGTAGTGACGGGCAATTTATATGCTGGCGTGTAAGTGCAATATCACAGGATAATGAGGTTAGCATTCAAGGATTTACTGGGCAGATGATTAATGAAAAAGTATGTACTCCTCAATCTCAAGGTATTTCAGGGGATATTTACTGGGAAGGAAGAGTAGAGTCTCAAGGAAGTACGGGTGAAAAGCAATACTCAATGAATTTGGTTATTGATGGAAAGGTTATGACGTTTGATCCTTTCATCGAAATTAAATAGATTTATTTCGACATAAGGAGAGAATATAGCACATGTTAAGTCCTAATGTTAATGATACTTTAGATATGCTGGTAGAGGTATATAATGATATATTGGAAATTTCCAGTTATGGCATAAGCTGCAATAGTTTAGTAATAGGTCACGTGTCTGAAGATCCGGAATGGCTTATAGCTGCACGTGACAGAACATTGAAATTGCGAGCCGTAATGAATAAATTTATTCAAAAAAAACCTGATATTCTTAGCAATATTCTTGAGCCTTTTATTAATTACCAAACGCTATTCAAAGCCTTTGTGGATGGGAGCAAAGATATAAACACCAAAGAGCAATGGTTGGAGTTTTTAGCTCTTTTGTGTGACTCACTGTCAGCTGCAATTCAAAAAACAGATGCTGCAAATTCACAATTTACAGAAGCTTATGATGATATAAATAACTACCAGTTTCTTTTAGAGGAAAGCATTAATGAGGGCTGGGAGGAACTTGCTTCAGAGGAGCAAAAAATTGTTAAGTTTGCAGAGGCTCTAGGTAAGCTCGAAGAATCAGTTCAAAATCTTGGAGTAAATCTGACAGCAAGTGACATAAGATCTGGTCAATCTTATATTCAGAGTATGGCTACTATGGCTTACGGTATTATAGTGGGTAATATGACAGCTGTGCCGTATTTATCTTTTGTGAGCGTTATATTTACTTTAGGAAAAAGCTTTTACGATGTCATAAATACATCAGATGAAATACAGAATCAATTGGGAGAAATAGTTAATCTGCAAAACAGCATATCAGAAACTGCTCAAGCAGCAGCTATAACTAAATCCGTAATCCAAGTATTAGATAATATGGTAAAATCCTTCCTCAAGATAAGCAAATCGTTGCCAAAGCTTTCACTTATGTGGAATGGTGAGCTAACTAAAGTAAAAAATGCTATAGATGCGGTACATAGTGGATCAGATCCTAAGCTACTATTTGATTTACAGACTATCGGTATATCAGAAGCTTCATGGGAAACTATTGTAGGTTTTGTGGATAGAATTAGAAAACCTGTGCAAACAGGAGATGCTGTAACAATAAATAGTGCAGATCAAACAATAACAAAATAAAAAGGAGATGCTTATTATGACAGTTAGTAATGAAACAAATTTAACAGACAGACAGCAAAAAACTCAATCATCTTTTTTGGCAATCAACCTTATTACTGCTCAGTGTCATGCAATTTTGAACACCCAGTTTACACCGCCTGAACATAAGCCGACTTGGTTTGATGACCTGAAATCAAAATTGGACGATGCAAAAGTGGTTGCCAAGGAATGGATTGATGATATTGCACCGGAAGTATCGGCTTCCATTCCTGCTCAAGTTATTGATTACGGGGCTACTTTTAATGCGTGTGTAGATACGATCCATGACCTTTATTCAAAAAATCCAACCGCAAGTGGAGCAGATGATCCTACAGTTTTAGAAGCAAAAACGATCATGCAAGCTTTAGCTGCAGAAGTGGATACGAGGCATAAAAACATAGAATCTATGGAGGACAAACTCAAACAGTGGGGAGATAAGATGCAGGTTGCACATGATAACCTGCAAAGCGGAGCATCGAATATACAAAAAACAATAATCGATCTTGAAACTGATATTAAAAAGATGAATACGAGCATACAAGCAAATGAAGCGGCTATTGAAGAATTAAATAAACAGTTGGTTTATGCCGAAGTAGCTGTAGCTGTTGGCATATTCATGTTGGTTGCAGGTGTTGCCTTGACGGTTGCTACCGCCGGCACTGCGGCTGTTGTATCAGGAGGCATTGCAGTATTAGGTGCGGCAGCTATTATCGGTGGAGCTGTTACTTGGGGAGTACTCCAGAATAAGATTGATAATGATTATTCAGCAATTGCTGATGAGCAAAAAGAAAAGAGTGATGATCATCAACAAATTGTCGCATTACAGGGACTTTCTTCGGCAAGTACAGCAACAATTAGTGCAATTCAAATGTCAACGAGCACACTGTCTGATTTTAAAACAACTTGGAAATTGTTTGGTGATGAATTACAGGCTGTCATAGACAAATTAAACAATGGTGCTGCAATGTCTTCTATTATTATGGAAAAAGTCATGACCGATGCAGCTAAAAATGAGTGGGATGATGCTGTTGAACTTGCTAAAGAACTTGCTAGTGCAAAGGTTACAGTTGAAGTCAACAGTTTACCTATGAATTCAGCAGCATAATTGCATGGCATTTCAGTAACTTAGATATAAGTTGAGGCTAATGGATGATTGTTATGATCGACCCGTTAAGCCTCAACTTATATATTTGTTTAAAACAATTTAAAGGAGTATATTGGAATATTATGGGAAACACGATCACAGAAATTGGTTCGAGCGAAGAACTAGGTAATCAATTAACAACCTCAATAAATGCAATGTTACTTCTTAATTCATCTTGTCAGGCAATCATAGAAACCTATATTGAACAATCGGATTATGCCAATGATTGGTGTATTAAGGTTAGTTCCAAGCTGAATGAAGCACAGAAACTTGTTAGGGAGTGGCGTCTGAGTGGAAATCTTTATTTTAATCAGGATATATTATCACAGATTGTTAGTTGCTCGCAGTCAATAACAGGCTCAAGGGAACAAATCGAAGGTTTGTTTAAGCAATTATCTTATAAGTATGACGCAGCCCTAAAAGATGAGATAGTTAATAATATGAATAACCTGACCCCGGCTATAAATGTTCTGGAAACGAGCATTAGCAATTATTCTTCACAGATTAGGGCATGGAACGATAAAATGGAGAATGTTCATGAAGATCTAAACACCATTATAGGAGAAATTCAAGCCCAAGAAGTAAAAATACAGGATGAAATACAACTTATTAACCAACAGATTAGTTCCATGCAACAGGAAATAATTGCAGATAGAGAAGCTATTTCCAAGGCTAAGGCTGAGGAAACAAAGGGGATATGCGAAACTATCTTTGGAATTATGTTGGCTCCTATTACAGGAGGTGCGTCGCTTATACTTGCCGGCATAGGTGTGAGCAGTATTGCAGAAGCAAAAGAAAAAATATCCGGGCTTACAGACACGATAAACAAGTATAAAAACAGTATATCTACACACCAGAACCAACTTGCCGAGGATCAAAAACAAATCACATCTCTAAAATTAATATTGATGAGTGTTGGAATAGCAGCAAATGATTGTGTGTATATTGCTACTTCACTGGATACAGTACAAATTACTATTACTACCTTAAAACAAGAAATTAATGATGTTATTTTAAAAATATCAAAAGCAATCTCCGCAGATGAGGTAATAATGGGGAAAGTGTGGTATGAAGCTTTCTGCAATGAATGGGCAAGTATTCTTGAGGTAGCTCAAACACTAGCAAGCTCAGCTCCGAATATACAACATATTACGGTATGACTTACCATACTGAATTAGTCCAGCTAGTGAACGTAAGGACCTTTGTCTAGTAAGAGGGGGTATCTTCCACCTTCCCTTTATTTTGGAATATAAAAACACGACTAAACTGTTAAGTTTAAATCGTGCTTTTGAGTAAGATACTACTATTTTAACTAATTTATTTTACTACATTCGCCAACGGTTGTGCTGCCAGCGCACCCCGTACTATGGCCTTCTCAAGTGCCAACGCAGCGGCAGTACCAACTTGTGTGACAACTGCATCCCTAGACATGTTACTTGTGTGTGTTCCCAGTGAAAGGCAGAAAATCGTATCACCGTCCCATTGCGTATGATTGGGAGATATGGCACGGGCCATTCCATCGTCGGCGAGCCTTGCAACCCGGTTGGCCTCCGCCTTTGTTAGCCGCTCCGTAGTGGCTACTACCGCAATTGTAGTATTCATGTAATAAAGCTGGGATGGAACTCCTTCCATCATCGCCCGAGTCTGATTAATAAATTTTTTTTCCGAATTCAGTGCCCCCACAATTATACGTCCTTGATCCCATATGTCTCCTAAGGCATTGACCACTGCCAGCGCTGCAACCACAGGACCACCGGGAATTTGTATTGAGGCAGTACCAAGTCCACCTTTCATAGGAGTCCCGTAAATTTTCCCAATTGTTGCTCCTGCTCCGGCACCTACATTTCCTTCAACCACTGGACCTGTATTTGCGGCTTGGCAGGCGGCATAGGCCATGTCCGCATCGGGCGGCTTTACACCCTTAGCATAAAGGAGGTCAAATATAACCGCCGCTGGAACTAGTGGCACGTCGGCAATTTTATGTTCAACAATCCAACGCATTACCCCACCCGACGCTGGAAGCCCGAAAAAACTGCCACCTGTCAGAAGGACACCATATACAGGATATTCTGAGGCGCTCGGACGGATGATATCTGTGTTCTGGGTACCAGGGCTGCCCCCACTTACGTCTACACCGGGGACTGCCCCGTGCGGGCAGAGAATAACCGTACATCCCGTACGACCGCTTTTATCCTCCGCATTTCCCACTAGGATCCCGGGAACATCAGTAAGTCCTCCAATGGTTATCGGTTTTACTTCTTGGTAATTACCTTTAATCAATTTTCTCACCCTTATCGCAAAAAATGTAGGAATCGGCTGTTGTTGTGCTTATATTTAGACTTATAATATTGTACTGGTAAAACAGTACATATTTCCATATTACATGATATTAAAAGCAACCAACTTACGTGAATAAAATATACTGACATATGTAGCGTAGCCATGATGACATTATTCCTAATTAATTTTTTCATCAAACTCGTAATAATGTTTTGTAATCAATTTGGCATATCCCTTGGTGCGTACCTAATTAATACATATCAAGGAAACCCACCAGTAAAACAATTTTAACTATACCTCCGAGAGCTTGTAATAATGTTTAAAATTTTCTTTGAAGAGGGAAGAGAAAGCTTGTTCTTCGCCCTCTTCTTATGTTAAATGTATCAATATTTAATATTATTGTAAGCATTGACTTTGACGTTAGGTCAACTGATATAATGGCAATAGAATATCAAGGAGATTACTATTATGGAGTTGATGAAAATCACGGAGGTTACAGATAAGTTTAAAGTCTCCTCAAGAACTCTGCGTTATTATGAGGAGATTGGGTTACTTCGCAGTGAGCGTCCCCCTTTTGAAAAATATCGGTTTTATAATAGCGAGAATACAAGCCGTCTTCAGCAGATCCTTATTCTGCGAAAGATGCAGATTCCTATAAAGGATATTCTGAGAATTTACGAAAGTCAGGATATGGAGATATTGGTACAAAGCTTTGTTAATCGATTGGATGAGATTGATAATGAAATCAACACCCTCTCTCAGATCAGGACATATGTCAATGACTTTTTAAAGGCCATGATGACACATGGTATTACGCAGATTACTGCTCTGCCCTTGCTTTATGACAAGATGGAGGCGGAGCTGTTTTCAACTAACAAGCAAGTAGAAATAAAGGAAACGCTGGAGTCACTGTCAGACAAAATGGCAAAGCCGCTGGAGATTGATATTGTAACTTTACCATCGATGAATGTTATGACATCAGTACGGATAGACAGCGGAAAATCCGACATTGACGGTTTCTGGGACTGGCTCTCTGAAAATCAGATTCCTTTTGGCAAGCCCGGAAGCCGAACATTGTTCGAGTATCAGCATGATGGTACGATCATTATGATTCAAAAAGTAGACCAGAGCATGGTAGATTGCCCATTTGTATGTCAAGAGTTTCCAGGCGGCTTTTTTGCTGTATCTTCTGCTTTTGCCGATGAGGACTTAGGGGCAATACAGTATCGTATCATACAATGCTTTGATGATAATCCAAGCTTCGAGGTGGATTTTTTACATAATGGGGCACTGCGTCATTATACGCTAATTGAGTCGGTATATTCTATAGATTCAGAGCGTGACCGTGTAAATATTTATCTTCCCGTGAAGGAGCACAAACCCAATTTTATAGACTACAACGACTTTGAGCTAGTGCAAAATATTACCGTAAGTGAAGTTAATAAGGCAAATCCTATCCTACGTGAATATGATGTGGACTTTAACAAGATTACTCCGATTTATTCCCCGTACTATCAGGTTTTGGATAATGGTGTGGCTGAATTTATCGCATGGATCTCTGAACGAAAGCTGGATACCAACATTGCCGTGAAGCTTCCGTTTCGCATTGATATAGAATTTCTAGCAGAAGAAGAAAACGAGAAGTACCTTTGGGGAACTACTGAAGGCAGTTTGTGGTTTTCCCATGGGAATTCTACCTACACGATGAACGCTGAGAATTACGCGGATAAAGGCTTGAAGAAGCATGCGGTTTCATTTTCTCAACCAATACTTGGTAATGAATTAATCTACCCAGGTATCGGTGAATATCCTCATGAGCAATTCATCAGACTGAGCTGGATTATTGGTGAAAAGCATTTCGCTGTGATAGTAAATGAAGAAGTTCGCTTCTGCGGTACAAACTTCCCTTATATGTCAATGAATCTACATTTGCAGACACCGCAGCCTATCATTATTGGATCAAATGGCCAGGGAAAGAAGCTGTTTCGGTCTATAAAAATCTCGCAGTTGAAAATTACTCCAAAAACAAATAGTAAACAAGACATATTAAGTGTGGATATAAGGCAAAGCAACAATAAGCTACCGAATGTGCGGCAGATTGTTCATCCTGAGTATGGGCAAAACTATTGGTTCAACGGCTGCGCAGCATATCTTATGGAATGTCTTGGAGAAAAAAGCTTTGATTATGAGTTTTTTGCAGGTATAACAGGGGAGAATTTCGTACAGGTTTTCTCTAAAAATAATTTTTTAGGAAATGGATTGGTGGATTACCGGCTTAGTGAAAAGGGAAATTACAAATTCATAGAACAGATTTTCAAACAATGCGGATATGACAGCGACTTTGTGCCATTAGCTCGGATATGTAAAGAACGTGACATGTATATTCAGAAGCTAATCATGTATATCGATAGGGGGATTCCTGTGATAATTAACAATTACGGGAAGAATCCGAACCACCGGTATGGCTGGAGCGTGATTGTCGGTTACTCAAATTATGGAAAAACACTATTCTATATTGGTGGCGACGGAAAAGAACCTGATGCAATTGCGAAAGAGGATCTGCTTTCTATGTCTTATACAGATACTGATGAGAATTGCTATGGCTGGCTTTTTATCGGAGAAAAGCAGGAAGACCGTAGTCTGTCCGTTATATATCGTGAGTGTATTTTGTCGCTACCACAGCTCTTTTCTACAGAAACAGCTTCGTATTGTTTTGGAGCAAAAGCGTTTCGTACCTGGGCGGATTACATTGAAGAAGGATATTATGAGCATATAAAGGCGGATGAACTCGACAATTGGGCGATGTATACGGTTTATATATGCTGTCTTGCTACTAACAGCAGTGTTAATAAAGGATTTTTAGAGAAGGCGCAGGCTTTTAATCCAGACCTGACCTTTATCTCGGACATTATCACTTTGTATGAGCAGATGGAGCGCTTCTGGAACAACGACAACGGTTCTGATCTGGAAGCACTTGGAGGAGGCTTTAATGTTACACTGGATTTATTACAGGATAAGAACAGACGCAGAAATATTGTAGAGAAACTGAGAAGTTTTGCAGAATGTACGGATAAAGTTGCGTCTATGGTAGAACAGTTCAAGCAGAAAGATAAGTAGAATGGGGGTATTATTGTGCAATTTAGGATAGTTTTTTTACCGCAGTTTCGTGCGGTATCATCCGGGGTGGATAAAGTAGGAGATTTTGCTCCTGATGGCAAATTATGCAAGTTTGATGAATTCTTTTCATCTATTACACCTCAACCAAGTGAAAGCTTTGAACCCAGAGATTTTCTATATTATGATGAGGAGAAAAAAGGAATGGTCTGGATATGGGCAATAACAGAAAGCGGAGAAACCGGTGGTTTTGACACGTTTGATTTTGATGGTGGTTACTATATTACTTTTGCCTATAGGGATGGTGACTGGGAAGATCATGATAAGCTGCATAAGGAAGTTTATGAGTATATCAATAACTCTGATATTCTGGAACTTGATATTCGGCCAAACCACTACCCTATGGGACATATTATCACTCCGAAGGAAATTATGGAAGCACAGGGATGGGGCCAGATGGAAACGTTCATTCCAGTCAGAATGAAGAGGTAGTTTAACGGTCAGTAACAATAAATACAACAAATCTGCCGCCAAAGTCCCACCAGGCTCATGCGGCTTCTAATAAAACAACTATACATTGTGTTTAAATCGTCTATTTTTGTTTCATCCACTAGCTGCATAAATATTATGCTCTCAACATGTGTTGAGTAGACAAAAATGATGTCGGCAGGACCTACTGGTTCCTTGGTGAAAAGCTATCTATGAAAAAATTGACTTAGAGATTCAAAACTAAACTTCAGAAAAGAACATGGGCACAAACAAAATAAATTTATCACCGAGGATGAATCATTCAACAGTAAATTCCTGTAGGCTAAAATTCATATAGTACCTGAACTGATATTTTTAAAATTTGAAAATATTTTTATTGACTCCTACGTTGAGTAATAGTTTAGACTATATGTAATAATACGTTATATTTTAATCTTAATATCAATAAGCTTCTTTAGAACTTCAAAATCTTGCGGTGTTCTTATTTCCACATTAAACGATCGCCCTTCTCTATACTGCTTTGCACTTAATATACTGTCTAAAATATTTTCTGGAAGTTCGCTTTTTTGAGCAGCAAATACTGCTTTCTCACCAAACACTAAAACACATGTAAAACAATTTATATTCGGGTATAAAAAAATGATATTTCTTTCCTCCTTGTTTGATATGAGTAGTATTTTTTTACACCAACCAACCTTCTGAGAATAAAACTTCCATTCCTCTTTTATTAAGCCATACTTTTCTATATACAGTTTCACATCATTCCACATTGCTACCGCTTTTTCTAAAACTCCAGACACTTCATTTCCGGATGGCAGCACGTATTTGTCGCAGAAAAAACTAAGTGACATAGGATCTCCTCCATTTTACTTTTATTTATCTCAATGTATTTCAGGTAATTTACCCATACGTATGAAATGCCCCTTCATGTTTGAACCCAGAACTGGCCTATTAATAAAAGCCATAGACTCAATTTCTATAGTTGATATTAACAATTTTATTATTCCGCTTTTTGGTGATTTTCTTCAAGTATATCTGCTAAACCCTTCGCACAAGATAGTCCTTTAACATGTTAGAATTGCAATTCCGGCAATTCCGCCTCTTTTAATTTTTCATTGAACCAGCCGAGATATTCTATGGCATTTTTTTCATGCCCACTCCAGGTTTTAAGAGTCTCAAGCCAATTGGTCATCAGCTTCTCATCCTCCACATGCTGCGATACATAATAACGTACAACCTCTTCCGCCTGCTTAAATTGATTCTGCTCCCTATAATGGCAAAGTAAGCGATTACAAAGCTTGCGATAGAGTACCGCCACATATTCCTGTGCAGAAAAACTCCAGATATAATCCCGCATACCGAACAAAGGCGTACTGTATGAAAAAAACAACGTAGTAATTTCCTCTATAGGCAGCGTAGGATAATTATTTTCCTTTTCTACCAGCAGTATCAGTTGTGCTAGGTCGGACAAAACTACTTCTGATTCTAGTATATAGCCATCATTTACTTTTTTTATGGTTACTGGCAGAGCAAGTTTCTTCAAAACTTGCTTTATCCGATAGATGGTATTATACAAGTTCTGAAGACTCCGCTCCTCGTCAACATCAGCCCAAAAAAGATCTAAAAGCTCCCACTTTGTTACATATCTGCCTTGGCGTGTCAGAAAATATGCAAATAACTCCTCTGATTTTCTGGTAGGCCATCCCACCACCTGTTGCTGTTGGTCACGAATTTCAAAGCAGCCAAAGCAGCGGACAGGGAAAATGACCTTTCCTGTCTCTGCGGCTTTTGGCGTAGTTTTTATAGCTACAACTTTATTAAGGCGCTTGAGAACCCGTACAAGGTCGTCATTTCCAATAGGCTTCATTAAATAATCAATGGCTTCTACTTCAAAAGCATTTAAGGCATATTGGGCATAGGCTGTAGTAAAAATTATTTGAATACCCATTTTTTTCTCAAGTAGTCTTCTTGCCAGTTCAATTCCATTCATCCTTGGCATTTCAATATCTAAAAATACCACCTCTGGTTGTATATCATCGAATGCCGCCAAGGCTTCCTCTGGAGTGGAAAACGCTCCCTTTACCTGAAAATCTTCAAAAGCCGATAGCTTTTTATGCATATACTTTAAGATATGCACTTCATCTTCTACAATCATTACTGAGAACAATCAACCCCCTCCTTTACCGGAAATTTTAGTGTTTCTTTGGGCAAAAAGAGGATACACCTGGTCCCCTTTTCAAGCTCTGAATCAATTAAAAAAGATGCTTTGGGAAACGACTCTACACGCTTGCGAATATTCTTTACCCCAACCCCTTTTCCAGTATCCCTATGCATCAAGTGGTATACCTGATCATCACTCATACCTACGCCATCATCCTCAACAACGATGCGAATAAACTCATCCCCTTCGGTTATTGTTAAAGACACCCTACCCTGTCCCACCTTATTGAAGAGTCCATGACGGATAGCGTTTTCTATTAGAGGTTGAATCAGCAAAGCAGGCATCATTATCTCTTCAATTCCCGAATCTATGTATGCATCATACCTAAGACGATCTCCAAATCTCAGTTTTTCTATCTCAACATAGGCCTTAATAATATCTAGCTCTTGTTGAAGCTGTAGCATGTGGCGGACTTTATCAACCTGAAAAATATACCTTAAATATTTGCTCAATATTGATAGCATCTCTGCAGCTCTTTCTCCATCTTCATGACACAGAGCAATGATATTGCTTAAAGCGTTATAAATAAAATGTGGTTTTATTTGGACTTGCAAAAAAGCAATTTCATTTTGAAGCGCTGTCTCCATAGCATCGGTCAATTGCAGCAAAACCTTTACACGGGATTGAATTTCTTGTGCTGTAAATGGCTTGGTGATATAGTCATTCGCCCCTGCCTGGTATGCTAATTCAATATCCTTTTCACTATCCCGAACAGTGGCAATAATAATGGGAAGCTTTATTACTGAATGAGTTTTTCTTATTCTTTGGGTCAACTCAATCCCGGACATACCCGGCATCATCATATCTACAATCATAAGGTCTATTCTATGCTTTTGCAGTAGCTTCAATGCTTCTTCACCCTGGTAAGCTATAAAAAGCTCAAATTCTTCATCCAGCATCAGGGATAATACTCGTATATTAGTAGGCTCATCATCTACCAGCAGTAGTTTTTTAAGGTTATGCATTTCCACTGGCCGGGGAACATGCCTATTCAAATCGTCCCTTTTTACAATTGCCTGTTCTGCAACATTACAACCATGATTGAGCTTTCCCTGGGGTAAGCGGACAGACAGAGTAGTTCCCTCTCCTATGATTGAATCCGAAATCCAGACCTCGCCATTCATTTTCCGAGCCAACTGTCTGCAAATATATAACCCCAATCCCATTCCATTATGCGAGTATTCATCGGGTAATGAACCATGATAGGAATCTTGAAATACTAATTCCCATTGTTCCACGGGAATCCCGGTGCCCGTATCCGAAAGTTCAAGAACCACATTTCCTTCCTCCAAGTTTGCTCGGGCCACTATCTCTCCTTTTGCTGTATGCTTGACAGCATTTATTGTGATATTATAAAGAATTTGTCTCAGACGATTTTCATCAGCCTCAACAAAAGTCATGGGCTTTACTCTATTTACAAACCTTAAAGCCTTCCCTTCAAGTTCAAAGGATAATAGCTGAAACACTACCTGTATAATTACGTATAAATCCACCGTCATAGTCTGAAGCTGTAAATCTTCATGGCGTAGTTTTATTACATCGATTAAATCATTAACCAAAAGCGATAGCTTCATAGAAGTATTTTGAATTAGGGATATATTATCTCTTTGTTTTTCTGTTAAATTAAATTCCTTTTCCTTCATTAAGTGAGAGGATATGTTAATAATTCCATGAAGAGGCGTTTTAATCTCATGGGATGTCCGTGCTAAGAACTCGTCCTTTATTTTATTGGATTTTTTCAATTCCTCAGATAAGGCCTGTACTTCATTCATTTTGTTGGTAAAACGTCTGGCCATTAGGGTGTTCAAGGATATTAAAAATCCCAACAGGCTTAATTTTCCTATCAAATTAGTATTGACATAGCCAGAATGATACAGCAAAGCCTCCAGAAATGTTACTGCAATAAACGTAACACATGCCACTACAGTACAAAATTCTCCTATAGGCATTTTTATGTCTTGTTTTTGAAGTAAGATATATATCAGACGAAATATAAGGGCAAACATAAGTATATTCATATAAACTGACATATAACTCTTAAAATTTATATAAAAGTAGCACGGTGTTGTAATCACGCAAATTAGATATATCATAACAGGCAGCATCACAACGGCAGCAGTCTTTTTGTTGACAGTCGCAGGCTCTAGAGACTGAACAAATAATACTAAAATAATAAAACTTGAAAAGATACAAAAATCTTGAAGCTTATATGCTATATCGAAAGGAATATTGTACAGAATCCTCATAAAAAGCTTTTCTCCACTGGTTATAATGACAAAAGACATCAAGACCATATATATTCCGCTATACAGGTATGTAGAGTCCTTATCCCTCATCTGATACATTTGGAGATGATAAATACCAAACAGTAGAAATAAAAAAAAGCCTGCCATCTCAATACCAAAGGAAAGATAGGATTTCATCTCCATGGACTGATCCCCACCCAATAGGATAGGATGAACAATTCCACCGCTGTAATATGTTTGGTTTGATACCTGAAGTACAATGTCCAACTGATTTGTCGGCTCTATATATATCAAATATGGCGTGTTTTTAGCTTTATAATTTGAATAATCCTTGGCAGGTAGACCCATTTCCTTTACTAACAACCCATTAATGTAAAGCCTATGTGCCATCCAAATATTTTGTACCTTTAGCGCCATACGTCCGGTCTCAGGGTGTAATTTTATTGAAAGATGATAGGTACCACTCCCTTTTAATGGCTGTATGTATGATTTTTCTGTTGCCCAACTACCGGGAACCTTTATTAGATAGGCCTCTGCAGAGGACAGTTCTTTAGGCCCCAGGAGCTTTTCCGGATAAAAACTCCATTTACCATTTAAAAAAGCTATCCCATCCTCTTTGAAATTCCAATTTGACAGATCCATTTGCCCCTTTACCGCCTCGGGAGATTTCTTGGTTGGGAGTGTAATATAATAGAGAGCTAATAACATTAAGATAACACTCACTGTTATAAATAAGCTAAACAACCTTTTGGCATTTATCTGCTTCTTCAACATTATTCCGCACCTTTTTTAGAATATTACTTATATTGTATCAAAACTTCTCCCAAAAATCTCTTAAAGTCAAAGAGAACATACTCAAAAGGGAGACAGATTCTGCATCACAAAGAACCATCTCCCTCTCTCTTATTAAATTAAATCAATCCCGATTTCTGTAAAAGTTTTCTGATAAGAGCAGTGGCTTCAGCCCTTGTCATTCTCTTTTCAGGAGCAATGAGTGTACCACTTTTCCCTGAGGAAACTTCAGCCTTTACACATACTGCTATACTTTCCCTTGCCCATGCTGAAGCTTTCCCAGCATCCACGAATTTTTCTAAAATCCCGGCTGCTTCATTATCCGTGATATTAGTATCCATTCCAGCAAGCTTCATTGCTTTAGTTATCATCACAATCGCCTGCTCACGGGTTACCTTATCTGATGGTCTGAATTTTCCATTACCGTATCCACCTAGCAAACCATATTTGCTGGCAATATATACTGCATCATAATACCAATCCTTTTTAGTAACATCACCGAATATATCCTTACTTCTTTCTGGTAGTTTGAGCCCTAATGCCTTTACAATTATGGACGCAAATTCAGCTCTGGTAATGTCACTATCAGGATTGAAGTCCCCGGCTCCATCACCTGAAATAATCAGCCTGGAGACCATGTCATTGATTGCTGACTCGGCCCAGTGTCCTCTGGTATCTTTAAAGGATTTCTCGTTGTATATAAGAGTATAAACGCTATTTGTAAAGCTGCTTATCTCTGCAAAGTACCTGCCTTCCCTTATAACTAGTTTAGTAGGTACATGCCTTATAGTTCCATCTGTTCCGATAACAACAGCTGTAGTTATTTTATTTTTCTCAACGCCATCCGGAATAGGAATATATCTTTTAATATATGAGTCAAATACATCTATTGTATATAATTTCCCTCCTGCACCACAGGAGATGCTAAATTCCACTGGCTGCGAAGCAATGTTAAATTCTTTATTTGCCTCATGCTTTTCTGCTATATTATTATACTTCTCTTCAGGCTCGGATATTGTGATGGACACGTTAATATCCTTTAACTCGCTATTCTCAAATTTATGCTCCAGATTTGATATTTTAATTTGTGATGCAGGAAGTAAATATGTGCCCATATCTGTCTCAATTTCGATATTGACATCTTTTCCTCCCAATATCTTAACCAACTCAGCATCCAGCTCCACTTTCAGTGTATCAACTTTACCCTGTACAGGAAGCTTTATCGTATGGCACTCATTGGCACTAAGATTATCAATAATCGCTTTTTTATCAAACTTCACGTTTACATCAACATTGCCTTTATGGGTATTAATATCTGCGATAACCATTTTTTCCTTCTTTTGTCCATCCACAATGAGAGGATACTGTAGTCCCGATGCATTTGAGGTTGATACTAAAACTCCGGATATCATCAGAGGAGAAATATTACTACTGCTCACATACTCATATGCCTTTATTTTGGATGAGGATGCTACAACCAGCTTTGGACTGGCCTTTGTTCTCTTTGCTACTACTACAATATTGCCAGTTTTTGCAGGTATGACCCCACTCGCCGGAAGTGCCTTCCAAGCTGTAATGTCCTGATCGAATATTGGCAAGGATGCCTCTGTTTCATCTGTATACAGCCTATATGCGAGCTCGCACCCCTCCATATTTTCTTTGTTTCCATAGGATTGCACCACAATTCTCGTTTCTCCGGCACTACCGGTTCCTACTGTCGCAGCTTTGATGGTTCCCATGGAATCAGGTGGCGTCTGCTTTCCTGCTTTAATTGTCACTACATCTGTATCTTTAAGTGTTAAGCCTTCCCAAGGTTGATAGCTTGCCTCAATGACTGCAGCACCCTTCCTGAGAGGGGTAAGTTTTCCGTCCTTAATCATTGCATTTGACTCACCTATTATGATGTTGTAGGACAGCTTTGCGCTATCTGCAGGCTCGGTGCTGCCATCACAGTATTCCACTGTTGTACCAAGTACGGCAGCTTTGTCACCTGTTTTTATTTCATCAGGCATGGTAAGTATTAATTTCTTAGGCAGCTTAAAGTCGCTGTTTTCCACCTCTATCAGTGCACTATTAGAGTTTCCTGCCTTGTCACGAGCTTCTATTTTTATAAGCTGTTTTATTGAATTACTATCAACCGACACTTCCTTTATAAAGTACCCTTTTTTGTCTGTCTGCATTGTTGCCAGAAGTGCTCCATTATCAGCATTCTTTACAGTAATTGTTGCATCGTTGTTGGTTTTCCCCTTAACTGTAATTTTTCCATTTTTTATTTTATCTCCCATAAGAGGACTGTCAAGATAAATCATAGGTCTAATGGTATCAACTGTCAAATACAACACCGATACGGAATAGTCGCCTGTTTTAGTATTACGAGCTTTTAGTTCTACAGCGAAGGTACCATCTGTATTAAACTTCTCAAATTTGAGTTTTCCGCTATTTCCGCTACCATTGAGACTAACACTGCCAACAGTTTCATCTCCACATACAGCTTCAACCACAACATCCGGCTGATTTGATGCAATTGTTACTTCCTGTGTCTTTTGGTTCACTATCAGGTCATATCTGTTATTTGGAAGTTCGGCTCCGTTTATCTTAAGCTGAGGCTTTGAAGGTACGGGAAGTAACTTCTTATCAGAGTATACGGTTTGTGAAAAACGCATATTCTGATTAGCATCATCTGCTTTGGTAGGCACACCAACTACAGTTACTCCAACGCTGTATTCCTTACCCGTTTCAATCCCGGTATATTTGTCCTGAACATCTTCCACAATAACATTGCCTTTTGCGTCTTTCATTATTTTACCCTTGCTGTCCAGCTTTGGTTTTCCGACTTTTTTCCAACCACCCACATTTAAGCGGTACTTTCCATTTACAACATTATCCTTAAGCTGCTCCTCTGTATACATAATTTCGCCAAGTGGTTCATAAATATTTCCTGAAGCATCCTTTGCAGAAATTGCGTAGTTGTACTTGTACTTTTCATGACCTGACTTTTTCTCTGCAGGTTTAAAGTCTACCTGGAACAATCCATTTCCGGCTGCTTTAAGTTCAACTGCATCCACAGCGTTAGGTGCCAGTGTGTCAATCAACTTGAAGGTTTGCTGTGAAGATTTTGCCGAGAAGGAGATATCATTTCTCAGCTCAGCTCTCAGGTAGTAATCTCCTTGAGCAAGCATTCCTGTGATATCAGCTCCCCCAAGATATTCTACATTCTTAACATTAAAATCCATATGCCCTGAAGCTATTCCATCAGGGCCAATATCTTCTTCCTTTATAACTATACCCTTTGCAAGCATAAGTCCCGGATCTATAGAAGCATTGGGATTAGGAACTTCAGGAACCTTATCCTTTGATAAATAGAGATTTATTTCGTCTCCTGCCTTAGCATTATTAATTGTCCAGTTTGCAGTAAATTGGTTTTGATCTTGTTCAACTGAGTTTATAGAAACATCAGAAAGCACAGGTACTACCGGAATATTCAACAGCTTTGTTTTAACCTGTTGATCTGAGGTCAGGGTCCAATTTCCATTTGCAATTTGCTTTTTTGGTACGGCGATATACAGCCTTCTGATGTCTGTGCTTACAGCCGCTTCCTGTTTGCTGACTTTTGTACCGTCGCTATTTAACTCTCCTGCTTTTTTAGCCTTAATAATCTGTTCAAAGGCTGTTGCGTTATGATTATTAATATCACCTATTTTAATATCATATGGATTTCCATCTGATTTTACCAGTGTAAGCTTAGGTGTTTTTGTATCAAAATATTCTACTTCTATTAGTGCGTTCCCGGTAACTCCACCCATTGGAATGGAATGAATCTTTGAGTTATTAGACGTAGTGATACCACCTATACCCAGATTCTGGGAACCATCGTCAATATAATCAATTCCATTATCAATTGACAAATATTTCACTGGCTGTTTTTCCGCTTCCTCATTCTCCCATGAGGTAGCCAGTACATTTATACCATTACCTATAGCCATAATCTGAGGGCCTTTTTCCGGATGATCTACCAATAGGTACATAAGTGCATCCTTATTCAGAACCTCTCCGTTTGTGCCAAATTCTACTCCGCCACCCCAGTAATAGGTTATTCCAAGGCTAATGAACAGGATTCCTACGCTGCCCCATAATTTATCGTTGTTTGCACCGACACATACACTTGCAAGGTTCATTCCGCCTACTATCGGAACACTTCCCGGAACTTTTATTTTGGCTCCTATAATTCCTTCAAAATCAATTCGACCCTTCTCAACATTCTGAAGTAGGAAAAGGCTAGCATTCCCAACTATCAAATCCCAACCGCATACATCAATGGTTGCTTTTGCACGTACAAACCACGGTGTAACCCATTGTGTTTCAATAACAGCCTCTGAAAGCATTGTAACGGCACTATCATTATCAACGCCCATATCCATTTTTCCTACAACCTTCATACCAGTACGTTTAAGTGTAAGATCAATTGAACCCAAGAAGGTTGCAGGGCTTACCCCAAATTTCAAATCTACCCCTGCCTCTATGGTAAGAGGAACACCATCGTCACCACCTGCAATGGTATCCGCCAGTTCCCTAATGGCAGCCCTGATGCCCGTTAAATATGTAGCTGCTGCAATTGTTACTCCCGGATCAGGTAATTCTGCCCCAAAAGCTACTACATCAGGCAGAATACGCCCATCCTTTACCTGCTTGAAGGACAGCTCGCAGCTTACAGCAGCCATATTTTTTAAATCTGCATTAAAGCTTAGTCCATATGTATTTTCAACACCATACTTTTTAGGATCCACATAATGAATGATGGTAATCTCGCCGCCAACATCACCAGTATCCCCTTTAATATCATTTCCACTTTCATCCTTACCCTTGGATTTCTGAGAGGCTAGCATACCAAAATCCTCTTTAAGCTCAAGCTTAAGGGCTGCATCAATTCCTACAAAGCCTTCATCATTAAAAATAACATTCTTTACTTCACCGTTTATTATTTTCAGATAGATTTCCCCACCAAAAGATATACCGCCATCCCTAAGTATAAAATCATTGAATTTCAGTCCAAAGCCATTAACGGAAAAACTAGGAGGCGCAAAAAGGCTTTGCCTGTTAAAATACACCTCTGTAATCATCAGCGTTCTGAAAGGATTGAGTGCATCTCCAAGCATTCCGGCTGCCCACTGGAGACTTCCGTTCAGCGTATCGTCTTCGGGATTTTCTCCCTTCTGCCATTCCATTTCAGTAGTTGGAATTTTATAGCCTTCCCCTAGCGTTTTATCAAAGCTGTTATAAAAATCCAGTGTCCATTCCCCTTTATGAAATACAAAACCGCTGTTTGCAATACTCAGTGTACCATCACCTTTTACAAACAATGCATCCAAAAATGGTGTGTCAGAGCCAAGACCCACTACTGTTGCCAAAGGAAATCTACCCTTGGCAAAGGTCATTTCTTTACCTGTGTATGCAACACTGTTATTTATGATGGCAGGCTCGGTGTCGGTATTTACTGTATATTGTACATCGTCTCCCTCACCGGACTGTACTATCATACCTCGTATTTCCAACAATATTTCGTCAGAGGGGCCATCCTCCTCTTCCGGCTCAAACTCCTCTTTGAATTCTTCGAATTCCTCCTCCGACTCAAAGCCTTTTACGCCATATACAGGAGTAGCACTGTCGTTCATAGCTTCTGCTATATCTATTTCAGGGTCCAACAATTTACTTGCGGCAGCTATGGCAGTTTTTGCAGCAGACACTTTGAGTCTGTCTGCAGCTTTTTTTGCTATAAAAGCTGCTTTATCTAATCCTTCGTATTCTTCAGGAAAAATATCTTCAAAATCTTCCATTGCTTCGCTAGTTTCATTGCTATCTATTGTAGGCGTTAAATCAAGAACTTTTTTGTATACTGCAAGTATCTTGGCCTTTCGTACTCTTGTTTCTTCGTTCTCAGTGACGCTAAAGGTCTGATCTGTTTCAAAGCTGAGAGCAGCAGCTACTTCGGGATCGGTCTTGTCCTTAAAGTCAATGGAAAGGCAATATTCTCCCAATGGGAGTTCTCCGTTGGTCAGTTTATCTCCCACGGGATTGCCAGCTTCATCTACTTTTTGTCCACCTCTGTATACTATCCTCATATCTCCTGCAAAACCGTTGCCCAACGGTTGTGTGGTTACAGCCTCAATTACCGGCACTTTGTATCTCTCACCGGTTTTTACATTTTTGATAAACAGGTCAAAATTAGGAGGAGTAACGGTATTATTTGAAGTACTACCAACGTTGTACGCCTCTATATTGGATATATTTGCCGATATATATTTATCATCACTGTAATAGGTTTCATTTGGAGTAAGTCCATATACAAGGGTAGGTCTCAGTTCTCCCACAGGAGGAAGAAATACAAAATTAGCCTTCGAGGATTCATAAATCGCTCTGATTTCAGCCTCCTGATCTTTTCCGGCACTGTCCAGCTTATTTTTCAGCGTCTTCTCTGTCTCCGGACTGTTGACAGTTACTAAATATTGACGTGTCACAGGCCACGGACGACCTTTTGCCTTTACCTTCCACTTTGCGGCTACTATATCACCCGGTTTATAGGTAATAACCTCCACTCCCTGAGCTGCTTGCTCGGGAGGTATTTCTTTGGCAAACTGTAGAGTCTGGGTTGAACTCCCCAATTCGTTACCTTGTTCGTCAACAAAAACCAGACCATTTTCTAACTTACAGGTGACTGATATTTTACTGTGCTCCATATTGAACATTTCAAGATTTTCAATTTCAGCATTTATTTCAAATACTCCATCATCTTTATAGGCAGAACCTGCCTCATTTGTCTCCAGCTTTTGAACAGTATCCAGAAAACGGACATCAAAAACCTTGTCGGGTGCTATTATTTCGCCCAGCCCATACACCGTCTCATAGCTTTTATTTGCACCGGCTGCAATCGAATCGGGCTGCCAGTAAAATGCCACTGCAGTATCAGCACTTCCATACTTATTAGTATCTTTAGTGAAGTCCAGATTTTCATCTACTGTATAATCCCATTTTGTATTGGCAAGACCATTCCAATGACCAACAATCATTTCATCAACAACATTAATGCCACCCTCAAAAAGGTTATTAAAACCATAAGCCATTACATTGGTAGCAAGAGGATTGGAAAGGTCAAGTCTGTCCCTCATAACCCAGTATGGCGGAAGCTTGTGAAGGTTGTACTCAAGTTCCTGAGTCTCTTTGTCATATCCTAATTCTTCCGGTTTATGGACTAGCTTTCTTTCTACATACAATGGCTGCAGATAATTCTGTCCTATTTGAAAAGCAGGTCCGTCATTACCTCCTATAGAAGTATCTACCAGAACTCTTGTTCCCACTTCAACCGTAGATTTTGTATTGTTTTTTACATTATAGGCTATACGAACATTTCCGGCATTTTCCTTGTCATCTACAGTAATTATGGTAATAACCTGACTAATCTCTATGCCCTTTATTTTCCATACTGTAACAACATCAACTGTGCCATTGCTATTTTTGACAATCTTAGGTTTAGATATCTCTGAAAACCAGTCTACTGCAAACTTATATGGATTTCCAAATATGTATTCCGTACCATCTATCTTAAATGTGGTAAAGGATGTCTCAGGGTTCTCGCCCTGAAAAATCGTATCCACATTTCCGTCTTTTTTTCTTATGGGCTGGCCTTCCACGGTGTGTATGCTAAATCTTCCGCTGGCATTATCCACTGTGACACGTACAAATTCATTTTGTACAGTAGTTACATCCGGTGAATTTACAGCTTGTGCAAAAGTATCCAACGGCATGCTTGTTAGTAGAATTAGCACCGCTAGAATGCTTGCAATAACTTTTTTTACTAATCCGTTCATTCTAAGCATCTCCTCAATTTTATATTTAATTACTACCCTTTTACTTAAAGCTAATAGCTAAGTCATACGAAACAGTGCTATTTAACCTTACTTACCAATAATGCAGAATATACTGTTTCTCTTTCGTTGTTTCTTACTATAATGGTGTACCATCCAGCCTTTGGTAGCTCAACAGTAAAATTACCCTCCATAAGCTGTTTATAGGTCAACCTTTTAGCTATATATTTCATCTGCCCTTCTCTGTAAAGTCCCGGATAGTAGTAAATATCAAAAGTTCCTTTTTCATTCTCTATTTTTTCCTTTGCACTGCCCGTATTCACAAGATTGTAATTTCTCACTACAAATGTGACAGTTGTTGTGTCCAGTATAGCTGTGGCTGACTCATCAGGTGATATTGGTACTCCATTTGCCATAATGTACATACCATCTGAATTTGTTACATATACTGACTGAGTTGCAAAAGAGGTATTTCCTACCTCATCTGTTACAATGTATTTTACTTTGTGCTTGCCGGGCTTTGAGATATCAAATCTCTTTTCAACAAACACCCCATTCTCCAGCACATCTTCCACAATTTCTACCTTCAAATTCTCTATATCGGAAAGGTTATCTGATATTTCATAACCGCCTAAATCCGTTTTGAAGTCAAAGTTAGCCTTATTTTTTATTATGGTAGCAATTGTAGTGTTTAGTTTTATGTCAGGGGCTATGTTGTCAAGCCCTTGTATTGCTATTTTCTGCTTGTTTTGGTTGCCTAGCCTATCCGTTAGTATCAGTGTTTGCTGTCCGTTTTGTGTGTATTCCTTACTAAAACCATTGGCCGGCTTGCGTCCAACAGAAACAGAATTATCTTCAATTACCGAATAGGATTCTGCATCAACGCTTACTCTTACTTTCCCCTTTGAATATTCCTTTCCGTTGATAATAACAATCTTGTCGTTATCAAGTACATTTCCTTTATCATCTACTCTCTTCAGAGTTATGTTTTTAACCTTAGGAGAATCGCTGCATACATTGTTTATTTCACTTGATGTAATAGTTGAAGTATTTCCCGCAGCATCCATCAGGGTAAATTTTGCTTCTCCATTGCTCTGCATTATTATAGTAGAGTTGTTGTTTCCTTCGTTGTTTCGTATTACTTTGAAATCATTATCTGCTCCGTCTTTAGCCTTTACCTCAGCAATAACCATATTGGACAAAATAACATTTTCCTTTGTTGGAACTGCAAACAATGTATATTTACCGGCAGAATCATACCCGTACCCGGCATTGTCTACCACTACATTTTGTTCTTGATTATTTTCGTCTTTGTACTTAATCAAAGCCTTCATGTCACTGTGATTATAGTGCAGGACTACTTCAGCCTCCGGAGGGGTTTTGTCAATGTTATTTACTACTGCTACTGCTGTACCTGTAAGTCCAACCGCATCTTCAAATTCAAATGTAAACTCTCCGTTGCTTTCAAAAATTTTCTTGTTAGAGCTACAGTTTAGTACTCTGATTGGCTCACTGGCTGTCAGGCTTGCTACAACATTGCCATTTGTCTTTCTTATAACGTTATATTTTACCGATGCAGTAGGAGGTGTGTTATCAAAATTGGATACTACAATATAAACTACCTCTGTTTTACCGTTATCAACAACCTTAAATGAGTAGCAGCCATTCTGGTATATCCTGAATTTTTGGTTTTCCTCAAGAATTTCAGGCATCTCAGGATTTGCTTGTGTTGGAGTAATACTTTTTCCGATATTATGTGAAAAATCTATTTCTATTCCTGTATTTAAGCCACCATTCCCAAGTTTCTCCCCACCTCTGACAGGTTCAATTTTTCCAAGGGAAGCCAGTGCATATGCCGGTGCATCCTGTATATTGATTTCAGGCGAATATATTTCACTTACATTATCAAGAAAATAACCTCTGAACTTTACTTTTATATTTTCAGCCAGTTCTTCTGTATCATTTGTGTCCACCGGTACACCCACATAATTTGTATATGGTCGCCAGGTGCTCCAGTTTTCTCCCCCGTTGGAGGATACAGAATAGAAATAACCAACCTGTGACGGTACATCAACCTCCAGCTTCAGGATTGCAGTATAGCCATCCGCATTATTACCAGATGTATAGATAAGTCCGGCACTGCCTATTGGCGGCTCATGACTCAAGAAGTATACACTGAAAAGACTTGAGGTTTTGTATATTTTATTATTACCAAGGCTGTCTTCTGTGTAAATGTAGAGTCGATAGAGTCCATCTTCCTTCTTGTTTTGTACTTCAAGCTGCACTGACCTGTCCGCAGGTACCTGCTTCCAGTTTTCAGAAGTTTTCTCAGGTTCAACTTCCTCTTCTCCACCTATTACCTTTACCCACTGGTATTTAATGTTTTCATCAGCCACACCGTTTGCGTCCACCAAGGAATCTTCAACTGCAATTCTCGTTTCCTGAAGTGGCAGTGGATATAGAAAACCCTGTGAACCAAACGATACAACCGGTGGCAGGTGATCGAACTTATACTCCTTATAATAGTAGTAATATCTCTCCATATTTTCCTGCTTAACTTTTATATGCAAGTAAACCGTACCGTTTTTTGAGGTGTCGCCAGATATATCATATTTATATCCAGTCTCCCCTTTTAGCTCTGCCGGCTTACCTGTGCTGAAAGCTGTCCATGGAGTCACAGGTTTTTCAGAAGAACTGGTGAACTGGTATTCAATTGTATCTATTGGAACACCGCATATAGTGAAATCAATGCCTTTGTTTATGGCATATCCGTTCCCATAGCTTTTAAATGCTGTATTGATTACCAACACATTTATTTCCACAGGCTGTGATACGTCCATATTTCCGGCATCATCCTCAGCCTTTACATAGATTTCATATTTACCGCCTCTATCAATTGCCTGATTTCCAAGGGTATTTATCCGTGCTTTCCCCTGGGCATCTAAAGAAATTTCTATCCATCCTGATTCATCAGGTGTTGCTCCTTTTTTAACATATTGGTACCATACCTTTTCGTCCTTGATAAAGGATGTTTTATCGCTGGCTGTTATGGTAGCCCAAACATTGTCAGTATTGTTATCAACAATATTTCCTACAGAGACAACAGGCTTATCATTGTCCAGCTTAAGTGTGGCACATTTGTAAACCCAATTTGAGTCATCCTTCATGAAATCTGTCAGAGGCCATTGTTGCAGATTGTCATAGTCCCCAAGCGTAGGCAGTATATTTTCTCTGAAGTTGTCCTCTATCTGCTTTGGGGTTGCATCCGGATTGCTTGCAATATATGCCTCTCTTTGTGTACTACCCTTTTCGTACTGCATCAGCTGTATCGCTGAATCCCATGTCATATCAGAAGTCCATGTATGTAAATACCAATTTTCACTTTTACCATTGGCCTCAGCCGGAAGCTCCATGGTGTTCAAATTATTGGTAACACCTAATTGAATGTCCCCATAGCCTGAGTTATATAAACCCTCCGAAGGCTGCTTTGATGTCAACGAGTACCTCTTAACAGCTGCAAAGTTATCGTTTTTACCCTCAAATGGATTTGCAGCACTTTTACTCCACATATAGTACACAAGTCCGGTTGCACCGGGAGTACTGCCCGGCCTATATATTCCTTTGCTTGCAGAGCCTTTAATCAAAGGGTCTTCAGCATTTATTGTAATATTACCGCTTTTAACAAATCTACTGTCTTCTACAATAGAATTATATTCATTTTTATATATGTAATTAATCTTAGGAGGAGTATTGTCTATTGAAATATCTGCCCAGCTTATGGATTTAACCGCCTCAGTAAGATAATTCTGGGCATAGTCCCATATCACATTTCCATCCCCTGTCTTGCTGTCATGCTCTAGTGCAGTAACTTCCAGCCTTGGTGTTTCAGAACCAATATCACCCGGTATATCGGCTTTGAATTTCCAGGTTTCAGTATTGCTTCCGCTTAAATAAGTAGCTACCATACCATTATTAAAAGCCAGCCTTATGCCACTTGTAGGATTTAATGCACTTATTACCTTTTCATATAAATTTACACTAAAATCAATGGTATCTCCTTTATTAAGGACAAGCCCAGTAAGAATATCCGGCTGTACGCCATTTTTTACAGGTGAGTATACAGGAGGCCTTGCATCAATAATAGTTCTGTACGTTCCATCTGGATTATCGTTGTTTCCAAATGGATTTGTTCCTATTCCCGATATATCCTGAAGTGGATTTCCTGCACCGTCAATAAAACCAGCATCATTTATTCTCTGTACAAGACTTGGATTGTCACCCGATGTTGCTGAAATCCTCTGAGGATCTAAGGGTTTATTACCGGTGCTGTCGTTTGTAGCAGGAGCATATTTCATATTAAAGGTGCTTTTTGAGTTACTGTTAATATTAATACCGCCTGCGGTAAAGGAGCTATAGTCGGGATCAGAGCTTTCAAGATAATACTTTGATGGATTGAAACCATCTCCTCCCGGATTGTCAAAAAGCTCTGTTCTCATAAACTTAAAGCTTCCACCAACCATATCTGACGCTGTAGCAGCGCTGGATGGAAAAACAGGCTCACTGAAATTTAGTCAAAGATTAATATAGTTCCCCTGTTTTAGAAATAATTCATCTTTACTAAGCTCGGTATTATACCTTACGGTACCATTGGTTGTCAGGGTATTGCCGTTATAAGCAGGGGCTGTTACATCTGCAAAGTACAGCTCTATTCCTTCTACTTGAGTACCTGCTCCATTTGTTTCTGTCTCTAAGACTATTGTGTCATTAACATCAAAGTACATCCATGAAGAAAAAGCGTTATAAAGATCGGTTTTATCAGAAGAAAGTGACTGTGCACTCCAGTATGATGTTGTTGTCTTATACCCGGGCCTTTTATCATCTCCGGCATAATACCACGGGGTTTTTTGTGTATATGCCCAAATATAAGCACCATGATCAGTGGTGCTATTGAGTGTGGCAGCTCTTACCATAAAATATGCCTGTCCGCCCTCTGCCAGCCTCTTTAGTACCGGATTATCTTTAACACTTATCCTTCCATAAAAATGTCCGTCCACTTTATAAACTCCATCTGCATTTGGAGCATCTCCGTCATCCGTAGACCATTGAACACCCGGTGTACTATTTCCAGCAAAAAAACGAAAATTATTGCACAAACCTTTTTGAAAACCATACTGCAAATAACTCATATCTTCACGATTTACTACTTTTCCTCCGCCTTGTATATATATACTGGAAAAGCCTGCAGCTGCATTTGCCACCATCCTTGTTGGCCACCAGGGAAATGCCTGAAAAAGTATGCTTAGTATAAGCAATACTGCCAAAAACTTCTTTCTCATTCAAATTTGCCTCCTTATAATAGCTTTCATTTACTCGTATTCGCATTTAGTCTTCTTTTATAAAGCTCTTAATGCTGTCTGCCGATACGCATATATGTATATTACTCATATTTCTAAGTGAACCCGATATAAGACCTACTACACTGCCATACCTGTCAAGCAGCGGGCCTCCAGACATGCCGCTGGCCACCTGAGCTGATGTGAGAATCCGACTTTGTCCATTTATTTCTGCTTTAGGAGTGTTTGTTATCCCCTCAGTAATTATTTTGGTTCCTTTCATGGGATAGCCTAGTGCAAAAACCTTTTGTCCATGTTCGGCTCCAGTGGATGAAACCTCCAGGCCTTCACGCTTTCCGGCATTTATTGTAACAAGCGCCAGATCATTATCTTTGTCAGTCTTTGCTGTTTTTATATCCTTTATTATCACTCCATCATCGAAAACCGCCTCATAGGATTTACCCCCATCTACAACATGGAAGGCTGTAAGCGCTTTTCCGCCTCCAATCAAAAATCCACTGCCCACAGTTTTCAGTGTACCGTCCTCACGTATTACTCTCATATAAAAAATGGAATTTGAGTATTGTTTGTATATCTGAACGGCATCTAACTTCGGCCTATCCGAGGCTTTTGCTCCAAAAGACCAGCCTCCCGTTAATACTATTGCCACAGCAAGTGCCATACCCAGAAAACCTTTAAGCAGGCCTTTAGATATTTCATTATCTAATTTGTTCATAAATCTTTTTATACTCCTTTTGTTACTGTATTTACTATGATATTTTACCAATGAATTCTCTCAAAAAACTCTCAAAAGCAACCTAATTCAGGCAAGAATCTACTTCGTAAATCCGTTTTATGTATACAAAAAGCTCTTCTGCTGAATACAAAAGAGCTTGTGACAAAGTGTATAACCTAATATTTTATACCCTTTACCCGGTTACTCCATGTTGTATCTATAAACCTATCAAAAAAAGGGCTCAAAAATATTAAGTTAAATAATACAAACTATATAGTGGGAAATATTGTTAAATTCCTCGTATTACTGTATGATTGTCAATACTACCAATTAAATACTTTTAACTCTTAACAAGGAAAGGAAGGATAATAGAAATGGGAAAGAAAGTATTAATTATCATACTGTCACTGCTACTGATTCTCAGTACTTTTGTATTTGATTTAAGTAAAGCCGAAGCCTTTGAAAAGAAAGATTTATTAGTTCCCAAAGATGAAGTATCGGAAAGAATTATAAAAATTCCAAAAGGAAATGAAACAATCGTAGGTACACTGACCATTCCCCCAAATGCAACAAAGCCTTGTAAGGTTCTTCTTATGTTGCATGGCTTTGCCGGTCAACGCAATGAACTTCCAATTACAAACAGTAATGAAACTATGTTTGGTAAAAGTGCAAGAATATTTACAGAACAAGGTTACGCCACTCTTAGAATCGATTTTCTTGGTTGTGGTGATAGCAGTGAAAAATGGGAAAATACGACCTTTACCCGTCAAATTTCAGATGTTGATGCCGTTTTGAAATACTTGAAATGCATCCCTGAAATTGATAGTAAAGGAATAGCGTTGCTGGGGTTAAGTCAGGGTGGCTTGATTGCTGCGTGTGTAGCATCAACTAATCCTATGATAAAATCCTTAATTCTTTGGTCACCTGTCGCAAACCCGCCATATACATATTCTAATTTATTAGGCTCTAATGCGATTCAAGAGGGCTTGCAAAGCCAAAATAAATTAATAACTGCTAAATTACCCTGGGGTGCTGAGACAACACTAAGGTCAGAATTTTTCAAGGAATTGTTCGATATAGATCCTATTGCTCAAATCACGTCATACAGAGGACCTTTGCAAGTTGTCGTAGGACTTAATGATGCTATAGTCACTCCTCAGCCACAAGCAGGTGAATTGTATATAAAAAATCATCATGATATGAAAAATGTTAAAGATGAAATCATTAAGCTAGATGCTGATCATATGCTTGACATTACCACCGATAATAGAGAACCACTTAATGAAGCTCTTTGGCAGGGAATAAAATGGCTTGATAAAACCTTATAATCTTATTAAACTGCAGATAAATTTCTATTTAAATGAAACCTTAGGGAGCATATCAATACAAGATCCGGCTCCCTTTTTTTATGTTTCTTTATAAACCCTTATTTACTATCAATGAAATAACACACTACTCTTTAATAAAACACCATCTTTGTATATAAATTTTGCAGTAAAAAACTCGCCTTCGTCTATCCATTTTAAAAATAATCTGTCTCCTTCCCATAAGTCTAAGCTATCCAATTCTGAATTATTTATCCATTTCGGTTCACCTTCGCTACACTCGTGCAAATCTCCTGAAAAGTCATCCGAAACAAAGACAAACACATACCAATCTTCATTATCCTTGAAATCAGGCTCAGTTAAGATTCCAACCAGTCTCAAGCTGTGTATCTGTAAATTGCTCTCCTCTTTAACCTCTCGAATTGCAGTCTCTTCCGGTGATTCACCTTTTTCCATCTTGCCGCCAAGCCCTACCCATTTGCCTGCATGCATGTCCTGCTGTTTTTTTATTCGGTGAAGCATCAATGTTTGATTATCTTTTCTGATATAGCATAAGCTTGATAATTTCATATGTATTCCCCCAAATTTTAATACCCCCGAAAACTAACAATTATTATTTTAAATGCAAGAAACTAAAACAAACGTGTAAATCACAGTAAAATATCCTGTAATTCCTGTACACTTTTAACAATATAATGTGGATTAGCTTGCTGTATCTCTTCCCGTGACCCATAACCGTAAAGTACACCTATAGATTTTAACCCTGCTTTTCTTGCTCCTATAATATCATATTTTCTGTCGCCAACCATTACCATTTGTGATGATGCAGTTAAATTTAAAGTATTTAAAGCATACTCAATTATATCCGCTTTTTGAGAACGGGTATTATCGAATTTACTTCCGGCAACAAAATCAAAATAGTCGTGAAGTCCATAATATTTTAGTATTTCAATAGCATATCCGTAGTATTTTGTAGTTACTACCATAAGTTTTTTCCCTTTTGCTTTCAGTTTTGAAAGTAACTGTGGGATATCAGGGTAGACTTCGTTTTCGAACATGCCTGTAGTTTCATACCTTTCACGGAATTTCTCTATTGCAGTATTGACCTGTTCTTCATTAAAATTGTAAAAGTCTCTATAAGCCTCATCTATAGGTGGGCCAATAAACTTTTCAAGACTATCAAGATTCTCTTCATTAATACCAAAATATCTCAAGGAATACTGGGCACATTTTGTAATACCATACTTAGGGTCTAAAAGTGTACCATCAATATCAAACAGTATAGTATCAGTTGGACACTTCATATTTTATATCCTCTCCCCACCTCTTTGATAAGTTGTTATCTATGCCTAATTGGTTCAATATCCTTCCAACAAAAAAATTGACAATATCCGTGATAGATTTAGGTTTACTATAGAATGAAATTGAAGGGGGAACTATTATTGCTCCACATTCGGAAAGAGTAAGCATATTCTTTAGATGTATATTACTGAGTGGAGTTTCACGGGGTACCAAAATTAATTTTTTTCTTTCTTTAATAGCAACATCCGAAGCTCTTTCTATTAAATTCTGAGATATTCCAGAGGAAATCCTTGCAAGAGTTCCCATACTACATGGACATATAATCGAAGCATCTACATTAAATGAACCACTACACATGGGAGCAAATAAATCATCAATATCAAAATATTTTTTATTGTGATTTTCAACATACTCTTTCAGATTAATATCCGTCTCATATTCACATACTTTTAGTCCTTGCCTGGTAGCAGTTACATATAGTTCAATTCCTCTTGCATTCAGAGCATTAAATAATTCTACTCCTAAAATAGAGCCGGATGCTCCGGTAATCCCCAAAAAAATCCTCATAAAAATTCCTTCCACTATGTGATACACAAATTAACGATTGAACCTGCTTTAATTAAAATATTTCAACAGGGATAAATTGTTGCCTGGGTTCAAAGATAAATCCCATTTTGCGGCCAGACACACTTCCTTTATAATAATAATCTTTTTGAACTGTTCTAAATGGGAAAATACTTAACTCTCTCCATGGGTCCACGACTTTTGAACCGCATATTACAAACTTTAATCTATTATCAAATTCAAAAGCTTTATCTATTAATTCTTCACATGGCTCTTCTGTTTCTATAATTGCCACAAACTCCCCAGCTTCCTCAAGTCTGTACTTTACGGAAGATACTTTAAAGTTACTATTTTTCAAGTAAAAATACATTAGACACTCACCCTGCATTGCAGAAAGTGTAAGTCCACTTTCCTTACCTGCAACAATACTTATATAAAATGGATTGTTGCAACATAGAATTTCGTCAACCTCAAGGACCGGAGCTAATCTTCTATCACAATAGTATCCCTTAAACTCCGCAAAAGGCGCCTCCCATTCCTTTTCATTTTTAACTTTTCCCGTAATAATATATTGTGCCTCGGCTGGTACCGGTATTTCAAAGTCATACATATTAACCGGACGCCCCAGAAGTTTGCTTGCTATTTGGTAATTATCCAAGGAATACGGCAATTTGGATGCCCCGCAAAAATAGTAAGCCATGTTTGCACCAATATAAATAGATACAGGCATACTTTTATTATCATTGATGTATTTTTCGTAATTTTTATACCCATCGGATGTCTCAGCCATAAAAATCAGAGCCTTTCTTTTATCAATTACCTGTATGCGATAAATTCCCAAATTAGTCGTATTTGTTTGAGGGCATTTCGTTGCTGTCACACCTGCCGTAATATAAAAACCGCTATCTTGGATTTGATGCTTTAAAACAGGCATATCCAGCAAACTATCTAAACTGTTCAAGTTTTCTTTCTTTACGAAATTTATTTTAGATGTCCCATTTTCGTACCGATCATATAAAACAGATAAATAATCACTATCGCAATCACTTATGGCTTTGTACATTACTTCCTTTTTAAAAGGATTCATCAATACCGGCTTTCCATTATAATCAACTACATTATCGAATAATACTGTTGGGCGAAATTTTCTTTCCTGCTCATATAAATGCATTGTTTTTACGATTTCAAGGTCAGTTTTTACCGGTAAGCTATGATTAAAAAACTGCTTGTTGTTTTTTAGATACTCCTGCAATAAACTATTATTTTCTAATACATATTCCATCGCTTTTCCTCCGACTCTATTACTTAGCATTCATTCTTTTACATTTGTGCCTTAGAAGGCTCGTTGGCATGAGAATGTATTATGTTCCCGGCATAAAATGCTTTTACTTACACCACGGGAAATTCACCCATCCCCTAACCGCTTCTCCATAATAGTTAACCAGAGATTCAAGGTCATTATCTTTGAAATTATTTAAATTTACAACAAGGACACACGTAGTAATTTGTGCCCCAAATTCTTCTAATTTACTTTTGACAATGCGAAGAGTTTTACCCTCTCCAACAATATCATCTACTAATAGAATCTTTTTCCCTTTTGTATTATCGATATTTGCCCAGTAAGTTATTTGTGGTATTTGCTTGTCTGCATTCTCTTCATCTGTATAAGTTCTTAGCACTTCTATGCAGCCGAACTTTCTAATCTCCAAAAGGTGTGCAAGATGGACTCCTAATATGAGACCTGAACGAGAAATTCCGACAATTTGGTCAAAATCTTTTTCCACAATGCTAGAAGCTATTTTTTGCGCTAATAGCTCATACTTCTCCCAGGTTATTTCAATCGCCATTTTATGTTTCCCCCTTCAAATCAAAAGTACTATCTTTAAATTGTTTCTTCAGGATTTTTTGAATATGTAATTTCCGCAAAAGCATTGTGCCTGTGAATTGATTCCATATGTCTGCTTTTAACATTGAACCAAATTATTCGATTATCCTTGAATAGTCTTTCAGCTGTTAATCTGACAATATCCTCAACAAATCTTGGATTATCATATGCTTTTTCTGTGACATACTTTTCGTCAACTCTTTTTAGAATAGGATAAATCTCACAACTGGCTACGGATTCAACAATATCAATTATTTCTTCAATCCATACGGTGCTGTTATATCTTACTGATACAGAGACATAGCCTCTTTGATTGTGTGCGGAATATTCACTTATTTCCTTGGAGCAGGGACACAAGGTTGTAATTGGAACCTCTACAGTTAATACTGCATCATACTCCGATCTTGCATCGTTCATATTTTCAATAATAGAAGTTTCAAATTTACATTTGTAATTCATATAACTTTCATATTTTGATAAAGGTGCCGTTTTTGTAATAAAGTAATCAAAATCAACAGAAATTTTGGCATCTTTTGATTCGAGTTTGCTCCTCAATTTCTTTAAATTACCTTTTAGATCATCCAAATACCAGCCATCTTTATTCAGTTCCGACACAAATATTGGAAGTCTGCTCATATTAATTCCTCTAATATCTTTTTCCAAACTAACGGATAATGAAAAATCAGCTATGGTATTGAAACATATTCCATCATGAGTTTTTATTGATATTGGGTGAGTAAAGCTGTCTATTCCGACATTATCAATTTTAAATAAAAAATTGCCAATTGAATTCTGTACATCTTTCATATGTATAACTCCTCTTTAGTTCAATTAAACTCCTCTTTTCTGAGGATTCCAGATAAATTTATGTATTTGAAGACTTAACCTAACCCTTAATTCATGTTCCGCAAAAAAACTGTTATGCAATTTCAAAAGTTCCACCAGTTCTGCGGGCTCAATACTCCCAAATACCGGCGAAAAATTCAAGGTTATTTCATTGCTTCTGAATATATCTTTAAATGCTTTTATTTTCTCAATAGAATACTCAAAGTCCTCTTCGCCGGCTATTACGAATTTTATTTCATCTTCTTTTTTTAAAAAGTGCACATTTTTTTCAATCAAATCGAACTTACTCATTTCAGACCCGGGACATTTAACATCTATAGTGTAATATACATTTCTTAATACGTTATCTATTCCAAAACTTCTCAGTTCTTCTTCTGAGTACAACTCACAACTGCCATTTGTCTCAATCCGGACATTATATCCATAAGATGCGAGAAATAAAGGTAGATAACGTTTCTCCATTCCAGTCTCTAAAGGTTCTCCTCCGGTACAAATAATATCCTTACACTTATATTCGGCTACCTTTTCCAGAATCTGTTCCGGCAGCATTTCTTCAATATTATAAGTGCCTTCATAACTGTATCGGGTATCACAAAAGCTGCATCTTAAATTACATCCTGCAACCCTTACAAAGGTTACAATAGTACCGGCTGAAATCCCTTCCCCTGAAATGCTGTTGAAAATCTCAATTACAGGGATTTTTCTTCCCATAATTAAATCTTTAGTCATCTTTTCCCTCCGAGGTATATTCAGCAAAGCTGGTAGGTGTTTCCCAGAGTTTAATTTTTTTAATTTCAAATCCTTTACTCTCAAAATCTTCTTTGATTAACTCGTGAAAATAAATTGCCATTTTCTCTGCGGTCGGCCTAAAATCCAACGGAACAACTCTTCTTCCGTTTTTGGTAAGAGCATCCGCAATTTGTATTTCAACAGGGTCATCAGAGCCTTTCCAGTAGGCGAAAGAATGGTCAAAAGAATCTATTATTTTCTCTTTTATAATATCTTTCAAATCCTTAAAATCCATTACCATGTCTTGTCTTTCACATACACTATCTTTTTTGTTGCAAATCTCAACCTGCATTTTATAAGTGTGCCCATGAAGATTTTTGCATAATCCCAAGTGTCCAGCTAACATATGAGCCATATCCCATGTAAATTCCTTTGTAATAGTAATCTGTTCCATTTCACATCTCCTTTTTCTGATTTTAATCTAAAGTATTCTAACACTATACACTTGCACTCACCGAATAAGAACTCATACAACATTTTCATGACTTCTTATTTAGAAATTAATCTTTCTTTATTGGCCGATATTCCCAAAGAAAATATTTGTGATAACATTTCCGGAAAAGTAATAAAAAGTCTCGCTATTATAAAAATTCCGTAATCAGAATGTTAAGAATAAGAAATAGTTAAGTAATGAATGTGGTTTTATGATTTGGAGTTCATTAAATATGCTCCTATAGCCAGTAATAAGATACCTGCTACCTTTTTGTAGTCAAATTGGCTCGGAGTTAAACCGAAAAGGCCAAATTTCTCAAATATAGCCGCTAAAAGTAACTGACCCAGCGTTGTTAATGCTACAACTTGCCCGAGAGGAAGTGTTCTCATAGAAAAAAGTATGGAGACAACTGTTATGACACCCATAACTCCACCTAGAAAACTATACCAGGGTGCACTGCGGAATCCAATCAAAACAGATTCATTAGCATAAGAAAAGCTGCCAGGAATAATCGCAATAATAATTATAGCTAAGATAGCTCCCCCTGCATGACTTACGAAGGTTGTCCACATGGTACCAACGCAAGAAGTTAATTTATTATTTAATGAAAGCTGCACAGTAACACTACATCCGGCTAATGTTGCCAATAATAATCCCACAAATAGTTGCATTATAAACCGTCCTTCACATTTTCTAAAAACCTATTGATATTTCATTAAGACAATATTCCTATTATCCAAAAAATTATTTTCACACTGATTGCCTTTAATTGGGATGTTAGTATTAATCTAAAAGTTTTATTCAAATTAAAATTTGCATTCAATTTAGATAGATTTATTGTTTGTATAACAGCACCATGTTTTTTACCATTTAAACCCATAATTACAAATATATTGATTTATAGTTATAATAGTATATTATATAATAGAATTCGTCAAGCAAATAATGTTAGTTATTCAAAATATTGTAAAATAATAATATGGATATTATCTTGTGTTTCATCTACAAAAGATGCCGCCAATTACATTTACTCAACAGGAAACTTCTGCTCTGTTCAACCCATAGGTATTTTTGCATAGTATGGCAATTGGTATTGCTTCTCAGCTGTGACAGGATTACTAAAGTTGATATACTTGGGGATTGGAAGGTAAATCTATTTATGATAGATGATATTACCCAAATATGTCCTTTGAAGAGAATAACAGGCAAACTGAAAAGATAATGAGATTCATCAGTTGTAACCTCCAAGTTAAAAAAGGCCGGAGTCCTGGCAAGAGCAGGAGCCAAAGGCAATGCTGCTAAAAAAGCCATCACATCAGGAATAAAAAAGACTGCCGAAAGAGATACAGCTCATCATATCCTTTAAGTGGGTCGGCGCAAGAAAGTCACGGTGTTGTTCAGTGACAGCTTTGAGGTACTTTGACCGTTTCACATAAAAAAAAGGAACAGGAGAGAATTGTACTTCTCCTGTTCCTTTTCTAAGATTATTTCACTTTACTTAAAACTGCTTCGCCTTTTTATCCAAGACGTAATCATTTGTTGTCCAAGAACAAATCTGGCAAGATATTGTATAAATAACGATCCACGCAGGTCCAGTTATGAGCTCCACCCTCCAATGTTATATAATAGAAGTTACCCTTTCTAAGATCTGCTGAATAAACAAACGTATCAGTAAGTTTCTTCATTTCAGTGATCTGGGAATTCATTCCATTATAAGCTAAATCAGCTGTACCTGTTGCACAGAAGATTCGTATATCATCTTTTGTATAACCCGCTTTTTTAGCGATTTCAGCTAAATATTTAGCTTTGATCTCATCATCGGTTCCCGTGAAATTATATCCTTCTTTCTTTATTGAGTCTACATCCTGCCAGCACCATAAACTAATTGGAACATAGTATTTAAAGTAATTTATACTATAAATGTAGTTATACCAAGTGCAGGCAGAACCCATGGAGAATCCGGCAACAGCTCTGTGATTTCTTGCTGCAAGCAAGTCTTTTTCACTGTTAGACTGAGCATATACATTAAATTTTCCTTCAATTGTAGGTATGATATCCTTCACTAATTCATTATGAAAATTCTTAATACGGAACAGTCCATCTTCCTTCTGTCTCTCAGGAGTATATGGAGCTGTATTATACCAAGTAGGAGTAACGATAATCATTGGCTTCATCTTACCGGCAGCAATCAAATTATCAACTGCTCTCATAAGCTCTGAATTCTGACCAACACCGCCAAAAGCAGTATGCTGACTCTCGGCATTACCATGAATCAGGTATACTATATCATATTTCTTGGTTTTATCGTTGGCATCATATCCGTGAGGGAGATATACAAGCATATACTTGTCTAAAGCTTTTGCGTCTTGATCGTAAGTATTTGTTTTGTAGTCAACTCTTACGATAGATCCTCTTATGCTCTCAGGATCTGACGTCTTGTATGCCTTTGGTATATCTCTACACTCTTTTTCATCAAAGGATAAATCGTTATGTACCAAATTATCAATGGCAGCTTGTAATTTAATGTGCAAGTCATCAAATTTTGCTTGTGTTGAAGCTTTGTCAGCAATCGCAGTTTCTGAATCTTTAATTAGTGTGTCAACTGCATTACCGTTAGAATAGCGTTGCAGCTCGATATCCTTTGCACTCATGACTAAGGATTTCAAATCATAAAAGTTTGGTTTTGATACAGAATTGAGGCCTTTACCAGTTAAAAGCATTTGACCAAACTTTTTTGTATCCTGATAAGCAGTACCCGTGGTATCAAATATATTCATAGTAGCTATTCTTGTACTTCCAGTTGCATCATTGATCTGACCCTCCATACCCATTACCTTACCATTGGCCGGGGTCTGAGATAATGCAATGCGGCCTTCAATTACATAACCGCCTGCTACTGTCTTTGCAGCTGTATACAGATTTGTTAAATCACCATGGTCCGTGGATCTCTCATTTTTAAAATTAACTCTAAACTGACTATCATCGCCTTCATATGTCCCACATCTCTTATTATCTTCGTCCAGGAAAAATTCCACGCTATCTTTTTCATAAACATTACCGGAAGCATCGGAAATGTTAGCATCCTTTACTTCAGCAAGGAAATACACAGCATTATCATCCCACAACACTCTCATGGTTGCTGTTGTATTCGTACTGCCGGAACTTATCTTTGTAAATTTTACCGGTTCAGCAAGCTTCCAAGCATCTTCAATGTCTCCGTCAACACTATCCGGTGAGCCATAGTAAGCAACAACTCTTCCGCTGGCATCAAAACCATTAGCATCTACTGTTACCCTCTTAGTCCCTTGGTCCCCAGTAGTTGCCTTATCATAGCCGAGCTTCTGAGCAAGAGTCTTTGTTCCGTCGGCAACTGGCTTATCAAGAGCTTCCTTAAGTGCAGTTGCTAAATTGGCATTGCTTATCTGACCTTTTACAGTAATGATCTTGGTAAGACCCTTTTGAGCTGCAAACTTAATTGTATTTGCATACGTAAAGTCTTTCCCTGTTTTGTAACCCAATGCTTCAAGCAATATCTTGTAAATCATCTGAGCGGTCGCCGGGCCATTAGGATCAAATCTGCCTCCGCCTATACCAACCCATCCCAACTGCGGATTAGCCTTGAGATATGCTAAAATATTTCTTCCTTCTTTCCATGCTAATGAATCAGCATCAGCAAAGTTCACTTTAGATGAAAATTTAAGAGCCTCAGCCTCTAATCCACACAATTTAAGAGAGATTACTGCCGCCTGAATTCTAGTAGTTCCTTTTGCAAGGTAATCGGCATTTACACCATTCCCATCACCTTTAATTACATTAAGCTTTTCCAAATACTGTGCATCAGTCTGTGCGTTAGCAAATGCAGATATCGAAAATGTTGCTAGTACGCATATTGCTAAGACTATTGCAATTAACTTTTTGAAATTTCTCATACTCTCAATTCCTCCTGATAGAATAAATATTAAGGGTAACCTTTATAGCCTTGATTTTCATTGAATATCAAAACTATATAATATATCTTTAAGCAATTACTCCTAGAGCTCTTCAGAGACTGCTTTAAAGATCTTCTCAAGTATTTCCGGAAAGCCAAACGCAAGTTCTTTTTTCTTCTATAAAATCTATAATTTCACCACTATATGGAAAGTCAATTATTACAAAACCTTTACTTAATACTTGCATCCATTGTATTTTTATCCGACCCACACCAACCTTCACGATTTCGAACTAGTTACCATAACTTTTGAGTATAAACTCCCTTTTGGGGATTTATACCCGTCATGGATACAAAACCTATTTTAGGAATATTTTCACGTATTTTCTTCATATTAATACTATCACAAAGTAATTGGATGCTCATTTTTAAAAATCATACTATCTGACCTTATTACATAAAATAGGCACTTTAAAACAGCATTTATCTATTATTTACATAAAATATTACATTTTCAATAAATTTCTATAAATTCTATTTTAATTTCCTTTTTAGCTAACAATACTTTTAAGTTTAATCAATATTGCTTATATTGGTTGAGGTGCAAAACTAAAAACCCCACTTCTGCTCAATCCATAGCAAAAGTGGGGTTACCCATGTCATCCTACTTTACAATTTTCAACAAATCCGTTATCCAATACGTGCCTTGAGTGGTCAAAATAGATGTATCTGAGCACTAGCCTCTCCTTGGTTGCTGGTATATCCAATAAATTTATGTTTCTGAATGTAATTTCTTTGACTAAAGCTACCCAACTATGTAGACTAAATACTTAATTAATTTCTAATAGTTCGCTCGCAAATTCATCAGCATTTTTTCGATTTTAGTATCATCATATCCATAATATTCCAATAATAGTTTAATACCTCTTACCACTGTTTCATTAATATTAGTAGGAGAAATTTAAATGTTATGATCTACCGTGGTCACCTGAATTACGGACCCGGTACCATAACAATGCTGTCGACAACAAGGTACCCTAATATTGAGAACTTACCATCTTTTTATCCAATAGGATTTTGGAGGGAGGATATCCTTTGATTCTTTTAAATAGCTTGCTGAAATAGAAGATATCTTCAAAGCCGCATTTATATGCTGCATCCTTTACGGTAAACTCGCCACTAAGAAGAATATTCTCCGCATTGCTGATTTTCATCTTATTAATATATTCCTTTGCGGAACAACCTATATACTCTTTGAAAAGTGTTCCGAAATATGCGGTTGTTAGACCGGCATTTATGGCAAGTTCTTCTACTTTGATAGGCTTGTGGAGATTACTTAGGATATACCTGATGGTTTCTTGGATTCTGATGTCAATGTTTTGAACGTTAATTTTATAATAGAAGCGTTTGAAATAATTATGTAGAATCATCAAAAGCAATGCGCGAGCTTCTATTTCAAACCCTAGACTTTTTTTCAACCACACAAGTGTCAGTTCATTGTACAAATATAATAATTCTTCCGAGGTGCCAACATGGGATACCAATGGAAAAGGAAGCTCAACATCATTCCCTTTAATGTCATATAACTGGAAATTTACAGAAAATGCTTCCATTGGGTTGTTCGCATCCGTAGTTGCGCTTCGCTGGCTGCCTTTCGGAATACAAATGAGATCGCCCTGATTGACTTCATAATATTCACCATTCACTTTGTAAAAGGCTTTCCCTCTTGAGAAATAGGATAAATCAATAAAGTTAATTGTTGCATCTTGAATAACCCAGTTTGGAGTAGCGCGCCTATTATTAAAATAGTCTATTTGTGGATTAATTTCCTTGTAGTCCATAAAAATACCCCATTTTCCGAAAAAAGTACAAATGATTTAATTTACATCCATGGATTTTATTATAAGATTTTCATATTATATTATCAATAGTCAATAAAAAACATGTCGAATCTTACATACTATATCAAACGGGAGGTGTTTTTAATGTTCGTCAAGCCACGTACGACGTAACCCAAGGGACAAGTACGTAGTGCGAAAGTAGGTATATTTAAATAGTTAATTCGTCGAAAAATTACAAAATCTTCAGCTTATCACAACATTTCAATCTGTAAAGTATTAAAAAATCCAAAATCTGAGAATTGGGTAACTCTAAAACGAGATTTTAGAGGTTGCCTTAGAAAAGGAGCAAAACTAAGATGAAAGATAAAAAACTCTTAATCAACGTATCCCGCCTCCTCGTAGTCATCATGCTGTTCTCATTATTCACGGTTACTCCCGTCCCGGTCACAGCGGCTGAAGGCGAACCAACACTTGAACTGAACAACCTCATTGCACAAGCCGAAGCTTTAAAAGCCGGCAACGAGGAATTCCAGCTGCAGATTAGCCACACTGACGACGGATCCGACGTGAACAAAGCTTTCCCCTGGGTGTACGCCAACGAACTCGAAGATCTTAATAACGCGCTTGAGTCCGCGCGCAATGAGCTTACTCCCGTCGATGAAGCTATAGCCAACCTTCAGGACGCAATAGTGAGTTTCAATGAAAAGATCAAAGCGGACGGTTCAGATCCCTATTTCTGTCTTGATCCTGGTCCTGGTAAAGTACCTGTAAAAATTACCGAGCCCACAAATGTCTGGACCTCAAGAACCCCGCTTGACAACCGTGTCCCTGCCGACTTTGCTGGTGGCACATTCAATATGATTCCGTATCCTTTTGCAGATTCCGAAGGCAAAGCTGATGTACTCCAGATCAATTACGCCCATAACGGAGTAAGCACGTTCGGAGGAATTAGCATTCAATCTCTGTTGTCCCCGGCTGTAAATGTCCCCGAAGGCTCAACTATTGAGTTTGATGTGTACTATCCTAAGAGCGCGCAGGGCAAATACATGAGGTGGAGAATGAGAAATACCAGCTCTAACATCGATAGCTACCTCAGGGATTACCAGTACAACAACCTTAACCCCGACTGGGTTGGCAGCTACAACGGTGAAACCTGGTTGGTGACTCACAACAGCGTCACTGCCTCAACAGGCGATTCCTCGGACTTCGTTCTAGAACTCCATGGTGAGACCGGCCGTCCCGCAGAAACCGGGATGCTCCTTGTCGCAAACATCAAAATAACCGCACCCGATCCCCAAGGCGTTGCGCTCCCCAACGTAGTCAACAATGAAAATCAAAGTGTCGTAGCACCTTTAAAGAGTGTTTACAACAGTGAAAATGGCATGTTTATGGTCGGTGCCATCGGAACCGGAGCAGTAACCGAAACTAGAGCCAATCACTATGAAATCTTTGTCGACGGCAACAATCTCAAGGCCGATGGAACACATCCTCGTGGCCCGAGCTGGCTGAAAAGCGTTACTGGTGATGCCCTGAATGGCGCAACCACCACCCCTGGCGTAAGTGAATACAGTTTCCCGACCAACTCTTATCAAGCGATAAGAGATTCCGGAACTCCCGGAGAGTACAAGTCTCACGGCCATGTTTTGGCATGGTACAACCAAGCCCCTTCATGGATGACACAGATTATTCCTGCGAACCTTCCAGTCGGATATAACGGCACAACCGATTTCTACGGCTTGGGCAACGGCGTTACAACCACGGTTAAGGTAGACAAAGAAATGGCCAGAAGAGTTCAGTTTAACCACACAATGTATGTGATGCGTCACTTCCTAAGCACAGATACGAAGTATGGCTCAAGCGTATCCCGCGGAGTAATCCCCTTCAATTCATGGGACGTACTCAACGAAGAGGTTCACGAGAGCCGCCACAGCGAAAACATTCCCCAGAATGTGAATAGTTGGAGAACGAGTCTCAAACACACCAACTGGCTTGCTGCAATGTCAGATGATTTAATTGGTGGCGACATCAAAGATCATTACATTTACTTGCTTTTCAAATACGCGCACATCGCGGCCCCCAACGCCAAGATGGCGGCAGCTTACAAAGCCAACTATGCTGACCTTCCCGAGTACATGAAGCTCGATGAGCACGACACCAATGGAAGCATTGACGCCTATATCGTTGACAATCCTCCTAAACTGACCTACAACGATTACGGCCTTGCTACCCGCAGCAAAGCGAGGACTGTATACAACATGGTTCTCGAACTGAACACCGCATGGCTCTCCGATCCGCTGTATGACGGAAGGCCCCTTATCGAAGACATCGGTATCCAGGGACATGATTCGATCGGAAATACCCTTGCAAGCGATAACCAATATGCCATGGCCCTCTATGCCTCTCTCGTTGACCGAGGCCTTCTTTCCGGTATTTCCTACTCGGAACTAGACCTTAAGGTGCCGACCAACACCCCCGGCGGCGGTGCGACTGCTCCTGCAGTGCTCAATGTCAGACAGTCTGACGCCCTTGGTTATGAGTATGCGCTGATGTATAAAATGTTCACCAAGTTCGCCCCGTACATCGATCACATCATCAGCTGGGGCGTATCCGGTTCAGGATGGCAGGGAAGCTATGTGCTGTTTGACAGTCAGAGCAATGCCAATGCTGGTTACTACGGCGCCATTAATCCGGACAGATTCATTCTTGGACATTCATACCTGCATGATTTCTTTAATAGCGAATACGAGAAACTTCAGGACGGCTATAAAATTGACCTCGGCGACCTTGGAATGTATACACCAAAATCGTCCAATGCGAATCTCAGCGATCTGACCCTTAGTGTGGGAACACTCCAGCCGACATTCACCTCAGCAACCACTCAATGCAGTACTTCCCTGCAGGATGCGACCGGCATTAAGGTGACTGCGACAACGGCTGATAGCAAGGCATCAATTAAAGTGAATGGCACGGTTGTTACCAGCGGTACAGCTTCCGGAACAATATCGCTGACACCTGGTATAGTGACGAATATAAAGGTACAGGTAACAGCTGAAAACGGTAGGGTAAAGATTTACACTATAAAAGTAACAAATAGCAAAACTCCGTCTTCTCCCAGCACCGGAACATCATCTTCTACACCTGTAGTGCCAGTTGTTCAGGATCAAAAAGTAACCATGCAAACGACTGTGAAGAATGGAATCGCATTCGTTCCGACACTGGATCTGGAAAAAGCAAAGGAATTTCTGGCAAAAGATGTTACCATAGATATACCTGTGGTTCAAGGAGTGAATTCTTACTCGGTAGGCTTACCTGCTGCTGCACTGACAAGTGGAACAAAGGATGACAAGCTCACTCTTTCCACTGAATTGGGTAAGGTTGTAATCTCCGGTAACATGTTGACCGGCACAGCTGAAAGCGGCGGCAAGGAAGTAGCACTGGAAATTGGCAAAAGTGACAAGTCCAAGCTCCCGTTGGAAGTGAAGGCAGCTCTCGGCGATAGGCCAATCATACAGCTTACCCTTACGGTAGACGGAAAAGAAACAGTCTGGAGCAATCCCAGCGCACCTGTAACCGTATCCGTGCCTTACAAGCCAACTGCGGACGAATTGAAGAATCCCGAAATGATTGTTGTTTGGTACATTGACGGAAGCGGAAATATTATTACAATACCAAGCGGACGCTATGTCCCCAATAACGGTATGGTAATCTTCACAACAACTCATTTCAGCGACGACTATGCGATATCTTACGTATCCAAGACATTCACAGATCTTGGAAGGGCAGCATGGGCCAAGAAAGCGGTCGAAGTACTTGCATCAAAGGATATTCTCAAGACAGAGGGTAATGTATTCAATCCGACAACCGATATCACAAGGGCAGATTTCCTTTACTCACTTGTTAGGACACTTGGATTAACTACAAAGACAAGTGGCAATTTCAGCGATGTACAGGAGGATGCTTACTATTATAATGAAATTGCAATTGCTAAAGCTCTTGGTATTACGAGTGGCATAGGCAACGACAAATTCGGCAGCGATAACAGAATCACAAGGCAGGACATGATGGTGTTGACAGAAAGAGCCTTGAAACTTGTGAAAAGTCTGAACAAGCAAGGTAGGGCTGCGGATCTGGATAAATTCTACGACAAGTCCAAAGTTGCTTCTTATGCAGTGAACAGCGTAGCTACCATGGTTAAGGAAGGGTTGATTGTAGGTAGCAATAATAAAGTCAATCCGACTGGGAATGCAACCAAAGCAGAAGCCGCAGTATTCCTCTATAAACTGTATAATAAGTAAGAAATTCTCATAATGATTATGGAAAGCCGTGCTAACATTGTTGGCACGGTTTCTGCTATGTGTGCCAAAAAATTATTCGATTTCACTAATGTTAATGACATTGATAAAATGTAAGAAAATAGGGGTTAAATTTTGTATGTATATGGCGGTAACAAAATAACTTATAGAGTGTATCAAGGATGAAAGGAAACTACCAGATGGAAATACGAAATGATCACAAGATGAGCAGATCAGGAAAACAATATATACAACAAATATAATAAAGAGTTAAACTGTCAGTTCAGGGATGTTACAAAAACAAAGTCTGTATTCCCATAACATTGCTCACTAGAGAAAATGTCTATCTGGAATCAAAGATACCCGAACTGGGATCAGGTATGAGCCAATAAATGATTATGTACGACGGAAGGCTAGACATCTAAGTATAGATAAGCCCCCACCGCCCTAAAGGGCTCGTCTTCATTGCCAGACCGATATAAAACTTAGTTTTAAAACTCTGCTTCACAACCAACTCATAATTTATAAAACCGTCAAACAGAAGACACTCTCCTCCCGATTGACGGTTCATCTAAAAATTAAAAAATAACCTATACTCATCAAAAATTGATTCGCGCATACCCGCCGTAAATCAAGTACCCGACAATAGTAAATCCTTGAGCCATTTCGGCAAGCAGCTCACTTTTTTATACTCCTGAATTTTATTTATCACTTCTGCTGCATCCTCTTCCCGCATGAATCTATTTTATTAGAACAGACTATAGCAATAAAAACTAATAAAAAGCAAATCATATCTATCATAAAAACAACTTCTTCACAATTCAATCTCTAATCTATTTTATCTATTTATTTAATTTTATAATGCAAACATTACCTATTTATAAATATTGTGTTAAATGCAATTAGCATATCCTATATTTATCAACTTGGAAATTAAATGCGAGTACTTTTTGCGTTTTAATATGTATAAATTTACAAACATATTAATCATTCTATAATTTCATCCTTAATAATTTGTAAAATATTATTGAATGTGTTAAACTTTCCTTTTATTATATAACTCTCAGGAATTGTTATTTTAAATTCTTCTTCGATATCTACAAATACGTAAAGCAAGTCTCTAGGAGCAAGTTTAATATTTGAACCCAGTAAATAATCATTCTTAGCCTCAATGTCCATTTCTATAAAATCAAGCTTAAATCTTTTTAAAAATATATTTTCAAGTTCTTTCTCAATATTTCTTTTACATGTTATCACACTAATCCCCCCTTTAAAACTTGCATTTTCTGACTGCTGGATACAATATGTCTATATAGCAGGTACAACATCCGCATTTCCCGTCAGTTTTTTTATTACATTGTCTGTAAGAGCTTTTGCATCCTCTTGATTTAGTATATTTGTAACAGATATATTATTTTTTTTGAAGTTTTGCTTTTTTACATCAACTAATTCAGAATCTACAGTAAGATACTGCATAGACTTTAAAAATTGTGAACCTTTAAAGTCAAAACTATTGTTAGATAAATTAAAAAAGTCTGCCTCAAAGCCAAGTTTATAACGAATAGATAAAGATATCTTCTCAAAATAAATTGGTAGGTAGTCTCCGTATAGAGTACTAAATATAGCAATATCAGGGAATATAGCTTGAGAAATCTCAAATGCAAATATACCAAAGTTATTATTAAATTCTTTATTAAACGGCATTAACCCTCCTGGAATACCTATAACTATTATATCTGGCTGTTCTTCAATCTCAATCTTTTTTATATAATTATTAAATAAAATAATTTTTTTCGTTTCCGGTAAACATGTACTATACATAAAATCAGGAAAAGAATGTATCCCTAGCATCTCGCAATAGTGCCTTGACCCAACCTGTGAAACTTTATAACCTGCCTCTATAAGATTTTCTCGAAGAGATAGTTGTATTTCAAATTTGTGGGTTCTCTCAGCTACCCCCAAAACAAAAACTACAGGTACAGTAATTTCCAAAAGACTATCTAAGTTGCACGTATCTGAACCCTTATTTAATCCCTTAGAAGGACTAAAGTATTTAAAATACTTACCTTTACTCATACACTTTTCATTTATCTCTTTAAAAAGTTCATCTTCAAGATTTAATGTACAAATGATATTTTTACCCTTATCTGCTGCTACTTGTATTTTAGAATAAACTAATTTTTTAATGTCTAATTTGTTATATGACTCCATAAAAAGCACAGTATCTACTGAGTCAATCAATTCATTAAAACTACTATTCACATTTATACCAATATCTTCTCCACCATCTACACTTCCTGCATCCTTAGAGCTAAATCCCCACCCATTAGGAGATACAATCCCTGTAAGTTCGTAATTGCCCATTAAATTAGTATGTCTGACAATAGGGCTAGATTGAATATCAAATGGATAAATCAATAGTTTCTCTTTACTGTTCATATGTTTTCCCCCAAAAGTAAATTCATTAAATGTACTAAATGGATACCATGTCTAAAACCGGGATAGTGTTCTTATCAAAGTCATGTCCTAGTTCCCTTAATACACAATAATCCTTCAATTCGCTTTCCAGAACTCTTTTTACTCTTGTACAACCAGACAGTTTCTTTTCTTTAGAGAGCTCAGTTATGTTATCTGCTGAAGCAGCACATAACTGACAAAGTCTAAAAGCCCAACAATTCTTGCAGTTTTCTTTACTTAATTGTCCAATATTCATAATATTCCTAACTTTATCTATATCAAAGCCATAATCAACATGCCCAATCTTCATTACGTCGGAAGTTTCGCTACACCTTTCGCAAGGAAACATATTTCCGTCAACATCAATGAACAATCTATTTGCTCCTGCAATACATGGTCCCCCCGGATGTGCCTTATCAGGCAAATTTTTCATTATATTCCACTCTTGTTGCATTTTAACCTTTAAAATACTGTACTCAATTGATATAATCTTAGAGACATTTTGTTCATTGAGCCTTTTGATTTTTGAAAGATACATTTTAAAGGTCTCATATTGGCGCTTTACAATAAAATCCTCTTCAACCTTATAAGAATCTTTTATATAATTGTCACTTATATATGTTGAATTCATAATTGAGTCGTTAAGAATATCAGAATTAAAAAAGAAGTCGTTAATACATCCAAAATCATTTTCAGTATCCATAACAATATTAATAAATATTTTTTTCATGTAATCAGGATATTTTAACTTTATTATTTCTATATTTTTCATGATAACATCAAAGGTACCCTTTCCATTAGCTGAGAATCTCCTGTTTTTATCATGTGCTTCTTTATTACCATCAAGGCTTATAGTAAGATTCAAGTTATGATTTACAAAATAATCAACAATTTCTTCTGTGAGAAGTGTTCCATTTGTAGTCATATTAAAGGTGATATTTTTGCCTTCTGCCATTTCTTCTGCATATTCTATACACTTTTTAATTAGATCAAATTCAAGTAAAGGTTCCCCTCCATAAAATCCCAAACTTATATGTTGTGTATCAGTTGAATGATTTATCAAAAAATCAATAGCTTTTTTAGCAGTTTCAAAAGTCATCGTTTTATTTTCATGGGTACGATTAAAGTATTTACCTGAATAAGCACAATAAGAACACCTTAGATTACAATTTCTTGTTATCTGTAACGTAGCCATCTCAAGTTTTCTGTTGAGATAATATTTTAATGTATCATTTGCAGGATGTGCTATCTCGGATACTCGTTTATTTAATAAAAAACCATTATTCTTTAAGTAAATAATATCTGCATCCTGCTCAATATTAGCAATATCCTGTTTATCCTTTAATACTCCCCAAAGCTTTTCATAAATGCGACCACTAATTTTCAAAATATAGTTGGTATTGACATCAAATAGATAATATCCTCCTGGTGTCTGAAATAGATGAATAAAAGGTTTATCTGAATTCATAGTTCCTCCTTTAAATCCATTTGCTTTGAGATATATTCATCTATAAAAAGGTACTTGTTATAATAAATATCATCCGTTGATAAACAATTCTTACAACGGATGATATTTATAGTCAGTACTTTCAGAAGATGTACTCTCTCCTACTCAACGTAAAATTACTATTGATAGGTATAAGCAAAATCTTTTACAATGTGGTCTTTCAGTAAAATACATAAATTCAATTATTTGTTATATTGATAATACGAACTGTTTTCCAATGCACTAGCAGCAGCAAACGTATGAGCGCTACATGGATAGTAGCAATTAGAAGAACAGATTGAATAACAATTGTTCGCATATGCCTCTATAGTTTCTGTTTCTGTAATCAATTTTTTACGTAACTTATTCATACAATAACCTCCTCTCAAATTATTTTCCATTTTAAATGTAAATCATGGCCATAATCACTTAAATGGTTCTATATGAATTCTAAGTAACATTAAATGTTATTTAGAAAATCATTAGTGTATTTTCACCACTGTTTTTGCTTACATCTATAAAATCAAAATTAAGAGTCCAATTATTCCTCTAATAATCCTAAACATCCGTGACAACTATGAAAGTCCGAAAAATTAGTATAATTAAAATATTGTAATTTAAGTTTTAAAAGGTGGTTTAAGAATATTGAAACATAGAAGTTACGTAGGAAAAATATTTTCTCTGAAGTAAGCCTACTACTTGATCAATTAAAACTAAAGCAATAGTAACTGCAGAAAATTTAATTACAATATCAAAATCCTTTTTAAGCATATCGTAGTCCATTGCTTGCTTATTAGCGGAAAACCATATTAATTCCTAATGAAGCGATAATACACACAAAAACAATACTAACTTTTTTAATATAAGGGTTTAGTAATTTAAAAATTCTTATGAAAATAACTTTGTTTTCTCTATATATAACATTTATAATCGCAAAATTATTTTTTTGATTAACATCATAATCTTAAATAACTTTTTTAAAACTTACTTTTTATACCAGTATTATAACTTATATACATAATTTGTCAACTTTTTTTGTAATTTTAGTTTAAATTTGTATCTTTTGTTAAATAATTACGTGGTTGATGTAAAAATTCACAAAGCATTTATCCTTCATTAGTTTCAAAATACACGAAAATAATATTTAGAAAATTAGCGAACTGCTATTAGTGATGGCGATGTTATCGCTTTTTATGATACTAATATAGGATATGCTTATGTTAATATCAGTATCCCACCTCCGTCTCCATGATTTTGATTTTGTTCTTTCAAACCAGATAGCCAAAAATAAAAAGAACAGACGTTATTATCTGTTCTTTCATCATGCTTTAGTAGTATATTAATATTATAATTCTACATTAGGATTGCTTTCGTATGCCGAGCCCATTAAGCACATCTGATCAAGAACCTCAGCATACAAATCAAACAAAGCTTTTAACCGGTCAATATCTTTAATCACACCCACTACGCAAAAGTATAACTCATCAATGCCCTCGGGAAAGCTCTTGGCAAACCATCCTTCGTCATCTTTTATCTCAAGACGGATTTCAGGTTGAAACTCAATCAGTTGTCTGATTTTACCATTTGCAAACAGTGTGCGGAGCTTCTGCTCATCATTGCCTTTTATAATAAAGTCTTCGTCAAACTCGGGAAATCCGACCTCAACATCTTGACCGCCGAAAGCTTTGCCAATCTCACTAAAGATACCTTTCCTGTAAATCTTAAATCTGAATCCATCCTTATTTACATAAGGTGCCCTTACTCTTGTATAAGTAGTACTGGATTTTCCTGTTGAGACAGTATATGTGTCTAAAGTCACAGTCCAATCTTCTACGTGAGCAACCACCTTATCCGCTGAGAAAAAACCACCCTCTATAAATTCACTACCGATTTGATCACTTAACGATTTCCAGATTTCTTTTTTACTAGGCCCGAATATCTCTCTCAGAATGCCCATTTAACCCTCTCCCTATGTAATATCACTTGTTAATATTCTACACTGTAGCAGTCCTCATGTAAATGAAATTGCATTAAGGGTAAGCTAAACAGACAAAAAACATTGTTTTTATTGTTAGCATATTATTTTTTGCAGTAAAACAGAAAACAGTTTATAGATAAGATTGAATAACTTTATGAGGGATTTTTCTATAACAAAATGGCCTCTGGACTGTGTTGCTTTAACGTAAAGGCGTATGCCATGAACTTTGCTTCGTATGAAATAAAGTATATGAATTAAATACTAATACTTAAACTTAATAAACTTATTAGTGCTTATATAATTATGAGGTACAAAATGTTCGTAGATAAACTTTATGTACACAGCTGATTACCTTTTCCTATGGTAACGGCAAAGCACCATGAGTGTATCCTGTGGATTTTAATTAAAAAGTGCTTGAATCTTATTTGTTGGAATGAACATTGCAGACTCTAACTCATTAGTTAAATATGATTCAAGAGTTCCGTATTCAGGTTCCGTAATGCCGTTATCTTCAGATATACCCAAACCTGCTCCGATTATTACATACTGAGTACCAAATAGCGAACAAAGATGTGCTCCTGCTGGAGTCCATTCGACAAAATTGAAACAAAATTGAAACTCGGTTGGCTTCAAGTAGACCGAAGCCATGACTGAACCCATTCTCTTTGATTGATTCATAGGAATCCGAACCATTACCATTTACATATTCATTCACAATATGACCCTTTTGAAAACTGCTTTCAATTGCAATAGCACTAAAACCATGCACCTCAGCCAATCGTTGAAAAAGTCTATTGCGAAGCATGAGAAACCCTTCACCCCCATGGAGTTCTTCTCCAAGAGCAATTAGCTTTACTGAATCATCAAGTGAAGCTATAAATTTATCGATAACGGTGTTAAATGATTCCACTGAATCCATAGAAAACGAAATTCTATCAAGTGTGGCCCAATCAACAAATGTTTGACTTGTTGACATACCAATTACCTCCTGTTTACTAAGTTGTGAAACAAATAATACTTGTTTTACCTAATTTTCTTTTTTGCCATTTTATATTTCTGGTAAAGTATATCCTTTAAAACTAATGTTGTATCCGCATCGTCAAAGCCGAACTCATTTTTAAAAGTATCATATAACTCAGATAGCTTTTCCTTATAAATATCTATCCCCTTCATGCCTTGATATGAAGCTAAAATAGGATACTTTTTACTCCACGCACTTGTCCAGTCAATTTCATCGACAATTAATTCTATATTAGTAACATCACCACCAATAGGGCATCCGCTAATAAGATAATCATAACTTACATTGTATAGCTGACTAAGTAATTTAGCCTTTATTAGTTCAGGGACTGTTTGGTCTGTTTCCCATTTACTTACCGTTTGCCGGGATATACCCAATTTTTCAGCAACTTCTTCTTGAGATAAACCAGCTTTTTTACGCAAATCTAGTAATTTTTCACCTAATGACATAGTTATCGCACCTTTCATATATTTCGAATTAACTTGTAGATACAGTATAATTGAAATAAAAATTGTCTTCTACCAACTAAAGTTGGAATTTTGTCAACCGAACTTAACATTTTAACGCATATATATATTTCTTACTTCGTAGTTTTTAACAAATGCGAAACAGTATGACTCTAAAACAAATAGTTACAGAAAATATAAGAAAATTTTCGATCTAATAAAATTATCAGAATTTCGACCCCGGGGGTCGTTTTCTTCAAAAAAGAAAGTATTTCGCGTTTTATTATCATCATCTCTACCTCAAGAGTTTTACGGTTTTTAATAAAACCTATACTCTCAAAAAATTGATTCGCACATACCCTCTCCGACTTTTTTCCACGCGTTTCCAAGTAGTGCATACCCTCCGTAAAATCAAGTACCCGACAATAGTAAATCCTTGAGCCATTTCGGCAAGCAGCTCACTTTTTTATACTCCTGAATTTTATTTATCACTTCTGCTGCATCCTCTTCCCGCCAGAATCTATCCCTGATATAGCACTTCTGACTACAGTACTTTCGCCCATTTGCTCCTAATGATTTGAATTCTGCTCCGCAATATTCACAAATTAGTTTATACGATTTCCTGTGAATATTCTCCCATTCTCTTTTACAGCTTAAAGAGCAGTACTTTTTTCTACGCCCAGATTTATTTTGTACAATTTGGCTCCCACAGTTAAGGCACAAAATGGATTGGAACTCCTCTTTCATTACACTACGATACTCTGATACTAACTCTGTTGCTAATCCGTTTAATCCATTCCTTACACAGTAACCCCTGACCGAGTCCCTTGACAACCCTATTGATTTAGCTATTTTCTCATACCCAAAACCTTGGTAGCGAAGTACTTTGATTTGTTGTTTTTGCTCTCCTGTCATTATTTGTAATGCCTCCTTAATATTCATTTTTTACTTTTTAGTAATCTGTGTCAAGGAGGTATTTCGATGGATAGTACAACTGCAGCGCATAGTCAAATACCTAAACAATATAATCGAACAAGTATCTATTGGATTCTGTCCCAAAATTTTACACTATATTTACTTTTAAATGATATAATTTCATTGCTATTCGATAAATAAAAATATAATCTATAAAAGGAGGTAAATAATTTATTTAATGAACAATACAATAAACTCTAGCTAAATGGAAGGTAATTTTTATGAAAAAAATTAATCTGGCCTTTGTTTTCTTACTTGTCTTAGGATTCTTAATCGGATGCTCACAGCAACCCAAAAAAGATATAGAGAGCTATATTGCAAAAAACTTTGATTGTAAAACTTTAAAATCTGTAAATGAGACAGTTCCTCCAATATTAGGAGGAAAATTTAACTACTATGTATCATTTGTTGATAAATCAGATAATGACTGCTTTTTAATTATTAATCCTAATTTTGAAAAATATATTCTTATTTACAACAATTTGTATATTGAGCATAATTCTAAGAAGCTACAAGATAAGTTCAAGGATTTAATCCAGACTAAACTTAATCCACCGAATTTAAGTTCAGAATACTTAATTAAGTCAGAATTAATTGATTTAAATATAAAAAAGGTCAAAAGCAACTTAGATTTGTTTAAGAATGGCGAGGTAGGAGAAATGCACATACAAGAGGATTATATTTATAATGATAAGAAAAAAGGAAAAGCATTAGGGCCTTCACTAGTTAAAAATACTATATTGTTTGATACTGAAACAAAACATTATTATGAGTTTGATAATTAGTTCATGAATTCAGGCCTTATTTCCTTTTTGGTCCCACTTATCCCTTCATCAGAGTAAATACCTGCAAACTCCCATTGAGAGTTAATTTGAATATATTGCGTCTAATGGCTTACCTGTGCTTCAAATGAATTTTGCTGTTCCTTATGCATGGAACTGACTCTGCAATATGCATAAACTCGTATTTTCCTATTATCAGCCGCTTCGCTCTCACAATTGCTTGCTTCAATAACAGACTTTCTTCACTACTCTCTCCTCCTCTTCTTTTAAAAAGTAGGTGCGTAAGTTAATGACATTCAAATATAATTCTTAAAAGTAGAGTAGTTGGTTATCCTCAGACTTTTGCATCTTTTCGAATTACCTCAAGTGTTCCGTTATCCATTTCACATACTGTATCACACAAAATGTCTATATCTTCAGCACTATGGCTGGAGAGGATGATGGTTTTACCTTCATTTCGAAGATTAATCAAAAGTTCACGTATCTCACTAATACCATGCTTATCTATGCCATTCATAGGTTCATCTAACAAAAGTATTGACTGGTTTTCCATTATTGCTTGTGCAATTCCAAGTCTTTGACGCATCCCCAAAGAGTATTTTCCTACCCACTTCTTATTTTCCGGGTCAAGTCCAACACGTTTGATAGCGTTTTTTATTTCTTCCTTTGAAATATTACTATTGATTGAAGCTAAAAACATTAAATTTTTGTAAGCGCTATAGTTTGGCAAAAAACCCGGAGCTTCTATTATAATTCCTACATCTTTTGGTACATCAGTATCTACTCCAATACGCTTACCATTTACTATGATTTCTCCTGAAGTTACTGGAACAAAACCGCAAATACATTTTAAAAGCATGGTCTTGCCTGACCCATTACGTCCGATTAGACCATGTATTTTATTTTTCTCAAAAGTAACAGACACATTTTTTAACACTGTATTTTCTTTAAATGATTTGCTTACATTATTAATTATAATAATATCCTTATTCATAAAATAACTCTCCTATTTTAATTATACCGGAGGTAATATATTTACCGACTTTTTCCGGGCAGAAAAAACTGCTATAAATCCAGATAAAACTATTCCTACAGCGAAGAAGGAAAATGCATATATATCTGTTGGACGGGTTGATAATCCACTAGTATCAAGAATAGATAAACGTGCCAATGATAAAATTGAAAAATGATATGTGTAAAAAGGCAGTGCATTTTGGATTACCATATCTAAACAAACCATCACAGAAGCTACAATAGCTCCAATGGCTCTATTAAAGTTGATATTGAAAATAAATATAATAAGTCCTAATAAAGTCCCGGCACACCACTCCAGTATCAAACTTAGAAAAAAAGCATGAACAGGTGTGTATATTGATTGTATTTCATAATTTATAGGCAAAGTTATATTAAATACTTGTCCTGCATTCGTCTGTGCGAGAGTCCCTAAAACCTTCCCCCACTCATTACTAAGGAACATATTCGGCGATATAATGATACAACTGACCACTGCTAAGAATGAAAAGTAAATAGCTGTACTTACCATGATATATAATACCTGTCCAAGTCCCCACCGGGTTCTGCCACTGCGAATAATAGAATATGGCTGTGTTACATCCATAAATGGAGCATCGCAGAAAAGAAATACGATTCCAAACATCATTACCATTTGTGTAAAAACAGAGTCAGCGAAAAACGGAAATACCCAAGGGGTAACTCTGTACCCTGTACTATTTGAAAAATTAATTATAGGTTTAAGATAATTAACTAAAAATATAATAAGTAATATAAATAATATTAAGATACGCGGGTTTGACGGCCATTTCCGAATATTATTTACAGCTGTTGAAAGAACCTTTCTCATTTTAACCATTTTCTAACCTACCTTTTACTTTTCTTGAAAATAAAAATCCTATTACAATAATTAATGTAAGATGTAGTAGTATAACATATCCAAGGCTGGTTGCAGTTCCTCCAATTGCACATCGCCCCTGACTAATTCTGTTTAACCGCAGCCATACAGGAAATTTACCTGTGAAAAGGTTTAGAACATAGTACATTATAAAAGGAGTAAATAGTGCAATATATTTATTAGGTAAGTATGTTGATGCATAAAGACCAACCGTAGTCCATAAAGCAGCCGTTAAAAATCCCAAGATACAATAAACCCCAAAATATAAAAAGTATCTTTCATTTATAAGCAATTCTCCGCCCAGTGCTTTTGTATAATTATTTATATCAGAATTAATGCTTATTACCGGAAGACTAATTTTGAGTGATGCCACAAATACTAACATTCCAAAGACGTATGCACTTCCGGCGGATATCATGCACGTTATAATTTTTGAAATAGTATATCGTTTTATTCCTGTACGAATAATAAATGGTTTTATGTATTGATTATTCCAGTCACTGCAAAAACATGTTGTATATGGGAGTATGGATACTAGTATAAATATTATGTCAAAAGTACCGGCCTCTTTGGCATATCTAAACAAATATAGTATATCAGGTGCAAACTTTAGCTCACTCCAAGCACCCATATAGTAAACTATACACACTCCTAGGATTGCTAAAGTAAACTCAATCGATATAACTGAACGTACCAAATCATTTTTTATAGTTTTGAAAAAAGATTTCATAATGACTCCTCATTTGGACTAAAGAATTTCTTCTCCAGAAATGGCGTTAACACGAATATATGTATTTGGAACTTTGTCAATTTCAGCGATATTTGTGTTTTCCGTATTTTTTCCTCTTTGATTAATCGTAAAAAGCCAGCAGGGTACAAGATTTAATTGTTTTAAATCTATTGCGCCGGTTTTTGAATCAATTTTTGGATTTATTAATTTAGGCGTATATATAAGAGAAATACTTTTAATTACAACCTCATTTTGTAGAATTACACTCTCATATCTCTTTTTTACAGTTTCCAATGCTTTGTCGATTGTAATTACAGACTTGGCATCGCCAGCAGTTCCAACCTTCTTATAAATTGTGCCTAGGGGAGTAAAAAGTTCAATCCCTTTTTTTGAAATGATAATTTCAATTTGACTTCCACTCACGGGAATACCTGAAGGAATCTGAGTATATCCTATATTGTCACATGGAATTCCGTTTATATCTATCCTAAATTGTATATAATAAAATTCATCATCCTTTGTCCATTTTTCTTTCAGTTTAACCTTACCAGCATCAACAAAACCCTGAAGACCTTCTTTTAGGCTTTTTTCCTGTTCCTGTTGCATGGTTTTATAGTCAATTGAATAAGCTTTGGGCTGACCATGTGTAGTTATGTTAAGTTTACTAATAAATTTTTTTGCTTTTGAAATTGCTTCCTGTTTAGACATGAAGTCCAGATTTTCCAACTTGAATTTATTTAGATTTCCAGTATCCGATGTATTAATAATGCCCTGAATATTACTCTTTAACGATGTATAAAATTCAAAAAAGGTTTTATCATTAAGTACCATAAGATTCTTTTCATCATCTTTATACAATACCCCAACACCCTCTTTTTTACCGTTGATATGTTTTGTTCCAAAGAATATTTTAAGTAGTACTTCGGGGTTAAACTTAATGCTTTCAGCTTTTAGTACTGAAGCACTCTCCATTTTAGGGGCATCAACTATTGCATCAACATATAGGTTTTCTCCCAGATTTTTTTTATATCTTTGTGTTGACTGGGATGAATTATTCGAGCCCTCTTGAACTGAAGTAATCGAAGATTCTGCAGCTGAGATATTTGTATTTGAATTTATTCTTTCTTCGTTAGAACACCCTATAAATGTAAGTAGGAACATGCAAGTAAATACTATTAAAAATGTTTTCCTCACTATTAAAGTCTCCTTATTTATTGGTCATGAAACGTCATAGTTTGCTAATATATAATTGATAATAGGCACAGGTTATTTGAAAATACTACCTTGTAAAATGATTTATATTTGTACTAATCATTTTCACTAAAAACTATTTATGGAATCTTTAGCAAAAAAGATTCCATAAATGTAATTAAGCCAGTAGCGAGTATATGACTTACAATTATCTTATTAAGGATTCCATTGGCCTAATACTACAATTCCTCCCGGAAAAGCAGAATCTTTATCTTGGTAGCCATTAAGATAGTAATATGTATTTGGTACTCCTCCACCTGAAATTATATAATTCAAGGTAAACGGTAATGACGTTCCCCATGCTATCCCATTTTTAGCTTCTGTGGCAGCAACTCCGTCAGAAGCACGCCTAACACGAAACGTTATTATATCATCAGAATGAGCAGTAGTATCGGTTATTGTAACGTAAGCCTTCTGTTCATAATCTGATTTTCTAACATTTGAACTGCTTTGACTATGTCCAATAGTAAGATCAAAACGATATGACCCTAAGTCAGCAAATGCACTACTCGTCATTAATAGGGTTATAACTCCTATCAAACATGCAATAGTAATCTTTTTTTTCATAATAAGAAAAGCCTTCCAGTTGTAATTGATTACATATGTTTTTATAGCGTTACTGTTTGTTTATGTTACTCGCATTAAAAACTAACAGCATCAGATAAAAATGTAGCATTAATTTGAAATTATGTCAATATATTCATATTGTTTATGAAGGTTAAATTGTAACATCCTATCAATAAGTTTTTGGAACTTGTTACTACTTGTAATATTTTTGGCCCTGTTTAAAATAATACTTTAACAGGAAATATTTTTATAATAGGGGAGATGACTTTTATTTCACTAATATTTTATGCAATACCAAAAATCTGGTTAATCAATATAACTTCATCTGTTATATTTGACGTACCAGCTTGCCCTTTATGTATCATGTGAAGGGTTTCAACTCAAGCAATAATGGAACAGGCGGAACTGAAATTCTTAAAACCAAGCATAGAGTTGGTGACTCGCTTGATGTGCCTGTGATCCTGTTCGATTATGTTGTTTAGATATTTAACGGTTCGATGCTCTACTTTGCAGGGCAAATTACCACAATATTGTTCTTCAATAATAGCCACTTCTGTGGCAGCATGTTTATCTGTTGTGATAACTCTTGGCATAGAATTATGAGGGGAGGAAAGAGCCCTTTTTAAGAACTTTTTGGCTGATTTTTTATCGCGGTTCATAGATAACCAGAAATCTATAGTATTACCAGAAGAGTCTACATCACATAAAGATACATATATTTACCACGGATTTTCAAATAAGTTTCATCTAGACGCCATGAATCATTGCTAGGTTTCAGATACTTTCTAATATTTTTACTCATAATAGGCGAATATTGAAGAACCCAGCGATAGATGGTGGAAGGATGTATGCTTAGACCACGTTCTTGCATTATTTCAGCTAAATCTGGAAATGAGAGACTGTATTTCAAATACCAACGAACACATAAAATTATGATGTCTGATTCATAGTGTTTCCATTTGAATAAATTTGATCTCATATGACATTTTCTCCTTACCAATAGTAGGATATGATTTTAACATAGGAGTTGTAGAAGAGTCAAAAGTTTTTGCAACAGAAACATATCAGTTACTAGGTCTATACCTTAATAGATTTATTTACATTATTCTTTTAAAGATAATAGGCATAAAATTTCGATTATCATAAAAGAAATAAAAAAAAGAGGGATGAGTAGTAGTTTTTGGTAATTTGTTGTAGAAATATAAATTCCAATAATGAAAATAAAAGTTTGCATTAAAAAACGGAATAATTTAATTGGTTTGCTATAATGGAGATAATATTTTTCATTACAGGAATTACATCTCTCTTTAAATAATAGCTTAAAATTTAATTCCTGTTTTTGTTTACATATAGGGCATCCTATTTTCATTAATTGTATTCTCCTTAAATGTATGTATCTTAATAAATCACTTTCCAAAAAATCTTAATATACTATACGAAAGTTTGTTGGTCTGTAGCAGATTGAATTTTCTTTGCTAGTCATGCCTTAACCACCTTTACTACGATTGTAATACCTTCTTGTGCTGCTGCAATCTTTAGTTGTCTATGCAGTTCAGCATATATTGCAATATTATTCAACTGTTTCTTTTCATTCTCAGACCAATTTTTCATCTCCTTTAACAAAATGTTATTAATTACTATTACAGCAAAAACAGTAAATAATATCAAGTAAATTAATTTTAGTTACTTATGTGCATGTTATCACATCTATTAATCATTCTTCCTAATACATAGATTAATAAATGTATATAAAAGGAAAAAGGTATTATAGAAGTTGATTATTCAAATTTTGCATTGCTTTTTGATATAAAGTATAAAAAAGCTTTTATCGATAATCTTAATGTGGTATTTGCCGGTTTAGTTAGCTCTACCCCTATAACTAAGTGGATATTTTAAGGACATATTATTCAATTCCGCACTCGATTTCCGTTCCATCTAGCAACCCGACAATCAACCTGGAATCCCCAAAAGCCAGTATCTTCTCCGCCATCTTAAAATACAACTCAGTGTCAAACTGTTGTAATGGCTCAGCATCTTTAAAAATGTCAACAAATCTTTTGGCGGTGACTCTTTTAAGAATATCCTCACCGTTAATCTGTTCATTCCACTTGCTCATAAAATGCTCCCTGTTTTCCAGTACTGAATTGAAAGTACTTACAAATGCCATATAAAGAACCTCGTCATTAATATGCCTGTTGTTACAGCCCTTTTTTCCTTTAGTTGCATACTTATTATTACACTGCCAAATGATCCTTTTTAATCTTTCATCACTAGAGTTCCATACTTTCCTTCCGAATGTTCCACCACAGCATCCACACATAACTCTGCCTATAAATGGGTTATCATTCGTAGTATAGTCCAATCTTTTAATGCTGTACTTATCTATAAAAGCTTTTCTTCTCTCTTTTTCAAGTTGTACTGCTTCCCATATTTCCTTGTCTATTATTGCGGGATGGCTTTCTTCCACATAATACTGTGGAACCTCTCCTTTATTCTCTACTCGCTTTTTTGAAAGAAAGTCCACTGTGTAGGTTTTTTGAAGTAAAGCCTCTCCCTTATACTTTTCGTTGCTCAACATCTTTTTTATGCTACTATCATACCACTTGGCCTTACCGTTCCAGTTTGGGATGCCCTCTTTTTCCAACTCATATGCTATTCTATTAGGGCCTTTTCCGTTAAGATAATCAGAAAATATTCGTCTTACCACCTTAGCCTGCTTTTCATTTATAACAAGGTTACCATTTTCGTCCTTGTCATAGCCCATGAATTTTGTATGGTTTACTATGACCTTACCCTGCTCAAAACGTCTTCTGATGCCCCATGTACTCGATTGACTCAAGGAATTTGATTCTTCTTGCCTTGAGGCGTCGCTGATGATAATAAAACGCGAAATGCTTCCTTTTTTGAAGAAAACGACCCCCCGGGGGTCGAAATTCTGATAATTTTATTAGATCGAAAATTTTCTTATATTTTCTGTAACTATTTGTTTTAGAGAGTTTTACGGTTTTTTAATAAAACCTATACTCTCAAAAAATTGGTTCGCGCATACCCTCTCCGACTTCTTTCCACGCGTTTCCAATTAGTGCATACCCTCCGTAAAATCAAGTACCTGACAATAGAAAAAGGCTAATGCCTTTTATCAGCGTTAGCCCTCATTATTACTATAATATATATTTGATTTTTACTTTTGCTACTGCTTACTGCATTATTGTAATTATGCAGTATGAATCAGTGTACTTTAATTGCTAGAATCTATTCCATTTGTGAAACTCCATTTATTCTAATACAACTTTATATTTTTGCAGTTAGTAACATTAGAATTTTCTAGTCAGCTCTATTCTTCTTCTGTAAGCCTATCATGAATTAATATACATAGTCGAACATTAATCTTCTTCAAGCCAATTCAATAATTATTTCAGTTGGCTTATTAATACAGAATCTCCATTTTTCTTTAAGATTATTATACACATATATAAACTCTCCAACAACCTCAACTTTTTCAAATGGATTTGATTCTTCAAAGAAAGCAATCCATACCGCCTTCTTATCTTTTCTAGATTCTACTACAACGAATCCGTCTCCTCCAAAACTGCCTTCTCCACAGTAAATAGTAACATCCCTCTTATCATCCTCAACCTTACCTCGAATATATACATCTGCAAACCCTAATTCATCATCAGCGATTAAATCATTTATATGAAGTTGGCTCCCATTCTCTATGCTTCTCTTTCCATCGATAACATTCACATTTAACCAATCAATATTCCCATTAGGATAAATAATGCCATTTATTATAGGCAGCTTTCCATTCAACCATTCCAAATTTATATCTGGATTTTTCATTTGGCTCATCTTCTTTTACCTCCTTGGGCTATATATTTCAGGTTGAGAACTTAATCCTGTGTTCGGAACTGTACCACCAGCTTTAATATTTCTCCAGTCATTAAATCTTTTCAAAAATGCATCTTCCCAAGTCATTGGAAGGTCAGGATGTAAATCACTCGGATTTACAAATTCCACTGGGACCTTATCTAAGCCTGCTTGTTGTGCAGCCATTAAACGTCTATTATCATAACTTACTAAATTGCCATCCCTCTCCATAACTCTTAGTGGACCTGATTGTGACCAATCCCAATTACCAGACTTCATATCACTTATATAGTCATTAACATTCTTGGATACAGTTCTTTGCTAAAAGTTTATTTCATTCGGGTCTACGTGAGTAGGATTACCTGCCCCCTCACCAACCGCACTCACCCCCCGATTAACCTCCGGTATTTTATTTTCATCAATCCTGCTAAACATTTTATTGAATATATTTGTTGATCCGGTTTCTTCATAGATAATCCTGTTTGTTAAGCCATTTGTCTTTGAAATTAGGCCTTTTGCGCTCTCGGCAAATTTTGATGCTGTCGTACTTGCCTTACTTTCACTTCCCCCAACAAAGAATGATCCTATAAATACCGCTGCATGTGTGCCAAACTCTGCTCTTGTATGTGCGTTTCCATTTATTATATTTGTATCAACATAATTTGTTACTTTACTAGCCACCGAATTCCAGACCGCTTTTGGATCTGCCAGTATCTTTTTATAATTATCTCCAATCTGTTTTATAGTTTCCTTAGGATGAGTTATAACCTTAGCTACATCTATTACTTTACCTACAATATCTACCGAATCAGTTATTGTTTTAGCTTCATCATATAGCGCTTCGCCTATGCCAGTTAAAACAGGTACTTTTTCATCCAAATAATTATAGACTGCTTTTGCTTTCTTTTTTACCGGTTTAACTATGTTTTTGTTAACCCACCGTCCTGCAGATGTATCATTTAAAAACCAATCTCTGGCTGAATCCATCCAGCTATGTCCTGTTGGGTCATAATATAATTGTAGGTATTTTGTACTGTTACTCCGCCTGTAGTGGTTGATATCAGCTGGTTTCTGGCATCGTAGTGGAATTATCGAACCTAGGTTTTCCTAGCTTATAAAGCTACACATTGCTTTCAGCCTTGTCTTACTTACTTCTAAAGGTACAATCATTGATTGGCAAAGAACTCCTTTATCATATGCTTATACTTGATGAACTGATATAAAGATTTTAACCACCTATCAATTTCTATTAAATTCAGTAGTTTTAGCCTTTGTTCACCGTCTTTAAAATTCAATGCTACTCTTATTCACGGTCTTTAAAAAATCTGTTTTCTGATGTGTTATCGTTGCTTTTTAATATAGTTCTTTTGAAGAATGTATTTATAGCATATGTTACCTTCTAAAAAATAATGAACCAGCGTACTTAAATTCAGCTGGTTCATTGCATCTTTTCACTGCATTATTAATATTATGCAGTGAATTTTTGCTTTAATAATATTACCTAATATTATTAAAGCAAAAGGAGTTTGTCTCTTTACTTGTACATTCACTAAATATTGAAGTCAGATAAATATAAATTTTGCAGTTAAAATTTAGAAGTAAACATTATATGTTAAACATTTCTTTAATCTTAACTTGAGCAATTTGCCTAATTGTTCCTTCATCATATCCTCCTCCGATAGAGTAGGAAGTATTTATAATTTCTTCTGCAAGCTTCTGTAATTCTATACTATCAAAAATTACTTTTCTGTTAATCAACTCTAATATTATTTTTTTTGTTCTTGCAATATCCGCTTCTGTTGCCATATACATTTTAATTCACCTCAATTATTTATTTTTTTATACTTGGTAACCACCTTGGCAATTTTGTTATTTCATCTAATGTAATTGGTTTATTTGTTATTACTTGTGATGCACCACCTGACCCGAACTGTGGAAAATCCTTAGTCAATGGTTCTAAGTGTCTTGCCTGTCCCCACTTTCCATTTGGCACTCTTATATCATCAATAACTTGTAATGTATCAAATGATGCTCTATACGCCGCATCATGTGGTACTTGTAATGCTCCTGGATTAGCTATATCATACTTGTTAAACGAGAAATATGTCCCATTAGGATTTTCAGGTATTGTCATACTTTCTTTAAGATTTTTCATATATGGTGCATTTTCAGACATATATCTATATCCAGTAGATGGTATTGCATCACCAGAAGGTGTTACGTAGAAGTCTGGTTTAGCTTGTGTAACCCCCTCACCAACCCCACTCAACCCCCGATTAACCTCCGGTATTTTATTTTCAGCAATACTGCTAAACATTTTATTGAATATATTTGTTAATCCGGTTTCTTCATAGATAATCCTGTTTGTTAAGCCATTTGTCTTTGAAATAAACCCTTTTGCGCTCTCTGCAAATTTTGATGCAGTCGTACTTGCCTTACTTTCACTTCCCCCAACAAAGAATGATCCTATAAATACCGCTGCATGTGTGCCAAACTCTGCTCTTGTATGCGCGTTTCCATTTATTATATTTGTATCAACATAATTTGTTACTTTATTAGCCACCGAATTCCAGACCGCTTTTGGATCTGCCAGTATCTTTTTATAATTATCTCCAATCTGTTTTATAGCTTCCTTAGGATGAGTTATAACCTTAGCTACATCTATTACTTTACCTACAATATCTACCGAATCAGTTATTGTTTTAGCTTCATCATATAGCGCTTCGCCTATGCCAGTTAAAACAGGTACTTTTTCATCCAAATAATTATAGACTGCTTTTGCTTTCTTTTTTACAGGTTTAACTATGTTTTTGTTAACCCACCGTCCTGCAGATGTATCATTTAAAAACCAATCTCTGGCTGAATCCATCCAGCTATGTCCTGTTGGGTCATAATATATAAGAGGATTATTCGCACAATACACATACAAATTCAAACTAAGCGGGTCATTCCTATCGCCAGTATAAGTATCCTCCTGCAAGAACCGTGCAGTCTTCGGGTCATACATCCTCGCATCAGGTAATAAAGCCCTGTTTCCTTGTCATACTGATACCCTGCAAAGGTTATAGAATTGCTTGCTGCTCCTGTGGTGTCAGTGATGTTTCCGAAGGCATCATAATAATATGTTGCTGCTATTGTTCCGTCTGGTTTCAGCAGTGCTGTTACATCGGCATGTCCGTTGTACATGTAATAGTAGGTGGTTCCGTCGGCTGAGCGCATTAAAAGGTTTGTGCCGTATACGTTTCTGCCTGTCTGGTTGCCTGAGCCGTCCAGTTCCAGCACTACCTTGTCGTATTCGTAGAGATATCTAGTTATTGCTCCGTTTACTGCTTTCTCTACTCTATAGCCTTCACCATTGTAGGTGTTTTGTACTGTTATTCCACCTGTGGTAGTTGATATCAGCTGGCTTCTGGCATCGTAGTGGAATTATCGAACCTAGGTTTTCCTAGCTTATAAAGCTACACATTGCTTTCAGCCTTGTCTTACTTACTTCTAAAGGTACAATCATTGATTGGCAAAGAACTCCTTTATCATATGCTTATACTTGATGAACTGATATAAAGATTTTAACCACCTATCAATTTCTATTAAATTCAGTAGTTTTAGCCTTTGTTCACCGTCTTTAAAATTTAATGCCACTCTTGTTCACAATCTTTTAAATCTCTGTTTTCTGATTGTTATCGTCGCTTTTTAATATAGTTCTTTTGAATGATGTATTTATAGCATCTGTTAACTGCTAAAAAATAATGAACCAGCTTACTTAAATTCAGCTGGTTCATTTCATCTTTTAACTGCATTATTACAATTATGCAGTATATTATTTAACATAAAATATTCCACTAATAATACTATTATATTTATTTAAATAATGCATTCAGCTTTTGTATTATTTTGTAGTGAGTAACTGCACTTTATTCATATATTTTTCCAACATAAAATACAGTAGCAAAGAAATTCCAATCAATGTTTTTAGGTACTTCAATGTTATTATTCACATAATACCCTTCCATATCTTCAATCCATGATTGTATAGATTCTAGATAATTTTCTATTGCTTTATTTTCCCACTCTACTGGATTATTTTTTTTATCTGTAGCTAACTTCCCTAAGAAGTTAATAAAATCCTCCTTAGTTTTAACAGTTTTTATTTCTTCATGAACACTCATAATTTGCCTCCTTATTTTATAGTAATGCTTTCTCCACCGCCTAATTTTAGTCTGATTGAACTACCTCCATTGTTAGTTGTCATCTTAAAACCGCCTTTTGCTATTTCTTCTGGTGTAGCCCATTGAACAGGAACATCATTAAGTTCTGCCAGTCTATATGCCCCAAGCCTTCTATGGTCTAAAGTCCATATCTTGCCTGATTCATCTTCCCATACTTTCATAGTAGGCAAATCACTAGGCTTTAATGTTCCATTTTTCAATGATTCTGCATTCTGAAGTACAGTATATTCGCCAGTTTCATTCTTAATAGAACTTTGCATAAAGTTAATTTCTTTTGGATTTAGAGTTGATGGTAACTTAGCTTCAGCCGCCCCCTCACCAACCCCACTCAACCCCCGATTAACCTCCGGTATTTTATTTTCAGCAATCCTGCTAAACATTTTATTGAATATATTTGTTGATCCGGTTTCTTCATAGATAATCCTGTTTGTTAAGCCATTTGTCTTTGAAATTAGGCCTTTTGCGCTCTCGGCAAATTTTGATGCAGTCGTACTTGCCTTACTTTCACTTCCCCAAACAAAGAATGATCCTATAAATACCGCTGCATGTGTGCCAAACTCTGCTCTTGTATGCGCGTTTCCATTTATTATATTTGTATCAACATAATTTGTTACTTTATTAGCCACCGAATTCCAGACCGCTTTTGGATCTGCCAGTATCTTTTTATAATTATCTCCAATCTGTTTTATAGTTTCCTTAGGATGAGTTATAACCTTAGCTACATCTATTACTTTACCTACAATATCTACCGAATCAGTTATTGTTTTAGCTTCATCATATAGCGCTTCGCCTATGCCAGTTAAAACAGGTACTTTTTCATCCAAATAATTATAGACTGCTTTTGCTTTCTTTTTTACCGGTTTAACTATGTTTTTGTTAACCCACCGTCCTGCAGATGTATCATTTAAAAACCAATCTCTGGCTGAATCCATCCAGCTATGTCCTGTTGGGTCATAATATATAAGAGGATTATTCGCACAATACACATACAAATTCAAACTAAGCGGGTCATTCCTATCGCCAGTATAAGTATCCTCCTGCAAGAACCGTGCAGTCTTCGGGTCATACATCCTCGCATTCAGGTAATAAAGCCCTGTTTCCTTGTCATACTGATACCCTGAAAAGGTTATAGAATTGCTTGCTGTTCCTGTGGTGTCAGTGATGTTTCCGAAGGCATCATAATAATATGTTGCTGCTATTGTTCCGTCTGGTTTCAGCAGTGCTGTTACATCGGCATGTCCGTTGTACATGTAATAGTAGGTGGTTCCGTCGACTGAGCGCATTAACAGGTTTGTGCCGTATACGTTTCTGCCTGTCTGGTTGCCTGAGCCGTCCAGTTCCAGCACTACCTTGTCGTATTCGTAGAGATATCTTGTTATTGCTCCGTTTACTGCTTTCTCTACTCTATAGCCGTCACCATTGTAGGTGTTTTGTACTGTTATTCCACCTGTGGTAGTTGATATCAGCTGGCTTCTGGCATCGTAGGTGTTTGATACAGTTACTGTGCCGTTTACTTCTGTGGTAAGCTGGTTGCCGTTGTTGTCGTAAGTGTATACGGTTGTGGCTGTTGTTGTGCCGTTTAACGTTGTTACTATCTGTGTCAGACGGTTTTGCTCGTTGTAGGTGTAGGTGTTTACTGTTGAGTTACCGCCAACCGTTATTGTTTCGGTTGCTCTGTTTCCTGCTGCATCGTAGGTGTACGTGGTTTTTCTGTTGTTCGGCTCTGTTACTGTTTCAAGTCTGTTCAGCGTATCGTAGGTATAATTTGTTGTACCATTTGCGTCTGTTTTAGAGGCTTGGTTATGAGCCGCATCATACGTATAGCTGTAGGTGTCTATTATGCTGCCATCTGCTTTTTTATTTGTCAAGGTTCTTAACAGTCCATCTGCGTAATAGGTGTAATCTTCTCTTGAACCGTCGTTATATATTACGCTTTGTCTTGCCCCGTTATCAAGATAGTTATAGGTTGTTGTCTTTCCATCGGCTGTTACTGTTTTGAGTCTTCCTGCCATGTCATAGGTTTTCTGTGTCAGGTTGCCCTTGGGGTCTGTTGAAGTTTCGGCCTGACAGCCTTCTTCCATACCTGTTAGTTTATCATACTCGAAGGTTGTTATTCCAATGTTTGGTACATTTTTTGTAAGCACTCTGTTCTGCTCATCGTAGGTTCTTGTTGTGGTTCCTGTACTGTCGGTCATTGTGAGCTGGTTACCGTTGCCATCGTAAGTATAGGAAATTGATATATTTCCTGTGGTCTGGCTCAGCAGCCTTCCGTGTATATCGTAGCTGTATGTGGTTGTAATGCCGTTCCTGTCTGTCTTTGTTGCAAGGCTTCCGTCTGCATTGTAGGTGTAGGCTTCTGTTTTTGCAGGAACATCGTCATATTTACCTGCTGTTAACGTTCTTCCGCCGTGGTCTATACGCTTAGCTGCCTTGTTTGCTGCATTGTATTCATATGTCGTTATTTTTCCCCTGCCGTCTGTCTGTGTGAGCAGGTTTCCATTCAGATCATAGGTATAGCTTGTTGTTTCGTTCTTGGCATTTGTAACTGTTTTAAGCCTATTGAATTCATCGTATGTATAGGTTGTATAGTGCGTTTTATCATCAGCAGGTGATATATTTCCCCTTGCGTCTGTTTTGGTTTGTATATTTCCCGCATTGTCATAGGTCTGGCTTGTGGTGTGGTTTTCCGGATCAGTCGTTGACAGCAGCCTGTTGTTTTTATCGTAAGTGTATTGTGTCACATTGTTAAGGTCATCATAGGATTTCTGCTGTACATTGCTGTGATTGTATTCAAGCTTCTGTATGCTATTATTATAGGCATCCTTTTTCTCTATCAGCCTGTTTAAGCTGTCATATACATTCTCGGAGCTATTGCCCCTCCAATCGGTTACTGTGATCTGGTTTCCATTGGCATCATAGCCGTATGCTGTTTCATGCATAACCCCTGATACGATTTGCTTTGAAGCCGATATTTTATTTAATGCGTTGTAGGTATTCTCTGTTATGTTTCCGTTTCCGTCAGTTACATATCTTGCATTTCCGTTTTTGTCATAGCAGGTTGAGGTGGTTATTGCCTGTGTTCCGTCCTCTGTCCGCTGTTTCTGCGTCAGCACATCCCCTTGGTTGTTGTAAGTATAGGTGTTTACCGCACCTCTTGAATCCTTCCGTATTTCCAGCCTGCCCATTACATCATACTGGATGGTTATTTTGCTTTCGGGTATTGTTGCATCTCCCGGAGCTGTTGTTTTTCTGAGCTTTCCGAACTCATTGTATTCATAGGTTGTAATGTTTCCGTTTCCATCCTTCTGTGTCAGCAGATTTCCTGTGTAATCGTATGTATTTGTTTGGATTGTCTGCTCAGCACTGCCCGATGTTTTCTGCACTGTAATTTTTGTTACATTCCCCGCATCATTATAGCTGTAGTTCTTTATTACCCCGTTGGCATTTGTTTCTGAGGTTTTTCTTCCAAGTGAATCGTAGGTGTATTTTGTAGTAAAGCTGAGTCCTCTGTCCTTTGATACGGCATCTTTTACTATTAACAGCCTGTCTGCAAGGTTATAGGTGTACTCTGTTCCGTAGCCTGTAGCGATTTGTGTGTCTATGCTTGTTTTATCTGTTGCCGACTCTAGTCCTAGCCCGTCCAGTTCCTTTGTAACATTTCCATTGTTATCGTACTGGTAGGCTTTCTGTACTATGCTTACCTGTCGTGTTACCCATTCATGCGTTACTGGATCTACCTTCTTTTCCTCGCCCACGTAGGTTTTGGTTTTTACCCTGCCCATGAGGTCATAGGTGTATTCAACCCTGTTCATCTGAGAAAGAGTTTTTGCAGGGTCGTAGTCTTTAGGAGCTACCTCGGCTATTTTTCTTCCGACTCTATCGTAATAGAAAGCTGTGGTATTTGTCTCAGCATCTGTTGTTGTTTCCAGCAATCCCCTTTGATTATAGTGGTATTCCGTAATATTGCCATTTGCATCCGTTGTTTTTACGACATTCCCCTGCCAGTCATATTCTGTGGAGGATGCTATGGTCACCGCCTGATTGTTTTCATCAATACCCGGCTGGCTCACACCTGTCTGCCTGTTCAGGTTATCGTATTTGCAAGTGGTTGTTACATCGTCAGGTGTTGTTACCGTTTCAAGATTTCCGTTTTTGTCATAGGTGTAAGCAGTTTTAAGTACTGTATCCTCAGTGCTGCCAAATTCACTTCCCGCCAGGTCTCCGGCTTTTACATGAACTTTTTTCTCAGATACCTTTCCTAAGTAATTGTTTTCATATTCGGTAATGTTTTTGTCTGTGGCAGTTGTATAAACTGTTTCCTTCCTTACATTGCCGTCCTCATCGTATTCGTACTCTGTTTTTCTGCCTTCGTTGTCTGTAATACTCTTTACCTTGCCGTTGCTATAGTAGTCATAGGTTTTTGTAATTAGCTGCAAGGCTGCTGCGTAAAGTGTAACTGTATCTTTGCCTGCTATTTCATTTTTCTTTCTACCTGCTTTGTCATAAACAATTTTATTGTATGAATATCTGACAGCCCCGCCTACAGTTTCAAACGGTGTCCACTGCTCGGTAAGCCTGTTAAGGCCGTCATATTTATAGTAGGTAGTGTTCCCTTTTTCATCAGTTGTGCTGTTTACTGTTCCGTTTTTATTGTAGCTTGTCGAAGCGGTTGTGTTGTCAGCATTTTTTTGTGATATCAGCCTGTCTGCATAATCATAGGTATATTCTGTGATAGCAGCATCCTTCGAATTCAGATATTGCTTCTGTGTTTTCTTGGTTTTGCCGTCTGTCAATATATCATAGGAGTATTCCTCAAGCAGAACCTTTTCTGATGCTTGATTATCCTGAAAATATTTTTTAACAGGCCTGTCCATGCAATCATATTCATAGGAATATACTGCACCGTTAGGGTTAGTCTGGGTTGCAAGGTTTCCGTAAATATCATAGGTATAGCTTGTTGTGTTATTTGCAGCATCGGTAGTTGTTTTAACCTTTCCGCTTGCATAGTAAGTATATCTGTTACCTGCATCACCGTTATATTCGTGGTCTGCGATATTTTCATTTGCTGAATTGTACTGCTTCGGTGATACCTCTTTTGTTTTGCGGTTTTCTGTATCATATGTTATTCTGGTAACCTTGTTGCCGTCCTGTATCTGTTTTTCCAGATTTCCGTTTTTATCATATACATAACTTGTTATATTGCCCTTTGCAGTTGTTTTCTTTATTACCTGACCTGCCGGATTGTATTCAAAGGTAGTAATATTATTTTCGGCATCCTTAACCGTCTTAATATTTCCATATGCATCATAGGCGTATGTGGTTGTGTTACCCTCCGGGTCTGTCTCGGCTTCAAGCAAGCCCTTTATCTGGCATTCCGCATCTGTATAGTAATGGTATCTTGTTATTGCAAAATTGCTATTGGCATCCTTGCTCTCATCATAAATATCAGTACCATTTAAAGGCTGAACCTTTTTTACAATATTCCCCTCCGAATCATAAATGTAGAAGGTGTATTTTCCTGATTCATCCTTTTCACTTGTCAGGTTGTTATTGCTGTCATATGTCATTGCCTTTGTAGTTTGATCTGGATTTGTTATTTTCGTAATATTACCTTTTCCGTCCCTGTCATACTTTGTTGTATTACCGTTTCTATCCCTTACCGAGCTTTCCTCGGCATATTTGTTAATTCCCGATTCCTTGCTGTATTCATATACTGACGTTTTTCCTTCAGCATCTGTTGACCCTGTTATACTGTAGAAGATGTCATATTCCTGCCTTGAAGTTCTGCCTTTGCTGTCTGTAATCGTTGTCCTGCGGTTTATGTTATCATACGAATATGTAAGCACATTTCCGTTCACATCAGTTATGTTATTAACCTTGTCCTTGTTTTCACCGGAATGGTTGTATGTAACAGCTTCAATCAGCTTATTGCCGCTATCCCTGACTTCTGTTACAAAGCCGTCAGAATCATAGTAGTAGAAGGTCGGATTCCCCATTGGATCAGTCACCTTTGTTAATCGGCTGTTTGTGTAGTCATATGCAACCGTTCTGTTAGAAGCTTCATCTATTATTTTTTTGATAAGTCCGTTTTCATACGTAACGGTATAATGTCTTCCTACCTGGTCAGTCACCCCTTGGACTCTGCCATTGGAATCGACATTTAGTGTAACAGCATTCCCGTTTTTGTCCTGCATTTTTACAAGGTAGCCGCTTGAATTAAATAAATATTTCGACTGGTCTTTAGCCGTAAGGATAAACGTGCCGTCAGCCTGCTTTTTCAGCGTGTATCTTGAATTATTTGCAGTAAATGAGCCATCTGTATTTACACTAAAGGAAAGCATTTTCCCATCCGGCAGTGTTACTGCTTTTATATTTGAATTTATAGCTGTTTTAGTAGTACCGTCCAAAAAGTCGACATAGGTATATTCTTCGTCCTTTACACTGCCCTCGTAGCTAAAGGTCCAACCCTTGCCCAAAGAGGATGCTTTGTCATTTTGAGAATTATATGTTCTGGAAAATGCGATATCAAAGCCTGGCGATACCACCGTCAGGTCGGTGTAGGTTCTTGAGTAGTTACCAGTTGCGGAATTTATGCCGCTTTGACCAAAGTAGAATTTATGGTTCATTTCAGAGCCAAGCCAAGGGTAATATGCTATGCCATCGCCTACTGTGTCGCCTTCGCCTTCTCCATACCATTTAGGATAGACAGACGGTCCGTAGTATGAACCCCAGTAGTTGAATCTGGCGTCGATGGGCATTGTTGAGTATTTTTCGTTATAAATGCCGTAGCTGTTTCCATTGAAGGTGTTGTATAGTAGGATTGGGGCGGTGGTTGTGTTGAAGTAGATGCCGTAGCCGTAGCAATTGGTGATTTCTGAGTTTGTGAGAGTCAGTTTACCCTCCACATTTAATGTACCAAAAGCTGTATTATGTTCTATCTCCCCATTGCCATATCTTATCTTTATGTTATCTCCAATGAATTCACCTGTACTTTTTACTTTTATTCCATCCCACCGTTCATTTGTTTTAGATACCCCATGTCCTCCATATTTTGGGTCTTCAAGTGAAGTAAAAACAATAGGCTTTTCCGCTGTTCCCTGTGCAATCAATTTCCCTTCTACGTCTATATAGTTATTTTTAGAACCTAGTATTATGGTACCAGGTTGTATAGTTAACATATCTCCATTTTTAACTAGTATGTTATCACACAAGTAATATGTGCCATTATTTAAAGTATGATATCGAGATGATGTCCATCCGCCTATTCCTATTCCGTTATATTCAACATTTCCAGTATATGTGTTGTTTTGTATCCTATTGACTATACTAATTACGTCTACGCTTACACCAATATCTATATATATAGGGCAACACCTGTTATTTGTTATACTATTTTTCTCAATGCTCAAGATACTCATATCTACTAAATTAATATTATTTTGGTAAATGCGTATGCCATATTTATTTTCACTTACATTATTGTTTTCAATAATTACATTCCCTTCTCCGTATAATCTAAGACTTATACCTGCATTCGAATTCTGGAAAATAGTATTGTTTTCAACAGTTGCATTTTCTGCTTCGTGTAGTCCAAGTTCTAAGCCAAACGAATTTTGGGAAATAGCATTGTCCCTTATAGTTATATTACCTTTTGCGTTTGTGTCGTTCCATACGGATATGCCACCACTAGTTTTGAAAATAGTATTACTTTCAATTGCCATATTCTTTGTCCCATTTTGATCTATCCGTATGCCCAACCCCAAATTTAGAGAGATAGTATTGTTCTTGAGTGTCATTACACCACTGGTATCCCCATATATACCACTTTCATTTGTTCCATAAATAACGGTATTTATAATTGTTGTATCATTTGTAGTGTCAATATATACCCCGTGTGAGAATGAATTACTCACTTCAGAATTTATAAGTGTCAGCTTACCATACGTACATATTGTACCTTCGCCAAATCCATATCTCACTTTCACATTATCGCCAACAAATTCTCCTGTACGCGATACAGATATACCGACCCAATAGTCTTTATTTGAAGTTTCCGAGGTGGTTACTCCAGTACCCCCGTAAGCAGAATCCTTATAAGTAGTAAATACTATATCACTACCCGTCGTACCTAAAGCAATTAGCTTTCCCTGTACATTTATCATAGAAGTATGATTGCTCTTTACTATTACCCCAGGCTCAACTGTTAACGTTGCTCCATCTATTATATCTATGTTCTTCGACATATAATAAGTGCCACTGGTTAAAGTAAAATTTTCTTTTAAGCTTCCACCTATCACAACTTGGTTATACTCAGGATTTTTAGGATACGTATTGTTATTTATTCCAGAAAAAACTGATGACTTCACCCCTCCAATATCAACATATATCGGACTTCCATTTTTACTTATTATGCTGTTATTCTGAATACTTAAATTTCCTGTTCCAAAATGCCCAATCCATATACCTCTAGAGTTTACATCTATAGTATTATTTTTTATTGTTATATTCTCTGCTCCGTTTAGACCGATACTTATACCATCCGAATCAGACGTAATAATATTATTTTCAAGTGTCACAGTGCCGTTCTCTGTTGTAGAAGTATTCCATATATATATACCTGGCCATCCCGAACAATCTATCTTGGTATTTTTTATTATTATATCATTGGAAGTTTTTAAGTAAACTCCAATGTAATTTGAATTACTAACTTCTGAGTTTACAAGTGATAATTTACCTAATATGCTCAATGTACTATGATTATTTTCCCATTCTCCACCATACCTTATTTTTACATGTTCCCCGATAAACTCACCTGTAGAAACTACATTTATACCTCCCCAATAATCTGTTTCTGAGCCTGTTACCCCACTTCCACCATACTCAGCATCCTTCACCGTAGTAAACACAATATCACTTCCAGTAGTACCAAGCGCAATCAGCTTTCCCTGAACATCTATACCATAATTATTGCTTGTACTTTTTACAATTACCCCAGGCTCAACTGTCAGTGTCACTCCGCTCGGTATTGTAATGCTACTTCTTAAAATGTATGGACTGTTCGCCAATGTCCAAGTTGTATTTTCTCTGATTACTCCCTGTTCACATGTAGTGACGGTAACCGGCTTACTATATAAAGATACATTACCCTCTGTATTTATTGCTTTTACAGTATATGAGTATGTTGTTTTTGACTTAAATTCACTATCAGAGTATTTGTTTATCCCTGGTGCCCCTATTTTGACATTATCCCGATATACTTCATAGCCTGTCGCCCCATTAACAGCGTCCCATGCCAAATCAACTGAAATACTTGACGGAGTAGCAACAAGGTTAACAGGAGCAGCAAGCAGCGTATACTTTGATATTTCATTACTCCATTCACTTGTAATCACAGAACTTTTCGGAAAAGTATAGTCGGAATCTAACATATACTTATTGAACAAAGCAAAATCAAGGGCATTTATTTCATTATCGCCGTTAAGATCAGCAGCCCACATGTCGTCTTCCACAGGGAAATCATAACGGGAATCCATCATACGCTTCTTGAACAAAGCAAAATCAAGGGCATCTACTATACCATCACCGTTAACATCCCCTACCAAGCCATTTCCACATGGTTTAACGGCCCTCACCTTAACAGTATGCAAACTGTTAGGTACCAGACTGCTATATGCATAACTTGATGCGGTAACATTAGTAATATTTCCATCAAGTGAGACATCATAGCTCTGGGCATCTGCTACGGCATCCCAGCTTACCGTCAACGTTGTGTCAGTTGAAGTCAAATTTATATTTGCAGGGATTAAAATAGCTGCCGGAGTTGTTGTCGCTACTGTACTCACCGTAATAAAATTACTCAATCCAGACACATTCCCGGCTTCGTTGAACGCCTTTATTCTATATACATAAGTTGTTCCAACCTCCAACCCGATATCGGAGTATGTATTGCTCTCCGATGTACCAACTTTTATATCATCCCTGTATATCTCATATCCTGAGGCTCCTGAAACAGAACCCCATGCCAAATTAACCGAAGTACCTGATATATCAGACGTAATATTGGATGGAGCAGCAAGCAGAGTGTATTTTATTATTTCGGTACTCCATTCGCTATTTTCTGTTGAAGCAACGGCCCTTACTTTAATAGTATGCAGACTGTTCGGTACCAGATTGCCATATGTATAGCTTGCTTCGGTGACATTTGTAACAGTTCCATCCATTGATATATCGTAGCTCTGGGCATCTGCCACGGCATCCCAGCTCACTTTTAATGTTGTATCAGTAGATGATACACTTATATTAGTAGGAATTGAAATAGCAGCTGGAGTTGCAGCTCCTACAGCATTTTCTGACATTGGAGCTGTTGCCACTGCTGCCGATGTTTTATCTGTTCTTTCGAGATTCCCATTCAGAGGAAGCGAAATTGAAGAGCCTGTTGTCTGGTTATTATCAAGTCCCCCTGAAAGCATGTTTTGAGAAATAGATTTGCTATTTGCCTTACTAGCAGCATTTTGAACAGTTAAATTACCTAAATTATCAACAGTTCCCGGCTGATTACCGGATGCTGTTAAACCAGACTTTAAAAATTTGAATTGGCTTTTTTTTGATACTGTCTTGGTCGTTCTGTCCGTATCAGCTACCACAGCATTTGGTGTGTTGCTGGTATGTAGGCTTTTAATATCAGAATTTTTAAATTTCGAAGTTGAAACCTCTGTCTGCTTATCTCCAGAAGTTATTACCGATGCTGTTTTTTCATGTGTCAAAGCAGCTGCCTTTTGAGTTTTTGCCTGCTGCTGCGGCAATATAGGTGCTGTTACGCCATATGTCGGCTGCTTTACCGTGCCAGCAAGCACCTTCTGCATTCCCAGAGGAGACAAATCTGCTATGTTAAACCCCTGAGTTGCTATTAATACTGCCAATAAACCTGCTATCCACTTTTTCCCTGTACCCATGCTATTTTCTCCTAAATTATAACTTTAAAGGTATATATATTTATATTTTGTAAAATATTAACTCATTGCTAAATTTTATGTCGAATGTGATATTTTGTCAATAAAAAGCTTTTAAGTTATATTTGTAATGCTTTCGCCCTCAAGGTAAAGCCTGAATATTCTTTTTAAAAGCTCTGCCTCCCCTGGTACTATGATCAACTCTCGGACTTCGTTTTTGGCGTATCCCAGGAATTTATTGCGATTAACCTTTACCTTACCCTGCTGAAGAGGTGTACGATACCCCATCTGGTGTTGGTGCTTAATGAGCGGCTTTCCTCCTGTCATAAGAGGCTCATTGCAAAGAATCTCGCGGAATAAACGCAAATGAAGATCTTAAAATTTAAAAAAGCCGTCACCCAGAAGATATTCTCTCCCAATTGACGGCTCACTCTAAAATTTAAAATGTATTCAATTATACTACCCCTATTCCCATCTCACCTCACTCCCATCTAGCAACCAAGCACTAACCCCATCCTCATAAACCACAACCTTCTCAACCAATTTAAAGAACAGATCAGCCTCAAACCTCTCAATCGGCTTCGCACCTTTAAAAACACCTATAAACTTCTTGGCAGTAACCCTCTTCAATATATTCTCGCTGTTAATTTGACTCTCCCACTCTGTCATATAGTAATCTATATTTTTGCCAATCTCATTAAACGGTTCTCAACATATGTTGAAGAAGAAAACCTGTATCAGATAATTATAAACAAGGATAAAATCCGGTATCCCTTTCAAGATTCTAGGGACAGAAGACTTAACTTTACAATAGCCCATGAGCTGGGCCATATCCTGCTTGACCATCTTTCAATTCCCGACATCCTTAAGATTAACGAAGAAAGAGAACTAGAAGATCTGGAAGCAAACGAATTTGCAGGAAAGCTTCTTATACCCGAAAAAACTTTATTACATTGCAACTTTGTTTCAATACCTGCAGTAGCAGAATTCTTCAATGTATCAAACACTGCTCTCTGGATAAGGCTCAACAATCTGCAAAGGCTTGATTTACTTGAGTCCAAAATAACTCGGGTATGTAGCAAATATGGAAACACTCAATTTCACGGGGCCGCAAGATATTGCCGTATTTGTGGTAATCATCTTAAAAACAATATGAACGGCGTTGAAAGAAAAACATATTATGAAACCGTATCCTTTGACAACTGCTTCGAACAAGCTGAATGTCCATACTGCGGTCAAAAACATTTTTACTGGCCGGAGGGCATTTGCCCGAGTTGCGACAGGAGGCTTTATAACTACTGCCACAAAGGGCTATATCTTGACATAGGCGGTTGCTCCCATACCAACCCGGATTATGCAAGGTTTTGCGAAATATGCGGGAGTGAGACTTATTTTAGTAGCATGGGGTTTTTAAGACCTTGGAATGATGCCCATAATATTATTCCTGAAAGTGTAGTTGCTGAAGAAAAACTGGGATATATGTATTGATTATGAAGCCTAAATTTCCAATGAGTTTAAATTGATGTTTTAATGTCACAACATATATTTCCCGTTCGTCTCACCCCGGAAGGATGACTGCTGCCATCGTCTCAAGGCGTTTATTATGTCGCTTATTTAATCCTCATTATCCTTTGCCACCGGTATGTAAACCATCTTCAAAGGAATCATTTTTCTATATTTCGCACTTAAGTCTTCGTAGTATTTCAGAATCAAGTCTACGAGCTCTGTTCCGTTTATGCCACGAATAATTGGTGTGCTTTTCAGATAATTTTGAGCATTATTAGTATAATTAGACAGAGTAACAAATAATCCATAATCGCCTTCTCGCATTGCGCCTTTGAGTGACTGGATTATAGTTTCCTTAATATCACCATCCTGGCTCTTAACCTGCACTAATATCCTTGGTGGCAGTTCATCCTTATAGGCTGTAATATCAATACCACTATCACCACCCTGCGCTGAAACGATTGTGCGATAACCCATAGCTTTTAGAAGGTCCGCTACAAATCCTTCAAGTTCATAACCTTTTAACTGCTTACTAAGTTCCTTTAATATAAAATCCTTGGTGGTTTCCACGATTTCTTCAGCAGTTACTCCGACACTCTCATCGTCTTCACCATCAATTGTTAATGTGGTCTTTTTAAACCCTTTATCCAAGGCTGCTAAGTACTCATCTGCATAGTTTTTAACAGCAAAGAAAGACATCGCAGATCCTACTTCATAAAGAGCTCCTTGTGAAAATGCTGTTCTCGGAAGATGTTTCAGCCATTTTACTTTATGCTGATGGACATATTCAGTTGCTGTAGCATCATATATATAGTCGCTCTCAACTGTGCCTATGTTAATCTGCCGGTCGATTTTAGAAGGAAATACCACAAAATCACCAATCTGAACCTCATAGGCAAATCGAAAAAGCATACCGGCACCATTGGCTACACTGCCTTTCTTGGCATCTGGATACACATTAATATACTGTGTTTTAAATGCATCCCTGTTTGCTTCTAACTTGCTAAGGTCGCCTATTTTTCCCCAGCCAATAGCGATGACATCTTTCTGCAAAAAAAGATTATCATCTTTGGTATGAATTCCCCATACTCTTTTTTCTTCGCTGTTTTCCATATCAACCACCTCATATTTTTTGAGTTTTCCTGTTGTATCGGCTGTCTTACTTCTCCGCCCGCTCCCTCAAATACTTCTCAAAATCATCGCATAGCTTATCTACCATATCATTCATTTCTTTAAAGAAATAATCCCCGACTTCATTGCGTTTGAGAGCTCGATATCTTCTATATATCTTTGCAAAATCGTCATAGATTTCAATTTCAGAAACATGGGATTTCATCTTCACCATTAAACGTTTACCTTCAGGAGCTGTACGAACATATTCAAAGAAATCTTTGATTTTATTTTCGAATTCTTTTATGAGTGCACCTGTTATGGCTTCTTGCTCATTACGCGCTTCAATAATGGCGAGAATGTCGAATTGATAAGCATTGTAAGGCACCCTACCTTTAGCCACTTTAGTAGGCCTATTTTTCTTCTCCTTTGTTTCCTCAGTCTTTACTTCGATTATGCCAATCTGATTATCAAAATAAACCTCAATCGGGTCTTTGATATCTTCGCATCGATTCAAAAGGTTATACAGTGCATTAAACTTACGCCAGAAGAACAAAGATCCTGGATCACTATATTTTGCATCTAGATCGATTACGTATTCAATTTTATTCAAAATAGTAAAATACTGTGATGCTTTAGCTTTAGTATCCGCAGTATGCTTTGGGTTTGCATCTACGTACTTTTTTAAACTACTTTCAAAATCAAGATAGCATTCAGGGTTATCACGTTTGGTAGCATCTTTATATATAGACATAAACGCATTATAGAACTTACCAAAAGTATCTGATTTCTTTAGATCTGCTAATAATATATCAAGTACCTTTTTATCCCCAAATGGATCAAAATCGCTAACAACCACATCAGAAAAATGCTCAAATGCATCTTTGATATTTTGGACATTTACGTTATTATAGGAAAAGTCAACAATCTTGCAGTCGTTTTTGTATTTCAAAGTGCGGTTTACCCGTGAAATAGTTTGAATGGCACTGATTCCTTTAACCTCTTTATCTAAAAACAGTGTATGTAGCCTTTTCTCATCAAAACCAGTTTGTAGTTTAGCAACCACTATCATTAGGCCGTTTTTCTTTTGTGAGAAGCTTTCCAATACTTTTTCCTCACTTAAACCACCATTAAGACCGTTTGCACTTTGCTCATCTTGATTATCCGAATAAATTATATGAATAGGTGCTTCAGCATATTTAGCATATTTGGGTTCCTTAACCAAAGCATTAAAGTACTTGGTTACCGCCTCGTAATATGCGATCGCAGCCTTAATTGAATGGACTGCCAGCATAGCCTTTCCATTTCCTCTTATTTGACGATATACATCTTTAACAAGTAAATCTGCAACATATTTTGCTATTGCATCAATACGATCACGATTTTCATATACTCGCTTCTTTTGTGCGTCCTTATACTCTTTCTCTGTAAAACCTTCTAATAGGTTATTTGGTAAATCGAATAACATTTTAGAAGCTACTGGGACGATATTCTTTAATGGATTGAGAATAAAGCCATCTTCAATAGCCTCTTTCATGGTATATGAATCAAAAGGTCTCCAGAGCTTCTCACTTTCCGCATAACCACTAAATTCCCCGAATCGTGCAAGTGTGTGATCATCAGGGGTAGCAGTAAAACCAATAATCAAATTCTTCTTTTTTCTGTGTTTGGAATATTGCTTATTATTGTCAAAGGGAGCTTGCAGCTCATCAAATATGCTTACCATTTCCTCATGCTGGTCACCACTATTTGAACGATGAATTTCGTCAATTAGAAAAACTATGCGTAATTGGGATAGCCTCTGTAGAACTTCATTATCCAGAATTTCACGAACAGAACCGAATTTTTGCAAATTAACTATGACTAAGCGAGTATCAGATGCAAGTGCATCTGTGAATGTTTTTTTGTTGTGTGCTTCAACATACATACGATTGTCAATATTCATATTAAGCATTTTAGAATCTATTTGCGAACGAAGTTGTAAGCGGTCAACAACAATAATAATTTTATCATACACATACTCACCATCTCGGCGAATATCTTTAAGTTGCAGAGCAGACCAGCCAATGATATTTGATTTGCCAAAGCCCGCTGCATATTGCATAAGTAAAGAATAGACATTTTTATTATTAGAATATGCTTTGCGTTTTTCAAGCAACTCTTTTTTCTTGGCTTCCGACACGCCTATTAATTGCTTTTCCAAGAGCTTTTCGAAATAATCGTCTTCTTGCTCATGTGCTAAAAACTCATCTATTTTGGCTATTATTTTATCTGTACCAAACTTTTGCTTTGGTCGCGGTGATATTAAAGACCCTTTTTCATCCTTCAGTTCTTTTCTACCATTTACCATATAGACATCTCGTTCGATGAAGTTGTAATACAAAATCTCTTTTTCAATAAAAGTCTTACCGTAGTGTACGGTAAATAACTCTTTCAGTTTGTCTTTTTTATCAGCATCGGGTTTCAATAATGGATAAGGTTTAAATGAGACTTTAACCTTTTTTTCTAATTCTTCGCGGTCATATTTACCTTCTCGACAGGTAGTAAGCATTTCATTAAAATAATCTTCTATGTTACGAATTACATAAGTTTCTTCCACATCAGTAGTAGTTATATGTACAGCCTTCTCAAAGATCTTTAGGAAGTCTTTTCTGTAAGCCTCTTTATCTTTTTCACTCAACATATAATTACTGTCAAAATATTGATGATATATTTTGATAGCTTCAAGATAATCTTTAACCACTTTCCCCCTCCCATTTTTGCTGGCAGTTTGATTTGTGTAATTAGATTTCAACTCGCTATACCCCAAATAAATGCCGTTTACAAACAGCACTATATCAGGTCGAAAAGCAAAAATCTGTTTGCCCTGATATCTGTATTTATAGGGTAATTCTTGTACGACTGAAAAAATGTTTTCTTCAAATAGTTTGTTATCGTGTATAACACTATCGCCAGTATAAAATAGGTATAGTTTAATTCCCTTCAAGGTAATAGACTTATTGGCATTGATAAATAGCGCCATATTACGACTACTGGAACTGCGTTCTTTTATTACCTCAATCAAATCTTTTAACAATATATCTTTGTTGCCTCTATACTTTTTGAGTAAGACTTCATAAGGTCTCTTATTTAGTTCGGTTTCAGATATAAAAGTCTGTAAATCCTCCTCAATAATAAGGGATTCTGTTACGGTATTTGCTTTTACTTCATTATATCCAAGGCTTTCTCTAAAAAAAGGCAGTAAAAATTTATCTTGCAAGTGTAGCTCGTTCATACTGCTTCTCCCTCCACAGTAACTTTTATCTTGCCGATAACTACATCGTTAATGAGTGTTTTGCGTAGTTCTTTGAGTTTGCTGATTTGGGTATTGATGACTTCAATAATGCGGTCAATATGAGCAGTTTTGGTGTCAAGATAATCTGCTATGGCTTTTTGTTCAATATATTCTGGAATTGCAACGTTTATAGCATAAAAGTTATCAGAATATAGGCGTAAACGTGATTCAATTATTCCTGTCGAATTACGTTTAAACTCTGCAATTGCCCTATCAGACCGAAGCAAATAATGAAAATATGCCGGACATGATAATTTACTTGGAGAATATGATGGACTAACTATTCCATCGTAAGCTGAAACGCCTAATCCCCTTTTCCATGCAAGCATAATATTCATAACTAAATCATTCATTCGACATATTTTATATCCAATAAGAGTTTCAGCATTTGTTAATAATTCATCTTCGCCTATGTTATCTTTTCTTTGTGTTACACCTGTATATTCAGATACTGAAAGTAATGTTTCTTCGCCAGTCAAACTCTTAATTTTGGATTCTACAAATAGATCTTTTATTCTTTTTATATGCCAATGCTCCGGTACTTCTCCAATCCACTCAACTCCGCTATCTTTCATCACTACAGCTTTATCTAAACCCCGGTTGACAGTTTCATTAATGAGGGATTGTTTGAGTTCATTATACTTAGTTAGCTTTTGGTTATGTAGTTCTATTTCGCAATCAATTTGGATTGTCTTAGTATCAATATAATCAGCAATTATTTTTTGTTCTTTAGGCGAAGGAAAAGGTAACAGTAATCTTTTAATTCTATCTACAGCTAGACCAGGTTGTGCCGCTGAAAGAGAGTATTGATTAAGATTCATAACTCTTAGCATCTCTCCGAACCATTTTATAATAACATTTTTTTTTAGGTATACAACAACAGCATGCTCTGATGCCCAAAATTTTCCTTTAGCATAGTTAATGTTCCCACATAAAGCACCTTGTCGCCCGATAAGTATATGCTCTCCTTCATTAGTATAGCTTGAATAATAGCCCCTTAATCCATTACCCCCATATACTGGATAGAGGCCTTCTACAGGCTCAATTTGCTCAGAAACAATTGAATTTCCACTTTGAAGAAAGGCTAAATCTTTAACTCGTTTTATATCCCAATGTGATGGTATCTCTCCCAGCCATTCAATCTCACTATCTTTATGCACTTCAAATCTTGTTAATTGATGTTTGCTCATAGTTTTAACCCTAATTCTAACTCCTTCAATTCCACATCAATCCTCTTAATGTCTGCTAAAATATCAGCTACAGCTCTCAATTCTCCCGGCTTATAAAATACCTTATTAAAATTTAGCTCCACACCTACCACATTTTCAAGATAGGTAAAGGGTTTGGTAATATATTTTTCCATAAATAATGCTATATTGGCTTTATTTGTAGATTCATCCTTGTGAAATGGAATAATTTCATAATCCTTTTGGTAATCAGGTGTAAGTTCCACACTTATTTCAATAAATTCTTTTTGTGTTTTAGTGGCTTTTTTATAAACCGCCTTTACTGCAATTTTACCACAACCTAGTTCCTCTTCATTTCCTTCCACTTCTTTAATTAAGGTTTCTTTCTCAATATCAAACCAATACTTTGAATCAGCAGTGTCTATAGCTAATGGCTGTTCCTTATAATCAAGAGAATCGATTAAAGGTTTGATATATTGTTCAAAAACATTAAAAAGGGAAGTATATTTAGTTGTATCAAAAGTATTAATTTTAAGGAGCCTGCTCTTTCCTCTACCCCTGCCTGTTTGTTAGTTACCTTAGGCAACTTACTTTCAAAGCTGTTACCTTGTACATCTACATTAGTTAGCATTATAAATTGTTTGTTAAAGTAGAAAAATTCCTTGTCAAATACCCTCGCATACTCGTTATCCTCAAATCTAGTAAGGGTTTCTACAATCTCCAAACGGTTGGCTATATCCACCTCCTTACGTTTAGAACCTCTATTCTTCTTTAGTGGGCTAAATTTTTCACTGGCATTAATAAGCATAATCCTGCCTATTCGATTCTCCTTCTTATTTCTATTTAGGACCCATAAATAGGTATAAATTCCAGTGTTAAAAAATTCATCGGTAGGTAACTGAATGACAGCTTCCACAATGTCGTTATCTAACATCCATTTTCGAATATTGCTTTCACCCGAACCTGCATCGCCACTGAATAGGGTTGATCCATTGTGTACAACTACACCCATTCCACTGAGATCGAGCTTGGAAATTAGATGTTGCATAAATAGTAATTGTCCGTCAGAAACTGATGGTAGAAATTTAAACCGTCCTGTTTTATCATTTTCAATGTATTTTTGATATCCTTTCCAACTTACTCCATATGGGGGATTTGCAATAACTACATCGAATTCTTCATTATAGTACGCATCCTCAACCAAGGTGTACCATGTTCAATCTTAGAATCTGGTCTGAATCGGCTTTCAATTTTAGCAAGGGCATATAAGGCATCATTCCAGTCTTGCCCAAATGTTTGAGTAAGACGTTTAAACTTTTCATTAATTCGATCTTCAACACCAAATAGTAAGTTACCTCCGCCGCAGGTGCAATCGTATATTTTAAGCAGTGTGTCTGATTCTTCAATCTTGGATGCAATAATTTCTGCGATCAGCACAATTATATCATCTGGTGTGTATTGCTCCCCAGCAGTTTCTGCAGAAATATCAGCCCATTTACGCTTGATATGCTCTTCCAAAGTTGTTATTTCAGAGTTATTATATGGCTTGAGGTCAATTTCCGCCCATAGCTTTGTGTACCCCAGTAAAACTTTTTTTGCATCGAGCTTAGCAGCAACACCCTTTATATCCAGATACTTTTCTCCTTCTGTAGCATCTACACCAAGCAGGTCTTTCGTTTCTCCGTCAAAGCCAAGAAGATATGAGTTGAAATCAGAGTAAAAGTTTTTATCATTCTTACATATATCTTTGAGGGTTTGATTCTTCTCAAATATATAAATGTTGTATCCCTGCCCCTCATCTTTAATTAAGTTATAAAAGTCATCTTTATCCATAGTGGCAATTTTTTCTTCACCAATCTTAGCTCTTAAACCCTCAAGCATTCTAACAAGGCGGCTTTCAATCATTGCAAGTGCAAAAAACGGCATCATAAATGAAGGCCATTCAGATTCTTTAACGCCACATCCACGAAGCAGGTCAGCAGTGGCCCAGATTTTTGATTCATATTGCAGTATATTCATTTATATTAATACCTCTCTTTTCACAATTAATGAAATAGTTACAACAATGGATATAAAAATTAGTAAATCTTTATGATTAACTAACGTTATACTGTATGTTTCTCTTTCAACAGCCAGTCGTCGAATGCATTTTATAATCCCCATATAACCGTTTATTCATATTCATCTTATGTCATTCTGGATATATTAGCTTAATATAATTTCAATTATCTAATTAGCATAAAAGTACACAAAAATACAAATTTATTATACTTCAAATTCCATTTAGTCACAATAAATTTTAAAGGCTATCATTTTTTAAACGATTCTTTTGAAGCTCTTTCCTTGCTTTTTAGTTTGAATCAAAAATTAGGATTCCGTTTTTTAGTTGATAAACAATTCCGCAAAACCCCTCTCCCCTTCTGCCTACTTGTTTAATTCGCGCATTCATACACCCCCCCTACCCCCCCCCATCAAAAAAAGTGTGTCCATGGAAACATGAAACACACTTCGAAATATCCTAAAAATCCGCTAAGCCTCACTATTCAAGCCTTTTCCGCTCTATCAACGCAACTGACTCAACGTGCCTTGAGTATACAAAAAAGATGTCGCTTCAGCCTGTTACCCCCTTGGCGGCAGGGTATATTTCTGAAATAATCATCTGTAAAGCAACTTTCCAGTGATCCATAGTCCGTTTTTACATCAATTCAAGTCAAATTGTAAGCAATAAAACCTTCAAAAGCAAGTTAATCTCTTGAAGGCTTTATTTGGTACAATTTCTCACAAAACAAATTATTCCGACTCTATTCCATGTCTTTCAACCATATATTCTTTATATTTGCTATAATTCTTCATTCCACGTGATTTTCGGGTTTTTCCTACTATAGTATTATCAATCCTTTTTTGAAGATATGTACATAAGCCTTCAAAACATTCATTAGGTGTTTCGTCCCACTTAAAGCCTATCTCCCGTTTTATTGCATCATAGATCAAAGAATATTTCATTTTTTCCCCTTCAGCATTAATATTGGCCTTTTTGAAATCATGGTATATGTCGATCAAATGCTTTACATAGTTTTTCATATATGTATTGCTACCAATGGTATCCTGAATCGGACCTTTCTTAACATTAAGCTTTTTAGGGGTTTTGATTATAATGTTATTACCGATAACAGAATTCTTGTTATTGTTTGCATATACAGCATAGCTATCGCCTCCTTTATTTCCCGGTGAGAGCTGTGGATAATGCTGTGCGAATACCTTGTCATCAGACACAATTAGTCCGATAATATCCTCCCAAAAGAGTATATCTACTGAGAACAAACCTTTTTCATTATGCTGGGAGTTTAGAATATTTACTTTTTCCTGTAGTTCTGCATTTCTGCTGGTTGATGTAGCAATAAAGTAATGCTTTAACCCAGGTTTGAAGTTCTTAGCTTTTTCAATTTCTTTTTCAATCTGATCATAGGTTAATTTGGCAACTTTTTTACACTGAATTCCAATATAGTAAACCCTTTTATATTTTATATAAATATCAACTCCATGTTGAGTTTGTCCCACTCCTCCGAACAGAGTGATCATACAACCAGGCCAATTTATCCTTGAATAGCTTTCTACTAATCGTTCAAAGTCCTGCCAATTTTTAGGCTTTGGTATTTCCATATTATCAAATGTCGGCATTAGATCACCTTCCTTTATCACAACCCTAAATACTTTATATCATTTTTTGTTATCAGTCTTACCATTGTCTTTTTTTACTTGCATCAACGCTGATAACATCGCATTAACACATGCAGGACTCTCGTTGTTTCAGGTCAAGCGGATTGAGTGTGTATTACTCCAAATTGTAATTACAATTTGGAACCGTAACAATCTGTTTGATATTTTACTTAAGAATCTTGAATGATAACTTGCCCACTACTGTTTTCTGGCTGCGAGGCTATAATATATTTTTTCAACCACTCATATTTTTGAATAATGCTTTCACATCTTCTTTTCATATCACTATCCTCAGTGCTTTCTTTAATAACTAACTGTTTTCTTATCTCCTCATCAGACAAGCATGTCAGTTCATCCAGCAATAAGCAGCCTTCTAAATAATTGTGCCCTTGCTTGATACTATTAAAGTAATTCAGATAATATTGTCCATCATCATCAGTAGCAATAATTTTTCCGTTTGTTTGGTATATAATTGATTTAAAATCTTCTGGAACTTTATTTATCAAGTCACTAATAAATGCCGAAACCTGTTCTACAACAAAGCTATCAACCACTACACGAGGAAACTTAGCAATTTTACTTTCCAAATAATACGCCTTATTTATTGCTGGACCAAATAAAAGAGATCTGTTCTCCTCATAGTACACATCTCCATACGCAATCCCACCCCGACATATAAAGCGGCCTTTTAGCATTCGCTGAATTAGCTGTTCAGTATTATAAAGAGCTTGATGAAATAGATGCCCTATATCTTTTCTGGAATCGCTTATATTCTCTTTAAAGTCGTATATTATATAGGCGCAGTCAGAAAAAGTATATACATGACGTTGAGTGACTGTGTAATCTTTATCATTCTGTTGTTGTTTCTCCAGCTCACGATGAAACATTGAGTTTATTTTATAAAGTTCTTCAAAATTATCTCTATTTTGACTGCCCAATATATCCATAAAAATCACAAGCGCTTTATCGTAATGCTTGTCCATATACAACTACCTCCTATAATTCACCTAATAAACATTAGGTGTAGTTATCCTATTAACTCACCACCAATAGCTTCCGACTTTTTTCAGAGCCTTCTCATTTTCATTCTTTTCATGCTCCCGCACTCCAAACAATTCATCTTCTCTCGCTATTGTGGGATCAAACCAATCAGCTTTTTTCTTTGCCCAATCAATATATTCAATTGTTTTTTCATCCTGTATATCTGATTTTGGTTCCAATGCATTAATAAAAGCCCTGATTTTGCAAGCCATATCATAGTCTTGGGCCGCATTTATTAATTCAATAGTTTTATCAATTTCTTCATTATATCGGTCTTTACGTTCTTCACGAAGTCTTTTTTCTTCAGCTTCTTTCCTTTTGGCTTCCTCAAATGCTTCACGATTTTTTCGAATAACTTCAGACTCTTCATAAAGTTCTATCAACATATCACCAAGTCTGGATTCCACTTTTTCTTTGTCAGAATCTCTAAAATACCGGCTTTGACGAATACATATTCTTAATTTTCCATTGAAGCGGTAATCATATTTTCGAATATTAGGCTGACTTGCCCACCTATTGTGGCGCTTTGCATCCTCATAAACTATTAATTCCTGTGCTTCCTGTCTGGTGATCTCATGCTTAACTTCATCTTGGGCCTCAAATATTTCAATACTTACATGTTCATTTCTTATTGTAAGTGAAAGATCATCATTTATAGAACCACCCAACATCTCAATTTGTCGGTAAATTGTATCTAAAATACGATAAACCCTCGGTAAGGTTTCATTTGATATAACACCTGCCAGAAATGGTGGGTGATTTGTGTAGTTTTTAAAACCTTTTTGAACACCTTCCGGTTTTCTATCGTTTTTATTCCACTCTTTTACTTTAGAGTGATACGCTATAATTTTTTTATGTAATTTTGCATTTTCATCTGTTAGTTGAATTTGTTCCGCTGCAAGCAAAACTTTTTGACGTTCATTTTCCGTTAAAAAGGCAACTATCTGCTGAGGTACCACCGGTATTTTAACACCCTCAAAAGTTTTCAAACCAGTTTTTTCGGTAATCCCTTCCGCAGCGGGAAGCGGAGTCTTTTTTATTTTCTCTCCAGAGCGAATCCTTGCCCAGTATCCCCTCGGTGGCACTGGTACATTGAGTGACTTACAGACTTTATGGATTGCTACATCCGAAACACCATACTGAACCGCTACTTGAACTACTGGTTTCGCCCACACTTCATCATATAATTTCCCCCTGTTATATGTATTCCACTGGCCTGATACGGTACGATAAGACAGCTGATTATTATCATTTTCATTAATAAATTCATTCGCAGATTGTTCTTCTGCATCTTCAAGTTTCACTAGGATTTCAGGTTCTGAATTTATTTTCTCTGATACATTAATCTTTTCATTTTCACTCTTAACAACAGCAGATTTTGATGTAGAAATACGCTTAGAAAGCAGAGACTCAACATTAATCGGAAGTATCACTTGACTTTGTTCCGATACTGGTAATGGGATTTTTTCAACCAGCTTTCCGAAGCTCAATTTAGTCCAATATCCAGAAGGAGGAATAGGTACTTCTGTTTCCTTGCATAGCCTAAGCAGTTCAGTATAAGGAATATTATATTTCTTTGCAACACCAGATGCTGAGATTTCCCATATCTCATTATATAAAAATTCTCTGCCTATTTTGATAAATTGCTCCTCCAGCATAATATCCCTCTTTTCACAGATTGTCCAAACTAAGTACCTCATTCTTCCGCTTTAAACATCTTTTCAATATCCAGCGAAAATGCATATTCATATAGTTTCAGATCTCTTGTCCCGCATTTTCGCTTAATATAAAAAGCAAATCTTTTTTCATCTCTTCAAATTGAGCAATAATTGTATTAAGACTCTTTTCTATATTTTGAACCTGAACTTCAGATATTTTTCCATATTTATATGCAATCAACCTCTCCGCAATAATTTGGTAGCTCCAGCTATCAGAATACTTATCTTCATTGTGAATAGCAAATCCGATTGGCAGCAAATCATTTCTCATACCAATACTTACTGCCATTGGTGAGATACCAAGATATTCAGCTGCAATTTTACATGTTATTTTGGGAAATTTTCTTATTTCTTCATCTGTATATTTTTTTGCCATTTACCATCACCTCGAATCTTTAATATCACCTCTAATACTTCCCGTCTACAACCTGATTACTGATTTCATCAATTTCATTAAGAAATGCAAAGTTATCATTTAAATTCTTTTTGTATTGTTCTACATTTAAATTATATACTTTTGCATATTCGCTAACTCTTATGGTTCCAAGACTTAATACATTCGATATTATTCTTAATAAATGTGCCAGATCAAGTATTTGATCACCCTTTGCAGCATTATTCATTAATGCTCCTGATCTTTGCCTGAGACATTCTCCATCATAGTGAATCAAATGACTGGAAAATGAGTACGTATATAATGTAGTAGTTAATACCTCATATTTATTGTCTTTTACAATTAAATTTCCTAAAATATTTTTATAACTCCATTTTTGACTAAGTTCCTTTATCCTACTTTTTGAATACTTATCTTTTAACTCTTTTAATTCGTCTTCATCTAAAATACTAACTTGAAAAGGGTGTTTATCTACTCCTGATAATTTTAATATGCTCAAAGCCTCAACAGCTTTTCCATGATCACTTATTTTTTGCATTTCTGGAATTATGTCATAATATTCTTCTATCAAATCACTTTTCTTATCAAGATCATCTTGCATCATATAAATATATTTTATTGTTCCTTCAAATAAAGTCCTTAGTAGAATATCTGCTTCCCAAATAGCCCCATGACTAGTAAGCATTAATATGCTCTCTCCCGTTGCATATAACTGAGTAAAAAGCTCTGTTAATACCATCTGATTATATTTATTAATGTTAGCTTCCTTTTTATAGAATGGAGCTATACCAATTGTTAGATTTCTATATAACTCTATTGCTCTATAGGAAAATGTCAATGGAGCATTTATAATGCTATCACTCATCATTTAATCCTTTCATTCTGCATAAATTCTTTATCATCCGTTTATATTTCTAAAAAATTGTTAGTTTCATATTTTATAAAACCAACAATTTCTGTAAATATTTTGTTACAATAGTCTTCATCTTTTTGCATTTTCTTAATAACGCATTCCCATATAACTATAATTCTTATATTTTTGCTTAAGAGCTGTTGTATTATCTCTCTATCATGCAATTTATTTTTTTCAAGTTTAGGTATCCAAAAATCTACATTTGATTTCGGGGTATAGGCATATTTACAGTTATCATGCCTATGCCAGTAACATCCATGAATAAACAGAGCCACTTGCGCCTTAGAAAAAAACAGGTCAGGTTTTCCAGGTAAAGCTGTGAAATTGGCCCGATACCTGAACCCGTTTTTATATAGCAGAGATCTGACAAACATTTCTGGCTTTGTCTTATTGTTCTTTATTTTTGACATGTTACGGCTTCGTGCATTGGGAGATTTAATATCCATTTTACAACCTTTCAATACTTGATTTATACTTTAATCAGCATTGCTTGTCAGTATAAACATACACTATTTTCAGAAATGACCTTATTTTCTTTTCCGGCATTTCAGTAGATACACCAATTTCAACATTACCTTTCCTATATAATTAAAAAAGAGCACGATCATCCGTCAGTTCAAATGTCGCGCTCTCTCTTTTACGCAGTTTCTTTTGGGCAGACTTTTTCTACAATGGAATTCATTTCAGCTTTAAAATCAAAATCCGGTTGACCTTGACGAGCATAATATACAGAAAACCTATTCAATATACTTTTAACAAAATACTCCTGGATTTTAATGATAGGACGTTCAAATTCTGTAACGAACTCCGCAGGTGAAAAAGTTATTACTTTTCTAAAATTAATGTATCCACCACAAAACAGGCTATTTTCCGGTAGCCAATGATAATAGTCAGTATAGTTGTTCTTTATTGCATTTTCAATATTATCTTTTTTCTTATCACGCTTTTGTGCTTTATCAGCAACTTCCTGGTTAACTGAATCATGATTATCTATCTCACAAATAAGAATCCTGTCCGTTTTGATTTTTCCGCTGTGTACAGCAAGATCACAGGGAGGAGAAAGGACTATATAGTATTTTTCATCTTTATTCGAATGATAAATAGTTCCCGTTTTTATACCTTCAACCACAGGAGGCTTTATGTACATTTCTTCAGTGACATAAGCAGTTCCTTCGTTATCCATAAGTTCCTGGATATGAGAAATTGCATAGCGAAGGAGAACTTTTTCAGTATCAATACCTTGCTCCTTTTTTTCCTGCCATAGCGATATTTGTGGATACAAATTCATCCAAAAGATTTGATTCATAACCTTTTCAATAATGCCTGTCCCACCCAATACATTGAATAATCCTGTAGACGAGGCCCTATATAAAGACTTGATAATGTCCTCATATGAAGTCTCGCCTTTTTTATAAATGCGAATAGGTGAACCTTCTTCTAACTCTGTATCGGGAGTACCTGTCATAACAGCAACAGGTACTCGATATTTTTCAATTATTGCTCGAATAATTTGATTTCCATTATGGTCGCCATCTAACTTAATATCGACAATAACTCCATCATAATCATTTTTTAATTCAGCAATCCCTTTCTCATAGGACTCAGCTATACAAAGTTGAAAAGCATCTTCCCCAGCTTCAATATTCATTCTTTTCACAGTATCCTGGCAAGCTTCTGCATCTACTGCGGCATCTTCAATAAGTAAAAGTTTATACATCACAATACCCTCTCTATTCTGCGCTCACTTTAAAATGAGCACCTTTTTCGTCTTGTACTGCAGTGAGAGTTAAACCATTCCGAATTGCTGCTTCACCAGCTATGGATAATCCGAGGCCGGTACCGTTTGGTTTTGTAGTAAATTGCGGCTCAAAAATTACCCCACTTTCAAGCAGATCGTTATTAATACCTGGACCTGAATCGATATAGTCAATTACTAACTCTTTGCCAGATTTAATAGCAGTAATTATAATTTTTCGCTCTAAACATTTTTTCTCTACTATCCAAAAAATACTATTATCAAAAAGGTTTGCAAAAATAGTATATATATCTTGTTTCCAGCCACATAATTTTATATCTTCAGGGCATTGAACATCAATGATTATCTTCTCTTTGATACATTCACTTTCAAACACAGAAGCAACCCCATTCAATGCTTCAGCCAGAGAAAATTCCGACTTGGTTTCACGCCTCTTGGCCGATAATGGGTCTAACCGACCAAATAAACCTACAAATACAGAAGCATTATCAGTAATACCTGTTGTTAGTTTAATTATCTCTGCCACCGAACCCTGATCTTTATTCTGCTCAAATCTGTTACCATAGAAATGTAAATTAGGAATCTGATTTTTAAAATAATTTAAAGGGCGTCTGCCTTCATGTAAAATAATGTTTACTATTTTCCCAAGAGTTGCCTGACCTTGATATACAGCTACTGTTTTCTTGATATCCTCAATAGTCTCATTTTTCTTTATTTCCTCTTTAGTAATAATATCTGTCACTTCGCTAATAACAGTTTCAGACAGACCCGCTTTTTTCAGGGAAGATGAAACCGATGTTTTTAATGTAGAATAGTCATAAAGCTCTTCTAATTGACGTTCAATTTTTTTACCTGGTTTTGAAAGGCCAAGTTTACGTCGAAAAATGTAACGCCTTTGCTCTAACTCATTTATAATCTCACAAGTTATTTTTACTAATTGCTTATAAGCATAATTATTTTTCAATCCATCTCGAGCACTTTTTTCTTCAAGACCGGATATTTCTTCCGATTCAACATGAACATACCCGGCAACCTGATTATTACCAATTTTCATAGATGGGTTTTGTACACGTTGCTCATTAAGCTTGAGCCAATCAAAATCTGCATCACCTAAAGGGCGTATACGAAATCCATTTCGATACACACCTATACCATTTACACTATTGAGTAATTGCCTTGCTTGTAGCCTGGTTACATATTGATTAGAGGAATCATCTTTTAAGCCTCTCTGAATCAGCTGATCGATTGCTTCTCCCTCACGATCGTAAACTCGCACATCAATTGTCAATGGTCCACAAGCTGTAAAACCACAGTCAAAAGATATACTCTCAATAACGCCATTTTTTATCTTTTGATTTTCGTATGTGAGAACTCCTTTCCCGTCAGGAGAAATAGTTCCACTGATTCTGTAGTCAAATAAATCAAGTATGGGATATGGAGTTATTTCTTCTCGGATATTCTTAGTATCATCCTCAAAGAAATTATCAAAGCACAACCATATTTTAAAATTGTCATCAAAAGTACTATCCGCTTTTGGGGGAATTAATCTCTTCAACTCAAAACGAAGCAGTTTTAGCGTTTCATCGTTCCAATATTCGTTTTCACTTATATCCGAATGCATTGTCAGGATGGTTCCAGGGGCTTGCTTTATATGCTCAGTTTGAACCGGAATATCAATTTGGTCCAAATATTCATAGTTAGAGAATTCTGACCACTTTACATACAGGGTGGTCTTAACGCCCTCTTTATCAACGGTCTCTAATTGCAGGTCATCACCGAGAATACTTGCCGCATATCGACCAATCCCTTTGCGTCCCTGCATGATTCGTCCACTAGGACTTTGACGCTTTTTAAGTTTATTGGCAGTTGATGGTACCAGCCATTTGCCGATTACATCGTCAGTTGACATTCCATGTCCATGGTCTTCTATACGAATTTCAAGCCAATTCCTTTCAGGAAGTCTCCTGAAACATATGATTGCGTCAGCAGAATCTGCATCATAGCAGTTCTTGACCAGCTCTACAATCGCTGCAAACTGGTCCTGAATCAATTCCTCGCCAATAGTCAGAACATGTCTACCAGCAGGCCTTATTTCATAAGAGCTCAAATACTCACCATCAATAGCTGCTGCATCACGCAATAATTTCTCTTTTTCGATTTTTAAAGCTTTCAGTTTCTGCTCAATTTGAGAAATTTGAGTTTTCTCATTTTCACTCATTACCACACCTCCAATAAGGCCATCGCAATTTTTTCTGCAAGAAGAACCGGGACAGCGTTGCCAATTTGCTTAAATGCAGTTGTTCTCGAAGGTTTACCTGATGTTGATTCAAAGTAATAGTCATCAGGAAACGTTTGTAATCTTGCCACTTCGCGTGGCGTTAAAGAACGATTCTGCTTAATATCCGGATGAATAAAATAATGTCCGTCTTTTGAAATATGTGCAACAACCGTTTGAGAATATTGTACATCTTCAGCAACTACTTTAAATCTATCCAAAAATGAGTCCATATTCTTTTGAGATTGTAATCTTTTAGGTAAATCAAGGTAACTAAGTCGTCTTTTCTCCTTATTCCACAATTGCACAGCCCTTTTATATATTGCAAGGTCTTGGGTTGTGTTGGGACGAGAACAGTGAAATGTAACAGTTTCCTGATTTCGAGACTTTATCCCTGCATCATATAGATAACGTCCACCATATGGCAAGGTTTCTACAGGCAAAACCGTTCCTTTTCCAGCTTTTAAAGCAGGTAAATCTGAAAAAATTTCTTTCACCAAAAAAGAATGATTTATAATTGGAATTTCAGGATAGAAATCAGCATATTCTCCTCGTTTCCCTATAAGAATAATACGCTTCCTATTTTGCAAAACACCATAATCTTTAGCGTTTAGAATTTTGTATTCAGTAGAATATCCACATTCCTTGAAAAGCCGACGCATTTTATCAAAATGTAAAATTTCATCCGTATCTTTTGCAGATAGCAGACCCAATACATTTTCAAATACAAAATACCGCGGTTGATACTTTCTTAAAAATTCCGCATATAAAACATACAAATAGTTACGTTTATCCCCAATCATGCCGTTTTCATCGCGAGCTCTTCCAATTAAAGAATATGCCTGACAAGGTGGACCACCAACCATTAAATCAAGAGGTTCATCCCCTAGTAAAGCATCTACATCAGCAAAAATTTTTGCTAAGTTATCCTCAGATATTTCATAGTTTAACACTGTTCCTAATATATCCTGCGGAACTGCCTTGTAGAACTCAGCGCGCTTAATTTTTTGGTTCAGATATTCCATATATAGATCATCTTGCCCATTAGCAGTAAGCCACTTATAGGCAAGCCGAGTTTTTAAAGTATAGCAAGCTGCTACATCCATCTCAATATGTGCAACAGGAGTATAACCAGCTCTCATAAAGCCTTCAGACAGTCCACCTGCGCCTGCAAAAACATCTAAATACTTTGGCATGACTATACCTCTTTCCTGTTAAGCATTATTTTTGTTCTCTAGCAGACTTTGCGCTTGCACCGGGAACTTTTTCATTAGCCACTCCAACACTTTGAGCTGGTCTGCACCTGTAGCTCTCCTGATTTGGATCAATAATTTTTCATAAGAAGGCCTGTCCAATGTCAAATTTGAGGCTCCTTCATTACAAACACTGCAAATAGCACGAAGATTAGCGGGATCATCAGTCCCACCCATACTTTTATCAATTATGTGTCCAATATGTAAACGTGTTTTCCTTGTCGGATCATATGGATGCGGTTCACCAGCAACAGCACCACACATCTGACAAGTAAAACCATTACGATCAAGCACAAAAGCACGGGTTTCCTTACTTATTTCCCGCGCAAATGCTGGCTGCGGCTTAGGATTATCAAGAACATATTGACCGGGTTTAAGATCAGAACGATCGTGATGTGTTAATATTTGATAACCTTCTTCATTTCGAAGTTCACGCACACGACGTGCCCATTCACTAATTCCAGCAATTTCTCTTAATGTATCTGAATCTAAAACTTCTCCAATATGATTTAAAAAATACTGACGCAGTTTATCGCGTGCTCCGAGACTTTTCATTTGTGCTTCCCTCCAGATTAATTTGCTTATCTCCTTGTAAAATAGCTTTCTTTATAGCTGTACCTACTGCTTTAGCAACAGGTGGAGGAAACGCATTTCCAACTTGTCGATACGCAGGCGTTTTCTTTCCAACAAATACCCACTCAGGAGGGAATCCCTGCAGTAAACTTGCCATTTTTACAGTTAGTTTGGGGTCTCCTGTGAAGTCTTTTGCAGGTGGTATTTCATCAAGTCCATGTCCATTAATGCCAAGTTTAGACCATGCCAGTTTAGATCTGGTCGGCCCTAAATCCGCACCTCCATGTTTTTTGCTTCCGCCAACAATAGTAGGAGCAATGTTATTGGCTCGGTCAGCCCATTCCTTTGCACCTTCCCATCCATTACTCGCCATTTCATGATAGAGCGCCTGCCCTACTGTGGGGGGTGGAGCTAAAACACCCAAAGGCCATGTAAAATAATCCGCATATTTCTGCTTCAGTGCAACAAGTATGGTTCTCGGTCTTAGCTGAGGGACACCATAATGATTCGCCTGTACCAGTTCCCAAAAACATTTATAGCCCATAGATTCCAATTGCTCTTTTATATGATTGCGATAATCACTGAACTTAGGATCAAATAGTCCCCGAACATTTTCTAACATCACTGCTTTCGGATCACATTCACTTACAATTCTGAGTGCTTCGGGGAACAAATCTCTATCATCTTCATTACCTAATTGCTTGCCCGCAACAGAGAACGGTGGACAAGGAACCCCTCCCGCAACCAAATCTATACTTTTATATTTTTTTGCTTTAAACTCTCGAACATCGCCTTCTAAAACATTCCATTTAGGGCGGTTTGTCCTTAAGGTTGCACAAGCTGCTTGATCTATTTCCACTAAAACAACGTGCTTATATCCAGCCTGTTCTAGCCCCAACGCCTGTCCACCAGCCCCAGCACAAATTTCAATTGAGCGCATCAGACAATTTTCCCTCCCTTATCGATACTGGTTTTATGCAGTGTACGTTCATCATGAGGCTTTTCAGAATTAACTGGTATTGCCCATGCATTGCCTAATCGCCAGGCACCATGTATTCGGCCTTCTGCACATAAGGTTTGCACACGCCTGGGAGTAACCCCCCATTTCTCCGCAGCTTCTTTAGCTGTCATAAATTCCATAGTATCGGCTCCTAAAAAATAGTTTTATACAAAATAATTATATTCGCAACTGCGAAGAAATGCAAGTATGTTTTTAAGTATGACGGTTCCTGTCCTGGTTTACTCAAAACAGGAGACTCGTTGATTTATTGCGCTTTCTAACTTAACTGGATTTCGTTCAGTTCCTCTTTAGTCTCAGAACACTCCATGTGAAGCTGTTTTTTTTAAGACCTTATTATCTCCTGTTTCTTACAATCTAATTTAAATTGTAAGCAATAAAACCTTCAAAATCAATCTGATCTTGAAGGCTTTATTCGATACAATTTTAAAAATCGCTTCTATATAATATAATCTATTTGTTTGCCTCCCAACCAATAATGGCAAACTGTCCTTTCGTATGCTCATCGACCTTATTAATCCACTCGATTTCATTGCTCGCTTTAGCCGCTAACAATTCATTTGCTGTACCCGTCTGATATAAAGACGCATTGATTACCCACCATTCCGCTGCAATTTCCGCACGCTTCAAATCTTCTTCAAGACGCATTGCCTCATAAACTGGTGTAGCCTCTGCAAGCGTGATGATGATGACTTCAGTTTCGTCTGCATTGCGCAGTCTTGGCAGCAGCTTTTTCACCGACTCCGGAATATCACCCTGGGTGCGTTGCACTTCTCTATGATAGCTCTGAGTGGAATCCAACAGCAATAATGTGTGACCTGTTGGAGCGGTATCAATCACAACAACCTCATTTTCCGCTTTTTCAACGATCTGCGCAAATGCCCTAAAGACAGCTATTTCTTGTGTGCAGGGAGAACGCAAATCTTCTTCGATATAGGCAATGTCATCTTCAGACATAGTTTCTCGCGCCTTTGCAAGCACTTCTTCCTGATATTTCTTCAGCTCTGCATGCTCATCAATATGGCTCATGCTGATTCCACTATCTTTGCTAATGACAAACTTCAAATGCGCTGCAGGATCAGTCGTGGCAAGATGCACTTTCTTTCCTTTGGCAGATAGCCCTAAAGCAATCGCCGCCGCAATAGTGGTTTTGCCAACTCCGCCTTTGCCCATCGTAAAAATGACCTTTTTATTCGTCCTATACAAATCATCTATGACATCCTTAAGTTGCAAGATCGTTTGAGCATGTATCTTCTCATCTCGAAGGATGCAATGATCCAAAGTAAGTAATGCCCGCACATTCTCTATTCCAGTAATATTGTAGGCTCTCAGTGGTATTTGATAGGTTTTCAGTTCTTTCAAATTCTGTGGCATCTGTACCAAAGCCTTTTGCTGCATATGGTATAGACTCTCGGAAACACTGTCATTATAAGCAGTCAAAACGCCGTTAATTACAAGCACCTGATTTTTTACACCAAGGTCGGCAAGTTCTATGGACGCCCTTTCCGCTTCTTTCAGCGGCACTGCCTCCGGACGGGAAACAAGAATGAGTGTAGTGAGATTACCATCTGATAATGTTTCCACGGCTTTTTTGTATATTTCCTTTTTACTTTCAAGACCGGCAAGCTGGCCCAGGCAGGAAGCACCGTGCGTGCTTTCACTTATGAAATTGCTCCATGCCGAAGGCAATTGAAGCATACGCAAAGTATGACCTGTAGGGGCAGTATCGAATATAATGTAATCGTATTCGTTCTGAATATTTTCATCGGTAATGAAATTTGAGAATTCATTGAAAGCAGCAATCTCAATGGTGCAGGACCCTGAGAGCTGTTCTTCCATGTTCTTTATCACCACATCGGGCAGCTTGCCGCGATATGGTGCGGTGACACTTTCTCTGTATTCCGCTGCCGCTTGAATCGGATCAAGGTTTGAAACAACGAGGTTTGGCACCTCCTTGATTTCTGTCCCCTTGTTCGTAAGCTCAGTATGAAAAACATCCTGCAGGTTTGAGGCGGGATCGGTGCTGACTAAAAGCACCTTCTTCCCGCTGTCCGCAAGAGTAACGGCTGTGGCGCAAGCGGCGGAGGTTTTGCCTACGCCGCCTTTCCCTGTGAAAAACAGATATTTTGTAAGCACAATTACTTGTGGGTTAAAATTCTCCATATGGATACCCCCGAATTTCAAAATGGTTTATCATCAGCAGCACTTTCCACCTGAGCAGCCGCAGCCACCTGATTTTTTTGAAGTATCTTTTGTTGCAGCCTTTGGCTTATCTCCTAAATAATTCGGCGAAATGCCAAGCAGCTTTGAAAATTCATCATTGGTGGGGTATCTTCCTGTTATCACAATTTCACCGTCCACAACAATGGTCGGCAGCTCATCTACGCCGTTGATGTTGATAAACTCATTCACAGCCTTGTTGTTGATAAATTCCTGCGGTGCACTTGAGAGATTATACCTCTGTACTGTAATGCCGTGTTTCTTTAGTGTATTCAAAACTGTTGATATCCTGAGCAGTTCCGTGTCAACGCCTACTCCGCAAATTCCTGTTTCGCAGCACATGGCGGGTTCATAAATGAACATTTTTTTCATAGCCAAACACTCCTTTATAATTTAATTATTTGTTATCAACCGATAGTTGGGGGAACCAATGCTTTGTGTTGTTTGCAATAAACACCAGAATCAACATAACTGGTACTTCGGTAAGCACGCCTACAATGGTCGCCAGTGCAGCTGGGGAAGTAGCACCGAACAGGGAAATAGCAACCGCCACCGAAAGTTCAAAAAAGTTGGATGCACCAATCATTCCTGCCGGAGCTGCGATGTTATGAGGCAGCTTTAACCATTTTGATGCAAAATACGCAATAAAGAAAATCAGGAACGTCTGGAGAATCAACGGAATTGCAATCAAAATGATGTGCAGTGGATTCTCCAAAATAACATCGCCTTGGAACGAAAAGATGATAATCAGTGTGAGAAGCAGTCCTATAATAGTTACATTGTTAAACTTAGGTAGAAACTGCTTTTCAAAGTATTCTATACCTTTGTTTTTAATCATCAATGTCCTTGTCAGGATGCCCCCGGCGAGAGGAATCACCACAAACAGCACCACCGATAAAAGCAGGGTATCCCATGGTACGATAATACCACTGACACCAAGCAAAAAAACGACAATTGGCGTAAATGCAATCAGTATGATGAGATCGTTGGTTGCGACCTGCACCACGGTATAGGCCGGGTTCCCTTTGGTCAGATGGCTCCATACAAACACCATGGCGGTACAGGGAGCCGCTCCAAGCAGCACCGCTCCCGCAAGATACTCTTTAGCCAAATCAGCAGGTATGATTGCTTTGAATAGGACATAGAAGAAAAATGCCGCAATGCCATACATGGTAAACGGTTTAATAAGCCAGTTGGTCACCCAAGTCACAAAAAGACCTTTTGGGTTTTTTCCGACATTTTTAATGCTGGTAAAATCCACCTTCATCATCATAGGATAGATCATCAGCCAGATTAATATTGCTATGGGGATGGATACTTGTGCGTATTCAAATTCACCTAAGAAAGCCGGTATCCCTGGCATAAACTTGCCGATAAGCACTCCAGCTACCATGCAGAGAAGTACCCATATCGTAAGGTATTTCTCAAAAAATCCAATGCCCTGTGTTTTTTCTTTGCTCATTGTGTTCACTCCTCATGCAAAATGCCATATTGTTTCTGTCCACCTGAAAGGTTATAGACCTTCTTGAAACCCTTACCCAGCAGGATATTCTGCGCTGCATTTCCAGTCGTCCCCTTATTGCAGTAGGTGACGGTTATGGCATCTTTATCCATCGTTTCGGATGAGGCTCTCAATTTTTCATGGGGAATGCTTTCCGCCGTATCAACATGATTCTTTTCATATTGGGCGGAAACCCTTGCATCAATTAACGTATATTCTTCACCGGACTGCATCAGTGCGTCCAGTTCCTGCACTGTCATCAACGGCCTGCCCCTGTGAATGGCATTATCCAGTATCATGCCGGTGTACATGACAGGGTCTTTCGTTGTAGAAAACGGCGGGGCATAAGCCAAATCAAGATGGAATAAATCTTCAACTTTAGCATTGAAGGTGATTGCGGTTACAAGTACGTCGATTCTCTTATCGACACCTTCAAATCCTATAATTTGTGCACCTAAAAGTCTGCCGCTTACCTTGTCGGCTATCCCTTTGATGACCATTTCCTTTCCACCCATATATTCCGGTTTGTTGGGCTTGATATTATGGCATACCGCTATGTCGTAGCCTTGCTCCTTTGCTTCACGCTCGGAAAGGCCGGTTTGTGCTACCGTCATATCAAAAATTTTAAAGATTCCCGTACCGAGAATACCCCGGAATTCCAAATCGCTACCTGTCATGCTGTCGCCAGCGATCCTGCCGGTTTTATTGGCCGTAGATCCTAATGGCCGGTAGACTGGCTTTCCCGTTATCAAGTGGAGCTGCTCGATGCAGTCACCACAAGCATAAATATCCGGAATACTGCTCTGCATCCTGGTGTTTACGCGAATTGCACCAGCAACACCAAGCTGGATTCCCGCTGCTGCTGCCAGCTCTGTGTTGGGGCGGACGCCAGTGGATACAAGAACCATATCCGCTTTTATCTCTTTGCCATCCGACAAAAGTACGCTGCTTTCTGTTATTTCAGTGATAGAAGCGCTCGTCAATACAGAAACACCTTTTTTTCTGATGTGTTCCTCCACATATATTGCCATATCGTCATCCAGTCCCGGTGTGACCTGCGGCAGCTTTTCCAGCAGAGTTACATCCATGCCAAGCCCCTTCAGATTTTCGCATACCTCAAGTCCTATAAATCCGGTGCCTATAATAGCGGCGGACTTGGGACAGTTTGTGCCAATAAAGTCTTTTATGCGGTTCATATCATTGATGTTGCGCAAGGTGAAAACATGCTGACTGTCTGCACCCTTTATAGGGGGTACGGTAGCTCTGGCACCAGTGGCAAATACAAGTTTATCGTAATGATCGGTGATCATTTCTCCCGTTGTGAGGTTCTTAACTGTTATGTTCCTGCTGTCGGGAGAAATGGCAAGCACTTCATGCCGGATGAAAATGTCTACGTTATATTTCTTCTTAAAGAATGCAGGATCACGTGGGATCAGTTCATCCGCCTTGTCAATCTCGCCGCCGATGTAGTATGGCATGCCACAACCTGAATAAGAGATAAAACTGTCCTTCTCATAAATTACGATTTCCGCATCCTCACTGTTTCGTCTTGCCTTGGCGGCAGCGGAGGTTCCTGCGGCAACCGCACCTATAATTACAATTTTCATCGGGTGTCCTCCTTTCTGCCTATTCGAAAAAGCATCTTTTATCTACATTGCTCTGTTCAGATGCATTCATGATTCCTGCCAGCAAGTTGTACGCTGCTTCGCATCCAGCCTTGCTGAGCGAATAGTACATCCATTTTCCTTCTCGGCGGCAATTGACCACACCGGATTCGCATAAGCTTTTCATATGATGGGACAAGGTTGACTGCCCAATATGCAAATCATCTAAAAGCTGGCAAGCACACTTCTCTCCACCTTGCAGCATCTCAATAATCATCAAGCGATTTGGATCGCATAGGGCTTTAAAAACTTTTGCCATTTCGTTGTGTTTATCTTCCATGTTATTCACCTCATATCCACAAGTATCGATATGTTAATAGTATATGCAACATATCGATATGCGTCAATATGTTTTTGGAAAATTAAGCAACTGCCCTAAGGTATTCTATACCGCTTGAGCAGTTGCTCTCGACTTATTCTATGTATTAGCTTGTTCTGCAGCAAGGCTTCCTTACACTCCAACATTCCAATCTGCAAAATTCATCATAGCTCGAATTGTTGCTGCCAGGATATAAAACTATAAGCGCAAGCAACAGAAATAAAATAATAAGCATTTTCTTAATCTCCTTCTCATAAGATCATCCCACCGTTTTGCTCCTGCGTTCCATAAGCACTACATCGTGCCATTCACCGTTGGGCATTCGGCCTAACCTTTCGCGTATACCGATCTCACGAAATCCACATTTCTTGCATAATTCCCGGCTTGGGATATTCTCTTTAGTGATTGCTGCCTGTATGCTCCAGTAACCGGCTTCTTCCGAATACCGTATCAACTCTGTCAGCAACGCCGATCCTACGCCTTTGGCTCTATATTCTTTACTGATATATACGCTTGCTTCGGCAACTCCGGCATAAACGCATCTGCTGGAAACCGGGGTTAAAGCAACCCATCCTAAAATCTTGTCATCAGAACGCGCTACCAACCGGCAGGTTTGGCAATGGTCTTTATTCCATTCTTCCCAACTCGGTACTTCTCTTTGAAATGTGGCCAATCCAGTTTCTATACCAGCCGAATAGATCGCAGCTACCTGAGGCCAATCAGTCATCTGCATTTCATCAATCACAAAATCCATGAGACACCTCCCATATTAATATCCCATCCTCTCAAGGATTTCGACTGCATCGCAAATCATATCTACACAGGTCGTTTTAAACAAACCCTTTTCCATAGCAGATTTCATGCCGTCAGGTGTGGAGATATCATGACCGAGTATATCACGGCAAACGATACTGTTGTTTTTTTCTCTGAAAAGGTCACTAAACCTAACAACTTCTTTATAGCATAACAACTTGCCTTCGGTATCTTCAGGGCTATTATGTCCGTAACGCAAACTTATGACAAGGATTGCCCCTGATACTGCACCGCATACCTCACCACTTCTCATTCCTCCTCCAAATCCACAACTGATTTTTAACGCTGTTTCCTTTGGCAAGCCGTATTTCTCACTGAATACCGCAAATACGGCTTGAGAGCAGTTAAAGCCCTGGGAGAATAACATACTGGCAGACTCTTTATTATCCATTTTTGTGCACCTCATATCTGCATTATTGATTTCCTGTTATTTATACGCCTTTACATGTGCACCAGCGAAAGCTCCGTCCAGGGCATCTGCATCCAATTGGTCATAAATATCAGCAAGCGCCTTATCCTCCGCAATGCCTTTGAGGACTTCCTTGGTATAAATGTTCACAGGAGTGATCTCTATGTTTGTGAAGCCGACCTTTTTTAAAATCCGCTCATATTCCTGAACGCTTAGCGCCCCGGAAATACAGCCAACCCACATTTGGACGCTCTGTCTTACCTCATCCGGCATAGCTTTTAATTCTACGATATCCGCAATTGCCAGCCTGCCACCTTTTTTGAGAACCCGATATGCTTCTTTGAGAGCGGCTTCTTTGCTCTCGGTCAGATTGATAACGCAATTGGATGTGACGACATCAACCGCTTCATCTGCCAACGGAATATCTTCGATGTATCCTTTGATGAATTCAACATTTTTTGCCCCGTTCTTTTCCTTATTACGGTTTGCCAATTCCAGCATTTCATCTGTCATATCCAAACCATAAGCTTTTCCCGTTTCGCCAACAAACCTTGCAGAAATCAGCACATCGATTCCGCCTCCGCTACCCAAATCCAGCACTGTTTCACCTTTTTGCAAATTCGCAAGTGCAATTGGATTTGCACAGCCTAGTGAAGCATTAATCGCTTCCATTGGTAGACCTGCGATATATTCTGCTGAGTAAAGGCTGGAGTCATTGGCAGAGTCACCACAGCAATCTCCGCCACCACAGCAGGAGCTCTTTGCATTTGCAGATACCCGTTTAGCGATACCACCGTAATGTTTCTTGATTTCTTCCTGAATATTCTTTTCCATATTGACAACCTCCTAATAAATTTATTGTTTTAGTTCGGTTTCGTTTAGCAGCACTTGTTTTGCCTTACCGCATCCGATAAAAGCTGTAGGCTTTCCAGCACCTGCTCTCTTTTGCCATCCGGTATTGATCCGAAAATGCTTTTATAGTAGTTTTCCATACTTTCCTCAATGCTTCGGAATACATTCCAGCCTTTTTCGGTCAGTTGAATAATAACGTATCTTCTGTTCTCGGAGTCCAATTCACGAACAGCCAAATCATCTTCCACGAGATTATTCACGGTCCGGCTCATGGTGCTTTTGTCCAAGCCTAATAATTCGGCAAGATCAACCAGAGATATTTTTTCTTTTCTGCCGATCTCGACAATAGCATGACATTGGGTAAGCGTAACGCCGCAGCATGAGGCGTCGCTTTTCTCCAAAACACCTAAGTTCCTTGCAAGCACACGAATGAGTTCTCTGAGTATTTCACTTCCTTGGTTAATCACATTATCACCTCGGAATTATCTTAACATACAACAGTTGCAAATTGCAACAGTTAATTTTATTTTTTATTTTCTCAATTTTAAATAAGCAAGCGGACAGATTTTGTGTCTGCCTACTTTATTCATATCATTTTATACAAAATTGCTTTAGCTTTAATAAAACACATTTCATAAGCTCCCAACACGAAAGTCCTCAGCACACTGAGGACTTTCGTCTTAATAGCTTCTATTTTTGAGCAGGAACAGCTGAGCCTTTGCCATTATGCTGTTCCTGCTATGTATTAATCAAAGTATGAAATCCGTTGGTTCATCACGATTCCGGATTTGAATTGTATCTCTATCAGATCCTCCTTGACAGCCTTGATGTTCTGCAGGAGCCTCCTGACCAGGTCGTTGTCAAATTCTCTGACCTCGCAGGTGGTTTTCTTCAGACAGGTATCCATGTCGTCGAGCCTCTGCTGAAAATTCTCCGCGATTTTCTGCGCTCTTACCAGCTCAAGCTTTTTCTGCTTTAAATCCCTGATCTGCTCAGCGATCCTTTGATACTGTTCGTCAAAATCCTCTGTAATAGAGCCTTGCTTTGCATTTTGTTCGATCAAGGCCAGCATCTCTCCCTGAAGCTTTTCTATCTGTCCATCATATTCGGTGGGTACATTCTTGGTGGAGTAGCTGCCGATGACCCGGATAACATTCTCCCGGAAGGCACCCACAAATTCACCACGGTTTTCCACGACGCTGTTGATGGCGGTCATTATAGCTTCATACAGGATATCCTCTTTAAATGTAGGGGAGTGCTTGCAGTTTTTGGTCCCGTTCTTCAGGCGGTTCTCACATCGCCACACGGCGCTTTTCTGCCCATATTTCGACCACACCTGCCTTCGGTAGGGCTGGCCACATTCCTTGCATACCATGATGTCTGACAGTGCGAATTTGGAGCTGTATTTGCTTTTCTCCTTCTCCTGCTTTGCCCTTCGGGCTGCCGCAGTTTTACTAAGGCTTGCCCGCCTCGCTTTTTCCTCCTGCACCTGATAATAAAGCTCCTTGGGGATAATGGCTTCATGATCATCCTCTATGTAATATTGGGGGACGATGCCTTGATTCTTCACCCGCTTTTTGGTTAAAAAATCAATGGTATAGGTTTTTTGTTGAAGGACGTCCCCCATATATTTTTCGTTGCTCAGCATCTTGTTAATAGTTCCGGGGCACCACTTGTCTAATCCAGTGACCGTAGTGACCCCTTCGGTTTCTAAAACCTTGATAATCTCCACTATACTTTTCCCTTCCAGGTAAAGCCTGAAAATCCGTCTGACCAGCTCCGCTTCCTCCGGCACGATGACCAACTCACCGTTTTTGTCCTTAGTATAGCCTAAAAATTTATTGTGGTTGACCGACACGACACCATTCTCAAACCGTCTGACAAGGCCCCACCGGGTATTCTCACTGAGGTTCCGGCTTTCCTCCTGTGCCTGGCTGCTAAGGATGGTTATCAGAAGCTCTCCGGTACCCTCCAGTGTATTCACACCTTCCTTTTCGAAGAATACGGCGATATTCTTTTCCTTGAGCTTACGGATGTTCTGGAGGCTGTCTACCGTATTTCTAGCAAACCTGCTGACCGACTTGGTGATGATCATGTCAATTTTCCCGGCCATGCAATCCTCGATCATGGCGTTGAAGTCATCTCTCTTTTTGGTGTTGGTTGCGCTTTTGCCGTCATCGGCATATATTCCGGCGAGCTTCCAGTTTGGATTGCTCTTTATTTTTTCGGTGTAGTAGGAAACCTGGGCTTCGTAGCTGGTTTCCTGCTGCTCCAGCGTGGTGCTGACGCGGCAGTATGCTGCCACCCGCAGGGCTTTAAACTGTGGCTTTATGCTCCTGTCATACTCCGGCCTGGAGGGTATCATGGATATGTTTTTCTTTTTAGCTGTCGCTGTCTGCATCGTGTTTTTCTCCTTTCCGTCTGGATTCCATCTGTGAGTTCAAATATTCTCGCTGTGCTTCAGGACTTAATTGCTCTATGGTACCTACTCGCATATAACACACAACCCTTACTGGCTTGTCGTTAGCTCCGGCTTTACGTTTGTTTCCTTTCATGCTCTCATTCCTCCCTGGCTTAATATCCGGCTTCCATGGTTAATCCGTTGATAAATTCAAACACCAGACGGTGATCGGTGTGTACCGTGATTTGCTTGACCACCTGCAAAAACAGTTCCTCATCAAATTCTGTGAGAGGCTCTCTGCCTGAAAACGCCTGTTTCATTTTCCCGGCATTATAATCGGCGTCATCAATCTGTGCCGTTTTATAAAAAGCTTGTGCCCGTTTAAAAATAAGAGCCGGAAGCTCCTTGGACGAATACAGTCCTTCTGCTTCCAGCTCTTTAATCTGCTGATCCAATCTATTAAATTCAGGGTTATTTGGAATTGGCTCTTTCTTAGGCTTCCGGTCCAGGATTTGTATTCTTATCAATATCCGGTTTGCTACCTCTATGAAGGCTTTTTCAATCTGCTCATCCGAGAGAAAACCACACCGGCAGCATACCCGGTTTTTATAAATATATCTCTTGCATTTCCAGAGGGATCGTTCCGACGCTTTGCCACAGTGTTCGATGTACTTGCGGTAAGACTCCCCGCATTCCCCACATAGCAGTCTGCCGGTGAAGGGATATTGATGGCTTGCGCTGTTGGGCTGGATGCTTCGTCCCAGCTGTTCACAGCGTTCCTTCCTGCGGTTTTGTACCTGCTCAAACATTTCGGTTTCAATCATCTGCGGGTAAAACTCATCCCCAAGATATTTGACATTCTCCAGTATCTTACCTATGGAGCCATGATTCCAGGAGGCTTTGTTGTTGGCGTTTGGAAAGCCCATTTCGGTAAGCTGCTTTGCAAGGGCAGAGGTGGAGGTACCGGACAGATAGTCTAAAAATATTCTTTTCACAACAGCCGCCTTGGGTTCATCAAATTGTATTTTGCCGTCCACCAGCTTATATCCGATTGGCATATGCCTTTGCATCATCTTCTGCTACCTCCTTTCTGCAGGCTTCGGACAATTCCAGCAGGTTAATGAGCCGGAAGGTAATTTGTCCGTTCTTCTGTACGATGACCTTGTCTATTGACTGTAAAAATAAATCCTCACGATATTCTTCAATAACGTGAGGATTGTTTCTGATCAGCTCCAGCAACTGCTCTGTTCCGGCGACCTCTCGGTCAAATCCGTTACTGTCCAGAAGCTGGCTCCTTTTCTTTTTTGCAGCTGCAAGCTCCAGTGTCAGGGCATTTTGCCGCTCTATAAAAACAGCATGGTCGATATACCCTTTTGATACCAGTCTACTGAGTATATGCCCCTGCTCTGTCAGTTCCATAATTCGGTTGCTGCACTCTCCAATTTCCTGCTCCTGCTGTTCATCTATCCGGAGCTTTTTAAGCATATCCAGAAGGGGTATGAGGATTTCGGTATGATTGCTTACAAGCTTATTCCACATCACCGTGAAAGTCCATTGGATGTCATCCTCCCGGACTGCCTTTTGACTGCATTTGGCGCTGTCGAAAATGTGCTGGCGGCAGCACCATTGGGTTTTCTCATAGGGCTTGCCGATGTAGATTTTCTGCCTTCGGAAAAAACTGCCGCATTCGCCGCAGAGAATTTTACTGCTGAAGGCATACCGGCTTTGGTATTTCTCCAAATCATCCGCTCCTATCTGTTTTCTTCGATATTCAAAAATTTCTTTGACTGCCTCTGCCTGTTTATAGGGGATAATAGGTTCATGGTTGTCCTCAATCAGATATTGGGGAAGCTGTCCTTTGTTTCTCTGCCGCTTGAACGGCAGTACATCAGTGGTCATGGTTTTCTGCTGAAGCAGCTCACCCGTGTAAATGGGATTTAACAGCATTTCCCTTATCACGCCGTCGTTCCATTTTTCAGCCGAGCGTATGGTGGGGAGTCCTTCCTCCGATAAATCTCTAGCGATGGCATAAGCGCCTTTGCCGTTTAAATATTCACGGAAGATGCGCCGAACCACTGCCGCTTCTTCCTCCTGTATCACCAGCTCACCGTTTTCACCCTTGGTATAACCGTATGCGGGAGTTCCAATAATGAAGGTCCCATCCTGGAAGCGCTTTACCGCTGCCCATTTGTTGTTGGTGGAGGCGTTTTCCGACTCTCCCTGTGCCAGCGAGCTTAAAATGGTCAGCATCTGCTCGCTTTTCTCCGACAGGCTATTGATGTTCTCCTTTTCAAAAAAGACAGCAATCCCAAGCTCTTTTAATTTTCTAATCGCTTGAATGCTGTCTACGGTGTTTCTTGCGAAGCGGGTTACTGATTTCGTGATGATCATATCGATCTTGCCGTCCTCGCAATCCTTCATCATCCTCAAAAAGTCATCTCTTTTTTGGAGCTTTGTCCCGCTCCTTGCTTCATCGGCATAGATACCGGCAAACTGCCAGTCCTCCTGATTCTCGATCAGGGATTTGTAATATGCCAGCTGCGCTGAAAAAGAATTCTGCTGTTCACGGGAGTCGGTGCTTACTCTGCAATAGGCGCAAACCCGCTTTTTGGGCTGTAGTTGCCGGGTAATCTGTTGCTTGACAGGATCAATCTTTACTACTTTTTTTGCCATGCTTTTTCCTCCTTTCTCTTGCATTTGACCTCCTGTTAGCAACACACATTACCACACAAGCCACCATATAGCTAGTGTTTTTACGCATATACCTTAGAAAGTTCCGGCGTGAAGGTTTGACGGTTCAAAGCATCTATTTTTTTATACTCATCAGGGGTAATAATCCCGTTTCGGAGCATGATATCAAGCAGCTTTAGCGCCACCTTGTATTTCACCTCATTGGCTGTCTGATTCTTTGACATATCCCTCACCCTCCGTTCACTGCATCGAAAGAGAAGGGCTTTGGTAATCCATCTGGATTTCTCCCTCCAAAGGTGAATAAATCTGAACGCCCAGCTGATCTAAACCCTGGAGAAGCTCCAGCGTTTTTGCGGCATCCTGCCCCAGGCGGTCAAGCTTTTTTATAAGCAATATATCCATTTTCCCATCTGCGGCGGCCTTCATGACCTCCGTAAGACCGGCATGGCTGCAATCCAGGCCCCTTCCGAGATCCTCGGAGTAGCCAATCACTTCAAATCCCATTTGCTCCGCATAGTCATAAAGCTCTTTTTTCTGATTTTTTAAGCTGCCGTGGGAATCTTCCGGTGAATCGATCCGGCAATAAACCCACGCATTCTGCTGCTCTTGTTGATCCCAAAAAGCTTGAGCTTCTTCCTCGGTGGCAATGGATATATCCCTTGGCTCCTTCTCGCCTAATTGCATAGGTACCAGCTCTTTCGTGATTTCCTGCAGGAGCTCCTGATCCGGGCAGCGGTTGATAAATTCGCCATAGGTGTCCAATATCGGCCTATCCAGCGTATCCGTCAAAATGATCTTGTCAGCACGCTCCTTTTTCAACATGATAAAGCTTGCAATGTCCGACGGATACTTTTCAAAATAGTATACCTGGCGGCCTCCGTCATACCCGTATACATAACCGATAATTAATTCCTTGCTTAACAGTTCCGTTAATGCTCTTTTTTCCATTCCATTGTCCTCCTTGCATATTTTGAATTTAATCTCACAAGGGCACGGCAGGACACAATTGCCCTGCCGTGTAGTTTCTGAGATCAAATATGATCTGCTTGTTCTTCATTACAAGTTGTCGCTTCTATTCGACACTACTTCCCGAAGCGCAAAAAGCCTTTCGGCTCTTAGGGCGGCAGCATAAACGGCTTGTGGTTGGTAAGCCTCATAGGAATTTCACCTCTCCCAGGTTCTCTGCGAGCCGTCCCCATTGCGATGTCTGTGGCTGGACGGAAGTAGCATTATCACTGTCCATTTCATTGCGAAACAGCCCACCATAGGCTGTTTTATGAACGGGTATCATCGCTCGTCACCTTCGATGCCATCGGTTCGGCGGATAGTAATATCCGCAGGCAGTCATGGCGCACCCTTCAATGTCGCTGCCGTTTTTCACACGGCTGGACAGCTCATGTATCTAAGCTGCCGGATATGAAATTTCCAAAGAGCAATAGGGAATAAAAAAAATCCCCTCACTTCTTTAAGGAAAAAAGTGAGGGGTTGCACCAAAAAACTTTTTATTTTTCTAAAAGTTTTTTTAAACGGGATAATATTCGGTTCTTCCGGTTATGTATGGTCATATGGTGGATGCCTGTTTCCGCTGAAAGCTGCCGCTCGCTTTTTTCGAGATAAAACAGCGCTCGAATCAATTGGCGCTCCGCTTCATCTAACTGCATCAAACATCTTTGAAGCCTTGCAATCATATCGTTCTGAATAATTTCATCTTCTATAGAATTCTGACTGGAGGCAATTATGTATTCCAGCGAAATCCCTTTTTCCTCGGCATCCTCCAGAGAAATAGTATTATTTGTGTATCGTTCATCATCATAAATTTCATGCTCTCTATGCTGGTAATAGGCTTTATAGACCTCTTTGGTTACAGGGATGCGTTTTTTGTTGACCACCAATGTGTATTTATTTTGCTCCATGAGCTTGTCCTCCATTTCGTGAATTAATCAGGTAATCCGAAAATGAAGAACAAGGGGAGGGGCACGGCAGCAAGCTGCCGTCTTACGATTACATAAAATAAAAGCCACTTGTTTTGCTCCTTTCTGGTGGAGCCAAAACGAGTAGCTTATGAATGCAAAACCGGACGGACCTGACGCATAGCAATAGTGCTACTCGTCAGGCCCGTCCGGCATCTTTATAATCACTCCGCTTTAAAAGGGGAGGATAGCGTCAAGCTCTGGAATCGAATATCTAAATTCCTTTATTCAAATTGTGAAGTTTGTCTTTATAACACAAAGTCTGAAATCTCTTTGCTGTCATAGGCTACATTTTTGTCCAGCAAAATTGAAACCTGCGACTTGCACAAGCGGCATTTTACGTTTACAACATTACTTTCCGACTCATTCGTTTCAGCTATCAGTGCAAGTGCTTCAGAATTGGCCACTGTAATCTGCTACCCTGTGGCCACAGTTTGGACATTTGAGCTTAATCTTTCTCACCATTTCGTACCCTCCTACATATATTCTCTACCAACACAAACGCCTGCTCGTAAATGGGCAGGCGTTCGCAAAGACCGGCAACCAGGCTGTCATAGCGCAATAAACGCTTTAGACCCTAAGCTTTGCGTCCCTACCTTTTGGCAGGTTTGCCTTTAACTTCGGCTGTATTTAACTGTCATAGTAAGTAAAGCCGTCTTACTTCCTTGCAGACGGTGGTTTTTCTTAATTCCATTTATTTTTTGATCGGGCTTGTCTTTAGTAAAAAAATACCTCTTGACACCATGTGCAACATGGATTATTATAAATGTGCAGGTTATCTGCGTATTTAGAATTATATGAAATTAACTTGCACTTGTCAATAGGTAATGTGAAAATTATCTGCTTGTGCATAGAAGGGCGGTCTATATGAAATTTGGAGAAAAAATAAAGAATGCCCGCGTCGCAAAAGGCTTGACACAGGCGGAACTAGCAGAGGCTATTGGGGTATCCCTCCGCACGATAGTCAGTTATGAAAACGGAGATTCCTATCCCAAGAAACGCGAGATTTATGGGAAGCTGGCGACGGCATTAGACTTGGATACAAATTATCTGCTTACCGAAAACGAAGAATTTATCAATGAGGCTGGCGAGAAACATGGAATCAGAGGTAAGAAATATGCTCAACAGCTCGTAGCTGAGGTCAGCGGCTTATTTGCCGGCGGCAGTATGGAGGATGAGGATTTGGACGCCGTGATGCGTGCAATCACTGACGCTTACTGGATAGCCAAGGAGAAAAACAAAAAGTTTACACCCAAAAAGTATCGCAAGTCAGACAAGGCGTAGTCCGTTATTTGGACTGTTGCTGTGATAGAATTATTAAAGAGGTGATTTCATTGAGCAGAGCCCACATTTACGAATCAGCTGAAAAATATGTCCGACGCTTCGGAACTCGTGACCCTTTTGCCATAGCGGACAAGCTGGGCATCGAGGTTCTGTTTCGCAATGACTTTGCCAAGCTTAAAGGGCTTTACCGCGTAATCCAGCGTAACCGCTTCATATTTTTGAATGATCATTTGCCTGTGCAGGTACAGACCTTGGTTTGTGCCCATGAGCTCGGACATGACGCTCATCATCGGAATCTTGCTGATGACAGTCCTCTCCGTGAGTATGTCCTTTATTCCATGAATACCCGTCCAGAATATGAAGCCAATCTATTTGCGGCTTCATTGCTTCTTCCTGATAATAAGGTTCATGAATATGCCCGTGAAGGCTATGATGTTGTACAAATCGCAGCCCTGATGAACACGGATATTAACCTTATGCTGATAAAAATGGGAGATATGAATTCCAGAGGATATTTGTTCAATACAGTTTATACCCCACATTCAGACTTCTTAGGCCGATAACCGTTCTTTCTGAGGAGGTTTACAAACACGGCTGATACAAAAAGATCAGCTTTTTTGCCGGTTCCATATCAAGCCTCTCATCCAGCAATGCGGCCTTATCCCCTTTTTTATAGCAATCGATACAGTTGCTGTTTATAGCTTAACCACAACTCTTTATTGTTCTTTTTCTGTTGTTAAAAATTCCTTAGAGTGAGAAGTTCTCTTTCATAGTTCATCATGACCTCTCCCTGGGTTCACAAAAATGGCAGACCTCTCCCTAATCAAATTTTTCAAGGGTTCGGTATTCCCATCTTTCATATTCATTCGATAAACTGCCTCTATGTATTGTTGCTGCAAGCCTCCCGCTGCTTTTGTTCATAATAGGCTACTATCAACTTATCAAGCTCCTGGCTCTTTTCAAGAACCTTTGCTGTATTACGATTTTGGTTGTTTCCTATCAGTTTGTTCAACTCCATTTGCCTTATAACTATTTCTTGCGATAACGCATTCAGTTTCGACAATTATATCCCCTCTCAACAATGATATTTAAGGCATAACAATATTTTGCTGCAGCTCGTTGGACATTGATACCATATCGGGTTTGGCAGGTCATTTCTCTTTTCAAATCTTGCATGTAGTTGAGAGTGAAATTTGCCGAGTATGTTGAAATGTCAGGTACTATTCCCCACATAAATTTGCCGACATCAAATCCAATATGTTTTTATCAACTAATATTTGATGTAATGCTTGATATACTCAAATATCGACATATTTCCTACTACTATAACATATTTGATACTACTATTTCAATGTCAACAACATATCATATTCGAGTATTCACCTTGCTTTTTCATTTATGATAATGACGAGGTGATAAACTGTGTATGATCAATTTGTTCGTGACAGAATTACTCAGCTCAGGATACAAAAGGGTGTTTCCGAATATCAAATGAGCTATGACCTGGGCCATAGCAGAGGCTACATATATAATATTTCATCCGGTAAATCTCTCCCTCCACTGAAGGAGCTTTTTGCCATGTGTGATTATTTTGGAATTACGCCTGCTGAATTTTTTGATGATAAGTCCAACCATCCCGAACTGATTCAAAAAGCTATAGATGGTTTGAAAACCCTTGACGACAGCGATATCCTGATGATTCTAAGTCACATTAACCGCTTGCAGAAGAAATAAGTCCGATAGCCACTTACCAATCAGGTAAGTGGCTATTCTGTTTAAGAAGTGCCAGAGATTCAAATCTCCACTCCACATAACTATCTATATCAAATAATACATGCAGCTGCTTTTGCCGCCGTTTTCCCGCCACCTTTGCTCCTTGCGAAGCTTACCGTTTTTTTCAAGGTCGGCAAGAGCCCGTTTGACGGTACTGCGGGACAGCTTCAGTTCCCTGGCAATGGTGCCGATGGCGGGATAGCATTTGCCGTCCTTGTCGGCCCGGTCCTTCAGGTACATATACACCGCTACGGCGCGGTGGGGCAATTCTGAGGCGTAAATGGATGTAAAGTAACCCACAGCTTCACCCCCTATTCAATCCGAACAGGTGCTTTTGTCCTGATTGCACCTTCCGGTTCCTGCGCTGGTGTATGAAGCATTCCTCCCGATGCTGGCACATCTGCCTGAATATCCTCCGGCAATTCCTCGCAGGCTGCATGACGCCGGATGATTTCTTCCTCCAGTGTGTGCCGATCTGCGTATTCCACCTTTCTTGCCGACTGCTCCGGTATTTCGTAGGGCTTTCCAAAAGTGATACCCCATTCAGGGAACAGCTTCAAACGGGTGCGCATGGGATAGGCCCCTGTCTTTGTCACGATAAAATGCCCCTTGGGCATGGACTTGAGTTCATCCGGGGTCATCAGCGGCCTTTCTATCATCTGCAGGGACTGGCTTGGATCGTTTTTGCCACGGCTGACGGAGCCGCTCATAACAGTCTTGCTGCCAAGGGCCTTCGACAGTATCTGCGCAGATTCGCTGTTGGGTGCAAAACCTCCGAACACGGTATCCTGGCAATTGTCGATGATGATGGCAGCACCCTCCTTGCCGTAGTTTTTTTCCAACTGAACCAGCCCCTGTACTATCCCTACAATGGACACCCTACGCGAGCGGGAGGCTGAAAACATCATCTCTGCCGACTCTATTTTGGGTATGGTCCCAATCTCATCTAAGAACATCATCACCCTGTTGGGGAGCTTGCCGCCATGCTCGTCCGCTACCGTAAGCATCTCCCGGTAGAGCTGCTGGACAATCAGCGATATAATGAAATACTTGGTGTTATCTTCCTCCGGCATAACCAGGAAGATGGCGCTTTTTTGATTGCAAAACTTTTCCGTATCGATGGCTGTGTCAAAGCACAGCACCTGCTCCAGCTCGGAATCCAGAAATGAATTGAGCCTGGACAGCGCTGTAGAGAGAACACTCTGCATGGCCTGCTCCGCTGTGTTGAGAGCCGCCCCTGCAAACCATTTGGTTTTGTGCTCATCCGGAAGATGTGCCAGGAGCAGCTGAAACAGCGTTCTGCCCTTGATGCCGCTGGGCGCCAGCAGATCCTGAATGAGCTTGAACACCGACACGATGTGACGCTTCTTCGGTTCGCAATATTCCGCAATCAAGAGGATTACCGAGGTCAACAGTCCCTCTGCCGCATCGTAGAAGAAGGCATTCTGGCCTGCGGCAGCGCTATCAAAGCCGCCGGAGGTGATGATGGTCTTGGCAGTGATTTTGGCGTACTTCTCTGCTCTGGCCTTGTAGCCAAGGTTCTGAGGATTGGCAAGATAGGCGTCCATATAACGGTTGACCAGATGGAGCAGGTTGTTGCCGTCAGAGCGGGTGGGATTTCTTAAATCAATAACCGCTACATGATAGCCGTAATGCTCCTTTGCGATGTTTCCATAATTGCGGTACAAATCCCCTTTGGTATCGGTGGTGATGAAGCTCATACCGCAGGCACAGGCATATTCCAGGTTAGGGTACAAAAAGTTCGCTGTTTTTCCGACACCCGCCGCCCCAACCATCAAGCAATGAATGTCATCGTCATCCACCAGCGCATAACCGTGTGGAGCCATCTGATCAAACAGCGACGCCTTGCGCCAGCCGACAATCAACCCCTGTGCTTTCGGCAGGTTTTCTCCCTTGCGCCATTTTTCCGGCTCATAGGGTACTTCGTTATAGGTCTTTTTAATTTCCTGTTTCCTTGCCCAGCGTGCCGTGCCATGCTGCCCGTCGCCTACCGTCCTCGATTTGATGCCGTTTAAGGTATAGTAGTGCGCCAGAAGCGATAATAGCCCTATGACGCTGAACATGATCAGCGCTGAAGCAATCAGTATGATGATTTGGGATGTTTGCAAGAATATCCCTCCTTTACATGGTCATGATAAAATTTGCGTTTTGCTCCTGCACCGGAAGAAGAGAAGGCAGCTCCAGCTCAACAAACATCCGGGCCTTGGCACAGTCAAGGGCAAGGCGCAGATACGAACAGCTAAGCCGTTGTTTATCGTCCACACTTCGGATGCCAGCAGAACACATCTGCCTGTCAATATCCGCAAGATCCCGCCGTATGTCCTCTGCCCTGGTACGCAGCCAGCCTCTGTCCTCATGGGGGCGATAGCTGTTTTGGAGCTTTCTGATGAGCTGTTCCATGGTCACAGGCCGCTCCATCTGCCGGCATTGATGTATTAAAAGTGCCAAGGAGCCTGCCGCCATGCACTGAAGGCACTCTTTGACGGCCTCCGCATTTTCCATGGCAATCTTGGCAGAGTTAAGGAGCGGCTCCAGCACTTCAGCACACTCCCCAAGGAAGGCTTGTATATCCTTGTGCCCGGAAAGAGCCTTACATAATTCCGGCAGCTCGGCACATACCTGCGGCAGCAGCACCAGCCGGGGATGCTCTCTTGCGGGAATGGGTGTGATACCGTGTCGGGCTTTCAAGTCCTCGTTCCAGTCCTTGTGCTGTGGCTGCATGACCGAAACCATCGTATAACCTTTTCCGGTCAGAATATCCTTCAGCCGTCCTGTAGCTTCGATGCCGACCTCATCGTGGTCCAAACAAAGCGCAATGTTTTTAAATTGCGGATTCAGCTCCAGCTGCCGGAGCATGGCATGTTCCGATACTCCATCCAGTGTGACATAGCTGTGAGCCTTCCAATCCTTTGCGTGCAGAGTGATGAAGGACAGCATATCCACTGGCGCTTCAAATACATAGAGGGTGTCGCTTTTCCCGCTCCAGTGGAAGCTGTACCTGGGATCACTACCCTCTACGTTTCCTTTATAGGGTTCTCCCTGGGTGTAAGTGCCCCGCTTGTGGGCATGCCGGGGCACTCCTTTTTCATCCCGCCCTACGAATACGGCATTATGATAGTCCTTATCCTCGTAGATCAGCCTTTCATGAGCAAAATGGGATAGTATCTCACGGTCAATGAAGCGCTGCTTGATAAGATAGGCAAATACCCTGCGCATGTCGGCATTGACCTCCGGCAACATAAAATCCTTTCGGGGAGCCGGTGCACTTTTGGAGGTCTGGTTCCATTCCAGCCCATCCTCGCCTCCGAGGAGCAGCTGTACCGCTTCTGGAAAGCTCTTATCAAAAAACTGTTGTACAAAGTCTATGGCTTGGCCGCCTTCCTTACGGCTGTGGCGGAACCATTGATTGCCTCTCACCGTCACGCTGTCATAGCGTTTCCAGCGCCACTCCCTTCCGGAGCGTGCCAGCTGCTCACCCTGCCTCTGCAGAAAATCCACCAGGTCAACAGCATTGGCCCGCTGTTTCTGTTCGTCGGTAAAATGGATATATGCCATAGCGCAGCACCTCCTTTATCAGCGTTTTCGCTTTCCACAGCGGCGAAAAAAACCACCTGCGGTCTGGCAGGCGGCTGAAATGAGTTCCGGTTGGTTTTTAAGACAGGCAATTCCGTTTTCTTCTGCTGGTTGGGATGCCATTTTTTCATAGGTGTCCTCCTTTGCTTATATTAATAAGTGACGAGCTTTTGTTCGTGATCGTCCGAGGCATGTCCCTGGGCGATCTTTTTTTGTCTGATTTTTTGTCGCAGCTTGCTGTCAGTCTGCATTCCAGGTCCGGCAGAGAGCTTTCTCTGTTCCTCCTGAAAAATCCGGCTTAAATGGTGCAGGAGCCTTGTTGCTACAAGGAACAGGGAGGGAGCACGGAAGGAGTCCAAGTGGTCGAGAAAAAATTGCGCATAGAGGTTTCCCTGGCTGGCAGAAAGGGTCAGCCAGCGTATTGCTGCTTCCCGATCACGGGGAACCTCACGGCCCATCAAATAGAACTTTCCGAGAGCATATTGGGCGTACTGATTGCCCTGCTCCGCCGATAAGGTCAGCCATTCTACGGCTGCTTCCACATTTTGTGGAATATCTTCCCCGGATAGATAGAGCTTGCCTAGGGCATACTGTGCGAACATATTGTTCTGTTTTGCTGCGTTCAAAAACAGTTTACCGCCTTGTGAGTATTTTGGGGTACATCCTCACCGGCCAGATACAGCTTTGCCAGGGCATATTGGGCAAATTGGTTCCCAAGATCTGCAGAAGCTGTCAACCATTTCACCGCTACTTTTGCATCCTGTGAAATATCCACTCCGGAAAGGAACAGCTTGCCCAGAGCATAGGCCGCATAGGAATTGTCCTGCTCCGCCGACAGGGTGAACAGGGCAATGGCTTTTTCTATATCTTTCTCCACATTCCCGCCGTCACGGTAGAGCTTTCCAAGGGCGTACTGTGCCAGGCTGTTGCCGCCGTCTGCGGCTTTGGTCAGCCACTGGATGGCCTTTTCTACGTTTTGATGACCGCTGTCTGCATCCAGATAGACCTTACCCAGCATATACTGAGCATGGACATTGCCAAGTCGGGCGGCTTTTTCAAAGTAGCCAATGGCAGCCGCTACGTCTACTTCTGTTCCAGTGCCGCTATAGAGCATTTGCCCCAAACGGTACTGGAGCTTGTCATCATGGCTTTGTTCTTCCAGCCGCTGAAAGCCGTAAAAGGCTTCCTCAAATTGCAGCTCTGCTTCCTCGTTGTCCCTTGCGGTTCCGACACCGTCCCGGTACATTTTCGCCAGCTCGTAAGCTGCATAGGGCACACGCTGTCTGGCGGAGCGTCGGTATAGCTGAAAGGCCGCTTCAAAGCTTTGTTCCACACCCTGTCCCCGGTAATAAAGACCTGCAAGGGAGTATTGGGCATATTTATGGTTTTGGGAAACAGCCATATCAAACCATTCCGCTGCTTCTTCATAGTCCTGCTCTGTTCCAAGTCCTGCAGCGTACATTTTACCAATCCGGTATTCCACATACCTGTTTTCCTTCTCTGCTTCTATGTCCTGGAATGCAGAAATGGCCTTTTCGTACCAGGAGAAGGCGATTCCTTCATCCATCTCCACCCCAAGTCCATCCCCATACATCCTGCCCAGGTCATGCGTGGCAAGGGTGTTCCCATCCTCGGCTTCTTCAAGAAACAGCCGAAGGGCTTCTCCAAAATCCGGCTCTATTTCATCCGTACCATAGAGAAACCTGCGGGCCTCCTTGTAGCGCTCACTCCACGCAATATGGGGCTTTCCGAAACTATTCCTGCCAGAATCCGAAAGGGTGGTATGTTCCTGTTCGGAAGGCATGCCATCCTCATCATTCTCCGGGGCTTCATCGTTGGCCGGCTGTATTTCTTCCTCCGGCACTTCCGAATCTGATCCGGCATCATCAAAGGCTGGCTCAAACACAGCCTCTGTTATAGGTTCATCGCCTTCAAAAATAATATGGTGACTGCCGATATTCATGGCCTCGGCAATCACCATGTTTTTAATACTCTTGAATTCTTTTTGACATGAAAGTGGAAGGGGTTCCGGCAGTTCATCCCGGTAAGTGCGCAACACTTCATTTCTTAGCTCATACCATTGGGCATAAGCTTTTGCCACTCTCTCATCCTTCGCCAGCTCATCTACAATCTGATCCACTATGGATTTTAACGGCGCCTTGAGATAGCCATACTGCTTTTTTCCTGTAGTATGCTTCAACCGCTCCGCCAACCGGGACAGCAAGTCCTCCATGACGGGACTGTCGCAGGCTCCCGATTGCATCTGCGCCAGGATGTTCTTCAGCACCTCATTGCTCTGCTCAGCAAGAACACTTCTTTGAACGGTTTGTTCGGAATATATCTGAAGCAGGTCCTGCTGAAAAATATCTCTTGCCAGGCTGCTTCGCATCTTTTCGATAGCCGGTTTGGTAACATACCCCTCACGGGAATTCACCGAATACACAAGTATATGGCAGTGGGGATGGTGTCCCTCATTGTGAAAGGCTGCATACCAGTGAAGGTTCTCCGGGGCGATCTTCATCTGTTCGGCAAAAACATTCCGCTGTTTTCGCAGGAGATCCATCCATGCAGCGGCGTTATCATAACCAAGCCGGGCGGCATCCTCCCGTCGCAGGGAAATGATGGGCGTCCAGACATTTCCGGCATGATGTGCTACTTCCTCTGCCACCCTGGACAGCACCAGCGGCGCTTCCTCATCGGAAAATAGTCCGTGGCTGCCCAGCTTCTCTGCACGGGGGCGGGTAGCAATATAATTGACATAGACCTCTTGGTGAGACAGCTTATCCAGGTTTTGATCCAAGGCTGCCAAAATAAACTCCGAAGCATTTTCCATTGTCGAGTGTGCCAGATAGTCCTCATATTCAAACAGGCTTGCCGTATCAGGAAATTGCGAAAGGATATCCGTGATGAGCTGTTCCTGCTTTTTGGTAGATGGCAGCAGGCGGTTGACTTGAGGAATTTTCTCCACACCCTCCCGTGTGGCTACATACACCACCAGGTTTTCACGATGCTCTGCGGCGTTTTTGATGTATCCGCACTTGAATATGATTCTTGGCATGGCTATTCACCCTTTTGAAATTTCGTCACATCCTCAAAGGTCACCGAGCCCACCGATTTCTTAACATCGTTCACACACTTGCCGCGCAATCGGCGCAGGGTATTTTCATCCACTTCTGCGGTGGAGGCCAGGATGTTCATCATCATGGACATTTCGACAGCCAGCTTGAAGATGAGGCGGGCCATTCGGTTTTCCGATGTACTGACAATGCCCGACATAGCAGAGGTGATGGCAGTGGGTAAAAACTTCATGCCGTCCTCCGCTGAAATATATCCGCTGTAAAAACGGATCGCCTTTTCTATGAATTCACTGCGGCTTTTGCAATTGTCTTTCTCCAGAAGCGCATCCATGCTCTCAATGGTGCTGGGATAAAGCCAGAGCGGGATGCGGGTTTTGATTTCTTCAGTCATGGTTTGTCCTCCTTTTGTGTATTGCTTTCGTAACCACCTGACAGGTATACCTCAAGAAGTCCTTGTTTTCTGTGTTCCGAGGCAGTTTTTAAGAGGTTTTGACCACCCAGGAGGTGTCCAATCCCTCATTTGGGTGTACCTTCGGGAACTTCCCCGACCCGCATTGCGGGGCGGTGTGAGGCGGCAGGAGGCGCATAGCGACCACCTGCCTTTAACCCGCATCGTTTTCGACCCTATGGCTCACTCCAGTTCTGCCCTCTCCGGAGCCTTCACAAAGCCTCCACAAAGGGCGCTATCCTGTCTGCAGGTATTACGCTGCCACCTCCTTCCCCAAAGTGTGAAACAGGGGCTTATAAGCGGTAATTCGTCCTGATGATTTCTTTACCTTACAATCGCAATTCCGGTGCCTGTTCAGGACCATCCTGAGAGGGCATCTCAGAAAGCAAATACCACCTTCCATCCCTTTCACTGTAATTGCAGTTTTTATCTTCTACGACCTGCTCCTTCAGCTCATCCCAGGATATGGGCATTTCTGTTCCCGATACCCCTGCATGGGCATATAACTTATCCCGCGATATCGCTGGATGAATGGTAACATAGCCGCCTGGCGACATGATTTCAATCACCTGATCCGGGTGCTCTTGGACAAATTGTTCCAGCGTTATATACTCTTTCATTTGCCATATCCTCCTTAAATGTCGCTTTCGATGCGCTCTCGCACCTCTTTGGGAACATGCTTCTCATACAGGGCTTGAAGCAGAGCGGCCAGTTCTGTCTGCAGCTCTGCTTCATCCTTCAGATAGCAGCGGATGGCGTCAAGCTTCACGGTATTGTAACCAATTTGAATGGTTGATGCTTTCATGACAGTTTCACTCCTTTTTATATAATGGGCGGAGAAAAGTGAGCCATGTTGGTGTATTTTCCTGTGTCACAATCAAGCGGCGGCAGGAAAGTGAGCTAACATGGTTACAATTCCTCCAATGCATGAATAAGGCTGCCGGGGAGATCGGACAACTGAACATCGCTGTCTGCTCCATTCGGCTGCGTGGTTTGCGGCGGCAGCTTGATATTGGACAGTTCGTCCCTGACCGCCTGCCGGACGATCTGTCCAAGACTTTCTCTCTGATTTGCCTCCAGAATGCAGGCAACCACATATTCCGTGCGCTGCCGGCTGGCCTGACTCGCAAACAGGGACTCGGCTTCCATGTGCCTTGGGTTATCCATATCAAAGGATAGATAGTAGCGTTTTCTCTGGGACATAGGCTCACCCCATCAGGAGCTTGTAACCGTCCGCATTGGCGAAACGGTTCAGCACCGCCACAGTATTGAGATCTTTCCTGTACAGCATGGGCTTCAGCAGTTCGGCACCTCCGCCTGCGAACACAGTGGGGAGGCGTAAATCCAAGCCTCGCTCCCGCAGGGCGTTGAGTAATTCCTTACAATAGGCTGCCACAGCCTGTTCCACCACAGCTTCTATAACATTGCTGTCAGCATGCTGTATTTCTCCCCGGATAGCATCGGTGATGAGTTCTTCGGAGAGAAGAATGTCGCTTTTCTGGAGCGCATCCTGGATGCGGCTGTACAGAGTGATGGTACCCATGCGCAGGCTGGCGCAGCTTTGCCTGTCCAGCCGGAAGCCGTGAAGTGTGAGGATGTCCACTGTATACCCGCCGATGTCTATCAGCGTGATGCTGCGGTAATTCTTCAGCTGCGAATAGTACCTGCACAGCGCTGCATGTCCCTGGGCAAACACTTTGCAGTCTGCAATACGGCACCGATAGGCTGTTCCCTCAAACAGAAACGAAACATTATCGCACAGGAAGTACCTGCGGAACGCTTCCTTCTGCGTTCCATAACTGTCAATGGGAAGTCCTACGCCAAGGGCGATTTCTCCGTTGGTTGTTCCGGCCTTTTTCATGGCCTCTGCGATGGCCGGCAACGTCAGAACAAAGGCATCCTGCTCCTTGGTTTTGTCCTGCTGGAAATGCAGCCGCCGCTCACCGATGGCATAATACCTTCAAAAAACAGCTGCATCTCCGGCGTAATAAACTCCTTGTCACTGGCCGCATAGCCGGAGGCATACAGCATCCCCTCCGAGGATTTGGTGTTGTAGTTGCCGTTGTCCACACCAAGCTTGATCATGATCCGCACCCCCTTCTTTCTTTTCTGCTGTTTACATGCTCATATTCATGCCTTGGGATTCTCCCTCGGTATGGCCTTCCGTTCCTGTCTGAGGCTCCGGAGCAGGAGGTCCTCCGGCAGCGGCTTGCTCTCTTTGACGGCGGGTCTGACGCGCTGGTGGGCGCTCTCTTTCCCTTGGGGCAGAAGTCTGTTCTGCTCCTTGCACCTGCTGCTGTGACGATGCCTGTTCAACACGCATCTCCAAATACTCCCTTACCTGGGCTGGAACCACTCTTTCATAGGCTTTGTCCAAATAATCCTGCAGTTCCTTCTCAGGGGTCTGCTGTTTCTTTTCCATAAAAAATCGGAGAGCCTCCAGCTTCTCCGTTGCGAATGACAATTTCAGTTCCGTCATGCTCATAACCAATTCCTCCTTCTAATGTTTTATTCAGTGATGTATTGAATGTGTGGAATTTCCAGCCACGCCTTCCACCCTCGGCCATCAAGCTGGGTCTTAACCACACCGTATTTTGTTCCCATTGCTTCAATCACCTCCCCGTTGCCGATATAAATGCCGATATGACCTGACCTCCAGACGGCAAGACCGGGAATATCAGGCATGGTGTTGATGCTGCCCTTTACAGCGGCGGCATTGTACATTCCGTCTGCGCTCAAATCCGACATTTCGTTGGTTCCGTACTCGATTTTCTTCGTATCATGGTTGAACCAACCATAGCCTTTTATAAGTCTGACGCAGTCCGTTGTCCTGCCACCCAGCCAGTTACCGCAGATGAAGTCCTCATATGTTCCAACACCATCGGGGTATTGCTCCAGCTTGTACGCGAACAGCGAATCCGTCAACACGTCGCCATAAGTACCCCAAACATAGCCCCAGCGGGAGGCAAAGCTGTTTTCGGCATAGGCTACCAGATCCAGATTATTTTTGGATTCCGGATGAAGCAGGTTTAGTCCCTCCAGGGGGACGCCATTATTTCCGCCGTATTCAATTTCCCCGGTATACGAGCCTGCACCGCCGTAAGCAATACGCTGGTAGATTTCCTGGGCATTGGCTTTTGACTCGCTGCTGGCTGTCCTTCCTGCCGCTGTCAAGTTTGCGTATGCCGTTTCCAAACTGACCGGAACGGCAGCTCTATGGCTCTCCGAGTCTTGTTCATAGGCTACAAAGCAATCCACGAATGCACGGGCATCGGCATCGGACAGAGCCAAGCTTCCAGCGCCGAAATACAGAGAATAAAAAATGGACTTGATACGGACACTGTCTAGGGTGCCTCCATCCATCTCGGCCTCTACATCTGATACTGCTTTGTCCAATGCAGAAAAACATTCGCTCATTTGACTGATGTAAGTCCTGTATTCGGCAGGAGCAGAAGAAGCGACAACACCGCCGTTGAAACACAGATCAATAGCAGCATTGTTATGCTCCGAGGTGCCGGAGAGAAGGCTTAGTATCATGACGGTCATAAGGATAAAGGGTGTCAGGATGGCGGCGATGAGTATGCCGACGACCTTCCATGTCCTTTTGTCCGTGGCGGCTGCAATGGCGGCTTTGATTGCAATGGTAACGGCTACAGGAGCTGCCATATCTGATCACCACCATTTCATGCCGAACAGACCCTGCTCCGGTTCCTGCTCCTGCTGTTCCTGTGCCAGCCGGATGGATTTCTCCACAGCCTGCTCCAGGAATTCCGTGTCAAAGCCTGCCGATTGATAGCCCTCCATAATGGCGTTGAGATAATGGTCCGATGGTGCGCCAAAGGGACGCCCGTCGTTCATAATATACACCATTGCAGAGGTTGTCTTTCCCATGAGCTCCACAGGGAGAATTTCCTTCCGATAAAAGAAGGGAAATCCCTCATAATGGTCAAGGGCCTGCAGATCACGCTCCTTTAGGTTCCATAGAAGAACAGGCACATTAGAGCCCTTGAGAGGTTCCACTGTTGCCACGGCGCTACTGCGGCTGCCGCGGAACAGAAGCTCATAGTCCTTAAGTTCGCCGGGCCCTACCACCTTTGCGGTAGGGCAGCGAAAAGCCATCTGTGGAAGATTCAAGTTGCTTCCATAGGCAATATATAAGATTTCTGCTTTCATCGTTAATCATTCCTCCTTATACTACATATTCATAGAGAGACCGGGGCTTAGTTCCTCAGCTCCGGCCTGCTGCTGTCCATTTTCACTCGTCTGCTCCTGCTGTGCTTGTGCGGCTTCAGCCAATTCCCTTTCTTTTTTCTGCCGTATTCTTTGCTTTTGCTGTTCTGCCTGCGCCGGGTCCTTCCAGGCGATGCAGTCCTCCAGATGCTCCAGCAGGTGAAGCCTGGCGGTTTTGAATTCATCACCGATGAGTCCCAGCCGCAAAAGCCAAGTACGGAAGGTATACTTCTCGTTGGTGCTGTGGGTTTTCAATCGACTGGCGCACCGCTGGTTCAGCGCCTGTGCGGAAATGGCCAGGCAGAGCTGAATGTATGACTTGACTTTTCCTGCGTGAGTGGTGGAGTTAAAGAGCCGGAATTCAATGGTGCCCTTTTGGAACACACTGTGCAGGTTCAGGCAGTGGTAGCGGCTATCATGGTAGTGCTCACGACGCCCGTCGCTCCCTTTGTACCAGATGCGGCTGACCTCATCCAAGGTTTTCGGCTTCTTCCGGTTGAGATCCTCAAGGAAGCTCTGCTCCACCTTCTTGCAATACTGCCTTTCACGGGCCACCTCCACCTGCATGGCCTTGTAGATCATATCTTCCTTGGAGGCCATGATGTTGGTGATATTTCTCAGGGTGTTGGCATTGAAGGGAGAGGCATCTATATGAATATGGATACCGCATTTGTTGTTTACAATCGCCCCTGCCACCCTGAGCTTCCTTACCAGCTCCTGAATTGTTTCTATATCCTCATACCTGCAGATGGGACTGACCATTTCTGTCTTGTATTCCTCTGTGGCATCCACCACCGTCCTTCCGATTTTGCGCTGAGCGGTGATGCTGCTGTCATACACGAATTGCCACTTTCGCCTCTGTCCGTCCAATGCAGAATAGATTTTATAAAAGGAACCGTCATAGTTGGCGGTGGTGCCAAAATGTAAGGCAGCTATATTAGCCGCCTCCTGCCTTGTTATGCCTGTCATCTCAATTTCAATGCCGAAGCGCTGCTCCTTCATGTCCATACTTTTTCACCGCCCTCCATCATCGTCCGCCTGCCTTTCCAAAGAGCTTCGCCTTGTATTCCGGTGCTTGGACCATGAGGTTGTACCGCTCATTGCCGCACTTGTACAGGCACACGCCACGCTGGGGATACTTGATCAGGTTGTATTCTGATTCTTCCAGCTGGAGCGTGTCGGTATAGAATTTTGCATCAATGTTTCCGGCATTGAAGAGAAAGACATGGGTGGGGATGGAGAACAGCGGCTTGGTAAATTCCCGGATACCGTCAATGTTGAAGTCCTCCAGGTTCTGCGAGGAAAGAATGACAGCGCTTTCCTTCTTGCGTACACGCTTCATAAAGTTTCGTATATACTCAATGGCGGTGGGGTTGGTAAGGAACAGGTACAGCTCATCAATACTGGCAACGGTATTTCCACGGGTTAAAAGCTCATTGGCCATGTAGGAAAGCACATTAAACAGCATGGCGTTTCGGATGTTCTTGGACGCTGACCATAGGTGGAAAGACTGTACTCTGTAATAGCCTTGGTATTGATGAGCTGGCGTGTAGCCTGCTTTTTTTCTTTTCTGCTCATTTGTTCACCTGCTTTCCGCCAGACTCTATACTGTCAGGCAACAGCTCCCACTCATAGAACTGCTGCCCGGTTATAAAAAAGGCACAGGCATATCGAATAAAATCCAGTATGCTTGTGTCCTCGAAGCGAATGGTTAAAAAGGCATAAACTGCCGTAGCCACGATGGGCAACAGCAGGTGGAGCTGCGCCAGGGCGAAGACAGAGACAAGGCATCCGATGCCTATAATGCCAATGTCCCGGAGCTGCCACAGCCACAGCACCGCTTGGGACTTTAGATTATCAGGATAAATATACATTGAGATTCCTCCTATCCTTGCTTGGATTTTTGTAAAAAATAGGCGATTCCCCGGAGAACATGCTCCACGCAGGGAATCGCCACGCTATTGCCGAGGGCCTTATACCTTGAACTGTCTGAAGCATCGGGGATATCCGTCCAATAGTCAGGAAAACCTTGGAGCCGCTCGCATTCCAATGGAGTCAATCTCCGGATCAGCTTTCCAATACGGACGGGATGCACATTGTTTAAGGAATACCCACCCTCTGTTTTTGATTGCAGTGTTCCGCATAGATCTCCGTTTTCCACTCCGTTTCGGCAGTCCAGCCCAGCAACATCCATTTCACATACAAGGTCTGTTGCATCCTTGTACTGCCGAGCGCTTTGGGTACTTACCACTTCATTTTCCACATATTCGTCACTCCGCTGCTGGGAGAATACGCAGTGGCGGTCAGTTGCCGTTACAGTATAGCTGATGTCAGGCTGTACGCCCAAGCCATTGCCTCCGTCGTGATCCTGCCGGTCAATGATGTTTCCAGCAATGCAATAGGTTTCATCAGGTGTCGCTCTGGCACACACACCCTCATGAAACACAGACGGTTGAGATATGAGTGGTACATTGTTGCCTCCTGTGCCGTACCGGGCTGACATGGTTGGAGCCACCTCATGGGGGCCTGTATACCGGGAGTCAATACCATGATTCTCAAAAAGCTCAGGCTGGCTTCCCAGCACAAGCGGCGGGTGGCCGCTCATCTGTGCTCGTAATGTACCGGCAACATTGCTGCTTACTTCCATAAAGCTGCCGCCCTGATCATTAAGGCACAGGACAGACGGCACCATGTTTGTACCACTCTCCGAGGCTTTCAAAGTAGGTGCGCATTCCTCTTGATATCCGATGCCTCCTGCTTTTGAGCCCTGGCCTGCAGAAAAGGCGGCGATAAAGGTCTGCTGCTTCATTCCTGGCTGTGCCTGAATAGCACCAGCCACATTGCGAAGGTCACGCACCTCATCCCGCTGGTTGCAGGCAAAGGCAACTGTATTGTTTTCCTCTGCAGATACATGTCTGTATCTGTCGCTGTCATAAATACTCCTGCTCTGCGCATCACATGGCATCAGGGAATGCTGTCCGACATTTGAGTTCGTGCAGGACAAATTCCCGCCTGAAGCTCCAATGCCTGTTTGAGAACAAGGGGCAGTTCCTTGCCCCGTTTCTTCGCCCGCCTCAGTATCCCCAAACAGGCGGTCTTGCTTAAATAATATTTCGGGTGCGGTGTGCCCTCCAAAATCTGCGACAAGGTAGATTCTTTTGCGCCTTTGTGGGACGGACCAGTATTGAGCATCGTATACTCTCCAAGCAAGGGAGAATTGATGTCCCAATATGACCCCAGCAGATTGCCATACCCCTCCCGGAGGTCTAGGTATAGATATGCTGTTGTCAGCAATTCTGCAGGTTTCCTCCAGCACCGCCCGGAAGTCCTCTCCATCGGCACTGGAGAAAGCTCCGAGTACATTTTCCCAGACCATATACCGAGGTCGAACAGCGTCATCTGCCCTTCCGTTTGATTTATCATGGGTTCTCATCTCCTTAATCACACGAACCTGCTCCATAAACAGCCCGGAGCGTTCCCCTTGAAGTCCGGCTCTTTTTCCGGCTACCGAAAGATCCTGGTAGGGGCTGCCTCCACAGACGGCATCGACAGAAGGCAATTCGGAGCCTTTTAGCTTTGTAATATCTCCCATATGAAGCATTTCAGGGAACCGTGCTTTCGTCACGGCAATAGGGAACGGCTCAATTTCGCTGGCCCATACAGGAATAAAACCCTGTCGGACGCCTGCCAGCGGAAATCCGCCAATCCCGTCGAACAGGCTGCCGAGGGTCGGTGAGGTAATCAATACTGCAGTTTCATGCTGGAGGCAGGCGCTTCCTCAAGCTCGGTTTGTATTTCCTTTGCAAAATAAGACACGTTTGGAGTACGCATATCCTGTATTAGCTTTCGGGCTTCAGCATCAGCTTCCTCATATGTGTTAAAGGTCATCGGCTCTCCGTCCCTCTTAAGCCACGCCTCAGCGTGTCCGCAGACCGAAGCTGAACTGCGGCGTGCCCAGATACCGTATTGTTTCATGGAAATTCCTCCTTCCACTTGCTCTGCTGATATAGTTTTTATAGGTATGCCGAGCCGTTTTGCCTCCTCAATTTCATAGTTCATCCCCTGGCTGATCCTTTCTCCGCACACCCACAGTTCATCACACACAGCAAGAACCCACAGTCCCATCCGGATGCCGTGTTCTCTTTCTGCCGGAATAGCGTCATCTAAAAGCTGAGGATACAACAGGTGGACGGCAATGGGGGCACAGTTCTTCTCTATGGCATGACGGCAGGCAGCTCTGGCAAACTTGATATTTTCCTGGATATTTCCCGCATAGAGTGAACAGATATATACAAGCTTCATTTTGCCACCGCCTTCACCACGGTTCTTGTCATATTGACTGCTGTCTGTGCAGCATAAATGCTGCTCATGATATTGCCCTTGGTAGAGGTATCCAGTCCGAACTGTCCTGCGATCCTTGGGACTTCTGAGGATGCCAGCATCAGGCCAAGACCCAAAAGCATATTGCTATTAAAGACCAACAGTCCTGCAATGAGGATGGTGGCCTGCAAAAAAGCGGTGAGGCATAAGCCCACCACCTGCTTGCACCAGCTTACAAAGCCATCGATGTAGCCACGGGGAATGCTGAACATATACAGGCTGCCCACAGCAATCTGTATCAACAGAATGCCGCCCCTTTTAAGATTGGCAAAGAATACCTTGATCACTGCATAGCCCATGAGGATGAGACAGAAGATTGCTATGAGCGGATTCAGTCCAAAGCCCACTACGTTGGTCAGAGCCGCAGTTGACATGGCGCTGATCCCACCACTCCCTCCCAGGAGTCCGGCAATACCTGATGTAAAGCTGCCCTGTAGTGTAATGGATAGCTTGTAAAGCTCCACTGGAACCAAAGTGAACAGGCTTACCGCCATAAAGCCCTTGATGGCATTGATAGCAGTGTCCTTGATGCTGGCCCTGCCGGACTGTGCCTCAATGGCAAATTCAAATACCGCCACTACAAGTCCTGTCACAAAAAGCGACCAAGCCAGATAGGAAAAAAACAGTACGATAGCCTGTACCCAGCTCATCTCAAACAGCTCGGCTCCCATATTGCCCATCATGGAGAAAAACTCGCCCAGAAACCCTACGATCTGTCCATATATCCAATCCATGATCTGTCCAAGGATAAGGTCTGCTGCAAAATCCCATATGAACATTTGGCACATCACTCCTTTCTCGTAAAATAAAAAAGACACACTGTTTGACAATGTGCCTCTTAAAAACTTCTCATTTTTTTGATTTCAAATATAAGGTACGATTACATGCCGAGTATCTGCCAGATGTATAGCGGACAGGTCAAGGCAAACACAAGGCAGGCAAACAGTATCGCCGGAGCAGCCCATTCAAATTGCCCATGCTTGCGGTAGTCAAAATACGCCATCGCCAATTTTGCGAAGAAAAATACTGCCAGGATCAGATCAATGGCAGGGAATACTACCTTGTTTACCACTGTTTTGATCTGTCCTGAAGCATCGTTCCAGGTACCTTCGATTGCTCCCGCCACATCGCCTGTGGGTGGTGCCGCATATGCAGTCACACAGAACAGGCTTCCAAGGATGAGAACAACACAAAGGGCCATTAGGATTTTCTTTACTTTTTTCATGGTTTTCCACCTTTCATGTTTGTATTTTTTGAAAAAAGAAAAGACCACAAAGCCGTTTTTGCCTTGCAGTCCTGTTCTTTTCTGCTGATATTCTTGTTATGGCTTGACCGGAGCAATGTGCCAGTCTGCCCATAAGTTTCCGCTGATGGTTACTGAGTCGGTCAGATTCATGGAGAGCATTCCGGCAGGAGTCCAGCAATCCATCAGGTATGTGTAGGGTGTGTAGCTTCCGTCCGGCATCCATATTGGCGTAAAGTGAGTACGTCGGTTGTAAGTTGAGTATTTATTCCTCGCAAACTCAAACCTTGGGTTATATCCTGGCTGTGTTTTATCCAGCAGCCGCCAGTAAGACTTATACTGAAATTCAGGGAAGTAAGTCACAGCAGTCTGCGGCGAAGTCACCGCTGAGGATTGGTTGGTGCTAACACTGGCAGTGACGGTTTGATTGATACCATATCCGCTTTTCATGGTTTTACCTGATGCGGTGGGAATCTTGTCATCCGGCTTTATGCTCATGGATGCAGAAAGGCTTGCTGAATAGGAATTCCAGTCAAACTCCCACCAGCCGTGGTCACACCAATATCCGGAATCCTCCCCGGTAGAATGCCATACCCAATACGCCCTCCACCATGGACTCCATACGCCCCAGGAGGCAGAGGTTTTCTGCGCCTTGTTGGGAACAGACGGCTTGGTATAGGAACTGTTTCGATCATCCGCTGTAGGGTTCGGTGGATCGTTCTTGGAAAGGTCCACAATTTTTGCGGTGATGGTCCCCTGACCTGCGGAACCACCTCCGGACACAGACACGCGGATGGTCATGGTCTGTGGAGTGGAGGGTGTCGTCCAGCGTACCCATACCAGCTGGCTGTCGCCCTCCGGATAATATACGCCGCTTACGGTATAGTTCCGTCCTCCGATGTCGAAATAAACGATAACAGGACGATCCGGATCAGCCTGCCCGCCACGCACAGTCACCGAGGTGATAACCTCCGTATTGACCCGGTATTCATAATCGACTGTACTGACCTCTGCAGGCTCTGGCTCTGCTTCATTGAAGCGAACAATGCCAAGTCCGAGAGAGGAAATGATATCGGCATCCGCTGCCGGAGTGGTTGTGGAACCGTTCCATGCTGGATATCCAAGGTCTGAGGTTTCCAAAAACATTGCTAAAGGCAGGTTCTTATGGCTAAGGGACACCATCTTGCTCCGCAGCCCGCCGCTCAGCTTTTGATTGAAAAGCGCTGCTTCTGTAGCAGTCATGGCATACTTCACGCCGCCAAATGTCATATAGGCAATGGGTTCTAAAAGAAGCCTGTATTGCCCGTTGGTTAAAACCTCAAAATCCATTCCTGTAAGGGTTGCTATGCTCCGGATTACCTGCTCGTCGGTGAAATAGCTTTTGATCGCCGGGATGTTTCCGTTTACACTGGATGTGCTAATGATTCTCGGAAGAGCTTGAGATGGGTTCGTATAATGATATGCTCCTTGAACTGGCGCAATAGCTCTCCCATTTGTATATTGCATTTTGCTTACTTTGCCGAAATGAATAATAGAATTAACAGGTGTTCTATTTGTCAAATCAATAGGCGTCGTTACCACTGCATGATCCGTTACTCGGATCACCGTCACCCTTACACCCTCATCGCCACCGTTCCAATAATTAGTGCTTGAACCTTGACCGAGTCCGCCGCCCCCGCCGTCCACATTTCCTTCTCCATCAGCAAAGGCAGGCATTGCAGGAAAGGCAGACAGCAGCATGGCAAGCATAATCAAAAGGCTGACTATTCTTTTCATGAAATCCTCCTTAAAACACGGGAAACACAGCATTTCTGCTGTGTTTCCCGTGTTAAGCTATATTAAATTTTCATCAATCCATATCTCCGATTTTGTTGCCGTTCTCGTACATATCTTCAGCTTGTGTACCTACATTATCACCACTGTTGTCCACCCATCCGAATCCCGGTACCCATACTTGACCTTTTTCATTTTTATCTCCGGATTTTGGTGTTGAAGGCGGTGTGCTGTTCTCCGGCTTTGTGACCTTATCATGCTCCACCGGAGTTGTATTGGTTACCTTTTCGCCATCAGGCTTCTTTGCCGGATCGGTCTTGGCTTCTTCAGAGGGTTCGGCAGGCTTTGTCGGCTCTGCCTGTATGCTCTGCTCCGTGCCGATAGAATCTCCGGTATCCGCAGCCTTAGTAGGCTCTGTGGACGGCTCAACAGGCTGGACAGCTACCTCCGGCTCTTTTGCAGAGTCTGCGGCAGGTACTGCGATTTCAGAATTCACCTGTATTTCGTCTGTCGCCTGGGTAGGCGTAGGGATGGCAGCATAATCCGGTTTTTCTGATTTAAACTGCCAGGCTATTGCTATTGCAAGGATTACGCAAACTGCACCGAGTCCGGTAATCGTTATTCTTTTTTTCATTTTATCTGATAGTTTCATAGGGCTTTTACCTCCTTTTAAGAGTTTGTGAACGGGTTTAATCACACCATACTACAGGATGCTTCAGAAGTCTATGACAATCTAAACGCAACTAAAATTTCGGCATATATTTGGCCTGCACCGTGAGCTTGATGCTCATGGGCGGCAGGGATTTTCCTCCAAAGGACACCGGAACCTCAAGCCTTATGTCAGCATCGGCCAGAAAGCCTTTAGCATTATCCGGGCTGGTCGGTGCCAGGGGCATATTTTCAAGAGTGACGGAAAGCTCTGACAGCCTGAATTCCACTGTGCCTCCGGCATATTTGACATGATATCCGCTATCCTGCCGCAGTCCCAGCACTCTGTCCAGCCTATCATATATGTCGCCGTAGTCCAGACTTTCCTCAAAGCTGCCGGAAGAAGGTTGATATGCGCCGCTATATCCTTCCCGTACTCCGTGGTACACGTCATCATAGCTGTCATTTACTGTCGAAATCACGGCAGACTGCACCGCATCCCGAACACCCTGGGCGATGATCATCAACCGGATACCTTCCGATGCGACGCAAAGGAACAGCAGCAAAGCCAGAGTCACGGCAACGACAAGCGGAAAGGATGTCCCCTTTTTATCTTTCAGTATAGCACATAATTTACCAGCTGTCATTTCCAATACACCTCGCTTTTACCGCTGGCCTGCGCCTTCAGGGTAACGGGAAAGCTCCCGAAGCCTCCGAACAAGCCTAAGTCCACCTGAGTGGTTACCGTCACGGTGAATTCCTCGTTGAGCTGAAGCTTTCCGGTTTTCGACCAGGAAATGCTGGGCGTCAGCCCTGTCCTTTCGGTGAGTACCTGCGCCCGGAGAGTGGTTTCGGTGCCCACACGCCCTGCTATTTCCGCTTCCCGGCACAGTTCATTGGCATAGGCATCCAGCTTGCTCTTTGTGACGAATACCGGAAGCACGCTGACCGCCAGGGCAATGACAAGCAGGACACACAGCACAAGCACTGCCACATCTACATACCCTTCACCGCTCCGGGAACGGAGAAGCTTCAGCATAAGCGCACCCCCTCGTCCAGTACAGCGGGCTGGCAGGATGAGTCCATGGCGTAGTCTCCTTCTCCAAGCCCCTTATCCGTGATATTCCGCAGCACATGCTCCATTTCATCCCTGTGAGCCACATTCTGCTCATCCATCCAGTGATCCCTTACCAACTCCAGCGGGTTTTCAAAGCGGAGTAGGTACTCTGTATAATCCGTACTGCACCCTTCCATCAGTTCCTCATACACCAGCTTGGCCGCGGCAATTTCCGCTGCCTGTTCGATCAGCTCAGAGGCCGGTTTGCTCTGAAGCTGCTGAATATAGGTGCGGTAATTGGCTTCAATCCTTTCCTGGAGCTTTTTCTCCAGCTTCTTTCTATCCATATCCATGTGGGTTCCTCCTTCCTAAAACATGGTGCCGAGGGAATTTAAGATTTCCATCGCAATGATGACTAGATAGGTGAACAAAAAGCACATCAACATCACAAAGGAAAACACGCGGATTTTCGGCGGAATCTTCTGCGCCTGCCCCTTGAGCCGTTGTAATTCCAGGGCTTTAAAATCATGGGCCAGCATCTGGAAATATACGGTGCTGTCATCGCCACGCAGGACACCAATGAGTCCTCGAACCACATCGGACAGCATGGGCGAATTGAGTCTTGCCTCAAACCGTGTCAACGCCGCCTCATAGGAAGAGGAGCGCATGTCAGCCGTCAATACATCCAGCTCACGAACAAAAGCGGGGCCTGCGTTTTTCTTATAGCTTTCCATCATCGCCAGCACATCACGGCTGGATTTCAAGGTCTGTTCAATGGTTGCCACAAACCGTGGCAGCTCACCTTCGATCTGATCCCGTTTGATCTTCAGCTGCTCATCGGCTGCCCGGATTTCCTTGAAATATGACAGCACCGCAAGAACGGCCAGAACAGGGCTGAGCAACGGGAGCAGCATAAGGCAGGGAACAATTCCGAAAAGGATGGCTCCGGCTTTCGTTATTGCATAGGCGGTGTATACCTCCGGTGTCATAGAAAAGCCTGCCGCCTTGAGGATATTGCCCATACGGCTGCGCTTGTACTCATCCATCCGGATATGCTTTGACAACCTGACAGCTCCGGACATGAGCCAGGCTTCCGCCGTTTTGGCGGCTTTTTTGTGTCCTTTTCCTGCACCCAGCATGGCCCTGGCTGTTTTCATGGTAGGCAGCTTCAGCAGATCTGCCAGAACGAAATACAGTCCTGCGGTAAGCAGTATTCCTGTGAATATAAGTTGTTTCATGCCTGCATCACCTCCTGTACTCAATAGGCTTGGTCAATCGGATGACGAAAGCCGTGGATATAAAGATTGCTGCCGCACAGACGGCAAGGACAGCCTGCCCCGCCGCCGTATGCATCAGGGTATGGTACCAGCTTCTGTTAAGCAGGTACATGATGGGGACAGTGCCTGCCACCAGCAATGCCATGATGATAAATTCCTTCCGTGGCTCAAACACCATGTATTCCAGCTCAGAATTGACGATACGCATGTCACTGAGCTTGGCAACGATGGGTGTCAATGTGGTTTTTAGGCTGCGGTCATGCTGGCATGCGGAAACGGCGTCACACCATTCCCGGAAGACCTCGTTTTCTATCTTAGGCTTCATCGCATGAAGTGCCATATCACTGTCAGGGTTGATGAGCTTTACCTGGGCCAGAAAGCCTGCGAACACGCTTTTCACAGGCGGATTCAGATAGGGCACGCTTTCCTCCACCGCCGTCAAAATATCCTCGTTTCTCAGATACGCAGTGGTAATGATGGACAATGCCGTTTCCAGCTCTGCAGCGATATTCCTTTTATAATAGACAGCTGTCAGGCGAATGTACCAGAAGGGGATGAACATCATCCCTATAGCCAGCACAGGCACCAGGAACATATTTCCCATCAGAACAGCAAAGCTGGCTCCTGCGGCAAAGAAAAGAAGCGATACTGCACAGATAATCGAAAAGCGGTTGCTTCGCCCGGTAATTGCCAGTATCTCCTGCACCTCTGCGATTTCCCTTCGGAGAAAGGACGCTTTTTTGTGCCGGGCAGCCTCGTTGATCTCAGACCGGATGCTTTTGTCCTTCCGGGTTAGAAAACCGAAGAGACCGTCTGTAAACTCCAGCGGTGAAATACCAAGCAAAAGAAAGGCTCCGATGATGATTCCAATGCAGGCAATCAATAATGTCATGGTCATTAGTCAGTACCTCCTGCCATAAGAATTCGGTTTAAGGTATCCTGGGGCATCCCGTTTTCGAGAAAGCGCTTTTGCAGGCTCTGTGAAATACTCTGTACTGTACAGTGGCTTCCGTTTATGATGAATTTTCCATTCTCCACCCTGTTCTCTGTAATCTGGTACTGGAACAGGCTGCGGTAGCTCCTGGTTCCGTCGGGCAAGATTTCGCATTCCATAACTTCCATCAAACGGCGCTGCTTGTTTTCAAGCTGCTTGGAAAATACCACAATGGGGAACGCCTCGGTAACCAGATCCATGAGGGTGTTGTCCGCCATGTCATACTTCCTTTTGCACAGGGTGACCATACGGCGCCAGGTGGCCTCACAGGAATTGGAGTGGATGGTGGTCAGCACCGTGTGTCCTGTTCTGGCGGATTCCTGGGCTGCATAGGCTTCCGGTCCGCGCATTTCTCCAACGCATATGATTTCCGGATTGAAACGCAGAGCCATGTCCAGCAATATGTCCTGGTCAATGCTCTGCTTCTCGTTCTCGCTCATACGGGTCAGGGTGTGAATGACACTGTTGCAGACCTTTCCATCTCTTTGCCTCACCAGCGCCAGCTCACGGGAGCCGTTTTCGATAGTGAAGATTCTCTTGTTGTCGGGAATGGTAGTCAAAAGCCAGCCTGCCAGCGTGGTTTTACCGGAGCTGGTGGCACCCGCCACACAGATGGAAATGCCATACCGCAGACATTCCGCCAGAAAATCCAGCATGGCTTCGGTGGCAGTCCCACCGCTGATGAAATCCTCCTTTTTCATCGATTGGGGATTGACGATACGGATGGAAGCAGCCACACCCACGTCCTCATCCACCAGCGGTGTTTTCAAGACCGCAATACGGATGTTTTTACTTAAATGCCCCAGTATGGCAGGACTGGCATTGTCCAGTACCATTCCGGACACATGGAGCATACGGCGCACTACGTTGATGGCATGCTCCGGACTATCAAAGTGTTCCTCCAGCTTTTTGGTGGTACCGCTGCTGTACTGCACCTCGATGTCGTTCCAGGCATTGATGTCGATTTCCTCAATTCCTGCTCCAAAGATGTATTTTGTCAGGAAGGAAAACTCCGCCATCTCTGTATAGAGGGCATCCACCAGTTGCAGCTGTGTCATGCCTGCAACAGCCAGACGGTAATCCTGCACATATTTGGTGATGTACCTCTTGACCTGGGCCTTGACTTCCTCCGTGCCTCCATCGGTGATTAGTACGGCGTACTTACCTGAGATATATGCCTGTACATCGTGAAGCACCGAACTGAATTCCCTGGTTGCCCCATCAGGAGAGAAAAACAGATCCTGGTTGCTTAGCATGCTTGCAGTCATCGTTCTTGCCTGATTTTTAGAGGTATCATTGTCCTCATAGGACACTTTGTCCATCAGAAGATGATCATTTCTCATACGCCGAACACCTCCTTGGATATTTTCTCAATCTCTTTCCGGAAGCCGCGGCTGTCTTTTAGGGCCAGCTCACCAAGCAGATTTCCCGCAAGGGCCAAATTCTCCAGCTCATAGGAATGGGAGATTTTAAAGGCAACACTGCCCAATACCTGCTCGATGTGTTCTCCGGCCTGATTGGATTTTACATTGGACACCGCCTTGTACTGCTTGTCTGCATCCCACTTCTTGTCCTTAAGAAGCGGCAATTGGGAGGATAGATAGCTGATGGATTTCAGATCGCAGTTTACCAGCCGGAGAACACAATCCGCTTCCAGCAAGGAAACCGCCGACAGGATATCATGGGCAATGGTGCTGCCACAGTCAATGATGATGTACGGGGCGATATCCCGCAGATGATCGATAAGCTCGACAGCCAGCTCCTGGTTATAGGGCGGGTAGGTAAACACATTCTCACCCTTGAGCATACCGATAATGGTCAAATGGCTCAGCTTTTTATGGGTGACACAATTTTGCTTGATCAGCATTTCCGTTACATGGGTGGCGGCAAGAATGCTTCCCAGGGAACGCTCGCATTCCAGCTCGGCAGGCGGGCAGATACAAGGCAGCATGGGAGCCGTCATATCACATAAAAGCAGCACGACATTTTTTTTACGGTCAGCCAGGTACTTGGCAAGGCGCACACTGACAGTGGTTTTCCCGCTGCCGGGGCTGCCCCATACCGCCAGCACCTGAGCATCCGGCTCCTGTTCCTCTGGAATAGCCTTTGATGGATTGCGGGAGAAGATGCTCCCTTTCATGAAGTTGAGCATTTATCTTCCCTCGCTTTCGGTTGTGGTGCTTTGCGGCTCCGCAGCAGGATCGGAAGCTCCGCCGTTGTCTGCAGTACCGCTGACAGGACCATTCATATTAAAGGTGCTTCCGCTTTGATCCTGTAATGACACCGGGTGCAGGGTTTCCAGTACCTTGTCCTGAATAGCGGTGAATTTAGCGGCGTTTTCCTTGCTGCCGCGATACACCAGGGACAGATGGAGCTTGCCCTCTGCCTCCAGCTCCGCCAGGATTTTTGACTGTTCAGGGGACACCAGCAGAGTCACAGTTGCTGGGAGCTGCTTTTCCCCTTCTTCCTGTACCTTTTCTCCGGAGTCTTGTTCCGAATCGGTGTCATAACCGCTGCTGGCTGTCACACCGATGACTTCCACATAGGTCAGCTCTGGCGGGATAACGGTGGAGCCCTGCTTTTTATAGTCGGGAGCGATGACACTGACAATGTCGCCGGAGATCAGCTTACCTGACAAACCTCCTGCAAAATTTTTGATACTGACAGATATGGCCTGCTTTTCTCCGTCCAGGCTGTAAAGATAGGCGTTCTCAGAAGCTGGGATATCCGACAGCTTGGCAGGAAGAATATAGTCGCCGGAAGCGAAATCCGCTTTTGCATATTTACCCACGACATTTTCACTCTGCCGTATTACGTTCTCCGGCAGGTTGTAGCCGCCTACCTCTGCGGTCTGTACCATATTTCCGGTGATCTGCTCTCCGCTTTTTATATCCCTGACCACCCGGACGATGGAGGCTTTCTGCGATACGCTCTGATTAAACAGCGGCGTCAGGACAAAGCAGATTAACAAAGAAAGCACGATGCACAGGATACCCAGCACCGTGCGGTTTTTTATAAAGTTCATCAAATGTTCCTCCTTATAAAATGAAATAGGCTGCCAGGCAGCCGAAAGAAAGAAAAGGCGCAAGAGGATAGGCTTTAATGACCTCTTTCTTGCGCACCCTTTGTATCAAAATATGAATTGCGTGAAATGCCAGCAGGACCGACAAACCTATGATGATGGCAGCTGTGCTTTTATGAATACCCAGCACCAGCCCTGCCGTAGCCATGAGCTTGATGTCCCCTCCCCCCATTCCGCCCCAGGCAAGAGCCGCCATCAAAAAGGGGAGTGCTGCAAGAATGCCCCACAGCTTTACTGGCTCAAAAGCCAGAAGCCCTGTCAGGGCAATGCACAGGCAAAGGCTGTCCGGAATGATTCGCTTCCGTATATCCCAAAAGCAGGCTGCCGCCAGCAGGGCAGCAAAAAAGCCGCCCTGCATGATGAGCGGCCAATTAATGCCCATAGTTAAACATATCCGTAATACGCTGCTTCAGGATCGGCAGGACAGTTTCACCAAACAAGGCATATAATCCGGCGAGGACAAGAGCACCGATCACGACAGCAATTAAAATCTTGATGGCGGTATCCACAAAGCCCTCTCCCTGCTGGGAACGGAGTACGGCCTGTGCCTTCAGGAGCTTCAAGGTCAGCTGGTTTTTCACTTTGCTTACGAGTTTTTTCATGGTTTTTTACCTCCAAATATAATTTTTTTTGCGATTGAATTTAAAAAAGGCGGGCTTAAAGTCCCGCCATCTGCATGCCGGAGCGCTGTTCCGGCGTTTGTTCAAAAGGGGAGGCATCCGCCGCCTTTTGCTGGTTCTGACTCTGAGTAAGGGCTTGCTGGTAGGCATCAATGACTGCCTGATTGAGCTGCTCCCGGAATTCCTTTGTAACCGGAAAGCAGATGTCCTTGTATTCGCCGTTACCCGCTTTGTAGCTTGGCATTGCAATAAACAGCCCTTTGGTGCTGTCCATTACCTTCACATTGCGGATAGCAAAGCAGTCATTGAGGTTGACGGATGCGTAGGCCCGGATACTGCCCTCCGGACGGATAGAGCTGATCTTCACATCCACCTTCATGGGCATAGGTTGTTCCGCTGCAGTCTGCAAAGCTTCCTTCGGGGCCTTGGTTGTGGCTTGAGCTTTACTCATGGGTTCTTTCCTCCTTCATATGTTTTGGATTAAAAAACAGCCTTTCGGCTGCTGGCAGAGTTACATATTCATTGCCGGTCCCTGGTGCAGCTCCTGCTCCGGAGGCTGAAAGGAAATCTCCTTAAAGCCTCGGTGGTCCACATAGTGGAAGGTGCTGCCGCCTTCATCGTACAGCTCCACTATATCCGACATGGAAAGGCTGTGCCCTTCATATCCGGGCGGGTCGTCCAGGTTGAATTTTGCAAAGAGCTCCTCCAGGTCATTGGTTTCCACCTCGCCATCGTACACAATCCGGTAGTTAGCAGGGTCAGGCTCACCGAACTGCTCTGTCAGCTCATCGTATCCGATAAACCTCATCATGATGTCCGTATTGGGCTTGAGCTGATGGATTCGACACCGTTTCAGCACCTGCAGGTTGCCTTCCGTATCCAGCTTGCCCTCCGCCAAACACGAGAAGGTTCCGTTCCGCCACTCCAGCTCCAGTCCTTTGTTCTCTGTAAGATAGGCCGATAACTCCTTATTCTGAAACATGGGGTCCACGATGGCTCTGCCTTTATCAATGTATCCTGCGGTATTGCCATAATACAGAATGAGGTTGTTCTTGATCTGAATACCATTCATGAGGCATCCTCCTTTCCCGGCAAGGTTGCCGTACTACTGAAAATAGAAAGTTACGGAATAGGTAATGTTGCTCTTGTTATACATGCAGTCGTGGTTTGTGTAATAGTACATTTCCAACTTGCTGTAGAGCCCTGGTGAAAGGGAACGGCTGAAGGTAATGCCGTTGGTGGTGGTGCCGTAGTCCAGCTGATCCCACTGTCCGGTCAGTATGTTGTAGCCTCGGACACGACCATAGTCATTTCCGGAATGGCCTGAAACAGGAGGCACCGTAAAGGTATAATTGGTGATGGTCGCTCCTTCAATACCCTGCTCCAGAATCACCGATTCCGGTCCGGTCAGCGTCATGCCGCCTCCCTTGTTTGGATCGGCAACAAAGAATACAATAGCTGCCCAAGGCGATTCTGCTCCTGTTGAGTCCACCGCTTTCACACGAACCACGTTTTTACCTAATGGGTAGGCGGTGCTGGTCTGTGCCGGTCTGCCCTCCCATACATAGGTGATTGCATCACCGTCCAGATCGCTGCTGGAGGCAGTGATGGTGATTGCTACACCCGGCGCTATGCTGTTGCCGTCCGGTGTTCGGGTAATGACGGGAGTGGTTGGCACTGAGTTTGCCACCGTAAAGGTAATGTCCGTCCAGTCGGAATACAGCCCCCAGGCATCCTTTGCCCTGACCTTCACCGTATGTGTGCCCACAGCGTAGTAACTGTCAGGGGTGCTGCCGGAGTATTCCAAGGTCACACTATCGCCGTCCGGATCGGTGGCATAGGCTGAAAGGTTGACCAGCAGCTTGCCATCCTTTGCGGTACGGGTTACCGATACACTTCCGACAGGCTTGTTCGCTGCGTTGTTGGTAACGGTAATGCCTTGAGCATAGCTGAAGGTTCTTCCTGCACTATCGGTGGTGCTGGCAGTCAGGACATAGCTGCCAGTGCTTTGAATGGATATGGTTCCTCCGCTGTTGCTTAGACTTCCAGTGTAGCTGGCAGCATTGCCGTTTTGCGTGAGCTTCCAGATGAGGGTTCTGCCTTCCAATCCGGACACAGTGGGCATGGATACGTTAAAGCCGGAGCCGATATGAATGGTAGACGGGATGCTAAAGGGAAAGACTGCGACGGGCTTAACGGTTCCTGTATTGGAGGTAAAGGTGAAGCTTCTGCCCTTTGTATCCGTTGCCACGGCCAACAGTTTCACTGAGATGGTTTTGTCCGTGTTAATCTTCAGGCTGCCTCCGCTGGTTCCGACAGTGCCTGTGGCATATTGTCCATAGGGCTTCGCTTCTCCGCCATCCACTGAAAGGAGCCAATTGATAGACACTCCGTCCAGTTCGGTACCGGATGCAGTGAGCGCAATTGGTTCATTGCTGTAGCTGAGCGCCTGCATGCCGAGGGTCAGCTGAGGAATAGGAAAAACACTGAGGCTTTTGCTTCGGGTAAAGGTACGGCCTGTAGAGTCTGTCATGGTTAGGTTCAGCTCATATTGTCCCTTTGCTACAAAGGTCAGACTTCCGCCTACCTTGGTGAGGGTGCCGGAGGTATAAGCCGAGTAATGCTCTGCACCTCCACCATCCTTGACAACAGTCCACTCCGCAGTGAGGTTTTCCAAATCTGTGCCGCTGACACTGACAGCTCCAGCTTCGCCGGTATACCATACCTGCGGTCCACTAAGAGTTATCATTGGAACCGGACAGACGGTAGTGGATGCCGAATAAGAGAATATTCTCCCCAGGGCATCGGTCATGGAGGCCGTAAGGATGTATGTTCCTGAATCCTTAAATCGGATATCTCCGCCGAAGGCGTTGAGAGTCCCATCGATGGCAGACGCAAGCTCAACAGGCTCTCCATCCTTGGTGAGATTCCATTTCACCGGCAGCACATTGTTGTTGCCGCGGGTTCGGAGCTCAATGGTGCGGTCTGTGTGGGTAGCTTCCGGAAGCTCAAAGGAAATGCTCAGGACCGGGAGGACCTCAATTTTACCGCCGTTCTCATAAAGAAATACACGCCCGGTTTCATCGGTGATTCTGGCAATCAGCTCATAGGTCCCGGCATGTTTGAAGCGGATGGTACCTCCGCTGTTATCCAGGGTTCCGTCGATATATGTCTTAAAATCTTGGAATCCAAAGCCGTTCTCACACAGCCATTCCACCTTTAAGCTGCCTAATTCCAAGATTTCTGGAATCACCTCCACTAAGGTGTCGGTATATGCGGTTTCCGGCAGCCTATAAGAGATGCCGGGAATAGGATAAACCTTGACGGGTGAGGTGTAGCTGTAGCTTCTGCCGGCGGGGTCACTGAAGGCTGCCTTCAGGACATACTCGCCTTTTTCCTTGAAGCGAATAGTGCCGCCGGAGTTGTTGAGCTGGCCTTCCACCACACTATATAAGTCAACAGCCTCGCCGTTTTTCGTCAGCAACCACTGGATTGTAGCATCTCCAAGGTTTTCAAATCGGCTCTCCACGCGAACTGCAGTATCCGTATGGGTGATTTCAGGCACATAAAAGCCGATAGAGCCTACTGGGTATATGGTGATACTTTTAGATGCGGAAAAGCTTTTTCCGGTTTCATCGGTAAGCGATCCGGTAAGCATATATACACCTTTATCCTTGAACCGTATTTTTCCGCCTTCACTACTCAGAGTGCCTTCAACTGCATCTGTAAGAGCAACAGACTCGCTATTTTGGGTGAGGCTCCAGCTTACATCCAGGCTATCCGCCTCTATTAGAGTTGTGGAGACCTCCAGCACAGTGTCGGTATGTGAGGCGGCAGGCAGCTCAAAGGCTATGTCGGCCACCGGATAGACGACAGTACTTTCGCTATGAGTGAATATTCGACCAGTTTCATCGGTTATGGATGCTGACAGTGTACATTTACCCTTGTTCCTGAACACAAAGGTGCCGCCTTCATTGGACAGCTGGCCCTCCAGCAGATCGGAAAGCTGTGCAGCTTCTTCGTCTTTCACTGCCGACCACACAATATCATGGCCATAGAGCTGCTCCAAAGGGAAGGTAAGAGTCACCGATTTATCCGTGTGGATCGTTTCCGGCAGGTCAAAGCCCAACTCAATAACCGGATAGACCGTTACCGTTCTGGACAGTGCCGTTTCTTTATCTCTGGAGTTCTTAGCTGTAGCTGTCAGAGTATACTGCCCTTTCTCCTTAAATTGAATGGTGCCGCCCTCCAACCCCAAGCTGCCGGTAAGGGCATCCTCCAGCTCTACCGCCTGCTGTGAACCGTCTACTGCGGTTTTGGTCAGCGACCAGGTGAAGCTTTTCATGTATTTCCACACAGGCATTACCTGAATTTCGGTGTCTGTGTGGACTGCTTCAGGAAGCTCAAACCGTATTTGTGCATCCGGCACACTGTGGGAGCCTCCACTCGAACCACTGCCAGTGTACGGTGTTGAGGATGGCGTTGGCTGACTCTGTTGCGGTGGAGCAGGTGTCGGTATAGCTTCTTCATCCTCCGGATTCGTTGGGATCGGTGTCGGCATATCCGGATTCTGTGAAGGAGGGATCGGCGCTGGTACTGCCGGCTCCGGTTTGCTCCTGTCGATCAAATCATCAGCTTCCCCCTTGGTTACAGGATCATTGGGATGGATTTTATTATCCTTGGTATCTCCTATGATGCCAGTTTCCTTACCAACGATGACATGTCCCTTGTCCTCATCCTTAATATCTGTCTGATCCTCATAGCCGCTGTGTCCCTGGGTATTTTTTGCTTCCTCATCCTGTCCCTTTATCCGCACCATCATTTTGATGATCTCTGCACGGGTGATGGGATCGTCGGGATGGAAGCCATCCGGATAATCGGCAGTGTCAAGGATGCCTGCGTCAATCAATGCCTCAATGTACTTCTCCGACCAGTGTCCGTCGATGTCGGAAAAGCTTGGTGAGCTTTTCTCCATATCAGCAGCTTCCAGCTTCAGTTCTTTTGCCAGCATGGCAGCAAATTCTCCACGGGTGATGATGTCATTCTTCCCTATGAAATTTTCCGGATGCAGATGGTATACGGTATAGATACCTCCGCATACCAGAAGCACCAAGAGAAAAGCAAGAAATAGGACACCTTTCTTTTTAGTTTTTAAGTTCATAAATGCTTCATTCCTCTCTTTCCTTTTATATTTGACTATGATAAAGCCGGAATCATATCTCTGACTCCGGCTTCAAGTCCCGATTGGTTTCATAGCTTCAGCTCCATGCCTTCCGGCGTTTGTCCGCCGCCATGTGCCTCCAGCATTTCCTGTGTGGGATAGATGAGCTTTCCGTCCACCATTTCAAATACGCAGAGGTCATCCCTGTCACAGATCATAATTTTATGCTGGTACTCCTTCTGCATTTCAATATAGTCCTGCATCTCCTTATCACTGCAAAGCCACACGTCGGAGGCATAGCGTCCGTCTGGCAGAAAGCAATATCCACTGTACTTCGGCTCATGGCTTTTCAAATCCAGCGCACCGCTTGGACGGATTTGCGACAGCTGCAGCCTTGCCTGCTCGGAAAGAAGCTCAGGCTTTGCAATGCCAAGGACATCTCTTCGGTTCCATCGGACCTGTTCACCGTCTGCCAGGGAAACTGTGAAAATGGAACGGCCTATAGGATTGGGACGGCTGCCGTTGCCTCCTGTGCAAAAATACAACTGCTGCTTTGCAGAGCGGCAATCCTCCGGCAATGCAGAAGACCGGAGGACGATAACCTTGCCTTCAATAGATATGTCATATCCGGTCTGCAGGCAATCCTGCTGTTCAAACAATGCCTTTTCAGTCATGACGCTGCCCCTTTCTCTGCTCAATGAGTTCCAGCAGCTTGGCGGCGATAGAAATCTGTTTTTCCTCCGGCATCTCCCGGATGGCGGCATGGACAAAGGCTTCCACTGCTCCAGGTGATTGATCACCTACCTCAATAAGATCGACCTTCTTCACACTGACAGTTCCCTGGTTGATATTCAGCCTTACAATATCTCCGTAATCCATTCCCGATGCAGTACGAAGCTCTTTTGGGATCAAGACACGGCCTTTGCCGTCCACTATTTTGTAAATGGGCTTTGCTTTCATAGATAATATCCTTCCTTTCTCATAACCTCCCGGACAGTACCGGGGTCAATGCCAAGCTCATCAAACAGTCCTCTGAGCTCATGGGGCAGGTTGTTCAGAATATCTGAGACTGTGATAATGATAGCTCCCGTTGTGCACAGCACCTCCAGATCACTGCCCACAGGAATTTCTGCTGCTTCCAGCAATTCATTGGACAATGTCAGGTCGGCTTCGTCCTCGTCATCCGGCATGCCGGGCAGCTGTAACGCAATGCCGACACCATGAGGGGTAATAATAAGCTGCGGACACAGGCTTTCCATTCCTTCCTGCTCCACAGCTAGGTTGACGCTTACCCCATCACCGGGCTTTAAACCCACAGCAGCCAGCGGCTCCCTGGGCAGGACGAGGCACCCCTGCTCGTCAACGGATATACACATTCCAATAAGTTTCATAAAAATAAATCCTCCTTCACTTTTTTTATTTTTTATTCCATGCCGTCAAAATCGGCTAGGTCAAAAATCCCCAGCTGAGTCGGCATATCTCTCAGTCGCTCACCGGTATCGTAATTGGAGATCAGGACTTCTGCATATTCACAGCCGTTGTCATAGCGCTGAGCCAGATTGTTCAAGCGGCTGACCGCTTCTATCTGATAGCCCGCATAAAGCTCACGGATAAAGGCACAGTCGTTGTAGCTGACCAGCCATTTTCCCTGACAGGCCGCCAGGGTATCCCGCAGCCTTGTATGATCCTCCTTTTTAAATTCCACCGCGTAATGCCCTTCTGTTTGATAATATGGAGGGTCACAGTAGATGAACGCATTCTCCCTGTCGTATTGCTTGATGAGTTCTTCAAAGTCCTTGTTCTCTATAACGGTGTTCTTGAGCCTCTGGCTGCCTTTCCAGAGCAGATGAAAGGTTTTTCTGATATCGAAGGGCTGGCAGCCATAGCTGGTGCAGCCGCTTCCGTAGCTTAAACGAATGAGCCGATAAAAGGCAGCAGCTCGTTTCACATCATTCATCTGCGCATTTTCCGTAAGGATGGACCTGATTTCTTCAAGCTGAGGTTCTGTGAGATACCTCTCTGCGATCTCCAGTTCTTCATACAGGTATGCGCTTGTGAATTCTTCCTTCTCCAGATATCTTTTCAGTACGTTAAATTCGTCCCGCCCATTCAGCGGGAGGAATTTCAGCTCATTTAAAAGAGCAAGGGGCCTGTCACGGACACAACGGAACAAATTGGCAAGGTCGGAATTAAAATCATTGTAGACCTCCATCGCGGTGTCGGGAGTACGCCCGAACAGCACCCAGCCTCCGCCGCCGAATACTTCAATGTATCGTCCGAATTCTTTTGGCATCCTTTTATATATCAGCTCCCGCAACGCTTTTTTGCCGCCCACCCAGCTGATGATGCTGTTCATACCATCACCCGCCTTTCTTTTGGCGGTGGATTCTATTTATGTCGGTTTTCATGCAGGAGCCGTCAGTGCTCCAACAGATGAAGCCGGCACCCGGATAGGGGCAGCCCACACAGCGGGTGAGGTGATCCTCCGGTAGTGGCACTGCAAACTTTTTTGGGGGGCCGGTGACTCCCATATGTGTTTTTTCTTTCGTTATTTCATCACGATTCATAGCTTAAGCTCCTTTCAGGCAACAAAAAAAGGCGCTGCCTTTTTGTTGCCTGGCAGCGCCTTCATGTTACTTCACTTTATTTTATTATTCTGCTACAGCATCTGCTGTCCGAGCTGAGGCTCGGAGTATTCCAGAGTCATCTCCCGATCGTTGCGCCGGATGATACCATAGGGTGTAGTGCAGGCACTTGCTGTCTGCATCAGTTCTGAGTCACAGCGAGAGAAGTGAATATACTTCAGGATAGGTTCATCCTTCGGAATGTTATAGCGTTTCAAGAATTCCTGCCTTGCATATTCCTCTGGAGTAGATAGTTCCGGATAAAAGTCAAAGCAGTCAAGGTTTTGCGTCAAGTCCAATGTCTGTTCGATATCGGTGTAATCCATCAGCTCAATCGCAGCTTTGAGCTTCGCTTCCTGACCTTGGCATCGGAGTTCATTAATTTTTTTAGCCAGCAGCTTTATCATTTTGATATCTTCATAAGTTGAAAACACACCACTTAATTTAGGGATAGAGCTTTTGTTGGTATATACAACGCAGCCATCAAAGCTTTTTATGTTCTGTTCCTCTAGCACCTCTGCCAGTTCCTTCTGTGTAGCTGGCAGTTTAAGCATAGTACACTCGTCAATATCTGATGGATAGAATGTACCGTCACATACCATGAGTTCAAAAACATAGTCCTCTGAAAAATATTGTTCCGGCAGATGAACGCCGTCATAGACTTGCTCCCATCTCCCTGAGCCATTCACCACATAAAAACCGTTGCAATAGATTCCTCCTTCAGTTTCCCGCTGCTCACATCCAATCTTTTCGTAGTCCAGCAGCTCCAGCAGTTCTTTTTGATATTCTTGCGGTACATGATTGACTGCGTCGATGAAGTCATTCTCTACATAAAATTTCCCTAGCTCCCTATCATTCTTTGTGGGAACCACATGGACGTTGGCTAAGTTGTAGGTCTGGTTGATGAGGTCCCGCATTCCCAGGCTTCCTTCGCCCATTGCAGCACATCCAGTGAAGGCCATACGCTCTTGTTCGGTTAATTCACTGATACGGTATGCCAAAAAATTCAGTTCGTCAAGAGCAGGTTCTTCGGGTATGTAGTCAAGCTCCACGCCCTCCATGTTCATGCACTCAACAATTTTGTAAGGCTGGCCCTCCGTAATCCTGGCGCGGTGCAGTGCATCCTGTATCTCTCCCTTGTTTGCCGGAAGAGTTAGGTATGCACCAGTATACCCCGGCGCATCGTATAGGTCTGTCCGCATCAGCGTTACGGTCATCACTTTTTCTTTTTCTGACATTTGATCATCTCCTTTTCTGAAATAAAAAAGCGCCTTTTCAGTTTGAATTAAAACGAAAAGGCGCTGGTTGGTATAATTTAGTTTACTGAGACTGGTTCGTTTCAAAACCAGATTGAATAAAGATCGGAAAGAAGTATGAAACCATAACTTAATATTGATTTATGGTCAGAGTTTCACACACTCAACGGTTTTGATGTTGGCAAATTTTAAGTTTTCATTGCTTGTACCCCCTTTCATTTATTATAATTACAATCAAGAACTGGTAAATTTTATCTTGTCGTAAAGGAGAATAAAATGTGGTCAGAACAAAAAATTCAAAGTAAAAAAGATTATTTTGCAAAACAAAGAAAAGAACCTACGGGTTATTTTACAGAGTATGTCGTGCGAACCTATTATTCCATTTACGAAGGCTGTTCTCTACATAAAAGCCATTCTTGTCCTGCAAGAGAAGTGAGTAATTATAAAATAAAGGATACTGTTTACGCAGGCTTCTATAATAATCAGCCGGATCATGATTATAATAGTGTCATCAATGATTGTAAAAACCATTTAATAAATATGGGATACATACATTTAGAGCAAAAAGATGGGAACGAATTTGTTTTTATAGATAAGCCTTTGGATTTTCTTGTCCCCGGTGAACATGAGTCCTATTTAAGGAGATATGGTATTCTGGACCGGGAATTTTCAGAATTTAAAAGTCGTTCAGATATACAAATCAATCCTATACAAAATCAAAACGAGCTGACGGCATTGCTTAATCATATGATAGATCCAGAGCATCATCTTGATCCTTTCGATGGAATGCATATATCTGACACTGATTCCTCTAAGGGTTTTTCCTGTGAATTATGTGACGGGCATTATGTAATACGAAGTGGCATACACGGTACTTTCTTTGGCTGCAGCAATTATCCCAAATGCAAAAGTACCAAAACCATCGAAGACAAAACATATTCCTGGTTAGAGACTCACGGAATTCATATTTATGAGGTTGAACAGCCATGTTGGAAATGCGGAAAATCTATAAAACTCAGGAGCTACTTCACCCACATTGATCTTATTTCAGATCAGCCTGAACTGGCTAAAAAATTAGACTTGGCCATCATAAGACTTGGCATGATTGAGACATTGGATAAATATCTTTCTTCTAAATACGAAGAAATTTATATGAGATTCAGTAAACAGTTTAATGGTGAGTATATGGCAAATAATTGCCCTCATTGCCGTAGCTTGCAGGGAAGCACAATGTCCCTTGAATCTATGTATCATTTTTTGGCAGATGCCGTTAGAAAACAGCAAGCACTTACAAGCCACATTTCAGAAACCATTGCAGTAAATGAGACTTTTTTATCCAAGAAAGAATGGAAGGATATTGTTACCGAAGTTTTAAAATTTCAAAAATAAAGAACTAAGCTGCAAAAGAACCACACTCTTTTGTATAATAAGTCTTTTGCAGCTTCTTCATTCTGTTTTATCAAGTGTCCATTCTCTTTGTAATAACGTATTAAGGGCAGTCCACAATTACCATCGATATGATTTCCTTGGGAAGCGTAGACTGGAAATTCCGGCCTCTTGACACATAGAAGAGAGAAGTTTGAGAAGTTCTTCTCTCGTTAAGTCAAACCATTTCTCAATCTCCCGGTCATAAAAGCAATACATAACTTCACCCTTACCGTATGTTGAGTACAAGTTTTCAGCTTTTGCAATTTTTAATCGTTTCCTTAGAGCGACCAGTATATCTGTAATCGTGTCCAGCTTTTCTCTCCATGCCTCATTGACGATGGCTGACTTGCCCTCTGATTGCTTTATTATCATACCATCTCGTGTGCGAAGAACGCCGGTATTCATTGCGATAATTGTATCTTCTATTGCCTGATCGAAATCTTCCATTCGGCCTTCCTGATTAATTGGGTCTTGAAAAGCAGGTCTATCAAAGCATTGCACAAAAAAACGAAGTAGTTCTTTGTCTTTATTATCTGTGCTGACTGGGGAGGCGAATTGTAGCTCTGCTATAGCAAGCCGTTCAGCATTTTCTTTCCATATGCGAAGGAGTTCAATATTATATCTGACAACATCGTCGTCAATTAATTTAGAGCAAGACTGACATAGCCATATTCCATTCTCTGATGACTTGCGTTCATCCGATAACATTTGCGAATCGTATCGGGGACCTCCGGCTGCTGCAGCACAAATATGAGCTGCAACCCCGATATTTGTTATTTCTTGAGGATTGTCATTTGCTCCACGGGTTGGCTTTCTACAATCAGGATTACTGCACCGCCATCCAACTCGATTCCCAAGTAGATCTTTTATTTTCTGTGGGAAATCATCTCTATTGTTAGCCATACGTTCAACCTCCTTTTAGTTGGTGGCTCCAATCTATTCTGTATATCGTACAACATCTTGAACATCACGTATATCAAGCCAGTTCAGAAGCCTCAGCAGGTAATGCCCATCTGGTGTGGTTTCTCCATTTTCCCATTTTTGATATGTGCGGACAGTAGCCCCAATTGCGTCCGCTACATCTTGTTGAGTATATTTGAGACGTTTTCTGCTACTCTTTAGAATTTCATAATCAAACTCCATAGTTTGCGGTCCTGCATAAATTTGATACCAGCAATCCTCATCATCCTTGTTGTTATAACAGTTAAGTGCATGAATTGTAGTGTATGGAGTGAGTTCCACGAGTAACCGTCCGCGACTGGATTTATCTTGGGAGCAAGTAACATTCTTTGCGTTTTTAACTCTCAGACCAATCCACTTCATAATAGGCTGACCATTATGATCGCATGGAAAAGTACCTTCAAACTCAATATGTGATCCTGTCCGCCAACTTACTTCGCCTATCCCTATCTCACCTATTTCATAAATGATAGGTGGAAGCCCTTCCTTCTCTAGTGCTTCATTATAGCTTGTTATAAAGCAGTTTGGTAGATAATCATTGCTTCCTAATTCGTCGCACAATTGTAGATAATGTTTCCATTGAAAAAACATCTCCGCATCACTTACATGATGTGTCTGGCTCACTATGTAGCAGAATATATCTGTCAATAAAAGTTTCTTCTCATAAAGCATGTATTCCAGTGATTGATATAGCTTCTCTAAAGCATTTTCATCTTTATCCTCTCGAATAATCCCTGAAATAAGACAATGTAAATCGCCCACATGATTATTCGAATAGTCATTTACATAGAAATAGAAAGGTATTCTACGAATAAAGCTTGCAACAGACAAGGGTTTATACCCATATTTATCATCTAGCCAATTTGAATAAGAAGTAGAACCATCACGTCCAATTCTTTTATCGCAGTATGAAAAAATTTCGCTTCCTACGATAGAGTGCATATTGAGATATTTAATTAGATTACCTTTATCAAAATATTTTTCATGGACATACTGCTCAATAATATCTATGTCTGAACTTATTAGCATATAAAGCACCTCCTTCATGCATCTATCATAATACGAATTTTTTGGGTAATCAAGACGTCGATTTATTCGTAAAATTAAGCCACAAAATAAGATGTGATAGTCGATTCCTTCTGTATACCCAAAATATTAAGGAAATCTTTACATATCAATTCGTATTATTTCAGTCAGCACTGCCTTTCGATATAAAAAGGGCATAAAAAAAGGGCACATCTTCGTGTTAGAAAATGCACCCGCCATTTTTTGCTGTCCTGATGCTTTTGGATTTTCCTCTATGAAATTTATGTTTTTGGAGTGTCATCTATGAAAATCTAAAATGTCATCTATGAAATACCCCAAAAAAACGGGTCAAAATATGCACTTTTTTACCCCAATTTTTGCTCATTTTACGCTTTAAAACTACTATATGTTGTGGTTAAACCGTCTTATTTATCCTTTTGACCACAATACGTCATCATTATTATACATTCCACGTGCCTTGAGGAGATAAAAAAGATGCCCGTTAATCCTGGTACCCCCTTGGCGTCAGGGTATATTTCCGAAAAAATCGCCTGTGAACGCAGATTTTTCAGTCTCCACTATCCGTCTGTTGCAAATTTAGTGCTGCATGTTTCCATTGTTTTCATAGTAATTCGGCACCTACTTTTTGCTTAACAATTCGAGTAAAATTGTAAGCAATAAAACCCTCAAAATCGAGTTGATCTTGAAGGCTTTATTCAATACAATTTCATTAAGCTATAGAACACAAAAGTGTTTCGTTGTAATTCGTTGCATAGTTTTCTAATCATCAATTACCCTAACCTTGGGATAATCAATTTTAAGGCTTCTAACTTTTATAATATCTGCATGAGGCACATTATAGTCTCTTTTAAGCATAATAATTGGATTGTAAAAATCCTTATTGCGCTTACCCGCTTTTAAATAGTGCGCCATAGCATTTATACTATATTTAACCAGCAAATCACTTTTCTGCCTCTTACCGATGAAAGTGTCTGTACTTTCAATGTCAGCCATATCTAGTGGGACTTTGAATGACACGAAATAATTTCTGCATTTCTCAGCATAATCGTCTGCTATACTAAACTCTCCATAAGCATTTGCAATGCTCTTCAATATTTCTGGCGATCCTAACCAACCCCTACAATGGTCTAGAATAAAGTCTGCAACGAAAAGGTATCCATTAACATTGAAATCATTAAGACTCTTTGGACCCCCGAATCTCACAAATAAATTTGACTGTTTCAATTTACTCCAATCAATAACATCACCATTTCGTTTAGCAATAATCTGATTATCTACAAATATAAACTCAAACTTCTTTTCTTTTAAATACCTTGATAATGCTGTATTGGTAGTCAATGCTTTAGGTAGTGTCATAATATCTTCGGACATCAAAAGTTCTTGATTTTCTCTCGGTGCAACGTGATTTACAATTATTTCATCAATACACCGTAATTCGTTACACTTACAAAACTTCTTTATTAATTCTAAATCAAGATAACCAATGGTGTATTCGTTATAATTTTCATTAATGATCTCTATTGCATATTGCTGGAAGTAATTCAAAACATCCTTTTCATCAGTTGAGAAGATATTTGCAAGTGACTGTGTTAACTCCAGGAAGTTTACCGTATTTAATAACATGAATTTACCTCCATTCTTCAATCGGAATATACTCAATGATCTGTTCAGGAAGAATGTCCACCACAGGTTTCATATATGCATATATATCAGAATAGAGATTTGAAAAACTACAATCAATAGCATATGAGAACATCCATTTTTTTAACTGCATCCATTCCATTTGCGAATCATCCAAATAATCATTAGCATCATGGTAAAAAGTATAATGTTCAAATTGGCTTAGCTTGGCCTTGTATTTAATAACATAACCTTTTCTGCTTTCACTCCATTTATCACCCAGATAGTCGAAAGGCGAATTAAGTGACGATAAAGTAAGCAAAAATTCAGGTCGTTTATCAATCCCTGTTCCATATTTGAAAATGTCTCTACTAAAGAAAAATCCATTAACCTGGTGATCAAAATATATTTTTCGAGCTATGTTTTTCAGCTTTTCTTCTTGAAAAGTCAATGCTTCTTTTCTATTTTTATAGCTCTCATAATCAATGTTATATACTTTATCTTCGCTAATCATTCTCTTGTTTTGAATATCAAATTTAAAGCCCAGGCTATCTAAAAACAGATTAAGTTCACTTGGCTCCGCCAATACTTTCTGCAAATTTCTTATTCCATGTCGTTTTATTTCAGCGCACTGATTTGAATTTGAAGTTACATGACAAACAGCAAACTCAATATTATTTATATCTATTGCTTTGATTGTATCTAGATGTCTATCTATAAAGCAGTCCAAATCCTTATGGCATTTAAGAATGTAGTCATCTATTATATCTTCACCTGTAATACCCAGAATTTCTTGTAACCATTCATAGGTCAAATCAGGAGTAGTAATATCAAACATCATAAATACTCCTTTCTTACAATCTGATAGTTTGATAATTCCTTTCCTTTTACTCTGCAACATGGAATCATTCCATAGTTAACTTCTATAAATAAAAGCGTCTCTTTATCATTTAATAATTTTATTGTACCGACTCGATTTTAAAAAGTTTACTATCTTGTGAAAGTTCTACTGCTATATGAGAATTACTCATAATACCCTCAGGAAGTTTGTCTTTTAATATAGATACAACCAACTGTATATTTTTATCTCGAACAAATTTAGCAACATTAATCAACTGATTGTCATGCATTAATTCTTTTTTATCATTTAGTAAAAAATGCATACAAGGAATATTCTCTTGATCAGCAAAAAGAATATACGCCAAATCAAAGCATAAGATTTCTCCTTGCTTCTTACCAGAACTCATATTTGCATTAAAAGAACTAAATTTATATATCTGCTGCTTGTTTTTATTTATTACCTTATCATGTTTTATTGCATATTTTTCACCATACAATTCTTGCGATATAGCTGAAAAAAATTTATTAAACTTTTTCTCCTGTACTTTTATTATCTCTTCGAAATCATTTGAAAATAAAAATTCATCAATACCTTTAATATCATCATTTAAATCATTGATATTGTTATCAACTTCATCCAACTGGGAAATAATGCTCTCATATTCACCTTTAGTACGATATTTTTCATTTAGGTCTACAATTATTTTTTCAAGTTCTTCAAAAGAATCACCTTTAGCTACCTTTTCCGAGAGTTCTTTTTCTTGTTTTAATAAGTCTGCTATTGTTTTTTCTTCTGCATTTATTTTAGTAATCAGAAAAGGTAAATCTGCAGCAATAAACTTTGACTTTTCTATCAACATATTATTATGATATCTCACCAAATCTGAGAAAGTTTTTTGTATGGAAGAAACATTCATTGTGGCTTCTGTATATAGAATTTCCAACTGTCTCAAATCAATTGAAGAAATACTATCATCCAATTCTTTCTTTGCCTCTTCAATAAGTTCTTTACGAATCTTCATTTTACTTATTGTAGAACTAGACCTATTAATTTTATATTTTATAGAATTTAGTGATTCTAAATCTTGTTCAAAATTTTCATTTAAATTAAAACTAGATTTTTTTATATCTAAAGCTGCGATTTCATCCTCAAGCATAGACAAGGCAATTTCATAAGCTGTCTTAGTTTGCTTCTTTTCAAGACGCTCTTTAAACGCTTCTTCTTGTTTAATTTTTGTAAGTAATGCTTGCCTTTTTGCGCCATCATCAAATGTACAACCTAATAGAAACAGATGTAGCGTTTCATATTCAACATCAGATGTATATCTGTCTAATGTTCTTAGTGTGTTATTTATATTTTCATCCTTATATCTAATATTATGAGAGATTATTTGCCTAAAAGTCGGTTTCTCGGCTTTCTGATTTGGAATCAGCTGCTTTAATAATTCTTCCTCAAAGTCCTTTTCTAACACATCTTTTCCATTTATACTTCTAACAGCCTTTTTCTTTGATAAAAAATTTCTTTTAATAACTACTTCTTTTGAATTAAGATTATTTAAGTCTTCTACCAAAGTTAAAGTAATTACAATTTCCTCATCTATCAAATAGTCTTTTACTAAATTATAGACTTCTTTTTTGTTTTCTGTGTCCGTATATATAATTGACGGCTTACCCCCTAAACAAAAGTCAACTAATTTTAAAACAGTTGTTTTTCCTACATTATTTCCTGTTAAATGGACTTCTGTTGTAGGAGTATTATCTATAATTAAGTTTAAGCCCGCTTTAAATTCAATCTCTCTAATTATTTCCTTGGGGCTAGCTATTGTTAAATATTTTATGAACACAGCTCAACACACCCCTTCTCATTTATTTTTGCAACATCAATAAGATATAGCCAATCCAAACTTAACATAAAAGTGGTAAAAGACATATCATTTATGCTTTTTACTCTCTGATATAAATCAAAGACTGGTTGCTCAGCCTTTAAATTCAATTCCTGAAGAACTAAAGAACCGTTATAATAAATACTAAGCTCCGGATGTATATTATCTGGTAATAACATGATTATAGCCCTCCGGATTCTTAAAAATTTTACACCTTACAAATGCATCTACAACTAAAATGTGCACACACATTTCTAATTCTTCATAGGGTATTTCTATGTAGTTTTTGCTATTTGTAATAATGTCTATTACGCTATTAACTATAGCAAAAAACAAATCACAGGACTCTTTACCTGCTACTAAAAATTTTGTATACTGACTTTTTATTACACGAAATACAGATAAGCTCTTATTTACTCCTTGCTTATCGAATTCCATGTATTTTTCATTTAATTTGCTATAATAGATTTTATATTCATCAATAGTATCTTGAACGGACATCAAGTTATTGAACTCAATTTTTTTATTGATTTCAAAGGAATTAATCTCCGGGGCCTCTATTGCATCAGTTAAATCTTCGTTTGCCAATATATTCAATATCGTTGCTAAGTTACTGTCAACTTTCACGACATCAATATCATTGCCTAGCTCTTTCTTTATGAACTCATAAAAATGTTTTTGTTTATCTATAGACATAGTTAATATTATGTTTAGTATAGAGGTAGTATCTATAATATCATCTTCTGGTACAAAAATGGCATTATGAGGATTAGCAAATGTTGATTCTCGCATTTTATCAGCATTCTTTGATATAGATATAAATTTAAAACGAAACCCTTTGTACTGTTCAAATATTTTTTTCTCTAAGGAAGCTTCAATCTTTTGCTTAGTGCACGTTGAGGACACTTGTGCTATAATCTCGTTATCGGTATCAACTAAATCTATACCCTCAACATTTTGCTTAATAATATTAAGGTTTCTTAATTGATATTCTAAAAGCATATTCAACATATCTGCAAAAAAAGTTTCGGAATAAATATTTAAATCTAATAAATTAATTTTACCTCTACTCTCAATGCGCCAAGCTAACCAATTAATTTTTCCTTCAATGTAGTTAAAATAATGGCTTCGATTCATGAATATGCCCCCCTTCTAATTATCGTTTAAACTCTTTTCATCGACAAATAATAAGTAAGTATCTATTTCCAAAGCATCAGCAATTTTTTGAACGTTATCTAATGCAATGCTTCTTTTCTCACGTTCTATCGCACTAATATAGGTTCTGTGCAAACCTGTTTTTTCCGCAAACGATTCTTGCGATAGCCCTTTTAAGGTCCTATATTTTTTTACGTTAGCAGCAAAAACTCTAATTATATCCATATTGCACATCACCTCAACGTAAATTTTACCAAAACCGCATACAATAAGTCAACATACAATAAGTCACAATCGTGTTTTTTAGTTGCAAGACTAAAGCCCTCAATGTACTGAGATCTTTAGTCTTAACAACTACTTGAGACAGAAACTACCTAGCAATTATTCCTATCTATTTCATATACACAGATTTCTTTGTATTACGATAGAATGGCAGGTGAGAGCCTACCGTTCTATCGTAATATCAATATCTTATTGAGCTACTCCATTTTCAATTCAGGCTGATCCGGATAACACACATTCAGCATGTCTGCTATTTTGTTCGGCACATTGTCAAAATCCACATGATGGTCACGCTCAATAGAAACGGTGTACCAGTAGTCATAAGGGATGTACACGGTCGACAGGTATTTGGATTCGGAAGGTTTCATTTTTTCTCCGCCCTGATCGATTACGCCCATTGGAGTCAAGAAGAATGTTCCCCAATGTTCTCCGGAGGACTCTAAGTCAAGTGTTACGATGCCAAGTCCGATATGGCTTGTATTGCGTCCCTGTATAACAGCAGGAAGGTCAACAAATTCATAATCGCTGTCTAGATAGTCTGTACCATAGACTTCGACAAATATGTCATGCATCTGCTTCAGTATTTCTTTGGCATAGTCATTCTCCGCTGAATTGCAGGACTGATCCAGTTTCTTGAAGTCCACCGTTGGAAGCATGGTGTTCAGGCGTTCAATATAAGCCTCCTGCAGATTCTTATTCTCCATATTCAAATTCACCCCTCATTCCATTTTCATGCCGAATTGTTCGGCTTCGTTTTCCGACTGCCCCTGCTGGTCTGACTCAGTGAAATTGACATATTCTCCGATGATGTTCAGTGCTTCCTCATAGCTGCCGGAAGCACTGGCTCTCTCAAACATCTCGTTAGCCTGCTTTCCCATGCCAGCTGCTTTCAATGTACGGGAGGCAATGCCCATCAGGTTGAATACATTTCCGTTGGCGCCGATCAGCGGCGCATCTGGTTTCTGTTTTTGTGCCTGTTCCGGCTCCGGTTGTGAGACAGCGGTAAAGCTATCCTCACCGGGAACGAGAGCAAGGGAACGGCCGTTATCCCATTTCATTTGCAGCTGGCCGATGTCATCCACAAAATCCACGGTTCCCATCAGTCCAGAAGGCATATCCGATTCTCCCGACATAGCTATTAACTGAATACGGGTTCCTTCGGGATACCTTTCTTTGAGACGCTCCACTTTTTTCTGGTCATATAACATCTTTCATTCCTCCTTTTTTAGAATAAAAAACGGCAGGAGCAGCTTTTTAAACCGCCCCTGCCAATGTGTTACTCATAAATCGTAATATAAAACCTGCTGTTTTATCATAATCCCGCACCTCTAGGAAGGGTATTATTGCAGCCTCATACCCTGCTGCATATCATTTCCTTCAAGGATGGACAGAGCCTGATCCCGGTTGTTGTAGCGGTAAACACTATCTGACAGATATTCCATATCGCCGACCGCTGTCTGGTTAACCGATTCCACTATCTCCTGTAATTCACTTATGTCCATGTCATCCTTTTGCCTCAATATTATGATTTCGTCAACGGAGGACGGTAAAACCAGAAAATCACCACCCATTCTTTCACTGACCCACTTTAAGACATCCGGACAACACAGGTAGGAAGCTCCATAGTATCCCTGGTTATTGGTCAGGACAAACATGTCACTTGCCCTCCATGCGGCTTCCGTTTCATGATAGGGGATTCCCATCATCTTTGATATATTATATTCAATCGGATGGAATTCCGGAGTGAATAAGCGGTCCATATTCCGCAATGCCTGTTCATGAAGAGTTTCCTCACTGATCCCCCATTCATCCAGCAGTTTGTTGTTAACCAATATCGAACCCGAATGATGATTGCTGCTGTGGATCAGGCACCGGTGCAAAACCGCCAAATCCTCTATCCTTTGATGCGGTACCGAATCCAGCATCTTTTGGTTTTTTTCAGCATTGACTACGCAAAGAAACAGTTTGTCTTTCATATTGTCATAAGAAAAATTCATATCCTTCTGGAACTTAACATTGTCCAGAGTAAGAAGATAATTTTTGCAGATTAAACGGAAACTATCCTCCATTGCCATACCACTTTGATGAAGTTCATAATAATCATCCAAGTAAATAAGCGGACAAATGTTTCTATCGGGACTTTTCAGTGACATTCCATGAAGGAGCATATCATTGTTTTTTCTCTGCTCTTGTATGATCAGCTCAGCATCTTGAAATTCTTCCGGTAAATACTCTTTTATATGGAGCCTTACCTGTTCTATGTAATCGTCCAATAACATCTTTCATTCCTCCTTTTTTGAATAAAAAACGGCAGGAACAGCTTTTTAAACCGATCCTGCCGTTGTATTAATTAGTCATAATAGGAAACCCGCTGTTTCATCACGATTCCGGATTTGAATTGGATTTCGATCAGTTCCTCGTTGATTACCCTGATGTTCTGCAGAAGCCTTCGGACTAAGTCGTTGTCAAATTCTCGTATCTCGCAGGTGGTTTTCTTCAGGCAGACATCCATGTCGGTGACCCTTTGTTGAAAGCTTTCCGCCTGTTTCCGTTCCCGCACCAGATCCAGCTTCTTCTGCTTTAAATTCTTGATCTGCTCTGCGATCCTCTGGTACTGTTCGTCAAAATCTTCTGTGAGGGAACCCTTCTTTGCGTTTTCCTCGATCAGGGCCAGCATCTCACCCTGAAGCTTTTCGATCTGCCCGTCATATTCGGTCGGTACATTTTTGGTGGAGTAGCTGCCGATGACCTGGATGACGTTTTCACGGAAGGCGCCGACAAACTCGCCGCGGTTTTCCACGACACTGTTTATGGCAGTCATAACTGCTTCCTGCAGGACTTCCTCTTTTAAGGTCGGGGAGTTTCTGCAGTTCTTGGTGCCGTTCTTCAGGCGATTCTCACACCGCCACACGGCGCTTTTCTGACCGTATTTCGACCAGATCTGTCTGCGGTAAGGCTGTCCGCATTCCTTGCATACCATGATGTCTGTCAGGGCATATTTGGAGCTGTATTTGCTTTTCTCCTTTTTTGCTTTTCTGGCGACTGCGGATTTGCTCAGGCTTGCCCGCCTGGTTTTTTCCTCCTGTACCCGGTAGTAAAGCTCTTTCGGGACAATGGCTTCATGGTCATCCTGGATATAATATTGGGGGACGATGCCGTTATTCTTAACGCGCTTTTTGGAGAGGAAATCAACCGTATAAGTTTTCTGCTGAAGGACATCTCCCATGTATTTCTCGTTGCTCAGCATTTTATCAATGACGCCGGGGCACCACTGGGTTAATCCGGTGACGGTGGTGATCCCTTCATCATCTAAAATCTTGCCGATTTGGACGATGCTGCTCCCTTCGAGGTAAAGCCGGAAAATCCGTCTGACCAGTTCTGCTTCCTCCGGTACGATGACCAGCTCACCGTTCTTGTCCTTGGTGTAGCCTAAAAACTTATTATGGTTGACCGAGACGATTCCGTTTTCAAAGCGTCTGACCAGACCCCACCGGGTGTTCTCACTTAAGTTCCGGCTTTCTTCCTGTGCCTGGCTGCTTAAAATGGTGATTAAAAGCTCGCCGGTGCCCTCCAGTGTATTCACACCCTCTTTTTCGAAGAAGACGGCGATATTCTTTTCCTTGAGTTTGCGGATATTCTGTAGGCTGTCTACCGTGTTTCTGGCGAAGCGGCTGACCGACTTGGTGATAACCATATCGATTTTCCCAGCCATGCAGTCTTCGATCATGGCGTTGAAGTCATCACGCTTTTTGGTGTTGGTTGCGCTTTTTCCATCGTCGGCATAAATACCGGCAAGCTTCCAGTTGGGGTTGCTCTTGATTTTTTCAGTGTAGTAGGAAACCTGGGCTTCATAACTGGTTTCCTGCTGTTCCAGTGTCGTGCTGACACGGCAGTATGCCGCTACCCGCAGGGTTTTAAACTGAGGCTTTATGCTCCGGTCATATTCCGGCTGGGATGGTATAACCGATATGTTTTTCTTTTTCGCTGTTGCTGTCTGCATTACATTCTTCTCCTTTCCAAACGCTTTCCGCCTTTTCCCCAAAATATTTCTGCTGTGCTTCAGGGCTTAACTGCTCCACGCTACCCACTCTCATATAAATCACAACTTTTAAAGGTTTTTCCTTTTTATTTTTGGCTTCCTGTTTATCCTTTTTCATGATTTCACCCTTTCCTATGTAGTTTTTTGAAGGAGTCAGTATTCGGCCTCGATGGTTAAACCGTTGATAAATTCAAACACCAGCGGCTGATCGGTATGGACGATGATTTGCCTGACCACCGTGGAAAACAGTTCCTCGTCAAAATCCCAGAGAGGTGGTCTGCCTGAAAATGCCTGTTTCATCTTTCCGGTGTTATAGTCGGTGTCATCAATCCGCGCCGTTTGATAAAAGGCTTTTGCCCGCTCATAAAGAAGAGCCGGAAGCTCTTTGGACGAATACCGCCCTTCTGCTTCCAGCTCTTTAATCTGCTGATCCAATTTATGAAATTCTCGGTTATATGGTACAGGCTCTTTCTTTGGCTTTCGGTCAAGGATTTGTATTCTGGTGAGAATCCGGTTGGCGACGTCAAGGAAGGCTTTTTCAATCTGTTTATCTGTGAGGAAGCCACAGCGGCAGTACACTCTGTTCCTGTAGATATATCTCTTGCATTTCCAGAGACTGCGTTCCGTAGCTTTGCCGCAGTGTTCGATGTATATGCGATAAACCTCGCCGCATTCTCCGCACCGGAGTTTTCCAGTGAAGGTGTATTGATGTTTCATGCAGTTAGGGTGAATGCCCCGCCCCAGCTGTTCACAGCGCTCTTTCCGGCGTTTCTGCACCTGCTCAAACAATCCGGCATCAATCATCTGCGGGTAGAATTCATCCCCCAGGTATTTGATATTCTCCAATATCTTGCCGATGGAGCCGTGATTCCATGAGGCTTTGTTGTTGGCGTTCAAAAACCCCATTTTGGTTAACTGCTTTGCTATCGCATGGGTGGCGGTTCCGGACAGATAATCTGCAAATACTTTTTTTACGACAGCCGCCTTGGGCTCGTCAAACTGTATTTTTCCTTCCACCAGCTTATAGCCGATGGGCATATGCCTCTGCATCATCTTCTGCCGCCTCCTTTCTGTAGGGCTCGGACAACTCCAGCCGGTTGATGAGCCGGAAGGTAATTTGTCCGTTTTCCTGTACGATGACCTTGTCTGTGGTCTGTAAAAATAAATCCTCACGATATGCTTCCATCACATCAGGATTGTTTCTGATCAGCTCCAGCAGAAGTTCCGTTCCGGCGATTTCCCGGTCAAAACCGTTATTGTCCAGAAGCTGGCTCCTTTTCTTTTTCGTCGCGGCAAGTTCCAGTATCAGTGCATTTTGCCGCTCTATAAAAACAACAGGGTCAATATACCCTTTCGACACCAGTCTGCTGAGTATATGACCTTGCTCTGTCAGTTCCATAATCCTGTTACTGCATTCACCGATTTCCTGTTCCTGCTGTTCATCTATCCGGAGTTTTTTGAGTGTATCCAGCAGGGGAATCAGCATTTCCGTATAGTTGCTTATGAGTTTGTTCCACATCACGGTGAAAGCCCACTTAATATCATCCTCCCGGACAGCCTTCTGGCTGCATCTGGTGCTGTCCTCGATATGCCTGTGACAGCTCCACTGGATTTTCTCATAGGGCTTGCCGATATAGATTTTCTGCCTTCTAAACGTACTGCCGCATTCCCCGCAGAGGATTTTACTGCTGAACGCATACCGGCTTTGGTACTTTTCCAAATCGTCCATCCCCATCTGCTTTCTGCGGTATTCAAAAATTTCCATGACCGCCTCCGCCTGTTCCCTTGTGATGAGGGGTTCGTGGTTGTCCTCAATCAGATACTGAGGAAGCTGGCCTTTGTTGGGTTTTCGCTTAAAGGGAATCACCTCCGTGGTCAATGTTTTCTGATGGAGCAGATCTCCGGTATAAACAGGATTCTGGAGAATTTCCTTGACTACCCCGTCCTGCCATTTTTCAGCCGAACGGATGGTGGGGATTCCTGCTTCCGATAAATCTTTGGCAATCACATAGGTGCCTTTGCCATTTAAGTATTCTCGGAAGATGTGGCGGACCACCGCAGCTTCTTCCTCCTGCAGGATCAGCTCCCCGTTCTCATCCTTGGTATAGCCGTATGCGGGAGTGCCAAGGATGAAGGTGCCGTCCTGAAAGCGTTTCACGGCGGCCCATTTGTTGTTGGTTGAGATACTTTCGGATTCACCCTGCGCCAGAGAGCTTAAGATAGTCAGCATCTGTTCTCTTTTCTCCGACAGGCTGTTGATGTGTTCCTTTTCAAAAAAGACCGCGATGCCAAGCTCCTTCAATCTCCGGATTGCTTGGATGCTGTCCACGGTGTTCCTGGCGAATCTGGTCACGGATTTCGTGATGACCATATCGATCTTACCATCTTCGCAGTCCTTCATCATCCTTAAAAAGTCATCTCTTTTTTGCAGCTTCGTTCCGCTTCTTGCTTCATCGGCATAAATTCCGGCGAACTGCCAATCCTCCTGATCTTCGATCAGGGTTTTGTAATACTTAAGCTGTGCAGAAAAGGAATTCTGCTGTTCGCGGGAGTCGGTGCTTACCCTGCAATAGGCGCAAACCCGCTTTTTCGGCTGTAATTGCTGGGTAATCTGTTGCTTTACAGGATCAATTTTTGTTATCTTTTTTGCCATGTTTTTCTCTCCTTCCTTTTTATTTGACCTCTGTTAGCAACACACATTACCACAACATTTCAGATATAGCTAGTGTTATTACGCATATACTTTTGAAAGTTCGGGCGTGAAAGTTTGACGGTTCAAATCATCTATTTTTTGGTATTCAGAAGGGGTGATAATGCCGTTTCGGAGCATGATATCCAGCAGTTTTACCGCCACCTTGTAATTCACTTCGTTGGCTTCTTCGGTTCTTGACATACTGAGACACCTCCCATCCTAATTGAAAAAAACAGCCAGGTTTTGATGCTCCGTCTGAATTTCTCCCTCCAGCGGGGAATAGAGCCGGATACCCAACTGCTCCAGACCCTGGAGAAACTCCTGCGTTTCCTGCGTGTCCCGCCCCAGGCGGTCAAACCTTTTCACCAGAAGCACATCCATTTTCCCATCCCCAGCGGCTTGTATGACCTCCCCCAGACCGGCGCGGTTATATTCCAGGCCGCTTCCGAGATCTTCGGAACAGCCGGCCACTTCAAAGCCCATCTGCTCCGCATAGTCATAAAGTTCTTTCTTCTGATTTTTTATGCTGCCATGGGTATCTTCCGGAGCATCGATCCGGCAGTAAATCCAGGCACGTTTCTGTTCCTTCATACATAATCCTCCGTTTCTGTTTTTCGGAAAGGAACAGGCAGCGGGAGTCTTGCATCCTGCCGCCTGTTCAGGCCGATCTTCCTATTCGTTTGATTTTACTGATCATAGCAGGCGCTACAGCATCCGCATCTCGGCTTCCGTGGCCTGCCGGTCTTCCTCGTCTAAAAAGGCTCGATACTCCGCTTCATCCGCGATCAGGATGCTGTCCGGCTCTTTCTCGCCCAGCTGCATGGGAACCAGGTCTTTCAGGATTTCCTGCAGCAGCTTCTGATCTGGGCATTGGTTGATGAATTCCCCGAACGTATTCAGGATCAGCCGGTCTGCCAAATCCGTTAAAATCATTTTGTCCGTATTTTCCTTGTGCAGCATGATGAAGCTGGCGATGTTGGACGGAGAATTCTCAAAGTAATATTCCTTCCGGCTCCCATCATAGCCATATACATATCCGGTTACCACGTCTTTACTTAACAGTTCAGCCACTTTTTCCATTACAATTCCTCCTTGTAAATTTATATTTGATCTTACAAGGATGCGGCAGGGCATGGTGGTCCTGCCGCATAGTTTCTAAGATCAAACGATCTGCTTGTTCTTCATTTAAATAACAGTTATCATGCTTCTATTCGACACAAACTTCCCGAAGCTAGGGCGGCAGCATAAACGGTTTGCCAGTTAAGCAAACACCATAGGAATTTCACCTCTCCGTGGTTCTCACCGAGCCGCCCCCATTGCGATGTCTGTGGCTGGGCGGAAGTAGCATTATCACTGTCCATTTCATTGCGAAACAGTCTACTACAGACTGTTTTATGACCGGGTGTTCTCGCTCGTCACCTTCGATGCCATCGGTTCGACGGATGTCTGTCACCCATCCGCAGGCAGTCTCGGCGCACCCGTCAATGTCGCTGCCGCTCATCACGGCTGGACAGCTCATGTATTTATGTTGCCGGATATATAATTTTCAAAGAACAGAAGAGAGAATAGAAAAACCCCCTCACTTACTTCCACGTTGAGTGAGGGGGTTGGACCAAATTATTTTTACTTTTCTAAAAGTTTTTTCAGCCGTACCAGTATCCGGTCCTTTCTGTTATGAATAGTCATGCGGGGAATCCCTGTTTCTGCTGACAATTGATGCTCACTCTTACCCTTAAAAAACAGCTCGGTGATCAGCTCCTGTTCTTCTGGAGTAAGCAGTTTAAGACAGGTCAGCATTTTTTCAATCATTACTGCCTTTACCGCGGCATCCTCCACGCTTTCGCTCTCGGCGGCAAACTGCCGGTTTTCCTCCAGCAGACGTTCATAGGAGTCCTCCCGGCTTGGGACGTATGTAACGGTCCGCTTGGTGCCGTCAATCTGGCATTGCTCTACCTTCAGGTCGTACTGCTGGTACTCCATCTTCCGGTCGCTTTTTTCCAGTACCTCTATCATTTCATCGTTCAAATCGGGGTATTTTCCCCGATAGTTTGTCCTCTTTCTGAATTTAGCCATAAGGCTTGTCCTCCATTTCATGATTTTTGAAATCTGAAAATGAAGAACAAGCGGAGGTGATCGGCAGCGTGCCTGATTCGACGGCTTTTTACAATAAAAGGAAAGTAATCGCTCGATATACTTCCCTAACGGTCGGAGTAGCAGTTTTCTTGTCGAAAAGAAAAAGCCAGCACTTTGCCTATGGCAAAATACTGGCTTAAAATTATATTGAGTAGGTGGTGGAGGGGCATATGTACGAAGTGCTCCGTCTTTATTTCGACCTCCAAAAAGGATAGAAGCAGGGAATAGTCATAAGGGTACCTCTTTCACCAGGAGCGTGGCAAAACCTTTGCATCTGATACCCCAAAATCATCCGTCAAAAGCCACAAATATGCAAAAGCCTGCCCTCGGAAAAAGGGCAGGCTATACGTGACTTCCGGCAGCCAGGCTATCATAACGCTTTTTGAAGCGTCTTAGACCCTACGGCTTTGCGTCCCCACCTTTAGGTGGGTTTGCCCTTGGCTTTGATATTCTATTTTTATTAATACTCACGATCCTTACTTATAGATTGATGCGGCTACGGCTAACTTCTCCTTCTTGCGCCGTTTTCATCCACTTCATTTGATATTAGTAGAAATAATATCAGTCATTTGCTCGCCATCCAATAATGACGAAATTGCCTTTAGTATGTTCATCCACCTTGATTTAAGGCCATTTCCGCTTTAGCAAGCTCCCTGCCAAGATAGGCGGCATGGTCAAGACGGGAAAGTAATCCACGCTTTATAACTGTATTTGCAATATCTTCGGCGCTTTCTCCTCTAATTACTTCGTTGATAAGCGAATCAACTTTGCAAAACCAAGTATTGCGCCCCCTTAAAGCCAATTTGCCTGAACGATTATCTATGCGTATCAACCACTTATCGCCACAATCCCGATAATTATTCCAAGCAATGTAAAGACCGTTGTTAATCGTGACTTAAGAATTGCGGCACCTTTCGGAAGTATTTCTTCAAAAATCATATACAGGATAATTCCCGCCACAGCCGAAGTAGTCAATGCCATTGCAACGTCTGACATATTCCCGACAAAGTAGCCGATTGCCGCGCCAAGAATGGTCGGCACGCCTGTTAGTGTTGACAGCAAAACCGCGTTACGCTTTTTTGCTCCACCCGCCAATAACAGAGCGGCAGTAGCCACACCCTCAGGGATATTATGCAGAGCAAGGGTAAGAGCCATTGTCGCCGCAAACCCGATATGGTGTTCCGCTCCCGCGCCGATTGCAAGTCCAGCGGGTAAATTATGAATACCAACAGCTACAAGCATAATATAGCCGGAGCGCAAAATCTCGTTTTTCACTTTCGCCTGTGGAATTTCAGCGTCTTTGCCGCTCGCCATTTTATCGGAAACCGTGTCGAATATCAGAATTACGGCAATCCCGATTCCAATTCCCAAAATTGTTAGAGGAACACTTGCAATCTCCAACACTTCGGGAACAAGGTCGAAAAACACAAGGCTCAACATAACCCCTGCGGCAAGTGACAGTAGATAATTGATGATTTTCGGAGAACGGTTTCCTGCCCAAACCGCTATCAGACTTCCGAGCAATGTTCCCAAAATTGTGGCAAGCAGACTGAATAAAACAGCTTGCATTATATACCCCCTCCGTTCATAGCTTTTTCGTATTAAGCGCGCGGAAAGAGTTCAGTACCGCGAGAACAGTCACGCCAACGTCTGCGAAAACCGCCATCCACATATCAGTAATACCGAGCGCGCTGAGGACGAGAACAACTGCCTTTATACCGAGTGCAAGCCAAGTGTTTTGCGTGGCAATGCCGAGCGTCTTTTTTGATATTCTGATAGCCGACGCAATCTTTGACGGTTCATCGGTCATAATCACAATATCGGCGGCTTCAATCGCTGCGTCCGAGCCTAAACCACCCATAGCTATCCCTATATCCGAACGAGCGAGAACAGGCGCGTCATTGATACCGTCGCCGACAAAAGCGAGTTTGCCTTTCGCGGATTTCGCGGCAAGCAGTTCTTCCAATTTGTCCACCTTATCACCGGGCAAAAGTTCCGTGTAAATCTTGTCTACACCGAGTTCGCGTCCGACCTTTTGACCGACCGCATTACTATCGCCAGTGAGCATGACCGTCTGCTTAATTCCCATCGCTTTAAGGCGGCGGATTGCTTCTGCGGAATCCTCTTTTACTTCGTCTGCAATAACGATATATCCGGCGTATTTGCTGTCAACGGCAACGTGGACAACCGTGCCGATTATTTCATCTTTACAGTAATCTACGCCGATTTTTTTCATCAGCCTTGTGTTCCCTGCAAAGACCTTTTTGCCAAACACCGTTACGCTGATACCGTGACCCGCAATGTCCTCCGTGTCGGTCACTTTGCTCTTGTCAATCTCCTTGCCATATGCGGTTTTTAGGGAGAGCGAAATCGGGTGATTGGAATAGCTTTCAGCGTATGCGGTCAACTCTAATAGTTCGTCTGCAGACACTTCAATAGGGTGGATTTCCTGTACCTTAAACACGCCTTTGGTAAGAGTTCCTGTCTTATCGAACACAACCATTTCAGTCTTTGCCAAAGCCTCAAGATAGTTGCTCCCCTTTACCAAAATACCGCTTCTTGAAGCCCCGCCAATACCACCAAAGAAACTAAGCGGGATAGACACAACGAGCGCACAAGGGCAGGACACCACAAGGAAAGTCAAGGCGCGAAGCGTCCACACGCTCCATTCACCTGTAATGAGCGAGGGAATAACGGCAAGCAAAACGGCGGCTCCCACGACAACAGGAGTATAAATCCGAGCAAACTTCGTAATGAAGTTTTCAGAATTGGATTTTTTACTGCTTGCGTTTTCAACAAGGTCAAGAATTTTTGAAACGGTTGATTCGCCAAATTCCTTTTGCACTTCAATGGTTAGAACGCCGCTGACATTGATACAACCGCTTAACGCTTCGCCGCCTACGGAAACTTCGCGGGGAACGGATTCACCCGTCAAGGCTTTGGTGTCTACCATTGAGTTGCCCTCAATGATTATGCCGTCAAGCGGTATTTTCTCGCCCGGCTGTACGACGATAATATCGCCAATATTCACATCATAGGGATCAACCCTTTCTAAGCTGCCGTCACCGCGTTTTACATTAGCGTAATCGGGGCGAATATCCATAAGTCCGGCGATAGACTTCCTCGATTTAGAAACGGCGTAGCTTTGGAATAACTCGCCGACTTGATAAAACAGCATAACTGCAACGCCCTCCGGGTACTCCCCCGCGATGAGCGCGCCGACTGTGGCGATAGTCATTAAGAAGTTTTCGTCAAAGACTTCTCCGTGCGTAATATTCTTGACCGCCTTAAAAATAATTTCGTAGCCGACGACAACGTAAGCGGCAAGAAACAGAACTATCGAAAGCCACTCCGGGTCTTTCGGAACAAGCAGACCTGCCACGAAAATGACAGCCGCTATGATGATTTTGGTTAGACGCTTATTCACTTGAAATCCCTCCTCTATATTGGTTGAGAACTCACTCAACTGTTAGTGTAAAAAAATTCTATAGTCAGCGGCATTAAGCGATTGTATAGGGCGTTAATTGAGAGTATCGCCCTATACAATCTCGCCGTTCGCGATTGCCCACATCACGCCCGTTTCATTACGACTTCCGGTTCGTACTTGTGAACGATTTTTTCAGCTTCGGCAACGATATAATCAATGTCTGCGCCCTCGGCGGTTTCAAAGACGAGTTTCGTTGTCATATGGTTGACACTTGCGGTTGTCACACCGGAAAGCGCGCCGATGTCCTTTTCCATTTTCGCGGCGCAGTTGGCGCAGTCAAGTCCTTCGAGTCTGAATTGCTTTTTCATAGTGATTTCCTCCTTAAAATTATTATTCTGTGATATGGCTCAAACTTTGTTTTAGAATGATGTTCACGTGATCATCTACAAGAGAATAGTAGACCACTTTGCCGTCTTTTCGGAACTTTACCAAGTTGGCCGCTTTCAAAGTTCGCAATTGATGTGAGATTGCGGATTTTGTCATATTTAGCAAATATGCCAAATCGCACACGCACATTTCGCTGACACCCAAAGCCCAAAGCATCTTAACTCTTGTAGGGTCTCCGATTGCTTTTAGAAAATCAGAAGCGGCAATCATAGTTGTATCTGAAAGCATTTGTGACTTCACATTTGCAACGATTTCTTCGTGGATAACATCGCAATCGCACACGTCTCCTTTAACGGACATAGAAAACACCTCCTTGCATTTGATTGAGTGACTGTTCAACCATACCTGCATTATAGTTGAACAGTCACTCATTTGTCAAGGGGCTTTTGAAAATTTTTTATAGCATCTGCCCTTATCGTCTGCCACGTTCAGCGAATGCGTGCAATTAACACGACAATGGTGTATGTACATTGCATATTCGGCTTTTGGGACAAGTTGGAGTTTTTCCATTAAACAGGATAGTTTTGGGTTATTTCAACATTGTTAAAGAAAGGCTGTAAAACGATGAATATGTGAAAATTTCCACTACCGCTGAACGAGCAAAAGCAGGGCGGGTGCATCTTTTCACGATTTCCGTTCGGCTGGTACATTAATGCTCGTTAGGTATAAGATGGCAAGGACAAATTCTCTCTCAAAATCGCTTTGAAAAATCTCCTTGAACGAAAAAAAAAGCTGGTCTTTCAGGGTGCATCGGGCTTCTATTAAGCCCAATGTACAAATATAGCAGAGAAGAAGGACTCGAACTCTTAAAACCGTAGGTAATCAAAAAAGTCCATAACCGCGGCATTTTTGCCGTAGTTATGGGCTTTATATATTTGTCCTTAAATCACGTTGGCTACAGTATGATGGAGTGATGAATTAATCACCCACCATTTTGCCGCAATGCCTGCGCGCTTTAAATCTTCTTCAAGACGCAGTGCTTCATATACGGGTGTGGCTTCGACAAGAATTACTATAATGACTTCTGTTTCATTAGTATTGTGCAGTCGTGGTAACAATTTTTTTGCAGATTCTGGAATATCGTCTTGTGAGCGTTTGATCTCCTGATTATAGCTTTGTGTGGACTCAAGGAGCAAAAGCGTATGGCCCGTCGGTACGGTGTCAATGACAACTGTTTGATCTTCTGCTTTTTCCACAATCTTCTCAGCAAAGGCTCTGAACACTGCGCTTTCCTGCGTACAGGGAGAACGCAAATCTTCCTCCACATAGGCAATGTCCTCGTCGGAGATGGTTTTTCTTGCCTTAGAAAGCACTTCTTCTTGGTACTTCTTCAGCTCTACGTGTCCATCTATATGACTCATGCTGATGCCGCTGACCTCACTGATGACAAACTTTAGATGCGCTGCGGGATCGGTCGTAGCAAGGTGAACTTTTTCCCCTTTTGCGGATAATCCCAAAGCAATGGCCGCCGCAATGGTTGTTTTCCCAACGCCGCCCTTGCCCATCGTGAAAATAACCTTTGTGCCGGTTCTGTAAATGTCATCAACGACATCTCCAAGCTGCACAACGGTTTGCACATTTATCTTTTCATCACGAAGGATGTAGTTATCTGTTGTGAGCAATCTCCCGCTCTCGGATGTTTCCGGCAGAGACGAATCATCAGAAAAAATAAACGGGCACCCAGCTCTATTTTCTGATCGACATCTTTGTTTTCTCTCCGCTTCCATGACAGGAATCAAACACAGCCAATCCCATCATAAAAACTTCATGCAGTCTATGTTTTTTCTCTGTTGTTAAATATTCTTAGAGTGAGAAGTTCCCCTTGATGGTCCAACATGAACCCTCCCTTGGTCCATGAATAGAACAGACCTCCCCTTGGCGGGAAGGTCATATTTTTTCGGGCTCAGTCGGGATTTCTCTGCGCCAGATAAAACAGATTGCTGCTCTTACCGCCGTTTTCCCTCCACCTTTGCTCCTTACGGATACGACCGCTCTTTTCCAGGTCGGCAAGGGCACGTTTGACAGTACTTCGGGACAGTTTCAGTTCTCTTGCGATGGTACCCAATCGCCGGGTAACATTTACCGTCCTTATCACAGCGGTCATATAGGTACATATATACTGCCACAGCTCGGTGCGGCAGCTTCGAGAAATACAGGGATGTATAATAGCCCACAGCTTCACCTCCTTATCCTGCCATTTTCAGCGGTACGCTGTATGCCGGAGTGCCAAGGATGAAAGTGCCGTCCTGAAATCGTTTCATGGCAGCCCATTTGTTGTTGGTGGAGATGCTTTCGGATTCTCCCTGAACCAGGGAGCTTAAGATGGTTAGCATCTGTTCGCTTTTCTTAAAATGTAAGAATGCTTAAACTAATAACTCTTTGAGCTTATCACCTTTGATTTCATCAGGACTCCAGCCGATGACAGCAAATTTACCATCTGTGTGATCATCCACCTTATTAATCCACTCAATTTCACTGCTTGCTTTTGCAGCCAGCATACGATTGGTTGTACCAGTATGATAGAGTGAAGAATTGATTACCCACCATTTTGCCGCAATACCCGCACGCTTTAGATCTTCTTCAAGGCGCATTGCTTCATATACCGGGGTAGCTTCCGCAAGGGTCACAATAATAACTTCTGTTTCGTCTATATTGTGTAGTCGCGGCAACAGCTTTTTTGCAGATTCTGGAATATCACCTTGTGATCGTTTGATTTCCTGATTATAGCTTTGTGTAGACTCAAGAAGCAAAAGCGTATGACCGGTCGGTGCGGTATCAATGACAACTACTTGATCTTCTGCCTTATCCACAATCTCCGCGAAAGCCCTGAACACTGCGATTTCCTGCGTACAGGGAGAACGCAAATCTTCCTCCACATAAGCAATATCCTCATCCGACATGGTTTCCCTTGCTTTAGAAAGCACTTCCTCTTGGTACTTCTTCAGCTCTGCCTGTTCATCAATACGACTCGTGGTGATGCCATTGCTTTCATCTATGACAAATTTTAGATGGGCTGCCGGGTCTGTAGTGGTAAGATGAACCTTTCTGCCCCTTGCGGACAATCCCATCGCAATCGCTGCCGCAACGGTAGTTTTTCCAACGCCGCCTTTTCCCATAGCGAAGATAACTTTTTTATTTGATTTGTACAGATCGTCAATTACATTTTTAAGCTCTGGGATTGTTTTAGCGTTTACCTTCTCGTCCCGGACAATGTATTGATCCTTGGTTAGTAATGCTCTTACATTGTCAAGTCCGGTGATATTATAGGCTCTAAGGGGGACTGTATAAATAGTCAGCTTTTTTAACCCTTCCGGCATATCTGCAAGTGCTTTTTGCTGCTTGTGATACAGACTTCCGGATATTTTGTCATCATAAGAAGTCAACACACCGTTCATGACAATTGCCTGATTGTTTACGCCGATGTCCGCAAGTTCTTTTGAAGCTCTTTTTGCCTCCTTTAGGGGAGCTGCTTCGGGTCGAGAAACAAGAATGAGTGTAGTCCGTTTGTCATCTGACAGAGTTTCAACAGCTTTTTTGTAAATTTCTTTTTTACTTTCCAAACCTGACAACTGTCCAAGACAGGATGCTCCATGTGTACTCTCGCTGATGAAATTACTCCATGCTGAAGGCAACTGCAGCATTCTAAGAGTATGACCGGTTGGTGCAGTATCGAATATAATATGGTCATACTCTTTCTGCACTTTTTCATCCGTAATAAAGTTTGAAAATTCATTGAATGCCGCAATCTCAACCGTGCAGGAACCGGAAAGCTGTTCTTCCATATTGTTTAGAACTGCATCAGGCAACTTGCCGCGATAGGGAGCAATCACACTTTCACGGTATTCCGCTGCCGCCTGTGTTGGGTCAAGGTTAGCTACCACAAGGTTTGGCACTTCTTTAATAGGAACCCCCTTATTGTTCAAATCAAGACCAAAAACATCCTGCAAATTGGATGCAGGATCGGTACTGATGAGCAGTACCTTTTTGCCACTGTCAGCAAGATTTACTGCGGTGGCGCAAGCGGTTGAAGTCTTTCCTACACCGCCTTTTCCCGTGTAAAACAAATATTTAGTAAGCGCAATTACTTGCGGATTAAAATTCTCCATATGGATACCTCCAGTTTTATTCAGGCATAAGGGACATATCTATAAGCAAATCGCACTCAATCCAATAAATGAGATATGTCCCTCGAAGTGGTTAATTTCGTTAGAAACCTAATTAGCAGCAATTACCGCCAGAACATCCACAACCATCTGATTTTTTTAGTTTTGCCTTTAAAGTTTTAGGATTTTCCCCCAAAGTGCTTGCCGGAATGCCAAGCAGACTTGAGAACTCATCGTTAGTAGGATATCTGCCAGTTATCACAATTTCTCCGTCCACAACGATGGCGGGTAATTCATCTACACCGTTTACATTGATAAATTCATTCACCGCTTTATTATTTATAAACTCTTGGGGTGAATTTGAGAGATTAAACCGTTCAACTACAACTCCCTTTTTCTCTAGTGTATTTAGTACAGTTGAAATCCTGAGGAGTTCGGAATCAACGCCAACTCCACAAAGTCCTGTAGAACAGCACATGGCTGGCTCATAGATAAACATTTTCTTCATAGAACACATCTCCTTATAAGTTGTTATTTGTTATCAGCCGTTGGCTGGGGGAACCAGTGCTTAGTCTTGTTTATGAACTTGACGAGCAGAAGCATGACAGGAACCTCGGTAAGCACTCCAACAGTGCAAGCAAGCACTACCGGGGATGTTGGGCCAAACAGTGCGATTGCCACTGCCACCGATAATTCAAAAAAATCAGAGGCGGCAATAAGAGCTGCCGGTGCCGCTATATTATGAGGCTGTTTCGTCCATTTACACATCATATACGTAAAAGTAGCTGAGATAACATTCTGGAGGATAAGCGGCACTGCTATCAATAGTACGAATAGCGGCTGCTCCAAAATAATATCGCCTTGGAAAGTAAAGATAATTATCAGAGTCAAGAGCAAGCCCAAAGTTGTTATGCCGTCAAATTTGGGGACAAATTTTTTGTTGAAAAATTCCTCGCCTTTTTTCTTTATCATGAAAGCCCGTGTAAGAAAACCACCAACCAATGGGACAACTACGAATAATATGATTGAAAATATAAGAGTATCCCATGGAATCTGAACATTGTTAACACCTAGCAGGAATTGAACTAATGGCACAAAAAGTATCAAAATAAGCAGGTCGTTCACCGAAACCTGTACTAAAGTATGTGCAGGATCTCCTTTTGTCAGATTGCTCCATACAAATACCATTGCAGTACATGGAGCCGTACCTAACAGAACTGCACCTGTAACAAAGTCTTGTGCTAAGTCGGCAGGGATTAGCGCTTTAAAGACCACCAGAAAGAATAGTGATGCAAGCCCAAACATGAGAAAAGGTTTGATTACCCAACTACTGCCGCTGGATATCACTATACCCAATGGATGCTTTCCTACGTTCTTTATAGATTGAAAATTAATCTTCATCATCATTGGATAAATCATGATCCATATGAGAACTGCGATTGGAATATTTTGCCCCGCAAACTGCATTTTATCTAAAATCGTAGGGATTACTGGCAAAAACTTCCCGATTAAAATTCCCGCTGCCATACAGAGAAGAACCCATATAGAAAGGTATTTCTCAAAAAATCCGATGCCCTGTGTTTTTTCTTTTTCCATTTTACTCACTCCTTTAATGAGGATTTTTATTGCAATTGCACAACCCCTGTACTTTACATTTCTGATATTCTTCAAAGTCCGAAAAATAGGACGGAAGCTCCTTTAGCCTGTGTTTCAGATATTCCCAAAGCTCTTTGTTTTCTTGAATGAAGTCATTGCTTATTCTGTAGTACGTCCATTGTGCATTTTTGTAGCTCTCCAAAATTCCACACTTCTTTAATGCCGTCAAATGGCGTGAGGCATTCGATTGTGTCATTCTCAGGCAAGCTTCAATCTCACAGACACACAGTTCACCTTCCGGCATTAGCGATAATATCCGCAGTCTGCTTTCCTCAGACAGAGCCTTAAAAATATCTACCATACCCATTCATCCTCTCATCTCCTTTATTCTTTCATGAGCATACACTCATATGATATTCCTTTAAATCGCCATTGGTTACAATGTCTTTCACATAAATTTCATTTTTTATTATGTGTCTTACTGTACTGCTTCTGTCCTCCGGAAAGGTTATATACTTTCTTTAGCCCTCTACCCAAAAGGATATTTTGCGCCGCATTTCCGGTCACACCCTTATTACAGTAGGTGACTGCAACTGCGTCTTTATCAAGCGATTCAACAACAGCTCGAAGTTTGGCATGGGGAATGCTCTTGGCCGTTTCAATATGATTTTTATCATACTGTGCTACAGCTCTCGCATCGATCAGCGTATACTTTTCACCAGAATCGATCAGAGCATCCAGCTCCTGCGCCGTCATCAACGGTCTGCCTTTATGAATGGCATTGTCTAGTATCATGCCGGTATACATCACCGGATCTTTCGTTGTTGAAAATGGCGGGGCATAGGCTAAATCCAGATGGAAAAGATCTTCAACCATTGCTTTGAAGGTAATTGCCGTCACAAATACATCGATTCTTTTATCGACGCCCTCAAATCCAATGATTTGCGCACCAAGAAGCCGGCCAGTTACATTATCGGCTATCCCCTTGATGACCATTTCCTTGCCACCCATGTATTCCGGTTTGTTTGGTTTGATGTTGTGGCATACCTCAACACCATATCCCAATTCGTGCGCCTCACGTTCGGAAAGACCGGTTTGTGCTACTGTCATATCAAAAATTTTGAAAATGCCCGTACCGAGAATGCCTCTGAATTCCAGATTGCCGCCTGTCATACTATCACCAGCAATCCTACCGGTTTTGTTTGCCGTAGAACCCAAAGGTCGATAGACCGGCTTACCCGTCACTACATGAAATTGTTCAATACAGTCACCACAGGCATAAATATCTTTTTGGCTGGTTTCCATTCTGCGGTTAACCTTAATCGCACCTGTAACACCCAGTTCAATTCCTGCAGACTTTGCAAGTTCGCTGTTCGGACGGACTCCTGTAGAGAGCAGTACCACGTCCGCGGCAACTTCCGTACTATCCGATAGAATAACAGCCTTTTCTGTAATCTCTTCGATAGAAGAACCTGTCACCACGGATACACCCTTGCTTTTCAGGTGTTCTTCAACATAAACAGCCATATCACTGTCCAGCCCCGGAGTCACCTGAGACAGTTTTTCAATCATAGTCACATTGATCCCAAGCTTCTGCAGGTTTTCACACACCTCAAGACCAATAAAACCTGTACCGACAATCACAGCAGATTGAGGGCGGTGGCTGTCTATAAAATTTTTAATTTGATTCATGTCATTGATATTGCGTAAGGTAAATACATGCTCAAAGTCAGTTCCTTTGATCGGTGGAATAACGGCTCTAGCGCCAGTGGCAAGTACCAACCGATCATAATAATCGGTGAACACCTCATCAGTTGAAAGGTTCCTGACAGATACTTTTTTCTCATCGGGAAGGATTGACACAACCTCATGCAACGTGTGAATATCTACATTATATTTGCTTTTGAAAAATGCTGGATCACGAGGAGTCAGCTCACCTGCACTTTCTACTTCTCCGCCAATGTAATAAGGCATACCACAACCGGAGTAAGATATAAAATTATCTTTTTCATAAATAACAATTTCTGAATCCTCACTGTTTCTTCTGGCTTTTGCGGCAGCGGATGTTCCGGCAGCTACCGCACCAATAATAACAATACGCATAATAGTTCCTCCTGTTTTATTCGCAGTCACATTCTCCATCTATGTCAAGGAGTACAGCTGCCTCCATTATTTCCTCCAGTAAACGGTGTGCATTTTCAAATCCTTTTTTACTAAGGGAATAGTTCATCCACTTTCCATCACGTCGGCAGTTAACCACACCTGACTCACATAACAATTTCATATGATGGGATAATGTTGATTGTGAGATATTCAATTCCTCTAAAAGATTACATGCACATTTCTCACCACTTTTCAGCAATTCAATAATCATCAAACGGTTAGGATCACAGAGTGCCTTAAAAGCTCGTGCGCTTTTCTCAAAGTTGTTTTCCAATTTTCTCACCTCATATCTACATTTATCGATATGTTTTATTATAAACTTCATATCGACGTATGTCAATATGTTTTTTTCAAAAAAAGACCGCTTCGAAAAGCGGCCTGGGATGTCCTGCTTTGGCTAATACCAAAGTCAATAACGTTTATATGTTCAGCAGTCTAAAGTTTACCGATAGCAGCAGGGCTTCCTTCTGCTCCAGCATTCATTCCGGCAATATTCTTCATATGCCGAATTGTTATTACCTGGGATTAAAGCAATAATAAAAAGTAAAAGTATACCTATTATGAAAATTAACATGTTCATACACCTCCGGTTTTTGCTTTATCAATTAGCCAACGAGTTTACTTCTTCGTTCAACTAATACTACATCATGCCACTTTCCGTTATCCATTTTGCCGAGTCTTTCTCTATAGCCAATTTCCCTGAAACCACACTTCTTATGTAGATTCAAGCTGGAGCTATTCTCTTTTATAATTCCTGATTGCAATGTCCAATACCCGTTTTCTTCTGAGAGTTCAATCAATTTTTCCAGAAGTATAGAGCCAACTTTTTGACCTTGATATTGCTCACCGATATAGATACTTACTTCTGCAACCCCGGCGTAAACACACCGGCTGGAAACGGGAGATAAAGCAGCCCAGCCCAAAATGATATCACCAGCCCTTGCTACTAAGCGGCAGGATTCGCAATGTCCTTTATTCCACTCTTCCCAGCTTGGTGCCTCACTTTGAAATGTAGCGATTTTGGTATTTATTCCTTCTGTATAAATCTTTGCAACTTGTGCCCAGTCGGATTCTTTCATCACTTCAACTTTATAATCCATAATTTTTCTCCCTATTTGTATGCCTTAACATGTGCGCCTGCAAAAGCTCCATCCAATGCGGTTTCATCCATTTTAGAGTAAATGTCACCTAGGTTTTTGGATTCTGCAATATCTTTAATTACATCCTTAGTGTAGATGTTTACAGGGGTGATCTCAATCTCTTTAAATCCAACCTTTTTCAGGATTCTTTTGTAATCCTCTACGGTTAATGCACCGGAAATACAGCCCACCCACATCTGAATACTCTCTCTTATTTCATCTGATACCTCTTTTAATTGAACGATATCCGCTATAGCAAGCCTTCCGCCCTTTTTCAATACCCGGTAAGCCTCTCCCAATGCATCTTCCTTGTTTTCGCTCAAATTAATTACGCAATTCGAAGTAACTACATCAACCGTTTCATCCTGCAAGGGAATATCCTCAATATACCCTTTGATGAATTCCACATTTTTCGCACCGCTTTTTTTCTTATTCTGATTTGCTAATTCCAGCATTTCATCCGTCATATCCAGCCCATAGACTTTTCCAGTTTCCCCTACATATTTTGAGGAAATCAGGACATCAATACCTCCACCGCTGCCTAAGTCAAGGACAGTTTCTCCTGGTTGTGAATTTGCAAGCACGAGGGGATTGGCGCACCCTAAAGAAGCATTAATCGCCTCAATGGGTATCCCCGCTGTGAAATCTTCAGAATAAAGAATGGACTCTTTTGCAGTATCGCCGCAGCAAGATGTTCCGCATCCGCAGGATGCCTTTGCATTTTCGCTTACCTTTTTCGCAATGGCACCATAATACGTTTTGATTTCATCCTGAATACTCTTTTCCATAAAAGATTACCTCCCTGTATTAGTTTTTCTAATAATTTGAATCTCTTAGCAACATTTGTTGCTTTCGACCGCATTTGTGAGAAGTTGTAAGCTCTCCATCACTTGGCTTCTTTTGTTTTCCGGAATTGAGTTGAAGATGCTCTTATAATACCCATTCATACTTTCTTCGATATTCTTGAATACGTTTCTGCCATTTTCAGTTAACTGAATAATTACATACCGTCTGTTTTCCGAATCTAAGTCCCGGAGAACCAAATCTGATTCCACCAGATTATTGATTGTCCGGCTCATTGTACTTTTATCCAATCCCAACAATCCAGCGAGATCAACTAATGAAATCTTTCCTTTTCGTCCAATTTCAACGACGGCATGGCACTGCGTAATTGTAACTCCACAACAAGAGGCATCGCTTTTTTCTAAAATGCCTAAATCTCTGACAAGTATCCGAATCAACTCTCGCAAGGTTTCACTTCCTTGGTTAATCATATCATCACCTCGGAATCATAATAACATACAACAGTTGCATTTTGCAACAGTTATTTTTTATTTTAGCAGACTATGAAAGAGAGGGTCTACCAACTCTTTCGTCATTTATTTTTCATATTTTTTTATTAACATCCCTAAACTTTTCTCAAAGGCTCTTTCAACACTTTTATGGTATCAGCAATAATCCGGATTTTATGCTCATTATAGTCCCTGATTATCTTCCAGCACATGGGAGGACTGTCGTTAATACTGTAAGCAGTACCTTCTTGACCACACTGGCTTTTTGATTGCAGTTTATGATGATACCATTACCTACTTGGAGCCAGCGGCACAGCTCATTGCATATGCCAGGAAAAAAGGGGAATCATCACGATCCATCCGGATACTGCGACAATTCCCCCATTACGATAAAAGTGGAACTCTGACGATCTATCCCCTATTATTCTTTTTCTGATGTTATTTTTTACTTAGAGTGAGAAGTTCCCCTTGATGGTCCACCATGACCCCTCCCTTGGACCATGAATAGAACAGACCTTCCCCTTGGCGGCAAGGTCATATTTTTTCTGGCTCAGTCGGAATTTCTCTGCGCCAGATAAAACATGTTGCTACTCTTACCGCCATTTTCCCTCCACCTTTGCTCCTTACGGATACGGCCGCTCTTTTCCAGGTCGGCAAGGGCACGTTTGACGGTACTTCGGGACAGTTTCATTTCTCTGGCGATGGTACCAATCGCCGGGTAGCATTTACCGTCCTTATCACAGCGGTCACGCAGATACATATATACCGCCACAGCCCGGTGCGGCAGCTCCGAGGAATACAGGGATGTATAATAGCCCATAGCTTCACCTCCTTATAGACTCCTGCTTTTGTTCAAACGGATCGAGATTGATCGCAGGCGCGGGCGTATGAAGCATCCCGCCTGATGGAGCCACCTCCCCCACAGCTTCCTCCGGAACATCCTCACAGGCGGCATTGCGGCGAATTATTTCTTCTTCCACTTTGCGCCGGTCGGCATATTGTACCTGCCGAGCAGACTGTTCGGCAATCTCATAGGGCTTGCCGAAGGTAATGCCCCAATCCAAAAACAGCTTTAAACGAGTACGCATGGGATAGGCTCCGGTCTTGGTGACGATAAAGTGGCCTTTGGGCATGGACTTGAGCTCATCCGCTGTCATTAGCGGGCGCTCGATCATCTGCAGACTCTGGCTGGGATCGTTTTTTCCCCGGCTGACAGAGCCGCTCATGATAGTCTTATTCCCCATGGCTTTCGACAAAATCTGCGCCGACTCACTGTTAGGTGCAAACCCGCCAAACACCGTGTCCTGGCAATTGTCGACTATAATGGCGGAACCCTCCCGACCATAGTTTTTTTCCAACTGAGCGAAGGATTGTATAATCGCCACTATGGACACCCGCCGCGAACGAGAGGCGCTGAACATCATCTCTGCAGACTCAATTTTTGGTATGGTTCCTATCTCATCTAAAAACATCATGACCCGGTTGGGGAGTTTCCCGCCGTGCTCGTCCGCCACTGACAGGATCTCTCTATAGAGCTGCTGGACGATCAGCGATATGATGAAATACTTCGTGTTATCTTCCTCCGGCATGACCAGGAAGATGGCGCTTTTTTTCGTGCAGAACTTCTCTGCGTCGATGGCCGTATCAAAACACATGATCTGTTCCAGTTCGGAATCCAGAAAAGCGTTGAGCCGGGACAGCGCCGTGGACAGAACACTCTGCATGGCCTGCTCTGCGGAATTGAGGGCCGCTCCTGCGAACCATTTGGTTTTATGATCATCCGGCAGGTGCGCCAAGAGCAGTTGGAACAGCGTCCGGCCCTTGACCCCGCTGGGCGCCAGCAGATCCTGAATGAGCTTGAATACCGATACGATATGGCGCTTCTGTGGCTCACAATATTCCGCAATGAGCAGGATGACGGACGTCAGGAGACCTTCTGCTGCATCGTAGAAGAAAGCATTCTGTCCTGCAGCCGCGGAATCAAAGCCGCCGGAGGTGATGATGGTCTTTGCGGTGATCTTGGCATATTTCTCTGCTCTGGCCTTGTAGGAGAGGTTCTGCGGATTGGCAAGATATAAGTCCATGTACCGGTTGACGAGATGAAGCAGGTTGTTTCCGTCCGAGCGGGTGGGGTTTCTCAGGTCGATGACGGCCACATCGTAGCCGTAGTGGTCTTTTGCGATGCCGGCGTAATTGCGGTAGAGGTCCCCCTTGGTGTCGGTCGTGACAAAGCTCATGCCGCAGGCGCAGGCGTATTCCAGATTGGGATAGAGAAAGTTGGCGGTCTTGCCGACGCCTGCGGCGCCAATCATCAGACAATGGATATCATCATCGTCTATCAGCGCGTAGCCGTGGGGAGCTGTTTTGTCAAACAGCGAGGCTCCCCGCCAGCCGACGATCAGTCCCTGGGCTTTTGGAAGGTTTTCTCCCTTGCGCCATTTCTCCGGCTCATAGCGTATTTCGGTATAAGTCTTTTGGATTTCTTTTTTTGTCGCCCATCGCGCCGTACCATGTTGACCGTCGCCCACGGTTTTGGACTTTATGCCGTTCAGCGTGTAGTAGTGCGCCAGAAGCGATAAAAAGCCGATGACGCCGAACATAGTCAGCGCCACCGCAATCAATGTGATTATTTGGGATGTTTGCAAAGAGATTCCTCCTTTACATGGTCATAGTAAAATTTTCGGCTTGCTCCTGTACCGGGCGCTGAGAGGGTGCTTCCAGTGCAAGGAACATCTGAGCCTTCACACAATCCAACGCAAGCTTCAAATAGGAATTCAGAAGTGCTTTTTGCTCGTCCAGCGTACGGATTCCGCTTGCCTGAGATTGCTGGGTTACCGCCTTTATATCTGTCCGGATATCCTCCGCTCTTGTGCGCATAAAACCCCGATCCTGATGTGGTTTGTATTCCGATTGGAGCCAGGTGACCACCTGTTCCATAAGAACCGGCCTCTCCATCTGCCTACAAAGTTTCTGTATGGAAAGCAGAACGCCAGCCGCTGTGAGCTGCAGCTGCAAGCTGATGTGCTCTGTGTTCTGAGCGGTCAGCTTTCCAGCTGCAAGCAGGGGCTTGAGCTTTTCGAATTGTTCCGTCAGCATGGCAGAGGCATCCTTTTGGGCCGAATTGAACTCACAGATATCTAGTAGCTGGGAACACATTTGTGGCAGCAGCTCCAGCTTCGGATGCTCCCCCGCAGGAATGGGTGTAATCCCATGCTTTGCCTTGAGATCCTCGTTCCAATCCTTAAATTCCGATTGTAAAACTTCGATTTCCATATAGGCAGGATCGTAGTATCCATGCTCACACAGAATGTCTTTTAATCTTCCGGTCGCTTCAATACCGGCCTCGTCATGGTCCAGGCACAAAACCGGGGTTTTGAGATGGGGATTCAGCTCCAGCTGACGGAGCATTGCGTGTTCCGACACACCGTCCAGCGTGACATAGCTGTGGTCTTTCCAGTCCTTCAAATGCAGGGTAATAAAAGACAGCATATCCACTGGTGCCTCAAACACATAGAGGGTGTCGCTTTTTCCGATCCAGTGGAAGCTGTATTTCGGGTCGCTGCCCTCCACGTTGCCCTTATAGGGTTCTCCCTTGGTGTAGGTACCACGCTTGTGGGCATGCCGTGGAACCCCGTTTTCATCCAGCCCTGTGAATACCGCATTGTGATATTCCTTATCCTCGTAGATCAGTTTTTCGTGCGCAAAGTGCGACAGCACCTCATGGCTGATAAACCGTTGCTTGATCAGATAGGCAAACACCCGGCGCATGTCCGGATTAGCCTCTGGCAGCGCAAAGGCTTTGCGGGGAGGCGGAGCGCTCTTGACAGTCTGATTCCACTCCACACCGGACTCGCCGCCGAGGAGAAACTGTACCGCCTCGGGGAAGCTGAGGTCATAGAACTGCTGCACAAAATCAATGGCGTGACCGCCTTCCTTTCTGGAATGCCGGAACCATTGGCTTCCGCGCACAGTCACACTGTCATACCGTTTCCACCGCCACTCCCGCCCGGCGCGGGTAAGCTGCTCACCCTGCCGCTGGAGGAAGTCCACCAGATCCACCGAGTTGGCCCGTTGTTTTTGCTCATCGGTAAAATGAATATACGCCATATAAAATCACCTCCTTTGTCAGCGCTTGCGTTTCCCGCAGCGCCGAAAAAAGGCCACCCGCTGATGAACGGATGGCCTGTACGACAGATGATTGAGTTTTGCGGAAAGCGGTTCTTTTTTCTGTAGCTGTTTTGTATATTGTTTCTGCATGGAAACCCTCCCTTTCGTTAATAGGTTTGCTTGAGTTCGTGATCGTCCGGGGCGTGACCCTGGGCAATCTTTTTCTGTCTGAGTTTGCGGCGCAGTTTGCTGTCCACCTGCATACCGGGACCTCCGGGGAGCTTTCGCTGTTCTTCATGAAAAATCCGGCTTAAGTGATGCAGAAGTCTTGTCGCCGCAAGAAAAAGAGACGGATCACGGAAGGAGTCCAGATGGTCGAGAAAAAACTGTGCATAGATGTTTCCCTGTTCTGCTGACAGGGTAAGCCACCGGATAGCTGCTTCCCGGTCATGGGGTACATCTCTGCCCATAAGGTACAATTTACCGGTGGCATATTGTGCGTACTGATTGCCTTGCTCCGCGGATGCGGTCAGCCATCGGATCGCAGATGCCACATCTTTGGGAACATCCTCTCCCGACAGATACAGCTTGCCAAGCCTATACTGCGCATACTGGTTGCCTTGCTCTGCGGATGCAGTCAGCCATTTCACAGCGGATGCCACATCCTTGGGGACATCCTCTCCCGACAGGTAGAGCTTGCTGAGCTGATACTGAGCGAATGAATTGTTCTGCACTGCTGCCTTCGTGAACAGTTCCACCGCCTTTGGAATGTTTTTCGGAATAACCTCACCGGAAAGATACAATTTTGCTAATGCATACTGTGCAAACTGATTTCTTAGGTCTGAGGAAAGCGTCAGCCATTTCATGGCGGACTCCACGTCTTTGGGGACAGCCTCATCCAGCAGGTAAATCTTGCCGAGAGCATATGCCGCATAGGAATTGTCCTGCTCCGCCGAGAGGGTGAACAAAGAAATAGCTTTCTGTATGTCTTTCTCAACATGGCTCCCGTCCCGGTAGAGCTTCCCGAGGGCGTATTGCGCCAGGTCATTGCCGTTTTCTGCGGCTTTCGTCAGCCATAGAATGGCTTGCTCTATATTCTCATGGCCGCTTTCCGTATCCAGATAGATTTTACCGAGCATGTACTGTGCATGAACGTTGCCGAGGCGGGCAGCCTTTTCAAAATACCCGATGGCTGCTTCCACATCTTTTTCCGTCCCTGTCCCGGTGTAGAGCATGTGTCCCAGGCGGTACTGGAGTTTATCATCGTGACTCTGTTCCTCCAGACTTTGAAAACCGTAAAAGGCTTCCTCGAAGTGCAGCTCCGCATCTTCTGCATTCTTTACGGTACCTACACCGTCCCGGTACATTTTCGCCAGCTCATAATCGGCATACGGCACACGCTGTCTGGCAGACCTGCGGTACAAATCGAAGGCGGTTTCAAAGCTCTGTTCCACGCCCTGTCCCCGGTAATACAATCCGGCAAGGGAGTATTGGGCATATTTGTGGTTTTGCGAGGCCGCCAGTTCAAACCAGCCGGCCGCTTCCTCGTAGTCCTGCGGTGTGCCAAGCCCCGCCGCGTACATTTTACCTATGCGATATTCCACATAGCGGTGCTTTTTCTCCGCTTCGATATCCTGAAATACGTTAAGAGCCTTGTGATACCAGCCGAATGCAGTATCGGCATCCATCTCCACACCGAGTCCATCTGCATACATCCTGCCGAGGTCATGCATGGCGAGGGCGTTGTTTGCTTCCGCTTCCTCCAAAAATAAGCGGAGGGCCTGCTCAAAGTCCGGCTCCGTGTCATCGCTACCATAGAGAAACGTGCGGGCCTCCTTGTAGCGGTCACTCCATTCGATATGGGGCTTGCCGGAAGCATTCTCATTGGATTCCGGGCGGGATGAATGCTCCGAAACAGAAGGCGGCATATCCTCGCCATCTTCCAACGGTTCCTCAATGGCCGGCGGTTGACTTTCCTCCGGCATCACGGAATCGGATTCTTCGTTTGCGGATTCCGCTTCTTCCTTTAATAATTGGTCTGCACTCTCATCGTCCTCAAAAGTAAAATGATGACTGCCGATGTTCATGGCTTCCGCGATCACCATATTTTTGAGGTTCTTAAACTCTTTCTGCTGTGAGAGAGGCAGCGGATCGGGGAGCTTATCCTTGTAGGTTCGAAGCACTTCATTGCGAAGCTCCTGCCACTTGGCGTAGGCTTCCGCTACCCGTGTATCCTTTGCCAACTCATCCACGATCTGATTGACGATGGCTTTTAAGGGTGCTTTAAGATAGCCGTACTGCTTTCTCCCAGCGGTGTGCTTCAGGCGCTCTGCAAGTTGTGACAGCAGATCCTCCACAGCAGTATTCTCACAGGCTCCCGACTGCATTTGCACCAGGATATCCTGCAGCGCATCCCGGCTCTGTTCGGTAAGCGCATTCCTTTGAACGGTCTGGTCGGAATAAATCTGAATGAGATCCTGCTGAAAGATTTCCCTTGCCAGGCCGCTCCGCATATTATCAATGGCAGACTTGCTGACATACCCTTTACGGGGATCGGCCGAATAAACAATCATATGGCAATGGGGATGATGCCCTTCGTTGTGAAAGGCCGCATACCAGCGCAGGTTTTCCGGAGCAATCTTCATTTGCTCGGCAAACACATTCCGCTGCTTGCGCAACAGTGCCATCCACGCAGCGGCGTTATCATAACCCAGCCGTGCGGCGTCCTCCCGCTGCAGAGAAATAATTGGCGTCCACACGTTTCCGGTGTGACTGCCGACTTCCTCTGCGACCTTTGACAGCACCAGCGGAGCATCCTCATCGGAAAACAGTCCGTGCGCTCCCAGCTTCTCCGCGCGGGGACGGGTGGCAATGTAATTGACATAAACCTCCTGATGGGCCAGCTGATCCAGGTTCTGATCCAATGCGGCGGTGATGAATTCCGAAGCGTTTTCCACGGTCGGCTGTTTCAGGTAATCTTCGTACTCAAATAAATCAGCCGTGTCGGGAAACTGCGAGAGAACGTTTGCCATGAGCTCCTTCTGCTTTTTTGAAGCGGGCAGTTTCCGGTTGCCCGGAGGGATTTTTTCCACGCCCTCCCGTGTCGCAATGTAGGTCACCAGATTTTCCAGATGCTCCGCGGCGTTTTTGATATACCTGCACTTGAAGATTATCCGCGGCATGGTTACTCACCCTTCTGGAATTTCGCCACATCCTCGAAGGTGACCGATCCAACGGATTTTTTCACATCCCCGATGCACTTGCCGCGTAAGCGCCGCAGGGTGTCCTCATCGAAATCCGCATTGGAGGCGAGGATGTTCATCATCATGGACATCTCCACAGTCAACTTGAAAATGAGACGCGCCATACGGTTTTCCAGGCTGTCCACCATGCCGGTCATGGCCGAGGTGATCGCAGCGGGGAGAAAACGCACACCTTCCTCCGCTGAGATATAGCCGCAGTAAAACTTGATTGCTTTTTCAATGAATTCACTCTGGCTCTGGCAATTGTCACGCTTGTACCAGTCCATCACAAGCTTTCGTGTTTCGGGGTACATCCATAAGGGAAATTTCTTTTTATTCTCGTTTTCTGTAGCCATCGAATTACCTTCCTTTCTGTTAAAAAGGGCTGCAACCCCTACTGCAGCTCTCCTTAAGTTCTTGATTTACGGTGCTTTCCAAGCGTTTCTCTGCACTTTGACCCCGAAGCCGACCCCAGGTGGTATAATCTGACCCCGGTGCAAAACGTTCCCCGCCCCGCATTGCGGGGCGGGGTGAGCCGGAGTGGGGGCGCTCTGCGACCCCGCTCCTTTAACCCGCATCGTTTTCGACCCCATGGTTCAGCCCTCTTTCGGTAGGGTTTTAGGTTTCTGCGAAGGGCGCTTTTTCTCTTTTCCCAAGCTCCTTCACAAAGCCCTTACACGGCGCATTGCCCGTCTTCAGGTGTTACGGTGCCACTCCTGCCGTCAAAAGCCGACACAGGGGCACACGGGCGGCAACAGCTGGCTGTCATTGCGGCAACTAAAATAAGCCCGGATATCTCCGGGTTGACAGTGTCATGTGGCCGGTTATGCCAGTCTTTTCGCGGCGGGCCGGTTGGAGTCGGCACCTTATTCCTCCAGTCCCAGGTATTCTGCCATAAACTGCTCACTTTGCAGGATTATTTGTTAGTACCCACAGCGCGAACAACAGAGATAAAAATACAATCGTATGCCGACTTTCTTAGCAACCTTTTTCTTTGCTTCACAGGTGCATTTCAGGAGCCTGAACAGGGTAGTCCTGAGAGGGCTCGCCTGTAAGCAGATACCAGTTCCCATCGATCTCATTGTAATTGCAGTTTTCGACAATCTGGTCCTTCAATTCCTCCCAGGGGATTGGAATTTCCGTACCCCGCACACCCGCATGAGCGGATAATTCGGTCAATGGTAGATTGGGTGAGATAGTAACATAACCGCCGGGTGACATTATCTGGATCATGTCGTGAGGATGTTCCTGCACAAACTGTTCCAGCGTAATCGGTTCTTTCATGAAGCATCGCCTCCTTTCTGGCTGTCGATATATTCTCGTACTTCGGCTGGAACATGTTTTTCATACAAAGCTTTGAGGGAAGCCTCCAGTCCGGCCTCTAGCGCTGTTTCATCGGGCATGCATTGCCGGAGAGCGCACAACTTCCCGGTATCATACTGAATTTGAATGGTTGACATTTTCAAGATAGGTTCACTCCTTTCTGCTTTTCTCAGAGGAAAGTGAGCCATGTTGGTGCATTTTCCGACCCTCCGTCATAGCGACGGCAGGAAAGTGAGCCAACATGGTTACAATTCCTCCAGCGCATGGATCAGGCTGCCGGGAAGATCGGACAACTGAACACCGGTATCCGTTTTCCCCGGCAGCGTGGTTGGCGATGGCAACTTGGCACTTTGCAGTTCATCCCGGACTGCCTGCCGGACGATCTGTTCCAGGTTCTCCGTCTGATGTGCCGTCAGGATACTGTTGACCACATACTCGGTGCGCTGCCGGCTGGCCTGCTGCGCAAACAGCGCTTCCGCTTCCCGATGCCTTGGGCTGTCCATATCGAAGGAAAGATAATATCGTTTTCGCTCGGCCATAGGCTCACCCCATCAGGAGCTTGTAGCCATCTGCGTTGGCGAACCGGTTCAGCACCGCCACCGTATTCAGGCCGCTCCCGTGCAACATGGGTTCAAGCAGTTCAGCGCCGCCGCCCGCGAACACCGTGGGGAGCCTCAGATCCAGTCCGCGCTCCCGCAGGGCGTTGAACAGTTCCTTGCAGTAAACTGCCACAGCCTGCTCCACCACAGTTTCAATCAATTTGCTGTCGGCATGTTGGATCTCCCCGCGGATGGCATCGGTGATGAGTTCATCCGACAGGAGGATGTCACTGCGCTGGAGCGTATCCTGAATCCGGCTGTACAGGGTGATGGTACCCATGCGCAGGCTGGCACAGCTCGACCTGTCCAGACGGAAGTCATGGAGCGTGAGGATATCCACCGTATAGCCGCCGATGTCCACCAGAGTGATGCTCCGGTAATCCTTCAGCTGCGGGTAATAGCGGCACAGCGCCGCATGCCCCTGGGCGAACACCTTGCACTCTTCAATATGGCAGCGGTAGAATGTTCCCTCGAACCGAAACGAGATATTGTCACGCAGGAAATACCTACGGAATGCTTCCTTCTGCATACCGTAACTGTCAATGGGCAGTCCCACGCCAAGGACGATTTCCGCGTTGGTGGTTCCTGCTTTTTTCATGGCATCCGCGATAGCCGGCAGTGTCAAAAGAAAAGCGTCCGGCTCCCTGGTCTTATCCTGTTGGAAGCGCATACGGCGTTCCCCGATGGCATAATATCTGCCCTCAAAAAAGAGCTGCATCTCCGGCGTGATGAATTCCTTGTCGCTTGCCGCATAGCCGGAGGCATAAAGCATCCCCTCCGAGGATTTGGTGTTGTAATTTCCGTTATCTATACCAAGTCGAATCATTTTCAGCACCTCCTTTTTCTTTTCTGCGATTTACATGCTCATAGTCATGCCCGGAGTTTCTTCTTCGCCGGGGCCTTCTGCTTCGGTCTGCGCTTCCGGAGAAGGAGGTATTTCAGGCGCAGCCTGCTCCCGCTGACGGCGGGTCTGACGCGCTGGACGTTCTCTGGAGGCAGGAGTCTGTTCAGCCTCCGATGCCTGCTCCTGTGCAGGAGTCTGTTCCATGCGGCTCTCCACGTACTCTCTTACTTGAGTGGGAACTACCTTCTCATAGGTCTTGTCGAGGTAATCCTTCAACTCCTGCTCAATGGTCTGTTCCTTTTTCTCCATGAAAAAACGGAGGGCATCCAGCCGCTCCGAAGGGAAAAGGACTTTTAATTCAGTCGTACTCATATTTTTTCCTCCTTATAATTTCAGGGTCATACCGGGTTCATCCGGCTCCGGTCTAACCCAGGTTTCATAATCTTCATTGGGGCAATCCCCAGCCAACATCAGAGAAAAATCAGCGAGACGCTGGGGATCTACTCCTGCGCATTCCGCCTGAATACCATAAATACCATGAAACACACGCACCACCTGTGTATTCAAAACATCGCCCCATTCCTGTTTTCCGGCATCGGTTAGGGTGTCGGAAGCCAGGTATACGATGGTGGCCGGCTCCATGTCCACCTCATGATGAACAAGGTGGAAATCCTCAATAGGTACCCTGATTAAATCTTTTAAGCGAAACACATCGTCGGGAATTCCGGAGGAGAGCTTTTCTTTCTCGTCGAGATTCGGACAGTAATCGAGATAGAAGGTCATGTCATAGCCATCCTCCATCGGTTCCACTTCCGCCATCTCCGGTCTTGCTTCCATGATGGAAAGCAGCATAGCACCGATACCGTTGTCAAAGTTAAGGGTGGCATCGTACTGCTCTTTGATCTCATCAAAATAAACAGCCCATGTGCCATTGGAGGTATTCTGTGTACCATCCCTGATGATCTGGTCTGCGAGCTTACCCAACCGAACCGTGATAAAATCTCTTGCCCCCGGCAGGAGGCTGGCATACCTGGCATAGTCATATCCTTCACTCTGAATAAGAACACCCTCGGAATTATTTTTTTCCAACACCAGTAAACAATGATTCAGGCCGTTTCCATCCATCAGCATGAAGTCCGCACTCTCTGCAATAAAGCCGGTATCCCGGAGCAGATTGTTTTTGAACTGCCGGTATTCTTCTTCCGACAATTCCACAATTTTTTCAATCACACAGTCCCTTACGGGGAATTCATTGGTCTTTCTTTCAAAGACTGCCTGTAAATTCAGCATATTGTTCTCCTTCCTTTTCCTGCCTATGGCAGATAGTTTCTTGGATTTTTTGCTGTACCGTTTACTCTCACCTCAAAGTGCAGGTGGTTTCCGGTGCTCTTTCCGGTGGAACCCACCCTTGCGATGACATCTCCGGCCTTTACGGTCTGCCCCTCGCTGACCAGAATCTCTGAACAATGACCATATAGCGTGACCAGCCCGCCGCCGTTATCGATGGTCAGGTGATAACCATATCCTGTAGTTCCATAGCTCACGGTTTCCACTGTGCCGTCTTTAGCTGCCCGGATTGCCGTGCCCTTAGCAGCGCCAAGGTCAATACCGTCATGTCCGGCCCATTCTCCTGTGACGGGGTCAGTTCTGCCGCCGAATTCCGAAGTTACCATGGACCGCCAACCGCTCCCAAGCGGAGAGACAAATCCACTTGCGGATGCTGTTTTAGACGCTTCGGCATATGGCCTTGCGTACAGAACCTGTTTATCCGCATCGAACAGGCTACGGTATACTTACTTGCCACGGGAGGATGATGCGTCCACCACCATACCGTCCCCGGCGTAAATCCCCACATGCGTAATATTGAGATATCGTCCGTTTACCTTGTGGCTCCAGAACACGAGATCCCCCGGAGCCAGGTCTGATTTGGAGATGGTCAGGCCGTTATCCACGCAATATTTGCCCTGCGCAGCGGCGGTGCCGGGGAGCTTGACTCCCAGCTGGCGGTACACCGATTGCACCAGATAGCTGCAATCGGTGTAATCGCCAGAACCTCGAAGCTCCTGGGAATACGGATCTCCCAGACGGTCCAGGGCAATCTGAACAGCCTCAGAGCCTGTTTCGCCCACCGGCAGGTCGTAGAACAGATCCGCCAGCTGCTCCGGTGTCCAATCCGACCACTGGTCAAAACTATCGCCTTCTCCCGGCGCTCCTGTTCCATACAGCGCCCTATAGTAGATTTCTGAGGCGTTGGCCTTATTCTCATAGGTAATCTCCCGGCCAAGGGTACTTTCAAGATTTGCATAGATTTCAGGCAGGGAGTCAATCGGAACAGCCACGGTATACGTTTCTTCGGTTTCATTACCGTCTGCATCCGTCACGGTGCGGGTGCGTTTCTCATAGCGGACGAAGCAATCGGCAATCCCCCGGTAATCCATGCCACGCAGAGATTCGACGCCGAAATACAGAGAATAAAAAACGGCCTTGACCTGTGTGGGGTCAAGGCTTCCGTCCTCAATCATGGGCGTGATGTCCGCGATGGCAGCGTCCAATTCCGTAAAGCCGGACCGCATATCCTCAATGTACTGGCGGTAATCTTCTGGTACCTGCCCGGAGATCACGCCGCCGTGAAAGGAAAGCTGAACAGCCATGTTGTTGTGGTCAGTAGTGCCGGAGAGAAGGCTGGTAATCATCACAATGATGAGGATAAAAGGTGTTAAAATGGCAGCGATGATAACGCCGAGGGCCTTCCAGGTTCGCTTGTCGGTGGCGGCGGCAACAGCGGCTTTGACCGCCAGAGCGATGGTTGCGGGATCTGCCATGCATCATCACCACCATTTCTGGCCGAACAGATTGCCCTGCTCCGGTTCCTGCTCCTGCTGTTCCTGTGCCAGCTGGACGGATCTCTCCACGGCCTGTTCCAGAATTTCGGTATCAAAGCCTGCGGTTTTATAACCCTCCATAATGACATTTAGGTAGTAATCCGAGGGGGAACCGTAGGGATGGCCCTCATTCATGATATAGACCATGGCGGGAACCGTCCTGCCTTTCAGCTCCACATCGAGGATCTCCTTGCGGTAAAGATGGGGATATCCTTCATAGCGGTCGAGAGCCTGCAGATCCCTTTCCTTTAACGTCCACAGAAGAACAGGGACGGTGGAACCCTTAAGCGGCTCCACCGTTGCGACAGAGTTTCTCCGGCTGCCGCAGAACAGCAGCCCGTAATCCTTTATTTCGCTGGCGCCGACCACCTTGGCGGTAGGGCAGCGGAACGCCATCTGCGGCAGGTTTAGGTTGCTGCCGTAGGCAATGTACAGCATTTCTGATTTCATTTTTCATTCCTCCTTGTCCAGAATGGTTCATGAGTATTTACATGCTCATAGAAAGACCGGGGCTTTCTTCTTCAGCCCCGGTCTGTTCCTGTTCGTTTTCAATTGTTTGCTCCTGCTGTTGCGATGCTGCTTGTGCCGCTTCGGCCAGCTCTTTTTCTTTTTTCTGTCTTAATCGTTCCTTTTGCTGGAGTGCCTGCGCTGGGTCCTTCCACGCAATACAGCCGTCCAGATGCTCCAGCAGGTGAAGCCGGGCGGTTTTGTATTCATCACCGATGAGCCCCAGCCGCAGGAGCCATGTGCGGAAGGTGTATTTTTCATTCGAACTCTTTGTCTTTTGACGGCTGGCACATCGTTGGTTGAGGGCCTGTGCGGAGATCGCAAGGCAGAGCTGAATGTATGCCTTGATCTTGCCGGCGTGAGTAGTGCTGTTAAACAGCCTGAATTCAATGGTACCTTTCTGGAAAACCGAGTGAAGGTTTAAACAGTGGTACCGGCTGTCGTGGTAGTGCTCAGAGCGACCGTCGCGGCCGTTGTACCAGATGCGGCTTACCTCGTCCAGCGTGTGGGGCTTTTTCCGGTTGATCTCGTCGAGAAAACTCTGCTCCACCTTCCTGCAATACTGCCGCTCTCTTGCTACCTCCACCTGCATGGCCTTGTAAATCAGATCCTCCTTGGAAGCCATGATGTTGGTGATGTTTCTAAGTGTACCCGCGTTATACGGAGAAGCGTCAATATGGATGTGGATGCCGCACTTATTATTTACAATTGCGCCTGCCGCACGGAGCTTTCTTACCAGCTCCTGAATGGTTTCTATGTCCTCATACCGGCAAATGGGGGTGACCATCTCTGTTTTATACTCATCCGAGGCCTCGGTTATCGTTCTTCCAACCTTCCGCTGGGCAGTGATACTGCTGTCGTAGGTAAATTTCCACTTGCGGTTCTGTTCATCCAGCGCGGAATATGTTGCGTAAAAAGTACCGTCATAATGGGAAACTGTTCCGAAATGGGATGCAGCTATTTCAGCGGCCTCTTTCCTCGTTATACCGGTCATTTCAACTTCAACCCCGAAGCGCTGCTCTTTCATGTCCATGCTTGTTTCACCCCCTCGCTACAACATCTGCATTCCGCCCATGCTGTTTTTGATCTCCAGTGCCTCCTGAATGGAAGCTTCGCAAGCCTCACTCATCCAGTTGTAGATTTCATCCCGCCGCCAGGAATCCAGAAGGTGATTGCCTGTTTTCTCATCCAGCATACTGATTTCAGACCACGCTTTGTCAGCGAGGGCTTTAGCCGGAGGCAGATGTCCTTCTGCGCAGCCCTCGGTCAAGCCGTCAATAAATCGGTCCATGACAGCAGCCAGCTCATCAATTTCCTTTTGGGAGTAAAAGGGTTCCCAGGCTTCAGGCCGGTCATAAGGTTGGCCAGTAATACACTTTGCCAGTTCCTCTAACAGCTCCGCCTTGTCCACACCACCCAGCTCATCGTTCAGATAGGAACGCATAAAGCTGTAAATATCAGCTTCCCGGTTGTCAGCCGGCGTAATGCTGCCGAGGGCATCTTCGAGGATATACTGCTTATTTTCCTTGAATTCTTCCAGCCTGCCCATTACCTGCCACCTGCCTTTCCAAACAGCGCCGCTTTATATTCCGGGGCCTGAACCATGAGGTTGTATCGTTCGTTGCCGCATTTATAGAGGCAGGTGCCCCGCTGCGGATACCGGATCAGATTGTATTCCGATTCCTCCAACTGCAGGGTATCCATATAGAACCGCTTGTCGATATTGCCGGCATTGAACAGAAATGCGTGCGCCGGAATAGAGAACAGCGGCTTGGTGTACTCCCGGATGCCCTCCAGATTGAAATCCTCCAAATTCTGACTTGAAAGAATTACTGCCGAGTCCTTTTTCCTTACACGCTTCATAAAATTACGGACATATTCGACGGCGGTCAGGTTGGAAAGGAACAGATAGAATTCATCAATGCTGGCGGCAGTATTGCCGGTGGTGAGTAGCTCATTGCTCATATACGACAGCACGTTGAACAGAAGGGCATTGCGCAGATTTTTACTGGTCTGCAGAAGCCCCTTGACGCCGAAGGTCACGAACTCACTGTTTTTTATATTGGTGTGCCCGTTAAAGAATTTAGACTCCGCGCCCTTGCACAGGGAATGGAGCCCAAGGCAGATTTCCCGCAGGGTATCTGCGGTATAGAGCTGGCGGCGGCTTTCATCAAATTCTTTGTACTCCGACTCAATCAGCTCATACAGGTCGGACAGGATGGGATAATCTTCTGGTTTTAAACGGTCAAAATTACTATGATCGGTAATTCCCCATTTTTCGTAGAGCTTACCCAGCATGATCTCGATGGTGTCAATCTCACGGTCGGTAAAATCCTTGTAGGTTCTAAAAAAATCCTTGAGAAAGGAAATGTGCTGGCTAAGCTTGCTGCAGATACGGAAGGTCTGAGGTGCATCCTTGTCCTCCGGGCTGCCGTTTTCATCCCATGTCTTGGGTTCCAGCACATTGATGATGTATTCGCCCGTCATCAGATCGATGAAGCATCCACCCAGATTATTGGTGAGATCCTCAAACTCCATTTCCGGATCAAGGCAGATGATATTCATGCCGGATTCCCGCAGATTGGTAAGGATGAGTTTCAATAAGTAGCTCTTGCCCTGGCCGGAGTTGCCTAAAATCAAAATATTGGCATTGGTCTTGTCATCGGCACGTCGATTAAAATCTACTAAGATGTTGCTGCCGAATTTATCCCTGCCCAGATAAAAACCGTTGGGATCGGTTTTGCCGCTGTAGTTAAAAGGATACAGATTGGCAACGGAGCTGGCGGGCAGCACCCGTTCAAACTGGTCGGAAAACACATTCCAGCCACTTGGCATGACCGATAAAAAGCCCTGCTGCTGGCGGAGCAGAAGCCGGTCAACATTTAGCTTGCTTCGCACCAGCTCAGTCAGCACTTCCGTCTGCAAGAGCCCCAGCTGGTTAAGGTCATGAGCGGACAGTTCAATATATACCGCCGCGTGGAGGAGAGGCTCTTTGCTCCGGTGCATCTGTGCAACGATAGCGGTCACATCCTGGAGATTCGATTCTGCCGTGACGGTTTGCTGCAGATCCTGAGTACTGCTTCTTTGCATACGGTTTTTGTTGGCAGCATTTGATATGATTTTGCGTTCTTCAACAGGGGACACATGCCGGGTGTAGATGTGGAGGGTGACACTGTCTTTTTCACCAAGGTGCCGGAGGATGGCCTGTTCCTCCGTAGCGGTAGGGTACTCACGGAGCGCCCAAACGGACCGGAATGTATTTCCGCAAATGAAATAGTCCGTAAAAAATTTGATCGCGGACGGGGCAATCATGTCCAAAAATTCCTGAATACGGACATCCTCTGTTTGAGATGCCCGCTGTGCTTTATTCTTATATGCCATAGGGGTCACTTCCTTTTTTTATATGATGAAGGCAGCCCGGCCTGTTTCGTTCTGCTGAAAGGCTGGGGCTTTTTAGAACACTTTAGGTGTCTGGATGAGCTGTACTCACTCATTCAGGATCATCCAGCGCTCTCCGTCAAAGTCCTCAAATTTCTCCGTGGTGACGTTCTGCTCGAAATAAATCGCCAGCAGACGCCTGATATCCTCCTTGTCGGCGCGCTTTGTGGAAAAACCTTGATCCCGAAGTGTCTTTTCAATGCGGCTTAAATAGGAAAGCGCTTCGTTCTCTTTCTCGTTTCGGAGCCGTATGACTACAAGGAATTCTCGTGCCGTCGCCATCTGTACCTGTATCCGGTCAAGGTGGGTCTGGTCATGCTCCAACAGCCTGTGAACAGCCGGATTGTTCTCCTGTTCCATGCGGCTTTTAAGAAACTCTTTGTTATCCTCGAAGTTTTCCCGGCTGTTCGAACACAGGAATTCCAGCTCCGCCACACCTTTAAGGACGGTCATCAAGGCGTAGATCCGAGCCGATATGCTGGCCTCGGATAAAACGGAAATGTTCGTAGGCTTGATGATGAAATACACCAGTTCATCGCCGCGGAAGGTTTCCAGACTATGGTCGGTGACCGCCTTGGTATTAATAAGCTGGCGGGTATACTGCTTTTGTTTCACATTTTTCTTTTCTGCTTTGCTCATTGTTCGCTGTACCCCCATTCATAGGTCTGCTGCTTTGTAAGGAAAAAGGCGCAGGCGTATCGGATAAAATCAAGGATGCTGGTATCGTCAAAACGGATGGTCAAAAAAGCATAGAGGGCTGTGATGACGATGGGCGGCAGAAACTTAAGCTGCGCTATCGCAAACACAGAAAGCAAAAGGCCAACGCCGATGATACCGATGTCGCGCAGCTGCCACAGCCATAGCACTGCCTTGGATTTCAGGTTGTCGGGGTAGATGTAGGTATACATTCGGATTCCTCCCATTCTTGTTTAAATTTTCGTAAAAAATAAGCGATCCCCCGAAGTACATGCTCAACACAGGGGATCGCAACGCTGTTGCCGAGGGCTTTGTATCTTGCGCTGTCTGAAGCGCCGGGGATGTCCGTCCAGTAATCGGGGAAGCCCTGGAGACGCTCGCATTCCAGCGGCGTCAATCGCCTGATCAGCTTGCCGATGCGGACAGGATGCACATTATTGAGGGAATATCCTCCATCCGTCTTGGATTGGAGTGTTCCGCTTAAGTTTCCGTTTTCCGTCCCATTGCGGCAATCCAGACCAGCAACATCCGTTTCACACACAAGGTCGGTGGCGTCTTTATACTGTCTTGCACTCTGGGTGCTGACCACGTTATTGGAAGCATACTCATCGCTCCGCTGCTGGGAAAATACGCAATGCCGATCCGCGGTGTTCAAGGTGTAGCTGATGTCCGGCTGAAACCCCATACCGTTGCCGCCGTTGTGATCCTGCCTGTCAATGATATTGCCGGCAATGCAGTACGTTTCGGCAGGTGACGATTCTTCCCCGGAATCCGCAAGAAACACAGACGGCTGGGAAATGAGCGGCACGTTATTGCCGCCGGTACCGTATCTGGCAGACATGGTTGGGGCTACTTCATGTGGGCCGGTATAGCGCGAGTCAATACCATGATTTTCAAACAATTCTGGATCGTTGCCCAAAACTAGTGGAGGGTGGCCATCCATTCGTGCCCGAAGTGTTCCAGTAACATTGTGACTTACGTCCATTACACTTCCGCCCTGATCGTTCAGGCAAAGAACAGACTCAGATACAAATGTTTGCATCTGCATATTGCAAGTTGCTAACAGCGCACCCGAAATTCCATGTAAATCAATTATTTCATCCCGCTGATTGATATGAAATGTAGTAATATCTGCGGAATCCACTATAAAGGTCTGTTGCTTCATACCGGGCTGGGCTTGTATCGCTCCAGCAACATTATTAAGATCGCGCACCTCATCCCGCTGATTGCACGCAAAGGCAACGGATGTGTTGCTTTCTACCTGCGTACTGAACACAGCATGGGAATGCGCCGCCTGTAAAGTAAAGGCCGGGTCGCCGTTCTCTCCGATGCCCAGCCCGGTGCCTTCGCCCATCCGCTTGTGCCGCATGGCAATCTGTGTGTTGATGGGGATGGTGATTTGCTTGTTTTTTTCTGCCGATACATACCCATGACCGCCGCCTTCCCCTCCATACAGGGAGGGCCAAACGCCATCCTCCTCATAAATCCTGCGGCTCTGCACATCCCACGGGGTCAGGGATTCTCCGCTTGTTCCTCCGGAATTGGCTGGATTTCCGCCTGGATCTCCAGCGCCTGTTTCAGAACAGAAGGCAGCTCCTTGCCGCGTTTCTTCGCCCGGCGCAGAATCCCCAAACAGGCGGTCTTGCTCAAATAGTATTTGGGGTGCGGTGCGGCCTCCAAAATCTGCGACAAGGAAGATACGCTTGCGCCTTTGTGGGACGGACCAGTATTGAGCATCGTATATTCTCCAAGCAACGGAGAATTGAGGTCCCAATATGGCCCCAGCAGATTGCCATACCCCTCCCGTAGGTCGAGGTACAGATACGGTACTGTCAGCAATTCGGCAGGTTTCTTCCAGTACCGCCCGGAAGTCCTCTCCGTCTGCGCTGGAGAAAGCTCCGGGTACATTTTCCCAGACCATATATCGAGGTCGAACAGCGTCAGCTGTCCTTCCGTTTGCTTTGTCATAGGCTCTCATCTCCTTCACAATGCGGATTTGCTCCATGAACAGCCCAGATCGTTCACCCTGAAGTCCGGCACGTTTGCCGGCTACGCTAAGATCCTGGCATGGCGAGCCCCCGCAGACTGCGTCCACAGGGGACAACTCCGAGCCTTTTAGTTTTGTAATGTCACCCACATGGAGCATATCCGGAAGCCTTATCTTCGTGACTTCAATGGGAAACGGTTCAATTTCGCTGGCCCATACAGGAGTAAACCCCTGCCGGACGCCTGCCAGCGGAAAACCGCCGATCCCGTCAAACAGACTTCCGAGGGTCAGCGATAAAGTCACAGCTGCAGTTTCATGCCGGGGGAAGGCGCTTCCTCCAGCTCGATTTCTCTTTCCTTGGGAAAATAGGACACATTAGGTGTACGAATGTCCTGCATCAGTCTTTTTGCTTCCGTGGCCGCTTCCCCATAGGTGTCAAAGGTTACGGGTTCGCCATCCTGCTTGAGCCATGCTTCTGCGGAGCCGCAGACTGAGGCGGCACTCCGGCGGGCCAAGATACCGTATTGCTTCATATAAGTTCCTCCTTGTATTTGTTGGGTTGATATGTTTCGAATGGGGATGCCGAGCCGTTTTGCTTCCGCGATTTCACAGCGCATGCCGGAGCTGATATGCCCGCCGCAGATCCACAGTTCTTCGCACGAAGCCAGTACCCGCAGCCCCATCCGGATTCCGGTTTCTCTTTCTGAGGGTATTGCATCATTCAGGAGCAGAGGGTACAGAAGATGGACGGCCACAGGTGCACAGTCCTGCTCCATGGCATAGCGGCAGGCGTCTTTGGCAAACCGGATATTGCTTTCGATATCTCCGGCGTAAGGGGAACAGATATAAACCAGCTTCACTTTGCAGCCACCGCCTTTACGACCGTCCGGGTCATGTTGACTGCGGTTTGTGCCGTATATACCGCACTCATGAGGTTGGCTTTGGTGCTGGTATCCAGACCGAAGGCTCCCGCGATGCGGGGGATCTCTCCAGCGGACAGCATCAGCCCAAGCCCCAGCAAGGCATGGTCTTTGACCACCATGAGTCCCGCAGTGAGAATGGTCGCCTGCAGAAACGCCGTCAGGCACAGACCAATGATCTGCTTACACCAGCTGACAAAACCGTCAAGATAACCGCGTGGTACAGAAAACATATATAGGCTGCCCACGGAAATTTGAATGAGCAGAATACCGCCGCGCTTTAAATTAGCGAAAAACACCTTGATGATTGCATAGCCCATGAGGATCAGGATAAAGAGCATCATGATGGGGCTGGTAACGGTCCCTATGCCACCGAAAACACCAGCGCTTCCGGCACTTTCAAGACTTCCCGCCGCGCTCAGATCGCTGATGATATTACTTGCGAGGGTGTCGATACCGGAGCCAAAGCCGGTGATTCCCGCTGTCAGGCTGCTCTGCAGGGAAATGGACAGCTTGTACAGCTCCACAGGCACGGTGGAAAACAGGCCCACTGCCAGAAAGCCCTTGAGGGCATTGAGGGCGGCATCTTTGACGCTGCCCCGGCCGGACTGGTATTCGATTGCACATTCGAAAACGGATACCACCAGACCGGTGACATAGAGCGCCCACGCCAGATAAACAAAAAACAGGACGATGGATTGTACCCAGCTCATCTCGAACAGATCGGCGCCCATATTGCCCATTTCGCCAAAGAAATTAGCGAGGAAACCGATGATCTGGCCGTAGATCCAGTCGATGATCTGGCCCAGCACCGTATCGGCTACAAAGTCCCATATAAACATTTTGGGTTCACCTCTTTCTAAAAAAATAAGGCGCACCTTTGGAAGGTACGCCTTGAACTTGAAAAAAAGGCTCTCGTAAATAAACGAGAACCTTGAGTCATGGTTTTAGCTATTTAATTTTAGAGTTACCAGCTTAGTTTCAGAGCATCCTCTGTTCTGTACCTTCGCTGGCAGTCTGCGTCATTTCTAGATCTTCATCCAGCTTAAGCAGAGCTTGGTTAAGTACAGTCATGCTCTTAGACAGTTGTGCAGGTGAAAGGATATCACTTTGTGAAAATACATAAATCTCCTGCATTCTAATAAATGCCGCAGTCAGTTCAGTATCTATGCCAACTGCTTGAAACAGCTTAAAGTCAGAAAACGGTTTTTCCGCAAGATCACTGCCGATCCTTTCCCTTTCTTCTTTGCGCTTGTAGGCAAGCATTTTTACCAGTTCATCTGGTGCAGAGAGCAGCGACTGTATTCTGTCCTGCTCCATCATCGTGGTAAGATCGTAAAGATGCTTTGCGGTATCAAACAACATATGTCGTTGGTAGTAAAACTCCGCAGCCAATACTTTGTCTGCAAAAATTCTCTCCAGTTTAATGGTGTTAATGGTAAATGGCTTGACCTCATAATTTTCGTCAAGGACCAGGCGCTGCTCTGAGGTTGCTTCCGAATAGAGAAGAGGCGAAATTTCAAGGGATTCAACAGGTTCGCTGATCGTGAAGGATGTCGCCTCAACTTTCACATAACCGAACCGTTGAAGTGCATCATCAGCGTCGACAGCGGTGACGGGATTATATTCATATACGCTGGTAATGCTGCCCCTTTGGTTGCTTTCTCTCGCTTTGTCCGATGTCCTCGAAAGAGTATGATAGCCGTTCGCCGCAACTTCCAAGCGCTTTTTTCCTTGACTTTTAGAGCAGTCCTGGATTTCAACTGTGAGATCAATATCTTCGGAAAAGCGCTTCATACGGCCTATTGCTTTATACAGGGCGGTGCCTCCCTTAAAGTATGCGGGAAGCGTGCCCTGCCTTTCTGCCAGTTCCCATAGAAGCAGTGTCAGATAATAGTCTTTTTCTACGATGTCACTTCGAATTCCTGTTCTCCTGCTAACATCGGAGAGCAGGGCTTCAAACGCATCTCTATCTTGATGTAACTTCATTTTTCACCTCCATGAGTAAGTCTATAATCGGCAATAAAATTTTCGATGTGTAATGCCTGCGAGCTGTGAAGATCAGTGTAAGTCCGTCTAGTTGCTGCTTCTGTGCATATTGCACCAGCAACTGCTCCGGCTTTTCCGCATCAATGTGAGCATTTGGCAGTTCACTTAACATATCGATAAACTGCAAATATTTCCAGTTCTCATCTGTCACAACCGCAGACGGCTTTCTTACCTTGATATGGCAGCCTTCGGGCAGCTTTGCTCCATAACGGTCTGTAGTGATTTCGATATCACGGGGAATCAAGGTTGTCAGTCCCAGCTTATTAAACAGGAACGCCCCGGATTCATATCCTATTTTCGCGCCATTCTGTACCGTTAATGTTTTTATCACCACTTCATCAATGCTGGGCGTAACTTTCCCAAAGACGGTTTGCTTCACATGGCAGTATACTCCTTTTTGCAGTCTTTCAATTTCACCTTTGTCTGCCATCCGTTTCAGCTTGACATTGGTTAAGGTTTTGGCCTTATCGTATGGAAGTGCATACTTCACCGCCAACTGCTCAGCTATGTCCTCGGTTTGGATTGCTGACTCATAAGGCATATTTCTGACAGTGTCGGAAATGTGTTCTCCATATCCGATTTGTTCCATATTCTCACCTCCACAAGTGATATTATAATCATGATTTTCGTTTAATATTCTTGCCATTATAATATCACTTTATGCATTGAAAGTCAATTGGTTACGCTAATTACGTGCTAAGTATCTGACAGTTGATCCTTACTTCATATTAAACTCCATATCATCGTGCATTTCCTCAACATTGTATTTCTCACACAGACAAGGTAACATTTGGGGCAAATTATTAATACTCCAGTCAGGGTCAATGTCTGGCCTGATTCTAATTTCCGCCATGATCTCCGCAGTAGTTTCTTCACTCAGCGATTGTTGCTCGGTTGCGTTGTAGATGTCGTACACTTGAGATAATGCTCTGAGGTAGGCGGCAGCAATGCGTTGCTCATTACTCACTCCCTTTTTAGGGTGGCATTCATAAAAGTCATTCAGCGTGGCCGAATTTCCCGTAAGCCAAGAACTATAATCCAGTAGGAAAGAATTTAAGCCTTTGCTTTCCATCGCCATTTGGACCGCATAACAGTCATGCGCAACATATCCATATGACTCAAAGTCTGCTGTACCTATTGGAAAGTCATGTTCGGCCAGCGTATCAGGGTCGTTTAGAGCGTCCATGTGGACTTCTCTTCCTCTCGATATCAACCAAGAGCGAAAGTCAATAAAACCATCATCTGTGCTGTGAGACTGCGTTGCGGCGCAGGCCGCCCATAAATCGTTTCGGTAGGCTAAATCCATATACACCTTTTTTATATTGTGCCAATCTATAATATCCTTTGACGAAAACGCCAAGAGTTTTTTCTCGGTCACTTTCAAGATAGTAGATTGATTGTTTTGATCTGTCTCTGAATTAACCTCGTCTATAATTCTCCAAAAAGTATCTTTGTTCATTTGTCCTTACCTCCTTCATCTCACATAAGGGGATATGCTAATTTGAGCAGGCCAAATCCATTAACAAGAAGCCGGCCTGCTCTCTTTTTTACATTCCAAGTATCTGCCAGTCCATCCTTGGATAAGGACGGTGAACGGATTTTTACCTTCATACGAAGTCCTCCTTGTTATCGTTCAATAAGTATTAGAATATCGCATTGTGGTTGACAAAGGATAAGGTAGTGCATATAATGGTCTAGTAATCTCTTTGCACTGCATTACATCCGATTGTGGATGCGAGATCAACAGTACAAACTGAGCAGGCGATGAACCTTTTAACGGAGGTCATGGGGCCGGGCCACCCAACGAGTGGCAACAGATTGCAATTTATGCACATCTGCGGGACAGTAGTATGTTCCATAGGTGTGCTATTTTTATACCCAAATGGAACAACGACCCCGAAAAATGGAGTGCCATAGAGCTATCGAACGAATGCCGAAAGGCTAAACGGAGGTAACTTTTATGACAAGCAACAAACCAAACATGGCAGGCCTTACCGCTGCCGAAGCACACAAGCTACAGGAGAAGTACGGTAAGAATGAACTGACGCAGGGTAAAAAGCAGAACTTTTTCTCTAAGGCTCTGCACATCATCTGTGAGCCGATGTTTCTGCTGCTCATCGTAGCGGCAATCATCTATTTCATTCTCGGTGAGCCGAGAGACGGAGCAATCATGCTGGTGTTTGTCATCTGCATCATCAGTATTGACATCATTCAAGAGTGGAAAACCGACAAAACACTCAATGCCCTCAAAGACCTGTCTGCGCCACATATCACCGTCATCCGTGACTGCAAGGAGCAGACCATTGCCAGTGCTGATCTTGTTCCCGGTGACCTGATGATGATCTACGAGGGCATCAAAATCCCCGCCGACGGCATTGTGGTAAAGTGCAGCGACCTCTGTGTGGATGAATCCTCCCTAACTGGCGAAGCAGAGGGCGTTTGGAAACTCCCCACCGAGAACGCCGAGCCGACCACCGATTATTGGCGTCGAGACTATTGTTACGCAGGCACCTTGGTCACACAAGGCACGGCAACCGTTTGTGTGGATAAAATTGGTGCCGTCACTGAATACGGTAAAATCGGTGCAAATGTGACCGCCGCACCTGATGAGGATACACCTCTGCAAAAGCAAACTGGTAGCCTTGTTAAGCTATGTGCGGGGATTGCCGCAGTCCTGTTCGCCCTGGTGGGTTTATTCACATGGTTCAATATTCCGGACCATGCCATAGGCGACCGACTGATTGAAAGCATTCTTTCCGGCATTACCCTTGCGATGGCGATGATACCCGAGGAATTTCCGGTTATTCTTACCGTGTTCCTTTCTATGGGCGCATGGCGGCTTGCCAAAAAGCAATCTTTGGTGCGTAAGCTTCCTTCCGTGGAAACATTGGGTGCGGTATCAGTACTTTGCGTAGACAAAACCGGCACCATTACCATGAATCAAATGACAGTGCAAGATGTATGGGCACTGGATGGAGATAACCATACATTGTGTGAAACCATGGGACTCGGCTGCGAAACAGATGCCTACGACCCCATGGAAAAAGCGATGCTTTCCCACTGCGACAATCTTGGCATCTCCAAGGAACATCTTTTCAGCGGAGAGCTGGTCAGCGAATACGCGTTCACCAACGAGCTGAAAATGATGGGTCATGTCTGGCGCAGAAACGGAGAGCTTGTCATTGCAGCAAAAGGCTCTCCCGAACGGATTTTGACTATCTGCAACATGAGCAATGAAAAAAGAAAAATCGCTGAACGTAAAATCATGGAAATGTCCAAGGAAGGCCTTCGCGTCATTGCAGTAGCCACCGCGAAACCCCAAAGTGAAGCAGAAATACCTGCTCAAATCACCGACTGCACATTGACACTCTGCGGCCTGATCGGTCTTGCAGACCCTCCTCGTGAAAGCGTAAAAGCCGATATTGCCGTTTGCAACAAGGCCGGTATTCGTGTGGTGATGATTACGGGCGACAATGGTATCACCGCTTCCTCGATTGCCAAGAAAATTGGTATGCCAAACAGCGATCATATCATCACTGGCGATATGTTAAGCGAAATGAGTGATGAGGAGCTTCGTGAAGAGGTGAAAGATGTTTCAATCTTCTCGCGTGTTGTACCGGAACACAAAATGCGGATTGTTAAGGCATTTAAGGAAAACGGCGAGATTGTTGCCATGACAGGTGATGGTGTGAATGATGCCTCTGCACTGAAATACGCCGATATTGGCATTGCCATGGGAAAGCGCGGCAGCGAGGTTTCTCGTGAAGCCGCCGACCTGATTTTGATGGACGATAACTTTACAACCATTGTAGAGACGGTGAAGGACGGAAGACGTATTTATGACAACATCCGCAAAGCGGTTGGCTACGTGTTCACTATCCACATCCCGATTGCATTTGCATCCTTGCTTGCCCCTATGCTTGGCATCGCGCCCACTGCGCTCTTGCTACTGCCGTTGCACGTTGTGCTGCTGGAACTATTAATTGACCCGACCTGCTCCATTGTGCTGGAGCGACAGCCTGCTGAAATGGATATTATGGAGCGCAAGCCGCGCGATCCGAAAGAGAAGCTGCTCACTGCAACCATTCTTTTCAAAAGCGTTCTGCAAGGACTGGTTATTTTCGCCGCATCCTTTGGTGCTTATTATACGATACTTGATGGCAATGCAGCAGGCGCACCCACAGCTCGTGCAATGGGGCTTACCATTATCATGCTTTCCAATCTGTTCTTAGTACAGGTGAACAGCTCCGACCACGATTTAGCAGCGCAGTCGATAAAACGCCTTGTGAAAGATAAGGTGATGTGGGCGGTGAACTTTGGAACACTTGCAATGCTGGGGGTCATTCTATATTCTCCATTGAATGCGTTTCTGAAGCTGGCTCCGCTGTCTGCTCCTATGTTTTTTACTGCTGTGGGCATTGCGGCTGTGGCGGTATTCTGGTATGAAATCGTGAAGCTGATAAAAAAGCTGCGCAAAAAATAACTGTAGCTCTCCTAAATGCACTTCACGGTACAGTCTAATTTCATCCTGTGCCGTGAAGTGCACGTGAGAAAGGAACTTTTTGTGATCTGCAAACAACTGCATTCTTTTTCGCTCTTTCGCTCCAAAAGGTACTTAACTGAACAATACGGTGAGGCATTTTTCCCTCCAGCTATGAGTTTGGCCCGCCGTACATCGCTTGGTTGTAAGCCTTAAGGCAAATCAGCACCAAGTAGCTTTCTTTAAGGCTACTCGGTGCTTTTCTACTACATCCCCAAAATGCCCCAGATGTATAGTGGACAAGTCAGGGCAAACACAAGACAGGCGAACAAAATAGCAGGCGCGGCCCATTCAAACTGGCCATGCTTCCTGTAATCGAAATACGCCATCGCCAATTTTGCAAAGAAAAACACCGCCAGGATCAGATCGATTGCCGGGAAGACAACCTTATTAACGACGGTCTTGATCTGATCAGAAGCATCGTTCCAGGTGCCTTCGATCGCTCCGGCCACGTCACCGCTCGGCGCGGCATAAGCGGTTGTGCTGAACACACAGACCAGCATGAGCACTACGCAAAGGATAGGCAGGATTCGTTTGAATTTCATAAAGATTAACCACCTTTCATATTTCATATTTGATTTTTGCAAAGAAAAAGACCGCAAAGCTATGCCCTGCGATCCTGTTTCTTTTTCTGTTGTTTACGGCTTTACCGGCGCGATATGCCAGTCATCCCAAAGGCTTCCACGAATGGTCACCGAGTCGGTAAGGTTCATACTGAGCATACCAGTTGGCGTCCAACAATCGATCAGCCATGTGTATGGCGTATAGCTTCCATCAGGGAACCAGATCGGGGTGAACTGCGTTCTGCGCTTATAAGTTGAGTATTTATTGGACGCAAATTCGAATTTGGAGTTATAACCGGTCTGTGTGCGTTTCAGCAGTCGCCAGTATGTTTTGTACTGAAATTCAGGAAAATAGGTAACCGCAGTTTGTGCATCGGTCACTGCTGATGACTGATTGGTGCTGACATTGGCGGTTGTATATTGATTTACGCCATACCCTGATTTCATGGTTTTTCCGTATGCGGTTGGGTTTTTGTCATCCGGCACGATACTCATGGATGCGGAAAGACTGGCATGGTAAGCGTCCCAATCGAACTCCCACCAGCCCTTGTCCACCCATTCGCCGTCATCCTCCCAGCTGCCTCCGCCTTCTCCGTCGCCGTGCCAGTTCCAGTCGCTTTCCCAAACCCAATATTCATGCCACCATGGACGCCAGATTCCCCAGGAGGACGATGTTGTCTGTGCCTTATTGGGAACGGCCGGCGCGGTATAGCTGTCGTTACGGTCATCCGCAACGGGGTTGGGCGGATCGTTGCCGGAGAGATCTACGATTTTAGCGGTGATGGTACCACTGCCGGCAGAGCCGCCTCCTGATACCGCCACCTGAATGGTCATAGTCTGCGGTGTGGAAGGTGTCCGCCACCGTACCCACACAAGCTGGCGGTCACCCTCCGGATAATACACTCCGCTTACGGTATAGGTTTGACCGCCGATAGTGAAGCGCACCGTCACCGGGTGATCGGGATCGGCCTGACCGCCGCGAACTGTGACTGAGGTGATAACCTCAGTATTAACCCGGTACTCATAATTATAAGTTGTAACTTCAGGCGGATCGGCCAGTGTTTCATTGAACCGGACAATTCCAATGCCGAGAGCTGCGATGATATCTGCGTTGGAAGCCGGGGATGTCCGGGAACCCGACCATGCAGGATAGCCGAGGTCGGGTGTTTCGAGGAACATTGCAAGAGGTAAGTTTTTATGGCTGAGAGACACCATCTTGCTGCGCAGCCCTCCACCCAACTGCTGGTCGTAAAGTGCCGCTTCGGTAGCGGTCATTGCCATCTTGATGCCCTGGAATGTCATGTATGCGATGGGCTCCAGCAGAAGCTTATACTCGCCGTTGATTAGTATATCGTAGTTCATGCCGGTAACATCGGCAATACGCATTAAAACATATTCCGAGCAGAAATATCGCTTAATTTCCTCAATGCTGGCTTGCCCGCTGTCGGAGCTTATAATTCGTGGAAGAGGTATTTCAACTTTTATACACGAATATGTTGACGTAGATGGTGTAATAGAGCTTCCATTTGTATATGCTATCTTTGATACTTTTCCGAAATGTACGGCTACCGCGGGCGTTTTATTGGTGAAGTCAATGGGAGTGGTGACTGCTGTTCTGTCACTTCCCCGAATAACAGTTATCCTGACACCCTCATTCCCGGAATTCCAATAGTTTTCGCTTGTACCACTGCCCATTCCGCCGCCACCGTGGTCTATGTTGCCATCCCCCTCAGCGTAGGCTTTAATAGGCAAAACTAAAGAAATCAGCAGTACTAATGCGAAAAAAATGCTGAGTTGTCGTTTCATTTAAACCCTCCTTGAACAACAAAAAGCACCGAAAACTCGGTGCTTTTAGCTTATTAAAGAACTATCTTCAGTCCATATCTCCAACCTGTTTATTGATATCACCTTCACCACCTACTGTTTTTTGATCAACAGCCCCACCTTCATCGTCTATCCAGCCAAATCCGGGGACATAAATCTTGCCATCTTTTTTCTCACCACCTGAAGGTTCCTTGGGTTCAGTTTTTACCGTATCCTCCGGCTTATATTCGGGTGCTTTGCTTGTATCTTTTGTAGAAGTTTCCGGCTTGGGTGTAGGTTTTTCTGTAGGAGCTGCAGGCTTGGTAGGCTCTGCCTGCAGGCTTTGATCCTTACCGCTGGAATCAGCTGTATCCGTGCCTGCGGTCACGACCGGTGTTGCAGTTGGATCAATAGGTGAAACGCTTACCTCCGGTTTCGTTGTCGGCGCTGCGGCGGATGTCGGGGGTTCCGCACTGGGGTTGACTACCCCCGACATGGTCGGAGAGGGCTGGATTGGCACATCTACCGGCTTTTCTGTCTTGAATTGCGAGGATATGGCTATGACAAGGACTACGCATACCACACCGAGTCCGGTTAGGGTGAGCCTCTTTTTTGTTTTGTCTGTCAGTTTCATTCAAACTACCTCCTTTTGTGTAAAAGGTTAATGTGTTTTTTCAATGACACACCATACTACAAGTTTTTTCAGAAGTCCAGGAAAATCCGAAAATTGTTAAAACAAGGGCATATATTTGGCCTGTACTTTGAGGTTGATCTGCATTGGGGGGAGCAATTTACCCCCGAACCGAACCGGAACCTCCAGCCGAATTACCGCATCGGCTAGAAAGCCATCATTATTGTCGGGGCTGCCGGGTGCCAGCGGCATATTCTGCAAGTCCACCGACAGCCTGGAGAGCTTGAATTCTACCACATCTCCGGCGTATTTCACATGATAGCCGCCTGCATAACGCAGCCCCAGCAGTTCGTCCAGAAGTCCGTAAATGTCACTATAGTCCAGACTTTCTTCAAAATCATCCGCCGATGGCTGATAAGCACCGCTGTATCCTTCTCGCACTCCGTGATAAACATCATCATAACTGTCGTTCACTGTCGAAATGACAGCGGATTGTACTGCGTCCCGAACACCCTGTGCAATAATAACCAGCCGAATGTATTCGGATATGCCGCAGAAAATGATGACCAGCGCAAGGGCAACCGCAATTATGAGCGGAAAAGATGTTCCTTTTTTATCTTTCAGTATAACACATAATTTTCCATTTGTCATTTCCAGTATACCTCACTTTTTCCGCTGGCACGAGCCTGGAGAGTGACAGGAAAACTCCCGAATCCTCCGAACAGACCGATATCCGCCTGTGTAGTCACCGTCACTGTAAATTCCTCGTTGAGTTGGATTTTGCCGGATTTCGACCATGAGATGTCAGGATTCAGGCCGGTCTTTTCCGTGAGTACCTGTGCCCGCAGTGTCGTTTCGCTGCCCACACGCCCAGCAATTTCGGCTTCCCGGCAGAGCTCCGTGGCATAGGTATCCAGCTTATTTTTGGTGACGAACACCGGCAAAACACTAACCGCCACGGCGATGACCAGCATCACGCACAGCACCAGTACCGCCACATCGATATAACCCTCGCCCCGTTTGGAGTGCAGCCGTTTCAACATAGGCGTACCCCCTCGTTAAGAGTTGGCGGCTGATATGCTTCATCTATCGCATAATCACCCTCTCCCAACCCCTTGTCCACGATGTTCCAGAGGACGTGCCCCATTTCTTCGCTGTGCGCCACATTCTGTTCATCCAACCAGTAATTACTTACCAACTCCAGCGGATTTTCAAAGCGGATCAGGTATTCTGCGTAATCCGGACTGCATGCTTCCATCAGTTCCTCGTACACCAGCTTCACCGCGGCGATTTCCGCAGCCTGCCCGATCAGATCGGATACAGGTTTGTTCTGGAGCTGCTGGATGTAGGAGCGGTAGTTCGCTTCCATCTTTTCCTGCAGCTTTTTTTCTAATTTTTTTCGATCCATATCCATGAGATTTCCTCCTTTCTAAAACATGTTGCCGAGGGAACTGACTATCTCCATAGCAATGATGGCAAGGTAAGTAAAGAGAAAGCACATCAGCATGACAAAGGAAAACACCCGGATCTTCGGCGGGATCTTCTGCGCCTGTCCTTTCAGCCGCTGCAGTTCCAGTGCCTTGAAATCATGTGTCAGCATCTGAAAGTATACGGCGCTGTCATCGCCTCTAAGGACACCGATGAGTCCTCTCACCACATCGGAAAGCATGGGAGAATTCAGTCTTGCCTCGCACCGGGTCAGCGCCGCCTCATAACTGGAGGAGCGCATGTCGGCCGTCAGCACGTCCAGCTCATGGGCAAAGGCGGAGCCAGCGTTCTTCTTATAGGCTTCGATCATTGCCAGCACATCCCGGCTGGCCTTGAGAGTTTGCTCAATCGTTGCCACAAACCGGGGCAGCTCGCTTTCTACCTGCTCCCGTTTTTCCCGGAGCTGCTCGTCGGCTCTTTTGCTTTCCTTGAAATAGGTCAGCAAAGCCAGAATGACTAACACTGGTGAGAGCAAAGGAAGCAGCACCAGGCTTGGGATCACGCCCAGCAGGATGGCGCCGGCCTTGACAATGGCATAGGCCGAGTACACCTCCGGCGTCATGGGAATTCCCGCTGCCTTGAGGATATTTGTCATCCGGCTTTTCTTGTACTCGTCCATTCGGATATATTTTGAAAGCTTCACGGCGCCTGACATCAACCAGGCTTCCACGGTTTTTGCGGCTTTCTTATCCTCTTTTCCAGCAGACAGCATGGCTTTGGCAGCGCCTATGGCCGGCAGCTTCAGTACCTCCGCCAGAATAAAAAACAGCCCTGCCGCAAACAAAGCCGTAAACAAAAATAGTAGAGATTGCAAATAGTTTCACCTCCTGAAAAGTTTAATAATAAAACGACCACATCCATGCAGCGGTTATGATATCTCCGATTTTGTCGATAGCCGCGGCTATCGTTTGTACTCAATGGGTCGGGTCAGCTTAATGACGAATGCCATACTGATGAAAATGGCCGCCCCGCACACCGCAAGAATGATCTGTCCCACTGCTGTATACATCAGGGTATGATACCAGTCCCGGTTGAGCATGTACATGACAGGGATATTGCCGATGACCAGGATTGCCATGATGATGAATTCCTTGCGTGGTTCGGATACCAGAAATTCCAGTTCCGCGTTGACAATACGCATATCACTCAGCTTACTGACAATCGGCGTCAGCGTGGTTTTCAGGCTGCGGTCGTACAGGCAGGCACAAATCGCGTCGATCCACTCATGAAAGACCTCGTTTTGGATCTTCGGTTTCATGGCATGGAGCGCGGTTTCCACATCTGGATCAATCAGTTTTGTCTGCGCCAGAAATTCCGTGAACACATTCCGCACGGGCGGATTCAGGTACTGTGCGCTTTCTTCCACTGCCGTCAGGATATCCTCATTTCGCAGGTACGCCGTGGTGATGATGGAGAGCGCCGTTTCCAGTTCCGCCGCTACGCTCTTTTTGTAATGCGTCGCCGTCAGCCGGATGATCCAGAAGGGCAGAAACATAAGCCCCACCGCAAGCACCGGCACGAGGAACACATTGCCCAGAAGGATGGCGAGGCTTGCGCCCACCGCAAACAGTAAAAGTGAGGCGGCGCAGACCATGGAGAATCGCTTGCTTCGGCCGGTGATTTTTAGAATTTCCTGCACCTCTGTAACTTCACGGCGCAGGTAGCCGGTCTTTTTCCGGTGGGTCGTTTCATTGATCTCCGCCTTGATGCTCTTGTTTTTCCGGGTCAGAAAACCGAACAACCCATCGGTAAACTCCAACGGTGTGATCCCAAACAGTAAAAAGGCGCCGATAATCATACCGACACAGGCGAAAAGTAAAACAGTGGTCATACCGCGGCACCTCCCATCGAAATAATTCGTTTCAGGGTGTCCTGCGGCATGCCGTTTTCGAGAAAACGCCTCTGCAGTCCGGGTGAGATTCCCTGTACCACACCATGCTCGCCGTTGATGATGAATTTGCCGTCCTCCATACGGTTCTCGGCAATCTGATACCTAAACAGCGGGCGAAAGTTTCTTGTGCCGTCCGGCAGGATCTCGCACTCCATGATTTCCATAACCCGGCGCGCTTTGTTTTCGAGCTGCTTGCAGAACACCACAATGGGATACGCTTCCGTTACATAGGCCATGAGGGTTTCGTCGGACATGTCGACGGCGCGCTTGCAAAGAGATACCATTCTGCGGTAGGTGGCTTCACAGCTGTTGGAGTGGATGGTGGTCAGAACTGCCACGCCAGTGCGGGCAGCTTCCTGCGCCGCGTTTGCTTCCGCGCCGCGCATCTCTCCAACAACCAGTATGTCGGGGTTAAAACGCAGGGACATATCCAGCAGGGTGGTCTGGTCGATCCGCTGCCGCTCGTTTTCACTGTCGCGGGTCAGGGTATGGATGACGCTGTTGCAGACTCTGCCGTCCTTCCGGCGCACCAATGCCAGCTCACGAGAGCCGTTCTCAATCGTGAAGATTCGTTTTCCATCGGGGATAGTGGTTAAAAGCCAGCCTGCCAGCGTGGTTTTCCCAGAGCTGGTGGCTCCAGCTACACAGGTGGAAACGCCATAACGCAGGCATTCCGCCAGAAAGCCCAGCATCGGCTCGGTTGCGGTTCCTCCCAGGATAAAATCCTCCTTTTGCATCGACTGCGGATTGACAATACGGATACTTGCCGCTACTCCCACATCCTCGTCCACCACCGGCGCTTTTAATACCGCGATACGGATGTTCTTGGAGAGATGCCCCAACACGGTGGGGCTGGCGTTGTCAAGCACCATGCCGGAAACATGCAGCATACGCCGCACCACATTAACGGCATGCTCGGGCGAGTCAAAGTGTTCGTCCAGCTTTTTGGTGACGCCGCTGCTGTACTGCACCTCCACGTCATCCCACCCGTTCACATCGATTTCCTCGATGCCGCTTCCGAAGATGTACTTGGTGAGGAATGAAAACTCCGCCATTTCGGTGTAGAGAGCGTCCACCAGCTGCGGCTGTGTCATGCCGGAGACTGCAATGCGGTTATCCTGAATGTATTTGGTGATATACCGTTTGATCTGTGCCTTCATCTCTCCTGCGCCGCTGTCTGTAATCAGTCCTGCGTAATGCGAGGATATATACTCCTGCACCTCCCGCAGCACGGAGCCGAACTCGCGCGCTCCCGAAGATGAAAAAAACAGGCTCTGATTGCCTGCCATGCTCACTGTACGGGATTTTTCAGTTGTCTCTGAGGGCACCGGCACCGGCTGCTGTCCCATATCTCCGTGTTTTTTTCGACTCATACATTAAACACCTCCTTTGCAATTTTGGCGATCTCCGCACGAAAGCCGCGGCTGTCCTTGAGTGCCAGATCCTTAAACAAATCCCCGCAGAGCGCAAGGTTCTCCAGCTCGTCCGAATGCGGGATTTTGAACGCCACATTGCCCAGCACCTGCTCGATGTGCTCGCCCGCCTGGTTTGATTTTACGTTAGAGGCCACCTTGTACTGCTTCTCCGAATCCCATTTTTGATCCTTGAGGAGTGGCAGTTGGCTGGACAGGTAGCTTATGGACTTGAGATCGCAGTTTACCAGTCTCAGCACCGTATCAGCCTCCAGCAGGGAAACCGCCGACAAGATATCGTGGGCGATGGCGCTGCCACAGTCAATGATGATGTATGGGGCGATGTCCCGCAGATGGTCGATCAGCTCTGTCGCAAGTTCCTGGGTATAAGGCGGGTAAGTAAACACATTTTCGCCCTTGAGCATGCCGATGACCGTCAGATAGCTTATCTTCTTGTGGGTGATGCAGTTCTGCCTGATGAGCATATCCGTCACATGGGTGGCGGCAAGGATGCTGCCCAGGGATCGTTCGCACTCAAGATCACCGGGTGGGCAGATGCAGGGCAGCATAGGCGCAGTCATGTCGCAAAGCAGCAGTGCCACATTCTTTTTCTGATCCGCCAGATGCTTGGCAAGGCGCACACTGACCGTGGTCTTGCCGCTGCCGGGGCTGCCCCATACCGCCAGTACCTGTACATCCTGCTCTGGTTCCTCGTTTGGAGGTTCTGTTTTACCGCGGGTAAAAATACTTCCTTTTATAAAGTTCATCACATTACTCACCTCCGGCTTCCGGTGCAATGTTTTCGGGTTCTGCTGAAGCTTCCGGGGCGGCTTGCTGCTCTGTTTGCCCGGTTCTCTGCTCCGCGGGAGTCGGGTACAGCGTTTCGATTACCTTGTCCTGCAGTTCGGTAAATTGGGCGGCATTCTCTTTGCTTCCGCGAAAGATAAGGGAAAGATGGAGTTTGCCGTCCGTTTCCAGTTCCGCGAGGATTTTTGCTTGCTCCGGGGAAACCAGCAGGGTGACCGTGGCGGGAAGCTGCTTTTCGGTTTCATCCTGCGTATTCTCGGAAGGCTCTTTAGAATTGGTGTCATAACCAGTGCTGGCGGTCACGCCGATGACCTCCACATAAGTAAGTTCCGGGGGGATTACGGTGGAGCCCTGCTTCTTGTAGTCCGGGGCGATGACCGACACGATATCCCCTGAAACCAGCTTACCGGACAGTCCCTGCGCGAAGCTTTTGATGCTGACGGAAATGGCCTGCTTGTCACCGTTTAAGCTGTAGAGATAGGCATTTTCAGCGGCTGGGACATCGGATATCTTTTCTGGAAGGATGTAATCGCCGGAAAACAGATCCGCTGACGCATACTTGCCGACCACAGTTTCACTCTGCCGGATCACGTCCTCCGGCAGGTTATAGCCGCCGACCTCCACGGTCTGCACCATATCCTTTGTGATCTGAGCGCCGGACTTGACGTCCTTGACCACCCGGACAATGTTTGTTTTCTGCGATACACTTTGGTTGAACAGGGGAGTGATCGCAAAGCAGATGAGTAAAGAAAGCACGATGCAGAGTACGCCCAGCATTGTGCGGTTTTTCAGAAAACCCATAGAGTGTTCCTCCTTATATAATAATAAAATAGGCTGCAAGGCAGCCAAGCGTTAAAAAAGGCGCGAGGGGGTATGCTTTTTGCACAGCCCTCCCGCGCAGCTTTTGGATAATGGCATAAACTGCATGGCAGATCAACAGGGCCGTAAGCCCTATGATCATGGCAGCCATGCTTTTGTGAAAGCCCAGCACCAGCCCGGCCGCCGCCATGAGCTTGATATCCCCGCCGCCCATGCCGCCCCAAATCAGGGCGGCGATTAGAAACGGCGTGGCGGCAAAGACACCGAACAGTTTTTCCGGCTCAAAAGCCAGAAACCCGACCAGGGCAATGCATAGGCAGAGGGTGTCTGGAATGATCCGTTTTCGGATATCCCAGAGACAGGCTGCCGCCAGAAGGACAGTGAAAAAACCGCCCTGCAAGAGGAGCAGCACATCAGCCCCCATAGTTGAACATTTCAATAATGCGCTGTTTCAGGGTCGGCAGGATCGTTTCACCGAACAGAGCATACAGCCCGGCAAGGACAAGGGCGCCGATGACAACAGCCATCAGGATTTTGATTGCGGTGTCCACGAAGCCTTCACCGTGCTGGGAACGAAGCAGGGACTGTGCCATAAGGATCTTGCCTGTGATTTGGTTTTTTACCTTGGATACGAATTTTTTCATTGAGATTACCTCCATTTTAATTTATTGTTTGGTTGTTAAAGAGAAAAATGGTGGGGCTTAAAGTCCCGCCATCTGCATGCCGGAATGCTGCTCCGGCGCTTGATCAAAAGGGGGCGCGTCAGCCGCCTTTGGCTGGTCTTGACTCTGGCTTTGGGTGAGCGCCTGATGGTAGGCATCGATCACTGCGTTATTCAGCTGTTCCCTGAATTCCTTGGTAACCGGGAAGCAGATGTCCTTGTACTCGTTGCCCGCGCGGTAGCTGGGCATAGCAACGAATAATCCTTTGGAGCTGTCCACCACCCTCACATTGCGGATGGCGAAGCAGTCGTTCAGGTTAATGGATGCATAGGCCCGGATGTTACCCTCTGGGCGGATGGAACCGATTTTGACGTCTACCTTCATGGGCATGGGCTGCCCGGCTGCGGTCTGTGCAGATTCCTGCGGGGTCTTGGCTGCGGCTTGCGGTTTACTCATGGTGTTTCCTCCTTTATTTTTGGGGTTAAAAAAACAGCCCTCCGGCTGTTGGGGTACCTGTTCACAGGTTCATCTGCGGGCCTTGCAGCTGCTCCTGTTCGGACGCCTGAAATGAAATCTCCCGGAATCCAAAGCGGTCGACATAGTGGAAGGAGCTGCCGGATTCATCGTACAATTCCACCACATCCGACATGGAGAGGCTGTGCCCCTCATAGCCGGACGGGTGGTCAAGGTTGAATTTGGCGTACAGTTCTTCCAGATCATTGGTTTCCACTTCGCCGTCATAAATCACCAGGTAATTGTCCGGGTCGGGTTCCCCGAACTCTTTTTGCAGCTCGTCATACCCGATGAATTTCATCATGACGTCTGTGTCGGGTTTCAGCTGCCAGACACGGCAGTTTTTAAGTACCTGCGCATTGCCCTCCTGGTCGATGCTGCCTTCCGCCAGCCGTGCAAAGGTACCGTTTTTCCATTCCACGTCCAATCCTTTCTTTTCTGAAAGATAGGACTTCATCTCATCGGTCTGGAACATGGGGTCGACAATGGCCCTGCCTTTTTCGATATAGCCAGCGGTATTGCCATAGTAAAGAATACGGTTATTTTTGATCTGAATACTGTTCACGAAGCTTCCTCCTTTCCCGGTAAAACTGCCGTTACCCGTTACTGAAAATAGAATGCGACGGAGTACGTGATGTTGCTTTTGTTGTACATGCAATCATGGTTTGTGTAGTAATAAAACTCCAATTGGCTGTAGAGTCCGGGCGACAGGCTGCGGCTGAAGGTGATGCCGTTGGTCGTTGTGCCGTAATCCAGCTGATCCCATTGGCCCGTCAATATGTTATAGCCGCGGACACGACCAAAGTCCTGTCCTGAGTGCCCGGAAACAGGCGGAACCGTAAAGGTGTAATTGGTTATGGTCGCACCCGCAATGCCCTGTTCCAGGATTACTGACTCTGGCCCGGTGAGCGTCATGCCGCCGCCTCGATTGGGGTCGGCAACGAAGAACACAATAGCTGTCCATGGAGATTCAGCGCCGGTAGAGTCCACTGCCTTCACGCGAACCACATTTTTGCCCAATGGATAGGCAGTGCTGGTTTGTGCCGGACGGCCTTCCCAAATATAAGTGATGGCATCTCCATCGGGGTCGGTGCTTGCGGCTGTGATGGTAATAGCTACGCCTGGTGCAATGCTGTTGCCGTCAGGAGTACGGGTGATGACAGGGGTCGATGGAGCGGAATTGGAAACGGTAAAGGTGATATCCGTCCAGTCGGAGTACAGCCCCCAGGCGTCTTTTGCCCTGACCTTCACTGTATGGGCACCCACAGCATAGTAGCTGTCGGAGGTGTTGCCGGAGTATTCCAAGGTCACAGTGTCACCGTCCGGATCGGTGGCATAGGCTGAGAAGTTCACCAACAGTTTGCCAGCCTTCGCGGTTCGGGTTACCGATGCGCTTCCGGTTGGTTTATTCGGTGCGTTGTTGGTGATGGTGATGTTCTGCGAATAGGTGAAAGTTCTTCCGGTGCTGTCGGTAGTGCTGGCAGTTAGGACATAGCTTCCGGTACTTTGGATAGCAATGGTCCCACCGCTGCCCGTGAGGCTTCCAGTGTAGCCAGCCGCACTTCCGCCCTTGGTCAGCGACCAATTAAGAGTCCTGCCCTCCAGTCCGGAGGTTCCCGGCAGAGAAACGTAAAAGCCGGAGCCGATATGTGCGGAGGAAGGAACGGTAAACGGGAAGCTGGCAATGGGCTTGACCAGTCCTGCATTAGAGGTGAAAGTGAATCTGCGCCCATTGGTATCAGTGACCACTGCCTGCAGCTTCACGGAAACGGTTTTATCCGTATGGAACCACAGAGTGCCACCGCTGATTCCGAGGGAGCCGGTTGCATATTCCGTGTAGGGCTTTGCCTCGCCACCATCCACTGAAAGGAGCCAGTCAGCGGCTGCTCCGCTCAGCTCAGTACCGGAGGCAGTGACCGCCATGGACTCACCGCTGTAGGTCAGCGATGGTACGCCAATGCTCATGGTTGGAATGGGGTACACCGTGAAGCTCTGACTTCTGGCAAAGGTTCGGCCGGTCGGGTCTGTCAGAGTGAGGATCAGTTCATACTGTCCTTTCGAGGGGAAGGTCAGACTGCCCCCTGCTTTGGTCAGGGTCCCGGAGGCATAAGCAGTATAAGGCTTCGCGCTACCGTTTCCCTGAATGACCGACCAGTCCGCGGTAAGGCTCTCCAAGTCCGTGCCGCTGACACCGACCGTTGCGGCTTCTCCGGCATACCATGTCTGCTGGACGCTGAGTGAAACAGACGGGATGGGATAAACCATGAAGCTCTGGCTTCTGGTAAAGGTTCGGCCCGTAGGGTCCGTCATAGTGAGGATAAGCTCGTACTGTCCCTTCGACGGGAAGGTCAGGCTGCCGCCCTCTTTGGTCAGGGTACCGGAGGCATAGGCAGAATAAGGCTTTGCGCTACTGCTTCCCTGAATGACCGTCCAGTCCGCAGTGAGGTTCTCCAGATCCGTGCCACTGACACTAACGGTTCCGACTTCTCCGGCGTGCCAGGTCTGCTGGACGTTGAGTGAAATTGAAGGAATGGGATAGACCGTAATACTCCGGCTCCTGATAAAGGTTCGGCCGGTGGGGTCTGTCATGGTGAGAATTAGCTCGTATTGTCCCTTCGCTGGGAAAGTCAGGCTGCCGCCTGTTTTCGTCAGAGTGCCGGAAGTGTAGATGTCATACGGTTGTGCGCCGCCGTCACCCTGGATGATTGTCCAGTCCGCGGTGAGATTCTCCAAGTCCGTGCCGCTGACACTGACGGTTCCGGCTTCTCCGGCATGCCAGGTCTGCTGGACGCTGAGTGAAATTGACGGGATCGGATAGACCGTAGTGGATGCACTATAGGAGAACACTCTGCCCAACGCATCCGTCATGGAGGCCGTTAGGATATAGCTCCCGACATCTTTAAACTGTATTTTACCGCCGTAGGCATTCAGGCTTCCTTCCAAAGCATCGGAAGTTTCCACAGACTCTCCGTCTTTGGTAAGCGACCATTCCACCGGCAGCACGTTGTTTTTACCGCGGGTCCGAAGGTCAACGGTACGGTCGGTATGGGTCGATTCGGGAAGCTCGAAAGAAATGTTCAGCACCGGCAGGACTTCGATCTTGCCGCCGTTTTCGAACAGGAATACTCTCCCTATTTCATCGGTGATTCTCGCAATCAACTCATAGGCACCAGCATGCTTGAATCGGATAGAACCGCCGCTGTTATCCAGAGTTCCATCGACATAAGTCGCAAAATCCTGGAATCCAAAGCCGTTCTCTAACAGCCATTCCACTTTTAAACCGTCTAATTCCAAGGTTTCTGGAATCACGGAGACGAGGGTGTCGGTATGGGCGGTTTCCGGTAGCTTGTAGGTGATGCCGGGAACGGGATATACCTTGATCGGCGTAGTATAGCTGTAGTTTCTTCCCGCGGGGTCAGTAAAGGCGGCTTTCAGCACATATTCGCCCTTTTCTTTGAAACGGACGGTGCTGTCCGTGTCGGTGAGTTTCCCCTCCATGTAATCGGCAACGGGAACGGATTCTCCATTTCTGGTCAGCGACCATTGGATTTCCGCTGTTCCAAGATTCTGGAATGATGCCTCTACCTGAACACTCGTATCGGTATGGGTGATCTCAGGCAGATAAAATCCAACGGAGCCTACCAGATAGACGGTGATAGTCCCGGAGGTTTCAAAGGTTCTGCCGGTTTCATCGGTGAGCGTTCCCGTGAGCATATACACGCCCTTATCCCTGAAACGGATCTTGCCGCCGTCATTGGTCAAAGCACCTTCCAGCTCATCGGCAAGTTCTTTTGCAGCTTCACCGTTTTTGGTCAGGCTCCAGTCAACCGTCAGTCCGTCTGCTTCCGTCAGATTTGTTGAAACATCCAGTGTTGTATCTGTATGGGAAGCGGCTGGAAGTTCAAAGGCAATTCCGGCTACCGGATAGACTTTGGTGCTTTCCGTATGAGTAAAGACACGGCCGGTTTCGTCGGTGATAGATGCTGTCAGCATATATTCGCCCTTGCTCCTGAACACAAAGGTGCCACCTTCATTCCCAAGTTTACCTTCCAGGATGTCGGCTGGCTGCACGGCTTCTCCATCCTTCTCAGTAATCCACACGATGTCGTGCCCATAGAGCTTTTCCAGCTGAAAGGCAAGTATGGTCGATTTGTCCGTGTGCGTCGTTTCCGGCAGATCAAAGCTCAGATCAATTATCGGATAGACCGTGATCTGTTTGGACAGTACGGTTTCTTTTCCTCTGGAGTTCTTTGCTGTGGCGGTCAGGGTATACTGTCCGTCCTCCTTGAACCCAATGGTACCGCCCTCCAATCCGAGGGTACCGCTGATAGCATCTTCCAGTGCCACAGGCTGCTGGGAGCCGTCCACGGCGGCTTTGGTTAACGACCAGGTGAAGTTGCTCATGTATTTCCACACAGGCATTACTTGAATTTCCGTGTCGGTATGGGCGGTCGCAGGAAGTTCAAATCGCACCTGTGCGTCCGGGTAATAATGTGAGCCTCCTCCCGAACTACCCCCGGAACCATTGCCCGGATTATCCGGCGTAGGTGTCGGAGTATGCAGAGCCGGATTTGTCGGAGCAGGTGTCGGCTGAGCTGGATTTACCGGCGTGGGTGTTGGCTGAGCCGGATTTACGGGAGTTGTCGTCGGCTGGTCCGAAGTACCGGGGGCTGGTGAAGGAGATACCTGAGTTGGCGTGGACTTTTGCGGCTTGACCTTATCGATCAGATCGTCAGCTTCACCCTTTGTCACAGGATCATTCGGATGGATCTTATTATCATCTGTGTCCCCGATGATACCGTCCTCACGGCCAATGATGAGATATCCTTTGTCCCCATCTTTGATCGCGTCCTGATCCTCATAGCCGCTGTGTCCCTGGGTGTTTTTCGCTTCCTCATCCTTTCCGCTGATCCGCACGAGCATCTTGATGATCTCGGCGCGGGTGATGGGGTCATCCGGAAAGAAGCCGTCCGGATAGTCGAGGGGGTCAATAATGCCGGCATCGATTAGGGCTTCAATGCTTGCCTCCGACCAGTGACCGTTAATGTCAGGAAAGCTGGGCGGGTCTTTCTCTGCGTTTGCAGTATTCAGCGGGATATCCCGCACCATAATGGCGGCGAACTCGCCGCGGGTGATGATCTCATCCTTCTGGATGAAATTTTCCGGATGCAGGCGGTATGCCGTATAGATCCCGCCGCAGACCAGAAGTAGGAGAACAAGGGCGAGAATGCCAATGCGTTTTCCTTTTTGTTTCATGGGTTTTCAGTCCTTTCTTTTTTGATTTTGACTATGACAAAGCCGGAATCAGCAATCTGATCCCGGCCTTAAGTCCTGATTGGTTTCATAGCTTCAGTTCCATGCCTCCGCTTTGCTCCTGCTCCCTGCGGTACGATTCCATGGCCTCCTGTGTCGGGTAGATAAGCTTTCCGTCCACCATCTCAAAAATGCAGAAGTCCTCCCGGTCGCAGACCATGATCTTGTGCTGGTAGTCCTTCTGCATGTCAATGTAGTCCTTGACCTCCTGCGCACTGCACAGCCAGACACCGGTGGTGTAGCGTCCGTCCGGCAGATAACAATAGCCGCTGTATTGCGGCTCATGGTTTTTCAAATCCAGCGCTCCCACGGGACGAATCTGTGACAGCTGGAGTCTGGCCTGATCGGACAGGATCTCCGGCTTTGCAATACCGAACACGTCACTCCGGTTCCAGCGGATTTTTTCTCCTTCCGCCAGGGAAACGGTAAAGATTGAGCGGCTGATGGGATTAGGATTGCTGCCGTTTCCTCCGGTGCAAAAGTACAGCTGGTGTTTTGCCTCCCGGCAGTCCTCCGGCAGTGCGGAAGGATGCAGGACAATGACCTTTCCGCTGATGGGCATGTCATATCCGGTCTGTAAGCAGTCCTCCTGAGAAAATAATGTTTTTTCACTCATGACGCTGCCCCTTTCTCTGCTCGATGAGTTCCAGCAGCCGTGCAGCGATGGCGATCTGTGTGCCCTCCGGCATCTCACGGATAGCGGCATGGACAAAGGCTTCCACCGCCTCCGGCGATTGATCACCCACCTCGATGAGATCCACTTTTTTGATGCTGATAGTTCCCTGGCTGATGCCCAGCCTGACAATATCACCATAGTCCATGCCAGAGGAGGATCGGAGTTCTTTGGGGATCAGGACACGCCCCTTGCCGTCTACGATTTTGTAAATAGGCTTTGCTTTCATACGAAGTAACCCTCCTTTTTCATAACCTCCCGAACGGTGTCGGAGTGGATGCCCAGGTTGTCAAACAGCCCGTGCAGTTCATCCGGCAGACGATCCAGCGGGTCGGCGGGTCGGATCTTGATTTCTCTGTCCCCGCAGATGATGTCCAGATCGCTATCCAAAGGGATATTCGCATCTTCCAGCAGGGAATAAGGCAGGGTCAGATCATCTTCCTCTTCCGGTTCTTCCTCCTCATCCATCTCCTGTGCGTTGTGAATGGTGATATCCAAGGGTTCTGTCATAATAAGAATCATTGGGTACGGATAGTTTTCTTCCTCCGAAACCGTGAGGGTGACGTACACCTCGTCACCGGGCTTTAACCCGGCTGCGCTTACGGTTTCCTCCGAAAAAATAAGGTAGCCTTTGTTGTCTACAGCAGATTTCATTTCAATCATTTTCATAGGGATTTCCTCCTTTAAGTTAGCCCCTCAGTGGGGTCATCGTTGTTTGCCGAAAACAGGTCGGCGTCAAAGAGATTCATTTGGGACGGCATGTCCCGCAGACGCTCGCCGGTATCGTAATTTGAAATCAGGACTTCGGCGTATTCACAGCCGTTGTCGTAACGCTGCGCCAAGTTATTGAGGCGGCTGACTGACTCGATGCAAAAGCCCTGATACAGCTCCCGGATAAATTCGCAGTCGTTGTAGCTGACCAGCCATTTTCCCTGACAAGCTGCAAGGGTATCCCGCAGCCTTGTATGATCTTCCTTTTTAAATTCCACGGCGTAGTGTCCTTCCGTCTGGTAATAGGGAGGGTCGCAGTAGATGAAGGCGTTCTCCCGGCTGTATTGCTTGATCAAATCCTCAAAATCCTTGTTTTCAATGATGGTATCCTTGAGCCTCCGGCTGCCCTGCCAGAGCAGGTGGAAGGTTCTGCGGATATCGAAGGGCTGGCAGCCGTAGCTGGTGCAGCCGCTTCCGTAGCTTAAGCGGATGAGCCGGTAAAAGGCGGCGGCGCGCTTCACATCATTCATCTGCGCGTATTCCAAGAGGATGGGCTCGATTTCCTCAAACTGCGGCTCTGTGAGATACTGCTCGGCAATCTCCAGTTCCTCCCGCAGATACTCGTTTGTGAACTCCTCCTTCGTCAGATACTTTTTCAGGACATTGAATTCATCGCGGCCGTTGAGAGGAAAGAAGTTCAGCTCCTTTAAGAGAGCCAGGGGACGGTCACGGACACAGCGGAACAGGTTTGCCAGGTCGGAATTAAAATCGTTGTAGACCTCCATGGCAGTATCGGGTGGCTTACCAAACAGCACCCAGCCTCCGCCGCCGAAGACTTCAATGTACCGTCCGAACTCCTTTGGCATCCGCTGATAGATCATCTCCCGCAGTGCTTTCTTGCCGCCCACCCAGCTGATGATGCTGTTCATTTTGATCACCTGCCTTTGCTTCGGAGGTTAATTTTCTCCATATCGGTTTTCATACAGGAGCCGTCTGCGCTCCAGCAGATAAATCCAACGCCGGGATAGGGACAGCCCTCGCAGCGGGAGGGATCTTTTGGCGGCGGCACGACGTACTTTTTTGGCGGGCCGGTCACTCCCGCGCCTGTCTTTTGTTCTGGGGTTATATCATAGTTCATGATTCAGCTCCTTTCTCGGAAAACAAAAAAGGCGCTGCCTTTTTTTATAAGACAGCGCCTTTTCGTTCTATTATCTTTGTTGTGGGTTACAGCATCTGCTGACCAAGTGCGGGACTTGAATATTCCAGAGTCATCTCCCGGTTGCCCAGCCGGATTATGCCATAGGGCGTAGCGCAAATATTTGCTTCCTTCATCAGATCAGAATCGCATCGGGAGAAATGAATGTGCTTGAGCATTGGATCATCTTCCGGGATGTGATATCGTTTCAGGAATTCCTGCCTGGCGTAATCTTCAGGGGAGGACAGCTCCGGATAAAAATCAAAGCAATCCATGTTCTGTGTAATATCAAGGGCCAGGTCGATATCGGTACAGTCCATCAGCTCAAGAGCTGCTTTGAACTTCGCTTCCTGACCTTGGCAGCGGAGTTCATAAATCTTTTCTGCCAGCAGCTTTATTTTTTCGATGTCCTCATAGTCACCAAACACACCATTTAATTTGGGGACAGAGCTTTTATTGGTATACACCACGCATCCATCAAAATTTTTAATGCCCTGTTCCTTTAATACTTCCGATATCTCATCCGGTGTAGCGGGCAGTTTAAGTATTGTACATTCGTCAATATCCGACGGATAAAATGTACCATCACATACCAGGAGTTCAAAGACATAGTTCTCCAGGAAAGATTGCTCCGGCAAGTGGATACCATCATAAACTGTTTCCCAACTCCCAGAGCCATTTACTACATAAAAATCGTTGTGAAAGATACCACCTTCCGCTTCCTGACGCGCACGACCGATTTTTTCATAGTCCAGCAAGTCCAGAAGCTCCTGCTGATATTCTGGAGGTACATGATTGACCGCATCTATAAAATCATTGTCGACATAGAATTTGCCGAGTTCCCGATCATTTTTAGCAGGTACTGCATGAGCATCACCAAGATTGTATGTTTGGTTGATCAGGTCATGCATTGCCAGATTGCCCTCGCCCACTAACGCACAGCCGGTGAAGGCGATGCGGTCATGCTCGCTCAACTCACTTATACGGTATGCAAGGAAGTTCAGCTCAGCAAGAGGAGGATTTTCTGGAATAAAACTCAGTTCCTCTCCCTGCATATTGAAGCACTCCACAACCTGATATGGCTGATCATCTGTGACTCTTGCACGATGTAGTGCGTCCTGTATTTCGTCCCGGCTTGCGGGGAGTTTCAGATATGCGCCGGAGTATGCGGGCGCGTCGTACAGGTCCGACCGCATCAGTGTCACAGTCATCACCTTTTCCTTTTCTGACATTGATTATCTCCTTTCTGAAATAAAAAAAGCGCCCTTCAGTTTTATAAAACCAAAAGACGCTACATGTTCATCTGCATCCCCTGATCAGGATAGAGGATGGCGAATCTTGCGTTTTGCAGATTTGTAACCGCATTACTTTTCAAGAATTCGGGATGAGATTTAAGCCACTGGAGATCTTCGACGGTTGCATCTTGAGGTTCCCCCTCGCCATAACGGAAGGATTTAACCGCCACTGTGATGTATTCTGAACCGCCGCAGTCCTCAACCAGTTCTTTATATAGCTGGGAGTTTTGTATGTCCTCCACTTCGGGAACCCCACTCATGAGTCCAACGTCGCGGATGCCAGTGTTGGTTTCCAGGCCGATGATGGAAAATATCTTGCTCACTTACATTCCTCCCATCATCGGACCGCTGTAACCGAGAGCGGGAGCGCTGTTTTTCATTTCCTTCTCCGGCTTGATGGAGTAATTCTCATCATTCCAGAGGCTGACATAAATCTCGCCGTCTGGCGTTTTGATAGGGCGCTGTTCTAGGCTTTCCCCGAAGCCATCTGCATTTTGTCCAACCACAAAATTCAAAAGCTCGGCTGTTTCCTCACCAGAAAGAGCTTCTGTTAGCCCGGCGGTCATGACTCCCCACAGCTCACCATCGCAGACTTCCACGGATGGATACAGGCTGTGTACCTTTTCCTTCAGCGCATCCTCATGGATGTATTCCGCAAGGCCGCGGTCATTTTTAAATTGCCGGTTCTCTTTGACGATGGCAGCGAGGATAGCATCTTCATAAGAGACAGCATCTGCAGGGGTGATTTCCACCGGATTGTCCTCCACTCCATACTCGCCCTGGGGGTAAGTCACGATCTTCAGAGGGAAAAAGATACGCATTGTTTCGTTTGCCATTTCGGTTTCCTCCATTCTTTTTCGCCACATCAGGCAATAAAAAAAGAGGCTATGCTTCTCATAAAAAAGAAAAACATAGCCTCATGTGCTTCTGCCTGACGGCAGATTTAGAAAATTGTTTTGGGTATATGAAAACAAAGGCATCAAGATTTATCATCTCAATACCTTTGGATTTTCAATTCAATTCTATTAATTTTTCCATTTAGCATAATTGATCCTATATACCAATAGATAATACCAAACTCATACGATACCAGTTTATAAAGTGTCACATGAATAATTTGTCACTATTTGATTGATAGTCCCTTATCTATTGCATCCTGAACTATTTGATGGCAACACTTACCTAATGGGTTGTTATTCTGGCATTGCGCATTTTTCATTGCTCCAGTAAGCTTCAAGACATCTTTCATATTTTTAGCACCATCTTTTACGACAGCAGTTATAACTTGTTCCTCCGTAACTTTACTACAGTAACAGGCATATTTAGGATTAGCGCCGTTCTTAAACCATATTGGTACTTTTACTTGCTGTTTATTAAATTTGATATTAGATTCTGTATTGTAATAAGTAATATCACATTCCTCACTCATGCATAAAAAATAATCCTTATCACCGATTTGCTCCGTTAACTCATCAAGTACCATATGCTTTACTGTAATGTTTTTAACAAGAGTACCTTGTTTTTCACATACAGGACACAAATTGTTATTTCCTACCTCACACGAAGATTTTTCTGAATTTCCACAACAACATTTATTCAAAGTTTCTTTTTCCATTATCTATATTTTCCTCCCTTAACTCTTATTTTCATTTTCTATAACCTCACAGGTACATATCTTATTTATACTCCCTTCGGCTATTGATTGGCCAAGCTGAATAAGTTCCTTTATTCTTTCGTCAGAAATATAATAATAGATATTCTTTCCTTCTTTAATTGACTTTACAAAATTACACCATTTCAAACATTTTAACTGCATTGATATAAGACTTTGGGAGCAACATAAATCTTCGGCCAGTTCACCTACGTTTTTTTTATCATTTAATAAAGAAATAATAATTTGGTATCTTGTAGGATTAGATAGTCCGTGAAAAAACTTTGTATACGCTTCAATTTGTTCATTTTTAATTTGCATAACTACCTCTCTAAAAAGTACGAATATGAAATAAATCCAACAGATATTACCGTTGAAATCCATAGAATAATTCTTGTGGTTTTTGGTGTACTCTTATTTTTTGCTATTATATAGTGAGCTACACCAAGCATTAATGCTGTTATTACTATGAAAACGTTTTTATAAGGTGTAATAACTGGAGCAAAAGAAAGACCTATACCGCTCAAACCAAGAACTGATAATAGAGGGATTCCAATACAACATATTGATGCAAAAAAAGATGATATAATTGATCCTACACTTAATATTTTCTCTTTCATAATATATCCTCCACATTATATAAACATTTCAACATTTATTGATATGTTTATATTAACATAATTTAATTATATATACAATAAGAAAAAATATAGTGTCTCTGTTACATTTTTAAAAGTTATGAATAACATATTGCAAACAATTTGTGAATTTACAAAAAACACCCGATGTCATCTATAAAATGCCTCAAAAAAACGGGCCGAAAAATGCACTATTTCTGCCCGTTTTTTTCTCATTTTTTGCTCCAAAACCACTACATATTGTGGTTGTACCCCTTTATTTTTTGTCTCGACCACAATACGTCATCATTATTATCACCTCAACGTGTTTTGAGAGGTCTTGATAGCTGTCAAAACGGCGTTTTAGTTCTATTTTTACCTACTCTCGAACTTAGGAACATATCCACGCTCGTAAATGGAAACATATCCAAGATTGACTCTCGTTTATGGAAAAATATCAAAGTCAAATTTAAATAAAAAAATTCTCAAAAATATATTGACAAGTGGAACATTCTGTGTTATATAATAATTAGCACTCAACAATCGAGAGTGCTAACAAAAAATAAATTGAAAAGGAGTTGTTATTTATGGCTGGATTAGTACCTTTTAACAAAAAGAACAAAGAAATCTCTACAAACACTGGCTTTGAGGACTTCTACAACGTACTTGATGACTTTTTTTCCAATGACTGGCCTTTTAGAAGAACCCTCACACATGACACTTTCAAAGTTGATGTCGAAGATAATGGCAATGAATACCTAATTGAGGCTGAAGTGCCAGGTATAGATAAAAAAGACATCAATGTTGAACTTAACGATGGAAAACTTATGATTTCTATTACTAGGGATGAAAACAGTGAATCAAAGAAAAAGAATTTCATCCACAGAGAGAGACGTTATAGTTCTATGAGTCGTTCAATTTATTTGGAAGATGCCAAGCCAGATGGTATTAAAGCAAAACTGGAAAATGGTTTACTTAAAGTTGTAGTTCCTAAAGAAGAAAAGCCAAACAACAGCATTACAATTGATGTTGAATAAGGCAAAATAAAGCACATCGGGTTATTCACCCATGTGCTTTATTTTTTATACTATCAATTGCTTTTTTTATTTTTCTTGTTTGTGTTCATTTTATTTACTGCTTTTAAATTAATTAGTGTTTCTTTATGTAATTTTGACGTTATATTGGGGAAAGCAGCAAATACTCTTTTCACAAACTCTTTATTTTGTTTTGATATATCATTAAATTTTTGGTTAAGCTCATCGATTTTATTTGTTAATACCCTAATCTGAGACAGTTCTTCGTCAGATTGTATTGATTTTAATTTTATAAAAAATTCCTCTGACATCGTCTCTTTGATTTCATCCGCAATCATATGAAGCTTCGATAGGTTGGTATTCAATTTTAAAGCATTTAGAGTAGATATTATATTATCAGTCAAGAATATGGATAGTAATATTAAACTTGATGTGTAACGCATGCTTAATGGCAACTTGTTAATCATATTAAGTAAAATAGGATTTAGAAAATATATTGCGATTAATGATAATCCTCCAAAAATCAACGAATTATGTAATACGACTCTTCCATGAATATTCAACTTATAATTTGAATAATCCCACCATTTTAAATGGTATATTCGTTCTAATAAATATCCCGTAACATATTCCAAAAGACTAGTTACAATCACTGCAAGAAAATAAACTATTATAGGATTATCTGAAAAAGGTGTCAAAATATTTATGACTGCAAGTGCTCCAAAGCCATAAATAGGACAATACGGGCCTATTAAAAACCCTCTGTTCACAAACTTTTTATCCGGAAACGAACAATATATTACCTCACATACCCAGCCAATAAAGCTGTATGTTAAAAAAAGCAAAAATTCTTTTATTATATACTCCATAACGATCCCTTTCTATAATTCAATATTATTCGAGAAACTTTTTCCTAATCCGCATTTTGTCTCAACAACTCTTTTAAAGCTTTCCTGTTCGATATTAGCCATACAGATGAAAAAATCTCTGATTTAAAAGCATCCGAAAAGCTCTCGGACTTAATAAAGCAAAGGAACTTATCCGATGAGCATGAACAAATCCAAGGCAATACCAATATTTTATTTGCTGTAATATCATTTTCCATCTGATGACATCTTTGAAAATAATATATCTCCACAGACGACGGTCTCTTTACTCCTTTTTTGCTTTGTAAATAGTATTTAGAAATCTTCTTTGCATTTCTTCTTCTAAATCATTATCGTAGTCCTTTGTGTGCTTATGCATTGCATTAATGAAATCTTCAAAATAAGTCACATCATCAAACAGGCTCCTGTTTTCAATAAAGAAATTATAAATTTCTCTGTAATAAATGACAGTATACTTTTCACCGCACGAAAACTTGCTTAATTCAATGCGATTGTAATTAGGTGAAAAAATAAAGCAACTCACAGATTTCTTGCGATACTCATCATCAGTTGTGACTTGTTGATAGTATTTTTTAAGCTGTGATTGTACCTTATCACTGTAAATATCGTGTCGGTCATCAATACCATTGATGCTTGATTTGATTTTATTTTCTATTACAATGGCATTGTTTTTGTCAGAGATTAGCAGGTCAATATTTCTCTTTTCTCTCTCTATGTTGAAATCTGTTTGTATCTTGATAGATAAAACTTCATGCGCAAACTTAGAAAAAGCTTCTCTATTTATATTGAAAAAGTAAGCAAGCATATTGGAAAAAGCGAGTTCATTGTCTTCCTGCTTAATTATTTTAAGGAAATTGAAATGTGGATCTTTTTGTAGCTTTGGCAATTCAGAAATTGCTTGGGTCGTATTAGTATCTTCCCATAGCTCTTTGGCCTCAATTATCTGATTCAAATCAGCAAAGGAATCCGGCTTTTCATTTTCGTTGTAGAACTCTCTTAATGTTTGTTTGCCAAATCCTTTATTTGTACGAATGAAAAAAGTGTTATCTCCACTTACAGATTCATCGTCTGTAATATAAATCTGATTTTTTGGCTTAATAACCCTATCCGCAACAAACGTAGTATAAGCATTTTTTTCTTCTTCAAGGCTACCTTGATATGAATTTTCATTAAATAAATCAACAAGGCTTACTCCACCATAGGTCAGCCCTAATTCAACTTGCCCTTGATATCTCTCTTTTCGCGTAAGTTTACTGTCGGCAAAATCAAGAATTTTAACACCCTCTGCCTTCGCTAGTATTTTATATGTTTTCGAGGCAAATTTCCGTACCAACAAAACGGTTATACAACTTTCTCCATGAGATAATTCTATTGTTCCTTGTGAATTCAGATAAATATAGTTCTTTCCATCATCAGCCTTATATAAGTTAATTATTTCATGACCTATATTATCGCCCTCAGACAAATAGCCTCCAACATACATTTTGTTGATTATTATTTCTCTACTCTTATGTTTTGGCTTTTCTGTGATTTGTTTTCTATTCTCAACTGGAACTAATTTCCCATCTGATGACAAAAATAAACGAAACCTTCTTAAATGAGATAAGTAGCTATTAACAAGTGAAACAACGTTACCGGTCGAGTTATTAGAAAGAGCTTTTAATAACTCTTCCTTTGCATCACTCTCAAAATCAGTAGATGTCACTACATTCCAGAACAGCTCTTTACTCCCTTTTTTCCAAAGATAGAAGGAATCAGAGTAAGAAGTGCTGACTGTTGATTTGGAAAGGTTCAGGCTATGTAAGAATTTTTTATATAATGATCGTAACTCTTCATAAGATAAAGCTTTCATATTGTTTATCTCCAAGGTTGCTCCTCCCTTACCCAATCAAATCTACTCATCCTCATCCTCGTCCTCCTCAGTAACATCGATACCAAATAACATCTGAAATTTATCGAAGTTATAGGGGTATGAGTTATCACCATCAAAGCTTACCGATTTATGGCCATTGCTATATTCAAATTCCAGCTCCCACTGTGTACCATCAAGTACCATGTATCCGAAACGCTTTGTTGAGTATCGTCTACGCCACTCACCGATATGAAGATCTTTAAGTGCAACTATAAAAGTATCCTTTGTACACGGCTCCTGGTTATCTTCATCCCATAATGAGAGAGGTTCTTCATCTTCCCATAACTTTGTATAGGCTTTCAATTCATCAGTTAGTTCTACAACATAATTACTATAGCCACCAAAGTAACCTCCAATGCTAAAGGTTATCTTACTGATGGCATCTATATTTGCATCAAAGTCAGCTGCCTTTTCTTCTGCCTTTGATAAGGTATACGTTCCACCAGCTTCAGCATAGGCTTCTTTGGCTTTCTCTAAATATTCACGATTCCAGTGTAGGCGAGTATCTTCACTTGGATGCATAACAGTTTTAATGCCACCATGCGGGTTTTCCATTGAGTTTTTTAGACGACCTATTTCTTGCTTAAGTCCCCGGATAGCGGTCATTATCTGTTCTTTAGTTTTTCCTTTAAGATACTCTTCGTAATAACTTTCTGGACTGATCATCATATTAGACCGCCTCCTTTACTCATTGCCTGTCTTTATTTCATTGCCATCAGGCAAAATAAACGCCTGCTCAAACTTAATATCCAATACATCGGCTATAGCCTTCAACTCATCCAAGGTTATAGTTTCACGTTTTAATTTCTTATTGAAATTCTGTGGAGTCTGACCAATACGTCTAGCAAGTTCCGCGACGCTAATATTCATTTGTTCACATAGTTGCTTAATCATATCTGCCGTAGTCATACAGCACCTCCAATTTACACTAAAATATATTATAAACCATTTGGTTGATAATAACAATAGTTTTTTCAATATTGCTACAATTATAAACCAAAAGAAAAACCCACAACTCTACGTTAGAGTCATGGGCCATCTAAGTTCCTTTTTTCATACTTCAACTTCAATGCCAGATTTAAAGCATATTACAAAGTGGTCATTGTAAACAGTAACATTCTGTATTAACTTTCTTACAAGTGCATCATCATATCTTTGGGTACGGTATTTATTGTTGCGGATAAATTCTATCAGCTCGTTGATCCTCTCATTCTCTCCACTTAAGGATGCATCCTCCACAAGAAGGTTCTGCCGTTTTTCACGCAAGTTATCAATCTCATCTGCAAGAGGTTCATAGTCTTTCCCTTTATTCGCAAGGCTAATTAACTCTTTCTGCTTTTCTTCAAGCAAGGTGTTAATCTCTGAAATTTGATACTCTGTAGCGTCACCGATTACTGCATGAATGTTTTCTTCCAGTGTTTTTATCATGTTGTCACCGCCAGCAAGTAATCTATTAATGGCGGTCATAACAGCATCATATAAATCGCCTTCCTTTACTGTTCGGCTCTTACAAACTTCGGGGCCTTGCTCGATTCTTGTTACGCATCGCCAAACAATTTCTTTTCTACCGTGAATGTTCCAGTAAACTCGTCTGTAAATATCACCACAATCGCCACAAAAGGTTATGGAGCTCAAAGCGTATTTACTGCTGTAAATCCTTTTGTTCTTGTCTTCACCTGTGTAAATGTTATTCCGGCGATGAAGCTCTTCCTGTGCTTGTAAAAAAAGTTCTTTTGGAATAATAGCATCATGGTTATTTTCAACATAATACTGCGGGAGATGACCTTCATTCTTGACCCTTTTCTTTGTAAGAAAATCAACTGTAGTGGTCTTTTGCAAAAGTGCATCACCGATGTATTTCTCATTCGTAAGGATTTTCTTTAAGGTTTCTGGTCTCCACTTTGGTTTTCCGGCAGCTGTTAAAATACCATCCTTTTCAAGATCCCTACCAATACCCGCCAGGCTTTTGCCCTCAAGGTATTCTCTATAAATTCGTTTAATGATTTTTGCCTCTCCAGGAACTATTATTAAATTGCCGTCTTCGTCTTTTGTGTACCCCATGAAACGCTTGTGGTTGACCTGTACCTTTCCTTGTTGATATCTGTATTGAAGTCCCAGTTTAACGTTCTGCGAAAGGCTCTGACTTTCTTGCTGTGCTAGAGATGCCATAATGGTAAGCAATACTTCACCCTTGGCATCCATTGTATTGATGTTCTCCTTCTCGAAAAATACCGATATGTTCTTCTCCTTGAGTTGTCTAATGTACTTTAGGCAATCCAGAGTATTACGAGCAAATCGACTAATGGACTTGGAAATAACTAAATCTATTTTACCCTCCATGCACTCATCTATCATACGGTTGAACTCTTCACGTTTTTTTGTGTTAGTGCCAGATATGCCGTCATCTGCAAATATGCCTGCAAACTCCCATTCAGTATTTTTCTTAATAAACTCTGTATAATGTGCAACCTGCACCTCATAGCTTGAATTCTGTTCTTCAGTTTCTGTAGAAACACGGCAATAGGCAGCAACACGCAGTTTCTTTATTATCTCTTTTGCGGCTGTACTTCCAACTCTTTTTCGTGCTGGAATTACAGTTATATTTTTCTCTGCCATATTAAACCTCGCTTTCTATCAGACTATATAAATACTCTGCCCGTGCTATAGGCTCATTTGGAAGTTTTTCTTCTGCCTTTCTCATCTTAAATCGTTCTATAGGGGAGGGGGAGGTAAAAGCCGCAAGCTCTACAATCCTTCCTAAGTCCTTAGCACGTTTATTTCTAACTTCTTCGGCCTTATCAAATGTTTCCTTATCTATGATTGCTGGATATATATCATTCCCGAGATAAAGGACATTTTTTAATATACGTCCCATCACTGAATGGGTCTTTTCAATACCTGCCTGTTCGCCAGCCACTGTAAGGGATAGTCCTGATATGTATTTTTCAAAGAACTCCTTTACTTGACCTGCTGCCTTTTCATCGACAGTAACAACCCCATCCGTAATTGTATATCCGTATGGTACATAGGCCATTTATCTCACCACCTTTTCTTTAAGGGAAAGACCACATTTCATTATAAATGTTAGCTCATCCCTTGAATTTACAATAATGTTGTCTACAAATTTTTCAAATGCTTCTTCTGTATAATCGCCATCAAACTTATCTTTCGCCACATAATCAAGAAGTAACTTTATCTCGTCTGCCTGTGAAGTACCATTAGTAAATGACATTACTAGATTCGTCTTCTCAGCAGTAAGATTTTTAATTTCAATATCCAAGGAGCTTCGTTCTTTGTTAAAAAGCGCTGGTTCAAGAAAGCCTTTCGTCATAAGTCCAATAAGAGTATTGCGTTCTTCGGTTAATTGCTCCATGCGCTTATCTATGGCATCAATTCTTTCAAGGTCACATTCTTCGTCAATTTTGTTTATTGAATTGTAAAGTGGCTCTAGGATTATCTTTCTGCTGAACGCCAGTTTATTCATCATCGTTGTAAATGTGGCTTTTATCTCTCCATCACGTAAAAATAGCATGGAACAACTGTCCTTGTCTTCAATGTGCCCTATGCAACTCCAGGCTATATAACTTCTACCAACAGAATAATTTGTTTTTCTCCTAAACTTGGAACCGCACTCTCCACAGATTATTCTTCCACTCAGTACATATCTGTTTTGATAGGCATTCTTAGCAAAGGAATTATTACGACTCTTTGCTCTTTCTGCTATCAGCTTTTGAGCCTTAGAAAATACTTCTCTACTGATAATAGGCTCATGGTGATTCTTACAGTAAAACTGATCCTTCTCGCCATTATTAATATGACGGTTGAAGTTGCTGTCTGTATATGTCTTTTGAAAAAGGACATCGCCTTTGTATTTTTCATTTCTGAGCATTTCAATTATCGTACCTGAACTCCAATGATTACCTCTTCTTGCAGGAATCTTATCCCTGTTCAGACCTTTTGCAATAACACTTCCACCTTTACCTGAAAGGCACTCTGTAAAAATGCGTTTTATTACTTCAGCTTCCTCTGGAATAATAACCATCTCACCATTAACATTTGCATAACCATAAGGAGGGCTGCCAATAATGTAACTGCCGTTTTGAAATTTCTTAGTAATTGACCATGTAGTATTTTGCGATATTGACGCAGACTCTTCAGCAGCAAACCCAGATAAAATAGAAAGCATCAATTCACTTTCCATATCACCCGTATTCAGATTTTCTTTTTCAAAATAAATATAAACACCGATATCCATTAGGTGCCTTACCAGCTCTAGGCAATCCGTGGTATTTCGTGCAAAACGGCTGATGGATTTGGTTATGATAAAATTGATCCTATCATTCTCACAATCACGAATCATCCGGAGAAGTTCAGGTCGTTTTTCCTTCTTGGTACCTGATATCCCTTCGTCATAATAAAGTCCGGCAAACTCCCATTCTGGATTGGATTTAATATAGTTTTCATAGTGTTCCCGCTGAGCTTTAAGGCTTACCAGTTGTTCATCACTATCCGTTGAAACCCTAGCATAAGCGGCAACTCGAAGTTTGTTTTTAGATAGCTGTGATCTGGGAAGTTCATCTATTTTCGTTATCTTTTTCATCATCTCACCTCACTTTCTGCTATTACATATATCACTCTAAAAGGCAATAATAGCAAGTGTTTCAGGGCATTATCTCGGCTAACTTTGGAGAGAATTTCTTCCTATTTAATACGGAAATTTTCTCTAATTCATCATCCGTAATCTTGCCTTCCTTATGCAGCATATTAACAATGCTATCTGCTATATAAAAGTCGTATTCATTTTGTAATTGTTCTTCTGTCATCGGTTCAATCTCGCCCTTGATAGGACAGCCATCTTTCACTTCAATAATTTTCATAAAAAAACACCTCCTACCTGGTAGCCACGGCGGGAGGTGAAATCTGATGATTTAATTAATCTTTTTTATAAAAATCGCATTCATAACCATCGGCATTAAGGAGCAACCCCTTTGCCCAGGGAGGAACTCTACTCATCTGCTCACATACGCTATCTATTGCCATTCGAGGGTCTGCCTCAATGATAACTTCATCATGCACATGAGCCACTATACTACACGTTCTAAGTGTCTTCATGGCATACATCAAAATATCACGGGAGATTGCTTGAACAATATTCTCTACAAATTTGGGTCCATAACTTTCGATTCTTTCCCATTTCTTCGTTCCGCCTACACCCTCATAAGTCACAGACTCACCACCAAAGATATTTTCACCGATACGAGGTTTTACATAAGCAAGCTGTCTACCGGAAGGAAGAACAATGAATAACATTCCGCTCATGCAATGAAACTTAATGTTATGAGTTTCCTGTGACTTATTTTCCTTAATACATTTCTTAACTATTCTATCAACATCCCACCAGAACTTTACGATGTTTGGATTGGATGCTCTCCAGGCATTAACAAGGGGTTTCAACTCTTCCTCTTCAAGTCCCATCTCCAGCGCACCCATAGCCTTTAATGCACCAACAGATCCACCGTATCCAAGTGCCAGTTCGGCGATTTTTCCTTTCTGCCTTAGATGACCGTTAACACCATGCTTTTCAACAGGAACTTTAAACATTTGCGATGCGGATGCGCAATAAATATCACCGCCGCTTGCAAATACTTCGGTTCTCCATTCCTCACCTGCAAGCCAGGAAAGCACACGAGCCTCAATAGCAGAAAAGTCTGCAACGATAAACTTATTGCCAACCTTTGGTACAAAGGCTGTACGGATAAGTTGTGAGAGCGTGTCCGGTATATCTTCATAGAGCATTTCAAGTGTTTTAAAATCACCGCTTTTTACTATACTGCGTGCCTCTTTTAAATCCGGCATATGATTTTGTGGCAGGTTCTGTAATTGCACAAGCCTTCCTGCAAAGCGGCCAGTTCTGTTTGCACCGTAAAACTGGAACATACCTCTGGCACGAGAATCTGCACAAATAGCATTTTCCATTGCCGTATATTTTTTTACAGATGATTTTGCAAGTTGCTGACGGAGCTTAAGAACTTCAGCCAAAGGCTCCGGTGCATCCTTCAATAACTCTGCCACAGCTTTTTTACCAAGTGTATCTGTTTCTAGCCCGTTATCGGAAAGCCAGCCTTTCATCTGTTGTACCGAGTTGGGATTATCAAGTTCTGTTAATTGCTGCATTGCTGACATCAGTTTTTCATGAGAAATCTCATCCATAGCAATAGCCTGTTTTACAAAATCCATATCCACCCTTATGCCACGATCATTGATTTCCTGGTCAAGATGGTATTCATCCCATATATCTTCTGGCACAGGAAACTTTATAAGCCTTTGTTGTATCTGGATTTCTGTTTCAACGTCACGCTTGTTATAATCCTTAAACCTCTGCCATTTCTCCTCATCATTACTTGGCAGATTACGAGTTCTGCCACTGTTTGATTTAGTAGGAGTACACGGAACACAAAAGTATCTTATAAGGTCTTTGCCTTCGGTCAACTTTTGCTTTTCAAGGCCAAGAACAGCACCCACACCTTCCAAAGAAAGGGGGAGTCCCATATAAGCAGACCACACCATAGAACATTTCCAGGATGCAGGGTTTAGATATCTTGCTAGTTCTTTTGATAGTGGATGGTTGTCGTGAAATGGGTCAAGGTTTATCCCTAAATCGGATAAATACCTTGATAGGCAGATACGCTCAAATTGAGCATTGAATGCCCACTTGGTTACTTCTTCATCGGTTAAGGCATCGAGTATTTCTTTCGGTATTTTTTCTCCACTCACAAGGTCAACCACCATAACCTCTCCACCGTCAATTGAATATCCGAACAGTAATATTTCAAAATCATCTGCCTCCACATAACGATAAACTCCGCTCTTTTGTAGATTAACAGATGAGTAGGATTCAATATCGATTTCCAAGTTCTTCATAGCACTCCTCCATTCCTAAAAGAAAAAAAGGTGGCAGAGGGAAAACCTCCACCACCGCAATGTCATCGTTCCTTTTAGGCAAGGAAGTCATCATCTACAAGAGTAGTAAAATCATCTGCTGCAGAGGTCTTGCCACCGAGAGGTTCGCCATCCTTAATCTTTTGAATGTTCCCAAGACCACAAGCTACACCCTTATTGCCGTTGGAGTTGAATGCATAGAAGTTAAGAGAAACTCTTCCATAACAACCGCTGTACACTTCACTGCGATCCATAATAGGTTTAACTCTTTTATCTACAATCTGCGGAGCTGTAATGCTGTTGGCATTGATAAAGTAATGCCCCTTATATGCTTCATCATCACGCTCTACATCACCATCACGGAGCGGAAGTTTAATGGTAGCTTTATTCGGTTTCTTACCACCGAACTTTGCAATACCTTCTTCAATAGCTGCATCGATGGCAGCATTTACTGCATTAATAGTTTCTTTATCATCCTTTGGAATGAGAACGGATACGCTGTATTTCTCAGCACCGCCGTTAATAGATACTGGCTCCCATCCGTGGAAGTAAGAGAGTCTTGTGTTTACACCTGTGATAACCTTTGTTTTATTAGTGTTATTTGCCATAATATTTAATCCTCCATTATTTCGTTAAATTCGTTTTTTGCATCTGCTACGTTCATAGCCGGTCTTTTATCCGAGTTGGGAACAAGAGTCGGCTTGCCCGGTGGTTTATAAATGAGGCTTCCTAGAATTTCCTCAAACTTGGTTTTACCCATCAGTTTTTGCATCTCTGTCATAGGGATAAGGCTCTTACGGTAAATGTCTTTAAATCCGCTTGCCACAGCTTTTTCTGCGATGACATTTTCATCTTTGTATTTGCGAACCGAGCGACCTTCCACAACTTTAAAACCATTCCACTCTTTGCCGTGGTTTACTGCAGCGTCTGTTGCGTATGCTGTTATTTCATTTGCCCATTTAGTAAGGTCGGGGAGAATGAATAAAATCTCTTCTATCTCATTGTCAGTAAGTAACGGTGGCATCTTAAACTCGGTCTGTGCGAGTCTTAATTTTTCTTCGGCTCTTGCACGGCATCTGGTGGATGCTCTGCAGAAAGTACACCAATCGCCGGGAATATATTCGCCCTCGCCGTTATAGGCTTTTACTGCCTTTGGCTTAAGTTCCTCTTCTGCCCAATCTTTAAGTTCATCTACCGGCACAGTCCATGTGCTGACATTTTCTCTTCTTGGCTGGAAAATCGTCATTGACACTTCGTTGATATCATAAAGGCTGTCATAGATTTCAAGAGCACCTAAGGCATACAGTTTCATCTGAGGATTGTCCACAGCATCTACAAGCACACCCATGCCATATTTGAAATCCACTATGTGAAGTCTGTCATCTGAAATGATTAAACAATCTCCAGTACCAAAGCCGTCTGGCACATAACAGGAAAAATCAAGGCGCTGTTCGATAAGGACGATAGGATCATTGCAGATTTGCTTTGCAAGCTCCACCTGTTCCATAACGAAATCAACATAGGCATCCGTACATTCTTCCATCTCATCCGAGTCATATTCTGATATAGGACGCTTACTCCTTATATGAAGTGCCTTTTTCAGTTTGTGTTCTGAGAGAGCATGTGCCGCTGATCCTTCCTCTGCTGCAGTACCGCTTGCATCGTCAAATTCAAGTTCAAGCCTTGCCGACGGTAAACAATGAAGCCATCTGTGTGAAGATGATGCAGATAATATTGCGTGATTACCCATTGCCAAGAACCTCCGCATCTTTCAAGATGTCAGCATAATAAGCCTTGTCAACGGCACTTAACTTGTCAGCACCATACTTCCCGATGATGCCTCGCACTTGGGCAGTAAATCCAAGCTGACTTTTTTCGGCAAGCACCATACGCACTTTTTCAAGTGGGATATCCGGCTCTTTTGCGGTTTCTGTCTTTGTGGCAGGCACTTCTTTGGGTGCAGAATCACTTTCCACCATTGCATCACAAACTGCCTGTATGCTGTCTGCAAGACTTCGCATATCGTTTACCACATCAAGCATTAACTTTACTTTGCTCAAGGTCATTTCCTCCTTTCGTAGTCTCACAGATAGCAAGTTCCTCGACACTATCTCCTGGAATTAGAATGGTTACACGCTGTTTATCTCCAAGGAGGAAACGTAGGATGCGCTCCCTTATGGTGACATTACGGCAAGTAACGATTCCGCCTATCTGTGGCTCTTTTGAAACACTGATTTTAAGATTGTGTTTCATGTCCTTCACCTCTTTCAAAGGGCGATTTATTTGTTGCCCTCTACCTGGTAGCCACGGGAGGAAAGGAAATCTGACGGTTTAGAAAAAAATAATGCCCTCGGAAGTTTTAAGACCTCCAAGGGCACCTGCTTAAGTAGGGATTTTCAATTTCTGACCAGTATAAATGATATTTGAAGTTAGGCCATTAAGTTCTTTAATCTCACTATACCTTTCACCATTACCAAGCTTTTCTTTAGCAATCTTCCAAAGGGAATCCCCTTTAACTACGGTATATACTTCATATGGCGGAGCAGATTTTCCCAAGTATACAACTTTTCCATTTTCATCAAACACCGAATAACCAGGGTTCGCATCTGCACTGCGTTTTGCATTTTCAAGTATCTTAAATGCACCTTTTTGCGATTTGGCATCACCCCAGCTTTTTCTCACCCTATATATAATATCTTCCGGCAATGGCTTACTTGCTGTTAGTGCATTCTTTACTTCGGCGCGGAAATCATCCATCGACTTGCCGTGTTTAGGAAACCAGTGCATCACATCTGCGTGATTGCTGGCAATGCCTAGCTTGTAACCCTCACTGTGACAGATTATATTCTTTTCGGTCAAATCATAGAGTTTGCAGAGATATACACAAAGTTCAACGGCCTCCCGGTACACCTTCTTAAAGTAGGTGGTGTCCGAAAGACCGTCCTCACAAATCTCAAAGCTTATATGCGTATCATTTGCGTTACCACCAGCATGCCATCCTCGATGATTCCATGGCAAGGTCTGGTATGTGGCGATTGTTCCATCTGCCAGTTTACCAATGAAAGCATGAACACAAACTTGACGGCCGTCTGGCTTATCTTGATTCCAATGGTTGTTATATTGGTTTTTTCCAAGCAAACCATCATCCGGTCCAACATAGCGTTTCAGCCATGGGTTATTTGCCCCGGTGGAATGCACCATAATACCTTTCGGTACAATCGTTCTACCTGCCTTAAAGCAGGCATTGTTCGTTAATATTAACTTACGTAAATTCATTACAATCACCTCAAATTCAAATGTTGGCTGTCGCAAGATTGACAGGATATAAGTGATAGGTAAACTTCAAATCACAGTAAGCATTTGCCGATGAGCCATCACTTCCCATACGGATATACAATCCATAGCCGGAAGGTACCCTGCCTTGACGCATTTGGATATGCGTATGCAAACCAGCATTTGAAGTATCATCACCGATAGGTGTGCTACGTGAGATTCTGGTAAAGTTCACTTCATCGTTAGAGATATATAAGTCTAGCTCTTTTTCGCTTGTATCCGATTGGCGGCAAAGGGTAATTAAATGACAATCATAAGTTGTTGGATAAAGCAATCCGCCCTGTCCGCCTATAACCACGCTACCGATTGGCAATAACGTGTGCAAATGTCCCCGAACACCGGTAGGATTACCGCTCAACGCATACCTTAAATAGCTTGCTCTGGCAAATGCATTGATCGTAGCTGTTGCAGTAGAGGTAAGAGTTAATGGTGTTGTCGCATTTTCCGCTCTTTCCAATAAGAACAGACTCTCACCGGAAGGGATGGTAACCTCACCAATGGAGAAAATCTGACTCGTCCAATAGCCTGTGCTTATCGGGTTCGGCACTGTTCCAGGACCATAGGAAATATTCGCTACATCTTGAACACCCCTTATAGCTCCAGCAAGTTTCTTGACAGTATTGCGGAGTGTATCTTGGATCAGTACCTGCACATTGTTTGCGGTTGGACTACCCAAGGATGTAACAAAAGTATATGTTACCGAGCCAAGTACCACATTGTTACCGCTATTTATGCTCGTGAAAGTGATAGCCCCTCTTCGGCTTACCATATCCGGCGCAGTAGCAGTTTCTATTGGGTGTAAATGGTTGAGAATAATACCAGTCCTTAAATATAACGTGTCACGCATATCCTCGATCAGACTGTGCGTGGTATTTAGCAAATTGTAGTTATCATTTAATAAACTATTTGTGGTGTTTAGTAGGGAAAAGTTATCCTCTAATAGGTCATGAGTAGTGTTCAAAAGAGTATGGTTATCGTCGACTAGACCATTTGTAGTGGATAACAAGCCATAAGTATCATTTACTCGGTTGTGTGTGGTATTTAACAGGTTATAGTTGTTATTGAGCAGGTTATAAATGAGATTTAACAGATTATCTATCTGGTTAATATCCAGTTCTGCCAAGGCAGATAAAACCTGATTGAGCCATTCCTGTGCTGGTGGATCAGGAGGTTCAGCTATACCATCTACTAGTGCCTCCTCAACGATGGTCAGTATCCGGACGCTTTTGCCAACCACATCGCCATAAGTAACCCTTATCTCTAGCTGACCAACACCAACGATTTCTGTGTCGGTTGCACTAGGTGACCAGGTAAGAATACCGTCAGCATAGTTTGTGACAACCGGGTAGGCAGTACTATCAGGCCTTTTGTATATAGCACTTAATGCAGCACCTGGATATGTTCCATCTAGTAAACTTGAGACATCAAATTCAAGATTGCGAAAGTGGTGCTCACCACGTCTGCCAATAAAAACAGTTGCAGCTTTTGTTATATCAATCATATTTCATCACCTGACTTTGGAGTTTTCCTATCGCGCCCATGTAACTGTTCTAGAACCTCTTTAAGTTTTTCCGGGATAGGTAGTCCGATATGTCCGGCATTCTCCAAAATAGAAACACCCTCATTGCTCAAATAAAAAAAGATTACTGCAGTTCGAAGTATACCACCACTGTCACCAGCGCTACCCAGTATCTGCGTATCAAGAATATGGGCCACACCCACCAATGTAAAAATAAGCACCTTTTTAAAGATGCCTTTTGCACCAATTTCACTAGACAGCTCTTTATCAATAATGGCACAGAGCACTCCGGTCACATAATCTATTGCGACAAATGCTATCAGCGCATAAAGAAAACCGTCATAGCCACCAAGAAACCATCCAAGAAATCCTCCAATAGCTGCAAAGGCTAATTGTATCCAGTTCCATATCTCTTTCATTAAAAACACCTCCATTAGTTGAAATTTGTGTATAGAAAAGCGCCCCTGCATATAACAAGAGCGCCTAATTGTATTTGCTTAACCCTTATAGTTTCACAATAAGATTGTGTATTTGCTCCATAACATCTGCCTTCGGTCGCCCTGTTCCAATGGGTAGCCACGGGAATGGTGGGATGTCAAACTTTGTAGAAGTATCAAAATCGTTTATTGCCGTAATAACCGAATCCATTGCCTTATGTATTTCAGTAATGTGAAACAGCCAATTTTTTACAGTTGTTCTACCAGTAATGATCTCCTCTTTCCAAGTCACAGAGGAAAGGTTGTAATAGCTACGCACTCTGGTTACAGCAGTACGAAGGGTCAGAATATGCATTGCCTTTACATGTGTCACATTAGCTGTGATGACTTCAAAGGGTAACTCCAATACTGTGAAGGTACGAACTATTTCTGCGCTTGCTGACTCGATATCACTGTCAAGACAACGGAAAGTAACCGTGTGATTTCCAACAGAAAGAGGTAAAGCTTGATAAATCGTCTTAACACCGTTACCGAGAAAACCACTTGTAGAAAACCTTTCAGGATTGTCTACGCTGTTTTGCCATGGGCCAGAATCGACTTTGACCTCCACTATTTGCGTCTGACCATCTGGTTCTATGCCCGTTATAATCATAAAACGTGGAGTAGTGTTATAAGTAGAACTACCAGAAATAGGGCAGATAATTGTTGGTGCAGCAGGGGGACTATTTTTCTTTACTGTTCCGCTGACTACATAAGCGGAGACTGCATCCAATGTATCGGTTACACTGATACGGTAACGAGTATAGGTACCAGCTATCTGTGAACCATTCACTTCGAGGATGCCAGAAGTAGCACTTGAAACTACAGTAGTCAGAGCTTCATATGCCGACCAATTTACTCCGTCTGTAGATGTTGCCTGTTGAATAACATACTGCTTAATAGCACTGGTTCCCGGTATTGTTCCACTCCACGAAAGGGTTATTTTTCTAACCTCATATATATGAGGAGCAGCGGTAAAGGTAGTCGGTGGTATCGGCAGTGTATTTCTACGGACGGTGTTGCTAGATATAGTCCAATCGGAATAGAAACTTTCTCCGGCTGTTCCTCGCGTTCTTACTCGGAATCGGCGATAATTCCCGCGAGTGGTCGTCGGACTGACAATTACGCTACCGCTTGTTGCAGAAGTGAACACCGTTGTCAGCGCTGTCCATGCTCCCCATGTGCTGTTATCTGATGAATCGCTATATTGTATCTCATAGGATGTAATGGCATTTCCTGCACCACCGGAAGCACCACTCCAAGAGAGGGTGACGTTTCCTTCGGCCAACGTTGAGCTTAATGAGCAAACGCTTGGTGCTACGCAGGCAGTGATATTGCAATAGATACTATTGCTAATTACCTCTGAAGAATAAACATCAAGAGTGTCTATCGTCCAAATGCCAAATTGAGTATATGTGCCTGGAACTCTCGATACATTTGGGTTATAACTGCCACCGCTAGCCGACAGGGTCAGGGTGGTCAGAACATTCCATGGACTCCAGGTGCTGTTGTCCGTAGAAGTCCTGCTTGCAATCTGATAGCCCTTAATAGCACTAGTTCCACCGGAAGCCCCGCTCCATGTCAGCGTGATGATTTCATCGCTATAGTTTGAGGGAAAAGCTATCGCAGTGGTAGCCGGGCTTGGTACCGTGTTTCTACGGACAGAGTTTGTCGATACCTTCCAGCCGGAATAATAGCTTGCTCCAGCTGTGCCGCGTGTCCGTACTTGAAATCTACGGTAATGACCACGTGTTGAAGGCGGGGCAACTGATACACTGCCGCTCGTTGCAGTAGTAGTTACCGTTGTCAGTGCTGTCCATGATCCCCATGTGATGTTATCAACTGAATCACTATATTGTATTTCATAAGATGATATCGCATTATTTATGCCACCGGATGCGCCACTCCATGACAATGTAACGTTGCCTTCCGAGAGGGTTGCGTTTACCGAGCAGGAAGCTGGTGGACTGCAAGCGGTTGTCCGGCTTGCCCAGTTTATAGTCAGCACAATTTGGCTTAAGTTATCCCTTGCACCAAAGCCCATGTAGTTCAGAGAACTTGAGCCTGCATCCATGAATAGGCAATTACTGGCACCGCTACCGATAGAATCAATTAGAGCAGTGGAAATGGCAATATCTTTTGCACCCTGTCCAGCGGAAACGGTATAGTTGTATCCTCCAGTAACTTTCGTAGGTCTACTCCCAGATACGCTTGTACTTGAGGTGGGTGCAGGCATGCCAGATGCATTTCCTGCATATAGCGTCATAGTTCTGGCGGAGCCCCAATCGCCTGCAGCTATCCTGACAAGGTGGATGCTGGCCGATGTTGGATAATAGCTTGCGTAGGTATTTCGGATGCTGGCGAGGTCAAACAGCATAGCGCCCACGTTCTCATAATTGTTAGCATCAGGATAAACACCTTGTCTAACGTAATCTGTTACTCCAGCAATCCAGCTTCCGTTACGCCATGTACAAGCATTTGTTGCCTGATAAGTTGCCATAGAATTTCACCTCACTCATATACCGCTGAAACCAACGAGTTTACCAAACCGCAAAGTTCGGTGTTCAGACGGGTGTCATTAACGTTATTCGCGACTATTGATGTGGCTGCCGTTGGTACAAGCACGTCTGCGATTCCGAGTTCATATATATCGCTGGTTCTTGTTAGTTCTGGGGCCACAGGTGTTGCAGCAGGAATCCCGTCAACAACTGCAATTTTAATGCTTCGGTTGATTTGATTTAAACGAACCACGATCCTGTCAATACGAGGATTGCTTCCATTTGCCGTAGTAAGTGGCATGTTCAGAGCATCCGTATTCTCATATCTATACCCATTAATCCATGCACTCCCTGCTGCAACGCTCACTGCTAATCCAACACCAGGAGAAACCTGTAGGTTTGTTGGTGTTGCATAAAAGACACCATTAGATACAAGACTTCCGAAGTATTCTGCGAAGTCAGTTGCATCATAAACTCTATCTCCATCAGATGAATTAAAAAATCCGCTTTTCTCCATAGTTCTCCTCCTTTAAGCTCTCGCATAAGAGCAAGATATTAAATAAAAACCCGCAGGCAGTGTAGATGAGGCGGCATTTGCCAACACACCGCTTGAGTTGATCGTAATCGGCATACTTGTACCGCTACCACCCACTGAAGTTGCAACAGCACGAACTGTTGAGTAAGGGTAAAAATTCGCATTTGTTATAGTTAGAATTGTGCCACCGGAAACAACTCCTGAAGCGCCCACGTTGATCTGCATTCCTATTGAAACGACACCCTTATTCACAAAAGACATATTTGAACCCATTGTCACGCCACTTCCAAGTGAGTAGGTCAGAGAGGTGTTGGCTTCCTGAGCAATCTTCGCAGTTGTCACCGCACCGTTCGCAATTCTGGCCGTGGTAATTGGTTCATTGTTTATGTTGAGCCAGTTTGCTTGCCCTGAGGGGTTATTGAATACGAATACTGAAATTACATAAAAAGTCATAGTGTTTCGGGAGATAAAGAAACCCATTGCCCGTTGGTAGCCACTTCCAGTGTTGTCCCCGTTATGTTTTATCAAAAAGACATGCCCATCATCACTTGGTTGGTCACTGAACTTATTTCCACTGTACGAAGTAAAATAAAATGCATCTCCGGGTACCATGTTGTGTAAAGCATATTGGCCGATTGATATTGTACCCGCACCTACAAAATTTTCAAGAGCAGGAAGTTTCCCGAACAGGTTGTTAATGGTATCCGCAAAATTGTCTCCCTTAATTTTAGGGTTTATTACCATCAAGTCGCCCAAGGTTTCTTCTACATTACTAAGCGCTCCTTCTACTTCACCTAAGTTTCCCTCTACAGTCCCTAATGTTTCCTCCACAGTTCCTAAAGCTTGTGCAATTTCAGATATGCCTGTTGGAGCCGATATTGCTGTTTTAACCTCACTCAGGTCGGAACGTAATTTTTGTGCTATTGTCAACTCAGCTTTTCCAAACACCACACTGATACTTTGACCATCTGCATCATAGGTTTCTTCAACTTCGGTGATGCGTGTTATCATGGATACTCCCCATGTTTTGGAAATGACTTTGACGGTCTGCCCAAGGTCGAAATCTACCTTGTATGTCAAGTTACCATGAGGGTTAACAGAAGTATCAAATGTATAACGAATTGCCTGCTCACTCAGTTTGCTTTGACCACGGAAAATCAGTGTATCAATGTAATCTACTCCGAAATCATCCTTCCGCAGGTCTTTTGCATCTATAAAGATTTCATGTCTTGCCTCTCCAGAACCACTTGCAATGGCTACAAATGTCCGGTCTGAACCTTCACCTTCGCCGCCGACAAGTGCGGTATTGGCATAATCAGCAGCACTTATAGTATAAATTTGTTCAGTTAGGTTCTCGTACTCCTTGGAGAACACTGCCTGTGACTCCAATCCCATATATAACATTACGGTTAAAATTCCATTTGAAGGTGTAAATACAGTCTTGATTCCAACCTCTGAAACCTCACATAATTCTGTTATCACATCCATCAAGTTCCGATAAGATACCTGTGTGCTAATGGGCACATTTAAGTTCGGAGATGAGAAGGTTATTCCACTAATTTTCCTTGCTGCATCAGAAGGATTGATAAGATTATTATTAATCAGTTGCTCCACACAGGCAGAAATGTCATCAGATAGTTTTTCCGTTTGCCATACAATACGCCTAGCAAGAAATGATGTAGCAAAGCGTCCCCTTGCAGTGATAATTTCCTGCTCGGTTTGTGACAATTCCAAGTGCTCAATAATCCCGGCTTCCTCATCATCATTTTTCCAAATGATATTTCCTTCTTTTAATAGTGCTGTATTCTCTTGTGTTGCTACGGCTTTTAACTCAAATGAGCCACACCGTGAGTACCGCCTGGTCCATCGTAGGTATTCGAAGGATTCCACAATACCTGCAAGTTCTCGATTTGAATTGTAGATATATAACTCCATCTTTACACCCCCAGAAACTGTGGACGAAAATAAATACTAACCTCCAACAGATCCATATTGACTGAAGCATCATAGCGCAGTGTGTTAAGACCTGCAGAAAGTTGAAAGAACACCGAGCTAGTATCCAATAATGAAAAAGCATTTGTAATTAAGGAACCATCCACTCTTACTACACGCTTTCCGGCGAAATGGGTATAAACTCGAAGTTCATCTCCTGCATCCATTGTTGTAAGAAGCCGAATGTATTCACCAGTGTCTATCTTTAAGAGTTCTGGGTTCGTAACAGTTCCCAGAGCCCTAAATACAATTTCACATCCACAGGACACATCACCGATATTTTCCACCGTGATGATTTGACTAGGTTGTCGCATTCCAAATTCCATTCCACTCATAGGTATTTCCAGTTCAAATTCAAACAAAGGTATCCATGATGCCAGTTCCTCTCTTATCTCATCGAGTGTCTCAAAAAAAGGAGAGGGACACAGTAGACTTACAAAGAAATTTGGTATACGCTGCCTTGTAGAAACACTAAACCCCGCGTCTTCAATTACACAGGAAATCTGTCGTCCACGATACTGGAGCGTCCCTAGTAGCTTTGGACTGAATATTTTAAGGAAACGCTGTCTAAGCATATAAGCATCATTAGGGTTATCAGCAATAACCGTGCCTTCAATTGTAATATTTCGCATATCTAAAGTTGATGAAATATAAAAAGCACCATCCTGGTCTGGTGCCTTAAATGTATTGACAGTTTGACGAATGTTGCCAGTTCCGTCTACTTTAGAAAGAAAGTACGGTCGGCTTTGTTTAAGCGTAATACTCTCGCCATCTTCGTTTATATAGTTTAATTCCATTATCCGTACCTCCTTTACAATTCAAGAGCCAATTTACGGGACAGATTCTTAAACTCCCGTGCTAGTTCTTTTTCAGATAGAGCCTTTGGTGTTACCACTGATAGATTTTGTGTAATGCTTGTGCCTGTAGCACTGCCTTGCCCTGACAAACCTCTGTAATTCAAATCAAAGTTTGTAGGTATCGCATTTTGCATATCTCTTGAAACTGCATCCATTGCATCCTCAAAACCTACACCGATACCTTCACCCATGTCGTGGCCAATTCCGGCAAATAGAGTTGAGGGGGAGTTGATACCAAAGAAGTTCTTAATCTTTGATACTACATTTCCAAAGAATCCAGATATCTTATTCCATAGCCATGCACCTGCGTCTGAAATACCATTCCACAAACCTTTAATCAAATTACCGCCCACTTGAGCCATTTGACCGATATAACCAGTGAAGGCTTTAACCAAACCAGAGATGATCTGCGGAACTGCCTTAACAACCTCTACGATTATCCTTGGCAGGTTTGCAATCAAGGCAACAAACAACTGAACACCGGCCAGAATAATCTTATCTATGTTTCCAATGATGGCATTGACCAGTGAAGAAACAATCTTCGGAATAGCACCTACTACAGTAGTAATAATCTGAGGAAGTGCCTGAATCAGCGATATCAAAAGCCGGATACCCGCATCAATAATCAAAGGAATCGATCCAATGACTGCACTTATTATACTGTCAATTACTTGCGGAATTGCTTCCACAACTGCCGTAATGATGGTAGGCAATGCTGTCACAAGTGAGGTCAGCAACTGAATACCTGCATCGATAATCTCCGGGATGGATTCAATCAAAAAATCCACAACGGCTTCAATAATAGCAGGTAAGGCAGAAACAAGCTGAGGTATTGCATCTACCAATCCCTGTGCTAACCCTATAATCAACTGCAAAGCTGCATCCAGTAGCATTGGCAGGTTCTCAATTAAACCCTGGACAATCTTCGTAACCGCCGAAACCGCTGCCGGGATGAGTTGCGGTAAAGCGATGCCAATACCCTCCACAAGAGCGGTGACCAGTTCTATTGCCGCATTTATGAGTAAAGGAAGATTATCAATCAAAGCACCGACAATTGTCATTAAAGCACTAACCGCCGCCGGAATAAGTTCGGGTAAGAGATTCAAAATCGTTTCTAATACTTGCGTGAAGATGCTTGTGACTAACTCAAGTAACATGGGAAGCAGGTCAGCCACTGCGGCTAAAATTGCACCAGTTGCTGTTGGTAAAGCTGCTACTATATTCTCTAAAACCGGTACAATGTTTTCCACCACTGCCTTGAAAGCATCAACAAGATTCTCTGTCAAATTTGTCATGTCAGCATTGGCATTGCCCAGTCCTGCTGTAAACGAGCCAAGCGCAGCTTGAAGCAGACCAATTGAACCTGTGATTGTTTGCGTGGATTCACGTGCAAAGTTCCCTGCATACTGCTCGGTGTTCTCGAAAAACATCTGCATTGCGATCTCGGCTTTTTCCGCTTGTGTGGCGGTATTCCAAGTAAAGTCCAGACCCTTTGCGAGAGCGTAAGCTTGGATGTTGGTAGCGTTCATAGCAACACCGAGGTTATCCATCATGGTGAAGTTGCCCTTTGCAGCACCTGTGACAGCCTCCATGGCAGAGGACATATCGATACCCATAACAGATGCCATGTCTGCTGCACGTTGCATGGCTTTTTCGGTTAGCTCAAGGCTTTTCTGTTGTTGTATACCTGAACCTTGGAACAACGCACCCATTTTGTTGGCAGTAGCGAGATACTCGCTTTGGGAGACACCGAGGTTTTTATAGGCCTCTTCACCGGTTTTCTGAATCGATGCAGCGTATGCACCGAAAACCGCCTCTGAGCCACCAAGGTTCTGTTCCAACTCTCCGAACTGTTGAACAACCTCTTTGCCTAACTTTATAGCAGCGGCTCCAGCAGCAACGGCAACAGCACCCATCGCCACACCAATGCCCTTGAGTACACCTCCGAGTTTTTCAAACCTGCCACCAGCATCTTCGGCACTTTTACCGGAATCATCCAATTCATCGCCGAGATTATCTGCCTCCACTGCTGACTGCTCAAGTTCACGTTCCATGCCATTAAGTTCCGCTTGTGCCTTGTTCAGCTGAATCTGCCAGTTTTGAGTGCGGCGGTCATTTTCACCAAAAGAGGAGGAGGCATTGTCAAGAGCAGCCTTGAGTGTGGAAATCTTCTCTTTCTGTGCGTCGATTTCTTTATTCAGAACTGCATTTCGAGCGGTAACTGATTGTATGGATTTATCGTTTTTATCAAACTGACTGGTTACAAGGGTCATTTCACTGCCCAGTACCTTAAAGGACTGATTGATTTCGGAAAGAGCTTTCTTAAATTCACGCTCGCCCTCAACACCTATTTTTAAACCAAAATTGTCTGCCATGCCTTCACCTCCTCCTAAATACCTGGCGGGATAATATCGTCAATAGTCCGGGTTTTCTTCGGCTTTTCAATTCCATGCCATTGTTTATGGCAGGCCCATAAATCAAAAAACAGTCCGATAGGCATAAGCCAGAAATCCTCTGCATCCATGCCCATCTGAACTGTTCCATAGTAAAAAAGCCGGGTAAAGACTTCTGAGTCCGTTACCCGACTTCCACGTTTTTTGGAGTTTCTTCCTCACTTTCAACGTCGCGCTTTGTACCTTTAAACATTGCTTCGGTAATTGCATTTTTATATGCAGCCAAGTCAAGAGGTGAAGTGAGAAGTTCTACCTCTTCCTCGGTAAGCAATTCCTCAGGTGCGTTCTTATTCTTAAGGTTGCGAATCAAAATGGATTGATTTGCAAGTAGCGTGATTAGCCAAACAATCTCGTCCAGTGCCATCTCGAAGTTCTCTGACTTCATCAGTTTTTCTCCAAGGTTTTCAAGACCACCATATCGACCGGCAATCGCTTTTGTCGCACGTGTGGTTAGAACAAGTTCATACTCTTTGCCGCCAATGTTGATAGCGGAGCTTCTCTCATTATCCATCTTTATTCCTCCTATGGTTCCGGTGTGTAAACCGGTTCGTAAACTTCAGTAAACCAACCGGTGATGGTGGTCGATGAAACACCGGGATCGCCTTCTGTGACCTCTGCTTTCCAAGGGTGTTTACCCATGCCATCCAGCTTATTTCTGCGCATAACGGTTCCTTCAATAGTAGGTGTTGAAAAGGTAATAGAATCAGCTTTTGTCTGTAGGTTCGTTGCGGGTAGTCCGAATTTTACGCGGTACAGCCAAAAATATCGGTATGTCCCGTTTGCCTTCTGCGCACGAAAGCCTACCGCTACAGGTGTACCCACATTCTCGCTTGCAGAGATCAGCACACCGTTGTCATCGGTTGATGCACCTGTTAAATCTGCAGCGACTGTTGGGCCAATGTCATCCACACCGAGGGTTAGTGTGCCGCTGTTAAAATCCTTCACAACTTCTGCAGCACCGTCATCCGCGTACAGAATTGCTTCCACCAGCTCTACTGAGAGCTCGGCGGTGATGGCTTTTGCGAGCACCGAAGGCACGGCGTATGTTTCTTCACCGTTAACATCTTCAGTTATTTTTGAGTAGTACAGTCTATCTAGACCAATAGTTGCCATGTGTTATTCCTCCAATCTATAGTTTTTCGCCACATCAATGGCGTAATGATGATATCCGGTATCGTCCTCGTGACCGATATACCTACGCTCAGTCACTGTAAAATCTGCATTCAATAAAGTCTGTGTGAGCTGCCTTTTCCGCTCCAAGTAATTATTCTTTGAAAACAGCGATATCCGTGCCTCTTGTACTTCAAACCCAGGGCGATTATCTGCATGGACTTCAAAGATATCTGAAAGTGGGATTATCACGGCATACTCATCCGGTGCCAAATCGGAAAAAACTCCGGTTTCCACGGGGAGCGATATAGCGGTTATGAGGGTATTCAGTTCTTCTAAAATATTCATATCTTACTGATCTCCTCCTCCAGCTTGGCTATCATTGCATTGGTACAAGATTTCCTAGATGCAGTTCTCGCCGGTTTCAAGAAAGGTTTTGCAGGCTGGCCATGCTTTCCATATTCAATGATGCCGGCAATTTTAGCATTGCTCTCTCCATCAGACCGTGGCTCCGCAAAGCCGACTTTCACATTGAAGTTACCGTCTCTATCCTGCTTTGCGTCTGAGAGTCCTAATGAAGATATAAGCTCACCAGTACTTCTGGATGGGTATTTCGTATCCTTACCGACCACATCGTTCAGGTTTCCTTTGACTTTATCCAACACAACCTCACCACCGGCTTCCAATACCTTAGGAAGAATTACATCCGTCTGGTCAGCTAATCGGGATACCTTTAAAAGAAATTCCTCTGGCATCTTTATATTAACTTTTGCCACATCCATCACCTCACAGTTGATGATTCCAGTTTTTCTGCCAAAACCTCAATATACATTCCACGGCCTCTTACATCTTCAACACTTAAAATCTGGTATCTTCCATCTTCGCATACTATGACCATTTCGGTTGTAACCTTAAGTCCGGAGATTTTCCTAAACCGAAACAGTGATGTTGCAGTGGAAAATGAGGCCATATTCGTCCATCGTTCACTGCCGTGTCTATCTTCCTTGTAGGCTCTTAAGCTTGCGAGTATGTTATCACCTTTTTTAGCAAACCCTTCCGCATCCTTGACAGGTACTGTGCTGATGATATCGATGAAAGTATTCATTTTTCCAAAACTCATGTCACACCTTCCAATCCCGGTCAAGCCGTAGAAGTAGGTTCACCGTGTTCCATACCTGCTGACCAGCCTGAACACTATCAGCAAAGAAACCAGCCGTCGAGCCATCTCTAGACTCAAAGAAATGACTCGACAGCATGATTACTGCCTGTTCCGTGGTGGGTGGCATAGTGTTTTCAGTATAATATCCCTCAGTGACGTGTTGGTAACTCTCCGCATAGGAGACAGCCGCTTTGATGTAATGTAACAGAAGGCCGTCATCTGCATCATGCGACATAATTAAGTTTGCTTTTACTTTAGGCAGAAGATTATCCGTTGTCATACTGACTGCCTCCTTCCGATGATTATTCGTCGGCCGCCATCAAACCAGCCGCTTTTAGCTTGGTAAGCAGATCATTGAAATCTGTGACAAGACCTGCTACATCTGTAGCAGTGCTATCTGCTTGATTCTCTGCAATAGGAAGCCCCGTTACCGAGGCCTCCTGTTTAATTTCTAAAATACCGCCGATGACGGTTTTATCGCCGCCCTGTTCGGTGTAATTCTTTGTGTTATAGCTCATAATGCACCTCCGTTATGCTTTCTGCTGAAGTACCTTAATGGCTTCAGGCAGAATCAGTTTTCCGTCTACACGCTGAGTAGCAACAAAGCCTACCTGGCCAGTAACAGCAAAGAGTTCATTTAGTCTTTTAAATACTCTACCTTGACGGTCGGCTACCCAGTAATAACTGAAATCACCGAATGCTATTGTCTTCGCTCCAGCTGCAATAGCAGGCACATAGGAAGATGTAAAAAGCGGACGGTTAAGAATAGTATCCGGAGTTCCAGCCTGGATAGATGGCTGCCATAGGTACTGACCTTGACCGTCTTTTAGCTTACGAATTGCCTTTACTGTAGAATCGTTCATGATAAATACAGACTTATTACGATAAGGTGCTTTTAGTGAATAGAAAAGGTCAAGCACTTCATCGAGAGTGATAGCTGTTGCACCCGCAGTAGTTACACCGAGTTGTGCACCTCCTGTGGCTGCCAGGATACCGGTCGGTTTACCAGAGCCATCGCCAATGAAGAAAGCTTCCTCTTCCTTGTTACCGATACGTCTTGCAAATTCCCTTGAAATATAAGGTTCAAGCTGAAATACACTATCGTTTAGAAGTTCCTCAGAAACCTTAATCATCGTACCCAGCTTATAGGCTCCAATAGATACTTGACCAAAACTGTCATCACTTTCTGGGATTACACCTTCTTCATCAATCCATGAGGCTGTGCCCTTAGATGCAACCACCGGAATTTTTCTATCGCCGGAAGCGGTAGTAATAACATTAGCCAATCTACGGAAGATGTTCTCTTCCTCCAAAGCCTCTACGAGGGTTCTCTCAAACTCATCTGGGACTAAGTATCCACCTTCTGAATCAGTTCCGACCTGAAGAGCATTCTTTATTATAGGATCGAGGCCTTCACCAGCACGTGTACGCATAGCATTCCAAAATGCTTTTCTATATTCGTCAGTTGCTCTTCCAGTCTTGCCTTCCAGTTTTGAAGTGGCAGGCTTTCCTGTCAAAGGGTTAGCCATAGGAGCGTTAAGTTCCGCGTCCAATATGGCCTGTTTTTCCAAACGGTCAATTTCCTTACCAAGGGCAATGACATCGGCTTCCATTTTGTTGTAAGTTGCCTCATCCTCAGCAGAAATTAAACCATCTGTGCCACGCTTGGTATCCAAGAACGCTTTGGTAGCGTCCCATGCTTTGGCGCGTTTCTCGCGCAGTTCTAAAATCTTGTTCATAATCTTTTCCTCCTATTAATGAATGATGTTGTTGAGCCGCTTTTCCAGTGAATCAGCGGGTGTACCTTTTGGGGCAGGTGTTTTCTTGGGGCATACTTTATCAAGTAACGAATTTGTGACTGCTCTTCGGCTAAACGCATAGGTGAAGTCATCTTGTTGAATGTGCTTTTTCTCATCCTCCAAAATTTCATCTGCAAAGCCGAGTTCAATTGCCTTATTAGCGTTTAGCCAGGTTTCCGCATCCATGAGATGAGAAAGCTTGGTTCTTGATAAGCCGGTCTTAATTTCATAAGCATTGATGATACTTTCCTTTACCTCTGAAAGCATGGCTATGGCTTTTTGCATTTCTTCGCTGTCACCGATTGCTACGGTCAAGGGGTTATGCACCATCATCAGTGCAGTAGGTGCCATAAAAACAGTTGTTCCTGCCATAGCGATTACAGAGGCGGCAGATGCTGCGATGCCGTCAATTTTGATGGTCACTTTTCCTTTATAGTCCATGAGCATGGTGTAAATCTGGCTGGCTGCGATGCAATCACCGCCCGGTGAATTCAGCCAAATAACAATGTCACCCTCACCGGCAAACAAATCTGCTTTGAAAGCCTTAGGGGTGACATCATCATCAAACCATGATTCCTCGGCAATCACGCCGTCGAGGTAGAGCGTTCGAGTGTCGGATTTTTCATCCTTGACCCAGTTCCAAAATTTCTTCATTGGGTTTCCTCCAATCTTCTTGTATTTGCGAACGCACCAGCGTCCTGTAATTTGGTCATAGCTCCATTAATGAGGTAAAGATCACCTCCAAGTTCCACTGGTATACGGTCAAGGTTCTCAAGCTCTCTGATGTCATTCGCACTCATCCAGCCATTTTGTCTAGCTGTTGCGTAGCCACTCATACGGCTTACATAATCTCCTCGAAGCAGACCGTCCACATTAAATTTGATGAAGACCGTAGGTTTTTCACTTGCCATGAGAAGAGAGCGGTACATATTTTGTTCCCAACGAACTACCCATGGGTCAAGTGTATATTTCACAAACTCTAAAGACTGCTGCTCAATATTTGAAAAGCTACTTTTCTCAAGGTCAGCCAACATATGTGGTGGCACTCTAAAAATACGGGCAATTTCATTAATTTGAAATTTCCGTGTTTCAAGAAACTGCGCTTGCTCGGGAGGTATACCTATTTGCTGATATTTCATGCCCTCTTCCAGCACTGCCACCCTATGGGAGTTTGTTGAACCTTGATAGGCAGCATTCCAGCTGTCTTTTACCTTTTGTGGGTCCTTGATTGTACCAGGATGTTCCAACACACCACCGGGTGCCGCACCATTAGCGAAGAACTTAGCACCGTATTCTTCAGTAGCCATCGCAAGTCCAATAGCATTTTTGGCCATTGCAATCGGTGAATATCCCACCAATCCATCAAAACCCAAGCCGGGGATATGGAGCACATCAGATGGATCGAGATAGACCAGGCTGTCTTTGCCAAGGGTGGGTGCGTCCTCTACACTTCGCTGATATAAATAAAAAAGCCGTCCGCTTTTGTCACGGTCGACTGTCATTTTATTTGGCATGAGCGGATAAAGAGCAATAACCTCACCACGTGCATTTCTTATAATCTGTGCGTAAGCATTGCCCCATAATAAAAGATGACTCATCAGCGTTTCTCGGAACGTGAAGGAAGTCATCTCTGGATTTGGCTCATCGTGGAGCAATCTATATAACGGATGTTGTAAATGTTTCTCTTTGCCACCACTATCGTTGTATTTATAAACATGAAGCGGTAGTCCGGCTAATGTTTCAGCCAGTATTCTCACGCATGAGTAGACCGCCGTCATCTGCATTGCCGTATTTTCATTGACAGGTTTTCCAGCAGTAGTTCCTCCGAAAAAGAAACTGTACCGACTACCGCTCAGACTATCCTTAGGCTTATCACGAGCCTTAAATATTCCTTGTAATATTCCCATTGACATCACTCTCCTTAAAAATGGGCATGAAAAAAGCACCTATTCAGCAATAGATGCTCTTATGTGTCTTATTAATTAAGATTAGGCAGCTTTAGTTCTCCCGTCTTAATTTTTGCTACTGTTTCTTTTGCTTTAGCAACTGCTTCCGGTAGAACTCTTGGGTCCGACCCGTCTATTTGCTCCAAAGCGTATAATACTTTTTCTGATTTTATAATTCGGATAGCTGAATTCACCCTTGTTCTTGTGCCACCTGTGTCTTTATCGTAATACCCGTGTTGGTTTGAATGGTATTCATCTATTAACTTGCTTTTTAGTATCTTATCATCAAGTTCTTTAATCCTTGCTAACAAATCAGCCATGTTTAATCCTAAAAAGGACTGACCCGCAGATTTTATATCATCATTAATTTTTTCAATGCTCCTATGTTCTTTTTCCATCTTTTACACCTCCACCTTTCCTTAATTATAGCATGGAAAAGTGCAGCCGGCGTATGATTTTAAAGAATCAAAGGATGGCTGCAAATCAAAATATTAATAAACCCCTTTCATCATAAACAGAAGAACTCGTACCTCCGCCACAACGAATTGCACGGTCGAGTGCCATAATAGTTGCTACGGCACCGTCAATTTTCTCAGTTGACTTTTCCTTGTCTGCCTTGATATTTCCAGCAGGATCAGTCCGTATATAGATGTTATCCATCATCCAACGAAGAATTGGATGGCCACCATGGGCAATCTTTTGTTCCAAGGTCAGTTTCATCAGTTCTTTGGTCGGTGGAGACATATCTTTAAAGCCTTGACCGAACGGAACAACCGTAAATCCAAGGTTTTCAAGGTTCTGCGTCATTTGCACAGCACCCCATCGGTCGAATGCTATTTCTCTAATGTTATATTTTGTTCCCAGCTCCTCAATAAAAGCTTCAATGAAGCCGTAATGCACCACATTGCCTTCCGTGGTTTTAAGAAACTCTTGCTTTTCCCATACATCATAATTTACATGGTCACGCCGTACACGCAAATCTATGTTGTCCTCCGGTATCCAAAAAAACGGCATAACAGAGTATTTATCATCCTCATCCAATGGGGGAAAGACCAGCACGAAAGCCGTGATATCCGTACTGCTCGATAGGTCAAGACCTCCATAGCAGACTCGCCCATGCAGTGATTCCGGGTTAACAGCAAATGCACAGGCATCCCATTTTTCCATAGGCATCCACCGCACTGCCTGTTTAACCCATTGATTGAGCCTAAGTTGTCTAAAACTATTCTCTTCAGCAGGATTCTGTCTTGCTGATTCAAAGGCCGCTTTAACTTTATCCATGCTGACCGTGATTCCCAGTGAGGGATTCGCCTTCTTCCACACCTTTGGATCAGTCCAATCATCTTCTAATGCAGCACCATATATGACAGGGTAGAAGGTCGGGTCGTTTTTTCTTCCATCTATGATATCCAAAGCCTTCTGATGTACTTCCCAGCAGATACTATTCTGATTGTCCCCAGCAGTGGTTATAAGAAAATACAGCGGCTGCATTCTGGCATCACCGCTACCTTTAGTCATAACATCGAAGAGCTTTCTATTCGGTTGGGTGTGAAGTTCGTCAAACACCACACCGTGTGTATTGAAACCATGCTTGTTGCTGACATCGGCTGACAGCACTTGATAAATACTGCCCGTCGGCTGATAGATGAGTCGCTTTGTTGAGTCAAGGATTTTCACTCGTTTTGCTAAAGCAGGACACATCCGCACCATATCTGCCGCAACATTAAAAACGATAGATGCCTGGTTTCGGTCGGCAGCACAGCCATAAACCTCCGCACGTTCCTCGTTATCTCCGCAAGTGAGCAACAGGGCAACAGCCGCCGCAAGCTCACTTTTTCCCATCTTTTTGGGTATTTCCACATAGGCAGTATTGAACTGCCGATAGCCGTTCGGCTTTAAAATTCCAAACACATCACGTATAATCCGCTCTTGCCAGTCGATAAGTTCAAATGGCTTACCTGCCCATGTGCCTTTGGTATGGGAGAGAGCCTCTATAAAGGCTACTGCATAATCAGCGGTGGACTTATCATAGACAGAATCAGCCGCTTTAAATATTGTTGGTGTGTATTTCTTAAGTTTTCGTATATCCGCCGCCTCCTTTGCACATAAAAATAGACCTTCATCATGCAAGCCTTCAAATCTTTCTGTACGAGAAACAGAGCCATTTTGAGCACTGTTCTCTGGTTGGTATTTAGTTATTTATTCTTCTTTTCCGGTCAGAATGAAACGGGCATAGGCACCGGTGTTATCCGAAAGGTAAGCAAGCAACTCGTCATACCCTTCTCGCAGAGCAATTTCCTGCACTTTCCGTACATCAAACATATTCGTTTCACCTGTATCACGTATGGCAAGTATCTGTTCCTTTATCCTCTTATCCATTTTCGACCTCCTTTGAATCCTCTACAGCTTGCTTTAGAATGCCGATATCGAAATCCGCACTCTTGTAACCCTCTAAGATGACGCTGTAATAATAGCAACTGGGAGTGCCAAGTGGTCTGCCATCGTTCATGATGTACACCATTGTTTCCACGTTCTTTTTCCCAAGTCTCACTTTGACTGTTTCCTTTCGGTAAAGGAATGGGAAACCCTCGTAGCGGTCAAGTGCCACTTCGTCTGCCGGGGTAATCTCCCACAAAAGGCATGGTACCGTCTTGCCCTTAAAAGGCTCCACCGTTGCCACAGAGCCGCCGTGTCCGCCTCGAAACAATAACTGGTAGTCCTTTAAAACAACCGGCCCAATCGGCTTTGCTGTGGGGCAACGGTGCGCCATTTGCTCAAGGTTAAGGTTCGAGCCATAGGCGAGATAAAATGTTTTATTCATAGTCTTTGCCCTCCTTATTTTTGCAAGACAACCGTTCAGGCTGCCCGAAATCGCCACGCTGCCGAGCCTTCCAAGTGGGTAGTCAAGTGTTCACGGCAGTTTGCGAATTCCTCGCCGATAAAACCGATGCGGTTGAGGTAGGTCCGCATTGCGAACTTTTCATTCTCGACCTGCGGTTTCTTTGCCGAAGCACATTTCTGTGTCAGTGCTTGGCGGTTTAATGCGAGGGAGAGAACAATATAGCTTCTTATCTTACCTGCGTGAAGTTCGCTGTTAAATCCTCTGAGTTCAACCGTATGGTTTCCGTTGAAAAAGCTATGCAGGTTAAGAAAATGGTATCGGCTTGAATGGTAATGCCTGGTTGTGCTTTCACTGTAACCCTCATACCAAAGACTCTCTATCTGTGCCAGCGTTTTTGGTTTCTTGCGGTTGATTTTTTCAACAAGAATCTCATCCATCTTTTTGCAGTAACCCATTCGTGTAGGTTCTATTTGCAATGCCTTGTAGAAAAGGTCGTTCTTGCTTGCAATGATGTTTACAAAGTTTCGTATACTCCTTGCTGTGTGGTCTGCACCGTCCAAGTGGATGTGTATTCCGCAGGAGTTGTTGGTGAAAGCTCCTGCCTTGCGTAAATTGCGTACCAGTTCCTGCAATGTTTCAATATCTCCTTCGTAGGTTAAGATAGGACTTACCAGTTCTACGCTGTATTCTTTGGTTGCTGCAACCTTCTGCCGTCCTTGCTTTTTCTGGCAGGAGATGCTACCGTCGCTCATAATCTTCCAAACCCGTCCGTCAGCGGTTATAATCTTCTTGGTATCGTAATAGTCGCCTGTACTCACAACCGTTCCATTTAGATATTCGGCTGCAACCTTGGCAGCTTCGTTTCTTGTTATTCCTGTGAACTCAATTTCAATTCCAAAATTCTTGTTTAGCATTGTTTCTTGCTCCTTTTAAAGTGTATTTGTCCTTTCGGCATATACATATATCACTCAAAAAGGCTTATATATCAAGACAATTATTCAATATAAACACACAAATTTTCTCCCATTAATGGCTTAGAATGTGTGTGCATATTACTCTTCGATTCTCCTGCACAAATCCTCTCCATAAACCACATTTAAAGAGGAACCTCCCAGCGAACCATGATACTGCCTGTGTCATCTACTCCGATGACGATGCCTTTTGTTCCCATGGGAGGTGCTTGGATATCGTCCATGCGAACAAGTTCTACCCGGCATCCCACCGGATATTGCTTGCGGATACGTTCCACAGTTTCTCTTGAAGGAAAGTTATTCATCAGCCATTACCTCCTCAGCTTTAGTCGGAGCACCATTTTTAAAGGCACTGTTGCCGGATAAGTTTTTCAGTAGGATTTTGCGGTCTGCTTTGTATTCTGAACCAACGAAACCGAGACGGATTAGGAAACAGCGAAAAGCGTACTTTTCATTTTCTACTTGTTTTTCGGTAGCATTGACTCTCTGCTGAGTTTTTGCAGCCTCACATAATGCTGTTACAAAATGAGTGTAGGCTTTGACCTCATCCGAAGTAAGCTCTCCTTGAAACCAAGGGAAACTGATAGTTTCTTCGGTTGTCATTATAGGGATGCAATCAGTTCCTATAGCCTTTTTTATTAAAGACGCTTTGCTTTCTACCAACCGCTTGAGGTTTTCGAGAGCCACATCGTTAAAATCTGTCTTTGGCAGTTCGATGGTCAATCGGTTAGTTTCAACCTCGTCACTTTGCTCAGATTCTGCATATGCTGGTGGCTCCTCATAATCGCAGTAAGGGCTGACCTCACCCCCAAGAGCCGCCTCATAAGGAATTTGAGCATCCTCTGGGATAGGCTCGACTCCGGGGATTGGGGTGTCATATTCTTCTGTAATTGCTTTGAAATCATGTAATCCCTGAAGGTCAGCAACCAAACCGTGATTGTCCTCACCCTCGAGCATTCCATTCTTGTCGATGTGGTAGCCACCTACCTCATATGCAAAGGTAGGCGCACCGAGGTATACTGTCGGAGCATTTAGTTCCAGGCTGATTGCTCCGACCAGTGCTTTTCGTTTTGGACCGGTAACATTGTAATTTATCTTCATCTTTTATACCGCCTTTCATTTTTCGGTACTACATATATCACTCTGAACGCTGTAAATAGCAAGTCATTTCGAGCGTTTATGTAGAAAAAATAATGTTCTTTATTCGGCGGTATCTTGTATGGAAAACACAATGCCCGATAAAACAAAATATACACATGGAAGTGCCACTCCGTTGCCCCACATCTTATATTCCGCAGAATCGGAATGTGGATTTTTAAGCCACTTGGATATCTGTTTTAAAGTTTTAGACTTAGTTGACCTTCCCGTAACCTTGCGATGCGTTTCGAATATTTCATACCATGTGCGTAAGTCATCCATGGTTGGATTTCCTGTTGCAAGATCACTGCACCACCAGTCCGGGAAACCTTGAAGCCTTGCACATTCGGTCGGAGTTAATCTTCTGACCGTGTATAGGGTGCCGTCTGTATCATTTATAAGCGGAGGGTCTTTGTAGTCAGTAGCAACCAGTGTATTGGCAAGTTCTTCTTCAGCGGCAGTGAAAAAGGATGCCTTACTTGAAGAGTAGGTAGGAGTTGCCACAGCACTTGGCCCCTGTGCATTTAGTGTCGATGATATTCCATCATCTGTAATTCCAAGATTTCTGGCATAATTTTGACCGCAGTTGAAAGATTCTCTATCAATAGCGAAAACAACAGCGTGCTTATCTACAGTATTTAATGTAAAACTTATATTTTCATTAACCCCGTCACCCTGTGGCCCGTTCTTATCCTTTCTTCCAATCATGGAGCCTTGCAGAGCATAACTTTCTACAATAGCAATACCACCTTGATTGCAGGTAGGGTTTCCTCCATTTCCATCAATGGTTCGTGAAGTATCTGCCTCGTATACACCGCTATGAGGATTGGATGATTTCATAGCATTGCTTTCTTTAGAACAAATACCATAGGCCTTCGGGACAAATAGCGTCTGGTCATTATTGCAAGATAGCGTTGCTGATTTATTATTCTGGATAAGAGCACCTTTGCCACCGCCTTCACAGCCAGATCGGATTTTGAGAGTTTTCGGTGTATCACCGACTACAAAAGGCTGATTATTACCGCCTGTTCCATAAGTGGCTGATATTGTTGGTGCAACATCAATCGGCCCCGTAAAGCGAGTATCTCTCCCGTGATTATCAAAAACGGCTGCATCCATAACACAAGGTGGATGATGTGCCTCAGCTCGAAGTGTACAGGTGACATCTTCTGTGATATCCATCCGATTGCCACCCTGGTCATTTAGAATCAAACTGCTTGTGCCTGTTTCTCTAATGCCGTTTTCAAAACAATCGGCAGTTCCTTGCCACGCGCGGAAGCTCTCCTTAGAATACCCAGACAAGCCTTCTGACTTAAATAGTACTTCTCCGGCACTCCCACCTGCAAAATCTGCGACAAGGAAGATGCGTTTTCTTCGTTGGGGTACTCCCCAGTATTGAGCGTCAAGCACTCGCCAGGCAATGGAGAAATTATCTCCCATGACAGTTCCTGCTTGCCTCCATTTATCAGCTTTAGGAACTGATAAGGTTTCATCTTTGATGTGACAGATGCTTTCAAGGACACATCTGAAGTCCTCTCCTTTGTTTGAGGAGAAAGCACCCGGCACGTTTTCCCAGACGATGTATCTTGGATATTTGCCATCTGTAGCACACCTCATTTCTTTTACAATTCGAATGGCATCATAAAAAAGACTTGAACGTTCTCCGTCCAAGCCATCACGCTTACCCGCCACTGACATATCCTGACAAGGTGAGCCAAATGTAATTATATCAACCGGTTCAATCTTGCCACCATCCAAGCAAGAGACATCACCGTAGTGTTTCATAAAAGGCAGCCTTTTTGTTGTAACCCGTAAAGGAAACGGCTCAATTTCGGATGCCCATAACGGCTTGATACCACAGAGCAGACCACCCAAAGGAAAACCACCGCTGCCGTCAAACAGTGAGCCGAGGGTAAGTTTATGCATCATCGGCACTCACCTCCAGCAGATCACTATATCGGATTTCAGAGCCTTCTCTCAAAAGAAATACACCATCTGCGCTTCCGACTTGCTCAATATATCTCTTTACAATGACATCACAGTATTTTTCATCCAGTTCGATGGTATAGCATATCCTGTCCGTTTGCTCACAGGCGATAAGGGTAGAACCACTTCCGCCAAAGGGATCGAGTACAATACAATTTGACAAACTGCTATTTAAAATTGGATAGGCTACCAATGCTACCGGTTTCATTGTCGGATGGTCAGCATTTTTCTTTGGCTTTTCAAATTCCCATATAGTAGTTTGTTTTCTATCGGCATACCAGTTGTGCTTGCCGGACTTCTTCCAACCAAAAAGAACAGGCTCATGCTGCCATTGATAAGGGGAGCGACCGAGAACAAGGGACTGCTTTTTCCAAATGCAAGTGCCTGAGAGATAGAAGCCGGCATCTGAAAATGCCTTTCTGAAATTCAAACCTTCAGTATCTGCATGGAACACATAAATAGAAGCATCCTTCGCCATTGCTACTTCAGTGTTTTGAAAAGCCGAGAGCAAGAATGTATAAAACGCTTCATTGTCCATGTTATCGTTTTTGATTTTGCCCGCTGATCCTTCATAGTTGACGTTGTACGGAGGGTCGGTTACCACAAGGTTTGCGAGTTTCCCGTCCATCAGTAGTGTGAAAGTGTCAGCCTTGGTGGAATCACCGCAGACAAGCCTGTGCTGTCCAAGCTTCCATACATCTCCTTGCTTGGTGAGTGCAGGCTTTTGCAGTTCTGCATCTACATCGAAGTCATCTTCATGAATACCATCCTTAAGTGAATCCTTAAACAATGCATCCAGTTCAGCAGGCTCAAATCCGGTGAGGGATACGTCAAAGTCAGCTCCTTGCAGATCAGCAATTAAAAGCATCAATTTGTCTTTATCCCAGTCACCGCTTATTTTATTAAGGGCGATATTGAGTGCCTTTTCTTTTTCCTCGTTCATTTCAATAACCACACACTCAACTTCCGTGATACCCATATCAAGTAGCACCTTCAAACGCTGATGTCCACCAACAACATGAGCTGTGGTTTTATTCCATATAACGGGTTCAACATAACCGAACTGCTCGATGGAGCGTTTTAGCTTTTCGTATTCCGGGTCACCTGGTTTCAAGTCTTTACGAGGATTATAGTCGGCTGGAATCAATAACTCAGTTTTCAATTTTTCTATCTGCATATAATTCAGCCGCCTTTCTCAAATTTGTGTACATATTGACATTCTCCCATGGAAACAAACTTGAATTAAAATGCCCGTAAACTGCCGTATCGGAATAGATGGCATTTCTTAAGTGTAGTTTTTCAATGATTGCGGCAGGTCTGAGGTTAAACACTTCCTGCACAATATTGGAAAGCTGATCGTCGGTGATCTTACCTGTACCAAAGGAGGTCACATCAACAGCCACAGGATTTGCCTTTCCTATGGCATAAGAAAGAGCGACCTCACATTTTTCTGCAAGACCGCTCCAAACAATATTCTTCGCAATATACCGTGCCATGTAGGCACCACTTCGATCAACCTTAGTCGGGTCCTTGCCACAAAGGGCACCTCCGCCGTGGGATGCAAGGCCACCATAGGTATCGACCATGATTTTTCTGCCAGTCAATCCTGTGTCGGCAGCAGGACCACCCTCGACAAATCTTCCAGAGGGGTTAATAAGAATTTCGGTACCATCATCAAATGGAAAATCCTCAAAGCACTGCCAAAGTACATTATTTCGAATATCCGAACTCAGTTCTTCCTGGGTTTTGTCTTTATCATGCTGGACTGAAACTACAATCGTTTTTACACGTCTTGGTTTACCGTCCTCATATTCCACTGTTACCTGTGCTTTACCATCTGGTAAAATTCCTTTGATAAGTTTTCCTTTACGGCAATCATCAATACGCTTTACAATACGATGAGAAAGCACAAGTGGGAGGGGAAGGTTCTTACTGGTTTCGTTTGTTGCATAACCGTAAACCGTACCTTGATCACCTGCTCCTATTGAAGCATATGGGTCAGTAATACCATTTCGCACTTCAAGTGCGGTATCTACACCTGCCGCAATGTCCGCACTTTGCTGATGTACGAATACAAATACTACGAACTTCCAGGGATTATATCCGACCTCTCGAAGTACATTTTTTACGATGAAACGGATATCCACTTTACCGCTGCAGGTGATTTCGCCCGCCACGATAATTTTTCCTTTAGTAGCCATAACCTCACAGGCCACACGAGAAGCTTTATCCTTACGCATGCAAGCATCCAGAATATTATCAGCAATGAGATCACAAAGCTTATCCGGATGCCCAGCACAAACACTTTCTGCTGTTTTATAAGTAATCATATTTTTCTCCTATCTTATTTATTTTCCCCGCCTTGCTGTGAGCAGACGTTCCATTGCATCGTCCTGCGGGTTAGCACCACTGTACTCGCCAGTGCAGTTTTCTTTGACGATCTGGAATATCTCCATCCACAACCGGTTGGTTTGATTCATGTAATTCTGACCCATTGCCACATATGGACTTTGAATGGCATTACCCGTAGTTGGGTGTTTTGCTAAAAAGCCATATTCAGTTACCGCTTCCTCACATTGAATCCAACGAGCCACGCTCATGGCATATCGCTCCAATAGCTGTGGTGATACGAGAACGGCACACCCGCGTTCATTCAGCCACTGCCATGTGTTTCTGTAGATTTCCCCTGCAACCAGTGCTTTGCCGTCTTTTTGTATAGCCTCGAGCATTTTATTTGGTTCGGGCATCTCAAGGCCTTTAAGGTCTGCAGTATCATTAAATTCCATCACGGTCAGTTTCCTGCCTCCCGGATTGCCTTCGGCGATTTTGTCAGCCAGTGGTTTCTTTTTTGCACCTGCACCAACACGAGCGCCACCTCGATTTGTACCGTCTTTTGCCATATAATCACCTCACTTTGCATGCCCAGGCTATTCCCTCGTTTGAAACCGCATTTTTTCACACGAAGCCCCACGCCGCTGTCCACTTTAAAAAGTTTTAGAGATTTTACCGCCCCCACCGGTCACCGCTCTCGGCAGTGATTCTGGAGTGACAGGATTTACAAAGAGCCATGAGATTGCTCTTCTCGTTGCCTCCGCCTTTGGAGAGCGGGAGGATGTGGTGTACCTCTTCAGCTGGAGTGAGACTGCCTTGTTTCTCGCACTCCTCACAAAGAGGATGCGACTTGATGTAGCGGTCACGAATGCGTTTCCAAGCACGGCCGTATCGTTTGTTGGAGAAAGGGTCACGTTCATACTGGTTGTAATGTTTGTCCATTGCCTTTTGATGCTCAGCACAGTATTGCTCACGTTCAGCAAGCCGACCGCAGCCGGGATAAGCACAGGGACGCTTTGGTTTGTAAGGCATCGTTTCACCTCGCTTTTGGGCATAGAAAAAGCCCTGCAGGGCGAACCCACAAGGCTTGGAATCTATTTTGCTGATTATATAATAACATAACTGCGATAGTGGTATCTTGTTGCAAAGTGTTGCAGAATGTGCAAACTATATTTTAATAGGATTTTCGGGAAGAGTCACATGATTAAGTGCTGCATTATGCCACCTATAAACTGTTGTCCTGTCGGCATTAAGTTCATCACCGATTTGTTCCCAAGTGAAGTTATGAACGTACCGATAGCGTAAGACCATGCGTTCGTCCGTGTCTTCAACCTCGTTTATGACACACCTTATCTGTTCTTTGAGTGCTACAAGATTATCGACTTCGGCATTTATCTTTCTTTCCAAATCCATAATTCGCTCTAAACACCTTACAAACTTGGCATCAGTACTTCGTGATGTTTGCACCTTCTCATCCCAGCTTGGCGATGATACACTCGCCGCCATTTCTCTGAGGCACTCCATTTCCTCGATGTCAGATTGTATTCTTTTATCAAGCCGATACGCTTGGTGTAAGTATTCCTTTACTTTCATTTTTCTCTTACCTCCAATCTTAAATTTTTGATTAGGAAATTCCCATCAACAGAGGTAAGTTCTCTATACCAATCAGAATGGAAGAACCTCTCCACCTCGGATATCATGTCCTTCGCAGGATCATAGCGGGGACGTTTTTTCAGTTTCTTTAGTGCATCCCTATAATCCTTGACAGCTTGCAGGATAATGGCATTTGCAAGTTGCTCATAAGGGTCGGTCATCGCACCACCTCCAATTTTGCTTTTACAGCATCAATTAAAGAGGTTTGTGTTTTTTCTTTTCTTGTAAGTGCAGTCATCACATCATCATCTATGGTATCTTTAGCAATAATGTGGTGTATCACAACCGTTTCATTTTGACCTTGCCTGTAAAGGCGGGCATTGGTTTGCTGATACAACTCCAAAGACCAGGTAAGCCCAAACCATATTAGTGTTGAACCACCACTTTGAAGATTAAGGCCGTGCCCTGCACTTGCTGGATGAATAGCGGCGATTGGAATACTGCCCTCATTCCAATCTTCTATATCTTTCGATGACTTTATCTGCCTAACGGGAAACCTCTTCTGGATACGCTCCAGGTCATGCTTATACCAGTAGGCAACAAGCACCGGTTTTCCGTTTGCTCCTTCAATTAGGTCCTCCAGTGCATCAAGTTTTCTGTCATGAATAAGATGAGCTTTATTTTTATCATCATAAACAGCACCATTGGCCATCTGCAGGAGTTTGCCGGAAAGAACTGCCGCATTTACTGCATCAATTTCCTCATCACCTAAATTTGCTACCATCTCATCTCGAAAATCTGAATAAATGATCCATTCCTTTTCACTCAGATACACAGGTACTTCATTTGTGATGCATTTAGGCATTTTGAGATAATCTGCAGACTTCATAGAAATCGTAATATCAGATATTTGGTTGTATATCTTTTCTTCAGCACCTGGCAACGGCTTATATGAAAAGATAATCTCAGCATTTCGCTTATCTGGTACAAAGTAGGCGCTACGATAGTGGGTTATGTACCTTCCAAGCCTCTGACCTAAATCAAGGACACGAAACTCTGCCCATAAATCCATAAGTCCGTTACTTGAAGGTGTTCCCGTCAAACCTACAATCCTTCTTACAGATGGTCTTACTTTCAGAAGGCTTTTGAATCGCTTTGCACCATAGGACTTAAAAGAAGATAATTCATCGATGACAACCATATCGAAGTCAAAGGGGATGCCGCTCTTGTTTACAAGCCAGTCTACATTTTCACGGTTAATAATATAAATGGTGGCTCTTTTCATAAGGGCATTGATTCTATCTTTCTCCGTTCCTACAGCCACAGAGTAGGATAAGTCTTTGAGGTGATCCCACTTTTTTATTTCTGCAGGCCATGTTTGAGATGCAACTCTTAATGGCGCAATCACAAGAACCTTTCTTATTTCAAATTTATCAAGACATAAGTCAAACAATGAAGTAAGAGTGATAACCGTTTTTCCTAACCTAAGCCCATATCAAGGAATATTGCAGATATTGGCTTGCTCTTGATAAAATCAATCGCATACTGCTGATAATCATGTGGTATGAACTTCATTCGGCATCACCTCCCATCGTTCGTAACACTTCGTCAATCTGTTCTACGTCATCAATGCAGTAAACCGAAAACCCTAACTCTTCCAGTTGTCTTTTTCGCCTTACTTGTAGGGGACGCATCATTTTGCCCGGTGCTTTTAATTCAACAAATGCGATTCTACCCATAGGAAGTAGTACAAGGCGGTCCGGCATACCATTAAATCCTGGACTTACAAACTTCGGAGCAATGCCTCCCATGTTTTTAACTGCTGCTACCAGTTTTTGCTCTATATATTTTTCACTCACTTTTAACCTCCCATCTGACACAAGGACACAAAGTACACAACCTTTCCCTATATATACTTACGCGGGTGTGCGCTCACAGGATTTAACTCCCTTATTTATAAAAAACCATTTTGAATATAAGGGAAAAAGTTGTGTTGTGTGTGTCACGCTTAAGTAGTTTTCTGGTACAAACGCTGCCTGCCGTAAATCGGCAAACGCTTGATATTAGTGGTTCGCTCCCATCCGCTAATCTGAGCCATGAGTGCTGCAATCTGATAGCTATCCGTAGTTTTTAAGTCAGGGAGACTATGATTTAGGCATTCACACCATATCTCTGCATTGCTTACTGACGTACGTGCAATAGTTCCTATATGCTGGGTACCTCCAAACTCACTGCCGTTCAAGTAGTTACGGCGGGCAAACAAATCCATATCATCCCAGTCCGCAGGTAAAGGCGTATTAAGGTACTCTTCCACCATGCCGACACGCTCATCAGTTTCCATCGCACCCTTTTGCGCCTTTTCAGCTTCTTCTAAAATGTCACCTTCGAGATACAACTTTTCGCCGCACTTCCATATTTCTTTTGCTTCAGCCCAAAACTGCTGTCTATATTCCTCTGTAAAACTCCAAGTCTTTTTCTGTTTTTTCTGATGCACCTTAATAATCCAAAAACGGCGGTTACCTGTGATGTCGCGCAGATATCCACGCTCACCGTTAACCGTTGCAATGACGATGCACTGTCTTGGATGGCTTTCCACAACTTTGCCATAGGATGGTCGGTATTTATCATCTGAGGTTGAGAGGAATGCTTTAACCTTTTCTATATCCGCTTTTCTCATTCCGGCAAGTTCTCCGATTTCAACCACCCAGAACCCTTGTAATTTTTCAGCCCCAGACTTGTCATCCATATCGGTAAGGGATAGGGTTTCAGAATAGTAATCTGCGGTTACAAGATCTTTAACTATAGTACTTTTTCCTATGCCTTGATCACCATCAAGTACGGGAACACAGTCAAACTTAATACCGGGAACATAGATGCGTGCAACAGCCGCTGCAAATGTCTTTCTGGTGACTGTGCGTATATACTCGGTATCATCAGCCTTTAGATATTTGATAAAAACATCCTCTACACGTTTTGTTCCATCCCATGCAGGAAGGGAATCAAGGTAATCCCGTATAGGATGGAAACGTCTATCATCAGCAATTTTGGTAAATGCCACATCATGGTTACGGCTTGAAAAAGGAAGGTAGCGTATATCAATAATGGACTTAATCTGTGCTGTATCAGCATCTCGCCAGAACTTGTTGCCCTCCGGTCTTTCCCAGGGAAGTGGACCTGTGACCTGAATACGGTTTGCCAGTTCGTTATATGCAAAATTCGCAAAATCCGAATCATTATTTAGGATAAGGTTTAAGTTGTACACGCTGTTTTCAAGTAAGCTTGTCTTGGGTTGATATTTAAGCCTAGTTTTCCAGTCATCACCGTCTGCAGAAAAATCCACCTCAGCTAACGCAAGTCGCTCGTTTGCAGCAAGGACTTTTACTTTATCAACCTGCATGGCAAACTCACACATATCCCTAAAGGACTTCTTATCATCATCGTCACCGAACTTATGGATACGCACGATGTCAAACGCATTGCAGAGTTTAAGGTATGCCGAGTCCTTGGCATGATGGCTGTATACGAATTTGCCATCTTCTTTAATTTCAACACCTGCAATACTGCTTGATTCGATAAGGTGATACCTATTCTCGTTTTCTGTCGGCTCATATACATCAGACAGAAACGCTTCGATTGCTTTTGATATAGGGAAATAAACCCTGTTAAAAAGTCCGACAATGCCGTCCTTCTCAAGAGGGTCTTGCACCTTCTGATTTGCTACTGTATTTGCCTTGCTCTCCCTGGATGAAGTCGGCAGCCTCGTAGGATCTGTCCATTCAGGGTGAGCATTTAATATTTCATCCGGGTTGAGCCAATTCTTATCTACTTCCTTATATACAAAACTCCCGTTTGACGGAGTGGACGGCCAGTACATCAGCTGATTCGGCTGATAGGAACATTCATCGAAATAATCAATGCCGAGCATCTGTGCCAAGTATCTTGAAACCGCTACAAACTCTTCCGGAGTCACATCCCTTGTAAGAGGAAAGATAAGACGGACTCTTGGGTTTTCATCAGTACTGCTATGTGTTGTATAAAGAACAGAGGTATAAGGTGTGCTGGTTTCATAGTTTTCAAGAAAAGTTTTATCTATCCTATCTCCATCCAGGGCAACCATAGAACGTAGCTCCACAGTGTCAATTTTTCTACGACCGCCTTTTAACGCACCTGCAACGAAACCTCCATGGTCTTTCGCATTATCCTTTTGTGCCTTGCTGAACTTGGCATATTCTTCGGCAGATTCCGTTGTTCGGATAGTAACTTTCAACCTTTCTTTCAACTCATCAAAAGAGGTGGTCTTATTGACCCATTTCTTTGCCTGCCGATTGTTCCCATAGGCAATCGCTAATTCTCGCATTTAGAACCCTCCTTTCAAATGAGGTCTTTCCCCATGCTCAAACCTTGCCTGCCTGGCAATACGGTAAGCTTTCTCTGTTGCCGCATCATCCATATCGCAGAGGTAGTTAGAATCATCACCAAAGAGTTCGAACTTACCGTTCTTGTTGATTCCCGGATATGCAGCAAAGTGGTCACCGTCAATGGTCTCAAAATTGTAGCTATTAGGCCAATCTCCGTTGTTTGCATAAGCTTCACCTTCAATGCACCAAAGGATATCGTCAATATCCCCACCACTTGGAATATTGCCAACCACAAGGATTGCGGTCTTGGACTTTCCGTAAGCATCAGGATCTTCTTTCCCTAACTCGTAGAAACGGTTAATCTTCTTCGCATCGTCCTCGGTCATCTGACCCTTAACCTCAACATAAAGGTCACCGCCATCTCTACCATCTACACCATGAAGAAGAAAATCCGGAAGATACATCAAACCGTTTCCTAGGTCATAGCCTTCGGGTTCATACTCATATTCAACACCACAGCAATCGAAGAATACCGCCCAGCGAGCCTCAAGTCTTGAACGGAAGAGGTAACCTTTATATTTGGTCTGTATTGCTTTTATTTCACTCATAGAGCATCTACCTCCTCAAAATCTTTATTGAAATACCTAACCGGCTGTCTGCGTTTCTTTGCTTTTTCAATTTCAATACTCATACCCCTTGAAATAACATCACCTAAAACCCAGACCTCTTGGCATTTTCCCATTAAGATAATGTCCATGAAAATAGCGAGGTCACGCTCTTTCTCATTGCTGTCATCCATAAACTGAGGAAACATAAGATGGGGAGCGAGAGGGATATTTCCTTTTTCTAATGCGAAACGGCAGAACTCCCGTGTCCGCTTATTATTGTTTTCAATATCTCCGCTAAAGGGAGAGCAGATATAGACAAGAGGCTTGAAGGCAGCTTTTACTGCTGCCTTTTCCTCACGGGTTACATTGGTAAGTGCTTCATGGGGAGTCGGATCATGATATCCTTCTGAATTGAATTTATTTATGCTCATAACGTCTACCTCCAGCTCTAACCTTCTTGCCACATTCATCACAAAATACTGCCGTGCCAAATAGATCGCTCTCTCCGTCACTTAAAATTTCTGCAATGTCTACTGACACCTCAGTGCCACACATAGGGCAATGACAAAATACATTCTCATCTGTTATTTCAATGGATACCTCCATGGTATCGTTCAATTTTTCTTTCACATAAAACATAATAATTACCCTCCTTAATTTGCGTTTTCTTCCATCTTCAACTTGTACCATTCCAAATGACGCTTACGCTGCTGATAGTCCGGAACAGCTACTAACAAACCCACATCCACTTTCTGCAAAGTTTCAAGCATCGTAATCTGCTCATCGGATAGGTAGGGACGGATGCTTTTACCCTTTTCGATACCGTTGGCTATTCTAAATTGCTTTGCAGACATCCCGGTAACAATGCGGTTAATCATGTCGCATTCATTACTGAAGTGATATGGCTTGGGATTTTCGTGAAGTAGCTTAATGTTGTCTGTCAGCAAAGGGAACTCTTTACGGGCTGAAACAAGCGTCTTAATAAACTGCTCCATTTCATTAAAGCGTTTAATGTATAACTCTTTAAACTTCATTGCTTTTTGTCCCGTATATCCCATGACTAACATAGTGAAACCATCACGGGTCATGGCATAAGCCTTTTGCTTTCTGTTCCAACCATCCGTGTATGAGGTCGGCTCAAAATTGAGCTGAGCAAATTCTTTACTTAAACCAGAATTAGGGTCAGTGATTTTTGCAATGTCACGCAGCACATTCTTATGCTCCTTCTCAAAGAACTCAGCAACAAACAAGCTATCTACTCTTGCCGTATCCTTGGTGTCGGCAAATACACCATATTTGTCTTTAGGTATTAATTCTCTCATCAGAATTACCTCCTCATAATTTTTTGGAGATCTTGACCTCCTAACTGGTAGCCTTGAGAAAAGGTCAAATCTGATGGTTTTCTAAAAACTCTTTAATTTTTTTCTCTGCACGTTTTAGCTTTTGGCTGATATTGTTTTCATCAGCGCCGATAGAGCGGGCATAATCACGGATTGGCATGCCATCGATCCGTACTGCAATAAACATATCTATCCAATCTTGCTTTTTACCGAGAGCCTTATGTACCAATTGGCAAACAGCCTCGTGTTCGTAATGGAGATTACGCTCAACCTCCTGTGAATCATCTGCAATAGTATCCATTACATCCGTTTCATCCTCAGCTTCATCATCTTTGCGATATGGGGTATTTGGTTTACCGAGATGCCTATGAAATCTGCGCCAGTTGTTATATTCCTTACTGTTCATAAGGTCGAACATTTCCTGTACAGTCTCACAACGCTTTACTTCAGCCTTCTTTTCTGGCTTTGCTTCTGCAAGACGCTGCTCATAGTCGATATCCAGCATGATGCTGTAATCATCATCCGGAATATCAATTGTGGTGTAGAACTTGTGGCCGTTTTTGATGTTTTCTTCATACAAAATTCGAATCTTCATTAAGTATTCCTTTCCGTCCCGGCATTGGGCGGCGGAATACAAAAAGAGCCTGTGGTGAAGATGGCCACAGACTCCGCTTGTCCTAAAAATGGGCGCACGAAATCACGGTGGGTGCATCTTCATTCCAAACACAGTCTTTATCACTGTGTTCTGAACTCTTTATGCATCCCGCCGTCCTAATGCGCATCTCGGACATTGAGATTTTATTTCAGGAGGTTTGTCCTCCTGTTATGGTAATGATAATACTTTTACTTTTTTTGCCCGTTGAATAAACTTCAACAGCAAAAAGCGTTATTTGCTGCTTTTATCCGTATAAAATTTTAAATTACTTGAAAATTGCCCATTATACCGTTAATATCCGTTGAATAAAGTTCAACAAAAATATTTTTGAGCAAAAAAAAAGACCAGACTTCTCTAAAGTCTGATCTGTTTTTCAATATATCTAATTTTTAACTGGGGGTTGGTGAATCAAGTAATCATAGCGTTGTTCCTTCAATTCTTCATAGACATCATCATAATCAGTTGCCCATTTCAAATGTAGAAGAGCATCATATATGCTATTTTCCTCACCTTTTTTTCCAGGTACGTCGAAGTTCAAAGATAACTCAGCAAGTTGTAACATCTTATCACTAACGCGGAACGGAATATGTATACCTAAACAAGTTGAAATAACATTAAGCTTAGTAAGGTTTGTTCCTCTTTTCATATTACTAATAGTTCTATTATCTAAGCCTGTAGTATCCCTCAGCAACCTAACTGAATAGTTGCAAACATTTTTGCTCATCAGCTTTGTTAATGCATCGCCAAAGTCAAGTCCATTTATAGCTATCAACATTTCATGTGATATTTCGTTTACAAGTCCATATTTGGTGAGTAGTTCTTCACTTATTTCATCATAATAATTGAAAGATTTACTTGCCATAGCTGCAGGTAATGTTACATAATGTAATTCTCCAGTTTCATGGTCAATTACAAATTGAAGGAAACATTCTTCCTCATGTGCTTTTGCATAATTTGTAAGGCGCATTCTTCCGTTATCGTCACACTGAATATATTTGTTATCGTAGATACACAGCTTGTTTTCTACATAAGCGAAACAGTCAGTTTCTATCATACAAGCTAATGCCTTACTCTCCGAATACCAATTATTCAATGTTGCACTTTTTACAGAAGATACCTTAGATTTTCCTTTCATTTTTTCTTCTGTTAAAACAACCCCAACACTAGCACAATATTCGCTTTCATTTTTTTCTCTTATAACTTCGTTATGTTCAACATTAGGATAAAGATAAGCATAAGGATCTTCACCACCACTCAAAAGAAAATGTCTCAAATATCGTTCAATATACATTACAAGCCTGGATTCTTGATAGTTATTTTGTTCTACAATAATAAAGAATGACCTTGCTTTTTGGCTATCTACAGTAGCCTTTAATTCTTCAAATTTACCATGAGCCTCTATTGTTTCTTTTGTTACTTTTCTTTCTAGCAATTCACGAAGGAGTCTTTCATTGCAACCAAGTCTTTTAATAACATGCTTAATTCTAAGATCTTCCGCATTTTTCATCATTTCAGAGATGTAATCTCTAAACGATTTACCCGGACTGATGTGAATATTTCCTGCTTGAATATCGTGAATGAAAATGTTGGCATACTTTTGTTCTTCTTGAGATAGCATAGAGAATGACTTATGCAGTTCTTTTAGTGTCTTCTCCAAAGATTCCGCATCATATTCACTTTGTATCAACTTCATGAATTTTTCAAATCGAGAGTTCATATAGTCTGCATCAATCTTTTCAGTATCGTATTCCGTAATATGTGTGTCAATTTCGTATGGAACATCTCCACCACGTCCACCTCCTCCACCTTTAGCTAGTTCTTTATATCTAGCAAGAAGAATGAGGTATGTCATTTCATCTAAATGCATTACAATGCTTGAACCGTTTTCATCCGTATATGTATTTTGACTCCAAGTAAAGCCTTGTATTGTTGCTGCCTCTAAATGTGTAGAAAACTGTTTAAATTGTTTTGCAAATTTAGCTTTTACAGAGGATTCATCTGGTAGTCTTTCAAAATCGATAATCCCTGCGTTTTTAAATAAAGCCTCTATTTCATCAAATAAAGAATTCATCTGTCTCAGGTTGTTTGGCAATTTATCTACAAATAGACCTGTTGGGATGTCTCCTGAATATGCTTTTACTGCTGCCTCTATATTTTTCTCCATAGTATTAGGGCGTCTGTAATACTTGATAATGCCAAAAGGCTTTTCTGCAATATTAAATAATCGATTGGTTCTTGAAAATGCCTGAATAAGATTTTCGTATTCCATTACCTTATCTAAATATAAGGTGTTAACCCATTTAGAATCGAATCCCGTAAGCATCTGATTCACAACAATAAGAATATCAATTTGTTCGTCCTGCGTAATACGTTCATAAGGCTTTTTGTGAGCCAATCTTAAGCTAACATCTTTTCTGAATTTATCATATGACGGGATAGTAAAAGTCTGTGAAAACCTATTGTTGTAGTCTTCAAGCATTTCTACAATCCCGTCCTCTTTTTCTAAAGAGCCACCACCTTCATTATCAATGCTTGGATCAAACATGGCCGCAATAGATAAATTAGGCATTTCTGCTTTCATTAATCGATAATACGCAACAGCCTCTGGAATACTGCTTGTGGCAAAAATCGCATGGAACTTTCTGCCTCGGCTATAAATAGTCCATTTTTTCTTAATATCTGATATTACGCCATTCCTGTATTCAGCAGTTTGATATTGCTCATTTGGTATGAAATCTTCAATCCCTGCAACCCATTTTCCATCAACTTGTTCTCCATACATTTTGACTTGTGATGAATCCATGTACTTGTAGAACATCTTTTCTTTTTGAGGGTCACCCATTACTTCTTCCACTGTAGCTGCCTTAGCCTTATGAAGAGCAACAGCTTGTCTCAAATCTGAGTCATCAAAGATTTTTACCATGTATGGATCAAAACCTAAAACATTCTTATCTCTAATGCCATCTGCTAATGTATAACGATGTATTTCATCACCAAATATTGTCGGAGTTGTACTATCCTTCTTTATATTTACATCCTGTATAGGTGTACCTGTAAATCCAAAAATTATTGAATGTTTAAATGTATTTTTAATAGTAGTTAACATTTCGCCAAAAGTGGAACGATGACATTCGTCTATAATAATTGCAATTCGCTTTGTTTTGATTATTTTCAAATCAGCTTCATTTAATCCCTGAGCATCTTCAGAGATGTTACTTAGTTTTTGAATGGAAGTTACTATTAGAGTATTATCCAAATCATCACTCTTAAGCTTTGAAATAAGGATATCGGTATTTTCTGTAGCTTGCACCGCTTCGCTTTCATTTGCAAAGGACCTATATTCCTTTAATGATTGTATACCTAATTCCTTTCTATCTACCAAAAATATGACCTTATCTGCATCGTGTGAACTTGCAATTAACTGTGCAGATTTAAAACTAGTCATTGTTTTTCCTGAGCCAGTCGTATGCCACACATGACCGCCTAATTGGTTGTTATCCTTCCAATTCTTTTTCGCCACCTTATCAGCTATACCAATTGCTGCGTAATACTGATAACTTCTCATTACTTTTAATACGCCTTCGTCAGTATCTGCAATAGTATAAAAACCAATAAGCATATGAGCCATAGGAATGTTTAGTAATTTCGCAACCACTTCATCCCATTTATTGATAGGCTGATTATTAAAATTAGCCCAATGAAAATAAAACACCTTGTTAAACTTCATTCCTTCGCCCGGATTTGCAAAGTACACGGTTTCTTCTGGTTGCATAGCAACAAATACCTGTATTAACGAAAACAAGCCTCGAAAAACACCCTCATGAGAATATTTCTCAATCTGATTATAAGCTTCACTAACGGGTATCCCACTTTTCTTTAATTCAATATGAATAACTGGCATACCGTTTATCAAAAGCATTAAATCTCCACGCCTATTATTTAGAATCGGGGATTTGGTAGGGAAATGAGGCTGCTGCACTATTTGATATCGACTTTCACCATATGCTATTTCTTGCCGGTCATATATTTTTAAGCTAACCTCTTTACCAAAATGCTCTTTATCATCTGGGTTGTCTCGTTTAATAGATACACTTTTTCCGTTTATAAAGCTGTTTAATTTGATAGGAGATTGCAGTAGTTTAACCTGCTCCATAATCTGCTGCATTTCTCCATCTGTCAATGGGCATTCATTCAAACGATCCCTTTGACGGTTGTTGTTAAACAAAATATCAGCCCAGTTCTTTATTAAATCTTTTTCTGAAGGATGTCGAATTACTTCTGACTCCCAACCACATTCTATCAAGGCTTTTATGACAGCCTCTTCAAAATCCGTTTCTTTATCAAAATACAATTTCCCCACCTCCTAAACAAACATCTTATCCATACAAGAAGATTTAATATTTCTTAATTTTTCAAGCCTGCACTGATGAAAGGTGATAAGGTTATCTAAGCTATCAAGAAAATTTCCGATTTTTCTCTGCTCTTCTATCTTAGGAACAAAGACATTAATTTTTAGAAAATCTGATTCGTGGATACGCCACTGACCATAAACAACACCTTGTCTCCATTTAACCATTTCATTTATAAATTCTTTTCTAATAAGCATTCTACCGATGAAATCCGAATCTGTGTTTTCTGTTGGTTCAAAAATGCTATAAACCGGTGAAAGCGAGGCTTTTCCATACTTGTTAAGCCCAATAGATCCTGTTTCGAGATTATTTGAACTATAAATAAAATCTCCAAATTCTGTTCTCTTGTACGCTTTATTTTCATTGTCATTTACAAGAAAACTTCTATCGTATCTATCACCTTTCGGGGCAACCCCTTCATTTGCTACAAAAGCCATAAGTGGGTATTCATTGCTTTTTGGTAATTGTTCATTACGCTCTACAAGAATCTCTCCAACCGTACATTGTTTCCAAGGGTTTGCAAATCCATTAAACCTAACCTCTGGCACATTGCTACCATTCTTGGGAAACATTTTATCCATCAAGGACATTTTTACAATTATGAGCTTTTTATACTTAGACACCTCTGAAGCTATCATATCATCTAAAGAGGATAAAAATTCTCCTATTTTTGCTTGCTCTTCAAATTCGTCTGAAAGAATAACATCGGTCTCTTTTATTCCTGTTTTTGAAATTGAGGTAACTTTAACGCCCTGCATTAGAGGTAATAACCTATCGTGATAAGCATTTGAATTCAAATAATACCCCATATACTTTGGTGCATATTTTTGTTTTGGGCGGCAAGGGATTGTATGCAATCCTGAAATAATCGGAGTACCACCAACACCAACTACTTCCGTACATTTTCCTACCGACTCGTCTTCAGCAGTATCTGCAATAACAATATCTCCATCTTTCAAGTACGATTTAAAGAACTTCTGTGCAACCGTAGCATCATTGATATAAGGGAGCTGCTCACGATTAACATCAAGATACTCTCCAAACTTGACTAATACATCACCGTAATGAACGTTTTTTGCCACACCACCATCATAGTTTAAAGCATCTCTAGATAATGTATTATTAGAAAGCATATCGAATGTGTCATCAAACTTTTTCTCAATCCACTCAGTTTCATGTCCAGCGAATCTGATTTCAGGTCTTTTTCTTTTTTTATGCATCACTGTACCCCCAAAATCTTCTTTAATTCTGTTAATCCTTCGATGTCAGAATCACTACCAACAAGTTCATCAATCATACTTGATAATAGTTTACTTGTGTTTTCAATTTGATTTTCAATATCAGAAAACGTAGTGCAATATTTATCGTGTAGATGAATTACTTTGTTAATCAGTTCCCCAATGATTTCATCTGGAATATCGAAAAGAGAATCTACTAATGGCTTTATCCATTTTAATTCCAATAAACGCAAGGATTCGTCCTCATCCAGATTTTCAATAGTTTCTTTGGTCTTAATATGGAGTGCTTCTGATTTCTGTTTTAGATCTTTTTTAGCCTGGCTTTCTTCTTCCATAAGAGATAATACGGTCATCACTTTCTGTTCAAAAGAACCTTCCGGGAATTCATACATTCTTTGTAATTCGCTTATTCTACTAGTAACAGAGACTTTCTTATATGTTCCATCAGTACCTTGCTCCATTAAATCCCACGAAACTTTATCACATTTATTTATATAATCTATCTTTTCTTTTTTCTTTGAAAGCCTTAGATATTCTCTTAATGCTTTGATTTCATCATTTTCCACATCGCTAAGAGCGTCTGCAACAAAACTCTTAACTTCTTTTGCTACAAAAGCATCATTAGTGTCATTCAACACACTGCTTTCTCTTTCTTCAGCGTCAAGTGAATCAATGATTTCAGCATACAAAGAAGTGATTTCAGTTAATCTTTTCTCTATTGCCTGAATTTCTTCTAAGTCTTCTGTAAGAATCTCTCTCTGAACTAAATCAAAGGGTAGTATATGACCCTTCCACCCATCTTGTATCTCTGGAACCTCGTCATCGTTGGCTTCTTTCTTTTTTATAACCATGTTGGGATCCACTTGATTGATAACCTCAAAGCCTTCTGACTGAATCATTTCCAAATCTGTAGAAATCACATCCCAATTATCCGAAAGTATCTGATATGCTTTATACTTGTCAGCAAGTTTTACATTTTCTATTCTTGTGAAAATATCCTTGCTTACCTTTTCTTTCTCATTCTCAGCAGATACATCAAGAATTCCTTCAATCAAATCATTTTTTAGTTTTTCATAAAAATCACTAAATACATTAGCAAAAACAGTCTTGTAATTTTCCAATGATTCATGGGAGGCGATAGCAGCTTTAATATCCTCACATTTTACAGCCAAATATTCAGTAGAAATCTTCTCAAAAACAGCATCTTGAAGGCCGGGGAAAGCATTCCAATACTCATGTAATTGTGCCACTTCCTTTACAGGAATTCCACCAAACATTGTCGCATGAATATCCCAACTTTCTGCAGGTTCTAAAGAATTAACATAGCGAGGAATATTAAGGTTATAATCATTTTCTCTGATAGTTTTCTTTGTAACAAGAGCAGAATACTTTTCTATGGATTCTCTGCTCTTAATAGTGTCAGCAATTTTTTTAATGTCGCAGGCTCTCAGTTTGTTATTCTTTCCGGCTTTCTCAAACCCTTTTGATGCATCTATAATCAATACTTCTGAAGTAGGGCGATTTCTTTTAAGAACCATGACGATAGTAGGAATACTCGTACCAAAGAAAATATTTGATGGTAAACCGATAATGGTATCTATGTTATTCTTTTCTATGAGATTCTCTCTAATTTTACCTTCTTCTCCACCCCTAAAAAGCACACCATGCGGAAGAACAATTGTCATTATTCCATCATCTTCAAGGTGATATAGATCATGCAATAAAAATGCATAATCTGCTTTGCTCTTTGGTGCTACACCATAGTTCTTATATCTTGGGTCAAATTCTTTATCAGATGGATCCCATTTTTGTGAGTAAGGTGGATTAGAAACCACGGCATCTACTCTTATCAATTTGTATGTTTTATCCTTGTCGGTATCCTCAAAGAATGGCCAATCGTCCTCTAATGTATCGCCATTTCTTACATTAATATTTGCAGGACTGATGCCGCGCATAACCAAGTTCATTCTTGTAAGGTTATATGTATTTTCTTTGAGTTCCTGTGCGTAATAATCTATCTTGTTTTCTCCTTCAATAAATTTTGCAACAGAGTCACCAATATTGATTAACAACGAACCCGACCCAGATGTAGGATCATATATCTTAATTTGCTTTCTATTTTTCAAATGTTCCGCAATAATTTCTGACATGAGAACAGAAACTTCATGTGGAGTATAGAATTCTCCTGCCTTTTTACCTGCATTAGCAGCAAACATACTAATTAAATATTCGTAAATAAAACCCAGAACATCATAATCTTGCTTTCCATCCATAGGAATTTTCTTTATCAGTTTAAGAAGGCTTTTTACAGCTTTTGTTTGTGCCTGAGCTGTTTCTCCAAGCTTAGATAAACCTGTCTGCAATGTGTTGAAAATTTTCTCAAACACTTTTTTATATACATCATCAATGTTACGATCAAAAGCAGATAATGCATCCCTTACATTCGATATATCAAAATCATTACCTTTTTTAAGCCAGGTTGAAAAAAGATTTTCATATGCAATAAAATACCCCAACTTCTCTCTTACATGAGTTGCATACTTAACATCCTCTTCATTTACTTTTTCAATATCAGCATCAGTTAAATTTTCTTTTCTAAATAATGCAACCTCTTTTTCTGATAAAAATTTATAAAATATAAAGCCAAGAATAAAATCCTTATATTCATTAGCCTCAATTTTTGACCTCATTTGATTTGCGGATTCCCATATTGTAGCTGCAAGTTGCTGCTTATTCATTGTCATTTTCCTCCCTTTTTTCGTAGATAAGTCTAATGTCATAACCTAATCCTTCCATCATTTGAATAAAAGTTTTATTTACAACACCATCATCTTTCTTTACGATACGATTTACATACTGTACGGTTTTTCCTATTTTTTCAGCCAAAGCAGCTTGTGTTGTATCAGCTTCAACACATTTTATTTTAATATCTTTTTCAATATTGTTTTTTATCATATAACCGTCCTCCGTTCTGTAAATTAACAAATCTATTTAATATTATGGCATAAATAAGATGATTTTGTCAACATATTTGGTTTATAATTACTGAGTGAGTTTTTCAATAAAAACTCATTAAACTTCAATAAAGGATTTCTGATTTATCATATTGAAATATATTTCAACATTTCAGACAACTCAACCCCATTTTTGCAGTAATTCTATCCACTCGCCACCTTTTTGACAGTAATTTCGTCAACTCAGTTGCCAAAAAGTAATAATGTCCACACAACCTTGTGTTTTTTTGTTTTTAGATATGTTCTTACAATAAAAAATCCGTGACCTTGAACCCAGCTTGAATATGGTTCAAAATCACGGAAATCTCTTTATATCAAGCACTTTTATACTCTTATTTCTCAACCCTTGACATCAATACGACCGTCTCAACGTGCCCCGTCCACGGAAACATATCCACCGGCTGCACTTCCTTCACTTCAAACCCATGTTCTGTCAGGTATTTAAGGTCCCTTGCCAGCGTGGACGGATTACAGCTTACGTAAACAATTCGCTGTGGCTGCATTTCCACCAAAGTATTAAGCAGCACCTCGTCACAGCCTTTCCTTGGTGGGTCTACAACCACCACATCCGCTTTTACTCCCTGTGCATACAGCTCAGGTATAACCTTCTCTGCCTCTCCCACCAGGAATTCTACATTAGAGACATCATTGATTTCAGCATTTCTTTTAGCATCACTAATAGCATCAGCAACAACCTCTACCCCTACAACACGCTTTGCCTTTTGAGAAAGGAAAAGCGAAATAGTTCCTATACCACAGTAAAGGTCAAAAACCGTTTCATTCCCGGAAAGGCCTGCATATTCAAGAGCCTTTTCATACAAAACTTCCGTCTGAATAGGATTCACCTGAAAAAAAGACAAAGGAGAAATCTCAAATCTGAAACTTCCAATAAAGTCAGTTATGTACTTCTGCCCGTAAATACATATATTTTTATCCCCAAGAATAATATTGGTATTTCTGGTATTTACATTTAAAATAATACTCTTAATATCTGGAAATCCTTTAAGCAGCTTTTTAACCAGTTCATCCGATTTTACCAGTATATCACCGTTGACGACCAGCACCACCATAATTTCACCGGTTTTAAAGCCCTTTCTAACCATTACGTGGCGAAGTAGTCCCTTGCCGGTTTTCTCATCATAAATTGCTATACCTGCATCCTTGCAAAAATTTCTTACAACATCCCTTATTTCATTACTCTCATCAGGCTGGATATCACACAAATTGCCGTCAATAATATTATGAGACCTTGTCTCATAGAACCCGATTCTGATTTCACCATTATTAGAACCAACCGGGTATTGGACCTTATTCCTGTACTTATATGGATTTTCCATTCCAATTGTGTTATTTACTGTAACATCCTGAAGGCCGCCAATTCTTCTGATATTTTGCAGAACAGTATCCTTTTTAAAATCCAGCTGTGCCTGATAAGACATATGCTGAACCGCACAACCTCCGCATTTGTCATAGACTGGACAAAATGGTTTTACTCTGTCCTCTGAAGAATTGTTTATTTTAACAAGCCTTCCCACTGCATAGCTCTTGGTCTGTTTTACTATTTTAACGTCAACATTTTCTCCGGGAAGAACCCCGTCAACAAAAACTACAAATCCCTCAATTTTACCTACACCCTGTCCTTCATGAGTTAAACCCGTTATATCAATTTTATATGTTTTATTCTGTGATAATATCTTTTGAGAAGGCTGTTTCATTGGTCAACCACCGTTTCCTTAATTTATAACCAATATAATACCATATTTGGCCGGATTGATAAACATGGGTAGAACCTGCAAAAAAACAAAATCTTTGGCATGGCAAATATTAGTATCCATTAACCACGCCAAAGTTTCAGATAATTTTGGAATAAACTCGTTATTACTGTCTTTTGTAATCCAACAGGATATTACGAAGCTTACTGGCATGCATTCCTTCGTCTTCTGCAAAATCCTTGAACACCTGCTTAATCTTTTCATCTTCAATCCTTTTTGAGTACATTTCGTAGTCCCTTACCAACTCCATGGAATTTTCCCATGCTCTCAAAAGCCTGTCATACGTGGTAAGTTCAATTTCATTTTCGTTCATAAAATCTCCTCCGTTACCCAATAGAATCCAAAAGTTTTTTCAAATCAGCAAAGCACTTGCATTGTTCGGCAAAAGGAACTGTATTCAGCCCGCTTGTACTGTAGCAAACAAAATCCAAGGTAGCTTCCAGTATACTTGCGGATTGAAGGCCGGGCTTTACATTAATTCCGGATGCAGGTACCTTCAAAATGCTTGAAGCATATGCACGGTACACTCCAATTCCCACATAGCAGGCAATTCGAGGTTTTAAAGTATCCAAAAGCCTGTAAAGGTTTGCTGAACCTTCAACAACTTCATCAGTGCCAATTTCGTTGGCAGCTTTAGTCTGCCTGTCAACAATGTTTGTGGAGCCATATCCAAGTTCAAGTATTTTCCTGTCATTCTCCGGTTCGAATCTGGAAGGTGTAAGACCTGATTCAAACAAAAATCTCCAGAATCTGTTGCTTTTATGTGAATAATGGTGCCTGTTTCTAGCAGAAAGCAAGCCTGGATTATAACCTATAAAAACAACTTTAAGTCCCGGTGCAAGGATGTCCGGCAGCGGCTTTTCATTAATAAAATTATCCATAGTATTCCTCCAAAAGGTAAAAACTACGGAGTGCTTTTCTTTATATTTAGCATTTTGTAGTTTTTTTATGTAAATATTGATAGAATAAAACTTTTTATCAAGGCAAATCTATAAAATTGTAATCAAACTTTATATGGAGGTCATTTTAATTGGTATTAATTATAGTTTCTCTAATAGTTTCAGCAATTATTGCAGTATTGGCAATTTTAATTATACTACTGTTTATTATACCGTTAAAGACTGATTTCGTATTGGATACGGATAATTCAATATTACAAGCAACAGCTTTGTGGCTTCACCCGTTCATAATGGCCCGGGTTACATTAGAAAATAGCAAGCCGATTTTAAATATTCATATTTTTGGAAAGCATTTATTAAAAAGGACATTAAAGAAAAAAGTGGGTAAAGGCCACAGTATGGATTATTTGAGAGCTATAGAACCTGAAGATATACAGGTCACTACACACTATGGTTTTAGTAATCCCTTTGATACAGGTATTACTTGCGGAGCTGTAAACATGGTTTCGCAATTAATCAATATAAGTACTTTTGAAAACCAACCGGACTTTCTTGCAGATAAAGATTACGTATATTTAAATGCTTCTGCCAAAATATACATGGGCCCGGCTATTATGAAAATAATAAAAATACGAAGACTTTACAGGAGGGAATTACAATGGATACAAACATGAATCAGAATGTAACCACATTATTTTCAAACCTTGAAGACTTTACTCAGAATGAAGGTTTAATAGGAAAGCCGGTTACACATGGGGATAAAACCTTTATTCCTGTAGTCTCAGTAACTCTTGGCTATGGAACAGGTAATACGGCTAGCAAAAACCATGGCACCAGTACAAAAGAACAAGCAGGAGGCACTACCTCCGGTATGGCCAACAACATGGCAGGAGGCGCTTTAGGTCTTGGAGCAAAGCTTTGTACAGATGCAGTGATAATCGTAGACAAGGACAACGTTTCAATGCTTCAGGTTGGCCCTACAGCTACAAGCCAACTTATGGACAAAATACCTCAAATAATCTCAGGTATGGGTTCTATGGGAAAGCAACAGCAACAAGGTCAGCAACAACAGGGACAGCAATCACAAAGCAGTCAAAGTCAGCAATAATTAATGACCATTATTTTACTGAATATGTACCGAATAAACGTGTAACACTATTATAGCAAGTAATATCTTTTAACATGAAAGGACAATATACCATGGATAAAGTAGAAAACAGACAAGGTTTTGGCCTAGGACATCTCATATTACGTGTAGTAATCGGAGCTGTCATTCTGGCAATCACAGCATTTTTAACACCAGGTTTTTCGATTTCATCATGGTTTTCATTATTGCTTGCAGCAGTAGTACTGGCAGTACTGGACTGGGCAGTAAACAAGATAACAGGTGTAAATGCGACGCCATTCGGACGTGGAATTTCCGGCTTCATAATTGCAGCCGTTATCATCTATGTTATCAAGTTTATAGTACCGGGATATAATATCTCTCTCCTTGCTGCTGTTATTGCTGCACTGGTATATGGTGTAGTCGATGCAATTATTCCAGGACGTGGTATGTAAATACCATAGAGGAATACCTGCAAAACTGACGTTTAGGAGCGGCTTTTATAAAAGGCCGCTCCTAATAAAAAAAAATCCCTCTCACAAGGGAAAGATAAGATTATTATTGAATCAGTATGCCGTTATATAAATTATTCCATATTATATACTATTTATACCTTTATTTTCCACACATTTCCTATACCTTAACACTTTCAGAAATCTTGAAAAGGTCGGAAGATGCATCTTGTAGCAGCATAGAGATTTCATCCAGATCACTAAGAGTTTTTGCTTGTATCTGAATAATAGAATCAAAATCTTTATATTCCGTAGAATTGTCAGAAACTCCACATGCAATTTTGTCCACAGCGTCAACAAACTCTCTGGCTGTCTGATAATGAGTATATGCTTTGTCAGCAGAAGCCTTAACGGTTTCTGAAACATTGCTTATAGATTGAATTATTTCTCCAATGCCTTTCTTGACTTCATTTATTCTGGCTGCTCCATCTTCAACTCCCAGCAAACCTGAATTCATTTTGTTAACAGCAGTGTTAATACTTGACTGTATTTCTTTGATCTGCTCCTTTATTTCAGAGGCTGAATTATTACTTAGATTAGAAAGCTTCCTTATTTCATCAGCAACAACCGCAAAACCCTTACCCTGCTCTCCTGCCCTATTGGCTTCAATTGCAGCATTCAACGCCAGCAGATTTGTCTGTGAAGCAATTTGAGTAATGGTATTGGTAATCTCTCCAATTCTTCCTGATGAGGATTCAAGATTCCCAATGGATGTTGCAATAGACCGAACAGTTTCATTAACAGAGCTTATAAATATTTCTGCCTCTTCAACCGTCTTTTCTTTCAACTTGGCTGTTTCCACCGCCCTGACACTATCCCCTACTGCCTTTTGTGTCTGTTCGGTTACGGTTTTTACACCGGAAATTATACTTTCGGTATCCAGTACAAACCCTTCCCTGTCAACAGCCTTTGTTGCAGAAATTTTTTCCATAGTTGTTCTGTTTTGATCAACAAGAGACTTAACTCTCTGCTTTAAAGTGCTTATTTCACTGCCTGTATCCTTAAACTGTTCAACCATTTTCTGTTGTCCGTCAATCACATTATTGACTTGCTTACCCAATTTGCCTATATCATTGGAAGCAGCAATTTCAGCCCTGACTGTCAAGTCACCCTTTTCAACCTTTGAAAGGATATTTGACAGATAATGAATAGGCTTAACAATTCTGTTGGATAAAAGCAATGCAATCAACATACCGATAATAATGGAAAACAACGTAATAACAATAAATATCCAGAATATAGCGTGCTTGATTTTCTCAGAAGACTTTACATCATCAGAGAAATAGTTGTTAAAAGAAACTCTGAGCTTATCTGAATTATCAAGAAAAGATTTATTGAGTTCAGACATCCTTTTATATCCCTCTGAGATACCTCCATTGTCACGAATTGCAGCTCTTTTAAATATCTCTTGAGCAATACCGTCTATGGAATTATTCAAAGAATTAAGCCTATTAATTTTTTCTGAAGAAAGTCCTTTTTTCAAAAGGTCTGCCAATTTTATTTCAATATCCGTTTTATTCTTTTTGAACTCTGAGGATGAATTTCCACCGCCCGATGCAGAATACAACAAAATTGCATTGTTTCTGTTTATTAATACAGCTGTTTCCGAAATCTCATTATAGATACGCAAATCACCCGCAACTTTTTTCATATTCCAGACCCTGTCATAACCTTGGGTTGACCTTGCATTGTCCAGAACATTCCGGCTGGCGGCGGCTGCCGCTGAAATTCTTTGTTCAAAGTCTTCTATTTTTGCATTAAAATCATTATCCTGAAGGGCTGGAACATCACTTCCTGCTGTGTTAAAATAAGTCAGAATATCAGCCAACAGCTTTTTTATCTCCGTAAATTGATTGTCAATATAGCTGGAATCCGAATCAACCAGCCCAATTATTCTGTTCAACTCTGTAATATCCTCCATAAGCCTTGCCGACCTGTCCTCAATAGGCTTTGCCGTTGTGTTTTTGAGCTCATTTACAACGTTTTGCATTTCATTAAAATTGTCCTGAACGCCCTTTAAGAAAGCATCAATACCTTTGTTTTCAAAAGCTTTGATATTAGGACTAATTTTATCGTTATATAAACTTACATATTCTTTGTTAATACTATCCAGTTTCTCAACAGTCTTTTTGTCTTCCGAGCTAATTTTAGCCCCCTTCAAAGTCTTTAACTCTGCATCCATCTTGTTGCCTATGTCTGCAAAAGCTTGACTGTCCTCACTAAATGAATTTACAATATCGGTTAAAACCTGATGTCTTTGAGCAGACAACCTATTGAGTTCCTGTACAGAATCCTGATTTAACTTATTAACTTCTATATTATTAACAGAATTAATTACTTTTCTATATCCGAAAAAAGAAATTGCAGATGAAATTAACGAGATTGCAATAACAATGCAAAATGCTCCGATAATTGTACTTTTAATATTTTTCATATATGACAACCTCCTACTTTTCAATGCAAAATAGCCGAATACAAAATAGTTCTACATTTTAGCAATAAAATCCTTTAATTGAACTACCTTTTTCGCCATTTTTTTCTTGACTTAGAGATAAATATAATAGGAAAGCGTATCTTCACCCTATATAAGTAGTACCGATAGGTTATTTTCATAACAAATTTGGAAATAATCCTAATACATATATTTGTAGAATGGTGGTTCAAATGAGAAAATTTTTTAAACCTACATGGTGTTTGGTAATTATACTACTTATTTTATTGCCGGTAATTTACTTACTGAATGCCAAATCCGCCCGTTTGGAGAAATCCAACAATGTTTTGGGTGAGCAAGTCAGGAATATGTCCAGAACACTGTCACAGCAAAATAAAGTACAAGAAGCGAACATGGAATTGATAAGGATTCTCCAATCCGACCAGACTAACTTTAAAACAAGACTTGAAGAATTTGCAAAAACGTATACCAAAATATCAGGGAGCTATGTAAAAAAATCCAGCAGAGGTACATCCGTTAAAAGTGCAAATCACACAATAGAAGATATAATAAAGCTCAACAACCTTGTAAAAAATATTAATATTGCTTTTAACAGCAATAACGACCTGACCTTAGAACTTGAAAAATCAAACAATGAGCTGGAGGAATTTGTTGATGCATTGCCTACTTTTATTCCTGCAAAGGGCAAAATTACCTCCCCTTTCGGGATAAGAAACCATCCAATTACACACATCAGAACAATTCATAAGGGCGTAGATATTGATGCGGAAACAGGTGACCCGATAATGGCAGCAGCTTCAGGAAAGGTAATGTATTCCGGTCTCTCCGGCGGCTACGGGAAACATGTTATAATTGACCACGGTAACGGTTTTAAAACAATATACGGTCACTCATCAAAACTACTTGTCAAAGCAGGTCAAAATGTCAAAAAGGGCCAAAAAATAGCACTGGTAGGCAGTACAGGCAGAAGTACCGGGCCTCATCTGCATTTTGAAATAAGAATAGCCGATACTGCAGTAGATCCGGTCAAATATGTTGAATTCAAACCCTCAACTCAATAACATTGCAAGACTAATTCGGGAAATATTGTTATTATTACTTTAAAATTTACCAATATCCTTATAAAAGGAAAATTTCTATTAAACCGGGGACGTCTATATTCATGGGAAAGCCAAGCCATTAGTATAGTTTCGTCCCTTTGTTTTGGGCATTTTCTTAACATTTAAATAATATGTACTAAAAATCGTTTTATGATATAATATTGTGAGCAAAACGTATTAATTTAAGGAGGATATTATGAAAGCTAATGAAAAGGCTGCATCAGGGACGGATAAGCAAAAAAAGAAGAAGAAAAAGACCCCTTCGTCTCCAGCTTCTAAATTTACCCTTGCAGTTATAAAAACAGTGTTTGTTATCCTCATATCTTTAGGGTGTGTTGTTGGTGGTGTATTAGGCGGGGCCGTTCTCGGATACATAAAGACTGCAGCGCCGATTACACCAGATCAGCTTGAAATGACGAAAGTAACTTTCATATATGACAAGGATGGCAAGGAGATCGCACAGGTCAAAGGCGGGGAAAACCGAATACTTGCCGAACATTCTGAAATACCCGATAATATGAGAAATGCATTTATTGCAATAGAAGATTCCAGATTCAAAAGTCATGATGGTGTTGACAAAAAACGTTTTGTAGGTGCTGCACTAAGTTATATCGTTAAGTTCGGTAATGCTGACTACGGCGGAAGTACCATTACTCAGCAGCTGGTAAAGAATATAACCGGAAACACTGATTCTACAGTTAAAAGAAAAGTCCAGGAAGCCTGGCAGGCAATGGATTTGGAAAAAAAGATGTCCAAGGATCAGATTCTTGACAATTATATGAACAGAATAAACACCGGGCTAGGCTGCTGGGGTGTACAGGCAGCCGCAAAGAAATTCTTCAACAAGGATGTAAAAGATCTTTCTCTTGCAGAATGTGCCAGCATTGCAGGTGTTACAAAATCTCCGGGAACATATGATCCCACATTAAGTGAAAAAACAAAGGCAGCGAACAAGGAACGTCAGAAAATCATCCTTGATGAAATGCTGAGGCAAAAATATATTACTCAGAATGAGCATGACGAAGCAGTTGCAGAGCCATTAAAAATCTATAAGGGCGCAAGTGAAGGCGACAAAAAGGATAATAACATACAGAGCTATTTTGAGGACTATGTACTGACCCAAGTTAAAAACGACTTGATGAAGAAATACAATTTATCCAGCAATAACGCTACTATAAAGCTCTATAACGGTGGTTTGAAGATTTACACAACTCAGGACAGCAACATTCAGAAAATAATGAACGAGGAATTTACAAACCCTAAAAACTTTACTGCCAATGAAAAAATCAGCAATCCTGATATGCAGGCACAGGCTGCAATGCTTATTATGGATCCTGCTACAGGGCAAATCCGTGGTATGTACGGTGCATATGGCGAGAAAAAAGCTAATTTCACCCTAAACAGGGCTACGGATATGAAGAGACAGCCGGGTTCAAGTTTCAAGCCTATAGCCGTTTACGGGCCTGCAATAGACCTTGGTATAATAACACCTGCTACTGTAATAGATGACGTACCTGTATATCTTGATAAAGAGCATCCTAATACACCGTATCCTAAGAATGCTGAGACGGGTGTATATGAGGGACTTCTCACTATCAGGAGAGCTATTCAAAAATCACAGAACGTTGTAGCGGCTCAGGTATGGATGAATTTATTGGGAGCTCAGAATTCCATAAACTACCTCAAAAAGGTTAATATAGACAGGCCGAAAGAAGGCTATGTATCAATGGCCCTCGGTGGTTTGAACGAGGGGGTTAACCCTTTGGCTATGGCTGCTGCATATGTCCCCTTCGACAACAAGGGAGTTTATCTGGAACCAATATCCTACACTAAAGTAACCGATGATAAAGGTAACGTTATTTTGGATAAGAAAGCAGATCAGAAGAGAAACATAGCATATAAGGAAACAACCGCATTCCTTATGACAAGCATGATGAGAGACGTTGTAACAAACGGTACTGCTGCTATAGGCGGTGGCCTTGGAACTGTTAAGAATTCTACAGGTAAAGTTATTCCTACCGCAGGTAAAACCGGTACCACAAACGATACCTACGACAAATGGTTCGTGGGATATTCACCATACTACGTAGGGGCTACCTGGTACGGATACAATTACAATAAGACTCTGAAAGGTCAAGAAGTTTATCAGGCATTGCGCCTTTGGAACAAGGTCATGAACAGGGCACATGCAAAGCTTGAGCCAAAAGACTTCCCGCAACCTCAGGGATTGGTAAAGAAGAGTATATGTATTTATTCCGGCAAGCTTGTTGGTCCAAATTGCAGTGGTGATCCTCGTGGCAATGCCATAAGGACGGAGTATTTTGCAAAAGGTACTGAGCCAACTGATACATGTGATGTTCACATTCTTGCGAAAGTGGATACAAGCTCAAAAGATATTTATGGGCGTCCGTTGTTGGCAAATCCATTCTGTCCGCCAAATTTGGTAAAGGAAAGAGTATTTATAAAGAGACCTGTACCGTATTTACCGAAAAGCCCACTAAAAGGCTCCTTGTCGGCAACAATCAAGGACTGGATTTATCAGTTATCAGAGGAGGAATATTGTACCAAGCATGGAGGAGGAACCTCTAACGTAACTCCACCGAATAACTCGGAAACTCCTTCCCCGAATACAGGCAACGGTGGTTCCGGTAATACGCAAACTGGAAATAACGGATCACCAAGCAAACCAACTAACAGTGTCGGAGGTAATCCTTCGGACAACTCAAATAACACGGATAACATTGATGATATAATTCCATAAATATGAAAAAGGCTTTTGCATGTATAATGCAAAAGCCTTTTTTTATTGATTAAAAGTCTATTTTGATCCAATAAACAGTGTACCAACCTGTTCTCCGCTTAATATGTCAAGAATTGCTTCGGGGTGACTACCGTTTGTCAGTACCACATCTACCCCTGCACCTGTAGCTATTTTTGCAGCACTAAGCTTTGTTACCATTCCTCCTGTGCCTCGTTTGGTTCCCGCACCTTCGGCACACTCCTCAATCTCAGGAGTAATTTTATCTATAACGGATAACATCTTTGAATCGGGATTCTTCCTAGGATCAGAATCGTAAAAACCGTCTATATCCGATAAAATTATGAGTAAATCAGCCTCTATAATCTTTGCTACAATAGCAGACAGTGTATCGTTTTCGCTAAAGGTATCCTTTTGTCCTACTTTAAGTTCCACGGTAGAAACAGAGTCATTCTCATTTACTATAGGAACAATACCCTTTTCTAAAAGAGTTTCAAATGTATTAACAACATTTTTACGGCATTTATCGTCACCCATTATGTCCCTTGTTAATAGGATTTGAGCAACAATATGTCCGTATTCTGAAAAGAATTTGCTGTACATATGCATAAGTTCACATTGTCCTACTGCTGCAACAGCCTGCTTTTCTCTAATGGTTTTAGGTCTTTCAGGCAATTTGAGTTTATCAACGCCTACCCCGATAGCTCCTGAAGTTACCAGTACTACCTCTTTGCCTTGATTTGATAAATCTGAAATAATTCTTGCCAGCTTATCTATACAAGTAAAATTAATTTTCCCGGTCTCATATGTCAAAGTAGAAGTACCTACTTTAATGACAATCCTTTGTGCATCCTGAAGTTTCTGTCTTTTGAAACACATCTTTATCAATACCCCTTATACCAAAAATCGAAACACCTTTTAGATTATATAATAAATCCTTGAGATTTTCCACTATGCTTCTTCCTGATAAGATGCACTTTTGTTTCTGATCAAATAAGAGTTTACAAAGTGTTCAATCTTACCGTACACATACCGGTTTTCAAAGACCAAAAACAATGCTATCCCTAGAACCGTAGATGCAATTGCATCAAGAATACTATGCTGCTTGGTGAACCACGTAGACATATATATGGTTATACATATTGCTACTGATGAAAATCTCATAAGCAACCCTTTACCATATTTTAATGTAAACATTGTTATCAAAATAGTATCCAGCATATGGATGCTTGGGAAACAATTATACGGCCTGTCATTCCCGTAGATAATCAGGACTGCCTTTTTTAGCAGGTTATCAGGTGTTACCTCCGGGCGTGGAACCGTTGTCGGGTAGATATAGTATATTGCAAAACAAACGAACATACCAATCAATATACTGAACAAAAGCTTGTAATAGGTTTTCTCGTCATAGTATGCCATAATCAGCAGAATCCCAAAGGTATACAAATACCAGAATATATATGGTATGATAAACCATTCGTTGAATGGTATCAATTTATCAAGAAATATAGTTACATCATGTGCGTTCTTAGTAGTAACATTAAGTAAAAAATATATGCCCTGTGCCATTGGTATTAATAACATCAGCAGAATCCTGCGAAAATACACCCGCAGATTGTCTCGATTTAAAGAATTATTAGTCATAAATTTTTCTCCATCAGAATATTCTATATAACAAATAATTATACTCAGATTTTGAAAAATTGTTTACTTTTTTAGCAGGAAATATAAAGAAACTCGTATTCCCTTGACCATGTTTGTTTTTCACCCGGCTCAATATTGATATTAACAAATGACTCAGGGCTTGCAACATGTTTTGCTCCCCATAAGGCAAATTTCTGCGGAATAAAATTGTTTGTTTCCCTAACACCAGCTCCTGACTTGCTGTCATATAACTCCCATGTACTGCTTCCGCCGCATTCAAAATCCTTAAACTGACTGTAGAATTCCCCACTGAAGCTGTCAGGCCATGAGATTTCATTATCTTTAACAATAATCTCGCCACTGACATTATCCAGATGTATATCACAAGGAAGTTTTAATGAATAACTGCTTCCGATATTATTATTGTCTATTCCTATAAAATTGTGGCAGTACTCGGTAGTACTTATTTTTTTCTCACCGGTGTTCTCCAATAGATAGGTTATTTTTAACCTATTTTGGCACAAACTTATACTTTTTTTATATATGTAGCCATAACCATTGTGTATGGGCATCACAGCTGACAAATCAACGGAAGTCTTATTGATAACGGCATTAAAATCAACGGGCTTTACCTCATATTTTCTGAAAAAGTCATAAGGTTCCATATCAGGCCTCTTCAAAAGACCGACGCCAATCTTTGGGAAGTATTCTCCCACGGGAGTTTCATCAAAGCCTACAGGCTCACGTATTCCGAATTCCCCGCAGAGTCCGCAGCCTCCTGAACCCTTTCCTGCTTCCAAAGATTCCTTTACGCAAAAAGTATGTTTTCCGTCCAAAGTAACCTGAGTAATAAAACCACACCAGTCAAATCTGGAGCCATTGTATTTTTCTCCGGGGTATGATATTTCAACGGAAAGCCTCTCATTACTTAAAACAATATTCTTACACATAGTATCCTCCTTATAAATTGGCTTTAGCCAACATAATTACCTTATATTACAAGCAGGTGGGAGTCAATAGTTTTCAAAGCAAAAGGGCTGATGTTATGGGAACTCCCCCATAACAATCAGCCCTACAAAAATTCAGTTACATAAATTTAACTACTCATCATCATCCTCAACCATGTGCTTTCTGGCCTCTTCAATGACTTTGTTTGCAACGATAGCTGGAGCTTCCTCATATCTTTCAAACCATAGCTTGAAGTAACCCCTGCCATGGGTCATGGATCTCAAATCTGTAGCATATTTGAACATTTCAGACTGAGGAACCTCGGCTTCAACCTGCTGCTGTCCGTTATCCATGGGATTCATACCAAGAATTCTTCCACGTCTTTTATTCAGGTCACCGATTATATCTCCCATATATTTTTCAGGTACATAAATCTCTACATGTACAATTGGTTCCAGTAATACGGGTGAAGCCATGGGCAAGCCTTTTTTATAAGCAAGTCTTGCAGCTATTTTAAAGGCCATTTCTGAAGAATCTACGTCATGATATGAACCGTCAACCAACGTCGCTTTAAGGTTTACAACCGGATACCCTGCAAGAACACCGTGTACGATGGCTTCCCGTAAACCCTTTTCTACGGCAGGATGATACGATTTTGGTACAGAACCTCCGAATATCTTTTCCTGGAACACAAGGTCCTCTGTATCACCACGCTCAAACTCAATCCATACATGGCCGTACTGACCATGCCCTCCAGATTGTTTCTTATGTTTTCCTTCGACCTTGACTTTTTTCTTTATTGTTTCTCTGTAGGGTATTTTAGGGTTAACGAGATTTACTGATACCCCGAACTTAGCTTTAAGTTTGCTGACAATAACATCCAGATGTTGTTCTCCTACACCTGAAATAAGGGTTTGATGGGTTTCTGTATTAATTGAGACTTTGAATGTAGGATCTTCGTCTTGCAGTTTATGCAAACCAGAACTGATTTTTTCCTCGTCTCCTTTGGCTTTTGGTTCTACTGCCATTGAAATAGCCGGGTCTGGAAAAGCTATCTTATCCAGTATGACTTTGTTTGCCTGATCACAAAGAGTGTCGTTGGTATTTGTTCCGGCCAGTTTTGCAACTCCACCTATGTCACCTGCTATAAGCTTATCTGTCGGAATCTGCTTTTTACCTCTCATAATGAATATCTGACCGATTTTTTCCGACCTCTCTGTTGTAGAATTAAAAACAGAAGAATCTGCCTTTAAAGTTCCTGAATAAACTCTGAACATGGAGATTTTACCTACAAACGGGTCGGCGATAGTCTTGAATACCAGTGCAGCAAGAGGTGCAGATGCATCAGGCTTTATTTCAATATATTCATCCTTCCCTGCTTTTTGAGCTTTGACTTTTACGACTTCGGGAGATGGCATAAAAGAAACAATGGCATCCATCAACTCCTTAACCCCCAGGTTTTGGTACGCAGACCCACAAAATACAGGTGTTATTGTCCCATCAGCTATACCTGCCTTTATACCCTTTTGCAGTTCCTCAGCCGTGAACTCTTCTCCACTGAAAAACTTTTCCATAAGAGCTTCATCCGTTTCAGCTATTAATTCATTAAGTGAGTTTTTTATTTGAGAAATTCTATCTGTTAAATCCGAAGGAATATCTGATTCTGTTACTTTATCCTTCTGGAATTTTTTCGCAGTCATATTGATTATGTCTACATAACCAACATATTTATCAGCCTCATAGATTGGAAGCTGGAATGGTATAACGCTGTTGCCGAAAGTATCCAGCATTTTATCACAGGCAGCATTGAAATTGGCGTTTTCTTCGTCCATTTTATTAATAAAGAACATTCTGGCTGCACCATACTCTTTGGCGTAAGCCCATGATTTTTCTGTTCCAACGGAAACGCCACTTTTTGCAGAAACTACTATTACCGCACCCTCTGCCGCACGGATGCCCTGCATTACTTCTCCTACAAAGTCAAAATATCCGGGAGTGTCAATTACATTGATTTTATGATCCACCCATTCACAAGGTACCATAGAAGTGCTTATAGATATTTTTCTTTTAATTTCTTCGGGATCATAGTCAGACGTTGTAGTCCCGTCAGCAACTTTCCCAAATCTGTCCAATACACCGGTATTGAACATCATAGCCTCTGCCAGAGTAGTTTTTCCTCCCCCACCATGTGCCAAGAGGCATATGTTCCGTAATTTTTGCACGGAATAGTCCTTCATAATCATTCCCCCTTATTTTTACAATTATTTCACACCTGTATAATAAACCGAGTCTCCATGTGGAAACCGTTATCCGGGTCATACATACCGGCTTTATAGCCCGTTCTCATTTGTATAGAACCTAATACAAAAAGTAAAGTGAAACAGAATAAAAGGGTTAAAAATATCTAATGCATTTTGTATATTAAATTTTAAGAATAACAAATATAAATTATATTTATTATTATCTATTCTATATCAGTACAAATTTACCTTTTTTATATAATAAAAATTTTTAAATCTTGTAGCTTATAGCTGTTTATAATTTTTTAATGATGCTATATAATATAGATTAATATAGCAATCAAGATATATGATTGGCTATATACAAAGGGCTTAGGGCCCTTGTGTAATATGGTAGAATGGTGTATTTCAGATTTTAAAAAATGTAAAACGGTAGAAAGGTGTTGAATTTTAATGATTATTGTAATGAATCCAAAATCAAATCAAATGCAGATTGATGATGTCATCAATGTCCTGAAAAATTCGGGGTTGGGGGTACATGTATCACAAGGTACCGAAAGAACTATTATCGGTATAATCGGTGATAAGACTGTCCTCCGTGATATTCCTCTTGAAATTATGCCGGGGGTTGAAAAACTTGTTCCAATCGTAGAATCCTTCAAGCTGGCAGGAAAAACATTTCAGCCTGAGCCCAGTGTTGTCGATGTAAACGGTGTGAAAATAGGCGGTAAGGAATTGGTTCTCATGGCTGGTCCATGTGCGGTAGAAAGCCGTGAACAGATAATAGAAGCAGCACAGGCAGTCAAAAGGTCCGGTGCCCAGTTTCTAAGAGGAGGAGCTTTTAAGCCAAGAACTTCTCCATATGCTTTTCAGGGTCTTGAAGAAGAAGGATTGAAGCTGCTCAAAGAAGCAAAGGATGCAACTGGCTTGCAAATAATCACAGAAGTAACCAGCGATAAGGCAGTAGAGTTGTCTATACCATATGTGGATATGTTTCAGGTGGGGGCGCGTAATGTACAAAACTTCCAGCTTCTGAAAGAAATAGGAAAATCCATGAAGCCGGTACTTCTGAAAAGAGGATCTGCAACCACTATTGACGAATGGCTTAACGCTGCTGAATATATAATGAGTGAAGGCAATTACAATGTTGTCCTTTGTGAAAGAGGTATCAGAACCTTTGAAACAGCTACAAGGAACACACTTGATTTAAGTGCTGTCCCTGTAGTTAAAAATATGAGTCATCTGCCTGTAATCGTTGACCCCAGCCATGCTGCCGGAAAGTCAAAATATGTAATTCCGCTATCCAGAGCTGCTATAGCAGCAGGTGCCGACGGCCTTATAGTTGAAGTACACCCGAACCCAATGTGTGCTTTATCTGATGCAGCACAGCAGTTAAAGCCATCCGAATTTGATTCACTTTGCAAAGACATAAGTAAGCTTGCACCAATCCTGGAGAGAGAGTTTAACTATGGATGTTAAAAGTATATCTATTATTGGCCTCGGACTTATTGGTGGTTCATTAGCCAAGGCGTTCAGGCACGAGTTTACGGATTTAAAAATATATGCAGTTGACAACTGTACTGAGTCCCTTAGAGTGGCTGAAAAAGAAGGAGTTTTAAACAAGGGTTTTAATAATTGCTGTGAAGAGATTTGGAATTCTGATATCATTTTCATTTGTACTCCGGTCAGCAAAACCATAGAATATGTAAATGAATTATCCTCTAAAATAAAAAAAGGCAGCATTTTGACGGATGTAGCCAGTACCAAGGGAGAATTGTTCAATTACATTGATGGACTTGCAAACCCTCCCCTATTTGTAGGAGGACACCCTATGGCCGGAACAGAAAAATCAGGCTATATAAATTCAATTGCTCATATGTTTGAAAATGCCTACTATGTTCTGACACCGACAAAGAGTTCCAGTGAAGATGCCATAAGCACATTGGAAAAATTTCTTAGGATGATAGGAGCCCTACCTATAGTGGTTTCCTCCCGAGAGCACGATACAGTCACAGGATGCATAAGCCATGTACCTCATATCATAGCTTCCGCATTGGTGTCTCTTGCTAAAAATAATGAAAATAGTCAAGGCCTAGTAAAGCTTCTTGCGGCAGGAGGGTTCAAGGATATTACCAGAATTGCATCTTCAAATCCTTCCATGTGGGAGGACGTGGTTATAAGCAATGGGCCTGTTGTTGTAAAGCTTTTAGAGGATTTTAAACTTATAGTTAACGATATGATAGACAATATCAAATCAAGTGAAAATAAAGAAATATATAGTTTTTTTGATAATGCTAAAGCCTTCAGGGATGGTTTTTCCAATACTGCTACTGGGTTGCTCCCAAAAAACTTCGAGCTGATTGTAGATGTTACAGATGAGCCCGGAATTATTGGTAAAATAGCAACTCTGCTGGGCAATAGCGGAATAAACATTAAAAATATAAATGTATCCAACAGCCGTGAGTATGAGCAGGGATGCCTTAAAATCACCCTATCTGATCAGGCAAACACGGATAAAGCTTTTGAAATCCTAAAAGCTTCTTCATACATGGTATTCAGAAAAGATTAGATGTTTTAGGACACACAAAAGCCGGCATATTAAAAATGCCGGCTTTCTTATTATTCTCTTTCAAACTTGTCATTGAGTTTATATCCAAGCACCATAAGGCTGTCACTCAGATGTACGTTTTCCACTATTACATCGTATGGAATTTTTAAATCCATAGGTGAGAAGTTCCACAATCCCTTTACCCCCAACCGAGCAACTCTGTCAGCAACGGTGGCTGTCTCCCTGTACGGAACACAAAGCATTGCAATATCAACAGGGTTATGTAGTATAAACTCCTCAAGTAAATCAAGATTCATAACCTCAAGATTTTTGAGTTTTTTCCCTATTACTTCAGGATTAACATCGAAAATTCCGATTACTTTGAATCCTCTTTTTATAAAGTTTTCATAATTGGATAATGCCTGTCCCATATTTCCGGCACCAATTATAATACAATAAAATGTCTTGTTAATACCCAGTATATTACCTATCTCATTATATAAAGACTCTACATTGTATCCATATCCCTGCTGTCCGAAACCGCCAAAGCAATTTAAGTCCTGTCTTATCTGGGAAGCAGTTATTCCCATACGGCTACTTAGCTCTTTAGAAGACACTCTCTTAATACCAAGTTCAAGTAAATAATTCAAGTATCTATGATAACGGGGAAGTCTTTTTATTACAGCCATGGAAATTTTCTTTGAAGCCATTAAAATCTTCACCTCATAATTATTAGTGTTCGTATTATATCATCTTTGTTATTTTATTGTCAATATCAAGGCTCTACCCTCTGTTGCTACATTTCTCCTTAGTTATTTTACCATATTATTCAGGCTTTATACTTATTTATATACTTGTTGATTATAGAAAATAGGTTAGTGTCATACTGTTAATTGTGATAAAATAGTACTTGTGTCATTTACAAAAGATTTTTAAAGGAGAAATTTTAATGAAGGTTTTGCACTTAATTGGCGGAGGGGATGTTGGAGGCGCTAAAGTACATGTCCTGTCACTTGTAAAGGAACTTACTTCCCATATAGATGTTACTCTTCTTAGTCTAAGACCTGGAGCCTTTGCAGATGAAGCCCGTGCAATGGGAATAAACGTAAAAGTTATAAAGTCCTCAAATATAATTACAGATATACGTAACGCAATACAGTTTGTAAAAAAGAATAACTTTGATATTATTCATTCACATGGTGCCAAGGCAAATATTTTTGCCTACGCTATTAAAAAAGCCTGCCATATACCGGTAATAACAACAATGCACAGCGACTATAAACTTGATTATCTCCAAAGTCTGCCTAAAAGGCTTTCTATAGGGTTATTCAATTCATGGGTACTTCACAGTCTGGATTATTATATTGTAGTTACCTCTGCTTTCAGAAAAATGCTTATAGACAGAGGATTTGACACAAATTCAATATATACAATTCTTAACGGAATAGATTTTGATAAAAAGCTCAATGACTATTCAAGGGAAGAATTTGCTTTAAAATTCGGAATTCAATTAAATAAAAACGATATACTTGTAGGAATAGCTGCTAGATTGACCCCTGTTAAGGGCATAAGTACTCTTTTGGAGGCAGCAAAGCTGGTTGTTGAGAAGAATCCTAACGTAAAATTCCTTATAGGGGGAGACGGAGAAGATTATAAGTCTCTTACCACCCGATGTCATCAACTGGGTCTGGAAAACAATGTATTTTTTCTCGGTTGGCTCAATGACCCCTACGAATTAATGAGTATCATTGACATAAGTGTATTAACCTCTATAAGTGAGGGTTTTCCATATTCTATTTTAGAGGGCGCTCGCTTTTCCAAGGCTACTGTAAGCAGCAGGGTTGGAGGAATTCCTGACCTTATAGATTCCTCAGTGAATGGTTACCTTTTTGAACCACTTGATTATAATACTCTTGCCGAATATCTTCTGGAGCTGTCATTAGACCATGAAAGACGAATAGAATTCGGAAAAAGGATTTATGAAAAGGCATATAAGAACTTCTCTCTGGATGCCATGTGCAAAACTCAGCTTGAAATCTATACAGAGATACAAAATGACGTTTTAAATAAGTCCAAGGGAAAAAAATATGACGTAATCGTGTCAGGTTACTATGGTTTTGGCAATATTGGGGATGATGCAATGCTCAGGTCAATTGTTGACAATCTCAAAGAACAAAAGCCCGGCATATCTATCCTTGCCCTCTCCAGGAATCCTGTAGAAACTGCCCGCAATTATGGGGTAAGCGCCATAAACAGGAAGAATATGTTCAAGGTCTATTCATCAATGAAAAAGGCTAAACTTTTTGTATACGGCGGAGGTAATATAATTCAGGATAGTACAAGCTCACGCTCCCTGATGTTTTATCTCGGAACAGCATGGCTTGCAAAAAAGCTAAAGCTAAAAATAATGTTTTACGCAAATGGGATTGGCCCAATAAATAAATCAGGTAATACAGAACATTCTCGTAAAATATTGAATATGGCTGATGTAATTACTGTAAGAGAAAGATTTTCATTGAATGAACTTAAAAAAATGGGTATTACGGGGCCTAAAATTGCTTTGACGGCTGATGCGGCTTTTGCCGTCAATATTAACCCTGATGAACTTAATGACAGCCGCAATTTTTCGGGGTTGTCCCCTGATAAAAAATATGCAGGGTTCTCAGTACGAAGATGTCCCGGTTTGGAAGAACAACAGCATGTTAAATATGAGCAGGCTATTGCAGAAGCTGCAGATTACGTTTTTAACAAATATGGCCTTGAACCTGTATTTATCCCAATGGAATACAATGTTGACATATTGACTATTAAAAACATAATCGCAAAAATGAAAACTAAAAATTATATTATAAGCAATAATCACACTGTTCCTGAAACATTCTCCGTAATACATAAAATGGACATCATGGTGTCCATGAGGCTTCATGCTTTAATTTTTGCGGCTTATTTGAAAGTCCCCTTTATGGGAATCAGTTATCAGCCAAAGGTTGACGGCTTTTTGGAATATATTAATCAACCATCTGCCGGAAATGTCAAGGAAATCACTTTTGAACGTTTGCGCTCAAAAATTGATAATGTCCTGCAGAATCGTGAACCGATTAAGGCTGTTTTGGAAAGCTCCGTGGAAGGCCTTATAAGTAAAGCCCGTGAGAACTCACACTACGCAATTGAATTAATTTCTGATTAAAAAGATACTTAAAAACACGCAGATCAAATTGGCTGCGTGTTTTTTTAATGGTTTTTATGCTTCCAGCTGCTCTGTAACCTCAGACCACACTTCATACAACTCTTCAAGCTTATGCTGTGCCTGCTGCTGTTCCTCATTCAAATCCAGAAGCTTCTCATGGTCGGTGGCAAACCTGACCATCTCTTCTTCTAACTCTTTCAAACGGGTTTCAGTTTTCTCTATTGCCTTTTCAGTGTCGGAAAGCTGTTTCTCAAGCTTACGTATCCTGCTACGTTCTTCTTTTGTAGCAATATGGCTCTGTTTTGCCTCTGAAATTACAGGCTGCTCTTTTCGTACCGAAGCAACATTCTTTTTGTAATGTTCGGTAAAATAAGTATAGTTTCCAAAACAGTCTATTGCAGGAGTTGTCCCTATATCAATAATTCTTGTGGCCAGTTTGTCTATAAAATATCTGTCATGGGAAACAACCAAAAGAGTTCCCTCATAGCTACTTAGGGCATCCTCTAAGATTTCCCTTGAATTTATATCCAGATGGTTTGTAGGCTCATCAAGGATTATAAAGTTGGAATCCGAGAAAATCAACTTGAGCATTGCAACCCTGCTCTTTTCACCGCCACTTAGAACGGATATCTTCTTGAACACATCTTCACCTGTGAACAGAAACGCACCCAGTGCCGTTCTGACTTCTGACTGTATTAGCTTCTGGTCTACACTCCACACCTCATCGAGAACCGTATTGTTTTCGTTCAAATCAGACATTTCCTGATCGTAGTAGCCAAGGTTGACCTTTGCCCCATAGCTGTATCTGCCGGAGGATGCCTGAAGCCTTCCTGCAAGTATTTTTAAAAGTGTTGATTTTCCGCAACCGTTAGGCCCAAGCAGAAATACCCTTTCAGCTTTTTTAACTTTAAAGCTGACATTTTTAAAAAGCTCCTTATTGTCAAATGACTTTGAAACACCCTCTACGTCCAGAACATCATTACCGCTTGCAATTGTCTGTCTGAATTTTATCCTGATAGTAGATGGCAAGTCGCTTGGCTTTTCTACCTTTTCCATCCTGTCCAGTGCCTTCTGACGGCTTTCGGCAGCAATTATATTTCTTTCCCTGTTCCACCTTCTCTGCTGCTCTATATAGGCTTCCTGACGGGCTATTTCCTTTTGCTGCTGTATATAGTGTTTTTCTTGAATCTCACGGTTTACTGCCTTTTGTTTTACGTAGTTTGAGTAATTGCAATTGTAAACTGTGCTTGTGCAGTTTTCTATCTCAATTGTACGGCCGGTTACAGAATCCAGAAAATAACGGTCATGAGATATTATAAAAAGACACTTTTTATAACTTTTAAGATAATCCTCCAGCCACTCTACCGCCGCTATATCCAAATGGTTGGTAGGCTCATCCAGCATAAGTATGTCCGGTTCCTCCAAAAGTACCTTTGCCAGAGCAAGCCTTGTTTTCTGACCTCCGCTTAAAATGCTTATCTTACAGTCAAACTCATGTTCTTCAAAGCCAAGGCCTCGCAGCACACCCCTTATACGGCTGTTGTACTCAAAGCCTCCCAGATATGAAAAACGTTCAGTCAGGCGACTGTATTCCTTCATAAGTGATTCCAATTTTACCTGCTCCGTGGTAGCGCTTATTTCCTTTTCCACCCTGTTGATTGACTTTTCCATTTCAACCAACTCCCTGAAAACATCACGAAGTTCATCCCATAATGTATTATCTGAGTTTAAAGCAGAGTTCTGCTTTAAATAGCTTACATTAAGATCTTTTGAAATAAATATTTCTCCGTTTTCCTGCTGCAGTTCACCGATTATAAGCTTGAACAAAGTAGACTTTCCAGCACCGTTGACACCCACCAGCCCTACCTTGTCATTTTCCTGTAGACTAAAGGAAACATTATTTAAAATGGTTTCTGTACCATATGAAAAATCAACATTATTACAGTTTAGTACTATCACCGTAGTTCTCCATTTGCATATATTTTGTATTACTGAGTTTTTATTTATTATAACAAACTATACCCCTATAAGCATAGTCTTTTTAGTCTGTCCATTTACAGCAAAAAAGCCGGGTTATGTTATAACAACACAATCCCGGCATATATCGGGGTAAATATTTAGAATTTATAAAGAAGAGCACCCATTGTATATCCGGAACCCACGGAACAGAGTATGGCATATGAGCCTTCAACTATTTTATTGGTCTTTTTTGCCTCGTTAAGCGCAAGTATTGGGCTTGTCGGGCCAGTGTAGCCATATTTATTCCCTACATAAATTATTCTCTCTTCCATTACATTAAGTTTTTCTATAGTAGCCATAATATCGGCCTTGGAAAACTGAGAGAATAAATAAAGTGATACGTCCTCCGGTGTGAGACTATTCTTATCCAACAGATTATAAATTAATTTACACCAGTTATCGGACAAGAAGCTAAAATCAAACTGATTCCATTCCATCATTTTCATTCTTGTATCCACAGAATTGTCAGTAATTCTTGAAAAGCCACAAGCCGGATTTTTTATAGTCCAGTTATAGCTACAGTCGGTGTAAAACCCTGAATCAATTACTCCACTCCTGTTCCTCTCTGGAATTTTCTGTAGTACGACGGCTGCTGATGCATCTGCCGTTGAAGGATATACAACTATATCGTCTTCTCTTGCAAACGGGGTAATCATGCAGCTGGAAACCAATAAAACATTATTTATATCTTTATTCTTAATATATGAGTCTATTATATCTAATGCTGAAATCATACTTATGCAGTTTGAATTCATATCAAATACAATATTTGCCCGTGAGTTAAGTTTACTACTTATCATCAGCGCATTGGACGGTGATACATACTCCGGAAAATCCGATGCAAATACTATCATATCTATATCATCGATATCAATATTTGCATCAGCAATTGCTTTTTTAGACGCTTCTAACGCCATTGTTACCGAATTCTCACTTCCGAATTTTTTTGCCTTAAACCTCCTTTCCCTACCTAGGTGTTTCAGTAAGGGCCTTGGGTCCTTATTCATTTTTTTAAAGTGTTCGACAAAATATTTGTTGTCGATTTCGTTTTTTGGGTGATATGTTCCCACACCCACAATTTTAAGATTGCAAAACATCAGAAATCCTCCTAATTTTTATATTTTTTTATATTTTTTCGTATTTTGCGCCATTTATTTACTTAATTATATAATAATAGACATTTTTCCAAAAATCAATACGTTTTAACAAATTTTACAGAAAATGTAACAATTATGTTGAACAATGTTAACTTAAAGGATATAATATTAACTATAAATTTTTTTTTAGCCTTACCGCACTAAATCTTTCTGCTTTTTGTTTTTCAACTTTGTAAACATTGGTTTGGGGGTAGATTAATGAACATGCTTAGTCGTTTGGTAGAAGAACAGCTGCATCAGAAAAATAAGATTGTGTTGCTGTGTTTGCTTGCTTCAATTTCATTAAGAGTGACAGTGGATTCCATTTTTAAAATGCCTCTTGATGATATCCTGATTTTAGCCATTGTAGGATATGCCTTATGTGCAATTGGCGCTGTGTTCTCGTTTAAGAAGTTATATCCGAAAGCAATTATGTATTACTTTACAATTACTATGGGAACCATCAGTTTTATCATGATCAGCAATAATCCAAGTCTTACTACATACCTTACAGTTTTTCTAGCCATTGTCATCGTAAGTATTTATAGCGATATCAGGCCTGTTCTCGTTTGTTCCGTAATCGGTTGTTTTCTTACTACTTATTCCTTCTATAACTATAAGCCGGAAATATTTGCAAAAAACACATTTATCGATATGATCTTTTTTAATTTATACATATTTGTATCAGCATTTGTTCTATTTTTCCTGAGTTATCTTACAAAGAAATTATATATTCAGTTGGAGAATACTGCCGTAAACGCAATTTCTTCCAAGGAGAAGGCCGAAGGTCTGTATAACGAGATAAAAGCGGCCAGCCAAAGTCTAGCCGTGATAAGTGGGGACATAAAGGACAGTATAATTTCCACACAGGAAATATCTGATGGTATTGGTCAGGCTATCACCGTTGTAGCGGAAGAAGCCCAAATGGAAGTAACAAGTATCCATAAAATAAAAGAATTATTTGAAAGCGGTAAAAACAAAATGGTTGTCTCCATGGAAGCGTCCAATGACATGGATTCTGCAGTGAAAAGTGCTGTATCTAACATTGAGAGCGGCAGTGATTATGTAGATAATTTATCAAAAGAAATGAAAGAAGCTTTAAATACAATGACCTTGGTAGAAAAGCTTGCTACAGACTTAATCGGAAAAAATAAAATTATAAATAATATATTAACCTCTGTTAATAATATTTCAAAGCAAACAAACCTGCTTTCGCTAAATGCTTCTATAGAGGCGGCCAGAGCCGGTGATGCCGGAAAAGGTTTTTCAATTGTAGCTCAGGACGTTAGGAAGCTGGCTGAAGAATCAAATATTCTGACCCATAGAATAGAAAGCATCTTGAAAGAAATGGAAGAAAATGCACTTAATGTATCGAAAGAGATTGTTAAGGAAAAAAATTACATTGATAACAGTAACTCCATTACTGAGGCAACAAAAGAAATCTTTAACAAAATCAAAGATGAAATCCACTGCATAGAGGAAAAAACCAATAATATTAAAGTGACTTCGTTAAATTTGTACCAGTCCTTTGAATCAACTGACGATGAGGTAAATGCAATAAGCGATAATACCGAGAAAAATGCTGCCACAGCAGAAGAAGTTACAGCATGTATCAGCGAACAGAATAGCCGTATGAATATTATTGAGGAAAACTATATAAAGCTCAATTCATTAATAGACGAGTTGAACAATTTCAACGGTTAGGAAAAAATAATAAAAACTAAATGCCGGATTTTATGATAAAACATCATAAAATCCGGCATTTGATTTATGTAATTTAATTTAAAACTTATAGAGAAGTGCTCCCATGGTATACCCCGAACCCACAGAACACATTACTGCATATGAGCCTTCAACTATTTTGTTGTTTTCCTTAGCCTCATTAAGGGCCAAAATCGGACTCGTGGGTCCGGTATATCCATATTTATTTCCAACAAAAATCACCTTTTCCTCCCTTACCTGTAAATTAGCAATAGTGGATAATATATCTGCCCTTGAAAATTGTGAAAACAAGTACAAAGACACATCTTCAGGTTTAAGGCTATTGGTTTCAAGGAGACTGCTTATCAATTTAGTCCAATTTTCGGATAAAAAGCTAAAATCAAATTGATTCCATTCCATCATTCTCATTCTTGCTTCAACGGAAGTGTCGGTAATCCGAGAAAATCCGCATGCAGGCATCTTTATAGTCCAATTGTAGCTAGAATCAGTAAAGAATTTTGAATCAATAACACCGCTTCTTTTTTCATCCTGGATTTTTTGAAGAACTACCGCCGCAGATGCGTCTGCCGTAGATGGGTAAACAACTATATCGTCTTCTTTTGCAAAAGGGGTTATCATACAACTTGAAACCAATAGAGCATTTTTAATACTTTTGTTTTGAATATATGAATTTATGATGTCCAGAGCTGAAATCATGCTTATACAATTAGAATTCATATCAAAAACAATATTAGCTTTTGATTTTAGCATACTACTAATCATTAATGCATTGGTGGGGGATACATACTCGGGGAAATCAGATGCATATACAATCATGTCAAGGTCTTCAGCACAAATTCCTGCATCCGATATGGCTTTTTGGGATGCTTCAAAAGCCATTGTTAACGAATTCTCATTTCCGAACTTTTTTGCTTTAAATCTCTTTTCCCTTCCTAAATGGTTCATTAATGCACTTGGATCCTGATCCATTTTCTTAAAATGATCTACAAAGTATCCATTATCAATCTCTTCTTCCGGGTGGTAAGTCCCCACTCCAATAATTTTAAGATTGCTGAACATTAGCAAATACCTCCTTAAATAGTATATCGAGTTACAATTTAACTAGGATGTAATAATTATGCTAATCATATACTAATAAACAATTTGTCATAAATCAATATGAATTTCTTATAAATTTCGTCAGATAATCCTATTAATCTTTATTATGTGATATATTTTTACGAAAAAATTTGTATATTTTTGTAATGTTTGTGTTGTATTACTAAAGTTGAAAGGATATAATATGAATTGTAAATTTTATATTTTTTCTTAAAATATTGGATTTACATTTTCTCAAAATTCCACTCTTCTTGTACAACTTCATAATTATTTTATTTTTTTTATTCTAGGGGGTAAGTGCTAATGAATATGTTCAGTCATTTGGTCGAAGAACAGCTTTATCAAAAAAATAAGATTGTGCTGCTTTGCTTACTTGCTTCAATATCTTTACGAGTTGCAGTTGATTCTATTTTTAAAATGCCTTTAAAGGGTATTCTTCTTCTGGGATTAATAGGATATCCCTTGTGTGCTGTAGGTGGTTTTCTTATATTAAAAAAATTATTCCCGAAAGCCACTATGTATTACTTTACCTGTACTATGGGGATTATTAGTTTTATTATGATAACCAGTAATCCGAGTCTCACAACGTATCTCACCGTTTTTCTTGCTATAGTTATTGTCAGTATTTACAGCGATATCAGACCTGTCCTCGTTTGTTCACTTATAGGTTGTTTCCTTACTACTTACTCATTTTTCAATTTTAAAACAGAAATTTTTCAAGATAATAACATTGTTGATCTGGTCTTTTTCAATATGTACATATTTGTATCTGCTTTTGTATTGTTTTTCCTTAGCTATTTAACAAAGAAATTGTACATCAAGTTGGAAAACACTGCTGTAAATGCAATATCCTCAAAAGAAAAGGTCGAAAATCTCTATAAAGAGATTAGAGTAACAAGCCAAAGTCTTTCAAAAATAAGTTCAGACATAAAAGTGAGCATAAATTCTACAAAAGAAATCGCCGAAGAAATCGGAAAGGCTTTTAATATTGTAGCCGAAGAAGCTGAAAAGGAAGTAGAAAGTATCCATAAAATAAAAGATTTGTTCCAGACCGGTAAAACAAAAATGGAACTATCAATAGAGGCTTCAAATGCCATGAATTCAGCTGTAGAAAGTGCAGTATTAAACATCGGAAACGGAAGCGATTGTGTAGATAATTTATCCGAAGAGATGATAGGTGCCTTCAATACAATTAATTTAGTGGAAAAATTAGCTACTGACTTGATTGGCAAAAATAAAATGATACATAATATTTTAATCTCAGTTAACAATATCTCTACTCAAACCAACCTATTGTCTCTGAATGCTTCCATAGAAGCCGCAAGAGCAGGCGAGGCCGGTAAGGGGTTCTCAGTTGTAGCTGAAGAAGTAAGAAAACTGGCTGAAGAGTCAAATAACCTTACTCATCAGATAGAGGCTATACTAAAGGAGATGGAAAAAAATGCGCTGGATGTAACCAAGGAGATTATAAAAGAAAAAAAATACATAGATAACAGTAAGTCTGTAACTGAAAAAACCAAGGACATATTTAATCAAATAAAGGGTGAAATTCACACTATCGAAATGAAAAACAATCATATTAAGGATACTTCTTACGATTTGTATAAATCCTTTGAACTTACTGATGATGAGGTAATGCTTATCAGTAATAACACTGAAAAGAATGCAGCCACGGCGGAAGAAGTAACTGCAAGCGTTAATGAGCAAAATAACAGAATGGATGTAATTGAGGATAACTATTTGAAGCTGGATAAACTTATTGAAGAACTTAACAGCTTTAAGGGCTTATAACTAAGATTTTAGACAAAATAATTGCATGGCTTTGCCACTAAGCCATGCAATTATTTTAATATATTTTAGTCAGAGCTTCCGGCACTGCTCTGGTTCTTCTGGATATCGTTAGCGCCTTTCTTGTAATAGCTGTCTATTCCCTGCTTAATTGCAGATGCCAGCTTATTCTGATAATCCTCCGTAGCGAGCTTTTTTTCCTCGTCTGCATTTGAAAGGAACCCACATTCAACAACAACTGTAGTTGTTTTCAGGTTTTTAAGAATTATTATAGGATCCTTTTTTACAAGAGCAACCCTGTCGTTGGCGTTATCAACATTAAGCCTGATTGCATTTTGAATTTCATCTGCCAGTTTTTTGCTTGCATCGGATTTTGGTGGAAAGAAAACCTGCGCCCCGTGGTACTGCGCCTGTGGAAATTTATTAAGATGAACGCTTACTACCAGATCAGCACCGGAATCATCCATTATTCCTTTTCTCCTTGTTAAATCCTCTTTTCTTTTCTGGATTATGTTATTACTCTCAGTAGTATAAATAAGACGGTCTGAATCCCTTGTCAGGATAACCTTATAATTGTCCTTTTCCATCATGCTCTTTAACAGCATAATTATATTAAGGTTTATATCCTTTTCTTTTAGTCCGGTGTAATCACTTACTGCCCCCGGATCCTCTCCTCCGTGGCCTGCATCCAGTATAACTGTTCTTACGGCAGGTGCTGTACCTTCTCCGGGAGCCTGATTACCATCTGCTGTTACTGGTTTTGAGTAATTAACTGTCAATCCGATGCTTAAAACTGTTATGGACATAAGTAATAGTAAAACAACAAATAATATATTCTTTTTGCTTATTAATACAATCATGGGTATCCTTCCTTCAATCATTTTTGAGTATCTTATTATTATGGATATTCAACTTAGTCCCACTTATGCATAAAAGCAAAACAAATTGTCCTCAAAGCAAAAAGGGAGTGTCTCAAAACAGAAAGTTTTTCTATTTTAACACCGGTACTCCCGTATAAAATTATATCAATGATTGCTTCCAAGCTTCCATTGATACAATTTATACTCTAAGTACAGGTTAAAAAAGATAGAAATTAATTTTGCGACAACCCCATCTCTAAACCGATTTATATATTAACTTATTTAGTGTAAACCAGATCTTCTATTTCTCCACCCAACTTTTTAATTATTGCTCTCATCTGATTAAAGATAGCAGCATCAATTTTATCGATATTTTTTAGAACATAACCCCTTAATAACGGAATTGCCCTACCATCCCCATAATCACCAAGTATTTCTACTATGAGATTGAGGTTTGAAACTGAACGGAAGGCGTTTTTCATGAAATAGAAAACCTCGTCGGATTTGTACTTATTTTCATTGCAAATTTCAGCAACACATACCAAAAAGTGTTCCTTTGACGTCTGATCCTGTGTAGTGTCAAAGGCATTTATCACATCGTCCAGAATGCTTACACCATATGCAACTATTGCAGCACAAATTGCTTCTGAAATCATTTCATACTGTTTGTTTTCAATTAACAAATTAATGAGCTTTTGCTTATACTCTTCCTCTTGGAGGCATCCAATTGCATACACTGATTGAGAAACAGCAGGGTAAAAATCATCCTGATTCTTATCCTTAGATGAAAGTGAATTATCTACATAGTCGAATAACCTGTCAGAAGCAGCTTTCCCACCATAAGATTTAAACCTTTCAATCAGAATATCAGGAACTCCGACATCTGAAGCATTTGCAATGCTCAAGAAAAATTCAAACAATTCATCCAAAGAGGACAGTGAATTTATAAATTCTCCCGGTGTTATTCCATCCAGCTCCTGTAAACCCGTTACAAGCCATTTTCCTTCTATATCTGCAATCAACGCTTCTTCGTCTATTTTTATTTCGCTGTTTTCAGCAGCGGCTTTTTCTTCAAGGTATTGATTAAAACCCTCTTCTATTGCCTTATTGTAGCTATTTGAAATAATCAAATTTTTATCCATTTAAAAAAACCTTCTATTCCTTTTTGGTTTTGGCTTCCTTGGCTGTAACCCAAGCATCTTTCTTACATATTCAGTAATGTCAAACTTCTTGTAGCCTGCAAAATAACCTAAAAACGAAATCAATATAACTGTGAACCATGCCACAATATAACCTGCTACTGAATAATGTATGGATTTTTCAATAAATAGCATTGGTGCGGCAAGTCCCTTAATAAGATTAGCCTTTAGTACCGGGAAATTAACTCCCTCAATTGAAAAATTAAGAAACGATATTATTATCTGAATAATTGCAAAGGGTATTACGGCAAAAATTCCGTATATTAATCCGTCGTAATACTTTACAGAACCATGCCGACGCTTGTCCACACCTGTTAAATGATGAAGTTCCGCATAAATAAACGCAATCATTATTACAAATACAAAAACTGAAAACAAGCTCAGTCTTTTATAAAACCCTAGAAAAAATATGTAGAAAATAAGCATGGAAATTAAATATGATTTTATAACTGCCCAGCTTCCGTATAAATACTTTTTCATAATTCTCCTTTCAAAACCACAAATAAATCAGCTTCAATATTATATCATTATGACAAAACAAAGTAACTATTTCAAGTTAAAAATCACATTCAATCAGGCCTTTTTTTATTGTTTGAAGCTTAGTATAGTTTGTCAATTTATTGCCCTTAAGATACAGTATATTTAAATTTTTTAGCTTTGCTACAGGTGAATAATCAGTTATGATATTTTCCCTGATATAAAGCTCTGTAAGATTAGTCAACCCTGCTAAAGCACTTATATTAGAAACCTTATTCCCATTTATCGAAAGTACTTCCAGCTTTGTCAGCCCTTTAAGCGGAGAAATATCTTTTATACTGTTTTTATACAAATAAAGTACTCTAAGGTTTTTTAACGAAACCAAAGAAGAAACACTTGTAAGCTTTGTATTGCTTAAATCCAGGTACTCCAGATTTGTAAGCAGCTTTAAATCATTTAAGGTCTTGTACCCTGTCGGAATCTTTAATCTGTACACTTTCGCCAAATCCAACTTATATAACGTGCCGGAAGGTTTGGATATTTTTGTTCTTACAGCTTTTTCAACAACTTTATCTGTAAAGGTTACTTTTGTCTGTGATACCGGAGCTGTTGCCGGAAGGGATTTAATAATTGTATCCCAAACATCAAGACCATAAGTCTTTGCAGTTTTATCAGTATAGTCAGGAACATTCGAAAGGCTCCACAGGGATATTCCGCCTATGCCGTACTGTTTTGAAATATCTATCTTAGCCTTTACGCTTCTGCTGTTTTCATAAAGACAAATGTTTTGTGTATTATTGCTTGTATTGAAATATTGCATAACAGGACTTTCAAGTTCATTATTATAACCATATGTAATCGACTTACCATTGCCGTCCTTATTTATAATCCTGTCATATAGCATCTTATACGTCGGAGGGGGAAGAACTTCCAAGCTCAAAGCCTTTTTCCCCACCTTTTTCCATGTAGAGCCCTTTGGAACCTGAAATCTCCATTGTGCAGCATCAAAGCTTATCTGAAGCATTATTTTATTCAAATTAGTCTTACTGACGTATTTTTTCACATCCTCCATTACACGCTGAATTTCTTTTATAGGAGCAAGACTGTCTATCGGATTTAGGCTATCATAGCCGGAATACTGCATCACCTGTTCTTTTGTGAGTTTTGTCAAAGGCTCATAGTCATGGGCCATTATTATCATTCTGTCAGCTATCTGAGATATTGTAGAATAATCGTATCCGGAATAATAACGTAAAGGATTAACTGCAACATACAATTTTTTATTTATTTGAGTGAGCTTTGGTTTAAGTTCTTTCAGGAATTGGTTAAAGAAGCTGCTCATTTTCTGCCCGTTGAGCCCTTCTATGTCAATAACAACTCCGTCAAAATAAATATTGCTCCCATGTGATATATCTCTTTTCATTAAATCTACTATGGATTGAATGGCTTTATCCCTCTGCTCCTTGTAAGGAAGGAATTTTTCAGCGTTTGCACTATCAGAGAAAATTCCCATTTGAATTGACTTGTTCTTACTTTTTGCGTATTTAAGAACCTCAATATAATCATTGGGATAATAAAAATCAGTATTTCCATTCTTTCCATAGGTAGTATTTATACCGTCTGTCAGGTCACCGTATAGTCTGCCCCACAAAAAGCTGGCAGAGTCAATAGAATCTATGTATTTTTTTAAATTATCGGAAAAAGTTGCCCTTGCAGGATAAAAAGCATGTAGTTCCAGCTTTTTTACGGCTGCAGCCTGTGCCGCAGGTGCTATCGGCCAAACAAAACCAAAAGCCATAGCCAGTATAAGTATAACGCAGATAAGTGTTCTATATATTTTCATTTTTCTGTTACCACCTCTTTTAATTATATACTGATTCTATCACATCAGGCTTAGTCCATATGTTAAAAATTAGTTACAGAGCAAAGAACAAATACATGCCTGTCATCATACAATACACTATGCAATCAAAAGCCGTTTATAAAGGAGTGTTTGCAATGAATATAGGTGATAAGGCAAAAGAACTTACAAATGCAGTAATGGGTACAAAGGAATATACAGAGCTTAAACAGGCTAAATCCGTTATTGATAAAAATAAGGAATTACGTTCTAAAATTGAGGATTTCAAGAAAAAAGAGGATGCCTTATACAAAGGTAAGCTTTCCTCCAGTGAAGCCCAAAAAAGAGCAACAGAGTTGAACAAAATCTTTGAAAATCTGAATAGTATACCTGAGGTTAACAGGTTTGTTAATGCAGAGAAGTCCTTCAATGATATGCTTCAAAAAGTTTATAGACAAGTCAACGATACTCTTGAAGCATCCTTAAAATAATTAATTTTTTTTAATTCCGCTAAAAAGCCGGATTTCATTTTCCGGCCTTTTTAGCTTTTAATTATTATACTGCATTATGAACAAAGGAAACTATCGATGCTACCGGTATATCAGTTACCGAACCTACTGTATAAACAGGTAAAGAGTCCCAACCGCCTGCAGTTGCAGCTCCGTTTATACTTGCCGGTAAAACTGGTCCCATGCCATATGCTCCGGCTGAATATCCTCCGGAACAGCCGCATGATCCGCCGCCCATACCAGCTCCACCGCCGTGACCATATCCTGTATTAAATCCGGTACATGCATTACCTAATGAACATCCCGGTGGTGGACCAATTCTAGTTATCAGTCTTACAAAGACAGGGTTTACAGCTAATAAAACTCCGGTAAAACCAGAGCCGGATTGACCACCGCTGCTTGTGAAAATTGTTACGGTCTGACCTATATGACTTGCAAGCAGTGCGTCCCAATTACCTACTAGCGATGCTCCAGCAAATCCACATCCTTCTCCCATTTGAAAAACTCCTTTCAAGATACATTTATCGAGTAACCACTCTAGTTCATATTATGTTGACACTATACATAATGTTACTTTTATATAATTTAATCCTTTAAAAAGCTCCCAAAAATATAGAGACTGGTAAAAACCCAGTCTCAAAAAAATTGTAGCCATTCATCCTATTCCATTTCTTAAACTGCATTATGGACAAAGGAAACTATTGATGCTACAGGTATATCTGTTACTGAACCCACAGTATATACCGGAATCGAATCCCAGCCTCCCGCTGTTACAGCACCGCTTACACTCCCCGGAACTATCGGACCCGACATTCCGGTACCAAAAGCGCCGTAGCCGGAACCGCCCCAATTTCCTGAACCGTAACCACCGCCGCAACCACCTCCGCAACTTCCTCCGCAACTTCCTCCGTAGCCTTCTCCTACTGAAAAGTTCGAACAAGAATTCCCAAGCGAACATCCCGGAGGAGGGCCTATTCTGGTGAGAAGTCTTACAAATACAGAATTAACAGTCATTAGTACACCTGTGAAACCTGATCCGGACTCGCCGCCGCTGCTTGTAAAAATGGTTACAGTCTGACCTATATATTTTGCGAGCAAAGCTTCCCAGTTCACAACGGGTGAACACGCTGCTGCCTTTGTCACTCCACGTTCAAATTCAAATTCTTCTGACATTCCACTTCCTCCTTAAATACTTAAATCTAATTTATCTTATGTGAACTTAAGAATAAATGTGACTAATTGAAATTAAAAACAACAACCTGGCGGTGTCCCGTCAGGTTGTTGTTTTTAACTAAATCAGGCTCAATAACCGTAGTTATTGTAACCATAATCGTTATATCCTTCGTAATTGTTGCCATAGCCAAAGCCGTAGTCATTATCTCTGCCAAAGCCGAAATTCCCATAATTACCGAAAGGGGAACCATAGTTATTTCCACAGCACAGGTTTCCATATCCACCGAATGACCCGAATCCGCCGAAACCCATGTTTCCGTAGAGTCCAAACGGGGATCCATAATTATAACCGCTGTAAAGTGAATAAAGATAGGGCTGCATGGATCCTCCATAGAGTCCTCCGTAAAAAGGTAAATATCTTGTATCCGCAGTACTCACCTCCTAGCGAAAATTGCTTTTTATTAAACTGCATTGTGTACAAAAGAAACAATTGCTGCAATAGGTATATCAACTACAGAACCAACAGTATAAACGGGCAGATTGCTCCAGCCGCCTGCATTAACAGCTCCAACCTGTCCTGCCGGGCCACCCGCTCCATAACCTGAACAACATCCTGAGCCAAAGCCTGCTCCGAATCCTCCACCATAGCCTCCCTGTGAAAATCCACTGCATGAATTACCCAGAGAACATCCGGGAGGTGGGCCAATTCTGGATATTAATCTTACAAAAACAGGATTTACCGTTAGAATTACTCCTGTAAAACCTGAACCTGACTGACCACCGCTACTTGTAAAAATTGTTACTGTCTCTCCAACATAGTTTGCAAGTAAGGCACCCCAATTTGCTACATGGGATATACCTCCGCCACATCCACAACCATCTGACATAGTACGCTATCTCCTTTCATTATTCTATACTCTACTTTATGTCTACCAATTAACCTGTGTTACTTTTGAAATATCTTTTAGTCTTGTGTATCCTTGGATATTTCTATCCTGACTTTTTCGTAAGGTTCTTCGTCCCTGCCTTTTGATTGTGAAAAAACATGGATATCCATACATGTGTTTTGCATGTTTTCATAACCGGTACCATCATTTGATATCACATCATAGTTTGTTATATTATGGAAATTGAATGGTATTATGTTGCCGGAATCATCCATATAGTTGATTTCCAGTTTTTCAATCTTTGAATCCACAGGACTGGTCCAATACGGCTTAAAACCAACTCCTATAATTCTTCCGTTAATACCATGGGAAGGTATATTCAGCCTGCACCCTTGCCTGGCAAGATTCAAGAGTGCAAACTTTAGATTTTCGATCCGTTTATAATTCATTAACGTCACTTCCGTAAACCTACCACCAATAATCAGCTACTACATCTTATGTTTACTGGGCTGTTTAGGTTACATAAATTATTTACCAGGTCAGAGAATGTCGATATTCTCCCTAATTTTTGAAATGAAAAGGTATGCTATATCTGTTGGTATAGATTAGAATTTTCTTTTGCTATTCTTTGTTCAAGAAGGGCAAAAATTCTTTGTGATTCACTTACAAACAAATCTATGTCATTAGTTATTTTAGTTCTTGTATTAAACCGATCTTTATACGCCATAAATTCTGTACTTATAGTTCCCATTTCATCTATGTAAGCCTGCGCTGTTGTCCGCACTTCAGAATTACTGCTTTTAAGGAGCTGCGGATACATGTACTGGTCTTCTGTACTAAGGTGAACTTTAAGTTTACCGGCAAGATTGCTTATTTTTGATGAAATCTCAAGAGCCTCTTTGGCAATATCCTTATCACTTATATAGAATTTAATATCTGATAGAATTTCAGCAATCTCCTCATGCTGTCTTTTTAAGGTTTCTAAATATAACATTATTCGTCCCTCCTGCAATTTTATATTCCTTATATACCCCATGTTATAGCTCTATAACATACTACACTGTAGTATAAACAAAAAAACCTACAAAACACTTAAATTCTGTAGGTTTTTGATGCATCCCTCTAAAAATTATCTTTTGTTACTCATGAAGTTGTTTTTCCTTCTTTAACTTGCTAACCTTCCTTAAATACCCTATTACCAACCAAGTAAGGCATACACCGAATATTCCATTAACACAAACCAGAGGGGAAATATAAGTCAGATAGCTGCTGTTATATTTAAGAATTGAAACTATTCCGTTAACAATATTAACTAAAAATACAAACAGGTTTAATAATCCTATTGTACCCAAAAAGGTACTTACCCTACTATAATGATTAATCTTTGACTCTATATCTGAATATATGTCAAAGGGACCTTCTGATGATTTCTTTCGCAGAAAAATCCAGCGATAGTATGTAGCGACACATTCAATACCACTTTCCTCTAAAAACCTTATATATGCCACACTTTCAGCGTGGGAGGGGGTATGCTCCAGAAGTTCAAGTCTGTAAATATAATCATTGTTCGGTGTTTCAGTAAAAACGTACCTGCACCATGAGTAATCTGTTAATGCCATTCCCTTGGATGACATTTCATTAAGCCATTTTTCCTCTTTTTCAAAATCCCAATATGCTTTCCATACAACATGTTTCATTAAAACTCCCCCCCTGTAATCTTCTTGCCGTTTTCAACTAACTCTTCCAATCTAACTATCTCGCCACTGATAATCTCTTTACCCAAGTCAGTTATTTCATATTCCTTTTTCCTTGAGTCCTTTTCTACACTAATAGATTTAATCCAATTTTTATCTAACAATGTATTAATTGCTCCATACAAAGTACCTGCTCCTAGATTAACTCTTTGCTTGCTTAAATCCTTTACATTTTGCATTATCCCATATCCATGCAGCGGTCTATACAGTGAGAGGAGAATATAAAATACGGCTTCTGTTAAAGCACCTCGTTCTTGACTTTCAGGCATCTAAATCACTCCTTGCTTTGGCAATTCTATCGGCGACTGTTATATCGTCTCCCGTTATATCTGATTACATTATATCGGCTTCCGTTACATATGTCAATAATTTGGTAAAAAAAAGAAGCTTAAATGTAATTTTCTAAAAAGTTACATTCAGACTTCCTTAATGCTGCTATTTTCCCTGTAGCATAACAAATTTAATTATTATTTGGGAAAAGCTGATTTAAACAGTTCAATATTTCTATCAATTAGCTTTTTGTGAAAGTCAACATGCTCTATATATTGATTAAGTGCCTCTTCCAAATTCACTTTGCCTTTCTTATCATGTATATAGGCATACTTGGTCCAATCAGAATCAATAATTGTTTTTAGATGGTTTACCATGTAGCTTCTCACTAATTTCATTAGCTCCATAGACATTTTTAGATCTGAAAGCTGGTAGTCTAAATTTCTTGTCCAGATTTGATCAAATGAAAGGACAGGAGTATCAGGTTGTGCAATTGCCTTCCTATAACGATGGAAATTGGCAATATCAACCTCCATGCAATGAATTATCTGCTCCTTTATAGACCAAGCATCTTCTAATGGCCTATATAGTATAAGCTCATCAGATAGTTCAAGTACATAATCAAAATCATGTGATAGAAGTTCAAATTGTTGTAAAAGACTGATCTTTTCCTCTTTTGTCATTTCACCAGTTCCTCACTTTTTTTGGAATGTAAACTATTTTTATATATAATTGTAATATTTTACAATATTACCGTCAAATAATAGGTTCATTTCCATAGGCATATATCGGCACTTAATGGCTATCCTTAACATAAAAATATTAGGCGGATGTGGAAAAACACCCGCCTAATATTTTTATGTTTTTATTGAAAATTAAACTGATAAATTACCTACCATGTAGCTCCCCCCTTTTCAAAATAATTATTGTTTCCGGAACAATATATATGTACTTCGAAGTACCACAAATTAAACACTTGCCTTGATATAAAACATGTTCGTCATTCTATGTTTATCCAAACTACGACTTCCTTTTTCATTGATCAATCAAAATCTTTGAGTCATTATTCAGGTAGATATCGTGAATTATATCTTCTATTGCTTTTTCCTTTATTTCAATATCCGCTATTTCAGCAATCTTTGATATTTCAAAGAGCAAATGACCGGCTGAGGATACGGTTTTATCAACAACAAAGCTCCATTTTAATCCGTTTAATTCAGGCACACCCTTTACGCCGGGAATATCAAATTCATTTACCGGCGACAGAAGGTTTACCGTTACGACGCTTGTTTTATTATAGCTATCTCTAAGATTAGTCATAGGACAATCAACAACGATGACTCCCTTATCAATTAAAATAATCCTCTCACAAATTTCTTCTATATCCTTCATATCATGAGAAGTGAGAATTACTGTGGTTTTGTACTCTCGGTTAAGCTTCAGAATAAACTCACGTATTTGACGTTTCGCCACGATATCCAAGCCTATCGTAGGTTCATCAAGAAAAAGCAATTCCGGATTGTGCAATATGGAAGCAGCAATTTCCGCCCGCATACGCTGTCCGAGACTGAGTTGGCGAACAGGCTGGTTCCATATACTTTCAAGATCAAGGTACTCCTTGAAAAGATCCAGATTTTTTTCATAAACACTATCCTGAATCCTATATATCTTCTTCAAAAGCTTAAAAGTATCATTTATGGGTAAATCCCACCACAGCTGACTTCGTTGTCCAAATACAACACCTATATGATAAGCATTTTGTTTTCTCTTTTTAAAAGGGTCATTCCCCATAACGGTTATATTCCCTGATGTAGGAGCAAGAATTCCACTAAGCATTTTTATGGTAGTAGACTTTCCTGCTCCGTTAGGGCCCACAAATCCCACAAGACTGCCTTTTGAGATTGAAAAATTAATATCTTTAACAGCATTTATCATCTCAAACTTTCTGGAAAACATAAATTTTAAAATGCCACCTTCACGCTTTGCTATTTTATAATCACGAGTCAATCCTTTAACATTTATAAGTTGTTCCATATATATTCCTCCCGTAACCGATATCATGAAAAGTCTTCAGTAGTGTATTGATAATACTTCAATTCAATCAGCAATTCGTTCAGGAACTGTTTAAAGAGTTCTTTGCTGTCCATTATCATATTACTTACCCTGTCTCTGGAGGTCATTGCAAGCTCTTTATTTGGGGATATAGTTACTTTCGTAAATAAGTTTAATGCAGTCTGAAGAGTTGTAACTATATTTTGAATTTTACCTTGGAGTAAATCTTGTTTGCGTAAAATGTATTTATTATCAATTAAATATTTTAGACGCCTTAGCCATAATGTTGACATATCCTTAATAAGTCCAAGGGGTCTGAATCTGTTAAATTCAATATCTTTAATTTGCTTTGCAATCAAATCAAAGCTATCTGCACCAAAGAAAAAATCTCCCTTTTCTTTAATGCTAATTGAATTAAAATTGAAATTAATATTTTCGCCTGCCATATTCCTAAATATATTTTCACATGACATGAATTGTTCAATCGAATGTATCAGTTCAGCTATACTGACAACAAAAGTATATTCCTCTCTATACCTCAATAACATGACATTTGAATTTTTACGGAATCCTTCAAATTCGTGAACTCCGTAGAACCCATTATGCATTTCCTCATATGAGCAAACATAGCATCCGAATTTACCTCCGGGCATATCCTTATAAGGGAAAAAATCGCCCAGATAGAACTCTCTTTTTTCACTGTCATAACCATAAACAATCAGATTGTGTGTCTCAGCATTATACCCCTTATAAGCATTCATATCCTGTCTGTTTACTGCTATATAAATATAAAAATCATTATTTAAAGCGAATTCAAGGTATTCAACAATATCATACTTCATATTGTCAATATAATCATAAGTTACTCCTGATATAGTAAGAAACGGGCAATTAAAAAACTCGGTGGTTCTTGCAAACCCATCCAATACCAAGGATTTAGCTATATAAATGTTAACCATATTGTTTACCATCCAAGGAGTTGCTTGTGGATAGCTATCTAGAATTGCCATTAAATATGTGTCCGCCGGTAAGTGAGATATATCCGGCTTCGTAAATGGTAATATTTTATTCATCTTTATCCTCTTTCTTTTTGAACTCAGTTTTCAATTCCCGTAAATTAACTGCCACTGCCTGAATAACGCCTCAACCCTCGGTTAAAAACAAGTATGGACAGCCCAAAAATCATAACCCCTATAAGTGGTGACAATAATCCTATTATTAAATCCGAACATGTCTGGACTTTCATTAATATTATAAGACTTGGATAGTAATTGATAATGGCATAGGGCAGTACAAAAGTTAATATAAATCCTATATACTGCGGAAATATTGTTAGCGGATATTGAATCATGGAGCGTATGTCATAATACAAAGTCATAGACAGAGAATCTGTCCGTAACAGCCAGAAGCTTAAACTTCCCAGAATAATCATAGCACCTGCCTGAAAGAAAATACCTCCGATTATGGCAAAAACCAAATAAATATATGAAAAAAATGTCATCCTATAATTGATTTTATATATTGCAAGAATCATAAATATTATTGTTACAAGAATTTGTCCGAGAAATGTATCTCCAAAGCGGCGACACATCATTTGCTTTATAACTCCCATTGGTCGTATGAGATAGCTGTCGAGGTTTCCCGAAGTTATCTCATTTTCAAGATGGTACACTGTATACCAAAAAAATATGCCTGCGATTGCGTAGGTTACTACATTTAAGCCGTATAACAATGTCATTTCTTCAAAACTCCAGCCTTCAATACTATTGAACCGCTGTACTAATGCCCAAAACGTTATATAGGAAATAAAGTATCTGTAAAAATTTACGGTCAGGCCAGTAAAAAAACTTATGCGATATTCCATTCTAGACTTTAAAAATATCTTTACATAACTGCCATATATACTTAAAAACTCCATATTACCCTCCCTGTACAACCGCTTTCCTTAATGCCATCTTATATACGATAAAATTGAGAACGATAAAAACGCAAATCCATGCAAGCAGGATTAAGTAATTTATAAGAATGCTATTTCCTTGTACCTTTGCAAACAAAAGCTCTAGGGGAAAAGAATATAAAAATCTAAACGGTAAAACTGTTGCTATAGATTTCAGAAAGCCGGGCAGAATAGCAATGGGTAAAAAAGATCCGGCAAAGAGTCTTATTGTATCTTCTATTAATAATTTCAGTGGCCAGATCTCAATTATTGCAAATGCCAGAAAACCAATCAAGGCATAAATCAGCACCAATAATATATGACCTAATATTAATGCTAAAAGAACCAATAAAATATTACTGTATACACCGCGATAAAGCAGCGGTATGAAAATAATTGCTACAGGCAGACCCTGGACAATGAATTTTGAGACGGTTTTTGCCAGTTCCGTTTGCCACGACATGGCAAAGATATTTATCGGCCTCAGCAGGTCAATAACAAACGCACCGGAGGATACTTTACCTCCTATACTATCCGATATACCCGGAGTATAAATCATTGCTATAATATTTGACATTATCGTATACCGGATCATATATTGGATCATCTCTGTATTTTCTTTGTACAAGGATTTCCACAGCAGTATATTAATATAAATTACCAGTATGGAGCCTAAGCAAGAAAAAAACATAGAATAACGGTATACAAAAGAATTCTTTAAAGAAATATAAAATAAATACATGTTTTATTCTTCCTCTATTTAATTATGGTATTACATATTCTGCCTTCAGTTTAGCCATATCAATTTTCCCATTATCAGTAAGTTCAAAATTATCTTTTTGTATTAAAGTTGTTGGCAGCATATATTGAGGGAGACTTAGCCTTAAATCGTTAAGTATCCTCTGTTTTATTTGTGTAACGTCAATGAACTTTTCGGATGTTTTATAAAAAGCAATAATTATGTCCGCATTTATCTTATTCTTCGCAACCAAAACTGCGGACATTTCTATATACTGTAACCTGTTTAGTTGATTCCTTATCTCGCCCAATTCAACCCTGTTTCCATTTATTTTGACAAACTGGTCGTCTCTACCCAGATATACCAGCTCACCGTTTACATATTTAGCCTTATCCCCTGTTTTATAAAGAACCGGCGACTCATCCAAGTGATTCTGTAAAAAGGCTTCTCTGGTTTGCTCAGGTAGGTTTAAATAACCTTTTCCTACACATATACCCGAAATATATATTTCTCCTTCTACATCATTTGCAGTTATAACACGTTTATTGGAATCTAATAAATAAACCCTCACATTGTCAACAGGCTCACCCAAGGACACATATTCGTCGCCATATGATATATCAAATTCTTTTGCTGTAACACAAATAGACGTCTCTGTTGGCCCGTAAAAATTGTATAGTTTACACTCCGGCAGTACCTTCACAAATTTCTTAATACAAGTGGGAGTCAATTCCTCACCACTACTTACTACTCTACGCAGTGAGCTTAGTGAAATATTTGGCATACTGCTGATTTTTTCAATAAAAATACTAAGAAGTGAAGGAACAAATTGGACTACTGAAACTTTCTTTTGTATAATCAAGCTGGTTATAAATGATATATTTTTATATGAAGTATCCTTGGTAACAATTAATCTGGCTCCTGAAACCAAGGGCAGAAAAATCTCCCATAAGGATATATCAAAGCCAATAGGTGCTTTAAACAAGCAACATTGCTCCTCATCCATCTGAAAGTAATTTTTTTGCCACATTATTCGGTTAGAGAATCCGGCCTGATGAATCAATACCCCTTTGGGAGAGCCACTTGAGCCGGATGTATACAATAAATAAGCCAAATCATCCTCAGTACCTTGATACTTCGGAAAATCGACAACTTCAGATTCCTCAGCCGGTAAAGAAATTATTTTGACATTGCTTTGGAAAGGGTTTGCATTCGGCTCATCTGTTAATACAAAACTAATTTTTGCATCATCAACAATAAATTGAACCCTTTTTTCTGGATACTCCCGTGAAATTGGAACGTACACTCCTCCCAGTTTTAAAATTGCCAATAATGCATAAATGTAGTAATCGGATTTTTTTGCAAATAACCCGATAAAGTCCCCTTTTCTTGCACCATTTAAATATAGTTGGCAGGCTACCTGGTTAGCTTTATTATTTATGTCAGAGTATGTAAACTGCAGGTCATTAAACTCCAGACAAACTCGTTCTGGAAATGCCTGTACAGCGTTTTCAAACATATCTACAACCGTAGTAAAACCTTTTTGTGCTGGAGACGTTAGCATTGACAATTCCCACTTTCCATCTATGTCTATAATATTACACTATTATTTTTTTCTCAGATTCTTACCCAACCTGACTTCGTTACCTATATTTTTCAAAATTGATTTAACTTCGTCCAATTCAAACCCCTGTGCCAGCATTTCAAATACATGATGAGTCTGTATCGTTTTAATCGTTGAATTTGTAATACGTTTAGGGAACTCATTACACAATTCTTCTGCCTTACTGTAATCCATTGTAGCATGGGACCATTGGTAATTATTTCCAACAAGGTTATAGGCTTCCTTTTGTTTTGAAATTGGTGTAGTAATGTCGTAATACCAAGGTACAACAGCATAGAAGTCAGGAGCAGCGTTATTTATGAAATTAATTGTATCGTTCACGCTTTCCTCAGTCTCTCCCGGAAAGCCCACAAAGAAGAATCCCATTGTAGCAATACCATGTTTTTTTAGAATTGATATTCCTCTGGTCAGATCCTCGACAGTGGTTTTTTTGTTCATCCTGTTAAGCATCTCCTGATTACCGGATTCCAACCCCAATATTACAGCGACACATCCTGTTTCCTTCATCAGCTGTGCCAGTTCATCAGTAATAAACTGACAGCGTACATATGAAAACCATTTAAAGTTATATTGATTTCTTTTCATCATAAGCAACATATCTTTAAACCGCTCTGTTGGTACATTGAGATTATCATCAATAAAATGTACAATCTGCGTCTTTCCCATTTCATAGATCTGGTTTAATTCCTGCTCCACGTTATCAATTGTTCTGATTTGATGTTTTCCGCTATGAATTGGATAAGCACAGAAAGTACAGGAGTATGGACATGATATGGACGCTCTGATTGGAACTATCTTTAAATTTTGATCACCAAACAGCTTCCAATCCAAATTACAATCTTCTAAAGATTCATATTCAGTTTCGTTTTCATTCTTAATAAACTGGTTACCACTACGGAAAGTGATATTTTTTATATCTGATAATTCCCTTTTGCCATTTAATGCCTCAAGGATTTCTATAAGCTTGTCTGCACCTGCATAAGAATTGAAATATATATCCGCACCAATTTTTTTATAAAGGAGCTGCAGTTCTCTCAGTGTAAACTGTTTGGTTTTTGCAACAATAAAAGGACCTCCAACAAATATAGTAGCCGAAGGTTTATACTTTTTAACAAATGCTGCTATTTTTTCAAGAGATTCAAAATCAGTAATATGCGTAGTTGAAATACCAACATACTTGTAATCATTAGTTGTTAATTTTTCTTTGAGTTCATCTTTAAAATCTTCAAATGAAGACAGGTAATCACATGTGTATCCGTTTCTTATAAGTTTTGTACCCAAATGTGCCAAAGCACCCGGGAATGAAACATTTAATTCAACCTCTTTTTCATCATATACTCTTCCTATTCTTTCCAACTCTTTAGATACGTTGGAGCCTGTAAAGCTGATTAACAGAACATCATACATCTTATCCATTGTCACACCCACCCCTAACTTATTTTTAACTGTCTGGAAAAAGGCCATTCCCTTATCAGTGTCTTTTATTTTGGTATTATATTTTGTAGTTGAAACTACTTATATTTGCGCCCGGGATTTTACATAGGATATAAAGTCCTCTAGAGTTTTAAATGAAGATATAGCTAACATTTCATCATCAAATATAAAATTAAATGTCGTCTCCAGAGATGCACATATTTTAATAAAACTCATTGAGTCAATATTGATACTGCTTAAATCAAGGTCAGGTCTTATATCGCTGTAAAGCATATCTAAATTTGCTTCAATTGCCTTCTTGACCTCATTCTCTACAACATCCAATTTCTCATTTTTTTCAATTTGTTCATTCATTATATCTCCCCCTATTATCAATTTTAAAAAATATATTTATAATTCAGCTCAGATTCTTTACCGGATATTCTTTTTATACAATATAAGTAAAGAATCGCTTCCATTTTACTAGTCAATATTCCATAACTTCCAAAATCCTACATAATGTAACTAATAACATTCTACACAAAAGAACAATTACTACCTTATTTTTTTATATTATACATATTATTTCTATTTGTCAATATTTTACCAGAATATGCAATTATTTGGTACTATCTTGCCATGACATACCGAATACCTCAATTATGGTATTTACTATTTTATGTACTTTTTGTAAACTGTTGACATTATAAAATGGTTTGGATTATAATTAGGGCAAATTTGTTTTTTACCATTAGGAATTAATATTACGCCTTACCATTCCGGCTTGAATTTGTAAATAACCTCAACTACCGTTATCAATTTCAAATTCATCCAGGTATCTGATTGCTCGTAGGGTAATCCTCGGAACACCGAAGTATCGGATTTTAAAAGATTGAGAATGGAGATGAAATGACAGGTGGAAATTGATGATTTGCCAAGGTTTAAAAAATATAGTTCTTCTAATAAAGAATTAAATGTTAAATTACAAAAAGAAATCACTACCTACCTAAATTACAGCTTGCCGTTATGCGCAATTCTTTGGGATAGAAAAAAGGAAAATTGGGCTTATGAGCATTTTACACAGCTCTATTGTATGAAGGATAAAAGTGGTTACTTATGGCTTGACTATCTGGAAGAGCTTCTATTTCCCCAAGATGTTTCCAACTACATATTTATCCCTTCAGATGATTTAAAAAATGTAAATGATATTATTTTCTTCATAAAGGAAAAAGTAAGCCTCGGCAATTGTCTGATGATTTTTTTAGATAAATATTATATCAGCAATTCAAGAAATTACCTAAAAAAACATGATATATTTCAAGCTTTTATATATGGGTACGATGATGTGTCAAATGAGCTCCTGGGAATCGGATTTCTGGATAATAACACATTTGATTATTTGCGTTATTCTTATTCAGATGTGTTAGAAGCTTACACTTCATGTAGAAACGAATATGAGTCCTCTCCATTATGGGTCCGGTTATATGCGTGCGTTCTTATAAAAGTAAAAAACTTAGGTGAAGAACATAAGTGCAATTTTACTAAAATAATATCCGATATGAAAAATTATGTATCCTCCATTGGATGTGAATCCGACTTAAGATATGAAATAAAAATATGCCGAGGAACAAATGCTACATATGGAATAAATGTAATTAATGAAGTCATTGATCATTTGAAGCGATTATTAGATGATACTTGGACTATAGATTATCGACAAATACATTTACTATATGAACATAAAAGGCTCATGAAAAAACGAATTGAGTTCCTTGGTCAAATATATGGTTTCAAGGATGAAAAATTTTGTAAGTCCCTATCAATATATACAAGTATAGAAAAAAGCTTTGAAACCGCTAAAGCAATTTATATGAAAAGCATTTTGGCTCAAACCAATTACAAAAGCATTTATGGTTGTCTCAAAGACACTGATACCATTAAAAAGATTATAAGTATATATGAAAACGAAATACCCCGAGAAGGGGAAATATTAAACTATATTATATATCGCTGTACAAACGGGTAATAGTAGGTTAATCAAATAAACACATTATTACATACAAATATAAAGAAAAAGCATTGACTTTAACAGCCAGTCAATACTTTTCTTTACATGTCTATTATTACCTAATTCTGAGGAATTTTAAATCCTTCATATTATGCTAAGAACATTTTAATATCTTCATCTACAGTTCCTATTCCTGCTATTCCAAAATTCTCTACTAATACTTTAGCTACATTTGGTGATAAGAAGGCCGGAAGTGTTGGCCCCAGGTGAATATTCTTAACTCCAAGATATAATAAGGATAATAATACTATTACAGCCTTTTGCTCATACCATGCAATATTATAGGATATTGGAAGCTTATTAACATCATCCAATCCAAATACTTCTTGAAGCTTTAATGCAATTACAACTAATGAGTATGAATCATTACATTGCCCGGCGTCAAGTACTCTTGGAATTCCACCAATATCTCCAAGATTCAATTTATTATATTTATATTTTGCGCAACCAGCAGTTAATATAACTGTATCCTTTGGAAGCTTTTCTGCAAATTCAGTATAGTAGTTTCTTGATTTAGCTCTGCCATCGCAGCCAGCCATTACAAAGAATCTCTTTATAGCCCCCGTCTTAACAGCATCTACTACCTTGTCAGCCAAAGCTAATACTTGGTTGTGAGCAAAGCCTCCTATGATTTCTCCCTTTTCAATTTCAGTTGGCGCCTTACACTTTTTAGCCATAGCAATTAATTCTGAGAAATCCTTATTTCCATTTTCATCTGCAACAATGTGTTTGCAGCCTGGTACACCAGTTGCTCCTGTTGTAAATAATCTATTCTTATATGAATCCTTCGGAGGAACAATACAGTTTGTAGTCATTAGAACTACTCCGTTGAATTTTTCAAATTCTTCTCCTTGCTTCCACCATGCATTACCGTAATTTCCTGCAAAGTGTGAATATTTCTTAAAAGCCGGATAATATTGTCCTGCCAGCATTTCACTGTGCGTATAAACATCTACTCCTGTTCCTTCTGTTTGCTCTAATAACATTTGAAGGTCTCTTAAATCATGTCCGGAAATTAATATTCCGGGGTTATTTCTAACTCCAATATTAACTTTTGTAATCTCAGGATTTCCATAAGTTTCTGTGTTTGCTTTATCAAGTAATGCCATTGCAGAAACTCCATATTTTCCTGCTTCTAATGCAAGCGCCACTAAATCCTCTGCAGATAATGAATTATCTAATGTTGCAGCCAAAGCTTTCGCCATAAATCCATGAACCTCTATATCATTGTATCCTAAGTTCATAGCGTGCTTCATATATGCTGATAAACCTTTCAGTCCATAGATTATAAGCTCTCTTAAGCTCCTTACATCTTCATTTTCAGTCGCCAATACTCCTACTTTTTCAGCTTTTGCATCAAATTCACTTACATTATTAGCTGACCATACTGCTGCATCTGGAATAACTATTTCATTTGATGCCATTCCAAATAATTTTTTAAAGAAATTGCTTATACCTTTAGTTTCTCCTATTTGTCCGCCGGCCTTTACAACCTTACTTTTTAAATCTTCTCTTAAATTCAAAGTTTCCTTAACTCTTTCTATAAGTGCTTCTCTATCAAAGTTAGCATTTGTAATTGTTGAGAATAAGCTTTCAGTAATATATTTGTCTACATTGCCATCAACTACACCAACTTTTCTTCCTTCATTGCTTACTACTGCTAAGCCTTTAGTTACAAAAACTAATAAGTCCTGAGCTTTTGCTACGTCCGCAGTTTTACCGCAGACACCATTTACAGTACACCCCTTACCACCCGCAGCTTCTTGACATTGATAACAAAACATATTTGACATAACATCCTCCTTATAATAACGTTCATTTATTCATATATAATATTTATAATTTTTTATTACTGCTTGCATTTTTCCATGAGTTAATTATATTAGTTTACAAAGATAAATTCGGTATCTGAGGATACAAAAAGTAGACCTTTTTGGAGAAATGTGTTCTTCAACAAAAGATATGGCGGGTAATGGTGATGGCATACATTGATTTTAATTGTGAAAAGTTATTGTGAATAAAAAAATAAAAAGCCCTTTTATCAAGGACTTTTTAATTTGGAGGCGCCACCCAGATTTGAACTGGGGAATAAAGGTTTTGCAGACCTCTGCCTTACCACTTGGCTATGGCGCCATCAATATTGAGACAGACCACGTAAGCAATCTGCCTCATTTGTTTGGAGCGGGTTACGAGATTTGAACTCGCGACTTTCACCTTGGCAAGGTGACACTCTACCGCTGAGTTAAACCCGCATGTTAAACTGAAAAGCTTTTTGACTTATCAATTTAATTTGGTGCCCAGAGCCGGAATCGAACCAGCGACACGGGGATTTTCAGTCCCCTGCTCTACCGACTGAGCTATCTGGGCAAATTGGCGACCCGGAACGGGCTCGAACCGTCGACCTCCAGCGTGACAGGCTGGCATTCTAACCAACTGAACTACCGGGCCAATTTGTATCTCTCACGGAAAATGGTGGGAACTATAGGGCTCGAACCTATGACCCTCTGCTTGTAAGGCAGATGCTCTCCCAGCTGAGCTAAGCTCCCAAGGTTATTTCCGTGAGCGACAATTGATAGTATACATTGCTTGCTTATTAAAGTCAACAAGTTTTTTGTCTTTTTTTTAAAAATATTTTAAATACACTTTAAAATACTCTATAAAGCTTAAAATATCAAGCTTTTATTAATTATATCATTAAACATTTTCCTTTATAATATCCTCAATGTCCTGATGAGAAAAATTGTATTTTGTATTGCAGAAATGGCATTGCAGCTCAGCACCTTTGCCATCTTCAAGTATCTCAAGCAAATCATTTTTACCGATACTTATTAGATTTCTCTCCATTCTTTCTCTTGAACAATTACACTTGAAACTACAAGGAACTGTTTCAACTATCTTGGGGTCCATGCCTTCTAAAAGCATATTCAATATCTCCTCAGGGGTTGTCCCTTCCGATATGAGTTTTGAAATAGGAGGAAAACCTATAAGGCGTTTTTCCAAGGCTGCAACTGTTTCTTCCTCTGCCCCGGGCATCATTTGTATTATAAATCCCCCTGAACTCGTTACTCCTGAAGAATCAATTAAAACGCCTAATGCTACCGTAGAAGGTACTTGTTCAGATGTTGCGAAGTAATATGTCAGGTCATCGGCTATTTCTCCTGAAACAAGCTGTGAAAGGCCAACATAAGGTTCCTTAAGACCCATATCCTTTATAACGTTAATATAACCTTCGCCCATTGCAGTTCTTATATCAAGCTTACCTCGTTCGTTAAGTGGAAGATAAACATTTGGATTATGCACATAACCTCTGACATTTGCCTTGGAATCAGATGCTACAACTACTCCTCCCAACGGCCCGTCCCCTTTTATCTGTATGGTAAGCTTATCTTTTTCCCCTTTAAGCATCCTGGACATCATGCCCGCCGCTGTCAGTGTCCTCCCTAAAGCAGCTGTTGCTATGGGGGACAGTCCGTGTATATCAGAAGCCTGTCCAACCATTTCGGTAGTCATGGCCGCAAAAGCTCTCACCGTTCCCTGGGCAGCAGTTACCCTTACTATATAATCACCCATATATCCTCCGTACTCTGTAGCTGTATTGTTACAGATTCCATAATATTTATTAAATGTGTGAACATAAATGGCCCATATATATTGAAAGCCCCGATATCTATAATATCGGGGCGTTAATGGCTACTTCAGTATATAGTTAAAGCAATAATTATGCTCTCTGAACGTTTGCAGCCTGAGGACCCTTAGCTCCTTCAACAACGTCAAATATTACTTCTGAGCCTTCCTCAAGTGTTTTGTATCCATCCATAGTGATTGCTGAAAAATGAACAAATACGTCATTTCCGCCATCTCTTTCGATAAATCCAAATCCTTTTTCAGCGTTGAACCACTTAACTCTACCTTTTTCCATTATTAAATTCCTCCTGAATATAACTAAACTGTGCGGCGAGCAATGTCGCCACTTTTTGATAACATATAGAAGTTTAACACATAAGACTTAAACTGTCAAATTATATTTAACTTATAATATGCCATTTATAAATCTATTCACCCGATGAATTTGATTCAAGCTTATTTTTTCACTATTATCAGCATTTATTCTTCTTCTTCTTTGGAATCTCTTTCAAATTGAGAACGTAAATTCCAAACAATTTATGTAACACATTTTATTTCCTACAAACATAAAAATTTCTTTGGCTGATGGGAGAAGGTTTTCTCAAAGTTAATTCTCCAAAACGGGATACAAACTCCATACCTGAATTTTTGATAAAATCCATTATTTCACTATCGGAGTAAGCCTTTTCATAGTGGGTCTCATCAAACCTTTCATATAATCCATCCTTCATTACAAAAAAAGTAAGATCAAATCTTGCTTTTCTTGTCTTTGGGTTATAAGCATTCTCCCATATATATGTAACCTCATCGTTAATTTCATAAAAAAGATTGTCGGCAATTGTGTTTTCAAATTTGTACTGGGTATTTATATCAAAAATAAATAATCCTCCGGGATTGAGGTAATTCTTTACCAACTTGAACATTTTATTTATTTGTGACGGATTAGTCAGATAATTAAAACTGTCCAAAAGACATACGATTGCATCCACTGTTCCGTAAAGTTCAAAGCTGCACATATTCTGATTTAAGAAAAGTATATCCAGACCCTCTTTTTCAGCCTTTTCAGCTGCACAGTCCAACATATCAGAGGATAAATCAAGGCATATCATATCGTAACCCCTGCGGGCCATTTCAACTCCGAAGCTGCCTGTACCACAACCAAGCTCAAGTATCATAGAAGCATTCAGATTATTCTTTTTTAAGATACTTTCAACATAATCCGCCCATTTTTTATAATCAATATCCAGAGTTAATTTATCGTAAACATATGCAAAATTATTATAAATAATTAAACACACCCTTCTGATTTTTATATTATTGAAATAGTACCATATTATACTTAACATATACAAGAAAGCCAGCAAATTATATCTGCTGACTTTCCTGAACTTGCATTTTTTTTCTTTTTGTAACCAATCCTCCAATGCGTCCTGTTTCTTTTGGAGTAAGGCTTTTCCAACCGTTTTTCATAACCTTTTCTATTAAGCCCAGTTCCCGAGCAATTTCATACTTTAATTTTTCATTATCATCCACTTTATCAACACCTCCTATTGGTATTATGTGGATAATAATAGATATTTATACCTATTTTGTATTATTTTTGACTAATAACCTCTATGGCTTTTTGAAGCTGTAAGTCATCTTCTCTTGGAATTGCCGCAACATCTGTATCTTTATACTTCTCAGGTAACTTAATTTCAATATCAGGCTTTATACCCTGTCCCTGGATACAAACACCTGACGGTGTATAATATCTTGCTATTGTTACCTTTAATCCCGTACCGTCCTTAAAGGAATAAGTTGTTTGAACCAGCCCTTTTCCAAAGGTTTTTGTTCCTATTAGTGTTCCTTTTTTAAAGTCCTTAAGAGCACCGGCAAGAATTTCAGAGGCACTTGCACTGTTGCCGTTTGTAAGTACTGCTATTGGCATATTTAATTCTGTTGCATCTGATGGCTGTACATGTTTTTTGCCACTTTTGTCCTTTGTGAATACTATAGTTCCCTTGGGCAAAAGTCGGTCTGCCAGTGACACTACTTCATCGTATAATCCTCCCGGATTATCTCTTACATCTATTATTAACCCTTTAGCCCCCTGCTTTACTAAGGTATTTAATTGACTTATAAAGTTCTTGCTTATATTTTTATCGAACATTTTCAGCTTGATATATGCAATATTACCATTGAGCATTTCACTTCGAATATTTACCAAAGCTTTAATCTTTTTTCGCATAACAGGGATATCTTTAGTACTACTTTCCGATTCTCTGAGTATAGTGAGAACAGTTTCTGTATTTTCAGGACCCTTTATCATGCTTGCTATTAGTGTTTCATCCTTGATACCCGTAATGTCTTTACCGTCAATTTTAAGAATCTTGTCCCCTTGCTTTATTCCTGCGGCTTTTGCCGGAGAATTATCATATGGCTCCAAAACGGTTACTACTCCATTTTTATCAAGCATTATAGGCAAGCCAACACCTACGTACTCATTCTCCGTATTGTTCTGAAGGCCAGTAAACCATTTCATTTGCTGCTTATTGTAATATACTGTATAGGGGTCGTTCAGTGAATCTGCCATACCGCTTATTGCACCTTCTACAAGCTTGTTTGTATCTACATTTTCATAGTAGGCTTTCTGTAGTATGCTCCTTGCTTCGTTAAATTTTAGTATAGTGCTCCTGTCTACACTTTTTTTATTAAAAGTAAGGGAGTAACTTCCATTAAAATACATTAAACCGCCGTACACCAGAATTGATATTGTAAAACATACTATTGCTGTCATTGTTATGACTGAAAACAAACGTTTTGTTTCTTGGTCTTTCATATTCAGCATTGAGAACACCTCTTATTTGATTTTTTCTTAGTAATATTCTTCCATATTTTCCGACTTTTAAGTATACAATAATAGATATGTCTAAAAATATAATATTAAACCCGCATTTATATTATGCGGGTTTGTCTGAATATATATTTTATTTATAGTAAGCAAGCGGGTCTTTTGTCTCTCCACTTTTTCTGACTTCAAAATGCAAATGCGGCCCGGTAGACAAGCCCGTACTTCCAACCTTTCCTACGGTATCACCTTTTTTCAGATAATCTCCCTCCTGTACCAGTATCTTGCTCTGGTGAGCATACAGTGTTGCAAGGCCTCCACCATGGTCTATTATGACACAATTACCGTAACCGCCGTTCCAACCCGCCATAATTACCTTGCCGCTATTGGCAGCAACAATTGTTGCACCTGATGGAGCATCTATATCGATACCTGTATGGAACTTTCTGACTTTATATATAGGATGTATTCTATATCCAAATGGAGATGAAATTCTGGTATACCCCGGTGTAGGCCAGGATAGTACTCCTCCCGCATATTTCGCTGTGGTACTGCTCAGCTGGGTTATCTTTTTTGCCAATTGCTTAGATAAGGCTATCATTTCATCTTCTTTTTTTTCAAGGTCTTTCAGCTTTGATTTTGATGCCTCTATTTCAGATTGAACCTTTTTACTTGTGCTTTTAATATCTGCAACCTTATTAGTCAAAGTTTTTAACTGTTCATTTTTTTCCTGAAGTTCTCTCAGCTTATCCTGCTTTTGAAGTTCAGTGCTCTCTCTTCCTGTTATAATTTCCTGTATAAGCTTGCTGTCATTTTCCTTTACCAGTGAAATTATCTCCAATCTGGAAAAAAATTCGCTCAGGCTCTTTGATTCTACAAAAACCTCAAAGGGAGATTGATTCATATTCTGATACATAATTCTCATTCTAGTCTTAAAAAGCTCTGTTTTAGCCTTATAATCCCTATCTATCTGCTCAATCTCATTTGTAATACGTTCAATATCCGACTTTACATCAGAAATCTCCACTGACTTTTTATTCAAATTGCTCTGAGCCTTCTGAGCCTGGGAATCCAGATTATCCTTGTCTTCTTTACCCTGCTCAATCTGATTTGACAAGGCCTTCTTTTCACCGGCTATCTGACTAAGCTCACCTTTGACATTTTTCTGCTGCTCTTTCGCTTTATCCAAAGTGGATGCACTGGTAGGTATAACTACACTTGAAAATATGTACAATATAACCATTAACAAAGTTAACCGTTTTTTCATTTTACCCCCCTATTTATCATACGTATAAAATTAACTAAAAATCATAAATCATACTAAACATGGAGGTGCTTACGGATTGACATTACACTTCCGGATGCACCTATCAAAGCACTAACCCCCAGGTAGAAGAAAACAAGCGTACTCCATACATACTTGTAATCCATTATTTCAAATCCATCACCCAATGTAGCAAGATTGCTGGTTACTCTTGGCTGAGTAAACCCGTAAAGATATGAAATAATTATAAACGCAAATAAAGCCCCGGTTAACCCTATGAGAATTCCCTCAAATATAAACGGCCATCTTATAAACCAATCGGTAGCACCTATGTATTTCATAATATTTATTTCCTTACGCCTTGCAAAGACTGTAAGCTTTATTGTGTTTGAAATTATAAACAGCGAAACAATTAATAATACTCCAATCAGAACAAGGCTTACTATTCTCACCCATCTTGAAATAGTAGCAATCAGGTCTATAGTTTGTTGAGAATATTTCACATTTTCCATCCCTGCCAAAGCACGGAGTTGGCTCGCTACGAGCTTGCTGTTCTGAGGGTCTTTCACCTTTATTATAAAAGATACGTTCATGGAGCTTTCGTCGTATCCTTCAAGTATATTTGCTCCACCCTCGTTCGACTTGTCATTGGCAAGAAATTTTTTAAATTGCTCAAAAGCTTCTTTTTTTGTTACTATAGAATAGTTCTCAATATATTTGTTATTTTTTATCTCAGTCTCTATTCCGGAAATCTGCTGGTCTGTCAGTGTAGGTAAACAGTATGCCTGCATCTGGGGCTGAGCGTACAATATATCAAGATTATGATTTAGATTGACAAGTATCAGGTAAAACCCTCCAAAAAGAATCAAAGCCGCACTTATTATACTGATTGAAGCCAGTGACATAAGTTTGTTTCTATATGCATTTTTAAAACTCTCTTTAAGAATATATTTTAAACTCCGTATCTTCATCCACGTAAAGCCCTTTCTGCTGATCCCTTATTATCTTGCCTTTCTCAATGGCTATTACCCTTTTCTTCATTGCATCGACTATGCTTCTTTCATGAGTAGCTACCACAACAGTAGTTCCTCTCTGATTTACCTCCGTCAGAAGCTTTACAATCTCCCATGAATTTTCAGGGTCAAGATTTCCTGTAGGTTCGTCCGCAATAAGCAGGGCAGGATTATTTACCAAAGACCTTGCAATAGCCACTCGCTGCTGCTCTCCACCAGACAACTGGTGAGGGTATGCATTCGCTTTTCGGCTCAAACCCACAAGTGCAAGGGACATAGGTACCTGTCTGCGTATTTCACGAGGGAGACACTCTGTTATTTCCATTGCAAATGCAATATTTTCATATACAGTTTTGTTGGGCAGAAGTCTGAAATCCTGAAACACCATACCTATACCCCGGCGCAAATATGGCACCTGTCGTGTATGCAGTTTTGAGAGCTGGTACCCGTTTACAATGACCTCGCCCTGAGTTACGGATTCTTCCTTCATTAAAAGTTTAAGTAAAGTAGATTTACCTGAACCGCTGGAGCCGATTATAAAAGCAAAATCCCCCTTATTTATTTTAAGGTTAATTCCTTTTAATGCTACAGTACCGTTCGGGTATTTTTTATACACGTCAATAAATTCTACCACCTGCAATTAACTCCCTTGTTTGGATTTTGTGACAGTGCCTCACAGCTTTTGCTAACCATTAATGTTAGCCAGATACTTTTTGACAAGTATTGCAACTTTAAATATTACTGCATCATCAAAGCTTGTAAGTTCAAGGCCTGTGAGTCTCTTAATTTTTTCCAGTCTATATACAAGAGTATTTCTGTGAATATAGAGCTGTCTTGCAGTTTCGCTGACATTCAAATTATTCTCAAAGAATTTCTGTATTGTCAGCATTGTCTCATTGTCCAGAGAATCTGCAGAGTTGTCCTTGAAAACCTCGTCAAGGAAAAGCTGGCACAAGGTGGTTGGAATATGATATATCAGACGTCCCATACCCAAATTATTATAATCATATATATTTTTATCTCCACTGAATATATTTCCGATTATCATGGACATCTGTGCTTCTTTATAAGATTTTGTAATATCTTTAAGGTTATCTATAATAGTACCTATTCCTATATAGGCTTTTACCATAAGTTCGGAATTAAGTGTATCTACAAGCACTCTTGCGAGTTTATATACTTCCTTGTAGTCATCCTTATTCTTGACCTCTTTTACAAGAACTACGTTGTCATCGTCAATAACCACAACGAAGTCCTTTCCTTTATTCGGGAAAAGACTTTCTATAACCTCATGGACATGAACATCCTTGTCACTGGTGGCATTTATCAGATATACAACTCTCATTGCATTATAATCAATATGAAGTTCTTTTGACTTTACAAGAATGTCACCGGGTAAGATATTTTCAACTACAATATTTTTGACAAAAGTATTTTTATCATACTTTTCATCATAATAGCTTTTAAGGTTAAGTATATTTAAAGTAAATAATTCAAGAAATTTTGAATCCTGCGGATCAGCCGCCTGTATAAATGTAATAAACTCTATCTTATTCTTCAAGATAACCTTATTATATAATTTCCCGTCTATAAGCGATTGTTGTGCCCTTTCCAGTACAAAAGAAGCAGCTTGCTGGTCTTGTTGTCCTATCATCTGAAAGTTCGAATGGGCTATAACAACACCACTGTCGTCTGTTACCCCAACCTCTTTGCCGAGTATTTCACTATATTTGTCAGACAGCGTCTGAAATAATTTTACAGACATCATAAACCTCCCTGCTTAAAATGAGCATAGTAAATTGCCGTAAATGTATCACAATTAATTAGAATTATACACTATATCATTTTTTTTTACTACAACGCATATTGTAAATTTATTTTTAATGGCCTTCAAATATCACTATCTGTTGATAATTGCAGGCTTATTCTTATTCTTAAATAAGCTTAGTCCCATAATCATTAAAAGCGGAAATACAGTTGCAGCAAATATCCCTGTCTTTAAACCGACTTGTTGAGCATCCAATCCATAAATAGCTCCAAACTCAACAAGTTTAGCTGATTTTTGGGAATAGTCCGATATTAGTCCGGCAACCCATGGTCCCACAGAACAGCCCAGATCCCCAAAGATTGCAAGTATCCCAAACATTGCGGTACCTCCACCGGGATATTTTTCAGAAGTAAGGCTGAAAATGCCCGGCCACATGAGACTCACTGACAAACCACACAATGCACAGCTAAGCAAAGATATAATCGGTATCTGTACAAAAACAGCAGTTGTATAGCAGATTACGCACAAGACACTACTTGCCAACAAAGCCTTTTTAAGGTTAATCTTATGTCCATATATACCATAGAGAATCCTCACCAGTCCCATTAAAACTGCAAACAAACACGGCCCCAGCAAATCTCCCATAATTTTTGACACCTTTAGACCTTTTTGAGCAAATAGTGATGACCATTGGGACATCGCCAATTCAGAGGCACCTGCACATACCATAAGTAACATGGCAATCAAAAAGAGCCTTGACTTCAGCAGCCGTTTTACCGGAACCCTTTCGTGCTCAGGCATGGCAGGAACCAGTGGTACTCCCATAAATTTGAAAAAGTTGTATGCAGGAACAGCCGCCCAGATTATGGGCAATATATACCAGAATCCTTCCCCGGCTATTTTAATAAATAATGTAGATATTAATACTACAGCAACCTGTCCCCAGCAGTAAAAAGAATGGAGGAGGCTCATAGCAGAAGCCTTTGCATCACCGGGAATAGAATCTACAATGGGACTAACCAACACCTCAATCAAGCCCCCGCCTATTGCATACAGCACTACAGCCATGACCAGACCGATATATGGCGTTGGCAATAATCCCGGCAATGTACCAAGACCTACTAGCCCTGCAGCGCAAAAGAAATGTGCGGTTACAACAGATATTCTATACCCTATCTTATCCACAAATCTCACCGCTAAAGCATCTACGACAAGTTGTGTCCCAAAATTTATCAATATCAATCTTCCTATCATTTCGAATGAAATATTATATTGATTTTGAAAGATAATAAAAAGAAGCGGTGCAAGATTATTTACAATTGCTTGTGAAATGTACCCGAGATAGCAGGCGTGTAGAGTATTTTTATATGTCTTGGTCATTTATGCTCCCCTTAATTTTTAGTTTTCTTTATACAAACTTAGTTTTAAATTGATTATAGCATCTTAAATTAAAAAATTCAGTTGTTAATAACATATTAGAGGTTACAAAATAAATTTGTCTCTTGTTTGTAACTTGTCTATGTATCAAGTTAACTATACCCTTAAAGCTTAAATCTTTTAGTAATATCGTACATTTTCAAGAATATAATTGTTTAATATACCTATATTTATTCTATAGTTAGCCCAGCTGAATAATATTACAAATGGAAAAGGAGAGAATTTTAATGGTACAGATTGAAAGAGAAAAAAGCTTTAAAGCAGAGAATGTTTTATCCTTACGCAGAAAAATCACGCAGTCCCAAGCAAATGAAGAGATGAATAAAATAGCCAAGTATTTAGGCGAAAATAATCTAAAGCAAACCGGTCCAATTATCACGGCTACGTTTGCCGTTGATTCGGGATTGAGTGAACCTTTAATGGACATGGAGATACTTGTTCCAATAGACAAAAAAATAACCTCACCGGCAGAATATAAATTTAAAGATATTTTTCATATCAAACATGCTGTCCATGCTAAACACGTAGGCACCCCTGCAACATTACATAAAACCTATAATGATCTTTTTACCTATTTAAAGGAAAACAACCTCCAGCAGATTACAACCGCATATAATGTTTATATTAAAAATATTGAGTCAAGGCAGCCTGCTGATAATCTGAATATAGATGTATATATCGGAGTTAACCCGTCTGTTTTATAGCCATAATCATATACATTTTTACAATGGAGGAAAATATCATGATATTTGATAAAAACAAAGAAAAGAACGTTAATGCTACTCTCTCCGACATAGTGAGAGGAATGCTGCATTCTGTCAATTGTAGTCAGGAAATTCTGGATCAACATTTTAATAAGATCATTGAGAAATATTTTAATTCAGACGGAACTCCGATAACTAAGTCATTTAATGTAGATTCTGAAAGATGCGTTGAAATACCTTTAATTACATTAATAAATCCCTCTGCACTGGCACTTAAGGAAATAGATCTGGAAATGTCTCTTCATATTGACCAGGTCAATGTTAAAAAGCATATATGCTCCAACTTGGCTGATATTCTCGACAGGGGAAGTTTTAACGTTTCTGTAGTTCCATCAAATAAGTCCAACGACAAACAATCAGATATGGTGGATATTTCAATGAAATTCAGAGCAATAGAGCCGTCAGAGGGAGTATCAAGGTTTTTGGATGAATTCATTAAAAAGATTAGTCCAAGACATTGTGAACCTAACAAAGATTAAATATCCTGTTTTCAAAGTTTCTACTACGGTAGAAGATAAAAATATATATCACAAAATAGGAGGTATTTTTCTATGGCTATAGGAGATAATTTCAAAGATTTGCCAATGGCGGAATTGATAGGTGCTCCTCTTCAGGCAGTTTGCCAGTCACAGGTTCAGCTTGCATCAGCATCCTGGCAGTTTATGCAAACCATAGCCTTTCAAGAAGACGGCACACCAAGGTTATTAAATTTCGAACTGGAACGTCCTGTTGAGAGCGAAGCCGGAATAGTGGTAAATAAGGTAAATGTACAGGCACCCTTTATCGGTCTTGTACCCATTCCGTCACTTCTAATCGATAATGTTACAATCGATTTCCAAATGGAAGTTACTGATGTAGTATCCAGCAAGGACACCTCCCAAAGCGAAGGTAGTATAGATGCCAGTTATAAGAGTTTCTGGGGGCTTTCCGTACAAATACACGGCAAAGTATCATCCAGTAGAGAGAATACCAGAAGTACCAATCAAACTGCAAAATATCAAGTTCATGTTGGAGCAAGTCAGCAGCCTCCTACGGAAGGTTTAAGCAAGCTTATGGATATCATGGCAAGCTGTACAGCACCACTTTCCGTCACAAAAGGTTCATAATAAATAATTCATACCCTTGGGATTTTGATGGATATTTATACTCTGGATTAAGCTTATATATCTATACCCTTTATATTAAAAATTACTAAAAGGTGTATTAAAGGCCGAGATAAGGAGGAAAAATGGGGTACATATTTTATGCGTTAAACAACTCCGCCAATTGTGCCGGCATGGCACCTCCTGCCCTTGCAGGAGGTGCCTTTGGGGTCGCTGCACTTCCTCCTGCCATGAACATGGCAGGAACATACATAATTGTTAATACCATGACTAATAACAGATACATAGGTATTGCGGCAAATATTCAAAATCGATTTCAAACACGACTTGCTACTGTTACCGAGATGGGGTTCGGTCCCGCTGTATTAGCTAATATCGGAGTAACCTGGGGGGGTCGCTCATTGTCGAAATACTTTACCTGTACCTCCTCTAGTTCCTGCAGCAGCGCCGGTGCCCGGTAGTATTCCGATTGCACCCGCTGCCGGGGCCCCATATACTGCAATTATAGACGGCGCAGTCATAAATCTGGAGCATTTGTTGATTCGTTTCATATTAACACGGCTCGGTGCCGGAGGTACGGTATCAAACAATCTAATGGTAGGCCCTTATGTTAACCCTACACCGTATCCCATTACCGTTGCATTACAATGGGGTGCCATGGGAGGACTTTTTGTAGCAAATACCATGCAAGCTATCTGGGGGGCCGGTGTAGCTTGGTAAGAACAGCTAAACATTATAAGACCAACAAATAAACAAGCCTGACACCTCTTTTAAAGGTGTCAGGCCGCTATTTTTCAATATAACTTATTCTTTTTAGTCCAAACCATACGGCTCATTAACTAATATTAGTTAATAATTGTACGCTCAGTTTCCTTGTCAAATATATGAAGCTTGTTAGCGTCTATTGCAACCTTAATAACATCACCAGACTGAGTCTTTGTTCTAGCATTAACTCTTGCAGTAACAGTTCCAGTTGCACCTTCAATTATCATATAGAGATAAGTTTCAGCACCCAGCATTTCAACCAAGTCAACTTTAGCTTCTACCATACTGTCTGGCATTGATTCAATGTACATTGCCTCATCATGAAGATGTTCAGGTCTAACACCAACAACAACTTCCTTACCGATGTAATCAGTTCCTTCCAATTTCTTAGCCTTACCTTCAGGAATCTTAATATCATTCTTACCGAATACGAGATGTAAGTCATTTCCTCTCTTAGTAAGAACAGCATTCATAAAGTTCATTTGAGGGCTTCCTATGAAACCTCCAACGAATATGTTGCATGGTCTGTCATACAGAGCTGTTGGTGAATCAACCTGTTGGATGTATCCATCCTTCATAACAACGATTCTTGTACCCATTGTCATAGCTTCTGTCTGGTCATGTGTTACATATATAAATGTTGTGTTAAGTCTGTTGTGTAGTCTTCCTATCTCAGTTCTCATCTGAACTCTGAGCTTAGCATCCAAGTTTGAGAGAGGTTCGTCCATTAAGAATACTTTAGGTTCACGAACGATAGCACGTCCTAACGCAACTCTCTGTCTCTGACCACCTGATAAAGCCTTTGGCTTTCTGTCAAGCAAATGTTCGATATCGAGGATTTTTGCTGCTTCCTGAACACGCTTCTTTATTTCTTCCTTTGGAGTCTTTCTCAATTTTAAACCAAAAGCCATGTTATCAAATACTGTCATGTGAGGATACAATGCATAGTTCTGGAAAACCATCGCTATATCTCTATCCTTTGGAGCAACATCGTTTACTAATTTATCACCAATGTACAATTCGCCTTCTGAAATTTCTTCCAAACCAGCTATCATTCTAAGTGTAGTAGTCTTACCACATCCTGAAGGACCAACCAGAACAAGGAATTCATTGTGTTCGATATCAAGATTAAAATCATTAACAGCAGTAACCCCACCTGCATATCTTTTGTAAATATTCTTTAGCTTTAAACTAGCCATTTTTATACCTCCCTGAAACATCCTTATAAATTTAAGTTATCAACGTATCACGATTTATATATATTATGATACACTGCTGACCTTTTACAAACCATATTGTTTTTTAACAAAATTAAATTTTTGCTTTTAGTACTTTTGTATAGTATTAAAAATATAATTCTTATATTGCATAAAATTTGCATAAATAAAATAAAAATCCTCTGTTATATTGAATTTTTATGCATCGCATTGTATAATTATAAAATAATATTAATTTTATGCATAAATTTTCAATATCCGAAATTTTATTGTGAATATATCTATCTGCTATCTATTATATAGAAAGGATTGAATCTATATGAAATATAAAATTTATGTAGACGGAAGTGAAGGTACTACAGGATTAAAGATAAATGAAAGATTGGAAAAAAGAAACGACATTGAAATTCTAAGGATAGACCCTGATAAACGTAAAGATATTAATGAAAGAAAAAAATACATAAATAGTGCAGATATAGTTTTTCTTTGTCTGCCGGATTCCGCTGCTAAGGAAGCAGTATCACTTACAGAAAATCCTTCTACTAAAATTATTGATGCAAGTACGGCTCACAGGATTGACCCTGACTGGGCTTATGGTTTGCCTGAATTAAGCAGTGGTCACCGTGAGAAGATACAAAATTCAAAAAGGGTTGCTGTTCCGGGCTGTTATGCAACAGGATTTATCAGTATAGTCCATCCACTTGTTGCAGGCAACATTCTTCCAAAGGATTACCCTGTAACCTGCCATGCTCTTTCCGGGTACAGCGGCGGAGGAAAAAAACTCATAGCACAGTACGAATCTCCTGAAGGACACAATTTTGAGAGTCCACAGCTTTATGCCCTAGGCCTGTCACACAAACATATTCCTGAAATGACTGTTATCAGCGGACTTGAACACTCACCTATTTTTTCTCCTATAGTATGTTCATATTTCAAGGGTATGTCGGTATGTGTGCCTTTATACAGAAAACTTCTTTCAGGAACTCCTTCTATTGAAAAGATTCATGAGTACATTACTAATTACTATAGTAATCAAAAATTTATGAAGGTCATGCCACTAGGTACGGAAAAGGAGTTTCCCAACAGTTTTCTTGGTGCTACCCGTGTCAATGATACAAACTACCTTGAAATCTATGTTACAGGAAATGAAGAACAAATCATGCTTGTATCTGTTCTGGATAATTTGGGAAAAGGTTCTTCCGGTGCCGCCATACAAAATATGAATATAATGTTGGGATTTGACGAGGATACCGGACTTTAATAATAATTTAAATATCTGAGCCATATTTCAGATTTAACGGAGGTCAATTTTATGAATTATGATAATTTGATTAAGAAAGCAGAAATATTAATTGAAGCACTTCCTTACATACAGAAACTTTATGGTAAAACCGTTGTAATAAAATACGGCGGCAATGCAATGATTAATGATGAACTTAAAAATTCGGTAATGGAAGATATTACGCTTTTAAAATATATCGGAATGAACCCTGTGTTGGTACACGGTGGCGGGCCCGACATAAACAAGGCACTTCAGAATTACAACGTAAAGAGTGAGTTTGTAAACGGTTTAAGAGTTACGGACGCACAGACTATAGAAGTTGCTCAGATGGTTCTGGTTGGAAAAACCAACAAGCAGATTGTATCAATGCTCAACCACAAAGGCGGAAAAGCCATAGGCTTGTGTGGTATCGACGGAAAGCTCATTGAATGTGAACAGTATAAAACGGAAATCGACGGAGAGCTAAAGGACATAGGATATGTCGGAACAATTACAAAAATTAATTCAAAGGTTCTTGAGCTTATCTCAAAAGATGAATACATACCGGTTGTAGCTCCAATAGGTGTGGGCCCCGACGGTGAGAGCTACAATATAAACGCAGATACCGTAGCAGGTGAAATTGCGGCTGCACTGAAAGCGGAAAAGCTCATGCTTCTCACAGATGTAGAAGGTGTCAAGCCTTCAAAGGACAGCGAATCAATAATTCCCGCCCTTACTATTGACGAGGTTTATGACCTTATTGATAAAAAGGTAATTGCCGGAGGTATGATACCAAAAGTTTTAGGTTGTGTTGAAGCACTTGAAAAGGGCGTTGGCAGAACACACATAATTGACGGACGTATTCCCCACTGTATTCTTCTTGAAATTTTCACTTACAAGGGAATCGGTACAATGATTATGAAAGATAAGCATCTTTACCACGAAAACGAGGCTTTGTATTAATATTAATTATTAAAACCCGGTCTAAAGTAATTTTATAAGGCATTTGACACTTCCTGTACTGGCTTAGCATAGGAAGTGTATTAATTTATAAAGAAAATCACATACATAAATTGGTTGCATTTTTATGCATATTAATGTATAATTATAAATTATAAATAACGCAATAATATATTTTAGGCATGAAGGAGTGATTATCATGGGTTTTGAAAAAATACAGGAATATGATGATAAATATTACATGAATACATTTGGTAAAAGGATACCTGTTGCCTTTAAAAGAGGTAAGGGTATACACTTATGGAGTACAGAAGGAGAAAAGTACACAGACTTTTTCTCAGGAATTGCAGTGAATTCCATAGGTTACGGCCATCCGATTTTTACTGAAATGGTCAGTGAGCAGTTGAATAATCTTGTACACTGTTCGAATCTTTACTACATAGAGCCACAGGCTCAGCTTGCTAAAGAGCTGGTAGAAAACTCCTGTGCAGATAAGATATTTTTTGCCAACAGCGGCGCTGAAGCCAACGAAGGTGCAATCAAGCTTGCAAGAATTTACTTTAAAAAACAAGGTATGCCGGAAAAATACGAGATTATAACCCTTAATAAGTCCTTTCATGGAAGAACCATAACAACTCTTAGCGCTACAGGTCAGGAAAAGTATGCAAAGCCCTTTGAGCCACTTACACAAGGTTTTAAAAAAGTTCCTCAAAACGATATAGCTGCTTTGGAAGCTGCCATTACTGAAAATACGTGTGCAATTATGTTGGAACCCATTCAAGGAGAAAGCGGAGTTTACCCGTGTGATTGCGAGTATATGAAAAAAGTCAGGAATTTGTGCAATGACAAAAACCTGCTGCTTATATTCGATGAAGTTCAGACCGGCATGGGAAGAACCGGCAAACTCTTCGGATACCAAAACTTTGACATCGAGCCTGATATATTTACTCTTGCAAAGGCTTTGGGAGGAGGAATTCCTATAGCTGCGGTATGTGCTAAAGAATCGGTTGCAGAGGCATTTGCCCCCGGCGACCACGGTTCAACTTTCGGAGGAAATCCTTTAGCCTGCACAGCGGGTCTTGCAGTTATGAAAATAATGAAGGACGAGAAGCTTCCTGAAAATGCTGAGAAAATCGGCAGCTACATTAAGAGCGAACTGGAAAAAATGGCATCCGCTTCCTACCCCATAATTTCTGAAGTGAGGGCGGCAGGCCTTATGATTGGCATAGAGCTTAACAAGGCTATCGCTCCTAATGTCAAAAACAAAATGTTTGAAAAGAAATACCTTATTGCCAATATAGGTCAAAATATTTTGAGAATACTTCCGCCTCTTATTATTACGCAGGAAGACGCAGATGATTTTATTAAAACATTAAAAGAATCATTGGAAGAATTAAATTAAACAAATTAGCGAGTCGCTTTCAGGCTCACGGAGGTTTATATATAATGAAAGCAGTTCTATTACTTGAAGACGGTACATATTTCTCAGGAGAAGGTTTTGGAAAAAGCGGAGAAACAGCCGGAGAAATTGTTTTTAATACTTGTATGACAGGGTATCAGGAAATAACTACTGACCCTTCCTATAACGGGCAGATTGTAACCATGACATACCCCCTTGTCGGGAACTACGGATTCAATTCTATCGACAATGAATCCTACAAGCCTCATGTTCAGGGCTTTATAGTTAAGGAACTTTGCTCTACTCCCAGCAACTGGAGAAATGATATGGACCCGGATCAATATTTTGCAAAACACAATATTGTAGGTATTAAAAGTATTGATACCAGAGCGTTAACCCAGCATATACGTAAGCATGGGAGCATGTACGGAATCATATCTACAGAATGTGGGAATCTGGATACCCTACGCAAAAACCTTGAAAACTATAAAAGTGTCCCAAGAAACCTTGTAATGGAGGTTACGTCAAAAACTCCGACTCATCTTCCCGGCTCTGGTAAAAAGGTGGTACTACTGGATTTCGGTGTAAAAAGCAACATAATACGTTCTCTTGAAAGCAGAGACTGCGATATACACATTCTCCCTGCTTTCAGTACCTTTGATGAGATTATGGAATTAAATCCTGACGGTATTCTTCTTTCCAACGGACCCGGTGACCCAAGGGATTTAACTGTTGCTAAAAAAACAGTTCAAAAGCTTCTGGGAATAAAACCAATCATGGGAATTTGCCTTGGACATCAACTTTTGGGACTCTCATTGGGATGCAATGTTAAAAAACTCAAATTTGGCCACCACGGCGGCAACCATCCTGTTAAGGATTACATTACAGGAAGATGTTATATTACTTCTCAGAATCACAATTATGCAATAGACAGCAGTTCCAACGATGATATCGTAATAACACACAGGAATGTAAATGATGATACAATTGAAGGCTTCAGACACAAAACGCTTCCATTGATAAGCGTACAGTACCATCCTGAAGCAGCACCGGGTCCACAGGATTCCGCATACATTTTTGATGACTTTGTAAAAATGCTTTAGTTTTTAAAATTTTTAACAAGCAGTTAATACATCATATTACCGCATTGCGGCTCATGGAGGCGAATGGTATGCCAAGGAATATAAATATAAAAAAAGTTTTGGTAATAGGTTCAGGGCCGATCGTAATAGGCCAGGCTGCAGAGTTTGACTATTCCGGTACTCAAGCCTGCAAGTCCTTACGGGAAGAAGGTATTGAGGTTGTTCTGATTAACAGTAACCCAGCCACAATTATGACTGATACCCAATCAGCAGATAAGGTATATATTGAACCCATTACTCTTGAATTTGTTAAGAAAATCATATATAAGGAAAAGCCTGATGGAATTCTCGCATCACTCGGCGGTCAAACCGGCCTTAACATGGCTGTTGAACTTGCTGAAGACGGAATTCTTGACGAGCTTAACATAGAACTTCTGGGAACTTCCCTCTCCTCTATAAAAAAAGCAGAGGACAGAGAGCTTTTCAAGGAGACAATGCAAGAAATTGATGAAAAGGTTGCACCAAGTAAAATTGTAACAACCATGCAGGATGCTATTGAATTTGCAAAAGAAATCGGATTCCCTATTATTATCAGACCTGCTTACACACTGGGAGGTTCCGGCGGTGGAATAGCAAATAATATGGAAGAATTTAAATATATTTGCGGAAAAGGCCTCAAGCTTAGTATGATTAGTCAGGTTCTACTTGAGCAAAGTGTTGCAGGCTGGAAAGAAATTGAATATGAAGTAATGCGTGATAGCAATGACAACTGCATTATTATATGTAATATGGAAAACTTTGACCCGGTTGGAGTACATACCGGGGACAGTATAGTTGTTGCTCCCAGCCAGACCCTGTCTGACGTTGAGTACCAGATGCTGAGAACCGCTTCCATAAAGATAATAAGGGCTTTGGATATAAAGGGTGGCTGCAACATACAGTTTGCTTTAAATCCCGACAGCTTTGAGTATGTAGTTATTGAGGTGAATCCAAGAGTCAGCCGTTCAAGTGCATTGGCATCAAAAGCGACTGGATATCCTATTGCAAGAGTTACGGCAAAAATAGCTATAGGAATGACACTTGACGAAATAAAGAACTCTGTTACAAAAACCACCAGTGCGTGCTTTGAGCCGTCATTGGACTATGTTGTAACAAAGGTTCCCCGTTGGCCTTTTGACAAGTTCGCCAATGCTGACAGAAGCCTTGGAACACAGATGAAAGCTACCGGTGAGGTTATGGCCATCGGACGTACATTTGAGGAATCCTTGCTTAAAGCAATTGACTCTCTTGATATTAAATTTAATTATCAGCTGGGTCTCAGCCTGTTTGACAGTATGAGCCGAGAAGACCTTGTTGAGTATATAAAGCACCCTAATGATCAACGAATATTCGCAATTTGCAAAGCTATACAAAAGGGTGTTTCAGCAGGTGAAATAGTCAGAATTACAAAAATTGACGACTTCTTTATAAGAAAACTTAAAAAGATTGTAAGACTGGGAGAAGAAATAACAAATGCAGGTATTGCATGGCTTGATTATGATTTATATGCAAGGGCAAAGAAAATAGGGTTTGGTGATTCCTATATAGCCAATCTTGCCAACGTACCTCTTGAAAAAATACTTGAATTGAGACAAAAGTATCCTATCAACCCTGTTTACAAGATTGTTGATACCTGTGCAGGTGAATTCGAAGCCGCTACTCCGTACTATTATTCAACATATGAAGAAAAAGACGATGTTGAGGTTACCACAGGTGATAAGGTTCTGGTTATAGGCTCAGGCCCCATAAGAATCGGTCAGGGTATAGAATTCGATTATTGCAGCGTACATTCCGTTGAAACCCTTAAAGAAATGGGAATTGAATCAATTATTATAAATAATAATCCCGAAACTGTTAGCACGGACTTCGATACCTCCGACAAGCTGTATTTTGAACCTCTTACAAAGGAATGTGTTCTGGATATTATAGAAAAGGAAAAACCACTTGGGGTTATTGTTCAATTTGGCGGTCAGACTGCAATAAATCTGGCTGAAACCCTGCATCAAGAAGGTGTAAAGATTCTCGGAACATCAGTCCGCAGTATAGACGTTGCAGAGGACAGGGATAAATTCTTAAAGCTTCTGGAGTCTTTGGATATTCCTATTCCGGAAGGTAATACAGCCTATTCCTTCCAACATGCAAAGGAGATTGCCAATAAAATCGGTTATCCCGTTCTGGTAAGGCCATCTTATGTACTTGGGGGCCGTGCCATGGAAATTGTATATAACGACAAGACTCTTGAAGAATACATCACTATGGCTTCTGAAATTTCTACAGAACACCCTATTCTAATTGACAAATATGTAGTTGGTAAAGAAATGGAAGTTGACGGAATATGTGATGAAAATGAGGTCCTTATTCCGGGAATCATGGAACATATAGAACGTGCGGGAGTTCATTCCGGAGACAGTATTGCCGTTTATCCTCCGAGAAATCTTTCTCAAAAGGTAAAAGATACTATTGAGGACTATACTATCCGTCTTGCCAAGGCTCTAAAAGTAAAAGGTTTGTTTAATATACAATTCGTTATGGATAGCAATGAAAAAGTCTATGTAATTGAGGTTAATCCCCGTGCCAGCAGAACTGTCCCTATAATGAGCAAGATAACGGGAATTCCTATGGTAGGCGTAGCCACTAAGTTGATTATGGGCAAAACCCTTAAAGAATTGGGTTATAAAAATGGCCTTGCTAAAGAAACCGATTTTTACGCAGTAAAAGCACCTGTCTTTTCATTTGCAAAGCTGACTACAGTTGATACATTCCTAGGGCCTGAAATGAAATCTACAGGCGAGGTTATGGGTGTTGACAGAGATTACTACAATGCGTTGTACAAGGCAGTAGCTGCTTCCGGTACTAAGATACCATCCGGCGGAAATGTTCTTTTGTCGGTTGCTGACAGGGATAAAAATGAATGCAGAGATATAGCCAATAAATTACTGGAGCTTGGATTCAGACTATCGGCTACAAAAGGAACATATGAAGCATTAAAGTATGCAAACCTTCCTGTTGAATTTATTGAAGATGAAAAAGTTCTTGATTTGATAAAGGAAGATAAAATTACACTGGTTATTAATACTCCAACAAGAGGTAAAATGCCTGAAAGAAAAGGTTTTGTCCTCAGAAGAACCGCAATGGAATACAATATTCCGTGCATAACTTCTCTGGATACAACCAATGCGGTTTTAAGTATTTTGGAACGTCTCATAGCAGACAATAAGGCCGACGTTTATGCCCTTGATGAATATTCAGTATATAGAGGTTAAAATCTATTTAATGGAGGTAATATTGTTATGAAACATTTATTAAGTCTTAATGATTTAAGCACTGATGAGATACATGATTTATTAAAGCTTTCTGGAAAGCTCAAGAGGCAGACCAAGGAAGGAGTGCAGCACCATCTTCTAAAGGGTAAGACACTTGGAATGATTTTTACAAAGTCATCCACCAGAACCAGGGTTTCCTTTGAAGTTGGTATGTATCAACTGGGTGGGTATTCCCTCTTTCTAAGCTCAAACGATATACAGCTTGGCCGGGGTGAGTCTATTTTTGATACTGCTAATGTTCTGTCCCGTTACATAGACGGAATTATGATAAGAACCTTCAAGCAGAGCGACGTTGAAGACCTTGCAAAGTACGGAACTATCCCGGTAATAAACGGTTTAACTGATGAAATGCATCCGTGTCAGATACTTGCAGATCTGCTGACTGTTTATGAACACAAAGGGAAACTTGAGGGTCTGAAGCTTGCATATATAGGTGACGGGAATAATGTTGCCCACTCCCTGCTACATGGCTGTGCCAAAACGGGAATGGACATTGCAATAGCTTCTCCTAAAGGCTATGAATGTGACAGCAGATATGTGGATGAAGCAAAAGAAGCTGCAAAGTCCAGCGGTTCCAAGGTAGTACTAACTCAAGACCCTGTTGAGGCAATTGCTAATGCGGACGTTGTTTATGCAGATACATGGATAAGCATGGGTCAGGAAGACCAAAAGAAAGAAAAGCTTAATATATTCATGCCCTATCAGATTAATTCCCAGTTGTTTGCTAAAGCAAAGGAGGACGCAATATTCCTCCACTGCCTGCCGGCATACAGAGGCTACGAAGTAACCGATGACGTTATTGACGGAGCTCAATCAGTTATTTTTGACGAAGCAGAAAATCGTCTGCACGCTCAGAAGGCAGTGATGGCAACCCTAATAGGTTAAAATCAGAATGAGGGATTAACATGAATTATTCATTTATTATCAGAAAAGCTACTATAGAAGATGCCCCTGCTATTGCAACTATTATACAGGAAGCTTTTAAGAAATATATGCAGGATGCAGGTTTATCTGTAATGATGGATGCTTTGACAGAAAGTATCGATACTATAGAAGCCGATATTGCTGAAAAAGAAGTTTACATAGCCCTTATTGACAATAATCCGGTAGGTACTATCAGGATTAAGATATTGCCGGATAAATCAGCGTATATAAGCCGTTTTGGAGTCATGCTTGATTACCACAATATAGGTATTGGAAAATCCCTTATGAACCTTGCAGATAAGATTTTAAAACATCATGGGGTAAAAAAGGTAAGCCTCCATACTGCCTCAAAATACCGTGACCTTATTCGCTTTTATTACGGCAGAGGCTTTTATGTAGAATCTATCAGTACAGACAGGGGCTACATAAGAGCATTACTGGTAAAAGAATATAATTAGGATGTATATAAATTTAGGGGGTATGAAAGTCCACAATAACTTTCATACCCCCTCTTTTGTTTATTCAGTTATTTTAATCTTATTTTTTTATGGGCATATATTACATTTTTCAGGTTTTACAGTTATTTGTATATGCCTTAGTACTTTAAGGTCAATCTTTACGATAACCTTTTCTCTTAATTTCTTATACTGCTTAACTGAACCTTTTTCCCAAATTGGATCTTCCAGAATATCTATCTCGCAGGAATCTTCTACGTCAGCATATTCTATTTCAAAGTCATCACCGGGGCGAGCTCCGGGAACTTCTATAAAACATGCAAATGGTATATTAACTGCAACATGCCTTACGTCTCCGTAATAGCTATCGTATTTCTGATAACCGCAATAAAAATCACATTTACCTTCATAAGTTTTGTAGTTGATATTCTTATGCAAAATACCGTTAATAAGAACCTTGTTTTTACATACGTGTACTATGAGGTCCCTTACCTCCTTGTGAATATCCTTAATTTCAACAGCCGGATACTGCTCAGGAAAAGGAATAACACACTCCACTAATGTCTGGCAATTGTTTCTACCAATGACCTCTGGTACTTTAATGCACTTTTCACCAATTTTTTTTCCTCCGTCATAATCAAATTCTTCGCCACCACAACACTGGCTTTTCTGATTAATTTCAAATTGTGACATTTTATTAATCCTTTCTAAAAATTTTGTTCCTAATATATACTATTTTTCATAATATAAAAAGTTGCATTATGTTAACTGATTTTTTTACAAATTTTTTATATTTTATATAAAGTCATATGTATAACTCATGCATACAGAAATCCATAATTGTACAACATATATATGAAATTACAATTTAGGAGGCTTTTTAATGTCAGATAAGGATATAAAAAACTCTTTTGAAAAAAGTGCTGAAACTATGAGGGGAGATAACACAACCTTCGGTTCAAAGCTTACAAAAGAAGACTCAAATGATCCCAACACTCACTCGGATATTCATAATCGTATCAAGATTGATTATGACAAGATTGAAAAATCTCCGTCAATGGAGGAAGTTCACAAGTGGCAAAGAGAGCATATTAAGAAAAATGACCAGTCCAAGGAAGGTTATCCTCTTAATGTTATTATCGACCCTGCTATGAGAGAAATGTACCAGGTTGTCCACGACTCGGGAATGACCAATGTATTTGACAGGTTCAGTCAACAGCAGCCAATTCAATGTAAATTCTGTATTGAAGGCCTTTCCTGTCAGCTTTGCGCAAACGGCCCTTGCCGTATTAATGACAAAGTACCTAGAGGAACCTGTGGTGTTGACGCACACACAATGGTAGCCAGAAACTTTATGTATCGTCATGTAACAATAGGTACTTCCGCAAATATATTTCACTGCCATCAAGCAGCAAGAGCTTTGAAGGCTGCCGGAGAACACCCTGATAGCGGACTTAAAATAAGAGACCCTGAAAAGTTAAAGAAATATGCCGATATGGCAGGTCTAAACGCTAATCAGCCAATTGAAAAACTGGCTATAGAGTTTGCCACATGGGTTATGGATGATATCCACGCTCCGTTCCATGTTCCGTCAAAAGCTGTAGAGGCCTTTGCTCCGACTCAGCGTAAGGAACTTTGGAACAAGCTGGGTTTGTTCCCCGGAGGCGGTTACAGCGAAGTTGCCTATGCACAGACACGTTGTATGACAAACTTTACTTCAGATCCGGTTGAATTTCTCTTAAACAGTGTACGTCTTGGTGTTGCAAATGAATATCAGGGACTGTTCCTCTTGGATATTTTACAAGAAATCCTCATGGGAACTCAGGAAATTGCCCAAAAGAAGCAGAACATGGGACTGCTAAAGGAAAATATGATAAATGTTGTTACAAACGGACATATGCCATTGCTTGCCCATGTTGCAATCGATCTGGCATCAACTGATGAGTGGCAACAAAAAGCCAAGGCCGCAGGTGCAGACGGAATTCAGATACTGGGCCATGTATGTGAAGGCCAGCAATTGATGAACTATCAGGGAACACACAACCAGAAGGGTTATGGAGGGCAGGAAGGTGAATGGCTTTCGCAAGAATATCTCCTTGCAACCGGGGTTGTTGACCTTTTCATGTTCGACTATAACTGTACGGTAGCTACCATGCCTTTGTTTGCAAAAAGATTTGGTACAAAACTTTTAAGTACCCACCCTGTTATACAGCTTCAGGGAACAGAAACATTGGACTTTGTTCCCGAAAAAATGAACCAGCAGGCTTCAAAAGCATTGGATATGGCAATCGATGCCTTCAAGCAGCGTAAATCAGAAAACAGGAAAACCTATATTCCACCTCATGTATCCGATTGTACTGTCGGTTTCAGTACTGAACCTATAAGAAATGCTCTTGGAGGAAGCTTTGACCCTCTTATTGAACAGATAGCAAACGGTAATATCAGAGGTATTGCGACCATAGTTGGATGTACCACAGCCCGCTTTGGTCAGGGAGGAAGCAATATATTCAAGATAACGAAAGGGCTTATTGCCAATAACATTCTGGTTCTTTCAGGGGGATGTACTTCTTCTGTAATGGAATACACCGGGTTAACAGACCCAAAGGCTGCCGACGAATGCGGCGAGGGTTTGAAGGCAGTCTGCAAACAGCTTGGAATCCCTCCGGTACTTTCATATGGTGCTTGTGTGGATATCGGAAAAATGACTCATACCGCAAAAGAGCTTGCAGATGCCCTCAAAGTGGATACAGACAAGCTGCCGCTGGTAATCGGAGCCCCTGAATACCTTGAACAAAAGGCTGTGGCAGACGCATGTACCGCAGTAGCTCTTGGCTGGCTTGTGCATATCGCTCCTGTACCTTCTATTACTGGTAGCGATGTAGTTGTAAAAACCCTTACCGAGACAACAGAAACTCTTGGTTTAGGTAAGGTAGTAGTAGAACTGGATGCCGAGAAAACTGTTCAAATTTATGTTGACCACATTGAAAAGAAACGTAAAGAACTGGGCTTGAATTAATACCATTTGCAACATTGGAAAGGAGAACCGGAATGGAATTGAAAAATATTCAAGATAGTATGGTTTTTAATGAAAAAAATCTGACCAAGAGAATACTATTTGCCAACCCGAAAGTACTGGCTTTTGTACTGAATTTAAAGGCGGGACAAACCCTCCCAGTTCACAAGCATGAAAATTCAGAACTCATTTATTATGTTCTCACAGGCAGTGGTGAAGTCAGGATCAATGATGATGTTTCTGAAATCTCTTTCGGTTCGGTAGGCACTGCCAGTGGTCAGGACGATTTCAGTGTTCCTTTAGTAAAAGAGGATTTAAGTCTTTATGTTACCATCAGTCCTAATCCGACAAATGAAATGTACTCAAAAGGAATAGAGTAATACTGCAAAGAATAATAACCGTTTATCTTCATTTTGAATTTAAACGGTTATTATTTTTTTCATTTACTTTGAAACAGTTCCTGTAAACCCTTCTCCCAGAACCTCCCTTACATCGGTAAGTATCATAAAAGCGTTTTTATCAATCTCATGTACGATCTCTTTCAGCTGTTGAACCTGCGTCCTTGCTGCTACACACAGCAGTACATTTTTGTCTTTTCCCGAATAAACTCCTCTACCCTTTAATTCAGTAACTCCTCTGTCAAGTTCTACAAGTAGTCTTCGTGATATTTCATTCTGCTTTTCCGAAATTATAAAAATAGCTCTGGCGTAGTCTACACCCTCAACAATAGCATCAATTACTTTAATAGTGATAAAAAGGCTTACAAGCGAATATAACCCTATTAGAATACTGTTAAAGACAATAATAGCAAACATAATTATTATTGCATCTATGGCAAGCAGCATTTGTCCTATTGTCAGACTGTGAAACAGCCTGTTCAAAAGTTTTGCAGCAAGTTCAGTTCCTCCAGTGGTAGCATCCATTTTTAGAACAATGCCAAGTCCGATTCCACTTAAAAAACCTCCGATTATACTATATAACAGTATATCGGGAGCCACAGAACTCGATGTTCCGTCAAGCAGAAGTTTTTGTGCAATATTTCCGATATATTTTTCAGTTGCATCGATGATTACTGATAAAATAACCGTTCCGTACACAGTTCTTATAAAAAATTTTCTTCCTATAAACTTGTAACCCATGAGAAAAAGGGGCACATTAATTGCAAGCATTGTAATTCCTATACTTAGTTTCCCGTTTGTCAGATAATAGAGAACCGTTGCAAGTCCGCTGAGTCCTCCGGGTGCTATCTTGTAAGGAACAAGAAATATATTTATTGCTAAAGCGGTTATTACTGCCCCAAATGTTATCAGCAAATAGCTTTTAAGCGTAGATAGTACTTTTCCCATATTCAACAACTAACTCCCATCTGAATAAAGATAAAAAAACATATATACATAATATATGTTTTTTTAGATTATATAAACAGTTATTTTATTTACAAGAATATTCTGCCACAAGTTTTTTTAAGGGGATTTGCACAACATTGACAAATAAATATAGATAATCTAAACTTTAAAGTGTTTTTAACAAACAATGGAGGTTATTTATTTTTTATGAGGAAGCTGGTTAATATAGCAGGAATTAATATAGATAATATAACTATGGAACAGGCGGTTGAAAGAGTTTACGAATTTATACAATCAGGCCAAAACCATTCAATATATACACCCAATGCAGAAATCATGATGGACGGAATTACAAACAAAGAACTTAAAGAAATTCTTAATACTGCAGACATGTTGGTTGCAGATGGTGCTGGGGTAGTTCTTGCCTCAAAAATATTGGGAAAAAGTGTTGCAGAAAAGGTGTCCGGCTTTGATCTGGCTAAAAATCTCCTTATAGCTTCATCAAAAAGACCTATAAAGTTTTTCCTGTTCGGCGGAAAACCGGGTATACCTGAAAGAGCCAATGCCAATGTCATATGTGATTATCCTGGAGCTGAAATCGTAGGTACCAGAAACGGCTACTTTTCAAAGGAAGATGAAAGCGAAATAATTAACCAGATAAACAATTCAGGAGCCGATGTCCTTTTTGTCTGCCTTGGAGCTCCGAAACAGGAGGAGTGGATTCATCAACACAAGGAACAGCTTAAGGTTAAGGTATGCATGGGGTTAGGCGGTACAATTGATATTCTGGCCGAAAATGTAAAGCTCGCACCTGATTTTTTCAGAAACCATGGTTTAGAATGGCTATATAGGCTTTACAAAGAACCATGGCGTTTCAAAAGAATGTTGAGACTTCCAAAATTCATATTTTATATTTTAGGTGTAAAATTGGGATTTATTAAGATTAAATAACTAACTCCCGTATAAAATTATATCAATGATTGCTTCCAAGATATTTGCAAGAGTTTATAGCGGCTCATCTTTGGATATTTTACCGTCGCTCACATTCATCGTCCATGATTCGTTGTGTCGCTAAAACCTACATCGTGATAGGTTTTCCGGTAAAATATCCGTGTTCGTCGGTAAACATCTTCAAATATCTTTAACCAAGCTTCCATTGATACATTTTATACTCCTTAGTATAGGTTAAGAAAGATAAAAATTAATTTTGCAACATCCTCATTTAGTTCCTTCACATAACTTATTTCAAGGCCTTTCCCGTTATCTTCTCTATAGCCTTTACAGCAGCATAATACATTTCTGAGTATTCTACATCTGATTTATTTCTAAGCTTCTGTATAAGAGTATCGTCAATAAGTCCCTGTTTGCAGGCTTCATCATAATATTTTTTATCTGCAACCTTCTTTCCTGACACATCCAAAAGTATTTGTGCCAGCTTATCCTTGGTTAAAGGTTCATCCTTTAAATACACTCTGAGGGTAGCATCAAAATCATAGTTATACTTATCCGGTGCGGTTCTAACCACTCCATTTAATATTACGTATGCAAAGTCCTGACTTTTAGCCTTCTTGTTGAATTTAAGATCATTTGTAATTCCTCCGCTGAGCAAACCTATATTAAGTAGCTTTTCAGCATACTGATAACTCCAGTTTGCAGTAAGACTTGTTAAGTCCTCTTTTACATCTGACATAAATATTCCCTTTTTCCGTAACACCTTTTCTATTTCAGCCTGAGTATCCAGATTATAATCCTCAACTATATGAGGAATATCTATTTTCTTTGAAATGCTGTAGGCGGAGATTATTCCTGCGGCATACCCAGAACCCGATTTACTGGAATTTGAATTTATAGCACTCTGGACCAAAGACGAGCAGGAAATTTTATCACCTGTCATAAGAACATTGGTTAAACCTTGAGGAATCATTGAGCGCAGCGGAATATAAAATATCTTTGGACTGCAGATGATATACCCGTTTCCGTCCTCCATAGTCATTGTGACGGGTCTCGACGCAGTGCTGATTCTGTCGCTGAATCTCTTACCGGTAAGTATATCTCCAAGTGTTAAATTATAAAGTCCTTTGAAGTGATATGCCGAAGGCCTGATAAATTGTGCTGCAATGCTTAATCCTCCGGCATTTTTAAACGGCTCCAGATTTAGCTTTAGAAATTGAAACAAGTCCATACATTCTTTTGAAGCAATATTATAATACTCCTGAATCTTCTTTTCATTTTGTAAATCAACATTTTTAACGGTAATTCCTTCAATAAGAACCTTTTTGTCTCCTTGATCTGATACATTAAACCCTGACACGGACACATTTGAATTACTTGTATTATATTGTTTCAATAGGCTGCTAATAAGCATTTTCTGCTCATCCATTAATTTTTCAATCTGTTTGTAATCAACTCCCGATATCATGAAATTAAGATATACAGGGGGGAACAAATTTTCAACGCCAATATCGCTATATCCTGTGCTATACGGCACATTGCCCTGTTTAAGTATTTCTCCCTCTTTTGTAGCGTCAATGTACTGTTTAGCGGTTATTGTTCTTTTTCCCTTGGAAGTATTAAACTCTATTTTCTGAATCCGGCCATTTTGAATTGCCATTTCAGTAATCTGGGAATCATACATTACATCAAGGTTTTTTTCCTCTGAGACCATTTCCTTGACTGTTTTTAGATAATTACCTATGTTTATAGCTTCTCCTGCTTTGTACCTGATTTCTTTAAATATGTCTGAGCTTACGTTGTTTCCTGTTGGAGTAACATCCGGTGACCAGCTTGTGTCATAGGAACCTCCCATCTGACTCCCAAGTTCCTTATCAGAGCATACCAGAAGGGTTTTAGCTCCCACATCCGCTGCTCCCAGCGCTGCACTGATTCCATCAATACCGTCGCCGATAACTGCTATATCATAATTATCCGAACCTTTGTCACTTCCCAAATTTTCAAGAGTAACATCATTGCCGGTTTCAAAATAATAGTCTTTTTTAAATATCATTGGCCGGATTGCGAAGAAAAAGACTATTATGGCAATTGTCAGAACTAACACGACCCTGACCAGAATATCAATCCTTTTATCCAGTTTGGTTGATGGCTTGGTTTTCTTTTTCATTTCGTCATTATCCTCTTTAATATTTTTATTTTTATATATACGGTTATCTTGTTTTTAAACAAACAAAAAAAGAAGCTATTTATAATATCGACTATAAGCTTCTTTTTCTTAATAATTGTATTTTATATGTAAGTTTAACACTATTTGATTGTATATGTACCTTTTATCATTATATCTGCAGGTGCATTTGCCTTAATACCTCTTCCGTCAGCTTTGGGTATGAGAAGAAGCTGATTGTCGGGTATCGTCTCGCCGTTTTTAATATCTCTTCCTGATATCAGATTTGAAACTCCACCTGTTGCTGTGGAAGATACATAAGCAACAACTTTGTTTTTAGTCCTGACAATAATTTCACAACTTTCACTGCCAATAAGGGTCTGTCCTGCCTGAAGCTTGATTATTTTGAAAATCATACTAGCTTTCAGATCAGCAATCTCTTTTTCAAGCTCCACTACCTTTTTTTGTGCATCGCTTGTCTGTATAAGAGTTTTTAATTCGTTCTCCAAAGCATCTATGTAGGTTTTGTCATACAAAACTGGGGAACTGCTTGTTGAAGTTGGCGTTGTAGCAGCCATAACAGCAGGAGCAATATGTAGCAATGCGAATCCGCCAATCAGTATTAGAGCTGTAATTATATACTCTTTTTTTATTCTCTTAAACAATCCTCTCATAAAATACCTCTCTTTCGTATATTAATGTCTATATTTCAGAAAGTCCGAAGCTAACCTCCAGAGCATTGTTGACTTTTGTCATAAGGTCATCATCAAGGTGCCCTATTTTTTCCCTTAGTCTCTTCTTGTCAATAGTTCTTATCTGTTCAAGAAGAATAACAGAATCTTTTGCAAGACCGTATTCCAGAGCACCGATTTCAATATGAGTCGGCAACTTAGCTTTATTAATTTGAGAAGTAATTGCAGCAGCAATTACTGTAGGGCTGTATTTATTGCCAACATCGTTCTGTACAATTAAAACCGGCCTTACGCCGCCCTGTTCTGAGCCAATAACCGGGCTCAGATCAGCGTAATAAATGTCTCCTCTTTTAATTACCACGTTTCCTCCATCTCCCCAAGCCGTTCCTCATACTTGCACTGCTGCTCGTTGTCGGCTGCAAGGCAAACCTCCGCCAGCTTAAGATTTATTTCAGCCATTTCTTCGTAGCCAAGCTTCATTTCTTCCCTCAAACGAATTTTACGTCTTTCCCTCAAATAAAGTATCATCGCTTCTCTGACGAGTTCACTTCTATTGGTTTTTTCGACGGTAACCATGTTATCTATTTCCTCAAGTAAATTATCCGGAATACTGACCATTATCTTTTTATATTGAGACAATTTAAACCCCCACTCTCTACTTTAACCCTTTATATTATTTTATGCGGTTCAAAGAAGATAATTATAGTTTATGTTATCATATAGTAGTATTATAATATTCCGACATATGCGAGGTCAAATTAAGTTTTTATTACCAAATCCTCCAAATCCGCTTATATCAAATAATTCAGGATTTTCGATATCTTTCCATCTTTGACAAAAGCCCTTGGAATTCTTTTACCAACTATACAAACCAATTCATAATTAATCATACCGATTGTGTGGGCAACATCCTCTGCTGTAATATTATTTTGTCCCTGAGAACCAATTAATACAATCTCATCTCCTACTTCAACGTTACATCCAATATCAGTTATATCCACCATACACTGGTCCATACATATCCTTCCGACTACAGGTGCAAACTCACCGTGAATAAGTACCTTCCCCTTATTGCTTAGCATACGGTTGAATCCGTCAGCGTAACCGATGGGTATTGTAGCAATCTTTGAAGTTCTGCCGGTTGTAAATATCCTGCCGTAGCTTATGGAGGTGTTTTTTTCGACTTCCTTTACCATAATTACATTTGCTTTAAGGGTCATAGCCGGTTTTAAATCAATCTTTGACTTATCAACTTCATCAGAAGGGTACATGCCGTAAAGTATTATCCCCGGCCTGACCATATCAAGATGCATCTCAGGGTATTCAATGATTGCCGCACTATTTGCACAGTGCTTAACCGGAATATGTATACCTATTCGCTGAAGCTCACAGCAAATACTCATAAACCTTTCAAACTGAGTATAGGTGTATTCCCTGTTTTTTTCATCGGCAGTAGCAAAATGTGTAAACAGCCCTTCAATTATGATATTGGGGAGACGGCTTATTTCAACAACGTTTTTAACCGCGCTGTACCCAGGCAGAAATCCTATTCTGGACATTCCGGTATCAATCTTTATGTGGATTTTTACCTTTTTGCCCTGCCTCACTGCTTCATCGGATAAGGCCTGCGCCAAATCATGGCTGAATACCGACTGTGTCACATCATTTTCTATTATTTCACTGGCTCTTATAGGATCAGTAAATCCAAGAATAAGTATAGGAACCTCTATACCTGCTCTCCTTAACTGTATTGCCTCATCCAGCATTGATACTGCAAACCGTGATGCCCCATTCTCAAGTAGGGTTTTTGCCACCTCCATTACTCCGTGTCCATAAGCGTCTGCCTTGACTACTCCCATTATCTCAGCATTTTTGCCGGTAATTTTCCTTATTTCTCTAATATTGTGTGCAATATTATCAAGGCTTATTTCAGCCCATGCCCTGTTAAGTTTGTATTCCATTTTACTCTTGCCCCCACAAAACTTTATCTTTATGTTTTTTCTATCTTTTAGTATATCCAAATAATGTTTTTTGAAAACATATTGTCCATCAAATTGTTTCAAGTATTGCATTAGGTATATTTTCTACTATATCCATTGCATTAAGTCCGTATTCACCTTTCGAACGTGCAGCTATATCTCCTGCCAGTCCGTGGAGATACACCCCTGCGATTGCAGCATAGACGGAATCGGCTCCCTGTCCCACCAAAGACGCTATTATGCCTGTGAGGGAATCCCCGCTTCCGGCGGTAGCCATACCCGCATTTCCCGTAGAATTAATATATACATGCCCTTTTTTATCTGCAATAACCGTTCTTGCACCCTTAAGTACAACAGTAACACCCCATAGTGCTGCAAACTTTTTTGCCACGTCAATACGGTTATCCTGTATATATGAAATATTAAGGCCTGTAAGTCTTGACATCTCTCCGGGATGTGGAGTTACAACAACCTGATTTTTGAAAACCCCAAACAGTTCGGTATTTTGTGCAATTATATTCAAAGCGTCGGCATCAAGAATCATAGGTAAACCGGATGTCTCTGCCAACCTTTTTATTATATTATATAAACTTTTTTCGGAAGAAAGACCCGGGCCTATAGCGGCGACATCACATTTTTTTAATAATTCAGTTATTTCATCAAGATTCTTTTCGCTGATTATGTCACTGCTGTCAGCAAGGTTGACCGCCACTGCTTCGGGTACAACCGTTTGGCAAACATTTATAAGATTTGACGGAATGGCCATATATACAAGTCCTGAACCTGTACGTAGACAAGCCTTGGCAGTAAGACAGCCGGAGCCGGCCATGCCTGTTGAGCCTGAAACAACTGCAACCTTGCCGCAGTTGCCTTTATTGTATTCTGCTTTTCTAGATGGAATCAAAGATTTGACATATTCACGGTCAACCCATGTTGTTGTCTCAGTTATATATTCAACCGCCTGACTTGGCATACCAATGCCTTCAACTACCAGTTCCCCCGTATAGTCCGCCCCGGGATAAACCAGCTGTCCTATTTTCGGAAGCTGGAAGGTAACGGTTTTGTCTGCCTTTATACATGCATCCGAGGTTTTGCCCGTAGCTGAATCAATACCTGAGGCAATATCTATGGAAATAGTATGACGAGAGTATCTGTTTACAATATCTGCAACCTGCTTTATTATTCCTTGGATTTCTCCTCTGAAGCCCGTTCCGAAAATACCATCCAAAACCAACTCTGCTTTCTCAATATCCGTGCAAAGCTCTTCTTGTGTTGAGTTGACACCTAAATATTTTACGGGTACACCCATAGTCTCCAGTATCTCAAAATTCACCTTTGCATCACCTGTTAAAGCTTCCTTACCAAAAAGGCAATACAACTCTATTTTTTCGTTCTGAATCCAAAGGTGCCTTGCTGCTGCAAAAGCATCCCCGGCATTGTTTCCTTTTCCTGCTATTATTACTGCATGTATTGGTAAACGATGTTCCTTTTCCAGATATAAGTTTACATGTTTTACTACTTTTAAAGCAGCGTTTTCCATAAGTACAATACCGGGTATCCCAATATTATCAATGCAGTACTTATCTATCATTCCCATTTCTTTTCCGGTAACAGCTTTCAAACTTAATCACCTGCTTTTTCCTATTTGCTAAAATAAATTTCATCCAGTTTTTGCAACTCATCTTTTCCGAGCAAATCATGAAAGTATGAATATGTGTCAGAGTAATCTTCTGCCAGAAGCTCCCTCTCCTCAATCATTTTTTTGAGGCTTTCTTTAGCTTCCGCAATCAGCTTGTCAAGTTCCGAGACCCTCACCTGATTTTCCCTTATTGAAAAGTACACCTGCTTTACAGTGTACTCCAAAAGCTGCAGATTTTCCTCCCTGATTTCCTTCGGGATATCCAGAAGCCTTTCTTCATTTTCTTCCACTTTCTTATTTATAGCTACTATGGATTTTTCACATTCCTGCATTTTAGTATGTGCTTCCTTGTTGTTTTTGTCAAAAACCTCTGTTGTAAGCCTAATAATGCTGTCCATACATTCTTTCTTTTTTATTGAAATTTCCTTGGATTCTGTGATTAATCGGGATTGTTCTTTTAAAAGCTCCTTTATACGATTTTCACATTCTATTATATCATTGGTTTTTTCCATGTTTTTAAAAAGTCCGTTCCATCTTTCGTCAAGTGTAAGCAATGAGATATCGTTTTTGAAAAGAACCTTTAAGTCAAAACCGTGAGCTCTATTCTTTTTATTAAAAATGTTCCACATTTCAGCCTCCGCAGCATTAAGCCTTATCCCCTAACTACAATAAACACGCATTTTCAAATTATACATCAATAGTCAATCGAAAGGATTAATTTAGTATATTAAATATATCGGTATAAATAGGAAAATGTTTCACTTTTTAATATTTATTAATTTAATGTAAACATCATATACATGGCCCCTTAAAATTTGACATTGAAAAATGGAAATGTTAAACTATTGTAGTGTCAAAATATTGTCAATACTCGTTTTTGGAGTATTTTTACATTAAATTTTGATGTTCATTTTTTAAACAATAAGGGAAGTGATTGTCATTAACAATAAGAAAAAAATATGTATTATCGGTCTTGGTTATATCGGACTTCCAACTGCCGCTATGTTCGCAACACACGGACACAGTATTGTAGGAGTTGACGTAAAAAAAGAAGTTGTTGATTCACTTAACCAGGGGAGGATAATCATTGAGGAACCTTATCTGGACATTATGGTACAGGCAGCTGTCACATCAGGGAATTTGAGAGCACAGCTCACTCCTGAGGAAGCTGATGTATTTATTATATCGGTACCGACACCAATCAATGCTGACAAGACAGCAGATATGAGGTTTGTACGCTCGGCAACCGAATCTATTGTGCCTTACCTGCGTGAAGGCTGCGTTGTAATATTGGAATCTACATCACCACCGGGAACTGTTGAAGGTCTGATGCTTCCTATTTTAAAGGAATCAGGTCTTGAAATAGGAACCCAGCTTTTGGTTGCACACTCTCCTGAGCGTGTATTACCTGGTAAAATTCTGGTTGAGCTTGTAGAAAACAATAGAATTGTCGGAGGTATAAATGCGGCATCCAGCGAAGCTGTACGTGATCTCTACAGAACTTTTGTAAAAGGAGAAATTTTCCTTACCGACGCTACAACCGCTGAAATGTGCAAGCTCATGGAAAACACATTCAGAGATGTTAATATTGCTCTGGCTAATGAACTTGCGAAGCTTTGCGAAAAAATGGGGATAAATGCATGGGATGTTATTAAATATTCTAATAAACACCCTAGAGTTAATCTTCACCAACCCGGCCCCGGCGTTGGAGGACACTGCCTTGCAGTTGACCCTTGGTTTATTGTTGAAAAGGAACCTGAGCTTGCAAAGATAATCAAACTCAGCAGAACAACCAACGACAGTATGCCTCATCACGTATTCAATCGCTCAAAGAGTATTCTTTCAGCGGTTGACGGAATTAAAAAGGTTATAATCCTGGGTGCAACCTACAAACCAAATATTGACGATATGCGTGAAAGCCCGGTTATGGAACTGGTTGAACTGTTTGAACAGGACCCAGGTTTTGATGTTTGTATTTATGATCCTCATATTGCTTCACATAAGCTTATCTGCAACGACCTTGAAGAAGCAGTAAGCGGAGGACATCTGATTATACTTGGTGTTAACCATGATGAATTTGCTAAAATCAACTTTTCCAAGCTGCAGCCGCTTATGGCACAAGCCAACATATTTGATACAAGAAACTTCTATGACAGATCGGCCTTGATAGCAGCAGGCTTCAATGCTTATCTGCTTGGAGCATAAAAACAACAGACTGCCCTTCGGTTTTTAGGCTCCGGAGGGCTTTTCTTGAATTTGAAAGGATTCTCATGAAAAAAGTACTTATGATCGCACACCAGTTTCCTCCTATTGGCGGCTCAGGTGTTCAAAGAACTGTAAAATTTGTTAAATACTTGAGAAATTTTGATTATGAACCTGTTATACTAACCAGAGATGCCTTGAAAGCGGCTTTAAAGGACGAAACACTTTTAAAGGACATTCCTCAGGGGATAAAGGTTATCAGAACAAAGGCTTGTGATTTTGCTGCTCTTCCGGGAATATTCAAATACTTCGGGAAGGTGGTAAACAAGCTTCTAGTACCCGATTCAGAGAGAGTGTGGCAGCATTTTGCCCGTAAACAGGCTTTGGCTGCAATAAAAGATAACAAAATAGATGTAATATATACCACGTCGGCCCCCTACAGCGATCATCTACTTGGTGTGTACCTGAAAAAGCACTACCCTGAAATTCCACTGGTTTGTGATTTCAGGGACGAATGGACCAATAACCCTTACCATGTCAGAAAAGGGCTAAGGGCAAAAACTGAACGTAATCAGGAAAAAATGGTTCTCAAGTATGCTGACTGTCTTATTACCAATACTCCGGTAATGCTTTCAAACTTTTTGAGGGACAACCCTGAAACCAAAAGTAAATTTTATGTAATACCAAACGGCTACGACGACGAAGATTTTGATGGTATGGAAAGTATTGTACCTTCAAATGACAAGTTTACACTGACCTATACCGGGCTTTTATACGGCAAGAGAAAACCAGACAATTTCTTTGAAGCTCTCAAAAGAGCTATTGATGAAGGGAGTGTGGACAAGTCAAAAATAAATGTCAGGCTCATTGGAAATTATAAGGTTGAGCAGCTGCAAGCAGTTATAGACAGCTACAAATTAAATGGAATTGTTTCACTTATGCCATACATGAAGCACAGAGAATGTCTTTTAGAACTCATTAAATCTGACGCTCTTCTGCTTATAGAACCGTCTGGCCCCGGTGCTGAAGCTTTTTATACCGGCAAGGTTTTTGAGTATATGAACACCAAACGGCCCATACTAGCTTCAATTCCCGAGCATGGTGCAGCAGCACAGCTCATAACAGATACAAAAACGGGTCTGGTTTCAGACTTTAATGATATTGAAACTACCAAAAAGAACCTTATTGAACTTTATAATTGCTGGACTAACGGCACGAACCCGGTAAACCCGGTAATTGCAGAAGTTAAGAAGTTTGAAAGAAAAGAGCTTACAAAGGCACTGGTAGAAGTATTAAATAATTCATTTAAAAAGTAACTTGGAGGATTTTAACATGAAACTAATTGATGAAAAAGGCAGATTATTCGGGAAGGTTAACATTATAGATCTGGTAGTGGTTTTACTGGTTCTGTTATTGGTAGCAGCAGTTGGATACAAGGTTTTAAGCCCCAAAATAGCTACTTCTCCTACTGCACAGGGAGAAGTAACTGCAGTTGTAAAATGTACTTTCAGAACCGATACAGTTATTAGTCAGGTTAAGGCAGGACAACAGCTTGTTTTTGGCACTGACTACATTCCAAATGCAACCATTGCAGAAGTTAAAGCCGTCCCCTCCGATTATTTGACAACAGATGCACAGGGTAAGGTTCATATGGAGAAACATCCTACTTTAAAGGATATCTATATAACAGTAAAAGCAAAAGTCAATACAAATGCAGCAATATTAAAGGTTGGTACACAGGATCTTTGTCTTGGTAAGAAATTTACAGTAAAGACACAAACTATGGAAATGGACGGTAACGTTGAAAGGGTCACTATCGCCAAATAATCAGTTAACTTAATTTGAACAGGTGGTGATATATATGGAACAACTTACCAGTACAAGTGTTATTTTCAGAACAGCCAACGGCTTAACCCGCTGGTTTAAAGCTTCAGTTTTATTTAGTGTAATGTGTGTCATATTGGGATGGTGCAGAAACAGCCAGATAAACCGTTTTATTTTGTGGTATCTGGGGAGAGATTCTTCTTTGAAGTATTCTGCAACCTACAAGGTTTTTTCACGGATTTTCGGATTATTTGACAGGCTTTGGGACAAGTTGTGTGACTTTGGTGCAAATTGCGGAAGTTCCAGTGCTTTTATTTCCTTCATAAGAAATGCTTTTTCAGGTTCCGGCAGTTTTGCCTCCTTCTCCCTTATGATACTGTTTTTCAGTATAGGATTTGGAGTAACAACTTTGGCTTTAGGAACATTTAACACGATGAAAGCTGCTTTTATTATATTGGGAATAGTCGTGTCCCTGCTACTTTTACCCGGCAGGAGAAAATGGAAAGCTTGCCTTGAAAACAGCATGTTCTGGCACTTTGTGCAATACATTTTTGATTAAATAGTCAGTAAGGATAAACAAATACTATGAATAAAAAAACTGCTGTAATATTATTGATATTGGGATTACTGGCAGGGGTGTGCGGAGCTTTTGCACCGACCTTTCTGCTGGTTGCATTTATTGCAGGCGTAATATTTACTGCTGCAATGATGTTTGATTATTCAAAATTCTTATATGTTCTGGGGTTTTATGTGTTAATTGACTACGTATTAAGGTATGTCATATCAAGTGCTTTGCTTGCAAGCTTCTGGGATGAACTGCTGTTTGTATTTGCACTGTGTCTGTGGCTGTACAAATGGGTGGTTTACCGTAAACAGGACGGCTATGTTGCAACACCTTTAGATATACCCCTTGTATTTTTCGTGGTAATCTCTATATGTTTAGTTCTGGTTAATTCACCTATAATGCCAATCGGTATTGCCGGCTTCAGACAAGTTGTACAGCAGATGCTTTGGTATTTCGTTGTTGCACAACTTGTAACCTCCAGTAAGAACATTAGATGGTTTCTGTACATTATGGTATTTATCGGTGGAATTCTGGGACTTCATGGAATCTACCAATATGTTACCCATGCAGAAATGCCCTCCTACTGGGTTGACAGGCTTGAATCCGGGATAACAACAAGAGTTTTCTCAATAATAGGAAGTCCTAATATTCTGGGAAGCCTTATGGTATTGCTGATACCCGTTGCAATTTCCTTTGTTTTCAGTGAAAGGAAAATTTTTAAGAAAATTGTATTTGCCGGAATAACCCTTGCAATGTCTGCAACTCTTATATTCACATCTTCAAGGTCTGCCTGGATTGGCTTTGTGGTAGCAATGGGCGTGTATTTCTGGCTTAAAGATAAGAGACTCATTTTATTGCTGGCTCTGCTGGTTGTTGCCGCATATTTTGCAGTACCTACCATTGCACACAGAGTAAACTATCTGTTAAGTCCTCAATACATGGTAAGCAGTGCAGCCGGAGGAAGAATCGCAAGATGGTCTATAGGTATTGCAGCACTAAAACAGCACCCTTGGTTCGGCCTTGGACTTGGACAATTCGGTGGCGCAGTTGCTCAGAACTTTAAGATACCGGGTGCATTCTACGTTGACAGTTATTTCTTAAAGATTGCTGTTGAAATGGGTCTTGTAGGCTTTGCATCATTCTGTATTCTAATATATAACGCTCTGGCATGGGGTATCCGTGCGGTTAAGAGAACAGCAGACCGACAAAGCCTCAGCATGGCGCAGGGTGTTTTTGCAGGAATGGTTGGCGTTGTGGTTCCTAACTTTGTTGAAAATGTGTTTGAGGTTCCAATGATGACAGCCTATTTCTGGATGTTTGCAGCCGTCCTTATAGCCCTTGGTTTTACCATACCTAATCAGGGGTTGAAACGCCTTAACGTGGGAAGTATAAGATAGCTGAAGATGATATTAAATGAAGATGATATTAAAAAAGAGCTGGTGCAAAACAGAAAGTTTTTTGTTTCAACACCAGTCCTCCCGTATAAAATTATATCAATGATTGCTTCCAAGATATTTGCAAGAGTTTCTAGCGGCTCATCTTAGGATGTTTTACCGTCGCTCACATTCATCGTCCATGATTCATGGTTTCGCTAAAACCTACATCGTGATAGGTTTTCCGGTAAAATATCCATGTTCGCCGAGAAACATATCAAATATCTTTAACCAAGCTTCCATTGATATAATTTATATTCCTAAATACTGGTTAAAAAAATAAAAATCAATTTGCAACAAGCCCTTTGGCTTTTAGTTCAGCGATTGCATTTATATCTCATATCTCTTTCCTGCTTCAAGAAAACCTGTCCCAAAGACTATCAGAAGCGGGATAACCGGCATATGGTATCTGGACTGAACTTCCAGAAACGTGTATGAAAGCAGCAGTCCTCCAAATATCATTAATATAATCAGGGAATCATACCGTTTCTCCTTCAAAGTGTAAAAGCAAGTACAAACAGCCATAAGAATAATCAGAATATAAAATACCTGTGACACGGCATAGAATATCCTTGGATGTGACTTTAGCGCATTTTCAGCTTTGGAGCCCTGTGATGATATTGTACTCCAGTAATACCCGTAATTCTCATTTCCCCATTGTATTTCAAATTTTCTAAGTGCAAGTTTTGCAAAACCAACGGGATCGTTTTTTATTCTGCTAAAGGCTATGTCCTTGGCTTCTTTCTGAACTTTTTCAAAATCAAAATTATTCTTCTCGATTAATGAAAAATCTTCATTGTTAAACATTCCATTAGCTTTACTATTTGTACCTATCATCAGATTAAAGCCTGAATCCGATTTAGTAATGTCAACACCTGTTGCCTTCTGTATTGGCAAGTTTATAAGGTTAACAACTGCAAAATATACTGCTATAAAAAGCACTATTGACTTAATACCCAATACCAAACTGGTAAAGTTATCAGCTCTGTATCGTTTATACAGAAGTATAAACACTGCAAAAACAGGCAGCATAATCATTGCCATAGGTCTTATTAGCTGAGCTAAAGCGGTAATAAAGCCTGCTCCCAGTAACATAAGGTTTCCATTCCAAAATCCATGATTTTTGTAAGTATATTTCTTAATAAAATAAAGTGTCAGCAATACCGCACCAGTAAATAGCACCAGAAACACATGCTCGGAGGCAATAACAGAGGTATACATAATCTGTGCAGGCCACAAGGCACACAACAATGAAGCCACTCTTCCCGCCCTCTCACCGTAAAGCATTTTACCCCCCGCATAGATAATAAATACAAGTGCCAATGAAAGTAGAATATTAAAGATTTTTATTGTCCATAAACCTGAACCGAAAATTGAAAAAAGTCCGGCCAATACCATTCCAAAACCGATTTTAAAAGGAAATACTGCATAGAAATCTGCAAATCCTTTGAAATCTCCCTGACTTGCATTAACACCATAGTTATATAAGTGCAAAAAGTCTGAAAAAGGCTGAGTCTGAATATACCAATTCCATATCAAACGAGGCACTACAGCAGCCATGGCCAGCGAGATTACGAAAACTGCCTTATTTATCTTTGTCAGAATATTCAGCCTATATATTGCGAATAAGCCCACACCTGCACCTATAAAATATACAATCCCAGCGATTAAAGGCAGTTTCAGCGCAGAGGGCCCTGATTTAAAAGCAGCAATCAAAGCTACTGCTGCCAGAAGTCCAATAGCACCAAATACTATAATATAAAATATTATGTCCTTGATTTTTGTTTTTTTCAAAACATCACTCCTCTTATTAAAATATTCCAAATATTAAGAATACAATTTATTTTAACATAACCGGGTAAATAATACCTTATAATTTGATTTTCATATATTCATATGGTAAGCTAAAGCTTATTATTTATTTTTGAGAGGTAAGCTTATGCGTACACAGAATATATACAAAAATTATGAACCTGCCGTGACCGATGTTAATAAAGATTTCAAATGCGGCTACTGGTTTGTTTTTTGTTCAAATAAACTCTTGATTTCAAATGAAGAAAGTGGTGCAAAAATTCCGGTTTACAGTGAATTAGCGGGACTTAGCCAAGTATTAACTGCCCCGTTGTATCTGGGGAAATTTTACGGTCAGCCTGCATATTGTATCGCTATTACCGACAACACACGAGCTCCGTCGGGAATGTCTTTTTTAGATTTGAGGTCAACCTTCGGAGTACTGGATGAAGACTCTTTTTTGCTGGCAAGTAAGGCTGTACAAGTAATTGCTTGGGAGCAAACCCACCGTTTCTGCGGGAAATGCGGTTCTTTAACACAAGACCTCACTGGCGAACGTGCAAAGGTTTGCCCTGAATGTGGTTTTATAAGTTATCCCAGAATTTGTCCAGCAGTAATTACCACAGTTTTTAAGGGAAATAAGATATTGCTGGCTCACGCACGTTCCTTCAAAGGTGACATACACAGCCTGATAGCCGGTTTCGTGGAGGCCGGTGAAACACTGGAGGAAGCTGTTGAAAGAGAGATAATGGAGGAAATCGGTATAAAGGTTAAAAATGTAGAGTATTGGGGCAGCCAGCCATGGCCTTACCCAAACTCACTAATGCTTGGTTTTACAGCAGAATATGAAAGCGGAGAAATAAATGTGGACGGGGTTGAAATATCCCATGCTGAATGGTACGACGTTGAAAACCTTCCGGAACTGCCGCCCAAGGTCAGTATTGCCAGAAAGATAATAGATTGGTACTCACAAGGGCGTCCCTGAGTATAAACTTATATATATTGAAAAATGGCTGCAACCCCATATATTACTGGGTTGACAGCCATTTTTATTTTTATTGAATCTCTATCCTATTATTAACCTTTTTGGTTTCACTTTTTGGAAGAACAATTGTGAGAATTCCATTTTCATACTTTGCGGAAACATCCTCATTTTTAACATTTTCAACATAGAAGCTTCTGCTGAAGGAGCCGTATCTTCTTTCTTTTCTTATATAATTGTCTCTCTCTTCCTTTGACTCCTGATTCTGTTCAACTGCGATAGTAAGTGTATCGTCTCTTAAATCCAACTTGATATCTTCTTTTGCAACACCCGGAATTTCCGCTTCTACGATGAATTCCTTTTCGTTTTCCTTGATATCTGCTCTTATTGGGGTTCCTCCTGTAAATCCTAAAAAGGAATCATTGAAAAAACTATTGAACATATTTTCAATATCCAACAGGCTTCCTCTCTCCTGCACTTTGTTGTTTCTGAATGGTACTATTCCAAACATACAAACACCTCCGAAATAATAATTAATTTTATTTGTTTTATTTTGATTTTGACTTTCTTTGACCTTGTGATTATATTTTACCCGTATATCTCTGATCTTTCAATATCATATTTTGACCTTCTCTGACTTTAGTGTATTACAAAATCCAATCACACTTAAATATATCGTAAATCCTTATCCTTTCTTAAAATTTCTCACTTTTTTACTTCTAATCCCGAACAACTGCAATATTTCACGCCAGTCTATAGCGCCGACTAAAGCCATTAGAAAAACAGCTATTACAATATATGCACATACTGCGAATAATGTTTGCCATGCTACCGAAAGATTCATAAAATTGAAAAAACTATATATATATTTGCTGGATAAAACAAGAACTGCAGTTACACCCGCGGGCAGCACTACCCACTTTCTCAAGTCAATCACCATTCCGGTATTTTTTGTTATTATTATGAAATTAAGGATACAGAATATGAAATAGCTGATTATAATACCAAAAACATATGCGGGTATCCCATAAACAGGTATCAGATAATATACACAGAGGATTCTTATAACCGACCCTATTATTGAATTTGTAAGTAAAAGGCCCTGCTTCCCTAACCCGTTCATGATTCCGGTCAGTATCTGCTGAAGATAGATGAATATACATGTAAAGGACAATAAAAACATTGTGCTTCCAACGTTCTGCCCAGGGTATACCAAGTTTGATATTTTGCTTGGATAGCAGGCAAACAAGGCCATAAATACAAAACCAACCACCATCGTAATCTGAATTGATTTTGATATTCTGAAATTAACCCTGCTGTAATTCTTTAGTGAGATGGATTCAGAAATAGCAGGAACAAGTGTTGTTGCAAGTGATGTTGTTACCAATGCAGGAAAAAATATCAGCGGCATTGCCATCCCGGCCAGTTTACCATATTCCTCCATACATTGTATGTAATTCAGCCCTCCAACAAGAAGTCTTCTTGGAATTAGAATTACTTCTATCGCCTGCATTACGGACATTATAAACCTGTTAAAGGAAATGGGTACTGCACAGTTCAGAATGGATTTTACCAGTTCCCTTTTTCTGGTACGGCCTTTATTGTTTTTTATAATAGTATGAGGATATTTCTTATAACGGTAATAAATGGCCAGGACAAATAAATTTGACATTTCCCCCAAAGCCATACCCAATGTAGCCAAAGCACATGCATATTCTAGCCCTGCTTTTAAAAACTGTGAGGCAAATATCAATACTATACCTATTTTAACAAGCTGTTCAACTATCTGGGATACGGCTGTAGGCGTCACTTCCTGAATCCCATAAAAATAGCCCTTGTAAGCTGAAGCTGCTGCAATAAAAGGTATACACGGTAGTAATATCCATACTGAAAAATATGTTCTGCTGTCTTTTAATAAAATGTTTACTATAAAATCAATATTAAAATATAGTACTATTGATACAAATATACTTGTAACAAAAACTGCAAACAACCCTACTTTAGATATGCGTTTTATGTTAACAGCATTTCCTTTTGCAAGTTCCTCAGCAACCATCTTTGAAACTGCAATAGAAACGCCTGAAGTTAATGTCAGAATTATCAAAGTGTAAAGCGGTACAATAAGTTGATAAACGCCCATTCCCTCAGCACCGATGAGGTTTGACAGATATATTCTGTAAACAAAACCGATTACTCTTGTTACCAAGCCTGCGGCCATCAAAATTATTGCACCTGTTATAAACGTTTTTTTGGTCATGTGTACCTCAGTATTTTTAATCTTAAACTATAATATTGAGGTTGTTAACCTTTTATGACTCTAGGTTTCCGGCTGCATGGCATTTATTTCAGGTTGATACTCAGGAACAGGTCATTTATAATAACCACATCAGCTGCTAACACACTAGCCATTCGGTGCAAGCAGTCTACAGCTTATATAAGCAGACAGGCCTTTAGCCTTAAACTTAATCCAGTGAACACTTTGTTCGTCACGAAGCAGATCAAGTTGTTTGAACATTTATTTAATTTAATAACAGTCATTTAGATATAGAGAAAGACGATGACAGGGATAAAAATAACCCCGGGTTTCATTTGCCTTATTTTTTTATGCTTTGGAACAGGGGTAAATGGAGGTCAATATGATTAATCTTAATAAAAGGTTTGTATCAGGCGTTATAGCTTTGTCTTTATGTGCAGTTACTGCTGTACCTATTTACAATCTTGCAGCAGTAAAAAGTGAGAAAATTGTTATTCCGGAAACAGAGTCATACATGTCTGATACCGAAAATGCAGTAAAATCAGAACGTCAATTATTATATAGCAATTTAAACTACTCGGCGTCGGCAGCGCCTAAAACAGAACTGACACAAGCGGTAACTAAAGCAGCCCCGGCAAAAAAAACTGCAAGTAAGGCTAAAACAGCAACCACAAGTACAACTAAAAAAACAGCTACAGTAAAAAAAGCAACTGCCTCACCGACCAAAAGAAAAACTGCCGCAAAACCGGCTACAAGCAGAAGCTATGCAAGTACGGCTCCTGCAACAACTTCAAGGGCAGCTGCAATAATATCTACTGCAAAGAATTATATAGGTGTACCGTATGTATGGGGTGGTACAACTCCAAGTGGGTTTGACTGTTCCGGTTATACTAAATACGTTTTTGGAAAGCACGGAATTAGTCTTCCTAGAACAGCTGCAGAGCAATACAATGTTGGTTCATATGTTTCAAAGGCAAATCTTAAAGCCGGAGACTTAGTCTTCTTTACAACATATAAGGCGGGTCCGTCCCACTTGGGTATTTATATGGGTAACGGAAGTTTTATTCATGCAAGTTCTTCTAAGGGAGTTATTATCTCCAGCCTTAGTAACAGCTATTTTGCAGAAAGATATATAGGGGCAAGAAGAGTAATACGATAACCGAATTTGTGTTACACAAATTTTACAAAAAGGTTGCAGATAACTGCAGCCTTTTTTGTTGTTCTTATGGTAGAATGATAATATGTCGCTTTTTAACGGAGGATTACATATGAAAATGGGTAAACTGATTGAAAAATTAAGCCGTAGACTTAGTCATAAAAATCTTATAACTATGATAGTTATCCTTTCAGTATCCATTATTGCATTATTAGGGGTTATTTTTAGAAACGATATTATGTTACCTCTCAGCAATCTCACATCCCCCAGTGAAGATTCCAATGCGGCTTCATTGCCTCCTTTGGTGTTAATAGACCCCGGACATGGAGGAAGCGAACCCGGTGCAGGCAGCGGTAAAATTAACGAAAAAGACATTACTCTGGCTATTTCATTGGAAGTAGAAAAAATCCTCAATGAAAAACATATTGATAATATACTTACAAGAAGGGATGATACTGCTGTAAGTCTGGAAGACAGAACAAAGCTTGCCAACGAAAAAAAATGCTCACTGTTTATAAGTATTCATAATAATTCTTTTACTGATCCGGCTTCTCATGGGATACTTACAACATATAACCCATATTCGCCTACAGGTGAGAGTAATGCGGAAATTATGCAGTCAAAGCTTAAAACACTTGGCATGTTTAACAGAAAAATCGTTCCACGCCCGAATTTGTACGTTCTACGTCGAACAGAAATGCCATCACTGCTTCTGGAAATAGGTTTTATTTCTAATAAGAATGATTTAAAACTCTTAACCTCTTCCGATTTCCAGAAGAAATGTGCCGTTCAAATTGTAAAAGGTATAGAAGAAATTCTGGAGGCAAATGCTACTGCCTCATCAGAAAGCTCTTTAAAAGACTGATAATTTCTTCTTTATCTGTCATTTGGAATATTTTTTGTTTTGTATACGCGGCATCCCTCATACCTTTTATATACCAGGCTATGTGTGAACGCATTTCCAGTATACCGGTTCTTTCACCTTTTAAGTCGATGAGCATATTCATGTGCCTTATAATTGTTTCAATTTTTTCTTCAGGAGATGGGTCAGGAATTATTGTTCCATCCTCAAGAAACCTGACTATTTTTTTAAATATCCACGGGTTTCCCTGTGCTCCTCTTCCAACCATTATTGCATCGCACCGTGTTTCTTCCAGAAGCTTTTGGGCTTCTCTTGGGCCGGTTACATCACCGTTTCCTATTACAGGTATTGAAACTGCCTCTTTTACCTGTCTTATAATGTCCCAGTCAGCTTTTCCGCTGTAGTACTGCTCCCTGGTTCTTCCGTGCACAGCAACGGCACTGGCCCCGTTTTCCTCAGCGATGCGTGCTATTTCAACCGCATTAATACGGCTATCATCCCAGCCCTTTCTTATCTTTACGGTTACAGGTTTTTGGGAAGCAGATACAACCGCTCTGATTATTTCTGCAATCAGTTCAGGATTTTTCATCAGTGCACTGCCCTCACCGTTTTTAGTTATTTTCGGAGCAGGACAGCCCATATTGATATCAATTATCGCTGCATCTGAAGCGTTCAGCTTCTCTGCAACCTCTGCCATGATTGTTGGATCAGAACCAAAAATCTGAACAGCCCCAGGCTTTTCTATCTCATGCATCAATGTAAGCTTATTGCTTTTATCATCATCATAGTGCATGCCTTTTGCACTTACCATCTCAGTATATACAAGACCACATTCCTGTTCCTTGCAAAGTACACGAAAAGGCATGTCTGTTACTCCAGCCATGGGAGCTAAAAATATATTGTTTTTTAATTCAACATTACCTATTTTCAAAAGTAGTAACCCTCATTTAATTTATTATTATATGAATATTATCTGTTGTAATCGCAATGATATTATAGCAATTTATGTGTTTCGGGTCAAAAGGATGATATTTAGAGCAATAGCTATACTATTTCTTGCATTTTATCAATAAAAACTTCATAGGAGGTTTATTTTCATTATCACTGTCTATTTCGTCAATCTCTGAGAATTCTACAAGTGCATATTGTTGAAAATCATTTTTTATTGACTCAGAATCATAAAAAAAGATTTTTACTCCTTCCATTGTTTCATAATAGCTTTCATTAAGTTTTTTGCCTTTTCCAAACATAGGAGCTTTTTTTGAAATAGCTGTAAATATCATATATCCACCTGGTTTTAATTGCTTATAACAATCGCTAATAAATTTTTCCCTCTCACTTTCGTTTAATAAATGGATAAGTGCATAGCTAAATATCCCTCCATAAAGCTTGTCTTCAAAAGGCATATCTTCAACTGAACCATGATAAATATTAATATTAATCCCATTTTGTCTTGCCAAAGTAATAGCTGTTTTTGAGATTTCGATTCCTGTAACATTTATGTTATTATCAATAAATATCTTTGCATTTCTTCCATAACCAATACCCGGTATTAATATGTCTTTTATGTTATTTGTAACAAACAAATCTTTTGCAATAATCGCTGATTCTGATGGCTTAAAACCCCACATTGTTTGTTTTTCTAAGAAATTTTTTTCCCAAAACTCCGTCATATTTAAGTCTCCGTATTCTTTAATTTGCTTTAATAATGTTTGAATTACTTATATTATAGACTGAAATTGTATTGAAAAAATGCAATATAGAAATATATTTTTGTAAATAGCCACCGTAGAGATTAATAAAGTTCTACTTTTTTCATTTTAACACTCCTGCCAAATTATATATGCATACATTTACAGTATTTACACTTTTATACAAGCAGCTAATTATTTAGGCTTGGACATGTCGGTGCTTATCAAAGTATAAAAAATACCAGTACCCTTTCGGATACTGGCATTCATAAAATTTTGGCGTCCCGGACAGGAATCGAACCCGCATCAGTGGAACCGGAATCCACCGCTTTATCCAAATCCTTGAAAGTCTTATTATAAGCGAATTTGCCAATTTTGTATTCATTACGGAACAGTGGACTAATCATTTTTTAATAACCAAAAAGTATTTAAAATTAATTAAGTCCACTGACATTATAACATGATTTTATCAAATATAAAATATAAGAAATACTCCTACCATTTACATATAGCAAACCTCTCCACTATTTAAATAAATGGCTCTGAATAGCATAAAAAAAGAACCCTACAAGAGAAGTTCCAAACATTCCTACCACTATTCCTATAAGCCATTTTAAAGTACCTACAAGGTTTGATATTTGACCGCATAAGTTCTTGATTTCATTCGTATTAGTTGCATCTGATTTTTCCAAAACATCAATCTTTTTATCATGTTCATCAAGCCTCTTCTCATGCTGATTAAATTTATCCTTAATTATTTCATCCATAATATCACCGTCACTTTCTTATTACCATGCAGCACTAAGCGTAATATAAACGTCTATGTAATTATTAGAACTATCAGTATTTTTTGTATCAATACATCTGATTTTCACCTGACCAGATGTATATTGATTTAGATTCTGAATACTAAATGTATTTGCACTCGTTATTGCAAATTGATAGTAACTAGAAGGTACAGAAGTTCCTGTAATATTTTGAATATTCCATGTTGTGGCTGTTAAAATCCCATCAACATACTTATTGCATGTAAATATTATTTTATCACCTTGTAGTATCTCTCTATCTGAAGGTGTAACTGTATAAACTGGCACTAGATTCTTCTTTTTGATTAAAAATGTCTTTGTCACTGTATAATAAGAATTTTCATTAATTTTTACTATTACATTAACCGCACCTTCTTTTATTCCAGATAATACCCCTGCGTCTGAAATGGTCGCAATGCTTGTATCATCTACAAAATAACTAAAACTAACAGTTTTTAAAGCAGTATCACCTTGTTTAAATTCTGCTATTATTTGCAATGATTCTCCTTCATTAACTTCAACTACAGTATTGATAATATTTAATGTATAAGAAGATTTATTTGCAATTTCATTTGCTAAATCATCGTCAGCAGCAACACTATCTAATGAGCAAGTAAGAATTATTAAATTATCCTTCGTCCTATCAATCCCAGTAACTTTCCATGCCCTACCAGTATTTATAAATCTATCATTTATATCTATTGTCTTTGTAAAATCCGTTACTGGGATAGTGAGTAATATCGTACCAGTAGGTAATGATATATATTGTCCACTGGTAACATCCATAACTTTACTTTCAAATGTTGAAGGAATTGATTTTAAAATACCTTTTATAATAAAGTTGACATTATACTGACATTTCTTAATAACAACCTTTTCATAAACTGCATTAAATGAAATCCCCTGAGATACAGCCAACCAACAATATCCATCATATTCAACTATATCTCCCTGCTTGCAGTTACCTAAACCGATAAACATATACTTAGTATCTTCACTGGCTTTATCTTCTATCTCCTTGAAAAATGCTTTCTGTTCACTACCATTTACTTTTACTGTCTTATAATTGCTTTTCATATGTTCCTTAAAGATATCTAGCAAAGTATTCATATTTCACCCTCTTTCTTCATTATAAAATGAATAATTATTGATGTAAATTCCGCTTTAAGTAGCAGGGTAATATAATTAATACCCCTAAAAAAACAAACGGAATTTAGGTCGTTTTTCTATCATTTTTACTTACTTTCTGGTAAACATTAAACTGAATGGACTATACTCTTCATTTACATCAGGAATTGAAGCAATTCTATCCTTTAAATCCTGAATTCTTTGTTTTAAAAACTTGGCTGCATCTGTAGTTGTTAGAAATTCTGTTTCAACCCTTCTCATAAGGTCAACATTGTTTGATACCGCTTCCAGAATGTCAATCACAGCAAATAATAATGATTTCTGCATAGTAGTTTTATCATAATTATCTGTGGCGGTAAGATTGTTTTCCTGTAAGAATGTAGTATATTCTTGGTCTGTAAAATACTCTTTGTTTGATAATTCAAGTTTTAATCGTTCTAATACTGTCATAAATTTATTTCCTTCCTTTCATAATTTTATATTTGATATAGTTTAAAAATAAGCATAAAAAAACCTCTAACTAAAGAGGTTTAAATTGATTTTATAAAAACATTTTATCAATATCTATTTTTGATATTGGTAATTGCTCGTTATACCAAATTTTCTTAAAACTTCTAAAATTATTGTATTCATAAATCATAGCATTGAAAAAAGTATTAAAATCAATTGTATATAAATATTTACTGACCCATCCAAAACCATTTCCTAACTCTTTTAGCCTTTCTTTACTAAGAAATGAAAATATTAAAATATAGCCATTTTCATAGCTATCCCTTAGTGCTTCTGTTCCTAAAAGAGTACTATTATTATAAGGATGGTCAAGAAATTCTGCTCTTATTTTTTTCCATTCTTCTAAATATTTATCATTACCCATTGGATAATGATGACCTAATTCTAAAAACATATTTATACCTCCTGACATTATCTAAGTTTATTTAATTCCTTAAAATAATCTTCTAAGTCCTGTTTTTCTTCTACTAAAAAATCAACAATTTCAACATCAGGCAAAGTCATTTTATCATCAAAAGTAAATATACCTATTCTGCTGTTAGGTATGAATTCACTTTTTGTAAAATAATTTTTTTGTTCTTTTCTACCTTTAAAAGGTATGTAAACAACTGCATAAGTTTTATTATCATCTATTACAATATTTTTTAGTTTATTCATTATCTCAATCCAATGCTTATTATTCATCTTAGCAAGGAATTGTTCTTTTTCCCAATATTCATAGTCACTCATTTTTTCCATAATCCATTCCTCCACACTTAAGACTATCATTTCTATATTTTTCAATGATTTTATTATAATAAGCCAATATATTATTTTTTTATTTCTTTTATATATAGCTTATATGGTTGTCCCTGCTTAATCTTTCCTCGTTCAATTAGATTAAATTCTACTAATTCATCAATCTTCTTTCTTACCGTATCACCAGTAGTAGTTCCTACAATATTGGCGATATCTTCTCCTGTTATAGTCACATAAAGACCGTTTTCGTCTTTTTCATTTTCTTTTTTTGATATTATTAAAAGCACACCATACAATATAGCCGAACTTTGGCTTACTCTTTTTCTATCACCTGCTCCGTTATATCTCGGATTAACAAGTAACTCAATAGGAACTGGAATAAATTCACCATAATACTCTAATAATTCCTTAATAAGAGAACCATCTTTGTTCATAATTCTTTCTCCCCCTCATTAACATTTTTTACCTATATTGTATTACTATTACACAAATTTTTCAATAAAATGTAAAATTTTCTCTGTGGGGATTTTTTGTGTTTGCTATATTTTCATTTTGAAAAATGGGGTAATGAAAAAGCCAACCATTTACTGATTGACTTTCTCTTTTTTTAGTATCTTAATGTACTTATCTAATGATGGTCTTGATATATCGCACATTCTAGCACATTCAGTTTTATTTATTTTGCCGTTCTTCAGTAGGTCATATGCTTTAATAACGCTTGCAGGTATATCTTCAATTGTAGTTGTAGGTCTACCAACAATAGAACCTTTTGCTTTAGCATTTGCCATACCGCTCTTTACCCTTTGACTTATTATGTTTCTTTCAAGTTCACTAAAGACACCCATCATTTTCAGCATACCTTCCGTCATTGGGTCAAGTTCCTTACTGCAATCAACAATAAAGTTACCTAGAATTAATTTAATTTTTCTATCCTTGGCAAACTCTATAATCTCACATAGTTGCTTAGTTGAACGAGTGATTCTGGATACCTCAGTTGCAACAATAGTATCACCACATTCAACTTTATCCATAAGCCTCTTCAATTGTTCTCTATCTGCCTTAGTCCCTGATTCATATTCCAGATATATATTACTCTCGGTCACTCCCTGTGACTTCAATTCTCTTGTCTGCCTAGTAATATCCTGCTTAGTTTCATTAGTTGAGCATCTTGCGTATCCATAAATCATATCGTTTACACCTCTTTGTTATTAGTTTCCTCTCCTATATATTACCATAGGATTGGTAATTTGTAAACAAAAAGGTATAGATAATTTTCTTTACAACTTTTCAATTAAAAATGGTCTGAAACATTGAAAATTCGTGATACTGTCAGTAGAATTATTCAACTCACCGATGTAAAGGATAACATTTGTTTTCTTTTACATATTTAGAATATCACTTTGCTGATATCGCAAAGTCAACATATCAGTAATCGTATCATTAATATCACCACTAGGTTACTGTTGTTGCTGATTTCGGCTAAAACTGTTAATAATAGTTGGGGGTTGGGTTTTCCGCATAAGAGTATGGGGGGCGGCTTCATCTATAACAGGGCAGTTTTCGTTGATAAAACTTAATCCCCTAAACTCAAAATAATTAACCTGAAAAATTAAAGATTTTTCTCAACTTTCTGAGAAACGGAAAACCCTTATATTTCAACTATTTTAGTACGAATTTCTAAATGATAATCACTTTCATTTACTCTTTATTCTCTCCAGTGTCAGAACCTTCTTTTTGAATCCTCTCCATTTCCATTGAAACATTATTGGTTAGCGGTGACTTCTCAATTATTGTCTGTTTACTTATAGCACCCATATCAAACTGAGTTTTCAAATTACTGATAACCTCTCCTGTTGCTACAGGAATACTATAATTGAACTCTACATCAACATACTCCCCTGTACTAAAATGTACTCCCTGCATATCTAATATTTTTGTTATTACATCAAACCTCTTCCTGAATCCCTCTTTCAACCATTTTTCACTTTGCATAGCCTTAACGCTTGCTAAATGGAATAATAATTTTAAACTAACCTCAGAAACATTGGCAACATTGCTATTACTTGAAATGATTCCAGGTATGCAAGCAATATCATTAAGCATCTGCTTTAAGTTATCAAGATATAATTTGATGGTATTATAGTCCATGTTAGTGGATACTACCTTGTAATCTCCCGCATCAAGATTAATGACATAACCTACTGCATCGGCAGGAATACTGCTTTCAATTCGTTGTCCAATAGCAACATTCATTGGATTTAAACTATTAGTATAAATAGAATCTCCCAACTTTGAATATATATCTTCCAGTTCGTCAAGAATCGGCTTAATATCATCCAATTCGCTCTTACCGAAATTATCATCCCAATCTGAATAATTATGATAATGAATCGGCAACCCCGCAACATTAATTTTAGTATCAATTAAATGAAGTTCTCCTCCCTCATTGCTCCAATGCTCTACATATGTAGGATAGTAAACATTATAGAAACTAATATTACTTACGGCATCTGTCCAATGCTCAACAAATCCGATATATTCTCCTGTATCATCTGAATATACAGGGAAACCATCTTCACTATTTATAAGTTTAGATTTTATGACTCCATCATTTATATATATAACTTCATAGCAATCAGCAAATTTATTTACCTTGTCCAATATTAGGAAATCCGTATTGTTAAACTGTCCTAACCTATAAACATTATTAAATTCCTTGACCATATTCTCAGTACCGCTCAATGATACTGACTTACCCAACAAGTATGTACTATGAAAATTCAAGATGGTCTTAGCATACTGGAGAATAATTTTTCTAGTAATAAATTCCTTGCCTTTATACTTAGCATCCTCTCTTAATAATACTTTATGAATACCTTTTAAATAGTTCCTATTATCAATAACCTTAGATATTCTTTCTATATGAAATCCCTTCTTAACCTCTTCGGAAAACCATTCCGTTGGGTTATCGTATTTATTTATATAATCTTGTAATGTCATGGCTTATACCTAACCTTTCTAAAAGTTTTGTACAAATAAAAAAAGCCTTATAGAAAAAACAATTTTGCAGTAGTAATGTAAATTTACTTCCACGCACAAAAGTTTTTATAAGTACCTTTTTGAATTAAAATGAATAATAAAAGGGTGACTTCATTCCTGCAATTGCAAGACACAAACTCATTACCAAGTCATCATGTCTACCAGAAATAGCACCCATTTTACCTGTATCAGATATTGAGAACACCTTCATTTCCTCTAATATCTCCTTGCTATTCAGTTGTATTTGCCCACACTCAAACATTTCACGGCAGTCATTTACAATTATACTTTTTGTCTTATTATTGGTATCAAATCCGACCTGCCACCTCTCACGATTAAATTCATCATATGACTTATATTTGTGCATATTCATGTAAGAATAATCGTATCTGAGCCTCTCCAATACAGAATGACCTCCACTGGCTTTCTCTACCGTCAATAATGCTTTGTTATAATAACGTCCAATATCATTGATAATCCCTGCAAATTCATATGGCTTGATTTTATTGTTCTTAAACATGGCAACTTCTTTTCCGTCTTTATCTAGGACAATAGCACAGGAACTATCAGAACCAATACCCTCTGAGCAATCCACACCAACATAATACCTTTGATTAGGTTTTGTTATATCATAAATAAAAAATGACCTGCCGTAATGATTCTGCAAGGTCACTGGTAATCCAGATATATTTGATTTTGGTATGTACCTCTCTTTTTTCTGGATAATTGACTTTTCAACCATATCAATTCTTTTATTATCAAAGATATTTGCTCCAGTGTTTATGAAGCACTCAATATCAGTCGATGGATATTCAACGTGGAAATCTTCCAAACTACTATCATTTATCTTATCCCTACGCCAAATTAATTGTTCAATGGTTGCTCCAAGTTCCAGTAGTTGATTTTCCTCTTCATCCAGTTCGTCAACTGTAAGCAATTTACCGTGTCTGGCTCTATATTTTTTTACTGCCTGTTGATACTGTTTTTCAAATAACCCTCTCCCGTTAATCCAGTTAAAGAAGAATGACTTATAACTATTTTCACTGTTCTTTGCCTGATAGTATGTATCTGCAAACATATTCAAACCACAAGCAGTAGATTCAATAAGAATCCTACCACTTTCTGATACGGCTTGAGTGATACTGTTTAATTGTTTCTCTGGATTCTTCCAAAATGCAAATTCTGATAAATGGACAATTCCATTTAAAGTATCCCCTCTCCCCAAATCTTGATTTCCTGCTGTTGTACAGGTGATTTTTGAACCATTTGACATCTTTAATTCCTGACGGTTATTGGTCATTAGTTTCGGTTTGATAAAATCAGGTACACTATTGAATTGTTGCTTTAATTTATCAAATATAGTATTTGTAGATTTTTGACTATGGCTCACCAGTAGACAGGTTGTATTAGGATGGACAATGCAAGCCCTGATACTAAGTGCTACAACTATAGATGATATTCCTAATTGTCTGCTTTTAAGGACTATGGATTGATTCTCCATTTCCTCTACAAACTTTCGTTGTTCATCTGTCGGTATAAACGGTACTATTTTACCACTCTTATCTGCAATCTTTATAAATGTCTTTATCCAATCAATCTCGTGTCCGTCCTGCCATAAGTATTCCAACTTCTTCATATCATCTGTAGATAGTGGCATATCACTCACCGCCTTTTTTCTTTAAAGCAGGAATATCTACATTTCTTAAAAAGTCATGTATTTCATCTGTTGACTCATTAAAAAATTCCGATTTACTAAATGATTCAATCCATTTAGCACTATTCACATCACCTTGTAATGCCTTTTCCAATTGTTTCTGATATATCTTAACCATATTAAGCGTTTTGGTTTTCTTCAAATAGAATTGCATTGCTTCCTGAACGTCTTGCCTTTTTATCCATTCCTTGGTGACTTCAAATGGCACATCCTGTAGATTTTTACGTGACAATTCTTCAAAAGGAATCCGTTCCTCCTCTGGTGTCATCCACCATTCCACAAAATAAGCTATTCGATTTGGTACAATTTCTTTTAATTGTGTTGTTAATGAAAACTCCTTTTTCATATTAATTTCACTTCCTCTCAAAAATAGAAAAAGGACTCCTATTTAGAAGCCCTCCAATAATGAAGGATGGACTGATTTAGTCCACCCTCATAATAATAAAAGGATATCCGTCTGTAGATATCCCAAGTTGTTCCTTTATTTCTTTGTTGACTCTGATTCGTTTGAATCCAAGTTTCTCTAATTGACCTCGCATTTTACGCAACTGTATTTCCGTTACTTCCCACCGATATTCCTTTGAAAGATACATAATCAATTCTTTTTCAGTTGTGTATCTTTTATCTTTTATTAATACCTGAATACAACTGGTAATCTTATCAACTCTCTCAGTACTTTTTTTGCTAGTTGTTCTATCAGTAATTTTTGTTATTATTTCACCAGTATCAATGTTTATAAATTCAGTTGCAACTTTTTTATGTTGTGGGTAAATATGTTGTGCAACTTCAAGTCCCTCTCCACGGTAAAACATTTCATATGAAGCACCTTTTACAGTATATCCATTATTCTTCCACTTAATCCCTTGTTGCTCAACGATGTTCAATTGTTCAAATACCCATGAAGGGATCGAATAGAAGTTTATTCTTTTGTCTGTACCCTTATCAATAGATAATGCCTGTGCCTTTTTAAGCATAACCTCTGGAATTTTATCATCATCAAGTTTTCTAACTAAATCATGGTAAACCAGCACCGCTATTCTTTGGCTTAACTTATTAAGATTATTAGCATAAGTTTTTGTAATCTTAGCCAACTCACTTAATGAAATAAAGAAAACAGCATCGCCATCAGAATTCATATAGTTATCTCCATAGATATTATCTTTAGCTATATGAACCAGTGTACAAAATAAATCCTTGACGTATCGTATATTTTTATCTGCCACTGGACATAGTTCTGCAAAAATATTCATATCCAATTTATAAAGGATACTGTCTAAGTTGGCTTTCTGCTCAATACTCCAACTGCTTTCCTTTATTGATAAATTGTAAATATTTTTAATGAATTCTATTGCCTTATACTCGCTCTTGAAATTACCTAACTTCTCAATCAGTTGCTTTACATTCATGGTAAGACCACAATTATCACTAAAGCATTTATAAAGCCATACACCTTCGTCATTTTTGAATACGCTAGCAGAAGGGCTATTGTCTTGGTGGAATAAACATTTAATTGATTTAGGATATTTTAACTCTAATAATTCAACCATATTGATATTATGATAAATGTAATACCAGAACTCAGAAACATTATTAAATTCAATAGGATTATTATTGATTTTTTCTTTAAGGTAATCAGCATTTCTTTCTCTTAATGCCTTTATGTTATAGTATTCTGTAGTGTTTTTAGAAAGGGGTACTAATATATTAGATAAGTTATTATATTCATTTAATATATTGGTACCCTTTTCTTGAACCTCTTTATTACCAACCTTTTTAGATACTTTATTGGTTGTATAGTTATTAATTTCTATATCCTTAGACATATTGATTAAAAAATCTGAATCAATAATGTTACCACTATCAAATACAATATTATTTCCTGCATAATAAAATCTATTGAGATTCTTACATTGTTCATCAACCTCTCCAATAGTATTCATAATATATAACTGTATCTTTTTAGCAGTAATAAAATCATCAATTGGCTTATCGAGAATGAATACTAATCTCATTTTATGCCAATTATCTTTATGACTAAAAGATGTATATATTAGGGTAGGAATAAGATTAATTTGTTTACAATAATCAATAATATCATCATATGTCCTATGTTTATTTATAAGATATTCTTTGCATAGTACCTGATAATCACTTTCACTCATTCCTTTTGGTCTTGAAGGTTTATTATCAATATCTATCATAAACATCTGCTGGGATTTCCAAGAATCCTCTTTTCCACCACAATATGATGGTCTTATTGTTTTCCCTTGTAGAATACTTTCCTTAATTTCATCTATTGAATACTCACTAGCAGTTTCTATACTCATCCTATTTACTATTTTTCCAACCTCGAAGCCAGAAGGTTTTGAGGTAAATAATTTATTATCTATTACGCATTTTATTTTCATATGTACATCACGATTCCTTTCAATGCAAAAGGCAACTACCAACATTGAGTCAGTAATTGCCCTTGTCGTTTTGTCTATGTGTTTTTTTGTTATTACTTTAAGTAATCGAGTACAAACAAATCTTTTCTACAATAACCTTGTAATAACAAATTTTCTCTTACTTCAAGCACCTTATCTATGAATTTTTCAATCAATTCACAGTATTGTTTATGCGAAAGTTCATTGTTATTACTAAACGAACCCATGTATTTATCAATGGCTCTGTTAAAGCCAAATGTTGTTTTTTATCCATTCTATTTTTTGGACATGAAAAAGACCTCCGTTTTTAGGAGGTCTTTCATATATTGGCTCCCTATTTAATAAATGTTTTGCATTTCTTTTCTTGTACCTTCATTATCTGTATACATGAGATACTTCGGATAATCTTTACCCTTACCTTTTATGAATATATATGTTGTCGTCCAATTCTTTTTCCTAAATTTGTTTAATTGTATTTGCATTAAAAACAATATTAATTTATTTAGCATAAGTAGTTCCCCCCTATTTAAGCAATAATTAACACTACATGTTCACATCTTTTTTTTTAATATCGTTTGAAAGCATTATAATATTTAAATCTTCATTGATTTTATTTAACCTTTTAATATTTTTTTTAATTTGTATATCGTTAATATTCCATCGAATATTTCTTATAAATCTTTTTATTTTATAAATCATAATATCACCATATCCTTTACATATTTAATAATCGTTGACTATAATTGAAAAAATCTTTTCTTGTCAATGCACAACTGAATATATTCTCTGAAATATCTTGCTTTGAGATATTAAGATTACATTTAGGTAATGATACTGCCTTATTCGTCAGTTCTTTACAAATTAAGAAATCAGTTTTGGGCATAAAAAAAGGAAGGTCAAATTCCTTCCTTAATCCTTCTAAATCAATATCTGTATTAAGTTTTTTATCCCATATTTCAATATTTTTATGTAGATTATATTTGTAAATAATCTTGTTGAAATCCTGTTGCGTATGTCGTTTAAGAACCTCATACAGTTCAGGAAATCCCATAACCTCTACCAAGTAATGTTTGTTTGAGATTTTATCATTTTGAAATGTACTATAAAAACCTTTATATGTGCTATCAATAGCAAGTAATATCATTTTACCCTCTTCGCTTTTGGGTAAAGGAATGTCATATAATGCCCATACAAGCAATAATGTACTACCGCAATATTTCTGGAAGTAATTACTTCTGCTTACCTTGTCGGCAACATTGAAATTTATACTCTGCTCATTACAATAATCATCTGTTGAAAGCATCACAACGTGATTATCAAAGCATTTAAAGTTCTTTATATTTACCGCTATATCTACACCTATTGGTCTTTTGCTTATATCCGCCTCATCTGTTACATAAACATTTGAGAAGTCATAAAAATATTGAATATCCCATCCTTTTACCTGCTTCAGTATTTCACATGAAAACAAACTATCAATATCATTACTTAAAATTAAGTCATAGTAATTCCTTTCTTTCCACCACTCAGGAAATTTATTTATGTAGTCGACCTTTATCATTTTGCATATTTGTTAGTTATTTGTTGCTATCTGCTCGCATATGTCCTACCTTGTATCTCCAGTAGTGCCTTATAAATAATTTTCACCTACTTTCCCATGTGCTTGTCGGGTTGTATCGTCAACCCCTAGAAGAATAACTTTCAAATTATTCAACTCCTTTCGTCATATTAGTTTTATATATGAAATAAGCACTAAACCAATTGTTCAGTGCCTCTCCAAACCATTATTACTCATGAACTTCAATAAAATCATCTTTAGATAATAAAAAACGGACTAGAATCATTTGAACTTTCTTGTTTTTTTAAGCTTTACAAACATGAATTAATCTCCTTCGATTTTATTTCTTTTCCTCTTCAAATTGCCGAATATACTCGTTATAATTTGATAAAATATAATCATCAATGTTCGTTTTACCGTTTTCCCACCTTGACAATAATGACTCACTGCAACCGCAGTACTGACTTATATCAATAAGCCGTACCCTGTTCCTCTTCCTCCATATTTGATATTGCTCACGTTCTTGTAAATTTGTTATTACTGGCATAACTAAACCTTCTTCCATTCAAAAATTTTTTGATTAATAAAAAAGAAGAGTCAAATGGGTAACTGATATATATAAGCACCCTAACCCCTCTTCTTTCCTGGTTTTTTCTTTTTTTCTTGTATGATTTCTTGTTCAATTTCTTTTGGCTTTGGAACAATGATTCCGTTCAGAGCATCTATCCACAGTGGATATAATTCTTCTGGTATTGCTTGCTTTTGCCCCTCCAACATTGATATGTAATTTTTGCTGACATTTAGACAGTCGGCAATATATTGTTGTGTCATGTCCTTATGTAATCTCAACATCTTTAACTTAAACCCTGATAGCATATTCCACCTGCTTTCTCAAATTTTATAGTAAGAGGAAGTCAAAATGACTTCCCCATACTTGGTTATACTTACGCTATTGTCTTTTTAAGAACTACAACGCCGTCGTCTGCAATTAGCTTAGTAGCATAAATAAAGTCACCTACAACATCAGTTGCTTTAAGTAATGCCTGTCTCTGTAACTCAATGTTAATATCCCTCTTTGTCATATAAGCAAGTGCATTTTTCTTCACTACAAGAGTTATACACTCATTAAGTGTTGAATCGTATGTACCATGGTCAGCACAAAATACAGGTATGTTCCTGTAGTAGCCAATAAGACCATTTCTTATAATTCCGTTTCCATCTGTAGTATAAGTCTTATTCTTATCAACAAATTCATTCATTGCATAAAATGAATCAAGCAATAGAGAGTTAATAACTATACCTGCCATATCCTCTGTATCCTGTTCATCAGCAAATAAATTCATTCCAGACGCCAATTCAGCAGCCGTAATTGCTTTTGCATCTGCTGTTGATTTCTTTAAAGAAGTAGTTAATGCTTCAGTAATCAAATCTGTATCAAGTTTTCTCGCAAATACAATACCTTGCTGAGTTGCACTTTCATTTACTTGGTCTCCGAAGGCAGTAATGTCATCAATATCGAATACTCTAACCGCTTTACCAATCTGCTTAATTGTTGCTTGACTCTTATCTTGATCAAGACTCTCAGGTACAAGTGGAGTACCTTTTGTCATTACAGTTGCCTCTCCAATGGTCTTAAACTTAGGAAAAGTTACTGTATCACCTACAGTTGTATTTTTAAGAAATCCCAAATCAACTGCAAGATTAGCAACCTTTACTTTTCCTGCAAACTTTTCTCTTACAATTCCTGCGTAAACCTCTGTAATAATTAAACTCATAATATTCACCTTATCCTTTCATTTAATCAACTTCTGTTATAAAAATGGGCATAAAAATACCCTAGTCATCATTCTAACTAAGGTTGTTATGCTAGTTTCTTATAAAGTTCTGGATTAGTTTTAAACAATTCCATACGCTGAGCGTAATTCATTTTTTGAAATTGTTCTTTTGTAATCCCTTCATTCTTTTGATGCGTTGATGGCTTGAAACTCCCTGATAATAAATGAGTATTTAAAATCTCAGTTACTTCTTTAGCCATACCCTCTACATCATCAGAATTAAGATATTTAGCCAATCCTGCAGGTAAATTATTCTTAGTTAATGCATCCTGAATAAGATACTGTTTTTCTTTGGCTTTTAACTCGGCTTCTTTTGCTAAAAGTTCCTGTTGTTTTGCTTCCAGTTCTTTTTCTTTGGGTCTAAGTTTAGCTAATTCATCTTCAAGTATTTTCTTTTCTTGTACATACTTGGTTCTGATTTTATCCGACTCACTCTGTAAAGCTTTTTCAAAGTCCTCTTTACTCAAAAGTCCTTCTTTAGCCATATTCTGTGCTTCAACCATAGCACTTTCAAATTCTTCCTTGCTTAAATTTTCTTTCCATTCCATAAATAAACCTCCATTTCATATTTAGTTGTCCATATTTGCCCTGTAGACCAGTTCAAACTGTGACACCTATAAGTTTGTTATATAAGTTTGTTATTGTATATATTTAAAGGCTCATAAAGCCGATAAACCAAAATTAAAGTAAACTCCATCATTACTCAAAAATTTTTTGAGTATAAAAAAAGAAAGATATAAGCGGTCGATACTCATATCCTTCTAATATGATGATGATGGAGGTGTAGCCCCAAAATTTATTTTATTATTATATACCATAAGTTAAAAAATTATATTTATGTCTGAAATCTACTATCCATGCATGTTTTCGGAGTTTTCTATTACTTCACATATTTTAGAACGTGCCTTTTTCATAGATTCTCTTTGGTATTGTAATTGCATTTCTCTAGCACACTCATCACAATATTTTTGTTTATTGTTTTTTTGTATCCTTCTCCATCTCTAGTATCTCTTGAAGGTGTTTTATAATTGGCTGTTTATGCGTGTTTTAAGAATTTTCTATTTTTCTTCCAGTCCAATTTTCACGTTTCCATTGATTTTTTTGCTTTTGTTTAATTTCTTTAGCACAATCATTACAGTACTTGGTTTTGTTATTTTTTTTGTATCCTTCTCCATCTCTAGTATCTCTTGAAGGTATCCTGAAACTAACTATATATGCATGTTTTAAGGGTTTTCTATTTGCGAGAATCTTAAATATCTTTCTTTTTGTATAATTTTGTTGCTTTTTATGTTTCCCTTAAATACCATTAAGACAAATTTATATAAACCTTAAAAGTATTGATTTTAAAGGGTTTTAAAATATACATAAATTGAAAAACGGCTAGAAGTAGCTTATATTAATAGTTTTAGCTCTGCTAACATTTTCTTTTTTTTCTCATTAGTTCTTTTTGATAATTATTTCTATGCTCTTTAAAACAACTATCACAATATTTTTGTTTTGTTGTTTTTTTGTATCCTCCTCCATATTAGCCTCTCTTGAATGTGTTCTAAAAGGTACTAATATCAATAGTTATAAGGAAATCACGTTACTTCACTGAATTGTTTCTTGCTTTTTTCATACTTTCTCTTTGGCATTGTAATTGCATTTCTCTAGCACAATCTTCACAATATTTTGTCTTATTATTCATAATAGAAAAATTATTGTTATACTTTGAAAACCATTATTCATAGGTGTTTTAAGAGTTTTCTATTTCGTTAGATTTCACAGAGACGTGTATCACCACATGACATACTCAAAATTTATTTTATTATTATATACCATACTAGTATCTCTTGAAATATATCTCAAATACAGCCATATCAATGGTTTAAAGCATTTTAAAAAATTCTAGTGGTTATTACTCCACCATTCTCTTTTTGATTTTTTTTCATTCTCTTTACTACATTCTTTACATAATTTATGATTTTTCCCTTGAATCTTTATTAATTTACCGCCCCCAATATTCATTCTAGCCATATTCACCATAAGCATAATCTTCTTCGAAATTGACATTACTTTTTAATCTTTCTTATATTCGTTTTTTTATGAGGTAAAATGTTTCTTATTGGAGTAAACGAAGTGTGACTATCTTTAACATCAGTATCAGATAAAGCAACATATTTACGGGTCATATCCATCGTGGTATGTCCCATTATTTTTTGCAAGGTTAGTGCATTTCCACCATTGCGTAAATAATATAGTGCAAAACAATGTCGTAATGAATATGGAGTTATGTCTGTACCAAGTGTCTTTGAATACTTTTCAAAACGTCTTGATACAACGTCTGCATTTAATTTCTCTCCTGTACTACTAGAAAATACTGGCACATTTTCATCCCAATCATCAGGTCTTAAATTGATAATTTTCGTAATTGGTCTTATTGTATCAATACTTAGTGGTAAAGTTCTCGCCACTCCTGTTTTTGCTACTTCAGCAGATACAGTAACGCAATTATGCTTTAAATCAAAATCTGATATTTTCAAAGATAATGCTTCTTTGGGTCTAATTCCATTGTCTAGCATCATAAGCATTAATGCAAAATCTCTTAGACCCACAAATGTAGTTTTATTAGGGATAGTTAATAGTTGTTGAAATGTATCAATCGGAATATCAATTATTTTGTCTTGTACTTTTCTTTTTGATAGTTTTTCCATTGGGTTAGAAGATATTAAGTCCTCTTCCTTCAAGTAGTCAAAGAAATTTTTTAAATATGACCGCCGAAGATTATAAGTTGCAGGTTTAATATCCTCTCCCATATATTCCATTACGGATACTTCAAGTTGCTGAATTGCATTTGGATGCCTTCTAAAAAAGATATTTACATGTTTGTCATAATCTCGTATTGTTCTTTCACTTACTCCTTGTGCCTTTTTGTACAATAAAAAATCTTTGAGTTCCTTTTCCCAATCGACCTTTTTAGTTTGTTTAATTTTCATGTTATAACCTCCTTTGATTTTTAAATACAAAAGAGGCAATCCACTTATCTCTAAGACCTAAAATTACAGGTCAGTGGACTCATCGTATTATATTACAACTTTCTAAAGGAATCAAAAAAGCCAACAACCGCATAGTTGCTGACTTTCAGGATTTTTGGCGTCCCGGACAGGAATCGAACCCGCATCAGTGGAACCGGAATCCACCGCTTTATCCATTAAACTACCGAGACAAATTGATAAGTCCACTGATATATTATAGACTATTGAAGCTCACTTTACAACAAAGGCGATTGAATTCTTTTAATATTCGGCTATAAGTTAAAGTTACAAATAAACTATTAAAATATACCCACATTCGCAATACCTGGCATTAGTTTCATGTATAGTTTTACAATTAGGACATTCTTTCATAAATCCCCCTAGAACTCTTACTCAACTTTTTATTTTATTCCTATATCACCCTTGCAATACTTGCTATAGCCATTGCTGCCGGAACCAATAAAAGTTGTGCCAGCATGGTTCCTACTATAAGTCCGCACACAATGAATATAACACAGCGGCTGAAATCCAACTCTGTACACTCCCCTTTTATAACATCATCTGTCATCATTGATATGTAAGGGTCAATAAACAAAAACATAAGGATTGTTGCAACGCCGTTTATTGCTGATGACAAGGTACTGCAGGTTGTTCTGAACTCAGGATAGAGACATCCGGCATATAATGAAGCAAGTACGCCGACAGTTGATATAGAGGATGTGATTACATTTAACAATACTATTTTCTTTGGTATCCTTCTTAAACTTTTCAGTTGAGACAGGTTGTCCTTTTTAGGAATAGTGATACTCCTCTTGAACTGTTCTATGCCGGACTTTGAAAATCCATGTAGAATTAGTCTGGGAACAGACCTGTAAACACTAAAAGACTCTACTGCTTTTGTAAAAACTCTTATAAAGGTAGGCAGAAGCATTGCACCGATAATTGTAGCAAGGGTGGCTGAAAGTAAAATCCACCTGAAAATATGCAACATACCATCTGTATTTCCGCCCTCAATACTTTTTTCAATGGTTTTTGCAAGCAACGGGGCCTGAAATGTATTAGCTGTCCTTGATAGGAGTGCAAATACGTTAAATATTGCAAAAGCAATTGCTATTCTCCCCGTCTTTACACCTACTATTCTGACACTGTAGGCTAGAGTTCCTACAACATATATTACAAGCGTCAATACAAGAACGGCTATAACTTGTACGGTCATTTATGAATACCTCCATTATAAAATGTAAGTATTCTACATCTTTATGTCCATTACCTTCTATATAAGGTAATATATTGCACTACCACTACATAAAAAAATCCCTCTGTGCATTTTTTGCATAGACGGATATTTTCTACAAGCCCTGACCTACCTATAATCTCATTATAATCAGTGATAGCAAATATTGAATTGCAGAACTGATTAGTGCATTCCAGCAAAACACAAGAACAAACACCAGTCCTCTTACATTGTTAGATAACCTGAACAGCACGCAAAGTCCCCTGGTAATTGCACCGTTAAACCAGAAATATGACAGTATTCCCATAACGGTTGTTATAAACAAGAGAATCATTGAGTCAGTGGAAAACGTCCACCTGCTGCTAAAGTAAATTAAAATGTCCATAGGAGTTAATAGAATGTTAGCCAGGATATAAACCTTCATAACCTTTGTAATAAGGCTGGAATATGTATTCACCACAGAAGCATTATATCCCTCACTCCTCTTCTTGAAATGCTTTATAACGTCAAAAACAGGGTATGAGAAGCAAATCACATCTACAAACCCTATTATTAACGCAGTTATAATTAAAACCGCTGCCGTTTTAAGATTAAAACTTAAATTGGTTATAAAAAAACCCTTTGGATTTTGCGGGTTAAGTATATAGAAAATAACATCCCGCAAACCTACAAAAACTATGCCAATATAAAGCCACATACTTTTATCTGTAAGCTTTGAATAAAAGTCTTTTTGCAGCAAAAAAAGATCAATAATTGTATTGTATTTCGATTTCATTTCTGCTCCTATCACAAAACGCATTTATCATTATATATAATATATATTATTTAACAGAGTTCAATCAATATAGCAAGATATTTTTAAAATATTTCTATTAAAATATATGCGATTGCTGCAATACTTCCGATAAGGGCAGAATTTATTATAAGAATCTTCATAAACCGAGATTCGTTAAACTTTCTGTTTAAATGTTTTTTACACGCCGACTTTTGCCTTTCTTTCGGCACAGTTGCCAAGTTACCCTTGTTTTCCTTAACATAGTTATTAATTATTGCTTCTGCCTCCCTTAAAATAAATTTGTTATTGTAAACTGAACCTCCCTCGCTTTGCTGTTTTTTTTCATTATCGCCGCTTTGTGCATCTTGTTTCATTACCAGAATAGCCTCCTCAAACAGGTTTGAATGTATGTCTCTGAGCACGATTACTTTTTTTTCCTTACCATAAAACATAGTATCCTCCATAAAGAACATTTATGGTTAGTTTGTGAATATTTAACATAATTATTCAATGTTAATTCACTATAATGGTTTCCAAATTTTAGAAACAATAACCATCATGTCATCTACGGGTTCTTTGTCCTTACAACGGCTCAATGCTTCCTCCAGAAGATCATCTGCAATTTTTTGAGGATTCTTGCTTGTCATTTGTGAAATAACATTTTGAACCTCTATAATGCTATCATCACTGATTTTAAAGGAATCCACAATTCCATCAGAAACCATTACAATATACTCTCCGCTATTAACATTTTTGTGAATCAGCTCAAGTTCGACATTGCTCAATATGCCTGCCGGAAGTGACGCAGCCCTTATGGTTTCAACATAATCAGCCCGTTTGATAAAGGTAGGAGCGGCACCCACCTTTACAAATTCCACTTCTCCGTCATATAAATCCACAACAGAAATATCAATAGTAGCAAAGGATTCATCATTGGATTTAAGCACAAGAATAGAGTTTATCAGTTTTACCGTTGTGTCCTTGTCAAACCCCGATTCCATAAACTGTTCTATGAGATTGACCGTTGCCTTGCTTTGGAGACATGCTTTATGACCTGTGCCCATTCCATCGCTTAGAGCAGCAATATATTTACCGTCACCGCTGTTAAGAAATGTATAATTATCTCCCGACACATGTTTCTCATCTTTTGCAACCCTTGCAACACCCGTTATTACCTTAAATGTTTCTTCCTTCACAAGCTTTATACTGCACACGTCCGTTTTTGGATTAAGGCCGCAGTCACTTCCGTTCTTCACCATCTTGCAGCCTATAACATCAGACACAACTTTTTCTACACAGCCTATACAGCTTCTTTTTCCTCCGCAGCCTTTATATGATAATGAAATTTCATAGTTCCCGTTTTTGTTCTCATATACAACTGCTTCAACATTGCGTAAGCCTTTTTTGCTAAGTGCCAAAAGTATATTGTTTTCAATATCCTCCTTAAAAATAATATTTGTATTTAATTCAACTGCCAGATTGGAAATTATTGTTGACATGCTCCTCATTTGCTGTGAAACAAGGCCTCTGCTTTCACTAATCCTGCTCCGCCAAACCATATCGACCTTGAATAATTCATAGGTATAGTTAATAGCCTTTACAAATTCACCAATACGCTCACACCTATCCAGGAAATACTGTGGAATATCCTGCTGCTCTATCCAGCCCTTGCAGTCCAGTTTCTCAACTATTTTAAAAAGTATCTGGTATGTATTGCAGAAATTCTGTTCCCAACAATGGCTGCACAGACTACAGTCCTTGCAAACCCTGTCTGCAACTCTATCAAAAATGGCAGTTATGTCATGCTTTTCGGTAATTGACCTTGTTTCAGAAATTTCATCAAAGGTTTTAGCCATTTCTCCAAAGGCTTTTGAGAATTTGTTCAGCTTGTCCACAGTAATCTCTTTAATTCGCATACTGTAGCCTTTTTTGTCTCCTCTGGCTTCCAGTGCTTTATTAAATTTGTTTACCACTATATCCGTAACTTTATTCGGTATTAACATAAACAAAATAATTGCCACAATTATTTCATACAGATATATAAGGACTTCCGTAGACCCATTGGTATAAAACGTTAAAACTGCATTTCCCATCAAAACACCCATGCATGAGCCAACTTTCCCCATCTTTCTCAAAATTCCTGAAAGTAAACCGCAAAAAGCATATGATGAAACCATAAGCGGTGACGAATTCGACGAAATACTTATTACCGTTCCAACAATTACACCTATGGCCGCTCCGTTTCCTGCCCCGGTTCTATAGCTGAATACTAAAATTATAAGAATACATAGAATATTTCTAAGACTGACCCCAAGTACAGCCCATGTACCCAGCCCTCCGATAGAAAGTGCACAGGCTATAGCTATACTTAGAACCTCTTCGTTTGTAAGGACATGTCTCTTAGTGGTGCTGCCCATTACGTCAAGGACATTTTTAAACACAAATACAAGTGCAAAAATCAGGAACCCGTTCAGAAGGGATTTTAAAACATCATATAGAAGAAAGCCTTGTTTATATGTAATAACCATTTCAGGTATAAGAACACCAGCAAAAGCCGTTATAGCCGTTCGCAGAGACGAGCCTACGCTTTTTTTAAAAGGAATATTTATGGCATTAAACAGTAGCATGGACACCGCAGCAGTATATATCTGGATTGTAGCTCCCGAGGTCAGCATTCCTGCAATTATCGCAAGTGCAATTAAAACCCTGCTTAAATTCAATCCAAGAGTAGCGGCATACAAAGCTATGCCAAATGGCATCAAACCGCCCATCAGGGATATCCTGCCCAGCAGAAATGCTGCCGGAATTACAATTAGATTTAATTTATTAGTCCTATTCAAATAGTCAAGCAGCGCTACTGATTTTGAACTGCTGTTTTTGTGAAGTTTCTCTCTGAATCCACCTAAATTATTGTATGGAAGTGTTTCTGTTTTCATTTATCTAGTGACCCCCCGCCTTTTATCTTCTGTGTGATTCCCGGTTACAGCACGCAGGATTGATTATAAGGCAGGAGTATAAAAATATTTGTCACTTTTGGTACTTAGGAAATAAGATATTTTAGACAGTTATTTTCAAAATATCTTACTTTTATAACATTAATTAAAGTATATCTTCCTAAGAATAACTTTAAGTAAAATATAAATAATTACATTTTATGTCATTCATGTCGAAAACTTCTATCTGTTCTCTTCAATAAGTTTATGTTTAATATCCCAAAGCCTTTGAGATAAGTCTACATAATATTCATGAGGGAACTCAAAACGCTTTACTTCATCCCAAAGAGAATCAATTTGCTCCTTGCAGTATTTTCTGGTTTCCCGGATTGACGGAACGTCATACATTTTTTTGCCGCCTATAAATATGGGTACCAAAAGTTCCCTTGCAGTAAAATCAGTAATTGTCTTACGTTTCCATGTAGCTTCGGGATCAAAAATCTCAAGTTCCTTTGTTTGATCGATGGTTTCATCGTATACACAAAGTTGGTCTGCAATAGCTTTGCCGGTTTCGTTTTCAAACAGGCGGTAAACTTTTTTAAAGTGGGGATTGGTTATCTTTGTTACATTTTCACTCAGTTTTATCTTTGGAATAATTTCACCATTTTCATTTTCAATAGCACACAGCTTATAAACACCGCCGAATACAGGTTCACTTTTTGAAGTAATCAGCCGTTCTCCTACCCCAAAAATATCAATACATGCCCCCTGTGAAATCAAATCACTGATTATATATTCATCAAGAGCATTTGAGGCTACTATTTTACATTCAGTAAGTCCTGCATTATCAAGCATTTTTCTGGCTTTTTTTGATAGATATGTCATATCACCGCTATCCAAACGAATTGCACATTTTGTAATGCCCTGCGGAAGTAAAACTTCCTTAAATGCACGTATTGCATTTGGAACGCCGCTTTTAAGTACATTATATGTGTCAACAAGAAGTGTGGTATTATTGGGATATAGTTCACAATAGGTCTTAAAAGCCTCATATTCACTATCAAACATTTGAATCCATGAATGAGCCATGGTTCCGCCTGCGGGTACACCGAAGAGTTTGTCTGTCATAGCGCATGAGGTTCCTTCGCAGCCTGCAATGAAGGCAGCCCTCGCTCCAAGTACGGCACCATCTGCCCCTTGTGCTCTTCTGGAACCGAATTCCAGAACTGTTCTGCCTCTGGCTGCCCTAACTATACGGTTAGCCTTGGTAGCAATAAGGGATTGATGATTAATTGAAAGAAGTATAAAAGTCTCAATAAGCTGGGCTTCAATAACCGGTGCTTTAACGGTTATTATTGGTTCATTGGGAAAAACAGGGGTTCCCTCGGGAACCGCATATATGTCTCCGGTGAACCTGAAGTTTGTCAGGTACTCCAAAAAGCTGTCTGAAAACATATTCAGGTCATTCAGGTATTTTATATCATCTTTTGAAAAATGCAGGTTTTCAATATATTCAATAACCTGCTCAAGACCGGCAGCGATAGCAAAACCGCCTTCATCAGGTACTTTTCTGAAAAAAACATCAAAGTATGCAACTTTGTCGGCAAAACCATTTAGAAAATATCCGTTGCTCATTGTAAGCTCATAGAAATCACATAAAAGAGCATAAGTTTCATCAGTCATAATAGTATAATCCTCCATATAATAATGCAAATAAATATTTTACATATAAAAGTCTCATTATATTCAAGAGTATATACCAAACACCATAAAAATTACAGTAAGACCAAAATGATTGACGATTAATATTGTGAAGAATAATATTATATATTGGGTACATTAAAAATCTGCTATAGGGGCTGTAATATTTAATGAAGAAAAATATTAGGGATTTCATTTTAATTAATGTAGGATTACTTCTGGTAGGTATAGGTATTTGTTTATTTAAAATACCCAACAATTTTGCAACAGGTGGAGTAAGCGGACTTGCAATAATAGCCAGCAGTTTCTTCAAAGACATAGACGTAGGCCCTATGATGCTTATAATAAATGTAGCCCTGCTTATTGTAGGATTCATTTTTCTAGGCCCGGATTTTGGCTCAAAAACAATGTATTCCAGCTTTGCCCTTTCAGGAATAGTATGGGCTATCCAAAAAATATATCCGTTAAAGCATTCTCTGACAGACGATATGATGCTTGAACTTATATTCTCAATTATTTTTCCTGCCATAGGCTCGGCCATTGTTTTTAATCTCAATGCCTCTACAGGAGGAACAGACATTGTAGCAAAGATACTCAGTAAACATACGAACCTGAACATTGGAAAAACTCTGCTGCTGACTGATTTTCTCATTGCAGCCGGAGCTGGAGCGGTCTTTGGAATAAAAATAGGAATGTACTCCATTTTAGGTCTTTCTCTTAAAGCTTTTGTTATTGATCTTGTAATGGAAGGGTTCAACGTTAGCAAGCAATTTGTTATTATCAGTTCCAAATCTGATGAGATAAAGGAATTTATTGTAACCCAGCTTCATAGGGGAGCTACTATATATAAAGCCGAGGGCGCATTCACCCACAAGACTGAGGACGTAATTTCTACCGTTCTCAGTAGAAGACAAGCGATAAAGCTCCGAACATATATACGCAGTATAGACGACTCTGCATTTATAACCATAAGCAATACTTCTGAAACCATAGGTAAAGGCTTTAGGAGTATATAAAAAAGAGGATACAAAGCTTTTTATACTCTGTACCCTCATATTTTAATCTATTTTCTTGGCTCTATTATCTGTTATCCTGCTTTTAGGAGTTGGATTGTGTACTACACCATAATCAGGAAGGTCTTGCCATCCTCCATACCAAGCCCTTTGATAAATCCCTCAATTCCCTTCCAAGTGAAGGTTTTTTGTAGAATATCTTTACAAGTGTTTCACTGTCAGGGTCAAGGGCTGCAATGCTGTCTATCATATATTCATCCCTGATAAACTCCTGCAAGTACTGCTGTCCATATCTTAATACTAAGGCTCTGGCTATCTCCGTAATGTGGCATCTTCTTTTATACTTACAGCCTTAACCAGTTCAGCCAACCTCTGTTCATCACTCTTAACCCTCTTGTCCTTTTTCTGAACCTTCTCAACCTTTGGGGCTTTTAGGCAACCACAGAACTTTGTATGCCCTTTATGTATCATTCCCTCTGATTTTATATTATTTTTATATGCAAGGTAATGGCTATCATAACTTTCTTTGATTATTAAGTGGATAGTATGGGAATAATAAAATGCATTGCTTTGATTTTTTTCAATTATCATGCAGGAATAAAGGTGAGTTAATGTTCAAGAAAAAGAAGAAAAAGGATAATATTCAAAAGGTTCAAATAGTAGAGCAACAACCAGATGATATAACTGGCTCTGAGATTGACCCCCACACTGGTCATGCCTATGATACTAAGGAAAACATCATTGATAAGAAGGTATTCAATAGGAAAAGAAAAAGGTGGAAGATATTTTACTACACTCTTACTATTGCCCTTATTGTGATTTACTACCTCATATTGGTGTTGTTGGGCAAGAATGGAGTTGACATAGAACAGAAAACAAGGCATGAACTGTTTGCTACTACTATGTATCTGGTAGGATTTACATTGGCTGTATTTGTATTGATGCTGCAATTGAGAGAAGCCAAGAACTTTGCAAAACTTAGAAGAAGTATATATTGGCACAATTTGGAAATAAGATTATATCTAACCTTGATATTAGAAACTATAGCTGCTTTTACTGGATTGATTGATATGGTACTGAAACCATTCTTTATGCCCATGTACCTTTTAAAGCTGTCCTGTTTATTAGCCCAATTCCTGCTGTTTGTAGCAGTCCCTTATTTTCTCCTGCTCTTTCATTATAGACACTTGAAGCTTGCATTTCTGCATGATAAATCCTGTACAAACCTGTTATAGTCCTCTTGGAGAGTAATAGAACCTGTTCCACCCCCATGACTTTTTTATAACCTTTTTACCTTCTCCATACGGCTGTTTTGTTGAAGAAATGACTTGTTTTGTAGACAAGATAACAGCCCCCTGACTATGTCTTTTATTGAACATAATCAGAAGGCTGTTATTTTCTGTATATAACCTCTGCGATTACTGATATAACCACCAGTCATATACCTTATGAAATTTTGGTGGGAACTATAGGGCTCGAACCTATGACCCTCTGCTTGTAAGGCAGATGCTCTCCCAGCTGAGCTAAGCTCCCAATTGGTGACCCATAGGGGAATCGAACCCCTGTTATCGCCGTGAAAGGGCGGTGTCTTAACCGCTTGACCAATGGGCCATAAAATAAGCGATAGTCACTATCGCTTAAAATGGTAGCGGCGGTGGGATTTGAACCTACGACCTGCCGGGTATGAACCGGATGCTCTGGCCAACTGAGCTACGCCGCCATTTTTATGTCGCCCGTTCTCTAACGTGCTTTTACATTATACATAAGAAACAGGACATGTGTCAATAGGAAGTTTATATTTTTTTAAAAAAATCAAAACAACGTTAAATAGTCGTAAAAGGGCAGTAAAAAACCCTTAAACCACAAGGTATAAGGGATCTATTTTTCAGGAGGAATATATTTTAAGACCGGCCGGCGGAATAATCCGCCGACCAGAATGGATTGTTTTCAACAATACAAATTTTATAGGAAATAGTCCGATTTGTATATGTATAAATTATTTAAAATTTTTATTTAATCAATTAATTTTATTGTACATTTTTACTCCTGGGAACCAAAAATAGCCACGTATTGGCTTGAAAGTTCAAACTTCATGTTTTGGAACTTCAATATACTTTGTACATACCCCAGGGAATCCGCATGATACCGTCCTGCTATTTTCTGATAACCCAGAAGCTCATACACCCCGTTGCCGTCAAAATCAACGGGATACAATCCGCTTAGCGGATCAACCCAGCCTTCAATGGGTGCTTTGAGAATTCCCTCGTTAGTGTAAATCTCACTTAGATACTCTCTGCCTTTATATGTTATATCCAGTATGTACGTAGATTTCTCCGTCAAGTTTTGAACCGATACCTTGTAATAATTCAGATAGTTAACTTTGTATTGGTATTTATTATTGAAGTCCTCATAATTGAATATCATTGCAAGGCGGTTATTCACATCTGAAAAGATGTAATAAAACATTATGGCGCCGCTTCCCCCGGAATTAATCCCTACTAATATATCATTAATTCTGTCTCCGGTGAAGTCACCCAAAAATAACCCCGGGGAATAGCCCGCATCTGAAGGAAGCTTTGCGCTCTGCTTAATACCCGTTTTTCCATCCTTTATGACTAGTGTAATATCCCGCAAAAAATTACTGTCAGGTGTTTTAACAGCTGTGAGATATACATAGTCGGCAACCCTGTCTCCGTTTACGTCACCGTAGGCACTGGCAACTACGTTTCCGATATCGTTAGGAAACGAACCTGAATTGTTTGAATACAGCATTAGGTTTACCCCTTTTTCAATGTTTTGAACTGCTACTATATAATATGAAAAGCTTATATATTGGTGAAATTATATATTTCCCATCACCCAAATATTGAATAAACAATTCTCTGCAAGGGTATAAATATTAATGCCACTTTCGTACTTATTTACAATTAGCAAAATACAATATATATGTTCTTCAAATCAATTACATCTAATATTATTATATGGAAGTGAGTAAATTTTGTATAAGGTCAGGTGACCATATGATAATTCAATGTGAAAGAAAGGAATTTATTCAGCAGGGCGACCAATTGGCAATAACCAGAGATGACAAGCTAATAGGCTACGGTAAGGTTATCGCCCTTCTGGACGAAAACGTACTAGTAGATATTGATGATGCAGCCAGTAAATCATTATTTGAAATCTTCGCAGAAGCTATCCCTTGTGACTTTACATTCGTCAACGAAAAATATATCCCCAAAAACATCGAGTAAACGTCAATATCAGGTATCCCACGTTTACCGGGGTAAAATCGTTTGCTGGAAAATACCCGGCTTACGGTTACCCTGGCAGACAGGAATTGCACTATTTTTTATATGTCATGTTAACATTTTGTTTTAAAAATCATAACAGTTTATTAACTTTTTCTTCGTAAAAAATACATAATTTACAGCTATTATATAAACATAAGATAACTTAAGAAATTTTAAACGATAGGAGGACTCAATTATGTATAACAATAATGATGATTGGAACAATGGATACTATAATAATTCAAACTTTGATAACAACCAAATTATAACAATAACCCCAAAAAGAAAAAAACATAAGTTTACTACCTATTTATCACTTGTACTTATAACCTCAATGGTTACCGGGGCAGCAGTTGGCGGTGGATTGTACTACAAGTTTTCAAAGGAGCTTGATCGCCAGGTGGGAGATCTTCAGAAATCAGTTGCACTCTCAGTAAAAAGCAATTCAGACTCCGGTGTAGGAACCCTTACTTCATCCTCAGCAGAATCACTGAAAGCAGCCACTCTTTTGAATACTTCGGCCGGAGACATGAGTATATCCGAAATAGCAAAGAAAGTCGGCCCCTCAATTGTAGGTGTAACAATGAGCGTTCAAAACAGTCGTTCTTCAGGATTCTACGGTTTTGGAACACCCTCCAACTCCAGTTCTGAGGGTTCAGGTATAATAATCAGTTCAGATGGATATATAATGACAAATTACCATGTTGTATCATATGCAGACCCTAAGAGCGGAGCAAAAAATACTACACTTACAGTGTATTTACCTGATAAAAGGCAAGCAAAAGCTACATTTATAGGCGGTGATGAGGATAACGATCTTGCTGTTATAAAGATAAATCTTACTAACCTTCCTGTTGCAGAACTTGGCAGCTCCTCCCAAGTAGAAGTCGGAGATACTGCTGTAGCCATTGGTAACCCACTTGGAATGGAGTTCGCCGGCTCTGTAACCGTTGGTGTAATAAGTGCACTAAACAGGCAGGTTGATACAGGTAACGGACCTATGGACCTTTTCCAGACAGACGCTGCAATAAATCCGGGCAATAGCGGCGGTGCCCTTGTAAATTCAAAAGGACAGGTAATAGGTATAAATTCAGCCAAGATTTCCGAGGACGGTGTTGAAGGACTTGGTTTTGCGATACCAATGGACACAGCAAAACCGATAATTGAACAGCTCAAAACCTATGGATATGTTAAGGGAAAGCCTTTGATGGGAATTTCAACTCAGGAAGTTCCTGAGCAATACTCTGAAATGTATGGAATACCGGTGGGACTTTACGTAGTAGAAGTGACTCCGGGAGGAGCCGCAGCAAATGCAGGTATCAAAGCAAAGGACATTATTATTAAGGTAGACGGTAAAAAAGTAAAAACAAATGCAGACATTGATGCAATTAAAAAACTGCATAAAGCCGGTGATACTGTGGACGTAGTCGTTTCCAGAAGCGGCCAGCAAGTAACTCTCAAACTTACATTTACGGAAGCTAAACAGTAGCAATCAATTTCTAACAGCAAGTCAGGGCTTTAAAATATACCCCCTAAAGCCCTGACTTGTTTTTTATTTTAAGCTTCATCTTATGAAAGAATTTTTGGCCCAGAAGTTTTAGATAAATATCCCCCATACCCTTCTTAATTGTTTCATTTAACCCGCTGATAGAAGCTGTATTAATCTGTAGAGTTTCCTTCGGTAAAATCATCAGATACATAGGAATATCCCATATAGCGTAATCAATATCCGGCAGCAGTCTGAAGCCGGCTTTTTCATAGAATTTTATCCTGTTTTCCCTTACACTGCGTTCTTTCTGCTCTAAAGCATCCTCAGGCTTTTCAACCTCAACAATAATACTTTTCTCACAACAATATTTGCTTTTTAACATTTCAATAAATTTTGATCCGAATCCTTTTCCCCTATATTCCTTATAAACTGCCAATAAGCTTATAAGAACAAAGGAATTTGTACTGTCTCCTGTACAAATTGAGTATGCTACATCTTTTTCGTCATTTACAAGCACAAATCCCTTTTGAATGTCTTTCTCAAGCTGATTGTATAAAACTTCATAGGGCGGATACTCCCCCGGAGCAAAGTCATTTACTATGTTTATGTATAAATCCCTGACCTCTTGAAGATTAACAGGCCTTATATCGTATGCCATCGTTCATTCCTTTCCAATGTCATTTAGGATGGATAAGTCAATGTGACAGTACCCCTGAGGATTTTTATCAAGATACTCCTGATGGTAATCCTCTGCTTTATAAAAATTGTCAAGAGGAAGAACCTCTGTCAGGATTTTTCCTTTGTACAACTCCTGTTTGCTATTGATATAGCTATCTATAATTTCCCTGTCTTCTGGATTCTTATAGTAAATACCTGTACGGTACTGTGGACCTATATCGTTCCCCTGTCTGTTGAGCAAGGTAGGGTCTATAATTCTGAAAAAATAATCCAACAGCTTTTCCATAGAAATCTTAGTTTTATCATACTTTACATAAACAGTTTCAGCATGACCTGTTGACCTTCTGCAAACATCTTCATAGGTAGGGTTTTCAGTGTTTCCGTTTGCATAACCAACCTCCGTATGGATTACTCCCGGAAGTCTTGACAAAAATGCCTGAACTCCCCAGAAACATCCTCCCGCAAGCCATACCTCAGAAATGCTATTATTTGTTTCAATCATTACAGCCACTCCTTTTATATATTTTTATCTGTCCTCAAATAAAATATCAGTTATTTCTGCTTCTGTATTTGCCTCTATAAATTTCATGACTTCATTCAGAACAGCATTTGCCTGTGCTCTGCCCGTAGACACACAGGCTGCCCCTATTACAATAGTCTGATATAAATCCTGTTCTTCTACCTCAGCTATAGATATATTAAATTTGTTTCTGGCCCTTTGCACTATACTTTTAACTATCATACGCTTGTCCTTGAGTGAATGGCACATAGGTGCATAAAGCTTTATTCTCAAAGTTGATACAATCATACAGCTTCCCTCTCCATTGAAACCTATTAATAGCCCAGTTCCTCTCCAACTATTATTACCTTAATCCTGTCCTTTTGGTTCTGATATGCACTGACAACATAATTGCAGCATATTCTGTTTTGCCCGCCGCAGCCGCTTGTCATGCAGGAATTCCCGGATGCCAGTCCCATGCACTCTCCTTTTTCCGTACAATAGGATGTATAATCAAGTCGAGTGGCATTTGCAGGAGCTGCCATAGTTTTTACCCTTTTAACTGCCTCATCCAGATTTCCTACTATTTTATTTATACCCACCACAATTACTACTGATTCCGGGCCGTAACATATAGCAGCGACCCTATTGGAATTGCCGTCTACATTGTATAGTTCCCCATTTTCCGTAACGGCATTCGAACTACTGAGATATACATCGGCAAAAAAGGATTTTCTAAAAATTTGTCTCATCTGTTCCCGGGATAATCCCTTTTCATATCTGTCAAGAAAGGTATATTTACCCGAACGGAGCAAATCTATAATTCCTGCTTCAAACAAACTCATAGAACCGCCCACAGCAACCGTATCTCCTTCTTTAAGCAATTCAGCTACCTTCCCTGCAACATCTTTTACAGTTTCAACATAATAAGGTTGCATATTATTGGCCTTCAAATTTTCCATAGTTTTCTTAATTCTTTTGTCTACAATAGCCTTTGTATTTTTATCCATTTTTAACCCCTCCATTATCCTATATATTTAAATCCTGCGTGCTTTCAGACTCTGATTTTATTAGCATCAGAAGTGCTTTTTCAAAGGCTTCATCATTCTCTTTTGACCTTTTTCTAATAGTGCCGGTTCTTCCTCCCGCCCTCCTGATTTTTTGTCCCAAATGTCTTTCAAATAACAATCTGTCAATATTATTATCCGAGTATATCAAGCCGTTCTGATTCAGAACTTTTGCGCCTTTACCCAGTCCCATAGCAGCTACACCATAGTCCTGAGTGACCACAATATCGTTCTTTTTAAGCATATTGATAAGCTTTATGTCAACACTGTCACGTGCCTTGTCTACGGTAATTACCGTACTATATCCATCATTTAGTTCGTGACTGGTATCAATAATCATTATGACTGGAATGCCATATTCCTTTGCAATCCTGATGATTATATTTTTTACCGGGCATGCATCTGCATCTACAAGTATTTGCATATAAGTTCCTTCCGGCTTTCATTTTATTTATTATTCTATACCAAATAATTCAATTAAATCAACCGTGGTTACATTTATATGTCTTTTTTACGAGTGCCATAGCCAAAAACGGCTGTCTCCGGAAATAACTTTGTACACCCGGAGACAGCCGTCATATAGTTTTTTTATAATAAAAGCCAAAAATTAATTTTGAGGGAACAAATAATCAACAAGCCACTGGGGTAATCTGTCCCGTATTTTCCATATGCGGTTAATCAACTGTCTCATTGAATAATCATTGTCAACCTTAAAGTTTACAGTTGTAAAGTCGGTATTTACAGCCTTTATACTGTCATAGTACAGGACTGAATTCAATTTGTAGGTATCAGGATTCTGCCCCTCCGGTACAATTGTATTCAGCCATAGTCCAAAGCTGTCAATCTGACTTGGGTCAAACTTTGCATCCTTGTTATCTCTGCCTACAAAGCTTGAGAATGGTATTGTTACCAGTACGGGCTCTTTCAGATTTTTAAATCCTGCATATTCATTCAGATATACCTCAAATACATTACCGCCTGATGTAACCTGAACAACTGTTTTTTGGTTGTTTCCATCAGGCAGCATCCATAATTGCAGTGTATTCTTGTCTGACCAATCGAAACCGAGATTCTTGGTAACCCCTACATAACCTCCGGGAACAAGTGAATACTTGAACTCCAAACCATACTCGCCTTCATGGCAAGAGTTTGTTAAGGACGGTGTAACTGTACAGCCTGTTCCCTTTCCTACACTCCAACTGGTGTTAAGAACGTCATTATCTCCGTAATAGTCCTCAAAAGTATCTACTACTGTTGGGTCAACAACGGGAACCGGCATGTTGAACTTAACATTTACGGTATTACATTCCTTTGTATCTACAGCCAGAGTTATTGTACCTACGGTCTTACCGATACTTTGGAGCTTGCTGTCAGTAAGCACCCCCACGTATTCCTTGCCATCACCTTGTAATGCTGGTATTTGAGCTACTACTGCACCTGCTTTATTCTTTAAAATGAATTTAACTGCCATATTATCATTCGCATTGGTCACACTGGCAATTATTCTCTGTCCCGTTAATATTCTGCTGCCTGACACAGGTGAGGTAATGTATCCCGAAACCTCCGTATTCTTTGCAGCAGTTACAGAAATCCCAGTATACTGCCCCATTCCGTCAGCAAATACTGTTCTCGGGTCATTATAGAAATCTATGAAATTGTCAAGCATTTCATGTCCTGTCATAGTAGTTTCGGTTTTTTTAGTTACATAAGGAGTATAGAAGCCGGAATCAGTTCCGAAGTTTGCCCAAAGGAGGAAGTATGACGCATCTGTTGGAGAGACTGCATCAAGGATTTCATTATACCAGTCTTTTCTCTGGTTACCTGATTTTAAAAGTGCTTGGTTATTTGCATTGGCAACTCCTGTTTCGGTTACCGCAAATAATTTGCCATGCTCTTTAGCAAATTGCTCTACAATACTCAATTCTGTTTTAAGCTGATTTATAAAGTTATCTCCCTCAACCGGATTTTGGTGATACATGTCAAACCCTACCATATCAACGTATTCATCACCGGGATAGCGTTTTCCATAGTCTGCCACGCTTTCTGCATCACTACTGGGGCCGTATACATATATAAAATTGTGAACTCCCTTTGTATCACGGAGGTATTCAACGGTGTATTTATAAAGATTTTTATATGCTTCCTGGTCACAGAAGGCAGCTCCCCACCAGAACCAGCTTCCAGTACATTCATGGAAAGGCCTGAACAGAACCGAGATATTTTTCTGCTCCAGACTTTTAGCATATTCCGCTATCATATCAAGGTATGCGTTATACAAATAGTTCAAGTCCTGCCCCGGCATTATCCTTGTAACTACATCCCCGGTTGTGGTATTCGGAGTATAACCTGAAAAGTTATATGTGCCGTCTGATAGTATTCCAACCTTGTTCTGGTCTGTAGAACCCGGTACATTGTTTTCAACTCTTTGGTCTATTACATCAAAATTAGGCATGTGAGCTGACAAAGTAATAATAGCTCCCTGCCCTGCAGCTGCCTCGGTCATTTCCGCACAAGCTGCCACACGCTGTGAAAGTGGCTGATTCCACGTTCCCAACTCATTTCCCGTAATAGAAAGTGTATCCACTCCCACAACAGCTGATATTGAACCGGTAACATCCTTGGTATCCGAATTTGAATAGGCAGGATTCCCTGCTTTGTGATGAGTATCATTCTGATGTCCGAACAATACACTGTCGGATTTGCCCACTGCTTCTAAATACGCATAAAGCTTTACAGCAGCAGGAATTGCTTCGTCATCAACCATTTTCACCTGTTCCGGGGTTGTAACGGTAGAACCGTTTGCCGTAATTGAATCTTCGCTTACACTGATAGCTTCTTGTGCTTCGGGCTTGAGAGTAGCATTTACATATATGTTTTCCTGACTCTTCTGACTGAATGTAATATTGTCTATGTACATAGGTCCCACATAATTTGTACTTGAACCCACTATTCCCAGTATGAAGTTGTCAACTGAATTTTTAGTACTTGCAAATTCAATTTCTGCCGTTACCTTTTTTAAACCGTTTCCGTAGTCCTCGGCTTTACTAAGGCTTATATCTGTATTTGCTTGTATTATACCTGCTGACAGCTTTGCCTTGAATGAACCGGATGTCATATTTTGGGGATTATAAATAAAGTCAAACTTGAAATTATTATATCCGTTAAGTTCCTTTGCTGCCCCAAAAGAGTAAAGAACTTTTGCTTCACTCCAGCCTGATGATGAGTTTTGTGAATAGTCAAGGTCCAGCTGCATTGAACCGTTTCCAACTGACGTATTATGACTAATTTTTACACCGCCGCTGTATTCGTAGCCGTCTATAGTAGACCAGCCGTCTACATCCTTAGCATTATCAAAGGTGTAAGTTACAGGGTCTACCTGTGGTATTTCAGGTTCAGGCTCCTCTTCATTGGAAATACCGTTTATCATCTTTACATTATCAAGATAAATTTTCCCCGTATAGTCGCATCTGCTTCCTGCGAGGCATGGAACTATTGACTTTATTCCTTGGACAGCCTCAATCTCTGAACCAAAAGGAATGGAGACATGGGCCGTCAAGTAACCTTTTCCTGAATTCTTAAACTGATTTATTCCTATATCAGCAATGTTAGGCGACTGTGTCCATGTCCATGAACTGCCCATTTTTGTAACTGCCTGTGCTTTCAGAAGCCCATTGTAGGTACTTCCCTCCGGCAAAAGAAGGTCAAAACTCATAGTTGCTCCCTCGTAAACATTATCGTTGTAATTAAAACCCAAATCTGTCTGGAATACGGTAGTCCAATCACTTTCAGGATTTCCGACAGCATCATATTCCAATGCTTTTGTATCCCCTACACTTACTGCAGTTTCATCATTTTCAAAATCATTTGTGTAGATTTCACTGCCTGTTTGTGTGGAAGGAGTACCGTTTACAAGCTTTACATTATCGAGATAAATTTTTCCCGTGTAGTCAATTCTGCTTCCTGCCAGACACGGAACTATTGACTTTATTTCTTGTACAGCCTCTATTTCCGAGCCAAACGGAATAGATACATGAGCTGTCATATATCCTTTGCCTGAATCAGAAAACTCATTTATGCCTATCTCTGAAATAACAGGCGACTGTGTCCATGTCCATGAACTTCCCATTTTAGTAACGGCCTGTGCTTTTAGTAGTCCGTTGTAGGTGCTTCCTTCCGGCAAAAGAAGGTCAAAACTCATAACAGCTCCCTCGTACACTTTATCAGTGTAAGTAAAGCCTAAGTCTGCCTGGAATATAGTACTCCAGTCGCTGTCGGGACTTCCAACCGCATCGTATTCCAATGCTTTTGTATCTCCTATTGTTACTGCGTTGGAATCCTCCTCAAAATTGTTCTCATAAATCACGTTTGTTTGTTCTTCATTTGCTGCGGATACCTGATTAGACAGGCTAAAAGGTAAAATTGTCGTAAAAATAGCCAAGGATAATGAGAAAGCCAGTAATTTTTGAAAGTTTCTTCTAATCATTTTTCAGCCCTCCGTATTTAATTATTTTTTGACTTACATTTTTACAGAACCTCCGGTAAATCCGTTGTAGAAGTATTTTTGCAGTGAGATAAAAGCTATGAGTGTCGGGATAATAGCTATTATAACGCCTGCGCATATTACCTCCCAACGTCCGCCGTAAGGCCCCTGGAATCTATAAAGAGATGTTGAAACTGTGCCAAGGCTACTTTTGGGCATATACAGCAAAGGAGTATAAAAGTCATTGTATACGCCTGTTCCCTTTATAATGACAACAGTAGCAATGGCCGGCTTTAAAAGGGGCAATATTATCTTCCTGTATATCGTAAAATATGATGCACCCTCAATCATTGCCGATTCATCAAGAGCAACAGATATATTAGAAATAAACTGTATGAAAATGTATATTGAAATTATGTCTGTGCCTACACCCAGAATCATAGGTGCCAATCTGGTATTTTGAAGGTGCAGTACATTTATTACCTTGTAGGTGGCAACCTGTGTGGTTATTCCGGGTATCAGTGTAGCCAGCAAGAAAGCTCCCACCACCAGTCCGCTGCCTTTAAATTTGAATCGGTCTAAAACGTACGCCACCATAGTACCTATTATTATTGCACCGAAAAGAACCACTGCCATAATGATAACGGTATTGATAAATCCTCTAAGCATACCTCCGTCTGAAAATGCATTGTGAAAGTTGCTGAAGTTCAACCAGTTTTTGGGTGGCATCAATGGATTGGAATTGGCATATTCGCTGGATGTTTTAAAGGATATGAAAAAGACTACAACTATAGGAAGTAATGCGATAAACGAAGCAATTACCAAGGTTATATACTTTAAAATATCAAATATATTAATTCTTTTAGAAGCCATTATGCATTCGCCTCCTTGTCATCGCCAAATAATTTCTTTTGAAGCAGTGTTGTGAAAACAACAATTACCAGAAGTACTACTCCCATGGCAGAAGCAAGGCCGTACTTACGCCATTTAAACGCGGCCTCAACAGTTCTTATAACAAAGGTCATACTGCCGTTTGAACCTCCAGTCATTATGTACGGTACCTCAAAGGCACTGATTGACCCGCTTATTGAAAGAATTACATTCAATTCGATAACTCGTTTTATGGAAGGCAAGGTTACATACCAAAACTGCTGAAATCTGTTTGCACCATCAATTTCGGTAGCTTCATACATTTCGTCAGGTACAGACTGTATTGCCCCTGAAAAGAGAATGAAGTTATATCCGAAAAACCTCCATATTGAAACCGCAACAAGAGAGAAGTTAATTATGTTGGGGTTTCCCAACCACTTTTGAGTAAATGCACCAAGTCCGATAGCCGTCATCAGGCTGTCCATTGTTCCTTCGGGCCTGAAAAACAGCATAAACATAAAACTGACTGCAACACCGTTTAATAGGTAAGGAAAGAATAGTACTCCTTTGAAAAAGCTTTTAAATCGAACTTTATAACTTAATATAGATGAAAAATACAGGGCAAGACCAATTTGAATCACTGAACCTCCAAGGTAATACAAACTGTTCTTGAATACTATAAAGTTTTCCTGCTGTGAAAATAAATCAACATAGTTTCGCATGCCTACAAACTCTTTGGTTTTAGAAATGCCGTCCCATTTTGTCAGGCTGTAATAGAAAAGGTTTAATGCAGGAAAATATGAAAAAACAGCTAAAAGAGCTAGGGGAATTACAAGAAATGCTACAATAATAATTCTTTTTTGAACCTTGTAGCTTAGCTTTGAGAACATATTGCACCTCCGATCTATTCAACTCGGATAAAATATGATAGGTTTTTTAATTCCAAACAATAAGGGGAAAATATTTTCCCCCTTATTGTTTAAACTATATATTTTAGGATTCTAGGATTACCGAGATTTGATTACTTGCCTATAGTACCTTCTTTTATGAGCTTCGCTCTTGTATCAGCCCATTTTTTATTAAGGCCGTTCATTATATCATCATATGTACCCTTTTTGTTGCCTAATGCTGTATCTACAATATCCTTCTTAAAGTTTTCATTCCATAAACCTACTTCAGATTCTTTATCTATAGCATCCAGCCATCCGTTTTCATTCTTGGTTCCGTCGTTTATTGCTCCCTTGTCTATAAGGAGTGTAACGCCCATATCCTGAAAGTTCTTTAAAGTATCGGGATATGCCGAACCTTTAAGGGACGGTATAAGACCTTCATTCTGAGCATAGTTTGATTCATCAAGGAACCACCATAAAAATGCCTTTGCAGCTTCTATGTTTTTGCTGTTCTTACTTATACACAGTTTGTAATCGCCTGCGGCCTGTGTATACATTTTTCCGTCAATACTATACGGGAATGGCATGTAGGACACATCATCAGGGTTTTTAGCCTTTGATTTTATCTGTGGAATTGCCCAAGAGCCAAGAGGCATTGTTGCAATTTTGCCATCAGCCAGCAGTTGCTTTGAACTTTCCCAGTCAGTAGTCATTGGATCGTCCTCAACCAACTTTTGACTTACAACATCAAATAAATATTTATAAACTATATAGTGAGGTTTTCCCTTTGCAAACGGGTCATCCTCATGAAGCATTACCTGATTTGTATATGTATCGCTGCCGGACACACTGTCTATGTAACCTTCCCATGCATTAAGAGCCCAACTGTCCTTGTAGTTCGTATATAATGGAATAGCATCTGTTTTGTCTTTGATGAGTTTCAAATCTGCAAGGAATTCATCCTCGGTTTTGGGAAGAGTCGTAATACCCGCTTTTGTAAATACACTCTTGTTATATACAATACCCTGTCCGTTTCCGTTAGGTGGAATTCCGTATGTATCCTCTCCAACATATCTGTCCTGAACGAAATCATACTTCTTTTCCAACTCTGCTTTTTTCCCTAATGGAATGAAAAAGCTTGGAAGATCCGCATCTTTCATCTTTGCAGACATAAATAAAACATCGCCGTATTCGTTGGAATTCATGCGGATTGCAAGATCACCTTCGTAGTCCTTTGATGTTTCAATATTCACCTTTATGTTAGGATACTTTTTATTGAATTCTCCAATATAATATTTCCAGTTTTTCTCGTAGCTGTCCAGTTCCATATCAGTTCTTGTGTTGTAGAACAATATTTCGCCTTTAATGTCCTTGGCTGCGGAAGTTGTACCTGCTGCAGTTGATGATGCCGATGAGTTAGAACCGGTATCGTTAGAACTATCTTGCGAGCCGCATGCAGTAAAAGCGGTGGCTAGCATTGCCAGACTTAGGACTAATGGTGCAATCCTATTTTTAATCATTTTCATTCCCCCTTATAATATTGGTAATGCGAATAAGGTTAACGTTTAAGTTCAGATTTAATTAAATTATATATTGGCATGAATTAATTGTCAACATTGTCAAAATTATTTATTTGTGGAAAATTGACATAAGTCTGCCAATGCGAGCCTTATATTTGTGCAATATATCTAAAAAACAGTCACTTTGTACATCCAATTAACGTTAAGTTACGGGACTAAACAAAATAAAAAAATTGCATGGAATGCCCATGCAATTTTTTTATTTTGTTTATAATATTAAGTATGATTTAAGGTTGTACCTGCTTACCCATTAATTTTTTTAACAGAATCCCTGTATATAATCCGTCCCTTTATGGTAGACCGGCCCGTAGTACTCCCGTTCTCTTTTTTTACCTTATCAAGGATTGATTTAACTGCTGTTCCCGCTATTTCTTCCACATCTACCTCAACAGTTGTAATCTGGGGGTCAGATATTGTGGCATATATATCGTTGTCAAACCCTACTACGGAAAAATCTTCCGGTATGTGAAAGCCCATTTCCTTCAGCTTTATTATAAGATTATATGCCACTCCGTCACAGTTGCATACAAAAGCGGTAGGCATATCTTTGGGAAACTTAAACTCAATATATTTTCCATGTTGGTCCCTGTCACATATTACATAATCTTCCCTTAATTTTATACCATGCTCTAAAAGTGATTTGCACACTCCGAGATACCTGTCCTGTATACTACTGGTTGCATATATATCACCAACAAAAGCTATATTAACATGTCCGTTTTTTATAAGGTAATTCGTTAATTCATAAGCCCCTGAATAATTGTCCACCGTTATTGAATCAACATTTGTATTTTCATCGTAAAAATCCAGAAAAACCGCGGGTATTTCAATCTTCTGCAGTGCCTTAATATATGCTTTATTTACCTGTCCCAGTACAATAAGTCCGTCTACCTTCTTGTCATAATAAAACTTGGGCAGAACAACGTTATTTTCATCGTCAGAGTTTAGTACCTGCAGAATTGCACAATACTGATGTCTCTCCATTATCTGGGAAAGATGTTTAAAAACACTAAAATAATACGACTTATCGTCCCCCAAAAAATGTTCAGGGATAATTACTCCTATATTATATGACAGTCCATCCCTCATGGATTTTGCCATCATATTGTACCTGTAGCCCATTTTATCTGCTAAATCTTTTATTTTTAGTTTAAGTTCGTCACTGACACCGTCCTTATCATTTAGTGCTTTAGAAACTGTGACAATGCTGACATTTAATTCCCTGGCGATATTCTTCATTGATATGCTACTTTTCATAATCTCACCTCTCATGACACCTGACAGTATTATGTATCTTTTGCGGTCGATTATTATTTTACTATAATTTATTGGGTTTTGTCATCAGTAGATTAACGTTAACTTAATCTAAATTACATATTTATTTGAATTTTTTGTCAATTGCAGTTACTATGAGTTCATTATCTTCGTTTAACTGACTTTCTTTTAACAAGACAGGCCGACAGTAATATCTTTTCTGTCGGTTTAATTTCATGTTCCAGTTTTTCTATAAGCCTACAGACTGCCCTTTTTCCCATAAGCTCTTTCTGCACTCTCATTGTTGTTAATTCCGGGGTAACATTTCCGGCATTTTCTATATCGTCAAATCCGATTACCGAAATTTCATCCGGCACCGATATGCCCATATTTTTAAGCACTTTCAAAAATACTATAGCCTCTGCATCATTACAGCAGAAAAATGCATCCGGCAGTCCTGCCTTTACTTTCATTTCGCAGATTAAAGCCTCTATATCTTTTTTAGGCAGTTCTTCAAGCTTTTTACCTATAATTGAGAATACTTCCTTAAATTCAATTCCCCTGTCTCCCAAAGCTTTTAAAAAACCCTGATACCTGTCATAAAAGCTTATTGATGCGGAGATATCACCCAAAAAGCCTATTTTGGTATGTCCGCAGTCTATAAGATGCTCCGTGGCAGCATAACCTCCTGAATGGTTGTCCGTTAGTATGCAATCCATTGCAAGGTTGTCAAAATAATTATCTACCATTACCACAGGGAGATCATATCCTATTATACAGTTTATTGTTTTATGTGATATTCTACCCAGAGTAATTATCCCCGAAACCATGCCGTCTTTTACACAGTTGGGTGTCTCGAAGCCTTCGTCGTTCTCGTCATAATAATGTATTATTGTGTTAAAGTTATTTTTCTTTGCTTCGTCTTCTATTCCAAGCTGAACATAACTAAAGAACCCAATGGAATCCCTCGTGCTTTTTGCAATAATAAGACAAAGGTTGCGGGCCATTATGCTTTTACGAACAGACGCTTTGTATCTGTAGCCCATTCCATTCGCCGTCTGTTCAATTAAATTTCTGGTATTTTCACTTATACCGGGCATACCTCTGAGTGCCAGAGACACTGTATTTTTAGAGATACCGAGTTTCTCTGCAATGTTATCCATCGTTACTTTTTTGGGCATAATTCCTCCACAAGCAGTTAATGAAAGAATTATAGCATAACTGCTTATGCTTTTAAAGGCAATTTGTAATATTACAAATTACATTATATTTACTTTACTTTAAGTTAATAATTTAGTATTATAATGTTACAAACGTTAAGTTTAGGTTAAAGTAATAATTATTCTCGCTTTTCTTTTCCCTTGGATATTTTGTAATATTACTTTTATGGAGGTATCCGCTATGTCAATTATCGGTAAGACTTTAAAGAACATTCCCTGGCAAGATAAACCTCTCGGTTGCAGCAGTGTTATATGGAGACATGAAGGGAATCCTATTATCGGTTGGAACCCTACACCCAGAACAGCCAGAATATATAATAGTTCGGTAGTTCCCTGGAATTCAGGTTTTGCAGGTATTTTCAGAGCAGATCATAAAGACGGCAAAGCTCGTATTCACGTTGGATTTAGCAGTGATGGAGTTAATTGGAATGTAGAGGATGCTCCTATAGTATGGCACGACGTGGAGGGTAATCTGTATGAGCCGAATTATTCTTATGACCCTCGTCTGGTAGAATTGGACGGTACATATTATATTGTATGGTGCACAGACTTTGGAGGGGCCTCACTTGGGTTAGGCATGACTAAAGATTTCAAGCATTTTACACGTCTGGAAAATCCCTTTATACCTTTTAACCGTAACGGTGTATTGTTCCCACGCAAGATTAAAGGAAAGTATCTACTCCTAAGCAGACCCAGTGACTCAGGCCATACTCCTTTCGGAGACATTTTTATTAGTGAGAGTCCCGACCTTGTTCATTGGGGTTGTCACAGACGGGTAATGCAAAAAGGCGGTTCAGGATGGTGGCAAAGCGTTAAAATAGGAGCAGGGGCAGTACCTATTGAAACAACTGACGGCTGGCTCCTTTTTTACCATGGTGTTACAGGAACCTGCAATGGATTTGTATATAGTTTCGGAGCGGCAATTCTGGATATTGTTAACCCTTCTAAGGTTCTTTATCGCACAAAGGATTATCTTCTTACACCTGAAATGTCCTATGAAACAACAGGATTTGTACCTAATGTAGTGTTCCCTTGTGCTGCTCTCCATGATGCTGAAAGCGGCAGAATTGCTATATATTATGGTGCCGCCGACACATATTCCGCTCTGGCTTACGCTAATGCGGATGAATTGATAAGCTTCATTAAGTCCAACTCTGAATTACTGCCGGGAGATGCGGAGGAATACAGATAACTTAATTGAGGAGGCGTGAAGTTATGGATGGTAAATTGATTAATTATATGGTTGAAGAACTGGAATCCGAACTTAAGGATGACATATTACAGTTTTGGATTGATAACGCCGTTGATAAAGACAATGGCGGGTTTTACGGATACATATCATCTGACCTTACCATTGACAAAACCCATGAAAAGGCAGCAGTGCTAAATGCCAGGATTTTATGGACATATTCTAAGGCTTATAGTCTTTACAAGAAAGAAAAGTATCTTTTCATGGCTAAACGTGCTTATGATTATATTTCTGACTTTTTTATTGATAAAGTAAATTCAGGAGTATACTGGCTTTTGGATTACAAGGGTAATGTCCTCAATTCAAAAAAACAGACTTATGCCCTTGCTTTTGCTATCTACGGTTTGTCTGAATTTTACCTTGCAACAGGCAGAAAGGATAGTCTTGTCAAGGCAATAGAACTATACAAAGCTTTGGAATCCAATGCTTGCGATTCTGTAAACAAGGGATATTACGAGGCCCGTAGTTTTAACTGGCAGACTCTAGAGGACGTATCCCTAAGCCCTGCTGATATGAACGTCTCAAAATCAATGAACACCCACCTCCATATTATGGAGGCCTATACAAACCTATACAGAGCTTGGAAGGATGACGGGCTGAAATCTAATCTTGAAGAAATTATCAATATTACAATTAATCATATAATAAACCCTGAAAAACACTGTTTTAATTTGTTCTTTGATGAAAAATGGAATCCTGTTTCCGAGAAAGTATCCTTCGGACATGATATTGAGGGCAGCTGGCTTTTATACGAGGCAGCGGAAGTCACAGGTAACAAAGAACTAATCGAAAAGGTTCGTGAAATCTCCCTTTCTATGGCTCAAAGAGTTTTTCAAAAAGGAATTGATAAGGAAAACGGAGGCCTTTTTTATGAGCAGGACAAAGATGTTATTGAAACCTTCAAAGACTGGTGGCCACAGGCAGAAGCAGTTGTGGGATTCTCCAATGCATATCAGCTGACAGGAAACGACTCTTTTATGATTGAAGCTTTTAATATGTGGAACTTTATTAAATCACACATTATTGACAAGGTTAACGGCGAATGGTTCTGGGGGACATCCCCAGACGGATTAACTATTACAAAGGGTGAAAAAGCAGGCCCTTGGAAATGTCCTTACCACAACAGCAGAATGTGTTTTGAAATTATACAGAGATTCAAGAAGCAAAATGTCTAAATAATTCTTATCCGGAGGTTCTTTATGGTTTTTGATGAAAGACTGAATTATCTTGTTCAGAAATATAACGAATTGATTAAAAGAAAAAACGTAATTGAAGAAGGCGGAAACGGTATATATGATAAATATAAATATCCTGTTATAACCAAGGACCATACTCCTCTTTTCTGGAGATATGACCTTAACAAGACTGCCAATCCCTGTCTGATGGAACGAATTGGTGTCAACTGTGCTTTCAATCCGGGTGCCATTGAGCTGAATGGGAAAATATATCTTGTAGTACGTGTTGAAGGTAACGACAGAAAATCTTTTTTTGCTGTGGCTGAGAGTAAAAATGGAATAGACAATTTTACTTTCTGGGATTACCCTGTAGTTATGCCTGAAACAGAAAATCCTGATATTAATGTTTACGACATGAGGCTTGTACAACATGAGGACGGTTGGATTTACGGTCTTTTCTGTACAGAGAGAAAAGACCCTGATGCCCCTTTCGGTGACACTTCAAGTGCGGTAGCTGCATGCGGTATTGCCAGAACCAGAGATTTAAAATCTTGGGAGCGTTTGCCGGATTTAAAAACATCATCTCCACAGCAGAGAAATGTAGTCCTTCACCCTGAATTTATAAATGGAAGATACGCCCTTTACACACGGCCTCAGGACGGATTTATTGAAACGGGAAAGGGCGGCGGAATTGGGTTTGGTTACACGGACAGCATGGAAAATGCAGTTATAGACGAAGAAATATTAATGGAATGTAAGGAGTATCACACTATAAAAGAAGTCAAAAACGGTGAGGGGCCTGCTCCTATAAAGACAGAAAGAGGCTGGCTCCACATCGCTCACGGTGTCAGGAATACTGCGGCCGGACTAAGATATGTTGTTTATGCCTTCCTTTCGGATCTTGAACATCCTGAAATTGTGACCCATCGTCCGGGCGGTTTTCTTATTGCCCCTGAAGGTGAAGAAAGAATCGGGGATGTTTCAAATGTGGTCTTCTGCAACGGTGTTGTAGCAAGACAAAGCGGGGATGTACTTATTTACTACGCTTCCTCCGATACGCGATGTCATGTGGCTACTACCACTATCGACAGGCTGTTGGACTATGTTATTAATACCCCCGAAGACCCTTTGAAATCCTATGCCTGTGTACAGCAGAGGATTGACCTGATTTCAAGGAACCTTAAGCTCATTAATTCACCGGGTTCGAATATTAAAATATGACTTTTATTATTTAATTTATTAAATGTGGAGGGTAATATGAATCTGACCCACGGCGATATGCCTATGAATGAATTGGAAAAGTATCAGGGTTGCAGTCCCTGTCCGTCAGACTTTGATGTTTTCTGGGATAAATCGCTGCAGGAGATGTGTTCTGTCAAGCCTGATATTGAACTTATTCCCAATAATTTTATAAATGTGCCTTTTGCAGAGCTTTTCGACCTGTACTTTACAGGAACAGGCGGAGCCAGAATACATGCCAAATATGTGCGGCCAAAGAATTATACAAAGCCTTGTCCGGCTGTTCTAAAATTTCACGGTTATGCATGGAATTCAGGTGATTGGACAGACAAACTGGCATATGCGACAATGGGGTATTGTGTTGCAGCCCTGGACTGTCGAGGTCAGGGAGGACTTTCGGAGGATAAATCCTGCATAAAAGGCCCTACCCTTAGAGGTCATATAATAAGAGGGTTAAATGATAAACCTGATAAGATGTTATTCCGACAGATATATCTTGACACTGCACAGCTTGCAAATATTGTAATGAGCTTTCCTGAGGTTGACGAAAGCAGTGTTTCTGCTACGGGCGAATCTCAAGGAGGCGCATTGGCACTGGTTTGCGGAGCTTTGGAACCACGCATTAAAAAAATTGCTCCTGTTCATCCGTACCTTAGTGATTTTAAACGCTACTGGTATCTTGATGCTCAAGATGAGCTAATAGAGTATTTCCGTTTTTTTGACCCGTTGCACAAGAGTGAAGATGAAGTATTCAATAAACTCGGATATATCGATATACAGAATCTTATGAAGCGAATTAAGGGTGAGGTTATGTTTACTACCGGACTTATGGACGAGGTTTGTCCTCCCTCAACACAGTTTGCAGCATACAATAAAATAACCTCTCCCAAGAATATGCTGTTGTACCATGACTATGCCCATGAATTTTACCCTCAGCTAAATGACTACATCTTTAAATTTATATGTAGTGCTTAATAAGGGTAAACCAGTTCATTTTCCGGCTTCTGTGCAGGAGTAACTGATATTCCGTAGAGTATGGGCATTTCCTTCTTCATATGGGGCTCGTACTCTATTTTTATTTTGGCTGTAACGTAAACCCACTCACCGTTTTTCCATTTTTCCGCATCCCTATATTTGCATATGAATCCATATGGCACAAGGTCTGCGGCGCAGCACACCATTGACATCCGGGCAGGAATAAACTCATTCCTGCTAAATCCGTCCATCCGGAAAACAGTACCTTTGACTCTCACAGTCTTATTGTCGTATTTGTCTGGATTTTCACAAGCATCAGTGTACCATTTTAAATATTCATCATCGCTTATATTAACTATATCGGTGTCATTCTTCAACTGTGTTTCAGGTAAATTTCTGTCCCGTTCATGTTGTATTTGCCCGGTATTAGCCTTGATACCGGAGCTGTCGACAGGAGCTGCCGGGGTTATAGTGCCTGCAAGTAGCGGAATAGCCAGAATAATACAAGGGAGCATATTATTTCTGCGTTTTGGCTTGAATAAACCCGGCACCAGAGATAATGCAATAATTATAACTCCTACTACAGAAACCCAGATGTATTTTACTATGTGTATGTTAACATAATACTTGATTTTATCTGTTATAACAGCATGGGTGAGTAAAGTCGCAACTAAAAATAAAATTATTATCTGTACAAGAACCTCTCCGTTTATTTTTTTCATAATATTATCAATCCCACTTCCCGTCAGCTAAAAAATGCTGCTGCTATTGAGAAAATAAAAACCGCAATAACTATAAGTATTGTAACTAGTTCTACCAGAAATCTCTTTTTGAAACCAGCCAAGAGCATCATTATATTTTTTAAATCAAGCATAGGCCCCATTACCATATAGCATACTACCGAGTACATGGGAAAGCTGTAGGAAAAGCCTCTTGCAATAAACGCATTGGAAGTTGAACATACCGACATAAATACAGCTGCCCCTAACATTACCAGCAGTTCCAAGTATCGGCTTATCCCCGTTGTCGAAAGCAGCTCCCTCGATAGAAACGTCTGTAAAAGAGAGGTTACAAATGCTCCTACTACTATGTAACTGCCCACATTGAAAAATTCCATTCCTGCATGTCTTACAAGCATTCCAAGTTTACCGACAAATCCCTCTTGTGAAAAATCCCCAATATACCCACCTGAGCATGGTGTTTCCAGAACCGTCTCATTTACGGCATATTCTTTTGTAACTCCTGCAAATTTCACTATCAGTCCCACCGACAGTGCTATCACAACACCTAATCCTACTCTCACAAATACAACTTCCGGTTTATTGGGAAAGGCATAGTATGTAGACATAATTACAACAGGATTTACAACAGGTGCACTTAACAAAAATGTCAATACATAGTATAGGGGAACTCCCTTTCTGGCAAGTCTTGAACATATTGGGGCCATTGCACAATCGCATACGGGAAAGAAAATTCCCAGAATCACAGCTGCGGGGAAACCCGCCAATTTAAAACGGCTAAACACTTTAACTATTTTTTTGTCGGAAACAAATACCTGTAGGAAGGATGAAATAAATATACCTATTAATATAAACGGAAGGGCCTGAATCAGAATACTCAGAAAAATGGTTATAAAGGCAGAGCTTGTATTTTTAACTGATATAAAAAACAGGTACAGTACAAATAGCGCCAGTAATAAAAGACCACTGAAAGCTTTATTTTTATTTTGTGGAATTTTATAATCATTTTTAAAATATACAACTTGGGCTTGCCTGTTTACTGCCTTTATGGCTCTTTTAATATTTGTTTTCTCCACCGACCCCAAGGATTTGTCACGGTTTAAGATAACAATATCGCTGTTTGAAATCTGCTCCGTCATTATTGATTTCATATTGTTCAGATACAATGCAAAATTGGAAGCATCCGCAATAAAAAATATATTGCTTATACGACAGTCCGGAGGCAGCCTTATGCTTAAAAATTCTCCTATAGGCCATGTTCCGTTATATTCTATAAAAATCCGGGCCGGGTCATGTTCCTCAATAATGGAATTTATGAAGCTTCTGTCAAGCATATGTATATCGTTAATATTAATTAATACTGTATTATACCTTTTGAGTGTACTTTCCCGGTATTCCTCAAATCCCTGCTCAAAGCATATCAATACAGTTTTTTTACTATTTGTGCAATGCTGACTTTTTAATAGGTTTTGTATGAATGTGGTCTTGCCGGCTTCAAGGAATCCCCCAATTATACTTAATTGTATACTCACATTTAAACTCCCGTAAAAAGTTTTTTCAGTTCCCCGGTGTTGAGTTTTTCGCCGATAACGCAAATACGTCCCGTATAGTCCGGCAAGCAAGGCTTGACGCTGATTTCTCCCGGCACAAAGTCAAACTGTATCCAGTTGTTTTTCTCTAATGGAATTATACCTTTTGACCTAAGTATATCCCCATACAATGATTTATTCGAAAGGGACTTTAGTATACTGCGTATCCCTTCATCGGTATAGAGTTTATGAGTTTCAACACCCCAGCTCTGGAACATTTTATCTGTCTCTGTATGCCTATGCAGCCCGTTCTCTGACGGAATTTCTATATTTAAACCTCCGCCCTGTTCTGCTAGAGAAATAATATCCTCACCCTTTAATTTCGACCAATCGGTTGTTACAATATTGGCTTCAGCGTTGCGTTTCTGAATATCATTTACTACTTTAGAAAGCTTATCTTGCTCCATCATTTGTGTTCTGCTTAAAATAACAGTTTTTGCATTTTTAATCTGGTCCTGAAAAAATTCTCCGAAGTTGTTTACATAAATTATATATTTAACTGCATCTACAACAGCTATACACATATTTACACCGACCTCTGCCTGCTTTTCCATCTTCCCGCAGGCCTCCAGGACCCCTGAAAGCTTGCCTACACCGGAGGGTTCAATAATAATCCTGTCAGGCGTATATTCCCTTAGAACTTCCTTGAGAGCCGTAGAGAAATCCCCTACCAATGAACAGCAAATACAGCCTGAATTGATTTCCTTTATCTCTATGCCTGAATCCCTTAGAATTCCGCCGTCAATTCCTATTTCACCAAACTCATTTTCTATTATAACAACTTTTTCTGAGCCTAATTTTTCTTTCAAAAGCTTTTTTATTAACGTTGTCTTTCCTGCGCCAAGAAAGCCCGAAACAATGTCTATTTTAACAGCCATATGATATGCTCCCCCTTTAATTAATTATATTCACCTACTTCTAATTAATGATTATCCGGCCGGTCATTGACATATAATCCTACAGTGAGCTATATTATATTTGAAAATGCATTAACAGGAGCAGCTATTATGGATAAAAATGTTCTAAAATCCTCAGATTTGAAAACCACTAAACGCCGTATGGCTATACTTGCAGTACTGGAGAATTCTACTGTACCCATGACGGCTGAAGATATTTATTCAAACGTTATAAACGATGTCCATATGAGCCTTTCGACTGCTTACAGAACCCTAGGGACTCTTTCTGAAAAAGGGATTCTTTTAAAGAATCTTAGTCAGGACGGCAAAACATATTATCAGATAAACAGACATCAGCACAAACACCAGCTGGTATGCACCTTGTGTAATGAAACCGTACCAATTGATGATTGTCCCTTATCAAATATTGAAAAAAGCCTCATTAAACAAACCGGGTTCACCATAACAGGTCATAGCCTGGAATTTTCGGGTATATGCCCTAAATGTGCCAAACATACTTAACATGATGACTTAACGGTTAGCTACCTTCCATTCTTCCAAAAGGATTCCGTAGTTTTTTTCATCATCCCAACTTCCGTATTTAAATCTTACCTTGCGTAGCTCACCTTCCAAGCTCATACCCACCTTCTTCATAATTCCTTCTGATTTAAGGTTGTTTGAATTACATCTGGCAGATATCTTGTGAAGTCCAAGCCTTGTAAAGCCAAATTCTATCAATGCATTTGCAAGTTCTGTTGCAAAACCTTTGCCCCAATATTCAGGCAACAAGAAATATCCTATCTCTCCGCAGCCCCCTGAATTATTCCTGCTATGTATCTGTATGTCTGCAAAGCCTATAAATTCATTTTCCTCTTTGGAAAAAACCGCAAAGGCATAGGAGCCGTCTTTATTAACAGCATCTCCTCTATTTATAAATCCTTCGAAAAAAGTATATGCACTTTCTTCACTACTTATTTTATCTATCCATGCATATCTCATTATCGTTTCATTTGAAAATACAGAATAGAATAATGGAAAATCTTCATGTGTAAAGAATCTGAAGTTGAGACGTTCACTTGATATTTTCATCTTATCCTCCCAAAGTTGTATACTTGACTAATATATTTTATTACACAATTATATATTCATTTTGTCTAGTAGTAACATTAATATTATGAAATATTTTTTCAAAATTGCCCTTTGAGATTTTAAGTTTTAAAATGTTATAATTTAAGTAAGGGCTAAAACCCGCTATACAGTATGTATACGAGACTTAGCCAAATACTTTTTATTTTAGAGGTAGAAGGAGTTATATGTTTTCAGTCGGTGACAATATTATATATGGAAATCATGGTATTTGTAAGATTGAGGGAATACAGGATATGACGATTGATTCAAACACTCGTCCTTACTATGTTTTAAAGCCTGTTTTCGAAAACAGTTCTACCATTTATTTCCCTGTAGGGAATGAAACAGCTGAACAAAAGGTGCGACGTATACTCTCACTTGAAGAAATTTATTCCTTGATCAGGGAAATGCCTGACGAAGATACAATCTGGATTGAGAATGAGAACGAAAGAAAAGAATCCTATAAAAATATTCTGACAGGTTCTGACCGATCTGCCCTTGTGAAACTCATCAAGACCCTCTACCTTAGAGATCAGGACTTGAAAAAGACAGGGAAAAAGCTGCATGTTTCTGACGAAAAGTTTTTAAAAGATGCTGAAAAAACCCTTTATGATGAGTTTGTTTTTGTTCTGGATATTAAGCGAGAAGAAGTAATTCCTTTCATCACAGAGCAGATTGAAATCAATACAAAGAAGCAAGAAGAAGGTGATGGAATTGTTTAATGTCGGTGAATATGTCCTCTGTGTACGGGGTGGTGTTTGGAAGGTCATTGATGTCAATGGGAATGAGTATCACTTACAAAAGCATGAATCCGAGGAAATTATAACTATCCCTGTTTCTGATACTAAGGAAATTGTAAGGGGAGTATCTTCCAAGGAAAAGATATTGGACGTGATTAAACGTGTTGGCTTTATTACTACCATTAAAGCCCCCAATGATAAGATTCGCAAAGAGTTTTATGAAGATGCCTTAAATGAGTTTGACGAAATTGAATGGGTAAAGGTTATTAAGTCTGTCTATTTGAGGCAGCAGGACGGGCGGTTGATGGAAGGTGAACTGGAACACGCTGATAAGGCAAAAAATTATTTTCATGGAGAAATATCCGTAGTTTTGGGAATACCCATGGGCGAAGTTGAAGGGTACATCTCGTCCGCTGTTTCTGATGATGGATGGTGAGTAAGGACAGTATGCTTCTTGGAACGCAAAAGGACAAAATTTAGAAACATAGACGAGAAAACGCTGGATGACGGCTCTATCATTGTAAAAATAAAAAAGCAGCTTAACGATTACAATGTAGGTATATAGTTATGTTTAATATAAAGTGTTGATTAATAATCTTCGTAACAAAACCATCCGGTACTTTATGTCCTTACTTACCGGTTAGTCTCATATAACTGCAACCCGTATTTAATATCTTTCTTCAGAATAAAAAAACGGAAAAGCCAGTTTCCCTTAATGATATCTTTACCATAGAAACGAATATCTTGTTTCCGTGTCTGCGGAGAGAGTTCCACACTGACACCAATTGCTTCTTTCACATCGCAGTCGATTGTCTCACAATTCCTGCCATATATTTTAGTCTTACCATTCATTGTAAAGCCGGCCTTTGCCATCAGTTCTCCCATTTTACCGGGCATATATTCCAGTTTACCTGTACTGTTTACATATACCACAGGAACACCGAACGCTTTCTCATAACTTTCGCAAAAGAAATCATTGGTATTTTCCTCTTCATCCGGTTTATTTGGATCGGCAGGACAGCCGTGTGGAAAGAGGATCATAGATATTTCTTTGTCTTTGATATTGTTATAAAAATGCTTTCTTTTGGCGTCGTAACAAATTGCGACAGCTATATTTCCAAAGGGAGTGTTTATGACACTTTCAAAGGCTTCCCTTTTGAATACTGCCGATTCTCCTTCCGATTTCGTCACAATACCATAAACCTTGTCTTTGCCGGCAAAAAGATAACGGTTGTAATACTCTCCTTTTTCCTTATCAAGATATCCGACGCCAATGCAGGTATTATATTTCTGTGCCATCTGCATGGCCCATGCCGATGTATCACGTCCACAGGAATCCGCATATTGCCACATCTCCTGGCTTGCCATATAGCTGCATATAGCCAGCTCTGGCAAAACTACAAAATCAGGAGCTGGAAGAGCGGCAATCAGCAACTCTATATACCGTTTTCGTTCTTCAATTCCTTTTATATCATTGTTAAGCTATAACGCAAAAGTTCTCATAGTCCTCTCTTCCAAACCACAAAGCACCAATGTCCATGGGCGCAAGATACAAATCAAGCTGTTCGACTGTAATATTATCACATAAGTTATTTTTGTACCAGAACCCTCTTCGACCTAAACCTTTAAACAAATTCGTATATCAAATATTACATTAATCTTCGGATGGTTGTTTACAACCTTCTATCAATTCATCCCTAACTTTATTAAGAAGATTCTCCATAGCACTTCTATGAACTGAAGGCTTATAATAACCAACTGCTAGCGTTATTATGCCATTATAAGTTGTTGCAATAAGGAGAATTCCGGGTGCACGTATAACTGGCGGGAGAATATGTGCGTCAGTAACGGTATGTTCGCCAAATTTGATTGGTGATTTAGATACAAAGCCAAGGTTTGCGAATACTATACTACACTTATCAGTGAAATCAAAAAAAGGATTATACGAAACCATATCAGCAAGTAGTGATAAGGCTTTAAAATCGTTAATGTATTGGTAGAAATTCAAACTTTCAACATATTCTGCCCATACAGCATCTTCTAATCCCATGCGACCGTCTTTTAATTTTTTTGTCTCAGACATCACCCTGGATAAGGTTTCTGAGAAAGATTCACGCTTTTTCCTGGCTATCGTTGTTATATGTCCGCCGGAAAAATTTCTTATTGCCTCAGTTTTTTGATCAGGAAGATAGCGACGCAAGTCATGTGTTATAGGAATATCTACCGGCACGCCATATGAAGGTTTGGATATTTTAAACATAGCCCTATAGACAGCAGTAAGAATCAAATCATTGATTGTTGCCCCTCTCGCTTTTGAATAGCTTTTCATTTCTTCAAGCTGACCGTTTGGAAGCTTGCAGACAACAAACCGGGTAGCACCGATCTGGTTGTTTCTCCATGGAAATTTCCACAATTGATGCGCTGTTTTTTGTTTATAATACGAAATTGCTTCTGAGGCATCAATATCTAATGCTTTATACAGTCTAATCCGGTCATTTTTATTTGGTATATGTTGTATTGGAATATAATCGGTGCTTTCTTTATCGATTTGAGAGTAAATATCCGCAAGAAGTAAAAAGTATTCCTTCGCACCAGTACCGTCACAGCATACATGGCTGACTTTCATACACAAAGTATCGGTGGGTCCGGATCGTATTAATTTCACCTTGGCCATAGGTCCTTTATTCAGATCCAAAGGGATATCTAGAAATTTTTCAACAGCTAAATCTGGATTATCAGTTTCCTCAAATGTACAAAATTCAACACAGTCAAAGTCATTTATACGCTTCCAATAGGGATGAGTGCTTTTAACAAAACAGCAACCGAAAACAGGCTCAACATCAAATGACAATCTTACTGCTTTTAATAGTTTATCAAAATCCAGTCTGCCATCGAGCTTCATTACCACTTGTGTCTGAGAATTTGCAATTCTGTAACGAGCAATATAGTTATATATATCCTGCCCATCAGCTGGTATACAATCTAAACTATTTTTTGTTTCTTTACGCTTCGCCTTATTTACTCCAATAAATTTTGAAAATTTATTTATAATTTTGTCAGGCGGAGGAGATAATGGAATCTTTACTTTCATGTTAAATCGCTCCCATCAATTATATTTAAATATTTTGGACTTCCTATCACCATGAAGTTTAAATAGTTAACCAGTAATTTATATTATGTAAATATATATGTATATGTTACATTGTCAAACTTTTTTAATTTTGAAAATGGACTTTTCTAAGGTATATTGTTCTGCTTTGCCTTGTAAGAAATAATTTTGATAAGTTAAAGGTAATAATTTCTGAACTCAGTTTACACTTTTTAATTTATGTAAACATATTATGATTATATATTAACCTTAATTTGATAAGCAAAGATTGACGTTGAATTTTCAGTAAAAATCCATGAGAATATTTTGATAGATATAAAAAAAGTGATGAAAGATGTGAATTTTGGAGGCGAATATATGCTATATTGGGATCCGACAAATGAGTGTATGTCTCGGAATGAAAAGGAGGATTTTTCAAAAGAAACAATTGGCGGTATCATTGACAGAATGTGTATCAAATATGAAAACAATGAAGCCATAGTCTATAGGGATAAAAATGTTCGGTATTCTTACAGAGATTTTATGAAAATGTATGATGGTATAGCAAAAGGGTTATTGAAACTGGGGATAAAGAAAGGAGACCATTTATCAATTTGGTCATTGAACAGTCCAGAATGGATTGCACTTCAAATTGCGACCGCCAAAATTGGGGCAGTTCTTGTATGTATTAACATAGATTACAGTAAGCATGAACTTGAATTTAATTTAAAACATTCAAATTCAAAAGCTCTCTTTTTCTCAAAAGGATATAATGGAAACAATTATGCCGATTCCGTGTATTCTATATGCCCAGAACTCAAATATTGTTTCCAAGGAAAGTTATCAAGTAAAGCCCTTCCTGATATGAAGAGTGTTATAAGTTTAGATGGTGAAGATAAAAATTTGATGTCTCTTCAGAATCTTATCGAAATGGGCAGAGATGTGTCCGATGAAGAATTACTTGAAAGAAGTAAATCATTAGAATGTTATGATACAACAAATATTCAGTACACTTCAGGTACTACAGGAAATCCTAAAGCCGTAATGTCCACGCATTACAATATCATTAATAATGCTATCATTTCAGGGAAAAACCTTGATTATTCTGAGAAAGACAGATTACTTGTATGTCTCCCCCTCTTTCATGTAATGGGATGTGTTTTAAGTGCTATTCAATGTTTGTTATATGGCTCAACAATAGTTCTTGTGGACAGATTTCAAACAACAAAAGTTCTTGAATATTTAGATAAAGAAAAGTGTACAGGATTAAATGGAGTCCCTACTATGTTTAAATTTCTTCTTTCCCATCCAGACTTTTACAACTTCAATTTATCTAATCTTCGAAAAGGCATGATTGCTGGCTCTTATTGCCCACCTGACCTCATGAAGGAAATAATGGATAAAATGAACATGAATGAACTCTGTATCGTTTATGGGCAAACAGAAGCTATGGGAATAACACAAACTCTCATTTCTGACCCTTTTGATAAGAGAATAAGCACTGTAGGGCGGGGTATGTTCGGAACAGAAATAAAAATAATAAATCCTGCTACTGGAAAAGAAGTACCTAATGGTGTAGAGGGAGAGCTTATCACTAAAACAGAATATATCATGAAGGGATACTACAAAAACCAAGAGGCTACACAAAAGAGTATAGACAAAGATGGATGGCTACACACTGGAGATTTAGCTATTAAAGATGAGGACGGCTATTGCAAGATTATCGGCAGAATCAAAGATATAATCATCAGAGGTGGTGAAAATATATCAGCTAAAGAAATCGAAGAGTTATTAGTAAAGCATGAATCTATAAAAGAAGCCGCAGTCGTAGGTGTTCCTGACAAAAATCTTGGAGAGGAGATATGTGCTTTTTTAATTATTGAAGATAAACATACTTTATCAAGGGAGGATGTTGTATCATTTATTCAAGATAATCTTGCAAAGTATAAAATCCCTAAATATATCGAATTTGTAACGGAATTTCCTACTACGACAAGCGGAAAGATTAAAAAATTCATGTTAAAAGATTATGCCATTGAAAAATATAGTCTTAAATAGGATGGCTCTGATTCAAATACTTCAAAATCAATATACTCATAACCAGAAAGCTAGTCTTTTAAGCTATTATACCCATTATCTTGTTTATAAACTCAATCTCTAAGGGACACATTGAATTTCTTCAAGCTGTCCCTTTCGAATCATATGCATTATTTCAATTCCTGCTATTGTCTTTCCAAAAGAGTCAACCGCTCGATACAAACATCAGTCTTTACCTTTATTCCTTAACGCTTTAAATTTTTGAAAGAACTCAATCAAATCTTTGTGCCTGCTCCAGAGCGTTCTCGAGTGCCTTGAGATGTGTTTTGGAGGTAAGTGTGGCACCGCTTATAACATCTACCTGAAGTGTCTGGAATTTAATCACATTGTCAAATACATTCTCCATACTTTGCCCACCTTTTAAAATTACTGGTTTTCCTTCCTTATCCACGGCTCCTTTCAATATTTTGATATTGGATATATCCCCCTTGGATATTATTACCTCAACTTTTGTATCCCTGAAATGAGACTTTGTACCTTTATATTCACCGATATAGGTTCCATTGCGAAGGTTCTTAAGGTCTATAGACGTAAATGAAAGCTCTCCGATTTCACGCCGTCCAGGTGCGTCTACGAGAATTCCTCCCACTGATCCGACTACAATTACTGCTACAATAATCAGTATTATAATCCACACTTTGCTTCTCCCCTTTCTTTTCTCAATTCTGCTCATTTTGCGTGCTCCTTTCATATTATGTTTACTTCAATTCCCTCAGCAGTTTGATAACACTCTTTTAAGCCTTGTGTAATAAAAACCTGCTGACGATTATCCACCAGAACCGCTTCTGCTCCGGGAAAATGTTCCAAGTATTCAATTCCTTTATCAATGCCTGCTACAAATATTGCAGTAGACAATGCATCCGCAATCATTGCGTTATCATTAACCACAGTAACGCTGATTAAGCCTGATTCAGCAGGATATCCAGTGACTGGATTTAAGATGTGATGCCTCCTCGTACCCGTACTGTCAATAAAATACCGCTCGTAATCACCTGAGGTAACCACTGCTTTGCTGATTACCTTTACTGCGCCAAGCAGGCAATTATCCCGCCTGGGATGCCGGATACCAACGCTCCACGGAGAACCGTCAGATTTTTTCCCAAGCGTGGATACATTTCCTCCAATATTGATAAAAGCTGAGGAAACACCATGCTCTTGAAGTATTTCTATAAAGCGGTCACTGGCATAACCTTTTCCGATGCCGCCTAAATCAATTGACTGTCCCGCTTTCCGAAGACTGGCCGTATTATCTTGTGAATTCAACAGCAAATCGCGGAAATTGACCTTAAATAGAGCACTCTGAATTTTTGCTTCCTCCGGTACATGGAATGAGTGCTTATAATCCCATAGATCAATCAAAGGTCCTAATGTTATATCAAACAAATCCTGTGAGATTTCAGAAAGCAGGAGGGCAAATGACAGGACCTCATAAGTTTCATAGCTGATTTTTACGCGCCCTTTTCCCGCAAACATATTGATCTTGCTTATCTCGCTGTCCGGTATAAAGCGACTTAGTTTATTCTCCAGTCGTGAAAGCTCCGCTTTTGCATCAGCAACTGCCAATTCTGCCTTTTGACCAAATACCCTATATGTAATATCAGTATTCATACCAACGCTGCTGGCCTCTGTAACTGCGAATTGTAACATATTGAGCCTCCTTCCGATTAAAACTGCGCAATTGAATGAACGTTTTTTTATTCGTTCACTTTCTGTCCCGAAAAAACTGCTCTTCTATTCAGAGCAGTCCATCAGGCCTTTCATAATTAGAGTAGTCATAATCTCCAAAAGCTGTGGAAAGTATTCAAGTCCGATTTCTTCCTTATGGGTATCTACGTTTATTATAGCGGCAAAAATCATCATAATCATTTTATTGTCGATGTCTTTACGTATTTTCCCTTGGGCTTGCCATTCCTTCACAAGCTCAAGAAAGCTGTCATACAGAAAATCAACCGCTCCAAGCCCGTTTTCCTCACGATAAAGCTTTTCTATTTTTTCAAAAACACTTTTGTTATACCATTCCTTTAAAATGGGATTTGTGTTAGTGCCTTCAGCATTCAGCGCTAGCATTTGCCCCACGACCTCCAACGGACTCCGGGTTAAATCAAGCGACTGCAAACTGTGTTTTTTTAACTTAGCGTTTTCTTCCAGAAAAATATCCATGAAAAGTTTCTCTTTTGACGGATAATATTTATAAAACGTTCCTACAGCCATTCCAGCCTTTTGTGTAATCTCAGATATGTTTGTATCTTTAAAACCTTTATTGCTAAACAATTCTTTCGCACAATCGTATATTAACGTCTTTTTATCTTCCACAATCATCTTCTCCATGAATGAATATTTTTATTTTCATTCACAATATAGCACCTATAATTTGATTTGTCAATATGGCTTAGAACAAATACTTTAAAATCAATATAACTTTTTATTTTAATGTAATATTATTACAGAATTGATTTTTGCACCATAACCCTAAAATATACCCCTATTCACCAATACAAGTATATTTTCTGATGTTCCTACCGGCCAGCCCGAAAATTTTATTTTGTCTCCCTCTTTACTCATTCGAAATAAATTATTTTTGATTTTTATATATGGAAAAAATCCATAACAGTAGTCACCAAGTAGTAGTAGCCTAGCGGAACAACAAAAAATACTGCCTTTTTGGAAACTATATTTGCAAATATAAAGGTTAAGAATGAAATGCATATTCCATAGATTCCTATCATTACAATGTTCTATTTTTACGATTATTCCTTTATTGCGTGTACAAATATAACATTTATGTATATTTTGCAATTATTAACAATAAGTTCTGCACCTATAATAATTGATTTAACTAGCCATTATAAAAGAGTATTTGGAGTTTCGGACCTTTCAACACATAAATAAAGCCCCGTTTATAAAACGGAGCTTTATAAAAATAATTTAATAAGAGGAAAAAACAAAATGAAAAAAAGTTTATGTATTTATATTAACAGCACAATATTAATAAATAATTTATAAACAATGAACTTTTTGTAAACTCCTATAATTTTATCTCATGGACGCAGACCTGCATGGCTTTATTCAATTAGAGGGCTGTAATTTCTTTTTTCTAGAAAATATTTTTCTGGCTTCAATTACTATAAAAGTTGTAACAGGAAGAATTACCTGAAAAATAATAGCATAATATTTATAAAAATTATTTGACCAGTCAAACATTTCTGAAGTGTTACTATAAACTATTACTGATAAAATCGACATAGCAAGCCCCAGCAGCGCCACTATATGCCTATAGCTTTTTAATCCCAGCAAATGTGCTACACCAATACTCGTACTGTACAAGCATATGTTACTTTTAATAAAACCTGCAAAAAGAAAAACCGTTGCAACAGTTATCTCTAACCTTTGTAGGAAATCACCTATGTTTACCAGTCGCACGGAAGCATATGTCGGGAAAAAGATAACTTCTATATTAGGTACTCCTATAGACAAAAGTGTACGAACAGAAACCATCAATATAGATATTCCGCTTATTAGTAAACTTAAAAAATAAACTTTATAAACGCTCTTTTGTTCCCTGAGGTGGCTGAGAACTGCTAAAAAAATTATAGTCTCTGCAAAAGGAAATGCTTCTACGGAGAATGCACTGTCAATAACTGGCCTCATTCCATAATAAAGTACAGGTTTCAGGTTCTTAAAATTCAATAAAGGTGCGAATAATAGGGTAACTGTGAAAACTACGAACAAAGTGAACGGGAGCATTATAGCTGTCCACCTGCAAATTACTTCAATACCTGCTTTCACAGCCCATATACATAAAAAAATCATAAATAAGCCAACAATGTTCTGGGGAGTTTTAGGTAGTGAAACAGTTACTATAAACTCTGTAAAATTTCTAATTACAAGTGAACCAAGATGAAAAGAGTACCAAATAAACATCAAGGACATAATCTTTCCTATTACTTTACCAAAAACATTATCAAAAATCTCATATATATTTTTCCCGGGATATAACATTTGAATCTTGCTATAAAGTAATAGAATAGGAACACTCATCAGCATTGATATTAAAATTGCAAGCCAGACATCATGTTTGGCAGATCCTCCTGCACCAAGCACAAGTGTACTGCCTAATGTGTACATAATCATTACGGCTGAAGCTTGCTTTTGAGAAACCAGCTCTTTGCTCATATTTTCTTCCCTCCTGCATTACCAAAGAATTAATTTCTATCTAAATTCCAAATCATAATAACCAACTCCTTTAGATATTTGGAGAGACTCGGAATTCTTATATCTAATGCGATTACTAACGCACTGAAATATACCAGTACGGAAAATGAGACAAGCAACCAGAAAACAGGTCGTTTATTTATTTTAAATATTTGGTTAAGATCCTTTATGACATAGAAAACTATAATAATGCTGAACAATAAAAAGTATGTCATCTTCTTAGTCTCCTATCATAATTTTTTTGGAAAGTAACCCTGAGTTACTTATCTTAACATCAACATTTACGTTCACAGGAACATTCTTGAAAATAGTATCCCAGTCAGGATTTATTTTCTTCCATAACTCCGGGATGTCCTGCCTTACACTCCTACCAAAGCCAAAAATATCAATTCCATATTCATTTTGGACTGCTTTTATAACATTTTTAACCCTACTTTGCAATGTCTTTTGCGCTTCAATTTGTATTTTGTCTATGTCCTTCACATTTTGAAATTTAGTAAAATCAATTTCACTAATGGAGACTTTTGTTTTAATATTTATTTCAAAGTGCAACTTCCCATTAGTGTATACAGGTTTTAATTTGGTTTTATTCCTTATAATTTTTAATGTAATATCGCTATCATTTACAACAAATAGGCCTCCCTTAATTTTGTTCATTACAAAAAGAAAGTATTTAGTATCTTCCTGGTCGAACATATACTCAAGCTTGTCCTTATTAAAAACTGCTGTACCTAATAGCTGTGATGTCTCCTGCCCCGAGTTTTCCGTTAATCCTACCACCGGCATTACCGGTGAGATACCCGATTCTCCTAAAGAATTTATAAACTCATATATTTCAACTTTTGGGGACTTCTCCAATTCTTTTTCAAGATCAAGCATCTTATTTAGTTCATAAGAACGGACTTCAGTTGTAATACTTTGCGAATCCAGTATTTCCTCTGCGGTATTTTCTTTAGAAACCAGAATATCAATTGTTAACCTGAATTCAGGATCCCTGCTAAATACATCAAGAATTTGTACTATACCTTCCTTGGCAACATCTTTACTTATAATAAGAATCTCAGTGTGACCCCAATAAAGTTTATTGGCATTAAAACTAATTGCATTGCGTACAGCATCAACTATAGAGGCTCCGTAGCATTCCAGTTTCTTAGAGTGTACTTTTGCTTCTACTCCTCCAGTTTTTAAATCAATAATTTCAATACTCAACTTATATTTACCGTCAGAGGTTTTGTCAATTGCGGCTCCTGATACTATTGACATATTGTTTATTTCTCTATAATTCCAACATCCTGTACAAAAAATGCCAAGTACATTAAGCATTAATAGAGCACAAAATAATCTTTTAATCATTTTTTTCTCCCTATCGCTTGTCTCTTCATATTATCGGTAGAAATCAATTTAGGTCTTTTTTTCATATTCCATAATGGAGCTCTTATTATAGTATCTTTTAATTCATATGGGTTCATAGAAGTTAAATATAACAAATAGGGAACCCCAAAGGACCGCATCTCGCACAGATGTAATAAAGCGCCGGTAATACCGAAAATCAGACCATAAAAACCTAAAAATGCAGATAATAAAAGAAAAATAACTCTACAAATAATAGCCGCTCCTTGAATTTTTGGAATCATAAGACTGGTAATTCCCGAAATTGCTACTACAATAACAATAGGGGCGCTCACAATTTTTGCTTCTACAGATGCCTGACCTAATACTAATGCGCCAACTATACTAAGTGCCTGTCCTATATTGGTTGGCATTCGGGTACCGGTTTCTCTCAATATTTCAAAGACAATTAAAAGCAACATTATCTCGACTATAGTCGGAAAAGGCACTCCCTGCCTCGCAGCTGATATACTTATCAGCAAGGGTGTAGGTATCATTTCCTGATGAAAAGTCATAAGGGCTACGTATATCGCCGGGACACTTACTGTCAGTATAAACCCTAGTATTCTTAGTATTCTGCTTATTGATGAGAAGTAATAATTTATATAGTAGTCCTCGTTAACCTGAAAGTATTCAATAAACAAGTGAGGAGCTGTAAGTGCAACAGGAGTTCCATCTACAATAATAGCTATTCTCCCTTCCAACAGTTTTCCTACAACAACATCAGGCCGTTCAGTGCTTCCCACTGTTTTGAAAGGCGAATATGGTTCATCATCAATAAGTTCTCCTATATAACCGGCTGCAAGCACACCGTCAATTTTGATGCTCTTGAGTCTCGCTTCCACTTCATTTAAAATTTTATGGTTTACCAAACTATCCAAATAACAAATGCATATCTTTGTATTAGTCTTGGTGCCCAAATTCATAAACTTAAATTTTAGATCCGGGGTTTCCAATCTTTTTCGCAGCAATGACAAATTAATCATTAAAGGCTCTGTAAACCCTTCTCTCGGACCTCTTATAAGTTTCTCGGATTCCGGTTCTTGAATAGCTCTGCTCTTTACTCCAATCGAACTGATAATCAATGCCTCGGAGGAATCCTCAAGCAACAAAACAGTATCACCTTTTAATATTGAATTTGTTAATAAATTTACATCTGAACTTTTCTTGATATTATCCGATGTAATTACTCTATTCTGAAATTGATTTAAGGTGTCATTATTATTTTTTAAGTTGTTATCCTGCATAATCGGCCGGAGTATAGTTTCGCTGACTACAGTAGTGTCAATCATTTCCTCCATAAAAAGAACGCAGCATTTTATTGACTTATTGTATTGGTTCTCAACATTTCTTATAATTAAGGTGTCATCATCTCGAAAGATATTCCTGAACAGGTCTATATTTTTTGATAATGTTGATGAAATGCTGCCTGCTTTAGACTTTTCTCCGTTTGCAACGGATTTATTTTTAGCATTATTTTTATCTCTTTTCCATAAGCCCAATATAATCACCATGTCCGTAAATTTTTATTATTGTATGTAACATAAACAAAATTATTCTGTAGGTTATTAGACATATTTATTGAGAACGACAAAAAAACTTCCAAAGTTAAACCTTGGAAGTTTTTCATTCATGGTTGCGGGAGCTGGACTTGAACCAACGACCTTCGGGTTATGAGCCCGACGAGCTACCAACTGCTCCATCCCGCGATGACTGTATTTATAAGTATGCTCAGCAGTTAGAAGTTTTATTCATTACCGCCGACAACTATTATAATTTAACACATTACTTTTAAAATTGCAAGTATTATTTTAATAGAATTTTAAATTCAATAAAAGGAGACAATATTCTAAATAAATTTACAAAAAGTATATACATTTTACACAATAATGTTATTTAATTATATATGGCTAGGCCTTTTTAATAGTTATTTACACATAGGAGGATTTAAAATGATTAAAAACCTTTTTAAAAAAACTGCATTTTTCATAATTACCGGACTTATATTTACCGTCTTACTTTCGGGCTGCGGTAAGCCGGGTTCACAGGGAAGTTCAAACCAGCCTTCAGGTCATCCCAAAATTCAGTTTGAGATGGAAAATGGAGATAAGATGACTTTTGAGCTTTATCCGGAATACGCTCCCGAAACCGTAAAAAACTTTGTATCGTTAGCCGAATCCGGTTTTTATAATGGCTTGACCTTCCACAGAATAATAAAGGGATTTATGGTACAGGGCGGTGACCCAAATGGTAACGGGTCAGGAGGCTCGGACAAGAACATAAAAGGTGAATTCAGCTCAAATGGGTTTACGCAAAACACATTAAACCACACCAAAGGTATTATATCTATGGCAAGAAGCGGTGATCCTGATTCTGCATCCAGTCAGTTCTTTATAATGGATGGAACAGCAGCCACCCTTGACGGCGAATATGCGGCATTCGGCAAACTGACAAGTGGTGAAGAAACCTTGGACAAGATAGCCAATACCCCTGTAGAATTAGATCCGAATTCAGGTGAAGTTTCACACCCGACTGAAAAAGTAATTATTAAAACAGTAACAGTCCTTGAAAAATAATTCTTAAAGCATATTATCGAAGAACATATAATAATTTTTCGATTAATATGCTTTTTTATTTCTTTATCTTTTAACTTGTATTTATGATAATATTTCTATAAAATAACATTAAATACTCCAGTTTCTAAAACTGGTAATAGTAGTACTGATTTGTAAAGTGGGGTTTTAACATGAATATTTCCAAACAGCTCGATGTAGCACCCTTTCATAGTGACTTTGCTAATTGTTTAGAAGAATGTATGATTTCTGTATCAAATTTCTACCATCGAGATTATATTTTAATGTATTCCCAAGCATGGGGATTTTGGTTTGATATTAATAACTATAAAATAAAAGGTACAGGTAATTCAATAAAGGACGACAGAGGCAATGTATACGATCTTTATCAACACTATCACGGTATTAATATAACTTTTGATCATAATAATAATCCTCAAGAAGTAATTAATATTATAACCAGTCATATTATGGTGGATAATCCCATCGGAATATTTATGGACACTTTCTATTATTCCTGGGACCCAAATAAGAACCAACATGGAAAACACTGGTTCCTCATAACTGGTGTTGATTCGGAAAAAGAAGCTTTTTACTGCACTGACCCCTATTTTTTGCAAAAAGATGCCATACTTGGTTTCAATGATTTTATAAATGGATATCTTGGAGTATTGTTTACTTTTGAAATAACCAATGCTGAAATATTTGACTACGATTGGAAAGAGCTTATGTTAACCTTTTCAAAAAGGCTTAACGGTGAAAACGGTGGGAAAAATATTTTCAGCAGTATGGAAGATTTTGCAGCTAGTGTTGAAGACGGATTTTGTATAGAAAAAGAAACCGCTTTAATCAGAAGAGTTATCGACATGCCTTACTACGTTAACCTTCAATCCGTAAATCGAGGAAGGCTTCAATATGCAAGATTTCTTGAACATACAGCAGCAAAGTACGATGTCCCCGAATTACTCCCCATTTCCGAAAAACTTAAGCAGGTAAGCTATAAATGGGATGTGTTGAGAGGAATTTTAACTAAGGCTATTCTGACTAAAAATGAGGCAATTATTAAATCTAAAATCCCACCTCATATCAGAGAAATCGCAAGCATTGAAAAAGAAAATCTAAATCTTCTGATTAAAACCGCATCAGGTACTTCACACGCTAATAACAATATCTTAAAGAAATTTGAAAGGGTATCTAATATACCGGAAAATATAAATTTCAACAGCTATTCTTATATAGATTTATCAAATTACTTCAATAATAAGGGTTTTGGAGAATTGTTGGACGAAACCGGCAAATCGAACCTGAATGGTGCAGGAATGTTTTTTGTTTCTGATGATATTCCTTCTGAAGATATATGGGAAGTTGATAACATGAAATTTAAGTTCCCGAAGGTAGTTGAAAGCCAATTTGATAATATTTCATGTTCCGGTCAGGAACTGGAATTTTATCCCACCGATTGCAGCAATATAATGTTGCTTGGAACGGCAGACTTCGGAAGTTTTAAGGAATCAATAACTCTCAGATTTATTGATGGCAGTACCGAAGAAATAAATATAGGCTTTACAGAGTTGGTTTTTGCCCCTCTGTATGGTGAATCTGTCGCATGGGAGGGTAGGGCCTGCGAACGTCTTGACGGCAAAATACAGGTTCATAATTCCAAAGTAAAAATATTTGCAAAAACCTATAAGTTGAACAATCCCGGTGTGGTAAGAGGTATTTCCCTTCCCTACCTTCCCAATATGCATATATTCGCTATTACAATGGTATAAGGAGCTTAATGCTAACTCTTTCCGTCCTTGTACCCTTCTATGTATAAAGCCTTGAATACTAATTCGGATATATCGTTGTTCAATTTATCGTATATTTCCAGAAGTCTTAGCTTGTCGTCACGTAAATCATTGGCTATCCGCTTTCTGGTTTCAATTAATTGATTCTGAAGTTCCATATAACTTATATTCAGACATTCTCTATTGCATACGGAAGTGATCCTGCCTTCTATGATATTATCAATTAATTTACCCCTGCTTTGGTCTCCCATCAGCCTTTTACCTCCAAATTCAATTAGTACTCGCACCTATTCCTTGTCATAAATAGAACATATGTTCTATTTATATAGTATAATACTGTTCTTAATTTCATTCAACCCCTTTTCCATTGTTTATTTTTAAATACAATTATGGTAAACTCTGCTATGCTTTATTAAGCTTTACCGCAAAGAAAAATGAAACCGACATTGTAGTCAAAGGTATTATTTCCTTAGCCTCCAGCTTTCCTCTAACAATGAACCCGATTAATGCTCCTACCAGAACAAAGGTAACTATTGTTTTTACATCAATTAGCTTTGCTATTTTCTCTTTCATATCCGTTCTCCTCTCATTCTCTCAACTATGTTCATCACAAAATCCGGGAAATATTGTTCTGTTTTAAGCTTCTGCAGCCATATTTCAGGGTTTTTCTGAGTAATTCGAACAGTTTCCTCTGCTGATTCAAAGTTATTACCCAGTATCCTTTGGCATATTTTAACCATTTCTTGTGCTTTCCCTTTTGTTTTGGAGCCTACTATACCATCTACCGTAAGTCCCGTCACTGCTTGAAATTCTTTAACCGTCATGTCTTTTTTCACTCCCTTTAAAACATTGTCCCTTATTGCTTCCTTTTGTAATAGGCTTAACCCGTTGTGTTCCAAAAGCTGAACATGCCATGGTTCATAGCTCATGGGTTTAACAAGTCCGTATTTTTTCAGTTCCTCATTCTCAAGCAATTTGAACCAATTGTCGCAGATATCCATTGCAATACAGTAGCAATGATTGCTTTTGCCATATGCAGCAGCAAGGCACTCTCCGTTTTTACTGTACACAGAGCCATCTTCTCTCTGTCGACTGTCGGGATTACCTACCAAGACCTCTTTTGCTATAGTCTTCTGCTTCTCCACACTCCTGTAGCCCGAGGTACAGAGGCAGTCCCGGCCTTTTGCAATACACAATATATTAATTGCATTTATTAGTTTTGGGTACACATAGGATTCGTCCTGATATTTAAACTTTACACAAGGCATGTTATCTCATCTCACTTTCCTGCAAATTTTAAAGCCCCTACTATAGCCCCAATTACTGTTATTGCGGTAGTGAGTGCTTTGATAAGCTCCAGTACAATCGGAGACCATGTTTTGGTTTCTGCTTCATTTCTCTTTTTGATATCTGTTTTTATTTCCATCAAATCCTCTTTTATTTCCTTAACGTACACTTTTGTCTCGGTGTGGTTTTGCTCCAGCGTTCTGATTCTTTCCTCATTTATACAACGATAGCCACACTCTCCAGTCATTGGCAAACCTCCCTTTCTACATGGCATAAAGCCAAAAAAGGATTACCCGGCTGTGGGTAATCCTTTTTTCGTTAAATCTGTACTATCCAGTTCTAGTAGTGCTGTTTGTACAGCTCTTTACAGCAATCTTTTACTCTATAGATTTCCTTTAATCTCCAGGCAAATGAATCATAAATTTTGTTAGCCATTTTACGAAATTTATTCTTGCGGCTAGTTGACTATTTGAATTACCGTGTTTCATTTTATAGTTTCAAATATGGGGAATATTCTCAAATAAAATTAAAAGACAATGTATTACTATTATTTGAATGATATATCCCTTTTCATTCAAAAGCAACATAATCACATGCTATCCAATAGTCATTTGTTGTAGCATAAAATGTCACATAAAAACCCGTTGCAGATATGTAAAAATCTGTACTGCTTGTACTTATTAAATTTTCTCCAAATGATGAACCATATTTCCCGTACATATAAAAGCCTTTAACGTTGTTACGACTATAAAAAGGGGTGTCCACAAGTACTATATATTGAAATAGAGACACTGGACTTGTTCTTACACCGTAAATATAAACAAGCCTGGGTTTAAATGGAAGACCATAGATACTCACCCCTGTATATCCATTAGAAGCATATCCAGCATTAAAAGTACCACTTACCCATCTTTTATTAGTATTTGTCCCTACAAGTTGTTGTCCATTAGCATACGCGATTTTACTAAGCATAATATCTGCTGCTGTTGCTGTTGCATCGCTAGTATAAGTCCCAATCTGTATACCGTTTTCTGTTCCGAAAGGAATCCCCACTTTCACATCGTTTGGGTTATTTGTACCATATTCACCCCCTTCACCCAATAACTGAAAATTTTCTCCATCCCGTATAAAAGAATAAATGCCTGCCTTTGGTTTAAAATCTTCACCACTGGGTTTTTTTAAGCTTCTTGCTAATCCATCAGATGGAATATTCAAAGTGGCTGGTCCTGTGGCAATAGTATTAAATTTAACGCTGAATTTTGAACCGTCTAAAATAGTTTTTTCAAACTCAATTGTATATGCATTACCGTTATTAACTGTGGTACCCAAATGTGGGACATGGCTCTGTGTATCCCCCTCATGCCCCTCCAGCTCCGTCTCAATCTTCTTAATCTGTGTATCAATAATATCCATATTCCCGTTATGATCCTCAATGTTATAGAAATCCTCCTGGGATGGCTTTTTTAAATTGTAGTTAACCGTATTTACTGCCATATTTAAAACACCTCGCTTCTTAATTGTTCATGTTTGTACTCTCTCAATTGGACGTGGGTATAGCTACCCAAAGCAGAATTTTGTTTGTAGAGCAAGCTCAAATCAATATACATGTTGACCGGTACAATTCTTTTCAACAGCTTTTCCACCTCGGCAAGCATGGACTTAGCCGTTAGTGCCACTCTAACAACAAGCTTGTATTCATAATTTCTTAAATCAAGTGAGTAGCCCGAATCACCACATAACGTTTCAAGCTGCTGCGCCAGTTTTTTGTAAGTGTAGGGCAGCTTTTCATTGAGTCTGGTCAAAATTCTGAATTTTCTCACCTCAAGACTGTCAGAGCCTTTTGGATTTATTTTAAGGATTGCTTCCCAACGCTTTACCCCGTTTTCGGTGGAATCGTTTATAAACTGCTCCTTCATAACATTGTCAAGCCTGCCCCAAAGGGCCCGGATTTCAGGATTTTCAGAAGCTGCAAGCGCTTGGAATTCCCTGAAATCCTGTAAAAACTCCGGCAGATAGTTCAAAATATTGACTTCCCTATCCAATGACATCACCCCTGACCGGAATAGCATCTTTATCAAGCATCAGATTTTGCTCTATACCATTGATTTTTGTCCCTGATATGTCCACAATCCCTTCAATCTCCAACAAACGGGTTTCAATCTGGCTTATCCTGACTATAAGGTTTTCGCTGTCTGCCCACGCTTTACTTAGCTCATTAAAATAATTATCGATAACCGTGTCCACATACCCCTTTACGTCCTCCCAATTCCAGGCTTCATGGTATGTCAGGTTTATCGTTATGTTAACTTTCTGTTCCGTAACCCCTATAACCGTAACTACATGCCCGATAGGTGCAAATCCTACACCTTCACCTTGACTGTTTAAAGGGTCTATCTGGATTTGAAGACTGTCAATTAAATCACTTGAAGGCTTTTGAAACTGGGAGCTTATAACCACAAGTTTAACCGTACCCCCACCATTCCAAACCGGATATACCTTAATACCCCCAACTCCTTGAAGTTGATTTACCTTTTCCTTATAGTCGGACATATTACCCCCAAAAGCCTGTGAATCCAAGGTTGCAAAATATCTTGCTCTTAGTTGTTCCGTATCCTCTTCATCCTCTCCCGAAATAAGAAGTTCGGTAATTTCCGCTTTTGTCAGTCCCTCAATGTAGTCCACGGGAATCAACATTCCGAAATATCTGTTTCCTTCTGCTCCGGCAGTTTCGCATTTGAGCTTGAAATCACAGTCTTTTATTTTTTCGGTAACAACATAATTAAGGTTTCCCAGAGAGAATCTTGAACCCAGCGGAACATTAATATTAAATACACCTTTTAAAGTCGCATTGGTAGCTTCAGTCGGAACAATTCCACGTTCTGCAGCCCTTTTAATTAAAAAATCCCTTGACGCTGAATCGGCAAAGGTTTCATTCAATATTACATCTGCTTCAATATACATTTGGGCCAATTCGGTAGCAGCCGGAGCCAACGTATCAAAAATAACCGAGCCTTCCCGTTTGTCAATCGTATCCGGAACCCGGTCCAACATCCTTTTCAAAAGCACCTCATAGGTTATATTTTCATACATTTAAACCATCACCACCTTTTCAATATCAGCAGTACCTTCCATAGTGTATGCAGTAAATCTGACCAAAACCTGACGTTTGTTTGATTCAAAATAAAAGTCTCCCACATCAGTAATCCTGTCGTCCTCCTGCAAAGCCTCACGAATTCTGTTTTCTATTTCTGAATACACAAATGCAGCCGATTCACCAAAAAGGTCTGTTAATTCAATCCCGTAATCCCAGCTATAAATCAAATATTGGAATTTTTGGGTATTCAGTATTTTATAAATTGCCTGCTTAACCGCCTCAATCCCGTCAACTGAACCTCCGATTCTCATTTCCTCAAGATTCATTTTATAGGTTTTGCCCGGCTGCTGACGGATTTCAAAATCAGCCTGTAAATCATCATTTAAAGTTGGAATCATTCCTTCACCACCTTATCAAAAACAAGGTATTTTTGCCCGCCCTGCAGCTGAATCATTATCACACTGTCACCCGCTGTCAATCCGTTATAAACTGTAAATTTCCTTTTCCCCCCCAGTTCATCCGATATTTCCACCACATGTTCCTTTACATTATTGGTCAATATCAAATGAGCCTCCTTTAAAATCAGCTTTTGATCAATACTGATTGCAAGGGGAGCGGTACTTAGAACATTCCCAAAAACAACGGTTGTAGGTTTTGAATCATTCACCGCATCTATTGCCGCCATCTTGATAATTTCAACCATATTAGGCAACAAAATCACCGCCCCTCAATGTGATATCCATATAATGCTGGTTGCTCTTAAAGGTGTGTTTTACGGTCTCCACAAGCATGTAGTTCTGAACTTTTATATCTCCAAGCTCCAACCAGACCGGGATGAGGCATCCCCCTCTGACTCTGATATCTCCTATTGCATTGGAAACAGAAAGGTTTCGGGTTTTTTTGTTATACAGTTTGAGAAGTCCGTCAGCTTTGGCTTTAGCATTAGTATTCTGATTAACCTTCTCGTAATATTGAAGAAGTCCCCACGCAGCAATGTTATTACTGTCTTTTGCCTCATAAATTTCACGCTTCTTTGTTTTGTCATTATCATAAGCCAGTTTTATAAGGTTGTAAGTATTTGAGTCAATAGACGAGGTATAATCAAAATCCTCAGCTGTACTCTTTTCGATAAGAACGTCAAGTTTCATGGAATCAATACTCTTTAAGCTAATAGCACCAAAGTCATCAAACAGAACATACATCTTATTCCTGTTCTGCATTGTAATATCAAGGGCACTTTGAATCATATCCATTAATGTCTTGTTATCCTCAACTCTGGTTTCAATCACATAACCTGTATCTTCAATTGTTCCGGTTAACAGTTGGAAGTCATCCGCCAACTTTTTTACTATCTGACTTGCCGTGCGGTTTTCAAATACCTTTGTGTCTTTATTTTTGAGATACCTCAACTGGTCGTATGCAGTAACCTTTATAATCTGGTCACTGCTACGCTTTTTAGTGAAAATATGGCCATTGAAGACCTTTGTATTGTCTACCTTTAGTTGCACTAAGTTGCCTTCCTGAAAGCTTATAATTTCATCTTTTACCACTAAAAATTCCAGTTTACCCGGGATACCTTTTCTGGAAGTCTCCCATGTTATTTCATCCTCAATGCAAGGCAAATACACATTAGAACCATTCTGAATCTTTAATTCAACCAAGCTTAATCACCTGCCCTACTTTTATAAGGTTAGGATTTTTGATTCCGTTCAGCTTGGCTATCTGAGGGTACTTTGAGCCGTCACCCAGATATTTTTTACATATTGCCCAGAGGGTGTCTCCTTTTTTTACTTTATAGATTTTAGGTTTGACCGGAGTGGATTTCTTACTGCCTCCTGTGGGTTTAACGCCTTCTACCGGATATTTTAATGCGGTACATTGCTTATACTGTTTGAGGGTAACAGAAACGGTATAATCAAGACCATTTCCTGCATCCTCTGTTATGCTGTACTCTTCAAGAGAAACCCAAGTATTTGTTATTTTACGGACAAATTTATCCTTAAAGGATATCTCTTCTTCGATATACAGCTTAAATGGTTTACAATCGGTTTTTAAACGGCTGAAATGGTCCAGATAATATTTGGGATTTACAAATTCCTTATTAGGGTAGTCTGCAAAAGGGTAATTTACCTGTGGAATGAGCAATTCAAAGGAAAACTCAGTTAATCCCGGAGCTTTTAGTATACTTGCTTCACTGCCGTCAATCAGGCTAACGGTTTTATTCTGGTTCTTGATTTTTGTTTCAAACTTTGAAGGGGCAACAGGCATCTGAACACCTCCCAGCCAGATTTTATAAGGCATCAGTTATACACCCCCTCTGCTGCTACCGACATTGTTTCATAAACCTTCTGCTCCATATATGAAACAATCCCGTCCAAATCAAGGTTACTGTTGACATTGTTATGATTAGTCATATCCACCTTGATTTCTGCAGTAGTAAATTTATTTACTACCTCCTGTTCGGCTATATCCCTCATGTACTTCAAATCCTCTTCGGAAACTTGCATTGAATCCTTCATGGCACCTGTGTTAGCAGCAGTATTGGCAATATGATTTTTCATATCGCTATCTGCAATACCGCCGACTTTAGCGGAAGCAGGATTTTTCAATGAGTTATATCCGGGTACATTGAAATTTGAAGCTGATTTGTCCTTTTTAGCAGCCTGAGCCTTTACATTCTCAATGTTGTCTTGTCTTTTTTGTAAATCTGCACCCGCCTCGACTTGACGTTTAAGTATATCAACGTCATGTTGCTGTTTTATTGAAACTACGTTCTGTTTGTACTGCTCAAGGTCTGCCTCTCTGGCTGTCTTTTCGGCTTCGTTCTGGATTTTTGTCTGTGTTCCGAAATTAACATGACCTACAGCTTTTATGGACACTCCCGGAAGATTATTCAGCAATCCAATAAACTTATTGATAATATCAACTGCGCCGTTTACCATGTTCTGTAAAATGGTGAGTACACCCACCTTCATATCTCCCATGAAATTCTGAATTGCAACCCCTGCCGACTTCATCCCCAACATCATTAAATTCCAGAGATCAATAACCCAGTACACACCTGTAAAAAATGAAATTTTTAGAACATCCCACAAAATGAGCATAGCATTGACCACAATCATCCAAGCAACATGAATTCCGCCTACTGACTGAATCCATTTATAAATAAGACCTATTATTACTCCTATAACCAATGCAATCCAAAACAGTGGAGAAGTGAACAAGGATGTATTCAACCCATCTTGTGCTATTTTCTGCATAGTTGTAGCTATAGTCGAAATACCAAGCCCTATTGCATAAGCACCTGCTGCCGCAGCAATCCCCCAGAAAATAGGTGCGATTGTTGCCCAGTTATTATAAACCCACGTAGCAGCGTTTGCTATTGCCTGCAATACGGGAATAAATGCTTCAAACAACGTATTTTTAATAGTTGAACCTATTTGTTGAAAGGTTACCGGCATTGTGGCAAACTTTGCATTAATTTGGTCAGAAGCGCTTAATACAGAGTTTTTCAAAACTTCTGCCGAAACACCTTTTCCGTCAATAAGCTGCTGCTGAGATTGTCCCGTGTATTTTGAAACTGCCTGCCCCAGTGCAGGTGCGCTTTGGAACACAGATGCCATGTCCTCTCCCTTCAGATTTCCGGAAACCATTGCATCAGTTATTTTATCAATGCCCTTTGTAGCCTCACCTGACTCAGCCCCCGCAAAAGACTTGTTCATCAGTTCGGTAAAGCCAAGGATTTCATTATTATCTTTAAACTTACCTTTAGCTGAAAGCCCAAGCTTTGTTACAGTTGCAGCTGTACTGTCATAACCACTCCTTGAATTATTGGCAGCAGAATAAACTCTATGCTGTAATTCTCCTGTGCTTTGACGTTTATCAGTCATCATTGAAAGGCTGGCATTCTGATTTGAGTATTTATCAACCAATGCCATACCTGACTTTATGTTAGATGAAAAGTCTTTAACCTTTCCCACCATTTCAGTAAATGAAAGCTTTTTTGTTCCCTGTGACTTCTTTTCTAATTTTTCAATGGATTCACCAATTGAGTCGATAGACTCCTTAACTTGATCCTGAACTGCATAAAATTCCCTTGCAATTAGCTTCGCCACATTTGCAATTTCCCTGAATCCACTCATATTAAAGGGTTTTTTTAACTGATTCTGAAGCTCCTCAGTTTTATCTATGATTTCTATCACAGGCTTTACAACCGTACTCAATGCGGTTGTAGTCCCACCCATCAACTGTAGTGAATTTGCTACTGTAGCCATTTATATCACCTACCTTTATGAAAAAGGGGTTGTTACAAAACCGAAAGTTTTTTGTTTTAACACATGTACTCCCGTATAAAATTATATCAATGATTGCTTCCATTGATACAATTTATACTTTGAGTACAGGTTAAACAAGATAAAAATTAATTTTGCGACAACCCCTTTTATTTTTACCTCTTTTTTGGCTTGTTTTTGTTCATTTCCTTTTTATCGTTTTCAATCTTAATCTGAATAGCCGCAGTTATAAAGGCCCTTTCTTCTCTTGGAAGCTTCAAAAACTCACCGGGTGTTATATGAAATTTGTGAAGGCAATAGTATGCAATATTAGCATCGCTGTCGCCTTCGTTAATTAGTTTTTTGCTTCGTCTACCATATCTTCCATAGTAACGTCAAAGCCGTTAACCTCTTGGATTTTAGCCAGATAATCGGCATATTCTCCCGGCTTTAGCATGGTTTTAAGAAGAGTATCCTCACCCATGCAGCCATAGCTGTTCTGCAGCTCCGCATTATGTAAATCAGGGTAAACAGTACATCTCGCAGCAAGCTTTCCAAGGTAAGCATTGTAGTCGGTTTCGGGAGTATACTGGTTTTTCTTGCCCGGAATCTGCACCTTGCGAGTACATGCCTTTCTTATGGCTTCATCCTCCTCCGAAGTAATAGAGCAGATTTCCCACTCCACAGGCGCCCCGTTTTCATCTACAAACCTCTTTGATGCAACATATTTTACATTCTCATTGTCTAACACATTTTGCCTTAAAAAAGAACTTAATCCACTCATATTAGTAACACCCTTTCCTTATTTAACATTCCATTCCGGGAAGTACGGAGAATTTTTCGTGTATTTCAAAATCTTCAAAAGTAAAGTCCATGTCTTCATCCAGATATTCTGCATCAGCATCAAACTTTGTAAGTATTCCGCCATCAACATTGCAGCCCTTTAAAATAACTGTCTGCCTTCCTGCGCTGGAACTTGAATCTTCATTTGTTACCTGAATATCAAAATATATATCCTCGCCTGTGTCCTTGTATCTTGCCAGCAAATCTCTGAAAATAGAGGTATTGTAATGGAAGGTGGCAGAGCCGGTTCCCTTCCAGCCCGTAGCCTTGTTACCTTTTCCCGTTCTGCCCAGAATAGGTACTTCACTCTTGGTTTTTTCAACCTTTGCTTCAAGATTTATAGCCTGCATAAAATTATATCTTTTATCCTCAATAGTAACGTAACATTCCGCCAAGGATGCACTTAACGCATCCTTTCCATTCATTGTCTGCATATTCATCCGCTCCTTTTTTTATTATTGTACAACTGTGGTCATATAAAGCTGTTCCATAGAATTCATAATGGTAACAGCATCCTGAATTACAATTGCCCTTTTGCTGTCTCCCTTTGAAATAACAACATCTTCAGGCTTAAAGTTTTCAATGGCTCTTATGCTTTGAAGCTCCTGATGATGCTTTACAACATCATTCCAGAAGGAAATTCTTCCGGCTGCGTCATTTGGAACATTACCGTTGTATTTAGTGTTAAACAGAACGGCAATATCGTTTGCAATCTGATCAAGAACCCTGATTGTCTGATTTCTTCCGAAATCGCTGTTCTTGTCATCAGTGTAAGATACATAACTGTTGATATCCTCAAGTATACGGATGTCATCTCCAACCCTGTGAAGAATAAATTTACCTTCTGAAACGGCAGCTTCAAGTTCACTTTGTCTGAAATCAGCATTAACTGTAAACTCTCCGTCATATACCTTGTTTGTATTGCTCTTATTTACAGGGCAGCCTGCTGACATACCCGTTACCCAGTAAACTAATACTGACGGAGTTATCTCTACTGCAACATCATTTTGAACATTGATAACACCTTCATAATCTGCCGGTGTTCTGTAAAGGACAGTCTGGAACTTAACTCCCGACTCATCCCTCATTCTTTTTGTGAACTCAACAAACAAGTCTGTTACCTCAGGCGATGTTTCCAGACATCCAAGAGTATTAAAGGAATAGGACTCAATCTTGTCAAGAAACGTTTGGTAGTCCTCTACGGTAATATTTTCGCCGTTGGTTCCGCCAATCAGTTGTATTCCGCTTGTTAATGCAATTTCACCAACAATAAAATCAACAAAATCATTGGGAACCATTTCAGCCATGCTTGAAACCGTTTGGGAATCTACTCTGGTTGCTCCCAGGAATGTCTGTACATCAAATCTGTTTGCATCGTTGCCATGCTGTGCAATAACAATTTTGAGATCATTTCCTCTGGTTCCCGCATATTTTGCAGTAGCATATTTACATGCCGCCTTTTGTCCTTTATTGAGCTTATAAAAATATCCGGCTCTTATATGTCTGAACAAATCTCTGAGTCCTTTTAATTTCTCATCCTTTAAGTCATAGCCGAAAAGCTTCAGAGAATTCTTCTGGAAGCTGTCTGCTTCAACCTTGAAAACCTCTCCGTCAACGCCCCAGTCAAGAACCAGTGGCATTGCAGCATACCCCCTTTCGCTAAGTGTTGCGGTTGCCCTTGATGTACTTACAAAATTAATGTAGCTTCCGGGTAAAGCCTTGTTTTGTTTTAAAAAAGTGCCTCCTCCAAGTGCCATGAAATTCACCTTTCCTTTCAAAAATTTTGTTTATTAAATTATCAACCTCATCAAAGAATACATTTTATAAATCTGCTCCTTCGAAAAGATTGGTATTTCTAATATTGCTGATTTGTTACTCCTGTTTAAGGCCGCCTTCCACAGCTATATTTCCCATAGGTTCCTCTGACGGTGTTTCCTTATAAACATAGAAATTGTAATTTACGTAAAAAAGCAGTACACCCTCGACAACCTCGCAGCTCATTTTGGAACCTCTGAACAAATCTGCTTCCATTAAAATGGATTCCAGAGTATCATAGAGGCGATCCGCAACCTGACAAATTTCTGTATTCTTGTTTGCGGTTGCGGGACAATACTTAATAGTAAATCGTTGCTCTCTGTAGTACCTCTTTCCTGTTATCTGCTTCTGAGTGAAATTATTAAGAGAAATAAAAAAGCAAGGTGATGTCAGCCCCTGCTCTGCCTCTTCTTTATATACTGCAATAGAACTTCCAAAATCTTGGGTTAGTTTAGTTGCAATTGCATCAATTACCTCAATAAGAATAATAATCCCTCCCTGCTGTTTGAATTTTAATTAACATACAAATACCTCCTCACATCTTTTCATTTAATGGGAACAAAAAAGGAGCCGGAATATTATCCGCCCCCCATTCAACTTCAAGTTCCTTTTGAAATATTTAGTTGTCTCTTTCTACAAATACTATTTTACATCATATATACTGGTATTGGTTGGTATTGTTTTTAGAAATTTATCATGTTTTTTTCTTACGGTCTCCCATGAGTAGCTCATACATTCTCCGGTCTGCTCCCAGGTCAATCCGTCTATGTAGCGGTAAACCATTATCTGTCTTACAGTGCTGTCCTCAATACTTTCTATGAATTCATAGGTCTTGTTAATTTTTCCCATAAGGCTTTGTGTTTTGATTCTAATTCGTACTCCAATCTCATTCCTCTCTTTAATACATTCCTCAGACATTTCCTCACGGCCTGTAATTGTAAATGATTTTGGCAAATATGGGAATTGTGCCATACTTCCTCTTACCTTATCAGTTACAATCGTTTCGTTGTCTCCATAGCTTAACTCCTGAAGTTTTTCATTTAGCTGCTTTATTTCTTTCTTTAGCTTAATTATCTGACTTAACTCTTCTTTTATCATATTACTCTCCTTTTTATATAATCTAGCGCCGTGTTATTCCCATTCGGGAACAACTTGTTTAAAACAAATCTATAATTAAACGTACTTAATATAATCTTGTCTCTTATTGGGAACAATAAAATAATATCACCCGGACTTACCAATGTCAATAAAAAGTCTCCAAATGGAAAATAAAATTTGCATTTGGGAACAAAAGTTGTATAATATAATTGTTACGACTTACGCAGGAGGGTTTAAAATGGCATCTATCAATGAAAGAATAAAAGAGTTAAGAACATCTCTGGGTTTTTCAGTTGATGAATTTGCAAAAATACTTGGTATTCATAGAAGTTCCGTTTATAGATATGAAGGAGAAAATGAAAAAGAGACTAGAGATGTCCCTATGAATTTGGCTATATTAATTTCCGAAAAGTTCAACGTAAGCCTCGATTGGCTTGGAGGACTAACCGATACAAAGCAACCTGAGTTAAGTACAAACGAGATTACAGAAGTGTATGCTTCTCTAAATGAGGAAGCCAAAAAAGAATTATTTAACTATGCAAATTATTTAAAAAATAAAATGTAGAAAGTACATTTTAAAATTGTTTACATAACAAGTATTATATAAATGCTTTGCTTTTTTCAGAATAAAAATAAATAAAGGATTGAGATTATATCTCAATCCTTTATTTGGTGCCGAAGACCGGAATCGAACCGGTACGGGAGGTTAGTCCCGCAGGATTTTAAGTCCTGTGCGTCTGCCAGTTCCGCCACTTCGGCATATCAAAATCAACCGGCGACTAGCTTATTATAATACTATATCATGTCAGGTGTCAACACCTATTTGTCCAAATTTTTAATAAGTCATACAGTTTAGTATTGTGCAGACTTTCTATATCCACTGCTGCCGCGTTTGGATTCAACACTTTTTTTCAGGTCATGTAATTTTTCATCGCTGTCCTTCATGAATTTTGCCAAGCGGTCTTCAAAGGAAGCGTTAGATGAATTGTTTTTCCCTGTGTTCCAGTCAACCTCTACCGGCGGCCTGGATTTAACTATAGTGGGATTTTCTTCCATAGCTTTTTTAATTGACAGGCTTACCTTACCATTTGTATCAATAGATAAAACCTTTACTTTTACCATCTGATTTTCTTTAAGATGAGCACTGACATCTTTAACGTATTCTTGAGCTACTTCAGAAATGTGAACAAGTCCTGTTTTTCCTTCGGGTAGTTGGACAAATGCCCCAAATGCTGTAATACCAGTCACTTTACCCTCAACTATCTTACCTACTTCTAGTGGCATAAAATAAGAAATCCTCCTCAACAACAGCCATAGATAAGCAATCATAATGTACAGAATATTGTACATTGCTTAAAAGCAATTCGATTATATATCATATAATATAATCCGTCAAGCAATAGTTACTTATTGGTGTCTATGTAAATTTTCTCACCGTCTTTAACATACCCAAGCTTATCTCTTGCAATCTTTTCAGCAAACTCCTCTGTATTTATCAGAGACTTTTGTTTCTCCAGCTGCTGCTTTTTTACTTCCTCAGAATGAATATTTGCTTTTAAAGCAGATAACTTTGAATTACCTACCTCCAACAACGACTGTTGATGGTATACGGTATATGCAAAGTAGCAAAAAGCAGCAATTAATATGAATGTCCATACAGTGAATTTCTTTCGTTTTTTCATTGTCTTTCCTCGTAAGATATAATCTTTGATATGTTTATTTGTTATATTCTATATGTCGGCTAAAACTCCTTCAACATTAAGTCTTTTTTCGAACTTTTCTTATAAATCTGCCCCAAACCTTCACCTTTTTAATTCTATTACTTGCTGCCCCTTTTGCCTTATGAGCCGCTTTTCCCAAAATCCGGAATAATAGTCTGCCCAATTTCCCAAAACATCGTCCGACAAACCTTAACGGTACTGATAAAATTTTAAAAAGTAATCTGAAAGGATAAGTTACCACCTTCCATATAAAAAGTAATACTTTTTTTATAAAATTAATAACCATCATTGAAGAGGCAATTACAATCCTGCTAAAAAGAGACAAATATAAAGTGACTCCAAGTATATTTCCGAGAAATATAAAACCTCTCATCTGTCCATCATTACTGTTATATACGGTTAAAAACACTATAATTGCGGACAGCAGCCAGTAAATTATGTCCTCTAAGCTTAGTATTATAACGTTTGTCTTAATTGCTCTTCTTTTTATTCTAAGAATATCATATAAAAAAGCTAAAATTCCACCTGCCAAAACAGCATAAAAAAATATGTATACCTGTTCAACAATTAAACTCATTAGCTACCACAAGCCTTTATATTTTATTTAAACATTTTACCGAAAAAGGACTTAGACTTGCCGGTTTCCCCATCACTGTATTCAAGTGAGAAAATATCTCCATCCACAACAAGCTCATTAGAATCAAGGTTCAGCTTGTTAATATGCAGTTCTGTACCCCTGATAATAAGAACACCTAAATCAGTTACAGCTATAATACTTTCTTCATTAAAGCTCTCTACGTCAACCACCCCGGTTACACATAACTTCTCCCTGTTATCAAGAGTTATAATTTGATTCATAGGTTTTATAGTTTTTTTCTCTTCCATAAATCCAGCCTCCCTATTGTATCTTGCATAAATCCCATTAATTATATATGCCTGTACAACATGAAAAAGAACATTAAAAAAGGATTTAATCCACCTCTTACAGTTGATTAAACCCTTTATATTTTAATGTTTATTTTAACATGTACATTTCCTTTGCATCATCTTTTGCAACATGTTCGGTTATGCGTGTTATTTCTATTTTAGTTATGTTATTTCCAAATTGAATTTCAACTATATCCCCGACTTTTACTTCTGAACCGGGCTTGGCTACTCTATCATTTATCTTAACACGCCCTTGCTCACAAACCTCATTGGCAACTGTCCGCCTTTTTATTAGTCTGCTGACTTTTAAATATTTGTCTATTCTCATTTTGACCCTCCACATTTCTGATATGTATCCGTATTGGCAGCTATACCAAAATCAATTGTCCGGTAATTCATAAAAGGAAATACAAGTTCAACGGGGGAAGCGTGACATTTTGCTCCCCTTGCTGAAACTTGCTGGGTACTATTTGTTAATCATTTCCTTTAAGTCCTTGCCAGCCTTAAATACAGGAGCTTTACTCTCCGGAATATTTATTTCTTCCATTGTTTGTGGGTTTCTGCCTTTTCTGGCTGCTCTCTGTTTTACTTCGAATGATCCAAAGCCAATAAGCTGAACCTTGTCTCCACTGGTTAACGCTTCTTCTACGCTTTCCAGCATTGCATTTAAAGCTTTATCTGAGTCTTTTTTTGAAAGGCCTGACTTCTCTGCCATTTTGTCTACCAATTCCGATTTATTCATTAGTAATTCCTCCCATTTGGTTACTACACTATGATTTTATCCATTTTCCTCACATTTATTCATTTTGGCCTCATTCCACAATTCATCCATCTCAGAAAGAGTCATATCATTTAAATCTTTTCCAAGTTCCGCTGATTTCTTCTCTATATACTCGAATCTTTTTATAAATTTATTGGTAGATTGGGTTAGTGATAATTCGGGATGAACTTTGCAAAAACGAGATAAATTAACTACTGAAAAAAACACATCGCCCATTTCTTCTTCAATTCCGGCTTTATTCGAAATTTTTACTTCCTGTTCCAATTCGTCTATTTCTTCTCTAATTTTAGCAAAAACATCTGATGTGTTATCCCAGTCAAATCCCACTTGCGCCGCCTTTTGCTGAACCTTATAGCTCCGCATAAGTGCAGGCAGATTTTTAGGAACATCCTGAAGTACTGAGGCTTGGTTTACCAGCCCCTTTTCCTTTTTCTTTATTTCCTCCCAGTTCTCAAGAACCTCGTCGGAGGTATCGGCCTTTACATTTCCAAATACGTGAGGGTGACGGTGAATAAGCTTGTCACAAATTCCGTTGATTACATCCTCCATGGTAAAATCTTCGTTCTCTGCAGCTATAACTCCATGAAAGACAACTTGTAAAAGTACGTCTCCAAGTTCTTCAACCATCTTCTTTTTATCGTTTAAATCAACTGCTTCAAGGTACTCATAAGTTTCCTCAATAAAATACCTCTTTAAACTTTCATAGGTCTGCTCACGATCCCACGGACAACCGTTCTCGCTCCGCAGAGTCTTCATAATATCTATTAATCTATCCAGTTTACCTTCATTCATATTAATTCTCCAATTGCCTGTACGCAGCGTTTGTGTATTTTCCTTTTCTTGTTATTATACTACATTTTCAGCATTATAACCATTACAGGTGCAAATGAAAACTAATATATGTTCAATTATTATCAAAGAGCCCCTTCTTCCAAATCTTCTATTTCCGGTTCATCGAACTCTCTTTGCTTAGCGTCGGCAAAAAACACCCTGTCTGCAACAACTTCCGTAACATAGTGCCTGTTTTTTTCTTCATCCTCCCAAACTCTGGTATGTATGCTTCCCTGAAGGGCTATACGATGGCCCTTTGAAAAGTATTTGCTTGCAAACTCTGCGGTTTTTCCCCATGTAACAACCGGTATAAAATCTGCCGTTTTATCATTTGTTACCTTTCTGGGGTCTCTATCTACGGCCAATGTAAATGATCCCACCGCTCTCATTTTTTTGGTTGTGTACCTCAGATCAACATCTTTTGTTAACCTACCTACAAGACTGACATTATTCATAAAAAAATCCTCCTTTGTTCCATTTATATAGGAACTAATTTTTATTACAGCAACCATTTCTCACGCTGCTATAGATATGTAATGCCGGACTTGTGAAAATAAGGTTGACATGTTCAAAGCTGTTAATGAAATATTAACGAAACGAAAAAATCTAAGAATTGTTACTTTAATTTGAATTTTAAAAAATTAAGAAACTTTTGATAAAAAAGAAATTTTTTAGAAAATTTACTTACAAAGAAATTATATATTTTACAATACTACCTGTCAACTGTTAATATAAAAGGGAGGATTTATAATCCCCCCTAAATAAAACCAACCGATTATATTTAAACCTAAAAATAACCTATTTACCTATACACTATTGTTCCATTTGTTTTCCTAAAAATCCTGCTGCTGATTGTGCGAGTTTTGCTTCAACTTCTCCCATTCTTACATTTGCATCCGTAGAAAGCATTATTACTGCTCCTATAGGATCACCTTCTGAAATGATTGGCGAAACAACCTGGGAGGTATATTTTCTTTCACCATTTTCTTCTGCCAAAATTGAAATTGACTTTTCTTCAGGAGATTTTATAAGTAGTGTTGTTTTCTCCTCTATAGTTTTCTCAACATCAGAGCTAAGTTGCTTTTCAAGAAATTCTTTTTTTGATGCACCTGATACAGCAATTACTGTGTCTCTGTCAGTAATACAGGTAATGTGCCCGCTAGTCTTGTGCAGTGACTCTGCGTACTGTGTTGCAAAATCGCTGAGTTCTCCAATCGGAGAATATTTCTTTAAAATAACCTCCCCTTCCTTATCTGTAAATATTTCCAGAGGATCGCCCTCTCTAATTCTCAAGGTTCTTCTTATTTCTTTTGGTATTACAACTCTTCCTAAATCGTCTATACGTCTAACTATCCCAGTTGCTTTCAAAGTATATTACCTCCTTAATAGGTTATTTTAGTCTTATTATTGTTTTGTTGATGATTTTTTATACATAATTGGTAGTACAATTAGATACCAACCATTTTCTAGATATATTTCAGAGTTGTAAAAAGGGACTGAGTGCACATTTATTCGTTGTGCATTCAGTCCCTTATATTTTTTTATAAAAAGTAGTGTATATTAGTATATTTATTTGTACAGGGTTTTGTCAATTTTTGCTAAAGCATCTTCATCTTTTTTAAGCGGGAATTCTTTCTTCCAGCTGTCTAATTTTTTTGTTAAGAATTCTTCGTTAAATCTGGTATTCAGGATTGTTGACTTTATTTTGTCTTTAACATCATCAAACTTTGTTTCTTCTCTTTTTTCAAACTTCATAACATGATATCCGTATGAAGTTTCAACAACACCGGTATCTCCTGCTTTGTGGTTTGCAAATGCCCAATCTTCGAACTGTGACACCATTTCACCCTTACCGAAAGTATAAACACCTTTGTTATTTACAGTTCCGTCTTGACCCTTATCATCGGAGTTCTTCTCAGCAAGTGCCTGCATGTCAGCACCTTCCTGTGCTTGTTTCAGAAGGTTGTCTGCCTTTTCCTTAGCCTCTTTTTTCTTACCCTCAGTGAAGGCTGCACCTGTTTGCAAATCCTGTGTAGCAACGAGTATATGTGTTACAGTTACTTTATCGTAGTCAGCTTTATGCTCATCATATTGCTTCTTAATTTCATCGTCAGTTATTTTAACTTTGTTTCTTTCGCTTTCAATGTATTTCTGTGACAAAACAAGCTCTTTATAAACTTCTTTGTAGTCAGCCAGAGATACACCATAATCATTTTTTAACTGCTTTTCGGCTTCTGCTCTGCTTCCGCCGGCATTCTGAATTCTTTGATCGATAGCTGATTCAATATTATCCAAGTCTGCTTTTTCAAGCTTGATACCGGCTTCTTTTGCCTTGATTAGCTGAATTTTGATTTCCTGGATACTGTCGAGTGTAGCTTTCTTGATCTGTTCTTTTGCTGTACTTCCTTGGTATTTCTGATTCCAATCAAACTTTGTAGGGTCTTGAGTTTGTGCGTTCTGAAGGAATGAACTCATATTGAACTTTGACAACACCAGATATTCCTGTTTCGTAATACTTAAATCCCCTACTTTTCCAACATCTCCTGAAGACATACTAAAAATAACGACTACAGCTATTACCGCAACTACCAGTATAGCCGCAATAATTCCTATAATTAGCCCTTTTGATGTCTTTTTCACTTTAGCGTTTTCGTTTTCCAAAGGTAATCTCTCCCCATTTTTTTATTCAAAACCTAATTTGTAACCTGAATTTTACAAATTACTTTCGATTATAATTATATTCAATTATACATTAGACTGCAATTTAATAATGTATTGTAACAAAATCTTAATATTTGCCAAATTTTCTCTGCTGGATGAATTTATTAATTTAAATGACAAATACGGGTTGCTGCTGGCATTAAGCATAATCCTTCTAGGGTATTTATCCATAAGCACTCCCAGATATTGCGACACTGTTGAAGCGGATTTACGCAGTGCAAACAATATTATATCGTCCTTCTGTGAAATGCCAATAAAGCCGCACTCCACAGCAAGTGCCTTGATATAAGCAATGTCCATTAGATTTTCAACTTCTTCCGGTATATCTCCGTACCTGTCTATTAACTCATCTCGTAAATCAATTACATCATTTTCATTCTGTATTGCGGCAATTTTCTTATACATATCAATTTTTTGTTCTTCTGAGCTTATATATTCATCATCAATATATGCATTAACATTCAAGTCAACTGCCATTTCCTCGTCAGTAGTGCGTACTTCCTTGCCACTCAGCTCCTGAACCGCTTCATCCAGCAGCTTGCAGTACATTTCGTAGCCAACTGTTTCCAGATGACCATGTTGCTCCGGCCCTAGCAAGTTTCCCGCTCCTCTTATTTCAAGATCCCGCATGGCTATTCTAAAGCCTGAACCAAATTCAGTAAATTCTTTTATAGCCTGGAGTCTTTTCTCCGCTACCTCCGACAGAACCTTATCCTTTTTATATGTGATATAGGCGTATGCAAGCCTGTTGGATCTTCCAACCCTTCCTCTTATCTGATAAAGCTGGGACAAGCCCATTCTGTCGGCATCTTCTACAATAATAGTATTAACATTTGGCATATCAAGCCCCGACTCTATAATAGTAGTACATACAAGTACGTCATATTCCCCGTTTATAAAGCCGTACATTACATCTTCAAGTTCTTTTTCATTCATTTGTCCGTGGGCAACCGCAACTCTGGCTTCAGGTATCATTGTCCTGATTTCCTGTGCTTTTATGTCAATACCCCTTACCCGGTTATACATGTAGAAAACCTGACCGTTTCTTGCCATTTCACGGATTATACCATCACGGATAAGCTCCATATTATATTCCATAACATAGGTCTGCACCGGGTATCTTTCTTCCGGCGGATCCTCCAGAACACTTATATCCCTTATTCCAACCAACGACATGTGAAGTGTTCTGGGAATTGGCGTAGCTGTCAATGTTAGTACGTCAACATTCGGTTTTAGTGTTTTAAGCTTTTCTTTATGGGTTACTCCGAAGCGTTGTTCCTCATCAACTACCAGAAGCCCAAGATCCTTAAATTCAATATCCTTTTGCAGAAGCCTGTGTGTGCCAATAAGTATATCTGTATTTCCTGCCTTAACGGATTTTACAATTTTCTTCTGTTCTGTGGGAGTCCTGAATCTGCTCATGACGTCCACCGTTACCGGGAAGTCGCTCATCCTCTTCTTAAAGTTTTCATACAGCTGCTGGGCTAGAATAGTAGTAGGCGCAAGGTATGCTACCTGCTTTCCATCCATAACAGACTTAAATACAGCCCTTATTGCGACTTCCGTTTTGCCATAGCCTACATCTCCGCAAAGGAGTCTGTCCATCAGCCTTTCGGACTCCATATCCCTTTTTATTTCATCAATACACTTAAGCTGGTCGTCGGTTTCTTGGTATGGGAACAGCTCTTCAAACTGTCTTTGCCACACTGTGTCTTCACAGAAGGCATGACCTTTGGCAGACTGCCTTTGTGCATAAAGCTTTATCAGTTCTGCTGCAAGCTGCTGCAGAGATTCCTTTACACGGCTTTTTGTTTTGGCCCACTCAGTTCCACCAAGCCTATTGACCCTGGGCGTCTTACCTTCAGATCCAATATATTTTTGGAGCAAATCCAGCTGGTTAGTGGGAATATAAAGGAAGTCTCCTTCCTGATACCGGATTTTAAGATAATCCCTTTTAACTTCACCTACGCTGAGCTTTTCAATACCGATATACTGGCCTATACCGTGAGCCTGATGTACAACGAAGTCACCAACGTTGAGGTCAGAAAATGCCTTTATTTTGTTGCCTGCTCTCTTTGCCTTTGCCTTTTTTATTCGTTTATCCTGTCCAAATACCTCAATATCACTTATTACAACAAAGGCCGCTGTAGGGTATTCAAAGCCTTTCTGTAAGCTACCGTGAGTTACAACAACCTCTCCGTTCTGTATCTTATACCCGGGATTATCTTTGTAACTGGACGAAATCTCATTTGTTGCAAGGGTTTCAACCAATCTGTGTCCTCTACCGCTGGGGCCTGAAAGAACTATAATTTTATATTCTTTTTTCCTGAGCTGTCCTATGTCGTCAACAAGTAAATCTATATGGTTTTGGTAAGAGTTCCCTGATTTACAAGGTATTGATATCTGATTATACGGCCTGATAAGTGAGTTGTTGGATGAAATGGCGGACAATGTTACCGTCCTCAAATTCAATATACGGTCTACTATAGAGTCTGTGGAAAAAGCCCATTCTGCTCCTTTAGGCAAAATACCGCCTTTCTCCAGAAGACTCTTTGCAAGCTCTTCATGTTCAAGCTGGACATTCTCAATTCTCTGGGTTATTCTCAGGGTTTCATCCAGTACAATTATTGATTCACTCTCAATGTAGTCAATTACGGAAGCAGGAGTTTCCAGAATATATGGGAGGTATCTGTCAATGCCGGGAAAATAGTGGTGCTCAATCAGATTATCAATATCTTCCTCAACACGCTTTGATATATTTTTAATACCTTCACTGTTGTCCTTCTGCTTCAGCTTTTTAACGTAGTCTGCCAAGTCTCTTTTTATCTTTGAAATTATTGCTTCCTTTGAAATTTCCTTGTAAACTACATCTCTTGCAGGGGCAATTCTACACTCATCAATTGAGTTTGTAGACCGCTGAGTTGTTTCGTCAAAGTACCTGATAGAATCAACATCGGTATCAAATAGTTCAATACGCACCGGGTGTTCGCTGTTTACCGCAAAAATATCTATAATCCCTCCACGGACAGCAAACTGGGCTTTGCCCTCAACAGTTTCAACTCTTTCATATCCATACAAAACAAGCTTTGAGATCAGTTCATCGAGTTCTATTTGTAAACCTACTGAGAAATCAATAACTCCCCCTCTAAAGAGTTCAACAGGTGAAATCATCTGTATAAGTGCTTCAGCTGACATTACAATCAACTTGTAGTTTCCCTCTAAGCACCTCAGCAGGGTTTTTGTTCTCTGATATATAATATCATTGCTTCTGGCTTCTATATTATATAGCATAGTCTCTTTGGGAGGGTAATACAGAACATCGTCCCCCAGAAAAAAGGCAAAATCCTCATAAGCCCTTCTGGCCTGCATTTCATTGTATGTTACGTACAGTCCTCTTCTCTGTAAATGAGTACATAGGGAATATATCAGATGCACCTTTTGTGAATCCGACGGCCCGATAACCGATACAAGCCCTTTCCCCTCACGCACATTCGTTAAAAGGGTATTATATTCATCTATTTTCAAGAGAGGATCTGTAAAAAAGTTCATTTCTGCAACCTCCGGCTGTAATTATTTATTAAAGTTGTTCATTGCCTTTTCCGGCCCGCTTTGTGCTATCATTATCGCCGCCTGTGCAGCTTTTTCAACGCTCTGGTCAATTACCTGCCTATCCTCTTTAGAAAATTTGCTAAGGACATAATCAGCCAAATCCCATTTTTCCGGTGCTCTGCCGATACCGATTCTCACTCTGGGAAATCTGTCATCCTGCAGTTGGTAAATTATAGACTTCATGCCGTTGTGGGTTCCGGAACTGCCTTTGGGTCTTACTCTTATTTTGCCCGGTTCAAGATCAATATCATCATATATTACCGTTAATCTTTCAATAGGCAGCTTGTACCAGTCAACTATTTCCCTGACACTTTCCCCACTAAGGTTCATAAAAGTCTGAGGCTTTACAAGAATGGTTCTGACTCCCTCTATCTCACCTTCTCCGTATACCGCCTTAAAACCGATTTTGGAGAGTTTTATGTTGTACTTGGCTGAAATATAATCTATAGTATCAAAGCCAACGTTATGCCTTGTATTTTCAAATTTTGTGCCGGGGTTGCCAAGCCCCACAAGAAGATATACATCTCCCATCTGTGCTGCCTCCTGTCATTTGCATATAATATATTCATGCCTAAAAGGGCGGTTCCTAAAAAGAACCGCCCCGGAAAATCAAATTCTAAATATATGTGCTATATCTGAGTAAACAATGTACTAATTGATATATCTCCATATATTCTCTCAATAGCTTCAGCAAATACTCCTGCTACAGACAAGGACTTAATCTTGTCAATTTTCTTTTCTTCGCTTAGTGTTATAGTATTTAATGTAACCAACTCTTTTATTGCCGATTCACTAATCCTTTGGATCGCAGGACCTGAAAGTACACCATGTGTGCAGCTTGCGTATACTTCCTTTGCCCCAGCCTCTATCAGAGCATTCGCCCCGTTGACAATAGTTCCTCCGGTATCAATCATATCATCAACAAGGATTACTTTTTTATTTCTTATGTCACCTATTATATTCATTACTTCTGAAACATTTGCCTTAGGACGTCTCTTATCGATTATAGCCAGCGGACAATCCAGTCTTTCAGCAACTTTTCTGGACCTTGTAACACTGCCTACGTCAGGAGAAACGACTACAACATCCTCCATACTGTCAAATTTTTCCTTGAAATATTCAGCAATAATAGGAAGACCCAAAAGATGATCCACAGGTATATCAAAAAATCCCTGTATCTGTGGAGCGTGCAAATCCATAGTAAGTATTCTGTCTGCTCCGGCTATTGTTAAAAGATTTGCAACAAGTTTGGCGGAAATAGGATCTCTTGCCCTTGCCTTTCTATCCTGTCTGGCGTACCCAAAGTACGGAATAACTGCTGTAATTCTGCCCGCTGAAGCTCTTTTTACTGCATCAATCATAACCAAAAGCTCCATAAGGTTATCATTTATCGGCTGGCAAGTGGATTGAATGATAAACACATCTGAACCTCTTACTACTTCACCGATATTAACAGCTGTTTCTCCGTCACTAAACCTTCCAACATTCGCAATACCTACGGGTATTCCAATTTTTTCAGCTATTTCATCCGCTAAAGGCTTATTGGAATTACCTGTGAATATTTTAATATCCTTTCCGTGCAGATTCATTTCAATTCTCCTTTTTATTACATTTATATTATTGTGTGTTTATTTTCGCTTTAAATCCTTCTTTGTAACCCAATCCTGCTTTACCGTCTGCCTTTGACGTGCTATTGCCAGAGAATTTTCGGGTACTTCCTCCGTTATGGTGGAACCTGCGGCAATATATGCATCATTTTTTACAACAACGGGCGATACAAGATTTACATTACATCCTATAAATGAATTATCTCCAACAATTGTCTTGTTTTTGTTCTTTCCGTCATAATTTACAAAAACAACACCGCAACCTATATTAACATTTGAACCTACCTCAGCATCACCTACATATGTCAGATGTGAGATTTTAGTTCTGTCTCCGATGACTGATTTTTTAATTTCAACGAAATCTCCGATTTTAACGTTCTTACCCACATTACTTCCCGGTCTCAGATATGCAAACGGTCCAACATGGGTATCATCTCCTACGGAGCTGTCATATGCGACTGAATTTGCTACTTCAACATTATTTCCAATCCTACAGTTGACAATTCTTGAGTTAGGGCCAATTATAGAGCCCTCTCCGACAACCGTATTTCCCTCTATTATGGTGTTGGGCATAATTACAGTATCCTCACCGATAACCGCACCTGCATCTATAAAAGTAGATGAAGGATCCATTACCGTAACACCCGACAACATAACCTTTTTCAATATAGCGGATTTAACTTCCCCCATAGCAGTTGAAAGAGCTACCCTGTCATCTACCACGATAAATTGGGTTTTATCTTCCGAAGATATCTTGTTTTTATTTTGAAAGGATTGGAAAATCTGGGCAATGTTAAACTTTGAAAATGATTGAATACCTAATTCATTTAAACGGTCTAGAAAGTTCTTGCTTTTAAACACATAGACCGAAGCTTTCCCATTACAGGAAATAATAGCTGTCGTGTCGTTCCCCTCTGATGTATGTTTTTCCAGTAAATGTCTGAAAGTATCGGCCAGTATCAGCGGCTGGTCTCCCCAGTTGATTATAAAATTCTCCGAATTGCCGATTAAATCCTTAACTCTATCAATATCATCACAATGTATTGATTGAGCTTCACCTGTAATTTCGGCTAATGCAGACCCGGACCACTGCAGTACACTTTGACCGAGTATGCTATGGCTTTCAACAGGTTTTTTGGATTTAAACGTGCTGCTATTACTGTCTGTAATGACTAATCCCACAATTTTATTCATTATTAAGCCCCCACTGTATTTTACAGGATATATTCTCTCATTTTTATCAGATAATTTCAACCCGTTAATATAACTAAAATTTAGCTGGATTTTGTTTCCATTATATTCCACTAATGGAGTTATATAGTTTTAGAATAGCATTAAAAAAAAGATACCCGATTAAAGTATCTTTTTTATTCTTGGAATCAATGCTTTTTATGAGTTCTTATAGCTTTCAAGAATAGCAGTTTGAAGTTTTTCTCTCGCCTCAGCATTTATAGGATGTGCGATATCTCTGAATTCACCGTCTGGTGTTTTCCTACTGGGCATTGCAATAAACAGGCCGCTCTGACTTTCGATTACTTTGATGTCGTGTACAACAAACTCATTGTTGAATGTTACAGAAACTACTGCTTTCATTTTTCCTTCAGTTTCAATTTTTCTGATTCTGATATCCGTGATTTCCATATTGGCGAACCCTCCAAGAAGTATTATGTTTTAGATACAATATTCGCCATAAATGCTAAAAATCCTTCTTTTTGTACATTATTTTTACATATTTTTGGTTTATTTTACATTGCCTATTATTTACCGACTAAATATTTGGTTTAATGTCAATAGAATTGTTCTCCTGCATCTCAGATGTATTAAGTTTCATCAAGGAATAGTAATTTTCTACAAGTTTTTTATCAGGCAAACTTGTTTCTATCATAACTCCAATTCCAACTACTTCACTATCAAACTGGTTTGCCAATTCTATAATACCCTTTGAAGTCCCTCCGGCCTTCATAAAGTCATCTATAAACAGTATCTTTGAATTTCTCTTTAATGATTTCATCGGAAGTACCATTGTCTGTATTTTCTTTGCCGAGCCGGATGTATAGTTAATGTTTACAGATGCTCCGTCAGTGGCTTCATTATAGTGTCTTACTATTACCAGCGGAACATTAAGGTATTGTGCAGTTGCAAAAGCAATAGGTATACCCTTTGTTTCCACTGTAATTACACAATCCAGATCCAAACCTGAAAATCTGGTAGCAAACATCATTGCCATTTTGTTAACCCACTCGGGGTTATAGATGATATCCAGCATATATAAAAACCCGCCAGAGAGTATTCTATCCGGGTGAGATAATTCCTTTGCAAGTTCTTCCAATGTATTGTATACAACCTTTTCACTCATAAATGGAATATATTTAACTCCGCCTGAAGCTCCTGATATAGTACAGATATTTCCCATTGAGTTCTTATTAAAGGTTTTTTGCAGTAATTCCAGGTCCTCGCTTATTGTAGATTTTGCAGAACCGAACATTTCCGAAAAATATCCAAGTGTAAATATCTTGTTCGGATTATCGCACAATGTTTTGATTATAACAGAAATCCTTTCATTTCTTTGGATTTTATCCATAAAATCTCCCCACATCTTTAGTTTACATCATAGCTATTATACAATAATATAATGAATAATAAAACTTAAATTACAATCATAATTCGGATTAAATCATTTTATCTAATATTTATCCCATATGCATCATACAATATGTAAAGGATATTTCCGCTGCAAATTGATTAAATATATATATTCCTTTTACATTTAAATGAAAATATTGTATTATCTTTTTGAGTAGAACTTACTCTATATTGAATTCTTCAACTAATTTTTATTAGCAATACAACAAGGGAGTGTTTTCTTTGAATAATAATTCGAACATTTTAGATTCTGAAAAAATCAGGCGTGTCCATTTTATAGGAATTGGCGGATCCAGCATGAGCGGTCTTGCTGAAATTCTTTTGGCAAAAGGCTACCATGTATCAGGTTCTGATATCAAGTCTTCCAATGCAACCCAGAAGCTTGAGGGCAAAGGAGCCGAAATATTTATAGGGCATCGTGCCGAAAATATTGCTGAGCCGGACCTGACTGTCTATACTGTTGCCGTTAAAGAGGATAATCCTGAAATGATCCGTTCAAAAGAGTTGGGTATCCCGGTCATAGATCGTGCCGAGCTTTTGGGACTCCTTATGAAAAAGCATTCCTTTGGTATAGCCGTTGCAGGTACTCACGGCAAAACTACTACAACCTCAATGATAACAACAATAATGCTGGAGTCAAATACAGACCCTACGGCACATATCGGAGGCGAACTGGATTGCATAGGCGGTAATACACGCATCGGAGCTTCTGAATTTTTTATAACCGAAGCATGTGAATATTATGGAAGTTTCCTAAAATTTCATCCTTTTATGGCAGTAGTTTTAAACATCGAAGTAGATCATGTAGATTACTTCCGTGACTTGGAGCATATTAAGTCTACCTTTGGAGAATTTGTTGCTCTTGTTCCCAGAAATGGATATATTGTAGCCTGTGCTGATGATGAAAATACTCTTTCTGTTGTCAGCAAGAGCGACTGTAATATTATAACTTATGGATTAAAAAACGCTGATGCAATGTGGACTGCAAAAGATATAACTTACAACAGTATGGGCTGTGCTTCCTTTGAAGTATCTAAAGAGGGTATAAAAATGGGGGATATTTCTTTATCTGTTCCGGGCCCTCACAACGTAAGCAATTCTCTTGCTGCTATTGCAGCAGCATACACTTGCGGTTGCAATATGGAAAACATAGCCTATGGCCTTTCGAGATTTGGCGGAAGCCATAAGCGCTTTGAATTGAAAGGCTTGGTTGACAACATTAAGGTTATTGATGATTACGCACATCATCCGTCAGAAGTTCAAGCTACTCTAAATGCAGCTAAAAGCAGCGAGCATAATAAAATATGGTGTGTGTTTCAGCCCCACACCTATACAAGAACAAGAGCCTTTTTGGATAAGTTTTCAGAATCCTTTGATGAGGCTGATAACATAATAATAACCGATATTTACGCTGCCCGGGAAAAAGACCCCGGAGATATCCATTCCAGAATGCTTGCGGACAGGATTCGTGAGAAGGGCGGCAATGTAGTTTATATAAGTGATTTTCAGGACATAGCTGAGTATCTGGATAAAAATGCACAACCGGAAGATCTTATTCTCACAATGGGAGCAGGCGATATCGTAAGATGCGGAGAAATGTTCTTGAATTTAAGAGCAAATAAGTAAATTTTTTTAAGGGGCTGTCGCAAAACTAATTTTTATTTTTCTAAACCTATACTCAGAGTATAAATTGTATCAATGGAAGCTTGGTTAAAGATATTTGCAGACGTTTACCGGCGAACACGGATATTTTACCGGAAAATCTACACGATGTAGGTTTTAGCGAAACCATGAATCATGGACGATGAATGTGAGCGACGGTAAAATATCCTATGATGAGCCGCTAGAAACTCTTGCAAATATCTTGGAAGCAATCATTGATATAATTTTATACGGGAGTCTGTGTTATAGCAGAAAAACTGTTTTGCGGCAACCCCTATTTATTCTAGTAAAACTTTACTTATGCCTTAGTCATTGCAAACTTGATTTCACCTTCCGCTGCAACTTTACCGTCTACACTTGCCTTAACCTTTGCCTTGGTAACTCCAAGCTTACTCATTAGAATCTCGGCTTCAAGGGTAAGAACATCCCCAGGCATTACCTGATTTTTAAATTTCATAGCATCAATTCCGGCAAACACACCCAATTTCCCCTTGTTTTCTTCCAAAACAGCAACCGCTATCCCCGCAGCCTGTGCCAAAGCCTCTACTATCAATACTCCCGGCATTATTGGGTATTCCGGAAAATGTCCTTGAAAAAACGGCTCGTTAATGGAAACATTCTTTATGGCAACTACTTTTTTACCCGGCTCAAGTTCTATAACCTTATCAACCAGTAGAAACGGATATCTGTGGGGTAATAATTCCCTGACTTCTTTATTTGTAAGCATATAACCTCCAATTTACTTTTTGATACATATAATTATGACTAGGTAATATATTCGACTATATAATTCAAAAATCCTTTTAGATATAAAATTTTACACCCTAACCGCTTATTTAATCTTTACTATAAAACACCCTGCTACCGGCCTCTCAATACCTTCATAGGATGGTCTGTTCCGGAGGCTGCCATTTACTATCATCTGTGAAGAGGCTCCTCCGTCCAGCATTGCAGCATCCTTTACTCCTATCTTAACCAGATATTCACCCATTTCCTTACCTGTCATTCCTTCGCTGTATCCCGGCTGACGCCCATCTGAAACCATCATTAATATTTTGCCGTCTGTCTTAATACCGATAACCGTTCTAGGGTCTCGGTTGCTCAGAGTTCCCGCCCACCTGTCACGTTCAGGTACTACTGATTTTCCATCTTTGACAAGCATACTTCCACATTCATATGCTTGGTAACTGTATCCTAAATACGGCTCTATCCTAATATTGACTGTATCTCCTGCTTTTAAACCCATTTTTTCAGGCAGCTTAGCTTTTTCGCCATAAAAGCTGATGACACTGGCACCTCTTTTTATGTTAACTTCTTTTGTATCCTCTACTATCGCCGATATTTCATTTTCTGTAATTATTATTGATGTATTTTTTACTTCAGCTCTGTTTGTATTTCCAAATTTGTCATTATATAAAACGACGTCGTTGCTTTTACCTATTCTGTTCATCTCATTTATCTTGATTTTATTACCATTATGCTCTAGGGAGATATTAGTATAAAAAGTTTCAAATCTGGCACCTTTTTTGTCAACAACGAGTACAGGACTTAGCCCCGTTGAAGCGGTAAGCATCTGTCCATCTATTGCAACCATGCCTGTGGGATCACCGAATTGATAGAAAAACCCTCCATTAATTGCTGCATATGCCCCGTTCCTTTTACAAATATCAGATAATTTTTCAAAGCCAAAAATATTATCAAATGACAATGCTGGTTTGAATTCAACTCTCTCATCTCTTGGATCAAACTCCAGCGTATAAATTTCCTGCTTGTACCCGTTTATAATTTCTGTTGTATGCTTATATTGGACAGGTAAGGGCTGTACTGATTTTGACGATGTACCCGGAGAATTCAAGGTGTTATTAGTCTTCCCCTGAGTATTATTATTTGGGGAAAATAAAAATTGTCCTGCATAAATTAACATGAAGGACAATACTAAAATCAATCCAATATTTATAATCAGTTTCTGATTATTTTTTTTCATCAAATACTCCTCCGGTAACTGAGGCAGAGTCTTCCTGTTTATACTTTTTCGACAACTGCTTGTACATCATATCCCCCAAACCAATACCTCTTTCAGATGCAACCTCGCAAAGCTGATCATCAAGCATTGAATTGTATATGTCAGACGCCGTGTCGCTTTCCAGATAATCTGACTTTGGTACGGTAGACTTCATCTGTTTATAAAGCATGCTTATAAACAGGCTTTCAAACTCATGGCACACTTCTTTCAATTCGCTGTCATCACCTTTAGCAGCAGCCTCTCTGAGTCGTTTTTCAAAACTGTCCTCAGAAATTTTTGAGCTGGTGCTTCTGGCGGTATCAAATGTATTTTTTGAATTAACGCTTCCTACATCCATTATAATTCACCTGTTTTCTATCTTCTCAAATTATTAGCTATCTGAAGCATATCGTCAGATGACTGTATTGCCTTTGAGCTAACTTCATATGCTCTCTGAGCAACTATAAGCTTTACCATTTCGTCAACAACCTGAACATTGGAGGATTCAAGAAAACCCTGTTTCATAATGCTCTTTGCATTTTCATCTTCGCTGACCTGTACAGGTTCTCCTGTAGCTGAATTGCTTGAATAAAGGTTGTTTCCTACTGCTTCTAATGCATACTTATTAGGGAAAATTACCATTCCTATAGTCTGATCCATAGGAACGCTAACGCCTTCTGCATCTTTATAGCTCATCTCTCCACGTGGAGAAACTGAAAGCTCCGATATATTTACTTCAGGGTCGAATAGTATCTCCTCTCCCGAATTGTCAAGAACAGCGTATCCATCGGATGTAGTAAGTTTCTTCATACCGTCCTCTGTAATACTCAGCTTAAAGGAACCATCTCTTGAATACTGAACAATTCCCTGTGGGCCCATTATAGTGAAGAAGCCTTCTCCGTCTATGGCGAAATCGAGATTGGAACTCGTCTGCTCAGGGGTACCGTTTTCAAAATTTCTCACTGTGGAGCTTACTACCGTTCCATGTCCTACCTGAAGATTTACAGGCTTTCCGGCATCATTCAGAACATATGCCCTGTCCATTGTCTGGTACAGGAGATCCTTAAATTCTGCTCTTTCCTTTTTATATCCAGTAGTATTAACGTTTGCAAGATTATTTGAAATAACATCTACATTGAACTGTTGAGCCTTCATTCCTGAGCCGGCTGTATATAATGCTCTCATCATAGCCTTTAAACCTCCAAATAAATTTAAAATATATGTTTATCGGAATCTATTATCTAACCAAACCTACCTCATTGACTGCTTTTTCCAACGTTCCATCCTGAGCCTGCAAAACTTTCTGATTTGCCTCATAAGCTCTCATAACTGTTATCATATCAACCATCTCATCTATAACATTAACATTTGACTGTTCATCATAACCCTGAATAACTGAACCTGTGAATTCAGCTACCTCACCTCCGTTATTCTGAACAAGATTATTTCCGAATTTTCTTAATTGAGTTGAATCCGCAAACTGAGCTATACGAAGAGTGTCAACAACAGCCCCGTTCTGCATGATGTTACCTTTACTGTCAACTGTAAAATCCCCCTGTTTAAGGGTTATAGGTCCTTTTTTGCCTAATACGGCATATCCATCCCCTGTAACCAGCTGATTGTTAGCGTCCAGACAAAATGAACCGTTTTTTGTATAGAACTCCTGCATTGTGTTATCCTGCGGATTTATAACTCCTACAGTGAAAAAAGCAGGACTTGCTGTCGTACCTGAACTGTCATCTTTAATTGCCAGGTCGTATCTGTCTCCGGTCTGCACCATCTGGCCCTGTGTGTAATATGTATATACTTCGCCGACATCACTACTGAGCTCCATTGTACCAACAACGGCTGACGGATTGGTCGGACTCTGTGTGTCGTTAATTCTCCTTGTTAAAATTTCAGGAAAACTCTGGTAAACTACTGTATCCTTCTTGTATGCCGAAGTATTGACGTTTGCCATATTATTTGTAATAACGTCCAGTTTCTTTTGATTTGCCAGCATACTCCACGCAGAAGTATATAAACCTCTAATCATAAGATATCTCCTTATGTAAATTCATTACTCTATATATCGGCAACTATAATTATTTACTTTAGATTTTTTCTATACTAATATATCCTAAATATCAAAAAGAGGGGTAAATGTTTTACCCCTCGATTCACTCTTTTTTATCTTTTATAATTTGCCCTGTTTTCTGTAAGAGCACTGGCTTCAATGGCTTCTATATTGTCCAGCGCCTTACCAGTTCCAAGGGCTACACAAGAGATAGAATCATCTGCAATTATTACATTTATACCTGTTTTCTCCTGAAGCAATTTATCCAGACCGTAAATAAGACTTCCACCGCCTGTCATAACTATACCCCTGTCACTTATGTCAGCTGCAAGCTCAGGTGGCGTACGTTCCAGAACTGAATGTACGGCTTCAACAACACTTGAAATAGGTTCTTCCAATGCTTCCATCATCTCAGTTGAGGATATGGTGATTGTCTTTGGAAGTCCTGAAATCAGGTTCCTTCCTCTGATGTCCATTGTAACCTCCTGAACTCGTGGATAAACCGTACCTATGTTGATTTTCAATTCTTCGGCGGTTCTTTCACCTATCATAATGTTGTGTTTTTTACGCATATAACGAACAATAGCTTCGTCAAACTTGTCTCCGGCTATCTTTATGGAAGTACTTACTACTGTACCGCCCAGTGATATTACAGCAATATCCGTAGTACCGCCGCCCATGTCAACAACCATGCTGCCACATGCCTTTGCAATATCAATGCCTGCTCCAATAGCAGCTGCAATAGGCTCTTCTATCAAATATGTCTTTCTTGCTCCAGCTTGCATGGATGCATCTATTACAGCACGCTTTTCAACTTCTGTAACACCGCTGGGAACACAAACCATAATTCTTGGTTTGAAAAACTTTCTGTTCCCGGTTACTTTATTTATGAAATATTTAAGCATTCTCTCTGTTATGTCATAATCGGAAATTACACCTTCACGCAGAGGCCTGATAGCCACTATGTTTCCGGGTGTTCTTCCCAGCATTCTTCTTGCCTCTTCGCCTACCGCAAGTAATTTATTTGTGTTCTTATCTATAGCTACAACGGATGGCTCCCTTAATACTATTCCCTTACCTTTAATGTATACAAGTACTGTGGCAGTACCCAAATCAATACCGATGTCCTGTCCAAATCCCAAACGAAACAACTCCTTGATTCCCTTAATTTGATAATTTAACAGAAATTATAACCATTTATAGAGTACGATTTAAATTTGTACATATTAAGTCAAAATTATCTATTATTTATATTATCATATTAATATAATTATGCAATATTTTTGTACTTTTTAAAAGTTACAAAATGGTAAATATTTCTTGCCTTATAAAGCCACTTTTTCCAATATGCCCCTAAGCTTTGCAATTGCTATTCCGTAATTGCAGATACTTACATTCTGGGCCCCTGCTGACTCTATACGAGAAAGTACATATTTTCTGTTAAACATACAGCAGCCGCACTGAATAACCAGTGAGTATTTTGACAAATCCTTTGGAAAGTCCGCCCCACTGACAATGTCAACTGTCAGGTCTTCACCCACTTTTTGTCTGAGAAGCCTTGGAAGCTGTACACGTCCGATATCCTCACTGAGCGGTGCGTGTGTACAGGCTTCTGCAATCAGAACAGCTGATTCTTCAGTTAGTGCGTCTATTGCTTCTGCACCTTTAATGTATGCAGAAATATCACCTTTGTATTCTGCAAACAGCACGGAAAATGATGTCAACAGGCTTTCTTCAGGTTTTTTTGCATATACCTTGTCGAACACCTGAGAATCGGTAATTATTAATTTTGGAGGTTTTGCCATTGCCTTTAGTGCATTATCAAGCTTGTCGGTAGTAACACTCATAACCATACATTTTAAATCCAGCAAATCTCTGATTACCTGCACCTGGGGCAAAATCAGGCGACCCTTTGGCGCCTGAATATCCTGAGGCATAACCAGCAATACCAGGTCTCCTTCGTTTACAAGGTGAGCTGTTATGCTGCTTACCTCAAAATCTTCCGGCACGGCTCTTATGAGTTCTTCTCTGACTTTATCAAGTCCGGTTTTTTCCTTTGCACTGATAATAATTGGCATCAGTCCAAGAGTGTCCTCTACCTGCTTTGTTATATCATCGGTATTTTCAAGTATATCTGCTTTATTGATAACAGGAATAACCGGTATTTTACGTTTTTTAAGCTCATCAGTCCATTCCTTTTCCAACGAAAGCTCTGTTCCCGAGAAAAATACGATGGCTACATCTGTTTTTTCAATGGCCTTACGGCTTTTTTCTATTCTCAATTCTCCTAAAGTACCAACATCGTCAAAACCCGCTGTATCAATAAACATAACAGGGCCTATGGGATGCAGCTCCATTGCCTTGTATACGGGATCCGTAGTGGTTCCGGCGATTTCGGATACCAGCGCAATGTCCTGTCCCGTTATTGCATTAATTAGTGAAGATTTTCCGCTGTTTCTTCTGCCGAATAGCGCAATGTGCAGCCTGTTTGCACCCGGTGTATTTGTAAGACTCATTTTTATTCCTCCTAATCTAGAACCTGAAATCCCTCTTACCATCATGGAGATCACTTAAATGCTCTTTTACGATTCTTTTAACATCATCGTTTTGCAGCAGCTCCACTTCTTTTTCTATCATTTTTTCACCTTTTGCTCTTGTGTCTTCCGATGCGTAGTCTTCCAGATATTCTTTTAGTGTCATAATTGCATTGGGATGACAAACGTGTGCAATTGCACCGCTTTTAACAAGTCTCATAAACCTGTCCCCTGTTCTACCTTCCCGGTAGCATGCTGTACAAAAGCTTGGAATATACCCCAGTACCAAAAGCCAGTTAACTATTTCATCCATGGTTCTTGTATCGTTTACTTCAAATTGTGCAGAGTTCTCTGATTCTTTTTCTACGTAACCGCCTACACTTGTTGAAGACCCTCCGCTAATTTGAGAAACACCCAATTTGAGACATTCCCCACGGGTCTTCTCCGATTCTCTTGTGGACATGATTATACCTGTGTACGGTACTGCTATACGAAGAATTGCTACAATTTTTTCAAATATGGAGTCAGGTATTGCATTTGAATACTCCTTCAAATCCACATCATCCGCCGGCCTTATACGTGGTACGCTGATTGTGTGAGGCCCAACTCCCATTGCATCCTCCAAATGCTTTGCGTGCATAAGCAAACCTACAAAATCATATTTGTAAAGGTTCAGGCCAAAAAGGACACCAAGGCCTACATCATCAATTCCACCCTCCATTGCTCTGTCCATGGCTTCAGTATGATAAGCATAATTGTGCTTTGGCCCCTTGGGGTGTAGGTACTCGTATGTTGGCTTATGATAAGTTTCCTGAAATAATATATAGGTTCCTATTCCCGCATCCTTGAGCTTTTTGTAATTTTCAACGGTTGTAGCGGCAATATTCACATTAACTCGGCGGATTGCACCATTCTTGTGCTTTATTCCGTAAATTGTTTTTATACTGTCCAATACATATTCTATTGGACAGTTCTCCGGATCCTCTCCCGTTTCAAGTGCAAGTCGTTTGTGACCCATATCCTGCAGGGCCATAACTTCCCTGACTATGTCCTCCTGAGACAACTGCTTTCTTGCTATATGCTTGTTTGAGCCGTGGTAGGGGCAATATCTGCACTCATTTACACAGTAGTTTGAAAGATAGAGAGGTGCAAACATTACTATCCTGTTTCCATAGAATTTCTTTTTAATATGCTCTGCAAGCTTAGACACCTTTTCTTTAACCTCATCCAGCTCACATTCCAGTAATACTGCTGCTTCCCTGTAGCTTAATCCTTTGTACTCAGCTGCCTTTTGAAGGATATCTTCTATGAGCGATATATTCTCCTTGTTACTGCGGGCATACTCCAGTGTTTCTAAAATTTCCTCGTCGTTAATAAAGTCTTCGGCTTTTTTTGATTTGCTGTTATACATATTAATTCCTCCACAAAACAGATTTTTAATCTGACATTACGAGGATGTTATAAGTGGATTTATATTTTCGAGTAAACGGTCTTTGTATTGACTCCCCTTAACATTCCTAATTTCCCTGAAAGTGAGCTGATGACATCATTTGGGGCATCAACAACCACGCTTATAATGGAGACACCCTTTTCACGGTATGGAATACCCATTCTTCCGACTATATATTTCCCAAATTCATGCAGAATCAGGTTTATCTTTTCTGCTGACGATAAATCATCAACTATTATTCCTATCAGAGCAATCCTTGTCTCCATTTGGCTGCCTCCCTTATAAATAAAATAAAACCCCGGATGCTTTACAGGCACGGGGTTTTTCATACTCCACCTTATAGCACCGCCTTACCACTTGGGACTAACCCTCGTGCATTCAGAACGATTATTTTAAATAATCTCTTCGCTCTTAGTATTAAAACTTTGAGTTCAGATACTTTGATAATATTTTAACATATTCACACAGTACCTTCAAGTTAATAATTACCCACCTTTTAAGATAAATATTGCAAAACCTGCCCGGTACTACTAAAATATATTTAACCCACAAATACGGAGGAAGTTATATGAATTGGTTCAGAAAATTTATGATTGGAAGGTACGGGCCTGATCATTTGTCCGCCGGACTTCTGTTTTTATCACTGCTTATTTCATTAATAGGTATGTTTGTACCGGTTAACTGGTTTGGTTATCTGTCTTATATTCCGCTGCTGCTGTGCCTTTACAGAATGTTTTCTAAAAACATTTACCGCAGAAGAGCAGAAAACAATAAGTTTCTAAAGTTCTGGAATCCTGTTGCCGGCTGGTTTTTTAAAAGAAAAAACCGATTAAAAGATTCTAAAACTCACAGGTATTTCAAATGTCCTCAATGCAAACAAGAGGTACGTGTTCCCAAGGGTAAAGGCAAAATTCAGATAACCTGTCCAAAATGCAGGACAGAGTTCATACGCAAATCCTAATTATAAAGAAAAGTTTACTAAGACCCACCTAGTGTGGGTTTTTCAGTTTTCTTTTTTGCACGCTTGCAGTATGGAAGGTATTTTGAATTTTCCGTATGGTATTTTAAGCACTCGGCACATTTGCCGTGACGCACACATGATTTCTTTTTGCAGCTGCACTTTTCTAATCCGTTTTCAAGAACCATCCCTCAAAACCTCCTGAATTCTCTTAATAAACTATTTTTATTATAAGGTTAGTATCCTGCGCTATTCGGTAAATGTCAACTGATAAAGGGAGTGTCGCAAAACTACTTAAAAAGTAGTCAGCGGTGCTCCCTTCTTTTGCTCCAATATTTTTTGTTGTTAAATTGTTGATTACTCTGTAGTTAATTCCCTATTTTGTGGAATTTGAGCGCACTTTAATAGGCCTATTAGATTTCGTTGGAATTTTAGCAGGCTTTTACTTCATGAAGTTCTTTTCCACATCGGTCATTTTGAATTTTGGAGTGTAATTTGTTTATGTTATAGCCAAAACATAGCAGGATAAATTCGGTTTTAACACTGTTTTTCCCTCGTGTTAAAAAACGGCTGAAATTGTAATCACTTTTTAGAACTCCAAAGGCTCCTTCAACTTGGATGGAACGATTTACCCTTAGAAGAATGCCTTTCTCCGTCAAGATGTTTTCATAAGATTTTTGTCTCTTTTTTACAAATGTCTTAGATACCTGCATTTTGCGATTTCCTTGGGCTTTTGTACACTTAGACTTATAGGGGCAATTACTGCAATCTTCACATTCATATATGCTAATCTCGGAACGATATCCTGTTGCTGATTTTCTATGAGTTGTTCCTGACATTTTTAATTGTTTTCCATTATGGCACGTATACTCATCTTTCTCTTCATCATACTGCATATTTTCACGCTTGCTGATATCTTTCTTGAAGCTTTTCTTCTTCCATATCTCGTATGTTTGAGGTTTTATATAGCTTTTCTGATGCTTTTCTTCCAAATACAGATAGTTTTCTTCGCTCTCATAGCCAGAGTCTGCAATTACGTTTTCATAACATCTACCTAAGTTTGATTCCATACTTTTTAGAAATGGGATTAGTGTAGCAATGTCATTCCTATCCTGAAAAATTCCAATGCCAGTAACATACTCGCTTTCAACTCCAATCTGAACATTGTAGGCAGGTTTTAGCTGAGTATTACGCATGTGGTCATCTTTCATATGCATGAATGTTGCATCAGTATCCGTTTTGGAATAACTGTTTCTCCCCTCGAACAGCTGGTTATGGGCATTGTATTTTTCCTGACGTTCTTTAAATTCCTTGAACTGCTCTGTGAATCTTTGTAATTGAGTTTTACGTTTTCCGATTCCATGAACAAATTCTATGTTATCTTCTTTTTGCTTGTCCTTTAAATATTCAAGAACTTGCTCTAAATCCGCCAATATGCTATCTTTTGATACTGAAAAGTTAGTCAAATATGACTGGTTTATATCCTCTAAGCAAGCTTTTATTTTCTCAAACATCTTTGCTTCGTTTTTATTGACTACTTTCTTCCATACAAAGGTATAGCGGTTTGCATTTGCCTCAATTTTAGTACCATCCACAAAAAGGTTTTCGAATTTAACTTCTCCGATAGAATGCAGGTGCTGTACCATTTGATAGAATAGGTCTTCTATTGCCTCTGGAAGATAATCCTTACGGAATCTGGCTATAGTTGAGTGATCTGGCTTTGATTCCCCTTGGAGCAACCACATGAAATTAATATCTCTTTTACATGCAGTTTCAATTTTTCTACTTGAGTATATGTTATTTGAGTTTGCATATGTTATTACCTTAAACATGGTCTTTGGGTCAACTGCCGGTTTTCTTCCAGTAGAAGAGTAAGCCTTATACAACTTTGTGTAATTCAATCCCTCCAATATTTGGCTTAACAGTCTGACAGAATCATCTTCAGGTATTAACATCTCCAAATTTAAAGGCAAAACTAATTGATAGTATCCGTTAAATTCGGTATAATTTTTATGTTGCATAAGTTTTTTCACAAATTAAATTATACAACACTTGCGGGCCCTACGGGACCCGCATTTTACTATTTTAGGGACAAAAAGGGGACTGTTGCACAGTGAATAAATTTATTCATTGTGCAACAGCCCCTTTTGTATATGATTTTTTCAGAAAAAACGCATAACCTTTTCCTCTAAAAAACTAATTTTTCTAATGTTTTATGATAGGAAACTATCAATATGAAACCTCCTTACGACAGCTTCATAACTGCTTTTCCCTTTTTCTGCGTCCGAAAATCTTTTGTAGCCCATTATAAATCGGAACTGAATGTTTAGCCATCAGCGGGCCGGTAATAGCTAAAATAAGCACATATAACACCGCAAAGGATTGGATTACCGGCATAAGTCCTCCGGCTTTGCCCATGTTTGCCATAATAATCGAAAACTCGCCTCTTGATACCAGCGTAAGGCCTATATTTGCTCTGGCCTTTCCATTAATCCCTGCTGTACGGCCCGCTATTATACCGGAAACCATATTACCGATAATTGTAAACACCGCCGCAATAATTGCCATCCAAACTGCACCGCCCAGGGAAAGCGGATTAATTGTAAGCCCGAAACTGAAGAAGAAAACAGCTCCGAAAAACTCCTTGAAAGGAAGAATGTTGTGCTCTATTCTTTTTGCGTGTACAGACTCTGCAAATACCAGCCCCACCAGCAATGCACCTATAGCCTCAGCAACGTGCAGAGATTCTGAAAATCCTGCCACTAGGAACAGAAATGCCATTACTATCAGTAAGAACAACTCTGTGGACGGAATATCCAAAAGTTTGTCAAGATATTTAATCAGTCTCTTTCCGACAAACAGAATAAACAGTATAAATACTATGGCTGTGGCCGCAGTGAAAATAATTCCCCATACAGATTTGGACCCGCTTAAAAGTAATCCTGATAATATAGAAATATGTATGGCAATGAACAAATCATCAAACATAATCATTCCCATAATTATTTCTGTTTCCTTATTAGCCGTTCGCTTAAGATCCATTAGCACCTTTGCAACAATTGCTGTTGAAGAACTGGTCATAATACCGCATATAACCAAGGTTTCTTTTATTGGAAGACCTCCAATCCAGCCCATTATCAAACCCGTGGAAAAGTTGATTAAGATATAGGATAAACCACCCGTTAATATTGATTTGCCCGATTTAACAAACCTCGATACAGAAAATTCCATACCCAGACTAAAAAGAAGGAAAAGAATACCCAGACGTCCCATAAACTCAATAAATTGGGAGCTTTCAATAAATCTAAGATCAAATATACCATAATACGGTGCATGTGGCCCTACAGCCATCCCAATCAAGATGTAAAAAGGAATAACTGAGAAGCGCAGCCTTTTTGATATCAACCCCATTGCTGCTATTAATGCAACCGCTAAACCAATCTCGAAAATTAAATTGTGCATTATAACCCCCCATCTCTAATATAATCTTTGAATATTTTCAAATTCTTTCTTTCTGCTATGACAATTAGTGTGGAATCAGGGGTAAACTGATAGTCCGGTCCGGGATTGATATTCTTTTCACGGTTTTTTTCAATCACTGCGAGTACGGTGACTCCGGTTAACTTGCGTATATTCATTTCCGTAATGGTTTTTCCAACACATGCAAAGCCTTCCCCAACCTTATACCACTCAATAACCAGCCCGCCTAATACTACCTCTATGTTTTCCAACGACTTAGGGCTATATGCCATGCCCCCGATAATACCTGCCAGCAGCCTTGCTTCTGCATCCTCCATACTGACCATAGATGCACTGTCATCCTCTCCATTATTAAAATGGTACAACTCCCGACGGCCATCGTCGTGAACAATAACCACAATTTTATCTCCGCCGTTAACTTCCATTTCAAATTTCTTCCCAATTCCCGGTAAATCCAGCTCTCTGATTATCACAAATATTCCCTCCAAAATTCTCGTACTTTTTATACGCACCCTGTCAAAACCCGTTCTCAGGCGACAGTCTGTCTATAATTAATATAAGTATTTTCTCCTGTCTTAAATTTTACTATGCAATCTGATTCTAATAACGAACTCTGATTCTTTCCATCACAGCGTTGCTGCCTTTTTAATTATTAATAACCACCTCGCCTCTTTTTAGATATTTTTATTTGAAAATTGCGACAGGACTCATAAGGTTCGCCAAAAAACTATGGGACTCTTAATTAAATCCGTATGGCTGCGTGTAATAACAGTCCGACTATATTTAGTTGTAATCTTGTTTCAATACTTCAGATAAAACTTTTGTAAAAAATTTGATAATCAAATGGCTTTACAAATGCTAATCAGCCATTTTTTTAACAGAAAAGAATCAGATGGTATTCACCGTACTCTCATTTTAGCTCATTTTAGCACAATTTTCAATACTTCATTTGAAATTTTTCATTTAATACTTATTATCGATGATTATCTAAGTAAATCATCTGTTATATCAACGAATCTTTTTTGACATTTCAAGTAATTAGTGAAACACTATTTGTTTATCCATAAACACATATAATTTATGTAAACAGATTGCTTCGAACGAATTTATATATTACTAATGAAAAAAGGACCCTGAGATATAATCCCAAAGTCCTTTACCTCTCAATTCAATTGACAGTCATATCAATTGGATGTGAGATAGTTCCTTATGGTATTCAATTCACCTGTCAGAAATGTTGATCTAACATTATAGCCTGAATATTCAGATAATTTGTCCAGAAACAGGTCAAATTTTGCAACCTTTGTTGAAGGATTTACACCTGAACTTGTAAAGTATCTGAATGTTTGCTTAAACGGTTCCCAGCCAATTGTATTCTTGATTCTGATAAAGCAATATGTAACTCCGTCTCCGCTATAAGTTCCTCTTGCTATTGAGTTATTATAACTCCCTGATGCATCTGCCCTATAGTAATTTTCCAATTGTGAGCCAACATAGTACATATTATTCTGCCAAACCTTTCCTCCAAGCTGTTCAAGAATATAGTACATTTTTGTATTAGCCCAGAACTCTGCGTCCCAGTTCCAACCTTCCTGGTCAAAATCATGCCCAATTTCATGAAGTATCCCGAATGACCAGTCATCATTTGCGTTAATCCGGCCTATCTCCTCTGCTATATACGGTTGATTCCAGTTAATCGGGTTTCCTGCGATTGCCCAGTAACCGAGATATATATGAGAGGACATAATACCGATTTTTGCTCCGCTGAATGGTTTTGTTCCTACTAATTCATAATATTTATTATATGCATTATCCAGGTGGCCAATCCAACGAGTGTCATTTGTTCCTGTGAAATTTGCCCATTGATTGCTTTCAAGATCCAAATACAGGTTAGTACCGCTACGTCTTTCAAGCTCAGTTATTTCAATGTTATCAAAGTATGCCTTTCCCTTCATTAAATTTCCATAGAATCCGAGTCTGCATCCAATCTGAACACTTCCACTCTCGGGAGCGATAAAATCAAGATATACTTTCTTCCACCCAAAAGTTCCCACTGAATCCGTACTATCACTTAATGTCCACTCACCCATTAAGCAGATATTTGCTCCTACGGTAGACGTACCATCAGGAATAATATTTTCGCCTTTTACATAAGCACTCAGAGAATATGCCTTTCCGGGTGTAAGCTGAACTGTCTGAACCCATCTGGCATCATTATAGGAATTTGATGTTATGCTGATACATCTGCTTCCATTTATACCTGCGTTTGGCTCCCATGTAAAACTACTTCCGCTTGTCCATGCATCTGCAGTCCAATCAGACGGCATATTAAAGGAACCATTTTCAAAACTACCATTTGCTATTGTAGTAACAGCACTGACTTGATTTGCACCTAATACATCTTTAAGTACAGGTATATTTACTGGTAATGCCTGAAGCGCAAGCGCTAGGGATAAACCTGTACATACAACTTTAAATCTTTTCTTCATTTTAACTCCTCCTTGGTATTAATATAAGTTGATAGAAAATATATTACATATTACCAATAAGTATATATTCTGTCAATTATTATCATTTATTAAATTACAATACATTTATTTAATAGGAGGATTATGAATTAACATATTCCCTTTTGAATGCAAAAGCCGGGTTGCTACTCGCTCCCGGCTTTTCTTGATTTCACTTCTCTATGTAAATTTATTTCGCCTGATATTTTGCCTTTGTTGCTTCGCCACCGCGTATATGCCTTTCTGCCTTATTTTCCTCGAGTATTATCCTTACTTCATTCATAAGTACAGGATTTATTTTTTCCAACCGTTCGGTTACGTCCTTGTGGACTGTGCTCTTGCTTATTCCAAACTTTTTAGCGGCGTATCTTACTGTCGTCCTTTTGTCGATGATATAATTTGCAAGTTCCAAGACCCGCTCTTCTATGTACTCCTTCAACCATATACCCCCCTTTTGATAAGGCATTATTCACTGCATCGTAGATATATTATCCTTTAAGCAAGTTTAAACTCACTAAAAAGCTGTATGGCATCGTCTACAGTGTATATATATGCCTCTTGGGAAGGGCTTATGAATGATAGCTGCAAAATTTAGTAAGATGCATTACAAAACTAATTTTATTTCAATTACTATTAAATGCACCTTTAAATATTTTAATAATTTCTTCGGCAAGAACATCTGCGGACTTGTCAGGCTCATTATACAGCCAATACATTAGCAGTTGGCTATAGCCTGCAACATAGAATCTTGTCTGAGTTATGTAAAATGAATCCTTACGGGCTTTATCCGCACCAACCGTATTATTCAATATAGTAGTAAACCAGTCAAAAATCAGCTTTTGAAAAAAATTATTAAATGATTGCTGTTTATCATCCTTAAAAGCATTTTTAAAGAATTTGCGGTTCTCCTCAAAGTAACGAAGAATTCTGGGAACCTGATTTATTGATTGCTGTATTAATGATTCTCCCGCAACAGCATCATAATCTATTACAAGCATCTGTGTCACTATCTGGTACAGCAGGTCATACTTATCGTTAAAGTGATTATAAAAGGAATGACGGTTTACTTCCGCTATATCAGTGATATTTTGTATCCTGATCTTGTCAAATGGCATTATTGTCATCAAATACTGAAATGCCTCAATTATAGCTGTTCTGGTTCGTGTTTTTTTATGTTGATATTTCACTAATATCACTCCTTTGTTATTTTTTGGACAAACTTTCAATTTTGTCTATTTAAATAGTATACTAATTGGTAATATAATTCTCAATAGTAAATAATTTCCATTAAAGGAGTGATAGTTATGTCCCATGTATTATTTATTAATGTATTTGGTCACGGACACATAAACCCCACCATTAGTATAGTTAGTGAATTGGTGGACAGAGGAGAGAAAGTTACATATATAGCAGGAGAAGAATTTAAGGACAAAATAGAAGGTGCAGGCGCCAGATTTATTGGATATAAGAATTTTGACGAACTTGGATTCAATAACGGTGATATCAGCCCTACGGAAATTGAACCTCAGTTAATGGAAATAGCTCGTGTTTATGTGGAGATTATAGAGATTGTTTTCAGCATTAAGGACAATTTTGACTACGTCATATATGACTCATTATTTTTTGTAGGCGCGGAAATAGCAAAAATATTAAAAATCCCTGCCATCAGCTCAAATTCCACTTTTGCAGTAAATGATAAAACAAATTATCTGTGGTCGTTTTTTACAAGGTTCGGGCCTGTTATAAAAGAGCTTCTCAATAAGCCTGACTTCGCAGCAATTAATTTTTTAAGGGAAAAGTACGGGATAATTGTACCTGATTTATTAGGCTTACACAAATTGAAAAGTGACCTTAGTTTAGTTTACACTTCAAGATATTTTCAAATGAATAGTGAGAGTTTTGACGACAGCTATAAATTTATCGGGCCTTCAATATCTGACAGACAAGAAATACTTGCACCTGAACTGATAAGTAAGGAAAAAAGCAAAATCATTTATATTTCTTTGGGCACTATTTTTAACAAGTCTATAGAATTTTATGAAAGCTGTTTTGAAGCTTTCAGAGGCATGGATGCAAAAATTATTATGTCTGTTGGCATGAATATAGATATCGACAGCTTTAAAGATATTCCCGACAACTTTATTATCAGGAATTATGTACCTCAGCTGGAGATTTTAAAACATGCGGATCTCTTTATAACTCACGGCGGGATGAATAGTACAAACGAAGGATTGTATTATTCTGTACCTTTGATAGTTGTACCTCATTTTTTTGACCAGCCGGTTGTAGCATATAGAGTTGCCGAACTGGGTGCAGGCATAGTAATTGAAAAAGATAAAGTATCTCCTGCGCTTTTAAAAGATTCCGTTACCAAGATTCTTTCAGACAAGTCCTACAAGGTAAACAGTGAAAAAATAGGTAAGTCACTGCGAGAATCAGGAGGGAACAAGAAAGGAGTTGATGAAATTCTTATCTTAAAAGACAGAAAAAAGGCAGCAGGTGAGCTTATTTACATTTAACTTTTATATTATAGGAGGTCTATTATGAAGAAAAAACTAATCTCGTCACTGTTTTGTGCAGCACTGATGTTTGCAAATGTTATCGGTTCAAATGTTTATGCATTTGATCAGAAAATCGATCCCGGTCTTCAATCTTATATTGATAAATCAAAAACAAATGTAAATGAAGCGGAGGCAATTTATAAAGAAATAATTGATACATTGAGCTTTCAGGCATACATAGAAAAAAACTGGAACAACCTACCTGTAGAAAAAGACATGGATCTGTATAATTCTACTGACAAATGGGTTGGAAAACCGGGAGATATCCTCATTACAGTATTTGATAAAACTAACAGTGATATCAATGCAATTACTATGGGTTCCCTTACCACACATGCAGCCTTTGTAGATTCTGACCCTACAAAAGTTCTGGAACTTTTTCAGGATGGTATAGGCAATCGTGAAAATGACTGGAGAACCAGATACAAAAAAATCCTTGTTGTACGTCCAAAGGTTGACCCCAAAGTTATTGCGGATGCAATTGCATACGGACATACCAGAATTGGTACTCCATTCAGCTACTTTAGTAATATGTTCCAGAAAACAAAGATAGATAAATACTATTGTTCACAGTTTGTTTGGGATTGTTATTTCAAAAGTGGAGTTGATTTGGATGGAAATGGCGGAAAAGCTGTTTTCCCATACGACTTTTTAAGAAGTGATAAAGTATCAATTGTTTATAAGCAGGGCTAATAGTTTAAAATTAATTTTGCGACAATCCCTATTTATGTCAAAAAAGCAACTTCAAAAATGAAGTTGCTTTTTTTATAAGTATAAACTCTTATTTAATTACAGTTTTGCCGCCCATGTAAGGTTGCAATGCAACCGGTATATTTACCGAACCGTCTTCATTAAGGTTATTTTCCAGAAATGCAATAAGCATTCTCGGCGGAGCAACAACTGTATTATTTAGTGTATGAGCAAAGTATTTTCCGTTTTCTCCGTCAACACGGATTTTTAAGCGGCGTGCCTGAGCATCACCAAGGTTTGAACAGCTTCCAACCTCAAAATATTTCTTTTGTCTTGGTGACCATGCTTCTATATCCACTGATTTAACCTTCAAATCAGCGAGATCTCCTGAACAACACTCCAGAGTTCTAACGGGAATGTCCAGGGATTGGAATAAATCTACAGTGTTCTGCCACATTTTATCATACCACATCATGCTGTCCTCAGGCTTACAGACAACTACCATCTCCTGTTTTTCAAACTGATGTATTCTGTAAACTCCTCTTTCCTCTATACCGTGAGCTCCTTTTTCCTTTCTGAAGCAGGGTGAATAGCTGGTCAGAGTGTAAGGCAGTGAAGTTTCGGGTATTATGGTGTCTATAAACTTTCCTATCATGGAGTGTTCGCTTGTACCAATGAGGAACAAATCTTCACCCTCTATTTTGTACATCATAGCTTCCATTTCAGCAAAACTCATAACTCCAGTTACAACCTCGCTGCGTATCATGAAAGGAGGTATGCAGTAAGTGAAGCCACGGTTTATCATAAAATCTCTGGCATATGAAATTACAGCAGAATGAAGTCTTGCAATATCCCCCATCAGATAGTAGAAGCCATTACCTGCAACCTTTCTGGCACTGTCCAAGTCAATTCCCTTTAACTTTTCCATAATTTCAGTGTGATAAGGAATCTCAAAGTCAGGCACTACTGGCTCACCGTAACGTTGAACCTCTACGTTCTCGCTGTCATCCTTTCCTATGGGAACACTTGGGTCAATTATATTAGGAATGGTCATGAGAATGTTTTTTACCTTCTCTTCAAGCTCATTTTCTTGTACTTCCAACGCTGCTAGGCGTTCAGATTGAGCTGTAACCTGCTGCTTCATTTCCTCTGCCTCAGCCTTTTTACCCTGAGCCATAAGTCCGCCAATCTGCTTTGAAATTTTGTTTCTGTTTGCTCTTAAAGTTTCTGCCTCCTGCTTTGCGCTTCTCAGCTCAGAATCAAGAGCAATAACCTCATCAACTAACCTAAGCTTTCTATCCTGAAATTTATTCCTTATATTCTGCTTTACAATTTCGGGATTCTCTCTGACAAATCTTAAATCTAACATCCTTGTTCCTCCTGTATTAAATATTGTAGTTTTAAACGAATTAAATAAAATCAAAAAAACCTTCTGTCCCAAATAATACTGGGACGGAAGGTATCCGCGTTGCCACCCAAATTGCCGATAAAAAATACCGGCCACTCGACATAAGTACTATAAAGGGTACCAACCTTTCGATTCGTCACCGACAGCTCCAAAAGTGGATAGATTTATTCTTTCACCGATTTTCACCACCCACCGGCTCTCTAGAGAAATAAACAAATCATAGCTTTTATTATCACTGTTTTTTGGTATTTTGATATATTATTTTCTATTATATATATATTTATTCCAGTTTTCAAGTATTCATGCTGTTTTAATCAACCGCTTCACATTCACGCATTGCAAGTATAGTCTGCTGTATCAGGTAATCCAATTCCCATCCCAGTAATTCAGCTCCACGTTCTATAACCTCTCTGGAACATCCGGCTGCGAAATTGGAAGTCTTATATTTTTTCTTAACCGATTTCACCTCAAGGTCTGAAACACTTTTTGAAGGCCTCATAAGAGCAACTGCGCCAATGAGTCCTGTAAGCTCATCCACTGCATAAAGAACCTTTTCCATTTGATGTTCAGGCTTTATATCCACGGTAAGGCCATAGCCATGACTTGCGGTTGCACGAATAATCAGCGGGTTTATTCCCTTTTCCTTCATGATTTCCTGTTGCTTTATACAGTGTTCCTCAGGATATTGCTCAAAATCCAGATCATGCAGTAAACCTACGATTCCCCAGAAATCCTCTTCCCCCGAATAACCCAACTGTCTTGCAAAATATCTCATTACACCTTCCACAACCTGTGCATGCTTCAAATGAAAAGCATCCTTGTTATACTCTGTAAGAAGCTCCCATGCTTTTTCCCTCGTAATTGTACTCATACTTACTCCACCTCTTTTTGCAAAATATAGATATATATATTATAGTCGGTTTACAGCGGCTTCAAGCTGTAAAAAAGCCTTTTCCAGTATTACTCTGGGGCAGGCAATATTTATCCTTTGAAAGCCTTTTCCCTCTTCCCCAAACATTGCCCCACCGTCAAGCCACAGCTTTGCATCACTTACTATAAGTTTTTCAAGTTCCGCTTCAGTCAACCCAAGTTCTTTAAAATCCAGCCATATCAGATAAGTTCCCTGTGGCTCCGCAAGCTTTACCTGTGGCAGTCTTTCAGCAAGAAAGTTTCTGACAAAAGACAGGTTTCCTGCAAGATAAGCCTTTAGCTGTTGCAGCCATTCATGACCATGCTGGTAGGCTGCTTTACAGGCAACGATTCCCATAGTATTAATCTGACCGTGTCCGGTCTTGTTTATCTCACTCTTTATTGCTCCTTTAATCCCCCTGTTACTTATTATGATATTAGATACTTGCAGTCCCGCAAGGTTAAAGGTCTTACTGGGAGCGGTACATGTAATAGTAATGTCGGCAAATTCAGGCTTTATATTTGCAAACACCTGATGTCTGTAGCCGTCATAAATAAAATCAGCGTGGATTTCATCAGCTACAACTGTAACACCATGCTTCAGGCATATATCTCCCAGCCTTATAAGCTCCTCTCTTGTCCATACCCTGCCTACCGGGTTATGGGGATTGCACAGAATGAACAATTTTACACCGTTCTCTATTATTTTAGTCTCAAAATCTTCAAAATCTATAGAATAGGTTCGGTCATTATATATAAGAGGATTATTTACAAGAGTTCGTTCATTATCAATTATTACATTTGAAAAGGGATAATACACGGGTCTTTGAATCATAACCGCATCACCTTTGTCAGTTAATGCCCTGACGGCCACGGCAATTGCAAAAACAACACCGGGTGTTTTTACAAGCCATGACGGATGTATTTCCCAATCAAAGTTATCCATAAACCACTTCTGGAGGGTCAGAAAATATTCCTCCCTTGTTTCGGAGTATCCAAAAATACCGTGTTCACCTGATTTTACGAGAGCCTCTATGACAGGGGCCGGTGTTCTGAAATCCATATCTGCAACCCACAAGGGTATAGCATCATCAGGCATTCCGTTTCTCCCATGGAAGTCGTGCTTTACTGAATTGGTATTTTTCCTGTCAATTACTTCGTCAAAGTTATAGTTCATAAATAACCTCCTTTACACTTAAATTAATTCCTTTAATATTACATTGTTAGAAAATTAAAGTCAATATCCTACTAAACATATATGAAAAATATTATTATTAATTCAAAAGATATTGACATTTGCATATACGAGGAATATAATGAATACATACTAATTATATAGGAAATATATGAAATATACATATTCATTTCCTATATGCATAACTCACTGATAATTACATTAAACTAATATAAAAGGAGTGTATTAAACATGGCAAAAATATATAAAAGTCTTACTGACCTAATTGGGAAAACCCCTCTTCTCGAACTTTCAAACTACGAAAAAACACACGACTTAAAAGCAACTGTTATTGCAAAACTGGAATATTTTAATCCGGCAGGCAGTGTAAAGGATAGAATAGCAAAGGCTATGATTGATGATGCCGAAGCAAAGGGTATTTTAAAGGAAGGTTCTGTAATAATCGAGCCTACCAGTGGAAATACAGGAATCGGCCTGGCATCTGTTGCTGCTGCAAGAGGATATAAAATAATTCTTACCATGCCTGAAACAATGAGTATAGAACGTAGAAATCTCTTAAAGGCATATGGTGCCGAGCTTGTATTAACCGAAGGTGCAAAGGGTATGAAGGGAGCAATCGCTAAGGCCGAAGAACTGGCAGCATCAACTCCAAACAGCTTTATTCCGGGTCAGTTTGTGAATCCGGCAAACCCTGCGGTTCACAAGGCTACTACCGGCCCTGAAATCTGGGAAGACACAGACGGAAAAGTTGATATATTTGTTGCCGGAATAGGTACAGGCGGCACAATCACCGGAGCCGGTGAATACCTGAAGTCACAGAACCCAAATGTAAAAGTAGTTGCAGTTGAACCTGCAAGCTCCCCCGTCCTTTCTAAAGGAACTGCAGGCCCACACAAGATACAGGGCATAGGTGCCGGTTTTGTTCCCGATACCTTGAATACTAAGATATATGATGAAATAATTGCAGTTGAAAACGATGATGCTTTCGCAGCCGGAAGAGAACTTTCCAAGGCGGAAGGCCTTTTGGTAGGTATTTCATCAGGTGCGGCACTTTGGGCTGCAACCGAACTTGCAAAACGTCCCGAAAATGCAGGAAAGCATATCGTAGTACTACTTCCAGATACCGGTGAAAGATATCTTTCAACACCTTTATTCTCTGAATAATAAACTCAATAAATTAAAATCACCAGGTAAAAGGCAGATGAAAGCTGTAAGATGGCGTTCTTCTGCCTTTTGCTTTGTTATGTTTGTACTGCCGCCATTGAAATAACACATTAGAAGTGTTAAAGTATATTCAACAAGTACCATAAAGACAGCAAATAGTAAGGATGTGAATAGATTGGTTGTGTTGATTACAGCGGGTGGAACAACTGAAAAAATCGATGACGTAAGAGCTATTTCAAACAATTCCACCGGACGATTAGGGACTGCAATAGCAGAGGCCTTTTTGAATTATAAAAGTACTTCTATAGAAAAGATTTACTATGTCTGCGGACAAAGTGCAGTTGTACCTTCATCAAATAAAGTAAGTATTATAAGGATAGAAAGTGTAGCACAGCTTGCATCTGCACTGGAAGAAATCCTTGCCAGCCACAAGGTTGATATAGTGGTTCATTCCATGGCGGTAAGCGACTACGGTGTTGATTGCGTTACAACTAAGGACAGTATTTGCAAATCCATAGAGGGCTATATTCTAGAAAATCCGGAGAAAATCGCAGCTCTGCATCCAAAAGACCTTGCTAAAAACATAACCGACTATGTATTCAGTAATTCAGCAATTAATAATGAAAATAAGCTTAGTTCCGATATAAACGACCTTATAATAAGTCTGAAGAAGACTCCTAAAATCATTGGAATGATTAAAAAAATTCAACCGGAAACAACACTTGTGGGCTTCAAACTTTTAAGCAATGCAGCTAAAGAAGAGTTAATAGACATTGGTTACGGCCTGCTTGAAAGAAACAATTGTGAAATGGTACTGGCAAATGATATGAGCCGGATTACCAATGACAGTCATACAGGGCATCTGATTTTCAGGGATAAGTCGTACCTGACCTATCAAACAAAAGCACAAATAGCAGATGCAATAGTTGCTCATTCTATTGAAATTACTTTGAGCAAAGGGAGGGTTTAGAATGAAAAATATTATTCTTGGAGTAACGGGAAGTATCGCAGCCTACAAAGCGGCTGATATAGCAAATATATTGACCAAGCGTGGTTACAACGTTGACGTTATTATGACAAAGAGTGCAATGGAATTTATTACTCCACTGACTTTTCAATCCCTGACTAAAAACAAAGTTTACTGGAACATGTTTGAGGAGATTACACCTAAAGAAATAAAGCACATATCTCTTGCAAAGAAAGCGGACTTGTGTCTGCTTGCCCCTGCCAGTGCTAACCTGATTGGCAAAATTGCATCAGGTATCGCCGATGATATGCTAACAACAGTGGTAATGGCAATGAACAAGATTCCGGTCTACATTTGCCCTGCCATGAATACCAACATGTACAATAACCCAATTGTTCAGCGAAATATCAGAACTCTTTCGGAACTGGGGTACAGGTTTATTGATCCCAAAGAGGCAGTTCTGGCCTGCGGAGACCTTGGAAAGGGTGCATTGGCTGATGTTGAAACTATAGTAAATACTGTAGAAACATATTTTAAATAACTCTATTGGTGGTATATATATTGTAGCATTGTTAAAATAAATCAGGAGGCCTTTCAATGAAGGAATTAATCGATAAACTATATGAAACACAAGGGCTTGAAAGAAGTGAACTGCTCCTAATATTAAACAATTTCAACGCAGATATAAGCGAATATCTGTTTGAAAAAGCACGATTTGTTTCCAAAAGCCATTTTGGTAACTCCATTTATACAAGAGGCTTAATAGAGTTTACTAATTTTTGTAAAAACGATTGCTATTACTGTGGTATCAGCAGAAGCAATAAAAATGCAGACAGATACAGATTAAGCATGGAAGAAATCCTATCCTGCTGTAAAACAGGGTACGAACTTGGTTTCAGAACTTTCGTTTTACAAGGCGGTGAAGATGGATTTTATTCTGAAGACAAAGTTGTTGAAATAATAAAAAGCATCAAATCAGCATACCCCGACTGTGCAATAACCCTTTCTATCGGTGAACACAGCTATGAATCCTACAAAAGATTTTTTCAGGCCGGAGCCGACCGTTATCTGTTACGTCATGAAACGGCAACGGACGAGCATTACAACAGGCTCCATCCCACAGAACTTTCATTGGCTGACAGAAAGCAATGTCTGTACAATCTGAAAGAAATCGGTTTTCAGGTAGGAACCGGCTTTATGGTAGGCTCTCCATTCCAGACCATGGAAAACATAGTAGAAGACTTACTGTTTATAAAAGAATTTAAGCCGCACATGATTGGGATAGGGCCTTTTATACCACATAAGGACACACGGTTTTTAAACGAAAAACAAGGTAGTCTTGAATTGACACTTTTACTTATAGGAATATTAAGGCTTATGAACCCCAAAGCCCTTATCCCTGCAACAACTGCATTGGGAACTATTGATTCCAAGGGACGAGAAATGGGTATTCTGGCAGGGGCAAACGTTGTAATGCCAAACCTTTCCCCTGTTTCTGTAAGAAAAAAATACGCATTGTATGATAACAAGATATGCACTGGAGAGGAAGCAGCAGAATGTAGGTTCTGCCTTCAAAACCGTATGCAGAAAATCGGTTATGAGCTTGTTGTGGACAGAGGGGATTATAAGGAATAGCAGAAATTTTTCTATTTTAACACCTGTACTCCCGTATAAAATTATATCAATGATTGCTTCCAAGATGGTAGAGTTTCTGGCGGCTCAGCAAAGGATATTTTACCGGCGCTCACATTCATCGTCCATGATTCATGGTTTCGCTAAAACCTACCTAGTGATATGCTCCCCTTGTGGTAGACAGATAAAATAATTAAAACTGTTTATCAAAAGGAGGAGCATGTTTTTGTGAAAAGAATACGTAAATTTACATCAGATGAGAAATTAAGATGCGTTTTCAGGTGCATTGAGGGAAAAGAGCCGGTTCGTCACGTTGCAAATTTGATAGGAGTCAATCATATTACATTGAAGGAATGGATTAGAAATTACAAAGTATTAGGAATCGCCGCTCTAAGCACCACTCATAAGAGGCCTATTTATTCCGATGAGCTAAAAGAATCAGCTGTTAAAGACTATCTTAATGGTATTGGTTCTCAGGAATCTCTCTGCTTAAAATACAGTATACTTGCTAAAAGTACATTACGTAATTGGATTTTGAAGTATAATAGTCATATGGAAGATTCAATAGCAGGAGGAACATCTTTAATGACTGATGCCCATGAAGTCACTTATTACGAAAAATTTGAAATAGTTAGGTATTGTATTGAACACCAGAAAAATTATTCTGAAACAGCCCAAAAGTTTAATGTATCTTATCATCAGGTTTATTCTTGGACACACAAATATGAATCTGGAGGTATAGATGCCTTGCAGGACAATCGTGGAAAGAAAAAGAATAAGGGTGAATGGTCTGAGCTAGAAAAACTGAGAGCTGAGAACCGCAGACAAAAAATGGAGATAGATTTTCTAAAAAAACTCGACGAGATAGAAAGGAGGCGGTTCTAAGTCAGGTAAGATATGAAACTATTTATCTGGCAATACAAGAGCTTCACGATATCATAGCATATCCAATCACAGAATTATGTAATATTGCAGGAATTCAACGCTCTTCATATTACAAATGGCTTAATAGAAAAGAAAGTAACAATGAACAATTCAATAAAAAACTACTTCATATTATAAAAGATGTATATGAAGAGAGAAATGGTATTCTTGGATATCGTCAGATGACAGTCAAGTTAAATCGTGAGCACGATTTCCATGTAAACAATAAGAGAATATACAGACTTATGAGAATACTTAACTTAAAATCTGTGTGCCGTAAAAAGAAAAAGATCTATATCAAATCAACTCCCGAAATTGCTGCAGAAAATGTACTTAATAGAAAATTTTACACGGATGGATTTGGCAAGAAGTGGCTTACTGATATAACAGAAATGAAGTATGGTCTAAATAGCAAAGCTTATCTTAGTGCTATACTGGATTTAGGAGATAAAAGTATTGTATCTTTTGTACTTGGTCATTCAAACAACAATGAACTGGTATTTAATACATTTGACTTTGCACACAATAAATATTCTAAAGCAAAACCAATTTTCCACAGTGATAGAGGATTCCAATATACATCAAGGATATTTAAGAAAAAACTTGATGAGGCAGGCATGACACAGAGCATGTCAAGAATTTCCCGTTGTATTGATAATGGGCCAATGGAAGCATTTTGGGGAATGCTTAAATCCGAAATGTATTATCTAAAAAAATTTAACACATACGATGAACTCGAAGCAGCAGTTAGTGAATACATAGATTATTACAATAACTACCGCTACCAGAAGAGTCTTGACGGTATGACTCCAATAGAGTACAGGCAACATCTTATGGAAAACTTACATAAAGAGGACGCCCACCATAATTAAATGATTGACGTCCTTAAGAATTTATTTTTTCCCTGTCTACTTGACAGGGAGCATATCATAGTGTAGGTTTCCCGGTAAAATATCCATGTTCGCCTATAAACATCTGCAAATATCTTTAACCAAGCTTTCATTGATACAATTTATACTCCTTAAGTACAAGTTAAAAAGGTAAAAATTATTTTCGACAACCCAGTTATTTTTGCTAAAATGCTATTTAAGCAGAGCATTTGCTATAAGCATGTCAAACTTCCTTATATCAACACCTTTTTGCAGATTTATTTTAATATGACCTGCCCGAGTCCACAACTCAACTTCAGCATTAAAATCAAGAAATCGACCTGCATTTTCTGTTGACCACATATTAATGGATGAATATGGTAAATAGTACACCTCAACCTTTTTACCGGTGAGCCCCTGTGCATCCCTTACAATCAGCCTCTTATTGGTGAAAACTGCGGTATCCCGGAATGTTTTATACGCAGCTACTGCCACTTCTCCCTCAACCATCAGATCGTTTACGTCCTCAGGGATAGGACATTCAGATACCAGAGTCCATGCCAGAATACTATTTGTTTCAGCCATGCAAAATTCCTCCTTATGGTTTACGATTTTTTAAACCCATAGTAAAAGTGTATTCAATTACCAATATACTATACCGTAAAACATAATTCAATCACCTTACAACTCTTGCACTCTGACCTTTCATGACACTCTCAACTTCCTTGAGGTTTGCCATTGAGGTATCACCTGGGGTAGTCATTGCAAGTGCCCCATGGGCAACACCATAATTTACAGCCTTTTGAGCATCTCCTGTTGTCATCAGGCCATAAACCAAACCAGATGCAAAGCTGTCACCTCCGCCTACCCTGTCATAAATCTCAAGACCCGGGAATTCGATGGACTTGAAAATTGTGCCGTCAGCCCAGCATATTGCACGCCAGTCATTAACAGTAGCAGTTTTTACTCCTCTTAATGTTGTTGCAACTACTTTCATATTCGGATATTCCTCGACAACCCTGTCTATCATTTTCTTGTAGCCTTCTATATCAAGCTCTTTGAGATTTTTGTCGTTGCCTTCAACCTCAAAACCCAGACATTGAGTAAAGTCCTCTTCATTTCCTATCATAACATCTATATACTTTGCAATTTCCTTGTTTACTTCCTGTGCCTTCTTGTTCCCTCCGATGTAGTTCCATAGAGAAGGCCTGTAGTTTAAGTCATAGGAAACAATAGTATTGTACTTCTTTGCAGTTTTAACGGCCTCAATAACTACCTCAGGTGTAGTCTCAGACAGTGCTGCAAAAATTCCGCCTGTGTGGAACCACCTTGCTCCAAGCTTACCGAATATATACTCCCAGTCAATGTCCCCGGCCTTCAACTGTGCTGCCGCAGTGTTTGCCCTGTCGGAAACACCAAGGGCAGCTCTGATTCCAAAGCCTTTTTCTGTAAAATTCAGTCCGTTTCTTACAGCCCTGCCGATACCGTCAAAAGGTATCCATTTTATGAGGGAGGTATCAACTCCGCCCTGTAGAATCATATCTTCAATAAGCTTTCCGATATCATTATCGGCAAAAGCAGTAACAACGGCACATTTCATTCCAAAGCACTTGCGAAGCCCACGGGATACATTGTATTCTCCTCCGCCTTCCCACGCTTTGAATTCTCTGCTGTTTCTTATCCTTCCATCTCCCGGATCAAGTCTTAGCATTACTTCACCCAGAGAAATACAATCATATGTATAACTTCCTTCAGGTTTTAAATTCAGAATAGACATAACGGCCTCCTTATTTGCTGTGTAGAGTCACTATCAGGCCCTAGCCTGCTTTACCTTTTCAATAAACTGTCTACCTATAGTAACGATTGACTCATAGTCTCCCTTTTTAGCTCCGGCAGTTAAATTTCCGCCGACTCCTACTGCAACACTTCCGGCTTTTATCCACTCTGCTGTGTTTTCCAGGTTTACTCCTCCGGTAGGCATAAGTTTAATCTGAGGCAACGGGCCTCTGAATGCCTTGATAATAGCAGGGCCAAAAAGTTCTCCAGGGAATACCTTTACAATGTCAGCACCTGCTTCCATACACTCAACAGCCTCTTTAACAGTCATGGCTCCGGGCATACAAGCAACCTGATATCTGTTGCAAACCTTAACAACCTCTTTATTCAGGCAAGGGCTTACAATAAACTGAGCTCCTGCAAGTATTGCTGCTCTGGCTGTTTCAGGGTCAAGAATAGTACCTGCTCCTATGAGGATCTTATTGTCCTTGTTGGACTCTGCCAACTTCTTAATTACGTCCAGAGCACCATGTACCGTAAAGGTTATTTCAATGGCACTGATTCCTGCCTCTACGCAGGAGTCGGCTATTTTCATAGCCTGTTCAGAGCTATCAGCCCTGACAACTGCCACGACACCACAATCGCAAATCTTTTTCAACACTTCATTCTTATCCATAATATTACCTCATCAAAAAATATTGAATAACTTCATCTTATATATTAATATACTAGTATACAAGTTGAGTGTCAATCCACTAATATTAATATCACATTACTCTTAAGTTCAGGTAAAAGCTCACAGCTATAAATTGTAAATGTGATGCTTACTGTGCTAAAATTGACAAGAGTTCATTAAAAGCTTTAGTGTGCATAGGAGAGTACCATGAATAGATTTCAAAGAAATGTACTTCCATTAAAAGAAGTAATTTATATGGAAGTTAAAAATAAAATACTGAATCTTGAATATAAACCCGGTCAAATGATTAGCGAGACAGAAATATCAGAACTGCTAAATGTCAGTAGGACACCCGTAAGAGAAGTTTTTATACGGCTTTCCTACGAAAAGCTGATTGATATATATCCCCAGAAGGGCACATTTGTGTCCCTTGTAGACCTTTCCTATGTAAAGGAGAGTGTTTATATGAGAAACCTTCTTGAATGTCAGATTGCAGGTGAAATAGTCGACAGCGAAAAGAAGGATTTACCTGCTGAAATAAAAAAGAATATACGGTTGCAGAAAGATTTAGTTGAAAATGAAGGCAATATAGAAGAATTTCTGGAACTTGACAATGACTTTCACAAGGTTATATTCAAGGCTGTAAACCATGAAACAATCTGGGATATCATTAGTACAACAAGAATTCACTACAACAGATTCAGGCTTTTGACCATGTATGAGCCTGAAATGCTGAACAGGGTATTCCAAGAGCACTTTGACATTATGACCAAAATTGAAGAGGGAGATAAAGCAGGCTGTAATGCACTGCTTAAAAAGCATCATTATAACGGTCTCGAACATGCAGATATCCTCAAGGAAAAATACCCGGGATACTTTTTATAAAATAATGGCATTAAAAATTGGTTGTGGCAAAATTGATTTTTATTTTTTTAACCAGTATTTAGGAATATAAATTATATCAATCGAAGCTTGGTTAAAGATATTTGAATATGTTTCTCGGCGAACATGGATATTTTACCGGAAACTTTACACGATGTAGGTTTTAGCGAAACCATGAATCATGGACGATGAATGTGAGCGACGGTAAAACATCCTAAGATGAGCCGCTAGAAACTCTTGCAAATATCTTGGAAGCAATCATTGATATAATTTTATACGGGAGTATCGGTGTTAAAATAGAAAAACTATCTGTTTTGCCTACATATTTACCTTTCGGCTTCTGGTTACTTCGAATTTTTCCAGCCACCCTTTTTTAAATTTAAGTGAAATAAATCCGGTAATACTGGTTGCAAGCGCTCCTAAGGAATCAACTATTAAATCCTTCATAGTATCTGCCAGAGCCGCTCTTCCCATCATAAGACTTCCGTCTTCGTGTGCAAACTTCTGCATGTTAAGCCCCAGCAGCTTGTCAAAGGCAAACTCGTATATCTCCCACAATGCACCTATTGCCAAGGCGAATGAAAAGGCAAAAACAGCTACAAATAAGGGACTCAGGTTAATCTGTACCTTTTCTGAATCGTTCAAAAGCTTTACAACTGAAAATCCAAGTGCTCCTATCATTGCACCGCTGAAAGTATGAAGAACAGTATCCCAATGGGGTATCTTGTAGTAGAAACTTCTCACCTCACCGAGGTATATAGCCGCATAGAGGAAAAAAACAAAAACTATGTGCATAAAACCGGGGATATTTATTTTCCATTTTCTTTCGATAATTGATGGAAGGAACATAATAATCATACCCATAATACACTGAATCAACATAAGGACATAGTCGCTTCTAAGCTTGACAAATGCTTGTCCCACAAAAGGCTTAGAAGGTGCAGTAATAACATTTACAAGTGAAAAGACCGTTGACAAGATCAATGTGGCAAAGACAAACCAAAAAGTAGTCTTCTCCCAATTTATTTTTTTCTTTATAAAAATAATATCACCCCACTTAATAAATTATACCGTGAATAATTAAAAATGTCTTATTGAATACTTTATAACACTGAAATTTCAGGGTCAAGTTTAATTTTAACAAAGTTGAAAAACAAGCCGCATAAGCATGCCAACTGCAGATTGACATTTATTATGCGGCTCCGTATAAAAGGTCTGCAAATTATTTATAAGACTTAGTATAGATTTCAACAACATCTTTATCGGATAGCTCCACAGGGTCGCAAGCAAACAAACCTCCCATTGTATGCCTTGCATTCTTTGCCAAAGCTTCCATTTCACTAAGCTTAATTCCGTATTCGGACATTTTCAGATCGTCAACTCCACAAGCCTTTTGAAGCTCTACCAATGCTGTCACAAAATCCATAGGCTCCTTTGCATCTTTCTTGCCCAAGGCTACAGCCATGTCAATCATTCTCTGACTGCATGAGCCTGATTTTGCAAAAAACGTATAGTATTCCCTGCTCACCATAATAAGTCCGGCTCCATGGGGTAAATCGGGGTGTAATGCACTCATGGCATGTTCCAGAGAATGTTCTGAAGTACAGCCTGAGGTAGATTCAACCATTCCTGCAAGTGTATTTGCTAAAGCAACCTTTTCACGTGCCTCTTCGTTGGAACCATCATTTACAGCCTTTGAAAGATATCTTCCTATAAGCTCTATGCTCTTTAGGGCATACATGTCACTCATTTCATTTGCAACTACATTTATATATCCCTCTGTGCTGTGGAACAGTGCGTCAAAACCCTGATAAGCTGTAAGATGTGCAGGAACCGTCATCATCAGGTCAGGGTCAACTACAGACAAAACAGGAAAAGTTTTATCATAGCCAAAGCCGATTTTTTCATTGGTCTCGTCATTGGTTATAACCGTCCAGGGGTCTGCTTCAGTACCTGTACCGGCAGTAGTTGTAATAGCCACCACAGGCAGCGGATCAACAGTAACCGGCATGCCCTTTCCGGAGCCCCCGCCTACATAATCCCAATAGTCACCTTCATTTGAAGCCATTACAGCAATAGATTTTGCAGAATCAATACTGCTGCCGCCTCCAAGACCTATAATGAAGTCGCAGCCCTTTTGCCTTGCAAGTTTTGCTCCCTCCATGACATGAGGCTTTATGGGATTTGGCAATATTTTATCAAATAGAATGAATTCTACATTTGCCTTTTTAAGCTCCTCTTCCAGCCTTCCAAGATAACCGTGCCTTTTCATAGATGTTCCGGCTGATGTGACAATCAATGCCTTTTTCCCCGGCAGGCACTGATTATGAAGATTCGAGAGCTGTCCCTTACCAAAAAGTATTCTCGACGGAATAAAATAATTAAAACTCATATGGTAAAATCTCCTTTACAAATTTTCGTATTCAATATATTTATATCCTTTACTTCGTACTCCAATTACGAAAAATGCACCTATGTCTATAATAATTATAGCATCATTATTATTTAAAATCGAACTGTCAAAAAACAAGCCGCATAATCATGCCAACTGAAGATTGACATTTATTATGCGGCTTACCAAATTATATTATAAGGATGTTTTTCTTACTTGCCGTAGTAAACTTTCAGGTACATATCCTTGATTTCACTCAAGAGTGGGTATCTTGGGTTGGCACCTGTGCACTGATCATCGAATGCCTGTTCAACCATTTCATCCAAGGTTGCAAGGAATTTTTCCTCATTCACGCCTGCCTCCTTGATAGTCTTAGGCAATCCTATTTTTGCTTTTAATTCATCTATTTTAGCTAAAAGCTTTTTGAATTTTTCTTCATCGCTGGAACCTGTAATTCCGATAAAGGATGCTACTTCAGCATACCTCTTGAGTATTTCAGGGTACTTATACTGTGAGAACGCACCCATCTTTACAGGAGCTTCGGCTATGTTGAACTTCATTACTTCAGTAATCAACAGTGCATTTGCCACACCGTGAGGCAGGTGGTGGAATGCTCCCAGCTTGTGGGCCATTGAGTGGCAAACACCCAGGAATGCGTTTGCAAAGGCCATACCGGCCATTGTTGATGCATCAGCCATCTTTTCTCTTGCTATAGAATCTTTTGCACCATTCTCATATGCTGAAGGTAAATATTCAAAAATGCTCTTTGTTGCCTGTAAAGCAAGACCTTTTGTATAATCTGTTGAAAGCATTGAAGCGTATGCTTCAAGAGCATGTGTCAAAGCATCTATACCGGAAGCTGATGTAAGACCCTTAGGCATGTTCATCATAAGGTCTGCATCAACTATTGCCATCTTAGGCATAAGTTCGTAGTCTGCAAGAGGATACTTTACACCTGACTGTTCGTCAGTAATAACTGCAAACGGTGTCACCTCTGAACCTGTTCCTGCTGATGTCGGGATTGCAACAAAGTATGCCTTCTCGCCCATCTTAGGGAATGTGTATACTCTTTTTCTGATATCCATAAATCTCATTGCGAGATCCTGGAAATCAACTTCAGGATGTTCATACATTGTCCACATGATCTTACCTGCGTCCATTGCGGAACCTCCGCCTATTGCTATGATAACGTCAGGCTTGAAATCTCTCATTGCTTCAGCACCAAGCTTGGCACAAGCAAGAGTCGGGTCCGGAGCTACATCAAAGAAAGTATGATGCTTGATATTCATATCATCCAAAAGATTGGTAACAGCTTTAGTATATCCGTTGTTGTAAAGGAATGAGTCTGTAACTATGAATGCCCTTTGCTTATTCATCTCAGTCTTGAGTTCTCTTAATGCAACACCAAGGCATCCTTTCTTGAAATAAACTTTTTCAGGCGCTCTAAACCACAACATATTCTCTCTCCTCTCGGCAACAGTCTTAATATTAATCAGATGCTTTACTCCGACATTTTCTGAAACGGAGTTGCCGCCCCATGAACCGCAACCAAGGGTAAGTGAAGGAGCAAGTTTAAAGTTATAGAGGTCTCCGATTCCTCCCTGTGCAGATGGTGTATTTATAACAATTCTGCAAGTCTTCATTGCCGCAGTGAATTTATCAAGTTTATCCTTGCTGTTTACAGTATCAATATATAATGAAGCAGTATGACCGAATCCGCCGTCTGCTATAAGTCTTTCAGCCTTTAATACAGCGTCATCGAAGCTCTTTGCCTTGTACATTGCAAGTACAGGTGAAAGCTTTTCATGTGCGAAAGCTTCAGACAATTCAACTGACTCAACCTCTCCTACCAATACCTTTGCTTCAACCGGAACTTCAAAACCTGCTAATTTTGCAATAGTGTGAGCTGTCTGACCAACGATTTTTGCATTTAATGCACCGTTAACCAATATAACTTCTCTCACTTTTTGAGTTTCTTCTTTATTGAGCATGTAAGCGCCCCTGAGAATAAACTCTTTTTTTACTTCGTTGTATATTTTATCTAAAACGATTACTGACTGCTCAGAAGCACAAATCATACCGTTGTCAAATGTCTTTGAAACAATGATTGAACTTACAGCTGTCTTTATATCGGCACTTTCGTCAATTATTGCAGGTACGTTACCGGGTCCAACGCCTATTGCCGGCTTTCCTGATGAGTATGCAGCCTTAACCATACCGGGTCCGCCTGTAGCAAGTATTATATCCGCTTCCTTCATAACTCTTTCGGAAAGCTCTATTGTAGGCTCATCAACCCATCCGATGATTCCCTTTGGTGCACCTGCTGCAACAGCTGCTTCCAATATTATGTTTGCGGCCTCGATAGTGGACTTCTTTGCTCTTGGATGTGGTGAGAATATAATTCCGTTTCTGGTTTTCAAAGCAATAAGTGCCTTGAAAATAGCTGTTGAAGTTGGGTTTGTAGTTGGCACAATTGCTGCAACAACACCAAGAGGTTCAGCTATCTTTGTAATACCAAAAGCTTCATCACGTTCAATAACACCGCAGGTTTGTGTATCCTTATATGCGTTGTAAATGTACTCTGCTGCATAATGATTTTTGATTACCTTATCTTCTATAACACCCATTCCTGTTTCAGCCTGAGCCATTTTAGCAAGAGGAATTCTCTTTTTATTAGCAGCAAGTGAAGCAGCCAGAAATATCTTGTCAACCTGTTCCTGTGTAAATGTTGAATATTCTTGCTGTGCCTTCCTTATCTCTGCCAGTTTTTCCAACAGAGTGTCTACACTATTTACTACCAAATTTTTCTTAGTCATAATAAGTCACCCTCCATATTCTTGAAGTCAAAGTTGTTTTACTACTAAATCACCAATAGTAATATTTTTATAACTCTGGGTATTGTTATTTTTTTAACAACCTAACCCTTAAAAGCACGTGTTAATTATTTAACAATTTAATTGTAGTCCTTTGTTAATTAATTGTCAATGTTTTTTTGATATTTTTTTAACATACCATATATTAGCAAATATTATTTGATAAGGTATATTGTACAAGGACAAATTTTTACTTTAATTAACATTGTAAAATAATAATGATTTGAATATTTATACTTTTTTTGTATAATATATGACATAGTTATTATAATTTAAGCAAGTGCTAATGAATAGTAAAGTGAGGTTGTACAATTGAGTATATTAAATGAAATTTCACAGGCATTGCAATCAGGCAAAGCCAAAGTTGTCAAAGAATTGGCTCAAAAAGCTGTTGACGAGGGTTTATCAGCTGTTGATATTTTAAATAATGGTCTGTTGGATGGAATGGCTGTTATAGGTGAGAAATTTAAAAAAGATGAAATATATGTTCCTGATGTACTGATAGCTGCAAGGGCTATGAATGCAGGTACAGAAATTATCAAACCACTTCTTATTTCCAGCGGTGCGAAGGCTGTGGGAAAAGTTGTTATAGGAACAGTTTTTGGTGATCTTCATGACATCGGTAAAAATCTGGTTAAGATGATGCTGGAAGGCAGGGGTCTGGAAGTTGTTGATTTGGGCGTAAATGTACCTGCACAGAAATTTATCGACATGGCAATTCAGGAAAATGCTCAGATAATATGTTGCTCTACTTTACTTACGACTACTATGCCTGAAATGGAAATCGTAGTTAATGCTGCTAAAAATGCCGGCATCAGGGAAAAGGTGACTATTATGATTGGCGGAGCTCCTGTTAATCAGAGCTATTGCGATAAGATTTCAGCAGACATATATACACCGGATGCGGCTTCAGCTGCTGAGGAAGCTGTTAAAGCATGCAAAGCCGGGGAAGCTTAACATTACTTGTATAGTGTATGTTTGAGTGTAAAGGGTGAAATTAAATGCTTCGTCTAAAAGTTATAGCCTGCGATGTACTAAACAGAGAAATATCCTACCTTGCCAGTCAGTCAGAGCATTATACCGATGTAACGTTTGTGCACCAGGGTTTGCACGATACCCCTGAAAAGTTGAATAAACGCCTTCAGTATGAAATCGACAAGGTAAATGAAGGTTTTCCATATAACTACTTTGATACCTGTCCCGATTACGATTATATAATTGTCTGCTATGGACTTTGCAGTAACGGAATTACCGGGATAAGCAGTCAAAGGCTGCCTATGGTAGTTCCCAAAGCCCATGACTGCATTACTCTTCTTCTGGGCTCAAAGGAGAAATATATGGATTTATTCAGGCAGCAACCCGGAACTTACTGGTTCTCAACCGGGTGGATTGAGCGTGGCTGGCAGCCGGGAGAACTTAAATACACAACACTCCAAAGAGAGTACATTCAGAAATACGGTGAAGAAAATGCCGAGTATCTTATGGAAATGGAACAAAGCTGGATGAAAGAGTACAATAATGCCGGCTTTATTTCATGGAGTTCCTTTAACAATAATGAATTTTACAGGTCGGCGGCACGTTCCGCTGCTGATTTTCTAAATTGGGATTTCTTTGAAGTACCCGGCAATCCCGGTCTTTTGAAAAACATGTTAAATGGCAGGTTTAATGAGAATGAAGTTCTCATAGTACCACCGAGGGCAAAAATCGCCGCATCCAATGACAATGATATAATAACAGTCGAAGGAGATAATCGGGATGTTTAGTGTAACGGTCAGAAATAACGGCAATACAAAAGTATATACAGCAAACAACGGCAAAAATTTATTTGAGCTGCTCCGGGAAAAGGGTTTTTGTATTGATTCGCCCTGCAACGGGAATGGTACTTGCGGTAAATGCAGAGTAAAGCTTATCCAAGGCTCTAACAGTCCGGCTAAAGCCGAAGAAATAAAACTCCTTGGGCTTAAAGCTCTGGAAGACGGCTACAGATTGGCTTGCCGGTACCATATTCTATCAGATATTGAAATTCTAATAGACAGTAATGACCTTCCTGCAAGTATAGCTACAGAAAGCATACAGCTAAATACTGAATTTAATCCACTGGTCACAAAGGTTTATAGCGTTCTTGAAAAACCTTCACTTGATAATTCTGTCTCTGATTTTATCAGAGTAATGAATGGGAGCTATAATGATAATCCCCTCGAGATAAATGATTTGGGACTTTTAAGAAATATTCCTGATGTTATAAGAAAAAATAATTTTGAAATAACCCTTGTAAAAAACTCATGGGATATAATCGCAGTGGAATCAGGAAATACTACAAATACCCTGTACGGAGTGGCTGTAGATATCGGAACAACCACCATTGCAGCCTACTTGGTAGACTTGACTACCGGTAAAAAAGTCTCAGTTACTTCCCTTCTGAATCCCCAAAAGGCATTCGGGGCAGATGTAATATCACGTATCAGCTATACCATGGAAAATGAACATGGATTGGAACAGCTGAATAGCTTGCTTGTTCAATCACTAAACGTATGTATTACGATTTTATGTAAACAAGCAGGAATTTTGCCAACTGATGTTTACGTAATAACTTTTGCAGGAAATACCACTATGCTTCATCTGCTACTTAAAGTAAATCCGTCAAACATTGCCTATGCACCATTTGTTCCGGCTTTCACCTCCACTGTAAAGGTAAAGGCCAGTGAATTACCCCTGAATATCAACCCTAATGGTACAGCATATATTCTGCCCGGAGTATCTGCGTATGTGGGTGCAGATACCGTGGGAGCAGTACTGGCTGTTGGTATGCACCAGCAGACTTCTGCTTCACTACTCATTGATATAGGAACCAACGGAGAAATTGTTCTTGGAGACAAAAGCGGTATGTACGCCTGTTCAGCGGCAGCAGGTCCTGCTTTTGAAGGAGCGAATATAAAAAATGGGATGGGGAGTGTGAATGGTGCCATTAACAGCGTGTCTTTAAAACATGGAATCACCTACACCACCATTGGGCACACAAAACCAATGGGCTTATGCGGTACAGGTGTTGTTGGCCTGATTGCAGAGCTTCTTGAAGTTGGGATAGTTGACGAAACCGGAAGAATTGATATGTCATGGGAGCCGGAATCTCCAGATCAGGAATCTCTTTGTGGCAGAATAGTTTCCGTGGACGGAGTTAATGCTTTTGTACTTTGCAAAGCCCATGAAACCCTTTCCGGGAGTGAAATACTTCTTACACAGCGTGATATCCGTGAAATTCAGAATGCTAAAGCTGCTATAGCCGCTGGAATAAGAGTACTTGTCAAAAATGCCGGCATAGTTTTTGAAGATATTAAGCAGGTGTATTTGGCAGGGGGCTTCGGAAGCTATATTAATATTGACAGTGCATTAAAAATCGGCCTTATCCCGAGAGAACTGGAAGGCCGAATAGTATCCGTCGGAAATGCCGCAGCTCAGGGAGCCATAGATGTTCTTAACAACAAGTCCCTACTGTCTTCGGCACAGGAAATAAGTAAATCCATTAATTATACAGAGCTTTCCAACAGTAAGGATTTTAATGATTACTATGTAGACTGTATGACCTTTGAGGAAATATAAATCAAATATGTCCCTGCTAAAGCACCTCATGCAGTCTGGAGGAATTTATTACTGCAACCGCCTTTCTTTTAAGGCGGTTATATATTTCTGTAGCTTTCCCGCCTGTAAAGTCTCTGGTCTCAGGCAGGTCGTCCTCTATTATAACAAGCTTCTCTGCCTGTTCTGCAGCCTCCAGATTCCTAATATTTTGAAATCCAAGGGGCATATTGCAGAGTATTGTTGTATGAGAGTTCTTTACATATTCAAGATTCTCGTTGAAAAGTTCATCAGAAATACTGGAGAAAGGCTTTTCCATAAGGTAATCTATCCCGAACACCTCTGCCGATGCTATATCACTGTCCCCCTGAAAAAAAACCCCCGCAGATATATAATACCCTTGTTCGTAAAGCTGTCTTAATACGCTTCCGGCTGTTCCCCCTCCGCCTATTACATGAAACCTTACGGATTTGTTTTTTTCATTAACCTTATGTATGTAAATATCCAGCAAGCCTGTTATTCTGTTTTTGTAAACCAGTGCATTTACACCATAAACACGTGACAAGTTCAGGGACGTAAGAACCTCCTCCGGACTTCCGTCTGCTACAATCCGTCCATCATTCATGAGAACAAGCCTTGTACAGTATTTTGCTGCAATTTTCAGGTCATGGATTGCAGCTAATACGGTTTTTCCCTGTTCAGACAGTTCTCTTGAATATTTGAATATTTGTTCCTGATAAGTAATATCCAGACTTGCGGTAGGCTCATCAAGAAGTATGATATCTGTTTCCTGAGTCAAGGTTTTTGCAAAAAGTACTCTCTGCCTTTCGCCTCCTGACATTTCGTTTATTGCACAATCTTCCAGCTTTTCAGTATCAGTATACTCCATGTTTTTTCTTGCAATCTTATAATCCTCTTTACTCTCTCTTTGCATCCTCTTAAGATAAGGATACCTTCCCATAAGTACTACTTCTCTTGCAGGGAACGGGAAACCTATCTGAGTATTCTGATGCATTAGAGCTATCTTTTCGGCAAGGCTTTTGTTACTCATCTGGTTTATAAATAATCCGTTGACCTTTACAGTACCTTCTGCCTTATAAATACCGTTAAGACATTTAAGCAGTGTGGTTTTACCTGCACCGTTAGGGCCTATGAGACCAACCAGCTCTCCTTTTTTTACATTCAGACAAATATTATCAAGAATTTTTTTACTGTTAATCTCATAATTGAGGTTTTGAATTTCAATAATACTCTCCATATCAGATTACCGCTCCTCCTTCCTTTTTGCTTCTTAGTAAAAGGTAAAGGAAATAAGGAGCTCCCAACAACGCTGTTATTATTCCTACTCCAATCTCATATGGAATGGCCACAACACGCGATACAAGATCACAAGCCACAAGGAAAATAGCCCCTCCAATACTGCTGGCAGGCAGCAGCTTTTTATAATTGGGCCCAACCAGAAGTCTCATTATATGGGGAACAATCAGACCTACAAAACTTATGGCTCCACTGACACAAACCGCACTGGCTGTAGCGATGGAAACTAACACCAGTAATACTGTTCTTATTTTACCTGAACTTAATCCTACAGACTTCGCTTCCTCTTCCCCCAACATAAGAACATTCAAGTCCCTTGAAAAAACAAACATAAGTATAACACTTAAAATTATTGGAATAAGCACCAGCTGTACGTGTTCCCAACGTCTGCCGTCAAGGCCTCCCGTGGACCAGAAAAGAAACTCTTTAACCTGATAATCATAGGACAGAGTTAAGATAATATTGGTTATTGCCCCTATAAAAGTACTTACCGCAATTCCCGAAAGCATCAGTGTAAGTACGGGTACTTTCCCTTTCTGGTAGGACAGCAGGTAAATTACAAATATTGCAATAAATGCTCCCGTAAATGCAAACAGTGGCATAAAATACATGCTTACGGCAGTTAACCCCAGCTTTATAGCCAGAACCGCTCCCAATCCGGAACCGCTGGATATTCCCAGCAATCCCGGGTCTGCCATAGGATTTCTGAACATTCCCTGCATAACTGCCCCGGATGAGGCAAGGGCTGTCCCTGCAAGTGCAGCTACCAGCACTCTTGGGAACCTTACAAGAAAAATTATAGGTTCCTGTCCTTCAGCAAATGTTGCATGTTTTAAAATACCAATATTTTTAAGAATGATTTTAAAGGTATCAAAAAAAGGTACGTTTACAGCCCCTATTGCTGTTCCTGCAACCATTACAAGCAGTAGAAGAACCAGCATTGCCGGTATAAACCCGATATTTGTCAGGTTTTTTTTGATTTTTCTATTTTTCATGTTTCCTCCGGATTATTTAAACAGTCCCGGATAGGCAACCATTGCAATATCCTCTACTGCCAGTACAGCGTATTGTGATGTTGATGAAATATGATTATATGGTACTGAAATGATTTTATTATTCTTTACTGCTTTTATATCAGCCAGTGCCTTATCACCCTTTATCTTCTCATTCAAAGTATAAAAGTTAACTTTAGCGTCATAGTACCATGACGGCAGAATAATAATTTGGGGGTTATACTTTATTATCATTTCCTTGGACAATTCAGGCCATCCTTCAAGACCATCCTTCGATACTGGGTTTATAAGGCCTGCTCTTGTAACAATATCATCAAAATTTGTTCCCTTACCGCTCGTGGTACTCATTTCACTGTAATCAAGTACCGTTTGTTTCTGGTCATCAGTCATTAGTTCAATTCTATCTGATACAGCTTTTAGCTTCTGATCCATCCATTTAATTAAATCCTGTGCTTTGGCAGCCTCACCTACAATTTTTCCTAACAATTTAAGGTTATCTTTCACCTGATCAATATTTGAGGGAGTATTCAGCATAAATACGGTTATATTTGCATCTCTGAGCTGTTTAATAACATTCGCATCTGCCAGATTATCCATAAGAACAAGATCAGGCTGCAATGCAATTATTTTTTCCGCATTGGACTCGGTTCTCTTACCTACTCCTTTAGCCTCATCAGCAATGTTTGAAACTTTAGCATCGTCCACATAATAAGTCATAGCCGCAATTCTGCTTTTGTCTACAAGCGACATAAGCATTTCACAGGTTCCAAGAGGCATACTTACTATTTTAGCCGGCTTGGCCTTTAGAGTTACCTTTGTACCCTTTGAATCCTCCAATGCCAGAGGGTATGTTTCTGTTTTAGTACTTGTCACCGATGTATCAATTGCCTGAGTTGTTTCAGACGCCTGCTGGTTTGTATTACTGGCACATGCTCCAAGGATTCCGGTTGCAAAAATCAATGCGAGTATTAAAGATAAGATTTTTAAATTCCTTTTCATTTTATAGTAGCTCCTAACATTATGTATTTTTTACTCCTTTAAACACAAAAGCCCTTTAAACGTTTTTGTGTTTAAAGGGCATAATTCCATCTGGAATTTTTTTATTAAACACACCCCCTATCACTCGTAGAGTTAACAGTGTAAACATACAGACAGGTATTCTGACTAAGGCATCAACGCTCTCCATTCCTTCCCGGTTAATGTACCAGTGGATTATATGGAGAACTCCTCCAACACAGCGGCGGGACCGTGCAGGGTTCAAACCTGCTTCCCTTATCTGTAGCTCTTATTAAGTTATATTGCATATATTAATATAAAACAAGCTTAATAGCAAATACAAATCATACACATTATCGTCCAAATTTCTTATTCTAGCGGATTTGTCAATTAAATACCATATTTGTCAAAGAATATTAATATTTGATAATCTCCCTTAAAAAGCTTTGTCCAGGGAATTTGTTCTCTGCATTAAATACCTCTGCAATGGTGCAGGCTATATCAGCAAAGGTTTTTCTTGTTCCAAGATTTATATCCTCTCGTATACCCTTACCATAGATAATTACAGGTACATGTTCCCTTGAATGGTCAGTACTTGGAGTAGTCGGGTCACAGCCGTGATCCGCTGTAATTATCAACATATCGTTATCTTTCATGGCAGACAAAATTTCAGGTAATCTGTTATCGAATTCCTCTAAAGCCTGTTTATAACCTTCCGGATTATTTCTGTGTCCGAATACCATATCAAAATCTACAAGATTTGTAAAAATCAGGCCTTTGCTCTCTTGACCCATAAATTTTAATGTAATGTCAACACCATCCATGTTGTTTTTTGTATGTTCAGCAACAGTAACTCCTTTTTTTGAAAATATGTCTTCAATCTTTCCTACCGCAATAACATCCAGGCCCTTTTTATTCAGAATATCCAAAACAGTGTCTGATGTAGGCTCGGCAGAAAAATCCCTTCTGTTCGGTGTTCTTGTAAAGTTGCCCGGTTCACCTATAAACGGCCTGGCAATAACACGTCCAACCATATGTTCCCCTTGCAGCATCTCCCTCGCTATACCGCAAATACGGTACAAATCTTCCAGAGGAACGACTTCTTCATGGGCTGCTATTTGAAAAACACTGTCCGCAGACGTATAAACTATGAGTTTTCCCGTTTTCATGTGTTCCTCGCCGTACTCCTTGATTATTTCAGTTCCCGATGCGGCACAGTTTCCCAGAACACCTCTTCCGGTAAGCTTTACAAACTCATCAAGGACTTCCTTTGGAAAACCGTCAGGATATGTGGGAAACGGGTATTCAAGCTGAAGTCCTGCAATTTCCCAATGTCCTGTTATAGTATCCTTTCCTTTAGAAACCTCCGCCATTCGACCATAGCTCCCTGTAACATGTTCGGGTATGGAAAGATAGTCTACTCCATCTATCTTTCCCATTCCAAGCCGGCTAAGGTTGGGAAGGTTTATTCCATTGCAAACTTTCACGATATTTCCCAATGTATTGCTTCCTTTATCACCGTATTCGCCGGCATCCGGAAGCTCACCTATTCCTACACTGTCAAGGACAATCATAATTACTCTATCTATATTTGTCATATCTATTCTCTCCCAGTTATTTATAATACGTACACATACCTACTACTATTATATTAATACCAAATATTTGCTTTTTCAAACATATTAAAAACTTTTAATTTATTAATATTTCCATATAATTCAAAAATTATACCAATTTCCGTTAAGATTATGGTATAGTTTATTGTAGTTCATACATACAGGATATTTCCGACCAAGAAGACACCCACCGAAATTGAATAAGAGGAATGGTTTGCATAATGATGAGAACAAAGATGATTATCTTCAAACGCACTTTTTACGTATTGTGTATTATGTGCTTTCTGCTTTTAGTCAGCACAACAATAATACTTGCAATAGGTGGTCTCAATACAGACCAGATAAATTCTGCGGCACCAAAGCCCCCTGCTCAAAGCAGTTTTACGGGTTCATCAGAGAGCTCTGCGAATACATCGGATACACCCAAACCGCCAAGCACTCCTCCGCCCCCTCAGACAATAACAATATCAGCCGTGGGAGATATTATGCTGCATCAGGGAAATCTCAATAGTGCATATGATTCTAAAAGCAGGAGATATGACTTCAACGGCTTTTTTGAATTCGTTAAGCCGTATTTGAGTTCATCTGACCTGACAATAGCTAATTTTGAAACGGTTACAGCCGGTGCAGGTATCAAGTATAGAAGTTTTCCTCTTTTTAACTCCCCTGACAGCATACTTCCTGCTTTGTCGGGATCAGGAGTTGATATACTCTCTACGGCAAATAACCATTGTCTTGACTGGGGTATCAACGGTCTTACAAGAACTATTCAAAAAATCAGAGAATATAAAATGGTGAACATAGGAAGCTCTGTCAATGGTAAAGACAAATATGTTATTAAAGATGTAAAGGGTATTAAAATAGCTATTCTAAGCTATTCTCAGTTTTTTAACGGCCATGAAGCAAAGTTAAGCAGCAGTGATAAATCTAAATATCTTAGTATATTAAACGAATCCAAGATTCAAAATGATATAAAAGAAGTAAAGGCAAAGGGAGTTGATACAGTTATAACTGTCCTCCATTGGGGAAATGAATATATTCGTACACCAAGTACCTATCAGACAAATTTGTCCAAAAAGGTTCTGTCATGGGGAGCTGATATAATACTTGGTTCCCATCCCCACGTTATACAAAAATCGGAAATAGTAAAAGTAAACGGCAAAAATAAGTTTATTATTTATTCCATGGGTAATTTTATATCCGGCTACAGACGTACAGATAAAGCAAAACGAATTAATAAAGTTTATACCGAGGATGGAGTTATCGTCACCCTCAAACTTAATAAAGATACTAAAGGCGGCATAAATATTAAAGATGTGACTTATATACCGACATGGGTTGATATGTATTCTTCAAAGAATAAGCCTGTTTATAAAATACTTCCCGTTCCTACACCTGATGTAAAAGCTCCTTATATAAACAGCAGAAATAAGTCCTATGTAAAGCAGTCATATAATAATACCATGAGTATAATGGCAAAATTCAATAGTAAATAATAATATTTTATATAAATTTACAAATCAAATAAATTCTTATAAAATATATAATGGTATATAATGTTATAACTTAGAAAGGTAAATTCAAAACGTAATGTTAAATAATTTTTATGGTAGAGTTTTAAATGCGTTCAAGAATAAGCCATACCGAAGAGCAGTAATTGTTACGGTAATTTTAATAATTTTAAATGCATTTAAGACAACCCTTTTCAACTTTCTGATGTTGCCAAAAACCGGCGGAGGTGCGTTAGGTTATAAATTCTGGATTTCTTTACTTGTTTGTGTTATTGTTTTTTCGTTTGTTCTTAGCTTGAAGTCAAGATATGTTTTTTTAATCGTGTATATAATACAAGGGATTTATTGTTTTACTAATATATCATACTTCCTTTATTACCACAGTTACCTGCATTTTCTTCAGTGGATTTCCTTGTTTAAGGAGGCTATGATTTCAGCTTCCCACTTTGCCAACCCAATAAGCATTCAGCTGTTGGTAGTTTTTATTGATGTTCCGGTAGCTCTATATATTTTCTTCAAATGTTTCAAACGGGAAGTCAAAAGTACAAGGCTGCCTTTTTTGCGCAATGCTATTATTGGTTTATCGGCAGTAATTCTTATAGTAATTGAGATATTTAACTTTGCAAACGGCCAGTCTGTGGTACAGTTCATGGATGACAGATATTCCGGAGAAACACGGATAGTTGAAAGGTACGGTACTGTTGCAAACGGAATAGTTAATATAGTTCAAAATAACACGGAAGAAAAGCTGATTAAACAAATTAATTACGGTAAAAGCATTTCTTCCCCCAGTTCTGTAACTACTTCAAAAAGTACCTCACAGCAGCCGAATTATGTAGTAATACAAGTTGAGTCAATGGATTCAAATATTGTTAAGCAAAAATATAAAGGCTCCTATGTTATGCCTTACCTTAGCTCATTGATGGATAACAGCGTTTATTATCCGTACACCCTCAGCTATCATAAGGGTGGAGGTACATCAGACGCTGAATTTTCAGTTATAAACAGTGTTGAAACCCTTGATTCTTTCCCGGCAATCAAGCTGTCATCATACAGCTACCCCAATTCAGTTGTCTCCAAACTTGCAAAGGCCTCATATAACACTATGGCTTTTCATGGCAACGTGGGAACATTTTATAACAGAAATATAGCTTTTTCAAAAATGGGCTTTAAAAAGTTCTATGACATAAGCTCAATGAACTACGATGACGAGGGCTGGGGAGCACCGGATGACAAGGTCTTCTCATTTGCTTTTGAAAAAATTGAGAAAAGTACAACTCCTTTTTATACACATGTTATAACAATGACAAGTCACGGCCCCTTTGAAAGTGCCAGACATTATTATAATAACAAGGCTTACGACGATATAGAAAATGAAATTGTCCAGAACTATTATAATTCCTTTAGTTATGTTGATAAATCAATAAAGGATTTCGTAGAGAAGATTCAGGCAAAATACAGCAACACTTATATAGTAATTTATGGTGACCATACTCCCAATGTCAACTCACAGGATTTTGCTCAGGCTTCGTTTATAGAGGGCGACAAATATTTTGAGTTTGTTCCCATGTTTTTGCTTACACCTGACCACAAGAAGTACAAGGAAGATTCTGTTGTAGCATCCTTCCTTGACGTTTCTCCAACCATATTGGCAACATCCAAGCTGTCATATAACGTTAAAACTGATGGAAGAAGCCTGTTGGATACTGAAACCCTACCTTCAAACATACCTTTTAAGGGCGGTTCCTTTGACCGCAGCTGGTTGTATAATACAATATCTAACCATAAGTATGTGGAAGAAGAACCTTTGTGGCGAAAATACCTGCCATCCTTTATTTCTTCAAGCCTTATTGAACGACATAAATAAGTATATAAAATAACAAGAGGTAGGTTTTCCCCTACCTCTTGTTTATTATTTTACCAACGTTTTTGATTATGATTGATATGGAACCGTCAGGGTTATTTGCAAATTCTATCATATCCCTGTTGTCGTAATAGCTTAGTGGGAAATTTATCTCAATGCCTGTATCTGTCTTGATTTTATGGGTTTTAAATTTTTTCTCTGCCAATTTTTCAGGTACTGTGATAGCCTCTTCAGTAAGGCCGGCTTTTTGAATCTCCTGTATGTACTCTTCCCTGACGGCAAGATTCGTTTCAAATACCTCCTGAGCTATTTCATCCACCCGTATTTCGTTCTTTTCTTCCAGCCCTTCGGATACAACCTTCTTAAGCTTTGCTACCTTGTCAAAGTCCTCGTCATAGTATTTTTTGCTTATCTTCTGTGTTACCTTGTCAATAATTTTGAGCTTTTGGTTGTCCGACAAATCAGTTGTACAGTTAATCAGGTAATTGGACATGTAAAATTCTTTTGTACCGTTTATTTCGTAGGCTTTTTCAATGAGTTTTATTTCACCTGTTTCCAGACTGATAAGAACGGCTTCATCAACTTTTTGTCCGTCCGACGGTAAAAGTGTTTTATGCCGTATAATTGTATTTACCGCCCCTTCTTCCATCTGGCTTACGTAATGGGTAAATCCTGTTTTATAGTTCAGTTTCAATAGTCCCAGATATGGTTCATTGCTTGCAAGAAAATGACAGCATATAAGGTCCCCGGGAGCTATATCAATATTTTTAAGCATAAAATCAAAAGTCATTGCTCCAATGGCCCTGGTTACTTCCATAAAACAGCCCGAATCCTCTTTAAGTGCATTGCACATATCCCGTACTGTGTTTACTTCACCTGTAAACTGAGCATTTTTCAAATTTGTATCCTCAAAGGTTTTGGAAATATGCTTTTCTAAAAAATCTGCCAATTCTCCGCTTAGCTCAATTTCCTTATCAGAAAGTACGGGAAAGTTTACGCTGGTGTCTAAAATATGCAGGACAGCTGTGTTTATATGAATACTGTATTCCATATCAAGTAATATCTCCTTTTTTATTCGAAGTCAAAACCCGTCCTATATTATATCAAACTTTTAATACAAAAAATAATACATATTTGATATAATCTACTTTAGTGAACAGGAGGAATCTACATGTTTGGAAAATTTAAATCATCTATATACGTTATAAAAGCAAATAGTGCCTATCAAAAAGGCAATACTCAGGAGGCCATAAATTGGTTGGAAAAAGCATATAAAACCGGAAGTGCAAAACCCGGCATAGTTACCACCCTAGGCTACCTCCTTTTAAAGGAAGGGCACCTTGACGAATCATTAAAGATATTTAAGGAGCAGATTAACTCCACTTCAAAGATTAAAGATAATGACCTGTACAGTCTCAAATCCAATTACGCCCTTGCATTGTGGAAAAACGGAGAGCTTGACAGAGCCATTGCACTTTATGAAGAGATATTCCCAAATTACAAAAATACAAATGTTTATGGAAGCCTGGGATATTTGTATATCCTTAAAGGCAACCTTGAAAAAGCCCTGAAATTCAATCAAGAAGCCATGGAATACAATAATACCGGTGCGGTAATATTAGATAATCTGGGTCAAACCTACTATATGATGGGTGAATATGAAAAAGCAGATGAAATATTTAAAAAGTTAATGGCATTGTCGCCAAAGTTCCCAGAAGCATATTATGACTACGCACTGGTAATGGAGAAGCTGGGAGACAAGGATCGTTGTATAGAAAATCTTAAAAACGCTTTGAATTACAAGCCAAATTTTCTGTCAGGTGTTACAGTGGAACAGATTGAGGATAAGCTGAAGCAGGTTGAAACAGAGTAAAATAGGTTTTAAACGTAAAAAAGTTTGTAACGGTAAACCAACACAAAGGTTAACCGCAACAAACTTTTTTTAATGTCTTAGAAGCTAAATTCCAGCATGGATTTCAGAATCTTTTTATGGCCTTTTTCATTTGGATGAATACCATCTGCACAAATCTGTGAACTATAGTTCCTGCATAGTAAAAAGCTCTCCCTGATATCTATCATTTTGCAGTCCATCTGACGTGAAACCCACTCTACTGCATTGTTATAAGCTTCCTGCCAACGGTATATCCTTGCGACATCACCCAACCAGTGAAGTATATTTTCCCTATTTAAGCCTTTGGATATCCAGTTAAAATATCTTTCAGGTTCCAGAGGCGGTAAATTCATAAGTACAGGAGTTATACCTTTTTTCCTGAACATCTCCACCATATTTTGCAGGGTGTTTTTGAAGCTTTCAATAGAAGTTTTGGGCTGATGTACTAAGTCCGGATTCTCAGCTACCTCGCTCCAGTTAAAATCGCAGTCATTTCCGCCAAATTCTATTATTACAATATTTTCTTTATCGGTAATTAATTTATCTATAGAATTTGATATTCTGTTCAGGGCCTTGGTGGAGGTCATGCCGAAGTATGCATTATTCTTCACATTAAACCCTGTTATCTGGGCAAAGCTGCTTATGCTGTTATCCTTCATTACCTTATATTTGCCGTCTTTTTCATCTAGAATAACACCTTTTAAAATTGAATCTCCCCAAACAATTATATTTTTATTTGCTGAATTTGACATAGACGATACATCTCCTATTACCTGAAATTATATAACTTTAAAATTATGTATTGAATTATCAATATCCTATTATCTAGTTTTCAATACTATATTACCCATTTTAGTTCTTCTTGTCAAGGCTTTTTAATAACTATATTGTAATAAATAAACAATGTGTTATAATTAAGATAACCATTTACCAGGAGTGATATTCATTTTGGAGAATAGTAAAATCAATAATATAAAGGAAGAACTTGGCCAATTATCGGCCTCCCTTGGATCATATAAAACTGAAAATTGGAACCAATTTCCGGCAATAGACTTATATATGGATCAGGTAATAACCTATCTTGAAAGACTGCTGAACATTTTCGGTGATACTTCCGATTCCGGCAAGACAATTACCTCAAGTATGGTAAATAATTATGTAAAAGAAGGCTATCTAAAACGTCCCGTAAATAAAAAGTATGACCGGGTGCATCTTGTGTCACTTTACATTATGTCAATGCTAAAGCCGGTACTGCCAATTCCGCTTATTGCCCGTTCACTAGGTAATTTTAACAGTGAAGATGAGTACCGTAATTTTTACAGTGAACTGACCAGTCTTCAGGATCAGGCATTTAACAGTGTTTCTCAAAAGCTCCTAAACCTTATCGAGAGTATGGATGAGGACGATTATGAAAACTCTCTGCGTCTTTTTGCTTTACAGCTTTCAAGCGAAGCAAATGCTCATAGGATTGCCGCTGAGAAAATAATGTCCTTGCTGAATCAAAATGAAGCGTCAAATAAAAATGATAAGACTAAAAGCAAGTAATTATGCAATTATTTGATACAAACCTATAACCAGCAACAGCATGCCCGATATGACTGTTGCTTTTTCACCTAAAAATTTTGACGCATACCGTCTGCCTATTATTGCCCCCACAGAGATAGTTATAAGGCTGAAAACTATTACTGCTGCTGACAATACAAATGCATTTATTCCCGATACACCTGCGCCAAATCCCGTACCAATACAATTGGATGCCAGTGCTATTCCCAAAAGTATGGATTCTTTAAGTGATATGTCTCCGGAATAGTCTCTATCGGCAATACCCGGGTCATCCATTACGGCCTTTATATCGTCTATGTACTGAATACTGTTACCATGAACCTTTTTGGATTTCCTTCTGCTATTCATATATCCAATAATTGTAAATAAGCCCATTGTAATCACTATAGAACCGCCAATGGTTTTTCCAAGGTGGTCGGAAATATAGTTTGTAAGTACGTTTCCAAGAAGACTGGACAATAAGGTTGCTATACCCGAAAATAAAGCGATTGAAATATTCGACTTAAACGGTACATTTATCTTTCTTGCTCCATATGCCAGACCGATTGCCATATTGTCTAAATTCGGTGCCAGGCACAGTAAAAAAATTGATAGAATAACCCCCACGGTCTTTTCACCTCAGGATAGTATATTTTCATTTACACAGAATAGTGCATGTCTCAAAAACGTATTACTATTTGTAAATTTTATACTTTTAAGTATTTTTATGTTTTTTATGTTAAAACATATTGACAATTTTTAATTATGGATGTAATCTTATATTAAATTTAATATCTGCCCTTAAACCGTTGATGTGGAGATAACGGTGATACGTGCACTTACAGAGAGCAAGGGAAGCTGAGAGCCTTGCAGAACGCAGTACATCAAATGGACCACTGAGGGCGTAGTCAAATGGAATTTTTCTTTCCAGAGTATTCTACGACGTAACACATGCGTTATTTGTGAGAAATATGTTTGTATTTCGTAAGTGTGTAAGATTTATTTGCTTACAAAACAAGGTGGCACCGCGGGTGAATTTTAGTACACTCGTCCTTGACTATTTCAGTCAAAGGGCGGGTGTTTTTAGTTTATCAAGAAAATAAATCTTGTACGAAAAAGGAGTGGTATTATGTACAAACCAAGCTTGGAGGAAGCAAAACAACTGTCAGCAGGATATACAATTATCCCTGTTAGCTGCGAAATCTTCTCAGATATTAAAACACCAATTGCAGTACTCCAAAGCCTCAGGGCAGTAAGTAGCCGTTATTATCTTCTGGAAAGCGTTGAAAACGGTGAAAAATGGGGTCGGTACTCATTTCTGGGCTTTGATCCCGTAATTGAACTTTCCTGCAAAGACGGAAACCTTGAAATCAAGGGCGAATGTTCAAAAAAAGTTTTCACAAATGATCCAAACAGCCATATCAGAGAAATCCTGAACCAATACAGAAGTCCCAAACTCAGCTTTCTTCCGCCTTTTACAGGAGGCTTCGTAGGTTACTTTGCATATGATTATATCAAGTATTCCGAAAGAACCCTGAAGCTTGACGGAACAGACGAAGCAAATTTCAACGATGTGGATTTAATGCTTTTCGACAAGGTAATAGCCTTTGACCATTTTAAGCAAAAAGTTATTGTAATTGTAAATATAAAAACCGATAATCTTGAGGCAAATTATGAAAAAGCTCTAAAGGAAATAGAGCGTACAATAAACCTGATTAAACAGGAAGTCCCTGCTGAAAAGCCTGTCTCAAAATTATTGTCACCCTTTACCCCTAAATTCACCATCGAGCAGTACGCTGAAATTGTGGAAAAGGTTAAGCACTACATTTTTGAAGGTGATATATTTCAGGCTGTTCCATCCAACAGGCAGACGGCAGACTTTGAAGGAAGCCTTTTGGATGCCTACAGAACTTTAAGAACCACCAATCCGTCCCCATATATGTTCTTTGTAAAATTTAATGATTTAGAGATAACCGGAACCTCACCTGAAACACTTATAAAGCTGGAAAACGGTAATCTTTCAACCTTCCCTATCGCCGGAACAAGACCTCGTGGGGAAACCGAGGAAAAAGACAAAGAATTGATTGAAGGCCTTTTAAGTGATGAAAAAGAGCTTTCAGAACATAACATGCTTGTTGACCTTGGGAGGAACGATCTTGGAAGAATCAGTGAATTCGGAACAGTTGAGGTTAAGGATTATCTGAGTATAAAAAAGTTCTCCCACGTTATTCATATAGAGTCCAAAGTTACGGGCAAGCTGCGTAAGGATATGGATCAGCTTGATGCCATAACTGCTATCCTCCCTGCCGGAACGCTTTCAGGAGCACCCAAAATCCGTGCCTGTCAGATAATAAATGAAGTTGAGGGGCATAGGCGCGGGATTTACGGCGGTACAATAGGATACATTGATTTTACCGGAAATATGGACACCTGCATTGCAATAAGAACAGCCATTCTCAAGGATAAGAAAGTATATGTCCAATCCGGAGGAGGCATCGTTGCAGACAGTGTTCCCGAAACGGAATATATGGAGACAGTAAATAAGGCAAGAGCCGTAATAAGTGCTATAGAGATGTCCGAAAGGGGGATTGACTAATGATTTTATTAATTGATAATTATGACAGCTTTTCTTATAACCTTTATCAGCTTATAGGTACTATAAACAGTGATATAAGAGTCGTCAGAAATGATGAAATTACCATTTTAGAAATAGAAGCTTTAAATCCTTCCCATATTATCCTTTCCCCCGGGCCGGGTCGCCCCTCAGATGCAGGTATATGCGAAGAAGTAATAAGGCACTTCCATAAAGTAAAGCCGATTTTAGGGGTATGCCTTGGGCATCAGGCAATCTGTGAGACCTTTGGAGCCACCGTTTCATATGCCAAAGTATTAATGCACGGTAAAAAAAGTCTCATACACATTGCAAACGGCAGTGCAGTTTTCAGAGGTCTGCCACCCATTATTGAAGGTGCAAGATATCATTCTCTATCAGCAGTGCGCAGTACTCTCCCCGATGAACTATTGGTTATAGGAGAGGACGACGGCGGTGAAGTAATGGGTATCAAGCACAGAGATTACAATGTTTACGGACTGCAATTTCATCCGGAGTCTGTTTTAACACCCAATGGTATAAAGATATTGGATAATTTTCTAAGAATAGGCGGTGAAGCAAATTGATTCAGGAAGCTATTTATCAGGTAATTAACAAGCAGAATTTGGATCTTGATAAAACAACACAGGTTATGGAGGAAATCATGGAGGGCCACGCTACAAATGCACAGATAGGCTCATTCCTCACGGCCATGAGAATGAAGGGTGAGACTATAGACGAAATAACCGCATGTGCAACTGTTATGAGGCAAAAGTGCAAACGAATTCACCCCGAAAAGGATGTTCTGGATATCGTCGGTACAGGCGGCGATGAGGCCAATACCTTCAACATCTCAACAGTCTCCTCTTTTGTTGTATCTGCTGGCGGTGTACCCGTTGCAAAGCACGGAGGACGTTCTGTTTCAAGCAAATGCGGCAGCGCAGACCTTCTGGAGGCACTGGGTATTAATATTACTTTGTCCGCCGATCAAAGTGCAGAAATACTGCAAAAAATCGGAATGTGTTTTATGTTTGCTCCAACTTATCATGCTTCTATGAAGTATGCCGCTCCCGTCCGTAAGGAACTTTCAGTGAGAACTATTTTCAATATACTGGGGCCTCTGGCAAACCCGGCAGGAGCAAACATGCAGCTTTTAGGAGTATATGATGAAAATCTCGTGGAACCTCTTGCCAGAGTCCTGCTAAATCTGGGAGTTAAGCGTGCAATGGTTGTCCACGGCCATGACGGTCTGGATGAAGTAACTCTCTGCGACACCACCACAATCTGCGAAGTCAGCAACGGCAGCATTAACAGCTTTTTCCTCTCCCCCGAACAATTAGGCTTTTCAAGGTGCACGTTAAAGGAATTGGTTGGGGGTGACCCAAAGGAAAATGCCTCAATAGCTCTGGATATTTTAAATGGAAGTAAGGGGCCTAAAAGGGATATTGTTGTATTAAACTCGGCACTATGCCTTTATATGTCATACAACCAAACTACTCTAAGGGATTGTGTTAAATTGGCTGAACAGCTTATTGACAGCGGTGCTGCAAAGGCTCAGCTGGATAAATTTATAGAGCTGTCAAACAGCTTTAACTAAGAGGTGACATGATGATACTGAATAAAATTGCTGAACATACAAAAATACGTGTTGAGAATCTAAAAAAGGAAGTGCCTTTTGATTTCGTAAAATCTGAGGCCTTAAAATTGGTAAATAAGAGTCCTTTTGCTTTTGAAAAAGCAATAAATAATGGTGAGCTTAATTTTATATGCGAGATAAAAAAAGCTTCTCCTTCAAAAGGACTTATCTCTGAAAATTTTCCTTATATTGATATAGCTAAAGATTATGAAGCTGCCGGGGCCGGAGCAATCTCGGTTTTGACGGAACCTGAATTTTTTCTTGGCAATGACCGATATTTGAAAGACGTAAAAAAAACAGTAAGTATTCCTGTTCTTAGAAAAGATTTTACTATTGACCCGTATCAGATTTATGAAGCGGCCTTAATAGGTGCAGATTGTGTATTGCTGATATGTTCCTTGCTGGATACTCATACTTTGAAAGAGTATATTAAGATTGTGGATAGCCTTGGACTGTCCTGTCTTGTGGAAGCCCACGATGAAACTGAAGTTAAAAGTGCGATTGAAGCCGGCAGCAGGATAATTGGCGTTAATAACAGGAATTTAAAAACCTTCGAAGTTGATATAACAAACAGTGTACGCCTTAGAAAACTTGTACCCTCTGATATAACTTTTGTATCGGAAAGCGGTATCCGCAATGCTCAGGATATTTCAGTACTCCGACAAATAGGGGTAAATGCCGTTCTGATTGGTGAAACCCTTATGAGAAGCGGCAATGCAGGGGCGGAACTGGAAAAGCTGCGGAGTTCTGCAAAAAACTAGGCTATTTCCCATGGGAGGGTTCTTATGTCTGTAAAAATAAAAATTTGCGGTCTTACCAGACCCCAGGATATTGAATATGTAAACGAAGCTCTTCCGGATTTTATAGGTTTTGTTTTTGCAAAAAGCAAAAGACAGGTAACTTCTGAAATTGCGGAACAGCTTAGAAAACTTCTGGATTCAAGAATAACTGTTGTGGGAGTTTTTGTAAATGAGGATATGGATAAAATAACCTTTCTATGCAAAAAGGGTATTATTGATATCGTCCAACTCCACGGAGACGAAAGTGCAGACTATATACAGTCACTGCGTCAGAAAATAAATAATCCAATTATAAAGGCTGTCAGAGTCAAGGACAGTGAATCGGTAAGAGCAGCCTGCTCCCTTCCCTGCGACTATTTGCTTCTGGATACATACTCAGGCAATGACTACGGAGGAACAGGCAAAGCATTTGACTGGGGGCTGATTTCAGAAACAACCAAACCTTTCTTTCTGGCGGGAGGAATATCAGCCGAAAATGCAGAGACAGCAATAAAAAATATAAAGCCCTACTGCTTGGATGTCAGCAGCGGAGTGGAAACAGATTCTTTTAAGGACAGAAATAAAATTTTAAATATTGTAAATTTGGTAAGGAGTGTGAAGTAAATGCTAAAAGGCAGGTATGGAAAGCATGGGGGGCAATATGTCCCTGAAATCTTAATGAACACCATAAATGAGCTCGAGGAGAGTTATAACTACTTCAAGAATGATTTTGACTTCAACAGGGAACTTGATACCTTATTAAAGGAATACGCCGGAAGACCCTCCCTTCTGTATTTTGCAAAAAAAATGACAGAGGATTTGGGTGGCGCAAAAATATATCTAAAACGTGAAGACCTGAATCACACAGGCTCCCACAAGATAAACAATGTTCTGGGGCAGGTGCTTCTGGCAAAGAAAATGGGCAAAAAGCGTGTAATAGCAGAGACAGGTGCCGGACAGCACGGCGTGGCTACTGCAACCGCTGCGGCACTTATGGGTCTGGATTGTGAAATTTTTATGGGCTTGGAGGATACTAAACGTCAGGCCTTAAATGTTTTCAGAATGGAGCTTTTGGGTGCAAAAGTTCACCCGGTTACAAGCGGAACACAAACCCTGAAAGATGCAGTTAATGAGACTTTTCGTGAGTGGGCTTCCAGAATGGAAGACACCGCTTATGTACTGGGTTCCGTTATGGGGCCTCACCCATTCCCAATGATTGTACGAGATTACCAGAGTATTATCGGTAAGGAAGTCAGGGAACAATTGCTTGAAAAAGAAGGAAGGCTTCCGGATATTGCTATGGCTTGCGTTGGTGGTGGCAGTAATGCTATGGGACTTTTTTACGATTTTATCGGGGACAAATCCGTTGAACTGATAGGTTGTGAAGCTGCCGGAAAAGGTGTAGACACTGAGTTGCATGCAGCTACAATAGCAAAAGGACAGCTTGGAATATTCCACGGTATGAAATCGTATTTCTGTCAGGACGAGTACGGGCAAATCGCTCCGGTATACTCTATCTCAGCAGGACTTGATTATCCCGGTATAGGCCCGGAACATGCGTCCCTGCACGACACAAACCGTGCCAAGTATGTTCCCGTAACTGATGCAGAGGCGGTTGCAGCCTTTGAATATCTGTCCCGAACAGAAGGTATTATTCCGGCAATTGAAAGCTCCCACGCAGTTGCTCATGCAATGAAAATTGCACCTAAAATGGGAAAAGACAAAATAATAGTCATTTGCCTGTCAGGAAGAGGAGACAAGGACGTTGCCGCTATTGCAAAATATATGGGGGTGAATATAGATGAGTAAAATCAGTAATGCGTTTAAAAATGGTAAGGCATTTATAGGCTTTCTTACAGCAGGTGACCCGTCCTTGGAAAAGACTGAGGAATTTGTTCTGGAAATGGTTAAGGCGGGTGCTGACCTTATAGAGATAGGAATTCCGTTTTCAGACCCTATTGCAGAGGGTGAGGTTATTCAAAGAGCAAACATAAGGGCATTGACAAACGGAACGACTATGGATAAAGTTTTTGAAACAGTTAAAAGGATAAGACAAAAGACTCAGGTTCCACTTGTTTTCCTAACTTATCTTAATCCTGTATTCACCTACGGTTATGACCACTTTTTCAGAGAATGTAGTGAGTATGGCGTTGACGGTGTTATAATTCCTGATATTCCATTTGAGGAAAAAGACGAACTGATGCCTTTTAGTGATAAATATAATGTTGATATCATATCATTAATCGCACCTACCTCTGAGGAACGTATTAACAAGTTAGCTTCCTGCGCAAAGGGATTTGTCTACTGTGTATCCTCAAAGGGAGTTACAGGTGTCCGCAATGAAATAAAAACAGACCTGCAGTCAATTGTATCCTCTGTCAGGTCTGCGACAAAAATTCCTGTAGCTGTGGGCTTTGGTATATCCACCTCTCAACAGGCATCAGAGATTTCTAAATATGCTGATGGGATTATTGTTGGAAGTGCTATTGTAAAAATTATCGAACAATACGGTAATGATGCTGCAACACCTCTATTTGATTATGTTAGCAACATTAAACAGTCTATAAAATAAAACAAGGTTTCATATTATTCAAGGGGTTGTTTCAAAAGAAAAAGGTTTTCTGTTTTAACACCTGTACTCCCGTATAAAGTTATATCAATGCTTGCTTCCAAGATATTTGCAAGAGTTTATAGCGGCTCATCTTTGGATATTTTACCGTCGCTCACATTCATCGTCCATGATTCATGGTTTCGCTAAAACCTACTTCGTGATAGGTTTTCCGGTAAAATATCCATCTTCGCCTATAAACATCTGCAAATATCTTTAACCAAGCTTTCATTGATACAATTTATACTCACGCACAGGTTAATAAAAAACTAATTTGCAACAGCCTCCTCCTTATTTTTCACAGACTGCTATCATGTTGTATGCCGTTCTCTTTATTCCTTTTTCCACCTTATAATTCTCTACTGAGTAAAATTCTACCGAATCAAATACCTTGTTCAGTATTGTACTGAATTCTTCAAATTCATACTCTTTTATATGAAAAGGATTATGAACATTTCTTCTCATTGCCTTGTTTGGTGTAGATATAATGAATTTCCCCGATTTCTTCAAAACCCTGTATGCTTCTTCTACGTGCTTAACTGTCATATCAACTGTTAGATGTTCAAATACTTCAAATGAAACATACACATCAAATTCCCCGGCATGATAAGGCAGGCAGGTAACATCCCCCGTATTCCAGTGTACGTTTGACTGTCTGTATGCCTGCTTTGCAAATCTTATATTATCATCTGCTATATCTATTGCCTCTACACTGTTGCATACCTTTGATAAATATGCAGCGCCATAACCAAAGCCACACGGGGCTTCCAGTACCCTGCTTTCATTACTCATGAAGCCGGAAGCAAAGGTATATCTCTCGGCTATTTTAAGATACACATTCAATGGAAGAAATTGTGAAGCCGGTATCCCTCTTTCCCACATATAGGCAAGATAATTCTGCTCTACCTCTGCCTTGATTTTCAGGTCTGATATAAAGCCAGCAATATTGTTCTTATATACAGCGTCTTTTTTTAAAATATTACTTGTTATTGATAGGATTTCATCAGAGTTTTTGCTGTTTTTAATCTGCTGGGGAAGTGCATACACTTTGTTGTACAAGTCATACCAAATATTATTTATAATTAACTTTTTATCCTGACTGTTATTTAAGATAAACTCTATTAATTCATATCTGTTAAATTTCTCCCTTTTTCCTATTATTACTTTGGCAGTAGTAAAATCAAAAGTGTCAAAATTATTAGTCTCATAGGAGATAAACTCATTCATCTTGTCATGTATATATTCAAAGGTCGGATTATAATCCTTTTCAAGAAGCCTAAGAATATCCGCTTTCCCTGAAAATTTATGCCATAATTTTTGATTTTGTTTTATTTGCTTTTCAATCAGGGCAATTCGCTCTCTAATACTGTCCGTATCATATATTTCCTCCAGCTTAATACTTATTTTGCAAGGGTTTGTTTTCTTTTTTATAATAAGGAGCTTTTCTGTCAGTCCCATATTCTTAGTGCATGTCAGCTGTCTATCTTTTAGCATCAGGTACTCCCCTACAATATTCTTCTCATCGTTACTCAATTCACTGTCCTTAAAAATTTCAGGAAGGGTATTAAACAGTTGCATAGCTGCTTCTCCGCCTTTTCCCGCCAAATCCTTGTCAAATGGGTAATTCATAAAGTACGAAACCGGAAGCATTTCCACCAATTCCAAACCGTAAGCTTCTAAAATATTTTCTACGTAGTCCCTATCTCTTATTACCATATGAGGTGACTTGCTTTTTACCTGCAAAACACTTATTGGGTCAAGTATTATACAAAATCCGTTAGTGTCCAGATGAATTGAGATATTTTCCAATACTCTTTTATATCGTGTTTCATCTGTTAAATGAAGCAATACATCAGCAGCAAATATTAAATCATATTTTCCACTATAGTACGTTTGATCGCTTATATCACCATTTTTGAATAAATACCCCGGGTATGCTTTACTTAATTCCGAGACCGACTTTTCTGAAATGTCGACAGCTTTATATCCAGCCACTTTATTATTATGGAAAAGTTTTGTGAAAATCCCGGTTCCGGGGCCTAGTTCTAAAACTCTTTTACTGTTCATATTATCAAATAATTTATTTACTATTGCATCCAGCAAATTAATTCTGTTCTTGTAAAGAAATTGGTTATATATCTCACCTAATCCCATAAACCCTACACCTTCAATATCGAATTTTGAATTCAGTCTTTTAATCCAATAATTTTTATAATCGAAGCCTGTAATGTGTTTATTTCTGGCTGAAATATCCTCCAGCAACGATATTATGGATTTTAGCTGCATATCCAGTGAGTAATTATCAGCAACAAAATTTCTGTATTCATCAGAATCATATTCATTATCTTTAATTTTCAAAGTAGCCTCATTAACCGTATTCCACAAATATTTGTGAGGATAAATCTCTGATGCACCTACAAAATTGTGTATAACCGGCTTTATACCTTTAGCCATTGCCTGCATTACACTCATATTCTGCGATTCCAGTACGCTTGTGCACAATATGTAATTTTTATCCTCCAACCATTTATCCAGATTCTTTTGCCAACCTTCAAAGTAATAGTTTTTTTCTAATCCCAACTCAGTTACCATCTGTTTGAAATACAGTGAGTATCTGGGGTCTTGAAACTGACCTGCGATGTAAAAATTATATCGGTTATCACAGTCGTATAGTGCTTTAAAGACCTGCAAAAGCAACATTGGCCCTTTTTTGTAATTAATATATCCCGCATAGGCAACATTAAATCCTGAGTTTCTATTTGCAAAGTTGAACTGTGATAAGTCTACTCCGTTTGGTATTACTGTAGTAATTTTTTCATCTATTCCAAAAGTGTTAATTGCATATTTACGTATTGTTTCTGATACGAATATGAGACTGTCAACACAATCCCAATTAACCCTTGCCGGATAATTTGTAAATGCCTCATAGCTGTGCAGTCTGCAAATTATTTTTTTTTCTTTTGCAATATTAAGTCTAGTGGCATATACCAAAAGTTCATCACACCATTCAAACCAGCAAATATCAGCCCAGTTCATCCATTCTTCCAACTTTTCCATATGCAACATATTGATAGTTATTTTCTGAATGTCATAATACGCTGATAGTTTATTAGCTATATCCCCGATGAATTTGTCATCACCCTTTGAAAATAAAGCTAGTTTTATATTTTTGTCTCCCATGATAACCCCAAGCATAATAAATGTATCTGTTACTATTTATATGCTGCATATATGTTACACATAACGTCACTTTTTAATGTTTTTTGTTAACATAAGGAACAAATTGTGCTATACACCCATATACTGTATCGTAGCATACTAAATATTTAGAGTATGTCTATCACCAAAAACTTTCAAGGAGGTGACAAATTAAAAATGGCTACTAATATTATTATAAATGGCGGTTTTGAAACAGGAACTTTTCCTCCCTGGAATTCGTTCAATGCAATAGTAACTTCCGCCTTCAGCCATTCAGGTACTTTTTCTGCTGAATTACTTGATGGAGGTGTAACCTCAACTATTTATCAGATAATTGAAGCAGATTTTACTGAGCCTTACGAATTCTCCGCTTTCCTCGCAAAAGTAGGAGCATTGCCAAATCCACTTACTACTATTACAATAGCTTATTTTGATGCTAACTTTAATTATCTGGGACTTGGTCTCGTTATCAGTATTCCACCCGGTACCCTTCCTGATGCTACGCTGAATAACTGGCAGGAATTCACGGGTACAACTACGCCTGCACCGGCTGGAACCGTGTATGCGATTGTATCTATAAGTAAGCAGGCCGAACCAAATACAGCTAATGTAGTTGTTGATGATGTATCTTTGACATCATCATCCGGACCTACTGGACCTACCGGACCTACTGGACCGACTGGACCGACCGGGCCTACTGGGGCAACTGGAGCTACTGGTGCTACTGGCGCTACTGGAGCTACTGGCGCTACTGGAGCCACTGGCGCTACTGGTGCTACTGGAGCCACTGGAGCAACTGGCGCTACTGGCGTAACGGGTGCCACCGGAGCTACTGGCGCTACTGGTGCTACTGGCGCAACTGGCGCTACTGGGGCAACTGGAGCTACTGGTGCTACTGGAGCAACTGGTGCTACTGGTGCAACTGGCGCAACTGGAGCCACCGGAGCAACTGGAGCAACTGGCGCTACTGGAGCCACCGGAGCAACTGGAGCCACTGGGGCAACTGGAGCTACTGGTGCTACTGGAGCAACTGGTGCTACTGGTGCAACTGGCACAACTGGAGCCACCGGAGCAACTGGAGCAACTGGCGCTACTGGAGCCACCGGAGCAACTGGAGCCACTGGCGCTACTGGGGCTACTGGCGCTACTGGTGCTACCGGAGCAACCGGAGCCACCGGAGCCACTGGCGCAACTGGCGCAACTGGCGCAACTGGCGCTACTGGCGCTACTGGCGCTACTGGCGCTACTGGCGTAACGGGTGCCACCGGAGCTACTGGTGCTACCGGAGCTACTGGCGTAACCGGAGCCACTGGTGCTACCGGAGCCACTGGTGCTACCGGAGCCACTGGAGCTACTGGCGCTACTGGGGCAACTGGAGCCACCGGAGCAACCGGAGCAACCGGAGCTACTGGCGCTACTGGCCCAACTGGAGCTACTGGCGTAACGGGTGCCACCGGAGCTACTGGCGCTACTGGTGCTACCGGAGCTACTGGCGCTACTGGCGCAACTGGCGCAACTGGCGCAACTGGCGCAACTGGTGCAACTGGAGCAACCGGAGCAACCGGAGCCACTGGCGCTACTGGTGCTACTGGAGCAACTGGAGCTACTGGCGCAACTGGCGCAACTGGAGCAACTGGCGCTACTGGAGCCACTGGAGCCACCGGAGCTACTGGTACTACTGGTGCTACTGGCGCAACCGGAGCCACTGGTGCCACTGGTGCAACCGGGGCTACCGGCGCTACCGGCGCTACTGGCGTAACGGGTGCAACCGGAGCAACTGGTGCTACTGGTACAACCGGAGCTACTGGCGCTACTGGCGCTACTGGTGCCACTGGAGCCACTGGCGCAACTGGACCGACTGGACCGACTGGACCGACCGGGCCTACTGGGGCAACTGGAGCTACTGGTGCTACTGGCGCTACTGGTGCTACTGGCGCAACTGGCGCTACTGGCGTAACGGGTGCCACCGGAGCTACTGGCGCTACTGGCCCAACCGGACCGGCACCAACTTTATTCTTTAATGAATCGCCTGGTCCGGTATCAGTTTTACCGGCAGGTACAGAAATAACGTTGGTATCGGTAACAGTTCCGGTTACAATTGGAGAAGAAATTAAAGTTGACTATACCACAACTATAAATGCAACTGCAGCAGCTTTAGGAGTTTTCGACTTTGAAATCAGATTGTACAGAAATTCTACACTGATTGATACCAGGACATTCAGCAATTCTGTTGTCCAGGTTGGAACTCAATCTATGCAATTGGCAAGTACACAAGTGGATACTGAGTCAGCTACAGGTAACAACACTTATTCTGTAAGAGTTTTTGTAACAACAGCTACGTTAATTACTGCAGCTACAGCAGACAATAGTGATATTAATGCGATTGTATTCCCATAGTATTGTATTTTTACATTAGGATACCTCTTAGGGTATCCTAATGTTTTACCTATTACACCATAAAATAAATAAACAATATATTTGTTAATCTGAATATAATATTATAACTGTACATTAGAAAGGATTGGAAAATGATAAGTATCAGTCTGTGTATGATTGTAAAGAATGAGGAAGAAACTCTTGCACGTTGTTTGGACACAGTAAAGGAGATAGTGGATGAGATTAACATTGTTGACACGGGTTCAACTGATAAGACAAAGGAAATAGCCTCCAGATATACCGACCGTGTTTTTGATTTTCCCTGGACTAACAGCTTTGCGGATGCTCGGAATGAATCATACAAGTATGCTACAAAGGACTATATCCTATACCTGGATGCAGATGATGTGCTATTAGAGGCTGATCAGGTTAAATTTAAAGAGTTAAAGGAAAGCCTCGACCCATCCGTAGAATCAGTATCAATGTATTATGATGCTGGAACGGATGAATTTGGTAATGTTACTTTAAGATATAGACGTAACCGTCTTGTTAAAAGAGAGAAAAATTTTCGATGGTATGGAGATTGCCACAACTATATAGAAGTCAGCGGAAAAATTATTAATTCAGAAGTAGCCATCACTCATAAAAAGATACGTCATTCAGTTGGGCGTACCGTGTCCATATTTGAAACAAAAAAACAGCGTGGGGATGCCTTTAGTGCCAGAGACTACTTCTATTACGGAAATGAATTAAGAGAAAATGGTCGTTATCAGGAAGCGATAGATAGTTATAATCAAAACCTTGCTTTGAAAGAGGGTTGGGTTGAAGACAAGATTTTTTCCTGTATATTCAAGGGGGACTGTTATCGGTATTTAAATGACAAAGAGAATGAGCTAACGGCTTTATTCCAATCATTTCAATTTGCACCTCCAAGGGCAGAGGCCTGCTGCCGTATAGGGTATAATTTTCATCGTAACCGTCAGTATAAAACAGCTATTTTCTGGTATGAGCTTGCAACACAGCAAGTTCCTGATCCCGACAGGTGGAGCTTTATATATATGGCATATTACACCTGGTATCCACATTTACAGCTATGCGTATGTTACTACAATACAGGCGATATGCAAAAGGCCTATGAACATAATGAAATCGCTGCAGGGTACAGGCCGTCAGACTCCAGCGTTTTGTACAACAAAGAACTGTTTGCAAAAATGATAGAAGAAGGCAGGATCAAGCCATAAACAAAACAGCTGTTGCCCGTACTGCAACAGCTGTTTTGTTATATTAGTTAATATGGTCTATTTTTATGGGAGTTTATTACCTGCCGCCAAATATATCTCATACCACTCCTGTCTGGTAAGCTCGATTGTCGATGCCTTGCAAATATCCTTGAGACGGGATACATTGGTTGTGCCCACAATTGGCTGCATTTTAGCAGGGTGTCTCAAAAGCCATGCAATAGCTATTGCTGTATTTGCAACACCTTTTTCCTGTGCCAGTTCATCTATTTTTTTATTGAGTTCAGGGAATTTAGCATTATTGAGAAATACCCCCTCGAAAAAACCGTACTGGAAAGGTGACCATGGCTGGATTGTAATGTCATTTAACCTGCAATAGTCCAATATGCTTCCGTCTCTGTCAATAGAACCTTCGACTTTCATATTTACATTGATTCCTGCGTCTATCATTCCGGTATTTGTAATACTAAGCTGTAACTGATTTATAATTAGTTTCTGATTAAGGTATTTTTTCAGCAGCTCAATCTGCATTGGGTTCTGATTGCTTACTCCAAAATTTCTTACCTTTCCGTTACTTTGAAGAATTGAAAAGGCCTCAGCAACTTCTTCCGGTTCAACAAGTGCATCCGGACGGTGCAGCAGCAGAACATCTATATAATCGGTCTGCAAACGTTTAAGGCTTCCGTCAACAGTTTCTAAAATATGCTCTTTTGAAAAATCATAATACCCTTGTCTTATCCCGCATTTTGTCTGAATTACGAACTTTTCCCTTATGCTTGGACGCATATCAACTGCCTGTGCAAATACTTCTTCTGATTTTCCGCCGCCGTAGATATCAGCATGGTCAAAAAAATCTATTCCCTCTTCCAAAGCAGTATTAATAAGGTTGGCTGCATCATTTTTAGACATCTCACTTATCCTCATACAGCCTAAAGAAATTTCAGAAGAAGTAAGTGCTCCGTTTCCAATGCTAATTCGTCTCATAAAATCATCCTCCTGATATATTAAAACAATAACTGAATTCTACACCTTAAAGTAAACTTTAAGTCAATACTACTATTGTGTACAAAAAATAGCTGCCGTAAAACCTGTTTTCTTTTTGGCTTTAATGCAGCTATTTGATCTTAAAAATTATCAATTATTGTGTTACTGCAAACGCAGCAGCTATTGCAGCACCTAAACCTGAACCATCCTTTACAAGTCTTATTTCAATATTGGATGCGTCATCTCCAAGTGCATCTTTAAATGCCTCCTCCATAAGCTTCGGAGCGTTAGGCATTTTTTCATATATAGTTCCGTCTATTGCAATTACATGCTTATTATTTACCGAAGTACCGCTGTTTTCCTGATGGAAAAGGATTCCCATATGTGACACTGCTACAAGCCTAACAGTTCTTTTTAATATGGCCTCAGATACCTTCTTTATTACCTCAGCATCTTCTAATGTGCAATTATATTGTTCCTTTGTATTTGATGGATATAGAATAAAATTCTCAACCATTAATGCATTAAAGCTCTGGCTAAAAAATGCATCTGTATCGACACCTTCTGATGTAAATATTGCTTTGTTTTTATATAAATCCTGACAAACCTCTTTTAAAAGGCTTCCCATATAGTAACCTGAAACCATTTTTTCAAGCAGCTGCGCTCCCGGTATCTGACTATTTTTATCTATTATCTCATCGTACTTAGTTACAGGAAGTCCAACATTGTAGTTACCTGATTCCATGTTTACAATCATCTTCTGACCGTTAAGAGGATGATTGTTCTCCAGATAACATGTGTTATGGCCTGTCCCCATAATAGAGCCAATATCCGCTGCCTGATAACTGTACATGGCTACCAGCAAGGTACCTACAGTATCATTCAGTATTGCAACCGGCTTAACATTTATGTTTCTTGCCTTCAAAGCCTGTCCAAGCAGCTTATTTATATTCTGACCCTCAACCCCGGAGGTTGTTATTTCCTTTGTCCACTGGATAAGGTAAGCATCGTTTATTCCTTCCTGCCTGCAAGGGAATGAAAATGTGTTTCCGAGATACAAAGTTTCCCCCGGCTCAACCATTTTACCTATACATTCGGCCATATAACCAAAAAGCTGCTTTTCATCGGAATCTGACTTTGTAAGGTCATAATTTTTTTCCTTATTTATAAGCTTCTCTTTTATTTCAGAAACTTTTTCAAAATTTCCACTGCTTATCTTATACTTTGTACATCTAAAATTAGTGCCACCCATGTCTATGGTCATAAAAGTACCCTGTTCTTTTCCAGTAGGCTTTCCAATGTATGAAGGAAGCATTTTAAGACAGGTTTTTTCGCCTTTCAGGCTTTTTTCCATAGTTTCCTTAAACAGTGTTGCTATTCTCAGCATACTTTCTCTGTCAACCTCAAAATTATTAATAACATCTTTTATTATTTCAGAATTGAACCCCATTACGCACCTCTCAAATGTATAATTTTAAATATTAACCTGATTGTATTGTAACTTTTGTATGCGGTCAAGCTTGAATTACTCCATTTATAAATGACATTGCCTTTAGAAGTTCATCCGTTTTTTCATTTTGGTAAAATAATTCAAAGGTTTTCTTAGTACAGAACATATATTTCAGTACCATTCCCTTTTCCGTTGATTCAAGGGATACGCTTTTTACGGAATTCAAAGGTATAAATATCAAATCTCCACATATGTCCTTTTCGTCCATTGGTTCATACTTTTCCTTGAAAACTACTATCTCATTATTACTTACAATTGAGTAGTGCGTTTGAGTAATGATTTTCCTGAATATTGACCAGTATCTGTCATATACTCTCCTTTGATAGAGTTCCAATACAGATATCTGATTTTTAAATAATGCCTCGGTTGTCAAAACCTTGCCTACATATGCCGGTTCATGGCTGGTGTATTCACCCAATTTAACGGCATCGGCAGGGCCTCTCCCCTGTATAATAAACTCCCGCATTTCCTTTACCAATCGGTTCATAATTTCTTCTGCAAAAGAATCAAAGAATATTCTTTCCCTGCCTTCTTCCCTATAGTAAATATTAAGACAAACAGGCTTGGGAAGTCCTTCTATAACTATGTAATTAATTTCGTTATATTCAATAGTATATTTCGATATACTTCCGTTTACTTTTTTTAAAATGACAATTCTATTTTCGTATATTAATAAAAATTTTTCAAATGCATTATGCTTTTCGTTTGTAAGAGAGGAACACATTATTATATTGACAGGGCTGAGTTCAGCTTGCATCAGAATATTATAATATTCCTCGTATTCATTTTTAAGAAGTTCTATATCATTCTCAATAAAGTCTTTTGCATTTGACCCATCGGTATAAAACATATCTTCACTCCTTTTACAGCTGGGATTAAAAAATTCCCCGTAAGTATAATTGTACAAAATTATATAATATTTGTAAAACAAAAAAATATGTCTGTTATTTTTCCTTTACGTATTTAATAAGCCCCTCTGTAATACCTGCTACCATTTTGTTCTGATAATCATCTGTATTAAGACGCTTATCTTCCTCCGGGTTAGTCATAAATCCCATTTCAAGAAGAATTACAGGTACCCTTGACCAATTAAACCCTGTCAATTCTGATGTCTCTTGGATACCTCTTGATTTGGCTTTTGTGTGTTCTATTACACCTGCTAGAACAAGTTCCCCTGCTTTTCTGCTATTTTTCAGAAGTTCTTTATCCTTTATATACTTATTTCCGGGTATCATCATCAGTACTCCGGACACACTGCTGTCATTTGTGCCGTTCCCATGTATACGTATGGTAAGATCCACTTTAGAGGAATTCCAGAATTTTGCCCGTTCTACATTTGTGAGCCCGCATACTTCAGTTTCCCTAACCATAATTACTTTTGCACCATTTTGTTTCAACGATTCTCTAAGCTTTTTAGCTACCGTAAGATTAAGACTTGCTTCCGATATCCCTGTAGCTACGCCCATTGTACCGCTTGCATTTGCTGCTTTTTGAATTTCAGCGTTGGGAGCTATAGGCTCAGTTTCCTTATTTGAACCTGTGGTTTTGCCATGCCCCGGATCTATGCACACAGTAAGGTCTTTAAGTGGAGTACTGCTAACAGTCTGAACCTCTTTACCTACTTGATGTGAAAAATCCCGATTTATGTCAACATGATTGGCAACCCCATATCCTAAAATTATAGAAACGGCTAGGGCTATTACGTATATTTTTATATTTCTCATCATATAAACTCCCTGTTATTTTTTTAGTATAATAGTAGTTTTTGTATTTTTATCTAATTTTATTATAAAAAAGATATTACAATCATTATATTTTATAAGTTAACCCAGTGATTGTTTTCATTTTCACGTTAAACAAAGAGCCAATCACAATAGTGATTAGCTCTTTGTCTTTATAATATAAAGTTATATTTGATTTGCTAACAATTTACTCTGTCTTAAATTTAGAAATCTGGCTTCTTAAATTAACTGACAGATCATTAAGAGTCTTAGCATGGTTTGCCAGATCCTCCGCCGATGCCATCTGCTCTTGTGTGCTGGCTGATATTTCTTCGGTGGTAGCTGCTGATTCCTCAGCCACAGCTGAAATGTTCTCCATGGATTCCATTACTTTTTCTTTCGAAACCATTATATTCTCAACTGATTTTTCAGTTCTTTCAATATTTTCAATAACTTCATCCATAGCACTAAATACAGTTTTGAACAATTCCTGAGTATTATTTACTGCATTTATCTGCTCACTCACAACCTCATTTGATTTAAGAACTTCCTGTACAGTATCATTTGTTTTTTGTTCAATATCGGCAATAATACTGTTAATACTTCCGGTAAACTCTTTTGACTGGTCAGCAAGCTTTTTAACTTCGTTTGCTACAACCGCAAAGCCCTTTCCTGCCTCGCCTGCACGTGCGGCTTCAATAGCAGCATTAAGTGATAAAAGGTTCGTTTGCTCGGATATATTCACCATCATTTTAAGTATTTTTTGTATTTCCTTCATGCTGGAACTTAAATCATTAATATTTTCAGAAACTTTAGCTGTAGTATTGCTTACCTGGCTCGACTTAGTATTAAGTTCCTTGATAGTTGCACTTGCTGTTTTGTTCAACCCGCTGATTTCACGTGCAATTGATGTAACCTTGGACACATCCTCTTCAACATATACAATACCTTGAGCCAGTTTGTCCATATGGCTTACACTTTCATTTATCTCTTCTGCCTGATCTGTAGAACCCTTTGCAATCTGTTCTATTGTAAGAGCTACCTGTTCCGAAGAACTATAGGCTGCTTCAGAGGCAGTTGCTATCTTCTGTGCAGAATTAAGCACACCTTGCGAAGAACCTCTTACACTTGCTACCAGCTTGTTTATATTGGTTATCATTTCATTAAAGTTATGACACACATCTGAAATTTCGTCGTTTTCATTGTCATTTATAGTACCGGTTAAATCGCCTTCTTTTGCCCTTTTCATTGCAGCTGTTACCTTTTCCAACGGTGTTGAAACACTTCTGGCAATTACAATACATAGGAGTATAGCTATGAGGAAGCAAATAATTCCGATTATAATTGTCTTAGTTCTAAGGCTGTTTGCTTCTTTGTTTAAATATGAATAAGGTACAACTGAAGCAAGATACCAGTCTTTATTGCCTATCTTCGTATATGTAATCAAACTTTTACTTCCGCCAACCTTCAAATCAATATGTCCTGACTTTACATCACCCTTTATAGCCTTAGTGATGTTAGTAGCCAGATTTTTGGAGTCATCATTCGACTTATTTACGGGATACATGTCTTCCATTCTTGAGGATACGATTTTACCGTTTGAGTCTACAACTAAAATCGGAAAACCCTTACCCTTATCATCTTTTCCCGTCTCCATATCTTCATAGCTGTCTGCAAGGAAATTTACTTTAGGTATTAAAACAATTTTAGCAATATCTTTACCAAAAGTAGTTGATTTAACATTGCTGATAACTCCTGTATATGAGCCGTTATTAACTTCAATATCTGCCCACTTCATCTTGTTTTCAGCCAGTTTAATTGCCTTTTCCTTGTTGACTTCTAGACTGTTGCTTGTGTATACCTGCGCTCGCCCAAAGTTGTTTCCGTACATAACAGTACAGTTTAGTATACCACCTGCTACTGTGAACTTATTTGTCAGGATTGTCTGAAGTTCTCTTTCCTTGGTCATCTCTTCAAATTGATCCCCTGTCCCATATGTATTCAGTATGTTTTGTACTGAGGTATTCATACCAATATCGTTAATATAACTTTCTATATTTTTTATTTGGCTGCTAAGTACTACACCAGTTTGTTTAATTGTCTCTAAAGAATATGTTTTTACATTAGTGTCAATTGTATTGGTTGAGCTCGTATAAGAAAATATACCTGTAACCAAAAGCATAATCATCAGAAGTAAATTGAAAGACATTATTAATCTATTCTTAATCTTGAACCTTCTCAGGAAGACAGATTTCCCGGAAAACGTGTTACCTACAGCTCCCTTGGTTTTACCTGCTTTACCTACCGGCTTTTTCTCTAGCAATTTCTTTACAGTTGATATCACAGCCGATACAGCCGAAGAAAAGAATAATGTGATTTTCTTACCGATACCGTTCATTTTCATATGCTTACCTCCACAATTTAAACTTGTATTATAACAATTTAAGTCTTCTACAATTACTTTGTCTCTGGTACCATAATTACATAATATGACCTGTGGAACATTAGCAGAGTATTCAAAAAAGCCAAAAATATCAGAATACTCATTAATTTTTACAATTCTATCATACTTCACCAAAGGTATTTTATCAAGTACTTTAGTCATATATTAACAAATCCAGAGAATTTGTCAGATTGTTTTTTTGTCTAAATATACTAAATTATTTATTTTTTTATAATTTATGGTAACATTATAGGTAAACATGCGGAATTATCTTCCAATTATAAGATGTTATTCAGTTTTAAACTGTACTCCCCAAGAAGAAAATACTCCGGATCTTTTATTCCCAGTCTCAATACATCCCCATTCGGTTCATCCAAACTATAATCTATTGACTGTGGAATTCCTTCTTTAAGGTTTGTAGAGTATCCTCCGCCCTGCTCCATACCGAGAATATTCACTCTTCTGAATTGTGCATTGAACATTACCATGTTTTTATCCTCGTTTTCAAATTTAAAATATATTCTCAAAGCTCCGTTAGGGTTTCCATTTTTTATCCTTTCAACATCGCTTATAACCATAGTTGAATTCTTGAATTTTACCTTTTTATTTATTGTGACCCGTTTCCCCTCTTCCGGTATTTTTAAAGTGACTTTTTTCATTTTTTCCTGACTCTTTACAATTAAATAAGGTATTTTGAGTGTTAGGTTTTTTTCTTGAGGCAATACATTAAAATAAAATTTGTTATTGACGCCCATAAAGCCCTCAGGTATTGTGTATGAGTGACTTGTTTTATCTGTTTCAAGTGTCAGCTCCTTTTTTTCATAGCCGAAATCATATTCCTTGGTGAAAGAGGTTATTGTTAGGCCGCTTTTATTAACAGGGTACAGTTCTACAAGCAGTTTATTGTCTTGGCGACTGGATACTGCTGTTATGGATATATTGTTTTTGGTATCTGTTGGCCCTATCTCTTCCAAAGAGTCATAGCCCTCCGGAACTTTTAGTCTGAACTCTACTGAAAGGTTATATTTGTTATAGTTAAATCTATAGACATCTCTTGTACTTAAATTATCCTGTTCAATTTGGTAAGCTGCCGAAATATATTCTACTTTTCCGCCACTTCCAATACTACATCCGGAAGGACGATACTCCTTTCCGTTTACAGCCATAACTAAATTGTTCTTATCATGCTGTATATTGTTTTCAATATTTGATAAGTTCTTTTCCTCATGGAAACTCTTCAATTTAATGAGACAATTTAAAGTAAGATTATTCTTCGTTGCAATTACACTGTTTATTGTAAGAATTGCCTGACTGTTTTCGGAACTTATATTGCGTCCGTCTATGATATATTGAATACTTTGATTGTCTTCCATAATCCCGTATCCCGGTATAAATCCAAACAGCCTCCCCATAGCACTTACGACATTGTCAAAACCTATTGAAAATATTGAAACTACAATTATTATTATTGCTGCCGCTATGGCTGACAATCCTCTGGTCACAAAAGTTTTCCGCCTCATAATTCCTGCTTTTGAGTAAGTGGATTTCTTAATCCTTTTAATGCTATTGGAATCAAGTTTAAATTTTAGCTCCTTTTCAAGGAGCTTGTCTGTTTCCTTTATGTCAAGTAAATCCAATGTGTGTGATATTTTTTTATCCATTCATTTTCCCTCCATTTCTTGGGGCTTTTCCATATTGCCCACTATTGCCCTTAGCTTCGACAGCCCTCTTGACAGCCTTTTGTCTATTGTATTTTGTTTAATTCCCATCAGCTCGGATATTTTCTTGGAGTTCTGACCAAGGTAGTATTTACGGATAAATATTTCACTATCAGGTTCACCCAAGGCCTTTATAGCCTGTATAAGCATATCCTTGGTCTCGGTGTCCACTTCATCTTCAACATTGAAAAGTTGGTTCACAGCACAGTCTTCCAATTCTTGTGTTTCCAGAGAAATCAGATTTGTCACATGCTTCGAGTTTTTTCTAAACAAATCTATCGCCCTGCGTTTAGATAGAACAGCAATATAAGCCTTCAGCGTCCCTTTTGAGAGGTCTATTACACTTCTGTTTTTATATACCTCATAGAAAACTGAGCTGACACACTCTTCTATATCCTCTACCGAAAAGTATTGATTCAGCTTGTTATAAATTATTGTATACACTAGGCCTGAATAAGTATTAATAAGCTTTTCCAGACCTTTTTCGGGTTTATTATTTAATAAATCCAGTATTTTTTTATCCAAATCTTGTACCTTCCCTTCAAAATTCAAACCGGTTCATTTATTAGTTCGTAGATACTAAAAAAAATCTGACAATAAACATTAAAAATTATTCTAAAAATAAAAAAAGCAGCCCTATTCGAGCTGCTTCGCCTCTTAGATAGCATTTTTCTATAAATCACCCTTATTTAATTCTTCGATTGATTTATATATGCTTTGCATTTTAAGATCAGTTTTTGCTATGGTATCTGCACATTCCTGAAGTTCCTGTGCAACAGAGTGCGGTACGGTATCATTGGTTTTGTATCTCAGCTGATGCTCCAGACTTGCCCAGAAATCCATGGCCATTGTCCTTATCTGTATTTCTACAGGTACTACTTCCTTCCTGTCCGAGAAGAAAACGGGTACGGACACAACCAAATGCAAGCTGCGGTAGCCATTCTCTTTGGGGTTCTGTATATAGTCTGTTATACGCAGCAGAACAATATCGTCCTGCTGTGTAAGCATTTTCGCTATCATGTATATATCATCAATGTAATAACACACTACCCTGATTCCGGCTATATCATGAAGGTTTGTTTTAGCCGATTCAAGACTTATATCGTTATCTCTTCTGCTTAACTTTTCAAAGATGCTTTTTATGGATTTAATACGGCTTTGCATATGATGTATAGGGTTTCTTTTATGTATAACCTGAAACTCATCATCCAAAATTTCTAATTTTGTACTTACCTCACGTATCGCTGATTGATACAAATGCTGCATCTCGAAAAAGCTGTTTTTAAGGCTGTTAATATCTTCTCCCGTAAATAATTGCTCCATACCGTTTAAGGAGCTGATAGTTGCGGTTTTTTTCATTATCATGCTTAATTGTACTCTCCTTTGTATTCGATAGGTTAGTTACCTATACCATCCGTACATTGTTTGGACAAAAAGTGCATCCACTTATATTATATCGGTACAAAGTTAAATATGTATGAAAAAAATATGAATATTTTAAATAAACTACATGTTTTTCCACGCAGGAAGTTTCTTCATCATTGCTTCTGCGGCAGAACCGGCAGCTTTTTTATCTAATCCCTGTGTTTTTATTATAAAATTCGTCAAGGAATCCAATTTTTCCTGGTATGACTGCATTGTGCCGTCAGGTCGTGCGCAAAATTTGCAGTAATCTTTTGACTCATCACCTGATGCGTAATCAGAAACTTCTTGCATAGGCATTCCGCATGCTATACATTTTTTCATTTTAAATCATCCTCTCTTTTATTTGTTGTAATTTACCATGTTGAGGTAAAATTCAATCATTTTTTCACCACAAGTCTTTAAAACAGAATCCTCCGGTGCAAATAAGTCACTGTTGGCGATATAGTAGTGAACAAGCCCAATCCATCCGTTAAAAACCATATCTTCAGGAAGTTTTTTCATGACCCCTGCCTCAACTTCCTTTTGAATCGTCTGACTAAGGTGAAAGGATACTGTTGACTGAAGCATTAAAAAAGTATCCCTTGCCTCTTTCGGAAGCAATCTGTTTTCTATTACCAGTCTTGTATAAAATGGCTCAAATTCCGTCAGTACTTCTATATGAGCTTTAAGAGCCAAGTTAAAACCTTTTTGACCACCTGCAACCTCGTGGAGACGAGTGTTAATTCTTTCTCCAACATCTTCTATGACCGCAGTCAGGAGCTCTTCCTGAGTATGAAAGTGTGCAAATATTGTTCCATGAGACACACCTGCTTCTCCGGCAACGTCTGCGGTACGAGTGGTTGTCAGACCATTTATGGCAAACTGTTTGACTGCTGCTTCAATAATCTTCTTTCTTGTTGAATTTTTTTGTAGCTGTCTCTTATTTTCTTTCACTTAATCACTTCCGGTTATTTTATTGACTTGCTACTCATTGACTACTCACTCATTATAACTCTTTAGAGAATGTATTGTCAATATCTCCGCAATATTCTCTTGTTATAACTGGAAAGGTATGTTTATTGCACTGTTTGAGCATTTTCAGGTATAATTTATGTATACTTAATTTCAATCTTTTTTATATTCAGAAATATTTGCAAGTCATAATTTTAATCACTTTATAATAAATTTATCTGATATTGGTCGAGATATAGTGGGAGATATCCATGAAAATTTTTGTAAAAGCATGCATTATAATTGTATTAATAGCTTTTGTTGTAGTTTTGGTTGCCGGTTTCTATTTTTATGATCTTTCCGTTGCCCGTACTAAAAAAGCATTTCTTGCTGAAGACGTAGCCCTTAAAAAGTCCGTTATGGTAAACAGCGAAATTGAACTAAAAAAAACGTCATCAGAATTCACAGATGACGTTGATTGGTTGAGCAGCCAGGCCTATGAGACAGTTGATATTGTATCTTACGACGGGTTGAACCTAAAGGGATATTATCTTAGCGCTGAATCTCCATCTATGAATACAGTTATATTGTCTCACGGTTATTCCTCAAAAGGTCTGTGGATGGGCTTATATGCCAAGCTGTATAATATGTTTGGTTATAACGTTCTTATGCCTGACAACAGAGGGCATGGCAGCAGCGAAGGCAATTACATTGGGTTTGGCTGGATGGACAGGAACGATTATTTAAAATGGATTGATTTCGTTATTAAAAAATCAGGCCCTGATACCAAGATAGTTCTTCATGGAGTTTCCATGGGAGGAGCAACGGTTCTCATGACCGGCGGAGAAAACCTCCCCTCCAATGTAAAGGCTATTGTTTCTGACTGTGCTTATACGTCGGTAAAGGATGAACTCTCATATCAAATGTCAAGAATGTATCACCTTCCTTCTTTTCCTCTGCTTAATGCCACAAGTATTATTACCAAAATAAAGGCAGGGTTTACCTTTGAGGAAGCATCAGCTCTTAAACAGGTTAAAAAAAGTAAGACCCCTACACTTTTTATTCATGGCGGTAATGACGAATTCGTTCCTACCAGTATGGTAAACAAGTTGTTTGAGGCATGCAGCAGTGAAAAAGAACTTTTTATCGTTCCCGGTGCAGGCCACGGAGCTGCATTAAATGCAGACCCCGATGGTTACATTGCAAAGGTAAAGGACTTTACCGAAAAATATATTAATAAATAAATTAAGCATGATAATACGCCTTTAGGGTACTGCCATTTCAAATGCTACACAGAAGTTTGGGAGGGGCTTTCCGCTGTTATATCCCACAAGTGGGTCTGAATCCCGGAGAAGTCCCCACCTGCATGTTCCTCCTGTTCTGTTTGTTCCGGCTGTGAAAGCATACCCGACCTTAACTCCGGTTGACGGCACATCTCCATCACAGGTTATTTTCACTGAATCACCTATTATTGCAACTGATTGTATGGTTATTCTCTTACTTTGTGTGTATACTTCAAAGCCTTTTCCGTTTTTCCATTCTGCTAGGGTGCTTTGATTTGGTTCAGGTAGAGAAGTATCCCAAACCAAAGGCCCGGCAGGCACATGGAACCTCACCGTTATAACATTTCCGCTTCTTTCTACTACTGTTGGCTGTAAAGGCTGCCAGTCATGCCCAAGGACGACCCTTTCGTAATAAACCTTGGCAAACTGCTCTCCTAACTGCTGATATCCGCTTGCTGTCAAATGCACACCATCGGCGGCATATTGTCTTTGATAGTTTGGCCCCACGCAAACCATATCCCCGGGGTAATCTAAGCCAGCCTTCCATTGCACCAGTGTAGATGTAGCAGTTCCCGTACTCCCGCATGAATTCTGCTGAACAATGAACATGGGTATATTCTGGGTTTGTCCGGTAATAGCCTTAATATCCTGATTGTAGTCTGCCCATAATGTGTGCAGCTGATTTTCATAGTTTGTGTTGCCTGCATCCCTTTCACCATGGGTCATTATAACAGCACCTACTCCATAGGTTTTACCCGCCTGTTGTGCAAGGCGTTTTATTGCTTTGACTTCAAATAAAGTGGCTGCATATGCACGTCCTGAATAAGTTGTTTCGGGTGCACCCTTACTGAGGGCATCGATCCCCTGCCCTGTTTCGCCAACCGCAGTATGTACAGAAACATAGTCTTTTCCCGAAGCATTTCTGACCAGAGATGTTATTTGGTTAGCCATTGCTGAATGTGGAGTTTCTCCAAATATGTTCCCCGGATAAGCACCTCCATAGTAATAGCCGTATTCCCTTACGGGTTCAATCAGAGGAATCATCTTAAACAGGCTATTATTGGGTTCAAATGGCGGAACCATAACCTTTTCCAATGAAAGTTTCAGATTGCTAAAGGGCTGTTGGGTTGTAACCGGAGGGTTCCCTTCAGCACCAACCGCAAGGCTTTGTCCGGTACCAATAATCCCGGCCCAGTCCCAAGGGATTTTTACATTGCTTATAGATTCCGCAGGAAATTTGTTAATAATTCCAAGTAAATAGCTTTTCAACAAAGCATAATCCAGAACATCAACAACCCCGTCCCCGTTTAAATCGGCATACTTAAAGCGATTATCTCCCGGGAAACCCCTGTCGTTATCCAATAAATAAATTTTAAATGCTGCGAAGTCAAGTCCGTCAACACTGCCATCACTGTTCAAATCCCCGTAAATATCCGTTGATACAGCGGCATTGGAAAGGGAAATATTACTTGTGATCGAGCAGATAAAAGCGAGAATTGTTAAAAAGACAAGAACCTTTTGACTTGTTTTTTTCATATATCCACGTCCTTTTTGCAATTTTGTTAATTCTTTGTTGTGTATACATTAATTGTATTTACTTACATATTCTATTTTTAGTGCAATAAATCCTCCAAAGCAATTATCTACCTATAATTTAAAGTTGTTTATTTATTGAATTACAGCTATGTGTGTGGTATGCTATTTACAAATAAATGATTGGAGTTGAAAAGATGAAGTAATATTTCTTGCTGATTTTAAACATAACTAAACAATAATTTTTATGGGAGTAATCCCTTGTTTTGTTGTGTACGCAAGAAAGTTACTTATTCTTTTTGGCTCATTCGGCATAATCCTTTGTTCCCTGTCTCCGGTAGACGGGGCCTTGCTGTATTTATATGAGCTGCGGAAAAATTAACTTTCTTGCAGCTCATATTTTTTTGTACAGGAGGGTATTTTATGTCTTTAATTAACGTTACAAATCTGACTTTTGCCTATGACGGCAGTTATGATAATATATTTGAAAATGTAAGCTTCCAGATAGATACTGATTGGAAGCTGGGCTTTACAGGGAGGAATGGCAGGGGAAAAACTACATTCCTCAATCTCCTGCTGGGCAAGTATGAATACAGCGGTAGTATTTCGTCAAAAGTTCCCTTTGAATATTTCCCTTATGAGGTAAAAAATAAAGAAAACAATACCATAGATATTATTGAAGAAGTTTTTCCCAATTATGTTCTGTGGGAGGTTATGCGTGAGCTGTCCTTATTGGAGGTTGACGACGATGTTTTATACAGGCCTTTTGATACTTTGTCCAACGGAGAGCAGACAAAGGTTTTGCTTGCAGCACTTTTTCTGAAAGAGAACAGTTTTTTGCTTATTGATGAACCTACAAATCATTTGGATATAAATGCAAGAAAAGTTGTCAGCGATTATATCAGTACAAAGCATGGATTTATCTTGGTTTCCCATGACAGGGCTTTTTTAGATAATTGTGTTGATCATATTCTTTCTATTAATAAAACTAATATTGAAATACAGAAAGGAAATTTTTCTTCCTGGTGGGAAAATAAAGAGATGCAGGATAGCTATGAACGTGCGGAAAACGACAAGCTCAAAAAGGATATCAAAAGACTTTCCGAAGCGGCAAAACGGACATCTGACTGGTCAGATAAAACTGAGAAATCCAAGATTGGCAATCACGCACCTGACAGAGGTTTCATAGGTCATAAGGCTGCAAAAATGATGAGCCGTTCAAAAGCTATACAAGCAAGACAGCAGTCGGCAATTGAGGATAAATCCAATCTTCTCAAGAACATAGAAAGCTCTGAAAAGCTTAAAATTGCACAACTGAATTTTCATACAGACAGACTTGTTGAGTTGGAAAATGTCTCTATCTTCTATGGTGATAAAACAGCTTGTGATAACGTGACCTTCACCATAGAACAAGGGGACAGGATAGCCCTGATGGGTAAAAACGGTTCGGGCAAGTCAAGTATAATAAAGCTTATTTGCGGTGAGGATATTAATTATTCCGGGACTATCAGGAAGTCAAACCAGTTGAAGATTTCCTATGTATCCCAGAATACCACCCAACTTTGCGGAAATCTAAGTGACTATGCCAGGGCTAACGAAATTGACGAGAGCCTTTTCAAGGCTATTTTAAGGAAGCTTGATTTTTCCAGAGTACAGTTTGAGAAAGATATTTCTGATTTCAGCGGAGGACAAAAGAAAAAGGTATTGATTGCTAAAAGCCTTTGTGATAAAGCCCACCTGCATATATGGGACGAACCGCTGAATTTTATTGACGTAATTTCACGTATGCAGATTGAAGAACTGCTATTGGAACATCAGCCGACTATTCTCTTTGTAGAACATGATATTGAGTTTTGTAATAACATTGCCACTAAGATTGTCCAGCTGTAAGTTATGCTAAAAAACCGGGAAGGGTTTCTCTTCCCGGTTTTTTACCGTTTATATGAAAACTGTTACGGCAATACTGAATACAAGGAGAAAAGATATATGAATCAAGATTTTTCACCTGTAATATGGCCGGAAGAAAAAGTACCGGAACAAGCAACCAACTGTCAAAAATGTGAATTACACTGTCAGAGGTCCCGCATTATATGGGGAGAAGGCAACCCCAAAGCTCCAATACTAGTATTGCTGGATAACCCGGGAGCCCGTGAGGATAAATCCGGTATTGAATTTGTCTGTGGCACCAGACAAACCCTTCAACGTGCAGTTTTTGAAACCGGCCTTCAAATGAAGGATTTATATGTAACATATGTTTTGAAATGCCGTCCTTTACGTCGCTATGACAAAGAAACGGCAAGAAGTGCTTGCCTGGAATATCTTGTGGAACAAATTGACCGACAGAAGCCAATGTTTGTATTCTGCCTTGGCAATATAGCTGCCCAGTGGTTTTTTGGGGAAAAGGATGCAGAGGTCAAAAACCTTAGAGGTGCATGGCATTCCGTGAGAGGATATACCACAACCACTACCTATCATCCTCTTGCCGTCAGAAGACGCCCCAACCTATACTCTACCTTTCTTTGTGATTGGAAGATGCTGGCGGAGCGTTATTTTAAAGAGATACATTGAATAAATTAGCTTTCATCAAGCCTCTACGAATTTGAGGCCCTGCAAAAGCAGCTATCAGAACTTTTACCATATCTCCCGGAATAAAAGGAATCACACCTGCCGAGAATGCTGCTCCCAAAGACATATGTGCCTGATATGCCAGCCATACAGTACCGAACAAATAGCAAACTGCTGTACCCACCACCATTCCTATTAAAGACAAGTACCATTTATTCCAAAACCTGTCTATAAACCAACCTCCAATTATTGCCATGAAAATAAAGCCTATGATATAGCCTCCCGTTGGGCCAACGAGTTTTGACAGACCTCCTGAAAAACCTGAAAACACTGGAATACCTACCAATCCTATCAGCATATAAACTATGTAGCTGAGAGTTCCTTTTCTCATACCAAGGGTATAAAGTGCAAAGTATATTGCAAGATTTGTAAAGGAAATAGGCACTACACCTATCGGTATGGATAATGGCCCTAAAATACAGATTACAGCCGTTATAACACCTATAATTGCAATTTGACGTATGTTCATATTGTTTTTCATAGCTCTCCTCCGAAACTCTTTATGTATATTATATTTATTACCACGTAATATGAGTATATATTTAAGAGAGGCTATTGTCAACCAAAACATTTGTTTAGGTTGACAATAGCCTCTCTTTCATTAACCAAAGAGCTATATTTTCTTAAAATAAAACAGATATTTTTTCAAAAACCGGAACTTTGGGCAAGTCACCTGAAACAGGTCTGAAAAATACCTCATATCTGTTTTTTGCAGGCTCAAAAACCATTATTTGTTGAGTACTTGTGTTATACAAATCTCCTTCTATTTGAGGCCCCGGTTCCTCACCTTGATAATATGATGCTACAGCTTTCATGTTATCAAATGTAACCTTTTCACCTTGTTCCTTTAGTACTTTTTTCATACCGTAAAACCTATTGGTGTTAGAAGGGTTATCAGAGTGGTTATCTAAATTTCCCTTTAAAATAAATGAATTTACACAACCTATTGCGTTCTTGATATCCCATGAAATACCATCATTTAATCCTGACTTTTCAGCCCTGACCTCTCTAAGGCTGTTTTCTTTTCCGCTTATATTATTTTCCAATACCCTAGTTACTTCGGCATCACTTAAAAATATTAAATGACCATATGTATAATTTCTAACAGGAGATTTAAGATAAGCTGCAACCCCATTGAGTGTTGTATAATTTTCAAGTGCATGTCTTAAGTCAAAGGGATATGATCGTTTTTCTTGGGAGGTATAAGGTTCTCCTGTATGTGAGTCCAGAATTGCACCAAATACCTTATTATCATTGAATGCCGATATACATCCCATATATCCCAAATACCCTATAGTACAGATAGACTTTTTAGAATTTTTATATGTAACGACTGATTGGATCCGTGCCAGTTGATTTTCAGACCCTGCATGCCAATCCAATATTCTCATGCTTATATTGTCCTTGTTTTCAGATTTGTCTCCATATACTCCTGCCGCACAGCACTGTGAAGGCCTGACTACATCGGGACATAAATTCATTAAAAATATCTCTTCTGTTGAGAGTTTGCCATCCCCTCTTACATTATCATTCTTCCCGGTGAAATTTGATGCAATTCCCTTTATTTCATCAACATAGTCTTTATCTACTTGAGGTATAATGTCATTTACCCTTTGCAGCATTAAGCTGTATACTTCATCATTTGAGGTAATTTCCGCCAAGTATGAGTCTACAAGGGCTTCATATTGCGGAACTGATTTTAGAATTTGGGAACCGTATTCCTTTCCGATTTTTTCATGAGATTTTTCACCTTTAAAATTTAGTATTACTTCATAGTGTGAACCCTTGTCAGTGATAGTAACTCTTTGGGTAGTTTCTGCTGCGTTTATTGTAATGGCACCCAAATTTAAGCCCGTTACCAAAACAATAACAGACAATAGATATAATAGTTTTTTTCGCATACTTTCCTCCTCGTGTAACCATTTTTGTAATATTATAACATGTATTTGGTACTTCTTGCTTTTTTTCCGTGATTCATATAATATTATTATATGAATGATTGTTCATATATTCAATTATAGGAGGGTTTTAGTATGCAGATAACTGATTTTATTTCTTTGATGTTGTTTTTTATTTTTGGATTAAGCTATATTTTAAAGCTTGTAATATTAAATAAAAACAACAGAATTAAAGCAAATGTACTTGCTAAAGGCAATAAAGAATTTTCAATTTACTCTACGGAACTGTTTGTTAGGACTTCGAGTATGTTGTGGCTGCTGACCTGGATATCTGAAATTGTATTTCATAATAAGATTTCTCATATTGCAGGCAATATCTTCAAAAGTATGTTTATTACATATACAGGTATCCTTATAACCGCTTTAGGTGCAGGCGTTTTTATTTTGGCAGTGGTTTTTATGAAAACTTCATGGAGAGTAGGCATAGACAAAAATACGCAAACAGCTCTTATTACAAACGGCATTTACAAATTCAGCAGAAATCCTGCTTTTGTTGGCTTCAATCTAATGTTTTTAGGTGTTTTCCTTACTTATTCCAACATTATAACCTTGGGCATATGGTTTATTAATATGATTGCTTTTCATTTACTTATTCTGCAAGAAGAACAGCACCTGTCTACTGTGTTTGGAAAGGAATATGAAAAATACAAAAGTAATGTTCCAAGGTACTTTTTAAAGTTCAATTATTTAGTTTATAAAGTTAAAGAATCTTGTAGAAAATGAAGGATTTTAGGATAATTTGTCGAATAATAAACAATGTAAATCTTAAAGCTACTCTTCTACTTTAATAATTTGTTCCTTAAAATTCAAATAAACTAGGTAAGTACACGGCAATAGCAGATAATACGATGTTATGAATTCAATTGCTTCTACTATGTAATTGTTCGGTAAAGCTGTACCAGGATAATGTACTGCCGATAATCAAATTAATACTTTGCTTATCCGGTGTAAATTATACAATATTCTTCAATTAACAGGAGGTAACAAATGCGTATCAAAGGTGCAATTAAATTCAGGGGGTTGAGTTGGAAGATATTCATGGTATCTGTGCTGTGTATGTTAATACCTATGCTGATAAGTTTGTTTATAGCCAGTTATTTTTCCGAAAAGTATTTAGGTAACTCGGCCAGTAATTCGTTATTAAATATTGCTGTTGAAAAGACAAACCAAATAGAATTGGCCTTGTCTGACCTGGAGAAGCAGGCCCAGTCAATTGCAATTCAACCTAGTATAGTTGATCCTCTAACCGAGGCCGCTATCAATTCCACTAATCCAATCGGAACAGATGTGGAGAAGATTTCAAAGAATTTGCAGAATAATTTTAATCTGTCAAACGGGCTTTTTGAAAATATATTCTTAATGTACAAAAACAAAGATATAGCTGACGGTATCGGTGGCAAATCTGTCGGTTGGGAAAATGAAACAATGGGAAGTACGGATAAGTTGCTGATACGAGAAGCTAAAGCATCACCTACTACCGGACGTCCTGTTATTACAATAGTTACCCCTGTAAAAAACAATGAAAAACACCTCGGTACAATAGCAATGGCAATAGAATTGAACAATGTATCTAAAAATATAATTGATAGTAATTCTTCTAAGAATGATTTTAAAACACTAATTTTAAATTCAGAAGGACTTGTTATTTCATCAATAGATCAAAAACAAGTTTTATCTTTAAACTTTCAGGATAAAGCTGTAGGACTGCAAGATTTTTATAATACAATTAAATCTAATAAATCAGGTATCGGTAATTTTACCCTCGATGGAAATAAATATATTGCAGCCTACAGCAACAGTGACAAGTATGGTATGTACATATTGACTTACAAGCCGGTTTCAGCACATATGGAAATGATAGATAATCTGAAATTAATATTATTTGGGGTTATTCTAATAAGCATTATACTGGCACCAATTATTATTTATTTATTAACCAGAAAAATGACAAAACCTATACTTGCAGCTGCCAACCAAGCAGAACGTTTGGCAAATGGAGATTTAACGGTTTATATTCCGGAAGCTTCTCTGAAAAGGAAGGATGAGCTTGGTATGCTGGCGAATTCTTTTTCTGCTATGATTAAGAATTTTAAAACAATAATTACTCAGATAAACGAAACGTCTGACAAAGTGGCTGCATCCAGTCAGGAATTGTATGCATCCGGTGAGCAGGTTGGTACTGCGGCTGAGGATGTAGGCAACACAATTCTTGGTATTTCCACCGGTGCGGAAGAACAATCCGCCAATATTGATTCGGCATTGTCAAACCTGAAAAATTTAATCAACCATATCAATGAAGTAAATACAAGTACTCATAATATGCAAAAAACTACTGTGCATATGATAGATGATATTACAAGAGGAAGCAAGACGGCTAGTGAATCCATTAATAGCATCAATAACCTAAAAGCTGATACAGAAGGTGTTTCAAAGGTTATTTTCAATTTGGGGAACACTTCTAATCAAATAGGACAGATTATTGAATTAATCACCGGCATAGCTGAACAGACCAACTTACTTGCTTTAAATGCAGCTATTGAGGCGGCAAGAGCAGGAGAAGCCGGTAGAGGCTTTAGTGTGGTGGCAGATGAAATCAGGAAACTGGCCGAAGAATCTGCTGACGCCAGCGGCAGGATAGCAAAGTTAATTGTAGAAGTAAGAAGTGGAGTTGACACAGCCGTTACTAAGATGGATAGCAGTATAAAATCCGTAAATTCAAGTGTAAAAGCCATCCAGGAAAATGGTGATACTTTCTCCGTAATTTTTGGACAAGCAGAACAACTAAAGGATATCGTAGCTAATGTAACTGAAAGTGTAAAAATAATGACCGAAAGCAGCCATGACTTTGAGCATACAATGCAGCAAATAAATGAGACAAGCCATGAGTTTGCCGCTAATGCCGAAGGGGTATCGGCAGCTAGTGAAGAACAAATTGCTTTAACAGAAGAAATAGTCTCTTCTTCAAAAGCAATGGCGGAAATGTCTGAAGAACTATCGGGCCTTATCAAAAATTTCAAACTATAAAACCTTATAATAAAGGCTATAGGCAGTTTGCCTATAGCCTTTTGTTTTATATTATGACAAATCCTACTGCGATTGATGCGACATTGGCAATAAAGGTGTAAGCTGCAATTTGTCTTTTTTCTGCTTTACCGAACAGTTTAACATAAATTAAATACTCTGCTAAAAATACCAGAATCTCTCCTATAAGCAAGATTACAAGATAGCCTGTATTAAAAGGCATTTTATGTAAAATTGGATAATTAAATATCATTCCAAAGGTAAGAAAAGTCTGAGTTATGATATTTACTCCCGCAATAATCAATAATCTCTTGGCTTTATTATAGAAGAACGGAATAGCCAAAAATATCTCTATTATCAAGGTTAATAGGAGCCTTATTAAATAGTCTTTGAAAAACTTTTTATCTAATTTTATACCGTTTTTAAGTATGTTTCCACTTATAGACAATACCTGATTGGTCTTCATGTCATATTTTACGTGGGCATTGAAGTACCCATTCCGGATAATATCCGATACCTGTATTGACCCATCAGACTTCTGGATTATTATTTTGAATTTTTGTGGAACGCCAACATAACCAAAGGAATGTCTCATTGTAAGGACTTTCCCGTTTTTATCTTTTTCTACAGGGTCTCCCGTAAGTTTTCCGTTCAGAACCCAAGTTCTCATATGTATAGCCTTCCAGCCATCCTTGTTATATTTATAGATTGGCTGGTCATGCATATTGTCGTACTCTTGGTTGCCATCCGTTGCATCAAAGTATCCATACTCACCTTCCTTGCCAAGAAGGTCCAGATAGTAGCTAGTATCCTGAGGATTTAAAACTGTTATCTCCAGTGTAGGCTTTGGCCCGGAATCTGCATTGACTGTACTATAACTTAATATGAATATAACAAACATTAGAAGTAGTATAATGTGCTTTCTCATTTTTACCATTATGCTTTACCTCAATTTTTCGCTTTATTATATTTACCATTATAATACATATTACTCATTAACAACCATGCTAAAATTCATCTTATAAACTTGTTGCAAAATTCTCCCATAATAGATATAATCTTTTTAGGGAAAATTAAATAGTTGCCGTGATTTCTAAGTGTTGGAGCACTTAGAAACTCATGCAGGTGTCAACACCACCCACACGTATGGACGAAAGTCCACCACAGCAACCAGTTTTTATTATACTTGGTTTTGTTTCTTTTTGCAATCAAACAAGTGCGTGTAGGGTCACACCTATCCGCACTTTTTAATTTTCCCTCCATTTTTTCTTTGGAGGGAAATTATATGTGTTTTAAGAATAACGTTGGTTTTAAGGACAGGGAAACTTTCATTCTATCTTGTATGGATAGCCGAATTGATAAGTTGAGCGACGAATTCATTAATTCCGCTTCATATTTGGAGTTTTCCGCTAAGTATCAAGACATCTTAAAGAAGTTGGCAAATTTATTGCCTTCTGAAACCTTTGCACTGGTTTTGGAGCTTGACAGCTTAAATGGAAAACTATCCTCCGACAATCAAACCTTCTTTTATAAGCAAGGATTTTTTGACTGTCGGATGGTTTTTAATTTTTTGAGGAGATGAAGTATCTCTTTATCAGCGTAATAAATCCTTCAGGCTAACTTATGCCTGTAGGATTTTCTAATGTTAAATCATTTTGTCTTAACCGGTATCCATATTTCACCTGTGCAATGTCCGCTCATACCATAATACATTTCAAAACTCGGTCCCTCAACCTGTTCATTGCCTTGCATTTCATGCACAGGAAAGTCAGATGTATGCTAATAGCTAAACTTTGGCCGTATGTGATGTCTGGCACCTCTTTTTTATTCGTAAAGACTCATTTAGATGCACCATATGATGACGGGTTACAGGCATTAATAAAATTCCTGCTACATTTTTCCTACCCCAAAAATCAATTAACCAATTAGCACCTTCAACGTCCAATACGGCACCTTCATCTATAACCCTCTTCAGTTTGTTCTTTTCTATTTTTCTTTTTAAATCTTCAGGTTTAAAGTCTCTTATAATCTCACGAGTCCTTTTTCCTACTGCAATTCTATATTTACGTAACTCATTCATATCAATATTAGTACTAAAGTGAACAATTTCTTCATTTGTCATAGCATTACCGGTATCACAAATTACATTATTCATTTTTTGAATCCATTGCCCTGAACTGATTACTTGAGCTCCGTCTGCCACCAATATATTCATTGTTATATCTTCTATTCTTGTTGAATGCCATATACACCATGCAATAGTATTATTTTCACTTGCCAACATAGTACGAAATGTTGATTCATCTAGTCCTTGCCACAATTCATCTTCAAATGTTGTAATATTTTTTTGTGACATATCAGAAGAGTGTACCATTTCATGTTGATTCAGACATAATTCAATTACCTCGTCAAATTTGTCTGGTTTTAAAATTATGCTTCTTAATAAATTCTGTTGAGATCCCCATGCTTTTTTATCCATTTTGACCACCTGATTACTTTTGTAATGGCTGCCCCAAGTTTACAATATATAAGGTTTAATTGGGGCTGATTATATGCGATTATCATACCATGAACAACTTAAATTTTCCATATAATATGAAAAGAGAGGAGAATAAAGGCTTCACCGGCTCAGCCCGGCAGAGCGTACACACATTAATGAATTGAGGTCAGTCCGAGTCGAGTCATAGCCCCAAAAAAGAAATACCTCCGACTTTGTCGAAGGTATTTCTTTTTGGAGCTCCCAATCGGAATCGGACCGATGACCTCATCCTTACCATGGATGCGCTCTGCCAACTGAGCTATGGGAGCATATATTGGAGCGGGTGATGGGAATCGAACCCACGCTGTCAGCTTGGGAAGCTGATGTTCTACCATTGAACTACACCCGCATACGTGCGGGACACTAGAACGAACGTATTATAGCATGTTATGAACAATATAGTCCAGTGCTGAAAACGCCAATTTAACCAAATTAGGCTTTCTGTTCTTCTAGATATTTCTCCAATTTACGTTTTACACGCTGTAACGCATTGTCTATGGATTTTACATGCCTGTCCAAATCTTCCGCAATTTCCTGATATGATTTACCGTCAAGGTATGAAGTCAAAACTTCCCATTCAAGGGAACTCAAAATCTCACCCATCTTATTTTCTATGCCACGGAATTCTTCCCTGTTTATAATCAGTTCTTCGGGGTCGCTTATACTCTCCTCACTGATTATGTCCATCAAAGTACGGTCTGATTCTTCGTCAAAAATGGGTTTGTTTAAAGAGACATATGAATTTAATGGAATATGTTTTTGTCTGGTAGCAGTTTTAATAGCGGTAATTATTTGTCTGGTAATACAGAGTTCTGCAAATGCTCTGAAGGATGAAAGCTTGTCCCCTTTATAGTCCCGGATAGCCTTAAAAAGTCCAATCATACCTTCCTGAATAATGTCTTCTCTGTCTGCACCTATCAGGAAGTACGTTCTGGCTTTTGCCCGAACAAAGCTTTTATACTTGTTAATAAGATATTCCAGAGCTTGTTGGTCACCTGCTCTAGCCTCTAATATTACATCTTCGTCAACCATACCAGAATATGTTTGATAGACCTCAGCCTTTAAGTTTATTTTCAATACAGTTGCCCCCATTTTGGCTTACATAAGTATGGTAAGAATTACAACTAAATAAAGATATAGACACTCATTTAAAATTATAAGTGTCTATGTCCCATATGTCAAGTTACTTTACTTTACTGAATTTATCCGGCTCCCGAAAACCCCAGTTTTCCTGCCGAATATACTTTTATTGTGCTTTTATGGGGTTTACTTAAAAAATGTACTTCTATTTACCTCTTTGTTTTAGTATCTCATACATAACTATAGCTGCTGCAACAGATGCATTTAATGAGCTGATTTCCCCCTGCATAGGGATATTAACAACAAAATCACATTTCTCTCTTACAAGTTTACCCATTCCTTCGCCTTCACTTCCCACGACAAGAGCCATCGGGCCTTTCAAGTCGCTTTCGTAAAAAGCTTTTTCTCCTGTAGAATCAGTTCCAACAACCCAGACATTATTTTTCTTGAGATATTCTATAGTCTGGGAAATATTTGTTACCCTTGAAACCGGTACATACTCCACCGCCCCGGCTGATGCCTTTGACACTGCCGAAGTAAGTCCTATGGCCCTTCTCTTTGGAATAATTACCCCATGAGCTCCTACAGCATTGGCTGTTCTTAAGATTGCACCGAAATTATGGGGGTCAGAAATCTCATCCAGTATGATAATAAACGGAGGCTGGCCCTTCTCCTGAGCAGCTGCAAGTATATCGTCTACTTCCACATAATCCTTAACTGCAACATAAGCTATAACTCCCTGATGAGATCTGGTTGTAGACATTCCGTCAAGTATATTTTTGTCAACCTCAGTAGTAATAATCCCTTTTTGCCTTGCCATAGCTATAATCTGGCGAATAGAGCCTTCCTTTTCGCCCTTTGCTATAAACAGCTTATTTATTGTTCTGTTCGCTTTCAGAGCCTCCATTACGGAGTTTCTTCCCTCAAGCTTGTCACTTTCCTCTGGGACAACATTATCTTTTTCAATGTTTTCAAACTCGGTATCTTTTACAGGTGTCGCATAGGTTCCTCTCTTTGCAGGCTCACTCTTGAACCCCTTGCGTTCTTCCGGCTTTACCCCACGTTTTTTACTGTCTCCAGAAAAATTCTTCCTTCCATAGTCAGAAGTGGGGCCCTTTTTATCATAACGGGCATTACCTGGTCTTCTGTTTCTTGATTCTGCCATATTCTTAATTCCACGCTTTCATCGTTATTTGTTATTCTTCAACTGCCAGTCTTAAAATTTCCATAAGCCGTTCGTAGTTGTTTGTTAGGTATAAATATCCTATCAATGCCTCAAAGCCGGTAGAATACCTGTAATCTGTAACATCTGCATGTTTCGGAACAGTTGCCGATTTGGCATTGCGGCCTCTCCTGACAATATCCTGCTCGTCCGCAGTAAGTCTGTCGTTAACACGGTGAACTATATCTGCCTGAGACTTTGCTTTAACATACTTGACAGACATCTTATGAAGCATATTTACATTTGACTTGCTGTTTACTACAAGCATAGTACGTATATAAACTTCATAAACCGCATCCCCTATATAAGCTAAAACCAATGGCTGAAGATTCATCACATCCATCGGTTTAATATCGAAATCTTTGCGCATGTTTTGTATAGTTTCTTCAAACATTCATTTTCTCCAACTCTAATATGCCTTTTTATGCATATTTATTATACACGAAAGTAGCATATGTTAAAACAATTTTTATCCATCATTCCTTTTTGCTTACTTATCCACAGCTAAAACGTAAATAGAGTGATATTTAACACGTTATCCACATTGTCTTTATGTTGTGGACATGTTTTTCTGTGGATAATGTGTATAAATCTGTGTATATATTTAAAATAGGCTTATCCACCATGTGAATAATTCCGGGATAAATTACTGAATTATTCACACTTAATTGTCAATCCTACAGGACAATGATCGGAACCCATAATGTCACAGTATATTTCAGCAGCTTCAATTCTATCCTTTAATGCCTCCGATATGCAGAAATAATCTATTCTCCAGCCTACATTCTTTTCTCTGGCTTTGAACATATATGACCACCATGTGTAGGCTCCCGTTTTATCCGGATACAGAGTTCTGAAAGTGTCCACAAACCCCTGCTCCAGAAGCTCGGAGAATTTTTCTCTTTCCTCCATGGTAAAGCCTGCACTTCTTTTATTTGAACGCGGATTCTTTATATCGATCTCCTGGTGAGCCACATTCATATCGCCGCAAATTATAACAGGTTTAGTCTGCTCCAGCTGCTTCAGGTACACCCTGAAATCATCTTCCCACTTCATACGATATTCCAGTCTTTCAAGCTCTCTCTTGGAGTTTGGTGTATACACATTTACAAGAAAGTACTCCTCAAACTCCAGAGTTATAACCCTTCCTTCATTGTCGTGTTCCTCTATACCGATGCCGCAGGAAGATGATACAGGCTTTATTTTTGTGAAAATAGCCGTACCAGAGTATCCTTTTTTAACAGCATAATTCCAATAATGTTCATAACCTTCAAGCTCCAGTTCAATCTGTCCTTCCTGAAGCTTTGTTTCCTGAACGCAGAATATATCCGCATCTACCTCTTTGAAAAAATCCCAAAAGCCCTTGCCAATACACGCCCTAAGCCCATTGACATTCCATGAAACCAGCTTTGTCATAAGTATTTTCTCCCGTTGTAAAATAAATTAAATAAAGTATATCATAAACGTAAAAAAATTTCTTCTAGTTGAGATTTGCCCCGAATGCCTTTGCAATTTTAATTAAGCAGACATCCAGCCATTTAACATCTCCAGCATGATTATACCAGTATACATTGTCAATACCTGCATTTTGGCTCAAAAAAGCAATAGCTTTAGCAAGCTCATTATAGTCATCAAGTACAGCCACCTTTACAAAACCGATTTTTCCGTTTAAATTTATCTGATACCATCCGTTGTCTGTTTCCCCTGTCACATGTACAAGGCTCCCCACATTTATGATTCCTATGCCTGCTGTATTATCAAATGGCTGTTCATTTACCGTAGTTTTAACTTTTGCCTTTTTAATTGCATTTACAGGTTTAATAATCGCTTCGGGCTTTTGGTCTTCGAAGAAGTTCAGTCTGCCGAAAGTATTAAATGATGGAAAAACCTGTGTTTCAACCACCCCATAAAAAGTTCCTCTTGCATGAATAATTCTGCCGTTTCCCATAAATACACCTACATGAACTATACCCGAACTCGTTTTATTAAAACATAAATCTCCTGCCTGTAAATCCTTTGATTCTATAGGCTTGCATAGCTGAGAATAAATTGCCTGTGCAGTATAATCAGCGGTATTTGCAATAAGCCCCATTTTCCTCAGGGTATAAACAATTAGTCCTGAACAGTCATAATATTCTTTTCCCAACCATCTTTCAGCGGAAAAGCTGTTAAAATAGTAATGGGATTTCCCAAACCGTTTAACCAGTTCTGCCAAGGCTTCCTTCGTCAAAGGCTTATCGTTCTGTCCTCCAAAAACATAGCCGCTGCCAAGCTTTGACCTGACAATTCCTATAAATTCCTGCAACCTGTTCATTAAATCACTCCTTCATATACTATTAAAAAATGTCTATTAACATAATATGAAGGAAAGCGCAAAAAAACACACCTTGGTTTTGCCCAAGGTGTGAAAGGATTTGAGAAATATATAAATTTTACTTGTTATCAAATTACAAAAGCTTTAATTTAGGCCCATTTGCAGTATCTTCTACTGCATACCCCATAGCCTTTAATTCGTCTCTTATCTCATCTGAACGTTTCCAGTTCTTTTGGGCTCTGGCTTCTTGTCTTTCTTCCAGTAGTTTCTGAACCTCGGGACTTATTTCCGTTTCACCTGTGTTGTCCTTCTTTTTCTCCAGATTAAATCCGAATATTTTGTTCATTTTAGTAAGAAGCTCATATATCTCCTGTGACTTTTTACCGTATCTGATTGCGTTCCAAGCCACTCCCAGAGCCTTTGGAATATTCAGGTCATCATTTACGGCATCTTCAAAATCACTGAGGAGTTCTTTTACAACGGCACTGTCAATCTGTTCCTTTCCATCCTTGTGAGAAAGTACACCTTCCACAAACCTGTCATAGGAAACCTGTGCCGACTGCATAACATCCCATGTAAAGTTCAGCTTGTTTCTGTAGTGGGCGTTCAGACACATATATCTGAATGCCATAGGGTCGTAACCCTTTTCCTTTAAATTGTCTATGGTATAAGTATTACCAAGGCTCTTTGACATTTTACCGTTGTTAACCATCATAAATTCACCGTGCATCCAGTAATTTACTGCCGGTTTTTCAAGAAGTGCCTCTGACTGGGCAATTTCATTTTCATGATGAACGGGTATATGGTCAACTCCGCCTGTATGAATATCAAAGGTATCTCCAAGATATTTTCTTCCCATTGCAGAACACTCAATATGCCAACCGGGATATCCCATTCCCCATTCGCTTGGCCACTGCATGATGTGTTCCTTTGGAGCCTTTTTCCATATAGCAAAGTCCGCAGGATGATGCTTTTCCTCATTTACCTCAACTCTTGCTCCTGCAATCTGGTCTTCAAGGTTGGCCCTTGAAAGCTTTCCGTATTCGTCAAATTTTTGTATGTCAAAATATATTCCATCGCTGGTTTCATATCCATAGCCCTTGTCAACAAGACCATGAACAAATTCCAACATTTCCGGAATATGCTCAGTTGCTTTTGGTACTATTTCAGGAATCTGTATATTAAGAGCCTTTATATCTTTCATAAAAATGTTAGTATAGTATTCTGCGATTTCCCAGGGCGTCTTTTTCTGTTCACGGGCACCCTTTACCATTTTGTCCTCGCCCTCGTCCTCATCTGAAACAAGATGACCTACGTCTGTAATATTCATAACATGTTTAAGGCTGTATCCGTTATATTCCAGAACCCTCCTGAGTATATCCATAAATACATATGTGCGGAGGTTTCCTATATGTGCATAATTATAAACGGTAGGACCACAGGAATATATACGTACCTCTTTATCATCAATAGGCTTGAAATCTTCTTTTTGCCTTGAAAGTGTATTGTAGACCTTCATTTCTCTTCTCCTCTCATGTACATCTATTTATTAATTGTATTATTATCATTCTTTTTATTCAAGGGCTGAGAATTCCCACCTGACACCCTTTCACTGTTGCATATCATATTTTCAAAATGCTGCAAACGATTTGCGAGTTTACATATCTCCTGTGACAATGGATCCGGCATGTGTATCTGATCCAGAGACTCGGACGGACAATCAACTCTCTTACCTGCCTTTTTAACAGTTCTCCCTTTTACCCCTACCACTGTGGAATATGGCTCAACCTCAAAGGATACAAAAGTATTTGCTCCTATGGTTGAATTATCTCCAATATTGAAGGGCCCTAACACCTTTGCTCCTGCCCCAATAAGTACATTATTCCCAACTGTGGGATGACGTTTCCTGCCCTTGTCCTTACCTGTTCCTCCAAGGGTAACTCCGTGGTAAATTGTACAGTTATCCCCTATTTCCGCTGACTCTCCTATAACAACACCCATTCCGTGATCTATAAACAAACCGCTACCTATTTTGGCACCGGGATGTATCTCTATACCTGTAAAATGTCTGCCAAACTGCGATATAAACCTGGCTATAAAAAACCTTTTCTTTTTATAAAACCAATGAGCTATCCTATGATATACAAGAGCATGAAAACCCGGATACAGTAAAACGACCTCCAGTGTACTCTTCGCAGCAGGGTCACGACTCGCTATTGATTTCGCATCATACATCAGACCTTTTTTCATACTTTATCCTTTATATATAAATTAAATTCTAAATCATTATATTCTTAATTCAAAAAATCAATCCTGTACAGCTATAGTAATTTTAACAGTTTTAATTTTCTATGTAAATAAGGATACATTGACAGTATAAAGCATAATAAAAAAGGAAGGAACTAAATCCTTCCTCTTTCACCTTACAGTTGCTACGCTAGTCCTCGCATCCATTCACATCTTCAAGTAAAAGCCTTTCTTGATCTGTCGCACCGGGGAAATCAAATTTTTGAGGTGGATAGAACTCATCATATGGAAAATCGAACGTATCAAACAATTCACATGCGTTGTCATCTGTTCCTGCAGGACAGTGCTTATGCGGATATGAAAAATCGAAAGCAGGTATTAAGAGTGGTACAACCCTTGCAAGACTAACTATTGAGAATAATCCTACTGTAACGTACACTCTTCTTGTAAGTACAGGTCCAGGCTGTGGGCCGGGTCCTCTTTCCATTTCCCTGTCATCATCCAGTTTGTCTAAACAGCTCTTTGTTCTTGCAGTTAACGGAATAGGCTCAGCAACTTCTATCTTACAGAAAGGCAGGTTACTTTGCTGCAGCTCGGCATTTGATTGGATGTCCAGTGCCCTTGGCTGGTAAAGTGACTTAAATATCTTAACTCCGCCTTCTGAACCGAATAATATTATTTTCTTGTCGTAGGATATGTTGCCTTCTACTGAAGTTATCTGAATTCTTTCTCTGCCTCCCACAGTTATTCTGGTAAAGAAATCAAGTGTTACAGCTATAATAAATTTGACATCTACAGCATAAAAGCCTCTCTTAAATGGAACTGCTTCTATATCCGTTATAACATCATTTACCTCTGCCGTTCTAATTTTAACGTTAAAGGAATCATTGATAGCACGAACTTCAGCATCCGTAAGACGATCAAAATATACTCTTGCATTTTCTATACAATCCCTATCCTTACATGAATCGTATATTTTTTCAGCATGTACACCGACGGCTTCTCTTATTTTACTGAGATCTCTCTCACAAATAAGCCCCGAGACCACTCTGTCATTATCTTGACCCATAAAAATCCCCCTTAATTGCAGTTGTTTGATGATTTCCCTTAATTACATATTATGTTATTTAAACAAATGTGTGATTACTTTGTTTTGTTACTAAACAGCTAATTTTAAGCATATATATTAATGATTGGAGGCCGATAAATATGTACAATCCCAACAACAAACAATTTGTATTTAAAGATTCCGAGGGCAAGCTTTGGAATTTTTACTATGATACCAATCAGGGAATATGTTACAGCGTATTTTCTAAAAGATTCGCCTGGTCGGAGCCCAGAGTAGTGCAGTCAGAAGCCTATGAGCAATTCTATGTGGAAATCGATGAAAAGGATTGCTTCCATATCATTTATCAGGATAAGAAAGGTAATATTATTTATTGTTTTATGCAGCAAAATGAAACAGTTAAGGCGTTACCCGTCCTTACCAGTAAATCACACTCTGTATTTAACAAACATTTATCGTTGATTGTTGCAAATAGTTCCGTACATATTTTCTTTATAATTGAACATAACGGAATATATATGCTGTCCTATCAGACAATAACCGATGGTGTTCCTGTTGCACCCAAAAAAGTGGATAATATAACTATACTCCCAAACCCTTACACGGTTGTTTATGACTTGAATGATGATATATATGTCTTTTACCATATATCTGACGGAAAGAATAACCAAATAGGTTACAAGAAGTATTCTACGGTTAATAAAACCTGGAGCGAGTATTCACAAATTACCATGTTTTCCTCCAACAGTCAGAATCCGAGAGTAGTCGTTGACAGAAACGGTATCTTCCATATCTGTTATGTAAGAAAACAGGATAAACAGTTTCAGTTGGTATATCAACAAAAAATACCGGACAGAAACATGTGGACATCTGAAAGCATTCTGGCAGCTTCGGGTACTCCTATTTCCAACTTTTCAATACTATCCGTAAAGAGTAGCCTGGTGATATATTACCTTAAGGATGATGCCCTTAATTCATTTATATCAAATGATTCCGGAGCCAGTTTCACAAAATCCCCTAAAAGCACCTCTCTTTCAAGGCAGCATATTTGTGTCAGATATAAGTCAAATAGCCTATATGAGCATGTCCAGTCCAACGAAATACCAGCCACATTTGTAAACGGCTTTAAGTTAATGTTTACACATGATTCCATGGATTGGGAAAGCGGTCTTAGCACTGATGAAATGAGAGCCATTATAACAACGGAACTTAAATTATTGAAAAGACAGGTAGCAGATTTAAAAGAAGCCCAAAATATTATTTTTAATAATATTAAAGCTATTGAGTCAAATCAACAGAATATGGAGCTCTCTCTTATGAAAGAAATATCTAAAATACTGATAGGCATGAAACCGGGAAACCCGAGTACCGAACCGATAGAGGCAAATAGAAGCACCTACGTAGCAGACCTTCCGAATAATATAAAGCGAACTAACAATCCCTATACCCAATCCTTTACCAATCTCCCAAAATCCCGAGAAGAATTGAAGCGTCTATTTTCAGACAGGGTTAAGAGAAAGGTACGCTTGATTAAAAATTTTAAAGGAGTATGGAAAATAAAAAGAAAAAAAGATAAGTAAAAGGGGCATATAAATGCCCCTCGTCACTTTAAGTTAGTCCCAAAATGGCGTCCCCAGTATTTTGACACCTAGCCCGAAGCTAGGTGGGTGTCCCGGTGGTATCTTCAGCCTTCCTTCGCCGTTGCACAACGTTCACGCCGTGTGTCGGAATTACATAAGGCCTGACATCGTATACCAGACAGCAGACTCCCTTATGAAAGATGTAGGTTCAAAATAAAGGTTTCATTCGCTCATTTCAGGATAACTGTTATTCAATTTTTGAAAGTTCACCAGTCGTATATCTGACTGCTTTCGATGGATTTATTATAACATCGGTTCCTATCCATGTAAAACAGAATCTAAATAATATATCGGGTAATAGCGACTGTTTTCTCCCTTATAATTTGTCTAATATAATCTTTCATACTTATTCTTTGAAAACCCCGAAATAACTCTGTATACTTCCTTTACGGGAGTATTGATACGAGCGGCTTCCGCCTTTATTACGCCAAGAAATTCTTCTGGAAATTTCAGACAAAGCCCACATCCTCCTTTAGCAATGCTGCACGGAGTAGACAAAATTTCAAAATCATATCCTTTTTTTTCAAGCTCAGAATTCAGCTTGTAAACATAATTTCCAGATTCTAATATTGCAATACACTTCATAAAATCCACTCCAATTCCGTAATATCCTATACCCACAATTAGTTGCTCTACATTACATAATATTGAAATGGCTTTTAAAAAGTTCCGCAAATGTTTTTATTTCGACATACCTATTTTATTTAACCTTGCATGATAAAATAAATACTGTTGGGCGTACCCTGTAAGGTTTCCGAACTGCTTTGAGGCAAATTGCTGTATTTCTTTGAGACCTGATTCCTTTTTAAGATACAGTTCCTCCATGACACGTTTCACCCAAACGTCAATTGGAAAAACATCATATTTCAATCCGCTGAAAAGCAATATACAATCGGCAACCTTGGGCCCAACACCGGGAAGCTTCATTAGCTCCTTACGTGCCATAGCTGTGTCCATGCCCCTTAAATTTTCTTCTGTTAAAATACCTTGTGCCATCAAGGCAGATGTCTTGTGAATATATTTGCATCTGAATCCTGCCTTACACTGCTGTATATCCTCCAATGACATATTTGAAAGTGTTTCAACATCCGGAAAGCTGTATGCGTTCAGTTGCGGGTCAATACACTTGCCTTTTAAAACAGAAAGAGTGTCTACTGTTTTCATTATTCTTGGTATCATGTTATTTGCAGATATTATAAATGAGATTAGTATTTCCCAGAAATCCTGTTTTAGAAGACGTATACCCCAGCCTGTTTTTATTGCTTCTTTCATTATTTCATCCTGCTCAAGGATAGTTTTGATTTTTGAATAATTAGTACCAAGGTCAAAATATTCATACCAAATGTCTATAAAATCCTGCTCTCTGGAGTTGGTTATACATAGAATCTCGTTATTATAGCTTACATTTACCAGCCGACCTCCCGCTATTCCTCTATAGCTTCCGTCCTCCTGTCTTATCCATCTGAAACACTGTCCGCAGTCGAATATGTGCGTTAAATTGAAGTCCTTAACATTCTTTACGTAAAGGTTTCCATCTGCGGTTTCAAGTGTATAGCCTTTATATTCCATTTTCATTCCTCCCCATTACAATAGTACCCGTCATATGATCGGCAAAACAATATGTTATATCCATAAAGACATTATATTAAGAATATTAATTACAACCCGGAATATCAATGGTTATGTGTGGGAGAAATATTTCTTTAAAGCGCATTGTTTCAATGATATAATTTGAAAATATGGTGTATTTCACTTTTCATATTATAGCGGAGGTTACAATGAAGGAGAAAATATATACAATACCTGTGTCAGATGCTTTTGCAGAGGACTGCGAGTGTCCCCTTTGCGTTTTGGAAAATAAGCTGGAGAATGAGTGTATAGAATATGCTCTTGGACCATCCCTGATGGAACCTGATATGAGACAGGAAACAAATGAAAAAGGGTTTTGCAAAGACCATTTTGAGGCTATGTTCAATAGTCAGGCTAACCGCCTTGGCCTTGCCCTCATGATTGATACTTTTATGCAGGAAAAAAACAAAAAGTTTCAAAACATATTTGAACAACGTGTTGGCTCACTAAAAAAGGATGCTAATGCTGGGCTTATGAAGAATATATCAAATAAAATTTCATCAAAGCAGACGGAAACGGACAAGTTGGTGCAGGAGCTTGTAGGCGAGCTTGATAAGATAGAACACAGCTGTTCAATATGCAGTAAGCTTGAACACACAATGGACAGATATATAGATGTTATTTTTTATTTGTATTTCCGGGAGCCTGATTTCAGGGAAGTCTTTGATTCTAAAAAAGGTTTTTGTCTGAAACACCTTAAACAATTGCTTGTATCAACAAAGAAATATCTTAATACAAGCGAGACAGCTATATTTACTAAAAAGCTCATGGAAATGCAAATCTCCAACCTCGATAGAGTAGAAAAGGAAGTTGATTGGTTTACAAAGAAATTTGACTACAGGTATAACGACGCACCTTGGGGAAACTCAAAGGATGCTGTTTTAAGAAGCATTCAAAAAATAAGAGGAAATTGCAATTTAAAACAGTAACATTTTATATAAAAAATAATATTATGTAAAGTAGATAGACAAATGTCTATCTAGCCTTGAGCACCAAGTGACTACCACCAATCCTGTACCGGCCCTCCCCCTGGCACAGTTATCGAGTCGTAACATGCTATGCCCGTCAAAAAGGTTATGATTTATCACCCTTTCAGGTGCTCAAGGTATTTATTTAATTCATTTTTATTACTTTCCTATGCTAGTTAAATCGTAAGGTGTTTCCTGATATACATAATAGTTGAGCCAATTTAAAAATAAAAGGTTTCCATGGCCTCGCCATCTTACGATAGGCTCCTTTGTTGGATCATCCCCGGGGAAGTAGTTTTTTGGAACCTCTATATCCATATCCCTTTCTACATCTCTCTCGTACTCAAATTTGAGTGTGTAGGGATCATATTCAGAATGTCCTGTAGCAAATATGTGACGTCCATCTTTTGATGCTACCAGATATACCCCTGCTTCTTTGGATTCAGCCAGTATTTCCAGTTTGTCAATCTTTGCTACATCCTCATGAGTAATCTCCGTATGTCTGGAATGGGGTACAAAAAACACATCGTCAAAGCCTCTGAGTAGTTTGACATGCTCCTTTATTTTAGTGTGTTCAAATACACCAAACATTTTCTTAGGCAAATCACGTTTTGCTACGCCGTAGTGATAATACAGACCTGCCTGTGCGCCCCAGCATATGTGCAGTGTAGAGTATACGTTTTTCTTACTCCAATCCATTATCCGTTCAAGCTCTTCCCAGTAATTTACGTCTTCAAAGGGCATTTGTTCAACAGGCGCTCCTGTGATAATCAGTCCGTCAAAATGCTCTCCTTGTATCTCGTCAAAGGTTTTATAAAAAGTTTCAAGGTGTTCCTCAGGAGTATTTTTTGACATATGGGATGCGGGATGCAGCAGTACAATTTCCACCTGAAGAGGTGTGTTTCCAAGAAGTCTGAGCAGCTGCGTCTCCGTGGTTATTTTAGTCGGCATTATATTTAAAATTGCAATTTTAAGCGGTCTTATATCCTGATGGTATGCCCTGTCCTCAGACATGACAAATATGTTCTCACTATTCAGGGTTTCCACCGCAGGTAGATTGTCAGGGATTCTGATTGGCATATTGACCTCCATCTATTAAATAAATAAAATGTAAAAAAAGTGCATAGTATAAATTATATTATTCAATAAGGAAAAGTCAACAGCCAGTCAATATAGGTTTTTTACCTGCTCTTCTCAAGTGCCTGTTCTATGTCATATATAAGATCATCCGAATCTTCAATACCTATAGAAAGTCTAATTGTTCCGGGCGTTATTCCTGATTTTAAAAGTTCATCTTCCGAAAGCTGGGAATGAGTAGTGCTTGCAGGATGTATTACCAGAGATTTAGCATCTGCGACATTTGCAAGTAATGAGAATATTTCCAAGTTGTCTATAAATTTCTTTGCAGCTTCAAGGCCTCCTTTTATTTCAAAAGTAAATATTGATCCTGAACCCTTTGGAAAATATTTTTGTGCGAGTTCAAAGTATTTATTTCCTTTCAGGCTTGGGTAATTTACTTTCTCCACCAAGGAGTGTTTTTCAAGATATTCCGCTATCTTTTTAGAATTGCTTACATGTCTTTCCACCCTTAGAGATAGTGTCTCCAGTCCCTGTATAAATAAGAAGGAATTAAAGGGGCTGATAGCTGCGCCTGTGTCTCTAAGCAGCTGAACTCTGGCTTTTGTTATAAATGCCACCCCGCCTAACTGACTGAATACAACCCCGTGGTAGCTTGCATCAGGTGTTGTAAAACCGGGGAATTTATCTCCAGCAGAATAGTCAAATTTACCTCCGTCAATGATTACTCCACCAATAGAAGTTCCGTGTCCTCCTATGAATTTTGTTGCAGAATGTACAACTACGTCTGCTCCGAAATCTATAGGCCTTACCAGATATGGTGAGCCAAAGGTGTTATCAACTATAAGGGGGATACCATGCTTATGTGCAATGTCTGCTACAGCTTGAATATCAATTAGATTTGCATTTGGGTTACCTATTGATTCAATGTATAGTGCTTTTGTTTTGTCAGTAATAGCGTCTTCAAAGTTCTGGATGTTATCAGGATCTACAAAGGTTGTTTTTACTCCATATCTTGGAAAGGTTGCCGCAAAAAGGTTATAAGTTCCTCCATACAGGGTGTTGGCAGCTACTATCTCGTCTCCGACTCCGGCAACATTTAATACAGAATATGTTATTGCCGCTGATCCTGATGCAACCGCAAGTGCCCCGCTACCGCCTTCAAGTGCTGCAATCCTTTTTTCAAATACGTCGGTTGTAGGGTTCATCATTCTTGTGTAAACATTACCGGATTCCCTTAATCCGAATAAATCTGCTGCATTATCTGAATCTTTGAATACATAGGATGTTGTCTGGTATATAGGCACTGCCCTTGACCTTGTGGTCGGATCTACTTCCTGTCCTGCGTGAACCTGTAATGTGTCAAAACTGAGTTTTCTGCTCATATATGGTATCCCCCTTTATATGCTAGTAAGTTTATAGGTTTTATTATATTAATATAATAAAACCAAATTATATTTTAGTCAATACCTTTTTTATAAAATTTAAAATTATTTTATTTATATTTATACGAATTATATATTATATTTATTTTAAATGCCCGAATTTTGTTTTTTGTACGTCAAGCATTATATCAATAACTTTTAAGTATAAAAAAAGGAATACCTCTTTTGTGAAGTATTCCTTCTACTCTTAAATTATTTTACTTATTTTACTGCAATTTAAAATATATAAAGCTTCCGTCATAATCTATATCTCGTACCTGTTCATTCTGCATAACGAGATAGTTTGTTTTATTCTTATACAGGTCAATTATGACTTTACCTTCCGCAGTAAATGATTCTGTTATACCGGGAGTTACTTTTCTAAATTCTGTAGCTTCATCCATAGCATCATCCAGACTTCCATCAAAGCCATAATCCATAGTCCCTATTATTGATGCATTGTCAGAGGTTTTTATTCCCCATATGTAGGGATCCCAACCGACACTAAGATAAGCTGATCCTTCTCCTTTAACCTTTGTAAGCTGAGCGTTTTGAACTTCCCATAGAACATCTATTACAGCATACTCATGGTCAGCCCTATCCTTCGCAGTGATTCCCATTTGTTCCAGTTCATCCAGTGTCACCTTTTTAAAACTTTTAACAGTCATTGAGAAGGTAGCAGATATTTTGTCACTTAGGAAGTCCTTTGTTTCACTCCAAGTATATTTTTGGTTCAATGGAACCGGGTTATTAATAGTTCCGAGAACTGTTGACGGATTAATAAGATTGTTTGCGGTCTTTTCTCCGTATATGGAGCTTAAATGTTTCTTAACTTCAGTTTTCTGACTACTTGTAAGACTCTTTACCTGAATTGCCTTTGTTGTTGTTGCTACTGCATTATAGGCGTATGTCTTCTTGTTTTTTGTTTTGAGATAAACACCACCGCTGATATTAGAAACACTTAATGTAGTCTTACTGCTAATTACCAGCAAGCCTTTCAGGTTAGCGGTATTCAACTTCTGTTTTGAATCGTAGCCCTTTGAATACTGCGGAGTAAGTATCTTTGCTGTTGAGCCGTTTGGTATGTTCAGCATTTTGTAGGTAACACCGCTATACTTGTAACTATTGATATACTGTAGATTTTTTGTTTCAAGGGTTTTTTGATATGCCTTTATGATGTTAAGCTCTGAAGATGTCAGTTTTGCTGATGCAGCCGTTATGGGAACAGCAAATACAGATAATACAAGACAAACACTTAATACAAATGCTAATATCTTTTTCATATCCAACCTCCTAGGTTTTTATATCCAAATAATAGCATTGTGTTAAAATCTAGTCAATATATGCCTTTTTTCACTTATTAGCAAGAGGTTGTCTCGATTGTTTTATCTCCGCAATAATCCAAGTAATAACCGGTATTATCACCTGCATTGGGAATGCATAGTACGGATAAACTTTGAGGACCCAGTAATTCATTTCAATTATATTGTGATAAACAAAATATGAAAAATAAATCATCAGTAGTCCTATTTGAATAACAATTGACTTGTAATCCTTTAAGTTGAACATTTGACTGATTCCTTTACAAGCTCCCAATAAACATACTGAAGTTTTCACAAAAATGCCTATTATGAATACAAAGGATACCGTAACCTCCACCCCTTGTAAAAAATCACCAACCCTGATTCTGCTGACAGCTTCATAAGAAGGAAAATAGAAGCTGCCTGCCAGATTCCCTAGTACTGCGATATTCCTCATTGTTACTATGATAATCATAAATGATGCAATAAAGGTTCCCCATAAGTAAACCTTTTTTGGTGATTTTTTGGTCTGAAGAGAATTAAAAATGAAAAGGAAGACGACAGTCTCAGCCATGGGAAAGGAAAAACTTATAAACGATCCTCTCATCACCGGGGCCAATCCATTCCCGAGAACAGGTTTAATGTAATTTAGGTGAAGCTGGGGTATTCCTAATATCAATACAACCACTACAATAAAAATAATCAACGGTACAAAAATAGATGCAGTCCTGCTCATAACCTCAACCCCAAGATAAACTGCAGCTATACACACCAGTCCCAGACAAAACAAGGAAATAAACATAGGGGTTTCAGGCAAAGCTACTACTTTGATGAACTCCCCAAAATTCCGCAGTACAAGTGCTCCCAGATGAAAGGTGTACCATATGTATATGGCGGATAAAATTTTACCAGCTATTTTTCCAAATAAAATACTGAAAATTTCAAACAAATCCTTTCCCGGAAAAAGTGCCAACAATCTTGAAAATATAAAAAGAAGCGGAATAAAGAATACAGTTCCTAATACGCCCGAAATCCATGCATCATTTTGAGCATCTCCACCTGTTCCTATAATCATAGTGCTGCCGATAATAAATATAATTAGCGTGATTATTGCTTCTTTATCTGATATTTGCTCTCTTCCCATTTCAAAAAACCTACTTTCCGAATATTGAAGTAATCAAAGTCTCTATAGGCTTAGCTGGACTCGGTATTTTAACATTAAAGGATATTAAAGCGGCTATGATAAAAGATAGTAACCCTAAGAAACTATTGAGCCAGAAGTCATGCCATAATTTCTTCTTATATAACGGAATAAAATCAAATATAACCAATAATGTATAACCGATTACTACAAAAGTTATCAATGCTTTAGCCACCTTTTTTTAATGTTTTCACTAAAATAGAGCTGTTTTTTATACGTACTTTAACATTAACATCTACCTCTAAATCTCTAAAAACGTCATCCCATTTGTCTGATACCCTATTCCATTCCTTTATATTATTTTCCCTAAGCTTCTCGCCAAACTTAAACACATCTGCACCATATTCCGATTGGATTTTCTTAATCAAACCGGTTATATTTTCTTTTGTTGATTCTGAAGCTCCGGCCTCCAGTTCACTTACAGCTTTTTCCTCTATAAAGTTCTCATTCCCTTCAACTTCATCAACTCCCACACTTGTTTTGATGTCTATTCTAAATTTAAGCTTACCTGCCTCGACAACCGGTTTTACTTTTGTTTTGTTGCCGAATATTTCAAGGGAAACAGGAGCCGATATATTTTCTCCCTTTTGTTCAACCAGAACTCCTCCCTTTAACTGGTCTCTTATAAATAGGAGAAATTTTGTTTCATCCCCGCTTAACTCGCCGGCAATTTTATCATTTTTTATAATCGCTGTGCCTATTACCTTAGGAACTATACTGCCGTTTATTTCCTCAAGATGTACAGTGGGAATTACAGTTGAAATACCTTTAGTCTGCCTTTCTATACTAAAATTTAATATATCCATTTTGGGGGCTTTGCTAAGGCTATTTTGATTTTTTATTATATCTTCCAGCGCAAAAGACTTTATGCTCTCGGTTATTTCCTCTCCCTCAAATATTTCTTTCGCCGTATCCTGTTGTGAGTATAATATATTTACGTCATCCCTTATTTCAGCATCCCGAACGAAAACATCAATAAACTTTGTAATTCCTTCCTCTGCCACGTCTTTGCTTAAAATTACCACTTTACAATGGCTCCAGTAAAGTTTCTTTCCGGTTGTTGATATTCCGTTTCTAATGGCATCCAATACGGTTTTTCCGTTCATTGATACCAGTTTTGGCGTTGATTTTGTTTCAACTCCGCCACCTACCTGTACAATTTCAGCAGTTACGATGTATAGTCCGTCAGAATCTTTATCTATAGCTGCTCCCGCAACTATTGCGAGCTTGTCTAATTCTCTGTAGTTCCAGCATCCGGCAGTAATAATTAAATTTATAAAAATAATGCTTGCCATAATAACAAATTTAAGTTTTTTCATTTATTTTTATTTCCATTGTTTTTATTTGAGACTTGTCTTGTCAAATCCTTTGAAAAGATTTTGGGTCTTAGGGTCATATCCCACCAGGGTGCACGAATCCAAGCATCTTGTCCGTCATGGTTTTTAGCCCGGGTACTACCCATCATGTATGGAATACCAAAAGAGCGAATACTCATCATGTGAAGGTACATGACAATAATACACATCAGTAATCCGTATATACCTAGGAATGACGCTCCCAGCAAATAAAAAGTACGAAATACAATAGTGGAACCAATTATGTTCATGTTTATTAATGTTGTAATTCCCGTAAGTGCGGTAATTATGATTACCGGAGCACTGACCAGTTTTGCCTGAACTGCAGCCTGCCCTAAAACCAGTGTCCCTACAATGTTTACTGCCTGACCTACAGGCCCGGGCATTCTTGTACCTACTTCCCTTAAAATATCAAATATAAATAGCATAATGAACAATGAAAGAGATGTCGGAAATGGAACACCCTGTCTGGAAGAAGAAATGCTTACCAGCAACGGAGTCGGAAGCATCTCCTGATGAAATGTCACAAGAGCTAAAAATATTGCCGGTATAGTAGTGGAAGTTACCGCTGTAAAGCCTCTTATTAAACGATTTATGTTTGCGAAAATATAGTTATTGTAATAGTCTTCACTGGCCTGAAAATTCTCCCCGCCAGTAAATGGCATTGTTAATACAAACGGGCTTCCGTCTACAAATAAAGCAACTCGCCCTTCAAGAAGTTTAGACGCTACAACATCCGGCCTCTCATATGCTCCTACAGTCTCAAAAGGCGAATAGGGAGCATCCTTAATAAGCTCCTGAATATAACCTGAATCCAAGATTCCGTCAATCTTTATTTTATTTAAACGTTGGTCAAGTTCAGTTAATACTTCTTCTATTGCCAAACCTTCCACATAGCATATACAGATGGATGTATGCGTTCTTTCTCCCAATTCCCTGAATTTGAACTTCAAATCAGGATTTTGGATTTTTCTACGTACCAACGAAAGGTTTACCGTCAGTGATTCCGTAAAACCCTCTCTGGGGCCACGCACAACCTTTGAGGATTCAGGCTCCTCAATTGACCTTTTTTCCCAGCCCTTGGACCCAATGACCAGACCTTTATCATATCCCTCCAAAATAAAAAGGGTATCCCCTTTAATTATAGAGCTCACCATCTTATTGATATCTGTCTCAATTTTTACATTGTTTGATACAATGACGTTTTCCTTTAGGGCCTCCAACAGATTATTAACATTAATATCTTCAGCAAGATTATTGCGTAAAACAGGCTGAATGATATTTTCATTTACAACCTCTGTATTAATCATTCCCGATATATAAACAATACAGCACTTGGCTTCCTTAACAGATTTATTCTGAAATTCCCTTGTTATAAGGGTCTGATCATCCTTAAATATGTTTTTAAACAGTGATATGTTCTCCTCCAAAGATACCGTCAAATTTTTTGCTTGAGGAGAAGTTCCGGCTTGCTCAGCACTATCTTCAGGATGGTTCATCTTATACTTTTTCGAGCCTTTTTTATACATAACATCATCACCGATCAAATTTTCTAAAATAACAATTTTAGTTATTTGCAATTTAGTGATAAATTAAACAAATTTTATAAATTTTTCATATAGATAAAATAAAACCCTAAAAAGCTAGAATAATCAGCCTTTCAGGGTTTATTTCACGTTTTTTACTTTGCAAGCTTATATATTTCAAGTACATCCTGCCAGTAAAGTTTTTTGAGGCCTCCGATTGAATGTTCTCTACCATATGCCTCACCGGTCGCTTTTTGGGCCATAAGCTCATATTTGCTTTCCTCTATACCGATTTCTGTGAGAGTTGCCGGGAGACCCATTTTTTTATAAAATTCACGGAGTCTTGCGATTCCTTCCATTACTATGGCATCAGGGTCACGATAGCTGCCTTCTACGCCCATTACGTTAACAGCGAACTGTACAAACATATTAATGTTTGTCTTATAAACATACTGCATCCATGCAGGAGTTAATATTGCTAGACCCGCACCATGTGCAATATCATATATGGCACTCAGTTCATGTTCCATATCATGACAAGCCCAATCCTGAGCCCTTCCTAGACCCAGTATGTCATTGTGTGCTATAGTACCTCCAAAACCAACCTGACACCATGCATCATAATTTTCAGGGTTTTGTGAAACTATTAATGCATTTTTCATAATGGTTTTAAGAGTTGTTTCACACAAGCCGTCTGTAAGGTCTGTATGAGTGGTATTTGTGAAATATCTCTCAAAAATATGGCTCATCATATCAGCTACGCCATTAGCAATTTGATTTTTTGGAAGTGTAAAAAACAATTCCGGATTTACTATACTAAGAACAGGTTTAAGATAATTACTGCCATATCCCTTTTTAATCTGTTTTTCTTCGTTGGTAATTACTGTATGCGGGCTGGATTCACTTCCTGCTGCTGGTATTGTCAGAATTGTGGCAACGGTTAGAGCAGCTTTAATTTCACCGCCCTCTTCATAAAACTTCCATATATCATCATTGCATGCGCCTAGCGCTATCGCCTTTGCAGAGTCTATTACACTTCCTCCGCCTACTGCAAGTATCAGGTCTACGCCTTCTTTTTTACAAAGTTCGGCCCCTTCCTCAGCTAAAGACAACCGTGGATTGGGAACTACACCGCCCAGTTCAACAAATTCTATGTTATTTTCCTTCAGGGAAGCAACCACCTGATCGTATAGTCCGCTTTTCTTGATACTATTTCCGCCATAATGTAAAAGTGCTTTTTGGGTATATGGTTTAATTAAACTGCCTATCATTTTTTGGGTGTCCTTACCAAATACAATACGTGTGGGTAGATGCATATCAAAGTTTAGCATAGTCATTTTCCTTTCTCACTTACTATTAATTTTCCAAGTATTATTATACTTATTTTTTACCTTAATTATTTGGCCCCATCTTCAATTAGGATGTTGATGAAGCCTAATATTTTAAGTATAATAAAATTGTAAACCTTAACGTAAACTTTAAGTCAATAGTAATTTTAATATACAGGAGGATATTTAATGGACTATTCTATAAAGCAAGTATCTGAAAAGACAAATTTAAAAGCCCATGTTTTACGCTATTATGAAAGAGAAGGACTGCTTCCTAATGTATCCAGAAGTGAAAGCGGAATACGTCGGTATTCGGAAGAAGACCTCGAATGGCTTGGTCTTATCTGCTGTCTCAAGAATACCGGAATGTCCATTAAACAGATCAGAGAATTTGTCGCACTGAGCACTCAAGGAAAGGGAACTCTGAAGCAGCGTTGTGATATGCTCATAGAGCATAAAAAGACCGTTAAAAGTCAAATTGAGGAAATGAATAACCATTTGAAAAAAGTTACTCATAAAATAGAGTATTTCACTTCCCAGTATGAGGAGTATTTGGGTAAATAGAAGGGTGAAATTAATCAATAATTTCACCCGAACAACCCTCATAACTTTTACCGTTTTTACTTTTACATTTAAAATACGGAGAATAGTTTATTTTATGATAGTTCAAGATATCTATTTTATGCAAATTGCAATAGCCTTGAACACCCTTTACTCGTTTTATTAGTTTTGCCTTTTCAAAATGTCTGCAATTCATTTTTTTCACCTTTCTCTTTTATTTTTTTTAATTTTCCGTAAAAGTCTTATAAAACTGATAAAACCTCTCTGCACTCTTTTCATTCCCGAGTCCTCTATAAGCCCTGCTTATCAGCAAATATACCTCCGGATTTTCAATATCCTTTCCAAGGGCTCTTTGGGCCAATTCCAGTGATTTTTCATAGTTGTTAGCATCAAGAAAAGCCTTTGCCCTTAAAATAAAATTTTCTAAATTCTCTTCATTCTTATTATTCAAATGGGAGTTTTCAAATTCCATTAGTACATTTCTTATTTTGTCTGCTGAAAACGGTTTCTGTACATATGCAACGGCACCTAAATTGGTACAGTCCACGGCATTCTTTACGGTTGCATATGCTGTGATAATTATTACAGGTGTCTTTATACCGTTTTCCCTTATCCTCTTTAAAACCTCAGTTCCTCTTACCCCCGGTAGTTTTATATCAAGGAAGGCCAAATCAAAGGTGTGGGTGGTAAATAACTCCAGAGCCTGTGTTCCGTCACTTGCAGTCAAAACCTCATATCCTTCAAGTTCAAGGCACTTTGTTAATATCATCCTAATATTCTTTGTATCATCAACTACAAGAACTTTCTTCATTTAATATTTGTTCCTTCCTGCTATGTTCAGTGTAAAGCCGAAACTGCTTCCAACGTCAAGACGGCTCTCGCACCATATCCTTCCATGGTGTGCCTCAATTATTTCTCTTACTACTGCAAGCCCCAATCCTGTTCCTCTTACCTCAAAATCAGCATCCTTTACCTGTACAAACTTTTCAAATATATTATCGATGTATTCCTCCGGAATACCCAGTCCTGTGTCTTTAACGGTGACGCACATCATATTATTCTTATCTACACTGGCTGTTACGCTTATTTCATCTCCAGCATTGGTATACTTTAATGCATTTGAAATCAGGTTATTCAAGACCCAGGTTATTTTTTCAAAATCTGCTACAACGTAAGGCATATCTTCTTTACATTTAAAATAAAGTGTTTTATCCTGTTGCTCTGCAATTTGATAAAATGGTTTTATGGCACATTCGATAATATCGTCAATTGCATATTCCTTAATTTTAAATATTGCTTTTCCTGACTCAATTCTTGTTAATTCAAGCAAATCATTCACAAGCTTTGTAAGCCTGTCACTATCTTCACGTATGGCCTTGATAATTTGCTTCTGGTCATCATTCAAATGCCCCATTCCTTCATCAGACAATATATCCGTTCCCATGACAATAGATGTTAAAGGTGTCTTAAATTCATGAGATATTGTGGCAATAAAATCAGTTCTTATTTTTTCAAGTTCTTTTAGATGAGTTACATTCTGAAAGACTGCTATTATTCCTGAAAGATTGGCATTATTATCTTTGACGGTTGTAACAATAATATTAAAATAGTAATCCTCCCTGTTTGCTTTCACCGCAAATATTTTTTGCTCCGTCTCACTCCCGGACCTAAAGGTGTCTGAAATAAAATCAAATATCTCTCCATTTCTTATTCCTTCAAGGAAATGCTTGTTTGTGAGTATTTCCTCGCTGACATTGAATATCTTTTCAAATGCATCATTCAGTAAAATTATCCTGTACTCAGTGTCAAGAAACACCAGGGGGTCAGAAATACATTTAACAATTGCCACAGACTTGTTTTTTTCTGCAAGTAGGTCTCCCATGGTGCTCTGTTCATATTGCTGCAGCCGTTTAGTCATGTTATTAAATTCTGCCGAAAGCTCACCGATTTCATCTTTTACAAATATATCTGCCTCCTGATTAAGGTCCCCGGCTTTTACCATTTTCATTGTCTGAGTCAAAAGGGTTATGGGTTTTAAAAATCTATCCGTAAAATACCTTGATACTGCAAATCCTCCTATAAAAGCCACGGTAGATATTCCAAGGACAAGGTACATTGAATCCTGAGCATTTTTAGTAGCTTCAGCCTTGCTTTTAAACATTGACTTTTCATTTAGAACGCTCAGTTGTCTAAGCTCGTTTTTAGTATTGTTAAACTCTTTGCTCATTTGGGTATTAAAAAATTCATTTGCTTTTGATATACCCTGTTGACTGTGTATTTCTTCTAAATCAAGGAAAAACTTCATATATCTTGTGTAGGATGCCTTAATGGCATTTACTATGTCTTTTTCCCCTTTTTCAGTAATATTATTGGAATCTACATTGTACCATTTAAAAAACACTTCACTATTGTTTGTAAAAAGCTCTTTGCCCTTTTGGGTATCAACATTTATATATAATAACGCTGCGCTGTCCTGCCGTTCTATAGCTTCCATCATCATATTGGTAGCATTTATACTCTTATAGTTGGATATCATCAGGCCATCAATGGCTCTGCTTAACCTAAACAAATTCACTGAAGCAGTTATCCCCACTACAGCAATAAGTATAACGAGACTTAAATATAATAGCGAAACCTTACCTTTAAGTGTCTTAATCATTATTTATCCCCTGATTTAAATATCTTGTATTTAGTATATTGTCTGGGCTGTTTTTTATCAACAAACCATACTATAGCTTTATATTAAAAATACGAGATAATGCTTCGAGTAAGTGTGATAAACTAATTTCATCCCCCCTAAAGGTGTGAGCAAAAGACTGAATTGAAAATTCTCAAGCTTTAGTAATACAGCCTTTTAGAATTATAATCTAACAGACATCAGAATATGGAAACCGGAAGAAATTTTAATTTTAGGGGGGTTAATTCTTTGGAAATTATTCAAATATTAATAACACTGGGTATACTTATGGTTCTGGTTATACCTATGGGAAAGTATCTTTCCAAGGTTATATCAGGTGAGAAATCCTTTATAGATCCATGCTTTGACAGGATTGACGGAGTAATATACAAGCTTACGGGGATTAAAAAGTCTGAAATGAACTGGAAGCAGTACGCTGTTTCCCTTGTTGCAACAAATTTGATAATGGTATTACTTGTGTATATACTTTTCAGGCTTCAGGGAGCTCTTGTACTGAATCCTAGCGGAAATAAAAGCATGAATCCGCTGCTTGCTCTTAATACTGCCATTAGTTTCATTACAAATACCAACCTCCAGCATTACAGCGGAGAATGGGGAATGACTTACTTTACTCAAATGGCAGCGGTCACCTTTTTAATGTTCACATCAGCTGCATCCGGGTTTTCAGTTGCAGCTGCATTTATTCGTGGTATTACAGGCAAGTCGGAAACTGTCGGTAATTTTTTCGTAGATATGGTACGTGTCATTACGAGAGTTCTTTTGCCCCTTTCAATTATAGTAACATTGATTCTTGTATGGCAGGGCGTACCACAGACATTAGTGGGAACTAAAACTATAACTACCTTGCAGGGAAGTTATCAGGATATTCCCCTTGGCCCGGTTGCCAGTATGGAATCCATTAAGCATTTAGGTACAAACGGAGGCGGATTCTTCGGGGCAAATTCCGCACATCCCTTTGAAAACCCGACTCCTTTTTCCAATTTGATTGAAATTATATCTATGATGTTAATTCCCGCATCACTCGTTTATGCCTTTGGTATAATGCTCAAAAACAAAAAGCAGGCGTGGGTATTATTTGCCGCAATGTTGGTTTTATTTCTGATATCTTTACCGGTATGCTATTTTTCTGAAGCAGGAGGTAATCCGATTCTTGCTGATGCAGGTCTCTCCCAGTCAATGGGTAATATGGAAGGAAAAGAGGTAAGGTTTGGAATAGGCCAATCCTCACTTTTTACTACCGTAACTACAGCATTTACCACAGGTTCAGTTAACAACATGCACGACTCTCTTACACCGCTGGGGGGACTGGTACCACTGTTCCAAATGATGCTTAATGTTGTGTTCGGCGGTGAAGGCGTTGGCTTTATGAATATTATTATGTATGCGATATTAGCTGTTTTCCTTTCCGGGTTAATGGTAGGAAGAACTCCGGAATTTCTGGGAAAGAAAATAGAAGGCCGGGAGATGAAATTAATTGCTATAGCCATTCTTATTCATCCTTTTATAATCCTTATGCCTACTGCAATATCACTTATTTCACATCAGGGACTGTCGGCAATAACCAACCCGGGATTTCACGGATTATCGCAGGTTCTTTATGAGTTTACGTCATCAGCAGCTAACAATGGTTCAGGGTTTGAAGGTCTGGTGGATAATACACCATTTTGGAACATTCTAACAGCCATTGTCATGTCTGCAGGTCGTTATCTATCAATTATTATATTACTTGCAGTTGCAGGTTCTCTGGCCTCAAAAAGGCTTATACCCGCCGGAATCGGTACTTTCAGAACAGATAAAACTATTTTTGCTTTTATTCTTGTGGCTGTAGTACTTATTGTAGGAGCATTGACATTTTTTCCGGCACTGGCTTTAGGCCCTATAGCCGAGCAACTAACGTTGGGAAAGTAGGAGGATGGAGTTTATGAATGAGAATTTAAAAAAGAAAAAAAGTTGGATAACTAAGGACATTTTAAAAAATGCAGTAAAGGATTCATTTAAAAAGCTTAATCCTAAAGATATGGTAAAAAACCCGGTCATGTTTGTAGTAGAAGTTGGATTTATTATTACTTTGGTTCTGACTGTCTTTCCAAACCTACTTGAGAAAAATGGAAATTCCTTGTATAACGGAATAGTTTCTGGAATCTTATTTATAACCCTGCTTTTTGCTAACTTTGCCGAGGCGGTTGCCGAGGGCAGAGGGAAAGCTCAGGCTGATAGTATGAAGAAAACTAAGAAGGATACCAAAGCAAAGCTTGTAGACAAAAGCGGCAGCATTAAAATTTTAAGCTCCAATGAAATAAAAAAAGGAGATATCGTTTTATGCGAACCCGGGGATATCATTCCAAATGACGGTGAGGTTGTGGAAGGCCTAGCATTCGTTGATGAATCGGCCATTACAGGGGAATCTGCTCCCGTTCTTAAGGAAGCAGGAGGCGACTTTAGCTCTGTAACAGGCGGAACTAAAGTAACCAGCGACTGGCTTAAAATCAAAATAACAGCGACCCCCGGAGAATCCTTTCTTGATAAGATGATTAGCCTTGTAGAAGGTGCTTCAAGGCAGAAGACGCCCAACGAAATAGCCTTATCAACAATTCTAATAAGCCTTACCGTAATTTTTTTGATTGTAGTTATAACACTCTACCCAATGGCTCATTATGCGGGTGTAACAATCTCCGTTTCGTCTCTAATTGCCTTGCTTGTCTGCCTGATACCTACCACCATAGGAGGTCTTTTATCAGCCATTGGCATTGCCGGCATGGACAGGGTAACACGTTTCAACGTTATTGCTATGTCAGGAAAAGCCGTTGAAGCCTGTGGAGACGTGGACACAATGATACTCGATAAAACCGGAACTATTACCTATGGAAACAGGCTGGCGGCGGAGTTTATTCCTGTAGGCAAGTTCACCCAGGAAAACATTGCAAGGTTTGCTGTAATTGCCTCCTTGAAGGATGACACTCCGGAAGGCCGTTCTGTTGTTGAATTGGCAGCTAAACAGGGAATCAATATTGACAAATCAGAGTACGATAAAGCCGAAAATATAGAATTTACAAGTCAGACACGGATGAGTGGTCTAAATCTGCCCAATGGAACCCCGGTAAGAAAAGGTGCTTCAGATACTATCCAGAAGTACATTTCGGAGCTTGGAGGAACTGTGCCTGAGGACCTTCAGCCAAACGTTGATAAAATTTCAAAACTTGGGGGAACTCCTCTTGTTGTATGTGTTGACAAGGAGATAATAGGAGTCATATACCTGAAAGATACTGTTAAGCCCGGCCTTGTTGACAGGTTCCAGCGTTTGCGTCAAATCGGGATAAAAACAATTATGTGTACCGGGGATAATCCCCTTACTGCGGAAACAATTGCAAAAGAAGCCGGAGTTGATGACTTTATAGCAGAATGTAAGCCGGAGGACAAAATAGACGTAATTAAGCGTGAGCAGGCTCTGGGAAGGCTTGTGGCAATGACCGGTGACGGAACAAACGATGCCCCTGCTCTGGCACAGGCTGATGTTGGTCTTGCCATGAACAGCGGTACTGTAGCCGCAAAGGAAGCCGCCAACATGGTGGACCTGGATTCTGACCCCACAAAGATTATTGAAGTTGTGGAAATCGGGAAGCAACTCCTTATTACCCGCGGTTCATTAACAACCTTCAGCATTGCAAATGATGTTGCAAAATATTTTGCAATTATTCCGGCTATGTTTACATTATCAATACCACAAATGAGAGTATTGAATGTAATGGGGCTTTCCACTCCCAATAGTGCAATTCTGTCGGCACTGATATTTAATGCCGTTATTATACCTGCACTAATTCCTATCGCCATGAGGGGTGTTAAATATAAGCCTATGAGTGCTGAAGCTATGCTTGCTAAAAATATGCTGATTTACGGATTAGGCGGGATGGCAGTACCCTTTATAGGAATTAAATTGATAGATGTTTTAATAAGTCCTATTCTGAAAGCTTTAAATTTGGGTTAATGTGTCAAGGAGGTACTTTATGAAATTACTTTTACGAGCTGTAACAATAACTATTGCTTTATTTATAATTTGTGGATTAGTATATCCGCTTGCTATGACCGGGATAAGTCAGCTGCTATTCCACCATGAGGCAAACGGCAGTATCATGGAAAACAACGGTAAGCAGATTGGTTCCGAGCTGCTGGGCCAGAGTTTTACCGATTCAAGATTTTTTCACGGAAGAATTTCCGCAGTTAACTACAATACTTATAATTCAAAGGATAAAACTGCTTATTCCGGGCCTGGTTCAGGGTCCGCCAATCTTGCACCGTCCAACCCTGAACTTGTAAAACGTGTAAAAAAGGATATCGATGCCTTTTTAAAGGCCAACCCGGAAGTAAGAAAGGAGGATATTCCCACCGATTTGTTGACAAGCTCCGGCTCAGGTCTTGACCCGGATATAAGTCCCGAAGCAGCCAGAATTCAGATACCTGCAATTTCAAAAGCCACAGGTATTAGTATAAGTGATTTGGAGAAAATTGTAGAGAAGTATACTACCGGAAGGACTCTTGGCATATTCGGTGAACCGAGGTTCAACGTTCTTAAAGCAAATATTGAGATATCAGAGAAAATAAAGTAATATAAAAAACTGTCCGTGGATATACAATCTTCCGGGCAGTTTTTGTCTGTGTACTATAAATCGTTGGGAATTACATGAACTTCTATATTCTTTGTCTGTTTTAACAATTTTGTAACCGTTGAGCCCCGTAAAAATGTTTGAAGCTTTGTCCTTCTGGAATGACCTATAATTATCTGAGTTATATGCCTTTCATGTGCAAACTTGGCAAGCTCGCCGGATACACTTTTGCCTTTTAGTCTCTCAACCTCTGCTCCAAGCTGTCTTGCAAGCTTATGGTAATTTTCAAGCATTTCAAGCTGTTTGGGCGTGGTTTTTGGGGCAAAGGTATTTGTACAATCTACACTAACCACCAGCCATTCACACTTGTACCTTCTGGCTATTCTAGCCCCTCTGCGTATAAGTTTCTTTGCAGAAGGACTCGAACCGATACATACCATTACCCTTTCAACAATCCGCCAGTTATCTTTTATACCATGCTCCTTCATGTACTCTTCGAGTTCTTCGTCCACCTCTTCGGCTGTCTGACGCAGAGCCAATTCCCTGAGAGCATTCAGGTTTCCTTTTCTAAAAAAGTTTTTCAGGGCCTGAGGTACCTTTTCCAGATTATATACATTTCCTCTTTTAAGCCTGTTTTGAAGGGCATCGGGAGTTATGTCAACAACAACGACTTCGTCAGCTTTTTCTACAATATAGTCGGGAATAGTCTCCCTTACGGCTATGCCGGTTATCTGCCTTACCACATCGTTAAGGCTTTCCATGTGCTGAATATTTAGGGTTGCTATTACATTGATCCCGCGACAAAGAATTTCTTCTACATCCTCATAACGCTTTTGGTTTTTTGAACCGGGGACATTAGTATGCGCAAGTTCATCAACCAGCACTATCTGTGGTCTCCTTGCTATTATGGAATCTGTATCCATTTCTTCCATAACTACGCCATTATATTCGATCTTCTTTCTAGGTATTATTTCAAGTTGTCCGATTTGCCGGTCGGTTTCTTCTCTTTGATGAGATTCAACATAGCCGATGACAATATCCTTTCCCCTCTTTGCCCTTCTGTTGCCTTCATTGAGCATAGAGTAGGTTTTACCGACTCCCGGTGCATAACCAATAAATATTTTCAGCTTACCCCTGTATTCGTGATTACATTGCTTTAATGCTTCTTCAGGAGTAATACGCTTAAATTCTTCACTCATGCTAAAAATGTATCCTTTATTTCTTATTCTCAACTACAAGGCTTTTCGCCACAACATTCATTCTCTGGATATTAAGTGCTGTCAAATGCTTTATCTGTTCACTTACTTTTTCCTGTACCTCTCTTAAAAGAGGCTTAATCATATAACCGTAAATCAGAACCAGATCCATCTCAATATATATTCCATCCGGCCTGTTCTCTGCTCTGAATCTGGATATTTTTGACACACCCGGGATATTTGCAGTTACATACTCAACTATCTGGTAAATTGTATAATCCGATATGGTATAATTTCCCATATAACTGAATGTGGGACGAACAACGGATTTTTCTCCTACCAGCTGATAGCTGCCTTTTCCTTTTCGTCTGAATATCTGAAGCGGGTCAAGAAAATAACCCGAGAAATCTTTCTTTATTTCGAAGGTTGGCACAGGTATGACATGCTTTCCCTGTTCCCGTCTTGTTGCCAAAGCCTGTTTGATTTCATATTCGCTGGCAACATCGGTAATATATACTTTCTCATCTACAGGGCCTATCCCAAGCCTTTCAGCTATGGTTTCTACCATCCCGTCGGAGGTTCCCAGAATTAGAAGTGCTTGTGCATTGTAGAGAGTAAGTGCGTTTGCTACGTCTTCCGTATGTTTTTTGTCCGTGAATAAAGCCCTTTTAATTGAGGCAATCTTAGTGCTTTCCTTTTTTGCTGAAACACCTGCAATAATCTGATTGCCCTTTATAAGAAGCCCGTCATCTATAATAAAATCAGTTCCGCGTTCTCTGGCAACCCATGAAGCTCTGTGGCTTTTGCCTGTCCCACTCGGGCCTACAAATCCTATTACTTTCAAAAAGTACTCCTCCTAAGAATTTCCCGTTTATTTTATTATTTTGTACTTACTTAGTGTATCCTTGTTATATTAATATAGCACAAAATGCGTAAAAAGGGAAAAGAGAGTCACAAGACTCTCTTTTCTTTTCCCCGGACATTCTTCTTTTGTAATTTTGTTTTTTGTCTTTGGTAAGTAAGTTATATTTTGTCATTTGTACATTTAAAATAAGCTATATTAGCATATTGCCAATACATGTTATTTATTATCAATATATTGTAATTACACAATATATTGTATTTATATACCGACTTTTTGTCAATATATAATGACCTCAAAAGGTCTAGTACTATATTACTATTTTTCCCGACGTTTGTAAATATTATTCTTTACTGTCTGTTTTTACCATTACAATGGAGCATATGTCACATCCATTACATAAAACAACTTTTCCTGAAAAAACGTTTTTTATAGTATCAAGAAGCTTCTTATTTTTAAACCTCTCCCAGTTGTGAACTATAATGTTTCTGGGAGCCAGTGTTATCAGAGAACTAACCAAAAGGTCGTCATGGCTTATATCTGCCTCAGACAGCTCAGTTACAAATTCCTGAATACATTCATTGGTTATTTCATGCTTTTTTTCATCTAAAAGCATGTAGTTATCATCATACTCCATAACAACATGAACAACGTCAAATTTGGAATCCTGTATTTCAACGAAATATTTCAAAAGCCTTATAAACTCCTTGTATTCACGTTCAATTAAAAAATCATCAACTGCATTATCAATAATTTCTTCCAGCTCTTTGTTATAATCTTTTAATCTGAAATTTACAAATCCGTCAAGTATAATACTATTAGAACCTTCAAAGTATTCTAACAACTTCTTTACAATGAGATTTCTTCTGCGTATTTGAAATAGTGTATTAAAAAAAACCTTGTCATCATTTCTAATAATCTTCTTACATATTTCCAATATTTCCCGTTTATCCATAGAATTAAAATAACCATAGTTGCTGTTTATTATCCTGATTAGAAGACGTTCCTCATACTGCTGTATTATATAATCCGCAAGTGCATTAGATATATGGTATTTTAACAGCTCATACTGACTGGTTTTTTTTGAAAACAGTCCCTCCTCCTCCAAATTGCATAGGACGGAAGTTGCACCTTCAATATCAACCACTTTTATTGAGTAATTAATTCTTTTTTCCTTTAATTGCTGAAGTTCTTGATCTATATGCTGTATAACGTTTTCTGCGCTATCATTAACTCCGATTGAGAGGTATTGATACTGCATCAACTTCACTTCCCTTCGTGTGTAGTATATGTTTTCGTATAATGTTGTATTCAATAGGCGTTTAGCAGTTTATTCTAAGTTATGTTACATTATATGCATCGCATATTTTATAGGTACTACACACATTAAGATTTATTTGTATGGTAACTATTCCTGAGTAACGGGAATGATTGTCCCTAAATCAGTCAAATGTTCATCTTTAATAATAACCATGTCCACAGCTTTTAAACTTAAAAAATCATTTATTTCTTTATAATTTTTATGAAGAGTTATATCTCCCGTAAAAAGCAGTTTATTTTTTGATATCAATCCCGTTGCTCCTCCGATAAATCCCATATCAAAAGGTTCAAGCTTAATAGATTTATCCGGCTCGATTAAAAGCACATCCAGTCCTACTCCTGCCGCTTTCCTGTAGATCTCTCGGTCTGAGGTTATAATGCTTTTACTGTCAACAACACATGTAAGACACTTGGAGTACCCCTGTTTTACATGTATCAGGCGGATTTCCTGCTCCTCCAGCAGCTTTTTAATAATAGGGTCCGTGTATTTAGTATTATGAAATGCAAAACTTCCTACCCTTGCAACATTGTAAGCAATAGTTCCCGGATATTTGTTTTGAAGGAAAGTTTCTCCCTTTATCATTTCAAAGCCTTTTTTGCAAAGAAATTCCATTATCTTTAATGGTGTGTTAGGTGCATATACGATAATATTTCCCGAAATATGGTGAAACATAATATCAGGATGGCATGATACGGCAGAATATACGTCCGGATGTTCAAATACCGGGATTATCTCTATATTTCTATTTTTTAATTCATCAATCAGTTTTTTTGGAGCTCTCGCATCCAATAAAACGCAGGAAACATTTCCATCCGGAAGGTTAGGTATTTTGACTATTTTCATATTTTCCTCTCTTATAACCTTTTATCTTAAGTTAAATTTTAGTATCACACATATTTTTAAAATTTCATATTATACTAAAGAAAGAATCTTAAAATCAAAAATCTTCATATTCCAGTACTAACTGCTCTGCGAAAGCGGACAGTTATTCAAATACACCGCATTTCCAAAAACGGAGATGCGGTTATTTTATTTATGGTATCTTTTTTCCACTGAATAAAATCTGTTTATTTAATAATAATATAGAACTGTAACAGAATCTAATTAAATTTTAAAAAAGAAGGGAGTTGGTAATATGAGAACACCATTGGATAGAGTTGCATTAGTACTCATTATAATCGGAGCTCTTAACTGGCTTTCTGTAGGGTTATTCCGCTATGATCTTGTAGGTGCAATTTTTGGACCCGCTTCACTAATTACAAGAGCAATTTTTGTTATCGTCGGTATTGCAGGACTGTACAGCATCAGTCTTCTTTTCAGGGAAAATGATCAAGCTGTACGTCAGCAATAATCAATCAAAGTGGCGTGTTTACGCCACTTGATTTCGGGAAGAGACAGCAAGTAGACATAAATTTCCGTTATATTTTAAGTAATATTGCAAATTATATTAGTACACCGGTAAATCACAGGTGAAAATCACAAAGGAGGAATTTAATTATGGCTAATAACAATAGTAATAACAGACCTTCAGGATTTGAAAACTTGAAATATGAAATAGCTTCTCAGGTTGGTGTAAACCTCAAAGAGGGCTATAATGGTGATTTAACTTCAAGAGAAGCTGGTAAAGTCGGTGGAAATATCACTAAGAGAGTATTCCAGGTATTTAGGGATCAACACCAGAATCAGTAAGAATGAATTTTATGCTGAGTAATAAATAAATAAAAGGATGCCCGTCTTTTCTGACGTGCATCCTTTTATTTTAAAATTAACACTATAGTACTTTATTACTTGATAATCTTTATATATAATTTATATAAGTTAGTACATCACTTTTGCACGGAATATAATCAGCAGAAGTTCCTATGTATTTCCAAATATAAACGATAAGGAAACAACACTATGACCGACTTTAAATCCATTTTGTCCAAGAAAATAACCAAGAGAGTACTAATCCTTGCAGCATTCGCACTTCTGATATACTTCATGCGGGGTATGGCGAACATGTTTCTGCTGACCTTCATATTTGCATATCTGGGGTATACCGCACAAAGCTACGTATTTAAACGGACTAAAATCATTAATTCAAGACTGCTGAAGGCAATAATAATAACCTTTTATCTTGTGGCTGTAACATTGGCTGTCCTGGTACTTTACAAGTATATTCCGGTAATTATATCGGAGCTTAAAACCCTCATAGTGCAAGTAACAACCTTTTATAATATGACTTACGAAAACGATACTCTGAACTACATTATTTCATTATCAAAAGAAATCAAGATTTCTTCCTATATACGGGATAATTTTGAAGTTCTCTATAAATCAATTTCAAATATAGGTAAAATAGGTTTTGACTTTGTTATGGCAATTGTGCTTAGCTTGTTCTTTATATTGGAGAAAAATAGAATTGTCAGATTTACATCAGGTTTTAAAAACAGCAAACTGTCTGTAGTTTATGATGAGCTTTCATTCTTTGGACGTAAATTTCTCCAGTCTTTCGGAAAGGTAATACAGACTCAGATAACTATTTCATTCATAAATGCCATTTTATCCATGATAATGCTTTATATACTCAAATTTCCGCAGATTTTCGGACTTGGCTTCATGATTTTTGTTCTTGGCCTCGTCCCTGTGGCTGGCGTCGTAATATCCCTTCTTCCGCTTTCCATGATAGCACTCAGAATCGGCGGGCCTACGATGATTCTTTATGTTTTGGTACTGGTTATAATACTTCATGCTCTTGAAAGCTATATTCTTAACCCAAAACTCATGTCCCAAAAAACAAAATTGCCTGTGTTCTATACATTTGTGGTATTAATAGTTTCAGAGCATATACTGGGAATATGGGGGCTTATTATAGGTATTCCGATTTTTATATTTATACTTGATGTTCTGGAGGTTAAAAATCCTGATGCAGCTCCCGCTACATCAGATTCAAATAACGATTAATGGGGTATACTTTCCTTATTATATAAAAAACTTTAGGAGGCAATACAATGGCAAAATACAATGTTATGTCTGTTCTGACAAATAAAAGAGTGCAAAATGTAAATCTAATGCAAAATGTTCTCACTGAGTCCGGCTGTATAATTAAAACCCGACTTGGTATACATGATGCAAGCGAAGACAACTGTTCAAATGAGGGCCTTATAATACTTCATCTGACAGGCTCTGACGATGAAATAGAGAGACTGGAAAGCAAATTAAATGAAATTCCGGGCGTAAAAGCCAAAAATATCCTGCTAAGCTCGGAAGATGCATAGATTAATTTATTCTATCAGGGGGGAAATTGGGTGGCTGAACCAAAACGCTGCAAAGAGTGTAACTGCACCTTCCAATATGTAAACAGTGAACAATTATGTTTTAGCTGTAGTCAGAAAAACGATTCCGAATTCCGGAGGATTAAAGAATTTTTAAAGGATAATCCAAAGTCATCGGTCAGTATGGTAGCAACTTCTCTTGATATAAGCGTATCCCATATACAAAAGTTTATTGATGAAGGAAGGCTGGAAATTATCGACAAGTGACAGGAAAATTCAGGTATATTGTTACTAATAGCTTATGTACATTTAGCCGATAAATAAAATGAAAACACAATTATTTTAAGGGGTGCCAATATGGATATTTTTGAACTTATTGCATATCTCAAGGAAACTCAAGGCTACATAGAGTATTCTTTTTATAAACATTCATCTGAAATTATGAACGCTATTTCCAACAAAGGTATAGATGAAGTATTAAATATTATTTCCATGAGAGAAATTAAAAAAGGGGCATATGAATGTGTTACCACATGGGAAGTTGATAACAATTCCTGTTTCAGCAAAACTGTAATAATTGACATATCCAATGAAATGCTTTATATTACCGAAACTCTGGATGGTGCCGACAGCCAGTCAGCCAAAGCAGATTTGGTTTCAGATTTTGATGTGCTGAAGGAATACTCGGAAATTATAGATTTAATGAAGACCAAACAATTAAACAGTATTGAAAAGGAGCTACTTACAAAAGTCGTTGCTGCGTTTTTCAAATAATACATAATGCGATTTCACCTTGATGCAATGAAATTAGCACGGAGTTTTGCACTAAATTACAGTTAGTGCAAAGCTCCTTTTTCATAAAAATACTATTTTTCAGTTGGTATTTATATATGTTAGAATAGGTTCTGATGAGGTGATAAAATGATTTCTGCTATCCAAAATACAGACACATTTATCTTGAACTTTATACAAAACAATCTCCACTCAACTTTTATGGATAAAATCATGCCGGTAATTACTTTTCTGGGTGACAACGGTATGGTTTGGATTGTTATTGCTATTTTACTTGTAATTTCAAAAAAATACAGGACAACAGGCCTTATGCTCATAGGTGCATTGGTAATCTGCCTGATTATAGGCAACCTTACCTTAAAGCCTGTTATTGCGAGGGCACGTCCCTGTTGGGTTAACACAAGTGTACATTTACTGGTGTCATCCCCAAAGGATTATTCTTTTCCTTCAGGGCACACCATGTCTTCCTTTGCAGCGGCTGTTGTTCTTTTCTTAAGAAACAAGAAGTTGGGAATATGGGCCTTACTTGTGGCGGCTATGATATCCTTTTCAAGGCTTTATCTCTATGTTCATTATCCTTCCGATGTAGCTGCCGGCTTGGTTCTGGGAATTGCAGCTGCTTATTTGTCTGTTAAAGCCTTACCAATAATATGGAATCTGTTTAACAAAATAGTTAAAACCCGGCCATAAGGCCGGGTTTTTGGTTTATTTTGGGCTAACTTCCTTTTCTATTTGATTTTCCACATTGATGGAAACCTGACTTTTACTACTCTCTGCTGTTGCCAAAGAAGGGCTTGCAGCAGGGATTATCGCCGTTATAGGTAAAACCGGAATAAATACCGGAGTATTTCCGCTGCCATCAGACAGTACAATTATTCCGTATTCATTTTTATATATTATCCCTGTAGCATGTACATTTGAACCTGTATATATTTCAACATCAGTTTTACCGTTTAAATATTCATAATATGCCGTTACAATATCCGTATCGTATCCGGGGGTGAAAGCAGGTACCGGCAGATATGTAAAAGAAGGATTGTATACCGTACCATCCCCGGTGTATATTGCCGTAATAGAGTTAAGGGGAATTGTTTGCTCTTGTCCGTTGTCCATTACTATGAATAATGCTCCGTTTTTTGCAACAGGAGAAGCAAACAGCTGATAAGGCGTACCTGTTATGGAGGAAGCAGTTAATCCTTTAGTAAACACAGTTACCGTATTGGTAGGATAGAACATTATAATCTGCTGTATTATGTGTGCCAACTGTGAATAACAGAAGTTTGTTGCTGAATTTTCTGACGGAGTGCCGGTATATGTAAGCATCAGTTTGGGGAAATATGGCTCCCATGAGATATTATCTGTGCCAAACTGAACAACAGTAGTCCCGTCGGAATTAGTTAATGCTAAGCCATTGTTTGCAACAGTTCCGTTGAGCCAACTGTTTACCAAAGCTGTTATGTCTATCTCAACTGTTTTATAAAGGTCGTTTGTTGTAACATTAACCTGTGATTGCGTAGGTGTATAAGCCGGCCGTGTATTATAGGTCACTGTAGTTCTGTTGAAAGGTTCCATTACTGTATTTACCACAACAGGACTGGGATTGGTACCGCTTTTTACAATAACAGCCAACTGAAGCACAGCACTGTCAACAAAATTTACGGGCAACGACGGCAATGCTATTTGCATCAAACTTATACAGTTCTGATACTGTGTGTCAGTACCTGAATAAATGGTGGGATATACCGAGAAGTTAATAGTAGGCTGTGCAGAAGACACAAATGTCGTGCTTGGAATATCCACTACAACGGTTGACATAATACGATTCCTTCTTTCATATTTGTTGTATTACTTACATAATATGATTAAAAGAATACTATTATGAGTATTATTTTTCTTTACCTGTTTTCTTTAAGGTATTTTCAATCTCCTTAACTGCCTGCTCCTTGGTATAAGTTTTTGCAATATATCCTTGCATTATCTCTCCAAACTTCTGATGGAAATCGTCTTTTACATAGTTTATATACATATCTCCAACCATATTGTCCTTTTTATAGGTCTCAAACTCCTTAGCAATCTGCATTTTTGACATATCTGCGCCATTTACAGGCGGCATTACCTTGGCAATTTTAGAAAACCACTTCTTACCATAGTCAGAAGTAAAAAGCCAGTTATACAAATCCAAAACCTCAGATAATGCGGGTGAATCCTTATATATCCTCGTAGCCTGCTCGGTTCCCGCAACAATAAATGCATTTAAGGTTTTATCATCTACCGGATATCCTGTAACTCCCAGCTTCATTTTGGGATTAATATTTAAAATATCGGATTCAGCCCATGAACCCTGTCCTATAATCATAGCTGCCTTTCCCATGGCAAAATCAGCTAGCTCTGCTGACAGGTCTGTTTCAAGAGGCTTTATGTCCCCATACTTTACTGTTAAATCAATAAATTTAAAGAAATTATCATTAATAAGGGGATACGTTTCAAATTTATCTTTTCCGGAAGTAAAATTCTTTACAAGCCCTTCAACGTCATCCGGCTTTGAAGCATCCATGAAATGCATAAAAACATGCCTGAACACCCATACCTCCTTATATCCCGTTGAAAAAGGCTGTACACCCATAGATTTCAGCTTCTGAGCCGCAGCTTCAAGCTCAACCAAGGTTTTTGGTACAGGTATTTTGTTCTTATCAAACAACTCCTTGTTGTATACCAAGCCATACACATTTTCCTTGATAGGAAAGCCATAAACCTTACCTTTATATGACATATTCATTCTTACCTCGTCTGTCATAGCTTTTGCAAGGGGTTGGCCTGTTAGGTCATAGGAGTATTTTGCATATTCCTTAATTTCACTGCCTGCGGAAGTTGTAAATACATCAGGCATATCACCTGACTTAATCTTTGTTTTAAGCATTTGAGAATAATCCGACTGAACTGTTTTTAAGTTTACTGTTAAGTTTGGTTTGTTCTTTTTGTATTCCTTAAGGTACTCATTAATTGCATCAACATATTCGGGGTTATTAACAAAAATATTGATCTCTGCTGATTTTGACTTGGATGCCATTGATTTTTTTGAGGCAGTACCTTGTGAAGGCATCTTAGGCGACGGTTCCTCCTTTTTACATCCTGTCATCATACTTACAGTCAGAACAAAAGCCAATATTAAAGACAATAATCTCTTATTCATCGGTATTTCTCCTTTTTATCCCTTTATCAAGTTTAATATAATCAACATAATGGATTTTTATGCAGTTAAAGGTGCTTATCAGATGTATTTTTTGCCCATATTAATCCACCGTTGTGGTAAAATACATCATATAAATTAAAATATAAGAACATCAGAATATTTTTTAGGGAGGTCGTATGCAAACTTTTAAAAAATTTATCAGGTTTTACAAACCTTATAAAAAACTGTTCTTCATTGATATGCTCTGCGCACTTATTGCCTCTGCCATAGACCTTGCTTTCCCACAGATATTGAATCTGCTGACAAAAGGTGTATTCACAGGTAGCTCTGCTCAAATACTTCGTTCACTGTGGATTATCGGGACAGGGTTAATCGTAATGTATATAGTCAGATATTACTGTCAGTATTTTATAACCTCTTGGGGACATATAATGGGTGCCCGTATGGAAAGTGACATGCGGCAAGAACTATTTGACCACTACCAAAAGCTGTCTTTTTCATACTATGATAAAAACAATACAGGAGAAATGATGTCAAAGCTCATTTCTGATTTATTTGATATAACCGAACTGGCCCATCACGGCCCTGAAAACTTTTTCATATCTGCTATAAAGATAATAGGTTCGTTTATACTGCTGGCAATGATTAATGTCCCGATGACGCTGATTTTGCTTGTTATTACGTTAACTATGGGTATTTTCAGCCTTTTCAAAAATCGAAAAATGCGTTCCGTATTTTTCGATAATAGAAAAAAGATTGCAACCGTAAATTCACGTTTACAGGACAGCCTGTCAGGAATCAGGGTTGTACAGTCCTTTGCAAATGAAGAAATCGAAAGGGACAAATTCGGCGAAAGCAATCTGAAATTTCTGGATTCCAAAAAAGACAGCTATCTTATAATGGGAAGCTTTCATGCCGGAAATTCCTTCTTTCAAGGGTTACTTTACACTGTAGTACTTGTCAGTGGAGGGTTCTTTATAGCTAAAGGTACTCTGAGAGCAGCAGACCTTGCTATTTATGCCCTATATATAGGTATTTTCCTTAATCCTCTTGATGTCCTCATAAACTTCACAGAAGCCTTTCAGAAAGGATTTTCAGGCTTCAGGCGTTTCCTTGATGTAGTGGAGACCAAGCCTGAAATAGTGGACAGAAAGGGTGCAAAACCTTTAGTTAACCCACGGGGAGATATCAGCTACAATAATGTTTCATTCAGGTATGAGACGGACTCAGAGGTACTGGATAATGTAAACATAACCATAAAAGCAGGAAAAACTGTTGCTTTTGTTGGGCCTTCCGGAGGAGGAAAAACTACTTTATGCTCTCTTCTCCCAAGGTTTTATGATGTTACCGACGGACAAATCACAATCGACGGAAAAGATATTCGGGATGTAACTCTTAAGTCCCTTAGGAATTGTATCGGAATTGTTCAGCAGGATGTATACTTATTTGCGGGAAGCATCCGTGAAAACATTGCATATGGCAAACCAGACGCATCTGATGAAGAAATAATCCAAGCTGCCCGGAATGCCAATATACATGAATTTGTCATGAGCCTTGAGGATGGATATGATACCTACGTAGGGGAACGAGGTACACGTCTTTCAGGGGGACAAAAGCAGAGAATAGCCATTGCCCGTGTATTTCTAAAGAATCCGCCTATTCTTATTCTGGACGAAGCCACCTCTGCGTTGGATAATGAAAGTGAGCGCCATATACAGGTTTCACTTGAACATCTTGCAAAGAACCGTACAACGATAGTAATAGCTCACAGACTTAGTACAATCCGGAATGCCGATGAAATAATAGTTATAGATCAAAGTGGAATTCAGGAAAGAGGTACACATGATACTTTACTAAAGCAGGACGGTTTGTATGCCAAGTATTATAACATGCAATTCGAAGGTTTAGGTGAGTAAAGTTTTTTCTGTTTTAACACTGATACTCCCGTATAAAATTGTATCAATGATTGCTTCCAAGCTTCCATTGATACAATTTATACTCGCGTACAGACCAAAAAAGATAAAAATTAATTTTGCAACGTTTTATCATGTGGAGGATGCAAGCCTCTTCTCACCGGTAATTTCCTGTATTGGCTTGATATCCTGTGTAACCTCAATAGTCCCCAGATATTCACCTTTGGCATTTCTAACTGCAAAATACCGGATATACACAAATTTATCTCCCATCCTTATCCAAAAGTCCTCATGATCTTTTTTACCGGAGCTAAGATCCTCTACAATTTTTTCTACAATATGAACACTTGCCGGAGGGTGACAGTTTTTCACTTCCCTGCCTATGATGGCTTTTGTTCTTGCAAATATCCTTTCCTTGCCCTGCGTAAAGTATTTTACGATACCATCCTTGTCTACAAAGGTCATATCCAGTGGAAGTGTATTCAAAACTGCATTAATTTCATCGGGAGACATAATTCCCGCATCAAACTTTACATAACCATTATTTGAAGGTTCCTCACCTTCTTTTTCTACCTTTTTTTCCACGTTCACCTTAACAGGCTTCCATTTAACAACGTTATCCAAAAGGCAGTACCCGATTTCACTACTACCCTCTTCAATTATAAACCATTCGTCCTCAGACAATGTTTCCATGACCATTGGAAAAAGTATATTCTCTTCCTTAAAAATCATCTCTTTTACTCTTACTGCCGTCTCTTCCGCCTTGTCTGCCAACTGCTCCCTGTTTACACTGCTATAGTCCGATAAAAGTGTCTTTACGTCCTTTATTGCATCTCGTATTTCATCATCAACTCCCCACATTACCTTTGGAGGTGCTGTGATCTGGTATTTCTCCATAAACGGAAACAAAAGATTTTCTTTTCTTGAATAGTGCTTGTCTATTTCCCAAAGCTTTTCAAAGTCATTTCTGAGATTTTGTATATTATCATGTGTATCCTGACTTCGAAATTTTTCAATGTCTGTCTTGATTTTATCAATCAGACTTTCTATTTTTTTATTTTCAAGCTTAAAAGTGTGAACAGGGTGTCCCGGCGCATCCTCTGCCTTTTGAGGCCTGTGAATTTCTTCGATTGAACCCTTAAAAACTGCCGCATGAACATCACAAAGCCTTTGTACCTCTTCCACAGGCATTCCGTCCATCATAAGGGAATGTTCCATTTCGGATATTTCAGTAGGAGAAACTCCTTCGATAAGTTTTTCAAAGCGCTCTTTAACTTCATCTACACTTTTACCGCTGTGCAATTCTGAAATGAGTTCTTTTAAAACCTTTTGCCTGTATTCCCTGTTATTGATTACTTCGCTCATAAATACCAACCTTTCATTCTTTAATGCTAAAGCCCTTTCCTGCAAGTATATCTTTTAGCTTTTGCAGCTCTATACCCTTCATAGCAGCTCCCTTGGGTATTGTCATAATACGCCCTGCAGTATTTAACATACCCGGTGCAGTAATATTCTCAAATCCCATTTCTTTAAGAATACCTACCATTTCCGGATATTCCTTGCAGATATCATGTACGGATTTTGATAAATCAATTACTTTTGACATAATAGCCACCTACTTCCAGTCTATAAAAACCAATAATATGTATTAATTATTTCCATATTTATGCAATATTATTAGTATTCATGAAAATAAAAACGGCCGTTAAAAGCAAATCTCAAATTGCTTTTAGCGGCCTCTATCCTATAAGGATTAAAGACATACCTTTTGTTTTGTTTCACCTTCAATTTTTCCAATACCGTAACCGTAGCAAAAAGATTGGTACATACTTGTTACTATAAGTGAATGTAAGCAGTCTCTTTCTTCTTCATTAAGCCCCATATCCATTGTCCGCATAAAATTTTTGGTTTTATCGCGAGCAATAAGCTTTATAGCCTCTCTCGTACCTGCCAGATCCTTCTCAAGTTTTTCTTTTCCCTGATGCAGGTAGTCTTTTATGATGGTTTCAAATGTTTGTGATGGTTGCACCTTGTTAGTATCTGCCATTTTAGCCTCCATGTCTCAATACCTAGATAACGGTACTTTTGTAATATTTAATAATATTACTAAGTGTTTCCATGACATGGATTTCCTATACATTCGCTTCATCTGATACTGCGCTTTTAATAATCTTCTTTACGCTTTTTTCAAATTTTGTCCTTGCAAGCATTACCTGGTGGGCACAGCCCACACATTTTATCCTGAAATCAGCTCCGGTACGAATTATCTCCCATTGCTTGCTGCCACAGGGATGCTGTTTTTTCATTTCAACTATATCACCAACTGAAAATTTATCAGGCATGTTTCCATTATTCCTTTCATTCCGGCCTTATGAGTCGTGTTCTGTCAAAAAACTCAAGCCCGTTTTTCTCAAACTCTTCCTTTATTTTAAGACGTATGTGCCGTTCAATCTCCCACTGTTCATTTGGAAGTGTACGTGCCGTAATCCTTAGATTCATGCTTTGTTCACCAAGACTGGTTATTCCCAGTATGGACGGGTCTTCTGTAAATTTGTCAAATTCCTTTTTAACCTCATCACATACCTTTTTCGCAATTTCAGTAACCTTAGCCATATTACTTGAATAGGCTATTGGAATATCAACAATAACCAGTTTGTTGTCTCTGGTGTGATTAATAACCTTTCTTATTTCGCCGTTAGGAATAATATACAAATCTCCGGTATAATTTTTCAGCCTCGTAACTCTAAGTTCCATATGTTCAACTGTACCTGTGAGACCTTCAATAGTTACCGTATCCCCGACAGCATACTGATCCTCAAGAAGTATAAAAAACCCTGAAATTGTATCCTTCACAAGACTCTGGGCCCCGAATCCCAAAGCAACACCTCCTACACCCGCTGCAGCCAGTATTGCTTTTAGGTCAAGTATCCCTGATAATATTGTGAGTAACGCTCCTATATATACAGTATATTTGAATATGCTTATAGTCAACGTTGAAATAGTATCGATTCTTTTATCATCAATCTTAAACTTTAATTTCTTTTGTTTATCGAAAAGCTTTTTTATTACTACTCTGCCTATTTTGACTAACGCAAATGCAACTATCAGCACTATGACTGTTTTAAGTAATATCATTGCGGGGTCGTAAAAATCTCCAAGCAGATATTCAAGCCTTTCTTTTACAGTCCCAAGCATCCTTTCCCTCCGCTTCCGTGTTTACAAAAACTATAACGTGTTCTTCGGACTATTTTAACATACTGAAACAAGCCTTTCAAATAGCTTTAAATGCGTCCGGTCCTTTCTCCACAAATTCTCTGGATGCCACTGCACACTCAGGACAAATTTCTTATTTTCATTACTTATTGCTTCAATAATACCATCCTGGGAGCAAGCATTTACCGTAAACCCCGGGGCAACTTCACTGACAGCCTGATGATGAAATGAATTAACCTTGAGGCTATCCTTGCCAAAAACATTGTATAAGCATGATGGTTTGTATATATTAACATCGTGTATCTGAAACCATCTTGGAGCCTGCTGACTGTGCTTTAACAATGTGTTTCCCTCGCTGCACTCAACGTATATGTCCTGGTAAATGCTTCCTCCTGCTGCAATATTCATTATCTGGCAGCCTCTGCAAATACCAAGAATAGGTTTATCCATAGCTATGGCCTGTTGTGTGAGAAAAATCTCCATGCTGTCCCGGATTGGTGAAATCTCGTTTGCATATGGCATATTGCCTTTACCAAAATATGCAGCATCGATATCCGGGCCTCCTGAAAGTATAAATCCGCTACATATATCCAAGTATTCAACCCATGCACTTTTTTCTTCAGTTACAGGGATTATAACGGGTAAACCACCGCATTGAATAATTGCCTCATAATAATCATCCTTCAAAGTACTGATATTTTTGTCATAATCAAATGCAGCAGTAATTCCAATTATCGGCTTGCCCTTATACATTTTTTCATCCCCCATCTTGATATTTGAATTTTCTGTCGACGAATAAAAACGGTCTTCCTCTGACTATAGGGAAAACCGTCTCTCTCCAGCTTACGTTTTTTATTGTAAATATGCTCTTATTGTTTCTCAAACATGTCCTTACCTACTCCGCAAAGTGGACAAACCCAATCCTCAGGTATATCTTCAAAAGCTGTTCCTGGTGCAATTCCACCATCGGGGTCCCCTTCTTCAGGGTCATAAACATAACCGCATACTGTACAAACGTATTTATCCATAGTTACCCTCCTAATTAATTTGAGCCGAAAAAAGAGATTCGAGCCCATCGTATTGTAATTACTACAATATATATTCCCAAATTTTATCTCGCATAACACCTTTTTTTAAAATTTCTTTCAATTTTAAGAGCCCTTTGGTGTTTAGTCGGTTTATACTTCTGGGTATCCACAAAATCTCTGATTTCTGGAGCCTCCGTATTTTGGGAAATCAAATGTTGTATTTCATTATACATATAGCATTTAAGATTTTCAAGCCTTACTCTGATATCATCACCGCTACTCATAAAAGCACACCTCTGTCCCCTGCTCTTAATATTCGCCAAGCAGTATCTATGTATTTATTTTAAAAAGATTCTCAGATTTACTCCCAAGAATCTTCTTAATAACTAATACATTATATGCAATTAATGAGCAAACAGGCACTTAAATTCTTCGATTTCGGGTTACTATTAAAATTCCTCCCAATATGAGTATAATCGGTACAAGGTAGGTTCTAAGTACCCATGAACTTCCCAGAGAAAAAGTAAAGAAAATAAGTGATAAGCCACCCAGAATAAATACAGGAATCAAAAGTCCTTTTTCTCTTGTGCCGAAAAGGTAAAGTTCAAAGAGTCCTACTGCAACTGCAAGTATAAAGCCCGGCCACATAAAGGACCACAAGTCAAACAGCATCGAAATCTGACAGGTAAGACCTGTTACAAGTAAAATGCCTCCCGGTACCAATAAGCCTGCATCCGGCGTTTTTGCCGTAAAGTATGCGTAATGAAAAATTACTCCGGGAATTATGAGGAACATAGGCCAGAAATGTGCAAAAAGAAAACCTATATCAAAAATATCAAAATAAATTTCAAATATACCGAAATTACTGAGTAGAAAAAGTACCCCTAATATTATAAGTACCAACCCTATAATCATGGTACCTCTGTGCCTGTTATTCATAAAAATCCTCCTTAAAAGTACTTAAGTAACATATATAAGAATGTCAATCCAGCTGTCTTGTTCTTATATACTATTATAAGTATAAACTTTTAAAAAGTCTGAATCAGAAGAAAATAAATTATCTATGCCTCTTCTACTCTTACAGAGCCTTTCTCTGAAAGTACATCTTCCCTTGAAACCTTCCACATAACATACTTCAATCCGGTTGCAACAATATCCGCTATCTTCATTACTGTACCAAGTCTGGTATTCTGAAGAATCATAAATTCCATAAATCCTCCGGCATTAACGATACCGGTAACATGCATGTGTCCCACAGGCTCCAGTTCCTTGTTCAATGCAGAACCCGGTCTTATAGAACCCTTTCCTACAGAAATAAAACCGACGTGATCTGCCCTTCCCAGTGAAGCATCAACAGCAATTAAAAAAGGTTTTTCATATCTTTTGTATATACTTTCAATTGTCTCCTGAAGATTCTTTGCGTGAACCGGACTTTCCAAGTCACCATAAACATATACATTACCATAATTCATTCCTCTGAGTTTGTATCCGATAATGGGCCCAAGGCTGTCCCCGGTTGACCTGTCTGTTCCGATACATATAATAACAATTTCCCGGTATCCATCTGTTTTACAGTTTGTTAAAGTCTGGTACAGAGCATCTGAGAAAGACAAAATTGCAGTTGCATTATTAGAATCTATATATTTTAAATTTTTAACCTTGCTGCCTGAATTCATACTGCTTTCACCATCTAATCCCTTCTATAATGATTTATTAAGTAGTATTGACAAGAATAAGATTAAATAGTACGTTCTTAACAAACTATGTTAAAATATATGTAAATATAAAAAAAGTATGTTTTAAGTGATATACGAAAGGTTGATACTTATTGTCAAATAAAATTGTTAAAGAATTTGCATCATCAGAATCAAATTTCATAGAAGATATAATAGATGGAATGCAGGATTGGGTCAGAGTCATAGACAGAGACGGCAAGGTTTTATTTGTCAATAAACCAATGCGTGAGGGTCTGGGCTATGATGCTGTTGGCAGAAAGTGCTTTGAGGTTCTTGGCCGTTCCTCCCCTTGTCCAAATTGTATATCAAGCCTCAGAGGTGAAAATCTTCCTAATTCTAAGGAAGAAGCAATAAACGGACGTGTTTTTTCAGTCACAAGCTCCCCTTTAAAAAGTTTTCAATCAAACAACGTGGAAGCTGTTATTGAGGTGCTCCATGATATAACTGAACTCAAGGTGCTAAGTCAGGAACTGGAACGGCAGAATGAACAGCTTAAAGAGGATCTCTCCATGGCAAGGAAACTGCAATGCAGTCTTCTCCCAAAACAGCAGTCTGTTGGAGAAAAAATAAGTTTTAGCTATATTTATAAACCCTGCGAAATGATTGGCGGTGATTTCCTTGATATTTTTGAAATTGACGAAGATCACGTAGGTATTTATATCGCTGACGTATCCGGTCACGGAGTTGCGGCATCCATGCTTACAATGTTTTTACGTGCTGCTATAGACAAGTCCTCTCTTTCGCCGTCAAAGGTACTGACTCAACTCTATCACGAGTTCAATAAGAACGGTTTTGAAGACGAGCTTTATATTTCCGTATTTTATGGAATAATAAATATATCGGATTATAGTTTTTCATACTCAAATGCAGGGCTAAACGTTTCACCTATTTTATTTTCAGGAGAAGACTTCAAGCTGCTGAGAACTAGGGGAATACCAATCAGCAACTGGGTGGATAACCCTGAATATACTGAAGTAACACAAAAGCTTAATCCAAAGGACAGATTGTTATTCTACACTGATGGAATAATTGAGATTAAAAACAAGTCCAGTGAGCAGTTTGGGGAGGACAGAATCGTTGAGCATTTTTTAAGGAAAGACTTAAAACCCTCAAGTATAATATCCAAGCTTGTTGATAAAGCTTTGTCCTTTTCAGGCAGCAGTATGCACGATATAATGGACGATATTACCGTGGCTTTGCTGGAAATGAAATAAATGTTGTTATATTTGTTATAATTAATAGAAGGCTTAAAAACATTATTAAGGAAGTGTATTTTAGTGAGTATCAATGATATTGCACAAAAACTGGAAAATTTAAAAAACATGGGATATATAATACCCCATAAATCCTTATTAAAAAATTCTCAGCAGATTGAAGGTATCCGTAAAAGCGGTAAGATTACTACTCAGATACTTGATTTATTAGAGAAGGAAGTTAAACCCGGCATAACAACTGCAGAAATTGATAAAATAGTGTATGAATACACAGTTGCACACAATGCAATTCCGGCACCACTGAATTACAACGGGTTTCCCAAAAGCGTATGTACTTCTATAAACAATGTTGTCTGCCACGGAATTCCCAATGAAAAAACCGTACTCAAATCAGGAGATATAGTGAACATTGATGTTTCTACCATTTTAGACGGATATTTTTCAGATGCAAGCAGAATGTATATGATAGGCGATGTTCTACCGAATGCAAGGAAGCTTGTAGAGGTAACTAAAGAGTGTCTTCATATCGGCACAAAGCAGGTTAAACCTTTCGGTTCAATAAATGATATAGGAAGAGCCATTGAGCCTTTTGCCAATAAAAACGGCTATAGCGTTGTTCGTGATTTAGGTGGTCATGGTGTGGGAGTGCACTTCCATGAGGACCCCCATGTCGATCACTTTCGAAGGAAGGACATGGGATTCCTGATACTTCCCGGAATGGTATTTACAATAGAACCTATGATAAATGAGGGCAGTTACAGAGTCCAGATTGGAAAAGACAATTGGACCGTGACCACAAAAGACGGTTCTTTATCTGCCCAGTGGGAATACACTATAGCTGTTACACAGACGGGTTATGAGATACTTGCACATTAACATTAAGCATCCAATCTGCAAGTTCGCTTATTCCTTCACCTGTTTTACATGATACCTCAATAATCTTTGCATTTTCATTTAATGCCTTAACGCCTTTGTAAAAGCTGTCCTTATCAAAGTCGATATAAGGCATTAAATCTGTCTTGTTAAGTACAACAATATCAGCAAGTTCAAACATTGAGGTATATTTGTAAGGCTTGTCATGTCCCTCAGGAACACTGGCAATAACCATTTTTATACCTTCACCTAGATCAAAGGAAGAAGGACATACAAGATTTCCTACATTTTCTATAAAAAGGATTGCCCCATCCTTTAGTTGTAGACTCTCTGCAGCGCTTTTTATCATGTTTGCGTCAAGGTGACATCCTCCGCCGGTATTTATCTGAATAACAGGATTACCTAGCTTGTCTATTTTTTCTGCATCAATAGAAGAGGCAATATCACCTTCAACTACAGCTACATTTGCTCTGTCACCAAAAGCTTCTATAAGCTTCATAATAGTACTGGTTTTCCCTGAACCCGGTGAAGCCATTATATTAACAGCCTTTATTCCCTTACTTTTAAAATAATTTCTATTTTCCTCTGCAAGCCTATCGTTGGCATGCATTATGTTTTTCATGACCTTTATTTCCATAAGTACCTCCAATAAGTTTTATCAAAAATTCACATTCTAAAGCTTCTTCGGTTGTTCCCGCCGGACGATTTGCCTGTATCGCTCCTACTTATAACAGGCAAATGCAGTCTCAACCTTACGGATATCATTCTGATGGCAAATATTACTCCTACACATAGATAAATGTTAAAACTAAGGCTAATCCGTCCATACATGAAGTAAAACAAAAGAGAGCCTATAATTGACGGTATGGCATATATTTCACTTCTGAATATCAATGGAATCTCATTAACCATTATATCTCTTAGTATGCCTCCGCCAACCCCGGTTATAACTCCCGCAAAAACAATGCCGAGAAGTGGCAGGCCATATTCCATCGCCTTATATGTAGCGGTTACGGTGAAAACTCCCAGCCCTACTGCGTCAGCCAGCACTATAAAGGACATAACCCTGTTAACCATGGTATACAGCAGGCAAGTAGCAATCATCGTTGCTGTTATGGCAGCGAAATACCTCCATTGTACGAAAAAAACAGGTACCTCTCTTCCAATAACAATATCCCGTATAATTCCACCACCGGAGGCCGTCGCCATGGCCAGCACATAAATACCGAATAAATCAAGCTTGTTCCTGATTCCCACAAGAACTCCAGATACAGCAAAAGCTACTGTACCTATTATATCAACTATGCTCAAAACCAACATGAAGCTTCCTCTCAGCATAAATTAAGACCCACTCCGGCAGCATATTATACTTTATAATATGAAAATGCTGAAAGAATGTGTTTTTGTTATTCAATTTCAAGACTTTCGATATAAAACTCCCTGCCTACACCAGTTGGCATACCAAGTCCCCCGCACTTGGGGCAGTCAAAACCTGTGGTGGGCTTTATAAATACCTCGCCGCATTCTTTGCACTTGAATTCAGCTTTTACACGTCTGAAAACAAGTTTTGCTCCATGGGCAATGGTGCCTTCGCTCATAATATCAAAATACATTTGTACCGAGTCATCAACTATAGTTGATAAATCTCCTATTACAAGCCGTATTTCCAGTATTTTTGATGCCTTAACCCGCTTGGCTTCATCTAAAACAAGCTTTAGCATCGACTGGGTTACCGCATATTCATGCACGTCCATAACCTCCGTGTCTCAATATATATGTTTTATCACATAATATTATATCCACAAACACTAAAATTCAGAGAAAGCCTTATCTTCCTCTGAATTTTAAGTAGTATATATAAATTCACTTATTATTATACCTAAGCTGTAACCTTGCTGTTATCGCTTTCAGCTTCCTTTGGAGGCTGAACTGCTTTGTAATTTTCCTTTTTGGTTTGTGCAGTTTTATGCTCCGCACTTGCTACAATACATTTCTTTGGGCAAGCTTCAACACATGCATTGCATATTACGCACTTAAACTGGTTAATTTCCCAGGACTTCTCGGCTTTATTTACCACTATAGCATTAGCCGGACATTTTCTCTGGCAAATTCCGCAGAAAATACATTTATCTATTTCAATACCTTCAATCTGACCTCTGGAATCCTTGAATGGTTCTCTTTTTTCAATAGGATACATTCTGGTTGCAGGCTTTGAAGCAAGATTCTTAAATACATTTTCCATCATCTTAAACATCTCTTATGACCTCCTATCTACCAAATACATTTCTATTATCTCTCGGTACAGGATATGCATGGGTCAATGGTCAGAATAAGCATAGGTACATCTGCAAGCTGACTTCCCGGCAACATCTTCAGAAGTGACGGAATATTTGCAAATGTAGGAGTTCTAAGTCTCAATCTATCCAAATTCTTTGTACCATTTCCTCTTAAATAATAGAGAACTTCACCTCTTGGCTGCTCAACTCTTGAAATTACATCACCCTTTGGTGGGAATCCCTTAAAAGGAACAACATGCTCGCCTTCAGGTATCTTTGCTATAGCCTGTTTTATAAGGTCAATAGACTGATAAACCTCTTTGAGTCTTACATAAGTTCTTGCATAGCAGTCACCATCATTATGAGTAATAGGCTCAAAATCCAATTGTCCGTATGCAGAATATCCTGTGGTTCTCATATCCGTAACAATACCGCTTGCTCTTGCCATCGGTCCTACTGTACAATATTCGATTGCATCAGCTTTTGTGAGGACACCCACTCCAACCAACCTGTGCTTAACTGTATAATTGTTGAGAAATACTGCTTCAACCTGTTCCAAATCATGCTTAATATCATCAACTGTTGCAATAATCTTAGCCATTTGTTCTTTAGTCAGGTCTCTTCTTGTACCACCTATTGTATTACATGAAATAACAACCCTGCTTCCGGCTGTTTCTTCCATTATATCCATTACCTTTTCTCTATCTCTCCATGTCTGCATGAAAAGACTTTCGAAACCAAAGGCATCTGCCAGAAGCCCTAACCAAAGCAAGTGACTGTGCATTCTGTGAAGCTCTGCCCAGATAACTCTCAAAAACTTTGCTCTGTCTGATATCTCAATATTCATCAATTCTTCGATACCCTGACAGTAAGCCATTGCATGCATTACACTGCATATACCGCAAACTCTTTCAACAACAAATGTGTTTTGAGTAAACTCTTTTGTTTCAGTTAGCTTTTCAAGCCCTCTGTGAACATACCCAATAGCAGGTATTGCATCTACAATATTTTCATCTTCCATAACTAGCTTGATGTGAAGGGGTTCCGGAAGCACAGGATGCTGTGGCCCAAAAGGAACTATAGTTGAACTCATTATGAATTACCCCCTCTTTTTTCAATAGTTATTTGCTGTCTTAACATTGGTGAACCAAGTTCTTCCTCTGAGAGAAGCATATGTCCGCCGTAATCTACTACAATTCCGGTGATATTTACTCCAAACAGTTCCTTTATCTCATTTTCAACCAGTAAAGCACTGACATAAACTTTTGAAATACTTGGAACTTCTTCATCCTTCTTAACAGTAATCTTTAAATTCTTCATTTTATAGTCGATATCAAAATGATATACAATATCTATAGTGTCATCACCGTTATCTACACTAGTTGTAGTAACGAATCTGTATCCATCATACTTGCACTTCTGAACTTCTGCAAGTAGCTGATCACTTGTAATTTCCACCAAATTTTCAATCATTCTATTCTTACCTCCATGAGCCTTGACAGCCCTTATTTAGCTACCTTCTTCATTGCATCAGCCTTTTCGTCAAGTTTACCTATAGCCTGAACTATACCGTCTATAATGGCTTCAGGTCTAGCACAGCAGCCCGGAACAAATACATCAACAGGAATTACGTTTTCAACTCCGCCAAGTACATTGTAACATTCCTTAAAAATACCTCCTGTACATGCGCAAGCTCCAATGGCAACGACGCACTTAGGGTCAGGCATTTGATTGTATATATTCTTTAATACAAGTTCGTTTCTCTTATTTACAGAACCGGTTACAAGCAATATATCAGCATGTTTTGGGTTACCAACATTTATAATACCCAAACGCTCTGCATCATACATTGGAGTGAGGCATGCAAGTGTCTCAATATCACATCCGTTGCAGCTTGTACAGTCGTAATGCATTATCCAGGGTGATTTCTTCCTTGATTTGCTTATTATACCCATACAATTCACCTTTCTTACAGGATAGGCTGCTTGCAAATATCTTTTGTCAGCAAGCAACCTCCAATATATTTAGTAGTTCCTATTAAGGAATCAGATACATCCATACAATATTTACCAGAGCTGCTCCGATACCTGCAACCCAAGTAATTTTAACCATCCACTGCCAGGTAACTCTGGCACTGATATTATCAATAACTATTTCAAAGAAATAACATACTAATGCTATTAATATACCTACCCATAAAGGTTTTGCAAAAAACAATGAAATTAATCCCATGAGCAGTACCAAATCAATCCAGTCTGTCAATTCCAGCAATGCCAACTGAGTACCTGAGAACTCCGTGGTCACACCCTTTATCAATTCCTGATGACCATGGTGAGAAGTTGCAAAGTCAAATGGTGACTTTCTCAGCTTTATTGTCAAAACATAGATGAATGCTAAGAACAAAAGAGGCAAACTGTACAACAGAGGTTTGTCGTGGTTGAAAATATCAGAAATCATAAAGCTTCCTGTTACCTTGTACACCCCAACAACCATTAACAGCAAAACAGGTTCATATGCCATCATCTGCATAATTTCTCTCTGAGCACCAATCTTACTGTATGGGGAACGCACACTCATTGCACCCATTATCAGTGATATGCCTGAGAATGCCAGAATAAACATAAGCATAAGTAAATCCTGTTTTAATACCAGCATAACCAGAGCACCTATTGCAAAGAACAAATGTCCTAGAACATAAACCATCTGAGTCTGGTTAACAGCAATTCCCTGCTTGCCCAGCAATTTAAAGAAATCATAGAAAGGCTGAAGCAGTGGAGGTCCAAATCTATTCTGCATTCTTGCAGTAATTTTTCTGTCAATACCAAAAAGTAATCCACCCAAAATCGGAGCAGCTATTATGGCAATAACAGCAGTTAAAATATTGTTTATGCTCATAATCCGATCACCACCCCTAACAAAATTATTATAATTGCACCTGCAGCAAGGTTGAGCCAGAAAGTCAGCTTGTTTTCACCAAAAACAGACTCCATGTAATAGTTTCTAACAACTACCTTCTCAACTTTGTCACCGGGGCTAATAAACTCTAACCCTCTTAAATCTTCATCTACATTACTACCGCAAAGATATGGCGGTTTTAATCTTGCAGGCTTGATTCTGTTTGCAATGATAGGTATTGCAACCATCAATATCAAAATCACACCGAAGAATATTATGGAAGCAAACCCTCCATATACAGCCTGATTAACCTTTTCCAACCATACTCCCATACCGGTTCCGGAAAGCATCTCTTTGTCAGAAATATTAAATGCCATTATCTGAGGCTTTACAAACTGGTTATACAAAGGAGCGATTCCTATACTTGCTGCCATTACCAAAGCGATTAACACAGACAAAGCAGCTCTGATTGAGAAAGCAAGCTTTTCCATATGATACTTAGGTTTGTAGGACATTGTAAGAATCATTCCAATCCACTTTGACCAGAATACAACTGTAAGCGCACTTCCCAGTATTATGAATAACAATACTATTGGGTTGTGTACAGCCGTCTCTATTGCCATCCACTTTGTTATCAAGACACCGAAAGGTGGCAAAAGCATTGAAATCTGACCGATTACTGTAATAACTGTTGTAAACGGCATCTTTTTGAATAAGCCCTGCATATCTTCGATATCACGGCTGCCAATACCAAGCTCAATAGTACCCACGCAAAGGAAGAGTAATCCTTTTGATACGGCATGGAAAATCATAAGCAGAACAGCAGCAGCGAGAGAAATTCTTGTACCGATTCCTGCGCAACATATAATCAATCCAAGGTTTGCTATTGTTGAGTACGCAAGAACCTTCTTGGCATTACTCTGGCTTATTGCTATGGCTGAAGCAGCAACAAAAGTAAATCCTCCGGCAACAGCAACCAGCTGTCCAAGTATTGTACCTGAGAAAGCAGGAGCAATTCTTACAACCAGATAAACACCGGCCTTAACCATTGTACTAGAGTGAAGCAATGCAGATACAGGTGTAGGCGCAACCATGGCTCCCAATAACCAGCTCTGGAATGGGAATTGCGCCGACTTTGTAAAACCTGCTATGCACAGGAGACCAAGTGCTATTGGCATCATTCCGGCAAAAGTGCCCTGCATTCCCGAATTTGATATAGCCTGTATTGAAAGTGTATCCAGGCTTGTGTTTACCATTAATATAGCGATGATAAAAGCTACACCGCCCACTGAGTTAATCCACAACGCTCTTAAACCGTTTTTAATGGCTATTTCAGTCCCGTCATGTGATATGAGCAAGAATGAGCAAAGTGTTGTTACCTCCCAGAAGAAATACATCCAGGATAGATTATCTGTCATTACCAATGCGTTCATTGCACCAAGGAATATGAAAAGTATCATAAAGAATCTTGGTTGCCTTGATACTTTCAGGTGCAAGTGATGTTCATGCTCCTTCATGTAGCCAAGTCCGAAAAATGTAACAATCGGGCCGATAATTGAAACAAGCATTATCATTATTAATGACAGATGGTCAATTACAAATGCCTGTTCAGGTTCGTGAACCTTGCCGAACACTCCAAATATCTCAAATAAAACCCAAGGAATAAATTGTAATACTGTTAATACAAGTACTATTGCTTTTTTATGCTTTATACCTATATACCCGATGTAGCAGAAGAGTAAGAAGTCAAGTCCTTTAATCAACCCACCGACAATCTCGAGTACATGCTCATCCATCTGGAAAACCAGTTTTCCTTCAGGAGAGTTAATCATAAGTGCTATGAAGCCGCCTGCCACTGCAAAAAGCAGCAGAGTAGAAATGCTCACTACAGCAATACGCACCTTCTGATTCTTCAGAATCAAGCATAATGCTGCGCTTAGTGCAGGCAGCAGAATAGCTGCCAGTAATAAATACCAATCCACAGCTTATTCTCCTTTCAAAATGTAATTTTAACCCTCATATTTTTAAGAATCTCATTATTAGTTACATAATAAAATTCTAAAAAAGACAAAAAAATAATAAAGTCAGACTAAATCCCTTATCAATGATAATTTATAAATGGTGCTTTAGTCAATCTCGCTATTAGGTAAAAAAAATATTCAATTATTACTTTTGTCACTTATTCTCCTGCAATGTCTTCCGTTTATCAATTTACAGATTTTTTTCAAAGTAAATTTAATAAAAGCCTATGTTTTAAGGCATTTGAATAAGTTTTAGCTGTGTATTGTATACAAAAATTGTAGAAAGCTACTAATAGTGTTCCAATTTCCCTTTACAGGATAGTTTTATACTAGTATTTCTCACTGCTTCTTAACCGTGTACAGGTGTATTTTCCATAAAATTAACTAGAACCGGTAAAATTAACTTGAATATGTACTTTTGTATTATTATAATGTATAAATTAAATATAAGGATTTTTGGAACAGGGTAAGGAGTATTACTACATGGAGTTATGGAACAAGTATCAATCTACAATTAAAAAGTTTTTTTTGATTTTGCTTATTTTCGCTGTGATTTATCTGTCTATATCGTACCTTTTGCCATTTTTCGCCCCATTTGTTATAGCTTTAATCGTTTCCTATATAAATGAACCGGTTATCAAGCTGCTCCAAAGATTTAATATATCGAGAAAGGCTGCAGCTGCTATATCCCTGTTATTTACAATGTCAGTACTTGGATTTGGTTTGACCGTAGGAATTATAAAAATATATAATGAATTAATAGTTTTACAAGACAACCTAACGGCATATTCCAGTGATATATCCGTTAAAATTAACGGATTAATAGACAAAGCAACAATATTTTACAACGGGCTTCCGGATCAGGTAACCAGCACCATAACCAAAAATCTTGTATCGTTTTCGGAAAAAATCGGATTTATGATAACTTCAGTTATTCAGTACGTAATAAATACCGTATCCTCTATTCCAAGGTTGACGGTTTTTGTTATCGTAACCATTCTGGGTACATATTTCATAAGCAGCGACAGGAAAAGTATTTCTTCCTTTTTCTACAGACAGCTTCCCTTTTCATGGAGAAAAAATATAGCCAGCTTGAAAAAAGATACCTTCAAAGCACTTCTGGGTTACTTTAAAGCTATCCTTATTCTCATGGGCTTTACTTTTATAGAAGTAAGCGTAGGCTTGTTTATTTTAAATGTAAAATATGCATTTCTAATAGCCTTGGTAGTGGGCCTATCAGATGCAATTCCTATTATGGGTACAGGCGTGGTAATGGTTCCGTGGATTTTATGGACCGTAATATCGGGAGATATGCCTCTTGCCCTTGGTCTTAGTATAATTTATGTTCTCGGTATACTTATAAGGCAGATAATGGAGCCCAAGATAGTGGGCAGCCAGATAGGACTGCACCCATTGGTAACTCTCCTTGCAATGTATATTGGGTTAAAATTCTTCGGAATAATAGGAATGTTTGTGGGCCCTATAAGCATCATCGTGGTGAAGAAGCTTCAGGATTCGGGTGCAATGCGGTTATGGAATGATTAACTTCAAATTGACAGCTGCCCAACTACAACTCTGTCATTACCGCCGTAGTCTTTTAGCACCTGTATATTGATAAAGGACTCCTCCATTAGGGCGGAAACCTTTTCTCCTTGATTATACCCGATTTCAAAGGCCAGCCAACCAAGGTTATTAAGATATTCAGGGGCTTTGGCTGTAATTTTTTTATAAAAAACAAGTCCGTCTGCACCGCCGTCCAGTGCTAATTCAGGCTCATAACTGCGGACTTCCTTTTGAAGACCTGATATTGTTTCTGTTTCTATGTATGGCGGATTACTGACTATAAAATCAAATTTGTAATTGCCTTTAAGTGCTTCAAATAAGTCTCCGCAAAAAATCTCCACTCTGTTTTGGACTCCGTTCAACTCACTGTTAGCTTTTGCTACCTTAATTGCTTCCTTTGATATATCACAAGCCACAATACTGCATTCAGTGCAGAAATGTGCAATGCTTACTGCTATACAACCTGAGCCTGTACACATGTCCAATACATATAACCTTGCATTACTACCCTCGTTCTGCCTTTGAAATCTCCGCTTTTTTGCCAGCTCAATAACCTTTTCCACTAAAATTTCCGTGTCCTGCCTTGGTATAAGCACCGCAGGAGTTACCATAAACCTTAATGACATGAATTCCGTGTCCCCTACGATATATTGCAGTGGAATATTCTTAGCACGTTGAGCCAGCATATGGTCAAGTTTTGCTTTTTCATCAGGGCTCAATTCTCTGTCGCCGTGGGCATAGAGATATGCCCTTCCGCAGTTAAGTACCTGACAAAGCATGACCCCGGCTTCTTGTACCGGGGTCTCAATATTTGCATTTTTTAATTTATCTTCCGCATAATGTGTGAATTCATTTATATTCATATTTCACCGTTATATTCTTTAGTCTTTTCCCCAATCATCGCTGATTTCGCTGTTTGGAATAACTTCATTGAAAGCGGCTATTGCTACTTCAATCTGACTGTCATCAGGCTCTCTGGTAGTAAACTTCTGAAACATTAAGCCTGGTGCGCTGAATACCTTGAACAGCCAGTTGTCATGTCTCACCGCAAATTTTATAAGTTCCAGAGATACTCCTGCTATAACAGGCACAAGAAGAATCCTGATTGCGGCATTTAGAAATATATTATGCCATCCGGTAAATGAAAATATTAAAATACTGATTATCATTATGGTAAAAAATAGTGATGTCCCGCATCTGGGGTGCTTTGTAGTATATTTTCTTACATTATCAACTGTAAGCTCGTCACCGTGCTCATAACAGTGTATTGTCTTATGCTCTGCACCGTGATATTCCCATACCCTTTTCATATCTTTCAGCAGTGAAACGAGGGCCAGGTATCCTATAAATATACCTACTCTAAGGGCTCCTTCTATGAGGTTCTTAATTACAACTCCTTCTACAGGTATAAAACCTGCTATCAGGTTTGGAAGCAATATAAATAACCCCACACTTAAAAAAATGGATAGCACTACTGAAAAATATATTGCTATATCTGTTATCTTGTCTCCGAATTTTCGCTCAAGAAATTGCTCGAATTTTGAAGGCTCATTACTTTTATCATCATCTTCAATATCTATAAATTCGGCAGAATACATAAGAGCCTTAACTCCTATTACCATCTGGGAAAATAGATTTACAGCGCCTCTTACTATTGGAATCTTGGACAGCTTACCTTTCGGCTTTTGCGGATGTTTTTCAACAATTATCTCTCCATCCGGCTTCCTAACTGCCGTAGCCCTGTACTCCGGCCCTATCATGAGAAGGCCTTCAAGTAGAGCTTGACCACCAATCGTTGTCTTTTTCATTTTTCCTCCTATATTAAAAACAGAGTTGGTAAAACCACCGTATACACAGACTTATCTATATAAAGACTTAACCCTTAAAAAAGATTATAACTCGAATATTATTAAAAGAAAAGATTAATAGCAATTTGTTTACAGATATGAAACAAAAGACCGGGAAAAACATTCCCAGTCTTTATAATACCTTCATTATGCGTTATCAACAATACCGTATTTCTTCTTAAACTTATCAACACGTCCACCAACATCAATGAGCTTCTGTCTACCAGTGTAGAACGGATGACACTTTGAACAAATTTCAACGTGAAGGGCTTTCTTTGTAGAACCAGTTGTAAAAGTCTCGCCGCAAGCACACTTTACTACTGCTTCAGAATATTCTGGATGAATTCCTTCTTTCATTGCTTTTCACCTTCTTTCAAAACATAATTGCAATGTCCTCAATGAACAGCATTATTATTATATATTCAACGTACAATAAAATGTACTTAGTTGCTTATTAAAGAGGCAAGTGATATTTTAACATAAAATCAAATACACCGCAATACCTTTTTTAGTACTTACGATAAGTACCATATATTGGATTACTATCTATCCTGCGAATTTTTATCTAAAAAAGATATTTTAATACTATTTACAAAATCATCGTTTGTTCTGGTCTGCATAAGTTTATTAATTAAAATCTCAGTAACCTCTGCAGTTCCCATATTGCTCATAGCCTTTCTTATAGCCCAGACACTTTCAAGCTCTTTTTGGCTGAGAAGAAGCTCCTCACGTCTGGTTCCCGACTTATTAATATCGATTGCAGGAAAGATTCTCTTTTCAGATAACTTCCTATCCAGATGTAGTTCCATGTTACCTGTTCCTTTAAATTCCTCAAAGATAACATCGTCCATTCTGCTTCCTGTTTCAATGAGCGCAGTGGCCATAATTGTCAAGCTACCGCCATTTTCAATATTTCTTGCCGCTCCGAAAAATCTCTTTGGCTTATGAAGTGCACCCGGGTCCAAACCTCCGGACAATGTTCTTCCTGTTGGTGGAATAGTAAGGTTATATGCCCTTGCCAGTCTTGTTATACTATCCAGAAGAATGACAACATCTTTCTTTTGTTCAACAAGACGTTGAGCTCTCTCAAGCACCATTTCCGCAACCTTTATATGATGTTCTGGAACCTCGTCAAAGGTAGAATAAATTACCTCTCCCTTTATAGAACGCTGCATATCGGTTACTTCTTCAGGTCTTTCGTCAATAAGCAGAACTATTAGCTCGGCTTCAGGGTAGTTAATTGTGATTGCATTTGCAATTTTTTTCAAAAGTATTGTTTTACCCGCTTTTGGGGGAGAAACAATCATTCCTCTCTGGCCTTTTCCAATTGGAGCTATAAGATCTATAAGCCTTGTTGAAAATTCTCTAGGTGAAGTTTCAAGAGTAATTCTGTTATCAGGATATATAGGTGTTAAGTACTCAAACGCAACTCTCTTGGACGCAACATCGGGAGTGTCTCCGTTAATTGACTGTACATACAATAATGCCTGAAATTTTTCCCCTTCTTTTGGAATCCTGCCTTTTCCCCTTAGCTTATCACCGGTTTTAAGACCAAAACGTCTTATTTGTGAAGGTGATACGTAAACATCTTTAGGGCCAGACAGATAGTTTTCACTTCTTAAAAAACCATAACCGTCCGGTAATACTTCAAGTACTCCTTCTACAGGATCATCACTTTCTATTTTTTCACTACCTTGCGGTTGTTGAATCTGAGGTGAAATAACCTGAGGCTGGGATGGTGTTGGTTGCTGAGGCTGAACCTGCTGTGGCTGCTGATTTAATGGCATACGCTGCGGTTCCGATGAGATATCAGACTTGACGTTTGTGTTTGTATACGGTCTGATTTGCCTGTGCTGTTGTCTATTATCCTGCCTTGCTGAAGGCTGATCTTCCTTTTTGTATATTTGAGGTTTCGAATCCTTTTCAACTTTCCCTTGTATCTTTTCATCAGAAACGTTTTTGGGCTGTTCTATCGTTTGCTCCGGCTTTAATCTGCTGTTTTTCCTGTGTGGTATGTTATCTGCCGAATTGTTTCCTTTGTCTTGGGCTGAAACTTCTGATGTGTTTGATGTGTTTGATAATAATTTATTTTCAGTAACCGGGGGTTCGCTAGAAGGTTGAACATCCTTTTTCCGTCCTCTGCTATGAGGCTTTTTCTCGATATTTTTTGTTTCCAGATGCTTTAATGTGTCAGACAATCTGTCCGGTTTATCACTTTGTTCTGGTACGGAATTTGGATTTTTACCCTGGTTATCCTGACCTGTAACGCTAGTAAGTAAATCTGATACACCGGTATTCTCCGGCTTGTCCATTGATTTCGATGCCTTGCTCGGCCTTCCTCTCCGGGATTTTCTTAAGACAGGAACCTCCTCTGAAGCTTCTTTGGACCTTTCTTCGCTTGCTTGAGTTTCTATTGTATTCGCAGCTGGTTCAGCCGTTTTAATTTCTTCAGAAACAACTTCTTCCACAATATCATCAGATTTAAGTTTTTTGGAGTTTTCACTAAGCAGTTCTACCAACTCACTCTTCTTATATTTGGATATATTTTTCATCCCCAGCATTTTTGCAATATATCTCAAATCTTCTAACGTTTTTGACTGTAAATTAATTTGGTCCATAATTCACCACCTTATAAAATCTTTTACTATTTAGACCATTAAAAAGTAAGGAAAATATTTTCACGAAAATCTTTATAGAAAATCAAACTACTTCTTCCGTTTTCTAGAGGAGAATTTTTGAATATCCCACAAAAATCATTATATCAAAAGTGTAAATACATGTCAATGTTATTAAAATTTACTAACATGGAAAATAGTCTCAGCCCCGCTATGTAGGTATATTAACCTGATTGGTTTTCACTTTTGACCTGAGGAAATAAAATTCGCCCTTAAGTAATTATTGCCATTATGTAAGTTTTAATTCATATTGCCTTTATATCTTTAAATATTTCTCCTTATAGAACTTTTCCGGGAGTAGTTTACGTAATATAAAAAGTCATAAAATGTTAACAATCGTCATTTTGTCCTTTATTGTTCAGAAATTTTAAAATGATAGACATAATAATTCATAAATAATATAGTATATATATTTATTCCGGGTTGTTGCACATATCGTTTGCTATTTGTATTTCAAATATACATGTTATTATGTATACAGAATCTGATAGTGTATTAATTTAATTGATTGAATGTTATAATTATCAAAGTTATACGGTGTAATTTAAATATACGTAAAGGAATGGAAAAATGAATTTAGGAGAAGTTTGCATAGAAACAAATGATGTTGTTAAAATTGCTGATTTCTACAGAAATATCTTAGGTATTTCTTCTGATTGTAAGGACGAAGTACATCAATTTGTGATTACAGAAGGTACTACCTTGAGTGTTTACAATAACGGAAAAGCAAAAAATAACCAAAATGAAAATATAAGCTTAGCTTTTACTGTTGATGATGTAGATGAAGAATATAAAAGATTACTGAATTTAGGAATACATATTATTGATACTCCACAATTACAGCCATGGGGAGCAAAAAATATGCATTTTTGCGATCCCGACGGCAATCACATATATTTTAGAAGTTTGCCAAAGAGTGTTTAGACTAATGTGTGTTGTTTAGGTACAGCTTATCTTTTGACATGAAAAAACCCTTCAAAATAATATTTTGAAGGGTTTGGAGCTGGCGGACGGAATCGAACCCCCGACCTGCTGATTACAAGTCAGCTGCTCTACCTGCTGAGCTACACCAGCGTCTTTTCTGTATCAAAGCAGTTTATTACTGCCCTTGACACTATGATAGTATAACAGGGGAAAACTTATGTGTCAACACTTTTTGACAAGAAAATTTGTCCAGTTAACTGTCAAAAAATCAATGTCAAAGGTCTTGATATTCAAAAACTTTTTTTGCAAAGGAGACTCTTGATTAGTAAGTATATTTTTTATTTTAACACTAAAAAAGCAATTATCGTAAAATGATAACTGCTTTTGGTGGGAACTATAGGGCTCGAACCTATGACCCTCTGCTTGTAAGGCAGATGCTCTCCCAGCTGAGCTAAGCTCCCTCATGCATGAATTATTATAAACTTATCATTATAAAATGTCAATAATTTTTAAACTGATTTCTTTTGTTATATTTTTACTGTTTTTTTGATTGGAAAATTGTATAATTTATATGTATTACAAGTTTTAAACGTAAGATATTAAATTTAGGAGAGTGAATTATGATTCCTACACCACATATCAATGTAAGCGAACATGGTATTATCGCTGAAACAGTATTAATGCCGGGAGATCCTCTTCGTGCCAAATTTATAGCGGAAACCTATTTGGAAAGCCCGGTTCAATTTAATTCCGTTAGAAATATGTTCGGATATACCGGTACTTATAAAGGCAAAAAAATCTCCGTAATGGGATCGGGAATGGGTATGCCCTCAATCGGAATATACTCATATGAATTGTTAAACTTCTATGGAGTTAAGAACATTATCAGGATTGGTTCCTGCGGGGCTATTCAAGAGGATGTAAAAATCAGAGATATAATTATCGGAATGTCTGCATCTACCACATCCAACTATGCTTCCCAATATAACTTACCAGGAACTTATGCTCCCACTGCATCCTGGCCCTTAATGAAAAAGGCTTTGGAAATTGCAGAGAATAAAGCAATACCGGTAAAGGTTGGAAATATTTTATCTTCTGATATATTTTATGATGATGAACCAGAGGTTTGGAAAAGGTGGGCCAGAATGGGTGTTCTGGCAATAGAAATGGAAGCTGCTGCATTATACATGAATGCAGCTCGTGCCGGAGCAAATGCCATATGCATATTGACCGTATCTGACTCTCTTGTTTCACATGAGGCAACCTCAGCCGAGGAACGTCAGACATCTTTTACCAATATGATGGAAATTGCACTAGAATTAGCATAGCAAAATTTATAAATGAGAGCCTGTCCCATTATATATGGGTAGGCTCTTATTTATAAATTTTTTGTTACATTTAAATATTTCTACTTTTATCTACTTTAATATTTAGATTTAGTTTGATATAATCGTTTTCGTGTTTTAAAGTCAGCAAAAATCTGTACAATAATACTTTGCGGGTAAATATTTTTCAAAATTTACCTGTTACTTTAGTAAGACGATAAACATGAAACATACGGCTGCAGGTATTATATTACACAGAAAAGAGCTATCTTGCTTTGTTCTGACTTAAATAATAACAGGAAGCTGGGTAAATATGAAAAATATAAGAAATAATTTAATCTTCTTTTTTTTGGTTGCAGTAATAAGTGCTGTAGATATATTTTATAACGGTAATGGTTTTGTCCAATTGGCTTTAGTTCTACTGGCTTCAACCGTAGTTTTCTATATGCCTGCTATTAAATTCAATATTAACAGACTTACATTTATTATTCTTTTTGGCGCAAACCTAATTGTTTTAACAATGTCACTAACTCACAGAATATATCTTTTAAATATGCTGTTCCTTTCATATCTTTTATGGAGTATTATTACCCCAAAGCTTCAGCATTTTAAATTATTGTTCTCGATAACGTTTTTGCTTTCGTTTATTTCCGTGTATGCTGTATCTTTACTTGACTTCAGTGTACCTATTTTTGTTATGGCACTTTATCCCGTATATGTATTTGGCTCCATGGTAAATGGAAAAAATATTATCAAATCAAAAAAAATATGGGCATTTGCTCTTTTGAACTTGGCAATATCGTCTTTTGGGTTGGCAGTTTTTCTATTTAAATCACTTGGCCGATCAATTATTGATAGTGTACTTTTAATAAATATAGTCAAGATGGGTGCCTTAACGGCTGTTTACTTGCCATTTATAGCACTTTTTTCTATATGGTTTGCTATATCTGCAAATATGATTTTCCGTATGCTTATATCAAAGTTCTCAAACGGTAGTACCGCTTTTGATCTTTCAGATTTTATTAAACCTGTAGTAAGTCTCATATCATTCTTTGCAGTTTCCGGTATTGCAACCTTTATCTGCGAGTTTTCAATAAGGCAGAATCTAAAGGAAACTATCAAGGATGTGCTTGACCCTAATCTGATGTTTAATATATTAGTTTTATGCGGTATTTATCTGTGCTTGACAGCATTGTTAGGTAAAGGTATTCCTAAAATTATCATTGGAATTGTAACAATTTTCCTTACAGTTGCCAACTATATTAAGTTCACATATTTTGATGAACCTTTTTATCCATGGGATTTATACCTGATTCGTAATTTAATCGGTATATCAAGAGAATACCTCAGTATACCCATTATAATTGCTGTTGTTGCCGCAATTGGAATCCTAGTGTATCTTGTAATACATTTCAGAAAGGCTATAGGCAGATATCTGAAACCTAAACTTTCTTTATTCCTGCTTCCTTTTGCCGCCCTATTTTTCCTGCTGAATTCCGTAATTCTTACAAATACACCTTTGTCAATACAGCTGGGAATACAGAAGTCATGGTATATCGGTAAAGATGAAATAATGGCTAACGGAATGTTTGCTCAGAACTATTTCTACCTTACAGAGCTTGATAAGTACCTTAATCCTAAGCCTCAAGGGTACAACGAAAATACAATGGCTGAGATTAATGAGAAATACGGCAAAACAGGCGAAAGTGTAGCCGCCTCTGCCGTTGTTTCAAAAGAAAAGCCTAACGTTATCATGATTATGAGCGAAAGCTTTTGGGATATAACCAAGCTGAATGATTTAAAATTCAGCAAGGATATCGTAGAAAATACTCATAAATACCAAAAGGGGCAGATTGCAGCTCCTATTATCGGTGGCGGAACTGCAAACAGTGAATTTGAAGCGCTCACTGGGATGTCAATCTCTTCTTTAAGCCCAGGTATTATTGTTTACAATGCTTATCTCAGGACAGAAACACCAAGTATTGCATCTGTTTTAAAGGACAACGGCTACAGCACAACTGCTATCCACCCAAATTATGGTTGGTTTTATAACAGAGATAAAGTATATAATTATTTTGGATTTGATAATTTCTACGATGTTGATAAATTCAGCCTCAGTTCCCAGTGCAAAGGACCGTATATTTCGGACTATGCCTTAGTTGACAAGATTATGGATACTTTGAATTCCTCTGATAAGCCCGCATTTATTTTTGGGGTTTCTATGCAGAATCATGACCCCTATATTGATAAATACAGTTCTCATGATGTAACTGTGGAATCAGGTAAACTGAACGACCAACAGAAGAATATCGTAGGTAATTTTGCTCAGGGTATTTATGACGCCGATCAATCTCTTGGAAAACTTATACAAGAGTTGAAAAAGAGTAAAAAGCCTACATTGGTATATTTCTTTGGAGATCATGCCCCCAGACTTGGAAGTCTGAATGATTTCTACAAGGTATATGATCTTCTGGGTACTGATGACAGATCAGCTCAAGATCAAAATTTAGAAAAGCTTAAATATTACACAACTCCGTTTGCTGCATGGTCAAACTTTAAAGAGATTGATTCCTTCTCCGAAATTGTTTCGCCATCTCATATAGCGTACAAGATTTTGCAGGATGCCGGTGTTAAATATCCTAATTATTTTAATATACTGCCTGAGCTAGAGAATAGCTTCCCTGTTCTCCATCAGCAAACTATAAATACAGTTGACAATAACAACCAACTTATTAAGGATTATCGCTTAATCCAGTACGATCTTTTATTTGGAAATAAATACTTGAAATAGACATAATAAGACCGTGATTTACCGTTAAAAAGCTCGAATTTTGGTGTATAATAGTATTTGACTTATTTTTACATAACAGTATAATATTATGGTGTAGAGAGAGGTCATATATATGTGTTATTTGTCTTATTCGGTTTTAGTTCCGATAATATCACTTATAATTTTGTTAACTTACGCAGTTACTACCTCCTGTGTTTTTATCATAAAGCGTAATAATAGCAATCGACGGTTTTATTTACTATTAAATATTGTACTTATACTTTGGTCTTTGTCGTTTGTATTTTTTTCGAGTTCTCCTGACAAAGAAGCTGCTCTTATGTGGTATAAGGTAGGTGCTATAGGGTTTTGTACATATAATATTTTGTCAATTAACATTGTATCAATACTTAATGACGGGCCGCAGAAAACAAAATTGACTGTACCCGTCATATTTTCGTTGTGCATTCCTATAGCGATACTGTTCCTTTTTGACGACTTGAGTTATATTTCCATCTACAAAAGCAACGGGATTTGGTTGTACTCCTTTAAAACACCCGATCCGTGGTTTTTACCTTGCTTCTTGTTTATTGGAATACTTTTGTATGTAAATTTGAAATCAACTGAGCTGAAGTCTGTTATTACGCACGCTCTGCTTCAAACAGTTCCTATAAGTATTGGAATTGTTACAAATATTATAATACCTTTTTTCAGTAGAAACATATCACCGACTCTTGTACATACTGCTGTTATTATATATTCTATTGCTTTAAATATTATATTTGCCAAACAAAGTCTGACCATGACATCGGCTTCAATTTCAGCCAAACAGATTATTTCAAAATTGTCTGATATGGTTATTATTACTGACACAAAGGGTAAAATAGTGGAGGTCAATGATAGTCTTAAAGAGCTCTCTGGATATTCTTATTCTGAGCTTTTGGAAAAAGATATTTGTACTTTGTTTTCACCCAAAATATGCTCGGATAAATCAAGCGTAAAGGTATCAGGCTATAAAATCTTAACCAAGGAGAATCACACAATACCCGTCAATATGTCTATATCCCAGATTTATTCCGATGATAAGACGATTATAATCGGAACTGCATATGTATTGCAGGATATGAGTAATGTACTCAGTCTTGCGGAGAAAGTGGCAGAGGAAGCTGCTGTTACAAAGGTTGCCACTCAGGCAAATGATAAACTAAAAGAATTGGACAAGCTTAAAACTGATTTTCTGTGTAATGTTTCTCATGAGCTTAGAACACCTTTAAATCTTATGGTTAGCAGCCTTAAACTTTCAGCCCTTAAAATCAGTCAGAACCACGGCGTGCCGGACACAGCACTGATGCACAAGCATTTTCATATAATGAACCAGAATTGTTTCAGACTGACGAGAATTATTAATAATATTATAGATATTACCAAGATAGATGCTGGGTCTTTGGAACTGAACCTATCCAACAACAATATTGTTGATGTTGTAGAGGAAACTGTCCTGTCGGTAGCATCTCATATTAAAGATAAGGGTATTACCCTGATATTCGATACGGATGTGGAAGAAAAGTTTCTAGCTTGTGACCCTGACCAAATACAGAGAATTCTTCTGAATTTAATTTCTAATGCCGTAAAGTTTAATAGCAGCGGAAGAGAAATTTATGTAAGTATTGCAGACTCTGATGATAATGTAAAAATATCAGTAAAGGATAACGGAATCGGTATCTCTTTGGAAAATCAACCATTGATTTTTGATAGGTTTATTCAAGTGGATAAGTCCCTTACCCGACAACATGAAGGAAGTGGAATGGGATTGACTATCACAAAGTATCTGGTAGAACTGCACAAGGGTACCATAACTCTTGAAAGCGAGCCCAACAAGGGTAGTACTTTTACAATCACACTGCCTGTATATCTTGTACCGAAAAGTGCAAGCAAAAATGTGCCTACGCTGCTTACTCTAAATGAGAAAGTAAACATAGAGTTTTCAGATGTCTACTAAACCATGAAATAGGGTTATATAGTATTATTCTTCCTTATGCCGTATTACTTTGAATTTCTTAATTGAATAGTCCTCGTTTAGTCTAATACCTGCCTTATCAAGTGCAATGGATAGCTGTTCTTCAACGGTATCTATTCCCTCCAGATCAGGAAGCAAAAGGCCCGTTTTACCTTTACTTCTCACTATAACTCCATATTCTGCCGGATTCAACTCATCCTTTTGTGCAGGTTCAGGTACCGTTAATACATCCACTGAGAAATCGATATCCATCAGTTCTTGAAAATCTACCTCATAAAATCTGGGATCATTGGTGCCTGCCTCTATTGCATTACGCAGAATCTCCAAAGCAATACTCTCGGTTACAGGAAAAATTGTTCCTATGCAGCCTCTAAGTTCACCATTTTTTTTGAGAGATACGAAAATACCCCTCTTTTCTTTTTTCATTTCTTCAGTAACATACTCAGGTAAACTATTCAATTCATTGCCTGTTGTAAGGTAAGTTGTGAGGCTCTCTCTGGCAAGCCTTACATATGGATCGGAATGTAGGGTTTTTCTCTCGTATGCCTCTTTACGTATTGTTTCAAGATCAATTAATTTGGACGTATCTTCGGACAGTATATTAAATTTCATAATTCCATAGCCTACACCAAATGTTCCCTCGTAACTAAGCAAGTCTCCTTTAAACTTTCTGCCTTCCAATGTTCCAAGCATCACTGCGGCCGAACGTCTTCCACATTCTTCCGCATTGCAGATAACATTTTTGTCTATACTGAAGACCCTTTTCACATCCCCTTCTTGCAATGCTTCAAGGAATTCCTTGTCAAATTCCTCACCGGAAGGATCATATCCGTATGGCCCTTCTTCACTAAGCCTGTGTGATAAATCCCCACTGGCAATAAAGACTGCATTTTCATTCAAATCTTCAACTGCTTTATTTATTAAAACTCCCAGCCTGTACAATTCGATGTCGCTAAGAGGTGCATAGGTTATGTGTACAAGCTTGTAGTTATTATAATGTTTGTTTACAAAGTAAAGGGGAACTAATGTACCATGGTCTATGGACACTGATGTACCATATTTTTTCATAAGCTGAGTTGTTGCTAGTAAGGCCGGTATCCCTTCATTTTGTGCCAAATCATATATTTTTTGTGTTAACTTCTTCTGAATCGTCAGCTTCAAGGATACATCGGGTACACCGAATTTTTTCATGCTGCCGGACATCTCATTTTCATAACTCAGGACAATTGCATCCTGAAACATTGTTCCGTGTGGGGTTACGATAATAATTGTATCCGGTGCCTTTTTTGCAATATCTTTCCCAATAGCCTCCATACTTTCAGATGTTCTTCTGATTTTTTGTTCTTCGCCTCTTCCCACCTCCGGTAATACAATGGGCGGATGAGGTAAGAGATAGTATCCTTTTAAGCTCACACAAATCACCTCTGTATTTTTTTAGTTTACCTGTATAGATTCACGGTATAAAGGCATACTCATACACCTTGGCCCTCCCCGGCCCCTGGATAATTCATAGGAATCAAACTCCAGTACCTCAATATGGTTTTTTCTTAAAGCGTTATTGGTAACAATATTTCGGTTATAGCATACAACCTTGCCCGGAGATACTGCCAAAGTGTTACTTCCGTCACTCCATTGCTCACGGCTGGCGGCAATAGGGTCTCCATCTCCGCATCTTATAAGATTTACAGCCGGCAGCTTCAAATATTCCTTTAACACATCAGATAAGTCCTTGTGCTCGTATTTTATTTTCAATTGATTTTTTTCTCCCCTTGTTATGCTGTACACATCAAGAGGATCTTCTATCCCCGGATATATGGTGAACTGGTCGTAATCAACCATTGTGAATACAGTGTCTAGATGCATATATGCTCTTGTTTTTGGAATATCAAATGCCAGCACTGTATCAATTGGTTCCTTTGAACTGAGGAGATTATATGCCAGTCTTTCAACTGCTACCGGACTTGTTCTGTCACTTATTCCTATAGCCAGAACCTTTTCCGACAGAACAAGTATGTCGCCTCCCTCTATAGGGTGTGTCTTATCTCTGTTATACCATCTGGGTACATTCCTAAATCCGGGATGGTAATTGAAAATGTATTTTGCAAAAAGTGTTTCTCTGTTACGGGTTTCATTTGCCATTACATTTAGAGAAATACCTCTTCCGATTGATGCAAAGGGATCTCGTTGAAAGTATAAATTTGGTATAGGATCAAGGTAAAACGGATATGCATTCTTCACCATATCACCCAATTCTTTTGGTTTTATATGTTTCAGATCCTCCTGTCTTATACCCGCTATACATTTATTTATGAGTTCTTTTGGGGATAAATCATCAAGATATTCCAATATTGCCTCCTGAAGGCCTTCTGTAACAGCCTTGCCCTCTATCATAAGCTCTTTTAGAAATTCTCTTCGGATATCCGGATTTCCTAATATATCTGCCATTAAATCCGTAAGATATATAACTTCCACACCCTCATTTCTGAGTATGTCTGCAAACTGGTTATGCTCTCTGCGTGCTTGCTCCAGATATACTATTTCGTCGAAAAGGAGCCTTCTCAGATAATCAGGAACGATATTTTCTACCTCTTCACCAGGGCAGTGAAGGAGTACAGATTTTAATTTTCCTATTTCACTGTAAACATTAATAGTATGAGTTTCTGAAGACATGAATATCCTCCATTGTAAATATGTTTCTAGTCTATAGTTTCCTTATTTTACTGCCATTATTCTTTTGCATATATTTATATTGACGCTAATACGGTTGTTTGTTACACTTAAAATATTACAAGATATTACAGGAAAAGAGTAATTATATGGTAATTTCTCATAATATGAGTTCCCTTAATTCTTACAACGCTTACAATAGTTTAAATATTGAAAAGTCAAAGTCTGTAAAAAAATTAGTCTCAGGTCTGAGAATTAACAATGCAAGTGATGACTCTGCAGGCTTAGCAATATCTGAGAAGATGCGTTCTAAGATCAGGGGACTGGACCAGGCTCAAAGAAATATACAGGACGGGATTTCATTAATTCAGACAGTAGACGGAGCCTTGTCCTCAATAGGAAACTCCCTGATAAGGATGAAGGAACTTGCCATAAAAGCTTCAAACGGGGTATTAAGCTATTCAGACCGCCAATCCGTTCAAGAAGAAATAACACAGCTTTACCTCGGAATAGAGGATATTGCCGACAATACAGAATTTAATAAAATTAAACTTCTTGACGGCTCAAATGTAAAAAACACTCCCGGTACAGAAGAATTTATTGAAGTACAAACAGCTCTCAGCGATCCTAATATGCGCCTTGCGGCAATTATATTTGATTACACCAGAAATCTTTCCCAAAGTCTGGCTGTAGGTATTGTTAATTTCCCTACTAACTTTAATTCCCCCTACAATGCAATGTTTACATTTGAAAACCCTCCCTCAAATCCTAATTTTATATATAGCCCTTTAGGTGAAGATACTAATTCAACTATAGAGAATATGATAAAGACAGTGGAGGATTTAAAAAATGATACAAGTGGTGACCCTATAAAAACAGCACAAAAGAAGTTTCTAATTGACAATAATATTAGCCTTACCCGATATGGAATTGATGTTCTTGTTATGAAACACAGTACTAATACCAATTTTACATACCAGGCAGGAGGGCCTGACGGCAGCGGAGTCAGCAATGGAACCACGTGGGTAGAAAAGGGGTGGACTGCTGATTTTGTTTACCATGAGTTAAAGACTACACCACCGTCTTCATCCGGCACTCCGGTAATTTTACAGGTAGGGCCTGATATGGGAGATATCTTTAAAATAGAATTACCCAATGCCGAACCTGAAAATTTAGGATTAAAAGGTACTGATGTAACAAACCAGTACAATGCACAAGCTGCCGTCTCTAAGATTGACAAAGCCATGAGTACCATATTGTCCCAACGCTCAAAGTTTGGTGCTTATAATAATGCCTTGGAATATACCTTCAGCAATGTGTTAAACAGCGGTCTAAATCTCACTTCCGCAGAATCAAGAATAAGAGATACCGATATGGCATTGGAATATTCCAAGTATATAAAATACAGCATCTTGCAAGAATCTGCGCAAATGCTACTAAAACAGGCAAACCACTCTAAAGAAGGGGTCTTGTATTTACTCAATTTTTAAGAATATATATCCGAAAACTCAACATTTATCTTTTCAACGTTTGTTCTGCTTATAACAGCTCTGTTAGCAGAAATAGACTCATCATGGATTACCTTTACCGGAAGCTCCATGTATACTTGGCTTCCATGCCCCTCTATACTGCTTATTTTAATAATACCTCCATGCATCTCTACCAGAGTTTTGACAAGAGATAATCCTATACCGCTGCCTTCTCTGTTTCTTGTTAATGTTTTATCAACCTGTCCAAACCTTTCAAAAATGGTTTCAAGCTTATCCTTTGGTATACCTATACCTGTATCCCTGACAGATATAGAAATCCGGTCGCCCCTGTCACTCATGCTGATTAAAATACTCCCACCCTTATCAGTAAACTTTATGGAGTTTGAGAGGAGGTTAAGAATAATTCTTTCTATTTTATCAGCATCAACTGCAATTATTTTTTCTTCACAATCAGTATCAAAAGTAATACTAAGACCTCGGTTCTCAACGTAGTCCGCAACGGAAAGCGTAATCTCTTCAACTACGTTTACTATATTCTGATTGCACAGGTTTAACTTTAAAAAACCGGAATCGAATTTTGAAAGGTCAATCAGATTGTTTACAAGTCTTAGAAGTCTATAACAATTTTGTTTCATCACTTTATGATATTTATTCAGATTTTCTTCAAAGGTGTACGGTAGCTCGAAATCGTGGGGTAAGTTTAAAATCTGTATTGCCCCGAGTATAACGTTTAATGGAGTTTTAAGTTCATGTGAAATATTGGAGAAAAACTCTGTTAGCAACTTATTGTATTCTTTCGTCTCATTTAGTACCCTCTCATTGTCCCTTATATCGCTTTTGAGCTTGCTAATCTGCTTTCTTGAGCTAATATCCTTTAGTATACTGATATTTGAAAGCTTGCCCTGATATACCAATAGGTCGCTGGTTGACTCAAGGTCAATTACATGCCCCTTGCGTGACATTATTTTATACTCATATTGTACAGGTGAAGTCTGTCCTAAATAAGACGTCTCCATGTGTTTCCTGACAAGTGTCCTATCATCAGGATGAACAAAACTCATTAGCTCCATTCCAATTAGCTCACCGGAATTATAGGCTCCAAAAATTTTTTCTGCCCGGTCATTTGCAAAAATTAACTTACCTTCACTGGTTACAATTATGGCGTCGCTGGAGTTATTTATTATAAGCTCGTAGCATTTATCATTTTTGACAAGCATATCTTCTATCATCATTCGCTGCTGCTGTTCCTGTTTTAATTGATTATCAATATTATTTATTCTATCAAACAATATGTTGTAAGGCCGTTTTAGACCTGTCTCAATTATTGCTTTATAAAGGAAAAAATAAGACAATACCCGTACTATATGAGACCAGACATTTGTCCAGTCGGAGGGATTAAAAAAATCAGTAAACAGAAGTTCGGAGAATGCCATCAAAATTAAATGGAACTCCATATTAAAGAAAAGCTTAAAATCAATGTTTTTTCTCTTTCTAAAGTATAATATGGCTACAAACAAAATTATTACGGTAATTACTAATTCACTAATAATTTTAAATCGTGTTAGTCCATGCCCTGCAACATAACAAGCAGGAAACACCTTGAAGTAGAGTATTGCTGCAATAACCCCGCAGCTAGCCAGAAAGTATGCTAGAAATATCAGCCACGTCCTGAATTTATTCAAATTTTTATAAAGCAGCAAAGTGGAACCCAGAAGTGTAAATGCCGTCATATACCTTCCGGACATCCAGAATTGCACAACTCTGCTTTGGTCGCCGGTTTTAAATATTATTGATACCCCGGAATATATAAATATATGGAACATATCAATAATACCGATAAAGAAATACCCGATACCTAAAAATACAATAAAGTTGTTTTTTAACATGCTGCTTGTATTAATAGAAATAAAAAACAATCCAAAAGATATTACACATACAAACAACTCTGCTGAAGTGTGAAACAATAAGTGGTAGGAATACCGTGTTAAATACAGAAATATTAAAAATACAGCGAAAAGGAATACTTCCATAATTGATTCCTTTCTGATATGCTTTGTTTCTGTATTAACTCCTTGAACATAAAAGTTCCTAACTAATTTCATAAGACACCCCCGAATTATTAATTATATAATATAGTGATTTGCTCCGGGGACTAATAGATTTTGTTCGCTTAACCTTGAAGCAATTCCTTAGCCAATCATCTGTCCACCAAAACATGATAAGCACAGGAATTATTCGACATTGTACTGTTAATTCCTCCTATAATATCTAGATTTATACAATTATGTATATTTATTAATATGTTTTAATATTTTATGGAAAAATCTATAATTAAAAATGGATATAAAGCAGTTAACCTGACACCTCTTTAAATGATGTCAGGTTATAATTATACTTCTAGCCTGCTTATTGTCTCATGATTCATTCTCGGCCGCTACTAACGATTTATGTTCCCATTTACCCTGCCTGTATCTTATTATACTTGCAATTGCCGTAATACCCCATGTTAAACCTGTAGTAGCCCATACGCTCCAAACTCCAATAGTAGGAATCATTGCTAACCCAGTTGAAAACCCAACTCTACCTATAACTTCAACAAAACCGTTTATCATAGAATAGAACGCATCGCCGGCACCGTTTAAAACACCTCTTGTAATATATATCAGGCCCAGTGCAAAATACATACAGCTTGTAATTTTTATTGCTCTAGCACCAAGCTCTATTACAGCCGATTCTTTAACAAATATGCTCATAATTGCATGGCCTCCGAACTGGGCTGCCAACAGGGCCGTGAGGCTTAATACCGCTACTATTATGATACTTTTATGATAACCCTTTCTTACCCTCTCCAGCTTACCTGCACCCATATTCTGTCCCGCAAAGGTGGACATGGCTGCTCCCAAAGAGTTATAAGGCTGCCCTATAAGCTGTTCTACTCTGCTGGTTGCTGTATATGCAGCAACTGCTACTTTTCCAAATCCATTTACAACACTCTGCAATGCTACCAATGAAATAGCAATCATTGAGTTTTGCAATGCAACTGGAATTCCGATTTTAAAACATTTTTTTATAATAGGCCAACTTATTCTCATATGCTCTTTTTTTAATTTAAAATACGGATTTGTGGATAAAGCAAAGATAATGCAGCCCAAAGCAGCAATTGCCTGAGAAATAACAGTAGCACATGCTGTTCCCGCTACTCCAAACCCAAACTTCAGCACAAACAATAAATCCAGACCTACATTAACTCCACAAGATAGTATTAAAAATAACAAGGGTGTCCTTGAATCCCCTAATGCCCTCAATATACCAGCTATGGCGTTATACGCCGCTACTGCAATCATACCGCCGGCTGTTATTCTCAGAAACTTCACCGAATCATCTATAATTTCATGGGGCGTTCGCATCAACTCCAGTATAGGCCGGGCTAACAGGCAGGTTACTAAACTCATAAGTACTCCTGAAACGGCTATTACATATACTGCATTTGCTATAGCACTCTTTACATCTTCTTCTTTTTTTGCACCAAAATACTGTGAAATTATTATACCTATTCCGATGGACAACCCCAAACAGATAGAAAACGTCAGAAAATTTAGTGAGGCTGTAGCTCCCACCGCCGCAAGTGCATTAGCACCTACATACTTTCCTACAATAACTGAATCAATTAAATTGTAAAATTGTTGAAAGATATTACCGATAAGCATTGGTAATGAAAACTTTATTAGAAGCTTGACTTCATTTCCTTCTGTCATATCTTGCACGTAGTTTATTGACATTTTTGACCCCTTACATTATCAATTAATTTAAATACTGTGTATTGCTACAATGTCTTTTATTCTGTTTTGTCTTATGTATACATTATTATATCAGTATAGGTATATATTTGCTATGTAGTTGCTTAAAATAAGTGATTTTTCAAAAAAATATGCCTATAAGACGAAGTCATCTTACAGGCATACTTTTAAATTATTATCCTTAAGAGAGCATATTGTTTAATTTAAACTTTCGTAGTTCCTCATTTAATTTCTCAGCTAAATTTTGAAGTCCCATTACATAGTTATTAAATTCCTCCATAGTAGCATTAATTTCTTCTGCTGAAGCAGAGACCTCTTGTGAAGCTGCAGCTGTTTCCTGTGATGTTGAAGATATGCTTTCAATTTGTCTGGTAACTTCATCTTTTTGATGATTAATATTTAATACTTGCTCCCTTTACACTATAGACCATATTCATCAAATTATTTATGGAAGAATATATTTCGTTAAAAATCTCAATAATTTCTTCAACAGTCTTATCCTGATCACTCACAATACTCTTAGCTTGTTCCATAGCGTTTACTGCTGTATAGGATTTACCTTTAATTATTTCGACTATTCAAGTGATGTTTACTCCCACTTAAAAAACTTGACAGATATCCAGCTACAAACCACTGCAATTATACTAATTACACAAATCGATACCATTACATTATTTATACTTAAATTTAGTGATACACTTTTTAAAAGTTTTATTCCCTGAGTTAAAGGAAATATATCTGCCACCTTTTGGAGTACTGCCGGCATAACCTCATATGGTAATGTTCCTCCTGAGAAAATAAGCATAGGAAAATATAGAATACTTGCAATTACACCTGCTATTTTAGTATTTTTCGCTATTCCTCCCACCATAAATCCAATACTGAACATTGATATCATAACTAATGCGTATGCTCCTAAAAAGTTCATCCATGAACCCCTAAATTGAAAATTAAAAAATATTTTGGCCGTTAAATAAACAAGCACTAGTGAAACAATTGAATAAATGGCATATACAACCCCTTCAACAGCTAAAATCATTGACGGGCTGACTGGTGTTACTCTGAATCTTTTCAATATCTTTCTGTGACGATACTCAGATAGTACTAATGGTAATCCCATGGCGCCACCTGCACATATTGCAATGGTTGATATGGCTGCAAAGGATTGTTGCATAAATGTATAACCTGCTCCGGGAAATGCGGGCTTATTCCCATAAATTACTCCCAAAATAGTAGTAACTAATACTGGCATGCAGATTGCAAAGATGAACATGTCCATGCCTCTTAGTGATAACTTTAATTCAGTTTTCAGCATTGTTCTAAATACTTTCATCATCCAATTCCTCCTCATCTACATGCCATAAATAAGCATCCTCTAATTTTTCATATGGACTCATTGCTACTGCTTCTTCTACAGTTCCATAGAAATCTATTACCCCGTTTTTTAAAATACATATTTTATCGCAGAGAACTTCAACCTCATCCATGAAATGAGATGTTAAGAATATTGTGAGTCCTTGCTTCTTCAAATTTAATAAGCATTTCCATACATACCTTCTAACTTTTACGTCTAGTCCTGTTGTAAGCTCGTCCAGGAATACTACCTCTGGGTTAGGAATTAACCCTAGTATAATAAATAAACGTTGTTTTTCTCCTCCAGATAGTTCGCTTACAGGATTTTTAATCTTATCTTGAAGATTAAAATCCAATAATAATTTATTGTAATCTAATGGATTTTTATAGAGAACTTCAGTTATTTCACATAACTCTTTAACTGTAATTTTTTCCTGATAATTAGCTTCTTGAAACTGAACCCCAACTTTCTGAAATAGTTGTTTTCTTTCCTTTTGAGGATTCATACCCAAGATAGATACCTGCCCACTATCAAACTTTTTTGTTCCTAAAATGCACTCTATAGTAGTACTCTTTCCTGCACCGTTGGCCCCAAGCAATCCAAATACTTCACCTTTCTTTACGGATAAACTAATATCTTTTAGCACTTCAACCTCACCATAGGATTTATAAAGATTTTGAACTTTAATTAATTCCATGTGTTATTCCCTCCTTCTGATAAAAGAATAACACCATGATAAAGTCTGGTGTTAAAGTGTAGAGTTTATATTAAATTCGTTTTTCATATATTCTAATTGTTTCAATAAACTATGGGCATTTTTTTCTGCATCACTTAAAGAAATAAGCAACTTATCACATGCCGTAACAATCTCCTCATCCTTTTTAGGTTTATTGATTACCTCTCTAATATCAATTTCTTTACTTTCTGATATGGCATTCATCATTCTTAAAATTGCTGAAAGAGAATAGTTTGCACAACGTAAGGTGCGTATTATCTTTAATCTGTTAATATCACTGTCCGTATAAACTCGATAACCATTCTGCTTTCTCTTAACAATAAGCAAACCATTCATCTCCCAATTTCTTAATGTGTCCATTGTAACTTGTATATAGTCAGCAGTTTGCTTTCTTGTGAAAAATATATTGCTCTCTTCAGAATCTATATCTGATAAAAGCTTCTTCGAAAGTTCGATGGCTTCTTCTGCATTTTTTTGCTCTTGCTTTATCTGCTTAATATAATCATTTGTACATTTGATTGCTTCTTCAAGCTCCCCCTTTGCAGATAACTTAACAACATGGATTATTTTCTTTCTAAGTCCATTTTGCAGAATCTCCACTTTAAAGGCAGTTCTGGCAAGTTTAAGCTGCTCTATATGATAGTCAGTAAATACTCTATATCCATTTGGTAATCTCCTAGCCTCGGGTATTAACTTAAGCTTTTCGTACAAACGTACTGTGTTGGAATGTACCCCAATTCTTTTAGCTATTTCAGCTGTTTTATATATCCTATCCATATTATTTTCACCTCCGTGTTATCATCATAACACTTACGCAAAGTCTGGTGATATAGTGGAGAGTTTATTAATCCCTTGGAAAATTTGTTTATCATAATTGCTTACAGTAATTTTTATTTGTGATACGTCTTACCGTATTACTCAAAAACTAAAAAAAGCCATTAGCATATCTCAGGAAATTTCAAATATTATAAAGTCTGCTATCTTTCTTATCATAAAGCTAAATTTAAAACAAGCAAGAACATAGTTATTAAGGAATTACTTATTCCGTGTGCCAAGTATCCACCTAACAAGCTTTTTGATTTAACGAAAATATATCCAAAAGAGAAGCCCATAATTACAACAACTAAAATTTGAAGTGGTACTAGGTATGTTATAGTAAAAGGTAACATGGTCATTCCTATATGTCTTAGTGCAAAAATTATAGTTGAGGCAGTGATAGCTGCAGTTTCCAATCCTCTCTTGGTTTTAAATATATGACGCCATATCATTAAAAAAATCGTTATTAAGAAGCTCCTAAAATAAATTTCTTCAAGCCCTGAAACAAATAATTCAAAGAATGCATAAAATATAAAGTTATAAGTATTCAATGGAAAGGAAAATGTGTAACTAAATAAATTATACTTGGCTGCTATTGTACCAAAAAAAGCATATAAAGGAATAAAAACTGTTAGAAATATTATTGTTGCTTTTATGCTGAACTTATAGTTGAGCATATTAAAGCCAAATCCTTTAAGCGGTATTTTTAAAGCAATTCCTATAAAAACAATAATAATAAATGCAAATATTGCATTCACTATTCCATTTAAAAAGAGTGAAGCAATATTGGGGTTGAGAATATTTCTAAATATAGGCAATAAATATGCTTGTACTAAGTTATTGTTCAAAAAACCGTTGATAAAGTAACTTAGAAAGAATAGTAAAGCGATTTCTACTGGGATTAATAAAATAGATAAAACTTTTTTCATCATTACCCCCAAAAAATAATTACTAAAATTCACATTATTAAAATCATCTACTTGTTTACAGAAATTATAATATTAATTCCTGATCTTACCTATTACCTATACTATTCATATATGGCCCTCATTTGTGATATGTCTCATTCTTAATTATCTTAAAAGCCCTGTACACTTGCTCCATAAGTATAACTCTGGCCAGTTGGTGCGGATAGGTCATTTTTGAAAGACAAAGCCTGTAATCAGCAATATTTATAAGACTTTGATCTAAGCCAAGCGAGCCTCCTATAATGAATGTTATATGTGAATTCCCGGAAAGCATTATATTTTCAACCTTAGCGGAAAATCCCGAAGAAGTTATCTGTTCTCCCGCCAAGTCCAATAATATAACATAGCTTCCCTGTTTTACTCTCTTTAGTATCTTCTCCGCTTCCTTTTTCTTGACTTGACTTTCCTGTGCCTCACTGAGGGAGTCGGGTGCGTATTCATCATCTACTTCTATAATTTCGACTTCCGTGAAGCGGGATAATCTTTTGGAATACTCTGATATTGCTTCTTTCAAATACTTTTCTTTCAGCTTTCCTACAGCTGCTATTGTAATTTTCATTATCTTGTCTCCTAATTTCAACCTCAAAAAAATAAAGGAAAACCAGTAATTACTGATTTCCCCGTTTCCATTCTTTATTATATTATATTAATATGTCCTACCCTGTCCCTTAAAGCAACTGCAAGCTCAACGTCACTGCCTACTGCTATCTTTTTTTCATTTAATGCATTGTATGTTGTCTGGTAGGCAAGTTCCGGGAAATTGTTTTCACTGCTTAAATGCCCTAAAATAAACCGGGTGCAGCCTTTTTCAGCAAGGTATGTAATTACCTTGGCCGCATTCTCATTGGACAAGTGTCCGTGATCTCCCAGAATTCTTTTTTTCAATGGCCATGGGTAAGGGCCCACCTTTAGCATCTCTATATCATGATTAGATTCCAGCAAAACCAGGTCATTTCCTACTATATAGTCCAAAAGTTCATCACTCATATGTCCTATATCCGTTGCCGTTGTAATCCTTTTGCCCTCTGCAAAAAAGTTAAAACCTACGGGTTCCGCTGCATCATGGGGAATTGAAAATGGCCTTACACATATATCTCCGATTTCAAACTCTTCACCGGTACTGAATGCTACTTTGTTTTCAAGCTTTACAGGCCCAAGACCGGTTTCCATAGAACACCAGGTAGACTCATTTGCATATATGGGAATATCTACTTTCCTTGAAAGAATCCCCGCACCCCGAACATGGTCAACGTGTTCATGCGAAATTAATATAGCACTTAGTTCCTCCGGCTTTTCACCAATGGAACACAGTGCCTCAAGTATTTTCTTACCGCTCAAGCCGGCATCTATAAGAAGTTTTGTTTTTTCCGTACCAATAAAAAGAGCATTTCCGCTACTTCCGCTAAATAAACTGCAAAACTTGACCATTTAATTGACCTCTTTGTATATAATTAATCCTCGCAAGGTACCCTGCTGATATCTGCTCCGAGAATATTCAGCTTGTGTACAAAGTCCTCGTATCCTCTATCTATATATTTGATATTCAAAACTTCAGTACGCCCCTTAGAGATTAATCCTGCAAGAACCATCGCAGCCCCTGCCCTCAAATCAGTAGCTTTTACAGGTGCACCTGAAAGCGGATTTCCACCGTCTATGACAGCAATCCTTCCTTCAACCTTAATCCTTGCACCCATCCTTTTCAATTCATCCACATACTGGAATCTAGAATCCCATACGCCTTCCGTAATGGTACTTACACCCTCTGCAAGGCTTAAAAGCACGGTGGCCTGAGGATGAAGGTCAGTAGGAAATCCCGGATAAGGTAATGTCATTATGTTTACATTTCGAATCTTGTTTCCACCTAAAATTCTTATGAAATCTTCATCTTCCTGAACGGTAACACCCATTTCAATCAGCTTAGCAGTAAGTGATTCCATATGCTTGGGAATAACGTTTTTTACAGTTACATCTCCCTGAGTAGCAGCAGCAGCAATCATAAATGTTCCCGCCTCAATCATATCAGGAATAATGGAATGAGTTCCTCCGCCTTTTAGGTGATCTACACCCTTTATCTTTATGACATCTGTTCCGGCACCTCTAATGTTTGCACCCATAGCGTTGAGAAAGTTAGCAACATCAACTACATGCGGTTCCTTTGCAGCATTCTCAATAGTAGTCTGTCCATTAGCCTTTACAGCTGCCAGCATCAGGTTTATAGTAGCACCTACGCTTACAACGTCAAGGTAAATTTGAGCTCCGGTTAGATTTGAGGCATCTACCTTAACAATACCATGCTCAATCTCAACACTAGCTCCCATTGCTTCAAAACCCTTAATGTGCTGATCAATAGGTCTAAATCCAAAATCACAACCACCGGGAAGTGATACCTCCGCTTTTCCGAACCTTGCAATCAATGCTCCCAATAAATAGTATGAAGCCCTCATACTTTTTACGAGCTCATACGGAGCTGTCCAGCAACTGATTTCTCTGGTGTCACATATAACGGTGTTGGCATCTTCTTTAGTAATTTTAGCACCTAATTTACCGAGTATCTCCAATAAAACTTTTACATCCTTGATATCAGGAACATTTTCTATACGGCTGATACCGTTTATGATGAGTGCAGCAGGCAAAACAGCTACTGCAGCGTTCTTGGCTCCGCTAATTGTAACTTCGCCGTTTAGGGGACATGGCCCATTTATTATAAACTTATCCAAACCCTTATACACCAACCTTTTGTATAAACTGTCCAGGCTATAAACAGCAATACCTGTTTAATAAATCAAATGGTAAATCTGTAAATACGTCAAATTATGTAATCAATTATTAATTGCTAAAACATTACACACACGATTTCATTATACCATTTAGATTTAAATTATTCTACCATTAATATCATATATTAAAAATTACCAATCTTAGCTATTTTATTTCTTCACCATTACGTGCATTAAAATAAAATTCTTTTCCATCAGTATTTCTTATTCTCCAGGATAACCCTTCGTAAAGAGTCTTTGTTTCCTTGTCAACCCCGGTATAACCCTTAAATCCCATATCAACATTACATATGTCAATGCCTTGGTATTTAGTCATCTTTGTAATTAAAATCTGATACACGGGTATAACATTTATATCTCTTCTTGCAGTTATACTTATAGGTTTTTTATATTGATATTTTATCCCACGTATTTCCTTATTTATTACCTGAATCTCAATAAAATTATCAAAAACCTCATATCCTTTAAAAAAACCTTTATATATTAATAGTCTTTCGTTTACTTTTTTTGTATCAGGGTAGTAATCCTGTTTGAACTCATCGAATGGTAAATCCATTTTAGAAGCCAATACCTTGAACTTTGCATTGATACCTTCTTTGCTGTCGGTATAAACTTTCACACTGTTTTCGCCAGCGCCTGTATACTCAAAGCCCGAATCCGATGTGAACACAAGCTTATTCGTATCCTTTGTATATGTATCATTCCCTGATTTTACATATCCTTCCCCAAGCAATACCTCAGCTATCTTTGACTTTTTTAAGGGTCTTTCTTCATATTGGAGTATGTAATCTTTGCCTTTATATTTGGGTATGGGACATTCTACATTTATACCGTTTTTAGCCATAATTAGTCCCGTATTAGTTATAGTTTGCTGCGATACCTGCTCAACCTTAATATTTTTATACCAGGCGAAAGCCAAAACTATATTCAATATTGTAAATACTACTATTAAAATTATCTTGGCTCTTTTCCAGTCCATTTATCCTCCCTCTGGTCATTATGTAATTATTTCCCGTTACACCCTGTTATAATCATTTTTTTTAATTCTTTTTTATTTTTCGCTTAATGGTACTACATACCTACCATTGTCATCGGTATAAAGAACAAAACTTGGTGCTATATGTTCTTTAAGAGCAGAATTTGACAATACATAATATATCCCGAAATTCTTAACAGAAATATCTTTGTTGCTTAGCTCCGGATATTTTTCAAATGCCTTTGAGTACATATATTGGAATGCCCATTGATAATTTAACGGTTTTCCTGTTTTAAACTTAATAGGTATCATTTGACAATGGACTACTCTCTTTGAGTTTGCTTCAATAATAATACTGTTTTCCTGGTTATCCATACCTTTTGCAACTGAATAGTCCTTCAACATCACGGGAACCTCCCCATACTGTTCGTTTACCATGACAGCGTAGTCAAACTTAAATATATAGGAGTTTGACTTTTCCTCAATAGAGCTAAGATATACATTTACTTTAGAGAGAAAGTTATTTTGTTTGTTAACATCTATAATAAACTCTATTGCTTTCTTATAGGCATCCAATAACCTAAGATTATAGGCTGATGTCTGACTCCCTGTGTACTTATATTCCAGAACCGAGTTTTTGTATAACCGATACACGATGTCAAGTCTTTTAAAAACCACTGAACCATTGATGTCCCTGTCATAGTCATAATCCCTGCTTGACTCTCCGAACAGCTCTAAAGCAATCTTTTCATAATCTTCATAATCCAGAGACTTTAAGTCTGTTTCATCCATCCCTGAAAAAGTTGAACATGTGATGCTGGGATACACTTCATCAGTATTATCAAGCATGGGACCAAGCATATCATTTGGAAAATTTATTTCTTCGGATTTTCCCCACTTTTCAGCAGCAGTTTGATAATTTTTTGATGCCGGGTTATCTTTGAGGATATTATGCATTTCTGTAAATTCCTCACTTCTCAATGAATTAATCTTATTTATCAAGCTATATGTATATATATTCTTGTCATCTCTGATATAAAGAGTGTCGCTGTATCCGTTATCCGGGTCATCCGGACATATGATTATCTTATAAATGCTTGAAAGGCCATCTCCTGCAGAAGGCTTGAGATTTAACACCCATTTAACAATATCTATCGGAACAGATGTCTTAAACTCGAGCATATAGGGTTTACTGGCTGCCATTTTACCCCACAACTTATCATTATAGAGTTGCGTCTTTTGGGGTTTGTTATCAAGAGCTTGAGCCAAATACAGCTTAGCTCCATCCCAAATACTGTTATAATCCTTTGACCCATTGGGGATAATAAAATGATCTCCATCAAAGTCTGTTGACAGCACAATTCTTGAAGGTAAAAGATACTTTGATTTTGTGTCCTCTACCGATATCTGTAATGCAATTTTGGAATCAGAAAAAAGAGACGATAAAAAAGGGAAACTGCTGGATTGAGTACTCCAGAGAATTCCCACCTGTACTACGCAAAGAACTATTAAGAATATCAAAAAAACTGTTTTAAGCTTTTCGAAATAAAATCTTACTTTATAAGAACTTAATTTTATCATAATATTTTAAAATTTATCTAAAAGCCAATTACGGATATTATCTAACAAACTCTTCTTTTCTGCAGCGTAAATTATAGTGTAATCCTTGGTTTGCGGATCGTCTTTGGTAGCCTTAGTATAAGCTATAACCTTGATATGATTTTCACCTTTATATTTTAGTTCAACGTTCTTACCAAACAGCTTACTGCTTCCGACTTTAAAGGTTAAATCTCCGTCAGTTGTCTCAAGAGGCTGGAACTTCTCAGTAACTTTATCCCAGTATTCAAACTCAATAAAAGTTTCATCATAAGTACACACGCCACAAATTGAAAACACGGGCTTTTCTACTACCTCATTGCCGTCTGGTCTAGTAATCTTGACAATATTTGAAGCTGCCATTGCAGGTACGGCGAATAAAGCTGTTAATACAGAAACTATTATAATAAAAATCAGTATTTTTGATTTCATACTATCACCTCGAGAAAAAAACAACTATTTGTACTATTTCCCAGTACTATATATTTATTATAATACAAATTCTGTTACAATTCCATTACATGGCATTTAAAAAATATTTACACTGCACATGGTAATTTAACTGTTACCTCGGTACCTTTCCCTATTTCACTGGAAATATTTATAGTACCGCCGTGTGCCTGAACAATTTCCTTGGCAATAGAAAGGCCTAACCCTGTGCCTCCCATATCTCTTGACCTTGCCTTGTCTACCCTGTAGAACCTCTCGAACACTCTGGGTAAGGACTCACTTGGAATTCCTATCCCTGTATCCGTAACTTTTACATATATATCGTTATAGATAATACCTACATAAACTGTTATTTCACCATGCTCAGAGGTATACTTGATTGAGTTGCTAATAAGGTTTACTATAACTTGTTCCAATCTGTCCTTATCAGCACTTATTGCAGGAATATCTCCTATTACGTAGCTTTCAAGCTTTTGATGCTTTCTTTGTGCTTCAATTTGCAGTCTTTCTACAATAGCTTTTACAATTGCGTCCAGAGACACACTTTCCATTTTCCAATTCATCTGCTGATTATCAAGTCTGGATAACTGAAGCAAATCCTTTACCAATCTGGTCATTCTATCAGCCTCGGAATCAATTACACTTAGAAAACGTTTTGATGTTTCCTGATCCTCCATAGCACCTTCCAAGAGTGTTTCGGTATAGCTTTTTATTGAAGTAATAGGAGTACGAAGTTCATGTGAAACATTTGCTACAAATTCTCGTCTCATACTATCAAGCTTTTGGTGTTCAGTATCATCGTGAAGTACTACTATAATACCTTCCGGTTTTTTATGGGTATCTGTAAATACAGCAAAATACACCTTTACATACATATCATTTAAAATAGTATCTGATTCCCTCACAGGTGATTCTTCAAAATAAACTATATCTTCAATTCTGACATCCAGACCTACCTTAACGGCAAATTCTTTGAAAGGATTGTTTACCACGTCATTGCCAAGGAGCTTTCTTGCTGCCGGGTTAGCGTGAATAGCCATCCCCTTTAAGTCAAAGGCTATTACACCGTCAGCCATGTAGTTGAGTATCGTCTCAACCTTGTTCTTCTCACTTGAAATCTCGGACAATGTCTTCTTAAGCTCAGATGCCATATAGTTGAAGGTTCTTGTCAGGTTTCCTATTTCGTCTTCCGATTTAACTGCCAGCTGTTCGCCAAAATCGCCTTCAGCAACTTTTTCAGCCTTATGCATAACACTTATTATCGGAGATGTAATAGTCTTTGAAAGCATGTATCCCAGAAACAATGACAAAAAAACTGCTATAAGAGCACTGGTAAGTATCAGGTAGTTAAATTTCTCCAATATTGGCAGCCATGCTTCTTCCTGATACGTAAAGTAAAAAATCAAATTATCTTGAGGCTGTTTAATATATTCAAAATACTTACCGTTAGCACCTTTAATTAAACGCTCGTTTTTCTGGGGTTGGTTACCTGCCCAGATAGACATGAGACTTTCACTGGTTTTAATATTATTTGCAAACTCCTCAGAATCATCCGTATAACCCTTTTCAGACGAATAAAGGATTCCGCCTGTAGAAGTCTGTATCTTTGTTAAGTCAATTATTGTCATTCCGAGGTATGAGGAATTTGCCCCGAAGAACAGGGCATCCCCACCTTCAGTAAAATAATCCGAAAGTTTTTGATTGGATTCCGGAACTCCGCCTCTTACATCTATCCAGTTTTTATACCCTGTCTCTATACTGTTTGCAAAGCTGTCATAATATATATTCTGAAGCCCGGTATTAATAACCACATATACTACGGAAACCAGAATAATACACATTGAAATGAAAATGTAAACAAGCTTCCACTGCAGACTGCTGAGAAGCCTAAAAAACCCTTTCCAAAATTTCATGTTAACTCCTACATATTACATTTAGCTAAATTAAACTAAATTTTATTGAAATAGTATCCGACTCCTCTTTTAGTAACAATGTACTGTGGATTTGCAGGATCCTGCTCGAGTTTTTCCCTTACTCTTCTGACTGTAACGTCAACAGTTCTTACATCCCCGTAGTATTCATAGCCCCAAACCTTTTCCAGAAGAGTTTCTCTTGAAAAAATGGTTCCTTGCTGCGCTGCGAGGAATTTTACCAGTTCAAACTCACGGAGAGTAAGCTCTATGGTTTCTTCTCCCCTCTTAATTTCATACCTGTCTATATCAATAGTTAAATCTCCATACTTGTTTATGTGTGAATTAGTATCCTCACCTGACTGCTCACCGGGTATCAGCCTTCTGAGGTTTGCCTTAACCCGTGCCATAAGTTCTCTTGGGCTAAATGGCTTTGTTATATAATCATCTGCTCCCAGCTCAAGACCCAGAACTTTGTCCACTTCCTCTTCCTTTGCAGTCAGCATAAGAATAGGTGTTGAAATAGATTGTCTTAATTTTCTGCATACAGTGAACCCATCCATTTTCGGAAGCATTATATCCAGCAAAATGAGATCCGGATTCTGGGAAAGTGCGAGGTTAACTGCTTCCTCCCCGTCATAAGCCTCTATTGTATCATAGCCTTCCTTCTTTAGGTTGAATTTCAATATGTCGACAATATTTTTCTCATCGTCTACAATTAAGATCTTTTTGCTCAAAATGACACCCCTAATCAAATTTTTTATGTATTTCTACACTCAAACCTACATGAATTATACCATTAATTATACGTAATTAAAAATTAATATTTTGGTAATAGTGCTTTTTATGTAAAATTGAAGGAGTATAAATAATATACTCCTGTAACTTAGACGTAATCTTTCTGAAAAAGTTCCGGTGGTTTTTAATCTTTATTTTGGTAGAAATTAAGTTATTTCTGGAATTTTTCTGATGCAAGGTAATAATCAAGTTTAGCCTGCTTATATGCTATAACTGAATCCTCATATTTCTGGATTGAATCATTATATGTAACAATATATATATATCCATTATTATATTGAACCTTTGCAGCATTCATCTGCTTTTGATTAAGATTTAACTCCATTTTTTTAATGTCAATATCATCTCTTAAATTTAAAAGCTCATTATATTCTGTCAAAACATTATTTTCTTCATCTAGTAAGAGCTTGTTGTAATCATATTCCGCAATTAGTAATTTATCCTCAGCTTCTTCCAAACCATCCGGAATTATCTGTGTGGAGCTGAAATTTATTATTTTATATTCTATTTTTGCTTCGTTCCAGTCATTAAGTGCTTTTAATATTGATGATCTTTTTACTACTCTGTCATTTAAAATCTTATTTGTGTTTAACTTATCAACCTCATAAAATGGGACATCTTGCTTTACTAAATTTATCTTACTAGATAACGGTCTGCCAAGTAATGAATTCAAATCTATAGTCAAACTATTCAAATCTCTCTCTACCAAATCCTTTTGTTGTTCTGCTTTTTTTAATGCAACTTCTGTTTCTTCAACAACAGACTTTAATTCCCCGCCAGCTGCAACCCGTACTTTGAGAATTTTCAACTTGTTGTTAAGTCTGCTTATGGCATTTATCTCGCTCTGCATCTTTTCCACTGTAAATAGATACTCAAAATATGCTTTTGTAATATCAAGCTTCAAAGATGATATTTTTTCGTTTTTCTGTAGCTGTATTACTGCTAAGGCATCATTCTTTTGAGCAGGAATTAATTCCTTAACTTTTTTTACTTCCGCTCTTTGAGTATCAGTATTCCATGATTCGTCGGTTATTTCAGCTTTTCTTTTTGCGTAATCAAGCCTTTTTTGAGCATTTAATATTTGATTATCTATAAGTTTCACCGAATTATTCTCTAAAGCCACCTCCTGAGCCTGTCCTAAAGTAATCTGTTTATCTAGAGGTACAGCACCAACCGTGTATGACAAGGTTATCAGTATTGATATAACTATGGTAATTGCTGCTATAGAATTTATTATTTTCTTCATACTTATTCTCCTTTTTTGATATTAAATCTTTTAAACTCCGCAGGCAGTATTTAAAGCATTTATTTCATAGGTGAGGTCACGTACGGCCTTCTCATAGTTAATCCTGCTCGTCTCACAACTAAGCCTTGAATAATCCAATGAAGTACTACTTATCTGGCCTGCCTGATACTGAATCTTTGCTTTGTCATAGTTTTTTTTACTTTCGTTGTATTTCCTTGTTTCAATATCAACACCCTTTTTGTTGTGTAAAATTTTGGCATAAGTACTATCTATATCTTTCCGTACATATCCTTCCTGTGTCTTTATTTCATTATCAAACTCACCAATACTTAGCACCGTTTCCTTAAGGGACAATTGTAAATCTTCGTTTTGGGGTACATAAGTCAAATAATGATTAATTACCGGTATACGCGTCTGAGCAGCAAGTTTATTCATTTTGGGTAATGCTATTTCTTTCCTATTAAGTAATGCATTTTTTAGGCTGATATCGTAAGAGGGTATATACAATTCTTTTTGCGATATTTTGTAAGGCTTGATTTCTATAACTGTATTTAGCTTCAATCCAAGATTTTTTTTCAAGTTCAATTCAAGATTTTCTTTTGTTCGTTTCTGTTTGTTTAACTCCATTTTTTTAATTTGAAAATTCATACGGGATCTTTCAAAATCCAGTTCCGAAACAGTTCCAGTTTTAAATTTCTGTTCAACTCCACATAATTCTCGTTCCATAACCTTGAGATACTCTTCAGATAAAGCAATAGAATCATTTATGTAAAGTAAATTGTCATATAGTTGTCTCACCCCATCAATTAATCCTTTTCTCAGATTCTCGCCATTTATCTTTAATTGCATCATTTGTAACCAAACATCGCAGTTTGGAAATTCGTCAGGGTTTATCACAGGTTTTAAGCTCTTATTTTCGAATATTTCAGAGTCCTTAAATACTGCATAGTACATTACCAACTCTCCCTGTTCATATGACTGAAGGAACTGGCCGCTCATCATCTTATCATATAGCCTATTGAACTCTGTTTTCATATCATACTTATCTATTTTGCGTGTCTCTTCTTTTGCACCATAAAGCTTTGTAAGTTTATATAGACTTTTTTCAATTTTTTCGAATTGGTTTGTGGCTAAAATAGCATTTTCGTATGCAGTTTCCAAACTTATTGTCGTAACTTTCTCCTGTGTGATAGCTGAGCAAGGTACTATTGACTGCATTAAAATAAAGGTTAACAGTACTAGCCCCCAAATCTTTTTTACTACCATGCTGTTCCTCCTCTTTGATAATTTTTATCTATTATATTCTAAAAAAGACACTCAAAGAGTGTCCTTTTTACCTGGCAAGCAAACTTTATTCTCCAATTACAATTGCTGTATTGATTTGGTCACCTGAGTACGTCTCTCCTGTGATGTCTTTTATTTCATTATATCTTAAATAAAACTGTTTAGAGAAATCAATCTTATCAAACCGCAATACAATTGTATTAGTATCAATATAGGTTATTGCCAAAGGCATTTTATTTGCGTTGTCATCGCCTATCGTCTGAATGTAATAATTACTTGTTAATATGTTAGGTACATCCAGAGCAATGTCCTTGTTCAAAGTTATTTTAATTGTATCCTTTGCTATAAAAGCAGCTTTTACAATCTCTGGCTTTGTTTTTACTACATTGTTGGCGATATATGTATATTCCAACGGAGCAGTCAAAGCTGTTCCTGTATAGTCCTGCAAAGTGTTCAATATCCTTACTTTATACATATATCCTGCTGTCATAGGCTTGTTATATGCAAAATACAGTTTTACTGTATTAGGGAAATCATTAGTGTATACCGCCTTTACCGGGCTGATATTGTACGAAGTATTGTTAAGGCAAAGAACAGAATAATTTCCTATATCCTCAGCTGTCTTAGGATTCAATTTCCTATCAAAAGAAATTGAAATACTATTTAAGTCTATAGGTATGATAGAAGCAATCTTCATATCACTTATAGCCTTATCCGTAGGATTGAAAGAATATGATTGCTCTTCTATTTTATTTTGCTTGGTTGCATCACTTATACTGTTTATCATCAGTCCATATGCTTTTTTTATATCAAAAGTACCCGCAATTGTTAAAACAACTGCGCAGTCTGTACCATACGTATTATTGGTAGTAGTAGCCTTTATAATCTGTATAGGTGTGCCTATGGTCAATTCTGTTATGTAGTAGCTGAAAACCTGCTCAGCAGTCACCTTATTTATCGGTTTATTAAAATCCAACTGTATTGACTTGTTATTTAAAGGAGTTAATCCAACCAGCTTAAATGCCTCTGTAGCAATAGACTTTGCAATGAAATTCATCTGGTCTCCTGCTTCTTGTCCGAGATAAGTTCCATATGCACTAATGAGAGAACCCTTTATTCTAACCGTATATTCTACATCCTGACTGAAGGTAAAATTCTTAACCCTTATTATTACAGCATCAGACTTGCCATCCATAACCTTAACAGAGATATTATTCTTATTTCCTTCAATTAATGTCTCGTCTGATTTTAAAATTGAGTAACATTCCGGCTGCTCCGCATTAATATTTATAGGATGAGTAAAATATATAGCAAGGTCACTGGCTGATAATTGCTCAATCTTGCTGATTTTAAATAAATCAGATTTAACCGCCTTGTTTTCAAACCCTATGAATTTACTTTTTATTTCTTTTACATAATTATTATCTTCATCTATCAAATTTGATATTTTTATTACATACTCAAGATCTGCCTTTTGATAATCGGTCTTTATCCTGATTTCTTTATCTGTCTGTGATATTATCTTTGTCGAAAGTACTGTCCATTTCAAATTTTCATATACAGATATATCTGTATCCTTTAATTGCTTTACCGGTTCATTCAGTTCAATTTTAATCCATTGACTCCCCTGTACAGACACCTTGGATATTTCAACAGGTAACTTATCATCTGACAGTCCAGCATCTGCTACGACTTTTGGTTCTAGCTGCCCCTCATTTATAAGCTTTTTAAGCAATGTATTATCTGTATCTTTTACTTTAAGCGTTAATGCAGTATACATAGTATCTACAACTTCTGCTCTTGTATAATTAACATTGTCTTGTGTTTTTCCGTTATAGTCACCACCTGTTACCAAGCCTATGTCATAAGCCTTTTGATATACACTGTTCCAGTTAAAATCATCGCTAGTATACCCAAGAGCTTTCATCGTCATAGTTAAGAAGGCTTTTTCAGTTACATTCGAATTCGGACCAAATTTATTATTGCCTATTCCACTAATAACATCATTTTCTCTACAGAACCCAACATATGCTGCAAACCAGTCAGTAGCCTTTATATCATGAAATCCTGTATTTATGTATTGACTATTTTTATCTGCTACCTCCTTGGTCTTACCCATTAGCTTTACAATAAAAGTAGCAGCCTCGCTTCTTTTTAAATTCGAATCCAGGCTATAATTTCCTTTACCGTCACCAGCCAGCATTCCGAGCTTGTTTAATGTCTGAGCTTTAGTAGTAACATCGGTAACTATATCGGTTTCAGCTGCAAAAGTCATTGATACGGATACTGTAAGTATACATATTGTCAAAATCATCGCTAATATTCTTCTTTTGTTCATTGTTCCCTCCTCATATGACTATACGCAAAAATTCCCTTAATGTCTAAATAATATCATATAAATGGGATATATTACATACAATTTTGTTACTTTTATCTTACAAATGTATATCAAGTAGAAGATTATTCTTACTTACATGACAAGTTATTGAACTATTTTCCTAGTCAGAGACCGCCCACTTATTGGGTAGCTTGCACTAGCCCTATATGGGCATGCTACTTACTTAAGCCTTAAGGCTTATTGAATAGTTCGCCAACCGCATTTATTTACTGGCTACCGCTAAAGCGGTCGGCTACGTGCTCTTCTTTTCTTGTATCCGTAAACGGATCCACGTACTCTATCAAACTTAACTGGTCGTTTGCTATGTCTGCTTGCAACTGATTTCTAATATATTCTTCTATTTTTTTCGCATTCTTGCCAACGGTATCAATATAGTATCCTCTAAGCCAAAAGTGTCTGTTAACATATTTATATTTAAGATTAGCATATTTATCGAATATCATTAAAGAACTTTTGACTTTTAAATATCCCATTATTTCTGATACACTATATTTGTATCCTAACAAGCATATGTATGTGGTCCTTACAACACTCCACTTCTATAATTTCGATACCTATCCTTTCGCACAGTTCTCTCAGCATCTTACCTATATTCTGTTTTATTTTACTAATATAATTTGTCGTCTATATTTTGCTGTAAACACTAAATGATATTTATATTCCCATGTCGTATATGCTAAATTATTCTTGTCCATTGTGGCCCCTCCTATGTTTTTTTAATGTTGTTGGCGAACCTACACTATTCTAACATCCGAGGTTTTATTTTTCCTACTTGAAGCTAAAGCCTTATGTCTGACCCCGGCTTAGCCGGGGGTTTATTGTTATAGATAAAAAACCCGCGGGAAAATTCCCACGGGTTTTTTTACTCTTTAAAGAGTCTTATTTGTTTGACCATTCATCCTGAGCACCCAATGTGTTCTTAGCAAGATCCTGGATTTCTCCTACTTGCTTAACCTTAACAGTATCAGTACCCATTGTGTATGAACCATAATCAAGAGTTTTAAGTGTTATAATTATCTGAGTCTTGTTTACTGGATTTACTTCAACACTATCAACTTCGTAGCCAGCAACGGTATAGTCAGCGTCTTGAACAGATGCTGCATATATATCCTCATCATAAGTTATAGTTACAGTCTTCAATGCTTTCTTTGTTCCCTTATTGTCATCGATATCTGTAAATACCATGTCTCCTACCTTAGATGGAGCACGTTTGTCAACTATTGATAAGAGCTTATTGCCATCACCATCTACAGCAGTAGTATCAAATGATACTGTACTACCATATTCATTTTGTGCTTTAGTAGTACCATTTGTCTTAACTTCAACATTTGTACCAACAGCAGTTGCAATATCTTTTGTTACCAAAGTAATGTAGGTAACTCCATCAGCTATACTTACTGATAATGAATCTGGTTTCTGAGTAAATGTAACTCCACCGTCTGTTGAATATAAGAAATCATTAACTTCCATATTCTTCAGATTATCTTCAAACTTAAGCTTTATAGCATTCTTACCAGTAATCTGGTATTCAGTTAAGCCAACGGTAGTCTTTGTTCCAATAGTATTTTCAGCTGAGAAGAATTCTGACCAGTTACCTGCTGCATCCTTAACTCTTGCAACATAGATATTAGCAGTGGAGCTAGGAGCAGTTTTGAAAGTAATAACAACTGCTTTATTACCGTCTACAGCATCAATAGTGTAATCATCAGTATTAAGAGTTGTTGAAGTAGCAGCAGTAGCACCTATTCTATAAACTGTCTTATCAGTTATTGAAGCTAAGTCCATTACCTCAGTAAATGTTATCTTATACTTCAAGTCTGATACCAATTTAGCTGATTTTATTTCTGGTGCAACTTTGTCAGTACCTGTGAATGACAATGTTACTTCATCAATCTGATTTTTAGCTACGGACAAATCTTTTACATTCTTAATAGTAAGAGTGTATGATGTTCCGTTTAATGCTTTTGCATCAGTAGTTGTCAACTTAACTACCTTTTTGCTGTCTCCATCAAAAGCAGCTGATGCCAATGAAACAACATCATTGCCATTCTTTAATACATAGTTTCCTACGTTATTAGCAGCATTTGTCAGTCCATCGCTCATAACATCTTCTGAGAAAGTTACCTTAACTGTCTTTGCATCTACAAATTCTGCAGTTGCAGTAGGCTTAGTTAAATCAGCAGAAGTATTCAGAGTAAATGAAGTAGCTGCCAACTTGTTGCCATAGTTATCTTCAATCTTTGTTCCTGAATCACTAACATAATTAATGTATACAGTAGTTGCTCCCGGTGGGAATGGGCGAGTGCTTCCGAAGCTTATTACAAACGTCTGATCATCATCAGAAGTTACAGCAGTATCAGCAGTAACTTTGTTTGTGTCAGAATTGTATGTATGTGTAATAGCAACATTAGCGTTAGCTTTAAATGAACCAGTCTTTAAAGCCTTGTTAAACTTTACTGTAACAGATGTTTCAGTTGATTCAACATAAGTAAGTACCAGTGCTGAAGTATCTTTTACATAATCAAATGTAAGAGTAGCACCCTGTATCTGATATCCTGCGTTATCAAATAACTTTGATCCTGTACCTATGAACTCAATCTTGTGTGAACCTTCAGACAAGTCTGAATATGTTTTGATATTTAATTCAAGACCGCTAGTAGTTGTGTTAGTTGAGTCTATAGCTATAAATGCACCATCAATTTTTACTGAACTTGCTATATCTGTACCAGTAAGAGCTGTAAACCCGTCTCCAGCATGAGTTCTTAATGGTTCTGATAATGCAACTTTTATATTCTTAGGACCTGTTGTTGAAACTGATTTTGCATATGGTACTGTAGTATCCTTTACAGATATACCCTTTATAGTCTTGTCAGCAGCAAATCCAACTGCCTTCAATATAGTAAGTTCGATATCTGTTGCATAGTTACCCATTGCGTTAGCACTTGCTGTTCTCAAAGTAACAGCAGTCTTGTCATCTGACAATGTAGCCGCTTCTGGTTCACTAGTTCCAATTTTGTAATTTGAAGTCTTCTTAGCAGCATCTACATTTGTTACAGGACCGTTGAAAGTTACTACTAACTCTCTAAGGTTAAGAGCCTCTACCTTAGCAATGTCCAAAGTAGTAGGAGCAGCTATTAAACCTGCCTTTACAGCAACTGATTTCTTAGCAGCGTCAGTTCCAACTAAGACTTCAACAACTGTCTTAGTTGCATCTTTAGCCTTAACAGTTAAAGTATCGAATACTACTGCAGAAGCAGCATCTCTTGTAAGATCTGCATCAGTAATATCATCTACGATAGCTGAAAGAATTTTACCAGCTGACTTAGCAGCCAATAATTCAACTGATGTAGCATAGTCGTTCTCAGCTGCAAAACCGAGAGCGTTCATGAACATAGATGCAAGGTCTTTTCCCTTTAAAGGATCACCAGCAGCTAATTTATTGTTGCCACCTTTCATAACACCTTCTTGAACAGCAAGAGCTACCCAACCTTCAGCCCATGCAGGAACTTCGTCAGCATCATCAAAGTTTGCGATTTTGGAAACATCTGCAGCTTCCATATCTTTGTCTGTCTTACCTAATACAGTCTTTAGTACTAATACAGCACCTTGTGCTCTAGTTAAGTCTTCACCAAGCATCAAGTCACCGGTAGTGTCTCCCTGCCAAATGCCGAGATCCTTAAGTACTGTTGCTTGATCTTCAAATTCATATGAACCTGAAGCAGCGAATGCAGCAGTCATAGATGTTAGAACCAATGCTACGGCTATAACAACTGCAGTTAGCTTTCTGAGATTTCTCATGTTCTCAAATCCTCCTTGTGTATTTTGTAGCGGGCGGGCTTTAAATTCCAGAGCGGGCTACGCCTCTCCCACTATTTATAGCCCAACTCGTTTAACCTATTTTCCAAGATTCGGTAACAATAGATTAAGATTACCTAAATTTACCTATCTTGATTCATATGTATTATATCACTGGCAAATTTTTGAGTCAACGTACTCGATTTAAGTGTAAAGAATTTGTAATAGTAATAAAAAAATCCGAAGGATGTTTCCTTCGGATTTTTGATTTGAACATTAGATATTATGTTTTTAAATTTCTATTAAGCAATTCCGTCAGTAGAAGTGATTACATCCTGTGTACTCAATACATTTCTTAATGAGTCTTCAACCTGTCCTACCTGTGTTACCTTTGGTGTTGCATTAGAATCAACGATATCTTTTTCCTTAACAGTTATTATAACCTTTGCACCATTTACAACAACACCTGTTATTTCGTAGCCTTCTACAGTGTAATCAGCGTCTGATACAGATGCTACATAGAGGTTTTCGCTGTAAGTGATTTCGATTGCATCAATCTTGTTGTTTGCAACTCCTGTATCCTTTGTTACTACTGATACTATAGAAGGAGCAACTTTATCAGTCAATGTTGCTGCTGTAAATTCAAGAGGCTTATTATAAGCATTCTTTGCACTTGTTGTAGCAGCACCATCTTTTGTTCTTACCTGAACATTAGTTGTCTGTGTATTAGCAGCCTTTGAATCAGTTGTCAATGTCATTATTGTATCTCCGTCTACTACCGATACTGACATTCCGATTACTTTTACTGTCCAAGTTGATCCATTGTCAAAGCTTACTTCGAAGTCCCCTGTTGTAGCGCCAGATATTACTTCATCTTCAAATGTAAGTCTTATTTTATCTGTAGCTGTCATTTCAGCCTTAGTGTAAACAATGTTTGAAGCCTTAGTTACATCAAGTGTCTGAGAGAAGCTTTCTGACCAATTTCCAACTACATCCTTAACTCTTGCAAGAGTAAGTTTTTCACTGTCAAGAATTGAATCTGAGTTTGCATCTGTATTATTTAAGTTATTTTTAAATGTAATTATTACTGCTTTATTTCCGTCAGCTGCTACTATAGTATCATTTGCATCAAGAGCTGCTGAGTTGTGCATCCAATTACCTTTATCTGTAATAGTTGCAACATCCATCACTTCGCTGAATGTAACCTTTATCTTGTTATCACCGATTTGCTTTGTGCTGCTAACTGTAGGAGCAACTTTATCTACTCCTGTAAAGGATATTGTAGCATCGTCCATTTCGTTCTTTGCTACTGACACGTCTTTTACATCTTTAACTGTAAGTGTATAAGATCCGCCATTCATAGTATTAGTAGTTAATACTACAACCTTATTTGTGCTATCCTTGAAAGCTGCACCGGTAACTGCTATAACTGTGCCGGTTGAATCCTTTAATGTGTAGAGAGCAGTGTTTTCAGCTCCGTTTGAGCCTGTTCCAGCAAGTACTTTTTCAGAGAAAGTTACTTCCAATGAAGTAGCACTTATGAAATCAACCTTTGATACAGTTGGCTTTGTCAAGTCAGCTGTTGTATTGATTGTAAGGGTTGTTTCAGGCAGCTTGTTTCCATAGTTATCTTTAATAGCTGCATCATTCTGATATACTATGTAAAGATTTGATGCTCCAGGAGCAAAAGGCATGTTATCAGGGAATGTTACTGTAAATTTCTGATCATCGCCTGAATTTACTAATGATGTTCCATCAACCTGGTTAGTTGAAGTGTTGTAAGTGTGTCGTAGTAAAACATTTGCAGTCAATGTAGTTGCATCAATTGGCTTGCTGAACTGAATTGTTGCGGTAGTTTCTGTTGATTCAACAACTTTTACTGTTAATGGTGATGTATCTTTTACATAGTTAAATGATGAACTTGTTGGTGTTACAGTGTAGTTAGCAGAATCAACCAACTTGTTTGAAGAATCATTTTTAACCTGTAATGAGTGAGCTCCTTCGGAAAGATCACCTAAAGTCTTTAATGACAATACATTCCCACTATAAGTTGCACTTGTAGTATCGAGAGCTACAAAACCATTGTCAAGCTTGAATGAGTTAACTGTATCAGCAGTAGTAACATCTTCATTCAAAGGTTCTGAGAAAGTAACCTTAAGATTTCTTGGTCCAGTTGCTTCTACTGAAACAACAGATGGTACTGTAATATCCTTAGCAGAAATATTTGAAATGGTAGTATCTGCTGAAAGACCAACTGCCTTTAATACTTCCAATTTAATATCTGTAGCATAATTGCTCATTCTGTTAGCATTTGATGTTCTTAATGTAACAGTTTTTCCGTCAGCTGATACATCTACAGCTGCAGGATTTGCATCATTTATTTCATAGTTTGTTGCTTTTTTAGCTTCCTCAGTTACTACTGCCTTGTTGAAGGTAATAACTAATTCTCTAAGGTTCAACGCCTTTACGCTGTCTACTGCAAGAACTGCAGGAGTAGCTATAAGTCCAGCATTTTCAGCAATTGCTCTGAGGCTTGGCTTAGCTTCTACTATTTTATCAATTATTGTTGCTTTTCCGTCAGAATATTCTGATGTTAATGAACCAAACATGATTCCTACTGCCTGGTCTCTGAGAACTGACTTTTTAGCAAATGCAAGGTAATCAGCGATTTCCTTTGCACCATCAACCTCTGAAAGCTGATCTATTGCTTCAGTCCAGCTAGATACTGTATATCCGAGCTGCTTGAGAATCAGAGTTGCGAATTGCCCTCCGAGAAGAGCCTCGTCAGCATTTACAAATATATCCCCAGTAGTTGTGTCTTTTGAACCTGACATAATATTGTTCTTAACTAAGTAAGCCAATCTTTTCTTTGCATATGTAGGTATTTTGTCAGCATCTGCAAAATCTTTCAGAATTGCATTTGCCTCATCTTCGGTTAATGCTTGTGCAGCAGTATCCATATTGAAGAGTTTTGCTAATAAAGTTGCACCCTGCCCTCTTGTAAGTGATGTTTCAAGAGATGGTACAAATGAAGTATCGCTAGTTCCAGCGTATAGTTCCAGCTGATTGAGAACACTAGCCTTTTCTCCGTTTACCGGAGTGTATGCGGCTGCAAATGTTGGTACTACTGATGACAACATGATTGCACCGGCAACAACTGCAGCAGAAATCTTTTTAAAATTCCCCATTACTAAATCCTCCCCTAGTTGTTTTCTGGCCAATGGTTTTACAGGGATAAATCGGCCACTAGATTACGTCCCCGGCTTGAAATGGTTTAAAATCAAGGCCTTACGAGTAACTGCACGCCTCAATTTCATAATCATTATAGCACCAGATTTTTTACCGGGTCAACATAATATAGTATTATGTAAATTAAATGTAATCGCCATGTAATAAAGGTTTGGAGTATAGATGGGTATAAAATAGAAACAGAGCTTGCCTTATCAACGACAGCTCTGTTTTATAAGTAATTGGTTACAAACTGAGTATTACACAATAACATTTTTGCCAATAATAATTGGCCATGATTTCTCACCCTTGAGGCATCTGTTTTTTGAAAGTACCACGTTTTTATCAAGTATGGCGTAGTTGAGTGCCGAGTTTTCTTCAACAATACTTCCCTGCATTATAATACTATCCTTTACGATAGCACCCCGCTTTACTGTTACACCTCTGAAAAGTACGCTGTTCTCAACTGTTCCTTCTATAATGCATCCATCTGCAATTATTGAGTTTTTAACCTCTGCTTCTTCATTGTACTTTGCAGGTGCTTCATCCTTGACCTTTGTATATATTTTTAATTTCCCCAACAATTCGTTGTTTATTAAAGGGTCCAGCAGTTCCATATTGCATTTGTAATACATCTGTACCGTAGACATGCTTCTCCAATAGCCGTTGTATTTATATCCGTAGATTTTGAGCTTATGGAGCATCTTTATAATAATATCCAGTACAAAGTCATAGTATCCATGTGCAACGCTTTCTTCAAGAAGTGCAATCAATAATTCCCTTTTTATCATATAAATACCCAGGGAACCATTGAGTGTATTTGGATGCATGGGCTTTTCCTGAAAATCAATTAATCTGGATGAACTGTCAAGCTGCATAACACCCATGTTTGTCAGTTCCTCTACAGGTATATCATTCATTTCACGATAAGCTACAGTTATATCTGCATCTGTTTCCTTATGAGCGTTGAGCATATCGTCAAAGGTTGTTGTAAATATACAATTGCCTTGGGAAATCAGCACATATTCCTCATTACTTCTTTTAAGAAAGGTCAGATTATTGTACATGGCATCAGCGGTACCTCTGTACCAGCCCGTACCTTCATCGGACAAAAATGGAGGGAAAAGAAAAAGCCCGTCTGTTTTTCTATCTAAATCCCATTCCTTACCTGAACCAAGGTGGTCCATCAGTGACCTGAAACTGTACTGAGTTATTACACCTATATTTGTAATCCCTGAATTAACCATATTCGAAAGTATAAAGTCAATAGCTCTGTACTTTCCTCCTACTGGCACTGCCGGGCTGGACCTCATGGTTGAAAGCTCCTTGAGCTTTGTGTTACGTCCGCCTGACATTATTATTCCCATTACATTTTTCATTCTGCCACACCACCTTTGAATACGCTTTTGCCGGATTCAACATTTAAAGATGTAAAATCGGCTGCCGAAGCTCCTATATCAATCATAACATTCTTTCCAATTACAGCATCTGAGGGTATGCTTGCCTGTTCTCCTATAACCGTAATTCCTGAATTGTAAATTCCTGACTTGTATTCATTAGGCACGTCTGCACCTTCTCCAAGCCTTACCTTTTCGCCTATTGTAACCTGTTCGCTGATAATAGACCTGTTTATGTATGCATTTTTGCATACCCTTGAATTGGACATTATAATAGAGTCCTGAATAAATGCTCCCTCTTCTATATAAGCACCCGGAAATAAAATGGAATTTACAACTGTTCCATAAACCGAGCAGCCTTCCGCCACTATGGATTTTTTCACACACCCGCAGTTAGCTATATAGTGAGCCGGTTTCACCGGATTAGGTGTATAAATCCTCCATTCGGGGTCGAATAGATTAAATTGGGGAACCCTGCTTACCAAGTCCATATTTGACTCCCAAAAGGCCTGTATTGTCCCTACATCCCTCCAATAGCCGGAATACTGGTATGCCCACATGCTTTTGCCATCTGCCAGCATTGCGGGGATTATGTTTTTTCCGAAATCATTTTCGGATTCGGAGCATTCATTATCCTTTATCAGATATTCTCTAAGAATTGACCAGTTGAAAATATAAACTCCCATAGATGCAAGGGTGCTTTTTGGATTTTTGGGCTTTTCTTCGAATTCATATATTTTGCCGTTGTCATGACAATTCATAATACCGTATCTGCCAGCCTCATCATAAGGAACATTAATAACTGAAATTGTAGCATCTGCATGATTCTCTTTGTGAAAATCAAGCATTTTGGAATAATCCATTTTGTAGATATGATCACCGGATAAAATAATTACATAATGAGGGGAATATTTGTCTATATACTGGATATTCTGGTAAACTGCATTTGCAGTACCTTTAAACCATTCGCCTATCTCCGCCTTTAAATAGGGGGATAGTATGGTAACACCGCCGTCTATCCTGTCCATATCCCATGGTTTACCTATTCCTATATGGGCATTAAGCTTCAGCGGTTGATATTGGGTCAGAACACCTACTGTATCAATTCCGGAATTTATACAGTTACTAAGAGAAAAGTCAATTATTCTATATTTCCCTCCATATAGAACCGCTGGCTTGGCCACATTCTTAGTGAGGACACCCAGACGGCTTCCTTGGCCCCCGGCCAGTAACATTGCTATCATTTCTTTCCTAATCATTGCACCAACTCCCGGTTAACTGATTTTATGCTGCTTTTAACGTACAATTTACTATTATATTTCTACGTTTAATTTATATTTCCCTTTAAATGTAGTAAGGAAATTACCCCTTTATAACAAAAGAGTTCCTAACAATGGGAAATAAGCCACTTAAAGGTTTTCAGCCTTTCCTGACTCTGTATATGGATGCCGGAATCAAAAAAAACTACCTTTCCGCCATCAACATTTGTACTTATAAGCTGCCTCTCCTCCAGCAAACGCTTGAGATATCTGATTGTTCCTTCGCTTCCGTCTATTATATCAATAAAAGGAGGAAGTACCAGCTTAAATGCGTCCCTATATATGGGAAAATGAGTACACCCTAAAACGAAGGTTTTATAATTTTCCAGATTAAAGCCTTCCAATTTATTTTTTATAACAGGTATTACCCTTTCATAATCAAATATCATATTTTCAGCCAGTTCAACCAGCTCGGGAAAAGGCAGATAATCTACTACATGTTCCTGATCCACTCTCTGTACCAGATTGTGAAATTTTTCCTCACGAAGAGTCAATGCAGTGGCAAGGACAAGAACCCTTTTTCCGTTACCATTCTGGACAGCAGGCTTTACCGCAGGCTCCATTCCTAATATCGGAAAATCATACATACCTCTGAGTTCTCTTACAGCAATACTTGTGGCTGTATTACATGCTACAACAAGTGCTTTTATTCCTTGATTCACCAGAAATTCTACGGCTTGAAAAACATATTCTCTTACTTCTTCCTTTGTCTTTGTTCCATAAGGTACATGTTTTATATCTGCATAATATATGTAATTTTCTTGGGGAAGCTGTCTCAAAGCCTCACTTAATACTGTTATCCCGCCAAAGCCGGAATCCAAAAAACCTATTTTATCGGTGTTCATCTAACTCCAATTACTCCTTTGCCTTTTGTATCTTTTAAAATTCCCTTCTGCGGCTGTTTTTAGACATTTTATCCATAACACCAAATATAATCCATCCTATAATGCAATAAATAGTTGAAGGAAGAAAATATATAAAGTACATCAAGTCCTTAAACATTATAGAAAAATCACCGGTACCATAATAGCTGTACATTGATATTCCTAACGAATACAGTGCTGAAAGTATTAGGCTGACAGGTATAATAACTAATGTTTCAGCTTCCCACAGTCTTCTGTACAAAAGTAACATAGCAGCAGGGTATATTATCGAAGTTACTGCAAAAGCGATATAAATCCCGGCCATTGGCAGATTCAGCTGTACAATAATCACCAGCATTATTACTATTATTATCGCATTGAAGATACTAATTCCCAATGTCCTTAAAACTCTTCTCATATTTACCTCATCTACTTATAAATAAAATCATATGTTTAAACTTATTTATTATTATATAATATCATGTTTCCGGTTATCAAATTTTATTAATATACAGTTTGAGTGAACGTTCAAAATTTAGCATATTATGTTAACCATTTGGCGTATTATTGAATATAATGTAATAAAATCAAATAAAAAGGAGTGAACATTATGCCCGGAATGCCAATTTATCAGGATTCTCCGGCGAATCTAAAAAATCAGATTTTTGCAACAAACGGATCAGCTGTAATTAATGTTCAGGCTGACAGTACAGGTAGATTAAAGGTAGCAACAGACAGTTCGTCTCCCCTTGCTGTTGATGTAGACGAGACTGTAAACAGTATTGCCGTGTATGGTAATGACGGTACTGCAAACCAAATTATAAAAACAAATGCCACTGGTCAGTTGGATATCAGACCATTAACAGTCTCTGATACAGTTAATGTCAATATCACTCAGGCCGACGACAGTATTACCGTCTATGGTAATGATGGTACCACAAACCAAATTATCAGAACAAATGCTACAGGCCAACTGGATATAAGGCCTTTGACCACTTCCGATACTGTTAATGTTGATATTTCGCAAACCACTGACAGTATTGCTGTTTATGGTAATGACGGCACCGACAATCAGATAATTAAAACAAATTCCTCAGGCCAACTGGATATCAGACCCCTTACTTCTTCCGATACTGTTAATGTTGATATTTCCCAAGCCACTGACAGTATTGCTGTTTATGGTAATGACGGCACCGACAATCAGATAATTAAAACAAATTCCTTAGGTCAGCTGGATATCAGACCCCTTACTTCTTCTGATACCGTTAATGTTGATATTTCCCAAACTACTGACAGTATTGCTGTTTATGGTAATGACGGCACCGACAATCAGATAATTAAAACAAATTCCTCAGGTCAGCTGGATATCAGACCTCTTACTTCTTCCGATACCGTTAATGTTGATATTTCGCAAGCCACTGACAGTATTACTGTTTATGGTAATGACGGTACTGACAATCATGTTTTATTAACCGATTCGGCCGGGATTCTGCAGGTAAACACATCCCGTAACTTTGTAAATTCTACACTTACAACATCAGCCACAACAGACAGCTATCAATATACTACACAGCAGGAAATCGCTCAACTCACCACTTATCAGTTCTTTGTAAAAAATACAGGAGGCACAAACAATGTTACAGTTGTGGTTGAATTAAGCCCGAATGGTACAGATTGGGTAATCGACAGTGACGAACGTCCGGTTAGCCCCGGCGCCTCAACTATCATAACTTCAAGTAAATTTTTAAGATATATACGTTTAGGCTACAAATCCACCAGTACCGGTGCCAGCACAGCTATAAGTGTTATTTTTCAAGGTCAGAGCTAAAAAGGACACTTTTAAACTTTCTCCAACTAAGTATTACAAGCCCTCGACAGAAATTTTGTCGGGGGTTTTTACTGTTCAGAGTGCTTTTTAATTCCTTTTTATATGGATAAGGTTGTCAAAAGACACGCATACTATTAGTGTTTTTATCACAAAAAAGGGAGATGGTGTATATGGCGATATCAAATTCTGATGAATTATTACAGAAACTCACTGATATAAGAGCTGCACAAAAAGTATTTGCTACCTTTAGTCAGGCACAGACTGATGAAATATTCAGGCAAGCTGCTATGGCTGCAAACAATGCTAGGATCATCCTTGCCAAAATGGCTGTTAAGGAGACTCGAATGGGCATCGTGGAAGACAAGGTGATTAAAAATCACTTTGCCTCAGAATACATCTACAATAAATATAAGGATGAAAAAACTTGTGGTGTGATTGAAAGGGATGAATCCTTCGGAGTTGCACGAGTTGCAGAACCTGTTGGCGTAATTGCCGCTATCATTCCGACAACGAATCCAACTTCAACAGCAATATTCAAGGCTTTGCTCGCTCTAAAGACTAGGAATGGTATTATTTTTGCCCCCCACCCCAGGGCGAAGAAGTGCACCGTAGCCGCAGCAAAGATTATACTGGATGCCGCCGTTAAGGCAGGTGCCCCGGAAGGAATCATAGGATGGATTGATGAACCTTCCGTTGAACTTTCTCAGCTTCTTATGAGGGAATCAGACTTGATTCTTGCAACAGGTGGACCTGGTATGGTAAAGGCGGCGTATTCATCCGGCCGACCTGCCATTGGTGTAGGCCCGGGGAATACTCCCGTCATCATTGATGAGACAGCCGATTTAATGATGGCAGTAAGCTCGATCCTATTGTCAAAAACCTTCGACAACGGAGTAATCTGCGCTTCTGAACAAGCAGTAATCATTATGGATCAGGTTTATGACGCAGTAAAGAAAGAATTCATTGCACGAGGCGCTCATGTCCTTGCTGATGAAGAAACTGACAAGGTAAGAAATATCATTCTTTCAAACGGTGCGTTGAACGCAGGTATTGTTGGACAAAGTGCCTGCAAGATAGCTGAAATGGCCGGGATAAAAGTAGCAAAAGATGCTAAAGTTCTTATTGGCGAAGTGGAATCCGTTGAAAAAGATGAACCTTTTTCTCATGAAAAGCTTTCTCCCATTCTCGCAATGTATAGAGTAAGCACCTTTGAAGATGCACTAAAAAAAGCAGTCAGGCTTATCGAGCTTGGGGGATTCGGACACACATCTGTGCTTTATACCGATGAAATTAAATCCAGAGCACGAATAGACCAATTCGGGTCTACCATGAAAACAGGACGAACCATTATCAATATGCCTGCCTCCCATGGTGCCATCGGTGACATTTTCAACTTCAAGCTACCACCATCCCTTACCCTTGGTTGCGGTACCTGGGGAGGTAACTCTGTATCAGATAATGTAGGAGTACGCAACCTGCTAAATATGAAAACAGTTGCCGAAAGGAGAGAGAATATGCTCTGGTTTAGAGTCCCGAGGAAAATTTACTACAAATTCGGCAGCCTGGGCGTTGCACTTAGAGAATTATCCAGTATGGATAAAAAAAAGGCCTTCATAGTAACCGATAAGGTTCTGTTCCAATTAGGCTACACCAATAAGGTCACAAGTTTGCTTGATGAGCTTGAAATAAGCTACAAGATATTTTCTGATGTGGAACCGGATCCAACCCTTTCAGCAGCAAAAAAGGGTGCCGATGAAATGGAAAGCTTCAAACCCGATGTTATTATTGCAGTTGGCGGCGGTTCACCAATGGATGCTGCTAAAATCATGTGGGTGCTTTATGAACATCCTGAAGTCAAGTTTGAAGATCTGGCCCTGAGATTTATGGATATAAGAAAGAGAGTGTACACCTTCCCTGAAATGGGTAGAAAAGCTCTGATGATTTCCGTTCCAACCTCAGCAGGTACAGGCTCTGAAGTTACTCCTTTTGCTGTTATTACAGATGACCAGACAGGCATCAAATATCCATTGGCTGACTACGAATTAACTCCCAATATTGCCATCATTGATGCAGAACTTATGGTCAATATGCCCAAAGGCCTTACTGCTGCTTCCGGTATCGATGCATTAACCCACGCCATTGAAGCTTATGTATCCATCCTTGCAACCGAGTTTACAAATGGATTAGCTTTGGAAGCTATTAAGCTGATTTTCACTTACCTCCCTCTAGCCTATAATGAGGGTGCCAATAATATTGAGGCCAGAGAAAAAATGGCTCATGCCTCAACGATAGCAGGCATGGCTTTTGCAAACGCATTCCTGGGAATATGTCATTCAATGGCTCATAAACTTGGAGCAATGCATCATGTGCCTCACGGTGTTGCAAACGGTATACTAATTGGAGAAGTAATCCGATTTAATGCAGTTGATAATCCAAGAAAACAAGCAGCATTTGCACAATACAAATATCCAAATGCAAAAGAGAGATATGCAGAAATCGCTGATTCACTGAAACTGGGTGGTAACAGCGTAGAAGAAAAAATTAATCTTCTACTGCAGGCCATCGAGGACTTGAAGAACAAGGTCAATATACCCAAGACTATAAGTGAAGCCGGTGTCCCAAGAGAAAAATTCTATGAAACCCTGGATGAAATGTGCGAATCTGCATTTGATGACCAATGTACAGGCGCCAATCCCAGATATCCTCTGATTTGTGAAATAAAGCAGATGTATATCAATGCATTCGAAGGTACTCCCGGTAAATTGAGTGATGAGTGTGATGAAATAGTCTGCGGAGATCAGACTCAAGGATTATAAAATATAAATGTATGCAGAATTGTTTCTACCGGCCAGCGCCTTAAGACGCTGGCTTTTACTCTGCATATTCTTTACGCTTTGTGCCTTCTCAGGTTCAAGTCCTTATTTTTTTACGCAAAAAATCCCCGCAGTTCCCTGTCGAGGATTTTATTGGTCGGAGTGAGAGGACTTGAACCTCCAGCATCTTGGTCCCAAACCAAGCGCGCTGCCAATTGCGCTACACCCCGTTATTTACACACTCGTTGTTTTCTCGAGTGCAAAAGTATTTTACTATAGCCCCAAAATATAATCAATTCGTACATTGAGCATATTTCAGCATTTACCCTTCTGATTCTCTATTATGCTCAATTTTACACCGTTTTATTACCTGTTTTGTCAGAATAATTTTATATTTTCATGCACATGAGTGTTTTCAGCATTTTCACAGTTCACAAGAACAATATATCCAATATGTAACATAATTGAAATGTAATATCTCTTGATACGTCATGGTAGTTTTTTTATAATGTAGTAAAACTAAGGAAAAAGGATGTGGTGTCTATACAGCGTATTTTAGGGCAAGTCAGACGGGCAGTTCAGGACTATAACATGATTGAAGATGGAGACAGAATTGCAGTTGGCGTAAGCGGCGGAAAAGATAGCATGACCCTTCTTACTGCACTAAGACAGCTTCAGAATTTCTATCCCAAAAAGTTTGAACTTGAGGCAATCAGTCTTACAATGGGTATAGGAAATGCCGATTTCACTCCGGTCGTCGAATATTGCAAACAAATAGGTGTTAATTATACTATTGAAGAAACTCTCATTGGCAAGATAATTTTTGAAGTAAGAAATGAAAAGAACCCTTGTTCTATGTGTGCAAATCTTAGAAGAGGAGCTCTCCATAATAAAGCAAAAATGCTTGGCTGCAATAAGGTTGCTCTGGGCCATCATAGGGACGATGCTGTTGAAACTCTGTTGCTCAGTACCTTCTATGAAGGAAGAATACATACTTTTTCTCCTGTGACTTATCTTGACAGGAAGGATTTATTCCTTATTCGTCCTCTTATTTATACTGAAGAAAAGCAAATAAAATCAGTTGTAAAGTCAGAGAGTTTTCCAATTGTAAAAAGTCCATGTCATGTAGATGGTAAAACGAAACGTCAGTATATTAAGGATTTAATTCTAGAACTCCAAAAGGATAACAGAGAAATTAAAAGTAACCTTTTTGGAGCAATAAAACGTGCGGAAATCGACGGATGGCACGAATAACACAATACCCCGTAAAGTTGTTGCAATAGAACCTGGGTATAGCCATTTAATTTCACAGCGGGGTAAATCAACATAATATTGGGGGTACATAACAGAAAAATGAATAAATACATACGTAGAAGTCTTGCACTTTTAGTTATCTTAACTTTACTGCTGACATCTTTCAGCAATGTATTCGGAGCACAACAGCTTATAAGTCAAACTGTTGAAAAGCAGACAGTTACTTCGGGTGTGACTTTGGAAAGCTATGACCGCTTTACTACAAGCGGGTGGATTAAGTCATATGTTCTCAGAGTAGATTTGTCTGATAAAAACGTAAAGGTAGACACGCTGGTAAATAAAAAATCAGTGGTGGGTTCTTCAACTGTTTTGAATCTGGCAAAAAACAGCGGAGCTATTGCTGCAGTAAATGGCAGCTTTTTTGATTTCGGACCCAGTGGAAGCGGGAAAAGTTATACCTACGGTCCTGTTGTTTCTTCTGGAGAAGTTGATTTGGCAGCTACCAGAGACAGTAAGGACACCGGAACCTTTTCCCTTAACGATGTGAACGAAGCACTATTCACATACTGGAATACCAAAGTTGAACTTATCACTCCAAAGGGTGAAAGGAAAGTTGCCGCATCATATAACAGATACAACGGTAATTTTAACGGAATGTCTATAATAGATGCAAAATGGGGTGCTAAAACTCCCGGTGCCACAACTAAATATCCTGAATGGATTGAGATGGTAGTTGAGGACGGTATAGTAAAAGAGTTTAATGAAAACAAACCCGGTATTGATATGCCAAAAAGTGGTTTTGTCGTGTTAGGTGCAGGAAGTCATATTCAATATTTAAAAGACAATTTCAAGGTTGGTGATCCGGTTGAATACAGTATCACCATGAACGTTGATACAAGTAAAATGACAATGGCCCTTACAGGCGGAGCAATGCTTGTAAAGGATGATAAAGTTTTAACCTCTTTCTCTCACAATCCGGTGTCACCGAGTACAAGGGCGCCAAGAACCGCAATAGGAACATCAAAAGATGGGAAAACCCTGATTATTGCAGCTGTTGACGGAAAATCCAGTGCCAGTATAGGAATGACACAAGCAGAGCTTGCATCGTATATGCACGAACTTGGCTGTGCTAATGCATTGAATCTGGACGGAGGCGGCTCGACTACACTGGTATCCAGAGAACAGGGCACAACAGGCTTAAGCGTTCAAAATAGGCCTTCAGACGGTTCACAAAGAGGAGTAGGCGCATCTCTGGGAATTTTCTCGGTAGCACCCCAAGGGCCTGTGGATTCTCTTTACGTAACCTCATATGAGGATCAAGTATTTGTTAACACCTCCAGAGCTTTTACAGCAAGGGGCATGGATAAGTACATGAATCCTGTTAACATTAATACAAATGATATAAAATGGTCTGTATCGGGCGTGAAGGGTACTTTTAAAAGCAATGTACTATATCCTACCACAGCAGGAGAAGCCGTGGTTACAGCAAAAATAGGTGACCATGTAGTAGGAACATGTCCTATTACTGTATTAGAGTCACCAACCAGACTTGAACTCAATCATGACACACTTAACATTAATCCCGGAAGTTCGGTTACATTTTCCGTTAAAGGATGGGATAAAAACGGGTATACCGCAAGTATTCCCCCTGCAAACATTAAATGGAGCACAGGCGGAAATGTAGGTAAAGTTTCCTCATCAAACGTATTTACTGCAAGTAAAAGCGGAGGAACAGGCTATGTAGCTGCTACTGTAGGTTCAGCAGTTGTTTCATGTCCAGTATCTATTCGTATGTCGGGTTTAACTAAAATTATTCAAGACTTTAATTCAACAGGAATAAAACTGACAACCTCGCCAAAATCGGCTAAGGCATCTTATAGTTTAGCATCTAACGTATATAAGTCAGCAAAATACTCCGCAAAAATCACATATGATTTTTCCACTGACTTAAGTGTAAACAAAACAGCATATCTGAATCTGCCAAATGGAGGCTATACATTGGAATCCACCACCTCAAAACTTGGTATGTGGGTTTACAGTTCAGCCAAAAAACCAATTTGGATAGGGGCTACTGTCCACGATTCTAAAGGAAACTACAGTAGTGAGTATTTTGCAAAAGGAATCACCTGGACAGGATGGAAGTACCTTGAAGTATCTCTGGATGATTTGAACACACCTAAAAAAGTAACAAATGTATTTGCTGTCCAGCCTAAAAATGGAAAGTCTTCAGGAACAGTTTATTTTGATAACTTGACAATGGTTTACACAGGCTATCCTGATGTTGATATGTCAAAGGTTCCAAAAACAACGGTACCAAAAGATGATAATTATAAGGATAGTTCTGTATTAGGCGCCGATTCAATGACCTTTTCAGTATTTGGTCAGTCAACAGCATATACTTCATCCAACAAGACACAGGTTGATATGCTTAACAAATTGGCAGGACGAGTAAGCAGTTCTGTAGATGTCTCTGTACTGGTTGGCTCAAATGACGGGCTTACAAGAAGCAGTATAAAGGTTCCACAGTTGAGTACCACAGCAAGCTATAAGTCATTGGATATTAACGGTAACCGACTTATTCAACTGAATACTGCCAAAGGCGGCTTACGTGTAACAAACACAAATGAGTGGTTATGGTTTATTAATCAACTCGATTCCTTTAACGGCAAAAACGTATTTGTATTTCTCAAGGAAGATCCTTTGAAATTTAATGATACAAAAGAAGGACAGCTTCTAAAAGACACACTTACAGATTTTAAAAAGAAAACAGGAAAGAATGTATGGGTATTCTATAAAGGAAATTCCAATTCAAGTTATATGGACAAAGGTGTTAAATATGTAGTCACCGCAGGCTTTGATTCCTATGGCTTCAGTGACAGCAACAAGGGCGCTGCAAAGTATGCCGTTGTAAAAGTTAAGGGAACATCGGTAACATACCAGTTCAAATCATTTAATTAAGACATAAAAATAAAACCGGAAGCAACAAAAGCTAAACGCTTTAATGTTTCCGGTTTTTATTTTCTCTTTTTTTGATAATACATTGTTATTCAGGAAGCTGATCCATTTTGTGTTTCAAGAAAGCTGTAAAATCATCCTTTAATTCATCTCTTTTTAGAGCAAATTCTACCGTAGCCTTTAAAAATCCTATTCTGTCGCCTACATCATACCTGTCGCCTTCAAAATCAAAAGCATACATTGCTTCCTGCTCCATCAAATTCTGCAATGCGTCTGTGAGCCAAATTTCACCATTCTTACCCGGTGTAGCAGTTTGAAGGAACTCAAAAATTCTGGGAGAAATAATATACCTACCCAGTATAGCTATATTTGATGGTGCCTGCTCAACCTCCGGTTTCTCAACCAATCCTTTTACCTTATATACTCTTTCATCTATCTGTGTTCCACCGATAACACCATATTTTGTTACATCCTGAAGGGGTACTTTTTGAACTCCCAGGATAGTAGTCTGGTATTCGTTATATACATCCATCAACTGCTTAATACATGGTACCGGAGAATCCACTATATCGTCACCCAGCATGACAGCAAAAGGCTCATTGCCGATAAACGATTTAGCACAATAAATAGCATGTCCGAGGCCTTTTGCTTCCTTCTGTCTTATGTAGTGTATATTTGCAATATTTGAAATCTCCTGTACAACACTCAACAGCTCCTGTTTTCCTTTTCTATGGAGCTCCTCTTCCAATTCGTAAGATTTATCAAAATGGTCTTCAATTGCTCTTTTATTTCTTCCGGAGATAATAAGTATATCCTCTATCCCCGCAGCAACTGCTTCTTCAACAATGTATTGTATAGTAGGTTTGTCGACTATAGGTATCATTTCCTTAGGTTGTGCCTTGGTTGCAGGTAAAAATCTGGTTCCAAGACCGGCAGCAGGTATTATCGCCTTTCGTACTTTCATAGATTTCCTCCATATGTACTTTATTCAAATATATTTTACCACATATTTTAATTTTATCGCAACAAATGTTTCCATTTATACCCTTTTAATCCAATGCATTGATTATCCTTGTATTTTATGTTATAGTTTTAACATAGCTATGATTAAAAACTTCATAATATCTTCAGGGCAGGGTGTGATTCCCTACCGGCGGTAATGTACTATTTTGTATTAGCCCGCGAGCGTTTTGCAGACATGGTGTGATTCCATGGCCGACAGTACAGTCTGGATGAAAGAAGAACATTAAACAACACTAATTTGTTATTTGGTTAAGCTCTGTGGATTATTATTCGCAGGGCTTTTTAATTTACTTTTATTTACATTACCATAAGGGGGCAAATCTCAATGAATAGCAGTAGAATCAGAAAAATGACAACAATGGGTGTATTGGTAGCAATTTCGGTAATTCTTATAATATCTCCTCTGAAATTTCCATTTCCCGGTGCACCGTTCCTTGTGTACGATGCGGCAGACGTAGCCATTATTATAGGAGGATTTATCTTTGGGCCTGTTGAAGGCGTTATCCTTACTATTGTAACAGCTCTTGTTCAAACACTGGCAGTTAATACCGGCGGCGGATGGATAGGCTGCGTTATGCATATTGTTGCTACGTCAGCTCTGGTAAGTACCGCTTCTATAGTTTATTTAAAGAAAAAAACTCTTAAAAGTGCTGTTATCGGTTTAATTCTAGGAAGTCTTGCAATGACTGCACTGATGATACCCATGAACATGATCTTTTATCCTTTGTTTGCAGGAACTCCGGTTGATGCTGTAATTAAAATGATTGTTCCGGCTCTGCTTCCTTTTAATTTAATGAAAGCAGGTATTAACTCAGTTATCGCCTTATTATTGTACAAATCTGCCGGCAGACTGTTATCCCAGATAGCCCTGAAATAAGGCTATCCGGAGACTATCACACCAAAAATCAGGAAATGATTGCAATTATTTGTTATAGCTATTATGATATATGTTATCAAAAATATAAAATATTAGGAATTACATATTTACATTAAAATAATTAGCACGTATTATAATATTAACATCATATTGTGACAGTGTCACATGGGCATCATATGCCAATTAATTTTAATTTGCTAATGCAATAATTGCGGGGTGATATTGGTATGGAATTTTGTAATAAATGCGGCTCTTTGAAGATTAGCGGGAATTGCACAAACAAAAAATGTGACCAACATGTTAAATCTATGGTAGAATTGGCTACAACTCAGCAAATTGAGTATATCAAAGAGTTGGCAGAGCAGTTAAATGAAGATATCAGTGATATGAACTTTGAAACCATGACAAAAAATGATGCTTCATATCTTATTGATGACTATCTGGAACGTTTGGATGACAATGACAAGAAACTTATAGCTGAAGATGATATTCTTGATGATGAAGAAACTGACGAAGAAGAATTATAACGTTATATTATATTGTAAAAAGCGAGAGAAAATTCCTCGCTTTTTATTTTTTCAACAAAATACTCTAAAAGCTGTTGATAACTTCTGAATTACTTGTTAATTATAACATGTGGATATGTGATACTGTTTACAAAAAACTGTGAATAATTATAAAACCTCATGGGGACCAAGGATTTCCCACGTTTTTTACATACTTTTTAATATTGCATTATATATGTGGATAATGTGCATAAATCTGTGCATAATTTAAATTTGATAGTTCACATAAGTGTGGAAAAGTGGGTTAATTTGAATATTTTAAACTAAATCCGTATTGAAAAAGAGCATCATATTCTTCATTGTTATCCAACTTTTCAATTGTAATGGGAAGTTGTTCAGCTGATTTAGGCCAACTCACAGGTAGTCGTCCTTTGAAATTGCAGTTATCTCCGTAAATAACCGGTGCAACCGCCCCTCCTTCTGTGCCGGGTAACCATGCCTCAACCAGGGCATCCCATTTATTAATCTCACTTGTGATTATCCTCGGTCTCCCCGATACAATAATGACAACTACGGGTTTCTTTGATTCATATGCAATTTTCAGTGTATGGGCATTTTCACTAAAAGCCAGCCCTTCGCTTAATCCCAGCGTTTTTTCATCGCCTCTTCCTTCAGCATAAGGGTGTTCTCCTAAAACTGCGACAACCACATCCGCATCCTTTATTTTTGCAGGATCGGTGATTATAACACCTCTTCCTTCATCTGCCATTTCCTTAAATCCATCCAGAATAGTTGTACCGCCCATCCATCTCTTATCTCCGACATCCAATCCACCTTGCCATGTCTTTGTCCAACCGCCGCATTGTACACCTATATTATTTGAGGCTGGTCCAACAACTGCAACTTTTGCTGATTTTTTGAGAGGAAGTATGTTCTTTTTATTTTTCAGAAGAACCAATGATTCCTTCACAGCCTGTTCCGCAATTTGAATATTGGAATTCTGCCTGATATCATAATCTTTATTTGTCCTATCACCTTTTTCGTCAAATTTGTCTGACTCCATTTTTACTCTTAGTATCCTGAAAACTGCTTCATCTATCCTATCCATATTTATATCCTGCCGCTTCTCACTTGCTGCCTCCAGTAAACATTTATAGGACTCCTTCCACCGTTTCCCTTCCATTAATACGTCTATTCCGGCATTCACAGCATTTGCTATTTTTACATAAAGGCTGTTGCCATCCAGATATTCAACACCCTCATAGTCACTGATTACTACTCCCTGAAAGCCAATATCCTGCTTAAGTTTGTATTCTATAAGGTCTCTTTCAGAGTGATTTTTCCTACCCTTTACACTGCTGTATGAGACCATAATTGATTTAACGCCGGCTTTAACTGCATCTTTATATACAGATATATATTTATCTTTAAGTTCCTCTGTGCTGATATTGGTATTTCCACGATCAAGCAGTCCATTCATGCCTGAGCCAAATTCAACTGCTCCGTCTGCCACGTAATGCTTTGCACATGCAATTATGCCCTTTTCCTGAAGAGCTGTTATAAAAGGAGTTGACATCATAGTCACAAGATCTGAGGTCTCACTGAAACACTCATAATCCCTCCCCCATCTTATATCGTTGCTTACTGCAACACACGGGGAAAATGTCCAATCAACGCCTATTGAATTTAATTCATCTGCCACGGCTGCTCCAATTTCCCTTGCAAGTTTCCCGTTACGAGTAGCTCCCAAGGCAATATTGTGAGGATATATAACGGTATCCTTCATGTTGTTGTTACCATGAACGGCATCTACGGCAAATAAGAGAGGTATCGATAACCTTGACTCTTTAGCCGCATTTTTATATGTACATATCATTTTTCTCCAACCATCCGGGTTATTTTCTTCCGGAGCTGAACCCCCTTGGGCAAAAACAGACCCTATTGAGTAGGTTTTAACATCCTGAGCGGTAATAAAGTCCTTTTCCGCCATAATCATCTGACCTACTTTTTCCTCCAGTGTCATCTTTTTTATATATGCAATTATATTTTCCTTGATTGATTTTTCTTTGTCGTATATTGCCATTACTCCTGAATTATTTCCGCTGTCTGTGGAAATATGAGTGTTGTTTGGAGCCTTATGTGTATTAGGTGTAGTATTACTGCAGCAGCATAGTGATAATATTAATAAAGAGGTCAGAAGTATTCTTTCCAGTCTTTTAAAGTTCAATTAATCACCCCAGTGTTTGGTATATATTACTATAATATTAAAATAATTGTAATATATCAACATTAATCTACTTATATCTTAATATAGTTAGTAGTATTTAATAAATTAATATAATCCGGAGGTTTTCAATGAGAAGATTACTACCCTTTATTACCTTAATACTTATTATATGCCTTACTTTGGCATCTTCAGCTTCTACTGAAGCCCTTCCTGCCGAGAATAACCATATAAGCATGTGGAAAGTTACAAATCAAAATGATACCTCGGAAAGAAATATTACATACCTTGTGGGATCATTATCAATTACAGACAAAAGCATATTCCCTTTAAATGCACAACTCGAAAAGGTATACAGTGAATGTTCAAAAATAATTGTAGAAACTGATATGACAAAAACTACACAGGACCAAACCGTAACAGCCCTATTAAAATATGGGCTGCTATCAAAAACAACCATAGATAAGGTGTTAACAAAGGAACAGTATACCAAAGCAGACAACCTTATAAAAAAGTATACTCAAAATAAGAAATCACTTGCTGCTTACAAGAATTTTATGCCCTGGGTAATAGAAAACCTAATTTCTAGTCTTGCAATTAGCAACTCACAAAATTTTTTACAAAACCCTGTTTCCTCATATTTTGTAGCAAAGGCAAAGAAAGACGGAAAGTCAATAGTTGAAATTGAATCTCCTGATTTACAGCTAAGCAGGCTTAGCTCAATGTCATACTCTCTTCAAGGTTCACTACTTGAGAATACAATTAACGTTGTAGAAAAGGAGTCTGAAACTGTAAAAAATGCAACGGCGTTATGGAAAGAAGGTAACATCGAGGGCCTTAGCGAGCTATATTCATTTGACAAGGCCTTTCGAACAACAGTAACCCAAAAAACCTATGAATGCATTATTAAAAATTTAAAATCCGGTGGTAAATATTTTGCCGTAGCTGACATTTCGATGCTGGCAGGAAAGAATGGTGTTATCAATATGCTTAAGGAAAAAGGCTATAAAGTAGAACAGCTGTAGTACTTTAATAGGGCTTCCAGATAAATTACTCCCATCTGCGTCCTATATCGTTGACAATACCTAAGCAATCACATATTTTCATAGCCTGGTGATTCAGTATATCATCAAGGAATTACCATTGCATCGGTAATATATGAGCCGCTGGATATTCTCGCCGCCAGACTATCTTTATCATATGTGAAATTTGCAAACCCAACACCTGCTCAATACCGTAGTCCGTTTCGAGCCCTATATTCTCAACGGCATATTTGCTCATACTTGGGGTACACTCTTGAGTACCTCAAGTAGTCTGATTCCATGTATGGCTCCTGAAGCACCGGAAATGTCTACAACTATATTTATTTAAAGCACCTTCCTTTATCCGTTAATAATTATTTTTCTAATGTTTTGAATTGTTGACATTTATTTTAAGATTTATGATATTATTATCTCTGAATTTGGTTTTCGGAGGTGCTTTAAATGAATTTTGGTCATTTTAATCCAGTTAACAAGGAGTATGTTATTACCCGCCCGGATACTCCTGCCCCCTGGTGTAATTATCTTGGGTCTGTAGACTACGGTGCAATTATATCCAACAATGCAACGGGCTATAGTTTTGTAAAATCCGGTGCAGCCGGGAGAATAATTCGTTTCAGATTAAATTCCATGTCCAACGATCAACCCGGTAGATTTATTTATATACGAGACAATGCAGACGGGGATTACTGGTCAGGCTCGTGGCAGCCGGTTTGTAAATCAATTGACAGCTATAAGAGTGAGTGCAGACATGGAACTGCCTATACTATTATTTCATCCTCCTACAAGGATATAGAAAGCCGTACCCTTTATTATGTTCCTCTTGATAAAAACTATGAAGTATGGAATTTCAGAATAAAGAATAATGGCGTAAACAAACGGAGCTTATCTATATATGGCATGGCGGAATTCACAAACCATGACCACTATGAAAATGACACTGTGAATCTTCAATATTCACAATTTATAAGTAAAACATATTTTAAAGATAATCACATACTCCAGGTAATTAACGAAAATGGAAGCGAGGCATCAGCAGATGTTGAAGGAACTTCCAATAAAAAGGGCGACCCTATATACAGGTTTTTCGGTCTGGCAGGTCAGTCTGTTTCTGCTTTTGACGGCGAAAGAGATATTTTTATAGGTAACTATAGAAATTATGGCAATCCTGTTGCCGTAGAATCAGGAAAGTGTTCAAATACCGTTGCCTATAACGGAAATTCCTTTGGGGCTGTCCAGACAGATATAGAATTAAATCCCGGTGAGGAAGCTGAAATGACTTTCCTCCTTGGGGCAGGAAATGAAGACTTTGCAAGAAATATTATTTCAAAATATGATGCCGTTGAAAAGACTAACATATGCTCTTGTGAAGATTCTTTCGGTTTCAGCAAGGTTGTGTCCCTTGAACTTTCACAACTGAAAACCTTCTGGCATTCAAGGCTAGGCAATCTTCAGGTGGAAACCCCGGATGATAATTTTAATAATATGGCAAACGTATGGAATGCATACCAGTGCTTTATAACATTTTTCTGGTCCAGAGCAGCCTCTTTCCAATACTGCGGTCTGAGAAACGGGTTAGGATACCGTGACACGGTACAGGATATACAGGGTATAATCCACTTGGACCATAATGCTGCACGAGAAAGACTTTGGCTTATGCTTTCGGGACAGGTTTCCAACGGCGGCGGCCTGCCTCTTGTGAAATTCGACCATAAGCCCGGAAAGGAAACTACTCCTGATGAATCACAATATGCAAAAGAAACGAGACAATCCTTCTACAGGGCAGATGATGCACTTTGGCTCTTCCCAACTGTTATTACATATATTAAGGAAAGCGGTGACTGGGGCTTTATAGATCAAACAATCCCTTACGCTGACAAGGGCGAAGCATCTGTTTACACCCACCTTAAACAAGCAATACAGTTTAACTTGGACAGACAGGGCAGCCATGGCCTACCGGCAGGGTTATTTGCTGACTGGAACGATTGCCTTAGACTTGGCTCAAAAGGAGAATCTCTCTTCGTGGCATTCCAGCTGTACTATGCCCTTAAAATTTTTGAAGAATTTGCAGTTAAAAAGGATGCTTCAGATGATATTGCATGGGCAAAAGACTGTCTTGAAGAATTAAGTGGAAATATCCAAAAATCCGCATGGGAAGGGGATCAATATGTCCGTGGCTTCACTGAGGACGGATATATTATTGGATCGAAAAACAATTCCGAGGCAAGTCTGTGGCTTAATCCTCAGGTCTGGTCCGTTATAAGCGGTGCCGCTGAAGGAGAAATGGCCAATACCGTTCTTGATAAGGTATATGACAATTTGAATACTAAATATGGTGCAATGTTGTTTTACCCGGCTTTCAGGGAATATGGTCTTCCTGTTGCAAGAATGTCACTTTTTAATGCCGGAACCAAGGAAAATGCGGGAATATTCTCACAGCCCCAAGGCTGGTTGATACTAGCTGAAACAATAATAGGAAATGGTAACAGGGCCTATGAATATTTTACCGAAATAAATCCCGCTGCCATGAACGACAATGCCGAAAAAAGAAAACTGGAGCCATATATCCATGGGCAGGCTACAGAAGGAATTGATACCCAAAACCACGGACGTTCACATGTTCACTGGCTGACAGGTACAGCTTCAACCGTTATGGTTTCAATGGTATACGGAATTCTGGGGCTACAGCCTGAGTACGACGGTATAAAAATAAGTCCATGTATCCCTTCAAGCTGGAAGAACTTTAAAATGACCAAGGTATTCAGAAATAATGTTCTCAATATAACTGTCGATAACAGTCAGGGAGTGGAAAAAGGAGTACAATACGTTACCGTTAACGGAAAACATATTGATGGCTGTTATATCAGCATAAATGAACTTAAAGATACTAATGAAATAGTAGTAGTAATGGGTTAATAAAATAGAATGGGGCTGTTGCAAACCTGTACGTTAGTATAAATTGTATCAATGGAGGCTTGGTTAAAGATATTTGCAGATATTTGTCGGCGAACATGGATATTTTACCGTAATATCTACACGATGTAGGTATTAGCGACACAATGAATCATGGATGATGAATGTGAGCGACGGTAAAATATCCTATGATGAGCCGTTATAAACTCTTGCAAATATCTTAGAAGCAATCATTGATATAATTTTATACGGGAGTACAGGTGTTAAAACAGCCCCTTCTTATTAAATAAACCTTTTTCTTAATCCAAGTGTTATAAAATATATAACCGCTGCAATAATAACTATTGTTGCTCCCGTTGCAGTATCCAGATAGTATGACATGATAAGGCCACCAATACCTGAAACAAAGGAAATCAGTAGTGCAATGATATTGTACTGCCGGGCGTTTGATGATACGTTTCTTGCAGCAGCAGCAGGAAGAACCAGAAGTGAATTAATTATCAAAAGTCCGATCCACTGTATGCTGACTGTTACCACCACCGCTATAGCAGATGTGAAAGCCAGTTCAACCGCCATGGTATTTATTCCACGGCTTTTTGCCAGTGATTGATTCAAGCTTACCAAAAGTATTTTATTGTAAAACATTAACCAAAGTACGATTATTATAATGGCTATAATGAGCAATAGCCCTACCTCTCCGGCACTTATGCTTAAAAGATCTCCTACCAGAACAGAAGAGTATTTACTGCTGCCTTTTGAATACATTAGTACAACGCCCAAGGCTATTGCAGCAGAAGAAAATACCCCGATAACTGTATCTGTAGATGTCTTTGTTTTATTCTTAACAATTGTAATCAGTACAGAAAAAGCAATAGAAAACACTATCGCAGACCACATAGGCTGAAAAATACCTATTGCCGTACCTATTGCAATACCGGTAAACGCACCATGCCCCAAAGCATCAGAGAAAAATGCCATACGGTTGTTTACAATTATTGTTCCCAGAATACCGAATACCGGAGCAATCAGCAAAATAGCCAGGAAGGCATTTTTCATAAATTCATAATCGAGCCAACTGAACGGGAACAAAATATCAAGTATTTTATATATCTGCACCATTATTTCCCGCCTCCGTTCTCGTCCGTTTCATTTCCCAAAAAACCGGTCAAACCGAAGGTTTCATGCATCCGTTTATCAGTGTAAACTTCTTCCGGATTTCCATTGAGTATTACCGTCCTATTTAACAAAACCACTCTGTCTGCATGTTTCCTTACCAAATCAAGATCATGGGATACAAGTATTATAGTCAGATCATACTCTTTCCTTATTTTAGACACAATCTCATAGAAAACTTCAAGACCCTTCCTGTCAACCCCTGACACCGGCTCGTCCAGAAGTAAAAGCTGTGGCATTGGCTCAAGTGCCAGCGCCAGTAATACTCTTTGCAGCTCTCCACCGGACAAAGCTCCCAATCGTTTATCTATAAGTTTATCTGCCTGAACTCTGTCCAGACAATCTATAATCCTTTTGTCCAGTTTTTTTGAAACACCCTGCCATGCAGGTTTTCTGCTCATACATGATACAAACAGGTTTCTTACGCTAAGAGGTGCGGAAGTATCGAATTCCAATTGCTGAGGTACGTAGCCAACAACAGGCCTCCCGCCAGCCTCCCCACTAGCTCCTGCAAACACAATATTACCCTCATGCTTAATTTCTCCGAGTATGGATTTAAGTAAAGTACTCTTTCCTGCCCCGTTAGGGCCTATTATGGCAGTCAACTCCCCACAATGTAAGTGAAGGTTTACATCCTGCAATATTTGCGTTCTCCCTATCGTTACAGAAAAATTCTCTATTTTAGTACAGCAATACCCGCAGCAGCCCAAGCTATTCTCACAATTTCCTCTGTGCTTTCCAATAAACTCTTCCATTATATTTCCTCATATTCCAATTATATTGCAGTTAATTTTAGTATTAACTATTATACACCTTTCCCTTCGAAAAGATAATATTTTTAAGAATATATGGTATGAATCACTATTCATATGCAAACACTTAGTTATATCTGTTGAGAAATTCAGGATTAATTTTTGAAGTTTTTTATTATATAACTATAATTTTTTGTAATAGATACTTATTTTTATATATTTTTGTGTTAATATGTTTAATGTAATAATTATATTGGGGAGGACTAATAATGAGCAAGATAGACACAGCTTCTATTAACACTATAAGGGTGTTGGCTGCAGAAGCAGTTCAAAAAGCATCTTCAGGACATCCGGGTTTGCCACTGGGTGCAGCACCTATAGCCTATACTGTTTGGGCAAAACATATGAAACATAATCCCAAAAACCCACAATGGCCAAATAGAGACAGATTCGTACTCTCAGCAGGTCATGGTTCAGCAATGCTGTATTCAATGCTGCATGTGTTCGGTTATGATGTTTCAATGGAAGATTTGAAGAACTTCAGACAATTTAACAGTAAAACTCCGGGACATCCTGAATACGGACATACACCGGGCGTTGAAATTACAACTGGACCTCTTGGTCAAGGTGTTGCCAATGCGGTTGGTATGGCAATGGCTGAAGAATTTATGGCTGCCAAATTCAACAAGGACGGCTACAAAATAGTTGATAACTATACTTTTGCATTATCAGGAGACGGCTGTCTCATGGAAGGTGTTGCAAGCGAAGCAGCTTCACTTGCAGGTACCTTGAAACTGGGCAAGCTTATATTACTTTATGACAGCAACAATATTACTATAGAAGGAAATACAGACATAGCTTTCACAGAAGATGTTGCAAAACGTTTCGACGCATATGGTTGGCAAGTACTTAAAGTTGAAGACGGAAACAGTGTTGAGGACATCAGTGCAGCAGTTGCCAAGGCAAAAGCTGACACAAGTGCACCTACAATTATTATCATAAATACTCAAATCGGTTATGGATCACCAAAAGCAGGAAGTTCTTCTGTTCATGGTGAACCTCTTGGAGAAGAAGGACTTGCAAAGACTAAGGAATTCTTGGGAATGTGCAAGGATGATTGCTTCAACGTAAATGAAGAAGTTTCAGCTTACATGAAAGAACTCGTTGATTCCGGTATTAAAGCTGAAAATGAGTGGAATGATATGTTCAATAAATATGCTGCTGAATACCCAGGTCTCGCAAAGGAATGGGAAATGTGGCATAATAACAGCTACGAAGAAATGCTTCTAAACGATGAAAACTTCTGGAAAGCTGAGCCTAAAGCAAATGCAACCAGAGCTATTTCAGGAAATCTTATAAATTATCTGGCACAAAGAATTCCTAATCTTGTTGGAGGTTCTGCTGACCTTGCACCTTCAAACAAGACTGCTATGAAGGGTGTAGGAGATTTCTCAGCTAAAGATTACAGCGGCAGAAACCTTCACTTCGGTGTAAGAGAACACGGAATGGCAGCTATAGCAAATGCAATGGCTGTATATGGCGGATTAAAACTGTACTGTGCGACCTTCTTTGTGTTCACTGACTATTTAAAGGGTGCTATGAGACTCTCAGCACTTATGAAGACACCTGTAACATACGTAATGACTCATGACAGTATCGGTGTTGGAGAAGACGGACCTACTCACCAACCAATCGAACAGTTGGCATCAATAAGAAGTATACCAAACTTCATTGATTTCAGACCTGCTGATGCAAATGAAACAGCTGCAGGTTGGTTTACAGCAGTAACAAACCCATCTTCACCTACTTGTCTGGTATTAACAAGACAAAACCTCCCTGTTCTTGACATCGACGGAAAAGTAGCTTTAAAGGGTGCTTATACTCTATTGGATTCAAAGAATGCAACTCCTGAAATCATTTTGATAGCTTGTGGCTCAGAAGTTCACATTACTCTTGAAGCCGGCAAACAACTGCAAGCAGAAGGTATTGATGCAAGAGTTGTAAGTATGCCTTCAATGGAACTCTTTGATAGACAGTCAGCTGAATACAAGGAAAGCGTACTTCCATCATCTGTCGCTAACAGAGTGGCAGTTGAAGCAGCTTCCTCATTCGGATGGCATAAGTATGTTGGATTAAAGGGCGAAGTAATTTCCATAGATACCTTTGGTGCTTCCGGCCCTGCAGATGAGCTGTTCAAGCACTTTGGCTTCACAACTGAAAATGTTGTTGCAAAGGCGAAGGCTGTTTTGGCTAAATAATTAATTCTAAACAAAATATATAAAAAAAGAACCCGTGAAAATAACGTATTATTTTCACGGGTTCTTTTTTATATGAGAAAAATACTGAATATCGAAAAGTATTTATTAATACTTGATACTTTTTTATTGACAAACGATAACAATAGATGTATATTACATTTGGATAGCGGTACAATAAATATATTAAGATAAAAAAGGTGTGAATTATTTATGGGTTATCAGATACTTGGAAAAAGAGGTTTAAGTCAGCTTATGGAAGTGCTCTGCACAGTGTTTCAGGTTTTTGGCGTTATATTGATTGCCAGCTTGCCATGGACACTAAACTATTACCTTCTACTAAAAAATACAACTGTAGAGCCTAGAATATATTATTCCATGATGGTACTTTTAGTAATATCCGGTATATGTGCTTTTACAATATTAATTCAAGCAAAAAAGGTTTTGCATAATATTAATTCAAAAAGCCCCTTTACATTTGATACGGCCAATCGAATTAAATATATATCCTACCTGTGTTTACCTGTAGCACTTGCGTATATTATAGGCATATTCTTTATCCCGTCGGTATTCGTTATTCTTGTAGGACTGACCTTTTTATTTTTAGCTGCCTGCATATTTATTATCGCAGAGTTGTTCTATCAGGCAGTTAAATATAAGCAAGAAAACGACTTGACAATATAGATAAGGAGAACCACTATGCCGATTATAGTAAATGTTGATGTAATGCTTGCAAAGAGAAAAATGAGTTCAACAGAACTAGCTGAAAAAATAGGTATAACTACTGCTAACCTATCAATATTAAAGACCAACAAGGCTAAAGCCATTAGATTTTCAACCCTTGAGGAGATATGCAAGGCTTTAAACTGCCAGCCCGGTGATATCCTTGAATACGTACCAGCTGAAGAAAAAACCGTAGAAATAGACGAATAAATATATATTTTTTAATTATTGAGAGGAGTCTTACAATGGAAAACAATGATCAAATATCCGGAGCTTCAGCCACTCCATTACCCCCACCTTATTATGCAAGTTATGTTCCAAGAAATAAAAAACCCGAATATTTTGAATTTAAATCACGTGTTACCTCATCCAAAGGATTAACAATCTCATTATTGAGTATTATATTATGTATACTGTTTTTAGAAACAATTTTTTTCCAATCTCCGGGAATTGCTGCCCCAATATATCTCGCCGCCTTTTATTGCAGCATTTATTACTTTTTCAGGGAGAATGATACTCCCCTTAATAGGGCAGCTGTAATTTTAACCATACCGGCAATGCTAATGGCAGTAAGCTTCTTTATTCATTACAATCCAAGTACCAGATGGATTACATGGCTTACGTTAATTGGGATTATATGCATACAGCTTATTCTTCTTGGCAATTTTCAGATAAACAGCTTATTTTCGCCGGACACACTTGTCAAAGTTATTTCGAACCTATTCGCCAAGCCGTTTACTAATCTTCCAATGCCTTTCTACTCTTTTGGAATACTCAAGAACAAGAAATCTGCTACTACAAAAAACGTCTTGTACGCCTTAATAGGCATAATCGTGGCTATACCTGTTGCCGCAATCCTTATGGGATTATTTGTTCAGGCAGATGCAGTATTCGCTGCTTCGGTAAGGTCATTTAAGAACTTTATAGGTTTAGACTTTGACAGAATAACTATAGAATTATTCTTAGGACTTCCGTCAGGTGTATTTCTTGGCGCTGCACTGCTTGGTTTAAAGTATGAAAAACACAAAGAAAAAACCGTAAAAAATTTGGGCAGCTGCATAGAGCCTGTTATTACCGGTACTTTCTTAACCATTATAAATATGTTCTTGATAGCATTTGTAGGATTTCAGTTCATGTATCTCTTCGGGGGATTAGATAATATAAAAACTTCCGGAATAAGCTATGCAGAGTATGCAAGACGTGGCTTCTTTGAACTATGTACTGCATCAGCTATAATATTTGCCATTGCACTTTTTGTTATAATTATGACTAAGAAAAAAAATGAAAAGCTTTCAATATGGATAAGCCTTGGAACAGTGGTTCTATGTGCGGGTGATGGCATATTACTTATATCTGCAGTTAAGAGAATGTTTATGTATATAAGTGCTTACGGCCTTAGTATCAAACGTGTCTTGACACTCTGGCTTATGGCGGTAATTGGATTGTGTTTGCTATGGATGATAATAAAGTGCTTTAAAATCAGGTTGGATGTTACGAAATGGATAGGAATAACTGTAATCGTAGGTGTTTGTATATTAAGCCTGGCTAACATTGAAAAAATTATTGCAGAATACAATGTAGACAGCTACCTTAAAAATCCTGATGAACCCTCAGTAATATTTTATTTGAATCAATTATCCTATACCGCTGCTCCTCAACTGGAAAAACTGTGGGATTTACCGACACACCAAAAAACTGAAATAAACTTTAATGAAATAGTAGAAAATAAAAAACTCCAGCTTTCTGTACGAAACAAACTATACGGCTTTACACTGGACAGCATTGAGGCATCAAAGGTACTTAGCCGGTCCAAGTAGCTTAAGGAGATGGTTATAGTGAAACAAAAAAGCAATATCATACTGGGGCTATATGATTTAGTTTTAGCAATAACAGCTATTGTCATAGGGATACAGATGATACAATCCAATAGTGGGATATTCTCTGAATATCCCACTGAGTGGCTTTTTAAATTACCTTTTAATAGTTGGGTTCAGCCCGGTATAATTGCAATTCTTTTGTTTGGAGCAGGTAACATTTTTTCGGCAATTATGTGCCTTAAAAACAGCTTTAATATGTCTTGGCTGTCATCAGCCATAATTGGATTAATGCTATTGATATGCGTAATAGCTCAGGTGATAATTCTGGGAGAATGGTACTTGCCATCTGTAGAATTTTTTGCAGCCGGAATAATCCAAATTTTTATAAGCGGTTATGCTTTAACTACCAGAAAAATATCTTAGTTTTGTATAATTGTTCTACTAACTTCCTTTTTTGTTGACATACCCTGTGGTCAGTGCTATAACAGAAATAAAACATAAATAGCAAAGGAACTGCGGCTTATGTATATTAACACAAATGAATTAATCCTGTATAAGTATTTTTACCGGCCTGATATTTTTGAAGACCTTTCGTGGGTTATAAACAATTACCAAAGCAAAGCTTTTTCCAAGGAAAATATAAAGTCAAGACTATACGAAGGTTTGCATAAATTAGTTGAGTTTTCAGTTGACAAGGGTTTTAGTGGTAATTTGTTTCATTGTTACCTTACCTATGTTCTTATTACCAATGAAAATGCCTTTTCACGGTCTTGTGAAGTATCTGTAAAACCAAGTGGTACAATAAATGAGCTGGCATTAAATGATTTCATTATATTAAAAAAATTGTATGACTTTGATTTGTCCTTAATTGATGAAGTTCTCCAAACCCAGTCTTTAAACATCATTAAAACTTATATTTCCTCCGATACCGATAAAAATATAAATAATAATCTGCCATGTTTTAAAGAACTCGTAAATAGTCTATCAGCATCTGAGAATGAACATACATTCTATGAGATAATAACTAACTTCTACAAAAAGTTCGGTGTTGGAAAGTATGGATTAAACAAAGCTTTCAGTGTTATACACTGTGATAAAACTATTGAACTGAAGCCTATTACAAGCACTGAACCAATACTTCTTAATGACCTTGTTGGCTATCAACTTCAAAAGAACGAGCTTATTAAGAACACAGAAGCTTTTGTACAGGGACACAAGGCCAATAACGTGCTATTGTATGGCGACAGCGGTACAGGTAAATCATCAAGTATTAAAGCTATTTTAAATGAATACTTTAAACATGGTCTCAGAATGATAGAGGTCTATAAACACCAAATGAGGGATTTGCCTCTTATTATAGAACAGATAAAAGACAGAAAATATAAGTTTATCATTTACATGGACGACTTGTCCTTTGAAGACTTTGAAACAGACTATAAATACTTGAAGGCTGTCATAGAAGGAGGCCTTGAGGCAAAACCAGAAAATGTACTAATTTATGCTACTTCTAACAGAAGACATATTATCCGTGAGAAGTGGAGTGACAAGAACGACAGGGATGACGACCTTCATACCAACGATACGGTTCAGGAAAAGCTTTCACTATCAGCAAGATTTGGTTTACCGATTCTGTATATAGCCCCCAACAGAAAAGAATTTCAGCAAATTGTTAAGGTACTTGCCGATAAATATCATATCAATATTCCTGAAGAAGAACTTTATCTGGAAGCAAATCGATGGGAACTTCGCAATGGCGGTCTGTCAGGAAGAACAGCTCAACATTTTATCACATATCTACTCGGAAAAAATAATAAGTAGCATTATAAATAAAAAACCGATAGCACTGCTGTCGGTTTTTTTTATTTGTATATTTGGCTTCTAGCCAAAATAGTAAATATAATATAAAATAATAATTATTGTAATATTATGTCGTCTAGGGGAGGTTTTCATGTCTAAGAGAATAACTGTTTTTCTACTTGCTTTAATCTATACATTAACATCCTTGAGTACCTTTTCAGTACAAGCATCAAAAATTACATATTCTAAAACTCTTGAACAAATATATAAAAGCAAGGATGTTTATACAGACACACAGAAACGACTTACAGAGTTTAATAAAAATTACAGCAATATAACATATCTCTTTTCAGCAGGAAAAAGTGTACAGAAGAGAGATTTGTCAGTAATAAAGATAGGAAGCGGCTCTAAAAAGATTTTTATAAATGCAGCACATCATCCTAGAGAATACATAGGTACAATCCTTACACTAAACCAGATTCAAAATTTACTAGAGGCATACGCTAGTAATGGAACTATCGACGGTCAAAAAGTCAGGAATCTGCTTGATAATCAAGTAACCTTTTATTTTATGCCACTGGTAAATCCGGACGGCGTACAGATATGTGTTAATGGGTCTCCCTCCTATTACTTTAACGCTAATAAGGTTGACCTTAATCATAATTATGATGCACTATGGTTTAAAAAAATTACCTCTACATATTCTACAGGAACTAAAGCATTCTCTGAGCCCGAAACCCAGGCAGTTAGAGATTTATGCCTCAATATAGAATTTGACCTGACTCTTGCATATCATGCAGCAGGAAATATAATCTATTGGTATTTTGGACAAGAAGGAGCAGATAGAACAAGAGACTTGGCTTATGCAAATATGCTAAAGGCTACAACCGGTTACAGTTTGGTAAGCCCCTCCAACTACAAATCGTCAACTTCGGGATTTAAAGATTGGTGTGTACAAAAATTAAAAATTCCATCCTTTACACTTGAGGTAGGAGGTAAAAGAGGTATTACAAAGCCCGTAGTATGGTCATATTACAGCACAATCTGGAATGAAAATAAGCTTATCCCCGTTAGAATCGCCAAACAGCTGATGACGCAGGTAAAATTTAATAGCGATAAGAAGACCTCATTAATATATAAAAGCAATTTATTCCGTCAAGGACAGATAATATCTTTAGATGGGAAGCAATACCTCGCTGAAAAAGATGTAACATTACTTGCAGGAAAGATATCAGACAGCCAGAAAGAGAAACTTAATCAAACAGAAATTTATATAAACAAAATATCCTATATAAACCTTGAAACCTTAGCAGAATGTTTGAACCTTAACTTCAAATTTGAAAAATCCTCAAATACGGTTTATATTTCATAGATAAAAATTTGACCCTCATTCAGAAAATGAGGGTTTTTTATTATAAGTTATGGTATCTATATTGGAATATATGGTAATAATGTTTATAAGTTAATATGAAAGGAGTAATTATATGGGAGACAAAGGTAGTACAAAAAAAGCCCCAAAGATGTCAAAGAAAGAGGCTAGAGCAGCAAAAATAGCTGGGAGAAGCAATAAGGCCAGCGAAAACTCATAAAAACCTTTCTATTAAAATGAACCCTCTCTTGTGATATAAAATACTTCACAAGCCGGGTTCGTTTTTTATTTATTTTAGCAGACTTGAAATTTCTCCTGTATAATAAATACAAAGTTTATGCAAAGGCCTTGTCATGGCTACATAAAGCAGCTTAATATCAAGATCGCTTGTTGTATAATTATCGCTGCCGGCATTTGAAATAAGTACCACATCAAATTCCAGACCCTTTGATAGATAAGATGGAACCACTACAATACCGCTTTTGTATTCCTTCTCATTTCCTGTAATAATACTTATATTTTTATCAGCCTTCTTTATCATAGGCAGTATTTGATTACATTCTTCCATGGTTTTACAGATAACTGCTATTGTTTTATGTCCTTGTCTTTTTGCCTGCTCAATTTTTTCGACTATGTCTGCAGCAACATCCTCAATGTCAAACTTCTGAATGTATTCAACAGGATCTCCATGTCGGATAACAGGTTTTGCACGTACGAGACCCTTATTATCCAGTTTCTCCATAACATTATTAGCAGCCTCCATAATTTCAACGGTAGTTCTGTAGCTTTGTTCCAAGGTTAAAAATTCGCACTTTTTACCCTCAAAAACATTATTAACAATCTCGTCCCAACTACGTACTCCCCTGTAAAAATGAATTCCCTGACATAAATCCCCGAGAATCGTAAAAGAACTGTCCTTGACAATTCTTTTCATAACATAAAACTGAAACGCACTGAAATCTTGAGCTTCATCAATTACAATATGCCTGACTGGTATCTTCTCATCCATACCATAAATCTTATATTTCAGATATATTATCGGTGCCAGATCTTCCTGTTCAAGCCTTTCACTATTTAATATATCAAGAGTATACTCTCTAATAAACTTACATGTCTTTTCGTCAGTGTATTTGCCCACAATCCTATCAAAAACTTCAGCATTATTCATCAGATCAACATAGTATTGATATGGGCTTAATTTTGGTAGACTGGCTACATAGTCCTTAACTAAAGATTTTGCTGCTTTATCAATCTTCTTTAAAACACGGTCTCTTTTTTCAAAAGCTTCTAGTATACACTTTTGCCTTTCAGACTCATCAGGAATTCCTACCCTTGCCCTTGCTACCTTTTTGTCACATTCAGCATGTATCTGTTGAATAAACTGTTCCTTACTTGTTTTCAACCTTGTTTTAATACTTTTCTTAATCTCATTCATCCTCTGTGCAATAGGCCACATACCATACTGGGTTAAAAACAAATTATTTATTTCATCATATGAAAAAATAACTTTAGTACCCAGGGTAATATCCTTTTTAGGAATAAAAGATAGCTCAATTTCCTTTATGTATTCATCAATAATATCTTTGAAGTCCATAGACGTTTTTAGAATGGACGAACATCTTACAAGATCATTATACTCAATCTGTTCCTTAGTCACATTATGATTAACAAACATATTCAACTTTTCATTTGCATCTGTAAGCTTAAAGTTTTTCCCTATAAGCTCCATAGAAAAATCCTCAAAAGTTGTTTGCTTAACCCTCTCAACTCCAAGTTCAGGTAGTACCTCTGAAATATAGTTAAGAAAAAGTCTGTTTGGAGCAATAATCATAAAATTTTCAGGATCAAAACTTTTTTCAAATGTATATATAAGATACGCTATTCTATGAAGAGCAATAGTTGTTTTACCGCTACCTGCAACCCCTTGAACAATCAGAGGCTTCCACATGGGAGCTCTTACTATTTTGTTCTGTTCCTCCTGAATTGTAGAAACAATTTCTTTAAGTCTATTTTCTGCATTTGCCCCAAGATATGTTTGAAGAAATTCATCATTTGTTGTTATATCTATATCAAAAATTTCATCAAGATTCCCATTATTAATGGAAAACTGCCTTTTCAAAAGAAGATCTCCATCGATTTTGCCATCCGGACATTCATAGCTTGACTGTCCGAGTCTGCCCTCGTAATAAAGATTTGCTATCGGCGCCCTCCAGTCTACAATAACTATTTCCTGGTCCTCATCCCTAGATAATGACATTTTTCCTATATACAGCTTTTCTGTCCTAACCGAATCGTTTTCCTTATAGTCTACCCTGGCAAAATAGGGTTTACCTCTGGCAGTATATAGATTCTTAACCTTTAAAGCCAGAGTATCATGTAGCATAGTATTTACCAGTATACTAGTATAATCAGCACTACTGTCACCGCTCATATGCTTTTGTACACTTTCAAGCTCATTACCTATCTTTTCTCTCTTTTCAAGAGCTTTTTTCAGGCTTTTTTCCACATAGTCCAGAGTATATCTGCACCTTTCAAGCTCTTCCTTATAGGCCGGATGGTTTGCAGCTGACATTGTTATTACCCCTCTTCTTTAAAATTTAAAATAGACTTATATTATATATTTTTAATTAACTATAATCAACTATCCTAACAAATTGCCCAAAAAATCTTTTTTAAAACAAAACAAAACCTCAAGCTATAAGCTTGAGGTTTTCATATAAATCCGGCAGAGACCTACTTTCCCAGGCCGTTTCCAGCCAAGTATTATCGGCACTGAGATGCTTAACTGCCGTGTTCGGTATGGGAACGGGTGTGGCCATCTCGTCATTTCCACCAGAAGATTTATTAGGTACTTTGTACCTTCAGAACTGATTAATGTTATCCTTTTAAGAAGATGTGAAGCTCTCTCATTGTCTAGTTTTAAGACCTTCTACTTTTGAATACCTGTTTTCTTTGGGTCAAACCCTCGACCTATTAGTATCAGTCAGCTTAACACATTACTATGCTTACACTCCTGACCTATCAACCATGTAGTCTACATGGGGTCTTACCTATTGCTAGTGGGATATCTCATCTTGAGGTGGGTTTCACGCTTAGATGCCTTCAGCGTTTATCCCTGCCGAACTTGGCTACCCAGCTGTGCCATTGGTATGACAACTGGTGCACTAGAGGTTCGTCCATCCCGGTCCTCTCGTACTAAGGACAGATCCTCTCAAATATCCTGCGCCCGCGACAGATAGGGACCGAACTGTCTCACGACGTTCTGAACCCAGCTCGCGTACCGCTTTAATTGGCGAACAGCCAAACCCTTGGAACCTGCTACAGCTCCAGGATGCGATGAGCCGACATCGAGGTGCCAAACCTCCCCGTCGATGTGGACTCTTGGGGGAGATAAGCCTGTTATCCCCAGGGTAGCTTTTATCCGTTGAGCGATGGCAATTCCACTTTCATACCACCGGATCACTAAGCCCTACTTTCGTACCTGCTCGAGGTGTCTCTCTCGCAGTCAGGCTACCTTATGCCTTTGCACTCGTTGCGCGATTTCCAACCGCGCTGAGGTAACCTTTGGACGCCTCCGTTACTCTTTGGGAGGCGACCGCCCCAGTCAAACTGCCCACCTGACAGTGTCCCTAGACCAGCTTATGGTCTCAGGTTAGAGTTCCAGTACTTTTAGAGTGGTATCCCAACGTCGACTCCATGATGGCTGGCGCCACCACTTCTCAGTCTCCCACCTATCCTGTACAAAAAATACCGAAACCCAATATCAAGCTACAGTGAAGCTCCATGGGGTCTTTCCGTCTAGTCGCGGGTAACTTGCATCTTCACAAGTACTACAATTTCGCCGGGTACGTTGTTGAGACAGTGCCCAAGTCATTACGCCATTCGTGCGGGTCAGAACTTACCTGACAAGGAATTTCGCTACCTTAGGACCGTTATAGTTACGGCCGCCGTTTACTGGGGCTTAAGTTCATGCCTTCGCTTGCGCTAAGCAATTCCCGTAACCTTCCAGCACCGGGCAGGCGTCAGCCCCTATACTTCATCTTTCGATTTAGCAGAGACCTGTGTTTTTGATAAACAGTTGCTTGGGCCTATTCTCTGCGGCCTCAATCTCTTGAGGCACCCCTTTTCGCTAACTTACGGGGTCAATTTGCCGAGTTCCTTAACAACGCTTCTCCCGCTCGTCTTAGGATTCTCTCCTCACCTACCTGTGTCGGTTTGCGGTACTGGTACCTTTAATCTGGATAGTGGTTTTTCTCGTCAGTGTGGAATCTGTCACTTCGGTACTTGTTTTCCCTCCGCATCACGTCTTCGAAACATCCGGCGGATTTGCCTACCGGACTATCTACCTCGCTTGCACGATCTTTTCCAGCTGATCGCTTGACTTATCCTCCTGCGTCCCCACCTCTCTCATATCGATTAACGGTAGTACAGGAATTTCAACCTGTTGTCCATCACTTACGCCTTTCGGCCTCAGCTTAGGTCCAGACTTACCCTGGGCGGACGAACCTTCCCCAGGAAACCTTAGGTTTTCGACGGTAAAGATTCTCACTTTACTCTCGCTACTTATTCCGGCATTCTCACTACTGCTTCGTCCACAAGTCCTTTCGATCTTGCTTCAACCTACAACAGTAAGCTCCCCTACCACCCTCGTACATCCAATACTACTGCTAATGGCACAAGTTTAGCTGTGGGAATTTGACGAAATGTTTTGAATCATTTTTGATATGTTACATTTCGTGAAATTACCTCATCGCTTCTTAATTTATTTAGCAATACTATTGGATGTACGCTGATCCATAGCTTCGGTACACAGTTTAGCCCCGGTAATTTTCGGCGCAGGCTCACTCGACTAGTGAGCTATTACGCACTCTTTGAATGAGTGGCTGCTTCTAAGCCAACATCCTAGTTGTCTTAGCAAGCCCACATCCTTTTCCACTTAACTGTGATTTTGGGACCTTAGCTGATGGTCTGGGCTGTTTCCCTTTTGACCATGGGACTTATCTCTCATAGTCTGACTCCCAAGTAACATCATTACGGCATTCGGAGTTTGATAGGGTTCGGTAACCCGGTAAGGCCCCTAGCCCATTCAGTGCTCTACCTCCGTTTGATTTTCCCTTGAGGCTAGCCCTAAAGCTATTTCGGGGAGAACCAGCTATCTCCGAGTTCGATTGGAATTTCTCCGCCACCCACAGCTCATCCCAGACCTTTTCAACGGTCATGTGGTTCGGTCCTCCACGAGATTTTACTCCCGCTTCAACCTGTCCATGGGTAGGTCACCCGGTTTCGGGTCTATAGCATGCAACTTGACGCGCTTTTAACACTCGGTTTCCCTTCGGCTCCGTACCTTTAGTACTTAACCTTGCTGCATACAATAACTCGCCGGACCGTTCTACAAAAAGTACGCTGTCGAGCTTTAACGCTCTTCAACTGCTTGTAAACATAGGGTTTCAGGTTCTCTTTCACTCCCCTCCCGGGGTTCTTTTCACCTTTCCCTCACGGTACTGCTTCACTATCGGTCACCAGTTAGTATTTAGCCTTGGATGGTGGTCCACCCTGCTTCCCACGAGGTTTCACGTGCCTCGTGGTACTCTGGATACTAGCCTGCCTCTTAACATTTCGCTTACGGGACTTTTACCCTCTATGGTCTCAGCTTTCCAGCTGCTCATTCTGCTATGTCTTGAGGATCATTATGCTAGTCCACAACCCCGAAAGATATTGCTATCTTTTGGTTTGGGCTCTTCCGCTTTCGCTCGCCACTACTTACGGAATCTCTTTTTGATTTCTACTCCTGTTGGTACTTAGATGTTTCAGTTCCCAACGTCTGCCTTCGTAACACTATGTATTCATGTTACGATGACCGAGTGTTTAACTCGGCCGGGTTTCCCCATTCGGATATCTACGGGTCGATGGCTATTTGCGCCTCTCCGTAGCTTTTCGCAGCTTGTCACGTCCTTCATCGCCTTCTGGTGCCAAGGCATTCACCCTATGCTCTTAGTAGCTTGACCTCTTCGAATTATCTTCGATTCTTTCAGATTCTCTTAAAGTGATTGTCTTAACCTATCAATGAGTTAGTTTCCTAAGAGTCGCATGTTTCCAACGTAAACTGCTTTACGTGTTTCAAGGATTTCTCCTTTTCACATGTTACCCTTATTACTTTTCAGAAAATACATAATTAATTATATATCTCTTGTCTTCTCATCTTCTTAAAACGTATTTCAAACTAATAGTTTGAAACGCATTCTTTGAATAACATTATTCAGTTCTCAAGGTACAAACTTCGCAGTTGTTTATGTTTCCACACTGACTGCGGAGTTCCTATTATACCAGTTTTCATTGTTATGTCAACTGGTATTTTTTAGGCTTTTCTAAAAAGCCTTGGTGGAGATAATGAGAATCGAACTCATGACCCCCTGCTTGCAAGGCAGGTGCTCTCCCAGCTGAGCTATACCCCCATAAAATCAAAGTCCATTTTCATGGGCTTTGAAAACTAAACAGTGATTGTAAAGAAACTCTAAGATAATGATTTTCAGTCCGGCGAGCTTAGCTCAAGCCTTCCTGTCATTTATCTTCGACCTGAAGATTTGATTCATCTTAGAAACTAGTTCTGCATGAATCATGTCTCCTTAGAAAGGAGGTGATCCAGCCGCACCTTCCGATACGGCTACCTTGTTACGACTTCACCCCAATCATCGGCCCCACCTTCGGCGACGTCCTCCTTGCGGTTAGACTATCGACTTCGGGTGTTGCAGACTCTCATGGTGTGACGGGCGGTGTGTACAAGGCCCGGGAACGTATTCACGGCAGTATGCTGACCTGCCATTACTAGCAATTCCGACTTCATGTGGGCGGGTTGCAGCCCACAATCTGAACTGGGACTATTTTTGGGGATTTGCTCCACTTTGCAGCTTAGCTTCCCTCTGTTATAGCCATTGTAGTACGTGTGTAGCCCAAGACATAAGGGGCATGATGATTTGACGTCGTCCCCACCTTCCTCCGATTTATCACCGGCAGTCTCGCTAGAGTGATCAACTAAATGTTATCAACTAGCAACAGGGGTTGCGCTCGTTGCGGGACTTAACCCAACATCTCACGACACGAGCTGACGACAACCATGCACCACCTGTATAGCAGTCCCGAAGGACTATGATATCTCTACCATATTCCGCTATATGTCAAGCCTTGGTAAGGTTCTTCGCGTTGCTTCGAATTAAACCACATACTCCACTGCTTGTGCGGGCCCCCGTCAATTCCTTTGAGTTTCAACCTTGCGGCCGTACTCCCCAGGTGGGATACTTATTGTGTTAACTCCGGCACAGAAGGGGTCGATACCTCCTACACCTAGTATCCATCGTTTACAGCGTGGACTACCAGGGTATCTAATCCTGTTTGCTCCCCACGCTTTCGCGCCTCAGCGTCAGTTACCGTCCAGAAAGCCGCCTTCGCCACTGGTGTTCCTCCTAATATCTACGCATTTCACCGCTACACTAGGAATTCCGCTTTCCTCTCCGGCACTCAAGAAACATAGTTTCAGATGCAGCTCCAGAGTTAAGCTCTGGGATTTCACATCTGACTTACATTCCCGCCTACACGCCCTTTACACCCAGTAATTCCGGACAACGCTTGCCACCTACGTATTACCGCGGCTGCTGGCACGTAGTTAGCCGTGGCTTATTCTTCAGGTACCGTCATTTTTTCGTCCCTGACTAAAGAAGTTTACAATCCGAAAACCTTCATCCTTCACGCGGCGTTGCTGCATCAGGGTTTCCCCCATTGTGCAATATTCCCCACTGCTGCCTCCCGTAGGAGTCTGGGCCGTGTCTCAGTCCCAATGTGGCCGATCAACCTCTCAGTTCGGCTACCAATCGTCGCCTTGGTGGTCCGTTACATCACCAACTAGCTAATTGGACGCGGGCCCATCTGTTACCGGATTGCTCCTTTGACAACAAGAAAATGCTTTCTCGCTGTATTATGCGGTATTAGCACAAGTTTCCCTGTGTTATCCCCCTGTAACAGGCAGGTTGCCCACGCGTTACTCACCCGTCCGCCGCTAAGTTAATCAAAAGCAAGCTTTCAATTAACTCCGCTCGACTTGCATGTGTTAGGCACGCCGCCAGCGTTCGTCCTGAGCCAGGATCAAACTCTCAAATTAATATTTGAAAAATTTAATTAGCTCATTAAAATTGCTGACTTTTTTTCTAGTTCTTGTTTCCAAAAACCAGGTTGTAAAGTTCGCAAGTTACTCAATTTTGAAATCGTTTTACGATTTCGGAATTTTTCGAGTTCCTTTACATGTTTATCACTGTTTACTTTTCAAAGTCCATAAAGCCTTCTTACGACTGCTTTGTAAGGTTTTTGCTGTTTGTTTTAACGCAATCAGCTTTATTATAATACCACGCTGACAGGCCTTTGTCAACATTTGATTTCAAGAAATTATTTCCTAGAGAATCATTATACGCTATTTCGTACTTTTTAGTGTATCGCCTGTGACAGCTACGCTAGTATACCACCCTTATTATTGCTTTTTCAAGTGCATTTAATTCCCCATACAAGCCTTTTATAGGATTTATTTTAATTTATAAAATGCTTTCTCTTGTATGTTCTAAAATACTCTCTGATTCTCTAGTTATCATGAGATTTATTTCTTTTTTAATAATACGGTAAAATCATTATTAAGATATCCCTTTACTATAGTAACAGTCCAATCCATTCCATACTTTTCTGTTAATAACTGTCCTACCTTATCCGGGTCAAAATAAAAGTATTTATCCTCCCTGTCGGGGGACTTATCCCATAGCAAATTAAATGATATTACTCCGCCAGATAACTCTTGGAAAACGTCCAAGGCATCCAATAGGAATTCCTTGTTGTTGCCCAAATTGAGATTAAATATTCCTGATGAAAATATTGCATCGAATGAATTGCTCCAGAAGGGATTGTTCTTAAACAAATCCATACATATAAACTTTCCTTTTAACTTTTTACCAACAGCTATGTTGATCATATGGGGCAGAATATCCACCCCTGTATAATCAAATCCCGTATATCTCTGATTAATGTACTCCAGTAAATTCCCTGTTCCGCACCCAACGTCAAGAATTTTCTTATTGTTAAGATTAATCTGACCAACCAGTTCTTTAAACCTCATCTCCTGGGCAGTCTTATTTTCCCACCCTTGTATGTAGTAATCGGGATATCCTTCTTTGTAATTATCCTCATAGTATTTTTTTATATTGTTCATATGGCTCATATTTAAGCACCTTCTATCTTAGTATTATAATTACTGATTATTAACGACATTAACCGGGGTTCCCTTTAAAAAAGAGTCGATATTCTTTATTAATGTATCCATAAGACGTTCCCGGGCCTCTTTTGTAGCCCATGCAAAATGCGGGGTAATTATACAGTTCTTCGCATTAAGCAGTGGATTTTCAGCTTGTATCGGCTCTATAGACACTACATCTGTTCCCAGACCGGCCAGTTTACCGGCATTTAATGCCTGTGCTACATCATTTTCATCTATAACCGGCCCTCTTGATGTATTTATAAGGATAGCTCCGTCCTTAATTTTAGATATTGTATCCTTATTTATAAGCCCCCTTGTTTGCTCTGTCAGAGGACAGTGTAATGTTATAAAATCAGACTCGGCAAGTACCTTCTCTAATGTAGCAGATTTTATATTATCTGTTTCAAGACCGGGTTTTATAGTCCTGCTATGGAATAATACTTGCATACCGAATATCTCTGCAATTTGCGCAACTTTTTGCCCAATGGCACCAAAGCCTATTATACCTAATGTTTTATTTTTTATTTCTATAAGAGGGTAATACCAGAATGAGAAATCAGGGCTTTTTGTCCATTTTCCTTCATGAACAGCTCTGCTGTGTTCTCCTACATGGTTACAAAATTCCATTATAAATGCAAACACCATTTGAGCTACGGAATCAGTGCTGTAGGCCGGTACATTTGTGACAATAATTCCGAGTTCTTTTGCATATTCAGTATTAACTACATTATATCCCGTTGCCATTATACCGATATATTTAACTGACGGTGTTTTATCTAATATCTCTTTTGTTAAGATTACTTTATTTGTAAGAACTATCTCTGCATTATCTATTCTTTCAATTATCTTGTCAGCCGGAGTTCTGTCGTAAACTACCAGTTCCCCGAGTTGTCCCATTGCATCCCATGACATGTCTCCCGGATTTAGTGTATGTCCGTCTAATACAACTATTTTCATGATTACCTCCAGTAATAAGCTATTAGTATTAACCCCTGACCAAATGAAATTTATTCTGGCTATTAGAATTTATTATACAATTATAGTCTATATAAATTGCCAGTTCCAGACCATTTCCTAAATAAAATAAAGGAGCTGCCTATCCTGTGTGACAGACAACCCCTTTATTATTTACTGTAAAGCTAAACTTAATCTTTAGTTAACAGTTTTGCAAATTTTTCACCTGATACCTGTATTGCCTGAACAACTATAATTAATAAAATAACTGTTGTTAACATTACATCCATCTGATATCTATAGTAGCCGAATCTGACTGCCAAATCGCCAATACCGCCTCCGCCTACAGTTCCTGCCATTGCCGAATATCCTATAATACTTATTATAGTTACCGTTAAAGCCCGTATTAAGGAGGGCAGAGCCTCTACCAACAATACACCCGATACAATATGCTTTATTCCGCCTCCCATAGCCAAAGCTGCCTCTATCAATCCCTTATCAACCTCTTCAAAGGAAGCTTCGGCAAGCCTTGCAAAAAATGCTATTGAAGCAACTGTCAAGGGTACTGCTGCCGCTTTTGGCCCAATGGTAGTCCCTACTACCTTTGATGTCACAGGAACTAAAAGTACCAGTAGAATAACAAACGGTATGGATCTTATAATGTTTATGATAAAGCCCGCAAGGGTATTGACTATCCTATTTTTGTAAAGCAGGCTGCTGGAGGTTATGTAAAGAATGAGTCCCAAGAGCAACCCCAATATACAGGCAATAACTGTTGCAATAGCTACCATAATTAGTGTTTCTTTTGACGCCTTTCCCAATTGGGATAAAAACTCTAAGCTATATTCCATGCGGTCTCTCCTTTCTTCCCATTGTAGTATGTAGTTATCTCTTCTACGTTGTCAGCTATAAACTGCTTTGCCCTGCCACATTCCTCCTGAGTCCCTTCAAGGGTGACAAAAAGTATACCGATTGGCTTATCCTTTATATATTCGATTTTCCCATGAAGAATATTGAGTATGACATCAAACTTCTTATTCGCCAAAGAAATAATTGGTTCAACACTTTTTTCTCCCTTGTAAACAAGCTTTAAAATTTCACTCTCAAGGGATTCAACAATTTCAGAAGGTAGCTTTATATTGTCCTTTGTAAGGCTTCGTGTTATCTCATTTACCGGTGAAGCAAATATCTGATAAGTATCGTTTTCCTCTATAACAACCCCCTGGCTCATAACAGCTATTCTGTCAAATAAGGTTTTAGCTATCTCTAATTGGTGTGTTATAAATACTATTGTTATATCAAGTTCTCTGTTAATTTCCCTGAGCAGTTGTAAAATTTCCTCAGTTGTCTGGACATCCAAAGCTGAAGTAGCCTCATCACATAGCAGAACCTTTGGATTTACAGCTAATGCTCTTGCTATTGCGACCCTTTGTTTTTGTCCCCCGCTAAGATTGGCGGGATAGACATTTTCCTTGTCGGATAGCCCGACTATTTCGAGGAGTTCCTTTACTCTTTTACTCCTATCCTCTTTAGGGTAATTCTGAATTTTTAACGCAAATTCAATATTCTTTCCTACTGTTTTTCTGGAGATAAGGTTAAAGTGTTGAAAAATCATTCCTATTTTTCTTCTTATATTCCGCAGGCTTTTACCGCGAGCATTTGTTATATCTTCTCCATCCACAAAGACCTTGCCGTGAGTTGGTTTTTGCAGACCGTTAAGAGTCCTTATAAGACTGCTTTTCCCTGCCCCGCTTGTGCCTACTATTCCGAATATCTCACCTTTACGGATATGCAGTGATACGTCCTTTACCGCCACAATGTCTTTTTCCTTTCTCTGTCCAAACACTACACTGACGTTTTCAAGTCTTATCATATGACCCCTCCTATGACATGAAATCGAGTTATTTGTTAAACCATTCGGGGAAATCAAAATCCTTGAATACATTTTTATCATCTTTTATTACGTTTCTAAATTCCTGTGATTTAACTATTTCTTCTATATCCTTTACAAACTGTGTTTCTTTGTCCGAAGTCTTCACTGCAATAATATTTTTATAGGATTCATCCAACTTTTCCTTGGCAACAGCGTCTGAAAGCTTTAAGCCAGCTGAAATGGCAAAATTACCATTTATTATTGCTATGTCAGCACTGTCAAGGGTTCTTGGAAGCTGTGCTGCTTCTGCCGGTGTGAAAACAAGCTTTTTAGGGTTTTCCGCTATATCTCTTTCAGATGCCTTTGTTAAATCGATGTCAGGCTTCAATGTTATAAGATTTACCTGTACAAGAAATCTTAGCGCTCTTGCCAGATTTGGAACATCATTTGGTAATGTAACCGTCGCTCCATCGGGTAATTCTCCAAGCTTTTTATATTTTTTTGAGAATATTCCCATGCTTGCAGTTGGTACACTGATTACCGGGCTCAGGTCTAGATTATGTTCTTTTGCAAAGTTCTCCAAATATACTGTATGTTGAAACAGATTTACGTTTATTTCGCCGTTTCCCAGTGCAATGTTGGGTTGAACATAATCACTGAATTCCATCAATTTAACGGTATATCCCTTTTTCTCAAGTTCAGGTTGTATAGCCAGCTTTACCATATCTCCGTATGGTCCCGGTGCTACCCCAAACACTACTTCCTTTCCATTGTCTTTCCCGGATAGCGACTGCTTTGATGTGGAATCGGCTGAGTTTTGAGAAGAATTTGTACTGCCACATGCTGTGACACCCAATCCTAATGCTAATGTCAAAATAACTGCTATACCTGCTTTTATTATCTTTTTCATTTAAACACCCCTTTTCAAGGAACCTATATGTATCGTTCCTTTATAAATTTAAATTGTTCGTCTCTCTGCCTTTCAATTTCCTTAATATCCTCATCCGTTAGATGCTTGAACCGTCCTTGCTTTTTAAGATATGTCCTGATACTCGTGAATTCCTTCACATCTCTATTAAGCTTGTATTTTCCGTCTTCATATTCTGCCAGATACCAAAGTCCACATTCTATTGCCTCTCTTGCAATCGCTACTGTTTCACTGCTGTCTATCCCCCAGCCCGTAGGGCATGGTGCTGCGATGTGTATGTATGATGTGCCGTTGGTATTTTTTGCTTTTTCAACTTTTTTGATATAGTCGGGTATATTTCCTATACTTGCTGTTGCAGCATATTTTATGTGGTGTGCTGCAACTATTTCAAACATATTTTTTTTGCTGTTTATGCTTCCATGTATATGCTCACCGGGAGGTGTTGTTGTTGTTCTTGCACCGTAGGGTGTCAGGCTGCTTTGTTGAACTCCCGTATTCATATATGCTTCATTGTCGTAGCAAATATAGAGGATTTTGTCACCCCGGTCTATTGCACCGGATAATGCCTGAAGACCGATATCCGCAGTACCTCCGTCCCCTGCAAAACCTACAACATTGCAATTTTCAATTTTTAGTGATTTGGCTGCCGCCCTGATGCCTGACAGCATGGCTGCAGTACTGGCAAAAGGTGATATCAATGCATTTACTCCGAAACAAAGCTGAGGATATACAAATCCAACTGCAGACATGCAGCCGGCGGGGAGTACTACGAAAGTGTCCTTACCAAGAACCTTTAGTGCAAGCCTTACTGCAAGACTTCCTCCGCAGCCGCCGCAGCCTTTATGTCCATAAAAGTATTCTTCCTTATCCAATTTGTTCAGCACCTCTACACCTCCAGCCCTACAAAATTGACGGTATTTGTGTCTTTATCAATATTTTTCAATCTATTGAATATATCTTCAATGTCCTGCTGGCTTATATTCTTCCCACCCAGACCGCCTACGAAGTTAATAAGTTTTTTATTTGTGTTTTTGAGGGCATCAGCAACATTTGTATAAACTGTTCCGTGATATCCGAAGGAAATATCCTTTTCCAGTACACCTATGACAGCTGCATTACTGCAAAGCTTAAGTATTTCTTTTTCCGGAAAGGGTCGCATAAACCTGATTTTAACAACCCCTACTTTTTCTCCACCTGCTCTGAGGACATCAACTGCATCCCTCACCTGTCCGGTAATACTCCCTAATGTAATAAGCAGGATATCCGCATCCTCTGTTTTGTAGCCTGTGGCCAAACCTCCGTAGCTTCTGCCTGTTATTTTTCCGTATTGTTTATCCAGGATTTCAATTATTTCTCGTGAGTTCTCCATTGCCCGGTGTTGTTGCACTTTAAATCGTATATTATCCGCCGGACTTGATGAGAAAAATAAATTTCTTGGGTTTTCTAAGTCCATTTTTCCCTCAAGTTCAAAGACCGGCAGAAATTCGTCCACCTGCTCTTCTTCCGGAACCTCTATAGCTTCATATGTGTGGGTCAATACAAATCCGTCGAGGTTTACCATAACAGGAGTCAATACATCTTTGTGCTCAGCCAGAGCGTATGACTGTATTATCATATCCAGACTTTCTTGTGCATCCTCCACATAAACCTGTATCCATCCGCTGTCCAGCATTGACAAGGAATCTCTCTGGTCTCCGAATATACTCCAAGGAAGGGCCAGTGATCTGTTGGCATTCATCATTACCAACGGTACCCTACCCCCGCTGGCATAATGCATTACTTCCGCCATGTATAAAAGCCCCTGTGATGAAGTCGCTGTAAAGGTTCTGGCTCCAAGTACACTTGCGCCCATAACTGCGGATAATGCAGAATGCTCCGACTCAACATACATGTATTCCGCATTTAGCTCCTGTCTTTCAACCATTTCAGCCAATCTTTCCACTACTATGGTTTGAGGTGTTATTGGATATGCGGCTATTACGTTTGGCTTTGCAAGTTTTACACCAATGGCTACTGCTTCATTTCCTGAAACAAATACTCTGTTACTCATTTGCCGCATCCTCCTTTTGCATGGCAATCGCATTCTTTCTACATTCTCTGGCACATATACCGCAACCCTTACAAAAACCATAATCTATGTCCATTTTGTTTTCTTCATTGAAAATTACTCCCTCGGGGCATACAAGGTAACATAACCCGCAATTATTGCAAATATTATTATTAATAACAGGTTTTGAATTTCTCCAGCCTTCCAGTGTTTCTGTGAGATGCATTGCAGGCCCGTAGGTACCCTTTGGTATTTCTCCGGAAAAATCTGTTTTCACAGTTGGTCTGCTCATAATCCCACCCCTTTTGTACATGTAAAAATATATTCTGCAAGTTTTTGATTCTTTGAAGCTATCCTCCCCGGCATATCGTATTTGATTGCCGCTAAAAGGCTTTCTCTTGATATCAGATGGGTATTTGCCACCAATACTGAAAGCATAGCAGTATTGGTTATTGCCGCTCCCAAATATTCCTCGGCAACTTTAGCAGCGTTAAAACCGATAATATAAGGGTTGCTCTTTTCTTTTGATGTATTGAGAATTACCTTTCCGCCGGGTTTTAACTTATTATGTAAACTTTCTTCGTAAAGGCTTTCATCCAATACAACAATATAATCGCTCAACTCGCATTGACTTCTGTTTCTAATAGGCACTGTATCTATTTTTGTATATGCAAAAACCGGAGCACCACGCCTTTCAGGACCGAAGCTAGGGAAACTCAGGGCAAACTTGTTCTCATACAGACTTGCTGCTGCTCCCAGTATTCTGGATGTTGTAAATGCACCTTGCCCGCCTCTTCCTAAAAATGTTATCTCTATCATAAATACATCTCCTTTTGGCTTACCAACCAAGGTTTAAAAGAATTTGCGGATGCTTTGCAGACGCTCCAGAGCCTTTTCCAGAGTCTCCTTTTTCTTTGCAAAGTGAAATCTTACATAGCTGTTTACATCATCCTTGAAAAAGCTTGATCCCGGGACTGCTGCAACACCTACATTTTTTGCCAGTCTTTCAGCAAACTCCACGTCAGTTTTTATACCGAATTCACTTATATCTACCATCACATAGTAAGCTCCATCGGGCCTATGGTATTTGAGGCCAATTGAGTCCAATCCTTTCAGGAAAAGCTCCCTTTTCTGGGTGTACAGGCCGGCTAGTTCCCTGTAATAGTCATCTTCAAAGGCCAGACCTGCAAGTGCTGCCTTCTGCAACGGAGCTGCAGCACCAACTGTCAGGAAATCGTGAACCTTCTTGCAATTGTCAATTACATTTTTAGGGCCGGTTACATATCCCAACCTCCATCCGGTTATTGAATATGTTTTTGACAAGGAGCTGCAGGAGATGGTTCTTTCAAACATGCCCGGCAAAGAAGCAAAGTATATATGTTTGTTCGGTTCATAGACTATGTGCTCGTATACTTCATCAGTAATTACAAAGGCATCGTATTTTGTAACCAATTGCGAAATAAATATGAGTTCATCCTTTGTAAATACTTTCCCCACAGGGTTTGACGGGTTACACAGTATTAAAGCCTTTGCTCCCTCCTTGAATGCATTTTCCAGCTCTTCCTTATTAAATGTAAATTCGGGTGGATTTAGGGGAACATATATTGGTTTTGCACCACAAAGAACCGTGTCTGCTGCGTAGTTCTCATAAAAAGGTGAGAATATAGCTACTTTTTCACCTGCCTCACATACTGACATCATTGCAGCCATCATAGCTTCTGTGCTGCCGCATGTTACCACTATATTCTCATCCGGGTTAAGTTTTATATTCATAAAATGTTCTTGTTTTTTTGCAACCGCTTCTCTGAAAAGAGGTGAGCCCCATGTTATTTCATATTGATGAGGGCCTTCGTCTGCTGTTTTTTTAAGGGCTTCTATCAATTGCTCCGGGGGGTCAAAGTCCGGAAAGCCCTGTGAAAGATTAATTGCACCATATTGGTTAGCTATTCTTGTCATTTTTCTAATAATTGATTCTGAAAACCAGTCCAATCTTGTACTTAGTTTTGGCATTATACCCTCCATATCAAAATTAATAATGGTCTATTTTTCTGTTCTTATGTCTACAAGTCTTTTGGCTTTATGGGTCGCTCTTGGAAGTGCCCCCTCCGAAAGTAAAATAACATCCTTTGGCTTTATCCCTAAGTGGGTTTTAAGTTCGTGGGCAAGTATCCTTATAAGTTCTTCGTCCGTGGTCTTTGTCCCCAATCTTTTTTCGACCTCTACACTGAATTTCGTAATGTGGTTGTCTGTCAATACGGTAACCCTGTACTCTCCTGTTAATTCCTTTATATTTCTCACGGTGTATTCTATATCGCTTGGGAAAACATTTACGCCACCGCAAATAAACATATCATCAACCCTGCCTACTACATTTATACGCTTGTGGGTGCGGCCACATTTACATTTTTTATTTGTATATGTAACAATGTCTCCCGTTCTGAAACGGATCATGGGCCTGGCTTCTTTTCTTAGGGTTGTAAGAAGCATCTCTCCCCTTTCACCTTCTGCCACGGGCTCACCTGTGTGCTCATCAACTACCTCTACCAGCAGATGGTCCTCAGCAACATGAAGTCCCTCATGATACTCACATGCAGCAGCACACGCCCCAAATATATCTGAGATTCCATAAAAATCATATACATCTGCTCCCCACAAATCCTCAATTGCTTTTCTGGTTGCAGGTATTGAGCCTCCCGGTTCTCCTGCAACTATTATTGTTCTTATGGATAAGTCTTTTTTTATGTCTATTCCCTTCTCTCTGGCGGTTTCCCCCAGATACCAGGCATAAGACGGTGTTGTCCAGATTATGTTTGGCTGGTATTCCTGCAATATGAACAGCAATCTGTCGGTGGGAATTGTTCCGGCCCATATGCACAGTGCTCCGAGATTTTGTGCCCCTATTACATCCGGCCCTCCAACAAAAAGTGAAAAATTAAGTGCATGTATGTACCTGTCCTTTGGTCTCATCCCTGCCTGCCAGAATAATCTGCTCTCCACCTCCTGAAACTCATCAAAATCAACTTTACTGAAGGGGCTGGCAGTAGGTTTTCCCGTGGAGCCGCTGGAGGACGATATAAATACCACTTTTTCTTCATCTACCGTAATCAGGTCTCCTAAAATTGGCTTTTCGTTCTGTCTCTCTCTAATTATGTGTTTTGTCAGTATAGGAAATTTTCTTATATCGTCCAGAGTTTTTATATTATCCGGTGTGACTCCTGCTCTCTCAAAACTCTCTCTATAATATGGCGATTTTTCATATGCCAGCTTTATCTGGGACTTGACTTGCTCCAACTGGTAAGCTTCCAGCGAATCTCTGTCTATAGTTTCAATTTCTTCTATCCAATATTTCTTTTCCATTTTCTTAAACCTCCAATTTTGGCAACAGTTATTGGCACCATAAAAACTACGTGCCTCTATTTATAATAATCTCAGTGATTTATCCCTCTGCTGTATTATTCCTAGTAATATTATATGTTTGCTATTATATAATCTGAAGTATTCTGTGTCAATACAATTTATCAAAATATATATTTATATTTTTAAAATTGTTAGAAATAATATTCTGTATGCTTGTGTCAACTCAAAATTATATTTACACACAGAATAGTGCTAAATGGAAACTTTTATATATAAACAGACAAAAAAATAACTCTAAGCATAGCTTAAAGTTATTTTCATATTTTTTCTATTACTTGAATTTGGGAAGCCAACTACCATGTGCCTCTATTAGTTCATCAACCATTTTCACTATATTATCAAGAGTCATTTCAGCACCCGTGTGCGGATCCAGCATAGCTGCATGATAGATATGCTCCTTCTTTTTTGTGACTGCTGCTTCAATAGTTATGAGCTGAACGTTAATGTTGGTCATATTCATTGCTGCCAATTGTACAGGCAACCGTCCCACCCTGCACGGATTAACACCCATACCATCAACCATACAAGGTACTTCAACACATGCTTCGTGGGGAAGGTTCTCAATTAGGCCGCCTTTATTAATAACATTTCCACCGATTTTAAAAGGTTTATTTGTTACTATCGCCTCCATAATATAAGATGCGTACTCACTTGATCTGGTATGGTTTAGAGCCTGATTACTCATTAACTCATCCCTACGTTTATTCCACTCCTCAATCTGATATATGCATCTCCTTGGATATTCATCAAGAGGTATGTTGAACTTATCTATAAGTTCAGGATATGAGGATTTTATAAAATACGGATTATACTCCGCATTGTGTTCACTTGATTCAGTACAGTAGTACCCTAATTTTTCAATATACTCATATCTTACCATGTCATAATGCTTCTCGTTTTGATTCTTTTCTTTTGCACGTCTTTTAATCTCAGGGTAAAGATCATTGCCGTTCTTATCACATATTTTCAGTAACCATCCCATATGGTTTATACCAGCTATCAGTTCCTTTCTTCCTTCCAGCCGGTCTTCCATACCCAAGGATTTCAACAAATCCTGAGAACAAATCTGTACACTATGGCATAATCCCACTGTTTTTACACCCGTATACCTCTGCATATACCCGGACAACATGGCCATTGGATTTGTATAATTCAAAAACCAAGCGTTGGGACAAACTTCTTCGATATCCCTTGCAAAGTCCTCCATAACCGGAATTGTCCTAAGTGTACGCATTATTCCGCCGATTCCCAGTGTATCTGCAATTGTTTGCCTTAATCCATACTTTTTGGGAATTTCAAAATCAATAATCGTACATGGATCATATCCGCCAACTTGTATAGCATTGATAACGAAGTCTGCATCCCGAAGGGCCTCCTTTCTGTTTTCAACTCCTAAATAGGTTTTTATTTTAGCCCTTCCCTTGTTTACATTTCTATTTATTGCCTCCAGCATAATTTGAGACTCCTTGAGTCTATCGCCTGCAATGTCATACAGTCGTATTTCACCGTCTGCCAGAGCTTCCGTACACATACTGTCACCCAGTACATTTTTTGCAAATACAGTACTACCGGCTCCCATAAATGTTATTTTGACCATCGTTGATACCCTCCATACCATTTAAACTCTATCTATAGAATACCAGAAATACATAATCCGAAAATTGAATAATGTAACTTATATTTGTTATAATGTAACCATTAGGTTTAGTTTAATATATAAAAAAGAGCAGTATTTGAAAGGATGATTTTATTTGGAAAATAATTTATATAATCTTGCAGTAAAAAGAAGAAGCATACGTAAATTTAAAGAAACACCTGTTTCCCATAAAGATATTGAATATTTTATTTCTTGTGCGGTAAACGCACCAAGCGGATGTAACAGCCAGTGCTGGCACTTTGTTGCCGTGGAAGACAAAGCTTTGATTGAGAGGCTTGCAGAGGAAACTGCAAGAAGTGCCAGAGAATTCTATGGGACAGGTTTCACGGAAGCAAATGAAGAATTCCTGATTTCCAGAGAAAAGGCAACGAGTTTTTTCAAAAATGCTCCTCTGGTTATATTCGTATTTCTTGACAGGATGGATTACTATGACGAAAGAGTTTCCAAGGCTTTCTCTGAAAAAGGTTTCTCAAAAAGGGAAATGCTCGACGCCCTTGCTTACCCTGATATTCTGTCAATTGGCGCCGCTGTCCAAAATATGCTTCTTGCCATAACTGAAAAAGGCTATGGAGCCTGTTGGATGAACGACCCCGTAATTGGAGAACCCCAAATTAAAAACCTTTTACACGTAAGAGATGATTTAAGACTTATAAGCGTTGTTCCCATAGGAATTCCCAATTATGCTCCTCGAGGGAAAAACCTAAGAAATATGAATGAAGTTATTGAATACAGGTGAATATACCAAGGGGTCTTTTTTAATGTACAATATTCCTCTACTGAATAAATGCTTTAATGATATCAACCCGTTGATATGCGGGTGGGAGTCATGTGATAAGGGACATTTTTTTGGACCTGCTTCACGTGAATATTATCTGATTCACTATATTGTTTCAGGAAGTGGTGTTTTTGAGAGAGCCGGGAAACGCTATCCTTTATCTAAGGACTGTCTGTTTCTGATACGGCCTTACGAATTGACCTTTTATAAGGCTGATAATGAAAATCCGTGGGAATATATATGGATTGGGTTTAATGGAAGTTTAGCTCCCGATTTACTGAAAAACAGTGGATTTTCAGATGGTACTTGTACAATGCATATACCGTCTCTCAGAAACACCTTTCTCAGTATGAAGGATGCTGAAAACATGCAGCACTCTTCAGAATTGTACTTATGTGGCAAAATCTTTGAGTTGTTTTCATACGTGTCAGAAGAATTCAGTCAAACACCGAAAGGGTCTGCAACGAGTGTTTACTGTAAACGTGCCAAGGATTATATAATGGCCAATTATGCAAGCCAAATATCTGTAGAAAGTATAGCAAATATGCTTGGTATTGACAGAAGATATCTGTGTAGGATTTTCCATAAGCACATTGGGAATACACCCCAGAACTTTATTGTCAATTACAGGCTTGAAAAGGCTGCACTTCTTCTTTCCAAACATGGCTATACAGTAGCAGAGGCAGGAAGAAGTACCGGCTATGACGACATCTACAATTTCTCAAAAATGTTCAAGAAAAAATATGGGATGCCTCCGTCACTTTACAAGAGTAACTTATAACCAATTTTACCGACTTTTTTAATATGATTTTCTTGGTGACATGCCAAAATTATAGGTCTATAATAATAGTTTAAATACTATTATACGGGGTCATATTCATGAAAAAGTTTAAACTAAACAAAGAGATTGACAAAGAAATTATCGGTCTTGCCTGGCCTTCCATAACTGAGCAGATTCTTGAAATGCTAGTAGGTATCATTTCTACGGTATTCATGAGCTGGATTGGTACAGCAGCCTTGGCAGGGGTCGGTATGGTCAACATGCTCATCAACTTCCTGCAGACTGTCTTTTCAGGACTATCAATAGGAACCACAGTGGTTATAGCAAGGGTAACCGGAGAAGGAAATCATATAGAGGCCAAAAGAACTTTGATTCAGTCCGGATACATGGCTCTTGTTGTGGGAATATTTCTAATGGTAACAGGAAAAATATTCTCTAGTCCCATTCTTAATTTATTTTTGGGTAGAGCAGAAGTACAGGTTTTCAACCATGGTCTGACTTATTTTAATATTATTTTGTTCAGTCTTCCTTTTTTTGTTCTTGACATAATTGTATCAGGAGCAATGAGAGGTGCCGGAGATACAAAGACTCCTATGTATATTACAGGAGGAGTAAATATAGTAAATATTATCCTTAACACTATTTTAATTTTCGGTGTACCTTTTCTGAATATACCGGGCATGGGTGTGGCAGGTTCTGCCATTGCCGTAACTGCTTCAAGAATAATCGGTGTAACCGCAAGAGTTCTTGTTCTGTATAATAGAAAAGGACTTAAACTTAATCTCAGTCTTAAAGATAATTACCGTTTGAAACCGCAGCTAATGAAAAGAATTATAAATATTGGTGTGCCGGGGTTTATTGAGCAGGCAGTTATGCAGGGAGGGTTTCTCATTCTTCAGCTTATTATTGTGACCATGGGTACGGTTGCAATGGCTGCTTACCAGATTGGAATCAATATTAATGCGATTGCGTTTTTCCCGATATTCGGTTTTGCCATAGCAAATACAACTCTTGTGGGACAAAGCCTTGGTGAAAAGAATTATGACAAGGCAAATAATTATTCTTATGAGGGCTTAAAAATAACCATGATTTTTGGGTTTGTTCTTGGTATTTTTATGTTTGCATTTGCTCCTTTATTGGCCAGAATATATTCCGATGATCCCGAAGTAATAAAGGAATCTGTTATGATTGTAAGGACTTTTGGTGTCCTTGAACCCCTGCTTGCTGTTCTCAACATTTGTTCTGCAACCCTGAAAGCCGCCGGTGATATTAAGTATGTTATGATTACGTCTTTGGTAGGTTTATGGGCCCTGAGAGTATTGCCTTCATATGCTCTTGACAGTGTTCTTGGTATGGGGCTCATTGCTGTAATGATTGGTATCTTTTTGGATTTCTGTGCACGCTCCGTTATGTACCTTTTGCGAATGAATAAAGGCGATTGGAAGTATCTAAAAGTATAACTTCTCAAAAAAACCCCCTACGCATGGATTACTTCATGCGTAGGGACTTTAGAAGGAAATATATCTATTTTTTAGTTAGTTTCAAGGTATTATTTTTACACGTTATAATCTTATATTTAACGTGTATTGGGGCAGACTTACTGCCTTTTATTTAGTCCTTTATAAACTATCGGGATTATTATAATTTTATAGCCATGTTGAATATAAGGAATGTATACGAAGGGTAATTTCAAAACTTTCTGAATAGGGTGTACGAAGAATTTAAAAGAAAATATAGAAATTTAGTAATCTATGTAACAAAATATATATTATACCATTTAATGTAATTATGCAAGACTTTTTTTCTGTCTTTTATAATACACTTTTAGTAATTGTAATTAATTACCATTTACCTAGCTTATATAAAGTTAAAGAACCCCTTGAACAATAACGTCCAAGGGGTTTTTTACTTTAAAGTTTAAGCTTATTTTGCTTCGAGTATATATTGGTTTAACAAAGCTTCCAGCATTTCCTGACGTCCGGACTTGTTCTGGATCTTTGCATTAAGTGCGTGTTGTTCTAATTCCTTAAAGCCAACTTTTCCTTCAACAATATCTTTACCGATACCAGTTGTGTAGCTTGAATATCTGTCAGCAACAAATGCATCAAACTTACCGTCTACCATGATCTTGTTAGCTATGATAAGACCCTTTGCAAAAGTATCCATACCTGCAATATGTCCATAGAACAAGTCAGCTGGTTCAAATGATCCTCTTCTAACTTTTGAGTCGAAGTTCAGACCACCCTTTGTCAATCCGCCAGCCTTTAATACTTCCAACATTGCTAGAGTTGAATCATACAGGTTTGTTGGGAATTGGTCTGTATCCCATCCGAGCATTACGTCACCCTGGTTTGCATCGATACTTCCAAGCATATTGTTGATTCTGCACATAGCAAGTTCATGTTGGAATGTGTGTCCTGCCAATGTAGCATGGTTAGCTTCAATATTCATCTTGAAGTATGGGTCCAATCCGTATGTCTTTAAGAAGCCGATAACTGTAGCTGTATCAAAGTCATATTGGTGCTTAGTTGGTTCCTTTGGCTTTGGTTCGATTAGGAACTGTCCGTCAAAACCAATTTCCTTAGCATAGTCAACAGCCATCTTTAAGAATCTTGCTAAATTGTCAAGTTCCAGCTTCATGTCTGTATTCAATAGAGTTTCATAACCTTCTCTACCACCCCAAAATACATAGTTTTCTCCGCCTAATTCCTTTGTGATTTCCATTGCCTTCTTAACCTGAGCTGCTGCATACGCAAATATGTCAGCGTTTGGTGAAGTTGATGCACCATGCATAAATCTTGGGTTTCCGAAAGCATTTGTAGTTCCCCATAATAGTTTTACAGGGCTTGATTTCATTCTATCTTTAATTACTGAAACAATTACATCAAGATTTTTATTTGTTTCAGCAAGTGTGTCACCTTCTGGAGCAATATCTCTGTCATGGAAAGCGAAGAAAGGAGCTCCAAGCTTTTCAATGAATTCAAAGTTTGCTTCAACCTTATATTTTGCAATTTCCAGAGGATCGGACATTGTGTTCCAAGGTCTTACATATGATCCTGCACCGAACATATCAGCACCTGGTGCTGCAAAAGTATGCCAATACGCTACTGCAAATCTCAGATGTTCTTCCATTGTTTTTCCGCCGATAACTGCCTTAGGGTTGTAGTACTTAAAAGCTAATGGATTATCTGACCCACTTCCTTCAAATTTGATGTTTGAAATACCGCTAAATACTTCTGACATATTAAAATCCCTCCGTTTTTTGTTTTTTTGATTCCTAACAATTCATATATATTAAGCCTATAGCCTGTAGCCAAATAGCTTTTTTAATGGTATTATCGCCGCACCCAAAGCCGATGAATCTTCTCCGATTTTTGATGCAACTACTTCTACTCTGGAGGCAGGATACTTGAGTGCCTTTGCTGATGCAATACTTTTTAAGTGATCCATTATATCTTCAGAAAATTTGACCAATTCTTTGCCAAGAACTATTTTAGAAGGATTTACAGTATTTATAAGGTTTGCTATTGCTAGTCCCAAATACCCTGCTGACTCTACCAGAATAATTCTGGCTGACTCGTTTCCTTCACCTGCCAGTCTGAAAATATCATCGACAGTTATCGCTTCAATGTTCTCAAAGTCCGTGATTAAACCTTGCCTCACCAACTTTTGTGCCTTCTCTACCATAGTTTTTGCCGAGACCAACGCTTCAAGACATCCATAGTTTCCGCAGGCACATCTTGGCCCATTCTGGTCAACGGTTATATGACCTATTTCCCCTGCACTTCCACAACATCCTCTGTACAGATTTCCGGCTGCAAATATACTGGAGCCAATACCTGACTTCATATTTATACATACAAAATCACTTTCATCCATACAGCATCCTATCCAGTTTTCACATAATGCAGAACACATCGCTTCATTATCAACATATATAGGAAAGTCTCCAATTCCATCCATCATGTGTTCCAAATCTACCTGTTCCCAACCAAGATTCGGAGCGAATATTATCTCATGTGTAAGGTTGTCAACCATTCCCGGAACGGATACTCCCACTCCGAGTAATCTTTCGTGTCCAATGTTGTGGTTTTTTATAATTTCAGCTATCTTTTCTTCCATAAGCCGTATTGACTCTGAAGCGGCCCGGGCAAAATCACAAGATATCTTATCCCTGAATTCAACTTGCCCGGTAATATCCATTAAAATAAAACGAATATAGTCAATATCAATGTCCACGCCTATGGAAAAATAGCTTCCCGGGGTTAATTCATACAGTATTGGCCTCCTGCCGCCCTTGGATGTTCCTATTCCTGCTTCACGAATGTACCCTTTGTCAAGCAGGTTTGTAACTATTGTCCCACATGCAGTAGGTGAAAGTCCGGTTATTTGTGCAAGCTCAGCTTTTGAAACCTGCTTGTTTATTCTTATTAATTCGAGTAATGATGTCTCATTAATCTCTTTTAATAGCTTATTATTTCCGGCTTTACCCAACCTCATAAATCAACCCCCATATACTGTAATTTACACAGAACTAACTGTATAAAGCTTATTTCAATATTGTGCTAAGCTGGGTAAAATCATCTTTTAATGATTTATAAAGCTTTGTATACAGCTTGTAGAAATCATCATATTTATTTATTCTATCTTCAATAGGAGCAAGAGTATCTTTAACCTTTATAACATCTTCACAAGCTTGAGGAACACTGTCATATATACCTGCACCAACTCCTGCAAGGATTGCTACACCTAAAGCAGGTCCTTCATCAGAACGGATACGGTTTATATTGGTACCGAATACGTCAGCCTGCATTTGTCTCCAGATTCCACTTTTTCCGCCTCCGCCTGAAGCTCTTACCTCTGATATATCTACGCCCATTTCCTTAATAATTTCAAGACAATCCCTCAAGCTGAAGGTTACGCCTTCCATTATTGAACGGATAAAATGAGGTTTTGTGTGCTTTGCAGTAAGACCGAAAAATACACCCTTTGCGTTCGGATCAAGGTGAGGAGTTCTTTCTCCCATCAAATATGGAAGGTAAATAAGTCCGTCGCTGCAAGGTTTTATAGTTTCAGCTTCTGCATCAAGGAGCTTGTATACATCAATGTCTGAAAGCTCAGAAGTCATCATTTCTTCCATACAGAAAGTATCTCTGAACCATTTCAGTGAAAGTCCAGCACCTTGTGTAACACCCATTACATGGTAGGTATTAGGTACAGCGTGGCAGAATGTATGCACTCTTCCAAGAGGATCTATTGTAAGCTTGTCTGTATATGCAAAAACAACACCTGATGTTCCGATAGTAGATGATACTATACCTGACTTAACAATACCGTTTCCGACTGCACCTGCAGCTTGGTCACCAGCACCCCCGACTACAATTGTTCCAGCGTTTAGTCCTGTCTGATCTGCTGCTGATGAAGTAACTTTTCCGGTAACTTCCTGAGATTCATACATTTTACCAAGCATTGAAGTGGATAGTCCTAATTTATCAAGAACTTCCGTACTCCACTCTCTTTTTGCTATATTCATCAACTGCATACCGCTGGCATCAGAAACCTCAGTAGCGTACTCTCCTGTTAATCTAAATCTGATATAGTCTTTTGGTAACAGTATTTTTGCTACTTTTTCAAATATCTGAGGTTCATTATTTTTAACCCACATGATTTTTGAAGCAGTAAACCCTGTAAGTGCCGGGTTTGCAGTAATTTCTATCAATCTTTCCCTACCGATGAGGTCAGTAATCTGAACACATTCATCAGCACTTCTCTGATCACACCAAATTATCGCATTTCTTAATACTTTGTCGTCCTTATCCAGTAAAACGGCTCCATGCATCTGTCCGGACAATCCAACACCCTTAACCTCTCGTTTATCAACGCCACTTTTTAACATGACATTATTTATACTTTCGCATGTGCCCTTCCACCATTCTTCAGGATCCTGTTCAGCCCAGCCAAGGTTAGGCTGATAAAGAGGATACTCAACTGTAGAGCTTGCAACAGGCTTTCCGGCCTCGTCAAATAATACTGTTTTTACACCTGATGTTCCTAGATCAATACCAATAAGAAAAGACAATATATAGTCCCCCTCTCCAAAGTATACTTTATAATATTATATTATAAAGTATACCAAGCTATGATAGTTTTGTCAAAATATATTTCGGTTTTGCAACTTAGTTTTTGTACAAACTTTATAAAGAATCATAATCAAGGTATTCATATTTATGGTTTGCAAATTTTTTATTTAAATACATAAATCATAATTTCCTTTTTTTGTGATATTTGTATTTTTTATTTTATACCTTATAAAAAATAAAAAGGGCGGAACAATAAGTTCCACCCATACTAATATTCAAAAATGTATTTTGTCTAATATAATGTTATTTCGAACCTGTCAAATTTAATTTCCTCACCGAAGTGATCACCATTGAAACTGGTTTTTCTATATAATCCGAACTCTGTGGTATTCTTTTTAAGCCAAATCGGAACTTCTATATCAAGTTTCTTGCAAACCTGAATAAGGCATTCCTCAAGTTGGTCCCTGAAATCCCCGGATGATCCCTGCGGTTCGGCCCACGCTTCATTTATGAGTTTTCCCTGCTTTATTATTCTGCCATAGAGCTTCAATTGATTTGATCCCCTTATATAATTAGTTTTTCTTTAATACTATTATACAGTAAATCAAAAAAAATACAGCCGACATTTATATATATTTGTAAAAATTGTTATTCTAAATATCTGATTTCATTAGTTTGTGCTCTACCGAATCAACCAAAGCCCGCCAGCTGGCTTCAATTATGTCGGAAGATACTCCGACAGTCGTCCAAACTTCCTGTCCGTCAGTAGTTTCTATCAGAACTCTAACCTTTGATGCAGTCGCAAAATTAGAATCTAGCACCCTAACCTTGTAATCAGTAAGCTTCATTTCCCCTATTTTAGGATAAAACCTCTCCAGAGCTTTTCTTAAAGCTTTATCAAGTGCGTTTACAGGTCCGTCTCCTTCTGCTACAGTTATCTCTGTCTGCTCACCAACAACTATTTTTATCATAGCAGAAGAATTTACACTATTTATGGTTGGCTCATTTACTATAACTTTAAATTCTTTCAATTCAAAGAAAGATTTGTACTTACCAAGCATTTTCCTGATAACAAGTTCAAATGAGCTTTCTGCACCTTCATATTGGTAGCCCTCATACTCAAGCTCTTTCAATCTTTCAATTATCTTTTTGGTTTCAGGGGAATCCTTGGTTATAGAACTGTCTATCTTGTTTATGATGTTCATAACCGCACTTCTGCCTGCCACTTCAGACATAAGAATCACACGCTGATTCCCCACAACCTCCGGATTTATCATTTCGTAGGCAGAAGTGTTCTTATTTACCGCATCAGCATGCATTCCGGCTTTGTGTGCAAATGCGCAGTTTCCAACGAAAGGTGCCCTTTCGTCATGTATTATGTTCGCAACCTCACTTACAAACCTTGCCGTAGGCGTAAGATAAGACATATTATCACTGGGTATACACTGATATCCCATTCTAAGCTGAAGGTTGGGGATAATTGTGCAAAGATTGGCATTTCCGCATCTTTCGCCAAAGCCGTTAATTGTTCCCTGTATCTGTACCGCTCCTGCCTCTACTGCAGAAATAGACCCTGCAACGGCCATTCCGTTATCGTTGTGGCAGTGAATTCCAATTGCACAATCAACCGCTTCCCTTACTATCTTTGTGATTCTGGCTATGTGAGAAGGCAGACCTGCCCCCTTTGTATCACAGAGACATATTGTATCTGCCCCTGCATTACATGCCTTCTTCAAGGTTTCAATAGCATATTCGGGATTTGCATCATAACCGTCAAAAAAATGTTCCGCATCGTAAACAACAGTTTTTCCTTTTTCTTTTAAAAATCTGACGGTATCATATATCATATTAAGATTTTCGTCCAGAGTAGTTTTTAATATATCAGTAACCTGGAAATCCCAAGACTTACCAAAAACGGCTATCGCTTCGGTACCTGCATGTAGAAGAGATTGTATGTTCACATCGTCTTCGGCCTTTATATTCGCCCTTCTGGTTGACCCAAAAGCAATTATTTTGGACGTCCTCAATTCTAATTTTAATACTCTTTCAAAGAACTCAAGATCTTTTGGATTAGAACCGGGATTACCCGCTTCGATGTAGTCAATGCCCAGTTCATCAAGCTTTGAAACAATTTTCAGTTTATCCTCAACTGTAAATGATATTCCCAGCGCCTGAGCCCCATCTCTCAAAGTTGAATCATACATGATTATTTTGTTATTCTCCATATAATTTCTCCTTTCTTATAAAATAATTTAACCTGTCTTCCTCGGGAATATCAGGTATTCAAAGCTAAAAAAGCAGCCCTCAAAGGGGCTGCTTTTTTAGCAAGCTCCCCTTACTGGTTAATTATGCTTTCTCCAATTTCGCTTATAGACCTGTTTATTGCATTCAGGTATGCCTTAACACTGGCCTCAATGATGTCAGTACTGACACCCTTGCCCATAAATACGCTGTTATTGTTCGATATTTTTACGGTTACCTCACCAAGAGCATCCTTTCCTTCCGTTACCGCCTTTATACTATAATGAACCAACTCTGCATTAACCCCCGTAGCACGCTCAATTGCGTTAAATGCTGCATCTACAGGGCCATCTCCCGTTGCAGCTTCGGTTATGATGTCCTCATCTTTTTTAATACTGACCGTTGAGGTTGATATCATTTTATTTCCGCTGTTTATCTGAAAACTATCTATTACGAAGATTTCAGGAACCGCAATGTTTTCATCTACCAGTGCTTCAATATCCTTGTCAGTGACTACCTTTTTCTTGTCAGCCAAATCTTTAAATTTTGTAAAGGCAGTCTTTACTTCTTCATCAGACAGGGAGTAACCCATCTCTCTCAATCTTTCTTCAAAAGCGTGATGTCCTGACAGCTTGCCCAGAACCATTCTGTTCTGACCCATTCCTACTGATTCGGGAGTCATAATCTCATAAGTGGTCTTTTCAGAAAGTACACCATGTTGATGTATTCCTGACTCGTGTGCAAAAGCATTTGCTCCCACGATTGCCTTATTGGGTTGTACATTCACACCGGTAAGGCTTGAGACAAGCCTGCTTGCCCGGTATATCTGTGTTGTATCAATCTTATGTGTTATATCATAGTAATCTTTTCTTGTATTTATACCCATTATTATTTCTTCTATCGCAGCATTTCCGGCTCTTTCACCAAGACCGTTAATTGTACATTCAACCTGTACAGCTCCATTTGCAACAGCTGCAAGTGAATTAGCAACAGCAAGGCCCAAATCGTTATGACAGTGAACGCTTATATCCGCCTTGTCAATATTAGGTACATTATTTCTTATATTCCTTATAAGTCTTCCAAACTCCTGCGGAGTTGAATATCCCACCGTATCCGGAATATTTACTGTTGTAGCTCCGGCATTGATAACAGCTTCTACTATACGATACAGGAACTCCTCCCGGGTTCTGCTGGCATCTTCTGCTGAAAATTCAACATTGGAACAGTAGGCTTTGGCATGTTTGACCATGGCTACAGCCCTTTCCAGCACCTCTTCTTCTGTCATTTTCAACTTGTATTTCATATGGATATCCGAAGTAGCAATAAAGGTGTGTATTCTTGGGCTTTCCGCATACTGAACTGCCTCCCAAGCTCTATCTATATCTTTTTCTACGGCACGGCACAGGCTTGCTATTGTAACCCCTTTCAGGTTCCTGGAAAGTGTCATTATTGATTCAAAGTCGCCGGGGGATGCAATGGCAAATCCGCCCTCAATAACGTCTACACCTAGCCTTACCAGTTGCTTTGCTATTTCCATCTTTTCCTGGAGATTAAGGTTAACACCGGGTGTTTGCTCTCCATCCCTTAATGTGGTATCAAATATCTTAATCGTTCTGGCCATATTAATTCCCCCTTACATTCTCATATTCATAAATGTCTAAAATAAATAAATTACTCTTTGAGAATATTTGTTTTGGTGGATTAGTAGTGCCTTATAGTTAAACTAACCCACCAAACATATTCTTTATATATTATTTTATTTCTTTAACCAGCTCATCATTTTTCTAAGCTCAGCTCCTACTGTCTCCAACTGGTGTTCAGATTCATTTCTTCTCATTGATATAAAGTTTGCTCTTCCAGCTGCTTTGTTTTCCATTATCCAGTTGGCAGCGAACTTACCATCCTGAATTTCTTTAAGTACTTTTTTCATTTCCTTTCTGGTTTCGTCTGTGATTATTCTCTTTCCTGTAACATAATCACCGTATTCTGCGGTGTCGCTAATGGAATATCTCATTTCACCGAAGCCGCCCTGATTGATAAGGTCTACAATCAGCTTCATTTCGTGTATACACTCAAAATAAGCTATTTCAGGCTGATAGCCTGCTGCAACCAATGTTTCAAAACCGGCCTTCATTAATTCTGTTACACCTCCGCAAAGCACAGCCTGTTCACCGAACAAGTCTGTTTCTGTTTCTTCTCTAAAGGTTGTTTCAAGTATCCCGGCTCTGCCTGCTCCAATGCCGGAGGCATATGCCAAAGCGTATTCCTTTGCTTTTCCGGAAGCATCTTTTTCAACTGCAATCAGTGCAGGAACACCTCTTCCTTCCTTGTACTGACTTCTTACAGTGTGGCCGGGGCCCTTTGGTGCAACCATGATTACATCAACATCAGCCGGAGCAACTATCTGTTTGAAGTTTATATTGAAGCCGTGTGCAAACATAAGAATGTTGCCTGCTTCAAGGTTAGGTGCTATACACTCTTCATACATTGCCGCCTGTTTTTCGTCAGGAATGAGTATCATAATGATTTCAGCCATTTTCGCTGCCTCTGCGGTATCATAAACCTTCAGGCCGTCAGCCTCAACCTGCTTTCTTCTTACAGATGTCGGAGTAAGTCCTACTATTACATTAACTCCGCTGTCCTTTAGGTTTTGTGCATGTGCATGCCCCTGACTTCCGTATCCTATAACCGCTACTGTTTTTCCCTCCAGTAGTTTCAAATTGCAGTCACTGTCATAATACATTTTTGCCATATTTTTAAGCCTCCCATATTTTAATCATTGCAATTGTATATAATTGCAATGTTTTTATGTTAACTATATTTCTTCCGTACTTCCTGCCTTAATATACTTATTGCCTCTTTCAATAGCAATTGTACCTGTTCTTACGATTTCCTTTATACCAAACTGCCTGAGCATATCCTCAAGAGCCCTGACTTTATCACCGGAACCTGATATTTCAACTGTTAATGTATTTTTTGATACATCTACAATTTTTGCTCTGAATATCTCAACTATCTGGACTATTTCAGACCTTGTAGAGGATGTTGCATTAACCTTTATCAGGGCAAGTTCACGACTGACGGATTCAGAATTTTCCAAAGCCCTTATCTTGATAATATCAATTAACTTATTAAGCTGCTTGCTTACCTGCTCAACGGTGTATTCGTCTCCGTCAACCACGATAGTCATTCGTGATACTTCAGGATTCTCTGTTACCCCTACTGCAAGGCTATCAATATTGAACCCCCTCCTGCTGAATAAACCTGCTACTCTGGACAATACTCCGGAGCGGTTTTCAACCAGTACAGAAAGTGTATGCTTCGCCATTTTTTATTCCCCCTCTGCCTAAACCGTTTCTTCTTCAGGATCAATACTACATTCCAGCAGATATACATTATCATCAGCAAGGAATCTGTCCAATGCACTGTCTATCTGCGAATTACAGGATATTCTTTCAGATTTGAATCCATAAGCTTCCGCTATTTTAACGAAATCAGGGTTATCATCAAGAAATACCTGTGAATATCTCTTTTTATATTTGTTCTTCTGCATTTCACGAACCATACCAAGCCTGTTATTATTGAGTATAAGGATTTTTACTCCCAGCCTGTTTTGCTTTATGGTACCCATCTCCGGCATTGACATCTGAAAACTTCCGTCACCACCTATAACAACTACCGTACTGCCAGGTCTGCCTGTCTTGGCTCCGATGCCTGCCGGAAGACCATAACCCATAGTTCCCAATCCCCCTGAGGTAATAAAAGATCCCGGTTTTCTTGCAATAAAATTGTTTGCAGCCCATATCTGATTTTGTCCGACTTCCGTAACTACTATTGCGTCATCATCAAGCCTTTTTGAAAGTTCAGCTATAAGCTTCTTGGGATTGACATAACTACTTTGCTCCGTTAATTCAACTTTGTTCTTTTTAACAGCCTGTCGCATACTATCGAGCCATTGTGAAGTATTACAGTTTTGAATAGCCTTATACAAGTCCTCAAGAATCAATCCGGCATCTCCTACCACAGGTATCGTAGTACTTACATTTTTCCCTATCTCGGCAGGATCAATGTCAATATGAATTATTCTAGCCTTTTCAGCTATCTTGCCTGCTGTTCCCAAAGCACGATCTCCCACTCTTGCCCCGATTATTATAAGGAGGTCAGTGTTATGTACTGCATAGTTGGCTGCATATACTCCATGGGAACCCAACATTCCGAAATTCAAAGGATGGCCTACCTGTATTGAACCAATTCCCATTAACGTTGTCACTACAGGTATTTGATACTTCTCTGCAAGCCTTGTCATTATTTCCGAAGCCTTTGCAGTGATAACTCCCCCTCCTGCACATATAACCGGCCTTTGTGAGCCGGAAACCGCCTCAGCAATCTTTTTTATCTGCTGTGGATGACCTTTATAATTTGGCTTATATCCCTTAATATCTACTTCATCGGGATATCTGAAATCTAGTGTATCTGTCTGTATGTCCACAGGTACATCTATCAGTACCGGCCCAGGCCTGCCGGTAGAAGCAATATGGAAAGCTTCTTTTACTATTCTGGGTAAATCTTTGACGTTCTTCACCAAGTAGTTATGCTTGCAGAAGGGTTCTGTAGCTCCTGTAATGTCTGCCTCCTGAAACACATCCCTGCCTATCAGATCAAGAGATACCTGCCCTGTAATAGCTACCATTGGAATCGAATCCGAATATGCAGTTGCAATCCCTGTTATAAGGTTTGTCGCACCGGGCCCCGAGGTAGCCACACACACGCCTGTTTTTCCGGTAACTCTTGAATATCCGCTGGCAGCATGTGCTGCTCCCTGCTCGTTTCTTGTAAGTATGTGATTGATATCTGAATCCAGCAGTGCATCATAAAATGGACAGATTGCCGCACCGGGATATCCGAAAATTGTAGTTATGTTTTCCAACTCAAGTGCCTTTACCAATGCTTGAGCTCCTGTTATTTTCAATGGCAATCCCCCTTTTTTACTATAGGTTATACTCAGATTAGTTATAAAAAACCCCTCATCTCTGCTGTTACGCAGGGACGAGGGGATAATTCCGCCGTGGTACCACCCTGATTTAATGCAGTTAATCAACTGCATCCTCAGTGAGCAACCGGACGCGTGTCCGTGCTCCATAGCTATATCGTTGCCAACGCCGATACTTAATCAAGTTGAATGTTTGGGTATCGGGCCTCCGGAATGAGTTATACATGTATTTATTGTACCGTCTTCCACCAAGCGCCGGCTCTCTTTAACAAATCAATACATCTTGTTTTCCATCATAAGCTATATTATAATAATTAATTCTTACAAAAGTTGTAAGTCTTGGTTTAGAAATAATTATAGCATCATATTCATAGAGCGTCAATAAAAGGCATTTAACGTTTTCTGACCAGTTTAGCTTGAGTTTTTAATGTTTTATGTTGTTGGATAAATCGTGGCTCATAATCCTGAATATTCAAATAAATCAAAATCTGCAGTATTTCTGCTGGCATAACCATTGCTGCTGGCAAACATCCCTACATATGTCCCAATAAATCCCCCTGCTACATCAGTACTCAGTATTCTTCCGTCTACATTGACAGACAGCTCTATGAGCTGATTTTCATCTCCAAAGTAAAAGCTGTAATCCTGCCCACATGCCTGAACTACCATATGAATACGTTTGTGCGTAATTTCCTTTTGAGCAATGATGCTTTCCTTTCCGTCATCACATACAACCAGCCTTATTATATTTTTCTCTCCAGAGCGAGTACATTCTAACCTCATATGATAATTGTTATTTTGTATTACTAATATGCCTGCCGCTTCATTATTGTTCTCAGGGGAAAACTCCATTATTGTTTTTGCCCGGAAATTAATATGCTGTTGGCGCCTGCCTACATAGCTGGGGTTCTTCTGCTCGGTGATTTTTGCAGGTCTGAGCTTTAACCTTAAATATCCCTGTCGGTCGGTGAGGTTGTAAAAGTTTTCTCTTGGAGTTCGCACAAAATTCCATGTAAAGCCAAGCGTTTCAGTGTCAAAGTGGTCACAAGCCATTGCTTCAACTGGGTTATCCGGAGGAAGCTTAGGTCTTTCATACGTAAACTCGACTTTTCCGCTTAAAGGACTTACTACCGGCCAACCATCTTCCCATGTAACAGGAATAAGAAATGTTTCACGGCCAAGGTTTCTATAGTATCCTCCATACGGCCTTGATGCTAGTGCCACCATCCACCACTCGCCGTTTTGGGTTTCAACAAGGTCGGCGTGGCCTACATTTGCAATAGGGTATTTTCTTCCCAAATGCCTATGGGTAAGAATAGGATTTCCTTTGCAACCCTCATACGGGCCTGTTATACTTTTGCTTCTGGCAATTGTAACTGAATGGTGATAATCTGTTCCACCCTCTGCTATCATTAAATAGTAGTATCCGTTAATTTTATAGATATGTGGTCCTTCAGGCCACACGGCATTTTTCATTGCACCTCTCCACAAACCGTGTCTTGGGCCTGTCAGTTGCATCTTCACGGTGTCCAGTTCCCGCATCCAGATTTCGTTGTCGCCATAGTAGGTTCCATCGGGGGCTTCATTTGTTCCAATAAAATATACCTTTCCGTCATCATCAAAGAAAAGTGACGGGTCTATGCCGGGTGCATCGTCCAGCCAGTATGGTTCTGACCACGGGCCCTCCGGTTTTTCCGCTGTTATTATGAAATTGCCCTTTTTTCCTACATTGGTACACGCAATATAAAATAAGCCGTTATTGTATCTGATTGTTGGAGCATATATTCCCTGGGATTGTTCAAGTTCATCTAAGTCAAGCTGAGTTGTCCTGTCCAGGGCATGTCCTATCTGTTTCCAATTGACTAAATCCTTGCTATGGAAAATAGGTAGTCCCGGAAAATATGTAAAGCTTGATGTAACAAGGAAATAGTCATCGTTTACACGACATATTGATGGATCTGGATAAAACCCCGGCAATATGGGATTACTGAAATAATTACAATCTTTTTTTGTCAAATATAACGCCTCCCTATAGAAATATTTATTTTAAGTATCTAAAATCTGGGAATGTATCATCCCCTGAACGAGGATGATACATTTCAATAAGGATAGTTTAGCACAGTTTATAAGTATTTTTCATTTATTATCCTATAATTTCCATAAACCTATCCTTGGATATATAATTTGTTTCCTCTATCAAGGTTCCGTTCTTGTAGAACCTTAAATAAGGTATCTCTGAATTTCCCAGCTGTTCTTCCTTAAAGGTTTTGAATTCTTCAAAAAAGTCGGTGGTATTATACTCTAACTCATATACATCAATATCCATTTTCACATCAGTACTATCATATAACCAGGTTTTCAGCGCCTGCCACTGAGGACACCAATCCTGTGTTAATATTATTAGTACTATTTCCTTTGAACCTATTATACTTTTGTCAAAATCCCCGTTCTGTATAGCATTTAAAGCCTGTTCCTTTTGTATTTCTACTTTATTTATCATAAGTTCCCGTCCTTTAATGTAAGTTCTTATTTATTATTTTCTTAGCTGCTTAAAAAATTCTGTTAATATGTTTCCACATTCCTCGAACATTAATCCATATACTACGTCAACGCTATGATTAAATTGCGGAACTCTGAATAAATCTACTACTGACCCTGCGGCACCCGCCTTTTTGTCCATTGCTCCTATATAAAGTGTTTTTATTCTTGATTGAATAATAGCTCCTGCACACATTGAGCACGGTTCCAGAGTAACGTACATGTCACAGTCCTTCAGTTTCCATGTTCCAAGCTCCTTTGCCGCTTTTTTTAAAGCTTCTATTTCGGCATGGGATGTTACATCCAGCTTTTCTTCCTTTTGATTACGACCGCAGGCGATAATCTCTCCATCCTTTACTATAATTGCTCCTACCGGGGATTCACCCTTTTCATATGCCTCTTTTGCTTGTTTGATTGCTGCAAGCATAAATTGCTCGTTTCTGGTGTACATTTCGGGTACCTCCATTAGTAGTATTTGATATTTACTACTATATATTATAACTCCGGGGGTACGGAATTAAATATTTTTATAAGTCAGTACCATAATCAAATTACAAACATATTATGTTATCAGAATGTCAGCTTTTTATAAGCTGCGTTAGTATTTGTACAAAAAGGAGATATATACATGAAAAAAGCTTTAATTACAGGAATAACAGGTCAGGATGGGTCATATCTGTCTGAGTTTTTATTAGATAAAGGGTACGAAGTTCACGGAATCGCCAGAAGAAGCAGCAGCTTGAATACTCAAAGGATATCCCATCTTCTTGAGGATAAAACCGGAGAGAATTCACAAATTTCTCTCCATTTCGGAGATTTATCCGACTCCGGAAGTCTCAGTAAACTAATCTATAAGATAGAACCCGATGAAGTTTACAATCTGGGTGCCCAAAGTCATGTCAAAGTCTCATTTGACGTTCCCGAATACACTGGAGATGTTGATGCGTTGGGAACTGTAAGACTTTTGGAGAGTATCAGAGAAATTAACCCTCGCATCAAGTTTTATCAGGCTTCCTCAAGCGAATTATTCGGTAAGGTAAGAGAAACTCCTCAAAGTGAGACTACTCCCTTCTATCCGAGAAGTCCATATGGCGTATCCAAAATGTATGCGTACTGGATTACAGTAAATTATCGTGAAGCATATGACCTTTTTGCCTGTAATGGAATACTTTTCAACCATGAGTCCCCCAGACGCGGAGAAACTTTCGTAACCCGTAAGATAACTAAAGGTATATCCGACATAGTAAATGGGAAAGTAGATAAACTTTATCTTGGCAACATTGACGCAAAAAGGGATTGGGGATTTGCGGGGGATTATGTAGAAGCAATGTGGCTCATACTTCAGCAGAATAAACCCGACGATTATGTTATAGCAACAGGGGAAACTCACACTGTAAGGGAATTCTGTAATCTTGCATTTAAACATGTAGGAATAACTTTGGAGTGGCACGGCTCTGGAGAGCAAGAAAAGGCTGTAGACAGTGCTACCGGGAAAGAGCTTATTAATATCAGCAGTAAATTTTTCCGACCCACAGAGGTAGATTTGCTTTTGGGTGATCCGTCTAAAGCCAAAAGCCAACTAAATTGGAAACAGAAAGTTTCTTTTGAGGAACTTGTTAAAATGATGGTTGAAAGTGATTTAATGGGGAGATGAAATAATGAATAAGGAAAGTAAAATCTATGTAGCCGGGCACAATGGTATGGTTGGTTCTGCAATAGTAAGGAGACTTCAAAAGAACGGGTATGAAAATATTTTATGTAAAAGTCACAAAGAGCTTGACCTTACAGACCAGTCTTTAACGGACCGCTTTTTTATGGATGAAAAACCAGATTATGTTTTTATTGCAGCTGCTAAGGTTGGCGGAATACATGCTAACAACTCCTTTCCTGCGGATTTTATAATGGAGAACATGCTTATAGAGTGCAATTTAATAAAAAGTGCTTTTAAATATGGAGTAAAAAAACTACTGTTTTTAGGCAGTTCATGTATATACCCTAAATTATGTCCTCAACCCATAAAGGAAGAATATCTTCTGACCGGTGAACTTGAGCCTACCAACGAAGCATACGCTCTTGCAAAAATATCAGGTATAAAAATGTGCCAATCCTACAATAGGCAGTATGGTACACGGTTTATTTCTGCAATGCCTGCAAGCCTCTATGGCGTCAATGACAGGTTTGATATTAACAATTCTCATGTTATACCTTCAATGATTATTAAGTTCCATGAGGCTAAAATTAATAACAAGCCATATGTTGAATTATGGGGCACCGGGAGCCCCCTAAGGGAATTTCTGTATGTTGATGACATGGCAGATGCATGCTTGTATCTTATGCAAAATTATGAAGGAAACGAGTTTGTTAATATCGGCTCAGGCAAGGAGATCAGCATACGTGAGCTTGCCGAAACATTAAAACGAGTAACGGAATACACCGGAGAACTTGTTTTTGATACAACCAAACCCGATGGTACCCCCAGGCGTGTACTGGATAACACTAAGATACATAAGACAGGGTGGGTACCTCTGATAGATATGGAAGAAGGTCTTAGAAGAGAATATGAATATTACCTGAAATATGTCGTTATATAAAAATTATTCTTGTCCGCATTCTCGATAAAAAATGAGGCAGTTTTAAATTAGAACTGCCTCATTTTTTTATTCTACTCATTATTTTGTTCACTGAATAATTGCTTTAATACATCAAGTTGTGCACTTATCAACGCCTCAGATTTTGTTTTAAATGAGTACAATTGACCCTTAATTTCATCCAGCTTTCCTTTTGCTTTAATTACCTCAAGGTTGGCAATTTCAATTATTTTCTGGGCACTTACCTCTGCCTCATCAGTTATATTTTTTGCTTTCTCACATGCATTTGTTTTTATTTGTTCACTTGTATGCTGTGCAACTATTATGGAATGCTGTAATGATTCCTCAAGTATTTTATAGTGTTGAATGGTTTCATTAAGTAAATCTATTTTGCTTTTCATTTCCTCGTTTTCTTTAGCCATACTTATGTAGTCCTCACCCACTTGGGCAAGGATCGCATCAACCTGTTTTCTGCAATATCCGTTAACCAGGGACTTTTTTATGCAAAGACATTTAAAATCTTCGGGAGTATAATACATATCGCTCATCTCCTAAAATTACTCTCTCATCATAATATATTCCCATAACGGCAATATATTCTCTATTTGAGTAACCATAGGGACGAAGAATATATATCTTTTACCACCTACAGCCTATGGGCATTATATCCCTTTCCCTGATATTGAACCTGAAGTTTGTAAAGTCTCTGGTTATAATCATATCTGCAATGTCCTTAACCCACAGGATATCATTCAAAGTAACATAAAATCTTGCCCTGTCAACTAAGCTCTCCATGTTAGGATAATACCTTGCCACACGTTTTAAAAAAGCTTCACCAAGATTATCAAGAAGTATTCCAACATCATAAGCAGGGTCGCCCAATCCCGAAAGTCCAAAACCTATTACACCGGTTAATTTTTTTAATCTACTGTCTATAAGCAGGTGACAAGCAGAAAGGTCTCCGTGTATAAGAGTAGGTTCGTAGGACAAAAAATCATCATCATTCTCAACAGGTTTAAATACTTGCTTTATATACTCCTTTGTATAATCGGAACAGTATGGAAATACCTTTCTGTATATTTCTTCAATAAGTTCCTTCCTTCCATTTTGTGCTATAGCGTTTTGGAATTCACCGATTCCCATATTTTCCGCATCTTCCACTGGTATGGTATGGAGTGTTTTAAGAAAACTGCCTATCTGCTGTGCCAAAGCCTCCTGATATTTACCATTCATTTGCAGTAGTAGGTTCCTGAATATCGGTTTTCCCTTTATTATATTGTATTTCACCATTTCTCTCCCAAGAGGTTCGTGAGCAGGAACAAGGGGTTCTATACGATTACGAATGAAATTAGTAACCTTGGCCTCGTTTTCCAGAAAAGCAACACTCCAGTCGTATCTGGCAAATTTGAAAATGTAAGTATCATTTATGATAATTACATCGTTATGTCTACCCTCATTCATCAGGTATTCCACTTTTGTTATATTAATCTGAGGGCATCTGCTTCTTATAAGCCCCATATACATATTCTCTTTTTCATCCATACAGAATTTCACCACCCATTAGCTTTAAACCCTTTTATCAATATAAAAGCTTTATATTCGATTCAGGCCAATCCCTTAACCTTAATACGGTATTTGAGAGACTTGAATATCCATTTCCAATAAAGAAATCACATTTTGAAGCTATATAAGTATCTTTAATTATTTCAATGGTGTCCTTTACAAGTTCAACTCCCTTGTGCCTTTTGTTTGGATAATTGAGCAGGGCAGTAGGAATACGTTCTTTGAGTGGCACCTTCTTACTGTCAGTATATATCAACATATCATTTTTGTTATATAACTTCTTGTATTGCTTAAATAAAGTATTAGAATCAGTTATTAAAAACAAGTGCCTTGTGTTGTACTTTACAATAAACTGCCATATATTGGGCTTGTAAAACTCATTCAGGTCATATAATTGAGCTACCTCGTTCACTATTGCCTTCTCTCTTACATGCACCCCTAAAATAGGCCTTTCATCTCTGAAATCCGGATTTGTATTTACAAATTTTTGAATTTCTCTTTGTATTGGTGGCTGTAGCTTAATATAAGTGTCAAACATGTACCTGTATATCTGATGCGGGGTTTTTCCGTATGACCAATGACCACTACTTACATATGGCAAAAGTGCTCTCAATGGATAATAGGTATCGCTTACAACCACGTTGGCTTCACTCCTCATCATACCGCTTAGTTCCCTATTTTCCATTTTAAATCTATCTGTATCTTCAGCCAGAACGTTTTCAAACTTCCATACCTTGGGATAATAAGAATACTCCGGGCGTACTACATCGTGGAAGGTATATTGGGTTATAGGCTCAAAAAATGATTCAAACGAATTTGTATTAACGGATTCACTGTAGAGGCTTTCCATTCCCCAGTATACTACCGGAATCCGGTTTGTCAGTTCGGCGGCAAACATCTGACATATCACATGGTCCACATCATTCCATATGCTGCCTCCCAGTGACTTTATCAGAAGAAATCTACTATTCGACATATGTGTTAACACCTCCATAAAATTCCGGGTACTCCAACCTGTGATTTTTGCTTTCCAGCAGCCTTCTGTTACCCTCTTCCTTTACTCTCCTTTTAGCAAGTTTTTTTTCATTTTTTAAATCTCTGTAAAAAAGAATAATGTTTGGTTCCGGCCAGTCCTTGAGCCTTTTTATTGTATATGAAACATTGGAATAACCGTTTCCAATAAAGAAATCGCATTTCGCTCCAAGATAGGTGTCTTTTATAATTTCAATGCCCTTACGCCTTTTTGCTGAATAGTCCTGCAGGTGTGGTGCATCCTCAGTTGCACTTAATGCTCCCCTTCTGCATTCTGTGTAAACTACTTTGTCTCCATAAAGTCTTAAAAATTCTTTCAAAATGTCTTCACAATCCGTGAGAAGTAGTATTTTCTCTATATCATATCTGGCACTGAAGTTTTCTATTTCCTTGTAGTATCGCTTGTTCAAGCGGCCAAGATTTTCAACTTCTCTCACTTTATCACCGCCCCTAATGTGGACAGACAGGGTTAGCCCCTTATCCTTCAGCTTTTCATCATAAAATTCTTGAATCTCCTGTTCAATATCAGGCTTAAGCTTCAGATATTTATCAAACAAGGTTCGGTAAATCTGGTGCGCAGTCATACCGTAAGCCCAATGGTCCTTTGTTATAAAATTAATTAACGGCCTTATAAAATAGTGGACATCACTGATCAGTACATTTGCATCACTAGTCATCATTTCACCCAGGTTCCGGTATGTCCATGTTACTTTATCCAAATCTTCAATCATTACATTGTCATAATTCCACACAGGAGGGAAATAAGTATAATTATATTTTATTACATCGTCTATATTATAGTTGGAGACCGGTTCAAAGTAGAGATCGAAGGCGTTTGTTTTGAAAGATTCTGCATATAAGCTATTTGGCCCCCAATATATAACAGGAATTCTGTCAGTAAGTTCAGCGGCCAGTAGCTGACCCATTACATGATCCACATCCGACCAGAAGCCGCATCCCCATGACTTTATTAGCAAAAACCTGTCATTTGGCATTTAACTCACCTCTGTTCTCCTTATTCTTTTTGAACTTACTAAAAAACTTCTTAACCCTCTGTGCTGTACGAGTAAAAATATTGGGTTTATCGCTTTTTACCACAAGCATTACATTTACAGGGTACTTTCTCTTTTTAAACATCCAGTACATCATTTTTATGTTTTTATCTGCCCAATCCTTTATACGGGTAATGCCGTGGGATACATTTGAAAAGTCATTTCCTATGAAAAAGTCACATTTAGCAGCAATATATGCATCTTTTATAATTTCCATACCTCTGCGCCTTACCACCATTGGATTTTCCATATGATACACGGGTTCATCGTTTTTAATCCTTTTACAATTTGTATAGACAAGCATAGAGCCGTATATGTTCTTATACTCCTTCAGAGTATCTTCGCAATCCGTAAGTAGGAATATCTTCTTTATATTGTATTTATCTATATATTTTTTTATTTCCTTATGGTAGCCTCTGTTAGGCTCCTTAAACTTACCCTTTGCAAACAGCTTATATAACTTCTTTCCCTTTTTTTCAGGTTTCTGTTTATATTTTCTATAAATTTTATTCCAATACTGGTTTCCGTTTTTCTTAGAATCTCTGGTATCAAACACCATATCTTTTTCAACCCTTCGGACGTGAACTGCAAGGATAGGATGGTTGTCTTTAAGCCATGAATTATAAAAACCCTGAACTTCCGTATTTATGTCTGATTTCAGCTTTATATATTTATTAAATAAATATCGGTATATTTGTTGAGAACTCATTCCGTACGCCGGGTTATTCTTTTTTATAAATGGAATTAACTCATGTATGTTATAATAAACATCTGCTACTACGACATTTTCTTGGCTGCTAAGTAAATCCCCGATATTTCGGTAAATCCAAGTATCTTTATTCTGATCTTCAATAAATAAGTTTTCATAATCCCAGATTGGCGGGTAATATGTGTACTCGGGCTTTGCTACGTCAAAAATAGAGTAGTTGGAAACAGGTTCAAAGTACAATTCAAAGCCGTTGGTCAGGATATACCCATTGTGCAGACAATGTGTAGGCCAGTATACAACCGGAATCCTGTTGGTGAGTTCAGCTACAAGAAGTTGACCAAGCACATGATCTACATCCCCCCAAAGAATATAGCTCCAGCCTTTTATAAGCAGGAATCTGTCATTTGACATTTTTATTATCACCTCAATATAAATGCATTTCATGTTATTTTATGTAAGCCTATACCGATATGTGATTATAAAAAATAAAAAGGGGTTGTCGCCAAAACAGAAATTTTTTGTTTTGCAACAATTGTTTACAGACATTACTTCTCTTCTTTTTCAAACAACTCCAGTATGTAAGAATACAAATTTTCTAATTGATTATCATCGAAATGGTTGAAAACACGAATCCCATAGGAACTCTTTACTTCTACATCTAAAATATTATATACACATATTTCAATGTCAGAGTCCAACTCCATTATTCCTTTCATTAACATAATGTCACTTTTCTGATTGTCATATGAAAGAAGCAATATATCAGGGACAAGTATATTGAATATGTTATAGAAGCTCTTTTTTAAGGAGGGCAACTGTTGATTGGAGAATTGTCTGATATTTATGTAACCGTTACAAATATCGGGCTCTTTTATATTCTCATATACACATAAAGCATTAAAACCGTCACTCCTGAATTTGCCGGTGAGCCCTTTTTCAAAATTATCGAGACTATTATTGTTAACTAAAATAACAGGTATATCCGGCTCTTTACAATTTCCAAAGGAATGAATACACTCTGTGTAGTTCTTTCTGTTAGCCTCCTGTTGTAATTTATCTATAATTTCACCAAAACCTATATTGGGGTTTTTCCTCAAAAGATTAAATACATGAGCGGTAACCATTGGTGCCGCATAGCTGTTACATTCATTTGTCACTATATCCGTTCCATCATACTTTTTCAGGGTGTGTTTTGCACATGCAGATATATTTATCCCGTCCATGGAATCAAAATTATATGTATACTCGCCCTCATTTAATACTTCTATAAAGTCATATCTTACGCCAATTACCCTTTCAAAAGATGCCGGACATGTAAAAATATTACGATTGTTGCATGCCGCAACTACAATTACATTTTTCTCAAACGCATAATCTACGGCTTCCTTTACTTCATTAAAATCTCTGTAATCTATTGTACCCAGACTCAAATTTACAATACGTATACTGTTATCGGCACACCATTTCAATGCACGGATAAGCTGTGCTTTCATTCCTGTTCTTGAGCTTGAATCCAATATTTTTATACTGCTTAAAACAGCTTCCGGAGAGTACTTTTTTATTATTGCAGCACAGGTTGTACCATGAGACGGCAAAAAAGGGTCATAGTCCACCCTTTCACAAACAGTTAAATCATGAGTTATTTCCAGATTGTACGAAAGTCTGTCCGTTTGATAGTGCTTCTCGTTAACCCCGTCATCTATGACTGCTATATTAATAGGTAATGTATTCATCTTTAGTCTGGTACCCTCCTGCCCTGATAGCCTGTATATTAATTACCAGTTATTCAAATAAATTACATATAATATATCATTCAATTATTTCATTTGCAAATTCCACTTATCTTTATTCCATTCAACAGTTCTTACAAGCCCTTCCCTTAATGGCTTAAAGCATGTTAGCCCAAATTCGGAACAAATCTTACTTATATCAAGTTGAACCTTGTCAGGAGAAACCTTTATTTCTTCAATAGCCTGTTTTTTCTGTCGATTGTCAATGGTGAGAGTACTTCCGGTAACAGAACAAACTTCTTGGGCAAGTGTCTTTATACTGATACTGTCCCGGCCTCCCACGTTATACACAAAATCCTTTCCATACGCCATTATGTTCATGAGCATCAAGGCACAATCTGCTATATAGCAGAAAGTCCTTATTTTGCTTCCGTCATCCAGCATGGTAATATTCTTTTGTTCCAACGCCCGTCTTATAAACTGCCCAAGAACACGTTCATCGTCTCCCTTTACTCCCGGCCCGTAAGTCATAGATATTCTTGCCACTTTCGCTTCTACCCCTTCATAATGCCTGTAAGCAAAACACAGAGTTTCTCCCATCCTTTTTGACTCTGAATATACAGCTCTTACATTTACCGGAGAACAAAAACCTGGATAGCTCTCCGGTGTAGGTATATTATCAATATCCGGCTCGCCGTAAATCTCAGAGGAGCTCAGGAATAATAAAACCGCGCTGTCCTTTTTAGCCTTCTGAAGCAGCTTTTCAGTAACAACAGTGTTTAAGTGAATGGTATCCAGGTAGTTTCTAAGGAATTTGCCGGGCTGTGCGTAAGTTGCACCATGTATGATATAGTCAGCCTTCAATTTGAGCTTGTCAAAATCCATATTGTTAAGGTCTTCGGAATAGAAACTGTAATTTTGCTCAAATATATCAGCCAATGCCTTACAAGGCTTACTTCTGCTTACAGCATGAATTTTAATTTCACCGTCCTTTAAAAGGTTGGCAAGATGAAGCATATATATGATATAAGTTCCTATTAATCCGTTAGCACCTGTAATCAGTACAGTTTTGTTATAAAGAGGAGACAAGTCTATTTTTTCTAAATATTCCATGCAATCTTCTTTTATATATTTATCCAAAAGGAGGCCCCCTTTCATTATTTCATTAATTCAACGGCCTTTGTGCATATAGTTTCAAAGTCAGGATAAAAGGCTTTCTCCTGCAAATCTCCGGCCGGGGTTGGTATATCCGGACAGCAAACTCTTACAACAGGCTTTTTCAGCAGATGAACAGCTTTTTCAGCAACGAGGGCTGCAATTTCTGCGGCAACACCGCCTGTCTTCCACCCTGTATCTGTTATTATAAGTTTGCCTGTCTTTGCAAGGGATTCAAATATAATGTCTTCGTCTATTGGTTTTATTGTCCTTAAATCTATAACCTCAGCCGATATATTCTGGGCTTGAAGCTTCTCTGCTGCCTTTAAGGCTTCAACCAGCATATAGGATACTGCAACAATAGTAACATCCTTTCCCTTTCTTCTTACAATACCCTTCCCAAACGGTATGGAATACAGTGTGTCCGGGACATTCCCCATTGTTTTGTAAAGCCATCTGTGTTCAACAAATAGTACAGGATTATTATCAATTATGCTTGAAATCAGCAATCCCTTGGCATCATAAGGCGTGGCAGGAGCAGCTATTTTCAGTCCGGGAGCATTCATAAGCATCCCCTGCAAACATTGTGAATGTTGGGCTCCCGATCCCCATCCTCTTGCACTCACTGTTCTCACTACTAAAGGTACACTAACCTTTCCTCCGGTCATATAGCTCCATTTTGCAGCGTGGTTTACCAGTTGATCCAATGAAAGCAGCAAAAAATCCATTCTGCTATGAACAAAAACAGGTCTTAATCCTGCCATTGCGGCTCCTGCTGCTATTCCTGTCAGGGAATTTTCTGCGATTGGCGTGTCAAAAACCCTGTCACGGCCATACTTTTCGTGCAATCCTTTCGTAGTTCCAAAAACCCCGCCGGGGTCATCTACACCCTCTCCCATAACAAAGACTCTTGGGTCTCTTGCAAGGGATTGGTCCATTGCTTCGTACAAAGCATCCTTATATGAAATCATTCTGCCATTTTGGGAATCATCCGTTATTATAAATTTATCCTGTTTCTCAACTTCAATTGTAGTCCAGGGCATATAAACTACCTCCTATCAGTATACATAAATGAAACTGCATTAATCTGCATAAACAAAATCAAGTAATTCTTCAGGCTGCGGTTTAGGTGAATTAACTGCGAATTCAAAAGCATCCTTTACCACCTTATCTATTTCTTCATGGATGGATTTCTCTAGCGTCTCGGTAAGAATATTTCTGCTTTTAAGATAGTCTTTATACCATTTTATCGGGCACTTTGAAACCCAGTAATCGTACTCCTCCTGGGGCCTGTATCCAACACCCAGGTCATCAACAGTGCCGATATGGCCCTTCCATCTATAGCTAATACACTCCAGTAAAACAGGCCCCTCTCCTTTTCTGCACCTTTCAACGGCTTTTTCTGCGTACTCGGAAACTTTAAGCACATCATTCCCTTCTATCTGATATGCGGGAATTCCATACCCCTGAGCAATTTTATAAATATTGTCTCCTGACTGCCGTTCCTTTTGTTGTGAGTTTATAGCATAGAAATTATTTTCGCATACATATATAACCGGGAGTTTTTTAAGGGATGCAAAATTCAGGCTTTCATGAAAAGTTCCTTCATCTGCCGCTCCATCCCCGAAAAAAACAGCAGTAACCCTGTCATTTTTTTGAATCTTGGATGCCAGAGCGGTTCCCGTTCCAAGGGGCAAGCTTCCTCCCACTATGGCAGTGGAGCCGAATATTCCTATATCCGGAGCCATCAGATGCATGGAGCCCCCTCTACCGGAAGTACACCCTGTTTTACGAAGATATAATTCAGCTATCATTTGCTTAATATCTCCACCTTTTGCAATATACTGTGCGTGACTCCTATGGGTTCCAAAAAGGTAATCCTCCTTACGGAGATGTATACAAACCCCTGCCGCAATTGCCTCCTGCCCTATGGAAAGATGAATAGGGGTTTTCATTTCGTCATTTTTATATTCATCCTCGATTTTGCGTTCCACACTGCGTATGGTCTGCATAATTTTGTACAGCTCAATAAGTCTCTCATTTTCCATATATATCAGCCTCCGAAATTCCCAATAATACACGTTTTCAATAACCAGCTCAAAAAAGCAGTGTTACATTCTGGTTCTGCCAGTCTTTTAGTTCGCATACTGCTCTGGATACGTTTGAGAATCCATTTCCTATAAAATAGTCGCATTTTGCTGCAAGCCATGTGTCTTTTATAATCTCAATTCCTTTCAGCTTGTTGTTAACATATTCCTGGAAGTGAACTCCCCCTCCATTTTTCAAAACCCTTTTACAGTTGGTGTAAATTAACCTTTCGCCGTAAATGTTTTTATAATCCGACAATATGTCTTTACAATCGGTCATAAGAAAAATGAAGGCATCCGGCCTTTCTTTCAAATAAATGCTTATTTTCGCCGGATAAAGTTTATTCAGTTCATGCAGATGACTAACTTCCAATATCTTGTCACTTCCTCTTATATGTACTGCAATAATATCTTTACCTGCCATATTTACGTCGTAGAAATTATTTATCTCTTTTTCAACTTCCGGCCGCAGCTGTATATATTTTTCAAGCATAATCCTATAAATTTCTACGGAATTTAATCCAAAATACGGACATCTCTCATCCATACGGCATATAATACCATCCATATCCGTATATCTGTTCGCTATCTCTATGTCCCCATTATGACTAATATTTTCTATTAATTCATCCATGCCATATTTTGATACAGGGAAAAAATATTGTTCAAAAGCGTTTGAAGCTTCATCTGTGCTGTACATACTCTTGCTTCCCCAATAAATAACAGGAATCCTTTGTGTAATCTCTGCAAGCAAAAGATGAGAAAGCGTATGATGCATGTCATACCAAAATCCATCTCCTGTTGTATTGATAAGTAAGAATTTATCCTGCTTCAATTTAAAACCCTCCACATACCAGGCTGTTACAAAAAATTATCGTATCCATTCTTTTTAATTATTTCAACCAGGCCTTTGACTTCCTGCGCTCTTCCTCTGGGACAAACAATAACGGCCTCATTTGTGCCCGCAACTATCATATTGTCCAGGCCTATTACTGCAATAAGTATTCCATCAGCATAAATTACTGAATCGGTAGTTTCCAGAGCTATATAGTCGCCCTTCCAAGAGTTACTGTCCTTATCTTTTTGCAGAGTTCCCGACAATGTATCAATACTCCCTATATCATCCCAGTCGAAGGAAGCCCTTATTACACAAATATCTTTGCTTTTTTCAAGTACAGCATTGTCAAATGAAATATCCTGTATTTCATTATATGCATTATCAATATATGTGTTAAAATTTTCACTCCCTTCATGTATAATTGCATTTGTGATTGATATAAAGTATTGGGGAATATTTTGTTTAATTTGATTAATTATTGTCTTTGATTTTCCTGCCAAAATACCTCCGTTCCACAAGTAATCACCTGATTCAAGCATTGTTCGGGCTGTCTCTTCGTTTGGTTTTTCAGTAAATCTGATAACTTTAAGAATTTGTTCTTCTGAGCCTGCCTCCTTATCTATTTTTATATATCCATAGGCAGTAGAGGGATATGAGGGGTTAATTCCTATTACAACAAGACTATCCTTTTCCTCCGCCGCCCTAAACGCAAGATTTATTGTTTCAGTATAACCCTGCTGATCTTTAACATATCCGTCAGCCGGTACAAAACACAGTACTGCTTCTCCCAGTTTTTTATCAAGAAGCATTGCTGTATATGCAATACATGCAGCAGTGTTCTTCTTCTGGGGCTCTGAAATTATATTTGAATGTGGAATTATGTCCTTGACAACTTCTTTGGTCAATTCTACAAGACTTTGATTTGTTACAATAAAGCAATTGGATGGTGGAATGCTCCGGCATACACGGTTAATTGTCTGAACCAGCATACATTCGCCGTCATCAACAGATATAAACTGCTTAGGCTTTTTTTCTTTTGACAGCGGCCATAGTCTTGTTCCTGAGCCTCCTGCCATAATAACGACAAATTTTTCCATCTTTATATCTCCAAAAATGTTATTATAATCTATTTTATGTAAATTACCTTGGATATGTTCATACGTATTTCTATATAAGCTTCAGGACATAATACAATTTACATAGAAAATTCTATATATATGGGACGGCATACATGCAGGGTAAATATATATTATTAGCAATTTTAAATTCAGGACTTACTGTGTTCGGACAGACACTGTGGAAAATTGGGCTTGAAAGAATGGAGGGCTACAGTTTAAGGCTTCTGCTGAACCCACTAATACTTGCTGGGGTTTTTGTCTACGGTGTCTCTACGGTTTTGTGGTTATATGTACTTTCCAAGCTACCGTTTTCAACTGCATACCCCCTCAATAGCGTAGCTTATGCACTAAGCCTCTTCGTTGGATTTTTTATTTTTAAGGAGAATATCGACCTCCGTAAAATTTTTGGTACTATACTCATTCTGGCAGGAGTATTTTATATAGCCAGAGGGTAAAATAAATTTGGCATGAATACCGGCTTCGGAGGAATAAATGAAAAGTATAATAATAATACCTGCTTACAATGAACAGGATAATATTCTTGATGTCATAAATGATATAGAGCAAAATGCCTCAGGGTATCATTACATGGTTATAAATGACGGGTCAGCGGACAAAACAGGTTTAATATTGCGTGAAAATCACATTCCACATATTAATCTTCCTTTTAACATAGGTATAGGCGGAGCTGTACAAACCGGCTATAAATACGCATTTGAAAAAGGCTACGATATAGTTGTACAGTTTGACGGCGACGGCCAGCACAAGGCATCTTTTATCCCTGAAATGATTAATATTCTGGAAGAAGGAAACTCAGACATGGTTATTGGCTCCAGATTTTTGGATAAAAGGGGCTACCAGTCTACCTTTATCAGAAGGTTGGGTATAAAGTACTTTCGTTTTTTGATATGGCTATTATCAGGGTCGGGAGTGACGGACTCAACTTCCGGCTTCAGAGCCTGCAACAGAAAAATTATTGAACTGTTTTCAAAAAACTACCCTCAGGACTATCCCGAGCCTGAATCTATAATGATTTTAAAACAAAAAAAATTAAAAATAACTGAAGTACCTGTAGAAATGAAGAAAAGGGCCCGGGGAAATTCTTCAATAAACAGGTCTCTCTCCGTTTACTATATGGTCAAGGTTACATTGGCTATAATTTTAAGCCGCATGAGACCTCGTATAAGACGGTTTTCCAATTAAATTTTCTTACGGAAGGTAAAAATATGAACTTACGGTTACAGATAAGTATTCTTCTTATAGGTTTTATTTTACTTACATCAATACTCAAAATGGTTCAGAAAACAAAGTTGGAACTCAAGTACAGTATTCTTTGGATTGTATCCTCTATAATGTTTATAATTATTGCTGCTTTCCCTGTCATCCCTGATTGGTTTGCAAACCTTATAGGTATAATCGAACCTGCAAATGCAGTATTTCTGGTACTTATTCTATTTGAGCTGGGTATAAATCTTAACCTTACCATAACCATTTCCAAACAGACCAACAAGGTTAAAAATATGGCACAGTACATTGCCCTAATGGAGAACCAAAACCGTGAAAAAAGTTGAAATAATCAAACTATTATGATAATCTAATATAGATTGTAAATTGATTAATTACTTATTAAAGTTATGAAGCGGAGTAGTAAAAGAAAATTTGGTCACTAAAGAGAGCTGCATACTTGGTGGAATTGTAGCTGACTACGTTCTTTGAACTCGCCGTGGAGCCGCTGATATAAAATTCAGCCGTAGGTCTTTCGTTACAGGACTTTTGAGTGAGCCTTCAGGGCTAACAAGAGTGGTACCGCGGATTAACCCGTCTCTTTTACTAAGAGACGGGTTTTTATAAGTTATTGATATTAAATAAAATAAAGGAGTTGATTAAATGCCATACTCAGCAGATATAGATAGAAAGTGGCAAAAAAAGTGGGAAGAAACAGATATCTACAAGTTCGATTCCGAAAACACAGATAAGAAACTATACTGTCTGGAGATGTTTTCATATCCATCAGGTGCTAACCTTCATGTAGGACATTGGTACAATTACGGTTTAACTGATTCCTGGGCCAGAATGAAAAGAATGCAGGGATATAATGTTTTCCACCCAATGGGATTTGACGCTTTCGGACTTCCCGCAGAAAATTATGCAATAAAAACGGGTATTCACCCTCAGGACTCTACTCTGAAAAATATAGAGACAATGGAAGGCCAGCTCAAGGAAATGGGTGCTACCTTTGATTGGGATTATGAAATAAAAACCTGTATGCCCGACTATTACAAATGGACACAGTGGCTGTTCCTACAATTATATAAGTCCGGTCTTGCTTATAGAAAAAATGCACCTGTTAACTGGTGCCCGAAATGCAATACCGTTCTTGCAAACGAGCAGGTTGTTGACGGGTGCTGCGAAAGGTGTGATTCAGAAGTAACAAAGCGTGATCTTACTCAGTGGTTCTTTAAGATAACCTCTTACGCTCAGGAACTTCTAGACAAGCTGGATACCATTGACTGGCCTGAAAAAACAAAAAAGATACAGACAAACTGGATAGGACGTTCAGAAGGTGCTGAAATATCCTTTAAAGTTGATGACACAGATATTGAGTTTCAGGTATTTACCACCAGAGCCGATACCCTTTACGGTGTAACATATGTTGTTCTGGCTCCTGAAAATCCAATAGTTGAAAAAATAACAAAACCTGAATACGCTGAAGCTGTTGAAAAGTATAAAAACGATACCAAAAAGCAGACTGAAATAGAAAGGCTTTCAACAACAAAGGAAAAAACCGGTGTATTTACGGGAAGCTACGCTATTCACCCGATAACAGGAGAAAAAGTACCTGTATGGATTGCTGACTATGTTCTTGCAAGCTATGGTACCGGGTGTGTAATGGCTGTTCCGTCACATGATGAACGTGACTTCGAATTTGCAAAGAAATATAGCCTGACTATTAAGAGGGTTATAAAGAGTGCTGACGGTTCAAATGACGAGCTTCCCTACTGTGATTACGGTGTTCTGGTCAATAGTGCAGAATTTGACGGTGTTCCTTCTGCTGAGGCAAGAACGGCTATAATAAAGAAGCTGGAAGTTGATGGTAAAGGCAGTCTGAAGATAAACTACAGGTTGAGGGACTGGCTTGTTTCAAGACAAAGGTACTGGGGTGCTCCTATTCCTATAGTTTATTGTGAACATTGCGGCGAAGTAGCGGTACCCGAAGAAAGTCTTCCGGTTTCTCTTCCTTACAATGTGGAGTTTAAGCCTGACGGGGAATCGCCTCTAAAAAAGAGTGAGGAATTTATGAATACCGTTTGTCCTAAATGTGGTGCTCCGGCTAAGAGAGACCCTGATACACTGGATACATTTGTTTGCTCGTCATGGTACTATCTCAGATACCCTGATAGCCAGAATAATGATAAGCCGTTTGACACCGAATGGATAAACAAGATGCTTCCCGTTGACAAGTATGTAGGCGGTGCAGAACATGCCGCAATGCATCTGCTCTATGCGAGATTTATAACTAAAGCACTGAGAGATTTGGGCTTCCTCAATTTTGACGAACCATTCCTGTCACTTGTACATCAGGGTACAATACTTGGCCCGGATGGGAATAGAATGAGTAAATCCAGAGGAAATACCATTTCTCCTGATGATTATGTGAGAAAGTACGGTTCCGATATATTCAGAATGTACCTTGGCTTTGGATTCAATTATGTTGATGGCGGGCCATGGAGCGATGACGGCATAAAAGCTATTTCAAGATTTGCGAGCAGAATAGAAAGGCTTGTTGAAAGCCTTGCAGAGCAAAAGGCAAAGGCTTCCAGGACTGATATGGACAAGGATGACAAGGAGCTGAACTATGTCCGTCATACTGCTATAAAGGGCGCTACACAGGATACCGACAGATTCCAGTTCAACACTGCAATGTCGCGTTGTATGGAACTGGTAAATGCTCTTTACAAGTATGATGCAGAGGTTAAAGTTAAGAATATACAGCTATTTGAGGATACCATTAAAGACTTAGTAAAACTTGTCTCTCCTTTTGCCCCACACTTTGCCGAGGAAATGTGGGAACAACTGGGCTATGAGTATTCTATATTCAATCAGAATTGGCCTGAATTTGACGAAAATGCATTAGTTAAAGACACTATAGAACTGGCAGTCCAGATTAACGGTACAGTCAGGGGTAAAATAGAAGTTGCTGCCGACGCTGATAACAGTGAAGCGGAAGCTGTTGCTTTGGCTGATGAAAAAATAAAGCCGTTCTTGGATGGTAAAGAAATAAAGAAAGTAATAGTAGTAAAAGGACGGCTTGTTAATATAGTTGCAAAATAAACTTATAGTATTATAGAAAAATATAAAAAGGGACAATCTTACAGGGATTGTCTCTTTTTGTATATTTTTCACAATTATTGTAATTTCATATCGCAATATGCTAATATTAAATTGCACAAACGTCAATGGAGACATTTTTATGAATATAACTTTTTATAGAAAGCTTGCATACAAATTGGCTGATGCTATCACAAGGAATCAACAGTACTCGGAAGTAGAGATTAAAAACATTCGTTACGGGCTGGTGTGTATTTTCTCGGATTTGTATAAAACTATTCTATATTTGCTTATTTTTACCGTGCTTTCATTAACAAAAGAATTTCTATGTGCTTTTCTTGCTTTCCTGCTGCTTCGTCCCTTTCTTGGTGGCTACCATTTTAAAAATGAAATTGTATGTATTATAATGTCATTTATAACAATGGTCATAGCTATATTTGCAGGTAAAACAGTTATAATTCCCTACTATTTACAATTAACACTTACTGTATTTCTTCCAATCCTTGGTTTTTTAATTGCACCCGTCAATGAAAGTCAAAGGCAAGAGGGCCGAAAGAAAACAAGGACTGCTGCAGTAGTAATTAGTATTTTACTTCTACTTTCAGACTTTTTCTTTATGCCATCTAATATAATCAGTTGGTCTGTCATAGAAGTTTATTCATTATCTGTATATCAACTACTAATTATCAAATATAAGTATAAATTGTAATATTTTTTGTAAAATATATTGACTTTTTCTGTAGAATGTTAGAATATTAAGTTGAGAATTAAATTTTTTTAAGGAGTGATTCTGATGAAAAAAAATTTATTAAGATCAATTGGGAAAGTTTCATTAATAGTAACAGGCTTGATTACCGGTGCAGCTTCTAAAATATTTTGGTTGTATCAACCTGAAAATTAACTTAAAATAATCTTAACCTGTAAAAAATTTACTCTAATAGTTAGAGTTACACTCCAATTATTAGAGTTCTGTTTTTGTTTAAGGTTTTTTGTTGTGTCGGAATGTTCCTCCGGAAGGGTGTGTTAATCTCAGTGTATCTTGCAAATGAATTATTTTTAACTGTTATCGAGGGCTTTATTTTCATAATAGCCTTTTATCTCCTGTCGGGACAGCGGCAATTAATAAAAAAGAATTATACTAGGATTGCCTGGTTTGTAACGATTTATACAATATATACATACTGGATTACCAAGTTTTTGCCATCAGGGTTGCATTCAGTTTTAATAGCATCCCTTACATGTTTTATACTTAATTATATGCTTAACGGAACTCTTTTTAAAAGTGTAGTCAAAGTTCTTATTATTTCTTTAGTAATGGCTATTATAGAGAGTCTCATTGGTTTGACATGTATGAGTGTGATAGGCAAACCAATGTCTGTACTTATTGACAATAAATTATTACTGGCGGTTTTAGGTATTATAACAAAGCTGATTGAAAGTACTATTGTATTTATATTATATAAGTCCTATAACGGGCTTTCCTGGTTAAAAGACGGAAATCCCTATCAGTCCAGATACAAGCAGACTCTTATCATGATTTTTGCTGTTCTATTCTTTCTGGTAGGAACAAATATTTATATTTCCAAAGACCCTCAAAACTTCCTTCTTTACAATATTTTTACCTTTGTTATATATATCGTTTTGATTATTGCAATGCTTTCTGCCTTTCGAGAAGGTTCAAAGCTTGAGATTCTACAATATGCAAATGAACTGAAAAAAGATAATGTTTATCAGTTGATTTCCTTTAACGAAATGGTGGCTAAAGAAAGACACGAATATAAGAACCATTTAAATACTATATACGGCCTTTGTACCCTAAACAGACCTGATTTAAGCGATAAGGTCAAGCAATATATAAACAATTATGCTAATAACAGCGAGACCATGAATATAAATGTATGTTCAGGTAACGACTTTGTTGACGCTATTATCAGTGTAAAATATAATAACGCTCTAAAGAAAGATATAGAAGTTCTTGTTGACTTTGAAGAACCCTTATCAAGTGCAGTAATAGACGAGGATACCGCTGTTACTGTTATATCTAATATAATAGACAATGCCTATGAATCTATCTTAGGGATAGATAGGGAAAAAAAGTTTATACGTCTTGAGACATATATAGAGAATAATATTTACTATATGTCTATTTCCAACAACGGCCCTATGATTCCCGAAGCAAATATTAAGAAAATTTTTAGTGCAGGTTATTCTACCAAAGACAATGCATCCAAAAAACGGGGATTCGGACTTAGTATCGTACAAGCGCAGATAGATAAATGCGGGGGCAGTATCCATATTAACAGCGACGAAGAAATCACAGAATTTCTGATAACTCTTAAAGTAAATAGCCAGGTAAGTTAGCGAGTTATTTATGCAAAAACTACACATTCTTCTTCAAATTGGTTATAATAATATGATAGCTTATTTTATTATACTTTGGAGAAAATGATGTTTAAAATTTCTAAAGACACTATTTATTATTTGTCTACGCCAATGAGATACAAGAAGGGCATGGACTATTTCAGGGATAAGCGTATCAAATCCTTGTCCTTTAATCAAGAAATGCTGTTGTTTGACGCAACAGTTTTGGGAACTCACCCGTACAATGTACAGGTGCGGTTTGCCAAGTCCGGTGAACTCACTGATTTTTCATGTACCTGTTCGGATTGTGAAAAGACAGGAAAAGGGTGCAAGCACATTGCCGCAGTTCTTTTCTTAATTAAGGAAAAGGATGAACAGGGTTTTTTTAATTCTACTGTTCAAAAGAAAGCAGCAAAAGATATTTTTCAATTTTTTTCAGATAAAGGTTCAGGTGTAAAGCTTACAATTAACGTCGAATTTAATCTTGAATTTATTAGCAGAAGGTTCTCAATTCCTAAAAAAGGGCCTATTGCCTCTCTATCTCTTCGCATAGGTACTGACAGACTTTATGTGGTCAGAAATATACGACAGATGTTGGAAAGCCTTAAAACCGGTAATGAGATTGTCTTTGGGAAAGGCTTTACCTTTGACCCTGTTATATACGACTTTAAGGAAAATGACAAGCCTGTTATTTCATATCTTCAAGAAATATGGCAAAATGAGAATTTATTACATTATTTTACGGGTGAGTCGAGTAAGTACAGTACCTTTATAGATAAAGATATTTTCCTCTCCGAAGCAGCTCTTAAAAGGCTTCTACAGATTTTGCGCGATACTCCTTTTAATGTAATACACAATAACATTAAAGTTCAGAATGTTATAATACAAAATGAGGATATCCCCTTGGAATTTACATTGACCGGAAACGCCTCATCCATAGATTTGAATATAGATACCAAATTGCCTCTTTACCAGATAACCTCTGATTCTGAATATTTTTTATACGGTGAAGCTATATACAGGGTATCAGCAGCCCAACGTGACTACTTTAAACCCTTTTTTACCTATATGCAGCAGGAGAATATTAATCGAATAACCTTCATAGAAAAGGATAAGGAACGTTTCTTTTCAGAGGTACTTCCTTATGTTGAAAAAACAGGGCGGGTATACATAGATGAAAATGTTCAGGAAATGGTACAGCGAGTGGACTTTGAGCCTGAAATTTATCTGGACAAATTTGAAGATATAATAACTGCTGATGTTAAATTCAAATATGGTGATCGTATAATCAATCCTTTCTCTGCCTTTGGAGATCAGGTCCCTATGGGTAAAATTCTCGTTCGGGACATGGAAAAAGAGGGTATCATTGTGGACATACTGGGCGAAAGCGATTTTAAGGTTAACGGTAATAGAATATATCTTGATGAGGAAGAAAAGATATTTGATTTTGTAAATACAATTGTTCCTAAACTACAGGAATATACGCAGATTTTCTATTCAGATAGCTTTAAAGCAATGACCATAAAAAGGCTACCTTCATTTTCTGGTTTTTTGAGACTGAATACAATGAACAATTTTCTGGAATTCAGCTTTGATATGGAAGGTGTAGGCCGTGATGAGCTATCGTCTATATTTCAGAACGTAAGAGAAAAAAAGAAATATTTCCGCTTGAAAAACGGAGCTTTTCTGCCCCTTGATTCAGAGGGACTTTTAACTATGTCTGAAATAATCGATCAGCTTGAGCTTACAATGGAGGATTTAGATAGTGAGCTGGTTCAACTTCCCATGTACAGAGCTTTTTTTATAGATGGTATGCTCAAGGAAACCGGAATGAAGTTCTTTGAACGTAATAAGGCCTTTAAAGATTTAGTTCATGATATTCATGAACCTTCCGAGACTGAATTTCAAATTCCCGAAACCCTTAAAGGAACTCTAAGAAATTATCAGAAGCTTGGATTTAAATGGCTTAAAACTCTGTCGATATACGGGCTCGGAGGAATTCTTGCTGATGATATGGGTTTGGGAAAAACCTTGCAGGTTATTACCCTGCTCCAGTATGATAAAAATGTTTCAGGCCCCGGAACATCTATAGTAATTGTTCCTACCTCTCTTATCTACAACTGGTGTTCGGAAGTTGACAAATTTGCACCGGATTTGAAAATAACTGCTGTTGTCGGAAACAAAGCAGAACGTGAGGAACTAATAAAAACTGCTGTGAACTCGGATATAATAGTCACATCTTATGCCCTTATCAGACGTGATGTTGACAACTACAAAGATTATTTGTTCAGATATTGCATACTGGACGAAGCTCAGCATATTAAAAACCCCGGATCGCAGGCAGCTAAAGCCGTAAAACAGCTTGTATCCAAGCACAGGTTCGCACTTACAGGAACACCTATGGAAAATAATCTTACGGAGCTGTGGTCGGTTTTTGATTTTATTTTACCCGGATATTTACGGTCACACGGAAAATTTGTTGAAAAATTTGAATCGCCGATTTCAAAAGGAGACAGTGCAGCTCTAACCTCCTTGAGCAAACAATTAAAACCTTTTATACTTAGAAGGCTTAAGCAGGACGTTCTCAAGGAACTACCAGAAAAAATCGAGCATATCATTAAAGCAGACCTTACAGAGGAACAGAAAAAGCTTTATGTTGCTTATCTGGAGCAAGCTAAAGGAGATATTTTAAAGGAAATAAACCAAAATGGCTACGAACGCAGTCAAATAAAGATTTTGTCGGTAATTACACGATTAAGACAGCTTTGCTGCCACCCCTCGCTGTTTGTAGACAACTACGAAGGTGATAGCGGTAAGCTGCTGCTGCTCAAAGAAATAGTAGGAGACTCTCTTACCTCCGGGCACAGAATACTTCTGTTCTCGCAGTTTACATCAATGTTGGCAATTATAAGGCAGTGGCTGCAAGAGGAAGAAATAGATTATTTATACCTAGATGGGTCGACTCCTGCTGACGAAAGAATGAAAATGGTTAAAAACTTTAATAACGGGCAGGGTCGGATTTTTCTTCTGTCCCTTAAATCGGGAGGAACCGGCTTGAATCTGACGGGTGCTGATACAGTTATTCACTATGACCCTTGGTGGAACCCGGCTGTAGAAGATCAGGCAACCGACCGTGCATACCGTATTGGTCAGCTAAAAACCGTCCATGTAATGAAGCTGGTTACACACGGCACAATAGAGGAAAAAATATTACGCCTTAAGGATAGAAAAAAACAGTTGGTTGATGCAGTTATTCAATCCGGGGAAACCCTTATTACAAAGATGACCAAAGAAGAATTGACGGAACTTTTTGAATTGTAATAATAAAACCAGAGGCAAATTAAAACCTCTGGTTTTTCTATATTTTAAAATTTACTTTTTCTATTTTAAATTGTCAGGATTTAATGCTTGTAGCTCGGCCGGTACAAAAAGTCCATCTTTTCTTATGAGCTTATCATCAAACCATATTTCTCCTCCGCCATATTCAGGCCTTTGGATAAACACAAGATCCCAGTGGATTGAGGACTTATTCCCATTTGGACACTCGTCATAACAGCTTCCGGGTGTAAAGTGAATACTTCCTCTTATCTTTTCGTCAAAGAGTGTATCCTTCATTGGAGTTTCAATGAAAGGATTAACTCCTATTGCAAACTCCCCTACGTATCTTGCTGCTTCATCGGTATCAAATATTTCGTTAATACGCTCGGTATCGTTTGCCGTAGCATTAATAATCTTACCATCCTTAAACTCAAGGCGGATATTCTCAAAAGTTACCCCCTGATATACCGCAGGACAATTGTAGGATATTACACCATTTACCGAATCTTTAACCGGTGCAGTAAATACCTCTCCGTCAGGAATGTTCATTTTACCATCACACTTTATTGCAGGCAGCCCTTTTATTGAGAATGTTAAGTCTGTCCCCCTTCCTGTAATTCTTACCTTGTCGGTAGCTTCCATTAACTTTACAAGTGGGTCCATAGCTTTTGACATTTTTGCATAATCAAGATTGCAAACATTAAAGTAAAAATCTTCAAAATATTCAGTTGGAGTGTTTGCAAGCTGTGCCATTGAGTGGGTAGGATATCTCATTACACACCATCTTGTGTGTTCTACACGCTGCTCTGAATGTACAGGCTTTGAAAACAGTGACATGTATATCTTCATCTTATCAGACGGAACAGAAGCCTTTTCGCTTACATTATCCCCTGACCTGATACCAATGTACGCATCCATGTCCTTCATTCTCGCCAGTTCATAGCGTGCCATATCTTTTATTTGTTCTTCTGTACACTGTTCAAGAAGTACTCTTTCCAATTCCGGATTCTTTATTGTAAGGAATGGAATTGCTCCCACCTTGTATGCCTCACGGATTAAGGCTCTTGACAATGGAACCTCGTTACCGATATTCTCAATAAGGATTTTCTCTCCCTGTTTTAGTTCACACGAGTAGTTAATCAAATTGTGTGCCAGTTTTTCTATACGTGGATCGTTCATTACTATAACCTCCATTTGTTTGTTATGTTAACTAGTGTATATTATACTAAAAGTCCTTCCAATTCTTCCAGAGTTTTTTCAAATACGTTTAATGCATCTTGAATAGGCTGTGGGGATGAAAGGTCTACACCTGCTATTTTTAAAAGCTCTATTGGATAGTTTGAACCTCCACCTTTAAGGAACTCTAAATATTTATCAACTGCCGGCTTGCCTTCTTTATATATTTTTTCAGCAATAGCAGTAGCAGCTGAGAAGCCTGTAGCATACTTGTATACATAAAAACTGCTGTAGAAATGAGGAATTCTTGACCATTCCATTGCAATTTCTTCGTCAACGTTAACTGCTTCTCCGAAATACTTTTTGTTCAGGTCATAGTAAATATCGCAAAGCTCCTGTGCATTCAGTGCCTCTCCCTGTTCTGTCTTTTGGTGTATAAGCTTTTCAAATTCTGCGAACATTGTCTGTCTGAATACTGTTCCCCTGAACTCCTCAAGATAGTGATTCAGCAAATATGCCTTCTCCTTCTTGCTTTCAGATTTTGATAACATATATCTCATAAGGAGTGACTCATTTACCGTTGATGCAACCTCTGCAACAAATATCCTGTATTGGGAATACACATAAGGTTGAGTCATATTGGTATAGAATGAGTGCAGTGCATGGCCCATTTCATGTGCAAGAGTATACACATCATTTATGTTGTCCTGGTAATTAAGCAGTACATAAGGGTGAGTTTTGAAAGCTCCCCATGAATATGCTCCGCTGGTTTTGCCTTCATTTTCATAAATATCAACCCAGCCTGAGTCAAAGCCCTTTTTAAGATATCCGATATATTCATCTCCAAGCGGCTTTAGTCCCTCTTCTACAAGCTTCTTACCTTCCTCATAGGTAACTTTCTTGTCGTATTCTTCAACCATGGGAACATACAAATCATACATATGAAGCTCATCCAGCTTTAGTACCTTTTTTCTCAGCTTCAAATATCTATCCAGCAGATGCAGGTTTTTATTTACTGTTTCAATAAGGTTGTCATATACCTTTACGGGTACGTTGTCGTTATCCAAAGATGCTTCTAATGCTGAAGGATATTTTCTTACAACGGAGTAAAACCTGTTTTTCTTTACATTGCCCGTAAGGGATGCACCAAGTGTGTTTTTCATTTTGTCGTAAGTACTGTACACAGCTTCAAAAGCGTCTTTGCGGACTCTCCTGTCCCTACTCTCCAACATTGTGGAATATCTGCCCTTTGTAACTTCTATTTCCTCACCTTTTTCATCCCGAATATGGGGAAATTTTATGTCCGCATTGTTGTACATGGTGAAGATATCACCTGCTGTGTCAGATATTTCAGTTGAGAGTGCAAGTATCTGTTCTTCCTGCTCAGATAAAATATGCTCCTTTTGTCTCAAATTTTCCTGTACCATAAACATGTACATGGAAAGTTCTTTATTCGAATTCATAAAAGACATCAGCTTGTCTTCGGGTATTGCCAGCATTTCGGGGACAATAAATGAAATTGCGGTATAAACCTCTGTACCAAGGGTAGAAGCTCTTTCAGTCAATGCCTGATAGGTTGAATTTCCGTTATCCTCATCCCTTTTCATTCTTGCATAAACAAAAATTTTGTCATTAAGGGACAGTAATTCATCACTTTTCTTAAAGCAGTCAAGAAGTGTATCAGCACTATTTCCAAGCTTGCCCTTGAAGTTTCCCATTTGTGCAGCCAATTCCTTAACTGTCTTGAAGTCCTTTTCCCACGAATCCTTGTCCTTATATATATCCTCAAGTTTCCATTTAAACCTATCCTCTATGTCTTTTCTCTTTGGAAGTGTCTTTCCTGAAGCCATTTTTTTACCTCCGCTTTTCCTAATATAATTTTGGTTACTGGTTATTCTATTCGCTATATTACTTAATATCTCACTATATCTAATAATTATAAAACAACCTAATACTCTTTTCCATGCATTTCCTATATAAAGTTATTTATAGGTATGATTTTAAAATAAAAATAGCCTTGAAATGTTCAAATTTTTTTAGTATACTATGATAGTTGTTAAAAGGAAATTTATTTATGCGCCCGTAGCTCAGCAGGATAGAGCGTCGGTTTCCTAAACCGCAGGTCGCACGTTCGAATCGTGTCGGGCGTACCAAAGTAAGCTTGTAGCCACTGGGCTATAAGCTTTTTTGTTTTCACACCTTTTTCTTGCATATATATACATTATATTATAAAATACCTTAGTCTAACACTTATTTAGGAGGATAATATATGAATTCGAGGAAATGTTTTTCTGTATTAATTGTAATAATGGTTATAATCAGCTTATCAATCAGTACTTTTGCTGTCGCAACCAAATATTCATCAGTAATTGGCGGTGGTAATGAAGTTTACTTTACCACAAGCGACGGTAAATTGTATGTTACTCAGCCTAATAGCAATAATCTGGTTCAAATTAAAAAAGTATCTAATGTAAAAATGGCTGCAGATGATGTTTACTTTGGTCTGTGGGTTATGGATAAATCAGGATATGTGTACTATTATCAGGATGATCCCGATCACGTTGGTACTTACCCTACCAAAAAGAAGCTTGATAAATTGGGTACGGTAAAATCTATTAGTATAGGCTCGGAGGGAATGTATGCCTTAAAAACTGACGGATCAGTCTGGGGTGTTAACAACAAGCTTCAAGTCTTTAAAGTAGAAGGTCTTTCCGGTGTAACCAGTATATCAATAAAAGATTTTGATGTTATAGCTCTGAAAAGTAATGGAACGGTATGGCAGTGGCGTGATGAGGCTGTTATAGCAGATTTTGCTAAAAAGAGGCCATTAACTCAAATAACTGAGTTGAAAAATGTCAAACAAATCTCAGCTGGAGCTAGTAATGGCTTAGCTCTAAAAAAGGACAATACAGTTTGGCAATGGAGTTTTGATAGTGAAGGAGTTCCGAAGCCAGTGCAAATAAAAGGCTTCACAGGTGCAAAATCAATTGAAGCTGGAAGAATGGAAGGGTATGTAATTGATGGTACCGGAAATGTGTGGACTTGGAAACAATGGGGGGATAAGAAGAATTCACCTTCTAAAATTAAAGGGTTCACACAAATTATCAGTATGGCTGCCAGTGGTAAAGACTCTTATGATGGATTTTCAAACGGTCGTTTAGTGGCTTTTGATAAAAACAATAAATTTAAAATATATAATGTTGGTTATTAATTTCTAATTGTAAAAACGGCTTAGAATCCTTTTGTTCTTGGAAAACGTTAACAATCATTTTGATAAATTAATGTGGTTTGACTGAGTTATTTAGTGGTACCCTTGTTATTGACGGTAAAATACAAGGGTCGAGAGAATCATTGGATATAGCCACAAATATGCTTAAAGAAATTTTCATTTAAATTAAAATAGACCTTGGGGGCTTAAAGTAGCTCCCAAGGTTTTTTCATAGCAAATTAGCCTTCTCTTTCATCAGCTTTACTACTTTATACTTAATACTTTAATATCATTATTTAGAATAAGCAAATGAAGAGATTGTATTATCTCTTTTTCAAACCAAGATTAGAACATATGGAAAAAGAGTAACTAAGAATACTTTGTCATAAAAAATGCACCTCCGAACGTTAGATTGTGTCTAAAGTTTGGGGTGCACTGTAAAACATAGAAAAATTCCCGTATGTACTGTCGTAAATAAAGCCGTTGGATGCAAGTCACAAATTTTCCCCCACTACTCCACCTCCTGCCCCGCTTCAAATACACTATATTTTGTTTTCCTCTGATAAACATTGAAAACTACCATTGAAACCAGCAAAAGCACAGAACATGCCAAAAACATTACAGTGTAATTAAAATATTGAGAAATTCCTCCACCAATAATTGGCCCCAATCCCTGGCCAATGTCTGCGCCAATATAAAATGTACTGGTTGCTACCCCAACCCTGCTTGGGTTTACCCTCTTGATACTCTCTGCCTGAAGTGATAACTGGCCGCCACCTTGTCCAATGGACTTCAATACAGATGCAACTATCAGCAGTCCGAGTGTCGGTGCAAATCCTATCAAAGCCATGGAAATAGCAGAAACTATCAGTGAAATATTCACTGTAATAGTCAAGCCTTTTTTATCAACTATCCGCCCCACAAACAGGCGTAAAAGAAAAACTACAACCGCCCCTACGGAAAAGAATATTCCGATATTTGAAATATTTCTTTCTTTCCCCAAAAGAATTAAGAACGAGCTTACTAACCCGTTTCCAAAGGAGAACATACCACCCATTATCGCATAAAGAATACCCTCTTTAGCAATTAAGGAGTCAATTGTGAGTGAACTTTTTACGCTCACATTTTCTGCTTTTCTTTCTTCAATGGGATACCTTAAACATAGCAGCAATGCCGCTCCTATAAAGGACAACAAAGCAATGACAATAAACAATGATTGAAACCCATACTTATCAGCAACGTATATCCCTATATTCGGACCAATGATCGAAGCCACTACCTGCCCAATTCCATAGTAGCCTATCCCTTCCCCCAAGCGGTCCTTGGGAATAAATCTGGTAGCAAGGGCAATATTTACGGTACTGCTGACACCAAATGCAATCCCGTGAAGCAACCTGAAAGAAAAAAGTACCGGGATACTTGAAGATAAAGAATATCCTACAACTGATAGTCCGATAACTACGTTTGCCAAAATGCACAGGTACTTTTTGTTAAATATGTCTGACATCATTCCCGCAAATGGACGCATGACTAGTGCTGCAACAGAAAAAATTCCCGATATCACACCGGCTATTCCCAGTGAATTTTGAATGCCCATTGAATATTTGGAAATAACGGTATAAACCATATTGAATCCCGTAGCCGTTATAACGCTGACAGCTATCAAAAAAATAAAAGATCTGCTCCACAATATACTTTTATTTTTTTGACCGTCATTATTATCTATATTATTAGAAAAAGACATCTGCGTCGGAGCTACCTCCTCAGTATAGGAGATATTATTTTTTAAATGCTTTAACATTTTAATATACCCACCCTTATATGTAATGTCGGTATCAGAGGAAATTATCTACCGGAAGTATTATGTAAACGTTGGTGCGAATACACGATTCGGGAGAAACAATCCCATAAGATTTGTTAAATTAAGAAATGTATTCACATAAAGCATTCTACTAATAACAGGTTGCTATTTCGTTTTACCAACAAAATTATTATATTTGTACTTCTATATTCTGTCAATCATAAGAAAAAAAGTCACATATCTACGGCTTAAACATTACAAATACTTCTACATATTGACATTGACAAAGGGATGAGATACAATTGCATTATGGTTGCTAAAACGATAATGCAATAATTTGCTTAACTACATGCATCCAATTCTATTTTCAGTTTTAGAACGACAGGAATCTAATCTAATTTGGGATGAGTGATAAAATTGAGTTTAGTCTTAAAACAATTTGAAATACAAGGTAAAAAAAGAGATTCATATATCCTTACTCCCAATAAAAAATGGGATAATTTAACCAAACCATCTTCTATAATGATTCTACGTCCTTCATCAGACGAAGCCTCGGTTTACGAACTTATTACCGCGGGTTTGTACGAGTTGGGTGAAAAATATAATATTCTTTTTATTTTCCCTAATCCCAGTGAATATGATAACGATATAGCTTTTTTAGAAGCCTTAAATAGAGAAATCTCATGTGGGATAATAGATGGAAAGTGGAGTGTAATGAATGACGTTCATTATGTTATAGGCTTAGGTTCCGGAGTAGACTTGGCCATTGAGTTCACGGCAACTCACCCGGAAACTACTGCAGCCGTAGCCCTTATTGGAGGTACTACACTACCGGAAACAAGCAGTAACGGTAGCACAGCAATGCCCTCAATACTTTTCAACTGTTCAGACACTATTGTTTCATATTATAAAAGCTTAAACAAATCAGAGTTAGAAACATCGTTGGGTGCTTTAGGTACCATATATACCAACGGTTTGAACCCTTATCATAAAGTAATTAATATCACCGATGAAAATATAAATAAATTAACCGACACCTTAATGAATAAAATATGGTTCGATTTATTTTATACAGTAAGACGGATAAATACCTGTGAAAAAGGTAATATTTCTGAGCGAATTTGTTTTGAAAATCGCCATTTTGAAAGACATCTTGATGACCGTTCTCTCGGCGATAATGACGGTATGGCTCACACCTGGCTGGAACATGTTCCCCAGTGTGTACTTGAAAATCCGTCAAAGCCGGTACCTCTGGTTATTTTCAGCCATGGTGCTTTTGATAATCCCATGAAATCAGCGGACATGAGTAAGTGGCATGAAATCGGTGAAAAAGAAAGCTTTATTACTGTATATCCATTAGCCAGCAATGGAATTAATTTTAATCTAAATCTGGATGAATCAGCGCCTAGTGATGTAGAATTCTATCTGGCCTTGATAAAATATATAAAAGGCAAGTATTCCATTGACTGCTCAAGAGTTTATCTATCGGGCTTTTCAAATGGCGCAGGAATGTCTCAGGTAATGGCAATGCTGCATCCTGAATTAATAGCTGCTATCGCTCCTATTGATAGTATGTGGCCATATACTATCCCCGGTCCTTTTGACCAGGAAAATTTCAGTCTGGAAAAAAACTTGCGACCTATATCAATTGGACTTGAACTCCAAAAGAAACACAACTACCGTATGCCGGTCTGGTATGTCTATGGAACCCGGGAAATGGAATATCCTATTTATAAGGGGTTGGGTCAGCAATACCAGTATGATGCATGGAAACAGTATAACAACATACCTGTTCTTGAAACACCTGAAAAACCTCTTGATACCGAATGCAGTATTGGTGTGGAAAGTGATACAGTTGAGGTGCTTTATCCATGTAAACAATATCCTGATTATAAATACACCATACATAAATTTTATAGTAGTGACACTCATGATAATTATTACAACTTTGCTTTAGCCCATGGTAAAGCTCACGATGTCCATATAGTTGACGCTGAACTTGCTTGGAAGTTTATTTCCAGGTTCAGCAGAAACCCGGACGGTTCATTGAAGCAACTGCCACAATAGGTAATAATGTAAAAACATTTTTACAATAATTTATAATTTACCACTTTCCCAGCCAAAAGGCTGAAATGGAAACATTTTAAAAGGAGGAAGTATTTTATGGGTAAGAAAAAATCACTAAAACGCTTTATTACTGTGCTAGCTGTTTTCTCAATGGTATTCACCAATTTTATCGGTTCGTGGTCCGGTGTCTCTGCAGCTGCTGTAAAAGGTAATCCTGCATTCAAACAGGCAGCTAAAGAGATGACAGTCGGGCAAACCTTTACTTTTGATATTATCAATAAGCAGACAGGAGCAACTTACCAGTGGAGCAGCAGTAACAAGTCAATAGCCACAGTGACTCAGAAAGGGCAAGTTAAGGCAATCGCAGTGGGCACTGCAACAATTTCCTGCAAAATAACAAAAAACAAAAAGGCTACTACTATTAAGGCAAAAGTTGTTGTTAAAAAGGCAACTCCTAAGCCTGCTCCACAACCAGCAAAAGTACCGGTTGATAAAAATGGATTTGATTCAAAAGGAAGAATGGTTGCTTATTTTGGATCACCTGTGATTGACGGTAAAGTAGATGGTGCTTGGAGCAAAGCACAAGTAGTTACACCTAAATTTGTAACACCCAATATGACTACAAAAGCTACTTTTAAAGCTTTATGGGATGATAACGCTATATATATACTTGCAGAAGTAAAAGATAAAGACTTGAGCGTAAAATCTGATACACCATATATGCATGATTCTATGGAAATCTTCTTAGATGAAAATAACGATAAGACTCAAGAATATGGCCTTGATGATTTACACTTCAGAGTTAATTATGAAAATTCACAGTCTGTGGATACCGGAGATATCGGCAGATTCTATACAGCCACGACTAAAGTGAAGGATGGATACGTAGTAGAAGCGAGAGTTGCTTTTAAATCTAAACCGTCAAACAACAAGGTAATGGGAATAGAACTACAGATAAATGATGCAAAAGATACTGAGAGAATCGGTACTATTAATGTTTTTGATTCCACAGGAAGCGCATGGAATGACACCACCAAATTCGGTGAAGTATTACTTGCAGGCAAGGCTAATGGAGCAGTCAGCGGACTGAATCCATATGATCTCATAAAATTAATAGAAAGCACTCAAAAAATTGATTTCACACTTTATAAAAATGCAAATATAGTAAAAGACGCAGTTACAGCTGCTCAAAAAGTAATTGCAGATAAAAAAGCTACTCAGAAACAAATTGATGCTCAATATTCTGTAATAAAAGCAGCAATTGAAAAATTGGTTCTCACTGATGAAGCTGCAAACGAAAAGTACTTTAAGGCAGTTCCGGATAAGTATAGAACCGAAGCTGATAAACAGGGCACCATTGTTAGCTTAGAGTACTCTGCAGAAAATTTGAAAAACGGAACAGATGTTAAGAAAATGAATGTTTATCTCCCTTACGGTTACGATGCTTCCGATAAAAGCAAAAAATATAACGTTTTATATTTGATGCACGGCGGTGGTGAGAATGAGAACCTCATCTTTGGCGGACCTGGTCAGAACAAAGAAATGAAGAAAATCATAGACAATATGATTGCAAATGGTGATATTGAACCGCTTATCGTTGTAACACCTACATTTTACGGTGGAAAAGACGATACTGCCCTCTTCCATGAAGAATTGATGAAAAATGTTGTTCCTCTAGTAGAAACTACGTATAATACATACGCAAAATCAGCATCTTTGGAGGATTTGAAAGCTTCCAGAGAGCATAGAGCATTCGGCGGATTTTCTATGGGTTCAGTAACTACCTGGTATACATTTATTAATTGTCTTGACTATTTCAAATATTATATGCCATTGAGTGGAGATTGTTGGGTGTTAGGCGATAAAGCCGGAAGTGAAAAGGCAACGCTAACAGCTGAATATCTTGCAAAGGTTGTAAAAGATTCCGGTTATACGCCACAAGACTTTTACCTATTCTGTGCTACAGGAAGCTTGGATATTGCATATCCTAACTTGAAACCTCAGGTAGATGCTATGAGGCAATTGAAGGATACCTTTATTTACTCATCTGATACAAAGAAAGGAAACTTCTATTTCATAGTAAGCGATGGCGGTACACATGCTTGGAATTGGGTTAATCAGTATATTTATGACATCTTACCTGATTTATTTAAATAGAAAGATTACATATCTCCTCACTAATATGTAATTTATAAGTTGTAAAAGAAATGAGAAAAAGCACCCCTAATAAGGGTGCTTTTTCTTAAAGATAATCCTCTGTCTTAAATATTCCTTTTAATTTACTTTAACTTAAACAATATGATAATATGTTAATATATAACCCTTAGGAGTGTACTATGGCTAATGCAAATATTAAATTAATTGCTGAAAAAACAAATCTTTCACCGGGTACTGTATCCATTGTTCTAAATGGACGCGGCGATAAAATGCGCATTTCCGAAAAGACTCAGAACCGGGTGTGGGAAGAAGCGAAATTATTAGGATATAAACCAAATATATATGCCCGCCGCTTAAGAAATCAATCAGCAGGAAATTCAGCTGCAATTATTGGTATTCTGTGGCCTTCTGTATATTCTTCAGAATTGATTGTAAACTTCTTTGATGGAATTCAAAATAGCATTTTAAATGATAAATTGAACGTAGAGGTTGTATTTAAACCTTATCAATATTCGGAAATCAGCAAAATGGAAGATATATTTAAAAATCAGTTGTTTAACGGGGTAATAATTGTTGGGGCCTCTGACAGCGATGTTGATTATTTGTATAAGATAAATTCCACAATGCCAATAATATTGTTTAACAGGCAGAATGATAAATATGGCACCGTGTGTATCGATAATTACACTACAGGTGAAAAAGTATCTCGATTACTTGCTGCGAGAGGACATAAAAAAGCAGGTTTAATTTGTCCAAATCTATTATCACGGAATTTCAGCATGAGAAGAACAGGCTTTTTGGATGGATGTCAAAAATACGGAATTACTGTACTACCGGAGCACATTATTCATGAAACTCTTGACTCAGAAGGTGGGTATCGAAGTGCAGAAAAACTTTTGAGATCACAGCCACTTCCTTCCGCACTTTTTTTGCTTGTATCCGGCTATAGTCATGAGGTCTACTCTGTTTTGCAAAAAAATGGAGTGCGTATTCCCGAGGACATTGAAATAATAGGTTGCTCTGACATCGTATCCAGCCGAATTTTAAAACCAAGTATGACAGTCATTGATTTACCTATACAGAAAATGGTGAAGAAAAGTCTGCAGCTTATTCTGGATATGATAAACGGGTATATACAAGAACCTCACAATATTTTTGAGGAGGCGTATTTTATATTTCGTGAGAGCTGCGGAGGATTTCCTGACTCTGAACCGGTTATTTAAAAACTAGGCCCTACTTCTTTTTTATAACATAAGTAAACTTCCACACAGCTGAATTACCCGAATACCTTCCTCTGTTTTCTATAACTGTAACTTTAGATGTATAATTATAACTCTTGTTTGCTTTTAGCTTGCTTACGGAAACCGTGAGAGTCTTGCTCCCATAGTCAGGGTAACTATCATCCTCTTCTGCCATTGAAACAATAGTAATCTTTCCGGTTGGTGTTGTTGATATTTCTACCGTTTGTCCCTCGTAAATTGCCTTTTTATTAACTGTAGCACCATATCCCCATTCATTACCTACATGGTTATTTTCAATACAAGTAACGGATTGCAATGTTACCTTTACTTTAGTATTTGAAGCACTGTAGGCTCCACTTGTGAAAAACGGTAATATAAGTATTATTATTAATAAAAAACTGATAACCCTTTTATTCAATTATAATCAACCCCATTCTTCAAAATAATCTGTTAATGTCCAAATTATAACATATTAATTACTTATTAGTAAACTTTTACCAATTACCTGCGATTATAACCTATCATGATTTCACAATGAATATATTAATTTCTAAAAACAGATAATAATTTTGGAGGTGAAATCTTATGAATCAGAAAATAGCAATCGAACCGAATTTGACTCCCATCAAGGACTATCTGACTAAAAAAGGATACAAAGTTGAAAATATGGACTATGGACAAGGTGCCACAAAAAATAATTATGATGCAATTATAGTTGCAGGTGTAGAAACAAATATAATGGGCATACAGGATACAAGCAGCAAAGCCATTGTAATAAATGCTGACGGTATGACAGAAGAGCAGGTATATCAGGAACTTCAAAGCAGATTACATTAAACAAACAAAAACCCCAATACGTTAACGTATTGGGGTTTTTGCTCGTTGATAACATTATATTTTATTTTTGTCCGTAATAAGCTTTTGGGCCGTGCTTTCTCATAAAGTGCTTGTCTAGCAGCACCTGTGGCATGGAAGTTACATTAGGGTTCAACTGTCTGCACTGAATAGCCATCATAGCTATTTCTTCTAAAACAACAGAATTATGAACCGCGTCTGCTGCACTTTTTCCCCATGTAAAAGGCGCATGATTTTTTACAAGAACGGCAGGGATGTAGTTAGGATTTAAATTTTTAAAAGCCTCTATTATTACAGTTCCGGTATTTGCTTCATAATCAGACTCAATCTCAACCTTTGTCATTTCCCGAGTACATGGGATTTCACCATAAAAGTAATCCGCATGAGTAGTCCCGTAAGCAGGAATCCCCATACCAGCCTGTGCAAAAGCAGTTGCCCATCTGGAGTGGGTGTGGGTTACACCTCCTATTTCGGGAAAAGCATTATACAGAGCTACATGAGTTGGTGCATCAGAGGACGGCTTTAATTTACCTTCCACCACTTTACCTGTGAGGTCGATTAGTACAATATCATCAGCAGTCATAACGTCATACTCAACGCCGCTTGGTTTTATTGCAATTAATCCGCTTTCTCTGTCAATACCGCTTACATTTCCCCATGTATATGTTACAAGTCCTTTTTTAGGCAGTTCCAGATTGGCTTCCAGCACTGCTTGTTTGAGTTGTTCCAACATATTTTTTACCTCATAAAATCAATTATTCCAATAAACTATTTCAGTTCAAGGAGTTAACCGCAGCTCTTTCAATATCCAGTCCCTTTGTGTACCGTTTCATAAACTCGTTAAAACCGTCAACATCCTTTGGATCAGGCTGTACAATTTCACCTTGGCTTTCCCCAAACACATTTTGTTTAAGAAAATCCTCCAATGATTGTGAACTTGTTCTATTGATCATGTATGAAGCAAGCAATGCGATGCCCCATGCACCACCTTCACCCGCAGTCTTCATAACTGATACAGGCACATTAAAGGCTGCTGCCATAATCTTCTGTCCTACTTCCTTTGTCTTAAAGAAACCGCCGTGTCCGGTAATACCGTCCACTTTAACAGCTTCCTTTTGGAAAAGGATATCAAGGCCGGTTTTTAAAGCCCCAAGAGATGTAAACAAATTGACCCTGATAAAGTTAGCCAAATTAAAATTACTGTTTGATGAACGAACAACCATCGGGCGTCCCTCTTCAAAATGAGTAATATGTTCACCTGAAATATAGCCGTACGCAAGCAAACCTCCGCAATCGGGGTCACCTTGAAGTGCCAATCCCAGCAGAGTATCATATAGCTGTGGCTTTTTCACGTCAAAGCCCAAGGCCTTAACTGCCTCAGCAAATATACCCATCCATGCATCATAATCAGATGTACAATTATTTGAATGAACCATTCCCACAAGACTTCCGTCAGGTGTAGTCACCAAGTCAATTTCCGGATATACTTTGGATAATTCCTTTTCGAGTACAACCATGGCAAAAACTGAAGTCCCGGCAGATACGTTTCCTGTACGGACTGCTACGCTGTTGGTTGCAACCATTCCGGTACCCGCATCACCCTCAGGAGGGCATAGAGGGATACCTGCTTGAAGCTCACCGGTAACATCAAGGAGCTTTGCCCCTTCTTCTGTCAGTTTACCTGCTTCAGTACCCGAAACCAAAACCTTTGGAAGAATATTTTCAAGCTTCCACGAAAAATTATGACTGTCGTTAACCTCATTAAACTGCTTAATCATATTTGAATTAAAGCCTTTTGTATTTAAATCAATTGGGAAAACACCTGATGCCTCTCCGACACCAAGAACTTTTTCTCCTGTTAACTTCCAGTGTATATACCCGGCCAATGTAGTCATAAAATCAATACCGGATACATGCTCCTCATTGTTCAGTATAGCCTGGTAAAGATGGGCAATACTCCATCTCTGAGGAATCGGGTAACTGAACAGCTTGGTAAGTTCCTCAGATGCCTGCGCAGTTATAGTATTACGCCATGTTCTGAAAGGTGTCAGAAGGTTTTCTTCCTTGTCAAAAACCATATAACCGTGCATCATTCCACTAAATCCGATAGCACCGGTTGTTTTTAACCCTACACCGAACTTCTCCCTAACTTCTTTAATCATTTCCTGATAGCTGTTCTGAACACCCTTCCAGATATCTTCCAAGCTGTAAGTCCAAATGTTATTGATATAACTGTTTTCCCAGTCATGACTGCCGGATGCGATAGGTGCATTATCTGCACCTATCAATACCGTTTTTATTCTGGTTGATCCGAGTTCAATCCCAATTGTTGTCTGTCCGTTAATAATAGCATTTCGACCGTCATTTAGTTCATGTGTCATTGTTTTCCCCCTCATGTAGTCATCCATACTTATTCACTGAATCTAATAGGATGTCATTCAGATTAACATAAATTTTTATTTGAATGGATTCTCGTCCTTATAAAGCATAGCTGCAGGCTGATTGAAAGCTACATCCTCAACACCAAGAAGCTTCATTGTTGCAAACAGAACTTTTCCCATGTGCTTGAATGCTACACCGCCATGGTGTGGGTATCTCTTAGCAATCAGTACATGTCTGTAGAATCTGCCCATTTCTTTGATTGCAAATACACCTATACCACCAAATGATTTAGGATCAACATCAATAATCTCTCCCTCGGCAACATAACTTCTCAGCTGGCTGTCAGCTGTTCCTTGGAGCCTGAAGAAAGTAATATCTCCCGGTCTTATTGTTCCTTCCAAAGTTCCTCTTGAGATATCAGGCTCCTTGTCTGGTTCAAGCAATCTGTGCATGATAAGCTGATACTTCATAGAGTGGTTTTTCATCATACATGAAGGAGTATTTCCGCAGTGGAAGCCCATAAACAAGTCTGTAAGAGTATATCCGTTAAATAAATCCTTATTGTTTTCAAACATATCCTTAGGAACAGAGTTGTTTATATCCAACAGAGTTGCAGGCATTTGTGTAGCACAAGTAATTATATATTCACTTAATGCACCATAAATATCTGTTTCACATGCTACTGGAATTCCTTTTGCTGCAAGTCTTGAATTAACGTAACATGGAACGAATCCGAACTGTGTCTGGAATGCAGGCCAGCACTTATTTGCAAATACAAAATATTCAGAAGCGCCCTTATTCTGTTCAGCCCAATCCAACAAAGTAATCTCATATTGTGCTAACTTTGGAAGAATTCCGGGATAACCGTTTCCATTTTTGAGTTCTTCTTCCATCTCTTTAACAACTGCAGGTATTCTAGGATCATCCTTGTGATTGTTAAATGCTTCGAAAAGATCAAGCTCTGAATTTTCCATTATTTCAACGCCCAAATCATACAAAGGTTTAATAGGAGCGTTACATGCAACAAAATTAAATGGTCTTGGTCCAAAGCTAAATATTTTGAGTTTTGAAAGGCCAAGAAGTATTCTTGCGATATTTTCAAAATCCCCAACCATTTCTGAAACATCCTGTGGGTCTCCAACCGGATATTCAGGAATATATGGGTTCAGTTTTCTCAATGCCAGATTATAAGATGCATTCAGCATACCGCAATATGCATCTCCACGTCCGCCTATAAGGTTTCCTTCAGATTCTTCAGCAGCAGCTACAAACATAACCGGTCCGTCAAATTTCTGAGCAAGTATGGTTTCAGGTCCTTCAGGTCCAAAGTTTCCAAGGTATACTACAAGAGCATTTACATCAGCATCCTTTAATTCCTTCAGAGCATTGAGAACATCTATTTCATTCTCAACTGCTGTATTTGCCTGAAATATTTCTAAACCTTTTTCTGCGCAAGCCTTAACAACTGCTTTACGTCTTTCCACACTCAATTCTGCAGGAAAACAATCCCTGCTAACTGCCACAATGCCGAGTTTAACTTTTGGTACGTTATACATTTTAGAGATCCCCCTTAATATTTTTTGCATTTAAATTAAAAAAAATTATTGTCGTATACTGTTACGTTCAAGTAAAATAAACATCTACCTTTTGAGACAGGATTCCTTTATAATAAGCTCCGGTATAATAGTTTTCTGAACAGGCTCTGTCGGATAATCGTTTTGCTTTATCATTTGCAGTAGAATTTCAGCGGCTTCCTCACCTAACTTCTCCTTAGGGTGACGGACTGTGGTAATCTTCACGGGGCAATTCGCAGAAAAATAGGAGTCGTCAAATCCCGTTATCGATATATCATCAGGTACTTTTACACCTAAGCTTTTCAGCAGCTCATATACTCTGAATGCAATCTCATCATTATAGCAAGCTATTGCATCAACTCCACGATTCTCTTCCAGCAACCGTTTAACCATATTATAAGGCTTAATATCCCTGTCCTCAGTGTGAAACCAAACTACATCATCGGGGTTATAGGCCATACCTGCATCAGCAATGGCTTTTGCATATCCATTATGTCTTTCAACCCCTTGAACATCATCAGCCTTGAATATTCCTGCTATTTTTTTATGCCCTAGTTTTGCCAGATATTCCACAGCCGAATACATGCCTTTAGCATCATCCAGTATAACATGTGATTTACTATTAAGCTGCTGATAAAAGCCATGAATAAATATATATGGTATACGGTGGTTGTCCAGTGCTTCATAAAACTTCATATTTTCCGAATACAAGGCACTTTTGGTAGGCTCAATTATAAGACCCTCAACATTCTTCTGGAGTACATCTTCCAGACAAACAGCCTCATTTTTGGTATTATTATTGGTATTCTTGAGCATAATGCTGTAGCCCTTGGACGAAAGTACGCTATCAATGCCTTGAATAACCTTTGGAAAAATGTATTCTGAAATATAAGTTGTAATTACAGCAATATTTCTGGAGTCACTTCTTTTTCTGCTCCTATCCAGGCAGTAGGTTCCACGTCCGTGTTCAGTGTAAAGATATCCTTCATTCACAAGCATTGAAATAGCTTTTCTCACTGTATGCCTACTCAGGGACATTGTTTCCGCAAGAACGTTTTCCGAAGTAATTTGTTCTCCCGGCTTTATTTTCCCCATGAGTATTTCTTGTTTCAGATGCTCCATAAGCTTGAGGTACTTTACCTGATTATCATTCTTTTGCATTATAATCTCCTTATAAGCAACTTGTACGTACATCTTAATTATACATTATAATTTCAAATACACAATACTGTTTATTAATAAAAAAACTGCCTTGATTTACATCAGGCAGTAATAGTAAAAAAACTTATTATTTAGAAGGCTTTGTATTATTATTTGCCTTCTTATCATAATTATTTTGAGGCATTTTACGGGTATCGTATTTTTTTTTATCCATTTCCCACAACTTTCTTTGATAATCTAAAAATTCATGTAATTTCATTTTAAAATCACCTCCTGATTTTATGTTATGTTAACAATTCAGGAGTTGTTACAAATATAGTCATGACTAAACCCCTACTGGATACTCATACCTAGCCAAACAAATTTATATCTTAACTAGAAAAAAGTGTATACACCTAATCCCCTATATTGTGGATTAGGTCATGTCATTATCTACAATATATACACACATATATAGTAATATCCACAGTTTAATTCACAAAATGTTGTGTTTCTGTGGATAAAGTCTTGTTGTCGCCCTAACTAATCCACAAAGTTTTCAACAGACTGTTAACAAAACCTAATAAAACTGTAAAACTTACAAACCTGATTTTATAATCTTTACATAAAACTTTCTGTTTCTTGGTCCGTCAAACTCGCAGAAATAAATTCCCTGCCAGGTGCCAAGCAGTAATTTTCCTTCTTCAACAATGATGTACTGGCTGCTGCCCATGGCACTGGCTTTTAAATGTGCTGAACTATTTCCCTCATAGTGCCTGAATTCGGCCCTGTCGGGATAAGCCTTATCCAAACCGTAAAGCATATCTCTAACCACATCAGGGTCAGCATTTTCATTAATAGTAATCCCGGCAGTTGTGTGGGGACAATATACCAAAACCGCCCCATCGCTTATCCCGCTTTCAGCCACGGTCTCAGCAACCCTCCCAGTAATATTATAAAAATTCTGTCTTTCTGTTTTTAAGCTGAACTCACGTACCATTACAATCTTACCTCCACTTGTTTATCAATTTCTATAAGGCCCTCTTCCACTACACAATCAAGAGCCAATATATCCACACCTTTATTATGAGCAGATTTCAAAACATCTGCAAATTCTTTATGTGTTACGCTGTTGGGCTTAAAATAGTCCACATCTTTCATCTGTATTACAAAAATTACATACGCCTTATAACCGTCACGTAAGCTCTCAATAAGCTCATTTATATGCCTTACGCCCCTTTCGGTAGGTGCATCGGGAAAAAGCACTACATTATTTTCTTCAAGCGTTACTCCTTTTACCTCAATAAAAATCTTATCCTTTTTGGTTTCAACATAAAAATCAAACCTTGAATTTTTATATTTTGCCTCAGGTTTTATAAGAGTAACCTCATTAAATAAATTCCCCTTTTCCAGCCACTCCCGGACCACTTTGTTTGGAACCTGACTATCCATATTAATATGCCTGGTTCCTTTTATAACGCTAATAAGGTCAAATCCTGTTTTACGGTGGGGATTATCAGATTTCTGAACATACACAACTGCACCCGGTAATAAAAGCTCTTTACATCTTCCGGTATTCTTAACATGACAGACCTCGGTGACACCATCAATTTTCACATATGCAATGAATCTATTTGGCCTTTCAATGAATATTCCTTTTTTAATATTTTTATATTTCAATTTATCCTCCTACTGCCTGTCTCTTTGTAAATTACATCAAAAGAATATCATATAATCCGGTAAAAAAACTATAAATATTTTGTTAATACAGTCTTAATATGGGTATAAATACATTAACTTTAATTTGGTTAATATACTAATAACAATATATTGGAGGAGGTTTTCTATGAAGACAGAAGTTGCTTATTATCGTTGCAAGCAGTGTGGCAATATTGTGAGTATAATAAAAAATGGTGGAGGGAAACTGGTCTGTTGCGGTGAGCAGATGGAAAGACTTGAACCAAATACTACGGATGCAGCTCTAGAAAAACATGTTCCCGTAGCGGAAAGAAAAGACGGTCAGATTGTAGTACAAATTGGTTCCGTGGCCCACCCGATGATTGATGCTCATTATATTGAGTGGATCGAAGTTGCAGGCGATGAAGGTACTGAAAGAATCGTTCTTTCACCCGGTGATGAGCCAAAGGCAGTTTTTGCAGACAAGAGTAACGCAGAAGTTTATGCATACTGTAATCTGCATGGATTATGGATGTCTCATGTAAAATAATTATAATGGCCCTGTAAAGTGACTTGCTTTGCAGGGCTTATTAGTTACTCTATAAATGTATTAATTCTTGTTCCTCGTTGACAATTGCTATAGATGCACTCGCTCCTATTCTGGTTGCACCGGCTTCTACCATTGCCTTTGCGGTCATATAATCCCGTATACCCCCGGCTGCTTTTACTCCCATATCAGGACCCACAGTTTTTCTCATAAGCCTCACATCATCAATTGTAGCCCCTCCTGTACTGAATCCGGTAGAAGTCTTAACAAAATCGGCTCCTGCTGCTTTGCATATTTTACAACAAATAACTTTTTCCTCATCAGTAAGGAGGCATGTTTCAAGTATTACCTTAACAATTGCCCTTCCCGCTGTTGCCTCTACTACTGCTCCAATATCTTTTTCTACATAATGAAAATCCCCTGACTTAACAGCTCCTACATTTATTACCATATCAATTTCTCCGGCACCGTTTTCTACTGCCTCAACAGTTTCTGCAACCTTGGATGCGGTTGACGTAGCCCCCAGAGGAAAACCTACTACCGTACAAACCTTTATATCGGTTTCCTTCAAAATCTCACTGCATAGTGTCACATAACAAGGATTAACACAGACGGAAGCAAATTTGTACTCTATAGCCTCTTTGCATAGTTTCTTTATCTGCTCCTTACAAGTCTCGGGCTTTAATGCTGTGTGGTCAATTAAACCAGCCAACTTAGTCATAAATACCTCCGGATATATAAATTAGTACATAAATATTATTTACCAATATTTCGGATTTATCAAGAAAAAAAATAGGTTAGTCTTCGTTGACTAACCATGTAAAGGGGGTCAAAATGTATTTTGTGAGGTCAATATTATAATCGCCATAATTAATAAAATTTATACAATTATTTTGAAAAATCTGATTATTATATTTATTTATTTCCATGTAAATAATAAATTTAATAAAATAAATACCTAAAGAAGGAGCTGCGTCTATGGAGTTGCAAAACAATGTTATAAATGCCGAGAATTTAAATGAAAACAATACTTTGTCAGTTGTTCAAGATAAACTTAAACCTGGGGATACAATGATTCTTGATGTAGGATATAACTATTTTCATCAGGCCGACAAACTCTATGAAATGCTTGTAAATGAAGGCTATTATGTTAGAAAAACCTTTGTAAACGGACGAAATCAATTACTTGTTGCTCAAAAGGATGAGAAGCATCAAATGTATTAAATAGTATGTAAAACTATAAAAAGACCTGCTGCTTAACTATAACCATTAACCCAGCAGGTCTTAATATTTATTAAATACATTTATTTATTTTCTCCAAAAGGAACAAAAACTTCAAGAACCATCTGCTTGAATTCAATACTGGCCGGGAACAGCTCTGATCGTTCACCGTCCACCGTCAGTGCCAGTGGCATTTTACTGCTCAGTTCGCATTTTCTGGCCTTTAGAATGATTACGTTCTTGTCATTGACAGATTCCTTACTTAATACCTTAAAAAAGATACTTGCAAGGTTTATATTTGAACATTTCTTAACAAGGATAATATCCATGTACCCATCAGTATAATCTGCCTGATTCAAAAGATTGGGAAAGCCGGCTGCCTGTTTTCCGTTAACAATCAGGAATAAAAGAAACTTACCTTCAATAATATGGTCATCCGCAGCAATTTTCAGATCAAAGCTTTTAATATTAGTCAATTCGGAAATACCTTTTAAGTAATAAGCAAAAGGCCCAAAATTCTTTTTAAGCTCACTGTTTGTATTAAAAGAAACGTCTACAAAATTTCCTCCTGCAAATGTACTTAGAAAATACTGTGAATTGTTTATGTAGCCCACATCGCACATAATTGTATTACCCTGAAGAATTATATCTATACTTTCTTTAAAAGAGTTTATTCCAAGACACTTTGCAAAATCGTTACATGTCCCTGAAGGTATGACTCCTAAGGGCATCTTAATACCGTTGTTCAACAGCAGGTTGGCTACAAAATTGATTGTCCCATCGCCGCCGGACGCAGCAACAAAGTCATATGTTCCTGACTGCAATGCACTAATGAGATAATCGCTGTTAGTATCCGTCAACCTGTATGGCTGAGCAAGAATACCCTTGTCTTGAAATGAGGACAAAATAAAGTCCAGTTCACTGGGAATCTTATGTCCCCCGGAAACAGGGTTATATACAAATAATGCGTTTCTCACAGGTCTATCCTCCCATTTTTGCAGAGTAAAGTTAAAAAATTCTCTATTAATTTATAATAAATGAAATTTAACACAAAAGCAATCTTAATAGGTATGATATTAATAAATTTATTACATATGAGAATATTTCCGGGTATTAAAATGGGGCGTCAGCAAGACTTTCGTCTTGCTGCAGGCCCCCAAACGACGCTAAGCCATCCTAATGGTTGACACTTCTTTCAGCCATCTCAATTGCCTTCTTAACAATGTTTCCGCAATCTCTTGAAGATACTGCTCCCCATCCTTCGTTAGCAACTGTATTGTAGACTCCAAGTTCTCTGGCAATTTCCTCTTTAAGGGCATCTGACATTACACTTTTACGTCTACTCATGGTTAGTGCCTCCTTAAACAGGCAGTCACCACTGCGTAATTACATTTCAGGTGAAAGCAATTACGCTGTTCACTGCCTGAAATAGATTTTTTAGCGTACGCATATATTGTGTGAATTTTTACGAAAAATATTAAGGAAATGTAATCCACATTTTACACAGTCTAAAATTCATCATAAATTTCATACCACCACAATATATGCACTCATTCTTTAAATATTACATCAATATTTTGTATGGGCATTATCAATCGTGTATACAATCTACAATTAATTATTTTTAATCCACATTTGAACCTAAAATTGTGGATTACTTGTAGAAACCAATAATCCCTAAAAGCCCACTCCTTCTAGACGTTTAGCTTTTTTTAAAAATTAATATGTGAATAACTTAAAAAAAATGTGGATAAATAAAATTTTATCCACATTTCATACTTAATATATTTTACTATTCAATATTCATACTGATATCAACAGAATTTGCAGAGTGAGTAAGTTTGCCTATAGATATAATATCAACTCCTGTTAACGCAACATTGTATATTGTCTCTTCACTTATATTTCCCGAAGCCTCCACAAGAGCCCTCTTATCAATAAACTTGACTGCCTCCGTCATCTGTTCATTTGACATATTATCAAGCATAATTATATCAGCTTTGCACTCTAGAGCCTCACGAACCTCTTCCATAGATTCTACCTCTACTTCAATCTTTACAGTATGAGGTATACTTTTTCTTACACGTTCAACCGCGTTTCTTATCCCTCCGGCAGCAGCAATATGGTTGTCCTTTATTAGAACACCGTCAGAAAGTGAAAATCTGTGGTTTGCTCCTCCTCCTGCATTAACTGCATACTTTTCCAAAAGTCTCAGCCCGGGAGTAGTTTTTCTTGTATCAGTTACCTTTACAGGTAAGCCCTGCACTTTATTAACATATCTGTTAGTCATTGTAGCAATTGCAGACAGCCTTTGCATAAAGTTTAATGCAGTCCTTTCACCTTTCAACAAAGCTCTTGTAGGACCGCTTACTTCTGCAATAATATCTCCTTTTGATATCTTGTCTCCATCCTTTACAAAGGCTTTGAAACACACACCGCTATCCAGTACTTCAAAAACATATTTTGCAACATCAAGCCCGGCTATAACAGCGTCTTGCTTAGCCAGAAATTCAGCCTTGGATGCATCACCTTCTGAAATGATATTATCTGTAGTAATATCACCTAGAGGCATATCTTCCTTTAGTGCATTCATAACTATTTCATGGATATAAAGTTTACTAAGTTTCATTTTTCCTCCTTTTAAAATGGTGAAGCCATCTTGCCCTTCTCCAATTCTTTAACAATGTTTTTTCTCCAATTCACATCTTCAGTCTTGTCAAAATCTGTTCTATAATGTGCACCTCTACTCTCTTTTCTCTCAAGAGCAGATTCTATAACGAGGCCTGCTACTGTTAGCATATTCAATACTTCCAGCTTCACAAGACTGAATCCTGACAAATCGGTATACTTCTTATAAATATCATTAATAATTTCAGCAGCTTTTTCAAGACTTTGTTGATTTCTGATTATACCAACATACTTTGTCATAGCAGCCTGTATCTCTTCTTTCATAGTTTTGAGTGCTGCATCGTTATCTTTGTTTGAAATATAACTCATCTTTGAATTTACGGATGAATTATCACAATGTCCACCTTCTACCCCGATTTTCCTGGCGATTTTCCTTCCGAAAACCAGTCCTTCCAGCAAAGAATTGCTTGCCAGCCTGTTTGCTCCGTGAATCCCCGTACAAGCTACTTCTCCGCATGCATATAAGCCGGGAATATTGGTCTGCCCGTCAACATCTGTTCTGATGCCACCCATACAATAGTGCTCTGCCGGAGCAACCGGAATAAAATCCTTGGATATATCAATTCCGTAATCAAGACATGTCTTGAAAATATTAGGAAATCTGTTTTCGAGATATTCTCTACTTTTAAAAGTAATATCCAGAAAAACGTTTTTAGAATCAGTGAGAGACATCTCCTTGAAAATTGCTCTAGAAACAACATCTCTAGGTGCAAGCTCACCTAACTCATGATATTTCCTCATAAAAGCTTCACCATTGCGATTTTTAAGTCGAGCACCTTCTCCCCTGACTGCCTCGGATATTAAAAAGCTTTTGTCCTTTGGGTGGTACAGTACTGTAGGATGGAATTGTACGAATTCCATATCCATTGCCTGAGCACCTGCTCTAAGACACATTCCTACTCCATCCCCGGTTGCAACTTCAGGATTTGTAGTATGCGCATAAATCTGTCCAAAACCTCCGGTTGCAACTACCACAGAATTTGACTGGAAAACTTTTATTTTATCTGAAATTTCATCGTAAACAATAACTCCTCTGCATTTTCCCTCATCAATAATAAGGTCAACAGCAAAGTGGCTTTCGAAAATAGATATGTTCTTCTTCTTTCTGGCAACCTCAATAAGTTTATCACAGACTTCCTTCCCAGTTGTATCACCTGAGTGGATAATCCTGTTTACGCTGTGGGCACCTTCTCTTGTAAGGGATAGCTGTTGACCGCTTTTATCAAAGTTCACTCCCAGACTGCACAGTGTTCTAATATTTTCAGCAGCCTCTTCCACCAGAACCCATACGCTTGTTTCATCGTTTAATCCTGCACCGGCAAAAATAGTATCTTTGAAATGCAGCTGCGGTGAATCGTTCTTTTCATCAAGAGATACTGCTATTCCCCCTTGTGCAAGAACTGAATTACTTATGTCCAATGTCTCCTTTGTAATTATCCCAATCTGGAAACTGTCGGGTATTTCCAATGCAGTATATACTCCGGCTATTCCGCTACCAATAATTACGACATCCTTGTGTATGATCTCAACGTCAACCCTATTACTATCCTCTTCCATTTTTTTACCCTCCATATCCCCATTTGTGTAAAGGAGCTGCTGATAAACGCTACTTAAAACAGTTCTGTTCCATGCTATGGGGTAAAGTACTTAATTGTTACAATTATCTATTTTCCTACCGCCAGCATTTTATTTAAACTGCCGGACGCACGCTCAATAATATCTCTGTCCAATGTTATTTCATATTGTCTTTTTGCCAAAGCGTCATGAACACTCTGTAATGATGTCTTTTTCATATTCGGACAAATCAGCCCGGTGGACATCATATAAAAAGTTTTATTTGGGTTTTCCTTTTTCAACTGATAAAGAACACCCATCTCAGTTCCGATAATAAATTTATCATGTTCAGAATTTCTTGCGTAGTCAATAATCTGCTTTGTGCTTCCCACAAAATCTGCAAGCTCCTGTATCTCTGGCTGGCACTCCGGGTGTACAAGTAAAATAGCATCAGGATGGAGCTTTTTTGACTCTACAACCGCATCTGCCTTGATTTTATGGTGTGTAATACAGTAGCCCTCCCAGAAAATAATATTCTTTTCAGGCACCATTTTCGCAACATAACTGCCAAGATTTTTATCAGGAGCGAAAATAATATCCTTTTTATCAATTGACCTGATAACATCCACTGCATTAGAAGAAGTACAACAAATATCGCATTCTGCCTTAACTTCTGCACTTGAATTTATATAACATACAACAGCTGCATCAGGATACTTTTTCTTTGCCTCTTTCAAAGCATCAGCCGTAACCATATCAGCCATAGGACAACCTGCGTTTATTTCAGGCAATAGAACCGTCTTTTCAGGCGATAAGATTTTAGCACTTTCCGCCATAAAATGTACTCCGCAGAAAACTATAGTATCAGCCTGACTTGAAGCACAAAACTGGCTTAAAGCAAAAGAATCTCCCGTAACGTCAGCTATTTCCTGCACCTCATCAACCTGATAGCTATGAGCAACAATAACTGCATTATGCTCTCTCTTCATTTTGTTAATATTACTAATCAACAAATTTTTATCCATTATTTTACCCTCGTTATCTGTTAAAAATTCCACAATACGCAATCTACTTGAATAACCTGAAGTTTAAAATACTGCATTTATTTTAATACTTATAATTTGCTTTGTAAATGCTTTTATACTAAAAGAAAAAATCCCTTCATATAATAATGAAAAGATTTTTTACATAATAATATTTTTAATTTAAGAAATAAGTAAATACTACTTGTGGCATCTGCTGGATTCAGGACAGCCTGAACATCCGCAGCCACAGCTTGATTCACCATTTTTTCTCTGTCGGATTTTATAAATTATAACCCAGGCCATTAATCCGAAAACCACTGCAGATATTAAAATCGTTGCAATATTATCTTTTAAATATTGTATCATATAAAATCCCTCCAATCGCTGAATCAGGCGTTTACGCTCTTACTTTGTCTTCCAACCTTTTTACTTGGCGAAAACAAGAGCCACAAGCCAGCTGCAATAACAATTAAAGCGGCTACTGTACCAACTCCGAATGAAACTGCCCCTGTAAGCAAACTGCCTATTTGATAAATTATTAATGAAACGGCATATGCTAAAAGAGTCTGATAACCCACAGCAATTAAGGTCCACTTCCAACCGCCCATTTCACGCTTAATAGCCCCTATCGCTGCAAAGCACGGCGCACAAAGAAGATTAAACGCCATAAATGCATAAGCACTAACAGCAGTGAACATACCTGAAATGCTTGCAAGCAATGCAGGATCACTCTCACTGACCTCACCCAGACCAAATAGAACACCAAAGGTTCCTACAACGTTCTCCTTAGCCGCAAGTCCGGTTACTGCGGCAACGGAAGCCTGCCATGTTCCAAAGCCCAAAGGCTTGAATACCGGTGCAATAACATTACCTATCGATGCCAGAATACTGTTTCCCTCCTCAACCATTTTAAAACTCCAGCTGAAGTTGGATAGGAACCATATAAGCCCGCATGCTACAAATATTACTGTTCCGGCCTTAATAATAAATGCCTTTCCGCGTTCCCACATATGAATCAAAACACCCTTGCCGCCGGGAACATGATATTGTGGGAGTTCCATTACAAATGGCGCAGGATCACCTGAAAACAGCTTGGTTTTCTTGAGAATAATCCCCGATACAATAACCATTAAAATACCTAAAAAATACGTTGACGGAGCAACCCACCATGATTTATCCGGAAACATCGCCCCTGCGATTAAAGCTATAATAGGCAGCTTAGCACTACATGGTATAAAGGTTGTAGTCATAATAGTCATTTTACGGTCTTTATCCTGTTCAATGGTTCTTGAGGCCATTATACCCGGAACACCACATCCCGACGAAATAAGCATAGGAATAAATGACTTTCCTGAAAGACCGAATTTACGGAAAATCCTGTCCATAATAAAAGCTACACGGGCCATGTAACCACAGTCCTCTAAAATAGATAGGAAGAAGAATAAAATCATCATCTGAGGAACAAACCCCAGAACAGCCCCGACACCTCCGATAATTCCATCAACCACCAGTCCCTGAAGCCATTCTGCCGCCTCTACATTAGAGAGGAAGGTACCTACAGCAGGCTGTATCCAACTGCCAAAAAACGTGTCATTTGTCCAATCCGTTACTATCGTACCCAGCCAGGAAACAGATACGAAATACACTATAAACATAATAGCTGCAAAAATAGGAAGCGCAAGCCATCTGTTGGTAACTATCTGATCAATTTTATCCGACGGAGTCATGCCTACTCTTTTTTTATGTAAGCATTTCTTTATTACTTTTCCGATATAGAAATAACGTTCATTAGTTATAATGCTCTCACTGTCATCATCCATTATTCCTTCACAGGCTGTAGTTAATTCTTCAATCTTTGATAAAGTTTCAACCTCAAGAGAAAGCTGCTCTAAAACCTTTTCATCATGTTCAAACAGCTTAATTGCATACCATCGGGAAGACTGTTTACTCACAGAACCAACCACAATTTCCTCAATCTTATTAAGGGAATTCTCCACATCACTTGAAAAAGAATGTTGAGGAATCGTTATTTTGTTGTTCTTAGCAATATCAATTGTCTTTTCGATAACCTCTTTTAAACCAATACCCTTAACAGCTGATGTTTCAATAACAATACAGCCCAATTCACTGCTAAGCTTTTGAATATCAATTTTGTCCCCGTTTTTACGGACGATATCAATCATGTTCAAAGCAATAACAACTGGAATCCCTAATTCAACCAACTGTGTAGTAAGATAAAGATTACGTTCAATATTCGATGCATCAACAAGATTAATAATAACGTCAGGTCTGTCATTTAAAAGATAGTTACGTGTAACAACTTCCTCAAGAGTATAAGGAGATAAAGAGTAAATACCGGGTAAGTCCATTATAGTTATATCCTTATACCCTTTCAGCTTACCCTCTTTTTTTTCGACTGTAACCCCGGGCCAGTTTCCAACATATTGTGAGCTACCCGTTAACTCATTAAACATGGTAGTTTTTCCGCAATTCGGATTTCCTGCAAGTGCGACTTTTATTGCCATTGTTCCTTCCCCCTAAAATATAGTTAGTTTCCGCTAACTATACTGTTTAAAATATGCAGGGCCTTTATTACCCTGCCTGATTAATCTACTATAATCATTTCAGCATCTGCTTTTCTCAGTGACAACTCATATCCTCTAACAGTTACTTCAATTGGATCCCCCAGTGGAGCAACTTTTCTTACGAATATAGGTGTTCCCTTAGTAATACCCATATCCATTATCCTTCTTTTCACAGCCCCTTCACCGCTAAGCTTTATAACCGTGAAGGTATCCCCACATTTTACATCTCTGAGAGTTTTCATATTACTTCCTCATTTCTATATAACATTTATACAATAATTCTGTTGGCCATTGCTTTATCAATTGCAACCCGGGCTTCCTTAACATTCACTATCATATTACCACCGATTTCGGAAATAACGGTAACATTCCCTCCTACTACAAAACCCAAGCTTTCTAAAAATTTTTTAGTATCATCTTTCCCTCGTATTGCCTTTATTGAATTCATTTCGCCTAAAGAAACCATAGTTAATGGCATATGAATCACTCCCTTTAGTTAGTATTAACTAACCAATCTTTTATAAAATAGTTAGCACTTGCTAACCTCATATTTGAGTTTACCACCGCTAACTACATTTGTCAACATATCTTATACTTAAAATTCTTTAATTTGTAAATCAAGCATTACTCGCACCTTGATAAAGGGTTTTCATATGCTATAATTATAGAATTAGGAATAAATAGATATAGTACGAAGAATATGGAGGCTGTTAAATGACAAAGTTACAGGAGTCAGGTGAAAATTACCTGGAAACCATATTAATTCTTAAAAATAAGAATGGTAATGTCCGTTCGATTGATATTGCTAACGAATTGGGTTATACAAAACCTAGCATAAGCCGTGCAATGACTATTCTAAAGAATGCGGAGTACATTACAATAGATGAGAGTACCGGATATATATCACTTACGGATAGCGGTTATAACATTGCTAAAGCAATGTATGAACGACATGAAATACTGTCACGCTATTTGATATCAATCGGTGTTTCCCCTGAAACTGCAGCACAGGACGCATGCAGGATAGAACATGTAATAAGTCAGGAAACCTTTGAAAAAATAAAAGAAAATGCTAGTAATAAGTAAACCATTATATAAAAAAATCTTATATATTATATATCAAATGTTCTATTATATCTGCATTTTTACCACACAAAGTAATTTATCAATTTCTTATGATATTCATTATATAATAACAAAACCTCAAGCTATCAGCTTGAGGTTTTCATATAAATCTGGCAGAGACCTACTTTCCCGGGCCGTTTCCAGCCAAGTATTATCGGCACTGAGATGCTTAACTGCCGTGTTCGGTATGGGAACGGGTGTGGCCATCTCGTCATTTCCACCAGAAGATTTAAAAATTGTGATAAGCTTCGTATTACTATTCGCTTCTAACAATTTTATTAACTTTTTTTAAGATACTTTTTGTACCTTCAGAACTGACTAATGTTATCCTTTAAGAAGATGTGAAGCTCTCTCATTGTCTAGTTTTAAGACCTTCTACTTTTGAATACCTGTTTTCTTTGGGTCAAACCCTCGACCTATTAGTATCAGTCAGCTTAACACATTACTATGCTTACACTCCTGACCTATCAACCATGTAGTCTACATGGGGTCTTACCTATTGCTAGTGGGATATCTCATCTTGAGGTGGGTTTCACGCTTAGATGCCTTCAGCGTTTATCCCTGCCGAACTTGGCTACCCAGCTGTGCCATTGGTATGACAACTGGTGCACTAGAGGTTCGTCCATCCCGGTCCTCTCGTACTAAGGACAGATCCTCTCAAATATCCTGCGCCCGCGACAGATAGGGACCGAACTGTCTCACGACGTTCTGAACCCAGCTCGCGTACCGCTTTAATTGGCGAACAGCCAAACCCTTGGAACCTGCTACAGCTCCAGGATGCGATGAGCCGACATCGAGGTGCCAAACCTCCCCGTCGATGTGGACTCTTGGGGGAGATAAGCCTGTTATCCCCAGGGTAGCTTTTATCCGTTGAGCGATGGCAATTCCACTTTCATACCACCGGATCACTAAGCCCTACTTTCGTACCTGCTCGAGGTGTCTCTCTCGCAGTCAGGCTACCTTATGCCTTTGCACTCGTTGCGCGATTTCCAACCGCGCTGAGGTAACCTTTGGACGCCTCCGTTACTCTTTGGGAGGCGACCGCCCCAGTCAAACTGCCCACCTGACAGTGTCCCTAGACCAGCTTATGGTCTCAGGTTAGAGTTCCAGTACTTTTAGAGTGGTATCCCAACGTCGACTCCATGATGGCTGGCGCCACCACTTCTCAGTCTCCCACCTATCCTGTACAAAAAATACCGAAACCCAATATCAAGCTACAGTGAAGCTCCATGGGGTCTTTCCGTCTAGTCGCGGGTAACTTGCATCTTCACAAGTACTACAATTTCGCCGGGTACGTTGTTGAGACAGTGCCCAAGTCATTACGCCATTCGTGCGGGTCAGAACTTACCTGACAAGGAATTTCGCTACCTTAGGACCGTTATAGTTACGGCCGCCGTTTACTGGGGCTTAAGTTCATGCCTTCGCTTGCGCTAAGCAATTCCCGTAACCTTCCAGCACCGGGCAGGCGTCAGCCCCTATACTTCATCTTTCGATTTAGCAGAGACCTGTGTTTTTGATAAACAGTTGCTTGGGCCTATTCTCTGCGGCCTCAATCTCTTGAGGCACCCCTTTTCGCTAACTTACGGGGTCAATTTGCCGAGTTCCTTAACAACGCTTCTCCCGCTCGTCTTAGGATTCTCTCCTCACCTACCTGTGTCGGTTTGCGGTACTGGTACCTTTAATCTGGATAGTGGTTTTTCTCGTCAGTGTGGAATCTGTCACTTCGGTACTTGTTTTCCCTCCGCATCACGTCTTCGAAACATCCGGCGGATTTGCCTACCGGACTATCTACCTCGCTTGCACGATCTTTTCCAGCTGATCGCTTGACTTATCCTCCTGCGTCCCCACCTCTCTCATATCGATTAACGGTAGTACAGGAATTTCAACCTGTTGTCCATCACTTACGCCTTTCGGCCTCAGCTTAGGTCCAGACTTACCCTGGGCGGACGAACCTTCCCCAGGAAACCTTAGGTTTTCGACGGTAAAGATTCTCACTTTACTCTCGCTACTTATTCCGGCATTCTCACTACTGCTTCGTCCACAAGTCCTTTCGATCTTGCTTCAACCTACAACAGTAAGCTCCCCTACCACCCTCGTACATCCAATACTACTGCTAACGGCACAAGTTTAGCTGTGGGAATTTGACGAAATGTTTTGAATCATTTTTGATATGTTACATTTCGTGAAATTACCTCATCGCTTCTTAATTTATTTAGCAATACTATTGGATGTACGCTGATCCATAGCTTCGGTACACAGTTTAGCCCCGGTAATTTTCGGCGCAGGCTCACTCGACTAGTGAGCTATTACGCACTCTTTGAATGAGTGGCTGCTTCTAAGCCAACATCCTAGTTGTCTTAGCAAGCCCACATCCTTTTCCACTTAACTGTGATTTTGGGACCTTAGCTGATGGTCTGGGCTGTTTCCCTTTTGACCATGGGACTTATCTCTCATAGTCTGACTCCCAAGTAACATCATTACGGCATTCGGAGTTTGATAGGGTTCGGTAACCCGGTAAGGCCCCTAGCCCATTCAGTGCTCTACCTCCGTTTGATTTTCCCTTGAGGCTAGCCCTAAAGCTATTTCGGGGAGAACCAGCTATCTCCGAGTTCGATTGGAATTTCTCCGCCACCCACAGCTCATCCCAGACCTTTTCAACGGTCATGTGGTTCGGTCCTCCACGAGATTTTACTCCCGCTTCAACCTGTCCATGGGTAGGTCACCCGGTTTCGGGTCTATAGCATGCAACTTGACGCGCTTTTAACACTCGGTTTCCCTTCGGCTCCGTACCTTTAGTACTTAACCTTGCTGCATACAATAACTCGCCGGACCGTTCTACAAAAAGTACGCTGTCGAGCTTTAACGCTCTTCAACTGCTTGTAAACATAGGGTTTCAGGTTCTCTTTCACTCCCCTCCCGGGGTTCTTTTCACCTTTCCCTCACGGTACTGCTTCACTATCGGTCACCAGTTAGTATTTAGCCTTGGATGGTGGTCCACCCTGCTTCCCACGAGGTTTCACGTGCCTCGTGGTACTCTGGATACTAGCCTGCCTCTTAACATTTCGCTTACGGGACTTTTACCCTCTATGGTCTCAGCTTTCCAGCTGCTCATTCTGCTATGTCTTGAGGATCATTATGCTAGTCCACAACCCCGAAAGATATTGCTATCTTTTGGTTTGGGCTCTTCCGCTTTCGCTCGCCACTACTTACGGAATCTCTTTTTGATTTCTACTCCTGTTGGTACTTAGATGTTTCAGTTCCCAACGTCTGCCTTCGTAACACTATGTATTCATGTTACGATGACCGAGTGTTTAACTCGGCCGGGTTTCCCCATTCGGATATCTACGGGTCGATGGCTATTTGCGCCTCTCCGTAGCTTTTCGCAGCTTGTCACGTCCTTCATCGCCTTCTGGTGCCAAGGCATTCACCCTATGCTCTTAGTAGCTTGACCTCTTCGAATTATCTTCGATTCTTTCAGATTCTCTTAAAGTGATTGTCTTAACCTATCAATGAGTTAGTTTCCTAAGAGTTGCATGTTTCCAACGTAAACTGCTTTACGTGTTTCAAAGGATTTCTCCTTTTCACATGTTACCCTTATTACTTTTACGGAAATACATACTTTCATATATATTTCTATGTCTTCTCATCTTCTTAAAACGTATTTCAAACTTTCGTTTGAAACGCATTCTTTGAATAACATTATTCAGTTCTCAAGGTACAAACCTCGCAGTTGTTTGTGTTGCCACACTGACTGCGGAGTTCCTATTATACCAGCTTTCATTGTTATGTCAACTGGTATTTTCTTCTTTCAAAGTCCATTTTCATGGGCTTTGAAAACTAAACAGTGATTGTAAAGAAACTCTAAGATAATGATTTTCAGTCCGGCGAGCTTAGCTCAAGCCTTCCTGTCATTTATCTTCGACCTAAAGATTTGATTCATCTTAGAAACTAGTTCTGCATGAATCATGTCTCCTTAGAAAGGAGGTGATCCAGCCGCACCTTCCGATACGGCTACCTTGTTACGACTTCACCCCAATCATCGGCCCCACCTTCGGCGACGTCCTCCTTGCGGTTAGACTATCGACTTCGGGTGTTGCAGACTCTCATGGTGTGACGGGCGGTGTGTACAAGGCCCGGGAACGTATTCACGGCAGTATGCTGACCTGCCATTACTAGCAATTCCGACTTCATGTGGGCGGGTTGCAGCCCACAATCTGAACTGGGACTATTTTTGGGGATTTGCTCCACTTTGCAGCTTAGCTTCCCTCTGTTATAGCCATTGTAGTACGTGTGTAGCCCAAGACATAAGGGGCATGATGATTTGACGTCGTCCCCACCTTCCTCCGATTTATCACCGGCAGTCTCGCTAGAGTGATCAACTAAATGTTATCAACTAGCAACAGGGGTTGCGCTCGTTGCGGGACTTAACCCAACATCTCACGACACGAGCTGACGACAACCATGCACCACCTGTATAGCAGTCCCGAAGGACTATGATATCTCTACCATATTCCGCTATATGTCAAGCCTTGGTAAGGTTCTTCGCGTTGCTTCGAATTAAACCACATACTCCACTGCTTGTGCGGGCCCCCGTCAATTCCTTTGAGTTTCAACCTTGCGGCCGTACTCCCCAGGTGGGATACTTATTGTGTTAACTCCGGCACAGAAGGGGTCGATACCTCCTACACCTAGTATCCATCGTTTACAGCGTGGACTACCAGGGTATCTAATCCTGTTTGCTCCCCACGCTTTCGCGCCTCAGCGTCAGTTACCGTCCAGAAAGCCGCCTTCGCCACTGGTGTTCCTCCTAATATCTACGCATTTCACCGCTACACTAGGAATTCCGCTTTCCTCTCCGGCACTCAAGAAACATAGTTTCAGATGCAGCTCCAGAGTTAAGCTCTGGGATTTCACATCTGACTTACATTCCCGCCTACACGCCCTTTACACCCAGTAATTCCGGACAACGCTTGCCACCTACGTATTACCGCGGCTGCTGGCACGTAGTTAGCCGTGGCTTATTCTTCAGGTACCGTCATTTTTTCGTCCCTGACTAAAGAAGTTTACAATCCGAAAACCTTCATCCTTCACGCGGCGTTGCTGCATCAGGGTTTCCCCCATTGTGCAATATTCCCCACTGCTGCCTCCCGTAGGAGTCTGGGCCGTGTCTCAGTCCCAATGTGGCCGATCAACCTCTCAGTTCGGCTACCAATCGTCGCCTTGGTGGTCCGTTACATCACCAACTAGCTAATTGGACGCGGGCCCATCTATTACCGGATTGCTCCTTTGACAACAAGAAAATGCTTCCTCGTTGTGTTATGCGGTATTAGCACAAGTTTCCCTGTGTTATCCCCCTGTAACAGGCAGGTTGCCCACGCGTTACTCACCCGTCCGCCGCTAAGTTAATCAAAAGCAAGCTTTCAATTAACTCCGCTCGACTTGCATGTGTTAGGCACGCCGCCAGCGTTCGTCCTGAGCCAGGATCAAACTCTCAAATTAATATTTGAAAAATTTAATTAGCTCATTAAAAATTGCTGACTTTTTTCTAGTTCTTGTTTCCAAAAACCAGGTTGTAAAGTTCGCAAGTTACTCAATTTTGAAATCGTTTTACGATTTCGGAATTTTTCGAGTTCCTTTACATGTTTATCACTGTTTACTTTTCAAAGTCCATATAATTGCTATTGCCATCTCACGAGACAGCTTATATATAATACCATAAGTAAAATATATTTGTCAACACTTTTTTAGAAATAACTTTTTGAGTTGTTACTATTTTTGGTGTGACTGCTCAAACAGCTTGCTTATTGTAACACCTGTCCACTCTTTTTACAAAGTAAGCGAAAACCAATATTCGGTGATTGATTCAATTTAGTTTTATAATGCTTACATATACTATTGATATCTTGCTAATTAATCCAAATTCCTTGATTTATAATACAAAAAAAAGCTTACTCAGTAATATTAATACTTGAGCAAGCCCTTTTGTATGCTTATTAAGTTAATTTTTATTCTTCGGTAAGTTCAGCATCTTCTATTTCTTCGTTTTCTTCACTTTCTTCACTTTCCTCATTAACCATCCTTGCTACACTTACTACATTATTACCTTCACTCATTCTCATAAGTGTAACACCTTGTGTTGCCCTACCCAGAATACTTATCTCGCTAACCTTCATTCTGATTATACTTCCGTCTGAACTTATCAACATTATGTCATCTTCTTCCGATACCAATAACATACCTATTGATTTTCCGGTTTTTTCGGTAATTCTATAGGTTAAGACTCCCTTACCACCTCTTGTTTGGACTTTGTATTCATCAAGTTCAGTTCTCTTACCAAAGCCATTTTCAGTTACAACCAATAACGTAGTGTTATCAGTGCATACTTCCATGCCGATTACAAAGTCTTCATTATCAAGTTCTATACCCTTAACTCCTTGTGATACTCTACCTATAGGTCTTGCATCAGTTTCATTAAATCTGATTGCCATACCATTCACAGTTGAAAGTATTATATCCTGATTACCATCAGTAAGCTTAACATCTATAAGTTCATCATTTTCCCTTAAACTAACGGCAGCCAGACCACCTTTTCTGATATTATCATATTCCATCAGATCAGTTTTCTTTACAAGGCCGTTTTTAGTTGCCATTACAAGGTATAATCCTTCCTTATACTCCTGTATAGGAATTACAGTGGTAACCTTCTCATCTCCATTTAGTTGGAGCAGGTTTACTATTGCAGTACCCTTTGCTTGTCGCCCAGACTCAGGTATCTCGTATGCCTTTAACCTATACACTCTTCCCTTATTGGTAAAGAACATAATAAAGTGATGTGTTGAAGTAACAAATAGGTTTTTTACAAAATCCTCTTCCCTTGTACTCAGGCCTATTATCCCCTTACCACCGCGTCTTTGGCTTTTATATGTGTCAGCAGGCAATCTCTTAATATATCCGAAATGAGTCATTGTGATAACACTTTCTTGCTCTTGGATAAGGTCTTCAATGTCTATTTCATCTTCGTCAATCTCAATCTTGGTTCTTCTCTCATCAGCATATTTGTTCTTAATAACTGAAAGTTCATCCTTTATTATTTGATGAACAAGAATTTCATTCGCAAGTACATCTCTATAGTATTTTATCTTTTCAAGGAGCTCGTTATACTCACTTTCCAGCTTCTCTCTTTCTAAACCAGTCAAACGTCCCAATCTCATATCTACAATAGCTTGGGATTGTTTGTCACTAAAACCAAATCTCTCTGACAGCTTTTCTTTCGCAACGGATTCTGTTTTTGAATTACGTATAATTCTGATAACTTCATCCAGATTGTCCAGTGCTATTTTCAAACCTTCCAATATGTGTGCCCTAGCTTCGGCTTTATCCAGTTCGAACTTTGTTCTTCGTCTGATTACATCCTCTTGATGAGCTATGTAATAATCAATTACCTGTTTTAAATTCAAAGTCCTCGGCTCATACATTTTGTCTTCAGTTGGTACTATCGCAACCATATTTACACTGAAGCTTTCCTGAAGCTGTGTATTTTTATATAGTTGATTCAGCACTACATTTGGATTGGCGTCACGTTTTAAATCAATAACTATTCTTACAGGCTCTTCTCTGCCGGATTCATCCTGAATAAATGATATTCCATCTATTTTTTTATCCTTAACAAGATCTGCAATTTTTTCTACTAGCCTTGCCTTATTTACCATGTATGGGATCTCGGTAATAACAATTCTATGCCTGTTTCCGTGTAGTTCTTCTATAGTAGCTTCAGATCGTACAATAAGCTTTCCTCTACCGGTCTTGTATGCGTCTCTTATTCCTCTTTTACCTATTATCTTAGCAGCAGTTGGAAAATCCGGACCTTTAATGTATTTCATTAATTCATCAATTGTTATCTCTGGATTATCTATTACCGCACATATACCATCTATTGTCTCACCTAAATTGTGTGGGGGTATATTGGTGGCCATACCAACAGCAATACCTGATGAACCGTTAACCAATAGATTAGGAAACCTAGCTGGTAGAACAACCGGTTCAACTTCATGTTCATCGAAGTTTGGCTTAAAATCAACTGTATCTTTGTTAATATCAGCAAGCATTTCCATTGATATCTTGGCCAGCTTTGCCTCCGTATACCTCATCGCAGCTGCAGCATCACCATCTCTTGAACCAAAGTTTCCATGTCCGTCCACTAATGGATGTCTCAATGAAAAATCCTGTGCCATACGTACAAGACTATCGTAAACAGCGGCATCACCATGAGGATGAAAACTCTTCAGAGCTTCACCTACGGTCGCAACAGATTTTCTGTATGGCTTGTCCGGAGTAAAACCTGAAGTAAACATGGTGTAAAGTATACGCCTGTGTACCGGTTTCAATCCATCTCGAACATCAGGCAGTGCTCTGTCTATTATTACACTCATAGCATAATCTATAAACGATTTTTTCATTTCAGATTCAATGTCTATGGGAATAATTTTTTGCTCCCTTATTTCATCTGCCATCTAACTTTTTACCTCTTTTCCTATTATAAAAACAATCTTATCCACTGTATATTGTAATAAACTTTTAACTTACTGTCCACTTTTTTGTATACCTGTTATATTCAAATACAATATTTAGTATTGCCATTTTATTACATATAGAATACTACTTAAATTCCTTAAAAACTTAGTGAAAGCTTGTTTTTATACATAAAAAACTGGACACCCCCGGCCCAGTTTCCTAAATTTATATTTTATATACCTATTTTATGTATATCAAGCCATATTGTTCTTAGGAACTCGAACCACAAATTCTATGTATTCCCCTCTATCAATCTGAGCGGCCTTTGCATTAACACCTGATTGTCTCATTATATCTATAGCCTGTTTTATAGTATTGACAAATATTCTTACATCCTTTATTGCTTTTGTCATTTTCTTCTCAGATGGTCTTTGCTTTATATTTTTTGAGTATTTATCTATAGCCCTCTCTACAAGCTCTTCAGTTTTCTTTACATTTAAGCCTCTCTCACAGACAAGTCTCAGAACTTTTAGTTGTAGCTGTTCGTCATGGAGCTTTAGTAATGCTCTTGCATGTCTTTCAGTCAAATTATTGTCAGAAAGTATTTTTTTAATCAATGGAGACAGTTTTAACAGTCTTATTTTATTTGCTATTGTAGATTGGCTTTTCCCAATCTTTTGGGCAAGTTCTTCTTGAGTAAACCCATGCTCATTTATAAGATTGCTATAGCCTTCAGCCTCTTCCATGTAGCTAAGGTCTTCCCTTTGCAGATTTTCTATAAGTGCCATCACAGCTGAATCATTATCGTCAACATTTATTATTATTGCGGGAATCTCCTGTAATCCCGCCATAGTAGCAGCCCTAAGTCTCCGTTCACCTGCTACAAGCTCATATGTGCCATGGGAAAGTCTTCTAACGTTTATTGGTTGTAAAACACCATATTGTTTAATTGAATCACACAGTTCTTCAAGAGCCATTTTATTAAATTGTTTCCTTGGTTGGTATGGATTTGGTCTAATGTGGTCTATACCAACATAAGTAATATTTTTCTGGTCTTCCTTCTTTTCCTGCTTTGTAAACTGAATTTTACTTTCCAACATAACGGCACCATCCTTTGTATATTATTTAATAATTTAAATTAGTAATCTACTATATGTTGTAAATTACTTACAAAGGATATTTCTATTGCAAACCTTCTTTTCCTTTATTACCAATGAAAAATCGTTCGATAAAAAAGCAGTTAATAATGGATAATACTTCTTATATCAACGGTTCTTTCGAAGGTTTACCTGCTTTCCTCGGATATTTTGTCGGGGTCTGTCTAAACTTTCTTACCACGACGACATTTCTTTCTATATTTGTGAAAGGTAATTCCATTTTCTCTATTTTCTCAATTTTACCTCCTAAAATGTCGAGAGCCTTATTGCAATTATCAAACTCTTCAGTGTTACTTCCTTTCATTGCGATAAATATCCCGTTTATTTTTACAAATGGAAGACAATATTCGAGTAAAACCGGAAGATTTGATACTGCTCTTGCGACAGCAATATCATACTTTTCCCTATATACAGGATTAGCTCCAAAGTCCTCTGCTCTACCATGAATTGCTGATATCTGGGTAATATTCACTGCATTTATTACCTCATTAAGAAACTTTATTCTCTTATCCAAAGAATCTAGCAATGTAATATCATTTTTAGGGTTCACTATTTTAAGAGGAATTCCGGGAAAACCTGCGCCGGTACCTACATCAATAATCTTTATATTTTCATTACTTATATAAGGAACTATACTAATTGAATCTATAAAATGCTTTATTACTATTTCCCTGTCATCCTCTATTGCAGTTAAATTTATTTTCTTATTCCATTCTTTCAGAAGTTCCATATATTTTTCAAATTGCTCTACCTGAGTATCCGATATTTCTGTTTTATAGTGTGTCAAACCTTTGATAAGCAATTCCTCTAATTCATTATCTAGTGCCATAAATTCCTCCGGTTACTAATTTTTCTTTCTGTTAACCTGTTCAAGATATATGAGTAATACTGATATATCAGCAGGAGATACCCCTGTTATTCTGGATGCCTGGCCTATGGAGTCGGGCCTTATTTGTGAAAGTTTTTGCCTTGCCTCCAGCCTTAATCCCTGTATCTCGTTATAATCAATATTCTGTGGTATTTTTCTGCCTTCAAGCTTTTTATACTGTTCCACCTGCTGCATTTGCCTTTTGATATAACCTTCATACTTTACGGCAACTTCAACCTGTTCACGTACAGCTCTGGGAAGGTCAGGAAGTTCACAAACCTCTGAAAGGCTTTCATAACTTATTTCAGGCCTCCTAAGTAGTTCTGTTAACTGAATTCCACTTTTTATTGCGGTGCTGTTTCTACTTTCAAGATATTTTAGAACAGCTTCGCTTGGTGGCAAATAGGTGTTTTTGAGTCTTTCTATCTCTTTTTCTATCATTTCCTTCTTCTTAAGAAAGTTTTCATAGCGTTCTTCACTAATCAATCCTATTTCTCTACCCATGGTCGTCAACCTTAGGTCGGCATTGTCCTGCCTAAGCAGAAGCCTGTACTCTGCTCTGGATGTCATCATTCTATAAGGTTCCTTTGTACCCTTTGTAACAAGGTCATCAATAAGTACGCCTATATATGCCTGGGATCTGTCTAATATCAATGGATCTCTGTTTTGCACCTTCATTGCTGCATTTATTCCCGCAACAATTCCCTGAGCAGCAGCTTCTTCATATCCTGAACTTCCGTTTATTTGCCCTGCTGAAAACAATCCGTCTATATTTTTATACTCTAATGATAATTTTAACTGTGTAGCATCTATTCCGTCATATTCTATTGCATATGCACTTCTCATTACCTTTACATTTTCAAGACCAGGAATAGTTCTCATAAATTCTATCTGTACATCCTCCGGAAGACTGCTTGACATTCCCTGCAGGTACATTTCTTCCGTATCTATTCCCATAGGTTCAACAAAAACCTGATGGTGTTCCTTATCAGAGAATCTTACTACCTTGTCTTCTATTGACGGGCAATACCTGGGGCCAATGCCTGTAATATTTCCACTATATAGCGGTGACCGATGGATGTTCTTTTTAATTACCTCATGAGTATCCATATTTGTATACGTAAGCCAACATGAAACTTGATCCTTTTCTATTTTTTCTGTTTCAAATGAAAATGGAACAATTATATCATCTCCAGGTTGTTCTGACATTTTCGAAAAGTCCAGACTTCTTTTATTTAATCTGGCAGGAGTACCCGTCTTAAATCTCAGAAGCTCTATGCCCAGGTTCTGCAAGCTTTCTGATAATCTGTTTGCAGGAAACAATCCATCAGGGCCTCCACTGTAACTTACGTCACCAATAAAAATTTTCCCTTGAAGGTATGTTCCTGTTGTAAGAACTATTGCCTTACACTGAAATATAGCTCCAGTATGGGTTTTTACTCCTGTAACACTGCTACCTGTTTCATCAGTAAGTACTTCTATAACTTCTGCCTGCCTAATATCGAGGTTTTCCTGTGTTTCAAGAATATGCTTCATTTCCATCTGGTATTGTCTTCTATCTACTTGCGCTCGCAAGGAATATACTGCCGGGCCTTTAGACGAATTAAGTATTTTTGACTGAATAAACGTTTTATCCGTTGTCTTTCCCATCTGCCCGCCTAAAGCATCTATTTCCCTTACCAGATGGCCCTTTGCTGTTCCCCCAATACTTGGATTACAAGGCATGTTTGCAATACTGTCAAGGTTAATCGAAAATACTATCGTGCTGCAACCAAGCCTTGCTGCTGCCAGTGCTGCCTCACATCCGGCATGTCCTGCTCCAATAACAGCTATATCATAACTTCCAGCGAAATAATCCATAAGGATTCTTCCTTTCTATATATAATCTGTAATTTTCTTACGTAATCTTATTTTCCAATACAAAAACGACTGAATATATCATGCATTACAGCTTCGTCAATTGACTCCCCTGTAATCTGTCCTATGTTGTCGGCACAGCTTTTTATATCAATAGTTACCATATCCAGAGGCATTCCTGTATTAAAAGAATTTAATGCCTGTTGAATATCCTCAATAGCTCTGTCCACAAGGTACTTGTGTCTGGAATTTGTTAACAGAACTTCATCATTACCAGATATTCTTCCTTTGATAAATAATTCCGAAATCGTTGTTTCCAATTCCTCTATTCCTCGAGCATTTATAACTGATGCATTTAAAACAATATCATATTCTTCCAACTGACTTTTTATTTCAATAACTTGATCGTTATCTACCAAATCTATCTTGTTTATTAAAATTAAAGCTTTTTTATTTTTTATTAAATCTAAAATTTTAATATCTTCTTCTTGTATCCCTGTTGCCGCAGAAAGTACTGCTATTGTAAGATCGGCGTGTTCAACAGCCTCATAAGCCTTGTTTACTCCTATTTTTTCAACTACGTCCTGAGTACTCCTAATACCGGCTGTATCAGTAATTTTTGCCGGAATTCCCTTAATATTTACGTACTCCTCTATAATATCTCTTGTTGTTCCCGGAATATCAGTTACAATTGCCTTTAAACTTCCTGACAGTTGGTTTAACAAAGAGGACTTACCTACATTTGGCTTTCCTGCAATTACTATATTTAATCCTTCTCTCAATATCTTGCCTCTCTCAAAAGTTCCTGCCAGAGTATGAAGCTCATCTTTTATATTTATAAGATTCTCTAATACTTTTTCTCCCGTTATTTCTTCTATATCGTGCTCTGGATAATCAACAGTTACCTCAATATGAGCAAGCAATCCTACTAAAATTTCTCTTATACTTTTTAATCGAGAGGACAATCTTCCTTCCAGATGGCTTACTGCAGCCTTTGAACTTTCAACGGTCTTAGAGTTAATAAGATCTATTATAGCCTCTGCCTGTGATAAATCTATTCTACCATTCAAAAAAGCACGTTTAGTGAATTCTCCTGGTTCAGCAGGCCTTACTCCATTTTTGAAAATAAGCTCCAATACACGGTTTATTACGACAATCCCACCATGGCAATGTATTTCTATAACATTTTCCCTTGTAAAGGTATTGGGCTTACACATTTTCAGTAGTAATACCTCATCTATAACGTCTTTTGATTCCTCATCAACAATTTTTCCGTATGTTACCGTATGTGACTGAATTTCCTCCATTGCTTTTGAACTTTGAAATATCTTACTTGCTACATCAAATGCCTTTTTTCCGCTTATTCGAATAACACCGATTCCACCTGTTCCATACGGAGTAGACAGTGCTGCTATCGTATCTTCATTGTACATAAATATTACCTCTTTTAATTGGTGCAGATTTTTAATGCCTTACCAACGCACAAAATGGTTCAAGGTATGACCCTGAACCATCTGATATGCATATTTATTTCTTAGTATGTGTTTTTAATGTAAGCCATGCAGTTATTTCAGAGTAATAACTACCTTTCTCTTTGGTTCTTCACCTGTACTGTATGTTTCTACATACTTATGGCCTTGAAGAGACGAATGTATTATTCTTCTCTCATAAGGATTCATTGGCTCCAGAGTAATAGGTTTTTTGTATTTAACTACTTTATCAGCAAGTCTGTTAGCAAGCTTAATAAGGGTTTCTTCTCTTTTCTGTCTGTAATTTTCAACGTTTAGTATTACTCTTTTATAATCTTCATATTCCTTATTAACAACCAGACTTGTAAGATATTGCAGGGAATCCATTGTTTCTCCTCTGCGACCGATAATTATTCCAATATTATCTCCATTTATATCAACAACTATGCTTTCCTCATCTTCACTAACATTAATATCAGCCTCAACACCCATATTATTAAGTATTGTGTACAAAAAATCTGATGCTATGTCACACCTGTTTTTCTCTTCTTTTTCTTTAACTGTCACTCGTATTCTGGCAACTTTAGAACCTATAATACCAAAAATACCTTTGTTGCCCTCTTCTATAACTTCAACATCAACATCATCCTGTGTTAACTGTAATTCTTCGAGTGCAGCAGATATAGCTTCCTGAACTGTTTTACCTTTTTTTTCAATACTGTAAGCCATTATTTACTCACTTCCTCCTTTTTTTTAAGGACATACTTATTTACATAGTATTGCTGAACAATAGCAAACACGTTACCAGTAATCCAATATAGAGCAAGACCTGCAGGGAACTGGAAAGAAAATAGTAAAGTCATTATAGGAGATACATACATCATGCTATTTCCCATTGGGTTTGCAGCCTTATCCGAAGTTGCCTTAGGCATTGACATACGTACTGACAGATATGTCGTAAGGGTTGCTATTATCGGTAATAGCAAAAGAACTGCAAAGTAAGGCTCGCTTATAATCTTGTTAAAATGCCATGTAGGAATATCTCCTAAATTTATACCAAAACCGTGGCTCGGAAAAAACATATTTAAGTTTCCTACCTTTTCACCCTGACCGATACTCATAAAGTGTGTTATTGTATTAATTTCTGAGTACGCACTATTAATGGGTATCTTTGATGATTCTGCCAGACTGTTCAACTGGGCTGCAGTAAAACCCAACATATACTTTAGTGGTTTTGTAATAGCCTGCCATAATGCCAATAATATAGGCATTTGAATGAGCAGTGGGAGACAACCGCCTGCGGGATTTATTTTATGTTCCTGATAAAGCTTCATCATTTCCTCGTTCAGCTTTGCTTTATCGCTTGCATATTTTCTTTGAATTTCCTGAAGTAAAGGCTGAACCTTTTGCATTTCAGCAGATGACTTGTACTGTTTTAAAGTTAATGGAATCATAGCAGATCTAACTATTATTGTAAAAATTATAAGTGCAAGACCGTAATTTTCAAAAGCAATAGTGTTATAAATCCAATAAAGGAATTGACCAAGTGGCCTTATTATTATGTCGAACATGTTTATCTCCTATATTACAATTAGTATCTATTTAACAGGGTCAAACCCTCCAGGATGAAAGGGATGACACTTTAATATTCGTCTTAATGCCAGATATGATCCTTTTATACAACCATATTTAATTACAGCCTCAATTGCATACTGTGAACACGTTGGATAAAATCTGCATGTGGGCCTCATTTTTAGTGGCGATAAAAATTTCTGGTAGAATCTGATTAATGTTATCAATATTCTTTTAAACAATTATACTTCTCCTGATCAAATATCTGCAGCTTTTTAAGCAGGTATTTGAATTCCTTTAACAAAGCTCTAAATGTAGGAACACTTTCGCCGGACCTTGCTGCCATTACAATGTCATACCCATTGGAAATATAGTCTTCAAAATACCGGTAACTCTCTCTGATTAATCTTTTTTTCCTATTTCTGATAACTGCCTTGCCTGCCTTTTTGGAAACTGATATTCCAATCCTATTAAAGGATTGTTTATTTGGAAGGATATAAATAGTTATATACCTTCCAACATAAAACGATCCTTTATTAAAAACTCTTGCAAACTCGTAATTCTTTTTTAGTGTTACAGTCTTTTTCATAAAATACTGCCTTTACAAATATTAGTTCGTACGAAGAATAGCAAGTTTTAAAGAAAAAGACCACAAATATGCGGTCTTACGCTGAAAGAACCTTTCTTCCTTTTAATCTGCGTCTTCTTAATACTTTTCTGCCGTTAGAAGTACTCATTCTTTTTCTGAATCCATGTTCCTTCTTCGCATGTCTTTTTTTAGGTTGATATGTTCTTAACATTGGTACACCCCCGATCCATCTTTGTTTATATAAACAGTTGAGTGTTTTCTTTTAAAGACACCAGACCTATTATATATTATGATATTTCAACCTGTCAAGGCTTATTAAAAGCCTTATTGTTAGAATAATTTTTCAATTATTTTTTTGTAAATTTTAAGAACTATATATGGTACTAACAAAATATATTTTTTCAACATGTTGTTGCTTATATATAA